>JAIUOD010000006.1 GCA_020161405.1 Pseudomonadota bacterium | reverse complement strand
GAATTCAATAGCCTCGCAGCTACCAAATTCGGTATAAAATATCCAGAAAAACGCAATTGTCAGCGTCGTATTTTTCAATACGCCTCCGCCTGCGTCTCCCTTTCCTTTATTCACTTTTCAAACAGCACGTTCCACGTAATTATACGCAAAACAAATAAGCAAAGCGCAAAACTTTTTGGCGAGACGGCGAACGCCCCGTCAGTGTGCTTCAAACTCTTTGCTTAAGGGCGGCCTCTATACGAACTAGAAGCAACCATGTCAACTGCGTATTGCAGTTAATTTTGCATTTAATTTTTATGACTTAAATCACTATTATTAAAAACAAAATTCCAAACTTTAAAACATTGTCACTTAAGTAAATTTTAGTTTATTTAAGTTCGATTGAATGTCTCGTCCGCTCGGGTTTGGCGTATCTACATATGCACCATGAATGAGTCAACAAAACTTCTGCACTTAATTCAAAAAAATGTCACAAAGATATTTAAGCTATTGTTTTATTTATATTTTTAAAAGCAACATTCCATTAGATTGATTTCTGGCTTTAATTTGCTTTATTTCCTTTCATTGCACCATGCCAATATATCGCTTGCAAACTCTTTGCGGCAGATAAGCAAGTCATTAACAACAACATCCTCATTATTATAGGTAATTTCATTGCCATTAAGACGCGATACATGAAGGCCATTTGCCAAAGCAATTGCTACGGGCGCACAATTATCCCATTCCTTTTGCTCACCAATATGAAAATAAATGTCAACATTACCTTCAACTACTGCCATTGCTTTAACGCCAGCTGATCCCATTGGAATCAATTCTGCATTTAAGAATCGCCCTAATTCATATGCGATTTGAGGCGTCCTGCTTCGACTAATTGCGATTTTAATTGGCGCTTTTGATTCTTCACGACTTATCAAACTATTTGATGAGTAGATTTTTTCAGATGATGGAATCGCCACAATCCCTAATTCTGGCTTATTATTAATAGCAAGGGCAATATGAACAGCCCAATCATTTCGATTTTCACAATATTCATATGTTCCGTCGAGCGGGTCAATTATCCAAACGCGTGATTTAGAAAGCCTTTTTTTATCGTCACACTCTTCTTCAGATAGAATCGCATCATTCGGTCTATGCTTTTTAATTGTTTCAACAATAAAGTCATTTGCCGCTTTATCTGCGAAATTACCCAATTCTTTTCCACTTAATTCCGAATTATTGCGTAAATTGCATAATATTTGCCCCGCATTTCGTGCAATATATAATGCAAGCGCTTCGTCACTATCAAAACTTTCCAAAACAGCACCACCAAATCTTATAAATTATTTATGAGATGATTCCATTTTGATAAAATAGATGATTAATATGCTATTATATTATTCGCCCTTTGCCTTTGGCGTTCCATAAAATTTTAAAATTATATCAACGGCACTTTGAACAACTTGATCGCGCTCTTCTTTTGCTATTTTTGTGCAAGTTTGGAATAATAAAGGCTCACTTAATGGGTGAACAATTAGGGCAAGAAATTGACGCGCCACCAAAATAGCATCGCAATTTACAATAATATTATTATCAATTTGCGTTTGAAAATACTCACTTAAACTTTCATAAGTGCATTTTTGCCCTTTTTCATAAAAGAAATTTGCAATTTCCTTTGATGTATTAGGCGCAACAATCATACGCCTTGCGGCAATAATTTGTGGCTGTGTAAGAAATTCGGTTAATTTAACGCCGTATCGAAACAATGCTTTATCGATGCCCAAACCATCATCGTTTAAAATTTCTAATAATGCTTTGCGTTTTTCATCAGCGAATTTTTGAACAGCGCAAGAGAATATTTCTTCTTTAGATTTAAAATAACTATAAATAGTTGCTTTAGAGCCGCCAACTTTTGCGGAAATATCAGTCATAGAGGCATTTTCAAATCCGTGTTTGGCAAAAATTTTTGCCGCCACATCTAGAATTTTTTGCCGTCTTTCTTCGCTTTTTGTGCGCAACTTGATATCTTTCCTGTTAAAACTGAACTGAACGTTACAGTTTTCTATTGACAAAGTCAATGCTAATTGAATATATAAATGTACTGAACGGTTCAGTTTAAAATTATATAAACACACACAATAAATCAGGATGCTTTAAAAAATGGTTAGAACGGGTTTCATTATTAATAATGACGACGCGACTAATTGGGAAACAAAATCCCCATCCTATAATGATGAGTATAAAATGGCCTCCTCCCCATATTACACAAAAGAAACAGCAAAAAGCAAAATCCGCTATAATTTATTAGAGCGCGTAAGTATTTTGGGGCTTTTCGCATTTGCTTTATCTGCATGCGCCCAAATACCAAACCCAAAAAGCTCAATCGCACCGATTGCAACAAGCACAATTGATTTAAGTGCAAACATTTCCCAAAATGCCGCCGAATGGCCTAAGGAGAAATGGTGGGTAAAATATAATGATGCGCAATTAAATAATTTAATTGAGCTTGCATTTAATAATTCACCAAGCATTGATATTGCCAAAACCCGCATAGAACAGGCAATTATCTATTCCGAAGGTGTTGACGCAACATACGGCTTACATGCAAATGCTGATGCGACTGCTTATTTGCAAAAGCAAACCTATAATGGGCTTTTCCCAAAGGCATTTGCCCCAAAAGGTGTAAAAGATTTTGGGCAAGTAACTTTATCCGCAAGTAAAGACCTTGATATTTGGGGGCAAAGACGCGCCGAACTTCAAGCTGCTGGTGCGCAAATCGATTCTGCGCGTGCCGACGAGGCTTTTGTTAGAATCAATCTTTCATCTGCTATTGCAAATGAATATGCCAGATTACAAAATCTATATACGCAAAAGCAAAACCTTGAACTTTTGTTGGATAATGCAAAAGAAACAGCAAAACTTGTTAACTTGCGCTTTAAAAATGGCCTTGAAATAAAAGCTAGGACTAATCAGGCGCAGGCACAAGTTGATGCAATAAAATTGCAAATTGAAACTAATGATGAAAGAATCAAACTTGAAAAAAGTGCGATTGCCGCATTAATTGGCGATGGCCCACAAGTAGCATTAAGCATTCACCAACCAAAAATTTACCCAATTTTTGAGGCACAAATTCCATCTGATTTACGCGCTGATATTTTAGGTCACAGGCCTGATATTATTGCCGCAAAAATGCGCGCAATATTTGCGGCAAAAAAAGTTGATGTCGCAATTACAAAATATTATCCAAATGTAAGCCTTTCTGGAAATATTGGTCTAAGCTCGCTTGGGATTGCTAATTTACTTGATACTGGTTCTTTGATCGGTCAATTTGGCCCTGCGGTTTCATTGCCTTTGTTTGCGCAAAAAACACTTGATGCGAATCTTGGTAACTCAAACGCTGAATATAATCTTGCAATCGCAAATTATAATAAGTCATTGATTGATGCATTTAATGAAATTGACCAAGCATCAATAAGTTTTATTGAGCTAAAATCACAAATTGACGCTGCACATTTGCAAACCAGCGAAACACGCGCTGCGCTTGAAAACATTCGCCTTAGATATAAAGGCGGTGTTGGAAATTATATTGATGTTTTAAACGCCCAAGCGGTATTTTTAAACGCCCAAAACATCGAAGCAAATCTTCAAGATCAAAGATTAATTGTTGAAATCGCCCTAATAAAATCATTGGGTGGTGGATATGTTTTTAAAGAATAAGCAATAGAGAATAATCATGTCACAGACTGAACAACAAGAAATTGATAATACTAATCCTCCCGCTCCTCCCCCTGCCCCTGCGGCAAAAAATGCCACTAGAACCCGAATAATTGGGTTTAGTGTATTGGCAGTTGTCGCTGTGGGCGGATATTTTTTATATAATTATCTGGAAACAAATGCATCGCGCTATGTTAAAACTGATAATGCATATGCTGCAGCAGAATTAGCACAAATAACACCAAAAATTTCAGGTACAATTACTGAATTGAACGTTATTGATACCCAATATGTTCATCAAGGTGATTTAATCGCCAAACTTGGCGATAGCGACCAAAAACTTGCAATCCAAGAGGCCGAGGCGCAATTGCAAATGGCAATGCGTAAAGTCACTGGCCAAATGGCAAGTGATAAGCAATTCTCGGCACAAATTGATGCCCGCGATGCCGATATTAAAGCAGCATCAGAAAGAATAGTTGCAGCAAATATTGACTTACAAAAAACCAAAGTTGATTTGCAACGCAGACAAAACCTAATTGGTGCAGGCGCTGTATCAGGTGATGAGCTTACCAATGCAAAACACGCATATGATGCATCAATTTATAATTTGGCACTTGCAAAAGCATCACTTGAGCAAGCAAAAGCAAATAAATTAGCGGCAATTGGAACGCGAAATTCAAATGCAGCAAGCTTTGCCAATAGCACAATTAGCGACAATCCAGAAGTTTTATTGGCAAAAACCCGCCTTCAACAAGCAAGAAATAATCAGGACGATACAAATATATATGCCCCAATATCTGGTGTAATAGCACGCAGGCAGGTTCAAATTGGTCAAAAAGTGCAAGCTGGTGCTTCTTTGATGGAAATTGTTCCTGTGGATCAAATCCATATTGATGCTAATTTCAAAGAAGTTCAATTACGCGATGTAAGACTTGGTCAAAAAGTTGAAGTAACATCTGATCTATATGGCGAAAAAGTGGTTTATCATGGCACTGTCGTAGGTTTTTCAGGCGGCACTGGTTCGGCTTTCTCTTTAATACCTGCACAAAATGCAAGTGGTAATTGGATTAAAGTTGTTCAAAGACTTCCAGTTCGCATCAATATTGATGCCAAAGATTTAACCAAGAACCCACTTAAAGTTGGGCTTTCTATGAAGGTTAAAATAGATACCTGGTCTGACAAAAATAATTCAAACGCCACAAAAGGCAAATAGGCTTTAATATGGAAAAAGAAGCATCAATACCTGAGCCAGTGAAACTTTCAGGTAGCAGCTTGTGGCTTGCCGCAATAATGCTTGCACTTGGTAATTTTGTTGCGGTTCTTGATATGACCATTACCAATGTTGCCGTGCCAACAATCGCCGGCAGCCTTGGAATTAGTACATCACAAGGCACATGGATTATTACTTCATATGCAGTTGCCGAAGCGGTTTCAGTTCCGCTTACTGGATGGCTTTCGCAAAGATTTGGTTCGGTTCGCGTTTTCACGACTGCAATGCTAATGTTTGGATTAACATCATTAATTTGCGGTATTTCAACAACTTTTCCTGCACTATTATTAGGTCGTATCTTACAAGGCTTAAGTGGCGGGCCGATGATGCCACTTGCACAAACTTTATTGATGCGAATATTCCCAAAAGAAAAAATAGGCGCGGCAATGGGGCTTTGGGCGATGACAACATTGGTTGCGCCTGTCGCAGGGCCAATTTTAGGCGGGTTTTTGTGTGAATATTATAAATGGGAATATGCATTCTTAATTAACGTACCGATTGCAATAGCCTGTTCAATTATTGTTTATCCTCTATTAAGAAGCCAAGAAACACCAATAGAAAAGAAATCGGTGGATTTTATTGGCTTGGGCTTAATGGTTCTTTGGATTGCAGCATTACAAATCATGCTTGATGAAGGCAAAGATAAAGATTGGTTTGCAAGCGAAGAAATAAGAAATCTTGCAATGGTTGCGATTGTTGGTTTCTTTGCGTTCATCATTTGGGAATTAACCGAAAAAAATCCAATCGTTGATTTGAGGGTATTTAGACATCGCGGCTATGTTGCATCTGTTACAACCCTTGTTGTTGCATTCGGGGCATTTTTTGGAATTAACGTTCTTAATCCATTGTGGCTACAAGGTTATATGAACTATACTTCAACATGGTCAGGTATGGCGACCGCGTGGACTGGTGCGCTTGCAATATTTATGGCGCCACTGGTTGGCGCGTTTGGTGATAGGTTTGACCCGCGCAAATTAGTGTTCATTGGCGTTTCATGGCTTGGCTTTATTGCATTGGTAAGATCTTTTGGAACAACCGATATGACATATTGGAATGTTGCATTTCCTTTGTTCATAATGGGTGTTGGTATGCCTTTATTCTTCGTTCCACTTTCAAGTATGGCATTAAGAAGTGTTGAACCATCAGAAGCTGAATCAGCAGCGGGCTTAATGGCATTTCTAAGAACACTTGCAGGGGCATTTGCCACTTCAACAGTTACCACAATTTGGGACAATAAAATCAAAGAAAATTATGCAAACCTTGCGGGTTCGGTTGATGCAACAGGTGAATTGGCGCGCAACATTACGGCAAGTGGCGGTTCAAAATTAGATATAGCAAGCAATTATTCGCAAAATCTAATGCCACAAGCGGTAATGTTGGCAACCAATGAAACCTTTATGTTGCTTGCAGTAATTACATTTTGTGCAGCTTGTATGGTATTTTTCGTACCAAAGCCTTCAAAAGATGGCGGCCCAGTTCCAATGGCGCATTAAAGCTCTTTATCAAACAGTTTGATAATTGCCGAAAAATCCATTGTATCCATGCCTTGTTGTTCCATGATTGAATAAAGGCTTAATGCATTTGCGCCCATTGGTGTGGCAGCTTTCACATTGCTTGCCGCCTGCGCTGCGAGGCGTAAATCCTTAAGCATCATGGCAGCGGCAAAACCTGCTTTATAATCATTATTGGCGGGCGATGTTGGAACTGGTCCTGCCACTGGGCAATAAGATGTCATTGACCAATTTTGCCCCGATGAAACCGATGAAATATCAAAAAATGCCTGTGCATCAAGGCCAAGTTTTTTTGCTAAACTAAAGGCCTCCGATGTGCCAATCATGTGAATACCAAGAAGCATATTATTACAGATTTTTGCCGCCTGCCCATTGCCAATATTGCCCGCGTGAAAAATCTTTTTACCCATATTTTCCAATATTGGTTTTGCTTTTTCAAATGATGAATTTTCGCCGCCAACCATAAAGGTCAAAGTGCCTGCATTTGCCGCCGCAACACCGCCAGAAACAGGGGCATCACAAAATTCATGCCCAAATGCAATAGCAGCATTTGCAACTTCGCGTGCGCTTTCTATATCAATAGTTGAACAATCAAGGAAAAGTGAATTTTTCGGTGCATTGGCCAAAATACCATTATCACCTAAATAAACCGATTTCACATGCGCACCCGCAGGTAGCATTGTAACAATCACTTGCGCATTTTTAACCGCATCATTGGCAGAGGGCGCAATTTCGCAACCCGCCAACTTTGCCTTTTCAATTGCGTCTTGGGATAAATCAAAGGCGAAAACCATGTGTGATTTTGCCAAATTGGCTGCCATGCCGCCGCCCATATTTCCAAGGCCAATGAATGCGATATTTGCCATTTTACACCTATTTTATAAATTCAAGTATTTTGGGATTAAGCGCGAAAAATTGCGCAATTTTATCATCCGAAATTTGCGAAATATCATTATATTCCCATTTGGGATTTCTATCCTTATCAATCACTTGGGCGCGAATGCCTTCGTAAAAATCATGTGATTTTAGGAAATTTAATGATAGGTCTAATTCGCGTATCATTGCCTCGCGGAAACTTAAAAAACCGCCCTTTTTCATCGCCAATAATGTAACACAAAGCGCGATTGGTGATTTGGTTTTTATGGCTTTTAATTGCGCCATTGCCCAATCATCATTTGAACTTTCAAGGCAATTAGTAATGCTTGCTAAATCATCATTATCAAAACAATTTATACTTGGCGGCAAATCGGCAATCGGGGGCAAATTAATGCAAATTTCGCCCAAAATTTCTTCGATTTGCTCAAAACTACCATTTAATTGGCTGCCACTTAAGGCACTTATTAAATCATTATGTTTGTGGCTATCGATATAATGGGTTGCAACACCAATTTTACAGGCCATTGCCCCATCAATTCGCGCCCCCGTAAGCCCCATCCAATTACCAATAGCGCGCCCCAAACGCGGCAGAAAATATGTACCCCCAACATCGGGGAAATAACCAATTCCAGTTTCAGGCATGGCAAATAAGGTTTTTGAACCTGCAATACGATATTTACCATGAACCGACAAGCCAACCCCACCGCCCATTGTAATACCATCAATCAAGGCAATGTATGGCTTGGGATAGGAATGGATTAATTCATTTAAGGCATATTCAGTGCGCCAAAAAATTTCGGCTTCATTAGTTTTATCACGACCAGAATTATGAAGCATGATAATATCGCCGCCCGCGCAAAAGGCACGATCGCCCGCACCTTTTATCAAAACTGCCTTAATATTATCGTCATTTTCCCAATTCAAAAGTGCATTGGTAATGTCTTTGCACATTTTCGTATTAAGGGCATTAAGGCTTTCGGGGCGATTTAATGTAATAAGCCCAAGATTGCCAATAATTTCGATAATTACGTTATCACTCAAGATAAAAGCCCCTTGGCAATAATTGTGCGCATGATTTCGTTCGTGCCTTCTAAAATGCGATGAACCCGCAAATCACGGAAAAAACGCTCAATCGGATAATCCATTAAATAGCCATAGCCGCCATGAAGTTGCAGCGCACTATCGGCGATTTCCATACCCGTATCAGTTGCAAATCTTTTTGCCATTGCCGCAAATTGGGTTCTATCCTTGGCGCTTTCAGTTACTTTGCAGGCCGCAGTGTATAGCAAAGTGCGCGCCGCTTGTAATTTGGTTTCCATATCGGCAAGGGTGAATTGTGTTGCTTGGAAATCGGATATTGATTTACCAAATTGCTTACGTTCTTTGGTATGTTTAATGGCTTCGTCAAGGCAACGTTGCGCACCGCCCAATGAACATGCGCCAATATTTAAGCGCCCACCATCAAGGCCAGACATGGCAAATTTAAACCCCTGCCCTAATTCACCAACCAAATTTTCTTTGGGAACGCGAACATTGTCAAAATTTACCTGTGCAGTTGGTTGTGAACGCCAACCTAATTTACGCTCATTGGCGCCAAAACTTACACCCTTCATGTCTTTCTCGATTATAAGACATGAAATTCCCTTTGGCCCCGCTTCGCCTGTTCGTACCATTGTGACATATAAATCATTATAGCCACCGCCCGAAATAAAGGCTTTTGAACCAGTAACAATATATGAATCACCATCGTCAATTGCTTTTGTTGCAAGGCTTGCGGCATCCGAACCTGAATTTGGTTCGGTAAGGCAATATGAAACCAATTTTTCGCCAGTGATTAATTGCGGTAAATATTTATCTTTTAATGTTTGGCTTCCATAAGTATCAATCATCCAAGATGCCATATTATGTATTGAAATAAAGGCCGATGTTGATGGGCAACCATAAGCCATCGCCTCCATAATAAGTGCAGATTCAAGGCGTCCAAGACCAACCCCACCGCTTTCTTCCGATACATAAATTGACAAAAAGCCAAGTTCGGCGGCAGCATTTATAACATCGCGTGGTAAAATATGGTCTTCATCCCATTTTGCGGCAAATGGCGTAATGCGTTCTTGGGTGAATTCTTGCGCCATATTTTGAATGGCGATTTGATCTTCATTCAGGGAAAATTGCATTATTTATCCTTAAATTTGGCTTCGCGTTTTTCAGTGAAAGCTGCCATGCCTTCTTTTTGGTCTTCGGTTGCAAATAGGGCTTGGAAAAGGCGACGCTCAAAGCGCACAGCTTCTTGGGTTGAAAGTTCTAAAGCGCGATTTACCATTTCTTTGGCGGCAATTGATGCCACTTGTGAATATTTTGCAATTTCGCTTGCAGCCTCTAAGGCTTGGTTTAATAAATCGTCGGGTTCTATAACACGGCTTACAAGGCCGATTGCTTTGGCTTCATCGGCATCAATCATGCGCCCAGTTAAAACCATATCCATTGCCATTGATTTACCAACCGCTTTCGTAAGACGAACCGAACCACCCATGCCAGGGGTTACGCCCAATTTGATTTCAGGCTGTCCAAATTTTGCTTTTGTTGAGGCAAAAATCATATCGCACATCATTGCAAGTTCGCATCCACCACCAAGTGCAAAGCCATTAACAGCAGCTATTTTTGGCTTGCGGCAATTGGCAAATTCATCCCACGCACCAAAAAAGTCACCCATATACATATCTGTGAAACTTTTATCCGCCATTTCTTTAATATCTGCGCCCGCCGCAAAGGCACGGCCCGAACCTGTAATTACCAAAGCTGCAATTTCAGGATTTTTGTCGGCATCTTTTGCAACTTGCGTGATTTCGCGCATAACATTGGTATTTAATGCGTTCAAACTATCGGGGCGATTAATACTTACCAAAAGCACTTTACCTTTGGTTTCAACAATTAGGGTTTCGTAATTAGACACAATATTTCCTTTAAAAAGTTGGAATAATGAATGCGCTATCTTCGGTTAAAGATTCAGGCCATCTTTCGGTGATGGTTTTGGTTTTGGTGTAAAAGCGCACTCCCTCCATGCCATATTGATTAATATCACCAAATGCCGAACGCTTCCACCCGCCAAAAGAATGATATGCAACCGGAACAGGTATTGGCACATTTATGCCAACCATTCCAACCTCAACCTGTGCGGCAAATTCGCGGGCGGCACGCCCTGATTGGGTAAAGATTGCAACGCCATTGCCATATTGATGCTCAGACGGAAGTTTAATTGCTTCTTCAAAAGTTTTGGCGCGCACAATTTGCAAAACTGGGCCAAAAATTTCTTCTTTATAAGTCACCATATCGGTTGATACATTATCAAGCAATGTTGGCCCCATAAAGAAACCATTTTCATAACCTTGAAGTTTAAATCCACGCCCATCGATTAATAATTTTGCGCCTTCTTCGACCGCTTTATCAATCATTCCAGTTACTTTTGCTTTGTGGGCGGCGGTTACAACAGGGCCATAATCGGCCTGTGGGTCAGTTGAAATGCCGATTTTCAAGGCTTCGATTGCAGGCATTAATTTATCAAGTAATTTTTCTGCCGTTCCCTCACCAACTGGAACAACAACGGGAAGCGCCATACAGCGTTCCCCTGCCGAACCGTAAGCTGCGCCAACAATATCTTTTACTGCCTGATCCATATTGGCATCTGGCATGATTATGCCATGATTTTTTGCCCCGCCCATACATTGCGCACGTTTGCCATATTTTGCCGCTTCATGATAAACATAATGGGCAATATCGGATGAGCCAACGAATGAAACTGCCTTAATATCAGGGTGCTGCAAGATTGCGTCCACCGCCTCTTTATCACCATTTATAACATTCAATAGCCCAGCGGGCGCGCCCGCTTCGATGAATAATTCAGCTAATCTAATTGGAACTGATGGGTCACGCTCTGATGGTTTTAATATAACGGCATTACCAGTTGCGATTGCCACACCAAACATCCACATTGGAATCATGGCTGGGAAATTAAATGGCGTTATTGCCGCCACAACACCCAATGGAACACGAACCGAATAAACATCTACCCCGGGGCCTGCACCTAAAGTATGATCGCCCTTTTGGTTTTGCGGAATACCGCATGCAAATTCAACCACGTCAAGGCCACGAATAATATCACCTTTTGAATCGGCAATAACCTTGCCATGTTCAGATGACAAAAGAAGCGCCAATTCATCCATGTTTTTTTCAACCAAAGCTTTAAAATCAAACATGATGCGTGCACGGCGCTGTGGGTTTACATGCGCCCATTCTTTTTGGGCTCGTTTGGCATTTTGTACGGCTTGGTCAAGCTCCGATACATTTGCAAGGGCAACTTTGCCTTGTAATTCACCAGTTGATGGATTGTAGAAATCGCCAAAACGTCCAGATTGGCCTTCAATTTTTTTGCCGCCAATAAAATGCCCTACATTACGCATATTCTTCCCCATGTTTTAAATAAATCAATCTTTATAGGTTGCACAAAATCGTGTAAACACCAAATTTCGCATCATGAAGCGGTATTTTTGCAGGTGAAATTAAGTGTCAAATATAATTAATTGGGATAATTTACGTATATTTCTTAGCGCTGCAAGAAAGAATAATATTGCCGATGCCGCAATTGATTTAAAACTTGATGAAACCACTGTTGCGCGACGTATAAAACGCCTTGAGGAAGATTTGGGACAAATACTTTTTGAAAAACATCGCAGAGGCCATCAACTTACAAATGCTGGCACTCAATTATTGGAAAAATGTGAAGAAGTTGAATTACAAACAGGATCAATTTTTGGCCGCAAGTTTGATAATGATAGAAATATTAAAGGCACAATAAGGCTTAGTGCGGCTGAAGGTTTTGGCGCTAATATTTTAACCAAAACTATTTCAAAATTTCACAAATTATACCCTGATATTGAAATAGATTTAGTATCGGGAAGTGGCTTCCTAAGCCTTTCGCGCCGTGAAGCTGATATTGCAATTGGTCTTTCAAAGCCAAAATCAAAATTGATTATTTCAAGACCTTTGCTTGAATATGAACTTGGCCTTTATTGTTCAAAAAACTATGAAAAAGCGGCAAATATCAAAGAAAAGAATGACTTAGAAAATCATACTTTAATTGGCTATGTTGATGATTTAATATATGCGCCAGAGCTTAGATATTTTGAAGAAGTATTTCCGTATTTCAAACCACGCCTAAGATGTTCATCGATAATTGCGAAAAAAAACTTGGTCGAACAAGGGGTTGGAATTGCTATTTTACCAAATTTCATTGCCGATAATAATTTAACGCGATTATTAGCCAATGAAATTTCAATTTCACGCACCTTTTGGCTTTCATCACACAAAAGTATAATTGATACCAAACGCTATCGCGTTTTTGAAAAATTCTTATTTGAAAACATCAAAAGCAAAATATAATTATTTAATAATTGAAGATTTAATTTGAATTTAATATTAAACCGACCATTTTTCAAAAAAGCTTTTGTGATGCGCAATGAACAAATGCTCCGTTTCTTCACGGCTCATATAATCAAGACCAAAAGTTGCAAACATAGATGCGCCTGCGGCAATTGGTGAACAAAACAAGCGTGCAAGAACATCCGCGCTTTCGCCTTGAATCTCTTTATTCTTAAGACCTCTTTCAAAAAGCTCTTTGACGGCAAGAAAAATCGGCAATTTGAATTTTTCCCTTATCAATTGGGTGATATTTGGGAAATTATCGCTTTCAAGAATTGCAATACGCCAAGGCGCAAGAATGATAGGCGAGCCTAAGCCATCAACAGAATTCATTAAAATCGTATATGCTTCGTCTTTAACGCTTTTATTTGAATTAACTATACGCTCGACAATTTCATTGCGACGTGCGACCAAAACAATATCAACCCAAGCCGCAAACAATTCCTCCTTTGAAGAGAAATAGCGGTAAACTATAGGTTTTGTAACATTTATAGCCTCTGCGATGTCAGACATTCGTGTCCCAGAATAACCATTTTGGCAAAATAATTTTGTTGCCGCATCAATGATAAGTGAACGCCTATCAGAAGATGTATCATCATTGGTTATCATAGTCTTTTCCATTCTCGGTTTGCCCCCAAAATCCGATGGAATTACATCGTACAGACACCGCCTTGAACCAAATAAAGAATTGTGCAGTATTCATAATTCAGCATAATAAATTTATCATATATGGATAGGGCTTTTATCAGTTAGTCACTGGTAACAACTGCGAATTTTTCAATATTTAGAAATTCTATATGTGTGGAACCGTTTTCACTATTGAAAAATATCAAGTATTCAACATGAACAATTATTCATATTTCCTCTTTTATTTAGTAATAACCTAAACAATATAAAACATTTATTATGATTTTTAAAAACTCTACATACCATTCCCAAATATGTATCTTGTTAGATGAACATAATTACTGAAAAAAATTCCGATAAGAAAATGAAAAAAAATTTGGTAACTAAAATTTTTTGAATACCTCTAAGACTTACCGATGCGTAATTCTAATTTTCTGTAAAAAAATTGTGATGCTAAACGCGGAAAATCATGTCTTTATTTGTGCTTTTGGCAAATCCTCCAAAATAACAATCACATAGTAAAAAACGCATAAAACCCTTATTTTTAGTATGGAATATGGCCCTCACCACCTGATTCGCCATTATAAGAATGCATAAAGAACAAATTTTGCAACCTAAAATAATAAACAGGCCCCATACACTTAAGTATAGGGCCTGCAAAATTTAAACTAGAAGCTAGGGGTATTTTAGAAGTCCATACCACCCATACCGCCACCTGGCATTGCAGGCATTGCGCTATCTTTTTTAGGTGCTTCTGTGATTGCTGCTTCTGTAGTGATAATCAATGATGCAACAGATGCCGCGTCTTGAAGTGCAGTACGAACAACTTTCACCGGGTCGATAATACCAGTTGCAACCATATCAACATATTCTTCAGTTTGCGCATTAAAGCCGAATGAAGGGCTGCTGTTTTCAAGGATTTTACCAACAACGATAGAACCTTCAACACCTGCATTTTCAACGATTTGACGAATAGGTGATTGCAATGCTTTTTTCACGATTGCGATACCTGCGTTTTCGTCATCATTGATACCAACAACTTTGATATTTTGAGATGCACGAAGCAATGCAGTACCACCGCCAGGGACGATACCTTCTTCAACCGCAGCACGGGTTGCGTTCAATGCATCATCAACGCGATCTTTACGCTCTTTAACTTCAACTTCTGTCATGCCGCCAACGCGGATAACAGCAACACCGCCAGCCAATTTAGCCAAACGCTCTTGAAGTTTTTCACGGTCATAATCAGAAGAAGTTTCTTCGATTTGACGTTTGATTTGCGCAACACGTGCTTCAATGTCTGATTTTTCGCCAGCGCCATCAACAATTGTTGTGTCATCTTTGCGAATTGTTACTTTTTTGGCTGTGCCCAACATTTCCAAAGAAACGTTTTCAAGTTTGATACCCAAATCTTCAGAAACAACTTGGCCACCAGTTAGGATTGCAATATCTTCCAACATTGCTTTACGGCGATCACCGAAACCAGGTGCTTTAACCGCAACAACTTTAAGACCACCACGAAGTTTATTAACAACCAAAGTTGCCAATGCTTCACCTTCAACATCTTCTGCGATAATTAAAAGTGGGCGACCACCTTGAACAACTGCTTCAAGAATAGGAAGCATAGGCTGCAAAGAAGAAAGTTTTTTCTCGAAAATCAAGATAAGTGGATTTTCTAATTGCGCTTCCATTTTGTCAGGATTTGTCACGAAATATGGTGACAAATAACCACGATCGAATTGCATACCTTCAACAACATCAAGCTCTGTTTCTGCTGACTTTGCTTCTTCAACAGTGATAACGCCTTCATTGCCAACTTTTGACATCGCATCAGCAATCATTTTGCCGATAGATTCTTCACCATTGGCAGAAATTGTACCAACTTGTGCAATTTCAGATGAATCAGAAACTTTTTTCGCAGATGCAGATAGGCTTGCAACAACTTCTGTAACAGCTTTATCGATACCGCGTTTCAAATCCATTGGATTACGGCCAGATGATACAGATTTCATTCCTTCACGAACGATTGATTGCGCCAAAACAGTTGCAGTAGTTGTACCGTCACCAGCAACATCATTTGTTTTGCTTGCAACTTCGCGCAATAATTGTGCGCCAAGATTTTGGAATTTATCTTCAAGTTCAATTTCTTTAGCAACAGAAACACCATCTTTTGTTGTGCGCGGTGCGCCAAAAGATTTTTCCATAACTACAAAACGACCTTTAGGGCCTAAAGTAACTTTTACCGCATTTGCAAGAATATCAACGCCTTGCAACATTTTTTCGCGGGCTTCTGAACCAAAATTTACAATTTTAGCAGCCATAATTATTTCTCCAATAATTTCTATTATTTAATTGGGAATTAGCCCAAAACACCAAGAACGTCAGATTCTTTCATGATCAAAAGATCTTGACCATTGATTTTCACTTCAGTGCCAGACCATTTTCCAAAAAGAATTTTGTCGCCAACTTTAACTTCAAGGGCAACGAATTTGCCGTCTTCATCACGAACACCAGAACCAACAGCGATAATTTCGCCTTCTTGTGGTTTTTCTTTTGCAGTGTCAGGAATAATAATACCGCCAGTTGTTTTGGTTTCTTCTTCAGTACGTTTAACCAAAACGCGGTCACCTAATGGACGAAAGCTCATAATAATCTCCCTATGATGAGTTTCAAAAAAAATATTCTATTAGCATTTTTGTCTGCGTGAATAAGTTTTAGCACTCACCACGCCTGACTGCTAACAATGGGGAGTTAGGAGTGGGAAGAAGTAGAGTCAAGGGGCGGCTGCGATTGGTGTTGAAAAAATTTCATAAATTGGCTTTTTTATTTATCGAAAAACGGCAAAACATTATTGCCAAAATCGTACTTAACGCATAGCTTAAAAAAAATTTGGTGAGGATAAAATGGGAATTAATTTTTCAAGACGCGAAACTTTGGTTGGTGCGACCGCATTAATAGCAAGCGTAAATTTTCAAAACGCATTTGCGGATAGTTTTGATTTTGCTGCATTTTTAGAAAAACTAACCTATTCTAGATTAAAAAATAGCCCCGAACAATGCACAAGCCTTAATATTGACCCCAATAAAGTAGGCGGCCCATATTCTTCTAAATTAACTGACAAAAGCGCAAAAGCGATAGCGCTGCGTATTAAAAGTCAAGAAAAATTACTTGCAATACTAAAAAATATTGATGCATCAAAATTAAGCCCAAATGATGCAATGACATTAAATATCCTAAAAAGCTCGACACAATATAGTGTTGATATTGCCAATGTTGGAATTGGCGACAGCATGGGGCAAGCATCACCCTATGTAATTTCGCAATTAACAGGTTCATACCAAAGCTTCCCTGACTTCATGGACGGGCAACATAAAATCAAAAATAAAGAAGATGCAGATGCATGGCTGTTAAGACTGAATGCCTTTGCAAACCAAATGCAAGATGATCTTTTGCGTGCAAAATCTGATTTCCAAAATGGTATAATTCCACCTTCTTATATTTTGGACACCACAATTAAACAATTAAATGTGGTCATAGATGGCGGCGCAAAAAATAGCCCATTAGTTTCTTCACTAATCAAGAAAGCCAATGATGCAAAATTGGATGGTAATTCCTACGGGCAAGAAGCAACAAAGATTTTTGAAGCTAAAATTCTTCCGCAATATATTGCCACGCGCGATGCCATTAAAGAAATCCGCAAATCTGCAAAATCAATTGCTGGCGTTGGGCAATTTAAGAATGGCGACAAATTTTATGAAAAAGCGCTGGCACGTGCAACAACAACCAATATGACACCAAAAGAAGTTCATGAATTGGGCAAAAAAATTCTTGAACAAACCAATGCACAAATGGATGAATTGCTTAAACAGATTGGGTATAAGGACGGTACTTTAGCGGCAAGAATGGAAAAATTATATTCCGACCCCAATTATTCCTATCCCAATAATGATGAAGGCAAAGCCAAAGTCTTGGCTGATATTAATGTTATGGTAGATGGCATGAATGCGCGACTTGGTGAATTATTCGAAACCCTACCAAAAGCGAAAGTAGAGGTTAAGGCCGTTCCCAAATATATTGAAGCAGGTGCACCAAATGGCTATTACCAACGACCTGCAATTGATGGTTCCCGCCCTGGATTTTATTTTATCAATTTGCGTGACACAAAGGGATGGCCAAAATGGTCATTACCAACCTTAACTTATCATGAGGCAAGCCCAGGGCATCACAACCAAATAGCATTGGCGCAAGAAAACACATCCTTGCCATTCATACGCGCCAATATGATGGGCTTTACGGCATATTCAGAAGGGTGGGCTTTATATGCCGAACAAATCGCTGACGAAATTGGAATGTATGAAAATAACCCCGCAGGAAGACTTGGCTTCCTACAATCAACCGCATTCCGTGCATCGCGCTTGGTCGTTGATACTGGAATGCATGCTTTTGGTTGGTCAAAACAACAGGCGATTGATTACATGTATCAAACCACTGGAAAATTCATTCCACAGATCGAAAGCGAAATTGAACGATATATTGTTTGGCCAGGGCAAGCATGTTCATATATGATTGGACGCCAAAAAATTGTTGAATTACGCGAATATGCCAAGGCAAAAATGGGAAGCAAATTTGATATTCGAAAATTCCATAATATCATACTATCACAAGGCGCAGTTCCACTTGATATATTAGAGAAAATCGTAAAAGATTGGGCATCAGCATAATAAAGAGGTTATAATGTCAATAAAAATTTCACGTCGCGCAGCACTTATTGGTGCGGGTTCATTTTGCGCATTAAACCTTGTAGGTCAAAATGCTTTTGCAAAATCAAGTTCTATAAATGTCATTGCAGATAAAATCGCCAATGATATTTTACGCGATAGCCCTGAAAGCTGCACAACATATACAATCTCACCAGCATTGGTTGGTGGTCCATATATTGGCAAAGTTTCGGATAGATCACTTGCGGCTGAAAATGCGCGCAATAAATTAGTTGGCGAATGGATTGCAAAACTTTCAAAAACCCCAAGTAAAGGGCTTTCAAAAACCGATTATTTGACGCAAAAAATCGTCCTTTCGAGTGCTAAATATTCGCATGCAGCCGCAAAATTTGGTTTTGGTGATGCAGGATATGGCTCACCTAATCCTTATATAATTTCCCAACTTACTGGTTCTTATGTTGGCTTCCCTGATTTCATGGCCTCACAGCATCCAGTTAAAACCAAAGATGATGCCGATGGTTGGATTTCGCGCCTTCATGGCTTTGCACAACAATTAAAGGATGAAACCGCACGTTCAATTTCTGATGCGAAAAAAGGAATTGTTCCGCCAAAATTCATTCTTGAGACTTCGTTGAAACAATTGCATGCTTCATATGATGATAAAAGCCCTGTTTTAGTTGAAATATTGGCAAAAAAAGCAAAAGAAGCAGGCCTTGATGCCGATGCTTATAAAGCTAAGGCGCAGGCAATTTATAATGGCGAAATACTGCCTGCTTATAAAAACCTAATTGATACTTTTGATGGATTTTTGAAAAACGTAACAATGGATGCTGGGGTTTGGAAATTACCTAAGGGCGATGAATATTATAAAGCCTGCCTTGCATATTGGACAACAACAAATAAAACCCCTGACGAAGTTCATGAATTGGGCAAGGCCCTCGTTATAAGTCTTGGTAAAGAAATTGACGCAGGACTTAAACAATTGGGTTATAATGAAGGTTCAATTGCCGATAGAATGGCAAAATTATCCGTCGACCCACGCTATATTTACGCCAATAATGATGAAGGCAAAGAAAAATTGCTTAAAGACATTAATGGCATGGTTGCCGATATTTATTCACGCCTTCCAAATGCCTTTGCAACACTTCCAAAGGCAAAATTAGAAGTGCGCCGTGTGCCACAATATACAGAAGCGGGTGCTCCGGGTGGTTATTATAATTCCCCTGCCCCTGATGGTTCACGCCCTGGTGCTTATTATATTAATTTGCGCGATACTGCGGCATGGCCAAAATGGTCATTGCCAACATTGACGGCGCATGAAGGTGTCCCTGGGCATCACAATCAAATTGCGCTTGCACAAGAAGCAAAGGGCATTCCGTTTATTCGCTCTAAAATGTTATGGTTTGGGGCTTATGGTGAAGGCTGGGCTTTATATTCTGAAACCGTTGCCGATGAGCTTGGGCTTTATGAAAATGATCCTGCGGGGCGCATTGGTTATTTGCAATCAATGGCATTCCGCGCCGCACGTTGCGTTGTCGATACTGGTATCCATGCGAAAAAATGGACTAAACAACAAGCAATTGATTATATGCATCAAGCAACAGGCGATGAAATTGCCGCCATTACCACAGAGATTGAGCGCTATTGCGTTTGGCCGGGGCAGGCAACTTGCTATATGGTTGGTCGCGTAAAAATTATGGAATTACGCGAAAAAGCTAAAAAAGCACTTGGCAATAAATTCAATATCAAAACCTTCCACGATAAAGTTCTGCTACAAGGTTCAATGCCTTTGGATGTTCTTGAAGAAGTTATTGATGATTATATCAAAACTGGTGCTTAAATAAAAAAATTATGTCACCGAATAACAAAAACCACGCTTTTTGTTATTCGGTGTCCGCATTCCAAATCATTAAGTGAGCCGCAAAGCGGCGAAGGCGATGATTTGAGTCAAAATCATCGCCTTTGCACAAGCCATACACCGAAAAGTATAACCAAAAGCGCAATCCCAGCGGTTGTTGGAATTTTCTCGCTAAAGGCTAAATAGCCAATCAAAATTGAAACAAATGGAACAAGATTGGAAAAATTGGCAACCATTACGGGGCCAATGACATGAACCAATCTGACATATAGGATTGATGCCAATGCGGTTGGCCCAATTCCAAGGCCGATAAGGCTTAATATTTCTGGCGAATTTAAAACTGGGAAATTTGCCTTAATTGATAACAACATAAATGGCGTCGAAATAATCGCAGAACAAAAAACAAAGCCAAATGAAATTGCAATCGGGTCAATTTTTGGATTTGTAAGACGAACAATGATTAAGGCAGCGCCATAACAAAACGCACCTAATAGTAAAATAGCCTGCGCCCAAATTGGTGAATTTATTCCACCATTCATTATACTAGGCGCAAATAAAATAAAAATACCAAGCACGCCAAGCAAAACTCCAAACCCGTTTTTAAGACCTATTTTTTCACCTTTAATAAAAAAATGCGCCAAAACAGCCGCCGCCATTGGTGTTGCCGACAAATAAATTGATGCAAGCGCCGATGAAACATGGGTTTGTGCAACACTTATAAGCAAGAATGGAACTAAAGAGCCAACAATCCCCGTTGCCGCCATCAAAACCCATGATCTTACATCATATAAAGAAGGAATTTTTTTATTTAGAATTTTACAAACCAAAAACAAAAAAATTGCGCCAATCCAAAGACGCATTGAAACCACAAAAATTGGCGATAAATTACTTATTGCAAGACGCGTCAATGCATATGCCGAACCCCAAAGAAACACCAAAAGTGTTAAAACCGCCCAATCAATTATTTTGGTGCTATTTGTCATTATTTTACGCTAAAAACATTAATAGGTAGAACGAATATCGCTTCATTCTTACCTTCAGAAGCAACAATCAAGCTTTCACTATTCGGGATTTTAGCTATACTCTCGCCTTGCTTAAGTTGAACATTTTCAAGTTTTATAGCGTCAATAACTTTGCCTTCTTGCAATTGTTGCTTGCTTTTATAGACATTTTCATAATCGCGAAAATAAAAATATTCCCCATCATCATCAAAAGTCGCATCAGTTATAGAGCCAATATATTCACTTGGGCTAAAATTCGCTGAAATTTGTGCAAATTCCACTAAATATGCATTTTCACTATCTGATAAATTTTTATCTTCGATTAGTTTGAAAATTCGCTGCTTTAAATTTTTTTCTTTAAAGAGCTTCTTCTCGATTAAATATATTGTGCCATCTTTTGGATTAACCATAAGGCTTTCTGCATCATGCGCGGCATTAGGAATGTGAAATTTTAAAGTTTTTGACGGTGCAACACTATGAACACCAACTTTTGGTTCTACAATTATATGAATTTGTAATTCATCACGTTTAGCGCGATTATCACCAATATCAGCAATAAAAATACACGATTTTGAAAATTCACAAGGGCCAGATGCTATAGCTTCCCAATCAGTATTTTCAACATTTTCAATTCTTATTTTACCAAGATCGCGCCCACTTGCATCAAGCGCAAAAAGATCTGGTTCATTACCGCTATCATTTATAGCCCATAATAAATTATTATCTTCACGCGAAACCGCAAGACCTGATAATTCAACCAAATCTTTATTTTTAAGATGCCCTAATTTTGGCGCTAATCCTTGACTTACCGAGTATGTACCATAGGAAATTATTGATAAAATAATTAATATTAAGATGTTTTTCTTCATTTATCGCACACTTTAAAATAGTCACGCGTAACGATAACATCTTTGTGCATTTGTTCGATTAATGCATCTAATGACGGGAATTTTTCTTCGCCGCGCAAATATTGATGAACTTCTACAAAAATATTCTTATCATATAAATCGCCATCAAAATCTAATATATGCGCTTCAAACAATGGATCGCGCACGCCCGTTGTTGGGGTTCTTCCGAAATTGGCAACACCGATGCGCCAATTTTTATCGCCAATATCAACTTTGACCGCATATATTCCAAACTTAGGTTGAATTTGCTCATATAATTTTAGATTAGCAGTTGGAAATCCCAATTGTCGGCCTAGTTTTTGACCATGCTCAACCACACCTTCTAGCATCCAAGGATGCCCTAATAGTGAATTGGCATTATTTATATCGCCATTTTGCAAGGCTTCACGAATAAGGCTTGAAGAAATACGAACGCCATCATCATTATCAATACGATCAATAATTTCCACATCAATACCAGCAGTTTGACATTTTTCTTTTAGCATCAAAGCATCGCCTTCGCGGCCTTTACCAAATCTGAAATCATGGCCAACCACTATATTATTTGGCGCAAAACCCTTGATAACAACTTCATCTATAAAATCTTGGGCGCTCATTTGTGAAAATTCGGCATCAAACTTTAAAGTGAAAATAATATCGACCCCAACACTTGCCGCCAAACGCTCGGTTACGCGTTCGGTCGCAAGGCGCATATTGGCTTTTTCTTTGGCGAAAAATAATTTTGGTGGCGGCTCAAATAACAAAAGGCCTAATTGGCAATCTGGTGCATTTTGTTTTGCACGCTGCATTAATGCCTTATGACCCAAATGCAGACCATCAAAAGCGCCCATTGCAATTGCCGCACCCTTTATTTCATTTGGCGCTTCTTTAAAGCCAGAAAAAACTTTCATATCCTATTCCTGATTGGGAACCATTACTTTAGCTTCGCCAGTAAGAACAATTTTACCTTCAACACTTGCTACAGTTTCAATAGTAACAAAGTTTTTTGCATCATCCTTATCTTTGATTTCAACACGAACATTTACAACTGCACCAACCATAACGGGGCGTTTAAATTGCAAAGTCTGACCAACATAAATTGCACCTGGGCCTGGTAATTTTGTGCCTATTGCCGCACTGATTAAGCCTGCTGTTAATATGCCATGTGCGATGGTTCCGCCGAATTTTGTACCCTTTGCATAGTCTTCATCAAGGTGAATTGGGTTATTATCACCAGAAATATGCGCAAATTGTACGACATCATCTTTTGTAATTTTTTTAGTAAATTCAACGAATTGGCCGATTTCTAACTCAGAATAATAAAGTCCACCAACAGCATTTGGCATATTTTTTTCCTTAATTTCAGTTTGATTCATCTTTCTTTAGCGTCCTTGTTGTAAATTACCACTGTCAAATTGATGCAAACGGCAAAAAATGCCGTAAAAATGTGTGTGGGAGTTTCAAAATGGC
This sequence comes from Pseudomonadota bacterium, assembly GCA_020161405.1. Lineage (GTDB taxonomy): Bacteria > Pseudomonadota > Alphaproteobacteria > Caulobacterales > Aquidulcibacteraceae > Pseudaquidulcibacter. Next base: position 46,952 of record JAIUOD010000006.1, on the reverse strand, counting down.
AGTTGATATGGGTGCGCCAGTTCTTGTGGTTGACGATTACCAAACTATGATACGTATTATTCGTAACCTTCTTAAACAATTAGGTTTCGAGAACATCGATGAAGCCGCTGATGGTCAAGAAGCATTGGCTAAAATGAAGGCAAAAAAATATGGTCTGGTTATTTCTGATTGGAATATGGAACCAATGACAGGCTATGAATTGTTGCGTGAAGTTCGTTCAGATGAGAATTTAAAGCCAACACCATTCATTATGGTTACAGCTGAATCAAAAACTGAAAACGTAATAGCTGCAAAAAAAGCTGGTGTGAACAATTACATTGTTAAACCTTTTAACGCTCAAACACTGAAAGCTAAAATTGCTTCAGTACTTGGTGACTTTTAATAATAATATTTTGTGCTTATGCACATCGGGGGTTTGAAATGGCGGCGCCAGAAGTAGTCTTACGCGTAAGGGAAGCTCTAAGCTCATTAAAAGAGGCAGATCTTAAAGATCCACGCCTTGGCGAAGTTCTTAGCCTTGCATCACAAATGAGTGAAGCAATGATGGCCTTTTTTGGGTCTATGGATAATTCACTTTATGGTGAATTGCGTTATTTATCAGCTTATATACAACGCACACGTTCAGAAATTGCTGCATTACGTCCTAATGACATAAAAAATGACGGCATTCCAACCGCTGGCGCAGAACTTGACGCAATTGTTGCAAATACTGCGGACGCCACACACCGCATTATGGAAGCTGCAGAGGCAGTAATGTCTGCTGATGCAACTGATATTAATTCTTATCAAGCATTAGTTTGCGATAAAATGATGGAAATTTTTGAAGCATGTTCTTTCCAAGACATTACTGGACAGCGCGTTAAAAAAGTTGTTGAAACCCTTAATCACATAGAAAGCCGTATTGACCGTTTTGCAAAAGTTATGGGTGTTGAAGATGCTGAAGTTGAGCTAACAGAAGAGCAAAAACGTAAAAAAGAATTATTGCTTAATGGCCCAGCCATAGGTGGTCCAGAAGTTAAACAAGATGACATTGATTCAATGTTTGACGAAGGCACTTCTGGTGAAGCTGCAATGGATCAAGATGCATTGGATGCATTGTTCGATTAATTAATGCGAAAAAAACAAAACTAATATTCGCAATTCCTTTTGGTGGGGGAAATTTAAGCGCCTCTTGTGTAAGCAAGGGGCGCTTTTATTTTTGAAACATTTTGAATTAAGATTTTGCGTGACAAAAATTGACACATATGTCACTTTAATTGTCACAAAATAGCAAAATTCATTAGGTCTAATTAGGTATGACATTTAAAGATTTTCATTATCCAACTATTTGGGCGCGCCGTGCAGATTTAATTGTTCATATTATCGGTCTTGCACTTGCGCTTTTTGGCGGTGGAATTGCACTTGGAATTTCAGTTTCCCACGGAATTATCGGCAAAGTAGCGGCAATTTCAATTTATGCCTTTGGTATGGTTGCCATGCTTTCATTTTCCATGGCCTATAATTTTGCAAACGAAAAGTTTCAGCCGTTTTTGCGCCGTCTTGATCATGCCGGAATATTCCTAATGATTGCCGCAAGCTATACCCCATTCACAACCCAAGCACTTCATGGAAATTGGGCGATCTTTATGACTTTGGCAGTTTGGCTTATTGCAGGTTTTGGGATTTTTGGAAAAATCCTTTTACCAGGGATTGGCAAATTTATCTGGGTTTTGCTTTATCTTGGTCTTGGTTGGATGGCAGTAATTGCAATCAAGCCAATGGCGGCAGGTTTGAACTTACCATCAACAATTTTATTGGCGCTTGGTGGGGCAGTTTATTCAATTGGCGTAATTTTTTATATGTCAAAACGCCTTAAATTTCGCCGCGCAATTTGGCATGGTCATGTTGTTGCAGGTGCAAGCCTTCATTATGCGGCCATTTTGGTTGGTATTGTTTTGGCTAATAATTAGTCCTGACCCTAATCAATATCTTTTTCGCCAATTTTCACGCCCGATGTAAGGCTTAATGTCTGTGTGAATGGCGCGCCTTGATACATTGGCTTTCCAGTTTTCATGGCAAAATCAAGCTTTGAATAATCAAGTTCACCTTGTAATCTTGAAACCACAATTGTTGCAACCGCATTGCCAATAAAATTGGTTATCGCACGGCATTCAGACATAAATCTATCAACCCCAACAATAAGTGCCATTCCTGCAATCGGAACAGTCGGCACTACTTGCAAAGTTGCCGCAAGCGTAATTAGACCTGCACCAGTTACGCCCGCCGCCCCTTTTGAGCTTACGATTGCCACTGAAAACAGTGCAATTTGTTGGGCGGCCGTTAAATGTGTATTCGTTGCCTGCGCAATAAAAAGCGCCGCCAGTGTAAGGTAAATATTGGTTCCATCAAGGTTAAAACTATAACCACTTGGCACAACCAAGCCCACAGTTTCGCGTTTACAGCCCGCCCCTTCAAGTTTTTCCATCAAACTTGGTAGCGCAGCTTCTGATGACGAAGTCCCAAGAACCAAAAGGATTTCAGATTTAAGATAATTTATAAGCCTGAAAATTGAAAAACCAGTAATTTTTCCAACTGTGCCCAATATAACAAGCACAAAAAATGCCGCCGTAAAATAAAATGAACCAATTAAAAACAAAAGCCGCTTAATTGAATCTATTCCAAACATACCTACTGTAAAGGCAATTGCACCAAAAGCGCCAATTGGTGCAAAATGCATCAAAATATCGACCATGCGAAACATTGGCTGTGCGATATTATCCAATAAATCAACAACAGGCTTACCTTTTTCCCCGCTAACAACCAAAGATACACCAAAAATCACGGCAACAAAAAGCGTTTGCAAAATATTTCCATCTACGAATGCTGAAAGGAAACTTTTTGGGATTATATCTAATAAAAAATCTGTGGTGGTAAAGGCATGGGCTTTTTGCGAAAATTCAGCAATTTTTTGACTATCGTTTGGCGACAAAACTGCATTCATACCTGTTCCAGGTGAAAAAACATTGGCAACAAAAATGCCAAGCAATAGCGCCAAAGTTGAAAAAATAAAGAAATAGGAAAATGCAAAAATTGTGGTTTTTCCGAAACCCTTAAGGCTATTCATACGCCCAATACCAGATGCGATAGTAATGAAAATAACAGGTGAAATTATCATCTTCACCATCTTCACAAAACCGTCGCCCAATGGTTTCAAGTTTTTACCAATAGCAGGGTAAAAATAGCCAATTAAGCCGCCAATAAGAATACCAATCAAAACCTGAAAATAAAGGCTTTTGAAAATATTTTTCGGCATTTCAATTTCGGCATGCTTTAAATCCATATTACCCCCCATTAACCATCAATTTAGGGTGTTTCAAAAGACTTGCAATAGCTAAATCATCATTGACGTAAACTCGAATGAGCGTATCATAATAGACGGACGGGAAATCAAAAGGAGATTTTAATGAAAAAAATAGGCTTTATAAGTTTGGCCCTTTTAATTTCTGCAACAACACCTGTTAGTGCACAAAATTTATTCCCTGATAGTGGTATAACTTCAGGAAAAGTTGGTATTTTCAATTGTGATGCACCAGGTAAAAAACAACAAACAGGCGCAATAATTGGCGCGGTTGTCGGTGGCGTTATTGGAAATAAGGTTTCAAAAGATAATAAAACTGTTGGAACAGTTATTGGCGCTGCGGTTGGCGGTGCTGCTGGTTCTTATATTGGTTGCCGACTTCAAAGAAAAGACCAAGAAAAACTTGCCCTCGATAGTGAACGTGCTTTGGCAATGGGCCAAAATTCCACTTTCACCAATACCGAAACAGGAATTACAGGCAACACACAAGTTATTTCAAACACTCAAAGCACAAATGCTGCAGTTCGAATTGCACCAAATATTGGCGCGCCTTCAAGTCTTATTCTAATGGGCGGTCAATATTCTGCATCACGCGATATTGCGCTTAAAGCTTCGCCAATTGCTAGTTCAAAAACTGTTGGTGGCGTCGGAACTGGTGAAATTGTTGATGTTCTTGGTAGAACGTCTAGTAAGACACCTTGGGCTGCGGTTTCGCAAAATGGTGTTGTTATAGGCTACGCACCATTAAGTAGCTTAAAGGCAACTGGTAAAATCACAAGTGTTGATGAAAACACTAGCCAACAAATGCGCGTTGTTAATGTGCCTGTAACATCAATTTGCAGAAACGTTACACAAACAATTACGCAAAATGGCAAAGCAATTGATGATGGCGGCGCAAATCGTAAGGCATGCGTACAAACTGACGGTAGTTGGAAATCAATATAAGATTTTACGCACCCGCTAGAGTATTTCTCAAAATATTCGACGCGGCATTAAGATAAAAACACGACAAACAAATGACACCTAAAGCACCGTTTCGATTAAATCGAAATGGTGCTTTAGGTGTCATTTTATTTATGTTTGTTTAAAAACTGATCAATTTCATACCAAATTTCGGCGCGTATCTCATCGCTTTCAACTAATAATTCGTGTTTTCCTTCATCAAATACACGCAATATTGCATTTGGTAATTTTTTTGAAATTTGCGTTTGCCCAATATTATCGACCAAAGTTTCTCTGCCTGCTTGAAGAATTAAAATTGGTAAGTTTACTTTATTGAGATTTTCATCACTAAATTTGCGAAAAGTTCTGAATGCCTCAAAAAACCAGCCATTTGTTGGCCCACCGATTTGCAGCCTTGGTTCTTTAAGCATAAGCGAATTATTACGTGCATATCTTTTTTTATCGCTCGTGACTTTATTGGTAAAATAGTCACCGGGGCGCCATTTTACTTCAAAACTGGGCGTTGTATTGCCCTTAAATCCCAGTGCGCACAAAGAATAAATTAGGCTGCGAATTACAATATTTGGTGGGAATGACCACATTGGCGTGTTAAATATTGCGCCATCAATTCTTCCCAAAACCTCATTTATTATTCCATTTAAAACTAGCATTCCGCCCATGGAATGCGATATTACAAATCTTTTTCCAACTAATTTTTTATCAAAATATTTTATGGCCTCAGCCAGATGAAGTGATGAATTATCGTAATTATCGATATCACCATACCAATATTCATCGCCAATTCTATCTGAAAGTCCTTGACCACGCGGGTCAATGCAAAGGCAATTATAACCACGATTAGTAAGTTCGATTATAGTCTCGGCATATTTTTCGATATATTCGCTACGCCCCGGAACGATTATAAAACTTCCCATAAATGGAACATCGGCTGGCTTTTCTATAAAGCCAGCGCGAATTTTTATTTGTTTTCCATTTTTGGCATTTAGTGGCCCATCAATATACACAATCTCAATATTTTTAAGCTTGGCAACCAATGGATCCATAACTAAATCCATGACACATTAGCCCAATAATGATTGCAATTTCATCGCAACTGACATGTCACCCAAAACTTTTAATTTCCCGCCCATAAAGGCATTCATTGGGTTTAAATCACCTTTATACATATCAACAAAATCAGAAATTGTAACAACAACTGTGCAATCTGCATCACCATCTTCGTTGCTTACGGCATTATTATTATAGCCATCTACAAAAATCATACCTTCATCACCAAAATCAAACTTTACAGTGCGGTCCAGAGCTGGTGCATTTCCTGCTTTTTCGCTCATTTTTTGTGTAAGTGTTGCAATATCCATTTAAAACTCCCTTTCAATGCCAACATAATCATTATATTTATTTTTGGAAGCCAATATAGCCGCAAAAACAACCACGAATTCTTACAATATTTTACAAATAAGGAGACGCAATTGAAACTTTTTTTTAGCCATGCCTCACCATTTGCGCGCAAATGCAGAATTGCAATCCGCCTTAAATCACTTTTATCACAAACAGATGAAATAGAGGCAACACCATTACAAAACCCACCCGAATTATTAGCAGCAAACCCAATTGCGCAAGTTCCTTCATTAATACTTGAAAATGGCATTGCGGTTTCCAATTCGCCATTAATTTGCGCTTATATTGATAAAATCGGCACAGGTAAAAGCATATATGGCAGCGACGAACTGGCAATCCGCCGCCTTGAAAACCTTGGCGACGCAATTATGGAAACCGCCGTTAAAATTCGCCTAGAACAATTAAGACCAGAGGGCGAAAAATCCCCAAGCTGGATAAAGAGATGGCAAGATAATTTAGAAAGAACACTAATTTTTGCAGAGAAAGAAGTAAATAATATTGATTTAAACCAATTAAATATTGGAAATATTTCAATTGTTTGCGCATTATCATATCTTGATTTACGCTTTCCAGAATATGAATGGAAAAATAAATATAAAAATTTAAAACAAATTCAATGCTTATTAGAGGAAACGCTAGTTTTTAAGGATACATTTCCCAAATAACAAAAAATACATTCCTTCACCTTCCTTAAATGCAAAAAGTGTTTTTACTAACGTTTTAGTTACCATACATTAGGGAAATCAATTCAAAACTGCCATATTGGAAAAAATATGGACAATAAAAACAAAACAGAGGCATTAAATGTTAAAGCAAGTGATATTCACGGGCCGAGTGTAAGCCTGCGTGTTTTGTTTTTGTTTGGTGCATTTTGCTTTGTTATGGGTTTTTTCATCGGTGGGATAACATTACCATATTTACGCTTCAAACCCCCAATTGAAGATTTAAAAAACCAAGACAAAAACCCAACCCATGATGGCGCGCTTACAACCATTGGCCCGCAAACCCTTTGGGCTGCGCCGATGGAAGGTATTGCACCAATTTCAACCAACCTCAGTGTGGAGCAGGTTATTGACGAATATCGTAACCTTGGTGAGCGTAATGGTTATGAAACCAATATTGAATATGCAAATGTTGGTGAAGGCTTTGAAGCAAGGTTTGCATTCACGCCAATTGATAAAGAGCGTTTAAAAAGAACATATGCCCCCGCACCTAACAAAGATTTTTATAAAAGCCTTGTGCTGAATTTTACGCGCGGCAAAGAAACAGGAAGTGCAATTTTATCGTCAATGCGCAAAGATGGGCATGAAATAAGCAAAGGTGCGGCTTTTGTCGATCTAATAAGTTTTGGAACGCAAATGCCCGAACTTGCGCCAAATCAATTTTTAACACCAAAGGGAATTTTTGAAATACGTTCCAATGAAAATGGTTCAATCGCGACAATTGATGGCAAACAAGTTTTTCCAATTCCATCGAAACCTGCGCTTGATATTATAAAAAATGAAAAACCTTCAAATGATGAGGCAAATGAAGGCGCGCCACAAATTTTGCGCCTTTTAGGTGTGCAATCATCACAGCCCAATTTTAAAGAACGTTTTATCTTAGTTTCAGGGCAAACAAATGGTGCACCATGTACTGCAAAAGCAATAATTATTGATGTTCCGCATGATAAAGTAACAATTGTTCCAAATACGCTGAAATCGCTTAATATGAATATTGGCAATGCGCCAAAATCATTCACCATTTCGGGCTTTTGCGAAACTGCACCTAAAGCAAAATCAGGCGATAATTTGCAAACTGTCGCCGCATATAATTTCTTAACTGGCGAACTTACAATAAATCATGTTGCGCAAATTGCGCCGCAACCAGTTCAAACGTCTATAACAAATATTGCAGGCGTATGGCGTCAAACATCACCAACACGTATTGCCTCACCTTATGGCGCAGGCGGGGCACTTGCTTCTTTGACATGCCGCCCAAGTGGTGGGGTATCGATTGGTGTTTCTGGGCTACCTGCACCCGCTGATGGTAAAGCTGCTAAAATTATATTTGATTCAAGTACAGGATCTGCAACTGCTGACTTAGCTTTTAGCGCATCTTCAAATACTTATGAAATAAATAGTGCGCAAAGACCACTAGAAACCAAACAGATTCTGGGCGTTATGCGCGCGAATGGCAATTTAATGATGACGGGTGCAGGCGGCAAAAAAGTTATTATTGCCCCTGGTAATAGTCAAATTGATGCAATGATTAAAAACTGCAATCCAATTATAGCAAAACCTACCGCGCCGCAAATTCCCGCGCAATAATTATTCGACCGCGCGAACTGGCTTCATACCATATAAAGGCTCTGGCGCGCGTTTAACCTCTGGCTTTCCCCAAGTCCAACCAACAGCGGCAAAGGCAAAAGCCGCCGAACGCGCACATTCAATCATACCATCGCTTGGCTCACGCCCAAGAAGCCAGCGAAGCGCCGCAACCAAAGCCTCACGGTCATCATTTTGTGCGGATGATAAAACATTAAGCATTGTACGCTCATCAGGGGTTGCCTCTAAAGCGCCAACTTCACCAAGATGAAGCTTACGACCGCCCTCAAGCAAGATTTGTGCAAACGCACGCATCGCCAATTGCGCGGCAACCACTTTTTCAGTATTCACAGGGCATGATGTGCCATCACGCAAAGACGCACGTCGCATAGCATGAAGCGCAAGTTGCGCACCTGATTCAATTGTTTGGGTCATTTTGCTATACTACGCCAAATATAATCTATTTCAAGAAATGTTTTAAATCTTATCTTTAATACGCATTTCCAAAGGCAAATCTTGGGCAAGTGATTGTTCTAATAATTTTAAATCAATATCAACAGAGCGACTATCTTCACCATTCATTTTTGCCGCAAATTCTTGATAGGCAAGTTTTAGGCGGGCAATCATATTATCAATTTCGGCAATTTTTACATTATCACCAATAGAAGCCGCTTTACCGCGCGCTTTTATTAAGGTGTTAGTTGACGGAACATAATAAGTAAAAAGACGCTGCACATGGCTGAATTTTTCAGGGTGTTGTTTTAAATCTTGCGCGCATTTATCAAGCACATTTACCATTTCGCGAAGATTATCGCCCAATTCACCCGATGCCACATGGCTTGCGGCCTTAATTGCATCAATATCATCATCAGCATCATCAAGAATTTTGGAAACTGGGGTTATTGGCTGCTGCTGATTTACAACTGGCGCAACTTCGGGAACGAATGAATCATTTTGCTTCTTTTGCCAATATTCTTGCTCTTCTTCGTAGAATTCTTTGTATTTTTTTTTGGGTTCATTAAGGCCAAGTGCGCCAAATACCCAAAAAGACATGCCAAACAAAACCCAAGGATTAAAGCCAAGCATTCCAGCAATTAGGAAAGCCATAATTAATTGTGGAAAAACTTTTGGGGATTTTGCACGTTCCCAAACTTCATCCCAATTTTTTGGTCTTCTTTCCCACGGATTTCTCATTATTTTTTGCTTTCAATCTTTCCGAAATCTTGCTCTAGTGACTGTGATAATAATTTCATATCAATATCAGTAGAGCGACCATCATCGCCATCCATTTTAGAATTAAATTGTGAAAAGGCAATTTCAAGCTTGCCAAGCATTTCATCAATTTCTGTAAGCCTTTGCGCGTCCCCCGCACTTGCGGCCTTTCCGCGCGCAACAAGTAAATTTGCGGTTTCAGGCGTGTAATAAGTAAAAAGACGTTGTATTTGCGAAAGTTTTTCAGGCGCTTTTAACAAAGCCATTTTTGCCTTTTCAAGCGAATTTACCATTTCACGCAAACTTGCACCCAATTGACCAGTTGCAACATTTGCCGCCGATTTAATTTGCTCGATATAATTTTGCGCATCATCAAGAATTTTCACATGCATTTCTGGTGGTGGAAGTGCCACATTATGCGGTTTTTCTTCAATTGGTGTTTTGAAATAATCGTCATTATTATGCGTAATTCGATTAGGCCGCCCTAAAATCGCCCCGAACACAATCCAAGGAATTGCAGCAAACAAAAATGCCCACCATTTGAAAATTGGGTTAAAACCCGACGCACCAAGACATACCATCCAAAACATTGAATTTATAATAGAAATCGCACGGAAAATACGTCTAGTTCGCGCCTCATTGGGCGATAAGTTTTCTAACTCTTGGCTGCGGCGACGAAAAAATTTTGGCATTTTATATTTTGTTAGCAGCGATTAAAGCTTGGCGTAATTCTTCGGTCATTTCGCCCATTCTTACCTCAATTTGAGCACGTTTTACGCGGCCTTCTTCTTGGGTTTTTAGAACGCCAGAAATAGTTTCAATTAAATCGCGATTTGCCTGTTCCAAGGTTTCAACATCAATGATACCACGTTGCGATTGTTCTTCGATTGCAATTGCTTGATTTTTCATCATTGCACTTGTTTGGCGAAGCATTTCATTGGTCGCATCAGTTACCGCTTTTTGCATTTCAAGCGCATCTTCTTGACGACGCAAACCCAATACCAAAACCATTTTTTGTTTCCACAATGGAATTGTAAGGCGGGTCGATGCTTGTAATGATTCAATCAAAGTTTCATCACCTGATTGAACAATGCGGATTTGCGGCAATTGTTGAATACCAACTTGGCGCGCCTGTCTTAAATAAAAGACACGCTTTTCAAGTCTGTCTAATGCCTGTTCGGCATCCTTATAGGTTTGCGCCTCGATAAGTCCATCACCATCAAGGGCGGCTTGTTGCGCGATTTGTTTTAATTCAGGAAGGCGGGTTTCGCGCATTTCTTTTGCAAATTCTTCGCCTGCCTCAATATAGGCTGCAAGTTGGGCGATTGAACCTGCGGTTTGTTCATGTAAATCATCTAAAACCGCAATATCACGGCGCAAGCCATCTTTACGCTTTTCAAGCTCAAGTGCGATGAAATCAATCTGACTTGCAACATCTTCATAGCGGCCTTTGAATTTTTCAATTTCGGCGCGCGCACCACCAAAAAGCTTTCCAAAGAAACCCTTTTTCTGCACAGCGGCAGGATCAAGACCTTTCGCTTTGGAAATAATATCAACTAATAATTTGCCAGTATCGCCAGTATCTTTATTCTTAGTTTGTGAAAGGATTTTATCGGCATAAGCAACGACATTACGCTGTGCACTATCGCCAAATGTTGCAATTGATGCGCGATCATCAAGTGAGATTTGGGAACGAATTTTTGCAAGCTCTGTTTTGTTTGCAACAATAGCAGGAAGGGTTTTTGTTTCAGCAATAGGTAAATTCAAAGATGCAACATCGGCGATTTTCGCATCATCCGTTTTCGTATCACCAATATTATCGCCAACCGCCATCTCTATCTCCCAATTTACTTATAAGTGAAATTAAATTCCCTTATAATTAATACTGAAACTAAACAAATTTAAGTGGCAATATGAAAAAAAATGCGCAAGCCCTGCAAATAATCTATGATTTGGTATTATTTACGCACGAACAACGCGAATTTTCTTTCCAACACTAGGTATCTCTTTGCCATTCATTGATAATATTTCGTTGAATTTATCTTTTTTGCCCTTTAGGCTCCAGTCAAAGAAATAACCCGCGGCAACACATGCAGTTGCAAGGATTTCACGTTGTGGCTGTTCATCATGCTTTTTATCTTCGCGTTTTTTACCACGAATACGCCCAAGAAGACCGCCGAATCCTGATGATTTTGAAGGCAAATCAAGACCTATTACACCCGAACCAGTTGGCGGATCTGGAAATGAGTCTAAATCACCAGCAATCATTGTACGCCCATAAATAATTTGACGCCTTTGATTAGTATTATTTTCATCATCCGAAGAAACAGGTGTCGGCATAAGTGAGTATGCACCACGAATGCGCCCATCCGCCAAATCAGAATTTGGCAAAAGCATTCGATTCCAGCCAATCAATTCAAGCGCAGTCCATGCCCCCTCACCGTGCCCTGCAATACCAATCGTATCAAAATCAATTCGTTTTTGAACGTCACCAAGAATACTCGTTACTTCGATAATTTTATCTAAAGTGAAGCGAACTTGTTGGGCGCGGCGCGTATTATTTGTAATTTTTGACGCTTTGGAATTAGGGGGCATAACATCTGATGGCATAACCAAAATCACGAAATAACCTTTTGCTGCCATCGTACCAACCATCAGATCATACGATATTGGGTCGGCATTATCGTCAACCGAACATATAATAATTGGCCATCGCCCATCAGAGACAAGCGGGTAAGCCATTCTTATGCCAATTTCACTTTTATCAAAGGCACGCAATTTTGTATTTACAAATTGTGCCATCGGAACGCCCATACAAGCGTCAAATGCGTCTTTAAAACTGTCTTTGTTTGAGCCAAAAAAACCAAATGGCTTTGCATTAGCATTTGCAGCTAAAAAACAAGGCGCACCAAGCGCTGTAATAATTGCACTTCTTCTACAAACTTTGCCGTCAAAAAGTTTTTTTGAAATCACGGATTTCGCTCCCTACCTTCCAGATGCTTTTTGGCTATGCTGATTTGGAAAATAAAGGTTAATGCGAAATACAAATTTGTCCAATTAAAATTGCAAGATATTAGGTCATTTTCCCTTACGAATAATTTCAATAAGGTTTTTTGTGGCTAAATCACGCTTTTCACTTGGGCCATTTTCGATGTCCTTATTAATCTCCAAAGCGATAAGTTTGCCCAATTCTACGCCCCATTGGTCGTATGAATTGATGTCAAACAATATACCTTCGACAAAACATCTATGTTCATAAAATGCCAAAAGCGCACCAAAATTAAATGCATCAAGTTTTTGCAGCAAGGTTACAATATTTGGGCGATTTCCACTAAAAACACGATGCGGCGCGATATTTTTTATTTCTTCTTCACTTGAGCCCTTTGCGCGCATTTCTTGTGAAACTGTTTCAAGGCTTTTGCCGCGCATCAAACCTTCTGATTGTGCCAATGCATTGGCAAGGGTTAATTGGCGTGATGCATCATATTCAAGGCCATCATCAAGAATTAGAATAAATTCTAATGGCGTGATAATCGGGCTTTGATGAAGATGTTGAAAGAATGCATGTTGGGCATTTGTACCTTCTGCACCCCAAACAACAGGGCCAGAATATTTTAAATCATTACCATCACGCGAAATTGCTTTTCCATTTGATTCCATATCAAGCTGTTGCAAAAATTGCGGCAATAATTTTAAACGCGCAGCATATGGAATAATTGCACGGCTTTCATAATCTAAAACCACGCGGTTCCAATAACCGATTAGACCACCAATAAATGGAATATTTTCATTTATTGGCGCACTTTCAAAATGTTCGTCCATAAGGCGCGCGCCATTTCTCAATTCTTCCATAAATTTGCGGCCAAATGCCATTTCAAGCGATAGGCCAACTGATGACCAAAGCGAATAACGACCACCGACCCATTCTTCGAAGCCAAAAATTCTATCTTGGGCAAAACCTTGTGCCATTGCCTTGCCTGGTGCGGCTGAAATGGCAACTAAATGCGCCATATCATCTTTGCCAATTCCGGCCTGTAACCATTCGCGGGCAAGATTTAAATTAGTTAGGGTTTCAATTGTTGTGAAAGTTTTTGAAACACAAACCACCAATGTTTCTTTGGGATCTAAACCATCAATTGCATATTTAAATTCAGTTGGTTCAATATTGGCACAAAAGCGAATTTGCGGGCCATCGTGATTAAATGGTTTCAAAGCCTCATAAACAAGACGCGGCCCAAGATCTGAACCGCCAATTCCAATATGAATAATATTTTTAAATGGCGCATCATATTTAGTTTTTATTGTGCCATCATAAATTTTTTGGGCAAAGCTACTGGCAATTTCCATATCTTTGCGCATCTTTTCACTTTGGGATGAACCCTTTGCACTCCATTCACGCGATGAATTTCTAAGGGCAAAATGCAGTACTGCACGGTTTTCGGTAAGGTTTATAGCTTCACCATTAAACATTTTGGCGCGCATTTCCTCAACCTTTTTGGTTTTTGAAAATTCAATCATCTCATCTAATTGAGATTGTGAAATATTGGATTTTGAAAAGTCAAAAACTAAATCGCCAATTTTTTTACAAAAATTATTCAAACGATTTGGTTCGCTATTTATTAGATTTTCGATATTTTGCGATTTTGCCAAAGTCTTTAATTCGTTAGAAATGTTAAGCGAAGTCAATTTATTTGCCCTTTTTAATTTTTATCAATCTATCTATGCCATTATAGCCCCATGAGCAATATTCAAATAAGCATAGAAGACTTTCCTGAAGCGACAATTATAATGGCCAAAAATGGCAAAATTCGCGCTTTAAATTTAATTGCGTCAAAGCGTTTTGGCGCAAATTGTGAAATTGGCAAATTCGCGCCATGGCTTGAAAATAATCATGGCTGGAATATTCGTGAAATTGATAATGGCGAAATTATTGGCACTTTTAGGCCGGACGCCGATGAAACAGCTCGTGCCAAAACAATGCTTTTTGCAACTCTAAGCCATGAAATTAGAACGCCATTGAATGGTATTTTAGGTATGGCAGGACTTTTGGGGCTTTCAGAATTAAACCCTGCGCAACGTTCATACCTTCAAGCGGTTGAAGATAGTGGGCAACATTTATTGGGCCTTCTTAATGATATTTTGGATTATGCCAAATTAGAAAGCGGCAAAATAGAATTGGAATCAATTGAATTTGATCCGCTTCACACTTTGCAATCTATTGCTGAAATCTGCTCACCTAAGGCGCATGAAAAAGGGCTTGAAATTGCTGTTTGCGCATCAGGCCCTATTCCACGTAAAGTGCGTGGTGATGATGGTCGATTACGCCAAATTATTTTAAACCTTACGTCAAATGCGGTTAAATTTACGCCAGATGGCGGGGTTATTTTACGCATAAAATCAATTTCAAACGGGGTTTTACGCATTCAAGTTGAAGATACAGGTATTGGCGTTCCTGAAAATAAAACAAAATCTATTTTCGATGAATTTGCACAAGCCGATTCATCGCATACACGTGAGTATGGTGGTACTGGCCTTGGTCTTGCTATTGTAAAAAAACTTGCAAATGCAATGAGCGGCGATGTTGCAATTATGGCCCGTGAAGGTGGCGGTACAATTTTTTATGTCGAAATTCCATTTGAAATTGTCGAACCTTCGATAAATTATTCCAATAAATTTAATGGAAAAAAGATTGGTATCGCAACCAATTCAGACACTTTATTTGATGCAATTAAAACCAACCTTTCATCTTTTAAATCCGTTGTAAATAAGGTTGAAAACTTTAAAAACCTTAGTGATTTTGATGTGATTTTGCTTGATGCAGAATATGCAAAAAATGAGCAACAAGAATTTTTCAATCAAAATATTCCAATTGTTGCGCTTATTGGCCAAGAACATAGGGAATTAATCGAACAATATCGTGAAAAAGGAATTTTTGCTTATCTAATCAAACCATTACGTATTGGCTCTTTATTCGAGCGTATTGGTCTTGCACTTGAAGATAGTATTAATGAAAATCGCATCGATATTGTCGCAAATGATGAGCGCGCAAACCCTAAACAATCGCATATTGGAACCCGTGTATTATTGGCCGAAGATAATCGCATTAATGCCTTGCTTGCCAAAAGCCTTCTTGAAAGAAATGGTTGTGATGTTGTTTGCGTTGCCAATGGTGAAGAGGCGTTAGAAGCAGTTAAAACCACACCTTATGATTTGGTCTTTATGGATTTCCACATGCCAATTATGGACGGCCTTGAAGCATCAAGAAAAATCAGAAGCCTTGGTGGTGAATATAATCATTTACCAATTATCGCCCTTACAGCAGCCGCAATGGAAGAAGATAGACGCCAATGTATCGCGGCGGGCATGGACGATTTTATCACCAAGCCACTTGATGCAAATGCATTATCAAATATTCTAACCAAATGGGCAAAACCTGTACAAAATAGTTTTAAAATAAAAAACCACGCCTAATTGCCACATATTTGCCAAAATTATAGTATCAAGGGATAATATGATTGCGGGGGCAGTATGATAAAAAAAATTGGGCATTTATTCTTAGTATTATTATGTACATTCGGATTATTTAATAATGCAAAGGCAGATATAAACGCCGCCAAACGAAGCGTTCCACGAATTGCACTAATTGGTTTTGACGGTAGTGGGCAGGGTTTTATGTCCACCGGCTCTGGCTTTGCGATTGGCAAAAACCTTGTAATCACTAATTATCACGTCATTAGCCAATATGATAATTTATCCCAGCCAATCATACTTTCAATTGGCCCAAATGGCGAAGCCAAAAGATTAAAAGCGCAAATTAAAGCCTTTGATAAACAAGCCGATATCGCCCTTCTTTTTGTTCCAGAGGGCAATTATGTTCCCTTGCCACTTAGTTTATCGCGCGCCGATTCTGAAATTGGGGTTTTTGCCCTTGGCTATCCTGGTGTTGTTGATGATGTTTATCAACGTCAAACTGACCAAATCCTTTCGCCATCAAGACCAGAGGCGTTTGAAGGCACTGTTTCAAATTATGTAAATCAAAGCCCGAATGGCGAAAATGTTGAAACTATAAATCATTCAGCACAAATAAGCGGTGGTAATAGCGGCGGCCCTTTGGTTGACGAATGTGGGCGCGTTATTGGTGTTAATACATGGCGCGATACGCAAAATGGTACTTATTCTTTCGCAGTTTCAGCCAAAATTGTTGCAAATTTTCTTAAATCAAATGGTGTTTCAGTTCCTATAATTGAAGATAAATGCGTTTCCGCAGGGCAAAAAGCCACTGCAGAAGCTGAAAATGCCCAAGAAAAACTTCATCAATTAATCACCGATTCTGAAACCACAAAACAAAGCATAATTGCCAATCAGCAAGAAATTGAAAGCACAAAACAAAATTTAAAATCACAAATTGAAGTTTTGAAAATTATAATTTTTTCAATAAGCGCCATACTTATCGCAACACTTGGATTTGTGTTTTTTATGGCTTTGAAACCAAAAGCAATTACGAATTCAAAAACCCCAATAACTATGTTTGCAATATTTATATTTGCAGCAATTTTTGGTGGCGCTGGTTTTATTGTTTGGAAAACCAAATTTCAAAAGCAGGATAATTCAAATAGCGTCAAAATTTCTAATGAAATCGCCAAAGAAATCACAGGTGCAGTACCAAACAATAGCAATACGCAAATTGGAGCCGTGCCAAATGCAAATGATAAATCTTCATCAAATGATGATGAATTGCTTAAAGATGCAAATTTAGGTGCAAAATATAGCTGTAACTTTGATAATACCGCATCTCAAAAATTTCAAACCGACACAAGCAATTTTGAAAATACTTTAAATTTCAGGCTTTCGCAAAATACGTCATGCTTGATGGGGCGCACACAATATATTGAAAATAATAGTAAATTAATTCGCCTTAGACCAAGTGATAAAGAGCGCGCGCTTTTCGTTTCAATTTTCGACCCTAAAACCAATACTTATAGCCAAAAACGCATTGCCCTTGATAGCGAACGTTTTGACAAGCTAAAGAGCATGACCGATAAAATTCCACGCAAGACATGCGGCGAACAGGTTAAAAATCAAGAAGCCGCAGTTTATAAAGAATTTGCAAGCGAAATTAATTCAAATGCACTTGAAAATTTTGTTTGGCGTTGCAAACCATCGCAATAATCTCAAGGTTTTAGTAGATAAGCATGATTTAAAAACACTTTTTCATCTTGCGATTTATAAAAACTCGTTACATTGTATCACAAAAGCAATATTAAAATCATGTTGCATTTCAATTGAATGCAACAAAAGAGACATAGAGCGGCACAAATGAGCGATAAAGAGAATAAAAAACACAAAACGTCACTGAATACATTCTTTGAAAAATCTTCATTAGTAATGTTGGGGCTTGGTTTTTCTGCGGGTATGCCGAACCTTTTGGCGGGCACAGGTTTCACAATGGGAACCTGGATGCGCGACGCGGGTGTTTCGCTTACTATCCTTTCGCTTTTGGGCTTGGCGACTTTATTTTATGCGTTGAAATTCCTTTGGGCGCCTTTGGTTGATCGTATTGCCCTTCCTATTTTGGACAAAATGCTTGGGCGTCGCCGTTCATGGATCATTCTTACCCAAGTTTTAGCAATGGTGTTTTTGTTTATTTTATCAATGTTAGAGCCTGATAAACAATTTCCGCTTTTTGCAACATTAACTGCATTGCTTGCCTTTACTGGTGCAACCCATGACATTGCAGTTGATGCATGGCGTATCGAAGTTTCAGAAGATAAAGATAAATTGGGCGTTTTGACCGCAATGTATCAATGGGGTTATCGTATAGCCTTTGTGGTTACTGGCGCAATCCCACTTTATATTGCCCAATATTTTAACGGTAATGTTTATTCTCACAAAGGTTGGGCTATTGCATATGCTGCTATGGGTGCGTTTATGATTTTACCAATCTTGGCAACTATTTTTGCGCCGCGTGAATTAGTTCCGCCAACGCCACGTTGGGTTGCCCCTGCTGATATTAAATCGCGCCCAATGCTTGAATCCGTCGAATGGGTTTTGCGTCTTTTATTCTTGGCAATCGGTGCTTGCTTTCTTGCGGCGGGTCTTGGCGGGCGCGTTGAGCCAATTGTTTGGATTGTTGGCAAAATCTATGGTGGCCTTGAAGCAATGCAAAAATCCTTTGATGCCAAGCCTTTTGGTATTTGGCAACAGGTTGCCTATGCTGTTGTTGGCCTAACAATAATTTTCGTAACCGCATTACCATTACCGAAATTCCGCACCAAACCATCGGCATATTTCTATTCGGCATTTATTGCCCCACTTGAAGATTATTTCACACGCTTCAAAGGCGTTGCCACCACTATTTTAGTTTTCATTTGCGTATATCGCCTTACTGAATTCCTTTTAAATATTGCGGGCGCAATGTACCTTGATGCAGGTTATACTAAGGCAGAAATTGCAACCGCGCAAAAGATTTTCGGGGTTATTGTTACTGCTGTTGGTGCAGGGCTTGCAGGCTGGGGCGTGATGCGTTTTGGGATTTTTAAATGTCTTATTTTTGGGGCATTTTCACAACCCTTGTCACATGTTGGCTTTTTGGCAATTTGCTATTTTGGTAACCTTAATACGCCATATTTAGCAAGTTTGGGCATACAGCCTTCATTATGGTTTGCTATTGGTATTGATAATATTTCGGCAAGTTTTGCAGGTACGGTCTTTATCGTTTATATTTCAAGCCTTACCAAGGCGGGCTTTACCGCAACCCAATATGCGCTTTTCACTTCTTTATACGCCCTTCCCGGTAAAATTGTTGCGGCATTAAGCGGGCGTATAGTTGAAGCGGCGGCACACGCATCACATTCGGGTATTATGGCAATATTAACCCCGCATTTCACACATTTAGGCCCTGGCTCTTTTGAGGCGGCGGGTAAAAAAATGGGTGTAACCGCGCAAGCATTGGCAAGTGGCTATGCATTATTCTTTATCTATACAATGATAATGGGCATATTTGGAATTTTCATGGCCTTTGTAATTTCCAATGGACGCGCAAAATCACTGGTTGAGCATAATGATGCGGCCAATCCATAAAAATTTTAGGTCAAATTATTATTTTTTGGCTTAATAATATCGATTATGCTTGGCATTAATGCCAAAAATGCAAGCCCGATTAAAGGCAACATAAAACTTGGTGACAATAAATCGTGTGCACTTGGCAAACGACCCGCCATTAATTCACGCTTAAAGGCTTTACCCAAGAATGCCAAACTTATTTCAACCGGTAAAATACCAATGAAAGTTGCAATTACAAATTTTCTGAAATTAACCTTGAATGCAGATGCTGCAATCGTAACAGCAAAAAATGGCGCAACTGGCAAAAGGCGAAGCGCAAGAAGATTTGTAAATTCATGACGCAGAAAACTATGTTCAAATTTATCAATTATTGTTCCTGCCTTGGCTTTTATACCGTCACCAAAAGCTTGCGAGCTTGCCCAATAAAGAATTGCCGCGCCAATTGTTGAACCACATGCACAAATAAAACCGCCTAAAAGCCCACCAAATAAAATACCTGAACTTAAAGTAAGCCAAGCAACACTTGGCATAGCAATGGCACAGCAAAGTGCATAAATCGCAATCGAGCAAAAGCTAGCTAAAATAATATGCGAACTAGCCCAGCTTGAAATTTGGGAAATTGTGCTTCCAATATTTGTTGGGTTCATGAATTTTGCCCCACCAAACGTAAAAAACGCAAATAATATCAATGCCAGAACTATGATAGGCACAAATTTTGATATTCTATTTTTCAACATTATTCCCCAATTTTTATTGGCTATAATCATAATATTAAATGGTGTCAAAAATATAATATTTCAACCTTTAATACTTGCGCCCATTAAAAGCATATAATAGCCTAAGGTCAGGAGAATTTAATGCGCCGTTTTTTTTCAATCCTTACATGTTTTACCCTTGTTTCCTGCCAAACCACGCAAAACACTGCCCCGATACAGAAATTTGAGGCACAGCCTGTTGCCAATTGGCAATATGGCGCAATGGTTGCATCAGCAAACCCAATGGCAACTAAAGCAGGTGTTGAAATACTTGAAAAAGGTGGTTCTGCGATTGATGCGGCAATTGCCGTTCAAAGTGTTTTAAGCCTTGTTGAACCCCAAAGCTCTGGCATTGGTGGTGGTGCATTCATGCTTTATTTTGATGCTAAGACTGGCGATGTGCAAACCTATGATGGCCGTGAAACTGCGCCAATGGGTGCAAAGCCTGATATGTTCATGCAAGATGGCAAACCAATGGAGTTTTGGACTGCGGTTAAATCTGGTCATTCAACTGGTGTACCGGGGGTTATTGCAATGCTTGATTTGGCGTGGAAAGATCATGGCAAATTGAAATGGGCACAAAGTTTCGAACCTGCAATCGCGCTTGCTGAAAATGGCTATCCACTTACTAAACGCACTGCCGAATATGCAGAAATCTTGCCTAAAATTACCACACCTGGTGCAGATGTTATTGCCACTTTTTATGATGAAAATGGCAAGCCAAAACCAGCAGGAACAATAATGAAAAACCCTGCTTATGGCAAAACATTGCGCGAAATTGGTCAATTTGGGCCAAAGGTTTTTTATGAGGGCCATATCGCCAAAGATATTGTTCAAAAGGTTCAATCAAATGCAATCCCTGGCACTTTAAGCCTTGAGGATATGAAAAATTATCGCCCGACAACCCATCAACCACTATGCCAAACTTATCGCGTGCATTTAATGTGCGGTATGCCACCGCCATCATCGGGTGGGATTGGCACATTAATGATTATGGGTATTTTGGAAAATTATGACATGAAATCCTTGGGTAATAGCACCCAAGGTTGGCATCATTTTATAGAGGCACAACGTCTTGCCTACATGGATCGTGACACTTATGTTGCCGATGATAAATTCGTTGATGTTCCAACCCAAGGTTTACTTGATAAAGAATATTTAAAATCACGCGCTGCGCTTATGAATGAAACTGAAGCAATGAAAAACGTTGTAGCGGGCAACCCAAAAGGTTCGCAAAAACGTGGGCGCGATGCAACAGGTGGTGTTTCTGGTACTTCGCATTTTGTAATTGTCGATAAGATGGGCAATGTTGTAAGCATGACCACAACTGTTGAGAATTTATTTGGTTCACAACAAATGGTTGACGGTTTTTTTATCAATAACCAACTTACCGACTTTTCATTCTTACCTAATGACAAGGACGGAACCCCAATTGTAAACCGCGTTGAAGCAGGCAAAAAGCCACGATCTTCAATGTCGCCAACCATTATTTTTGATAAAGATGGGCAGTTTGAATTGGCAATTGGCTCCCCTGGTGGAAATGCAATCATTGCTTATGTCACCAAGGCGATTATAGGCGTTCTTGATTGGGATATGCCATTGATTGATGCATTGGGCTTACCAAATGTTATTGCACGCCGCGAACCAGCTGCGATGGAATATAAAAGGTTTGATGCATCAAAAGCGCAAGAATTAAATGCAATGGGCCACACATTCCAAGATGGTAATGGTGCCGAAAATTCTGGCCTTCATGCAATAATGCTTAAAAACGGTAAATTAATCGGCGCCGCCGACCCAAGACGTGAAGGAAGTGCCGAACAAGTAAAATGATTATGATTTTCAGATTACATTATTGTTGAAGAAGTTTTACGTTCAATATTTCAGACTTAGATGATGCCTTGATTTCAAGGTTTCCAACAGGTGTTTTTAAAATTGCCGTTTTATTTTCGTCAAGCTTAAGTATTATCTCACCAAAATCTGTATCGTTCGCAAGAATATCAATTGTTACAACGTCATTTTTATTTCTTTTTATGCGATAATTCAAATTAGTATCAATAATTTGTGGCGATAAATCGGGCGCAATATCAAGGCGATTCATAGTTAAACCTTCGAAATGTACCAATCCACCAGTAAACATAAATGGAGCTTTATATCTTTTAAAATATTTATAGCCCTTCATTGTTTTTAAAACACAGCCATGATTCAATTTGTCTTTTTTATCCTGATTGAAGAAGCACCAAACATCTTCCTCACCATTTGGATCATAAATAAGTGCATTACTGGCATCGTATGGGTGGCTATATTTACCCGCCCAATACCCTTTGCTTTGCGACTTTAGCAAAACTTGACCATAGTATAAATTTGGGTTCACAATATTAGTATTTAATTCAAATCTTTTTTGATAAACAAAGGGTATTGATAGTAAATCTGTGCCAACACCAATCTCACCCTGATTTAAAATTATTTCACGACTTTCATCATATTTTATTATATCACTAAAAGGCATAGAACGAACTAATTTAATCGGCTCACCCATTACCATTGAAGATGAAAACAAAGCAAAAACAAATGTGTTTAAAATGAATAATGAATACTTCAATTTTTTACTCTTTAAAATTTAGTATTAATTTTAGTGTTACCATCATCTTCTTCTTTTTTGTTGTTAATTATTTTTTCATCATTACCATTAGCATTTGGTTGTTTCGCCTTTAATTCTTTTAGTAATTGCTTTAGGTTTTCAACTTTTTTCCTTATTTTTGCAGCATGTTCTTTATAATTAATCAAAGCATTATCACCTAACGGATAGGCTTTATTAAAAATAATATCAGCAGATCCATCATTTTGAATGTTTGTAACCTTTACAACCTCTTTCCCATTTTCATCCAGCTTAATTGCTTCGCCCTTATCATTTATAGAGACCGAATATTTGTAAATTCCATTATCCAGACGGCTATTTTTATGTTTAAATGTTAAATAGCGCCATTCAAAATCAACTTTTGTAGATTTTATTTTTCCGCTTTCATCAAGTTCTTCTCCTGATGGCCCCATGTAAAATAAACCAATTGTTTCAACCATCATATTTTTAGTATCAGCAGATTGAACAACCACAGGTCCTTTATTTCCTTCGCCATCAAGTACAGTACGTGTTGTTTTACCAGTAAACCCATAGAGCGAACCTTGCGTAAATTCTATATCCTTCCATAGAATTTCATACTTACCGTCTTTGTCTTCATCGCCAATACAATGGTTGTTTACAAAGTTTATTAAATTTGGATCAAAACGATCGGTCAATTCCTTGTAATTACGCCAACATAAGACAGTTTCACCTGTAGCTGCATTAATATGAGGAAATAATAAAGCACCCGCTTCGCCAAATCTGGTTCTATCTTGCGGTGCAAAAACCTGAGTATAGGCTTTTGAAGGAAGCAAAGTTTGTTCAAAAACCAGACTATTTCTATCAAGATGTTTTGGAACGGTTTGAACATCTGGCTTGGTTAAGAAATTAAAAGTTTCTGGAAATGCTTTTTCAAAACCTTCCGCCCTTTTTTCTTCTTTTGAAATCTCTATTTCTAAAAGCCTTATAATTTCTGCATCATCAATTTTACTATTATCATTTTTTTTACTTACGACAGGCGCGCTGATTAGTGATATATTCGCACTTTCTTCATTGATTTTTACAATTTTTAAGTTCCCTAAAGGCGTAATTAGAATTGCGCTTCCATCATTCTCTAATGGTAAAGTATCCGTTTTTACAAGCTCGCTGTTAATATATTGATTTACAACAGCATAATTCTTTTTAAATTTTTCAAATCTATATTCAAGCGCTAAGTCTGGTGCAATATCCAATTGCTTTTCTTCAATTTTAGGTCGATCTAGCTCTGGCTCACCAACGCTAGAGCTAAATTCAGTTAGCATATATGGCTTTCTATTGGTTGAAAGAACATTTGTTGATGCTTCGCCATCTTGGATACAAATATATGCATCTCGGTCTTTGCCATCCTTACCAAAAAAGCACCAAATTTCAGTCATGGATTTTGGCCCATAACTAGAACCGCCATAGTTTCTGGTAGTTACAAGCTGAGTAGTAAAGCGCCCAGCCCAATAGCCAACAGCACCAGCTTTTAAATAAGTTTTTTCTTTAAAGATTGGCTTTGCAATAATATCAGTTTTAAGAATCCCTGTTCGCCTATAATCAAAAGGTACAGATGCTATAATTCCATTCTTTGCAACTTCACCAGTATTAACAATGAATTTTCCGCTTTTCCGAGGAACCATAATTAGAGGTATTGGTAAGTCACCAATTTTTTCAGCATCAACAATCGTAGGAGGAGCAGGTTGAAGTGGCGCATTTTGTGCAATACTTACTGAATTTAATGAACATACACTCAATAGCATACAAGTAAAAATTGTTTTCAAACGCGCCATTTATCACCTTTATTATTTTGTAATTTTGCTTCACAAGAATTGAACAATGCAAAACCAATATTACGAAATATAGTTATAAGCAATACGATATATTACTTACAAAATGCCGCACTTATTTCCTTGCTAACAAATCCCTGATTTCACCAAGCAAAACTTCAGTCGGCGGCGGCGGTGCGTCCGCTATTGTGGCTGGTTTACGAATCTTGTTTATGGCTTTTATCATAGTAAAAATTGCAAATGCAATTATGATAAAGCTAATGATTGTATTGATGAAATTTCCATAAGCGATTGCAACTTCTGGCTTCTTTGCAACTTCATCGGCAGCTTTTAGAACGATTTTCATTGATGACATATCAAGGCCGCCAGTAAGAACACCAACAACCGGCATCACCAAATCTTTTACAAAACTATCAACAATTTTGCCAAATGCGCCGCCGATAACAACACCAACAGCCAAATCAACAACATTGCCCTGCGCGATAAAGTCTTTAAATTCTTTTGAAATACTCATTAATTATTGCCTCCATTTTATTTATTTTGACATTTATTTTATATAAATTCAAGTATAAAGAACAAAAAGTCTAATTATTCAAATACTTAATAGTAACCCAGAGACAATAAAAGCCACAGTTAAACCGTGGCCATTATTGTTACAACAAAATCGCTAAAACTATTCGCCTGGATCTACGCCATCATTAAGACGTTCGCGCAATTCCTTGCCGGCTTTAAAAAATGGTGCGCGCTTGCTTTCCACTTTAACAGTTTCACCAGTGCGTGGATTACGCCCAGTGCGCGACCCGCGTGAGCGCGCAGAAAAAGCACCAAAGCCACGAAGTTCCACCCTATCGCCACGTTCAAGTGCAAGTGAAATTTCTTCAAAAATCGTGTCAACCACACGCTCCACATCGCCATGGAAAAGGTGCGGGTTATCTTGCGCTAATTTCGCAACTAATTCAGAACGCAACAAATTCAAATCCCCCTTAAGGTTTGAAAACAAACCAAATACCTACCTTTGAGAGTATCGCATAAAACTGCAAATACTTAAACTAACAAATTAGTCTAATATTGTTAGCCAAAGCTAATAATTAAAAAATAACATTACAAAAAACTTAAGTCGAAAAATTCTTTATTTGCAAGGGCTTTTTGTCGGATTAGGTATGAAATTTGTAATAACAAAAAAAAAACGAGCCAAACTCAAAAGTCTGGCTCGTTTATTTAACTGTAAAAAATGCAGTTAATTATTGTTCTGTTTCTTTTTTCTTAAGCGCAGCGCCCAAGATATCGCCCAAAGAAGCGCCAGAATCAGTCGAACCAAATTGTGCGATTGCGTCTTTTTCTTCTGCAACTTCAAGTGCTTTGATAGATAATGAAACTTTGCGAGTTGCTTTATCAACTGCAGTTACAACCGCATCAACACGATCACCAACTGCAAAACGCTCTGGGCGTTGTTCAGCGCGGTCACGTGATAAATCAGATTTACGGATGAATGCACGCATTACATTGTCTGCACCGAATGAAACTTCGATACCGCCAGTTGCAATTTCAACAACAGTACAAGTAACAGTCTGACCTTTTTTCACGCCTTCAGAAGAAGCAAGTGGATCTGAGCCGACTTGTTTGATGCCCAAAGAAATACGTTCTTTTTCAACATCAACGTCAAGTACTTTAGCAGAAACTTCATCACCTTTTTTGAATTTTTTGATTGCTTCTTCGCCTTGAAGTGCCCAATCAATATCAGACATGTGAACCATGCCGTCCAAATCATCAGCAACGCCAACGAACAAACCAAATTCAGTGATGTTTTTGATTTCGCCAGTAATAACAGAACCAACAGGGCTTGCAGCTGCAAAAGCTTCCCAAGGGTTTGATTGTGCTTGTTTCATGCCCAAAGAAATACGGCGTTTGTCGCCATCAACGTCGATAACGATAACGTCAACTTCTTGGTCTTGAGTAACGATTTTAGAAGGATGAACGTTTTTCTTAGTCCAAGACATTTCAGAAACGTGAACCAAACCTTCAACGCCATCTTCAAGTTCAACGAATGCACCATAATCAGTGATATTTGTGATTTTGCCAGACAATTTAGTGCCGATTGCATATTTGTCTTGTGCAAGTTCCCAAGGATCAGAATTCAATTGTTTCATGCCCAAAGAAATACGGTGTGTATCTGGGTTGATTTTAACGATTTGAACTTTAACCACATCACCAACATTCAATACTTGTGCTGGGTGTGAAATACGTTTCCAAGAGATGTCGGTAACGTGCAATAGGCCGTCAACACCACCAAGATCAACGAACGCGCCGTAATCAGTGATATTTTTAACTGTACCTTCTTTGATTTCGCCTTCAGCAAGACCCGCAACAACTTCACCACGTTGGTCATTACGTTCGTTTTCAAGGATAGAACGACGTGAAACAACGATATTGCCACGTTGACGGTCCATTTTCAAAATTACGAAAGGTTGATCAACATTCATCATTGGACCAACGTCACGGATTGGACGAACGTCAACTTGTGAACCAGGCAAGAACGCATTCGCGCCACCAAGATCAACGTTAAAGCCGCCTTTAACGCGACCAACAACAGAACCTTGAACTTGCTCACCTTTTGCAAATTGCTCTTCAAGGCGGGTCCAAGCTTCTTCACGGCGTGCTTTTTCGCGTGAAACAACTGCTTCACCCAATGCATTTTCGATACGGTCAAGGTAAACTTCAACAGTTTGACCAACAGCCAAAGCTTTTGCTTCATTACCGAATTCACGCAAAGGAACGCGACCTTCAGTTTTCAAGCCGACATCAAGAACGGCAAAATCATTTTCAAGGCTCAAAATAGTTGCGGCAACTACTTTACCTTCGCCCATATTGGCATCGCCAAAAGAAGCGTCAAACATAGCAGCGAATTCATCGCGCGTAGGATTTAAACTAGACATAAATTACTCCAAAATTCCCAAAAAATTGCGAAGCAAATTTTTTGAATTTTTATTTGAAAATTTGCCGTAGCAAATTTTAGCTCTTCGACTTATCCGAAAAGTCTGCAACTTTTCGGGTCTCATCGCGGCGCTCTTCAAACAAGAAGAAAACAAACAAAAATAGCCGCCAAAAGCACATACTTTTGTCGGTTAAAATTCAAATTAATTACATTGCAAATTTCAAGGTTAGAAAATTACTATGGGTTTGGAATTTACCTTGCGGCATGACCCACAGCCTTTTCAGTGGGGTGGTGTTTACAGAAAAGAAAAACATTTGCAAGGCTTTTCGGCATTTTGTAACATCTTTTGTAGCAATAGGAATAATTATGACAAAAACTATCAAAGGCGAATTTGAATTAAAGGCCACCCCATATGAAATTTCAGATATTGAGCAGCCACTTGGCTTAATGAAAATGATTTTTAATAAAACTTTTCATGGCGAATTATCGGGTAGTTCAATTGTTTCAATGATGGGAATTTTGAATAAAGAAACTGGCTCTGGCGGTTATGTTGCGATTGAGAAATTTGAAGGAACGCTTGAAGGCAAAAAAGGTAGTTTTTATCTTCAACACTCATCAAACATGAATAATGGTGCACAAAGTCAATCTATTAACATTATTCCAAATAGTGGAACAGATGAACTTGCATCAATATCTGGTTCAATGATTATTGAAATCAAAGATGGCAAACATTTTTATATTTTTGATTATGATTTGTGATTTAAACAAGTTCAATTTATTGAAGCAAATTCCCAAAAAGCATTACAAACGACACTAATTTTTAATTTTGAGCAGATTTTTTTCTAGTTTCCTCAAGAATATTATTGAACCTAAAATTGCACTAAATGTAACAAAAAAAATATAAAATGCTTTTGCTATTGGTTCTGAATACATTTCATGTACATTATTATTATGCGTATTTTTTAAAACATTCATGAAAAATATCAAAAGATAAATGCATGAAATATTCGATACAATAATTAGTTTATTAAAATATTTTTCTCTATAAAATTTTTTTAAAATAGCGCCTACAATAAAAAATATGGGTGAGAATGTAATTAGGCCAGCGAAAGTGCCTATTAATAATATTAATAGTGATCTTCCAATTTCCGCTATACCTAGTGGGAAAAGAAGAAAACTAAATACGATAAAGAATAATACTAAAATTGAAGAAGCTGCTGCACCACCAATGAGACTTGCTCTAAATATATCCTGAACTTTAATGTTTGTATCACCCATTGCTTTCAATAATCCCAGTCGCCTTTTTTATAACCTCGTCAATTCCCAAATCCGATGTATCAAGCATTATTGAGGTTTCGGTGGGTTTTAGTGGAGCGTCGGCACGATTGGCATCGCGGTAATCGCGTTCGATGATTTGTGCGGTTAGTTCTTCAAGCGTGATATTATCACCAGCACTGTGCAATTCTTTTAAGCGGCGCATAGCGCGAACTTCTGGGCGGGCGGTTACAAAGAATTTGAAATCAGCATCAGGGCAAATCACGGTTCCAATATCGCGCCCATCAAGCACCGCACCTTTTGGATTTGCTGCAAAATTACGCTGAAAATCAAAAAGCGCCTTGCGAACTTCGGGAATTGCCGCAACCACTGATGCCCCTGCCCCAACTTGCGCAGTTCTAAGTTCGCTATCAATAATATTAAACATATCAAGATTTTGCGCCGCTTTTATGGCTTCTTCTTTATTATTTGGATCAATGCCCTTTTTTATCAAAGCCAATGCCGTCGCCCGATAAATCGACCCCGTATCCAAATGCGGAAATCCAAAATGCGCCGCCAAAGCCCGCGCCAAAGTCCCTTTACCCGAAGCCAGCGGGCCATCAATTGCGATAATCATAACAATCCAATAAAAAATTACAGCAAATATACATTATCGCCTTTGACAGATTGCGCACAAGGTGGCAAGCGATTTGCCGCAATTAAGGAGTTACACCTTGCCGAAAATAGACTTAGGTGAAAAACAAATCTGCCCATCTTGTGCAGCTAAATTTTACGATTTGGGCAAACGCCCTGCAAAATGCCCAAAATGTGGTAATTCATTTGACCCGTTTGATGAAGAAATCTTGGCAAATCGCCAAGCACAGCAAATGTCTTCTTTGGATTTGGATGAAACACCAAACGAAGATGAAGATGATGATCAGGCAATCAAAGTGAAAGCTGTTGATCCGGATGCTGAAGAAGAAGAAATTGACGCAGAAGAAGTAACTAAAGAAATCGACATTGAAAACATCGACGAACCTGAATTAATCATGGGCGATGATGGCGATGATGATGGTGATATCCCTGGCTCTTCTGGCGACCCAATCCCTGAAGGCTTCAGCGAGCAAGAACTTGAAGACGATGAAGCAGCAGTAATCGAAGAAGAAGTTCCATTCCTTGAAGGCGATGACGAATTATTCGAAGAAGAACTTGCAGAGCTTGATATCGACGAAGATGACCCTGGTCTTGCATAAATAATTAAAATTGGCGGCCATAATAGGGTCGCCTTTTTTATGTAAATTATATCAATGTTGCGGCGATTAAGTCTTGATAAGCAAAAAACCGCGCCTTATACGAAACTAATTATTGGGGCCTTAGCTCAGTTGGTAGAGCGATTGCATGGCATGCAATAGGTCAGGGGTTCGACTCCCCTAGGCTCCACCATGTTAAGTCCTTGTTTTTATTAGGTTTTTTGTGAATTTAATACACCTTGTAACCCTCGGAAACTAGGCGGTTTTATTAGCAAATTTTGCAGAATTATAGCGTGAGACTCAATTCATAGGAAATCAGAGACCCAACTACCGCCCAATTTTCAGAGGCATTATTCACCCACCTTTTCGTTGGCTAAACATCCGAATTTAAACATCGAGGTAACTTAGACTTCCCTCCGCTAAGCGAGTATCAAAAATTCAAAGAGAAATAACCTTTAAAGCGACTGAAGACTGCTTTTAAATTTTGCGCTTGCTCTGTTACACCACGCATTGTCCGAGTGACCAGCCATCCGCGTTTGGACACCACTACTTAAGAGAAACCGATGGGCGGTTTGGTACCCTTTGTATAGCAGGAGCATGAAGCATGTTTGCAGCTCCTCATTATATGACACAAACTGATGAGTGTTCTTGCAGGCATACGTGCTTGGCTTAAAAACAATTCATGGTAATTACAAACTGGCTTGATAAGTTACTTTTGGAGTATAAACGGAATGAGCCTTCCTGACATTAATTTCCACTTAATTCGACCACATAACGGGAATCGACACGCAGGGTTTGAAGAACTGGTTGCGCAACTAGCTTCTCTAGATGCCCTTTCTAAATGTCATTCGTTTGTTCGAAAAGGGCAAGGAGGCGATGCTGGCGTAGAGTGTTATTCTGCTGATATCAGCGGAAATGAACGCGGGTGGCAGGCAAAATATTTGTTCAGCTGGGACGAGAATCTTAAAACTCAACTTGATGATTCAATTTCTGCCGCACTCAAGAAGCACCCAAATCTAACAGAATATATTGTTTGTCTGCCTTTTGACCTACCTGATGGCCGCAAAAGTAACCAGCAGAGCGCACGAAACAAATGGAAAGCGTGGAAATCGTATTGGGAAGCTAAAGCAAAAGGGGGCGGAAGAAGTCTCACATGCACGCTTTGGGACAGCAACACATTTACGTCACAACTTTCAAATGATAAGCCGACCTATGTTGGAAAATTAATTTATTGGTTCGATCAAGCATCGTTCTCACAAGATTGGTTTAAAGGTCAATTCGAAAAATCAAAAGCGTCTTTAGGTTCTAGGTATACCCCCGAACACAATGTCGAATTGCCCATAAAGCAAAGTTTTTTGTCGTTTGTACGCGATCCAGTTCTTCAAGACCGATTGGACCGATGGAAACTTCTTCTTCTTGCTAAGCAAAGTGTTCCAGGATCAATTGAACGAGCCGCAATAGACGGCGGCAATGTTCCTCACGCAGCACGAGTGAAAATGAGCTTATCTGATGTGGTTACAAAATTTCGCGACGTTCATTTGGTTTCGCCGATAAAATTGCCTTTAGGAGATTGGGAGATTGCGTTAAACCATTGCCATAACGAGTGCCGAGATGCAGCTGCGTGGACATACAATCTTCCCTCAAGAGACCAAGACGGGTAGAAAGTCGAGCAAAAGCGCTGGGCACAACATGACATAAGAAGTCTTATTGAACTCATTGACGACATACGAAATGAGCTTTCGTCGAATACCTGGCGACTTGCAAATGAGAAAACATTGCTATTAGAAGGTCCTGCAGGTGTAGGGAAATCGCATCTACTTGCCGACATAGTCGATTTTCAGTTAGAGCATGGAAGACCCGCGATATTTATTTCGGGGGGGAGCTTTAATGAAAGCAATACACCCTGGTCTCAGGTAATACAAGAAGTCGGGCTTCCTCCGACAACACGAATACAAGATTTCCTCGGTGCCTTGAACGCAGCCGGGGAAACCGCAGGAATTCGCCTCATGCTTTGTATTGATGCCCTTAACGAGAGGCATGGGATCGATATCTGGCCACATAGGCTAGCAGCATTCATTTCTGAGGCAAATAAATTCCCCTATATTTGTATTGGACTCTCTTGTCGTTCAACATTCATTTCATATATTATTCCGCAAGAATTGTACGACAATATACCGCATCTAACGCATCCTGGATTCGGCGAAGATGGCGGCGCGGCCGCCAAATATTATCTTCAGGCAAGAGGAATTGCGCGTGTCGGTGCTCCGAATACCGTCAATGAGTTCAATAATCCATTGTTCTTGAAAACTTGCTGCGATTCTCTTGAACGCGAAGGGAAATCCGAACTGCCTAAGGGGCTACAAGGCGTTACGAAAGTTTTTGATTTTTATCACACAGCTATCACTAATGCGCTTACAAGGCGTATGAAACTTGACCCATTCCAGCAAATTTCTAAACGAGCCCTGGAGAATTTCTCCAAATTATTGTTAGCTTCGGGGAATAACTACGCCACAGTTCCAGACGCACTTGTCGTCTTTGAAGATATCTATCCGTCAAATGGGGATTCTGATCGTAGTCTATTGTCCCAACTTGAACACGAAGGAGTGCTGACGACCGAATACGTTCGACAGGCGGATGGAAGTGACTGTCAAATGGTCCGATTCACCTTCGAGAGGCTTAGTGATTATAACCTTGCAGAGAGGCTAATAGCTGAACATCTCGACCCGGCTTGCCCGATAAACGCTTTTGTGCGGGGAGAAAACCTCCACGAATTGCTTTTTGGAGACGAAAGTTATCGCTTTTCTGGAATAATCGAGGCATTGGCGGTGCTACTTCCCGAAAAATTTGACTTAGAAATATTGGATTTGGGTGAGGTCAGCTATAATGTCATTCAAGCATTCAAAGAAAGTTTACTTTGGCGAAACCACGAGTACTTCTCAGATCGCACCTTCGAATTGTTAAATCAATATTTGCCAGAAGAATCGCTAAGTATTATCCTTTCAATAGCAACCGAGCCAAGGAACAAGTTTAATGCAGATTTCCTTCACGAGCAGTTATGGCCGATGTCTATGCCAACACGTGATGAAAAATGGTCGATTCCAATTGTCTCAGATTATTTTGCTCCGACAGCAATTGACACCCTGATATCATGGGCATCTGAAAACGGCTTCTTCGAAATTGATGAGGACCGGGCAAGACTTACCGCCACTACATTGGCTTGGCTCCTATGCGTAACCAATCGTCCGATAAGAGACAAGGCCACTAAAGCATTGGCAACAATCTTTGCTCCACGTTTATATCTTGCCGCAGAAATCGTTGCCAAGTTCGCAAATGTAAACGACCAATATATTATTGAGCGAGTCCTTGCCGCCGCATATGGAGGTGCGTTGCAAGGGCTGACAACTGACGGGCTAAATACCTTGGCACAAAGCGTGTTTGACTCAACGCTTGGCAAGTGCCCAGCGCCAATTAATGCCTTAATAAGGGATAACGCATATGGTCTTCTGAAATTTGCGGAGTTGAAAGGCTTTCTCCCTGCAAAAATTGCGGGGGTGTCTATTGATCCTCCGTATAAAAGCCATTGGCCGCTGGAATTTGTCCCTGATGACGAAATCGAGAAGTTCGAAGTTGAAGTTGAAACTGGAAAACGAACCTATGATCAAATCGTAAGTTCGACAATCAACGATGGTGATTTTGCGAGATACGTCATTGATTCAAGGCTAGACGACTGGAGCCCCGCATCGAATGGCTCTACAAAATTTCCTACATATCGGGACGTGTTTGAAAGTTGGATGTCAGATTTTGAAGAATATTCTGCTGAAGCACAAGTTGTGGCGTTTAACGAACTTTTTGAAGTAATAAAAAAAATAAATGAAAAAGAAAAAATACGCTATCGTGAACCCCCTGAGTTAAAAGAAGCAAATCAAAAATTTAAACAAACCCTATCAAGCGACCTTTGGGAAGATTACAGAGTTCGAGCCAAAAACTACTTGGAAGTCAATTTTTTTGAAAATAGTTTATATGACTCGGAAGCTCGATTTGACACAAGGTGGTGCAGGCGCTGGATATGCAAAAGGGCTCATGAACTGGGTTGGGAACATGGCCGATTCTATGAATTCGACAGTTCTACCTCTTCTGACAGAAATGACCACAGACTGGAGCGTATTGGAAAGAAATATCAATGGATAGCGCTTCATGAACTTGCTGGACGCATGTCCGATAATCTGGCGTTTCTAGGTGGTTACAAAAAATTTGACAATGGTGAATTCAGAGGGTTAGCAGACGCAAGAAAATTGGGATTGCGTGAAATTGACCCATCGCTATTGGTTCTTAGGACTCAGCACGAAGGCTGGGAGCAACCTAAAAACTGTTGGTGGACACCGTTCAATCCATATTTAAAAAAACGTGACCCGTTGGAAAGGCTTCAGTGGCTTGAAGATGATTCAAGCATCGTAAACGGTGAAGCGATGATTGAACTTAATGAGCCAAAATCAGGTCGAAAATGGTTGGCTTTGGACACTTTCGGAAACTGGAAGCAGCGCGGCGTCTTTAACAACCGAGAAACCATTCAGCAGGATATTTGGTATCGCCTCAGATGCGTTATAGTTAAAAAGCAAGACCTTAATCAATTTATTTTTGACATCAAGGATAAGTCATTGACTAATCCTGACACATTTAGACAATTTGAACTGCACGGCGAAATTTTTCTCGGCGAATATCCTTGGCATCCGTCGTTAGATGACCTTGAGGATTGGCGTGATCCCGAGCTGAGATCGAAAGTGACCGTCCCACATAGAGCTACAACTGCAGAATATATCTGTGAGCGTGGGGGGTATGATCATTCAATAGATAAAACTGTGGCTCTTAATCTCCCAGCGCCCTGGCTTGCAGATGTTATGGGGCTGCGACTCTCCAATGGCAAAGAATTGAACTATGTTAATTCACGCGGTGAAGTCATTTTCAAAGATCCTTCAGTTCTAAATGAAGGACCTAATGCAGCAGTTATAGACAAAGATGCCTTTTTGGATATTCTGGAGAATGAAGAACTATGTCCAGTGTGGATATTTGCGGGTGAGAAAAACATTTACGGAGGGAGTGACGCTGGAAGCGGGTTTGGCGGATGTAGAATATATTCGTCAGTGTTTTGCATTGAGGGGAAGGAGCGGAAAATCGTTAAGAAAGCCGAGTTTAAAGATCGGCTTGACCCGAATGAGGACCAGTTATTGAAGTTTTTTGAAGGCGATAAAGTACCTGCGGGTAACTACAACAGAAGTAAATAACCGTTTTCCTGATCATAGTCTAAGGATACTGAAAGGTAAAAAGTTCCGTCAATTGTTGCAACAATCTAAAACAAACACTTGTGGCTTGCATATTATGTCGATCATTATCTACTTCTTTAATTGTGTATCATAAGTCCGTACCCTACCTCAAACACGCTGCGAGTCTTTTGACAGATACTTAATCGGCTCCTGCGGGTCTCCAAGTGCTATCGTTTTTGCTAACTTCAACATCTCTAAAAAACTTGATTTCTGTCTTGCGCAAATGCTTACCCTTCTATCGGCAAGATCAAACACCAAACGCACTTCATTTTGAAAATAGTATGTAACAAGCTGTTTCCTCTCAGATTCATCCAATCTGCCTCCATATTTTTTTTCCACTTCTTCAAGTCGTCGTACAACTATGTCAAAATCTGGTCCGCGCCCGTAAATGCGGCAAACTACACGATCAAAAATCGCGTCGAATATCTCATCGATTTTATTAAGGTCTTCTTCTGCACCATCACGAACAGATAAACATCGTATTATCTGAATTTCACCAGGGTCATCTGGTGTTTGCCTGACGTCAACCCAGTAACGAAAAAAATCTGTATCCAATGAATAGTCACCAGTTCCGAAATCGTCACGGCGAAGTTTGAAGAAGCGCTTCGCATCTTGGTAATAGGATTCTATCTCATCTGCGACCTCTTCCCTGATTAGTTCGCGTGCAAATTCTGTGCTCTTTTTGTTTACTGAATCTGGCACAAAATGCCCTTTTGATTTTGAAAAGCCAGGAAGTTTGCTGTAGGCGCGTGTTTCAACGTGGCTAAAAAATATTGCCTCTGGCTTGAATGACAAATTTGTGAAATCATTTTCAGGAGTAATTTCCGCTTCCGCGTTATTTACCTTACATATAAAAAAGCGGTTCGACGCTGATGAATGCACTATCGGATTCTGAATTGTTGAAACCGACATATTCTTGGTTATATAGCGCCGGACAGAAGTACTGAGATAATCTCTAAGAGAAGTGTCTGTGATTACTGAATGTGAATCAATTGCGTCTGGCGCATTTCCACTCAGAGCTTGCACTAAATGATAAGACCATACTCCATGGCTAATGCCTGCATGGCTATATGACTTTTGCCCTGGTGAGCACGACAGGAATATGCCCACATACTGGTCTATATTAATAAACTCTTTGAATTCTGCGTCATTCAGTTCTGAGATTATACTGCGGCCTTTGAATTGATCTTCAAGATGTTCGGCGCACGAGTCTATGAATATTAATAGCCTCTGACAATCGCTTTTTGCTACTGGATCGAAAACAGAATCTCGCAGATTAAGGCTGGTTCCCGATAGATCATGACCATTGCTGTCCCAAACGGTTATCAAGTTAGAGAGCCCGTTATGGAAGCCGTGTCCAGCATAATAGATTATCAAGAGATCTTCGGGTCCTGTTGAAAAGATCGCTTCCTTGAAGCCACTCTGCACGCTCATGCTAGTGGCTAAGCTATCGATTAGCAAAATCCGATGTATTTCGGAATCCGGATACATTTTGTCAAGAACATTTGAAAAAGCCTCAGCGTCAGCTTTGGCAAAATCGACCTTTGGTATTTTTCCTGACTGTCGAGGCTGATACTCCTCGATTGCAATTATCAATGCTGTTACATGCCCGCCAACTTTCATTAATGCGGTGGTTTCTTCTTTGTGACTTGGCTTCATTTTATTTTTCATTCGTAAAAGCTACTATTATCAACTTGGAGTGTGACTTCATTCGGTCGTATTTCCATTGGTTTAGCTGGATTTGAATTAACCACAGCAGTGTATGGATAGGAGTCGTCTTTGCGAAACCCGTTGTCATTCCGAACGTCAGAGTTTGAACCATATTGGAGTTCGACCTCAACCTCACCGGCGACTACGTATTGAATTTCGGTTGCATTTAGAGTTCGGACCACGATAGCATCTATGTAATGCCCGTCAATTATCGTATGCGTAGAAATCTCATCCAGTTCCTGAATTGCATCAGATATCAGATTTTCAAAGATCGCATGGTGTATAACGTCAGCGATAGTTTCTTTAAGCTGAGCACGACTATTTTGGGCGATTTTTAGTAGATTTAAAAGTCCATGAAGAATCCTATTAAACATAAAGCGGACGTCTTGACCTTTGAATACAATAGTTTCTTCACGTACATGAGTTGACCTGTTCAAGTCTTCCACCGCCTTAATTAGCGGCTTGGCCTCATCGCTTAAATTAATTTTCAATTCTTCGTCGACGAAGTCGTTTGGTAGTCCAGCACGGATAATGTATTCAGCTCGTTGGCGTCTTGTAATCGTTGCCGAATCCTTTGCCTGGACGAACCATGCACATTTGCGAACTTCAGTATCAGGAGCGAGTTCGTGTAAGACATGCCCGACTAACTCCCTTAAGGCGCTCGCGAGAAGGTTGCCGCGGATAGGATTTTCTTTGTCGCATGCAACACGCATGGCTCCTTCTAAAATGGTTTTCAGGAAAACGTCTTCGGGGCGAAGGGCCTCTAACTCCAATTTAAGTTTGTCGAGCTGCGACCATGAAATCGTCGAAATATCTATCTCATTCATTTTTTGCTTTGGATTTTGATTTATCAAATTATATGCCCGGTTCGTTTTTCAACTTTGTCTCTAGTTGTATTTACTTGCTTCAAGAAATCAAGGTTGATTTACGTTGTTTGGGTGAAACATTTGCATCTTTACTTATTGATAATTTCCAGTAGCCTTAATTTAATACTCTCCCAATGCTGTTGGAGGTTTATTGTATGTATTGAAATGCTTTTTCCTTTTATCAAGAACATTTCATTTAATTCAAAATTCACTGTCGGGTAAAGCAATATCCCATTTACAGCATGGTTGTAGCCTGTAGTTGAGCTGTAATGTTCAAGGTAAGTGAATAATTGATATAAATTGTTGGAATTGAAAGTATCGGTTTCATAAAACGTTTGAATGGCGTTTCTATAGAATTTTGTGTCTATAATTATCGCTCCATTTTCTGATTTTAGATAGATATCAGTCCGCATGTTAGGAAGTTGCGCAATATTTGAAATATTTATCGGTGTCGCATCCCATTTCAGGGTTAGTGGTTCAACTTTGTATTTTTGTTGTTCAACCTTATAAAAATTTCGCACAAAGTCTTCAAAAACACGGGCCATGAATTTTTCGTCTTCAAAAACCGAATTGAATTTTTTGCCATGATTAACTTCGTCCGGAAGCAAGTGGTTATGAATTAGCTCGCAAATATTCATCAATAGAGAATAATGAGAATTATTTCGATGAATTTTTACTTGAACAAAATGCCGGTTTTGGATCCTAATTGTTTCTATTTGCGGGAGCCTAAATATCGTTGGTTTTATTTCAGTTTGAATTTGAGGTTCCACTTTGTCGCTTAAAAGGAGTTTTAGAAGGGTAGATTTTAGAATCTGATTAGCTGTGGTGTTATATGTGAATTCATCAAACTCACAGTTTAACTTTCGGATATTATTGGATTTAAGACGTATGCTGTCAGACAAATTTATTTTGCCGCGAACAGTTTCCAAATCCTCACAAAATTCCGTATAATCTCTTTCAAGGCCGCGTGTGATAGCGATTTTGGTACCATTTAAAAGTACCTTGGCAAGTAGATTTAATAAGTCAGGGCTATTTGTATTTCCAATTGGGACTTGGCTAGCGGCATCAAATTTATTCCATGCATAACAAAACATGTAATATATATTTTCGATTGGGATTTGACGAGCAGCTGTCATACTAACCTAATAGCTCCGCATCCCATAAATCAATCTTGCCCTCGTTATCGAACCAATATTCTCTTAGTAACGGCAGTATTTCGGTTGATGCGATTCTAGTCCACCATTCATCTTCGGTTTCGGTATCAAATGGACCATCACAGAAATAGCTGTGTCCTATTTCAAATCCCCTGCCTAGGTTAATCCTATCGCCAATGATTTCATTGTTAAGGGCCGACATTTTGGAAATGATAAAGTCAATTTTAGCCGAAGAAACACCATAATTCTCAAGGTGTTCCTTAAACTTTAAAGACTGAATTTTAGAATTAAAATCAAGAAAAGAGAAGCGACGCCTCAGGGCATAATCAACAACAGAAAGCGATCTATCAGCAGTATTCATCAGGCCAATTATATAAACATTTTCTGGCACATAAAACGGCACATCACCGGAGGCCAATTTCAGGGCCCATTTTGAATCACGTTTATCGGATTCAATTAGCAGCATCAATTCGCCAAGGATTTTACTTAAATTGCCGCGATTGATTTCATCTATGATAAAAACGAAAGTTTCGTCCGGGTTTTCTAGCGCCATTCGACAGAAGGCAACAAATTTTCCTTCCTTTAACTTGAAGCCGTTTTCATATGGTTTGTAACCTTCTACAAAATCTTCATACGAATACGATTGGTGAAATTGGACAAATTCTATGAATTCATCATTTTTACGACCAATGTGAGCATATGCTAGTCGTTTGGCGGCAAACGACTTGCCAACTCCTGGAGGGCCTTGGATAATGATATTGCGCTTCGCAGCTAATATCGTAAGGATTCTGTCTATCTCTTCTTCTTCAAGAAATAATTCACTAGCAAGTTGGCTGCTTGAATACTCACGCACATCTTTAAATCCTTTAATTCGTGGCGAAAAACCTTTGAGATGGGGAAGGGATTTGCCACTGTGTTCAAGATAGGTCTGCGCAAAGATTGAAACTATTTCTGGTGGAAGCTCAGTTAGGTAAGCGCCCTGTCTGAATTCCAAGTCTTTTGTGAAAAATAGATTTTTGTATTTTCCGAGGCAATTAGATAGTAACTTATCGTAAGGGCTGGCATTAAAGAACCACTGTTTATCTAAGAATGGATCTAAAGTTATATATTCTTCAAGTTTGACTTCGATGCATTTTTGCCCTTCCCATTCGGTACCATCAAGCCCTTTGAGATCCTTTATGACTTTGCTTGTCGCAACCGAAATCCCAGAAACGCCGGCATTGTCAATAAGATGAAATACCAGGTCCCCTTCTTTAACTTCTCGCATTGATTTGTATATATCTTTTCCATCTGAAGATTTGTGGGGAGACCATAAGGAATTTCCCAAAGCGTGTTCCCCATTCTCGCGGTCTTGGCGCCCTTTTACTTTGGTTTTCTCAAGCCAAAACCTTCTGTTGGTATCACGCTCTTTGGCTAACGGTTTAGCACTTTCGATTGGCTGTTTTGTATTGCGCCAAAGATTTTCAATTTCTCCTTTGTAGAAATCTATTTCATTTGTACCAAATTGAACTTCCAATTTTTTCCTGATTTCGAAAACTGCTTTGTCAACGCCTAATTGGCTTTTATCTTTCAATATATCAGGGTCAGAAATTTTATCGGAAAATGCGGCCAAAATTTCTCGCTTATGTCTTATGCTTGCAATTCGTTCGAAATACGCCGGGAAAAGCAAATACATGCAAATGTGCCTAAACGCTCTTACGCCGCTACCATTTTGCAAATCAAGCCAAGCGCCAAACTTCCATGGATCTGAAAGCTTATCCTCTATTTCGGCCTTCGACATTCTTTTTAGTTCTACTGATATATCAATAAGATACCCAAATTCATTGGGCATTTTTGTATTAAAAGCCGTGCCTGAACTTCCTATTCCCTTCAAGACTTCAATGCTCAGCGCATTTACGACGCTTCTTGAGACGCCGGTTTTTTGGAATATCAAGTCAATTTTTTCAGCCTTTTTAGCAGGTCCAATCGATGACTCGGCTGGGAAAAGATAGAGAATCAAAAGGACTTCAGAGCAGAGTCTTTGAACCAAATCACCTTTTGCGTCGACTTGATCACTGAGCTTCTCAATGAAGGTCCTTGGTCCTTTCTGAGGATTGTTAAAAAAGGCAGATTGGAGAGAAGTCAAATTCTCTAAAGTCCAGAGATTTTCATTGCCAATTATGCTTCCGTCTCCAAGTAAACAGTCTCTTTTCCACTTAGCCGCTAGATCCAATATTCCAACTGTTTGCGGGTTGCCGTTCCAAATAGCCATTTTACTCGTTTCCTATGATTAAGCATTTTCGAAAGGTTTCCAACTAATATTCGGACAAACCGAAACTAATTCGTAACTTGCAAACAATTGATATTCAAACTTCAGATATTGTCTATGGAGTTAAGCACTTTAGACTATATTTCTATTGCTTTCGCCTTTTCGTTGTTCCGATTGGCCTCATAGGTTGAATATCGCTATCTATTATTTTGCAAGTATGGATCATTTACATTTAAAACTCATCACTAATTGCCTGGCTGGCTAGCCAACCATCCTCTCCACCTCCCTCGGCTCAACAAACGCCAAGTGCATTACATCGCCAACATAACAGGGGTGAAAACCATCTCGTGCAGCGATTTCTTTCATGCTCTGGGCGCGGCCATTTAACCAATCATCCCACCATAGATGGGCCCTTGCAATGGCGAGAAGTTTGTTGGCGTCGACTTCTTTAGCTTGTTCTTTTTCGGTTGGGACAACTAGGGTCATACCGATTGTCTTTCTTTGCATTTTGAGGGGCACTGTATACTCATAGATGATTTCAGCCATTTCCGAATTGATGTCATTTGGAAATATTGGCTTTAGATTTATTCGAAATAGAATGTCATTATTTCTGAATTGGGCTTGTTTTAAAATAGATTGGAAGATTTCAGTTTCTGATTTCGAGAGAAACTCATTGGCTTTGGCAATAACTTGATTAAGCACATAAATGTCGCCAGTTGTTGCGGTGAGTGCCGCAGATAAAAAAGATGGATTTGATAGGAAAGCTTTTAGCTGGGTTGAAACTATTTCTTCAACTCTTAATGCAGGTAGGCGCCATCCGCTTCTGTCGGCATTACATTTAGCGCGTCTTGATATGTAATATCGATGATATTCATTGCGGCGTTTGGTAAAGGTTGCCACTAAATCATCATTCTCCGCATCTATCAGTTTTCCAAGGAGCGGCGACAAAGTCGTTTTCCTTGGGGTCTGGGGTTGGCGCAAGTTTGGGTTTTTCAGAAGCGCCTGAACTTCTTCCCAAGTTTTTATATCGATTATCCCTTCGTGTTGCCCTTCGTATATCTTGCCTTTATGTTTGGTTTTGCCAATATAGATTGGGTTGTCTATGAGTTTATATATGCCGGCCCTTGATAGTGTCGCCTTTGGTGGGCGCAATTCATCATTTACAATTGCATCGATGAGCTTGGACCGAAGGTTTTCGGCAGCAACTTCATCTGCAAGCAAACGAACACTTTTAAGTTCAAGATAGCGACTGAATATATGCCGCACGATTTCTGCATTATTTTCGTTTATAAATAGCTTCCTATCTTTGACATTGTAACCAAGCGGCAGGAACCCGCCCATCCAAATACCCTTTTGGGCCGAAGCAAGGAATTTATCGCGTATGCGCTCGCCTGTTACTTCGCGCTCAAACTGGGCGAAGGATAATAGAACATTCAGCGTTAACCTACCCATGGAAGAAGTAGTATTAAACTGCTGGGTAACAGATACAAATGATACTTTCCTTTCATCAAATATCTCAACCATGCGAGCAAAGTCGGCAAGGGAGCGAGTTAATCTATCAACTCTATAGACCACGACTATATCGACCTTCCCCGCTTCAATATCATCAAGCAGTGCCTTCAATCCGCTACGGTTCATGGTTCCGCCTGATATGCCGCCATCATCATATTTCTCTTTTAGTAAAACCCAACCTTCGTGCTTTTGGCTAGTTATATATGCTTCACAAGCTTCGCGTTGAGCGTGAAGGGAATTAAACTCCATATCCAAGCCCTCTTCAGACGATTTACGGGTATAAATTGCGCATCTGATTTTATTCATGTCGCCAAATCCCCTTGTTTAATGAGGTTGGATTTAGGCTCTTTTACATTTGCAGGTTTTCGCAATCCGAAAAATTTGGGTCCATTTAGATGGATACCCGTTATGTTTCTTGCTATTTCCGAAAGGCTTTTATAAACATTTCCATCATATTCATAACCATTTTCAACAATTTTAACTTGATAGGTTTCCCCGTGCCATTGTCGGATTAGGTGACTTCCAGGTTTCAAAATAGACTTAACCGGCAATTTCAATTGCACGGCTTTATTATTCGCTTTCGCCAATTGAAATAGATATTTGCGAATGGCGGGGTTCAGCCCGCCATTTAATTTCTCTTTGATGCGGTAGATTATGGCTAATCGCAATAATTTAGTGCTCAGGCCTTTAGGAATCGGCTGTTCGTAAAATTCTGGCCACAGTTTTACCAATCGCTTCCTGTCTTCGCAGTGCTCAAGCTCACTTAATAAGGCCACAAGGTTTTTTTTGTAATGATATGACATTTATCGAACCTCCGCATTGTTAGTTGCGGCTTCAATAAAATAGGACCGAACATTGCCAGTTATTCTTGATTGAATTTTAAATCCGAGCTTCTTTTTGAGGCTGCCAGAAATTACTCCGCGTACTGAATGCTTTTGCCAATTTGTGGCTTCTATCATTTCTTCAAGGCATGCACCGCCTTCGCGCGATAGAAGGTCGATGATGATTTGTTGCTTTGTTGGTTTTCCTGAAGTTGGTGACTTTACTAAATCACTTAAAAGATCCGCCTTTGTCTCTGATGATGTTTTTAATTTCCCTTCGGACTGATCGTGATTGATTTCATCAATGCAGATAGCTTCAACATTAACTTTTGAATTAGATTTTTTACTGCTCATAATTGCACCTGTAGTTTTGCAATCGGCCAATCCGATTG
This sequence comes from Pseudomonadota bacterium, assembly GCA_020161405.1. Classification (GTDB taxonomy): domain Bacteria; phylum Pseudomonadota; class Alphaproteobacteria; order Caulobacterales; family Aquidulcibacteraceae; genus Pseudaquidulcibacter. The sequence goes on along the minus strand of JAIUOD010000006.1, from coordinate 3,040 downwards.
CTACTACCGAGCAAAGCCCGCGTCGCGGGTGCTACCAACCAATGCTTGGATATATGACTAAGTCCAGCTTTAAGTGCGCACCTATTGCGTTTTTATTATATTCGGCTGAAATTAGATGTATGACTGATTTAGATCCCAACCATATCATTTTTGATTTTGCGGTTACCGAACCATATGAAATTGCCGCGGCATTATTCTCACTTATTGCTTATCCCCCTGCGCAATACAAATCAGATAAAATTGACCTGTGCATGATGGGTCTAATTACTAAATATCTTCATCATAAAAGAAAAACTGACGACACCTGGGCTTCATCCTATCAAAAAATAAAGCCGATATTTCTTGATTTGAAAGAAAGCCAGTTCGAACAAATTGAAAAGAAGTTCGATGAAACATTGCAAGACCGGTTGAATGCAGCCTTCATAGCAAAAAGGTGGTTAGAAGAAGCGAAAAATCCAGAATCTAAACAGCGCCCAACCATTCAAGCCTTTATTGACGAGCTGGCTGATTACGAAGGAATTGGCGATATAGATAATCTAAGAGCGCGGGTTTGGAGGAAAAGCGTTCCAGTCATTCATTTATCTATGGCCTTAGCAAAAGTCATTGACCTGATGCAAAACGAACTTAAACTTATACCGACTTATTTCTGGTTTTTTGAAAACCCAAATTTAGTCAAGGAAATTATCAAATACGCCGCGGACTTAAAGGAAGAAATCTTGGTGTCTGAATTTAAGATCACATCGGCCGATTTATTGGATGTTAGTTATACTGATTAGTTTTAGTTCAAAAAATTCTTGCATTTTTGAACTATAAATCTTGATTCCCTGTTTATATTTAAGAGCCTTTCTAAATTGAAAGGCCAATCATTATGACCATACCTAATCAACCACCCAATATGTTCACTAGGGTCGCTGTTGAATATATTAATCCCGCACTTCTAATACCAAACCCAAAATCGCCTCGCAAACATAGTCCATTACAAATCAGGAAGATTGCCAGAAGCATAGAAGCCTTTGGAATGGTTATCCCAGTTCTAGTCGACGCTGACAATATTATCTATGCGGGCCATGCCTGCGTTGAGGCAACGATTAAACTTGGGCTACCAGAAATACCGGTCGTCAAGATTGATCATCTGTCAAAGAATGAACTTAACTTGATGATGATTGCGCTAAATAAATTACCTGAGCTTTCATCTTGGGATAATGAAAAACTTGGCCAATTGTTTCTTGAATTATCGGTTTTAGAACTAGAAGTTGACGTTGAACTTACCGGCTTTTCTGTTGGCGAAATTGATTTAATGATAGCAGGTGAGATTAGCAAATCAGCTGATAAAGCCGACGAACTTCCGAAACTGCCGCAAATACCACCAATCACCCAACTGGGTGATATATGGCAACTTGGCCCGCATCGTTTGATATGCGGCAATTCACTGGAAGCTGAAACATACGTAGCTCTTTTTAATGATGTTGGCAAAAATAAACTGGCATCATCAATATTCACTGACCCACCATATAACGTCAAGATTGATGGCCATGTTTCTGGAACTGGTAAAGTCAAACACCGAGAATTTAAAATGGCATCAGGCGAAATGTCTGATGGCGCATTTATTGATTTTCTTAAAGCTGCTTGTACCTTGATGGTGGAATTTAGCAAAGAAGGCTCACTTCATTACATCTGTATGGACTGGCGCCATCTTGAGCATCTCTTGAAAGCAGGTAGCGCGCATTATAGCGAACTTAAGAATATTTGCGTTTGGGTGAAAGACAATGGCGGTATGGGCAGTCTTTATCGCTCTAAGCATGAAATGATTGCGGTCTATAAAAATGGCAAAGCCCCTCACCGTAACAATGTTGAATTAGGCAAGCATGGCCGTTACCGCACTAATGTCTGGGAATATCCATGTGCCAATACTTTTTCTAAACAATCTGATGAAGGCAGGCTAGCGGAATTACACCCGACAGTTAAGCCAGTTAAAATGGTGGCTGATGCTATCCTTGATACCACCACCAAGGGCGAAATCATCCTCGATCCCTTCTTAGGTAGCGGCACTACCTTGATGGCGGCAGAGCGTGTCGGTCGTATTTGCTATGGTATCGAACTTGATCCGATATATTGCGATACTATTATTAGGCGTTGGCAGAATTATACGGGTGACGAAGCCATACATGTTGCTTCGGGCCAAACATTCAATTCAATTTCAATTATGATGGAGGCGTCCAATGCCTAAAACTCCTCCTCAACCAATTAACTTGCCAGAAAATCTCGATGATGCTCCATATGACATTGGCTATGGCAAACCGCCAAAGCATTCTCAATTCAAGCCCGGGCAGTCTGGTAATCCCAGAGGTCGTCCAAGTGGCTCGAAAAGTATGTCTACTATTTTACGCAAAGCTTTAAGCGAACGTATTGAGGTTAATAAGGGTGGCAAACGCATTAAGCGCACCAAGCTTGATATCGCTGTAGAGCAATTGGTCAATAAAGCTGCTGGAGGCGACTTAAAGGCTATCGTTCAATTGGCCCATTATATTGAGCGCATGGAAGATGCTGAGGCCGCCAAACAAGCCAAATCTGTGCCTTTGCAACCTACTGAATCTGAAGCAAATGTCATGGCGAGGATTGCTAATCGTATCCGCAATACAATCCCCATGACTGATCCCGAAGACACCTCATAGGTCAATAGCTTAGTTCAAACTTTTAACCTTCCTCCAATTTCAGCCCTCCCCAATCGCAGGATTATCCTGCGAGCGAAATCCCTTGTTCAAAATTCCACTTTTCAGAAAGATTAATATCATGACCCAACAACAATTTACTATGGAAGAATATTACCATATCCTTCGTTCCGACTTCTGCAGCTTTGTTGAAGCGGCTTACGAAATTGTAAGCCCGCAAGATAAATTACTAATGCATCAACACATCGAATTAATGTGTTCCAAATTACAAGATTGCGCGGAAGGTAGAATTAAGCGATTAATTATCAATATCCCGCCACGGCATTTAAAATCTATATGCGCCTCTGTTGCGCTACCTGCTTTCATCCTTG
>JAIUOD010000001.1 GCA_020161405.1 Pseudomonadota bacterium | reverse complement strand
CTGGTGATAACATCAAAATCACCGTTGAGCTTATCACTCCAATCGCAATGAGCCAAGGTCTACGCTTCGCAATCCGCGAAGGCGGCCGTACAGTTGGCGCAGGCGTTGTTGCTGGCGTTATTGAATAATCAAAAGCCCGCCCGAGGCGCTTTGCGCCTCACTTAGGCTTTTGGATTCAAGAGGACATTAAATTTTAAAAAGTGTCATTTTTAAAATTTAATGACATATAAGTTTAGAAAAACCCCAAGTGAAAACTTGGGGTTTTTTGTTTGACAAATTATATCATTTTTGGTATGATTTTTTCATGTGGTCTGTTAAAATCCTGAATGATAACGTCGAAGAAGAAATTCGCGCTTTGCCGAAAGACATGCAGGCTAAACTAACCCGCTATATTAATATAATTATTGAACATGGATTTGAAAAATTGCCTCACGAAGCAACAAAGCATCTCGAGGACAAATTATGGGAATTGCGTTTAAAGGGTAAAGATGGCATTTCACGGGTAATTTATATTAATGCAACAAATCAAATAGTGGTGTTACTTCGTGCTTTTGTAAAGAAAACCCAGAAAACGCCAATCAAAGAATTAGAGATAGCAAGGCAAAGAGCTAAGGAGATTGAATAATGAAAGATTATATGGATCTTCATAAAGAATGGATGCAAGACCCTGAATATGCGAAAGAATATGATGAGCTTGAAGAAGAGTTTGCGCTTATAAAAGCCGTAATTTCGGCACGGATTGGGGCAAATTTGACCCAAGAAGAACTCGCACAACGCATGAACACCACCCAAGCCGCCATCGCCCGCCTTGAAAGCGGCAAACAAATGCCAAGCACAAGAACCTTGGAGAAGTTGGCAAAGGCGACGGGAACGAAATTAAGAATTAGTTTTGAGAAGGCGGCATGATACCCAAAAGGCTAATTTCAATATTTGCACTATTTTTGAATGGATGTGATTTGTATCCTGCAAAGACTTTGGATGCAAAATTGACTTCTACCTTACCACGGACAATTCTCGCAACATGTTCCGAAGTCGGAAAAGTTTTTGAAGCCGATATTAATTCTGCTTCAAGTCAAAAGGATAGTGTCTGCGATGCCCCACTTGGACGGCAATTTGACTTTGTTTGTGCTTATTCGCATTTTTTGGATGAAAATAATGATTGGGAGCTTGAACGTGAAACCCTTGAACAGCGCCTCTTAAATTATAAAAGTGTCCCGCAGGAGAAATACTATTCTCTGGACTTTAAAAAAGGCGCGTCGCAATCAACATATATAATTGGTTTGAGCAAGGAAACCAATATTTGGTTGGAAATGCAAAATCTATCGCCCTATGAAGATATGCCAATCATCGTGGAAACACTTGGCAAAAATGAGGTTGAGCATAGTTTTTTGAATAGAGTAACCTGCATAGATATGCGCAAACTATCAGGTGATTTAAGCCTTAGACTAAAAATTCCAACTCATTAGAAATTAGTTGAGCGGACTCTTATATTTTTCTACTCCCCAAATCCCTGCCCGCCAAAATCTACGAGAAATTTGAAATGAGTTAAAAGCTATGGATTGAAAAAGTAATCAGCAAATTCTTCTAAAAATTCCCATTGGGTAGTAAAGGAAATTGTAAAAAAACCAACAATCATAAGGAAAAAGGTGAAATTTATACTTCTTAATTTCCCCAAAATCCATGAAGTTTTAATTTCAAGCATTCTAAGTTTGAATGTTTTGGCGTAAAAATAAAAAACAATCGGAATTGCGCATGTAATGGCGGCAATCATAAAATAATAATATGTAAACAAAAATATCTCTGCACCATATAACAACCCTTTTGCCTTTTTGGTCTCAATTATCAAAAGTCTTATTGATTCAAACCAGATAAGGGTTTGAATTATTGCTATTACAAAAATGAAAGAAGTTACTTTTAATTTGTGAACAATTTGGGATTTGTTTAATTTCATCAATCATCCAACCCCTTACCTGCCAATATTTTTGGTATGCATTTTTCAACTCTTGCCGTGCGGGTGGCGCTTTGCTTTGCGCTTGTGAAATATAGATTGTAGCCGCGTTTTCTGCCTTGGGTTAGGGCTTCGAATGCTTTTGCGAGGTCGGGATTGGAATCTAAAGCTGATTGAAATTCTTCGGGATATTCCAAATTTGTGCTTTTACTCATTTCAACCTTTGCGCCCGATTTTTCGATTTCTATTGCTTCCATAATATAGGTTTTTATGGCGTTTCCTTGGCGTATAATTTCTTCAAGGCTTGTAAATCTTATTTGTCGCGCTGCTTGGACATTTTCTGTTTGCCTTATTAATATTCCCTGTTCATCCTTTAATAATGCGCCCTTCATAAATAGAAGTGCACAATATTCCTTGAAGCCATGGATTAGAACAATATTGGCACCATTCAATGTGTAACAAGGATGCATCCATTTATATTCTTCATCAAGGCCGCAAGTTAAAGCAATTTCGCGCAATTTGCGTTCTTCATTTTGCCATTTGCGGGGCTTGTTGAAATATTCTTCAATTTTTGAATTCATTATTTTACCTATTTATTACAGTTAAAATTTATCGCCAAAGATTTTAATTGCAAGGTCAAAGTAAAAACGCCGCATCATCTATAACTAAGTATAACATATTTAATGCAATATCGCCCGAAAGTCTTATGATGATTTCATGCTTTGGTAACAAATTGGGGTTTACAAATTCGCCTAAATCTCTAAAGAAAAGTACATTAGTTTAGGGGAAAATAATGGTTGAATTTGCACTTCCCGCCAATTCGCGCATCAAACAAGGTAAGCATTGGCCCGCACCCGAAGGTTATTCAAAAGACGTTCGCACTTTCCGCATCTATCGCTATGACCCTGAAAGCGGTGAAAACCCGCGTTGGGATAGTTTTGATGTTCCCAAAGATGCATGTGGCCCAATGGTTTTGGACGCACTTATCTGGATTAAAGATAATGTTGATTCAACCTTAACATTCCGCCGTTCGTGCCGTGAGGGTGTTTGCGGTTCTTGCGCAATGAATGTTGATGGAAATAACACACTTGCCTGCACCAAGGGGCATGCTGAATGCACTGGTAAAGCGGTTAATATTTCGCCACTTCCGCATATGGATGTTATCAAAGATTTGGTTCCTGATTTAACCAATTTCTATTCGCAATATGCAACCATTGAACCACATCTTCAAAGTGTAACTGTTGTTCCTGAAACCGAATGGCTTCAAAGCCCGCAGGATCGTTCTAAACTTGATGGTTTGTATGAATGTATCCTTTGCGCATGTTGTTCAACGTCTTGCCCATCTTATTGGTGGAATGGTGACCGCTATCTTGGCCCTGCGGCTTTGTTACAGGCCTATCGTTGGGTTATTGATTCGCGCGATGAAGAAACTGGCAAACGTTTGGATAATCTTGAAGATCCGTTCCGCCTTTATCGCTGCCACACAATCATGAATTGCGCGCAAGTTTGCCCGAAAGGTCTAAACCCTGCGAAGGCTATTGCTGAATTGAAAAAAATGATGGTTGAAAGACAAACATAAAAATTTAAGTCGCCGCCCTCGCTTCGCTCACTTAGCGACTTAGTTCAAGTTGAAAAGAAATTATAAAAAGCGTGGTTTTTATAATTTCTTTGCTATATATTTTAAATAGCCCGCCATTGGCGGGCTATTGCTTTGGGGTTTTAATGTCAAACGGGTGGGAAGAATCGGCGCAGGCATGGATTAATAGCATGGGAACCTCTGGTGATAAGGGGCGGCAGTTTGTGATTGACCCCGCGCTTTCAAAGCTTATCAAGGGGCAAGATTATAAAAATGCGCTTGATGTTGGTTGTGGCGAAGGGCGTATGTGCCGCTTTCTTTCTCAAAATGGAATAAAACCAGTTGGAATTGATCCCACCAAATCACTTATTGCGCGTGCCCGTGAATTAGATAGTAAAAACCAATATATTGAATGTTTTGCCGAAGATTTGCCATTTGAAAATAATAGTTTTGACATGGTTTTATCGTGCCTGTCGCTAATTGATATTCCCGATTATCAAGCTGCTATCAAAGAAATGGTGCGGGTTTTAAAACCACAAGGTGATTTGATAATTGTCAATTTAACACCCATGAATACGTCGGGCGCAAAACATGGTTGGCAAAAAGATATAATGGGTAATAAAAAATTCTATGGCATTGATAATTATATGGTCGAAAGTGAAAATTGGGAAGAATGGTGTGGTATAAAAATCAAAAATTACCACCGCCCTTTATCATCTTATATGAAATGCTTTTTAGAAAATGGGCTAAGTCTTAAATATTTTGATGAACCATTGCCAATTGGCGCAAGTGATGAATATACTAGCCATATAACAAGAATTCCGTGGTTCTTAATCATGAAATGGCAAAAACTATGAGAAAAGCGCTTATAATATCATCTTTTATATTTAGCATTACATTTGCGGGCAATGCCTTTGCACAAGAGGCATGGAAGCAAAATTTCGCAAAACTTGCGCTTACTTGCGTAAAACAAGAATATCCAAACAAAATCAGCCATTCGTTAAACTCTGCGCAAGATGTGAAAGCGCCGCATGAATTATATCCTGCATTTTACGGCTGCCTTGATTGGCATTCATCGGTTCATGGGCATTGGTTATTGGCGAAAGTTTCAAATTATTATGGTGAAAAGCCACCATATTTTGACGCGTCTTTGGCGGCATTACAAAAATCAATCACACCCGAAAATATTTCCAAAGAAGTTGAATATCTAACCACCCCAGGGCGCGCCTCTTTTGAACGCCCTTATGGTCTTGCTTGGGCGCTTATGCTTGATAAAGAGCTTAGGCAATCGGAAATTAAAGAGATTAAAGACCTACAGCCCATTTATGCACCCCTTGCAAAAGCGGCACGCAATAAAATGGCTGTGTGGCTTCCAAAACTTGATTACCCAATTCGTACGGGTGAACATTCGCAAACCGCCTTTGGCCTAAGTCTTTCTTATGATTGGGCGGTCGCGGCAAATGATGTAGAATTTCAAAACCTAATCAAAGAAAGGGCGATGAAATATTATGCAAATGATGTTAAATGCCCCCTTAATTATGAACCAGATGGTGAAGCTTTCTTAAGCCCATGCCTTGAAGAAGCCGCATTAATGGCGCGAATTATGCCGCGCGATAAATATCAAAAATGGCTAAAGAAATTTTTGCCGCAAATACCCACTAATGGAAAAGCCGATTGGCTAATACCTGCAAAAGTATCGGATAGATCCGACCCCAAAATTGCACATTTGGATGGTTTAAACCTATCACGCGCCGCAAAAATGAATATTATTGCATCATATCTTGATGCAAATGATGAGGGGCGTTACAAATCCTTGATGTTAGCAGCAAAAGCACATTCTGATGCGTCTTTACACTTTGTAACAGGCGAACATTATGAAGGTGGTCACTGGCTTGGAACTTTTGCAACTTATTTGTTAAGCTATGAAGGTCTTTTTCATCCGACCATCATTGTAGCCGGAAGCAAATAATATGTATGAAAGTGTAACAGATCGGTTTAAAAATGCTTCTCTTGCAATGGTATCTTTTTGGCGATACGGCGTTAGGATGTATTTTTCTAATTATGTAAATAGTGAAATTCAAACACTTTATATAAATCGAATAAACATTGAACCATGCGATTTTCCTTGCCCTAAAAATATGTCACTGCATACCCAAATGACGTGGTTTAATGACACTATTTATCAATTTATCGAAAAAAAAGTTATAGATATAAAAATAATTGAAAATGAATCTTTCACGCTTGAATTTGAAAATGGCAAAATTATTTTTGAAATAGATGGTGATACAATCGAAATTCTAGCTGACGCAAACTATATTTTTTAAGTGCCGCAAAAAGTATTTTCGACCCGCTCAGTTTCGCGCGGCGGCAAATATAAATCCTTATAATCCGCATTAAATTCATAAGGCTTATAATAGGCTTTAATAAGCCTCCCCATGATTGAAAAATCACCATTTTCACCCGCTTCAATTGCCTTTGCAATATGGTGATTGCGCGGGATGATTTGGGGGTTTGATTTTTTCATTATTTCGCGCGCCTTATTCACATCTACGCGATTTTCCCATTCATATAAAAAGTCCCCGAAAATTTCGCTTGGTAAATTATTATTGCACAAATCAATGAATGAATTGGTGAAATCAAGATTGTGTTCATGCAAAATTGCTAAAAAGCGATTTATCAAATCACCATCTTCGAGCTTCGGATTTTCAATCCCAAGTTTTAGCGCAAATTCAAAAAGCCATTGGTTTTGATATTGATTTTGAAACCCCGCAATAATCTCATTGGCAAATTCCACCGCCTTTTCTTGATTTTCATCTAATAAAGGCAAGAAGGCTTCGGCAAGGCGGGCAAGATTCCATGCGCCAATTGTGGGCTGATTTTGATATTGATAGCGCCCGCGTTTGTCGATGAATGAATAGACTTGCGCGGGATTATATTCATCCATAAAGGCGCATGGTCCATAATCAATGGTCTCACCCGAAATTGCCATATTATCCGTATTCATAACCCCATGAATAAAGCCAATAGACATCCATTTTGCGATTAATTTGGCCTGATTTGAACAAATCATTTCAAGCAATTGCGCATAATTTTGTGCGCTTGGATAATGACGATTAATCACATAATCAGCCAATTGTTTTAAAGCACCAAATTCGCGGTGAACCGAAAAATATACAAATGTACCAACCCTTATATGGCTCGTGGCAATGCGTGTAAGCACTGCGCCTTGCAATATCTCTTCGCGCATTATGTGTTCGCCAGTTAAAATAAAGCCCAAAGCACGCGTGGTCGGGATACCAAATTTATGCATAGCCTCTGAAACAATATATTCACGCATAACAGGGCCAATTGCGGCGCGGCCATCACCGCCGCGTGAATATGGTGTACGGCCTGCGCCTTTTAATACCATATCAAAAAGGCCTTTTTGCGTTTCAATTTCACCAAGTAAAATTGCGCGCCCATCACCCAAAATATTCAAATGCCCAAATTGATGCCCCGCATAGGCTTGCGCAATTGGTTCGCACCCCTCAGGGATTTGATTGCCCGATAAAAATTGCGCCGCTTCTTCCTTTAAAAACTCAACACCTAAATCAGAAGCCAATTCATCATTGAATTTAATAAGGCGCGGATTTGCAACAGGTGTTGGTAATTGGTGGGCGCAAAATTTATGACCCAAATCGGCATATGTGTTTTGAAATTTCATTTGCTAAATATAATCATTCGCAATTAGATAACAAGATACTAGCAGGTTTGTCGCGTATTTATTTACTACTAAAATTTACCAAGTTTGCTTAGTTGCAAACCATTTAATTGCTATAAATCAATTAGTACTTAAATTATTGAGTTCCGAACTTATCATTATTTGAGCATATATAATAAGGGCGAAAAACAAAAAAGCTAATGAAGAAACAATCCATAGATTTGTTATTATGAATGAAAATGCAATCTTATTAAGTTTTTCATTAATAGATATAAATAATTTTCGTTTTGAAAAAAACACAAACAAAAAATACAAAACAAAATTTAAAAATAATATTGCACCAATTATGAAAAAAATTCCAAATAAAAAAATATCACCTTGCTTGTTACTGTTATCTTCAAATCCGCCTAAGAGTATATATGAAATCAATAATTCCAATGAAAAAATAATAGGAACTAATAGATTTACTCTTTTTATCTTTTCACATATGCTTTTCATAAATTGATTATATTTAGTTATAAATTAGTTTCAAGACGCAAAACTAATTTGCAAACTAGTTTAAAAGCTATAAGATTTAAGAATGCTCCTAAATTTTTTCACCGAACTTCGAAATGCAAAATTGCCCGTCACCTTAAAGGAATATTTGGCGCTGCTTGAGGGTTTGGAAAAAGGAATAATCCCTACGGATATAGAGCATTTTTATTATTTTGCCCGCACCGCAATGATAAAAGATGAGAAATATCTTGATAGGTTTGACCAAATCTTTGGCAAAGTTTTTAAAGGCGTTCAGGGTGTTGATGGCGAAATAAGCGCCGAAATACCCGAAGAATGGCTTAATTTACTTGCCCAAAAATTCCTGTCAGAAGAAGAAAAGAAACAAATTGAATCTTTGGGCGGTTGGGAAAAATTGATGGAAACCCTCAAACAGCGCCTAGAAGAGCAAAAAGAACGCCACCAAGGCGGTAATAAATGGATTGGAACAGGCGGTACATCACCATTCGGCAATGGTGGCTATAATCCCGAAGGCATAAGAATTGGCGGTCAATCAACCCATAGGCGCGCGGTAAAAGTGTGGGAAAAGCGCGAATTTAAAAATCTTGATGAAAATGTTGAAATCGGCACACGCAATATAAAAGTTGCCCTGCGCCGCCTTAGAAAATGGGCGCGAACGGGTGCGCATGACGAATTGGATTTATCGGGAACAATTTCAAAAACCGCCCATAATGGCTATCTTGATGTTATAATGCGACCTGAAAGGCGCAATGCAGTAAAGGTGGTTTTATTATTCGATATTGGCGGTTCGATGGATGACCATATCAAAGTGTGCGAAGAATTATTCTCCGCTGCCAAATCTGAATTCAAACATATGGATCATTATTATTTCCATAATTGCCTTTATGAAAGCGTATGGAAAGAAAATAAGCGCCGCCAAAGTGAACGTATTTCAACCTATGACATAATTCACAAATATGGCCCAGATTATAAAATAGTCTTTGTTGGCGATGCCGCCATGAGCCCCTATGAAATCACCTATCAAGGCGGCTCGGTTGAGCATTTTAACGAAGAAGCGGGCGCGGTTTGGATGAAAAGAATGGTCGATAAATTCCCCCACCTTATTTGGATAAACCCAACGCAAGAACAATATTGGGAATATAGCCAATCCACCCAAATAATACGCCAATTAATCGGCACAAACCGCATGTTCCCCATGACAATTGCGGGATTAGATAGTGCGATGAAGGAGTTGAGTCGCTGAAAACTACGAATTAACCAACAACCCGTGGCTCAAATTGGCCATGTGGTTTGAAGCGGTAAAGATAGCTTGGAACGATTGCTTCAACGCTTGTAGTTTCGCTAATACCCAAATCTTTAAAGCCTAATGATTTTGCACCTACCACATTATCAAATTTAAGCAATTTCATTTGATCGCCTGTGAATGGTGGTTCGGCGAATGGGTTGATGCGGAATAATGCATCCAAAACTGAACCGCCAAATTGCATAAGTCCAAGTGGGATATTTACATAAAGGCGTGGGCGGCAAATTTCTTTTTGAATATATTTGATAATTTGCTCAAACGAATAAGTTTCAGGGCCACCAAGTTCATAGGTTTTTCCTTCTGCCTTCGGATTTTGCAAAGAAGCAACAAAGGCCAATGCAACATCGTTTGCATAAACTGGTTGGAACAAGGTTTTGCCGCCGCCAATTAAAGGCATAATCGGTGTAAGGCGTGACATTGCGGCAAATTTATTAAAGAAATCATCTTCAACCCCAAAAATCACACTTGGGCGAATAATTGTTGCCGATGGAATGGCCGCTTTAACCGCATTTTCCGCCGCAGTTTTAGTTTGCGCATATTTTGAACCGCTTTCATCATTATGAATTGCCGACATAAAGACGAATTTTTTGATTTTTGCAGCCTTTGCCGCCTCGGCAACATTTTTTGCGCCTTCTTCAACTACATTATTGAAAGTTTGGCTTCCTTTTTCACTCAAAAGACCAACCAGATTAATTACTGCATCAACGCCTTCGAGGGCACGGGCAATAGATTCAGGGTTTTTCACATTGGCTTGAACCAATTGAACCTGACCAACCACGCCCATAACGCGCAAATCATTGCCAAGATGTGGGCGGCGCATCGCAACGCGAACGCGATAACCCGCTTTACACAAAGCGCGCACAACATATTTACCAACAAAGCCAGAGCCGCCAAAAACAGTAACCAATTGCGTCATGATTCTTCCAATTATGAAAATGCAAATTCGTTTTTGTCTTTAATCTAAATCATCCCTGTTTGTCGAGTATCAAACACAAAAGAATGCATTTGGCAAAAGTCGTATAATTGCTATTTCTTGCCCTTTTTAAATATGCGCTTGTTGGAATTTACATGGTCATAACTTATAACGCGCGTAAGTTTGTAACCATCATCATCCTTGCGCCAAAGCATAAAGAATTTGCCAATACCATTGGTTTTATCTTTGCAAATTGGGGTTTCAATTTTATTACAAAATGTGTGATTACCTTTTTCAACAAATCCATAATTTTCAAGTGGATAGGCTTCAAAATCATTAATTATCAATTGGCGCTCAACCTTATTGCAAATATTGTTTTTAATTGCCGCAAGAAAATCCGCCTTGCCATGCATAAGGCCGCCTTTGTCATGGTAGAATTCAAGATTGTCATCAACTATTTTGTCCAAAGTTTGCATGTCGCATTTATTATAGGCATCAAAAAGTATTTTATCTTGCGCCAATGCGGTTTCATAAAGCGGTGATTTTGGAATTGCCCCATCGGCAAAAGCTGGCAATGGCAAAGCCAATAAAGCAAAAATTGCGATTTTTTTCATTTTTTCCCCCTAATGCCTATGTGACACACTTATACAAAAGGTCAAATTACATGTTGGTGAATTTAGTCCCCTTTGACTCTTGAATGTTTTTACTGTAATAGCCCCCTTATATTTCGGCCAATTGCCAAACAAACCATATCTACACGGGATCTTCCTTAAAAATTTAAGGGCTAAAAGAAGGGGGTAGAATGGTCCCCCCGCACAGCGTTATCGCCCTGCGGGGTGTTTTGCGTTGCGCCTGTTTGATTGGATGAATGATTTTGTTTGATAGTTTAACGGATAAACTTGGCGGGATTTTTTATGGGCTTACCGGTCGCGGTGCGCTTTCTGAAAAGGACGTTGAGGCCGCAATGCGCGAAATCCGCGTCGCCCTCTTAGAGGCTGATGTTGCGCTTCCCGTTGTTCGTTCTTTCATCAATAAAGTCAAAGAAGAAGCCGTCGGTGAGCGTGTAATTCGCGCCGTAAAACCGGGGCAGCAGGTTATAAAAATCGTCCATGACGCGCTTGTTGATACTTTGGGTGGGAATGAAGAACCTGCACCATTAAATATCACATCACCACCATCAATAATTATGATGGCGGGCTTGCAAGGTTCGGGTAAAACCACAACAACCGCAAAACTTGCACTTCGTTTGCGCACTAAAGAGCGTAAAAAAGTTTTATTAGCGTCTTTGGACGTTCGCCGACCTGCTGCGCAAGAGCAATTGGCAATTTTGGCAAAACAGGCAGAAGTTGATTCTTTGCCTATCATAGCGGGTCAAATGCCGCGCGATATTACAAAACGCGCCATGACTGCGGCACGTTTGGGCGGTTTTGATGTTCTAATCCTTGATACCGCTGGTCGCACATCAATTGATGAAGACATGATGGCAGAGGCAGCCGATGTTGCAAATATTGCGCAGCCTTCTGAAATCCTTTTGGTCGCCGATAGTTTAACTGGCCAAGATGCGGTTGAAACGGCACAGCGTTTCCATGAAAGATTGCCTTTAACTGGTATCGTTTTAACCCGTGCCGATGGTGATGGTCGTGGTGGTGCGGCGCTTTCGATGCGCGCAGTTACTGGCTTGCCAATTAAGTTTTTAGGTATTGGCGAAAAAATTGACGGCATTGATACTTTTGATGCCCATCGTATTGCAGGGCGCATTTTAGGTCAGGGTGACGTTGTTGCTTTGGTTGAAAAAGCCGTTGAAAATGCCAATTTGGCGGATGCCGAAAAAATGGCCGCCAAATTGGCAAAAGGCAAATTTGACCTTGATGATTTGGCAAATCAATTGCGCCAAATTCAAAATATGGGTGGCCTTGGCGGCATTATGGGCATGTTACCGGGTGCGGCACAGGCCAAAAAAGCGCTTGAATCTGGTGCGGTGAATGAAAAAGTGATTAATCGCCAAATCGCCGTGATTTCTTCAATGACAAAGGCAGAGCGTGCAAAACCCGATGTTTTAAATGCGTCGCGCCGCCGCCGTATCGCCAAAGGTGCGGGCGTTGATGTTGCCGAGGTTAATAAGGTTTTGAAAATGCATCGCCAAATGGCCGATATGGTCAAGGCAATGGGTAAAGGCGGCCTAAAAGGTCTTATGGGCAAAATGGGCGGCATGATGGGCGGAATGCCTAAAATGAATGAGGCACAGCTTCAGGCAATGGGCCAAAAAGCTATGCAAAACGGTTTTGGTGGTGCGCCAAATGGCCTTCCAGGTCTTGGAAGCGGCGCACCCAAATTGCCAGGGTTGGGCGGTGGCCTTCCCGGATTAGGGGGCTTTGGCAAACCCAAAAAGTAATATTGTAAAGTAATTTGAAAATTAAAAAGGAAAAGTAAAATGGCATTGAAAATTCGTTTGGCACGTGGTGGTTCTAAAAAGAAACCTGTTTATCGCGTTGTAGTAGCAGATGCGCGTTCACCACGTGATGGTCGCTTCATCGAAAAATTGGGTACTTATAACCCACTTTTACCATCTGATTCTGGTCAACGTTTTGTTGTTGATTTTGAAAAAGCTGCTGAGTGGATTAAAAAAGGCGCGCAACCAACTGATCGCGTTGCACGTTTCTTGGCACAAAATGGCGTTGGCACTTGGACACAAGGCAATAACCCAAATAAAGCAAAACCAGGCCAAAAAGCGCAAGAGCGTGAAGCTGAACGTTTGCAAAAAATTGAAGATGCAAAAGCTGCTGCTGAAGAAGCTGCCGCTGCACCTGCTGTTGAAGCAACTGAAGAAGCGCCTGCTGAATAATTTATGGCAAATGATGCGTTCATATTGGTTGGTGCCATCGTGGGCGCATTTGGCGTTAAGGGCGAGTTGCGCGTAAAATCATTTACCGCACAGCCATCTGACATATTCAAATACGCACCCTTTTTGGATGAAAAGGGTGCGGTTTTATTCGAAGTAAAATCATGGCGCGAAATTAAAGATGGCTTTGCTTTTTACCCCAAAAAGCCATTATCGCGCGAAGAAGCGATGCAAAAACGTTCAACCAAACTTTTTGCGCCGCGTGAAAAACTTCCGCCTGTCGAAGAAGATGAATTTTATCACGTCGATTTAATCGGCCTTGATGTTGAAAGCGTTACGGGCGAATTTTTGGGTAAAATTTCAAATATTATGACGGGGCATCAGGATATTTTAGAAATATCAAATCACCCCGATTTAAAAAAATCTTGGCTTCTGCCGTTCACTTTGGCAAATGTGCCAATTATTGACATTAAGGGCGGCAAAATTATTGCCGATGTACCTGATGGGCTTTTGGTGCTTGATGCGCCCAAGAATGAGCCAAAAGACAAATAATTTAAATCGTCACAAAACTATTGCGAAAACATGGCATTCAGCGAGTAATGAGGTATGCTATGAGCGATTTAATTGATGCAGATGATATTATAAAACATCTAAAAACAAATAAAATTTCCCGTGAAGAAATCTATCGCCTATCTGATAATGAAGGCTTTGGTTATTGTATTATAGACACGCAAAAACCAAATAATCCTAATCATCAAAATATCGCAAAAAGCGCGCAATAATTTCATATTTGTTTCACCGCAACGTCACCAAGCATAGGCAATCTTTAATCTGGCAAAAGCCAAATGGAGAGTAAAATGACAGAAGTTGAAACAATCGAAAATGATGAAATTGAAAATGCAACTGGCTTTGTTCTTTCTGATAGTGATGATTTTGGTGATCACGAAGATGATCAAGATGAAACAGAACAAGAAGATGACGGCCTAACCGAAATAGATTCTGAAACCGAATAATTGGTTTTGGTGATTGAAACCCTCCCCCAAAATAATTTAGATTTCGCGCGAAACCTTTCCCAAATTCCTATTCGCAACCTTGCCGCCCTACACCCCCGAAGGGCGGTTTTTTTTTATATGTTTTCTTTCTTAAGAATGCTTGCTTTGGTTTTCTTCGATTCACTTCTTAATTGCCCGCATGCCGCCAATATATCCTGTCCGCGTGTGCGGCGGATGGGGGCGGAAATTCCTGCATTGAAGATAAATTCTGAAAACGCCTTGGTATGTATTCTATCGGAGCATTTATAAATCGAACCCGGCCAAGGGTTGAATGGGATTAGGTTAACTTTGGCGGGAATGCCTTTTAAAAGGCGCAACAAATCTTGGGCATCTTTTGGACTATCATTAACCCCCTCAAGCATGACATATTCAAATGTAACACGCTTTGAATTTGATAAATCAGGATAGGCGCGAATGGCCTTGAACAAGGCTTCAAGATTATATTTTTTATTAATCGGCACCAAAATATCGCGCAATTCGTCGTTACAAGCATGCAAAGACACCGCAAGCATAACCCCCAATTGACCCAATCTATCCATTTCAGGAACAATTCCAGAAGTTGAAACCGTAATCCTACGACGACCAATAGCAATGCCTTCGCCATTTGAAATAACTTCAATCGCACTCGCAACATTATCAAGATTATATAGCGGCTCGCCCATGCCCATAAAGACGATATTGGTGATTTGTCTATCTTCAAATGGTGTTGGCCATTCGCCCAAATCATCGCGGGCAATCATTAATTGCATTATGATTTCTTGGGCGGTTAAATTGCGCACCAAAACCTGTGTACCAGTGTGGCAAAAGCTGCAATTTAATGTGCAACCAACTTGGGATGAAACGCATAATGCGCCCGAACGCGCAACATCGGGAATATAAACAATCTCTATTTCAATTCCAGGCGCAGTTCTTATAAGCCATTTTCGCGTGCCATCTTTTGAAATCAGGCGTTCCAAAACCTCGGCACGTTCTAGGGTGAAATTTTGCGCAAGTTTTTGGCGAAGCTCTTTATTAATATCAGTTATCGCCTCAAAATCCGTAATGCCATAATGATAAATCCAACGGAATAATTGCGTGGCGCGCATTTTATGCATTTTTTCAGGCACACCAATTTCACCCATTTTCACTTTCAATTCGTCCAAAGTAAGGCCGACAAGCGTGGGTTTAGTATTTGCAATTTGCACAGGTGAATTATCAATAAGCGTGGTCATAGAGCGGCAATAGCAGAAACAAACAAAATTGGCAAAATTATTGCGTCAATTTCAAAAAGTCCCCATCAATAATAAGCAATTTAACGCCATTTTGAGTTTTAGAGCGGTGCGAACTTAAATCATCTGAAACAATATAGGTCATGCCTTGTTTAAGCACATGCTCGCTGCCATCTGAAAGCTCACTTGTAAATTCGCCCTCAAGACAATGAACAATATGCCCTTTTTCGCACCAATGATCGGCAAGATAGCCCTTTGAATATTCAACAATACGAACCCGAAGCCCCGCAAACTGAAGCGTTTGCCAAAATGCAATTCCAGTTTCACCAATATGTTCAGTTTTTACGACTTGCGACCAATCAATAGTTTGGAATTCTACATTACTCATAAAACTGGTGTATGGATTATAGCCATTTAAGTCAATTACTCATTCAAATAAACAAAACGCAAATTATTTTCGAAAACTGCGCTTTTCGAAAATAATTTTCCGCTTAAAACCAAATCGTTAAGTGAGTGGCACGATGAGCCCCGAAAAGTTGCAGACTTTTCGGACAAGGCGAAGAGCCAAAATTTGCCTGCGGCAAATTTTCAAAAAGAAGCGAGGGCGGCTATTTGAGGGTTTTACCCAACAAACGACTTCTCATAAACAAATTGCCCCGGCATTGAAACCGAACCCTCAACAAAGCCCCTGTCTTCAAACATTTTTTTGAAGTCAAAGGACATCGCCAAAGAGCCGCAAATCATGCCCCTATCTTCGTCAGGGTTAAATTCTGGCAATCCATAATCTTTAAAGAATGAACCATCTGCCACGCGCTCTGTTAGGCGGCGTGTGTGTTTATATTCTTCACGGGTTGCGGCGGCATCGTGAATTAATTTGCCTGCTTGAAGATATTCGCCAACCAATGGATCATCCAAAGTTTCTTTGACCAAATCATAACCATATTGAAGTTCTGCCACTTGGCGGCAGGTTTGGGTAAGGATTACTTGCTCATATCTTTCATAAGTATTGGGGTCGCGGATTAAGGATGCAAATGGGGCAATCCCTGTTCCTGTTGCAAGCATATAAAGGCGTTTGCCGGGAAGTAGCGCATCCAAAACCAATGTGCCCGTGCCTTTAAGGCCAACAAGGATTTTGTCACCCTCTTTGATATTTGCCAAATGCTGGGTTAATGGGCCATCAGGTACTTTGATTGAATAGAAATCCAATTTCTCATCCCATTCAGGGCTTGCGATTGAATAGGCGCGCATCAAAGGCTTGCCATTAATCATCAAACCAATCATCACAAATTCACCAGAGCGAAAACGAAATGAGCGTGAACGTGTGGTCGAAAACGTAAAAAGCCTGTCCGTATAATGTTTTACGGATAATACGGTTTCTTCAGTATATTTTGACAAACGAAATTTCCTTAATTGAGTAATGGCGCATTATATGCATAAACTCTAATATGCCATTAATAAATATATCGCGCGCTTCATATAGGACGTTTTGGCGCACATAAAGCCCATTTCATAGAATTTTGTTGTAAAAGTGGCGCATTTTACCGATAAAAAATTCTATTTTTCTATAACATGCGCTTAAAGCTAGCAAAAAAGATAAAATTGAATTATAGACGGCGAAATTTTCTGCACAATTTAACGCATTTTATTGGGAACTTATGTCAAAAGAAGAATTATTGGAATTTCAAGGCACAGTCGTAGAGCTTTTGCCAAATGCAACTTTTCGTATCAAATTAGAAAATGACCACGAAATCATTGGTCATACTGCTGGCAAATTGCGCAAAAACCGCATCCGCGTTTTGGCGGGTGATAAAGTATTGGTCGAAATGACCCCATATGACCTAACTAAAGGTCGCGTAACTTATCGCTTTAGATAATCATAAGGGCGGGCAATGCTTATACTTGCAAGCGCATCGCCACGCCGTCTTGAGCTTTTGGCACGAATTGGAATTGTGCCTGATAAAATAATCCCTGCTGATATTGATGAAAGCGTGCGCAAAAATGAATTGCCGCGCCAATATGCATTGCGCGTTGCGCTTGAAAAAGCCTTGGCAATTAGCATGCAATTTCCCGATGATTATATTTTATCCGCTGATACTGTGGTTTCAATTGGGCGCAGGATTTTGCCAAAGGCCGAAGATGAAAAAACTGCGCGCGAATGTTTGGAATTAATGTCTGGTCGCAACCATGATGTTATAACAGCAATTGCTATGGTTAAAAATGGCAAAATTGCCAAACGCGCAGTGCAAACCAAAATTAAATTCAAACTTTTAACCACAAATGAAACCAAAAATTACATTGCCTCTAATGAATGGCACGGAAAAGCGGGCGGTTATGGTATTCAAGGGCTTGCGGGGGCATTTATTATGCATCTTAATGGCTCATGGGAAGGGGTTATGGGCCTGCCGCTTTATGAAACCAAATGCCTGCTTGATGGCATGGGATATAGTTCATGAGAAATGTGGTTTTAAACCGCATAGGCGAGGATGTTTACGCCCTTTTTGATGGCGATAATATAATTGAAATTAAAATCTTGCGCCCTTGGCAAAATCAAAATGCAAAAACTGGCCAAGAATATTGTGCGCGTATAAAAACCATTGATATGCGCCTTAATGCAGCCTTTGTTGATTTGGGTGATGAACAGGCGCTTTTGCAATTTTCATTGCCGCGCCCCAAATATATTGTCGAAGGTTTGGCAATAATTGTAAAAGTCACACGCCCAAAATTTGCCGATAAATTGGCACTTTGCAGCTTCATTGGCGAAGCCTCACCAAAAGCAAAATGCCCTGAACTTGTAAAAGATGTTGCCGATTGGGGTGACTGGCCCATGCCGCAGATTGCCAATCAAGATGAAGCACAAAAAATCCAAGATTTATTAATCGAACTTGGTTCAAATATCGTAAATCTAAAAAATGGTGGCAATATAAAAATTGATAAAACCCGCGCACTTATCGCAATTGATATTGATGCCGCAGGGCGAATTGCGGGGGGCACAAATCAAAATAATTTCAATCATAAATTAAACCAAATTGCCGCCCAAGAAATCGTCCGCCAAATTAAATTGCGCAATATTGGCGGCCTTATCATTATTGATTTTGTTGGCGCACCAAGCAAATTAGAATCGCAAAACTTGATTGAAATTTTGCAAAAGGATTTAAAACAAAACCGCAAATGCGAAATCTTACCCATTTCCAAATTTGGCCTTTGTGAAATAACCCGCGCCCGAAACGGAATTGAAATTGGCGATATTTTGGGTGATATTTCAACCAAGGCAATTAATGCAATAAATACCCTTGCCCAAAAATTACAAAATTCAAAAGGCGCAATTATAAAATTTAAAATCAGCAATGAAATAAATGATTTTTTACAAAATTGCCCTTTTGACTGGCAAAAATATTTGCATGAAAATATTGGCGGAAGCTATGAGGTCCAAATCGAAAATATAGAAAATTTTGAGGTTTATTAATGGCCTGCCCAATTTGTAGTAAAGACACAAATGAACAATATCGCCCTTTTTGTTCAAAACGTTGTGCCGATGTTGATTTGCACCGCTGGCTTGGCGGTCAATATGCAATAGATGAAAGTGGTGAGATTACATATAATACCGACCCGCATGATGAAGGCGAAAAACCTGTAAAAGAATTTCGTTTTGACGATTAATTACAGGATTTAGTGAAATTCATTGACCATTGCCGCTTTACAGGCGCAATTAAATCTTATATTCAGCACGCCTTCCGACCAGATTGTAAACAATCTATAGATGCCTGGATAGCTCAGTCGGTAGAGCAGCGGATTGAAAATCCGCGTGTCGCTGGTTCGATTCCGGCTCCAGGCACCACTTTCTTATCTCAATTCATTCAAAATTGTCTACTAAACCCCTTGTAATAAAGGGATTTTACGTGTATTTGTTCTGTAACAATCTTGGTTTGTTCGGCTGAAGCCAGGGTATTTTGGGGGTAAGTTGCGGGGTATTTCAAAATGCCCCCATAAATATACCCCCATTATAGGGGTATCGAATGGCATTATCTGATTTGACATTGAGGAATGCTCCTCCAAAAGCAAAGCAATACAAGCTGTCAGATTCAGGTGGACTTTTTATTCTTATAACAGCCACGGGGTCAAAATTGTGGCGCTTTAAATATAGATTTGCTGCAAAAGAAAAGCTCTTAGCACTGGGTTCATATCCTGAGGTTTCATTGAAAGAAGCCCGTTCGAGGCGTGATGAAGCCAGAAAATTACTTAATGAAGGCAATGACCCATCTTTAGAAAAGAAGTTGAAGAAGCATCGTATAGCTCATGAAGCGGGCAATTCTTTTAAATCTGTCTGCGAAGATTTTCTCATAAATCTGGAGGGAAAGCAGTTAGAGCCGAAAACAATCAAAAAAAATAGGTATTTTGCAAAAAAGCTTTATCCAGATTTGGGAACTATACCCATATCAAAACTTGAGGCGCCAGAGATACTTAATGCATTAAAGAAAATTGAAAAATTAGGAATAAAAGAAACCGCCAAACGAACATGTGCGTTTGTCAGCCGAGTTTTTGACTATGCAGTCATAACAGGTCTTTGTAAGTTTAATCCTGCGTCAAGTTTGACTAATGCTTTAGCTACACCAGTTACCACCAATCGCGCGGCCTTAAGTGATAAAAAGGAAATAGGGTACCTACTAAGAGACATTGATGGATACGATGGGCATTTTGCAACAAGACAGGCTCTGAGGTTATTACCTCATCTTTTCGTTCGACCTGGAGAAATACGAAATGCAGAATGGAGTGAGTTTGACCTAGAAAATAAAACCTGGCTGATACCCGCTAAGAAAATGAAAATGAGAAGCGACCATTGGGTGCCTTTGTCCGAACAAGCCATAGCAATTTTGCAAGAAACTTTGACTTTGAAGACTAACTCGAAATATTTATTTCCGTCTTTGCGCAGCAAAGACCGAGCGATGAGTGACAATACCTTAAACGCTGCCTTGAGAAGGTTGGGATATAAAAAGGAAGAAATGTGCGCCCATGGTTTCAGAACTATTGCTAGCTCATTGCTGAATGAAAGTAATAAGTGGCGGTCGGAAGTTATTGAACGACAATTAGCGCATTCAGAAAAGAACCGTGTTCGAGCCGCATACAATAGAACTGAATATTGGGATGAGCGTGTAGATATGATGCAGTGGTGGTCTAACTATATTGACTCATTGAGAGCAACTATTTCATAGTATTTCCATACATTGGAGGTGTTTTATGACTGCGGAATTATGTTGGGCATTAATGCCATCAATAAGAGTAGTTGATGCGGCCGCACTTATGGCTGGACATATTCCAAATGACCCTGAAGTTAAGAAAATACTGAAAGATAATGGTGCCGAAAAAGTCCGAATAGACGCAATGGTATCGCTAATAATATCAGCAATACGAGAGGGCGAAATTAAAGGGCAACTGTTTAATAGCAAAGCCCAACCTGGTGATGAGATAGATGTTGAGAAAGTTATATTGGCCAACGAAGAGTTTAGCATTTTAGAGCGCTTGGTGGTTAAAATATATGTCGATACTTTTGAATTGAAAGAATGGGTTTTAGATACTTCAATTCCAGAACGATTTTTTATGAAATATAGTGAATCTATTGATAAGCAAAATGGAAAAAGAGTTAGTCGTGAAGAACAGCAATCAAAAGAAAAATTAGATAATGTTCAGCAAACCTTGCTTCCAATGAGTAATACCTTGCAGGCTGCAATAGATGTCTTCGAATATTTGAGGAGCAATCCAGGAAAACTTGCAAAAAGCAAACCGAAGAAAGAAGCTATCGAATGGCTCAAAAAGAATTACAAGATGTACAATTTGGTTAGAGACAAAGATGGTAAACCTCAAGAAACGACCATTGAGCGCATCGCTGCGATTGTTAATTGGGAAAAATCTGGAGGTGCGCCAAAATCTACTTGAATAATTGTTTCGTAACCTTGACTAGGTTATCGCAATTGTTTGACAACCTAAACTGCAAGGTAAACAATTTTAATTGCCATGTCTCTCTGATACAATATTTGAAATTGTAGAAGTCAGAGAGGAATTATATGGAAACATTCAAGTTTATAAGATTAAGAGACGTTATCCGCCTAACATCGTTAAGCCGAGCAACAATTTACGAAAAAATGAAAAAGCATGATTTTCCTACCCAAGTTAAACTTGGCGGGAAGTCGGTCGCGTGGGTGGAAGTCGAGATTCAAGAATGGATTAACTCCAAAATTGCGCTTGCTCGAGCTTAGCCACTTCCTGCATCTAAATTAAATCCAACAAGAAGTGAATGCCAAAAAATGGAATTGGATTTTCCATTGAGGTGAAGCTTTGCCTTTTTAACAAAGAAAGCACCAAAAATGCTCGACAAAGAATATACGAGTTTAATAAATAAACAAAAGACAATTTACGCAGAAGAGTTATTTAACAACTCTCTGCCTTTAAGTGGAAATATCGCTGACGCAATATTTAATTTTAATCACATAAATCCCGATATATCCGACTATTCAGATATAGTTCGATATTCCGATTGCTGCCCGTCAGACACTATTAAAAGCAAAAAATCCCGCGCTATTTTGATTGCTATGAGAGCTTGGGACGGCTCTTTTCGTGGTGTGCAAGTGTTAACATTACCTTCACTAAAGCATTTCGTGCTCGGGTATAAACTTGAAGGTTCGTTTGCCCTTTTCGGCAAGCCAAGCTCAAGGGTCGCTGTAACCGAAGATGCTTTTGATGCGCTAAAAATATCATACAATTACAACATTGGCACTTATTCTCTGATTAGCAGCGACTTCATAGAAACTTGGGAGCCATCACCGTCAATAAAAGAAATTGATTTTTACTATTCAGAAGAAGGAAGTGCTAAAGTTCAAAGGCATCGAAAAAATGCCGTTTTACGTTGGTCTTGCACTGGTCGAAAGGTTAAAACCTATAACGTTCCTTTTTGAACTTTCAAAAGTAATTGGACGTTGAGTAAATCGCCAATTCGGGTTCTCAATTCAAAAATATTCAACTGCGCCCAAGACATTTTTTTGCATGTTTCTGCAAATAAAAAGTCTATTTTCACTAAATATAACATGGAGGCATAAAATGCTAACAAATAAGGAGAGTAATGATAAGTAACACAGAAGTTCGAGATACAATAAAATTAATTTATGGATGCTCGAGGAAAATTGAAGGTACAAAAGGGGAAGAATATCTAGCCAAAAATCTTGGAATCAAAATTACAGATTTGCCAATAAATCACAACCTGAAATACCTAGAAAACTGCCCTAATTATAATTCAAAGAATGGGTGTTTTCCCGCGATTGTTGCGAAGATTTCTGATAAAAATAATAAAATAATTGGGTTATTGACATACAATCTTCGGAAAAAAGAAATCCAGACCATTGGCACAAATACAAAAAATGGAGTTGTGATAATGGGCGACTGCTCTTCTCCAGAAATCATTATTACAAAAGATTTTATATGCGCCCTAAAATTGTCAAAAAAATATAAGAAAACAGTATGCGCCCATATAGAAGATGAACACCTTTATAATTGGCACCCCCAAATAAGAACAATAAAATCAATCGAAATGCACGTTGAAAGTCCGTTGAAGTTTAAACAATTGAGGATTGGTGGGAAAGTCGATGACTTTTGGAAAGGACAAAAAATTGAAATAGCGTGCAAGATTTTGTCTCAAAATAATTTAGCAGCAAAAAATCGCTGGTCTTAGCAAATCAAACCCACAATTTATCTAAATAAATATAAAGCAAAAAGGAATAATATATGCAAAATACTGCCCTACTAACAACAAAGCAAATTGCAGAAATGTTTAATTTATCAAAAGCGACCCTTGACACAATTAGGTCGCGAGATGCGTCACAAGGCCCAGCCTATTACAAAATATCTCATTCAATTAGGTATCGCCCATGTGATGTGGAAGAATGGCTAGAGAAAAATAGGTTTGAAACCAATTCAAAAAAGGTGAATAATTAGAATGGATTTTGACTTTGTCAATTTTGAGCTAATTAGTGACCGTGTAATCGATAATGATGCCGTTAGTGCTACTTGGCGACCAAAAAAAATAAGCCATAAGGGAAATGTCAAAGGTTCATATAACGTAACGTCTAAAAGCTATTTGAATTGGGACTTACGCACATGGAAACCGTGGTCTAATTTCATGAACCCGTATGCAATAACTTTTACGTTGAAAAATAACTTCCAGGCAAAGCACGATAATGGCGAAATATATCTTATAAAAACTGATAAAATTGAGGCGTCAAAAAACCTTAAATATTTTATGAAGCGATTTAACACTGCTGCATTTGGTCACAAAACAAATAGCCGAACAAACAAAATTAAAATGCCTTGTGTGGCAATTTTAGAAGGTGACGGTGATTCAAAAAACTACCACTATCATTTGATTGTCGATGCACCTGCACATTTGTTAAAATCCAATAAAAGCAGCGATATCCACGATGAGGCGTTCAGAAATAAAGTATGCTTTCACTGGGGTAAAACAAATCTAGGTCAAGACCAAATATGTATTAGAAAAATATATGATTTGGAAGGCTGGGGTAATTATATCCTTAAAGAAATAGGCGGCTCAATAAAAATCGTAACTATTGAAACTTTTCTTAAAATGTGACCGTCGGAAGCAAAAAAAGTAAATTGGTCGAAGTAATGATACGATGACAAAGCTCTCGTAAAATCTTCAAACCTAAAGACAAAGCGGGCTGAAAAATCCAATCTAAAAACAAATTGATTTTTCAACCTAATGGATTAGTTTGCTCTTTTAATGCTATATAATGTACATTATTAGATATAAATCCAAACAATATTATAATTACATACATTCAAAAAAAATAAAAAAAGAATGTTTAATTATAAAGTTCTAGTCAATATCTAGATTGAATAAAATAATTGCACATAAGTTATTTATACCTCTATAAATAAAAAAAGAGGCCTCTATAACAATAAGGTTCTAGATAATGTTCTAGAAAGTAATATAGGTTGGTATTGCCTAACGTAGAATAACTCATAAAATCTAACATTACGTATATTTTAAATATATTATATCAATCCTAAACTATCACCATTATATTTCAACCATTCTTTCTGGTTCTTATAATCGGGTAATATCCTAGATACATGGTTCCAGAAGGCTTCGGAATGATTATGTTCTTTCAAATGACAAAGTTCATGAACGACCACATAATCAACAACCGAATTAGGTGCAGATATAATTCTCCAATTGAATATAATATCACCATTAGGGGAACAGCTTCCCCATCTATTTTCAAGCTTTTGTATTTTGATTGATTTAGGCTTTACACCAATAATTTCAGAATATTTTTTGACCTTGGATTTCAGGCGTTTCATTGATTGTTCCCGAAACCATTTTCCAAGTTCCAGTCGAATATGAACTTCACATTGCCCTTCCGACCATTCAGGTTTCACACCAACAAATAAATAGCCACCCTTAAAAACAACACCGCTTTCTTTGCCGACAATTCGTTTCAAACGATAGTTTTTGCCAAGATAAGCAAAGGATTCACCGCTTATGAATTGTTTGGATTTTTGGGGTTTGATTTTTGCATTTTCAAAAATCCGTTTTGCAATCCATTCGCGTCTTTTGTTGACAATTTCATCAATTTTATCATCAGAAAGCCCCACTGGAACCGCAATTTTCACAAATCCATTCTCAATAGTTATTGAAGCGGTTTTGCGCCTAGCGGTTCTTACAATTTCAAATGGGGCATCTAGTTTAATCATTTAAACTTGACCTTCGCCAATTCCATAAATCTATCAGTTATTGCTTTCACCAATTCAATGGTTCCAAATGGTTGGTCAAGAATGGTTCTCTTGATATTTCTACGAACTTCCTTTTGTTCATCTTCTTTTTCAAAAAAGCCAATTATTTGGGTGGCGGTTTCCATCATTTTCACCAATTCCGAAACAACATCTTTTACGCGCTGATGGGTTTCTTCATCAATGGATTCATTGGCTTTTGAAAGTTCAGACATAAGGATATTGTAAAACGACAATTCGGTTTGATTAAGCCCTAAATCTTGTGCTGCCTCTTGGTGTTTCTTTTCAATATCATCACCAAACTCAAGCAACATCTGAACCAATATTTCCCATTTTTCACCCGCCTTGGCAATAATTTCTTCAAGCCGATTAGAAAGGGATTTATAATATTCAGGGTCTTCATCAAGCTTGATTGAAATATGATGCTTAATAGCATTTTCAATTTCAGAAGCTTTGGATTTTGCCGATTTATGTTCGTTCAATTTTTCTTTGAAGTCTTTTGCCAATAAATCCACTGGCGCAATTTTTGGGTCAATCCCAAGGGCATAAATATGCTCTTCAATAAGCTTTTTGACTTTTTCTCCCGCGCCCGAAATATTCAATTGATTATCACGATAGCGATTTCGCGCACCAATCGCGATTTTGCCCAATATCTTCAAATCCGCAACAAAGGGCAAAGCCGCTTTATCAGGAAGCACAATTTCCATTTGCTTTGAAAACTTCAAAAAGTCAGATTGAAAATCATGGCGTTTTTGTTCATCGGCTAATAATAAGATACATTCTTCGGTGTCATTAATATCAAGCGATTTGAAATGTGCCATTGCCCTTGTATGCGCCGCTTTAAGGTGTGGGATTTCATTTTTAAGTTCAATCAATGCCCCCGACAAATCATCAGACGAAAACATTTCCAACGCTTCG
The DNA here is from genome assembly GCA_020161405.1 of Pseudomonadota bacterium. GTDB lineage: Bacteria > Pseudomonadota > Alphaproteobacteria > Caulobacterales > Aquidulcibacteraceae > Pseudaquidulcibacter. Next base: position 1,039,489 of record JAIUOD010000001.1, on the reverse strand, counting down.
GTAAGATAATCACTAAGCCCATAATAATCGACGATAAAACCACGTTGTTTCTTGGCGGCTGTGCGATTTACCCTTGCAATCGCCTGAAGAAGATTATGGTCGGTCAATTTGCGGTCTAAATACATAACCTGACAGATTGGGGCATCAAACCCCGTTAACAACATATCTTTGACAATTAAAATCCCAAGATTGGATTGGTTCTTTCCTGTGCCATATGGCTTTTTGAAATCTTCAATTTGTTGCTTTTGTTTTGTGGCATCGGTGAAAGGAAGATATTTGGGTGCATCATTATGCTTGCCCGAAATAATTACCGCACTTTCGGGCGCATTAATTTCTTCATCAAGCATTTGCTTAAATACAATCGCAGCATTGCGTGATGATGTAACAATCATCGCCTTAAAGCCATTTGGCAGTATATGCTCACGATAGTGTTTCAAAATATCAATGCAAACGCGGCGAATGCGTTGTGGTGCTTCAAGAATGGCTTGGGCATTGCCATATTTCTTTTTGATTGCCGCCTGTTCTTCTTTCGATTTATCGCCAAAATATTCATCAAACAGGGCATCAAGCGAATCCCCCGTTACCTTCAACTTGGCTTCGCGCCCTTCATACAAAATCTGAACGGTTGCCCCATCCTTCACTGCCTGTTCGATGGTGTAAGTGTCAATATAAGAACCAAACTCATTATTGGTTTTTTGGGTCTTGATTAGTGGCGTGCCTGTAAATGCGATTTTAGGGGCATTCGGGAGCGCTTGGTTAATCGCCGCACCCAAATTGCCATATTGGGTTCTATGGGCTTCATCAGCCAATACAATGATTTTATCGGAAGCGTTCAAAAGCGGGAAACCACCATCTTCCGAACTTTCTTGAAACTTCTGCACCATTGCGGTGATAATGTCCGATGAATCCTTTTGCAAAAGTGCCCGCAAATCTTTGACCGACTTGGCGTGATAAATGGTTTCTGATTGCGCCCCTGAAAAAGTATCGGTTAATTGCTTATCCAATTGGGTGCGGTCGGTAAGGAAAACTAATTTATAATTCCGAAGTTCGGGGTCGCGCCGCAATTTAACGGTTAAAAACACCATAGTAAGGGATTTGCCCGAACCTTGGGTGTGCCAAATAACGCCCGATTTATCTTTACGATTTGTCCCGCTTTTAAGGCGTTCGATAGTTTTTAAAACCCCACGGAATTGCTGATAACGCGCTATTTTCTTTATAATGCGCCCATCAACGGGTTCAAAGATGGTAAAGTTCTGCAAAATATCAAGGAAATTGCCACGGCTAAAAAGCCCCGTAATCAAAACCTTTTGCGATGTCTTATTTTCATCATCAACCACAAAAGGATATGGGTCTTTCCATTCAAGATAATGTTCCATGCGTGAAGAAATTGTGCCAACCGCCGCACCATTTCCAAAGGTTGAAACCATCATAGAATTATAATGAAATAGCTTTTCGCAACCTTCATTATTGCTTGGGTCGCGAATATTGGCATAGCGGCGTAATTGGTCAATTCCTGCTTCTAATGGGTTGGTGGCATAAGGGGATTTGCATTCAATCACCACAAGCGGAAGCCCATTAACAAACAAAACAATATCGGGAATAATATTTTGCGTAAGCCCTTGCACCTTGAATTGGTTGCAACATAAAAACTCATTATTTTCGATATTATCAAAATCAATGATTTTTACGGTTTGCCCCTTATTTCCCGAACCTAAATCTTGGGCAATTGAGAGATATGATACAATTTCATTCCAAATGGTCTGATTGGCTTCAAAGGTGTTGGTGAATTGGCGCTTGGTAAAATCATGGATGATTTTTCGTTGGTTTTCTTCACTTATCCAAGGGTTTATACGCTTTATTGCCGCCGCAAGCCGATTTTCAAGAATAACATCTTTGAATGAATTACGTTCCCGCAATTCAACGGGTAATAATTCTGGCGATAATTTATTGCCTTCAATATATTTCCAGCCCAAACTTTGCAGCAGCTTAAGCGCAGGGGTTTCAACAATATCCGCTTCATCATTTGCCATTATGAAACCTTCACCCGAACTTTTCCCGTCAATAAATCCTGCATCAGCGATTTTTTGAGGGATATAAGTGATTTAAGTTTATTTTCCACCGCGCTTATCTGATTGGAAATTGAATCAACAGTGCAAACAATTTTAGTCTGCTCAGATAAACTTGGAATTGCAATATTTACTGCTCTAATAGCCGATAGATTTAGCCCAGCTTTAGTTCCAGAATCGTTCTTATCAATAAATTGTCGATAACCTGCAAAAGACGACAAAAAATGCCCGACCCAGCGAGGATTTATAGTTTCATTATCACTTAATCTAACAAGTGCCACATGTTGATTTACATACGCCTCTTCAAAGCCAAAAGGAACCACGCCGATTATTCCCAAATCTGCGGTAATAGAAATCAACACATCACCCTCCTTAACACGAGTACGAGTCCCTTCGCCGCCTTTAGGCGGGTTTACACGCACTACGTCATTGAAGTTCATATTTATGTGATTTCGCGTTAAGTTCCCAATTCTAATAAAAAGAGCACCCGAGTTTGAATAATATTCTGCCCACCCTCGTGAACCGCTTGTTATGAAAGATGAAATCTGCTGTAATTCAGCAACCTCCCAACTTTCAGGGATTGTGCCTAGTTCGGATTGTTTGAATTGGGTGTGACCGATGCCTTTGGTCAAAAGTTCGTTCATGGTGGCTTTTTTAAGGTCTTGCAGCTTTTTAATCTGTGCCGATGTCTTTTCAATAACATCATCCACCGCCCCCAAAACCTCCGCAATTTTTTGTTGCTCTGGTAGGGGCGGGACTGGTAGCTCAATTGATGAAAAAGTGGTCTTGTTTATTATTGGAATTGTCGTAGTTCCAGATAGACGCTTAAGTTCAAAGGAGTTCAGTTTCATGTTATAAAACATGAAATGTGGGTCATGAAGTTCATTGACCACTATGCTGTTAATTTGCTGGTTTGTTATGCATGTTTTTGAAGTTAAAGCAATCTCGCCGAGAGAGCCAATGCAGGTCACCATAATTGCATTTTTAGGCAGGGTTCTCCCCTTGCTCGCTCCCAATTCGGATACCTTTTTTGTTGTCGATTTAACATAAACATCATCGGTAAAATCTGCAGGAGAAACAAATGGTATCTCGCCGTCCCAAAGTTTGGGGTCAGAAGTGCTTGGTGTAAAACCAGTAACAACTTCGCCCAAATCACCAATGGGTCTATACTCCCACCCCTCTGGCAACACGCTACTCATACCCCAACTCCTCGAGGTAATTCCACATTGTGGCTTCGGCGGTTTGTAATTGGGTATTTATTTCGTGCAATGAGGTTTTATATTTATCCCACCAGCGTTCCAATTGCGCGATTATCTCATTGCTCGCGTCAGTTGCGAAATCCCGCAATTGCTCCTTGCTTTCAATTTCTGGCTTGAAATCATAATAATTTTCATCGCGCTTATTAAACACGCATGAAACATCAAAACCCATTAGGGTTTCTTGAATATAATCATCATTAATTTCGGATATTGGCACACCGCCATTTAGAATTGCCCGTGTATCAAATTGTTCGGGTGGGGGCGATGTATCGGCATAGCGGCGAATGTTTAGATTATAATCATTTTCCTTGATTTGTTCTAATTCCACCACTTTTGAATAGCGTTTGGTGTCTTGATATTCATCATAAGTTTTTATGATTTTTTCAATATCAATTTCACGCAATTTATTTTGATTTTTGCCTTCTTCATATTCCAATTCGGCATTGATAAAGATTATTTTGTTTTTGCGCACTTCGGGTTTATTTTTATCAATAATCAGCAATGCGGCGGGAATACCCGTTCCGTAAAATAGACCGCTTGGCAGACCAATCACCGCATCAAGATAATCATCATTAATTATGCCTTTGCGGATTTCTTTTTCACTTGCAGCCCTAAATAGAACCCCGTGTGGCACGACCACACCCATGCGCCCATTTTGATTAAGGCTTGCAATCATATGCTGCACAAATGCCAAATCACCCGTGTCTTTTGGTGGTGTTCCGTATGGAAAGCGCCCAAACTTATCGGCATCGGCTTCATCCTTGCCCCATTTTGCCAATGAGAAGGGTGGGTTTGCCAACACCCTATCAAATAGCATTAATTCGCCCGATTTTGTATGTTGCGGGTCGCGGATAGTGTCGCCCTTTTTAATGTCGGCATTGGTAACGCCATGCAGGAACATATTCATCTTGCAAATCGCCCAAGTGTTCAGGTTCATTTCCTGACCAAATAGTGACAAATTGCGTGCATCTTCATGGTTTTTGGCAAGGTAGTTTCGCGCCTGTATCAACATACCGCCCGAACCAACGGTGGGGTCGTAAATTGTCATACCTGCGTGTGGTTTTAATAATGAAACCAGCAACCAAACCACTTCGGAGGGTGTATAAAACTCCCCACCTTTTTTACCTGCGCTATCGGCGAATTGTTTTATAAGATATTCGTATGCATTGCCCAATAAATCAGGGCTTTCAAAATCCTCATTGCGAAGGCGATATTTGGAGAAATGGGATAAAAGGTCTTGAAGTTTTTTATCGCTTAATTTGTTTTTGATATTGAAATCAATCGAAATCAAAACCCCTTCGAGTGAGGTGTTATGTTCCTCTATGGCTTCGGTGGCTTTGTTTAATTCGGAGCCAATATCATGCTTTAAATCTTTTAGATTATCCCAACGCGCAATTTCGGGCACAAAAAACGTTTTGGCATATTCATCATGGTCGTTTGCCAATACTTCTGCGGCTTCCAATGATTTGCCAGTTTGGACATAATGGGCAATTACCCTTTCACGTTCCTCCGCGAAGGCATCCGAAAGGCGCTTTAGGAACAACATCCCAAAAATATAATCCTTATATTCCGACGCATCCATATTCCCCCGAAGAATATCGGCACTTTCCCATAAAAATGTTTCAAGTTGCGAAAGGGTGATTTTATTGGTCATTATTCTTTCAATTCACTTTTTGATTTGATTTTTTATACTCTTTTCGCATGGGCAAAATAAATTGCAAGAAAAAGTGTCAAGTAACCGCACTTAAGCAATGCGAAAAACATTGCGCAAGTAAAAGTTTGGTATATGTTTATTAAAAAATACTTTGGTATTAAATATGGGGGCAAGATTGAGTGACGATATTAAAGAGCAGATTGCTGCACTAAAAGAACAATTGGCACAATTAGAAAAGAAAGCCTTAGAAGAGGATGTAAAAAAGGAAAATCCTAAAGTCAGTGTTGACAATGCTTCGGTTGGGTTTGGTAATGAAGTTTCAGATTTACCGAGAGAGCCTAAAGGTTCTGACTCGACATTAAAATGGATGTTTGGAACAGGTGCAGCTATTGTTGTTTTGTTTCTAATTATGTCAATTGCAAATAAGTCGCCTAATCCGTCAACTCAGAACTCTACTTTAAATAATAGTTCGTCTGCGAATGCGCTTAATGTTGCTGATGAGGTTGCAAAAACTGCGCAAGATGCAACAAACGCGGTAGCAGAAGCTGCAGGAAATACAGAAAAAAGCGGCACGAAATGGGAATATGATTCTTCTTCCGATGGAATGTCGGACATTCAGACTAAAACTGCATGTATTGAATCTGAAGACATGATAATTCAATCGGCTCCTTACGAGCCAACACATACAAGACTTTGCTTTCGCAAAAGCCCTAAATACGGCTTTGATGCGTATTTTACGCTTGAATCTGACGGCCAGATTTTGTGCCAGTCATATGTAGAGCCTTGCACCATCACAGTTAGATTTGACAAAAATGCGGCACAATCATTTTCAGGTACAAGCGCTTCAGATAATTCGAGCGACATAGTCTTCTTTGTAAATGCCCAAAGGCTACTAAGTTCAGTTCTGAAATCTAAACAAACACGTGTGCAGGTTGAACTTTTTCAAAATGGCAATCAAGCAACAACGTTCAACACTGAGGGCCTAGTTTGGCCGCCGAAATAGTTGAGCTTTTTCAATCGTTATTTATTGATTTAGGGGGTGATTATGAAATTAGAAGATATAGGTATTTTCGTTGGAAAAGTTGATTTCGAATATGAACCTATCCGCAGGTTAGAGGCAAAATGCGAAGCAAGCACCGCTTTTGCTCCAGCGCCTACTGTTGAGGAAGTTAGTGGTAGATTAAGAGCGATGGCCGCAAAGGTTGGCGCAAACGCAATTATCGAGGTTGAATATAACAGTGGTATGTCCCTTACATCATGGAAATCTATGAAAGGAACTGGCCTTGCCGTTAAAAAGGTGTCTGACGACGTAGCATGTCCATTTTGCGCAGAAAAAATAAAACGAAACGCCATTAAATGCAAACATTGTGGTTCTGATATATCTCATTCAATTGAAAATAAACAAAATAAAACTAGCGATTTGCCTAGCGGAATCGGCAAAAGTGTCGACCATATTGAGCCTCTAAGGGAAACAAATAACTCAATTTGGTGGATGGTTGGAGTCGGTATTATATTTTTAATATTCTTTCTTATTCAGATGGCATCTATTAATTAGGTTTTGGTTAAATTGCTTGCAAAATTAATCTTATTATCCAACTTTGCTATGTAGAGAAAAATAGAAGTTATTTAAAGTTTTCATATTGGGAGATGCTACTGAAAAAATATAATCGCATAATGCTAGGGGCTGGCAGCGTACATGCGCAAGAATGCTTTATTGGCGGGTTTATAGGAACTGATTTTGGTATTTATCAAGATTTATCGAGCCACCTACCCGAAAACTGGCGGGAGTTTAATAAGGAGTTCATTCCTGTTTATCTAAAAAATAACCCTGATAAATCCAGGGTAACTGCTGGCCTTGCGTGTGGGGCAATTTGGACTGTTTCAAAGGGGCTAAATATTGGCGATGTTGTTTTAAGTCCCGATGGTAATGGCAATTATAGGGTCGGGGAAATTGTAAGTGAATATTATTATTCCCATGATGGGGTATTGCCGCATCGCCGAAATGTAAAATGGCTTGAAGTTTACATTCCGAGAAGTGAAATGTCGCAATCACTTCAAAACTCAACGGGTTCGATTGGGACAGTTTGCGATATCTCATCCTATGAAAATGAGATTAGAAACTTTATTTCAAAAGGTGCTGTCACAACATCAGTTGTTGTAAGCGATGAAGAAGGGTTTATTGACCCCTTAGCATTTGCAATGGAAAAGCATCTTGAAGAGTTTTTGGTTGCGAATTGGAGCCAGACCGAGTTCTCTAAACATTTCAAAATATTTGAAGAAGATGGCGATTTAATTGGCAAGCAATATCAAACAGGCGCAGGAATAATTGATATTCTTGCTATTAGTAATGATAAAAAGCGTCTTTTGGTGATTGAGCTAAAGCGTGGACGTGCAAGTGACAGAGTTGTCGGACAAGTTCTTCGATATATGGGGTATATTAAGGAGCAAATTGCCTCTCCGAACCAAACGGTAGAAGGCGCAATTATTGCACTAGAAGATGACCAAAGTTTACGTTGGGCTATATCAAATGTCCCAAGTGTTTCATTCTATCGATATCAAATAAGTTTCAAATTGGCGAAAAATTAGAAAACAATTCTAGTCAGGAATTATTTAAAAGGTATAAAATGGCTTATCCAATTGAAAGCAAGCTCGTAGTAGCTGTTTCGTCTACTGCACTTTTTGACTTTAGTGCGGAGCATCAAATATACCTTACTCAAGGTCTGGACGCGTTTAGAGAGTTTCAACTTAACAATCGTAGCATTCCGCCAAAACCAGGTGCCGCATACCCATTTATAAAGCGCTTGCTCAACCTCAACAATGTATTTCCTGATAAAGAACCAGTTGAGGTAGTAATTCTATCAAGAAATCATCCTGATGCAGGGTTGAGAATGATGGATGCCCTTGAGGGATATGGCTTAAAAATATCTAGAGCCTTTTTTCTAGCGGGTACGCTGCCATATCCTTATATGAAATCTGTAAATGCTGTTTTATATCTAAGTACAGACCCAAGAGAAGTAAAAGAAGCCATTGATAACGGTTATCCAGCTGGTCATGTTTTGCCATGTAAGATGGACGATGTTGACGAGGACAATCAGTTGAGAATTGCTTTCGACTTTGATGGCGTAATAGCTGACGACGAGGCAGAAGGTGTTTTCCAGGATGGTGGATTACCCCTATTCCATTACATGGAACAACAGAATAGGTATAGACCGCTAAACTCAGGGCCTTTAATGCCACTTCTGAAACGTATTTCTGATTTGCAATCACTTGAGCGAGAACGCAGCAAAAAAGCTAACAACCCAGAGAAATCAATCCGTGTCTCAATAGTTACTGCGAGAAATGCTCCTGCTCATGAGCGTCTTATGACTACTTTAAAATCATTTGACATTGAGACCGATGAACTTTTCCTTACTGGCGGCATTGAGAAAAAGAACATTCTAGATGTCCTAAAACCTCAGATATTTTTCGATGACCAACTTGGGCATTTAGAACCTGCATCAGATTCTACTCCTTGTGTACACATTCCATTTGGACTTCGAAATAATTAGGCAAATAAATTATATACTATTTCTCTAAATTGGCACTGTTTTAAATACATAATAGTTCAATATTTTATGAATCATGGGTATGGCATTTCCGTCGAACTAGCTGGCATCTTATATTCATTCGCATGATATAGTCTTGGATTATGTCTAATGTTTTCAATAAAATTATTTATATTAATTCAAAGAGTTGTAGCGATATAATGGCAATTTAGAAAATTAAAAATTAGTTTTTTTTATATTGCAGAAATCGTAACATCTCGGTCTCCGAAAATATAACTTCCAAGTTCTTTGTGTTTGGATTTAATGGAGATGAAGGAAGATGCGAAATCTTCGGTTAGGCAATTGAAAACTTTGGGTTGAATAGGGCTTTTCAAAACAATTTTCGAAAAATTGGAACGATGCCCCAATAGGTTCATATAGTTGCCAAGGATTGGCGAGCCGCAATCTAGTAATGTCAAAATTGTTGGTGCCGTTTTTCTATCACTATAAAGGCCTTTGTACGCACACATTGCGTCTCCAGAAATATGAATTAGGCTTATGTATTTCGGGTTTGTATCATTAATATATTTTGAATCGATGTAACGCTTATTATACTTAAAAACAAACCAATGGGCGAATGGGAATGGATTGACAAAGCTAGTCTTGATTTCTGGAAATGCTTTTATTTCTTCCAAAGTATAAAAATCTTTTGCCTTATTCTTGGGAATTGCGCCACGCATTTCCAGAAACTTTCCCGTTCTGCCGAATATGACATTTGAGTTTGGTAGCTCATCAATTGAAATTGTTCGGTGTTCGTGAAGTTCATAGGTTGGATAATGGGATTGGAAGGAACGCATTTTAATTTTATGCGGTTCGCTAAGTGACTTTATCATCTCCGCTTCTCTGAAGAAGAAATCACTAAACACAAAGCTGTTCGTTAATTTTTTCATTTTTGCAATTGGCGAAGTGTCATCACCACATGCGGGATAAAAATGACTTGCTTCAAGTAGTAAATCAATTGGCAGAGCCACGTCGTGAATTGAGTTGTTGTCGAAAAAATTGTTTACCCTGTTAATCGAGCTTTGGTTTTGTTCAATAAGCAGGCGGATTTCATCAATATTGATTATATCAACATCCTCAATATCTATGTGACGACCATACTCTACAATAAATCCCATACGCGCTCCTTTGTTTGGATGCCGGATATGGTGTGCTTTTAATTTAGTTCAAGTATTAGATATAGTAGTATTGTGCTCCAATAAATTGGGCAATATTATAATTAACTTTATTTGCATTTTGATTTAAAGCTAAGTATACAAATATTATTGCCTTGATTTGCATAGTCTTTTTGTGTGGTGGAATGATGACCGAAGAATTGAAGAAACCTAAAAATAAATTGGCAACAACCTTCATATTAGGAATACCAATTTCTGCACTTTTAGGCGGTGTTGGATTTTTTCTCGCATCACCTTTACCTACTACTGCATGGGTATGTAAGTCAGCGACTACGAAAAGTGATACTAGCTTAGGTTCGGAACCTGAAACATATGTTGCAAAGGTTAAGGACGAGTACATGCTTTTGTTTGAAGGTGGAAAAAATCAACTTATTACTGCTCAAACTGACAAAATACCAAAGCAATGGCTTTATAATAATGGGGAAGGAGGTCTCCAAAAAATTAGTGAAAATGGCTTTGAAGATGTAGTTATTGTCGATGATGTCCCTTATAAAACTATTTTCGATATTAAGAAATCTTCTGTAATTACTCAGGCGAGAGATACTGACCCAAGTATAGAAACATGCCATCTTACGGATTGGGATAAAATTAAGAAAATATCTTCCACCTCTGAGGCGGGTGCGCCGATTGAGTATTTGGAAGCTAGAAATTATAGATTTAAACAACTCATTAAACAAATGGGCGATTTGAAAGTCGCAAGAACACTTTTATCCGCAGTAACTTATACGCGCAAAGATGATGCATACTCGATTTATCACATATTGAGCAGGCTGCCACCGAGTGCTTTGACTACAATTGAAAAAGACCAACTGGAGGCAGCAAAGAAGAAGCTCCTCACCTCTGAGGCTAAGCAGTTGCAATTATGGGAGTTTACAGGAGGCTATTCTTATAGACAATATCCGTATAATAATTCTGAGCAAGTACAATCTGATTGTCAGAGTAATTCCCAATTAGTGGAGCAATATACTCAAGAAGGGTATGCAATTGTTTCTCAGTCACAATCCACAAGAAATGTTTCAAATGGTAGCTGTCAGGGGCGCGATGTTTTGCTAACTAAAGAAGGAGGTATTCCAGAATGATTTCTAGCAATATTTTGCAGAAGTTGTTTTTTTTAAGATGGCTACATTTTAAATGCCAGCGACTATAATAAATCTATACGCCTATATTTTGGAGTTTTTTTATGAAGTATTGGAAAGCAGCCTATATTGCATTATTTTTTGGGTCATTTGTTTCAGTCAGTACATTTGCTCAAGACGGAAACAATTTTTCAGATGACGCATTTGTCGGTAAGAAGTTTAAGGGCTCTATTACTGGCCTATATGTACAAAAGTTTGAGCGCCCATATAAAAATTGGTGGTATGGGGCGTTGATTAAATATGATGACTACGGTTCGCGCGAGGTCTATATTTATCCTGAAGGAAAAGAACCTAATTTTTTTGGCGTTCTAGGAATAAATTGCTCGAGTAGAAGTGCTTCATGGACGTTTGCCTCAAATACTTTTGAGAAAATTACTGAAAATGAAGGATTGATAAGGGAGCTAGTGCCAAAAGAGGTCGTTCGTAATGCAATAAAACATTTCTGTTCCAAGTAGGGGATTATAATTTATCTATGGCATATGCTTATTACAGCAACTCTTCCAAATCAATTCACAACTCCCTCCGCCAAATTGATTTGTAATATCCCTGTTTCATTTTCTAATTCAAATTAGAACAATGAGCTATACATTAACCCAATAGGCAACTACCCATATACCAAAAACGAACGTTATTGATATTATTTTTTATAGTCGCCAATCGTCGCCATTATTTTGATTTTTGATATCTTAAAACTGTATCTTGAAATTGATATCTTATTGTGCTATGAACTTGTTGAGTTTCAAGATAACCAAAGGACATTTCATGAAGATAGGCTACGCGCGCGTTTCAACCGCTGAACAAAATAATGACTTACAAATTGACGCACTCCAAAAAGAAGGCTGCGATAAAATATTTGAAGAAAAGGCTTCAGGGGCACAGCGTGATAGACCAGAACTGAAATCCGCACTGGGATATGCCCGCGCTGGCGACACGATTGTAGTTTGGAAATTAGACCGACTAGCACGTTCTTTAAAACAGCTTATAGAAACGGTTGAGGATTTAGAAAAACATGGCATTGGCTTTAAGTCCATCACTGAATCTATTGATACCTCGACCTCAGGCGGCAAGCTTATATTTCACATTTTTGCTTCTTTAGCTGAGTTTGAACGAAACATAATTCGCGAAAGAACTAAAGCTGGCCTTGAATCTGCCAAGGCGCGTGGTCGCACTGGCGGCAGACCGTCGAAGATGTCCGAAGATGATATCGAAGTAGCAAAGACCTTATTGAAAAATCCCGACATCACCGCGAAAGAAGTTGCAAGACGAATGGGGGTTTCTTTTGCCACACTTTACAGGTATTTACCTAAGGCTCGTAGCCTTTGATGGTCGTTCAATCTGCGTGAATGATTTACATATTGATAGTTCTTTTGAAATGTATACTATTAATTTATTATTGGACGCTTCTATTATTAGAGTACAGCTGTGGATGAACATTGGTATACAAAATATGATGGTACACCATGGGAAAACTATTGCCATAAATTGCTTCATATCAAGCATGGAGGCAAATATCAGCCTATAGAGGAAAACGATGGTGGCGACGGTGGACTTGATGGTTGGGTTTTTTCTGACGGAATTGCCTATCAAATGTATGGCATGGAGTTTCTTAATAAAAATCGCCACAAATCAATTCGAAGCAAAATATATTTGGATTTAAATAAACTAAAAAAAAATAAAATATTGATAGAGAAATTACTGAGTGGCGGTAAAATCAATGAATGGGTATTGTTAATTAACTCTCCAATTCCATCAAATAAAATAAATCAATACGCTGCAATGAAATCAAAAAAAGTCAGAGCTTGGGGGTTACCCTTTATCTCTAATAATTTCACAATAAAAGTTTTAACGCCAGATTATCTTGAAGTAGAGCACAGTACCTTAAATAAAGCGATTAATGATAAAATTGACATACCGTTTCCTTTTGCCACTTTGGCGCCGATAGAAGAAATATATCAAGACGGCAAGTTTATAACGGTTCAAAATAAATATCAAAAAATCACCCCAGATTTATTTGAAGCAAAAAAAATGGCGCTTGAAGAGTTTAAATCATACTTTCAAAATGGTGATATTATGGAGGAGATTTTAAGGTTTTCTCCGATGCTTCATGAAGAAATAAGTAATGCAATTAATTCTCACGAAAGTCGGGTCAACAATTCATCTAAATTAATTGGGAATTATCAGAACGCACTAGAAATTAATGACACGCTTCTAGCCAGTCTAAGGCACAGTTTCGGAGATAGGCTGCATGGAAATGTCTTGAATGCGATTGCAAGATTTACAATTGCAGGATGGTATATCGATTGCCCTCTTGATTTTAAAGTGTCGGAAACAATACAATGATTGTCAACGCAACGTTTAGCATCCGCGCTCGCGGCATTTCTTCTGACTTGAGGCTTTTTGGTAGGCTAACAATTTTACTAATATCAATTGATAGATGCTGTTGGCGCAAAGTTGCTAATTTAGAGCAACTACATATTTTAAACACCCTTTTCCTGAAAGCTAGAAATGGGGAAAATTATTTAAATCGAGATATTAGCGATAATCCCGGGGCCTTCAATTTCAATATTGACCCATACCTAAACAAATGCATCCAATATGCATTGGCTTACGGTTTAATTGAACGAACAACGTCTAAGAGTGGATATAGCTTGTTTCTAACAACGAAAGGCACGGAATATTTGAAAGTGCTGCAAGATTCGGGTGAAATTGATGAATACATGGATATCGGAATGCGCATTGGAGTGCTTACGCGCTCCGAAATAAATAGACTTACCAAAGGATAAATGCATGTTTTTGCAGTTTAATCGATTAAGATTAGTATCACGCTTAAGCAATTCTAACCGAGCAATCTGCGAAGTGGAGTTTAAACCAGGATGCAACGTCATACTAACCAGTCTTAACTCTAGGGGGAAAAGTTCTATACTTAATGCATTGATTGCAATTTTGGGCATGGATAAATTAATCAACAATAATGTCACCGCTATTGTTAGGGATGAAGTGCGCGTGGGCGATAACATGCTTCCCACTATCGGAGGTGAAGTATTCGTTGAAGTTGCAAATGAAAAGGGTGAAATAGCAACACTATCTAGACAAGTTAACCCAGATTTTGACAATCAAATTGTGGTTTATCCGTCTAATCTGGACAATTTCTCAAATACAGAGGGAAGAAAGCTCTTTTTAGGAAGAGATTCATATAAGAGTGAGTTGGGCTTTCACCATTTTCTCAGTAACTTTATTGGTTTTCCCTATATCGAAGTATTGGGAAACGATGACGGTAATATGCGCCTTTATCTAGATTATGTATTTTCATTGATTTTTCTTGAGCAAAAACGCGGGTGGACAGATATAATGTCTAATCAACCATTTTATGGAATGAGGGACTCAAAACGAACAACTATTTCCGAAGTTATAGGTCTAGAGTTCGTATCCCGCACTTTGAAAAAGACCCAATTAGGATTTGAAAAATTACGTCTAAAGAATACTTATGAAACGCAACTCGATGCTTTAAGTAATTATCTTATCTTAAAACATCTCAGAGTTAGTGGCGCTCCTAGAGACTTAGTTAATAGGGATTGGGATGCAAAATTAGTAGAGGCAACTAATATGCCTAACAGACTTACTGCCGCTGAAATGCTTGTAAAATTGCAATCCGAACTGGATAAAAAATTAGGTTTTGTAAGCATTAACCCAAGCGACGATGGAACCCATTCAAGAATTAACGAAATATCATCGGAAATTGCTGAGACTTCAAGAGCTCTTGAAAGGAGTACTCAAAATATAAGTATTAAGTCCGACCTAATTGAAACTTATAGACGACGCCTAGATGCATTCGGCGTCGAACTAAAGAAAAATAAAGAAGAAAAGCGAATTAAAACAATTGCCACTAAATTAGTTGGGGATTTATGCCCCACTTGTGAGCAACCTATAGATGGAACTCTTGCTTTCAAGGGCGATTCATTCGTTCCAATGACGATAGATGAAAACATCCAATATATTTTTCAGCAGTCTAATATCTTAAAGAACTTAATTAGTTTGGAGGAAAGTTCACTTAAAGACATGGTCGGTGATTTGAATAAAGAAAGAGCATTTATAAATGATAGGATTGAGAAACACTCTTCACTTTTGAGAAGTTTAAAAACTTTCATAGAGCCTAGCATTTTTGTTTTAGCTAAAGAAATCGCCCAATTAGAAGCAGAAGTGAGCTCTTTAGAAGACGTAATTGAGTACGCCAATAAAAGCCTAGGCGTTCTAAAAAATACTAGTAACGAGTATTTCTCAAAATTGGACGCATTTAATAAATTAAAAGGTGCAATTTCTGAAAAGGATTTAAGTAAGATTTACAAATTGCAAAACTTTTTCCACATGTGTTTATCTGTTGTTGGATTCGATTCTTATGAAGTTGATGCTGTTATAATTGATAAGGATACTTTCCAGCCAAAAGTGCTTATCAAAAAAAGTGATGGAATGAGAAAAGTAAAGCCAGAGTTTGGAAGTTCCGCGAGTGATTGGATTAGAATTATTATTGCTTTTACTATTGCTCTTCAGATGCTCTACAATGATGGTGATGTTGGCGTTCACCCTGGAGTTTCGATATTTGACGAGCCCAAGCAGCAAAACATAGAAGGATTAGGGTATTTGGAAATATATAGGTTGGCCGTACAAGCGACGAGCGAGAAGGGGCAAATTATAATAGCCGCGACAGATAAAGATGGCGCCGTTAGAAAAATCACCAAAGATTTAAATATTAATCTTGTTGATTTTGGTGAAAAATATGTTTTACAGTTAGAAAATGATTGAGAGTTGTCGGCTGATGAGAAATAAAGTTGCCCGATTTTATTCAAGTATATTTTGTGCCAAAATAGCTAAGTGAAAAACTGTACTTCTACCACCTTTTGCGCCTTTGATGAGAATCTCTTGACGAATTAAAGCTTCAATATCCCTTGATGCGGTGTCTTGGGAACATTTATTGATTGCAGCCCATTTTGAAGATGTAAGATGTCCTTCAAAACCGTCTATAAGCATATTTAGTATTTTTATCTGGCGGGCATTCAGCGGATGTTGATTTAGGGACAACCAAATGTTTGATTTATTTTGTGCCTTCGCCACTATGTCTTCGGCATTTTTGACAGATTTCTCAAGGCAATTTAAATACCATAAAAGCCAGTAATCTATGTTGGAATCGCCCTTCTGGGTTTCTTCCAAAACGTCATAATATAAATCACGTTCCGCTTGTATTTGCGATGACATTGAATAAAATCTTGACTTAGTGCCATCAGACCGTGCGAGCATCATATCGGCTATCGCGCGCGCAATACGACCATTCCCATCTTCAAATGGGTGGATTGTAACAAACCATAAATGCGCAATCGCCGATGATATAACTGGGTCAATATTTTTTTCGGAATTAACCCAGTTTATAAAATCATCCATTTCGTTGCCTATGGTTGTGGCATCTGGCGCTTGATAATGAACTTTTTCATTGCCTAGCCGTCCAGAAACTACTTGCATAGGCCCATTTTTATCATCACGATATTGACCAGCTT
This sequence comes from Pseudomonadota bacterium, assembly GCA_020161405.1. Lineage (GTDB taxonomy): Bacteria > Pseudomonadota > Alphaproteobacteria > Caulobacterales > Aquidulcibacteraceae > Pseudaquidulcibacter. Next base: position 1,023,072 of record JAIUOD010000001.1, on the reverse strand, counting down.
TTATTTTAGAAATCCCGCTATAACCACTAGGAAATAGTGCTGCGTGCCAAGAATAAAGTCTTTCATTAGATAAGGCTTTTTCGTAATTTTGAGTTGCGTCGAGCATCATATCAACAATACCATCGACATTACGTTCTGATGGAACAGTTCCCACGACTTCGATACCAAGTCGTCGCGCGATTGAAGAGCGAACCTGTTGCTGATTTAAGTTTTCACCTTCTATTAGGCTGGACTTTAAAACGTCGGAAGTAATAACTTCTAGCGAAGTGGATTTTTGGACATCAAAACCCAAAGCTTCCATTTTTCCTAATAGTCGCCCCTGTAAATTGCGGACACGTGCAAGCAGTGTAGAAATCTTATCGTCATTCCATTGGAACTGTGTCCAATTTTCATGGTCATAAATATACAAATTAATCTCCGCAATTATTGCGGAGTATATAAAACATATTCTCCGCAAAAGCAAGATTATTCTCCGCGCATATTGCGGAATATATATTTATAGCACCTAAAATGTAATTTGGAGGTAAATTAGGCGCTTCAAGATTACATTTCAGGGGAAAATGCCGAGTAGCTCTGATGGAAATAAGCTCAAAAGCACATTTCTGAAAATTAGCTTCAGTTAAGGTTTTCAATTATTGGAAATCATGATATCCAACCGCTTAGCAAACTTATCATAAGATAGTAATTGTACTCGAGCGCAATGTTAGTTTGACGTGACGGGGTATGTAAAAAATTGAAATACGAGCTTTGTATCTTGGGGGTATTTCAAGGGGTATATTTGAAAATCCAATTGATTAAACTCTATTAATTCAATATATAATGATGGCACTGTGAAGACGGCTCCAGCACCATTTCTTTTATCTCACGCTTATGTTCGGGGCAGTCGCTAGTCGCGAACGCTATTCCCTCACCGCTCCAATGGGGCGGCGGACGACCGCCGGAGCGCCGCTTGGCGCTCGGTGCTTCCAAATATTTCTGGTTCGAACTTTCACCGATATAGGGCACCATCTTTAATTTGCGTTCAGAAAAAGACCTCGACAAAGCCGAGATTTGTCCGATTAGCCGCACCATGCTACCGCTTATACTACCGCCTTCGCTGTGCTCACTTGGCAATTTAGAATTTAGCGGAAAATAATTTTTAAAAAGCGTGGTTTTTAAAAATTCTTTACTTTTTACTTTATTTTTCAAGGTAATATAAAAAAGCCTTGGTTAAACCAAGGCTTAGTAGATTATAGCATTGCGGGGATTACGCGGTCTGGGGGTTTGTGGCCGTCTGCGAAGGTTTTTATGTTTATTATTACTTTTTCGCCCATTGCGGTTCGGCCTTCTAATGTTGCCGAGCCCATATGTGGAAGCAATACAACATTGCTTAGTTTTTTGAGTTTTGGGTTGATTTCTGGTTCATGTTCGAACACATCAAGCCCCGCCCCTGCTAATTGGCCTTTTTCAAGCATTCTTGCCAATGCCGCCTCGTCTAGAACTTCGCCGCGTGCGGTATTGATTAAATAAGCTGATGGCTTAAGCAATGCCAAACGGCGTGCGCTTAATAAGTGATAAGTTGCAGGTGTATGCGGGCAATTAACCGATACAAAATCCATTCTTGAAAGCATTTGATCAAGGCTTTCCCAATAGGTTGCCTCTAATTCTTGCTCAATAGATGGGTGGACTTTTTTGCGATTATGATAATGGATTTGCATACCAAAGGCTTTGGCGCGTTTTGCAACCGCCTGCCCTATGCGCCCCATTCCAACAATGCCAAGCCGCTTATTACCAACACTATGACCAAGCATCCAAGTTGGTGACCAGCCTTTGAATTCATCTTCTTCAATTTTGCGCGCGCCATCAATCAAGCGACGTGGAACTGCCAATATCAAAGCCATTGTTACATCGGCAGTATCTTCGGTTAAGACACCTGGTGTATTGGTTACGCAAATCCCACGACGAACCGCAGTTTCAACATCAATATTGTCAACACCTGCACCAAATTGAGCAATTAATTTTAATCTATCACTAGCGCGCGATAAAACTTTTGAATCAATTCTATCGGTTACTGTTGAAACCAAAACATCACAGCGAGAGGCCGCATCAACAAGTTCTTCGTATGACATTGGAACATCATCTTTGGATAATTCCGTATCAAATAATTCCTTCATTCTTGTTTCAACCGCATCAGGTAGGCGGCGAGTGACAATAACCTTTGGTTTTGTATTGCTCATATTTTTAAAAATTCCCAGTATTTTTTATCCATAGCAATCTTGTTGACAATCTCCAACAATTTCTTTGTATAAAAATCATTATCCCTTGGTCGCACATGATTTAATAATTGATGCAGCTCATTTAATTAACACTAAATTCACATTAAAAAAGCATATCAGTCTATAGAACCATAGTTTGCGGCAAATCGATGCGACAATTTTTCATCTTAATATCTTTATTATTTTTTCTTGTGCCTCAATTATCAATTGCACAGGCTATAAGATATGACACGCCGTCAAAACTACCTGTCCCACGCTTTGTTTCTATGCGTTTTAATGTTGTTAATGGGCGCGCAGGGCCAGATGAAGATTATCCAATCAGATTTGTTTATAAACAGGCCGGCCTTCCCGTTAAAGTTATTGCAGAAACAATTGATTGGCGCAAAATTGAAGACCCAGATGGCACACAAGTTTGGGTTCATAAACGCAATCTTGATTCCAAACGAACATTAATAATTCGCCCATCACAAAAGGGCGCAACCCATGTAATGCTTTATAATAAAAACACGCAAAATAACAAAGTGATTGCTAAAATTGCATCTGGTTCAATATGTGAAATTCTTGATGCCCAAGAAGGGTGGCGTAAAATTAAAATTGGCAATTATACAGGCTGGATAATTGCAATTGATGCATGGGCTTCTTGATTAATTGGCCAAAAGTTTATCATAAAAAATGCGTTTTATCACTTTGCACACTACCCATTTTAGTGCTAGTGCCGCTTTTGAAATAATTTGTAACAAATAGTCAAAAGATTTGGAAAACTAATGACAAGGCAATCATCATACACATATGAAGAATTAATCGCCTGTGGCGAAGGGAAACTATTTGGTGAGGGTAATGCACAATTACCACTTCCAAACATGCTTATGATGGATAGAATTGTCGAAATTAATGACAATGGCGGAAATAATGGCAAGGGTAAAATTATTGCCGAATTAGATATTAATCCTGATTTATGGTTTTTTGCATGCCATTTCCAAGGTGACCCAGTAATGCCGGGTTGTCTTGGTCTTGATGCAATGTGGCAATTGGTTGGTTTTTTCCTTGGTTGGTCGGGAAGCCCAGGAAAAGGGCGCGCTTTGGGTGCAGGTGAAATCAAATTCACTGGTCAAGTAACGCCAGATGTTAAAAAAGTTCGCTATGAAATAGATATGAAACGTGTTTTTCGTTCAAAGTTAATTTTGGGCGTTGCGGACGGTGAATTATATGCCGATGATAAGCTTATTTACACGGCAAAAGACCTTCGTGTAGGTTTGTTTGACCCGCAATCTATGTCATCAATGGGCTAAGGTAAGGAGTGAAAATGCGTAGAGTTGTAGTAACTGGGATGGGTATTATTTCTTCAATTGGTAATTCAATTGATGAAGTTAAAAATAGCCTTTATAACGCAACTTCGGGAATTATTTCCGCCCCTGAATATAAAGAGCTTGGCTTTAAATGTCAGGTTCATGCCAAGCCGATTTTAGATTGGCTTACATTGGTTGATCGCCGTGCCGCACGCTTTCTTTCTGAAGGTATGGGCTGGGGTCATATTGCAATGGAACAGGCGATTAAAGATTCAGGTCTTTCAGAGGATGATGTATCTAATGAGCGCACTGGTATAATTGTTGGTTCTGGTGGCCCATCGACACGTTCAATTGTCGGCGCGGCTGAATTAACAAAGGCCAATGTTTCACCAAAAAGAATTGGGCCTTTTGCGGTTCCTAAAGCTATGTGCTCTGGCGTTTCTGCTGCGCTTGCGACTTGGTTTAAAATCAAGGGCGTGAATTATTCAATTTCATCGGCTTGTGCCACATCTGCACATTGTATTGGCAATGCTTATGAAAGTATCAAATATGGCAAGCAGGATGTAATGTTTGCAGGCGGCGCCGAGGAATTAGATTGGACATTATCAAATCTTTTTGATGCAATGGGTGCAATGTCTTCAAACTATAATGAAAACCCATCTGTTGCCTCACGTGCTTATGATCAAGACCGCGATGGTTTTGTTATCGCAGGTGGCGCAGGCATGATGGTTCTTGAAGAATATGAACGTGCAAAAGCGCGCGGCGCGAAAATCTATGGCGAATTAATTGGCTATGGCGCGACATCTGATGGTTATGATATGGTTGCACCATCTGGCGAAGGCGCAGCACGCTGTATGCGTCAAGCTATTGAAATGGCGGGTAATCCAAAGATTGATTATATCAACCCACATGGCACATCTACGCCTGTTGGGGATAAACAAGAAGTTGGCGCTTTGCGTGAAGTTTTTGGCGATAATATCCCATTCTTCTCTTCAACTAAATCACTTACTGGCCATTCATTGGGTGCTGCTGGTGTACAAGAAGCGATTTATTGCCTTATCATGATGGCGAACGATTTCATGGCGCAAAGTGCGCATATTCAAAATCTTGATGAAGCCTTCAAAGATTTACCAATTTTGCTTGAACGCAAAGTCGGCGAATTTAAAACTGCGCTTTCAAATTCATTTGGATTTGGCGGCACAAATTGCAGTCTGATATTTAGTAAAGTTTAAAAATTCCCTTTATGGGATAAATAAATTACCCTCGGGGAGCCTGCTTATTGGCTGAGAGGTGTGAGTTGCGTCACACGACCCTTTGAACCTGTAAGTTAATACTTGCGAAGGGAATGGGAATGATTTCATCTGAAATCTATCATGCAACTTCGCAATTTTCATAAGGAAAAGCGAAGTGGAAAATAAATCTTCAATTACTATTGGCCCAATATGTGGCAGCAATAAAATCTATGTTGGGGCGAATCGCGTTGCAATGCGTGAAATTGCCTTAAACCCATCGGCAAATGAACCCCCTGTGCGGGTTTATGATACTTCTGGCCCTTATACTGACCCTCAAATTAATATTGATATAAATAAAGGTCTTGCACCATTACGTAAGGATTGGATTTTAAATCGTAATGATGTTGAAACCTATAATGGGCGCGAAATTCAGCCCCAAGATAATGGCAAAGCGCGAAATGTTACGCCATTTCCAAATCCTGTTGCAAATCCATTGCGCGCAAAAGCGGGAAAAAATGTTTCGCAAATGCATTATGCAAGAAATGGAATTATCACGCCTGAAATGCAATATATTGCCGAACGTGAAAATGTTGGGATTGAACAAATAAAAAAGCAAAATCGTGACGGTATGGATTTTGGCGCATCTATTCCCGATTATATCACCCCCGAATTTGTTCGTGATGAAGTTGCAAAGGGGCGCGCAATAATACCTGCGAATATAAATCATCCTGAAACTGAACCAATGATTATTGGGCGCAATTTCCTAGTGAAAATTAATGCAAATATAGGTAATTCAGCGATTTTTTCGGATGCGGCAACTGAAGTTGATAAAATGGTTTGGGCAATTCGTTGGGGCGCGGATACTATTATGGATTTATCAACGGGTGATAATATTCATGATACGCGTGAATGGATTATTCGCAATTCCCCCGTCCCAATCGGAACAGTTCCAATTTATCAAGCGCTTGAAAAAGTTGGCGGCATTGCCGAAGAATTAAATTGGGAAATCTTCCGTGACACTTTGATTGAACAGGCCGAACAAGGCGTTGATTATTTCACCATTCACGCAGGGGTTCGCCTTGCCTATGTCCCACTTGCCGCAGAGCGTGTGACAGGAATTGTATCGCGCGGCGGGTCTATCATGGCGAAATGGTGCTTATCGCATCATAAGGAAAGCTTCCTTTATGAGAATTTCGAAGAAATTTGCCACATAATGAAAACCTATGACATTGCCTTTAGCTTGGGTGATGGTTTGCGCCCTGGTTCAATTGCAGATGCAAATGATGAAGCGCAATTTGCGGAATTATACACATTAGGTGAATTAACAAAAATCGCATGGCAGCATGATGTGCAAGTGATGATTGAGGGCCCCGGCCATGTTCCAATGCACAAAATCAAGCAAAATATGGATAAACAATTAGAAGCATGCGGCGAAGCCCCATTCTATACCTTGGGGCCATTGGTTACCGATATTGCACCGGGGTATGATCATATAACATCGGGAATTGGTGCGGCAATGATTGGATGGTATGGTACGGCAATGCTTTGCTATGTAACCCCAAAAGAGCATTTGGGATTGCCAGATAGGGATGATGTTAAAGTTGGCGTTGTGACCTATAAAATTGCCGCCCATGCCGCCGACCTTGCCAAAGGCCATCCAGCAGCAAGATTGCGCGATGATGCATTATCACGCGCAAGATTTGAATTTAGATGGCGTGACCAATTTAATCTATCATTAGACCCAGATACCGCGCAAAAATATCACGACCAGACTTTACCGGCAGAAGGCGCAAAAACCGCGCATTTTTGTTCAATGTGCGGACCAAAATTCTGTTCAATGAAAATTAGCCAAGAGGTTCGCGACTTTGCATCAAAACAAAATTCAAACCAATATGTCGCCTCCCAATTAAACCCCGAAATTGGAATGCAACAAATGAGCGAGAAATTCAAAGAAATCGGCGAACTCTACATCCCCAAATAATAAAAAGCCCCGAAATCGGGGCTTTTTCAAAACTATTATGTCAATAGAAATCAAAAACCACGCTTTTTGATTTCTATTGTCCGCTTAAACCCAAGTCTCAAAGTGAACCCGTGATGAGCCCCGCAAAGTTGCAGACTTTTCGGACAAGGCGAAGAACCAAAATTTGCCTTCAGCAAATTTTCAAAAAATCAATGATTTAATTGTCTTTTGCCCGTTCGTAATAAGAACCATCTTCGGTCAAAACAACGATTTTTGTGCCTGTTGTAATATAAGGCGGAACCATTGTGCGAACGCCATTTTCAAGCATTGCAGGTTTATAAGAAGATGATGCGGTTTGGCCCTTAACTGTTGGTTCTGTATCAACGATTTCCAAAGTCACGCGTGCAGGTAAAGTAACAGAAAGTGCAACTTCGTTAAAAATGGTCAACCAAACTTCCATATTTTCTTGAAGATAGCGCGCATCATCACCCATTGTGTCTTTTGAAACTGTAATCTGCTCATAATTATCAGGGTTCATAAAGACGAAACCTTCGCCATCATCATAAAGATAATTATGCTTAATCTCTTCTACGAATGCTTTTTCAACTTGGTCAGTGGTTTTGTAACGCTCGGTCACTTTGATGCCATCGACGATACGGCGCATATCAACCTGTGTAACAGGTGTGCCTTTACCAGGGTGGATATTTTGTTGGGTTAGGACAACATAAAGTTTGCCATCTGTATGTTCGATAACATTGCCTTTACGGATTGAAGAAGCGATTACTTTTACCATTTTAACTCTCAAATTTGTGAATTTGCGCTCAATAAGCTAAATGGGGCAAAGTTTCAATGTTTTTAATGAGTTTAGATATTTTTACAGGTTTTTATAATGCCTTGGTGGGAAAAAGAAAAATTACAAGATAGAATGCCATTTTTAATGGCGCGCAATCTTGCCAAAAATGCAATTCGTAAATGGTTTGAAGTCCAAGATTTTACAGAAGTTGAAACCGCGCAATTGCAAACCTCCCCCGGTAACGAGGTTCATTTACTTGGCCTTGAAACCCAATGGACATCGCCAGAACTTGAAAGCCAGCAAATGTTTTTGGCAACTTCGCCCGAATTTGCATGCAAAAAACTTATTGCGGGCGGTATGGAAAGAATTTTTGAATTTGCGCGCGTCTTTCGCAATCGTGATTTATCACCAATTCACACGCCCGAATTTACTATGCTTGAATGGTATCGCGCCAATCAAGATTGGAATGTTGCAATTGAAGATACATGTGCAATTTGTCTTGCCGCCGCCAATTCCATTGGCGCAAAATATTTTCGAAATAAAGAATTTCAAATTCCAATTAATGCAAAGCCCGAACGCCTAACATTACAAGAAGCATTTTTGAAATTTGCAAATATCGACATGCTTTCAACAATTTCATACGATGGCAAAACCAAGCGTGATGAATTTGCAAAACTTGCAATAAATTCTGGCATTAATATCGATGATAATGACAATTGGTCAGATATTTTCACAAAAGTTTTAGTTGCAAAAATCGAACCAGATTTGGGAAAAGAAGCACCCACAATTTTATGTGAATACCCATTACCAGAAGGCGCATTGGCGCAAAAATGTTCGCATGATAATCGCGTGGTGGAACGCTTTGAACTTTATATTTGCGGCATTGAAATCGCCAATGGCTTTGGTGAATTAATTGATGCCGAAGAGCAAAAACAAAGATTTGAAAGCGCGATGGATGAACAAATCAAAATTTATGGCAAATCCTACCCAATTGATTATGATTTATTAGATGCAATTTCGCACATGCCACCGACATCAGGTGTTGCATTAGGTTTTGATAGATTGCTAATGTTAATCACTGGGGCAAGAAATATAAATGATGTTTTATGGTCGCCATTTATTCGCAATTAAAATAGGGGAAGTTAATTGAGAAAAGAACATTTTATCGCGGCACAAGATGGAATTAAAACCTATGTTCTTGAATTAATCCCTGGTGGCGAAATTACTGGCGACCCTATTTTTTGTATTCACGGCCTAACTAGAAATCACAATGATTTTGAACCGATTTTCGATTTCCTTTTGGGTTTGGGGCGCAAAGTCTATGCAATTGATGTGCGTGGGCGCGGCCTTTCCGATTATGATTCCAACCCTTTAAATTACCACCCTGGAACTTATGTTGGCGATGTTGCCAATATTATGAATGTTCTTGATATTGAAAAAGCTATTTTCATTGGCACATCAATGGGTGGCATTATTTCAATGATTTTGGCCGCCTTTATGCCAGATAAAGTAGCAGGAATAATACTTAATGACGTTGGCCCAGAAGTTAATGAAGCAGGGATTGCACGCATAAGAAATTATGTTGGCAATAGTTCACCTGTTGATAATTGGGATGATGCTATCAAAGGCATTAAAGCAATTGCCCAATCCGAATATCCATTACAAAAAGACAATGAACAATTCTGGCAAGATTTTGCAAAACGTATTTGCAAAGAGGAAAATGGCAAAATAATTCTTGCTTATGATCCAGAAATAAAACAAAACTTACAACCTGCCAAAGAGGGTGAACCTGCACCAAATCTTTGGGCGCAATTTGAAATGATTAAAAACATCCCAATCGGCCTTATAAGCGGCGAAATTTCTGACATTTTAACATCAGATATTATTGAAAAAATGAACGCAATTAAACCTGATTTGCAAAATACCATTGTTCCCAATGTTGGCCATGCGCCAATTCTTAATGAGACAACTGCGTTAGCTTTTATAAAAAAAATATTAAATGATTAAAAATCAACAAGTTATAAATTGCATCAAAAATAGCAAGAAAATCTTAAAATAATTACTTAAGATTGTGATTCATATTCCTTTTTTTAAAATATGGGGAAATGAATGTCTTTAGATTTATCAAACATAAAAATTGCTAAAAAATTACCCATTACAATTGCGATAATCGCGATTTTATCGGCCGCCCTTACCGGCACATCAGCTTATTTAGTAGCTTCAAATAATGATATTAAGAAAAATAAAGAGGCGGTTTTAAAAACGGCAAAGCTTAAATCTGAATCAATCAAACAATATTTTATTGACACTGAAAAACAAGTTACTGAGCTTGCAAATAGTTCACAAATTTCAAATGCTCTTGATAGATTTAGTGAAGCTTATAATGAATTAGGCCCAGATGCACAAAATATACTACAAAGTGAATATATAGATAATAACCCAAATCCAATTGGGCAAAAAGAAAAATTAAATTTTGGCGCTAATAACAGTAATTATGATAACGTCCATGCAAGCTTTCATCCTTGGTTTAGAACCATTTTAAAAACAAATGATTTTTACGATATTTTTCTTTTCGATTCTCAAGGTAGAAATGTCTATACGGTTTTTAAAGAGCGTGACTTTGCTACCCAATTGGCTAATGGGAAATGGAAAGATTCAGGTCTTGGCGATTTGGTCCGAAAAACTTTAAAAAATAAAGATGGCAAACCAATTCTAGATGATTTCAAACCTTATGCGCCATCAAATGATGCACCTGCTGGCTTTGTTGCTGTACCAATTAAAGACCAAAACGGTAATATTAAAGGTGTTCTTGCTATTCAATTGTCAATTGCAAAAGTTGATAATGCAATGCTACCTTCAACTGCAAATGGTCAGACGGGTGAAAACATAATTGTCGGCACAGATATGCTTGTCCGCAATAATTCACCGCATTCAAAAGAACCTACTATTTTAAAAACTAAACTTGATATTAGTGAGGTAAAAAAATCTCTTGCGGGTGAATCAGGTGTTGAAATAACTAATGATATTGGCAGTAAAAAAAGCATCATAGCATATTTTCCAGTGCAAATAATGGATACAAAATATGCGGTAATATCAAATATCACATTAGATGAAGTAAAAAAGCCAATTAATAAACTTGCTTTTTTTGTTTGTATTGTAACATTAATTATCGGAACAATTTCTACTTTAATTGGTCTTTGGTTTTCAAAAATCCTTACTAATCCTTTAAAAGATTTAACAAAATCAATGAATTTACTAGCTAGCGGCGATAATAATGTTGACATTAACGGTTCAAGCCGTGGCGATGAACTTGGTTTTATTGCAAGGGCTGTGGAAACATTTCGCGATAATTTAGCTCAAAAAGCAAAAGAAGATGCATTGATAAAGGAAAAAGAATTAAAAGTACAAATTCAAAGACGTGAAGTAATTGATGCTGCAACTTCTAATTTTGAGCGTATTGCTGGTGATATGTTGCGGGCAGTTTCAGCTGCGTCCGCCGAATTAAATTCAACTGCACAGGCAATGACAGCAGCAGCGCAACGCACAAATCAAATGGCATCATCGGTTGCAGCCGCCGCAGAAGAATCAACCGTAAATGCAAATACGGCGGCGGGTTCGGCAACAGAATTATCAAATGCGATTTCGCAAATACAATCTTCTTCATCGGAAAGTGCAAATATTGCTAAAGAAGCTGTTGGCATATCTGTTGAAGCACAAAATGCCGTAAATGAATTGGTTGGCGCTGCACAAAGTATATCAGAGGTTGTTAATTTAATTCGCGGAATTGCTGAACAAACTAATCTACTTGCACTTAACGCAACTATTGAAGCAGCGCGTGCAGGTGCGGCGGGTGCAGGGTTTGCAATTGTTGCACAAGAGGTAAAAAATCTTGCCAATCAAACGGCAAGTGCAACTGATGATATTAGTAATCATATTGGCTCAATCCAAACCGTTGTAGAGGGTGCAAGTAATGCAATGAATCGTATTACCGAAGTAATTGGTCGAATTAACGGCATTTCAAGCGAAATTGGATATTCAGTTGAAGAGCAAACGGTCGTTACAGGTGAAATTGCCCGTAATGTAGAAGAAGTTGCAATTGCTTCTAAATCTGTAACAGAGGATGTAATTAAGGTTACCGAAAATGCATCCGAAACTGGGGTTGCTGCCTCTCAAGTTCTTGCTTCAAGTCACGAACTCTCTATGCAAGCTGCTAAACTTGAAAAGGAAACCAATGAATTTTTAGCGCGTGTTAGAGCAGCATGATTTCTTCATTATAATACAAAAATGGGCACCGATTGGTGCCCATTTTCGTTTATTGAGAATTAAATTTTAAGCGGCTTTTTCATCGCTTACTAATTCAAGGTGGCTTTCGCCATTTGCGCCAATTTTAATTTTTCTTGGTTTGGCGCTTTCAGGAATTTCGCGTTTTAATTCAATAATCAAAAGACCATTTGCAAGCTCTGCTGATAATACTTTTACATGATCTGCAAGTTGGAAATTACGTTCAAACGCACGCTCTGCAATACCGCGATGCAGGAATTTTTGTTCGTCCGCGCTTGGCTTTTTCTCGCCGCGAACGCTTAGAAGGCCTTCTTTGATTTCTAAATCAAGGTCGCCCTCACCAAAGCCTGCAACCGCAATTTCAATGCGATAATCATCTTCAGTGGTTTGAATTACATTATATGGCGGCCAATTTGGTGCATGTTCTTGACGTGCTGCGGCCTCTATTAGGTTTGCAACGCGGTCAAAACCAACAATTGATCTGTAAAGTGGTGAAAGGTCTAAATTTCTCATAAGATTCTCCTTAAATTAAGCAATCGAATGTTCACGGCAAAACCTGCCGCTTGGCTTTTGCATTTTTGTCATTTGCCCAAAAATGCTTTGCGCTCTTTCGTTTGAAACGGGCACATTTTTAAAGATAGGAAGCACAAAAATAATTTCAAGGGTGCGGTTTAATTTCAATTATTGCACTTAAAACTTGAACCATTTCCCCAAAAAAGATACGCTAATTCAAATTGGTGATTTGGTTGCTCTAAGTTAAATTTTTTTAATTTTGCTACCTAAGTTTTGCCACTTAATTGTGTGAAAATATTTTCTTTGTAATCAGGAGCGGCAAAGGTGAAAAAAACATATTCTAGAGCGAATAAAAGGTTTTTCACCTCTATAAGCGCGGTAATTTTAATTTCTTCATTTTCAATGTCCGCCTATGCCCAAGAAGCTGATGATGAACCTGTCGTTGCAAGTATTGAGAAAGTTGCAAAAGACCAAATCGCACTTCCACAATTAAGCAGTGAAGATAAAGCAAAATTATTATCTTCCTTAAACACGCCATATCGCATTGATAAAAACCGCGACAAATACCGTCACCCCCTTGAAACACTTGAGTTTTTTGGAATTAAACCGGGTGATAAGGTTGTTGAAATTTGGCCGGGGCAAGGTTGGTATTCTTCCATACTTGCGCCATATCTTAAATCAAATAATGGTCAATTAATTGCCGCCCATTTTGATACTTCGACCACGAATTCGCCTTTGGTTAAGTCTATGGTTGATGATTTTACCAAAAAATACGCTAATTCGCCTGATATTTATGGCGATGTGAAAATTGTTCCATTTGGGCCGCGCTCCAAAGACCTTGTAGAGCCGAATTCGGTTGATGCAATTGTTACCTTCCGCAACATCCATAATTGGATGAACCAAGGATGGGCAGACAAAGCCTTTGATGACTTTTATAAAGCGCTTAAGCCAGGCGGCCTTCTTGGTATCGAAGAGCACCGAGCCGATGAAGATAGTCCGCAAGACCCACTTGCCGCTGATGGTTATGTTCGCGAAGATTATGTAATAGACATGGCAAAAGATGCGGGCTTTGTTTTAGTTGGTAAATCACAGATAAATTCAAACCCAAAAGATACAAAAGATTATCCATTCGGTGTTTGGACGCTTCCACCTGTTGGCAGAACTGCGCCCCTTGGCAAGCCTGACAATCCTGATTTTGATAAAACCAAATATACAGCAATTGGCGAAAGTGATCGTATGACATTGCTTTTTGCAAAGCCATTAAATCCGCCAATTATGGTTGCTAGCACTAATGTCGCCGAGAAAGCACCAAAAGGTAAGTTTAATCCTGTCAAAGTTGTTTTTGATGCCGTTAAAAACAAAACCACCGCCAAAGGCACAAAAAATATAAATACTGTACCTAGTAGCGATACAAGCAAAATTGTTCAGCCGACAAACGAAACTATAAAAGTTGCCACATTAGATACTACGACAAAATCCAATGATATTGCTAATCAAGGTAATATAATTGAAAATAAAGAAGTAAAAGCCGAAAATAAAATTACGCAAACCACAATTCCAGTTCCAGTTCCTGTAAAAGTTGATTTAAAACCTGAAACCGAAACCAAAACAGTAGCTAAATCTGAACAAGAAGATACAAAACCACAAATTGAACAAAAAACCGAAGTTCAATTACCTGAATTCTCAATTCCTGATTGGACTGGAAATTCTAAAGATAAAAATGAAACCGAAAAAACAGCAGAACCTAAAGATAATAATGAATTAGCTTTGGATGTAACAGAAACCCCAAATATTGATACACAAGCTGTTGCAATCGCAAAATCTGCCACTTCTAAAGGCAAAAAACCAAGCGCAAAAAAAGCTGAACCTATAGTCGCCGAAAAAGAAAAAACATCGACAAAATCTGCACAGAAAAAAGGTGATACAACAAAATCTAAAACAATTGCATCATCTAAAGACCAAGGCAAAACTAATCCTAAAGACAAAAAAACTGCTGCGACTACAAAAAACAAAACACAGACAAATGACGTTAAATCAAAATCAGCACAAAAAAGCACCAAATTAGATCCAAAAACTTCAGCAAAAGGCAAATCCGCTGATAAAAATACAAAAGCAAAAGCCACAGATAAAAATGAGAAACCTGTGACTAAAGGCAAAAATACTAAAAACACTGAAGTTCAGAAATCAAAAACTACAAATAGCAAAGATAAATCAACAAAAACTGACGCTAAAAAAACTGATACCAAAGCAACAGGTTCAAAAACTACAAACAAAAAAGGCGCTAACTCTCCTGATTGGGTAGTGCCTAGTAAGAAAAAGAAATAATTGAATAAATTTAACTTGCACCTTTGGTAAGGGATGTGAAAGACACTGCGCACCAAATGGAGGGCTTAATGAAGCTATTTTTGCCAAGTATATTATTATTATCAACGATTATTGCGCCAAATGTTTATGCGCAAAATGCAAAAGTTTTACCTGCAAATAAATTATATGGTTTTTATGATAAATTCCTTGAACTACCGCCACAAAAGCGTGATCATATTCGCATACAATATGGATTGGTAATCAAAGAGGGCAAACTTGAGGGGCTTAATCTTATTCATAATGGTCAAAAAACCAAGATTGAATATGATAAGAATGGCAAAATCCTTACCTACCCAAGCTATGATGCACTAAAACACGGCAAAGTTGAAATAATTGGCGTTAAAAAAGGCGGCTTTAGTATCGATGCAATTCCGCTTATCCCACTTTCAAATCGTATAAGCGTTGCACTTATCAGTGACGCAATCAGTGATTTTCATTCTTCATTATCAGTAGCTGGTCCATTTGCCGTTATGGTACCAAAACTAAACTCAATTAAATTTATAGGTGCAAATGCCGCATTTGCAGTTTTTAGTGATGGGCGTAAAATACCAATCACTGAAAATGATAGAGGTGTAGTTTTCAATCCAAGCCTCGCAAAGTATAAAGGCGCGGTCAGTGTTGAATTTGCACAAACACCATCTAATCTTGAATATGCAAAGTAATTTAGTCGCACCCAAATTACGCATTGGAATCAGGTTATTTAAACTATTATTTAACTCTATTAGTTAAGAGGTTGATGGTATAAGAATTGTAATATAAGCTACGTATAATCCGTATGCTTCGAGGGATTGAAATGGCAGGCCTTTCCAGCTTACACGTATTGGTTGTAGATGATAACGCCCACATGAGGTCAATCGTTGTCGCAATTTTGCGTGGTATAGGTGTTGGAACGGTCAAAGAGGCTGGTGATGGTGCTGACGCCTTGGAGGCAATGCGCGCCGGCGTCCCTGATATTGTTATTGCAGATTTAAATATGGATCCAATTGATGGGCTTGATTTTGCACGCATGGTAAGAACTGCACCTGATAGTCCATTTCCTTTCGTTCCAATCATTATGATGACTGGGCACACTGAAAGGTCAAAAGTTACTGCGGCGCGTGATGCGGGAATTAATGAATTATTGGCAAAACCAATTTCAGCACTCACATTGCTTGACCGAATAATTGCAGTTGTTGATAGGCCAAGGCCATTTATAAAAACTGCAAATTACGTTGGCCCATGCAGAAGAAGAACAACACCAAAGGATTTCGCAGGCCCATGGCGCCGCTCATCAGATGATTCGGAAGCCGAAGAGGCAAAATTAAAAATACGTCTTGCAAAAGAAAAGCAGAGCGCACTGGGGAGGCAGACTAAATGTCAGAAATCATCCCGCCATCATTCATGTTGCAAAAAAAAGTTGGTGGCTCTGCTGCCCGCTTAATAACGCCGGAGGCCGTTGCAAGGGCACAAGATAATGTTGATTTATTGCGCACACCAATACAGCGTGAAGTTGCGCGATTATTGGAAGAAATTGCGCGTGCCGCTAGGGTTCGCGATGTTGGTGCACGTGATTTCATTTGGTCACGCGCGCATGAAATTCGTGGCCTTGCAGGAAGTGCAAAACGCGTACGCCTTGGTCAAATAAGCAATATTTTATGCCATTATCTTAATGATACGCAAATCGGCTTCAAGCCTGATGCTAATTTAATCACGAAAATTTCGGTCGCGGCTTTGCATACTTTGCATGATAATTCTGATGAAGATGCTGCAGTAGCACAATTAGTAGATGATTGCTCACTTGCAGCAAGCAGACAGAAAATACGTGAGGGGCGCGGCGAATTAAGTTAAATCTTTTTAGCCATTAAAATGCCATCGCCAACCGAAGTAAGGCAGATTTCAAACCTTTTGTCATTTAATGCTGTTTTTGCAAGCTCATTAATTGCAAGACCTTGTTTATCATCTTCTTTTGGTTCGATTGCGCGGCCCGATAAAAACATATTATCAACCAATAGAAGGCCAGCTTTCCTAAGCAATTTATATGCATATTCATAATAAATTGGATAATTTGCTTTATCGGCATCTATAAAGACTTGATCCACCCTGCCCGCATATCCCATTTCCAATAATTTTTCCAAGGATTGAATGGCATCACCTTTCATTGGGGTGATATATTTATCAAAATTTGCCATTGCCCAATATTTTTGTGCAATTTCAAGATATTCACCAGACATATCAAGCGCAAATAAATGCGCATTTGGCCCTGCGTTTTTCACCATAGAATTCATGGTTACAAGTGATGAATAACCAGTGAAAACCCCAATTTCAACGGCGATACGACTATCGTTTAAACGCGTCATAAAAGCCATGAATGCACCCTGTTCATGGGCTATTTGGTAATTTGCGCGCGGATGGTTTTGCGTTTCTTCGCGGCAGGCCTTCAAAGCCTCTGTTTCTTTATAATTATTCTCAATCAAAAATTCGATTGTTTTCGGGCTTAAATCAATGCTGCTTCTTGTCATGCGCGCTCTTGTAGCCAAAAATATCAAAAAACAAAAGCGCAAATATCAAGACCACGCATATAATTAGCAAAGAGGCGCTTCCATAAGTATCACTTTGTGAAAACCATGCATTATTTTGATTGACCCTTAAAACGAATATTTCAGGCGCGACCACAAGCTCGAGCCATGTCCAAATACCATGTAAAGCCGCAGCAGAAATATAACCAAATCTATTTGCCAAAATTGTAAAAATCAGCCCCAACAGATATGAATCAATAATAAAAAGTGGATTTCTATATCCTTGTAAAAATTGAATTATTGGAAAAATCAATGCGCATAACAATATGCCATTTAAAAGCCCATAATTTTCAACAAGCTTAATTCTAACAAATTTTTGCGCAATATATTCTTCGCAAAAGCCGTGAATGAAAAGAATTATGAAACTGAATAATAATGGGCCATATATAAAATTATTTTTAAACGAAACTGATATTGTCTTTGTAAAAAGCGCAATTACCCATGACCCGCAAACAATCAATAAAGCACATAAAACACCAATTAGAATTGCGCTAAAATTAAAGTCTTTGATTGCTATTAAGTCATTTTCTCTTGCGAAAAACATTTTGGCAAAAAGCAAAATGATTGCAAGGTTTATAAATTCACGAATGGGGAAATTAATACCTTTAGTATTTGCAAAAAATGCAATTATTTTGCTTGTTTCACCGGCAATATAAACACATAGAATGGAAATTATTGCATAAATTATTGCATGATATTTTATGGGAATTTTTTTAAAAAAATCTTGCACTAATAAAACCCTAAATTATTTTTGAATTTCTTAAATAATGTATCGACAAAGCATTTAAGAAAAGTGTATTTAATCTAAATGTCAAAATTCAATGAAATAAGTTTTTCAAAAAATATCCTTAATCGCGACGCCAATATACGCATTTCACCATCATTCTTGCAGGATGCGCTTAAAAACCCCGTTACAAAAATTGCACTTTTTTGCGATGATTTTGTGTTCTTCCCCGTTCAAAATGACAAAATCACAAATCCCACAACCTATAAATATGAAGATATAAAAGGCTTTGTGAATGATAATGCATTCTGGATTGCCGCGGGTTTTAATGATGCAAATGCGCCCATTTTACTACTTAATATAGACGCAAAATATAAAGAAGATTGCGAACAAAAACTCAATGGCAGCTTCCAAATTTTAAGATCTGCATTATGGCAAATTAAAATTACGGAAAGTGAAATTTACGGCCTTGGGAATTCATTATATTCGTGGCACAAAAATCATCAATTTTGCGCAAAATGCGGAAGTAAAACTGATGTTGCTGACTTTGGTTTTAAACGCATATGCCCAAATTGTAATACAGAACATTTCCCGCGTGTTGACCCTGTCGTTATTATGCTTGTAACGAAGGATGATAAATGTCTTTTTGGTCGTTCGAAATTTTTTCCACCTGGCCTTTATTCAATACTTGCAGGCTTTATGGAACCTTGCGAAACAATTGAACAGGCCTGTAAACGCGAAGTTTTTGAAGAAACTTCAATTGAAATTGAAAAAGTTGAATATATTGCAAACCAACCATGGCCTTTTGCATCACAATTAATGATTGGGCTTCACGCCTTTGCCAAAAATAGTGAAATTAAAATCAATGAAGATGAATTAGAAGACGCTTTATGGCTTAGTCGCGATGAAGTGCGCCAATTGCTAAGTAAAGATGGTTTTGAAATTAATGGCACTAAAGTTTTTGGGCCAAGGCCTTCGGCTATTGCCCATGCCCTAGTAAGTGATTGGCTAGATAATATTTAGATATTATTGAAAAATGCATTCAATATGTAAGTTTTCAAACAAAAGATATCTTCATTAATTTTTATTTCAAAAATAAAATCCAAAAAATTTTTTGAAAAAATTATAAATGCGAATGAAAAACAATTGCAAAAACAAAGTTTTATGTTACGTTAACGTTAAAGGAGCGATACATGCGCAATTTTTTTTCGGCAATAAGCATTATATCTATTATGACTTTGGCTGCTTGCGGGCCGAATCAAGAACCCAAAAATGAAAACAGCGCCATGTTGCAAAAAAAGCCACAAGAAAATGTAATTTTAAAAATTGGGGATAATGCACCCAATATTATTACAAAAGGCGCATTAGCGGGAAATGAATTTGAATTAAATCTACATGAAAAACTCCAAAAAGGCCCTTTGGTTTTATATTTCTTCCCTAAAGTTTTTACCCCTGGCTGCACCGCAGAAGCACATGAATTTGCAGAACAAACTGAAGAGTTCAAAAAATTAGGCGCCGACATTATCGGTATGAGCAGCGATGATATAGAAGGGCAAAAAAAATTCTCTAAAGAGGAATGCCGCGATAAATTTGCCGTTGCAATCGCCACACCTGAAACCATAAAAGCATATAACGTGGGATTTGGCCCAACAGGTGACAGAAGTAATCGTACATCATTTGTGATTGGTCAGGATGGAAAAATAAAATTTATTTATTCAAATCTTGATTATAAAAATCACGTGAAATTGACTTTAGAAGCCGTGAAAGCTTTAAAAGAACAAAAATAATTCAATTAAATCAATAAAAAACCCCAATTGCAGAATATATGCAATTGGGGTTTTTTATTGCTTGACAAACAGAGTGTTATAGATTACCAATACACCCAAGCACCAATACAGCGCACGAAAGGAACAACATGACACGTGGCGTTAGCTTTGACTGGCGGGATGATCTGCCAATTTGGAAACAAATAAAAGATAGATTGCAAGGCGCAATCATGGATGAAACTTATAAAGAAGGTGATGCAATACCAAGCGTTCGCCAATTAGCTTTAGATTTAAAAGTCAATCCATTGACCATCTCACGCGCCTTTCAAGAATTAGTTGATGAGGGTCTGATTGAAAAAAGACGGGGACTTGGAATGTTTGTTGCACCTAATGTTGCGCAAAGCCTTTTGGCACGCGAACGCGAAAATTTCATAAAAAACGAATGGCCAGAAATTTTAAAACGCATCGATGCGCTTGGCCTAAGTAAAAAAGAATTATTAAACACAGGGGGCAATAATGACTGAAGAAATTCAATCAAAGCCATTAATTATTGCAAGTAATCTTGCAAAATCATACGGCGCAAAACAAGCCCTTAAACCAAGCAGCTTTGAAATCCCTACGGGTCAAATTGTTGGAATAATTGGCGCAAATGGTGCTGGTAAATCGACTTTGCTTAATTGCATACTTGGCCTTTCTGAATTTGATGGTCAAATATTGGTTATGGGACAAAATCCATTGCAAAATCGCGCACAATTGATGAATGATGTTTGCTTCATTGCCGATGTTGCCACATTACCAAAATGGGCACGTATTGATGAATTATTGAGTTGGCTTAGTGATATTCATCCTAATTTTTCAATCGAAAAAGCAAAAAAAAGAATTATTGATGCCAAAATTCCGCTTAAAAACAAAGTAAAAACTTTGTCAAAAGGTATGATGGTTCAAGTTCATTTGGCGATTGCCTTGGCAATTGATGCAAAATTACTTGTTCTTGACGAACCGACTTTGGGTTTGGATATAATAAATCGCCATGCTTTTTATGATGCAATTTTGCAAGATTTCTTTGATGAAACCCGTACAATTTTGGTAACCACCCACCAAATTGACGAAATTGAACCAATTTTATCCCATGCAATGTTCATCAAAAATGGTGAAATCACCCTTAATGCATCATTGGATGATATTTCGGATAAATTCCTTTGTGTTGATGTAGGTGATGATTTGAAAATCAAAGCGCAAAGCATGGGGCCAATTTATTCAAGAAGCCTTATGGGTCGCACAACCTATGTTTACAATAATCAAACAAATGATTCTCTTGCGTCACTAGGCGATGCAAGACGCGTTTCACTAGCCGACCTTTTCGTAGCACTTGCAAGCGATGGGGGTGAAAATGCTAGTGGCACTAATTAAAAATGCAAAACCAAAATTGGCAGAACCATTAAATGATAATGAGGCTCAAAACCCAAATTTGCGCCAAATTAAAAATTTAAAAGGAACAAAAAAATGAAAAAGTTTCTTACACTTATAAAACGCGATTTAAGCGAAAACCGTGGTGCTTTAATTATCACACCTATGGCAATAGCAAGCGTTATATTCGCCCTTGTTTTTATTTCCATTGCAATAGGAAAATTCGAATTTGGCAATGACAATGGAATGTATTTTGGCGCAACATCAGATGCCAATGTAAATGCAGACATTGAAATGGACGGCGAACATTACAAAATCTATAAAGAAAATGGCGTTCTTTACAAAGATAATGGAACAACCAAAGAGCCATTTGTTGGAAAAGTTGATTCTCAAGATGTTAAAGCCATCTCACAAGTCTTTGTTATGGCAAGTGCAGTAAGCGCAATTATACCAATATCAGTATCCGTAATCGCAATCATTTTTGTGCTTGCAGGGGCGTTATATGATGAGCGTAAAGAACGTAATATTATGTTTTGGAAGTCACTGCCAATAAGTGATTTACAAACCGCAGGTGCAAAAATTGTAAGTATTGTAGGTGGTGGCCTAGGGTTTGCAGCATTAAGTGCCTTTGTATTGCATATCGCAATGATGGTATTGATTGCAGTTTCAGTAAACATCATGGGCATTAAAATCCCGAATGCTAGTTTGCTTGATATAGGTGTTGTTGCAAACACTACTGGTCAACTTTGGATTGATATTATCATTGTATTGTTCGGATATGCACTTTGGGCTTTACCTGTTTATGGATGGTTTCTCGTAAGCTCTGCATTTGCGCCAAAATCACCTTTCTTTTGGGCAGTTTTGCCGATCGGACTTTTGCCTTTGCTTGCAAAAATATTCTTTGAAGGGTCGGTTGATTCAGCTTTAACTCCATTGCAGCATTTAAGCGGGCAACCAATCATTGAAGCATTTGGTAAAGCATTTAAAAGCGTTGAAAATACGCAAACCATAAGAGACAACAATTTCAGCATTGATATGAGTGGTGTTTACCAAACCTTTGCCGAACCACAGCTTTGGATTGGCGTAATTATCGGCTTTGCCTTTATTTATGCCGCGTCAGAGATAAGAAGAAGAAAAGCATTATAATTTGCAAACTTTAACTTCCACCGCTTGAGCATATAAGGTTTAAAGGGAATTAGATATGTAATAGGAAATTCGCGCAAATTTTGCCGTCAATTGCGCCGCCAATATTAAAATATTGGCAAAGCGATTGGCGGTGAAAATTGTGCGAATTAACATTTCAGAGCTATTCCATTTAAAGCTTAGCTGCTCTATGTTGCCTCCATGACAGAAGCGGTGGAAGTAAACTTTGATGGCCTTGTTGGTCACACACATAATTTTGGCGGATTAAGCCATGGCAATATTGCCAGCGCCACGAATAAAAACCAAATTTCAAGCCCAAAGCAAGCAGCTTTAGAAGGCCTTGAAAAAGCCCTCACTTTGCGAAATATGGGCCTTGTGCAAGGGGTTTTACCACCACATGAACGCCCTTTCTTACCCGCATTAAAGCGCCTTGGCTTCAGTGGTTCAGATAAAAATATTTTAGAAAGCGCATATTCAACCAGCCCACAATTGGTTGCAAATGTCAGTGCATCTTCAAATATGTGGGCGGCAAATGCGGCAACGATTTCACCCGCTAGTGATTGCAATGATAAACGCCTTCATGCAACACCTGCAAACCTTCACACAATGGTACATCGTGCAATTGAAGATGGGCAAACATCAAGAACGCTTTCAAGATTACTTGAAAATAATGATTATTTTGAAGTTCACAAACCATTGCCCCACCATGCCCTAACCTCTGATGAGGGGGCGGCGAATCATAATCGTATGTGTGCCGAATATGGTCATAAGGGGTTGGAAATCTTTATTTATGGACGCGATGGTTTTGAAAATTTTGACGCCAAATATCCTGCACGCCAAACCCGACAAACTGGCGAAATAATATCACGCTTTCATGGGCTTGATGATGCTTATACAATTCATGCACGCCAATCAAAAAAAGCAATCGAAGCAGGCGCATTTCATAATGATGTGGTTGCTGTAACCAATAAAAACCTTTTATTCTTCCACGAATATGCATTTGAAGATAAAGATGGCTTACAAAATGAAATCAAACAAAAAGCGCAAAATTTGTTTGAGCCTATTTTCATTGAAGTTTTAAACCGCGATGTTCCGATTGAAGATGCCATAAAATCATATCTTTTTAATACGCAAATTGTTTCAAGCCCTAATGAAAATGGCCTTATGACAATTATTGCCCCTATGGAATGTGCGCAAAACTTAAACGTTAAACGCTATCTTGAATATTTGATTGCTGGCAATAGTCCGATTGGTGCCGTACGCTTTGTTGATGTGCGCGGCTCAATGCGCAATGGCGGTGGCCCTGCATGCTTAAGATTGCGTGTTGTTTTAACGCCAGAAGAAATTTCAAAACTTGGCGGGCGTATGCTTTTAAGCGATAAATTGCATAGCGAATTAGTTGCATGGGTTGAAAAACATTATCGTGATGAATTGTCACCAAAAGATTTGGGCGATTTTTCCCTTGTTGAAGAAGGGCGCGCCGCACTGGATGAGCTTACACAAATCATGCATTTAGGAAGCGATTTTTACGATTTTCAGAGAGTATGATGAAGCGGATATTTATTGCCCTTCCTATCCCTGATAAAATAAGCGCGGGCCTTTTACCATTACAAACGGGCATTGATGGTGCGCGCTTTTCACCATTGAAAAATTTTCATATAACATTGCGCTTTATAGGCGACATGCAAGAAAATGATATTGCTGATTTAGATGAAGAATTGGGGAAAATTGAATTTCCACAATTTGAAATTTCACTTTCAGGAATTGGCTTTTTTGGCGGTGAAAAGCCCCATTCAATACATGCGCTTGTCAATCAAACCCGCCAAATAAATTCACTGCATGAGAAAGTTGATAATATTTGCAATAAATTAGGCTTTGCGAAAGATCACAAAAAATACATTCCACATGTAACGTTGGCCTATATGAAATCAAATTCACCATTACCACCCGTATTAGAATATCAATCAAACCACGCACTTTTCAAAAGCAAAACATGGATAGCAGATAGGTTTTTTCTTTATTCTTCCACAATAGGAAATGGCCCTAGTTTTTATAATATAGAAGCTGAATATCCACTAAAAACTATTGAAAAATAAGAATTATTTTCTACTTGGCAAAATGGTTTTGGTTTGCAATAATAGGGTATGAAAAAAAATACTTTTACCCCTCCCCGCCGTGAAATTTTACAAGCCATTGTTGGCGCGCCCTTAATACTTGCCGCCGGGCAAGCTTTAGCGGATGGCAAACCAACAACCTATTCTGAACTTGGTAAAAAAGCCCCGAAATTTAATTTGAAAAAATTCGGTGGCGGTACCTTTTCAAATGCCGACTTTAAAGGCAAAACCACAATTGTTGAATTTTGGGGTCTTTGGTGCCCTGATTGTATGGCAGATGCGCCATTAACTGCCCAAGTTGCCGCGCGCGCAAATTCAACAAAAAACCTTCGTTTTATTGGCATACATACTGCGGGTCGTTATGGTCGCTGGGGCAGTCTTGATGCTTATTTCAAGGAAAAAGGATATTCATATCCTGTGGCAATTGATGATGATAAAACTGCCTATAATGCATTTAAAATGAAATGGGTTCCGACTTATCTAATCATTGACAAAAACGGCATTATCGCTGATTTCACAACCGACCTTGGAATTGGTGGTATTGGTGTTGATGCACTTTTGGCGCGCGCCAATAAAATTGCAATGCGCAAATAATTTCTCGCAACATTGCGAAATCACAAATCGTAACTAAATCTACGATATAATTACGATTGCTTGAGGCAAAATTGAAACCCCATATACGAACTTCTGCTTTGTTAGAAAATCTACTTATTGATTTGCCCCAAACCGAACGGGCAGACATTGGCCAAATTGTATCTGTTTTACGCGGTAAAGTATTTGCAATTTTAATATTGATTTTTGCACTACCTGTTTCAATTCCAAACATACCAGGAATTTCAACACTTTTTGCGCCATTAATTATTGTTCCCGCGATTTTTATGGCTTTAAATGATAAGAAGCTGCGCCTTCCTAAATTCATTTCATCAATCAGTTTTCAAACTAAGCATTTGAAATTTGCAATTGAAAAATCGCTTCCTTTCGTAAAGCAGCTTGAAAAATTCATAAGCCCAAGATTAAGCTTTTTAAGCTCTGGATTTGCGATATATTTCCTTGCCATAGAGATAATATTTTTATCACTAATTCTAATTTTACCAATTCCACTTGGTAATATGATGCCTGCGATTGCCATTGCAATTATTGCATTGGGCATTTTAGAAAATGACGGGCTTTTGATAATTGTGGCAAATATTTTAATCTATTTCAGTATAAAATTAATTCACATTGGAATACAATTAGCGATGGATTTCTTTATCTCCCTTGGTCATTGGTTAGGCAATATAAATTTATAATGCGGTAAAACACACAGACTACTTGCAAAAAAAGCAAAAATCGCGCATTTTACATTCAATATAAATATCAGGGAGAATACATGGCTTCGCATTATAAAATCGGCTCAATGGATATTCGTGAGCAAGCAAGAACTTTTGATTCTTTTATCAATTGGTCTGTTTGGGGCGGCCTTTTGGTTGGATTAGGCGTTTTCGGACTAGTATTAGTTTTTGGCGCACACATGAGCTGGCTTTTGGTAACCTTCCTTATGGTTGCACTTGGTGCGATTGCGGGTTTTGTTCTTAAAATGCCTGTTTCTTGGTATGCGACTTTGGGCGGAACATTTGTATTCGCTTTATTCGCATATTTTGTAAGCTCATTAATTTTTTTCGTGCAATCTTTGTTGGGCCACTAAGCACAATCAAATTTTAGTGCATTTATCTTTACCAATTTCGTCAAGATGCATTGTAAAAAATGCATTTTGAAGTCATTAGAAATCTATGACACAAAATAGTATCAAAATCCTAGCTGTCGAAATTGGAACGCGTGCGCGAAATGCATATGCTATACTTGCAAATTCAAGCAAAGAAACGCGCGATAATGCATTGATTTTCATGGCTCAGGCTATTTTTGATAATAAAGATGCAATTTTAAGCGCCAATAAAATTGATTATGAAAATGCAAAAAAAGACGGCCTTAGCGATGCTATGCTTGATAGGCTTATGCTTGATGAAAAACGCCTTATGGGCGTTGCCGAAGCATTAAAATCAATTGCGGCACAACCTGATCAAAACTTTGAAGTCATTGAAACTTATAATCGTCCAAATGGCCTTAAAATTGATAAGGTTCGCATTCCACTTGGGGTGATTGGCATAATTTATGAAAGCCGCCCAAATGTTACGGCTGATGCCGGCGGCCTTTGTTTGCGTGGCGGCAATGCGGCGGTTTTGCGTGGCGGAAAAGAAGCCTTTTTAACCTCAACGGAAATTGCAAATGCATTAAGGGCGGGACTTGCCAAAGCAGGCCTTCCAGAAGATTGCGTGCAATTTGTGCCAACTACTGATCGTGATTTTGTTGGCGAAATGCTTCGTGGCCTTAATGGCGCGATTGATTTGATTATTCCACGCGGTGGAAAAACCTTGGTGGCGCGCGTCCTTGATGAAGCAAAAGTTCCTGTTTTGGCGCATCTTGAAGGCATGTGTCATACTTATATTCACCAAGATGCCGATGAAGCAAAAGCAATTGCAATTGTTTTAAATGCCAAAATGCGCCGCACTGGCATTTGTGGTGCAACCGAAACCCTTTTGATAGATGAAAAAATTGCCGCCAAAATTCTTCCGAAAATTGCCACCGCTTTAAATGAAGCTGGCTGCGAATTACGTGGTGATGAAAAAGCGCGTGCAATTTGTCCAATGAATATTGCCAATGAAGAAGATTGGTCAACTGAATATCTTGCGCCAATTCTTGCTATAAAAATTGTCGATAACCTTGAGGATGCGATTAATCATATTGGCAAATATGGCTCACACCATACTGACGCAATTATAACTGAAAATGAAGAAGCTGCGCGAATTTTCTCTTATCGTGTGGATAGTGCGATTGTTATGCATAATGCCTCTACCCAATTTGCCGATGGCGGTGAATTTGGCTTTGGTGGTGAAATTGGCATTGGCACTGGTCGCCTTCATGCGCGTGGCCCCGTTGGTGCACAAGGACTTACAACTTATAAATATATTGTGCACGGCACAGGACAAACAAGGCCATAATATATGAAAAGAAACTGGCCACTTGCATTTAGGGGTCAAAAAATCGGCCTTTTGGGTGGGTCTTTTGACCCAGCCCATTCTGGTCATTTGCACGTTGCCGAAACTGCGATTGATTTATTAGGTCTTGATTTTGTTTGGTGGATGGTAAGCCCACAAAACCCATTAAAAAAAACCTCTAGTCAGTTAGAGGAACGTTTAGATAGTGCAAAAAAAGTTGCACATGGCCCCAAAATGGTGGTCACAAAAATCGAAACCCAATTAAAAACCCAATATACAATTGACACTATAAAAGCACTTAGAAAACGATATTGCGGCGTAAAATTTGTTTGGCTTATGGGCGGCGATAATTTGGCGGGCTTTGAAAATTGGCGCGGCTGGAAAGATATTGTTGAAGAAGTTCCTATTTGCGTTGTATCGCGCCCAAGCGCTGGCCCACGCGCAAGATTGGGCCGTATGGCGCGACAATTTGATAAATACCGCCTTCCACTTGATAAAGCATCAACACTTGGAAATAAAAAAGCGCCGGCTTGGGTTTATGTTCCTGCACGCTTCAATTCTTTAAGCTCAACACAATTAAGGGCACGAAAGAAACAAAATATATAAACACATTTTTGTGCAGAAATAGCAAAAATTTACCATTTGTTTCCTCTTTTTTAAATGCATATTCACCATATTTTGTTTTTATCCAATTCAAACATAATTCAAAAAATCGAAAGAATTGGGATATGGCATATACAGAAGCAAGCTTCGCGCTTGAAAATCCGCAAGAATTAGAATTCATCCGAAATTTCCTTATGCAAAACCCTGCTTTCGTAAAAGAAGATGAAGACCTATTGGCGCGCATCACACAATGCCCCGATACTGGCAATGTGGTTTCATTAGAAGAACTTGCACGTAATCGCATGTTAAAAGAAACCCACAAAGCAAAAT
The DNA here is from genome assembly GCA_020161405.1 of Pseudomonadota bacterium. Classification (GTDB taxonomy): domain Bacteria; phylum Pseudomonadota; class Alphaproteobacteria; order Caulobacterales; family Aquidulcibacteraceae; genus Pseudaquidulcibacter. The sequence goes on along the minus strand of JAIUOD010000001.1, from coordinate 994,714 downwards.
CACGCTTTGCGCAAATCGTTGAAACTGCGCGCAAAAATTATGAATCACAAATTCGCGTACAAGAGGCAATAATTGCAGTCCTTGACGCACGTTCTATATCTGATTTACGCGAAATTTTGCGTGGGCATGTCGCTTTTTCTTTGGCGGCTGATTCATGCGAATTAGTTATTTCACAAACCCCAGCTTATTCTGAGAGCATGGATAAAATTGGGTGCGTGATTGAACGTTTGGTTCCGGTTGAACGTTCTGTAAGCCTTGGAACATCTGATGTATCGCGCACATGGCTTTATGGCGAAAAAGCGCCGCATATTCGTTCAGAAGCTTTGGCACGCCTTGAATTTGGCACTTCTAATCGCTTTGGCATGTTGGCAATTGCATCAAGCGATATTAATTGTTTCCGCCAAGATATGGGCAATGAATTAATCACTTTCTTTGCACGCGTGGTAGAACGTGTATTGGCGCGTTTTGAACATGATGGCGACATCTAAACATGAATAGCGCGCCAAAAAATGCGGTGATTTTGGGTGAAATATCCGATATTATCGCAAAATGGCGCGATTATATGGTTTCTGAAAAACGCTTTTCGGATAAAACCATTGATGCATATTTATCTGATTTACACTTTTTCTTTAATTTCATTCAATCGCATTTGGGCGGCGAAATTAATTTAAAAAATCTTATTAATCTTAAGGCTTCAGATTTTCGGGCGTTTTTATCCCACCGCCGACAAGGCGATATATCACTATCAAATGCCACAATCGGGCGTAATTTAGCGGCAATTAGGGCTTTCTTTTCATTTTGCGATAGAAAGCTTGGGCTTATTAATAAAGAAATTATCTTTATCAAAACCCCAAAAATTCCAAAACGTGCACCAAGACCACTTAATATTGTTCAAGCCAATGATTTAATAAATCATGCACATGAATTTAACTCAATTGATTGGGTGGCAAAACGTGATGAAGCCATTTTAGTCCTGCTCTATGGTTGTGGTTTGCGAATTTTTGAATGCCTTGGCTTAAAACTTTCCGATATCGATAACCAAGATGCAATGTGGATTACCGGAAAAGGTAAAAAAACGCGCATTGTGCCAATCCTTGAAATCGCAAAAGAAAAAATCGCGGATTATAAAAACGCCTGCCCTTATGAAATTACACCCAATGGTATTTTATTTTATGGACAAAAGGGCAAACAATTAAATGCACGTATAATACAAAAATTGATGGAAAATATGCGTTCTGGCCTTGGCCTATCACCTGATGCGACCCCACATGCTTTACGCCATTCTTATGCAACACATTTATTGGCACAAGGCGTTGATTTACGTGCAATTCAAGAATTATTGGGTCATGCATCGCTTTCAACAACACAAAAATATGCAGATGTTGATACACGGCTGCTAATGGAAAGCTTTAATCGTGCGCATCCACGTGCATAAAATACTATTTTTTACGCAAACCTGATTTTCCACCGCTTTTAAAGACCATCCAACAACAATAGTGTGCATTTTTTAGGCAAAGCCTGTGCATTTTTTAAGCCATTGCCGCGAATAATAAATGAATCCCCCCTTAAGGCTTGCAAAAACCGCCTCAAATTCAGACTTTGGCGGGGCAAATGCTTTCTTAAGCGTAAGCATTTTAGCTCTACTTATTTTTCGATGCCAAAAAGAAAATCACTTTCTTTGATGTCATTCGCAAATATCAAAAGGAGAAGGGGTAGTGAGTAATTTGGTAAATGTTATAAAAAAGGATGTATTGGGGATTTCAAAGAAAACCTTAATGCTCGCACTTGGTTTTGGTCTTATCACAAGCTTGGGTCAATTTGGCCTTGCGCATGCACAAGATGCAGCAGCAGCGGCACCAACGCCAACCGTAAATAAAGGCGATACCGCATGGATGTTGGTATCGACTTGTTTTGTATTATTAATGATCCTTCCAGGTCTTGCAATTTTTTATGGCGGCCTTGTTCGCGCTAAAAATATGCTTTCAATGATTATGCAAGTTTCTGTGACTGCTGCAATTGGTATGATTGCATGGGCACTTTGGGGTTATTCATTGGCCTTTACAGATGGTGGCAGCTTAAATTCTTTTGTTGGCGGCACTTCTAAATTCTTCCTAAATGGGGTTACACCAGCTTCGCAAGTTGAAACTTTCTCACCTATGGTGAATTTACCTGAATTTGTGTTCTTTGCTTTCCAAATGACTTTTGCGGCGATTACTGCAACATTGGTTCTTGGTTCGGTTGCAGAACGTATGAAATTTGGTGCGGTTGTGGTTTTCGCAATACTTTGGCCGCTTCTTTCATATTATCCAATGGCTCACATGGTTTGGTGGTGGTCTGGTGCGACTTCTGCAATTCCATTGGGCGCAGATGTTACAAAATCAGCAGGTCTTTTATGGGCATGGGGCGCAATCGACTTTGCAGGTGGTACAGTTGTTCACATTAACGCAGGTATCGCAGCTTTAGTTGGTTGTTTAATCCTTGGACCACGCCAAAATTACCGCAACGAGCCAATGGCACCACATTCACTAACTATGACTATGATTGGTGCAGGCCTTCTTTGGGTTGGTTGGTTCGGCTTTAACGCAGGCTCTAACCTTGAATCAAATGGCTATGCAGGTCTTGCAATGGTGAACACATTCTTGGCAACTGCAGCGGCTGGCTTGTCTTGGGCTTTAACCGAATATTTCATCTCAAAACGCCCTTCTGGTCTTGGTTTTGCATCTGGCTTGGTTGCAGGTCTTGTAGCAGTAACACCTGCGGCAGGTTTCGCAGGTCCAGTTGGCGCAATCATCCTTGGTCTTATTGTTTCACCAATTTGCATCATCTTCTGCGCAAAAGTGAAACATATATTCAAATATGACGATAGCTTGGACGCATTCGGCATTCACGGCATTGGCGGTATTGTTGGCGCAATTGCAACAGGCGTATTGGCACACCCATCATTGGGCGGCGCGGGTATCGTTGACTTTAGCAAATGTACAGCTGAAGCATGTGGTGCATATGAATTTACTGCAATCGGCCAAATGATTGTTCAAATCAAAGCGGTGGGTGTTGCTATTGTCTGGTCTGCTGTGGCTTCAACAATTGTCTTTGGTCTTATCAAATATACAATTGGCCTTCGTGCAAGCCCTGACGCTGAAGAAGACGGTCTTGATATCGCCGAACATGGTGAACGCGCATATCATATGTAGTTTTCTGATAATATTGAAAAAGCCCGATTTAAAATCGGGCTTTTTTTGTTTTAGCACCCTGGCGTAGTTTCACCTGTAAAACAAACCTTTGCAGAACGCCGCGGGTTCAACATATATTCTTCACTCATTTGCAAACTATTTGGTAGGAATGAAGTTCCCAAAGATTGATAATTCAAATCAACCTTACCCAAAACCACACCCCCCGCACTATTAGGCGCAGTAGTATTTATTAGTGATGTAGCAAGATTAATTGCATTACCATTTGAATCAGTACCAGGAACGTTAACATTCATCCCAACAGGCAAGGCAGAAGAAGTAGAACAAGTTCCATTTGAATTAACCATCTTACTCCATTCAACTTTTGGCGTTCCGCCAACTAGCGCAACACTAGCAACATTTATACTCGCAAGGGCGCCTTGGTTTGGATATGGCTCAAATACCGAGCGTGAGATTATCATAATAGAGCGCAAGGTTGCGCAGTCCAAAGTTTCATATTGCGCAACTAAATCGGCAACTGTTGATGCTGCTTGGGTAACTTTGCGGTCAATAGTTACCGCTTGCGAAACTTCGACAGACCCAAAAAGCATTAAAACCATGACAGGTGCAATTAAGGCGAATTCAACCGCCGCAACACCTTTTTTGTCTTTTTTTAATTTATCAAATGAAAATTTGAAAATTGGTTTTTTGTTCATTTTCATAAGCCTTATTAAAATGGTTCATTTCTAAACGCTGCGGTTGCAACCAAAATTCTATTATTTGACCCGAAAGATCCGCCTGAAAAATTTCCTAATGCTGTTGAAATACCTGGCGTAAATAATGGCCACACATAATATGCTTTAACAATTACCATGTCGCCAGATGCAGAGTTTTGATACGGCTCATCATTAGAAGAGCCAACAACTAAATTACCATCAGACCATTGATTTGTGATATTAGCGGGCGGGGTTGGAAAATCTTCAACCGATACAAAAAGCCGTGTTCCACAATCAGCCATACCAAATAGCCTATTGCAAATATTTGTTTTAAATTGGGTTTGCGTGATTGGGTTAGAAGAAGATTGCGCCTGCCCTGTTCTTATTTTACGCGCTTCAATTGCAACGGCACTCTCAAGTGTGGTTTGCATGAAGAAAACCAACATAATCTCAATTAGTGCGAATATTAGAAACATAAAGGGCGCAGCCAATAGGGCAAATTCAACCGCTGTTGCACCTTTGTTTGCGCCCAAGATTTTTGAAAATTTACTATCTAGTCGCTTCATTATATTTAAAACCTTTATGATATTGAACCATAAATGGGTTGAAAAACTATGAATAGATTTGATATTTTTTTATTTTAGCTGTTAATTACATACCTTTGGCGCTGCTTGAACGCACACGTATTTTGCTAACTGCTTCATTCAAAGATTTGGATCCATCTTCTGGTGACGCTATATCAATGCAACGTTCCGTGCATAATTGTGTAGATAATTCATCGCCGCGTTGAACGGTTACTAAATTAGCAGATGCGCCAGGGCTAACTGAAACTATTCCAGAATATAAGGTTTTGCCTTTTTCACCCAAAACTAGAATATGTGTTGAGCCAACCGATTTTCCGATAACAATAATTGTTTTTGTATCATGGACAATTACGTCCGCAATGCTTGCATTACCAACAACAACGCCCGTAGCGGCACGCGAAAGTATAATCGGCTTTGATTGATCAATATTAATTGAAAGCGGATGCGCCAAGGCAGGGCTAGCGATTAAAGCAATAGCAGCAGAAATGAATTTGAAGCGCATAAAAACCTCTTGATAATAATCTTTTTAAAAGACGTATTTATTGCTTTTGGCATTATTCGGTTGACTAAATATTAACAAACTGGGCGTTTTCCGACTTTACCGACATAAATTCAGTGTTTTTTAACTATAATTTTCAACATCAAATTAAATATATGCACTTATTCTAAGCCTAATAAGCGCGCAAAATTTACGTTTTGTAGTGTTTGGGGGCAAATATGAAATTACTAATTCAACGCTTTTTAAAAAATGCGCATGGCGCAACAGCAATTGAATATAGTTTGATTTTGGCTTTAATCATGCTTGCGCTTATAAGTGGGATGGGCAATTTTACTAATAGTGTTGGTGTTAAATATAATTTATTAAGTACTACTTTTTCTGGTGCAAGATAAATTATTATATTGGTTAACATATAATTAGTAATTATTAAATTTTATTCAAATATTAATTTACTTAAAATTTATTATTATTTGATATATCTAATACAGGCATAATTTTTGAATTAAATGGGAGTGCATTATGGGTAAGATTATTAAACGTTTTATGAAAAACGAAGCGGGCGCAACAGCTATTGAATATGGCTTGATCGCTGCTTTGATCGCAGTTGTTCTTATTGGCGCAGTAAGCCGTCTTGGAAACACTGTTTCTGGTAAATTCAACACTGTTTCAACTGCAGTGTCACGTTAATATAAAATCTGGATTAGTTAGATTATTCCCAATTTTATAACATGATTTAACTAAACCTAGAAATATATTTAAATAAGGGGTCAATTTTTATTGGCCCCCTTTTTTTGTTTTGCGCGCAAGAATACTTATGAAAATAACTTCAAAAAAATATAAAACTTGAGCAAAAAATTATTTTAATTTGTAATTCCTGATTTCTTATATTTTTGGGAATTATTGTTAAAAAAAAATGCAAAAATTTTACAGAAAAAAATTTTTATTTTTTTATTAAAATGTTTTATTGAGACGTAATCCATTGATTTATATACATTTTTTATAACCCTGCAACAATTATGGTTAAAAATCAACTAAAAGCTGATTCACTTTATTTTAGTTTATTTGTGGGAATATGCTTTTGGGTTAAGCAAATACATAATTTATGCAAATGGGAGTCTAATATGAAAAAACTTATCAATCGCTTTATGAAAAACGAAGACGGCGCAACAGCTATTGAGTATGGCTTGATCGCAGCTTTGATCGCAGTTGTTCTTATCGCAGCTGTAAGCAACCTTGGTAACACTATTTCTACTAAATTTAACACAGTATCAACTGCTGTTTCTCGTTAATATTTAGAGTTTTTAAAAAAAGCCGCGTAGCTTATAGCTACGCGGCTTTTTTATTGCTAAAAAACAAAAATGCAAAAAATAGATTTAATCGCATTAATTTTATTCTTGATTTCATGGCTTGGCTACGAGCCGATTTTAAGAATGACGTCTAAAAAGCGTGGTACCATCATAAAAGATTTAACCATTGTTCGCCTTGGCTGGATAAAAACAATGATTAATCGTGATGCGAAAATTTTTGATGCCAATCTTCTTGGACATTCAATTAATTCAGCGTCTTTTTTTGCGTCTGCAAATTTAATTTTAATTGCAGCTATTGGTGGTGCGCTTTTTGGCGGCAAAATTTCAACCCAATTAGTTGGCCAATTTGGAATAAATAGTTTTCATTTTCAAATAAAAATGGGCTTGGTATTAATTTGCCTAACAAGGGGTTTTTTAAATTTCATTTGGGCGATAAGGCAAATGAATTATTGCGCGGCAGCTTTTGGTGCAATCCCACAGAACCTTAGCGAAACTCAAGTTGATAAATATACAATTGCACTTGGGAACATTATAGAACCTGCAATGTCTAATTTTTCGCATGGTGTGCGCGGTTATTATTTTGCTTTGGCAGCTGGCGCATGGCTTTATGGGCCATGGTTTTTAATTTTAGGCAGCCTTGGCGCTTTTGCATTATTGGTATTTAGGCAGTCAAAGTCACAATCGGCAAAAGGATTGCGGCAATTACGCGATTTAATTGAAAATAATTTTGAAGATAAACAACATTAATATTGAAGGTTTTTTCACCTTTTAATGTTATCACGGCATAGAGAAATGATTATGCCAGAAATAACAAATTTTATACCCTTAATCGCATTAATAACTTATTGTGGCTTTTTGATAACCGCAATGATTGGCGACATCAAAAGTTTCACAATTTCCAACCGACTTAATATATTGTTTTTCCTTAGCTTTATAGTTTTTGCGATATGTATGGGACTTGGCTATAAGCAATTATTATCACACCTTTGGGTTGCGGTAATTAGTTTCATAATTTGCTTTATATTGTTCACATTAGGATTATTTGGTGGCGGTGATGTCAAGCTTGTGGGGGCAACATGTTTTTGGCTTGGTGCCGGCCCAATATATACTTATGCATTAATAACAGCATTAACAGGCGGCGTTTTAGCATTAACATTATTAATAAGCCGCAAGATTGTTGCCAAAACCGGCCTTCCCAAAGGCCCTAAATGGGTAAGGGCTTTATTAAGAAAACGCGTTCACATCCCTTATGCTATTGCACTTGGCTTTGGTGGTTTCTTTGCTGTCTTGCAAACAACGTGGTTTCCATCCTTCCTTCACAATTAACTTTGTTTAAAATATTTTCACCAAATTGTTAATTGCGTTAACAATTCATTAGACGTTTCAGACCAAAAATCGCCCTAATTGGGAATCCAAATGATTCTTTACCCGCGACAGGGGGGCAGAAAGCGTGAACGTCAGACAGATTATAATAATTTTGGTTGCACTAATTTTGGCGGGTGGAAGTTTCATCCTTATGAAACGCCAAACAAGCAAACCTGCGCAAGTTGTTGCGCAAGTTCCGGCGCAGCCAGCAGTCAAAACAATTAAAATTCTTGTTACAAATCGTGATTATGCAGTTGGTGAAAGAATATTACCAGGGACTTTGACTTGGCAAGATTGGCCACAAAATTCAAATACACAGTCATTTGTAAACGAATCTGCAAACCCAAAAGGCACTGAAGTTTTTAATGATTCAGTTGTAGCTGTGCCAATGGTTGCAGGTGAACCGATTGTTTTAACCAAATTGGTTATTGCAACCGCAAAAGATAGCGTCATGAGCGCATTATTAACCCCTGGAATGCGCGCAACCTCCGTTAGTATTGCAGCTGATTCAGCTGTATCAGGTTTCATTTTACCAAATAATAAAGTTGACGTTATTCTAACACGAACAATTTCTTTCCAATCAAATGGAACAAATAATTCAAGAACTGTTTCTTCAATAATATTCGAAAATGTTAGGGTTTTGGCGATTGACCAAAATACTTCGGCAGCGAAAGATCAAAAAGCATTTGCGGGCGGAACCGCAACCTTGGAATTAAACCCACAAGATATTGAAAAATTAAAAGCCGCAGAAGCAATGGGGCGTATTTCACTTACATTACGTTCTATGTCCGATGCTGCGGGTCCAACAATTGTTAAAACTGGTGCAGCAGCTTGGGCACAGCCAAGCAATTCAAATAAACAAACCCAAATAGCGGCGACACAATCACAACAAGCTGCACAATCTAATAATGCAAATAACATCAAAATCTACCGAGGCGGACAATGATTAGTAACAAAACCCGCACAAAATATCTTACATCTCTTTGTCTTGCTTCATTAATAGTAATGGCAGATGTCAGCATGTCTGTTGCGCAAAACAGCACACCAATTCAAGTGTCTGTATCCAATCAAACGCAAACCCAAAGGTTAATATTGCCTAAGGGTAAATCTGCCATTTTGGACTTACCAGTTGATGCGCGCGATGTTGTAGTTTCAAATCCAAAAATTGCCGATGCAGTAATGCGCACACAAAGGCGCGGCTTTTTATTAGGAATGGAGCTTGGTGAAACCAATGTCTATTTCCTTGACGCACAAGGTCGCCAAATCCTTACTTTAGAGGTGCGCGTTGCGCGTGATACTTCTGAATTAGGCGCATTAATTGAAAAACTAGCACCAGAAGCAAGAATTAACATCGAGGCTGTTGGCGATAATTTAATAATTAGCGGCGAAACCCCAGATGCTGGCACTGCTGATAGGGTTATGAAAATTGCAAACCAATATGCGGGCGCCCCTGAAAAAGTTGTCAATATGATGACTATCAAAGCCGCACAGCAAGTAATGTTACAAGTTCGCGTTGTAGAAATGCAGCGCACAGTTATTAAACAACTTGGCATGAACCTTGGCGCCACCAATCTTTTAAACAAAATGCTACCCAAAGACTGGGGTTTAAACTTTGCCACCGCAAACGGATTTTCAGCAAATGGTAGTTTTTTAGGTGGAACAACACTTGATAGTACATGGGCGCGAAATTTCGTAGCTCCAGCAGCGGTAACATATGGCGGCATGGGTGCAACACCTTTAGACCCTTCAAAATATGCTTATGCTGGTGGTTATTCATATACACCACCTATTACAACCTGTGATCCAGTATCCAAGATTTGTAACACTGAGCCAGCAAAAACTGTTTATGGAACTGGAAGCTTGCTTTCATCACAAACAACTACTTCATCTGTACAGGCTTTGGAACGTGTAGGTCTTGCGCGTACCCTTGCCGAACCGAATATTACAACAATATCTGGTGAGCCTGCAAAATTCCTTGCTGGTGGTGAATTCCCTGTTCCTGTTTCGCAAGAAAACAACCGTATTTCTGTTGAATTTAAACCTTTTGGTGTTGGCCTTGGATTTACACCAATTGTATATAGTGCAAATAGAATTGCACTAAAAATCTCAACCGAAGTTTCAGAGATTTCAACTGCCGCCTCTTTTAGGCAACCTGATACAGTTATTAAAAACTCAAGTGGTCAAGTTACCGATACAATTCGCGGACTTTCAATTCCTGGTATTTCAACAAGACGTGCAGAATCAACTGTGGAACTTGCATCTGGTCGCTCATTAATGCTTGCGGGGCTTATTCAAGAATCTACACGTCAAGCCTCAGAAGGTCTTCCTGGAATGAAAAACCTTCCAACATTGGGGGCATTATTTAGTTCACGCGATTTTATAAATAATGAAACTGAATTGGTAATAATTGTAACGCCATATTTGGTTCAATCGACAACTTTGGACAAATTACAAACCCCAGCGGATGGATATAATCCAGCATCTGACCCCAATGGTTTAATTATGTCGCGCTTAAACCGCATTATTCGCCCTTCAAGCTCTTCTTCAACAGATACTCCAACACCAAAAGGCGAATATAAAGCGCCAATTGGTCACGTTCTACAATAGGTTTTGGGAAAATGAAAATGAGAAAATTATTTAATATCTCCTGCATTTGTGCCCTAACATTATTAGGTGCTTGTGCTTCAAGCGGTAAAACCGATAAGGCTTTGGCGATTGAAGATACGCGAACTGTTCTTGACGTTCACAAATCACAATTAGAACAGGTCGAAGCAAGATTTATGATTTCTGGCTTTCAAGGCCAATTAACCAATGAAGAAAGTACTAAGTTAAAAGATTTTGTTCTTGATTATTCACGAAAAGGTCGTGGAAATATAATCATTTCTTATCCAAGCGGCGCAATTGTCGATGGTGCAACTGATGCATTAATTCGCGCAACACAACGCGAATTATATATTGATGGCGTTGAATTTAAAAATATGTCTTTTGGTTCTTATTCTGCAAATGGCCAAATAAACCCATTAGTTCTTAGCTTTGCCTATACAGAAGCGGGCGAAGTTGAATGTACGCCTTGGTCACAGATTAACCCACAAAAAGTTGGATCAAATCAGTCTTCACCAAGATTTGGTTGCGCGAAAGCTGCAAATCTTGCGGCAATGATTGTGGATCCTGCCGATTTAAACGGCGAACGTAAAGATGATAAAGTAACAGCGGAAGCACCAGTGAAAGCAATCGACAATTATAGAAATGGAAAAATTGAACAAGTTTCAGGATCAATTACTGGAGGAAAAAATTAATGACTTCCAATAATAATTCTAACTGGGATGATTTATCAATCGTAGAAAACGATATGAATATCGATAGTGATTTTGATTTTCTAACCCCTGTTCATAGCGGCAATGATTCAGTTCCACTTACACCGGGCGATTTTGATACAAGCGCATTTGAAGAAACCTATATTGGCGAGCTTGCACGCGGCGGCGACCAACCCGTCCCACGTATTGCAATTCAGGTTTTCTGTGAAAGACCTGAAACTGCACAATTAGTTCAAGCTGCATCAACTGACCGCAGAATTGCCAAAGCATCTGTGACAGTTAATATGGGCGGCCTTGCTGCGGCAATTGAATTTTATCAAACCCAACCAGTACCAAACCTAATCATTGTTGAAAGCCTTGCACCAGTGCAAGCAATGCTTAAGCAATTAGATACACTTGCAAGCCTTTGTGATGAAGGCGTAAAATTAATCATGATTGGTGATGCGAATGATGTAAGCCTATATCGTGAATTAATCCGTCGCGGTGTGTCTGAATATTTAGTTCCACCATTGCAACCATTGCAATTAATTCGCGCAATTTCAACGCTTTACATTGATTCTACAAAACCATTCATGGGCCAATCAATTGCATTCGTTGGCGCAAAAGGTGGCGTTGGTTCATCAACACTTGCACATAATGTTGCTTGGTCACTTGCCGAACAAGCGCGTGTAAATACAACATTGGTTGATTTGGATTTATCCTTTGGAACCACTGGTCTAGATTTTAATATTGACCCTGTGACTTCTGTAATTGATGCATTGGAAACTCCGGATAGGGTTGACGATGTTTTACTTGATAGGCTTTTAACGCGCCACACAGATAGATTAACATTATTCACCGCACCATCTTCAATTGACCGCGATTTTGAAATTAGTCATGACGCCTATGAAGTTGTTATTGATGGCGTAAGGCGCGGTGTGCCTTATGTTGTTCTTGACTTACCGCATGTTTGGTCACGCTGGATGCGCCACACATTAATGCATGCCGACCAAGTTGTTCTTGTTTGCGAACCTGATTTAGCGGGTCTTAGAAATGCAAAAAGCATCTATGACATGCTTAAGTCAGGCAGGCCAAATGATGCGCCACCGCGCATTGTTTTGAACAAAGTTGGAATTCCAAAACGCCCTGAAATCCCTGTAAAAGATTTCGCCGCCGCAGTTGGCGCGGAGCCAAGTTTGGTTCTACCTTATGATCCATTTTTATTTGGAACTGCTGCCAATAATGGGCAGATGGTATGCGAAGTTGGGCCACAATCAAAATGCACAGAAGGCATTGATTTTCTTGCACAAATTATTTCAGGACGCACACCAACAATTACCGAAAAACCAAAATTTTTCGACAAATTGAAAGCAATCAAATTAGGAAAATAAAATGAGTTTTGGTAGACGTTTAAATAGCGACAGCGAGGTTGATGTAAAACCAGCATCGGCACCTGCAAAAGCTGCCGCGCCATTAGTAACGCCTGTTGCAAATATTGAATCTGCCCCTGTTGCAAACGCACCCAAAACTGCAAATCAAAATGCCGCACCTTCAATCGATAGGGTCGCAAAAGTAATTAAAGCTCCTTCCCCTGAAAAAGCTGCACGAACACAAACAATTGATACGCGCGATGAAGAATATTATCGCATGAAATCTTCTATCTATAATGCGCTTATTGAAACAATTGACCTTAGCCAGCTTGCACAATTAGACCAAAAAACAGCCCGCGAAGAAATACGCGACATTGTGAATGAAATTATCGCAATCAAACAAGTGGTAATGTCAATCAATGAGCAAGAGCAATTATTAGGCGACATCATAAATGACGTTCTTGGCTATGGACCGTTAGAGCCTCTATTAGAGCGTGATGATATTGCCGATATCATGATTAATGGTGCAAATGCTGTTTTCATCGAGGTTGCTGGTAAAGTTACAAAAACACCAATCAGGTTCCGTGACAACGCCCAATTGATGAATATTTGCCAACGCATCGTGTCCCAAGTTGGTCGCCGCGTTGACGAAGCATCACCAATATGCGACGCGCGCCTTCCCGATGGTTCGCGTGTTAACGTAATTGCGCCGCCTCTTGCTCTTGATGGCCCAACGGTTACAATTCGTAAATTCCGCCGCGATAAAATGAAAATGCAGGATTTGGTAAATTATAATTCCATTTCCGAAGCGGGCGCAAAAGTATTGGGCATTATTGGCGCTTGTAGATGTAATATCCTTATTTCTGGTGGTACAGGTTCTGGAAAAACCACCCTTCTTAATTGTTTAACATCCTTTATCGCACCAGATGAGCGCGTTATTACATGCGAAGACGCCGCTGAATTACAATTACAACAGCCACACGTTGTGCGTCTTGAAACGCGCCCACCAAATCTTGAAGGTGCGGGCGCGATTACAATGCGTGATTTGGTTAAAAACTGTCTTCGTATGCGTCCTGAACGTATCATCGTTGGTGAGGTTCGCGGCCCCGAAGCTTTTGACCTTTTACAGGCAATGAATACAGGCCATGACGGCTCTATGGGAACATTGCACGCCAATAGCCCACGTGAAGGAATTTCACGTATGGAATCTATGATTACAATGGGTGGTTTTTCTTTACCGCCAAAAACAATACGCGAAATGATTGCAGGCTCGGTCGATATTGTTGTTCAAGCAGCACGTATGCGCGACGGTTCGCGCCGTATAACGCACGTAACCGAAGTTATTGGCCTTGAGGGCGAAGTTATCGTAACCCAAGATTTAATTGTCTATGAAGTTGAGGGCGAAGATGCCAATGGCAAAATCATCGGCAAACACCGTTCAACCGGTATTGCACGCCCTAAATTCTGGGATCGGGCACGTTATTACGGCCTTGAAAAACAACTTGCTGAAGCACTTGATGCAGCAGATATATAGGAGGGGTATATAATGGATACAAATACTCTTATCCCAATAATGTTTGCAGTCGCAATTTTACTAATCGGCTTTGCTTTTGCTTCTAATGATAATAAAAAAAGCGATGCGCGCATAAAAGAGCTTGGCAAAGCCAAAGAAATGCAAATCAAAAGAAAAAACGACCCTGATGCAGAGCGTCGTCGTAAAATGATTGGCAATTTAAAAGATTTGGAAATGAAAGAAAAGCAAATGCGCAAAGCGCGCATAAGCCTTTCATCTCAATTAGAGCAAGCAGGCCTTAATATAACTGAATTGACATTTTGGATGTGGTCGATTGGCGTTGCCCTTTTCGCTGCAACAGGAGCAATGTTATTACAAAGACCAATTTATATTGTAGCAGGTGCAGCCATAGGTGCAGGTCTTGGTCTTCCAAGATGGGTTCTTGGTTTCTTGGTAAAAAGACGCCAAAATAAATTTATTGCAGAATTTCCAAACTCAATTGAGGTAATTGTTCGCGGTGTAAAATCTGGCCTTCCTTTAATGGAATGTTTGAAAATGATTGGGCGCGAAGCAGCAGAGCCTTTAGCAGGCGAATTTCGTCGTGTTGTTGACCAATGCGCAATGGGTGTATCGGTTGAAAGCGCAATGTCGAAAATGTTCGAACGCAACCCTCTTCCAGAAGTAAGTTTCTTTACAATTGTTTTGTCAATCCAAGCCAAAGCAGGCGGAAACCTATCCGAAGCATTAGGGAATTTGGCGAATGTTTTGCGCTCGCGAAAATTAATGCGCGAAAAAGTTAAGGCAATGGCATCAGAAGCGAATGCTTCGGCAAGTATTATTGGCGCCTTGCCGATTGTAGTTGCTACTTTGGTAAGTTTTACTGCGCCTGATTATATGCGCCCAATCTTCACTGACAAAACGGGTCAAATGTTTTTGATGATTGGTGCAGGTATGATGGGAATGGGCATTTTTGTGATGCGTAAGATGATTAGCTTCGACATATAGGTGCATTAATGTTTCAGGAAATAAGCTCACTTGCATCAAAAATAACCGATCCAACGCTTTTATCAGCTGTGGGAATGGCAAGTGCTTCATTCATAGCAATTGTCACAATTGCTGCGCCATATATGAAATCAGATAAACTATCTACGAGAATGAAGTCTGTTTCTAATGACCGCGAAGAATTAAAACGTAGATCACGCGCATTACTTTCAAAGGAAACAAGTAATCCTAGTTTGAGGCGTGAAGATAAGGGCCCTTGGAAACGTATTGTTGAGAAACTTGACCTTAAAAAGCTTCTTGAAGACCCAAATATCGAAGAAAAATTGCTGCAAGCAGGTTTGCGTGGCCCAAAATATATTTCAATGTTTTATTTTGCGCGCTTTGCTACACCAATTCTATTTTTTATACTGGCGCTTTTATATTTGGCGACAACAGGTTCGCATATGGATAGCAATCGCAAATTAGTTGTTGCGGTTGGCGCATGTGTAGCAGGTTTCTATTTGCCGACAATTTGGCTTACTAATTTGGGTACAAAAAGACGTGCATCAATCATTAGGGCATTTCCCGACGCACTAGATTTGCTTTTGATTTGCGTTGAATCAGGTATGTCGATTGAGGCCGCATTTGCAAAAGTTTCTGAAGAAATTGGCTCTAGTTCAATTGAACTAGCCGAAGAATTAGGCCTTACCAACGCTGAACTTGCTTATTTGCAAGATAGGCGTGTTGCTTATGAAAATCTTGCAAGGCGCACTAACCACCCTGGTGTTCGCTCGGTTTCTTTGGCGCTACAACAAGCGGAGCGCTATGGTACGCCATTGGGAACGGCACTTAGAACAATGGCAAAGGAAAACCGCGAATTACGTATGACTGCGGCAGAAAAGAAAGCTGCCGCACTTCCTGCGCAATTAACTGTTCCGATGATTTTATTCTTCTTGCCAGTACTATTCATTGTAATTCTAACCCCTGCATATTTAAAGTTCCAAAATATGAAAGGGCGCGATCAACAATTAGACCGCGCATCAATGAAGGGCGTAAAAGATAACCAACCTACTGCGCCGACAACGCCAACAACGCCAAATCCACAATAAGAATATTATGACGTTAAAATAAAAGCCCGATTAAAAAATCGGGCTTTTATTTTTTATTTTGTCTTCGGTTCAAGATTCCATCGCTGCGAACCGTCAAGCATTTCGCGTAAATATTTTATATTTTGTTGTGCAAGATCAGTTGGCAAATCTGATTGTGCAACTTTTTCGCTTTCGCTAAGTCGGCCTTGAATTCCGATTGCTAATGCAAGATTTTGTCTTGCTTGGATTGGCGCACCTGGCATAATTACGGCCTGCCTTAAAACCACCTCTGCTTCGTTGAATTTTCCTGCCATCATAAGCGAAAAACCAAGGTTGGATGCAAAGTTTGGATTATTTGGCGCTAAAGCGCGCGCCTCATTATAAGATTTATACGCCATATCAAAATTACCCAAATTATCATAAGTAATTCCGAGGTAATTTCTTATTTCTGCATCATTTGCCAAAAGCGTTTTAGCTTTTGTAAGTGCTTGCACGGCATCTTCGAATTTATTTGATTTTAATAATGACGCGCCAAGGGTTTTCCATAATTTGCCATTATTTTCGAAATTCTGAATGCCCATTGCGGCAGTTTCAATTGCCTTATCATATGAACCAATACGCTCAAGAGCGTTTGCAGCTTCAACCGCTACTTCTTCATCTTTTTGATTTTTTGAAAACTCAACAACCCAAAAACGTGCCTGCGTAATCATATCTGTTTTTCTGGCTTCTTCACGCTGTTGCTTTGTCGCTGGTGGGCCAAGTTCTCTTAAAGGTTCTTTATCGGCCTCGATTGCCTGTTTTACTGTTTCTTCAATATTTTGACCTGGCGATTGTACATCTGAAGTTGAACCGGCGCGCAAAGGGGCGATATTGGTTTTTTTTGGCTTGCCAAAACCAAAGGCTGCTGCATCATTAACAAATATGCCTTGCGCAATTATGGCTTGTGCCAATATGCAAGTTGAAATAAGCAATTTATTACGCAAAATAACCCCCAAATTTTTAGCTTTCAAAGCAATAAAATTAAAGGTTAATTTTCTAGTGATTTTGGTTAATAAATTGTCAATTTTTGGTTTAAAATGTTTTAATTTTTAAACATAGGCCATTTGGAAATAATAAATGATTGAAAAAAATATTCCGCTTTACGTAATTTGCGAAAATGAATTTGCAGAATTTTCAACACAATTGGACGAATTTGAAAATTCATTTTTAAAATCAATTGGATTTAGTGCAAAAAATAAAGAAATAGCCAAAATACCGTCTAAAAGCGGTGAAATAAAAAAAATCATTTTTGGAATGGGCAAAGAATTTAATGCCCAAAATTTCGGTGTCATCGGTCGCGTTTTTGATGAGGGCATATACAAACTAGAAACAAAACTTAGACCACAAGATGCAGATAGTGCAATTTTATATTTTGAACTTGGAAAATATTTTTATGATACCTTCAAAACCAACCCACGCAAAAAAATTGAATTAATATTTGCAAATGCAAGCAACGCAGTAAAAACCCAAAAATTTGCCGATATTATCAATAAAGGCCGCGATTTAGTAAATTCACCTACTAACATCCTTGGCCCTGATGCCTTGGCACAAAAAATTATCGAAACTGGAAAAGAAAATAATTGCCAGATTGAAATTATTGAGGGCGATGATTTATTAAAGCAAAACTACCCCCTTATTCACGCGGTTGGTCGGGCAAGTTCGCAAAAACCACGCTTTGTAATTCTACGCAAACCAAAAACAAATGCACCCAAAATTGGCATAATTGGCAAGGGCGTGGTTTTTGATACTGGCGGCCTTAATATCAAAACTGGCAATTTTATGGGCTTGATGAAAAAAGATATGGGGGGTGCGGCCTGTGCTTTTACGCTTTTTAGATTATTGCTTGAGCAAGATTTTAATATTGATTTGAACCTTTATATTCCAATTGTTGAAAACTCCATTGCAGGCGATGCAATGCGCCCATCTGATGTGGTGAAATCGCGCAAAGGCCTTAGTGTTGAAATTGATAATACAGATGCCGAGGGGCGTTTGATTTTGGCCGATGCCCTAACCCGCGCCAGTGAAGATAAAATGGATTTTATGGTTGATTTTGCAACTCTTACAGGTGCAGCGCGCGTTGCACTTGGCCCTGATTTACCGCCATTTTATTCAAATAATGCGCAATTAATCGAAGAAATTAAAACAGCCGCCCAAAAAGTGAATGACCCAGTTTGGAATATGCCTTTATGGGAAAATTATAATGATGATTTGGACAGCTCAATTGCCGATATGAAAAATGGCGGCGGCGCATTCGCTGGTTCAATGACCGCCGCATTATTTCTTCAAAAATTTGTTGAATGTAATGAATGGGTGCATTTTGATGTCTATTGTTGGAACCCCAAAGAAAAGTCAATCGGCCCAATGGGCGGTGAAATTCAAGCTGTAAGGGCGATGTACGAATTAATCCAAAATCGCTATTCTTAAGGCCAGAATAATGTCTGATTTATTTGTATTCTTAAAATCATGGTCAAAAAACCCAAACAGAATTGGTGCGATTGCCCCATCTGGCAATTCATTGGGCGCATTGATAACAAAAGATATTTCGCCCAATAAAGGCAAAGTTTTAGAACTCGGCCCCGGCACTGGCGTTTTTACCAATGCAATTTTGAATAAGGGGATAAAAGAAGAAGACTTGATACTTATTGAGGCCGATGAAGATTTAGCAAAATTATTAAGCCCTAGATTTCCCAATGTAAAAATCTTAAATATCAATGCCGCAAGGCTTCATACGCATAATGAATTAAAGGGGGAGAAAATTGGCGCCGCAATAAGTGGCTTGCCATTATTATTAATATCCCCACGCAAAACCATGCAGATTCTAATGGGGGTATTTAAATTACTTCCTGATAATGGCGCATTATACCAATTCACCTATGGCCCCAAATGCCCAATCCCCAAACATATAATCGACCGACTCGGCCTTAAAGCAAAACGCATCGGCTTCACAATCGCCAACATCCCCCCCGCCTCAGTCTATAAAATCACCCGCCGAAAACCAATCAATTACTAAAGAAAAAAGTCATTAAAAAATAAAAACCACGCTTTTTATTTTTTAATGTCATGCTCAATCAAATCGCTAAGCGAACGAAGTGAGGGCGGCGATTTGAACGGAAGTTTTGGAGCGGGTGATGAGAGTCGAACTCACGACATCTACCTTGGCAAGGTAGCGCTCTACCACTGAGCTACACCCGCATCCGATTGAACTTAAAAGTTCGTGGTAGGCGCAGCTTTTGCAACATCGCGCAAAAAAGTTCAAGCCTCTAAATGCATAAATACTGATTCTTTCATTGCAAATTACACAAAAACGCGGTTTTACAAACACATGAACGAACCACATAAATCCACACGCGCCCAATTATTCGAACTTTTTGACGATTTGGGAATAGAATATAAGAATTATGACCATAGGCCAGTTTTCACAGTTGACGAAGGCCATGATATAAAAAAGGCCATTTCGGGTGGGCATTCAAAAAACCTATTTCTAAAAGATAAGGATGGTGAGTTTTTCCTTATTTGTGCATTAGGCGAAACGCAGATTAAACTTAATCAAGTTCATAAGGCCATAAATAGCGCGCGCCTTTCCTTTGGTTCGGAAGAATATTTGTGGGAAAAACTTGGGGTGCGCCCTGGATCTGTTACTTTGTTTTCGCTCATAAATAATAATCCGCCAAGCCTTACGCTAATTTTGGACAAAGCAATTTTTGAACATGAAATAATAAATTTCCACCCACTTTTAAATAATGCCACCACAAGCATTAAAACTGATGATATTGCAAAATTTATGAAACATTGGGGCGGCAATGCAATGGTTGCAGATTTTTCAAGCGATATCCCAAATGTAAAGCCTTTTGGCCTTGAAAACAATTAATTACAGCCTTATATAAGCAATTACTAATAAATGGATTTAAATCATGGCTTCACTATTTACAAAAGACGCAACCGATCAATCTTTTATGAAAGATGTTATTGAACCATCAAAAGATACTTTGGTTTTGGTGGATTTTTGGGCGCCTTGGTGTGGGCCGTGCCGTACTTTGGGCCCCGCGATTGAGCGCGTGGTTAATGGCTTTAATGGCGCGGTTCAGTTGGTGAAAATCAATGTAGATGAAAATCCACATTTTTCAGGGCAATTGCGGGTTCAATCAATTCCCGCAGTTTTTGCATTTAAAAATGGGCAACCTGTTGATGGCTTTATGGGCGCATTACCCGAAAGCCAAATCAAGGCCTTTATTGAAAAACATGTTGGCGAAGTAAAAGCAGGCGGGGTTCAAAGCATGTTGGATGCCGCTGCCGAAAGCCTTAAAATTGGCGAAATTGGTGGCGCCGCCCAAAGCTATGCCCAAGTTTTGGAAATTGATGCCAATAATCAAATCGCGCTTTTGGGAATGGCAAAATGTTATTTCCAAGGTGGGCAAATTGATGAGGCCGAGAGCCTTTTGCCACGTATCGAAGATAATGCCGAAACCCAAAGCCTTAAAGGCCAAATCTCCCTTGCCCGCGAATGTGAAAATGCGCGCGATATTGACGCTTTGGAAACTGAAGAAAAGGCAAAGCCCGAAAATCTTATGGTCAAATATGAACTTGCCCAAAGTCTTGTAAAAAATGGTGATTTTGAAGCGGCTATTGATAAATTATTTGAAATAATGAAAATTGAACTTGATTGGAATGACAAAGCCGCCCGAACATTTTTGTTGAAAATATTTGATGCCCTTGGTAATTCAAATGAGATTACACGTTTCGGCAGACGCCGCCTTTCAACCTTATTGTTTTCATAATGAATGATATTGCTAAAAAAGTTGATGATTACCTTGAACAGAAATTTAATTTGGGCGATGAAATTCTTGATGCAAGCTTGAAAAATAACTTTGAAAATAACCTACCAGCTCATGATGTTTCACCACTTCAAGGGCAGTTTCTTGCAATAATTTCGCGCGCAATGAATGCAAAAAGAATCCTTGAAATTGGTACTTTGGGTGGTTATTCAACCATTTTTTTTGCACGTGCTTTGCCGAAAGATGGCAAAATTATAAGCCTTGAAATTGATGCGCATCACGCAAAAGCGGCAAAAGAAAACCTTGAAGCTGCCGGGCAAATGCAAAAATGCGAAATTATTATTGGCGAAGCTAAAAATAGTTTGGCTCAATTAATATCCAAAAATGAAGCGCCTTTTGATTTAATTTTTATTGATGCAGATAAACCAAACAACCCAATTTATCTTGAATTAGCGTTAAAATTATCACACAAAGGCACGCTTATTATTGGTGATAACGTTATACGTAATGGCGCCATAATTGAAGAAAATTCAAATGATGATAAAGTCATAGGCATAAGAAAATTCTTTGATATGATTGAGGAAAATAAAAATTTAAGCGCAACCGCATTGCAAACTATTGGCATAAAAGGCTGGGATGGTTTTGCAATGATATTAGTAGATTGAAAAATGGAACCCAACCCAAAAACCCTTGAAGTCCTTATATGCCCGCAAACCCGCACAAGGTTGGAATATGATAAGGAAAAACAAGAATTAGTTTCAAAGGCCGCGAAATTGGCATATCCAATTCGTAATGGTGTGCCGATAATGTTGGTTAGTGAAGCGCGTGAACTAGACTAAATGTACACGCCAAATCACTTCAATGAAAATGACCAAGAATTTATAAAAAAACTAGTTTCGCAAAACCCACTAGGAACAATTGTTTCAATTCATGGCGTTGAATTAGAAGCAACGCATATTCCATTTATGATGGAAGACAATAAAATCATTGGTCATATTGCGCGTGCAAATCCATTTACAAATATGGACGGGCAAGATTGTCTGGTAATTTTCCAAGGCAACAATGCCTATATAAGCCCCAGTTTTTATCCAACTAAACATATTCATCATAAAGAAGTGCCAACATGGAATTATTCGGCGGTTCATTTTTACGGCAAAATAAAAATCATAAATGACAAAGCCGAAATTCTAAAAATAATAAGTGACCTTACAGACAAACATGAGCAGGTTTTTGAAAACCCATGGAAAGTAAGCGATGCACCCAATGATTATATTGAAAAACTTTTAAATGCCATTGTTGGAATTGAAATTTTAATTGAAAAAACTGTTGCAAAATCAAAACTTAGCCAAAATAAAAGCGATGAAAACAAAAATGGCGTAATCGCTGGCCTTGAATCCATGGGCATAAATCCACAAAATTTGGTTAGGTAATAAAAAGGGCGGCAATTGCCGCCCAATTTTTAAATATTATTCTTGCCCAATTTCTGGTCGCGCCATGCACTGATACGTAAACGAAGGGCGTTTAATTTGATAAAGCCTTCGGCATCTTTTTGATTATAGCCGCCCGCTGCATCAAAGCCGACCAATTCTTTATTATATAAAGAATATTCAGAAGAACGACCATCAACATAAACCCCGCCCTTATATATTTTAAGGCGAACATCGCCATTTACCACATCTTGAGAGGCATCAATTGCGGCTTGTAACATTTGGCGTTCTGGGGTGAACCACATGCCATTATAAATCAAAGTTGCATATTTTGGCATTAATTCATCTTTTAGATGCATTGCGCCCCTATCCAAAGTGATTGATTCAATTGCGCGGTGAGCGGTTAATAAAATTGTGCCGCCTGGGGTTTCGTAAAAGCCGCGTGATTTCATGCCTACAAAGCGGTTTTCAACCAAATCAAGGCCACCAACACCATTATCATGACCAATTTGGTTTAATTTAGTCAAAAGCTGCGCAGGACTTAAGGCCACGCCATCAATTGCCACCGCATCACCATTTTTAAAAGTGATTGTGATATAGCTTGGCTTATCAGGTGCTTCTTCTGGTGTGATTGTGCGGCGATCAGGACGCTTTTTAACAATATCAGGAACAGTATCTTCAGGGTTTTCAAGTGCCAAACCTTCGGAAGATGTATGAAGAAGATTTGCATCGATTGAAAATGGTGCGTCTTGCTCCTTGCCGGCGGCGATTTCAATACCGTGTTTTTTGGCATAGGCGATTAAATCAGGGCGACCTTGGAAATCCCATTCACGCCAAGGGGCAATAACTTTTACATCAGGTTTTAAGCCATAATAAGAAACTTCAAAGCGAACCTGATCATTGCCTTTACCAGTTGCACCATGACAAACTGCATCGGCGCCAACAAGATTTGCAATTTCAATTTGGCGTTTGGCAATTAATGGGCGCGCAATTGACGTGCCAAGAAGATAAACGCCTTCATAGACTGTATTGGCGCGAAACATTGGGAAAACAAAATCACGAACAAATTCTTCGCGTAAATCATCGATAAAAATATTCTCAGGCTTAACACCCATTGCAAGGGCTTTGGCGCGCGCAGGCTCAATTTCCTCACCCTGCCCTAAATCGGCAGTAAAGGTTACAACTTCGCATCCATAAGTCTCTTGCAACCATTTAAGAATGATAGAAGTATCAAGACCGCCAGAATAGGCAAGAACTACACGTTTAATTTTGTCATTGCTCATTTAAAATAACCTCTATTTGCGGCAAAACCTTTAGGGCGGCATAAACATATTAGCAAGCATTAATCATGGAAAATGTCGCTATTTTAATGGATTTTATCTCCATTAATTCTACCAGCAGCCGTAAGCTTTTCCATCAACTTGATTTTGTTCAATCTTACGAAGTAATTTTTTATTTTGCTCATTTTCTTCGTCAGCATATTCTGTTAACCGACCGCTTAAAACTGCAAAATCTGTTTTTGCTTCGCTAAGACTATTACGTTCACTATATAATAAATTACATAATTCATAATTATTAGTATTTGTATTGAATGCACGATTTCGAGAGTTTTGTGCGGCATTAATATTATTATTATATTCATTGATATAACGATTACGAATTTCGATATTTTCACGCTTTTTTTGCGCACCAAGCCCGCAATTTTCATCAAAAGAACTATTAGCTTGGCTAAGCATTCCAGACAATTGATTGCGATTTGATTTAGCGGTTTCTATTTCTTTGGCTACTTTGCTTTTAGCAATAATTAAATCAAGGTTTTTTATGGCACTTGATAATGAAGCATTCATACTTTGGCGGTCTGAACAACTTGCTGTGGTTTTTGCTGAAATATTTGCTTTTATTGCGGCAATGTCAGATGCATATTTATTTCGCGCAATCTCAAGGCTTAGGTCTTGTGCTGATGCAGAGCTTGCAAAAGTTAAAAATGCAACTGATGCAAAAAAGATTTTTGCACAATTCATATCATAATTCCTTATGGATTAAATTTGTTATTAATCCAAAATATTTCAACCTTCAAAGAACTTTGCATCTTTGTGAATTATAACAAAAAATTATACCACTACCTGTGTGCCCAATTCAACAACACGCCCAGATGGAATGTGGAAGAAGTCTGTCGCATTGGTTGCGTTGCGGCTTAGGAAGATGAATAATTTATCTTGCCACAATGGCATTCCCGAATGCGCAGAGGCAACAATTGTGCGATGACCCAAGAAGAATGAAGTTGACATAATATCAAATTTCAATCCCTGTTTACGGCAAAGTGTAAGCGCTTTTGGAATATTCGGGCTTTCCATAAAGCCATATCGAACCATAACGCGTTTCACATTTGGCGAAATATCCGAAATCTCAAGGCGGTTTTCTTCAAGAACACGTGGGTTTTCAGCTGTTACAACGCTAAGAACGGCGATTGTTTCATGCAAAACTTTATTATGTTTCAAATTATGCATCAAAGCCATTGGCGCCAAATCAGGGTCAGAGGTTAAGAAAATCGCCGTACCCGAAACTTTATGGACGGGATGAAGCGATAAATTATCAAGTAAGGTTTTTAATGGAATTGAATCACGGCGGGTTTTTTCCGAAAGTATTTTAGAACCTGTAACCCATGTCCACATAATTAATACAATTGCCGCACCCAGAACCAAAGGCATCCATGCGCCATGTGGTATTTTTGGTAATTGAGAACCAACGAAAATAATATCCATTACCAAAATTGGCATTAATAATAATGCCGCTTGCCATGCTTTCCAATTCCAAATTTTAATAACAACAGGCGCCGCCAATAATGTATCCATCAACATCGCACCTGTGATTGCAATACCATAAGCAGATGTAAGCGCAGATGAAGTTTGGAACGCAGCAACCAAAAGCAACACACCGATTAAAAGCAAACTATTTACTTGTGGCACAAAAATTTGCCCAGCCTGTGTTTCTGATGTTCTTTTGATTATCATACGCGGCAATAAACCAAGTTGAACCGCTTGCTGAGTTAGAGAGAAAGCGCCAGTGATAACAGCTTGCGAAGCAATAATCGCCGCTAAAGCCGCCAATATCATAACAGGCCAGAACGCAAAATCAGGAACCATCATCCAAAATGGATCTACTTTTGCCTCTGGGTGAGCAATTACGAATGCACCTTGCCCCAAATAATTAAGAACTAAACATGGCAGAACAAAAGCACCCCAAGCAAATTGAATTGGGCGTTTACCAAAATGCCCCATATCAGCATAAAGCGCCTCAGCACCAGTAACAGCAAGGAAAACAGAGCCAAGAACTAAAAAAGCAATAAAGCCGTTTTGTATCAAAAATTTAATCGCAAAATATGGATTTAGCGCTTTAATAATGCGCATTTGTGGATCATCCATAATGTGCATTATGCCAAGTGCGGCAAGTGTTAGAAACCAAATCGCAGTAATTGGCCCAAACCATGCGGCAATTGTATGCGTACCTTTTGATTGAACCAAAAACAAACCAACCAAAATCACAACTGAAATTGGAACGATATATGGTGAGAAAGATTCACCTAAACCTGGTGCAACTTTTAAGCCTTCGATTGCGCCCAAAACCGAAATTGCAGGGGTAATAATGCCGTCACCATAGAAAAAGGCCGCGCCAATTACGCCGCCAAAGAAAACCCATTTTGAATTTCCACCAAATGCCTTTTGTGCCAAGGCCATAAGCGCCAATGTGCCACCTTCGCCTTTATTATCGGCGCGCATAAGAAATACAACATATTTCAAAGTAACAATAAGCATTAAAGCCCATAAAATAAGGGACACAATGCCAATCACAGAATCTTCAAGGCCAAGACCATGACTTGCATGGTGAATTGATTCACGCATCGCATAGAACGGACTGGTCCCGATATCGCCAAAAACAACGCCAATTGAACCTAATGCCAATGTAAGGAAGCTACCGTGGCCTTCATGATTATTATGACCAGAATTTTGCTGCTGTGCGCCATTTTGGTCTATTGTTTCTTGTGACAAATCTGCCCCCATTTTTACACTTTATTAAGTGAAGAAAATGCCGATACTATTTTTATTAGTTTGCATCAAATGTTATAAGCATTAAAAGCCTATAAATCGGCAAAATAAAAAAATAACCTAAAAGAATCAAAGAGGGCATTATGAATAGAAGAACATGTTTAATAACTGGCGCTTCGGCTGGCATTGGGAAAGAATTTGCACAATTAATGGCGCAGCGCGGTTATGATTTAATTCTAACAGCCCGCCGCGAAGATAGATTAATTGAAATTGCCGATAATATTGAAAAAGAATGGGGTGCCAAATCATTGATAATTAAAGAAGATTTAGCAATTGATGGCGCCGTCGATAGAATTCTTGCCAAAATCAGAGAAAATAATCTTAATGTTGATGCGCTTATTAATAATGCTGGCTATGGCCTTCCTGGCACTTTTGCATCAACAAATTGGCAAGAGCAAAAAGATTTTTTAAACGTTCTGCTTAATGCCCCAACCGAACTTGCACATAAATTAGTTCCGCAAATGAAAGAAAATGGCTTTGGCCGTATAATTAATGTGGCTTCACTTGCAGGGCATATTCCGGGTTCAGCAGGGCATACACTTTATGGCGCCGTTAAATCCTATATGATTAAATTCTCACAAAGCCTAAATTCTGAATTAGAAGGAAGCGGCGTAAATGTAAGCGCCCTTTGCCCTGGCTTTACATATTCAGAGTTTCATGATGTGAATCACACACGCGATCTTGTTTCAAAAATGCCAAAATATATGTGGCAAGATGCAAGAAGCGTTGTCGAAGAAGGCTTTGAAGCCGTTGAAGACAATAAGGCGGTTGCGGTAACTGGCTTTAATAATAAATTGATTGCCGCATTATTTAAAATCATGCCAGATTTTATCGCGCAAAAAATTGTTAAAGCGCGTTCAAAGGATTTTCGGCATATAGAAACTAAATAATTTTTACCGCGCTTTGATCAAGCCAGTTTTTATCATGAGTGAACCAGCCTGAATAAATATATCTTTTGCCGCGTGTAACTTTGGTTACACCGTGAACATATTCATAGCCTGCGCCAAAAACTACTAAAGACCCTGCTTTTGGTGCAACCCTTACACCAAGGCTTGGGAAATATGTGTTTCCGCCTTCATAATCATCATTTAGATAAATTATAGTTGTATAATTACGATGCGGTGAATTATTTGGTCCACCATCTGGCATCATATTATCGGCATGCGGGCGCATTTCCATGCCTTCTTTCCAACCGACGATTTGTGCCGTATCGGGATAGATGGGTTCACCATTTACAAATTCATTAATTACATACATTGAACTTATATGACGGATTTGTTGCAAAATGCGTGTTGCATCTATTTCGTGATGCATAATGTCATGCATTTGAATATAGCGCCCATCCCAAAATTTTTCGCCTGTCTTTTCGGCAAACATTTCAACATTACGCTCATAGCAATCAATCAAGGTTTGGCATTGCTCTTTTGAAAGAAAATCTTCAACCACATATAAAGGGGAATCATCATCTTGAGTTGATAGGATTGGCAAATCATTTCCATCTCCATGCCACCATTCTTTTTGGCCAGGTCTTGGTTCGATAATTTGCGAATCATTCATTTCATAATTACCAAGCATTTTTGCCTCACTCTTTTGCATCACATTGTGACATACGGTCGAATGACGCAAAATTTGTGCCAAAAAAAAAGGCAAAGCATTTATTTTGCTTTGCCTTTGAAATTTATTTACCAACCAGATGGTGGTGATGGTGGAGGTGCAGGCGGTGGGCCTGGTGGTTTTGGGCCTGGTGGCACTAATGGTGTGGGCGAACGACCAACAACACCAGAGAAGCGTGAACCGCCACTCATATACATTCCACCGCCGCCGCCATATTGGGTAACCATAGGATATCCAACACCATTACTTACAGCACCCATAAAGAAGCTGCTTGAAATTGGCGGTGCAATTTGTGCAACAGGGCGCGGATCATAACAAGGCACAGGCATTGGTACTGGCGTTGGCGTAGGATAAGGCGCAACAATTGTTGTATTAACTGGTGCATATGGATTTGGTGCAATCGCAGGATAATAATATCCAGGTGGCGGCGCTAATGGTGCATTTTGATTTTTAATTGTTGAATATGAAGACACATAATCTTGCGCAATCGGACCTGCATAAGATTGAACCATTGTGGAAGGGCCATAACCATAAGCAACATTGGTTTGAACATTTGTGGCAACATTTACACCATTATCAACCGCAACCATTCCGCCATTGCAAGGCGAAGTTTGCACAAAATGACATCCTTGCGGCGCAGGATTATTGTAAACAGGTACGCTAGTATATTGAACATTATTTTCATTATAATTTGATGAGCTTTGGTAAGACCTAGCTTCATATTGCATTTCTTGATTATAATTTTGTGCAACATAATGCTGTGGCATTGCCACTGGTGCATTTGAATTTACAACAATTGAATCTGTTACACGAACAGCACCATTGCAATTATTCGCGTTTGGCGCGTCAAGGCTGCAGCTACCCGCGAGTGCCTGACCTGCAAAGCCGATTAAAACGGATGCAGCAACGGTTGAAGTTAGTTTAGCTCTTGTCATTCTATAACCCTGATACAAAAAAATTGTATTAATAAAATCTTAACGTGGTTACAGAACGACAAAACAGACGCCATTTCAACACTTTGCCCTAAAAGAGGGAAAGTTGAACTTTGTTTTTTACCTTTAAATAGAAATTTGACCCAAGATGGGGCAATTTGAAAATTGTTATTTAGTTAATTTTGGAACTGATTCTTGATATTATTTCAATTGTATCGCCATGATTATAAATAATACTACGCGCGCCATTTTCGATTAATATTTTATCGTGTCCATCATTAATATGACTTGCACCACAAAAGCCAAAAACATCCATATTTGCTGCTTTTGCCGCTTGAACACCTGCCACAGAATCTTCAATTACAACGCAATCTTTCGGTTCGAAACCCATATTTTTTGCCGCAAATAGAAACACATCTGGCCAAGGTTTTGGACGTTCAACTTGGCTTGCAGAAAAAATATTTGGTTCAAGAAAGTCAATCAAACCAACATGTTGAAGATTTCGTCTTAGGCTTTCCATTCGCGTAGTCGAAGCAACACAAAATGGAATTTCCAATGCTTTAAAAACTTCAAAAATTCCATCAACAATTTTTAATTCAGTTTCGAAAGCTTTATGAACGCGGTTTTGTGCATTTTGGAAAAGCTCTTCGGTAAATTCAATATCTAATTCTTCGCAAAAACTTTCCCAAACAAGCCGCGCAGGCTTTCCTGCAAAGCGCGCACATACTTCATGGGGTGAGATTTTATATCCAAGTTCGGCGGCCATTTCGGCCTCAACACGTGCGGCGATAATTTCGCTATCTATTAAGACACCATCACAATCAAAAATCACAAGTTTTTTATCAAAAGTCATGCGCAATGCCTGACTTTTCCCAATCGCCAAATCTTGTTGGCTCGGGGCCATTACGACCGCCAATTTCTTTTGCAAGTTTCGATTTTTCAGCTTCTAATTCTATGCGCCTTGCTTTTGCTTCTTCAAGTGCGCGTATTGCTTCGGGTGAAAGTATTTTTTCTTCTTGTGGTTCAATTTCTTCGGTCATAATGCTCTATTACAATAAAATGCCATTTTGACAAATATGTGTTTATTACTTGACCTTTTGTTATAATTCTCGCACTCACCTTTGGTGAAAAACTCTAATTCAAGACCCCCAAATAAAAACTTTAATCGTTCACCAAATCGCAACGGGCCAAATCGTGATGGACCAAGACGTGATGGGCCGCGCCCACCGCGTACATGTCCTGATGTTGCGCGTAATGCGGCGGCAATGCTTTTATGGCTCGTGCTTGATGAAAAGCAAAGTTTGGATGAGGCGATGAACAACCTCACACAATATAGCCAATTAGATGGTCGTGATCGTGGCTTTGCGGCAATGGTGGTTAAATCAACTTTGCGCCATTTGGGTCATGTTGAAAAACTTTTAAATGCGCAAATAGAGCGCACATTACCAGAAACCGCAAATTATGTGCGCGCTTTATTGCGTTCTGCTTTGGGGCAACATTTGGCAAAAATTGCGCCGCCCCATGCAATTATTGACCGCGCAGTTTCATTGGCAAAATATGATAAAAAAGCCTTTGGTATGGCGGGGCTTGTAAATGCGGTTTTGCGCCGTTGTTTTGACAATATTGATAAGGTTAGTTTTGACGATATTGAATTATTACCTAAAAGCTGGTCATCACGCTATGTTGCGGCATATGGTGAAGAAAAGACACGCAAAATTGCCCAATCTGTCCTTATTCCAGCGCCAATTGATTTAACTATAAAACCAAATCTAACACCTGAAGAAATTGCGCAAATAGAGCAAGATTTTGAGGGAACACGCGTTGGGTCAACTATTCGTATTCCAACTTTGCCCGATGATTTCCAAAACCTTCCGTCATGGCTTGCGGGAAATATTTGGGTGCAAGATTATGCGGCTTCTTTGCCTGCGCTTTTATTGGGCGTAAAAAAGGGGCAGAATGTTCTTGATATGTGTGCCGCCCCTGGTGGGAAGGCCATGCAAATGGCGGCGGTTTTTGCCAATGTTTCGGCGGTTGATGTTAATGAAAATCGCATCAAACTTATTGCCCAAAATATTGCGCGCACCAATCTTCATGCCAAATTATTAGCGGGCAATGCAAAGAATTTTGCGGGTGAAAATCAATGGGATGCAATCTTGCTTGATGCGCCATGTTCGGCAACAGGCACATTGCGCCGCAATCTTGAAAGCCCTTGGATTAAATTACCTTTTGATTTGCCAAAATTAATGGAAATCCAATGCGAATTAATTCGCGCAGCAGCAAGTGGTTTAAAATCAGGCGCTAAACTTGTCTATGCCGTTTGTTCAATGGAGCCAGAAGAAGCCGAGCTTGCAGTTTCATCTGCACTTGAGGCCGGCCTTGTAATCGATAAAATAGCGCAAGATGAAGTTCCATTATTGCATGAGGCAATCGAAGAACGCGGCACATTAAGAATATTGCCTTATATGCTTTCGGACATTGGCGGCCTTGATGGATTCTTCATTGCAAGATTTGTAAAGCCTTAAAGGCTTAGGATTTCGCTTCTTAACTCGCTTAGACCAACGAAATCATGTGATGAAACCGCAAGAACAACGGGATGTGCAGCAGGGCGCTTTTTAATGACATCTTGTGCCTTGGCAATTGTTGCCGCAAGTTCGGACTTTTTGATTTTATCTGCCTTGGTAAGAATGATTTGATAGACCACAGCCGCAGTATCAAGCTCCTTTAAAACTTCTAAATCATTGTCTTTAATTCCATGACGCCCATCAATAAGCACAAAGACACGCTTTAAAACTGCGCGACCCTTTAAGAAATCTCGCGTCGCGCTTGTCCAACGTGCAATTTCGGTTTTGGAGGCTTTGGCATATCCATAACCTGGAAGGTCAACAATCCTAAGGCGTTCATTTTCTTCTTTATCTTTTAAAGAAAAGAAAATTAATTCACGTGTGCGCCCTGGTTCTGATGATGCGCGCGCCATGCCTTTACGGTTTAAAACCGCATTAACAAGGCTTGATTTTCCAACATTAGAACGACCAGCAAATGCAATTTCGGTTACATTCATTGGCGGCAAATCGCCCATTGTTCTTGCCGCCCATAGGAAACTTGGCACAAGGCGTAGAAATTCTTTATCGCTTTCTTGTACCGTTTGTTCCATTATTTTACCACTTTTTTCGCTTCTTGTTTTTTGAACCAATCATCAAACACAGTTGGTGAACCTGTTTGCTTGGCAATTATATATTGTTGCACAATTGTAAGAAGGTTTGACCATGTATAGTAAATAACAAGACCAGAGGCGAAACCTCCAAAAATGAATGCAAAGAACCAAGGCATTAATGCAAAGATTTGCGTTTGCATAGGATCAGTAGTCGGCGCAGTTGGCTGCATTTTTTGCATTAACCACATAGATGCACCATAAAGAATTGGCCAAATACCAATACCCATTCCACCAATAAGCGGAATAATATGTGGATCAAATGGCAATAGGCCAAATAAATTTATAAACGAAGTTGGGTCTTTTTCCGACAAATCTGGAACCCATCCAAAGAATGGTGCATGGCGTAATTCCAATGTAATTGATAATATTTTGAACAAGGCCAAGAAGATTGGCATTGTCAAAAGCATTGGTACACAACCTGCAACAGGATTGATTTTTTCGGTTTGATAAAGTTTCAAAGTCTCTTGCTGCTGGCGTGCAGCATCATCTTTGAACTTTTCTTTAATCTCGGTCATTTTTGGCGTTAATTCGCGCATTTTGGCAAAGCTCTTATAGCTTTGGTAAACCAATGGGAAAGTTGCAATTTTAACCACAACAGTAAGCGCCAAAATCGCCAAACCAATATTGCCAATTTGGGTATTAAAGAACATCAATAACCAATAAAACGGTTTTGATAAGAACCACAAAATACCCCAATCAATCGCATTATCGAATTTTGGAATATTATATTTTGCTTCATATGTGCGTAATTCTGATACCTTTTTCGAGCCTGCATATACGCGCTCTGAATTAGAAATACTTTGCCCCACGCCAATTGTAGTTTGCGGACCAACAAATGAAGTTTCAAACATATTGCCATTATCAATTGGAACAGCTTTATAGCTTGCCGCGATATTCTGATTTTGATCTGGAATAAGTGCCACCAACCAATATTTATCTGCAAAGCCAAGCCAGCCACCTTTTGAATTCTCACTCATGGATTTGCCCTTTTCCATGTCGCGATATTTTAGGCGGTTCAATGTATTATTAATAATGCCAACAGGGCCTTCATGATTGGCACTAGATTCTGGGCCTTTTGGTTTTGAATAACGGCGAATTGCACCATATTCTTGAAGATTTACAGGCGCGGCACCAGTATTAGTAATTGTATCATTATAAGTGAAAAGATATTCGCCATCGACCTCAATTTTACGGGTGAATTTTAAACCTGCGCCATTATCATATTCATATACTAATGGTGCATTTTGCGCCAAAACATTTCCAGAAACCAATTTCCAAATTGTATTTGGGCCAGGAAGGTTAGGTGCATTATCGGTTGATGTATAACCAAAGAATGCAAAATAGCCATCTTTTGAACCTTGCGGGTTTAAAAGTGTAACAGTCTGTGGCTTATTCACTTCTTCTTTATAGGCTTTAAGATTTAAATCATCCAAACGCGCGCCAAAAGATGAAACCGAACCTGATAATAATGGATTATCAATTTTATTACGTACCGAAAGCCCAATCGCTTTATCACGCGGAACAATTGCACCCATATTAGTTTGGGTTGCATTATCTTGCGGCGCTTTCGCTTTTTGAACCGCAGCGCTTTGTTGTTGCGCTAATTGTTGTTGGCGCAATTTTTCTTGCGGCCCTGCCCAAAAGGTTTGATAAAGGAATAAAATCATCAAAGCTGAAACAATGGCGATAATGAAATTCTTGGTATCTGGTTGTTGCGGGTTCGGCTGCATTATGTGCTCAATCAGGTTTTGGTTTAGAGAAATTTCTTTTAGAAAGCCTTTTGACTAAGAATTCCACCTCGTCAAGTAAGTCTTTGTAGTTGGCATCAATAGTCTGTGGTCTTGCGATTGCAACATAATCCATGCCTTTTAATCCATATTTTGGCAGAATTTGTTGTAAAATAGCGCGTAATCTACGACGTGCGCGATTTCTTTTGACGGCATTACCAACTTTTTTTGAAGCGGTAAGTCCAAATCTTATATTTTCTGAGACTGTATTTTCACGTGCCTGTAATGACAAAAATCGCCCACTGGATTTCATCCCTTGGGCGACAAAAAGAAATTCAGCTCTCTTTTTAAGAGTCGTAATTTTTAAGCATTGTTCCAAGGAAGGGGCTTCCACAACCTTGAATGCCCGAAATTACGCGCTAAGACGTTTGCGGCCTTTTGCACGGCGACGCGCCAAAACAGCTTGACCGCCACGAGTAGCCATACGCGCACGGAAGCCATGACGACGAGCGCGAACAAGTTGAGAAGGTTGATATGTACGTTTCACAGGATTTACTCCACCTGCGACACATTCTATAGAAAGACATTCTTCCACAAGAATAAGCCGCAATAAAAATTGAAGTTGGGCTGCTACTGGTTTAAGGCACAAATGTCAATTGATTGGTTGCCATTTTGCTGCAACAAAGCATGAAAAAGGTCTTTATGTGAGTGAATCTTCAAAAAACGTCGTTCAATTTAAATTTAGCTATACTATTTTAAGTTCAATAGCTTCGGTAAGTGTTGCGCTTATTTTAGTTGTAATAAAGGCTTTGGCGGTTAATTCCTCTGGCTCTAATGCCGTGCTTGCATCAATGGCAGATAGTGCACTTGATTTAGTGGCAAGCGCAGTAACACTACTTAGTGTAAGATATGCCCAAACTGCACCAGATAAAGAACATCGTTATGGTCACGGTAAAGCAGAAGCATTGGCAGGGGTTTTTCAAGCTGGACTTGTAGCAATTTCATGCGCTTTAATCGGCCTTTCATCTATCGATAGAATCATTCACCCAAAACCTTTGAATATCGAAGGTCCTGCAATTGTTGTGATGATTATTTCGATTTTTTTGACAATGATTTTGGTGGCTTTCCAATCTTGGACACTGAAAAAAACCAATTCCATCGCCACAAAAGGCGATAGGGCGCATTATTTGTCCGACCTTTTATCAAACCTTGTTGGTTTGATTGGGGTTTGGCTTACATCCAAATTTCATATTTTACAGGCCGATGCATTGGCAGGGCTTTTCATCGCAGTTTGGTTGTTAATAGGTGCATGGCACATTGCAAGCGAGGCTGCCGATCACTTATTAGATAAAGAAGCACCAGAAGAAACCAGAAATCAAATTATAGAAATTGTTCGCAGCAATAAATATGGCGTTAGCCTTCATGATTTGCGTACAAGAATTTCGGGGCCATGGCTTCATATTCAATTTCACATGGAATTACCAAAAGATATGCGGCTTCTTGAGGCACATGATATTTTAGTCGAAATTGAAAAGAATATCCGCGCCGAATTCCCTGATTCTGATATAATAATTCACCCCGACCCCGATGAAGGCGCAGAGCCACATGGTCACCCAAAATTTGGCCTTAAATAAAATTACACAATTCGCAGCAAAAAGTGAATTAAAATTTCCCCTACGGAAAATTGACAAGTTGAAAAAATAGGCTTTATCTATTGGAAAATACTTGCACCAATTAATAAATTAATTCGAGGGAATAATGAAAAATTTCAATCTTAATATCGACGATAGCCAAATCGCACTTATCGAATTCAACGTTCCCGAAAAATCAATGAACACAATTTCCAAATCTGTGATGTTGGAATTAGAAGAAATCGTTGAAAACATTAAAAATGATGAAAAAATCAAAGGCGCGGTTATTTTTTCAGGAAAAGAAAGCGGCTTTTGCGCAGGCGCAGATCTTGAAGAAATAAGCAGCAATATGGTTGGCGCAAGCCTTGAGGATGCGTTCAAAGCCGCATTCATGCTTAATGCAACTTTACGTAAACTTGAAACCTGCGGCAAGCCGATTGCATGTGCTATCGAAGGCCTTGCGCTTGGCGGCGGCTTGGAAATAGCGCTTGCATGTCATTATCGCGTTGTTGCCAATGATGACAAAATTCAACTTGGCTTACCTGAATGTAAAGTTGGCCTTATCCCTGGTGGCGGTGGCACACAAAGATTGCCGCGCTTGATGGGTGTGCAAAATGCTGCTGGCTATTTGCTTGAAGGTAAAAGCATGAAGCCTCAAGACGCACTTAAATTCGGCGTTGTTAATGAAGTTGTTGAAAAAGGTAAAACTATTGAAGCCTGTGAAAAATGGCTATTAAGTTCCCCAAAATCTACCCAAGTTTGGGATGATAAAGGTTATCGCGTAAAAGATGGCCCATTCACACCTGCTGGCATTATGAATTTCATTGGTGGCAATGCGATGATTGCGGGCAAAACCTATGGCAATTATCCTGCACAAGTTGCAATCCTAAGCTCTGTTTATGAAGGGCTTCAAGTTCCTATGGATGCCGCGCTTAGAATTGAAAGCCGTTATTTCCTTAAAAACTTTATGAACCCGCAAACCCAATCAATGGTTCGCACTTTATTTGTATCATCACAAGCGCTTTCAAAAGGCGCAAACCGCCCTAAAGGCTATGATAAATATGACATCAAAAAAGTCACTGTTTTGGGCGCTGGTATGATGGGCGCGGGCATTGCCTATTCACAGGCAATGGTTGGAATTGAAACAATATTAATCGACCAAACCCAAGAAGCCGCCGAAAAAGGCAAAGCCCATTGTGCAGATTTATTGAAAAAACAAGTTTCACGCCGCAAAATGACCCAAGAAAAAGCGGATGGAATTTTGGCGCTTATTACTGCGACAACTGATTATTCACACATAAAAGGTTCTGACTTGGTTGTTGAAGCGGTTTTTGAAAACCGTGAAATCAAAGCTGATGTTACAAAACGCGCTGAGGCACAACTTGCCGAGACTGCGGTTTTTGGTTCAAATACTTCAACCCTTCCAATCACTGGCCTTGCCGAGGCGTCGGTTCGTCCTGATAATTTTATTGGTATTCACTTCTTCTCACCTGTTGAAAAAATGCCATTGGTTGAAATTATTATGGGTGAAAAAACCACTGATGAGACTTTGGCAAAATCAATTGATTATGTTTTGAAAATCAAGAAAACCCCGATTGTTGTTAATGATGCACGTGGTTTCTATACATCGCGTTGTTTCTCAACTTATGTGCAAGAAGGCATTGAAATGCTTGCCGAAGGTTATGCACCAATTTTGATTGAAAATGTTGGTCGTATGACTGGTATGCCGGTTGCACCGCTTGCAATGTCGGATGAAGTTGCCCTTGATCTTGCTTATAAAATCCAAACCCAAACCAAAAAAGATTTGGGCGACAAATGGGAACAAACCCCTGCGGCTGATATGATTGAAACAATGGTTGTTAAAAACGAACGTTTCGGTCGCAAAAACAAAAAAGGCTTTTATGATTATCATGATGATGGCAGCAAAAATATTTGGGCTGGACTTGCTGATATTGTTAAGCCAACCAAGTTAGAGGCAGGCCCACAAGAAGTGCAGGAAATGAAAAACCGCCTTCTTTATCGCCAAGGTATTGAGGCGGCGCGCTGTTTTGAAGAAGGCGTTATTACCGACCCTGTACAGGCTGATATTGGTTCAATTTTTGGTTGGGGTTTTGCACCATATCATGGCGGCGCAATCTCTATGATTGATAATATTGGCATTCAGAAATTTGTTACGGCATGTGATGCATTGGCCGATAAATATGGCGAACGCTTTAGACCAAATGCTTTATTGCGTGATATGGCGGCAAAAAATGAAGGCTTTTATCAAAAATATGGTCAGCTAAAACGCGCTGCATAATATGC
The DNA here is from genome assembly GCA_020161405.1 of Pseudomonadota bacterium. Taxonomy (GTDB): domain Bacteria; phylum Pseudomonadota; class Alphaproteobacteria; order Caulobacterales; family Aquidulcibacteraceae; genus Pseudaquidulcibacter. Next base: position 957,071 of record JAIUOD010000001.1, on the reverse strand, counting down.
ATTCACCCAAAGATGGCGCGGCTTTTATTGCCACTTTGGTGATGGCAACCTTTCTTATGGGTTCTAGTTTTGTGGCGGGAAAAATCCTTATTTTGGATGGTATTCCCGCCCTTTTACTTGTTGCAATTCGTTTTTATGCGGCATCCTTAATTATTTTCCCATTTGTTTTATTGGATGGTAATGGCCTATTTGGCGCGCTTTTTCCCGATAATTTAAATATCAAAGATAAGATTGCGATTTTACTTATTGGGCTTTGCCAAACTGGCGGGGCAATGGGTTTTTTGTTTTTGGCGATGAAAACAATTAGTGCACCCAATGGGGCAATCTTATTATTTACAAATCCATTATGGGTTGCATTATTTGGCACAATATTCCTTCATGAAAAACTAAAGCCAATTAGAATTTTTGGCCTAATTATTGGAATATTGGGTGTAATTTTGGCAATTGGCATTAATATAAAAATCAATCCAAATATGATTGGCGGTCAATTCATTGGATTAATGGCGGGAATTTCATGGTCGCTTGCCACAACAATAAATAAGAAGTTCAACCCAAAAATTGGCATTTGGGCACTTAGTTTTTGGCAAATGTTTATTGGCGCAAGTGTTTTATTTTTATTTGCTAAATTAGCTGGGCAAACACTTCCAGATAGTCTTGGAATAAAGCAATATGCATGGTTTTTATGGCTTGCAGGCCCCGGCAGTGCATTATCTTTTAGCCTTTGGTTCATTGCGCTTAAAAAAGGCGGTGCAACAAATGCAAGTTCTTATTTATTTCTTGCGCCACTATTTGCGATTTTGATTTCTTTTTTCATTTTGGGTGATAAATTAACGCCGATTCAAGCATTTGGCGGCGGTTTAATCTTTCTTGCCATTTGGCTTATCAATCATACACCGCATTCAAATTCGGCACATAAAAAGATAATAGAAGCCCAAAGCATGGGCGAAATGTAAAGGGAGAGACAATATGTTAAAACCAGTAATAGTACTTATAATTTGGACCTTAATCATGCTCGTGTGGCTATATGCAAAACGTATTCCTGCAATGCAAAAGGCGAAAATTAGACCCGATGATTATAAATTATCACATGAAAAAAGGGGCAATCCTTTACCACCTGAAGCGGTCGCGGTTGCCGATAATTATAATCACCTTCTTGAAGCACCAACCATCTTCTATGCACTTGCACTGACGGCGCAAATTGGTGGTTATGCTGATAATCATTTAATTATCCATGCATGGATTTATGTTGCCATTAGAATTGCACATTCATTAGTCCAAGCGACACAAGGCAAAGTAATAATTCGCTTTAGCCTTTTCATACTTTCAATGATTGTTCTTGCAATTATGGCAATTCAGGTGGCGATGAAGGTCTTTAATTAGCCTTATTTACAAGCAATAAACCCATATTAAATTTTACAATTAGCGGTATCTAGTCTTGGAAATATTAATTTGGGTTGTTGCGTTTGTTACGCCAATAATAATGTTATTTTTTAAGCGATATTATCTTCGCTCTATCGGATTATACTTTATTGGTTTTTCAATCTTTGGAATAATGTCTTTAGAGGCAGAACCTTCATTTCAAGCGCTGATGGGGTTTTTAATTTTACCTTGGTTTAGCAGTCTTATAGTAATGGTATTGGCTGCCATTGAAGGTTCTTATGCGGGAATATTTGCATTATTTGTGACATTTATTTTTTCAATCGCGACTTATTTAAAATTATTTTTCTTAATAAAAAATAAGGACGTAGACCCAAAAAATATGCAATTTTTCATTACATCTGCATCGGTATTTTCGCTGTTTTTATCATGCTATATATTAATTGAGATTTTTGTGCCGCTTCAATTAAATCTTTCGGCAAAACATCAATTTAATAATCAATTTTGCCAATTCAGTAAATTATCTGCTTATGAAATGTATAAGAATTCAATAAGTGATTTTAAGCCAGATTATAACGCCACCTTACTTGCAAAAGATGGTCGTTATAATTGGAGTTTTAGGCAAGCTGCATGGGTGCATGCATCTTATGAATGGTATGCACAAGGTTCAAATTATACCCCAAACCAAATTTTGGAACAGGATTTGAAATCATTCAAAACCTGTATGGCAAAAAAGTGATTTTTATTTCAAATGCCTATCAAAGAAATCAAGTGCCGATTGGAATTGGTGCTTTTTCTTGGCATTGCCTTTTAGACCATGCTTCTCCCCTGGATAAAGCATGGTTTCAAATGGCACACCTTTGGCCTGTAAAGCTGCGATAACGCGGGTTGTATTATCCAAAAGAACATTATCATCCGCCATTCCATGCATAATCATCAATGAATTTGGCTTTAAATTCTGTATGCGGTTCAAAACATCGGATTGGGCATAACCGTCTTTGTTTTCATCAGGCATTGCCATATAGCGTTCGGTATAGGCCGTATCATAAAGCCCCCATTGGGTTGGCGGTGCACCGGCAACACCCGCCGCAAATGGCGTGTCTTTGGCAGTCATTGCCATAAGGGTTACAAAGCCGCCCTGTGACCAGCCTGTAATGCCAATGCGCTTGCCATCAATATAGGGCAATGATTGCAAGAATTTGGCGCCCTTGATTTGATCATCAATATCAGGGCCGCCAAATTTTTTATAAATGGCGCGGGTGAATTTTTTGCTTCGGTCGGGTGTGCCGCGATTATCCAATGTGAAGACAACATATCCTGCGTCTTGATAAAGCCTAAGACTTGGCGCGACCCAAGATTTTGTAACCATCGCTTTTGCAGGGCCACCATAAATATAAACAATCGCAGGATATTTTTTACTTGGGTCAAAATTTAATGGCTTAAGCATTGAATATTGCAAATCTTGATTATCATCAGATTTCAAAACTCCAAATTCGGGCGCGCTATAAGTTTCTTTATACGGATAGAATGGGTGCGATGAATTAAGCGCATTTTCTTCGATAAAGCGCAATTTTTTGCCATTGGAATCATAAAGGCCAACATTCGGTGGGGTTTTTGGGTCTGAATATGTGCCAATGAAACTCTGGCCCGATTTTGCCATTGCAGCATTCCAGACGCCGCCTTCATTGGTGATTGGGCTTAATGGCTTATCCCCCTTAAGACTTGTTACATAAAGACCAGTTTCAATCGGGGTTTTTGGCGATGCCATAACATAGATTAAACCCTTATCCTCATTAATCGCGGCAATGCGTTTAATTGGAAAATCGCCCTTGGTAATTTGGCGCACTAATTTTGCATTTTTATCATAAAGATAAAGGTGATTATTGCCATCGCGTTCCGAAGGCCAAACAAAATCACCCGATTTCAAAAGCCTAAAATCATCACTTAATTCAACCCAAGTATCAGATTTTTCGGTAAGGATGGTTTTTGTTTTTCCCGTTTGAATATCAACCAATAGAAGATCCAAAACCTGTTGATTACGGCTTAGGCGTTGGACATAAAGGCTTTTGGCATCAGGCGCCCAATTAACGCGGGCAAGATAAATGTCTTTATCATCGCCCAAATCAACTTTCACCATTTCGCCATTGGGTAGTGATTTAACATAAAGCTCGACCACTGCATTTGGGCGGCCTGCGCGCGGGTATTTTTGGGAAATGACCTTTGTCCCTGAACCGCTTATTTCAAAGCGTGGAATTATATCAACATTAGTTTCATCAACCTTGGTAAAGGCGATTTTTGAACTGTCGGGCGCCCACCAATATCCCGTATGCCTATCTTGTTCTTCCTCGGCGATAAAATCTGCGGTGCCATAACTTATATTTTCACTTGCTTCGGGTGAAAACTTGGCTTCTGTGCCATTTTGCAAGTCTTTGATAATCAATTCATTTTCGCGCACAAACCCAAGTAAATTGCCATTCGGGCTTAGTTTGGCGTCAATCTCATCCTGCGGGGTTTGGGTAAGGCGTTTTATTTCATGGGTTTTAGCATCGACCGCGAAAATATCGCCATCAAGGGGAACAAGAACCGCCCTCCCTGTTTCATCCCATTTATATTCAACCACACCGCGCGATGAAAGGCGCAACCTTTCGCGGCGTCCTTTTTCTTCTTCTGATAATTCTTTGGCGGGGTTTGATAATTTATTGGCATCTACCAAAACAAAGGGCGCACCATTTTTAATATCAACCGCCCATAGGTCTTGGATTGTTACATCTTCGGTTTTTGATTTTAAATAGGTAAGGATTGAACCATCGGGCGATAATTGTGGATTATTGGCATTAGGCCCCGATAAAGCTGGATCTGAAAACACGCGCTCAATTGTAAGGCGATTATCGGTTTTAATGTTCTGTGCATAAGCATTGATTGAAAGGCCAGAAATTAATGTCGCAAATAAAATTGATTTTAGAGTTTTCATTTTATGTCCTGATATGAATATATCGGAACATCATATCGCCTTTGTCATAAATACGCTATTGGGGTCTTTCACATAATCGCCAAAGGGTTCGCAATATTCAAAACCAAAACTTTCATATAATTTTCGCGCAGGTATAAATTTATCAAATGATCCTGTTTCAAGTGATAATTTTTCAAAACCATTTTGCTTAGCATAGGAAATAATATGCATAAGTATTTTGCGCGAAATCCCCTTGCCACGCATATTTTGGTAAACATGCATTGATTTTATCTCACCATGCCCGCCGCCTAAATCTTTCAATGCACCGCAACCCAAAAGCGCCCCATCCCCCCAAATTGACCAGAATTTTATGCTTGGGGTTTTTAAATCCTCAATTGGCAAAACATGGCAAGATTCTATTGGCCCTTGCGAGCGCATCAAATCAAAATGGGTTTGTAATAAATGGCGTATTTCATCGCCTGACAAATCATCTTCTATTATTTTCATAATAATTTCCAAAGCCTATCTTTTAAATTTATCTGTGGGGTGAAATGGATTGAATTTATGCCGATTGATTGCGCGCCCTTTGCATTTTCCAACATATCATCAATAAAATAAGTATCGGATGGTTCAAAACCAAAATGCCTTATTGCGCCTTCAAAAACTTTTGCGTTTGGTTTTCGAGCGCCAAAATACCATGAACAATAGGAGTTTTTGCCAAATATGTCATATGCATCAGGTGATAGGTTTGGCATTTCTTCATAAACCAATGCCCCATTATTGGTTAGAATTGCAATTTCGTGGCCATTAGCTTTAAGGCGTGATGCAATTTCCAAACTTGTATATATTGGTTTCATCGCGCGCTTTCGACAATCAATCCAAGTTTTGCGATCTAAATCTGTGCCCAATTTTTGATTGAAATCTTCAAGATAATGATTGCCATCTTTATGAAATCCAGATTCGGCAAGGTTTTCACACCCCGCATCAAACCAATTTTGCGAAATATGGGCAATAGAAGCACCCGACGCTTTTGCAAGATTTTCACGGCGTGCCATAAAATCATAATGATATAAAACATCATCCATATCAAAAATAATTAGTTTTCTCATTCGCGCACCACAACAACAATATATTTATTTGTAATGTCACCATCATTATGAAATTCGGTTTTGCCATTTATTTTAAAACGCAAACAATCACCCTTTATAAGTTTGAAAACCTTATTATTAACTTCAAACTTTAATTGGCCTTCAAGCATTATTATATGCTCCTCAATGCCACACATACTAGGGGATTCATAAGTAAGCGTAACATCGGATGGGATTTCGCCAATAATAATTTCAGTTTTATAATTGCGGGCGCTTGGTGCAATTTGGGTTCTTATAAAACCCGATTTTTCAACCCATATTGGGTGATTGCGAAGAAGGATTTCAAAATCTTCATTCTCCTCAATTTCGTATAAAAGTTGTGACATCGTGATTTGAAAAGCAGTGCAAAGATTGCCAAGATTCTGCGCAGAAGGGCTTGTTTCACCACGCTCAATCCTTGAGAGCGTGGCACGCGAAATGCCGCTTGCTATTGCAAGATTGTCTAAAGTAAAATCATTCTGTTCACGTAGCTTTGCTATACGTGCACCAATTTTTGCGTCAATATCATTTCCCATAAATAGGAATATTTCTTAAATTTGGGAAATGGTCAATACCTAATTTAAAAATGGCAATTTGGGCAAGAATGATCTTCCATTATCGACCAATTTATTCATCATCAAAGCTTTAATTGGCGCCATTTTATCAGCAATATTAATCAATGCCTTTCGCGCCAATGAGGCGGGCAATGTATCATTCGTATATAGGTTCACAATGCTGGCCGTTGTCAAATATAAAGGCAAAGTATCAAGGCGATGTTTGCGATTATATTCACCCAAAACTTGCGCCGAACCAATATCTTGATTGCGCTTTTTGGCCTTAATAAGGCTATTCATCAATGTTGTGATTGATAAAAGCCCAAAATTAAAACCATGAGCTGTAACAGGGTGCATACCAACTGCCGCATCGCCAATTGTTGCAAAACGCGGCGCAATGAAGGAATTTGCATAAACACCAACTAATGGATAAGCGAATTTTTCACTTATAAGCTCTATCTTGCCAAGTGGTTTTTCAAATCTTTCCTGTATCCAATTTGTAAATTCTTTATCGCTTTTTGCCAATAATTCATCAATCTGATTTGGCTTCATAGTTATTACGGCAGATGAAACATTTTCATTCAATGGCAAAAGCGCCAAAGTATAGCCATTTCCAAAACATTCATTGGCAATAAATTCATGGCTAATTTCATGTTTTATGCGGCAAACCACCATTGTTTTCCCAAAATCAAGCATTGAAGCGGAAATGCCATAACGCTTGCGAATTGTGGAAAAACGGCTATCGGCGGCAATTAGGACTTTTGCGTTTAAATTTGTGCCATCATTCAAACTGACATTTACAAATTCTAATCTATTATCAATTTTTACAATTTCATTATCAAAGAAAATTTTAATATTATTGTCATTTTTCACAATGTCATGTGCATATTGGCGAACTAAATGATTGGAAACAACATAAGCAAGATTAGGCGCTAAATTGCTTTCGAGCGTCATTTTACCATCGTTTTTTCCATTATTCACAATTGCTTTATTAATGGTTGAAATTGTATCAGGCGAAAATTGCACCCAAATGCCAAGGTCTTCCAAAATCTCTTTTGATTTATGGGTAAGCGCAATATCGCGCCCATCAAATTCTGGTGCTTCAATCGCTTCTTTTGCCTGCTTTTCGATTATTGCACAACGAAAACCATTTTTAGACGCCAAGGCCGCAAAACAAAGCCCCGAAGGCCCCGCACCATTTACAATAAAATCATATTCCATAGCCCATAATACAATCCCACAAAGCAATATACTATGCGACGAATTTGCATCATTAATAAAAGAAAAATGGAACGAAGTGAGTTTTAAAAAAGTGATAAATTTTTAAAAAACACGCTTTTTAAAAATTTTTCCCCGCTTTTATTTAAAGCGCTAAGTGAGCGAAGCGAAGGCGGAGATTTAAGTGAAACCATGGCGCACCCGGAGCGATTCGAACGCCCGACCTATTGATTCGTAGTCAATTGCTCTATCCAGCTGAGCTACGGGTGCATTGGTTTTGAAGTTGCGCTTGGTAATCTTTCAAACCCAAAAGTGCAATACCCTAATGGCAGTAATCACAACAAATAATGTAATTAGCTATATATAATGATTAATTTTCGCCATTTAGGTGTTTTTACATTATTCGTGGCAATATTATGCACCTATTTGGCTAAACACCTCGATACGCGTTGTAAAATATGCTGATTTGCGCTCATGAGTGCACAGATAGATTTACATGATAATGAAACTATAAACCAAAATATTGCGCAATTTCCAAATATGCGTGATTTGATGTGGCGTGCACTTCCTATTTTAATGTTAATTGCGTCTTTTGCTCCATCAATTATCGCCAATATTAGCAATATTAGTCAATTTACATATTTTGAAAATAATTTCAGTGCGCCCTTTATAAACAAAGTCATAATTTCAATTTTCGGCAATGTGGGAACAATAATTATGGCAATTATTCCCGCTGGCTTAATTTGTTTTGGAATATGGAAATGTGGTAAAGTATTAGGGGCAAAAATTTGGGCATCTTCACTGGCCTGCACTATATATATTGCCGCAAGTGCTTTTGGCCTTACCCCCAATTTTCATGACAATCTTGATGATGGTTTCTTTGCCGCATTCATTTTATTTAGTGCATGCTTTTTGATTAAAGCTGTCGATAAAAAAAGCCAAATTGATATGGCGCTTGCATTCTTTTGGTCGGTAATGGCGGTTTTGTTGCGCCCATTTGCAGCATGGCCACAATTTGCGGTTTTTGTGGCTATAATTCTTACAACAAAGCATTTTCAAGAACGCCCGATTTATGGCCTTATAAGTGCTTTATGTTGGGGTCCTGGGCTTTATGTGGCATATGGAGCCGCACAATTATATGAAAATAATTTTGCAATGGATTTTTCAAAACCACTGGTTTCAAACTTTATTAAGCCAGATACAATCAAAGAATTATTTAATTTTGCAAATATAAAAAGCCATATTTTTGAAATTGGATATTTTCTTTTAAGCACTTTACCATTTGTTGTTCTTGGAATTTTAAGCCTTATTGCATTCATTTCACTTTATAATCAAAAGCAAAAAACAACAGATGGAAAAATACGCGCTTTTTCAATTTTCTTGATTTTTGCAATCATTGGCGCAATGGGCTATGGGCAAATAAATGCGGCGCGCCTTTTGCTTGATGGCTTATTCATTGCAATAATAAGTGCAATAAGTGGTGCAAATGTTGATTTTGGCTTGAAAAATTGGATTTCAAAACTCAAAACAAAAAAAACATAATACTTGGAATATTTTTGCTTTATGTTAGTTTTATAATATGCAAAATATTATTGAAGATGATGCTTATGATTTAGCAATAGCAAAAGCCGAAAAAATTGGTGAACGCTTTACTGAGCCGCGCAAATTAGTTTTCCAATCCCTTATAAAGGCCAAAGTACCGCAAAAGGCCTATGACATAATTGATTATGTTTCACGCCAAAGTGAAAAAACAACAAAGCCACCAACCGTATATCGCGCTTTAGATTTTTTGTGCCGCATTGGTGTTGTCCACAAAATTGAAAGTGATTCAACTTATAGCATTTGTTCACATAATGATCATTGCCACAAAGCAAATCATTCACCTTTATTTCTAATTTGCAAAGAATGTGGCGATGTTGAAGAAATTCACTTAAGCGATATTGAAGATTCAATCGAAAATGCAGCCCATAAAAAAGGCTTTTCGCTTACAAGAATAATGATTGAGGCAGTTGGCATTTGCCAAAATTGCGCGCAAAAATAATTAGTTTTAAAAACCGCCAAAAACCTTCTTAAGTAAATCACTTGTACGTTTTGCAGGGTCTTTTCTTATAGCCGCTTCTTCAGCGCCTATATAATAAAAAATACCATCAAGTGATTTTGAAACCGCATAATCAACCAATTGGGATTTTAAATCTTGGTTTGGCGTTTTTGTTCCGCTTATATTTGCCAATGAACCTAATTGTGCGCCGTATTTTTTATCGATTTTACCAATTGAAACACCTGCGCCTGATTTATCAATCGCTTCAAGCATTTGCGGCCTAAAGGCGCTTATTAATTGTGGTTTGGTTTTTTCTTTTAATAAATTTGTGCCCGCGTTTTCACCACCCTGTAAAATCGACATTGCATCGTTAATTGTAAAATTCTTTATTGCGCTAACAAAAATTTCTTTGGCTTTTGGTGCACTATTTTCTGCGGCGCGGTTAATTTTAAGCTGCAGATCATCAAATGAAGATGAAAGCCCATAAGGCTTAAGGCTTTTTTGCAATTTACCCAATGTTCCACGTAGTGGGATTTTTATTTTATTATCTTGCCAAAAACCATCCAGCCTGCCTATCTTTAACACAGCAGTAATTGCGCCATTTGTTAAGGCTTCGCGTATGCCGCCATCGGCCTCACTTGCGCTTAAAATTGGGTTTTTCTTATTTGTATTAGCGCTATTAATGGCATTTAAAACATCATTTAGCTGGATATTTTGGGCAAATAGTTTTTTTGACGAAAGGCTTGCAAAGCCGATAGAAGACAGACCCAATAGAAAATTACGACGCAAATATACACCAGACATCAAGGCCTCCTTAATCTTATTTTTACAATATCATAGTTCGCAAGATAAAGTAAAATTACGATAAATATTTTTTTTAAGGGATTTCGTTTTTTTTGAAAAAAATTAAACATTTAGTTATGGAATTTTGTTATAAATTCTCATGAGTAAGCATTTAAGAATAAGGCCTTTTCTTTGGTCGGCAATTTTTTTCGCATTAGTCGGCGCGTTAATCGGCGGCTATATGTCTATGCAATCTGTTTCAAGCCTTGCATCTAGTACAAATCAAATTGGTGTTTTTGAACGCGAATGGAGCAATGCATCCATGCTTGATTTTCGTTCAACTCAAGAAGCGCGATATTATGTTGCGACGCTAAATACTGATTCATTAGAAAAATTCAATTCTTTACGCGATAAACGAACTGAAACATTGCTTATTGCAATGGATTCAGCGCCCAGATTAAAAGATCAAGAATTGCTTCAAAAAACCTATGAAGCATCAACTGCGATGGCAGATATTGAAAATGCGGCGGTTTCACTTGCTCAAATTGGCAATCAAAATAGCGCAAAAGAAATGCTTTCCTCTGCACGATATGCCCAATTAGGAACAACAAAAGATAAACTTAAAGAGCGTGCAAGAAGTGAACTAATCGGGGCAATCAAATCACTAATTACACATTCAAATAATTTGCTTATACTTGGCCTTGCAGGTTTGATAATCAGCCTGACCATTGCGTCATATTGCTGGTATAAAGTTGGGCAAATTTTCCGCGCCCAAGCAAAAGAATTAGAAGTTGCCCGCGATTCACTTGCGGCACACGCAAACCAATTAGAGGCAAGAATTGAAGCGCGCACCAAAGACCTAGAAGCAGCCGAAGCGGCAGACCGCGCTAAATCATCCTTCCTTGCCCAAATGAGCCATGAGATTAGAACGCCGCTAAATGGCGTTTTAGGCATGACAGCGGCCCTAAGCAGAACTGATATGGATGATCGCCAAAGACGCCTATTGGCGGTTATTCAAGAATCTGGCGACACATTATTAGCATTACTTAATGACGTTTTAGATTTGGCAAAAATCGAAGCCGGAAAATTAGAAATTGAAGAAATTGATTTCAATGTTCGTGACATTGTAAATTCAGCAGAGGCAATTTTTTCAACACGTGCGCATGATAAAGGCCTTAGCTTTTCGGTTGCTATTAAAGATTGTGCGGACGTTTGGTGTGTTGGCGACCCTACAAGACTTCGTCAAATTCTTTATAACCTTATGTCAAATGCAATCAAATTTACCAATGAAGGCCAAGTGCGCGTTGAGGTGAACGGTAATAAGTGCGATGATAATGCTTCAATTGATTTAAGTTTCACAGTTCATGATTCAGGTATAGGCATGGATGAAGAAGGCTTAAGCCGCCTATTCCAAAGATTCTCTCAGGCAGATTCGACAACTACAAGAAAATTTGGCGGCACAGGTCTTGGTCTTGCAATTTGTAAAGAGCTTGCAATGATGATGGGCGGAAATATTGAAGTCGTAAGTGAACTTGGCGTTGGTACAAGTTTCACATTAAAACTTCATGCACCACTTGGGAAAGCACCGCCAGAAACCGATGCAGCTACATTTGAACAATCACTAGAGGCGAATGAAAATAATGCCGCAAACCTAAGAATATTAGCCGCCGAAGATAATGCTAATAATCGCTTGGTTTTAAAAATGTTCTTAGAACAAGTTGGAATTACGCCAACTTTTGTTGAAAATGGCAAACTTGCAGTAGACGCATGGCTAAATGATAATTTTGACGTAATTCTTATGGATGTTCAAATGCCAATTATGTCAGGGCCTGAAGCCTCAAGTGAAATAAGGCGTCTTGAACGCGAAATGGGGCGTTCACGTACCCCAATTATCGCACTTACGGCAAATGCAATGACACACCATGTTCAAGAATGTCTAAAATCTGGAATGGATGCGCATGTTTCAAAACCAATTAGGCCAGACTTATTATTTGCTGCAATTGATGAAACTTTGACCGCAAAAGAAAAAGCCGATGAGCAAGCAATCGCAGGTTAAGCCAGATGAATTTTGCGCCAAACTAAAATAACAAGTGCCGCCAATAAGGCAATATATTGCACGCCATCAAACAAACGCTCGACGTAAGAGGTTTGCGATAGGAATTGTTCTTTCTTCTCGTAAGTTAAGAATAATAAGCAATCAAGGCCAAGGGCAATCGCAAATAAATGAACGGCATATTGCATATTCATAATCAGGCAACCAATTGAAGCCACCAAGCACAAAAACGCAAAACGCCAAATAATTCCCGGTATTCCATTATAATAATGTTTCATCATTTCAATATGTGCGCTTGGTAATTGGTCAAGGATCGTTTGGCCATCTTCATCCACCAAAGCTTCTTCGCCACGTTCAACCGCCATTACATGCTGTGCCATCCAAAGACCCAAACCACAATAAATAGCGTAAAGCCCGATAATCAAACCTGCAATTGCTTCCAAAACGCCCATATCAATTCCAAAATGATGCAATAAGACCAAAAAATAATGGCTCATTCAAAAAATGAGCCATTATTATAGAATTAAAGATTTAAATACAGCAAGTATTAAATGTCAAGCAACATGCGTTCAGGGTTTTCAAGGCATTCTTTTACGCGAACCAAGAAAGTAACCGCTTCTTTGCCGTCCACAATTCTATGGTCATAAGAAAGCGCAAGATACATCATTGGGCGAATTACCATTTGACCATTTTCAACCATTACGCGATCTTGGATTTTGTGCATGCCCAAAATACCTGATTGCGGCGCATTCAAGATTGGGGTTGACATCAAGCTGCCATAAACGCCGCCATTTGAAATGGTGAATGTGCCGCCTTGCATATCTTCCATTGAAAGCGCGCCATCACGGGCTTTTTTGCCAAGGTCAGCAATACCTTTTTCGATGCCCGCAAGTGAAAGCGCATCGCAATCACGCAATACTGGAACGACAAGACCTTTATCAGTACCAACGGCAACCGCAATATCATAAAAGTTTTTATAGATAAGGTCAGTGCCATCAATTTCAGCATTTACCGCAGGAACATCTTTAAGCGCAGTAACAACCGCTTTTACAAAGAAAGACATAAAGCCAAGTTTGGTTCCGTGTTTCTTTTCAAAAATATCTTTGTATTTATTGCGCGCATTCATTACGCCCGACATATCAACTTCGTTGAATGTGGTAAGCATTGCGGCAACATTTTGCGCATCTTTTAAGCGGCGCGCAATTGTTTGACGAAGGCGTGTCATTTTCACACGTTCTTCACGTGGGCCAGTTGCGCGCGGTGCAGATGCAGCTGGCGCAGCAGCGGCAGGTGCAGCGGCAAGTGATGCAACCGCAGCCAAAGCATCAGCCTTAGTTACACGGCCATCTTTACCAGTTCCTGCAACAGATGAAGCAGCAACACCCGCACCATCAAGAATTACACCAGCGGAAGGCATAGGCGCGTGATTACCAGAAGCAGCAACAGGCGCAGCCGCAACTGGTGCGGGCGCAGCAGCAGGCGCAGCGGCCGCAGGAGCAGAAGAAGCAGTAGCGCCTGCATCTAATTTACCCAAAACATCGCCAACACCAACAGTTTCACCTTCTGGTTTCAGGATTTCAGATAAAACACCATCGGCTTCTGCTGAAACTTCTAAAGTTACTTTATCGGTTTCAAGTTCAACCAAAATATCGTTTTTCTTAACAGCTTCACCAGCTTTTTTATTCCATTTGGCGATGGTGGCTTCAGAAACTGATTCACCAAGTGCGGGGGTTAGAATATCAATCATTTTTCAAAGCCCTTTATTAATCTAATGCATCCGATAGGAAATTTTCGAGTTCTTTTGTATGTTTGCTCATAAGGCCAGCCGCAGTCGATGCCGAAGCAGGACGACCAGCATAACGCGCACGTTTGTTTTTCGCGCCAATCTTATCAAGCACCCATTCAATATTTGGTTCCATGAATGACCATGCACCCATATTTTTAGGTTCTTCCTGACACCATACAAATTCAGCATTTTTAAAGCGTGAAAGCTCATTGATAAGTGATTTTGCAGGGAAAGGATAAAGTTGTTCAACGCGAAGAATTTGAATGTCATCACGACCACGTACTTCACGCGCTTCAAACAAATCATAATAAACTTTGCCAGAGCACATAATCACGCGTTTAATGTCTTTATCAGATTTAAGCGCAACGCTTGAACCTTTTTTGTATTCTGCATCATCCCACAACACGCGGTGGAATGAAGAACCAGGGCCAAATTCAGCCAAGGTTGAAATACATCTTTTATGACGAAGCAAAGATTTTGGCGTCATAATAATCAAAGGTTTACGGAATTCGCGATGAATTTGACGGCGCAATACGTGGAAATAATTCGCAGGGGTTGTGCAATTCACAACTTGCAAATTATCTTCGGCGCATAGTTGAAGATAGCGTTCAAGACGTGCCGATGAATGCTCCGGCCCTTGGCCTTCATAGCCGTGTGGCAATAACATTACCAAGCCCGACATACGCAACCATTTACGCTCACCTGATGAAATGAATTGGTCAACAACAACTTGTGCACCATTGGCAAAATCGCCAAATTGACCTTCCCACATTGTTAATGTGTTTGGCGCACCCAATGAATAACCATATTCATAACCAAGAACTGCTTCTTCTGATAAAGCAGAATCGATAACTTCATAATCAGCTTGGCCTTCACCCAAATTCATAAGTGGCGTATATCTTGCCTCTGTGATTTGGTCGATAAAGTGTGAATGACGGTGCGAGAATGTACCACGGCACGAATCTTGGCCTGCAAGGCGGATTGGGAAACCTTCGTCAAGCAAAGTTGCAAATGCCAAATGCTCACCCATTGCCCAATCAAGACCTTCACCAGCCTCAATCATTGAACGGCGGCCTTTTACCACGCGTTCAACAGTTTTATGAATGTTGAAATCTTGTGGGATTAATGTAATTTTTTCGCCAATTTCTTTAAGTTTAGCAAGCTCGACAGCCGTGTCACCACGGCGATCTTCCGAAGCAGGTAAACCAAGGCCAGACCATACACCGTCAAGCCAATCGGCTTTTTGTGGTTTATATTCTTTGCCTTTTTCAAATTCAGAATCCAAGAAATTGTCAAAATCTGTTACCATTTTGTCAAATTCTGCTTGGTTCAAAAGACCTTCTGCGATAAGGCGTTTGGCATAAATATCTTGGGTTGATGGTTGATCCTTAATGCGTGAATACATTATTGGATTTGTCATTGTTGGATCGTCGCCCTCATTATGGCCATAACGGCGATAACAGAACATATCGATTACAACATCTTTTTTGAATTGTTGGCGATATTCGGTTGCAACTTTGGCCGCATAAACCACCGCCTCTGGATCATCACCATTAACGTGGAAAATCGGTGCTTGCACCATTAATGCCACATCTGATGGATAAGGTGATGAGCGTGAATATTTTGGTGCAGTTGTAAAGCCGATTTGGTTATTCACGATAAAGTGAATTGTGCCGCCTGTGCGATGGCCTTTAACGCCACTAATGGCGAAACATTCGGCAACCACACCTTGGCCTGCAAATGCAGCGTCGCCATGAAGAAGTATTGGCATAACTTTGCCAAATTGCTCAGCAGGGACTTTGCCATGTTGCATGAATTTTGCGCGAACCTTGCCAAGAACCACAGGGTTTACGATTTCAAGGTGTGATGGGTTTGGCGTCAATGAAAGGTGAACATTATTGCCATCAAACTCACGGTCAGATGAAGCACCCATATGATATTTAACATCGCCAGAACCCGCAACATCATCAGGGGTTGCCGAACCGCCACGGAATTCGTGGAAAATAACATGATATGGCTTGCCCATAACCGCAGAAAGAACATTCAAACGCCCACGATGCGGCATACCAAGAACCATGTCTTGCACGCCCAAATTGCCACCGCGCTTAATAATTTGTTCCATTGCAGGAATTAAAGCTTCACCGCCATCAAGGCCGAAACGTTTTGTACCAGGGTAACGTTTGTGAACAAATTGCTCGAAACCTTGGGCTTGAACAATTTTATTTAAAATTGCGATTTTGCCTTCTTTAGTGAATGAAACCCCTTTATCTGGGCCTTCCATACGCTCTTGAAGCCATTTTTTTTCTTCAGGGTTTGAAACATGCATAAATTCCAAACCTAAAGTCTGGCAATAAGTACGACGTAAAATGTCAACCATTTCACGAACACTTGCGTATTCCATACCTAAAACATTATCGATAAAAATTTTGCGATCTAAATCAGCATCAGTAAAGCCATAAGTCGCAGGATCTAATTCAGGTTGCGGCTCGCGGAAGTCATCAAGGCCAAGTGGGTCAAGATTTGCCGCCAAATGCCCACGCGCACGAAAAGCACGTATCATCATCAAGGCTTTGATTGAATCACGTGTTGCAAGTAAAACTTCGGCATCAGTTACAGGTTTTGCAACTTTATCGGCAATTTTCTTTTCAACTTTCTTTTCAAGCAAAGACCAATCGCCATCAAGCATTGCAATTAATTCAGATGCTTCATTGCGCGGCCAATCATTGCGCGCCCATGATGGTTTGGTTTTTTGCGCCGCATTGCCGTCTTCTAAACCTGAAAAGAAATCAGCCCATGATTTTTCAACTGAATTTGGGTTTTGTTGCCATTTTTCATACTGGCTTTCAAGATAAAGTGAAGAACCGCCATATAGAAATGAAGTGGCGTTAAGTGCTTGGTTTTGCGCGCTTCTTTGCTCGTCGCTCATGGTTTTATCCCTGATTTGGCTTAAGGTGCGCCATCCAAAGATAGCGCACCATTAAACCTATTTATTCAATACTTCCAATAGGGTTGAGCCCAAAGCCGCAGGGCTTGGGGCAACTTTGATGCCAGCTGCTTCCATTGCAGCAATCTTATCTTCGGCACCACCTTTGCCACCAGAAATAATCGCGCCAGCATGACCCATGCGACGCCCTGGAGGTGCGGTACGGCCCGCGATAAAGCCAGCCATAGGTTTTTTACGGCCACGTTTTGCTTCATCGATAAGGAATTGCGCTGCATCTTCTTCGGCTGATCCACCTATTTCACCAATCATAATGATTGATTTGGTTTCATCATCAGCCAAAAACATTTCCAAAATATCAATAAATTCTGTTCCTTTAACAGGGTCACCACCAATACCAACGGCAGTAGTTTGACCAAGGCCAGCATTTGAAGTTTGGAACACAGCTTCATAAGTCAAAGTACCAGAGCGTGATAATACGCCAACTGAACCTTTTTTGAAGATTGAACCCGGCATAATACCGATTTTGCATTCATCAGGTGTAAGAACGCCTGGGCAATTTGGACCAATAAGGCGCGATTTTGATTTCTCAAGTTTCGCTTTTACCTTAACCATATCCAAAACTGGAATACCTTCGGTAATACAAGTGATTAGTGGAATTTCCGCATCAATTGCCTCGATGATTGCCGCTGCTGCACCTGGTGGTGGAACGTAAATCACAGTTGCATCAGCGCCAGTTTGCTCTTTAGCTTCGGCAACAGAATTGAAAACAGGAAGGCCAAGATGGGTTTGTCCACCTTTACCAGGGCTTACGCCGCCAACCATTTGGGTTCCATAAGCAATTGCCTGCTCTGAATGGAAAGTACCATTTTTGCCAGTAAAGCCCTGACAGATAACTTTTGTGTTTTTATTGATAAGGATAGACATCTTAATTAGCTTCCTTCACGGCTTTAACAATTTTTTGTGCTGCATCAGCCAAATCATCGGCAGGGATAACATTTAAACCCGAATCACGAATGATTTGTTTACCAGCTTCAACATTTGTACCTTCAAGGCGAACCACCAAAGGAACTTTAAGGCCAACATCTTTAACCGCCTCAACAACGCCTTCTGCGATAATATCGCAGCGCATGATGCCGCCAAAAATATTTACCAAAATACCTTTTACAGCAGGGTCAGAAGTGATGATTTTGAACGCAGCCGTTACTTTTTCACGGCTTGCACCGCCGCCAACATCAAGGAAGTTTGCAGGCTCTTCACCATATAATTTGATGATGTCCATAGTTGCCATTGCAAGGCCCGCACCGTTCACCATACAACCAATTGTTCCATCTAATGCGATATAAGCAAGGTCATATTTTGATGCTTCAATTTCTTTTGCATCTTCTTCGGTAAGGTCGCGCATTTCATCCCATTCAGGGTGACGGAAATGAGCATTCGAATCAAATGATACTTTTGCATCCAAACAAACAAGTGAATTTTTGTCGGCATCAATAATTAAAGGATTAACTTCAAGCATTGACATGTCTGATTTTACAAAAGCCTCATAAAGGTTTTCGCAAAGTGGTTTTGCTTGCGCAGCTAAATCACCTTCAAGACCAAGGCATTTAACAACTTCTGCAACATCCGCCGCAGTAACACCAGTACTTGGGTCGACGATGATTGTTGTGATTGCTTCTGGTGTATCATGGGCAACGGTTTCGATATCCATACCACCAGCTTGTGAAACAACAAAGGCGACACGGCCAGTGCCGCGATCAACCAAAAGTGATAAATAAAATTCTTTTGTGATATTCGCGCCTTCTGAAACATATAGACGGCGAACTTCTTTACCAGCAGGGCCAGTTTGAATTGTTACAAGCGTATTGCCCAACATTTCTTGTGCATTTGGGCCAACTTTATCAAGGCCAGGACAAAGGCGAACACCGCCTTTTGCATCGGCAGGTAATTCTTTAAACTTACCTTTGCCGCGACCACCAGCGTGGATTTGCGCTTTAACAACCCAAAAATTACCACCAATCTTTTTGGCGGCCTCAATTGCCTCTTCAACAGAAAATGCAGGATAGCCAACAGGGACAGGCACACCATATTTGGCGAGCACTTCCTTGGCTTGATATTCGTGAATATTCATGGAAACCAATCTTTATGCAAAACGGCGAAAAAATTTACCCATGAACATGGGCGCAATTCGCCCATGCAACAGGCAATTGGGCTTATAGAACCCTCTTTTTTTTCAATCAACCTTTAATGGCGCATACTTAAGTCGAAAAAGCAGAAATTATTTGCACCAAAAGCAGATTTTATAGTTTGCAAAGCATGAAAATGATTTTGCTTATCTATATTGATTGTAAAAAATCAATTTAGAACCTAATTAAAATATAAATCCAGAATCATACTGAGAAAATTGAGGAAGAAATGAATTATAATGAACTTCTTAAAAACCAATTTTCAAGGAATGTCATTGTTTCAATTTTTGTTGGTGGGTTTTTGGGGATTGCGGGCGCTTTTGGAACTTCTGATGAGCCATTATTAAACCGATTAGCACTATTCATTATTTCAAGTTTAATCGGAAGCACTTTTGCATTCCTAACAAGCTATGTTTTAGATAAATTCATCAATGATGATGATAGGCCAATTATTTATCACATTTTGTTTTTAATAATAATGGCAATTCCAACAACTTTTTTTATAATGCTTTTGGCAAGTGTTTTTTTTCATTTTGACATTTCATTGAAACGTTATCTTTGGTTTATGCCAACCGTAATTCTTATTTCTGTTTTTTTTACTATTCTGCATTCGCTTATTGAACGCGTCCCGTTTCAAACACATGTTGTTGAAACCAGCAATGAAACACCAAAACTTATCAACAGATTGCCAATAAAATATCGCCACGCGATAATTTATGCCATCAAATCCGAAGATCATTATTTGCGTATATATACCTCAATTGGTGATGAATTGATTCTTTATCGCTTTGGCGATGCTTTAAAGGATTTAGAGGGTATAGAAGGCGTGCAAACCCACCGATCATGGTGGGTTGCACTTAATGCAATTGAAGAAAATCAAAAAGATTATGGCAAGAATTTTTACCTTCTAAAAAACCAAATCAAAGTGCCAATAAGCCGATCTTTTACGAAGGGCTTAAAGTCGCTTAATTTGCTTTAAAATGAAAATATTGCCCCAATTACCCACGTTCTTTTGACATAAGTTCTTATTTTGCTTTGGCTTAAATCTTGATTATATTCAACGCCTGCCTCATTTGTATGATTAAGAATATTGTTTACGTTCAAATACATTATTGGCTTTTTTTCATTGGGCCAGAATTTCGCGCTAAAGATGTAGTTGAAATCAAGGCTTTGATAGGGTTTTAATTTCCTATCATTCAATTTGCCATATATTTTGATGATTTCGCCATTTATATCTTGATTTGCACCAATTGGATTTGAATAGGCTTGGCCCGACATACTTGTAAAAATGAAGTTCACATAATTTGATGGCGCGGTTACGATTTTGGCTTTCACTTTGAATAGATAATCAAGCTTATTTTCGCCATTTTGCTTTTCATTATTTTTATAAAAATATGGAATTGAACGCGCAAATGTTCCGCTTATTTCGGTTTTTGGATTAAGCATAAAACCAAATGAGCCATCAAAACCATTTATCGTGGTTTCACGTCCATCCAAATTTTCTTTTTTATTATAGAGACCAAAGCCAAAATTATTGCTTCCGCTTTTATATTTATAATCCAAAGAAACAGATTGTGATGAGCCTTTGCTTATACCTTCAAACGCCGAACGATTTGGCAAAACCACCGCACCATATTCACCATAAGAAATAATGAAATTATGCTTTTTGGATTTGGTTTTAAAGGCTGCGCTAAATTGCAAACTATCATCTAAATCTAATGAATTTTTCCAATATTTTCTTATACCCAATGCGTATGATGCATATTCACTTTGATTATAGGTGGCAAAGCCATAGATTGAACCATAATCTTTTGTTTGCTGTGCATCCGCATTAATTGCAAAATTGATTTCTGGCCTGATAATTGCCGCACGCGTAAAAAGATCAAAATTCTCATAATTTATGCCAAAGCGATATGAGATTGGGGCTTTCGAAAATTTCCCTGCAAGATTTATATCGGCATAATCATATTGGTTTTCATTGCGATAATTATTATTATCAATATCAACACTTTGATTTATAAAAGTTTTCGCCAAATCCAATTTTACGCGATTTTGACCAAAATCATGTTCAAAAGAAAACAAATTATAATTTCTATTTCTTTTTAGGTCCAAAAAATTATCTTGTTTGAATAAATCATATTGATATTTGGCATCTTCGGTTTCGTAAATATTCAAAAGCCTAATTTGGTTTTTATCATCCAATGCATAGAAAATATTCGAACCAACATCAAAACCATGTTCAAATTGAACCCGCTTTCCAATATCAGGATTAACGGAAATCAACGGCCCCAAAGATGATAAATCCGAATATATTTGAAAATATCCACGCTTTGGCCCTTTATTAGCCACACCATAACTTAGCGATAATTTTGTAAGGTTTACTTGCAATTCGCCGCCTTCACTTATTGTATCTTGCGGCATAATTCTTATTACGCCGCCTGCCGTATTGGCAAAATAGGCAGGCGGGGATGAAGCATAAGTTTCAACGCCATCAATTGTTGCAGTATTAAAAATTGAAAAGCCACGCGAAACCTGAAGTTGCGACGCGCCGCGCACAATTTCATAAATAGGAACATCATTAAAATATGTGCGTGTTAATTTTGGCGAACCGCCACGCAAAATCACTTCAGCAGAATTATTATTATTGGTTGCAAATTGTAAATCTGAAACCGCCAATAAAACATCCGCTTTGGATGCAGGGTTTGTATAAATATCCATTTGCCTAAAAACGATATTGGCAAAGGGTTTTGATATTTTGCGGGTTTTGACAATTATAGTTTCCCCATTTTTCGGCGGGGCTATTTTTTTTATCTCTTTTTTTTCAACTACCTTTGGCGCAGTTTCAGGATTATTTTGTTCATCAAGATTGGCGGCGCCAAAGTGAAAAAGTGCCTCTAACATCATAATACCTATTGTTCAAAAGTTACGGTGATTTCGGCATCTGGTGTTACTTCGAATGCTGCTTGTTCAAATTTTGGCGGGCCAAATTTGCCTTTTGCATTATTGCTAAAAGCGAATGGTTCGGTTGGAATACCCATTAAATTAGTTTGAAGTTTGAAATCATTATTGACATCGTGAAAAAGCTGAAGCGCATATTCGCCAAGTTTCACATTTTCAAAAACTATTACATGTTCTGAAACATTATCTAATTTAACTGCGCCGCTATATTCGCATTTTGATTTTAAGAATTCCTCTTTTTTGCAAAGGGTAGCAAGAACCTGCCCTTGATTTGTTTCAATTCCCTCAACATTGACTTTTAAATTTGTTATTACATCCCCTGCTTG
The DNA here is from genome assembly GCA_020161405.1 of Pseudomonadota bacterium. Classification (GTDB taxonomy): domain Bacteria; phylum Pseudomonadota; class Alphaproteobacteria; order Caulobacterales; family Aquidulcibacteraceae; genus Pseudaquidulcibacter. The sequence continues at coordinate 934,774 of JAIUOD010000001.1, read as the reverse complement.
GTCAAAGCCGCCAAATGATGAAACTAAGATGCTTAAGATTGCTAAAGATTTGATACGCATTTTTTTCTCCAATAAAGTTGATTTCACTGGTTTTGCGCATGGGGAACATATAAACAATCATTGGTTCGTAAAAATACTGGTTTGATGCGTAAAAAGCATGTTTTGCATTTTGCGCTTCGCGAAATGCAGCGTTCTTTTAGTCAAATATGGCACATTAACATTGATTAATTTGATTTATTTGACTTTAATGGCATAATTAATGCGTCAGGAGTTGGCGAAAATGAAAAAATCTTTACTTTTTAATTTTGTTATTATTGGTGCAATTTTAACCACTTCAAGTGCAAGTTTCGCACAAGGTGATCAGATTAATATTGTCTTTGATAAAAAACTTGAAAAGAAATTCGCCGAAGAATATGGCGACAAGGAAAAGGGCGTAATCGCTGACATAATTAAGCATGAAATTGCCAAAAAATTTAGCGGTAAGGATTATCGCTATGAAATAAGCATAAATGAACTTACGCCAAACCGCCCTACTATGCAGCAAATGGATAATAAGCCTGGTCTTTCTTATCAAAGTTTTGGGGTTGGCGGCGCAAATTTATCAGGAAAAGTTTTTGACCAAGCGGGCAATCTAATCGCTGAAACTAAATATGATTATTATAGTAATGATATTTGGCATTCCCAATATGATTGGACTTGGCACGATGCCGAATGGGCGGTTGAAAGATTTGTTAAAAAGCTTTCTGTTGCTTCAAAATAATCAGCTTTGATTAATATAATGCGCATATAATTTGTGCATGAAAAATTTTTCTAAATCATTATTATTGTTAGCTGCGCCAATTTTATTTGGCGCAATTGATGTAAATGCTGCGCCGTTAAAATCAAAAAAAACAATTAATAGCCAGCAACAAGCAATAAATTTCCTTTCCAAAGGCGTATGGCGCGGCGAAAATTGTGACCAACAATCTAATTTTCAAAAATTTAGTTTTTTGAACAAACAAACCCCAACAAATAGAGTCGAAGTTGGGTTTGGCGAATTAGGTAGTGGCGAACCATTGGAAATAATTAAATATGATTTGAAAAATCAAATTATAGAAGTTCAAACCCGCGTTTGTGCGCCTGTTGGCTGTAATCAAACTTTTGAACAATATAAAATTCTTGGGCCAGATAGAATGTTTGAATGGACATTCGAAGGCCATTTACCAGACCAGCCACCAAATATTGTGGTTCGAAATGGCATTGATAAAGAAGGTAATAATGGGCGCACTTTTAGGCGCTGCAAAAACTAAGCAATTATGTCAGGGCGTAATTGGTCTTCGAAAAATTTAATTTGATCTTTTAATTGCAATTTTTGGCGCTTCAAACGGCCCAATGTTATTTGGTCATTGGGATTTTTTTCAAAATGTTCGTTTATCGCCTCATCTAAAGCGCGGTGTTCTTCACGCAACGCAAATAATTTGCGCCTGATTTCAATATCTTCAACTTCATCTGGTGGGATATAATCACTTGACATTTTTTGACCTTATTATGCGCATTATAACAAAATTCGTTAATTATTTTCACCCCATCTACGTAAAATTTTTGTTTCAATGTCAAACATGTCAAGTGCACGGGCAACAGATTGGTCAACCATATCTTCAATTGATTTTAAGCCTGCGTAAAATGCTGGAACTGGTGGGAAAATTATTGCACCCATTTGGGTAAGGTTCGTCATGGTTTTTAAGTGCCCATAATGAAAAGGCGTTTCGCGTACCATCAAAACTACGCGCCTACGCTCTTTTAACTGCACATCAGCAGAGCGCGTAAGTATGTTTGAAGTAACACCCGTTGCAATCTCACTCATGGTTTTTATCGAACATGGCGCGATTAGCATCCCATCAGTTTTAAAAGAACCAGAGGCGATTGATGCACCAACATCTGATAATTTATGACAATAATCGGCGCGCGCCATAATTTCTTTTGAATTTGGCAGGCCTTCATTTTGAAGGGTTAATTCAGCAGCCTTGGTAATTATTAAATGGGTTTCAACACCTGCATTTTTACACATTTCAAGCGCGCGAACACCATAAATTGCACCCGATGCACCCGAAATTCCGATAATTAAACGCTTAGTCATATTAACCCTTTATCCCTTTTCATTATAAAGGTTTTGAATAAGGATGCACTAAATTTACGCAATTTGCCTTAAAAAACATGGTTTATTGAAATTAATCTATTGAAACCAAATGTGAAGTGACGAAATTAAATTTCTGTGTTTTCATCTCTTTTAGCGGGTATTTTCCCGCTTTTATGGAGGTTTTAAATGGCGCTTCAAGCACATATTCGCGAATTATCTGATAAACATTCACGTCTTGATGCTAAAATCCAAAAGGAAATGCGAAACCCCTCGGTAGATGATATAGAGATTACGGCCCTTAAGCGACAGAAGTTAAAACTAAAAGAAGAATTAGAAATGCTCAAAGCCAAACACTAAAATAAACCGCCGCCCAATCGGGCGGCGTTTTTATTATTATCTTGTTGGGACAGGCGTCTCACCGCGATAATCATAGAAGCCACGTTTAGTTTTACGACCAAGCCAGCCCGCCTCGACATATTTTACCAATAATGGGCATGGGCGATATTTTGTATCGGCAAGACCTTCATTAAGAACCTGCATAATTGAAAGAACTGTATCAAGGCCAATGAAATCAGCCAACTCAAGCGGACCCATTGGGTGATTTGCACCAAGCTTCATACCATTATCAATATTTTCAACCGAACCAACACCTTCATATAAAGTGTAAATCGCCTCATTAATCATTGGAACCAAAATTCGGTTTACGATAAAGGCAGGAAAATCTTCGGCATTAGTTGTAATTTTGCCCATTTTGGTAACAACTGCGATAGCTTTTTTATAAGTCTCTTCGGAAGTTGCCAAGCCGCGAATAATTTCAACCAATTTCATAACTGGCACAGGGTTCATAAAATGAAGCCCAACAAATTTTTCAGGGCGATCGGTTGATGCACCAAGACGAGTAATTGAAATTGATGATGTGTTTGATGCAATAATTGCATCTTCTTTTAAATATTGACACAAATCAGCAAAAATTGCGCGTTTCACTTCTGAATTTTCACTTGCCGCCTCTATTACAAGGTCACATGCGCCATGTGCAGAAGTTTCGGTTGCAGTTTTGATGCGTCCAATTGCTTCATCTAATTGCGCCTGTGTAATTGTGCCTTTGTTTAATTGGCGGGTCATATTGTTTTTAATAAGGCCAAGCGCTTCATCAAGTTTGGTTGGCGAAATATCGGTCAATACCACGTTAAAACCTGCTAATGCAGCAACATGTGCAATACCATTTCCCATTTGGCCTGCGCCAATTACACCAATAGTTTCAATGCCTGACATATCTATACCTTTGTGACTACGCTGTGAACATATCAAATAAGCGCAAAATAGAAAGTGGGAAATTAGGCTTAAGTAGGAAATTGCGCAAGCAAATTGTGCATTGCAGCAATACTTTATCCTTCTTTTCTCCAAATTCGGCACAAAGATTGAAACATAAACTCACATAAGTTGAAAATGTATCATTTTGGGGCAACCCAAATAATTTGGAGAATAAAATGGCGACTTCTATCGATCTTCACGTTGGCCGCAGATTACGCCGCCGCCGCAGGCTTGTTGGCATGACACAACAGCAATTGGCAAATATCGTCGGAATTCGTTTCCAGCAAATTCAAAAATACGAGTGTGGCGCAAATCGCATAACCGCAAGCCGTTTATTTGAATTGTCATCGGCTTTATCTGTGCCTGTTCAGTATTTTTATGATGGTTTAAATGTTGCCGCAACCAACACACAAGTTGCCAATGATCATGATGATATAAGCCCTGATTTATTGCGCCAAAAAGAGACACGCGAATTAATTCGCGCCTATTACCGCCTTTCAGAACGCCCACGTCGCCGCCTTCTTGACCTTGCAAAAGCAATGGAAGAAGATGCAACGGATGCGGCATAGTGCGCTTAACCCAAAAATATGACCCTTTGGGTCAAACCTTTTTGGGTTAGTTCAAGCGGACATAAAAAATCAAAAAGCGTGGTTTTTGCTTTTTTATGACATTGTTTTTTTGATTTTACGCTGAAACTTGCCCCGCCTTTGGCGGGGTATTTTTTTAGCAGAGGTTTAGTTTTTCGCGCATTGACCATCTTGTGATCATTAATATTGCAACAACGCCAAGGCCGACGGCAAGGCCAATCCAAATGCCATTTCCTGCCATATTAGCGACAAAGGCAAGGTAGGAACCAACCCCAATTCCGACGCCCCAATAACCGATACCTGCGAATATCATCGCCCATTTTGTATCATGTAGGCCACGAAGCATTCCTGCGCCAACCACTTGGGCGCCATCTGCGATTTGGAAAAGACCGCCAATTTTTATAAAACCAATCGCAAGGGCAATAACAATTGCGCTATTTTCAACATTTTTATCAATGAATAATTGCGCCAATGGTTCTGCGTAAATAAAGATTAAAAAACCCGTGCTTGACATAAAAAGCATTGAAACAATGAATGCCGACCAGCCAGCATATGAAATTGACATTTTATCTTTGCGCCCAAAAGCATTACCAACACGCACAGTTGCCGCCTGTGCAATAGACATGGGAACCATGAAGGTCATTGAAACAATTTGGATTGCAATTGCATGGCCCGCCGCCGATTGCGTGCTTATAAGACCCATTAGGAAAACCGCGCCCGAAAATACCGAAACTTCAAAGCCCCATTGCAGCGAAATTGGCGCACCAATTTTTAGCATTTTTATAATTCTTGCCCAATCAATTCGCCAAAAATTGCCAAAAATATAATATTTTCGAAAAGGCTTTTTAAGCGCGACAACTAAAACTATGCCCAAAAGCGCAATTAAATTTGTAATCGATGAGCCAAGGCCCGCGCCAAATAGACCAAGTTCCGGCAAGCCAAAATTACCAAAAATAAGGCCATAATTTATTATTGCATTACAAATAACGCTTATAACACTTATTAATGTTGCCCAAATTGGCGCATGAAGCGCGGTAACAAAATTTCGCAAGCTAAGCGCCAAAAGCGCAGGCATGATTTCAAATTCTAATGCGCGAACAAAAATACCAACATCTTTTGCAAGGTCAGGCTTAATACCCATAGAAACCGCAATAGCTTCACTAAACCAAAGCAGTACCATTATTGGAATTGAAAATAAGATTGCAATCCACATGCTTGCGCGAACACTTCGGCGCACATCGCGCACTGAATGCGCCATTTTACCTTTTTGGGTTGCAATCATCGCAGATGAAGCAGAAATAAGGCCATATCCAATAACTAATGGCGTAATCACAATACCCGTTCCAATAGCAGATGCTGCCAATGCGCTTTCGCTATAATGGCCAAGCAAGAAAACATCAGTTGAATTTATCAACATTTGGGCAAGATTAGACAAGATAATAGGCCACGCCAAAATAAGCGTGGCCAAAATTTCATCTTGCCATTTTTTGAGATTGATTTGCATTAAGTGCGCCTATCACAATATAAGTAATAGGTAAACCAAAGCGATACCTATTTCGGAATGTCTTTTCCCTTATCAAACATTTCAGGAGGGGCACCAATTTGTGAGAACCCCATAGCAGCAGTACCCTTGCCATAATTATCGATACAAAACTTCTGGCGTAATTTTATAATATCTTCTTGAGTATTTTTATCACCTTCAGGTTGCGCAAGTTTAGAGGCTTTATTTGCAAATTCGGATGCAAATATATATGCATCACTTATTTTTGATAGACCGCCATTATTTAAAACTGGTGCCGCTTTGTGTGACCATTGAATAGCCATCAATTGCCCTGTATTATTTGCAGTAATTTCACCCTCTGCCGATAACATCCCAAGGCCAATTGGAACACGCACAAATATCGCCGAAGATATAGTAGATGCCGCACGTCCCGTAGGTTCAAAATCGGTTATATATAATTTCATAGATAAAGCATTATCGCTTTTTGCACTTAGTATTTCATAGCTTTTCGCTAAATTCATGCATATTGTTCGGTCTATTAAATTAGCGACTAAATCAATACGCGCATCACCAACTTTATCTAAAACTTTTTTATCAATTATGGTTGGGGCGATATAAATGCTATCATAGTTTTTCAATTTTTCTTTAACTGAGAAAGATTTGAATTTTGATGCAACACCAGAAACATCATTAAAATTTGCATAATTGGTTAAGTTCCCCTTGTCCTCAGGAATTGTTGAACAACCAGAAAGCAACCCTAACATAATGTAAAGGCCAATATTTTTTAAATAATCATTCCAAAAAAAGCGCATAAAAACCACGTAAAATCAAATCAATACTATGCTACCGCAGCATGGCATTCTTATACGTCTTTAAATGCTTTTTACATTAAGAGGTTTACATAAAATGCCCGCCGTTTATAGGGGTAGGCATTTTATTCGCTTAATTATTCTGCCGCCATCAATGTTAAAGGGTTTTCAAGCCTTGAGAGCATTTCTTTTGGAACAATTTGCCAGAAATTTTGCAATTCCTCTTGCCAATTTTCCAATATTTCGCGCCCAATTGGTGAATTGGTATTTTCGACATGTGCTTCGATTAATGAACGCAAATGGCTTTCCCAATATGGGGTTTGGATATTTTGAATTATAACACTTTCAGGATTAATATAATTTTTTGTATTCTTATTTTTTACCCATAAGAATGCCATACCGCCTGTCATACCTGCGGCAAAATTATCGCCAATATTGCCAAGGACAACAACATTTCCGCCTGTCATATATTCGCAACCATTGGCGCCAAGACCTTCAACAACCGCACTTGCGCCTGAATTACGAACCGCAAATCTTTCACCACCGCGACCAGATGCATAAAGATTGCCAGAAGTTGCGCCATATAAACAAGTATTGCCAATAATATTGTTTTTATCAGGCTTTAAACCTGATGAACGCGAAGGGCGAAAGCAAATTGTTGCCCCCGATAGCCCTTTGCCAACATAATCATTGGCATCGCCAACCACATCAAGCGTAAGACCCTTAACGCCAAAAGCACCAAGTGATTGCCCGCATGAACCTTCAAGTTTTACAGTCAAGCGACCATCCGCTAATGCATCCATGCCAAATTTGCGCACGATTGCCGATGATGAACGTGTGCCGATTGCGCGCTGTACGTTGCGAACGCGATACGCAACCTGCATTTTTTCGCCGCGTTCAAAGAATGGGCCTGCATCGCGCAAAATTTGACTATCCAATGTGTCGGGAACTTCAACACGTCCACGCTGTTTTGAATAATCAATTTCTGTAAAACCTTCAACGCGCACCAAAAGCGGATTTAAATCTAAATCATCAACATTGGCAGGGCCGCGTGAAATTTGTGCCAATAAATCAGTACGCCCAATAACTTGGTGCAGGCTTGTGAAGCCAAGGCTTGCAAGAATTTCACGCACTTCTTCGGCAACAAAACTCATAAGGTTTACCACTTTTTCAGGTGTGCCTGTGAATTTTTTGCGCAATTCTTCATTTTGCACACAAACCCCAACGGGGCAAGTGTTTGAATGGCATTGGCGCACCATAATACAGCCCATTGCAACCAAAGAAGCCGTGCCAATTCCATATTCTTCAGCGCCAAGCATTGCCGCAATAACAATATCGCGGCCAGTGCGCAAACCACCATCGGTACGTAGCATTACACCTTCACGAAGGTTGTTTAATGTCAAAACCTGATGTGCCTCTGCAAGGCCGATTTCCCATGGCATACCTGCGTATTTAATTGATGTTTGTGGGCTTGCGCCAGTTCCACCAACGCCACCAGATATAAGGATAATATCTGCTTTTGCTTTGGCGACACCCGCCGCAACCGTGCCAACGCCTGATTGGGAAACAAGTTTAACGCAAACTTTGGCCTGTGGGTTGATTTGTTTTAAATCATAAATCAATTGTGCCAAATCTTCGATTGAATAAATATCATGATGTGGCGGCGGTGAAATCAAGGTTACGCCCGGTGTTGCATGGCGAAGTTTAGCGATAAGTTCGGTAACTTTAAAGCCTGGTAATTGACCACCCTCGCCCGGTTTTGCACCTTGAGCAACTTTAATTTCAATTTCACGGCATTGATTTAGATATTCTGCAGTAACGCCGAAACGCCCCGATGCCACCTGTTTAATTGCCGAATTTGGATTGTCACCATTTGGAAGTGGTTGATAACGCGCGCGGTCTTCACCGCCTTCACCCGAAACCGATTTCGCGCCAATGCGGTTCATGGCAATATTTAATGTGCCGTGTGCCTCAGGACTTAATGCGCCCAATGACATACCAGGGGTGATAAAGCGTTTGCGAATTTCATTTATGCTTTCAACTTCTTCAAGGGCAATTGATTTTTGCTTTGGTTTGAAATCCAATAAATCACGAATTTGCACCGCATCACGACCCGATAGGCTTTCGACATATTTTTTATACATCGGATAAGAACCCTCATTGACCGAAGATTGCAAAAGGTGAATTTGTTTTGCTTCTAAAGCGTGCATTTCACCAGAGGCGCGTGATTTATAAAGCCCACCAATTGGCAGAACGCTTTGTGGATTATCCCATGCCTTATCATGCAATTCATAGCATTTAATGGCAATACCAATCAGGCCAATACCTGAAACCCTTGACGCCATACCAGGGAAGAATTCAGAAACAAGGGCGCGCGATAGGCCAAGTGCTTCAAAATTATAACCACCGCGATAAGATGCGATAACCGAAATCCCCATTTTTGATAGGATTTTCATAAGCCCCGCTTCGATGGCTTTTTTGTAATTCACACATGCTTGACCCAAGGTTAAATTACCCAAAAGGCCACGTGCATGACGATCAGCAATGGTTTCTTGTGCCAAATATGGATTGATACAAGTTGCGCCAACCGAAACCAAAACCGCAAAATATTGCGTATCCAAACATTCAGCAGAACGTGTGATAATAGAGCAATAAGAACGTAAACCTTTTTCAACCAAATGCGCATGAACGCCGCCAGTTGCCAAAATCATTGGCGTTGCCATACGGTCTTGGCTTTGTTTTTCATCGGTAAGAATAATTTGCGATTTACCAGAACGCACGGCATCCTCGGCCTCTGCGCGAATTCTGTCGATTGCTTCGCGCATTGCTTTACCCGCGCCTTTTACCGATTTTGGTTTTTCGAAAGAGCAATCAATGATTGCCACGCTATCGCCCATGATTGGCAACATGCGTTCGTACATTCCAGTGGTTAGGAATGGGCTTTCGACCACAAATACTTCGGTTTGGGTTTCATCTTGCGCCAAAATATTGCCAAGGTTTTTAAAGCGTGTTTTCAAAGACATCACTTTTTCTTCGCGCAATGGATCAATTGGCGGGTTAGTTACTTGGCTGAAATTTTGTTTGAAATAATGCGATAATGGGCGATAGCGTTTTGATAAAACCGCCAATGGGCTATCATCACCCATTGAGCCAATGGCTTCTTTGCCTTCTTCCGCCATTGGGGCAAGTATCATTTCCAATTCTTCGAATGAAAGACCAGCGCCGATTTGGCGTTTAATCATTTCTGATTTTTCGTAAAGTCTTGGTTCTGGCCCTGGGCCGCAACGCTCTTCAAGTTCAAGAACATTTTCAAGCCATTTTTCATAAGGATGGGCTTCGGCAAGTTTATCAACAATTTGTTCATGGCGATAAAATTTCTTTTTATGGCTATCATAAGCCATCATTTGCCCAGGGCCTAATGCACCATGTTCAATTACTTTTTTGTTTTCAAGCGGAACCATGCCCGTTTCTGAACCAACCGCCCAAATTCCATCATCGGTGATTGAATAGCGTGCGGGACGAAGACCATTTCTATCCAAACCTGCAACCGCCCAACGACCATCAAACATTGCAAGTGCAGCAGGTCCGTCCCAAGGTTCCATAACTGCATTGCAATAAGCATAAAGTGCGCGGTGCGATGGCTTCATGACGGTTTCATGTTTTGCCCAAGCTTCTGGCACTAATAATGCCTTTGCCATTGGCGCAGAACGACCAGCACGAACCAAAATTTCACAAGCCGCATCAAGTGCAGCAGAATCAGACGACCCAGGTTGAATAACTGGTTTAATATCGGCCTGATATTCACCAAATACGTGACTTGCCATGCGGATTTGGTGGGATTTCATCCAATTGATATTGCCTTTAATTGTGTTGATTTCACCATTATGGGCCAACATTCTAAAAGGCTGCGCAAGGCGCCATTGCGGGAATGTATTGGTTGAATATCTTTGGTGGAAAATGGCAACTGATGAAACAAATCTTTCATCCTGTAAATCAGGGTAAAAAGTATCAATATGTTCCGCCAAGAACATGCCTTTATAAATTAATGATCGGCTTGAGAATGAACAGATATAAAAATCCAATAAATTAGCGGCTAATGCATGTTTTTCAATGCGGCGGCGGCAGAGATAAAGCGCGCGTTCCAATTCTTTTGGTTCACGCTCTTCTGGATCATAGAAAAGTATTTGTTCGATTTCAGGGCGTGTATCATTGGCTTTTGTGCCAATAACAGAAATATCAACAGGAACTTGGCGCCAACCATACATGAAGAAGCCAGAATGCAAAACTTCACGCTCTACGATAGTCCTTGCAAGTTCTTGTGCGCCAAAATCGGTACGTGGCAAGAAGATTTGACCAACGCAAATTGGTTCATCACCCGGGCGATTACCTGTTAATTCAACTTGTTCACGGAAAAATTCTTGGGGAACATCAATGCGAATACCCGCGCCATCACCAGTTTTTCCATCGGCGTCAACCGCGCCCCTGTGCCAAACATTTTTCAAGGCTTTAAGCGCCATGGTTACGATTTCGCGGCGCGGCGCACTATCAAGGGCGACAATTAAACCAACGCCGCATGAATCTTTTTCATCTTCTGGATTATAGCAAGAGGCCTCAATCAATTTCTCACGGTTTGCAAGATAGTTTTGAGTTTCAGGTGAGATTTTATCAAAGGTTTTTTTCATTGGATTTCGCCTTAAGCTTTAGCTTTAAGATAATTATGGATTGCGCCAGCAGCTTCCTTGCCGTCTTTAAGCGCCCAAACAACAAGTGATGCACCGCGAACAATGTCGCCAGCCGCGAATACGCCATCGATTGATGTCATTGCGGTGGTGGCATGGGCTTTGATTGTGCCCCATTTTGTGACTTTTAAATCAGGTTCGTTGAAATAGGTTGGTAATTCTTCTGGTTCGAAGCCAAGTGCGCCAATTACCATATCGGCGGCAATAAATTCTTCTGAATTTTTGATTTCTTCAATACCTTTACGACCAGAAGAATCGGCTTCTGTAAGGCGCATTTTGGCAACTTGAAGGCCAGTAATCTTACCTTTTTCAAGAACCAAATTTTTTGGCGCGGATAGCCAGTTGAAAACCACACCTTCTTCCTCGGCATTTTTTACTTCGCGGGCCGAACCTGGCATATTGGCGCGGTCACGGCGGTAAAGACAGGTTACATTTTTTGCGCCTTGGCGAATTGCGGTTCTTACACAATCCATTGCGGTATCACCGCCGCCAACAACAACAACATTTTTGTCTTTTGCGTCTAATTCACCGCTTTCAAATTCTTTGACCTTATCACCAAGGCTGGTTTTATTTGACGCTATCAAATATTTTAACGCAGGAATTGCCGCTTCATCACCCGCAAGGCCAAGATTGCGCGCTTTATAAACGCCCGTTGCGATCAAAACTGCATCATGTTTTTTCTTGATGTCGGCAAATTTTGTGTCTTTGCCAATATCAACGCCAAGTTTGAAAGTTACGCCCGCTTTTTCCAATTGCTCTTGGCGGCGTAAAACCACATCCTTTTCTAACTTAAAGCCCGGTATTCCATAAATCAGCAAGCCACCTGCGCGATCATGGCGATCATAAATTGTGATTTTATAACCCAAACCCAAAAGCAATTGCGCCGCCGCAATCCCCGCAGGGCCAGCACCAATAATCGCCACTGATTGATTTCTTTGCTTACCTGCCGCCAAATCAGCAACCCAGCCATTTTTGAACGCTGTTTCAGTTAGAAAACGTTCAACCGCACCAATTGTTACGCTGCCATGAGTTGATTGTTCGATTACACAAGAACCTTCACACAATCTATCTTGTGGGCAAATACGACCACAAATTTCAGGTAATGGATTAGTCGCCGATGAAAGCGCATAGGCTTCTTCAAGGCGACCTGTTGCTGTAAGTTTTAGCCAATCGGGAATATTATTTTGAAGCGGGCAGCCAGATTGACAGAATGGAACGCCACATTGCGAACAACGCGAAGCCTGTTCTTCGGCCTTTGCCAAAATGAATTCGCCATAAATTTCCAAGAAATCTTTATTACGTTCATCTGCCTCACGTTTTTGTGGCATTTGTTGGTCAAGATTTACGAATTTCAACATTGGCTCGGCCATAATAATACTCTTTATTCTAAGTCTTTTGGGCTTTTTATCTGGCAAAATCTTTTATGCAAGCCAAAATTACAATATAGGGTATTTTTGCGCCCTATTTTATCGCGCAAAACCCGTCAAATCTAAAATATGCACAAAATTTAGTCAGGTGATTTGAATTATTAGGGCGCATTATTGCCACATATTTAGTAATTGGAATTAAATTCAAATTGTGCAATCAAATTTCATGCAACAATTTTCTGATTATATTTACGCAATCATCCTTGGTATCATTGAAGGCCTAACTGAATTTCTTCCTGTTTCTTCAACTGGTCATTTAATTTTGGCCGAAGAATTGTTGAAATATAAAGCGCCAGAAGCATTTGATACAATGATACAATTAGGCGCGATTTTAGCGGTATGTGTATTATATTTTCAAAAACTATTGCGCGTAGCATTGGATTTGCCATCTAAAAAATCGGCACAAATGTTTGTATTGTCGATTTTGGTGGCCTTTTTCCCGGCAATGATAATCGGTGCAGTGGCGCATGATTTTATTAAAGAGGTTTTGTTTTCACCAATCGTGGTTGCAATTACCGCAATCATCGGCGGAATTATCATTATCGTTGCAGAAAAATATACGCACCAAGTTAAATTCAAGGAAGTTGAAGATATTGATTTAATCACCGCCTTTAAAATTGGCCTTGTTCAATGTTTGGCGATGATACCTGGAACATCACGCTCTGGCGCAACAATTATTGGCGCGCTTTTTATGGGTGTTGAGCGCAAAGCTGCCGCAGAATTTTCATTCTTTTTGGCCATTCCCACTATGCTTGGTGTCTTTGTTTATGAAGCCTATAAAGGGCGTCACGAATTAATGGCGCAAGGCGGAAATGAAATTATAACAATCGCCATTGGTTTTATAATTTCATTTATTTCCGCAATTATAGTTATCAAACCATTCTTGAATTATGTAACCAAAAAAGGCTTCACACCTTTTGCATGGTATAGAATTATTCTTGGGATTGTTATGCTTGGTTATTTTATGATTTTAAAATAATTTATTGCGCGCAAGGTTTTACGCCTGCGCAGGTTTTATTTTTCACATTAGCAATTAGAAAATTAATATCGGGGCTTAAATTTTCCCAATCTTTAATGCTGCAAATATATTGGGAATGTTTTGCAAGCTCAGTTTCGAAAACAGGTATCCAATCTTTATCGGCTTTTATTCCTTGCTCGGCAGTATAAATAAGATATTCAACATAATTTTCATAAGCGGCCTCTTGTGGGCTATCGATAATTTCACAATAATTTGGCTTTGCATATTGTGGTTGATTAATTGAAAGCGCCAAATATTCACGATAAATATCACGTGCTGATTGTTCAATCTGAAGTTTTTTTGCCGCATCAACTTGGATTTTTACGCCGACCAAAGCCCCAAGCGCCAATAAAACAGTTAGAACCGAAGTTAAAGATTGTATGGCTTGGCCATGTTCTTGCAGCCACTCAAAAAAAGACTTCTTCTTCATTTTACACCATTGGTTGTTGTTGCGTTGCGCAATGAATACCACCACCAGATTCGCCAATGGCATCAATTTCAAGTGCGATTATTTTTCGACTTGGATATAGTGATTGTAATATTTCTTGCGCCGCTTTATCGGCTTTTTCATCGCCAAATTGGGCGCAAATTACCGCGTCATTACACACATAATAATTCACATAAGAGGAAACAAAGTCATCTTTTTGTGATCTTATATCAATTGGGCTTTCGATTGTGGTGATTTTTAGCTTATTTCCATCGGCATCTTTTGCGCTTTGTAAAACTTCAAAAGTTTTCATCGCTGATTTATACCAAATATCATTTTTATCACTATCATCAGGGTTTTGAAATAATACGTGGCCTTTATCAACAAATCTTGCCAAAGAATCGATATGATAATCTGTTATATCTTCATCTTTTAAGCCATCCGCCCATATTATTTTTTGCGCACCTAATGCATTGGTCAATTTTTCACCTATACTTTGAAGATTATCTGTATTGCGACCATCTTCTTGCCACGAACTAATATGCGCCAATAATGTTCCATTTCCATCAGATTCAACGGCACCCTGTTCGCCATACAAACCGCTATCAATAAGTTTCAGGCCTAATCGTTCAGCAATAAGCGAAGCAATTTTGCCATCTTTTTCAAATTTCTGTTTTTGCCCCCAGCCGTTAAATTTAATGTGTGATATTGCAAGCTGCCCCTTGTCATTTCTTATGAAAGTTGGCCCTGAATCACGACACCATAAATCATCACAATCAATGTCCCAAAACTCAACGTTTTTGCTTAATTTAGTGGCAAATTTATTCTTATTTTCCTTGCTTGCCAAAATCACTACAGGTTCAAAATCGCTGATTGCATTGGCAATTGAAATAATTTCTTTTTGAACCCGCGCCAAATCTTTTGTGCCATAAACATCAAGACTTGTGGGCAATTGCATAAATGTTCTTAAATGCGGGTCATCTTCTGCCGGCATATAAAAATCGCCAAAATCGTCAAATGCGCCACCGTTTTTATCTCTTGCAAGATTTGATAAAGAATTAATATCGGCGCTTTCGCAACCGCTTAACCCAATTATAGATGGAATTCCCAAACCGATGACACCCAAATTCAAGATATTATTGATTAAACCTCTTCTTGAAACAAAATTCATTTTTCAAACCCCCAGCAATAATCTAATTACTGTATCGCAATATTAATTATATGCTATCGGATTAAGTATATATCCCATTGGTAATATGAAAAATATTACCCTAGTTTTTAGAAGCCCGTGCAGATGATTGTAAAATTGCATTTAGCAATAATTCATCAAGCCCATCGGTGTGCGCACGATATGTGATATCGGCATTAAAACCAATTGCAAAGCCGCGCCCTTTTTTTGCTACCATTGCAAATGGTTTATAGGCAAGGCGCGCTTTATTCTCTTCCCAAATAAGGCCACCACCGACAATTTCTTCCTTTGGTGCAAAATATAATGGGTTTTCGCCTTGATCGCGGGTTAATGGTGAATAAATCGCATTACCTTGATACATTACATATAAATCATTTGGTAGACCTTGGGTAAGCCAATGATCTTCGCCCTTTTTAACCTTTAAAATCACACCATGAATTTCAACGGGTGCATTATCTTCTGGCTTGATTGCGTCAAGATATGATTTTTCATCATTTATCTCTTGGGCTTTATCATCTTTTTTCGGGTTTTTAATGGTTTCAATTTTGGTATTGATTAGACCAGAACGCTCAGACGCCATAAAGCGTGTTGCACCGCCCAAACCAATTACAACGCCACCATTTACAACAAATTGTTTTAAGTTATTTATTCCGCCCTCACCCAAATATGACGAATAATCACCATTGGTGTCAGGTAGAATTATAACATCAAACCTATCAATATTCGGTGATTTAAGCCTTGAAACCCGAAGCGGGGTAACATTAAGGCCAATTTTTTGTTCAAGTGCAAAGCGCGTATTGCCTGCGGAATATGGACTGGTTGGGAAATCCCATGCAATTGCAATTTTTGGAAGTTTTAACCGTACAGATTTTATCGAACCAAAACTTGGCCCTTTTGTTACCCATGAATCATCAAGGCCAATTGCTTTTGCGCCAGTTTTTTGCGCGATATTAGACACTTTAATTTCGTAATTCTCATCATTTTCATTTTTTAAAACGACGATTGAACCTGATTTATAATCCTTGCCATCAATTGCAAAATCTTCGGATATTGCGCGCATTTTAAGGCCATTATTCAAACCTTGCGCAACAAAGCGGTTAAAGGCATTATTTGCCGCCTCTATTACAAAGCCAACCTGCGGATTATTTTTATCGACTGAACCTTGCTTTATAAAATCTTTTGACGCCGCGCTTTGCGAAACATTGGGAACAATATTGCAGGTTTTAACTTCCAAATTATACAAAAGCGGTAATGACCATGCGGTCACATCATAAATCTCATCATCTTGACCGCGTTCGCGCAATTTATACTGTTTTTTGGCAAAATTGGTTTCAAGCGGAACATTGCGTTCAAGTAAATTATAGACCAAACGCCCCGCAGGTTGCCCTCTTGCAATTATGTAACTTCCTGCCGCAAAATCATTACCACAAGCACTAAAAGATGAATTAGCCTGACCAATTTCTATGCCTTGGCGTGCCAATACAGCCGCCAATTTATCGGCACCCGATATATTGGTTTGTGTTGGGATTATATAGGATTTAACAGGCGCTTTTTCAGCTTCGCTGATTGCGCTTTTTCTAAATTCATAGAAAGAATTTAAAATTCTTGCGCGGTTTAGCGCGGCGGTTTCAATTGTTGCAAGTGAAGCAATGAAATGATTTTTCACCGTATCTTTAAAGGTTAAAACATTGCCATCTTTGCCAATTGCCGCCAAGCCGCGCGCCGATGCCTGTTCATAAGTCATGGCAATTGCACCCTGTGACGTTGGCCATGAATCACCATATCCAGGGTAGAAACCATCATAAACTTCGCGGGTAAAATAATTTATGCCAAACCTATCAAACCATTTGGCATTTCCAGCGCCAAATATTGCCCGCAAATCTTTTTGTTCTTGGGTGTGGGTTTGATTAATTGGTTCGGCTTCGGGTGGGAAAAAGAAATTACCATCGCGGCCCATTTCATGCGCATCAACCACAACTTGTGGATAATATTCCAAAAATGCCTTGGTTTGCCCTTGGGTTTCTGGTTGCGTAAGGGCGAACCAATCACGATTTAAATCAAAATTATAATGATTCATGCGCCCACCCGGCCATGGCTGATCGCGTTCGGCGGCAAATTCATCTGTATTTGGGTTCGCACCTGTTGCTTGTAAATTAGATGCCAAAAATCTTTCGCGCCCATCAGGGTTCTGACTTGGAACAATGGCAACAAGGCTGTTTTTTCTTATCTCATCATATTTTGGGTCATTTTTTACCGCAAGAATATGATATGCAAGTTTTAAAGACGCATCAGCACCAGAAATTTCATCGCCATGAACTGAATTTGTGTACCAAATAATTACTGGCTGATTTGCAATTATTGCATTTTTTTGAGCGATTGATGTCTTGCGCGGGTCAGCAAGGGCAACTGAATTGACGCGAATTTCATCAAGGCGGCTTATATTTTCACGACTTCCAACGAAAACATAAACAAGGCGGCGCCCTTCCCATGTTTTTCCATAATCTTTTATTACAACCCTATCAGGGGCAAATTTTTGTAATGCCTCAAGATATTTTATTATATCACTTGGATTTGTGATTTTTTCGCCATGTTCATAGCCCAAAACCTGTTTTAAGGTTGGCACATTTTCATCATATTGGGCAGCGGGCCAGTAATTTGTGTCTTTATTAATTGTTTGCGGCACATTTTGGGCAAATGCCAAAACAGGTGATAAGCATAAACCAAATGCCAAATTGGCAGCAATTTTTTTTCCAATCTTTTTAGACAAATCTATCCCCTTTTTTTTGAAGATTATAACCGCATTACCCTAAAGGCAAGTCGTTGATAACATTGCGTCCAAACCGATAATTTTTCTAAAATCATACCGCAATCAGGGTATGATAAGAAATGCCAAATCAATAATAATCCCATTTTCCATTTGGGGTTTAAATTGCGAAATATTGATAAAAAATTGGCATATTTTGGCGCATTTGCCTTTATTTTTATGGCAACAACAAATTCATTTGGTGATGGTGAGTCTGCGCCATTTTTAGGGCCTTCAGTTTGGAATAGTGTCCCCGCTGGGACATATTGGTTGCAAGCGCAAGGAACAAATTTATGCATCACGCGCACATCTGGTTCATGGATTGGTCAGAATTCTTATTTCTCAGCACAGCCTTGCGGTAATTTATACGGCGCATCTCTTGGGATAATTCCCGTTTCATATAATAACAATAAAATTTCATTCAGAATTACAAATTCAAACCAATGCGCAAGTGTGGCCCGCGGGGTTTTAATTGGCCCACCTGCGATTGATTCATTGAATTGTGAAAATACTAATCCCGAAGAACCCGCACTTAATGGTGCAAACGATCAAAAATTTACCTTTGTTCGCAATTCAAACAAGACCGTCAAAATAATTACAAAAGAAAACAAATGCTTTGGTGTACAAGGCGGTAACCCAAGCCAAGGGAATCATATTGTTCAAGAAGATTGCGCCAATATCGCATCACAAAATTTCAAAATGATTGAAATTTCTGATGCACTTAATGTTAATGATAATATAGCTTTGCAAAAATTTGGCTGGTTTCGTACGCAAACTGGAAGCCTTGCAAATGCACCAAATACATTTTTTCGTTCTATGCGAAATATGAATTATCCGTCCGCTGATTATCGTTGGTTTGCGACCGATAATGATAGCGGTGCAAAATGCGCGATTGAATGTACGCGTGATAATTTATGCAAAGCCTATACATGGGTAAATCCTGCGGCACGAAATGGCACGCCAATGTGTTATTTGAAGAATGCACTAAACACTCCAATTTCCGATGCGATGACAATGTCGGGCTTTGTTAGGTATTAATTTAATGGGGCGATTTTTGCAAAAACAAATCTTAAACAAAATGGCAATATGCATAGGATTAGTGTTTGCATTTTTTGCCACAAACTCTTTCGCGCAAGCAATTTTGAAAGCACCAAATTCAAATTTAAAAGTCACGTCAAACGCTGATAAATTGCTTAAAACCGAAAAACCACGCGCAGGAATATATAGAATACGAAGCCTGCAAACTGGTATGTGCGTTGGGCCTTGGATAAAGTCTGGGTTCGGCGATTCAATTGCAGGCAATGATAATTTTGTTATGCAATTGGCAAATTGTAGCGAGCCGAATAATCCTGGCTATTATTTTAATCGCTATGTCGCATTAATTCCACACCCCTTTGGGGGCTATACAATACGAAGTGCAAGACCAAATGACGCGCGCGATAATGATGGGCGTTATTCAAGATGCGCAAGTGTTGCAAGGGGTGTGGTTTTTGGTCCTGCTTCAATTGATTTATTACCCTGCGAATCCGACAATGAAGCAACAAATTTCAACCAAATTGGCAAAGCCGATCAAAGATTTAATCTGGAAAAAATTGGCGATAATGTTTTTATAATTATCACAAATAATGGCGAATGTTGGGATGTTCGCGACCAAGCAATTACACCAGGAACAGAAATCATACGTTGGATATGCACAAGTGCCGCCAATCAAAAATTTGAATTCAACTATATTGGCCCATTAATGGCAGGCGAAGCATTAAATGGCGTAAATTCCAAAAGGCGATAATTCATGAAAGAAAAATTCAAAAATACATTTGCCTTCATTGCGATGGGATTAATCGGTATAATTCCCAATACAAGCTTTGCGCAAGACGGTGCACGCCCAACACAAGCGCAATGGGTTGATATTATAGGCCAACAAGCACCAATGCCCGGTGAATATTTAATTGTTAATGTCGCAACAGGAATGTGCCTTGGGAAAAATATTGTCAAAGAAACAGGCAAAGAAATTCTTCTGACCATGAAATGCAATGAAGCAATGGTCAAGCGCGGCGATTATAAAGAGCTTTTGGCAATAATTGCCAATCACGGCCTTGGTATAAGTATAAGAAATGCGAAATCCTCTGATAAGGATGTTGAACAGGGCAAATATGGGCAATGTGTCAATTACGATTTAAAAGACGCAGAACATAACCCGCTTTATTGGTCTGATTGCAGCAATCAAAAAACTGATGCCAAATATAAGACCGCTGGCACTTTAAGCCAGAGTTTTGATTTTGTTTATCTAAGCAATAAGCAATGGGAAATTCACCCAACACCAGATTTGTGCCTTGATTTAATGCACCCAGATGGCGGTAATAGTGAAGTCGTTCCAAAATATTGTGATTATAGCGACAACCAACATTGGGCAGTAATTTATCGCGGCGAAATTAAAAATGGCCCAACACGTGATACAATTATTAATGATGGCTATGCGCTTGATGCCAATAATCGCCTTGTAAGGGCAAGACAAGTAAATGGTATTAAAATAAGCGCCGCGCAATCTACAACAATTGATACGCCTAATGATAATGGTGCAAAGTGCCGCGCCGAATGCGTAAAAAATAATAAGTGCTTTAGTTTTTCTTGGACACAAAAGCCGCAAAATGGATCAAATAAATGCGAATTGCACAACGCACTTCCAAATATTGTTCAACAAAAGGGGCTTATTTCCGCAAGGATTTTTAGGCCAATTGAAGTTTGCAAAATTGATGATTGGAAACCTTGCCTAATCAAACAAAATTTGGGGAAATAAATGAAATATTTAAAGCAACTTTTCTTAATCTCTGTGTCAATTACACTTAGTATTACATTAACTGTAACTAATGTTTTGGCACAAAATTCTGGCTCTACAAAGTTTAACAAGGGGCAAAAGCCTATAATTATTAATACTGCACCTATTGCACAAACCACACAAAGCGCATTTTCAGAACGAGAGTTAAAAGATATTTTCGGTGAATCTGGTCCACGCCCCGGAATATATACTATTAAAAGTATTCATTCACGCCATTGCATTATTAATCGCGTCACCAATGTTTTCACTTTAACGCAAGCCTTAAGAACTCATGCTTGTAACGATTATACCACGGCACAAACAGCAATAATTCCGCATCCTAATGGCGGATATACTATGCGCGTTGTCTATTATAATCACGGCAATAATCCTTTTGATATATGCTATACCGTTGCAAGAAATGTTGTTTTGGGACCGTCAGAGATAACAACAACAAATTGTGGCACGCCCCAGAATGCAACATCTATTGGTTTTAAGGGGCTAGATGATCAAAGATTCACATTCAAAAAAGTTATTGGTAATACATACATAATCAACACAAATAATGGCGAATGTTGGGATGTTCGCAACCAATCAATGGATGCTGGTTCTGAAATAATTCGTTGGGCATGTAATGGCAATGCTAATCAAAAATTTGAGCTTACATATAATGGTTCATTACCAGAAAACGAAGATGCGGCTGCATTAAGTTCAATTGGATATAAATCATCGCCCGCTGATGGGTTTTGGCGAATGAATTATACACCAAATATTTCATTCACTGGCACGCCTTATGCTTCATTTGAAACAAAAAAAGATAATGGCCAAGAATGTGCACGCTTATGCCTTGCGCAAAGCAAATGCGTGAATTGGGTTTATAATGCATCTGATCCTGCAATTAATCCGATATGTTCATTTAGGGATAAATTCTCAAGCCCAATTCGCGCCCAAGGCACAATGGGCGGCTCAATAAGGCATTAGAATGAAGAATTATATTAAATCTGTAATTATTATTGCAATATCGCTATTTGCAAATGATTCTTTTGCCCAAACAGCGATTAATAATGCCACAAATTTAAAATCAAACATCAAAAACAAAACCACTTTAAAGAATAAATTAAGCACAAACCCCGCGCAATTAGAAATAGTGGCGGGGCAATATGAAATTCATCCTTTAAACACAACAAATTGTGTTGGAAGTATAAGCAAGGGCCTTACTGATGCTATAACTGGAAATTTTGGGTCAGGCCTTGGCCTAGTTACATGCGGTGATTATACTTTTAGCAAAATTGCAATAATTCCAAGACCTGACAAAAGCTATACAATAAGGTCACGTTACTCGTCAGGTCTTGGTTTAAATTTTGAAACATATAGACAATGCGCAAGTATCGCGCGGAATGTTCTTATTGGCCCAAAAGCGATTGATTTTTTACCATGTATGTCGCCGCCAAACGCCATAAAAAAATCTGATATTGGGCTTGAAGATCAACAATTCAAATTTACGAAAATTGGCGAAAATATTTATCAGATAAATACTTTTGACAATGAATGCTTTGACGTTCGCGGGCAAAATACTGGCCTTGATACTGAAATTGTTAAATGGGCATGCAATGGGCAAAATAACCAAAAGTTTAGACTGGTTTATATTGAACCGCTTGAAGAAGGTGTTATTCTTAATGCATTGCGCGAAGATGGGCTTTATTAAGCCTGCTCAGTTTCTTTTCTTGCCGCTTGCAATTTATCAAAATTCGCCCAAACGCCATCGCCGCCGCCCCAATCACCTTTTGTTGCGCCTTTTGAATATTCGGTTGCGCGTGCTTCAAAGAAGTTTGCATGTTCAACACCATTTAATAATGGCGATAACCAAGGAAGCGGGTGCTCTGTGACCCCAAAAATAGGTTCAAGCTCTAATTGGGTAAGGCGCCAATCGGCAATATAGCGAATATATTTCTTAATATCATCTGCTGTCATACCTTGAACAGGGCCCATTTCAAACGCAAGCTCGATAAATCTATCTTCAAGCTCTACTGTATGTTTGCAATTGGCGATAATGTCATCCTTGACCGCTTGCGTAAGTGCGCCGGTTTCTTTGGCAAAGGCGTGGAATAATTTTACCATGCCTTCGCAATGAAGGCTTTCATCACGAACTGACCATGTAACAATTTGCCCCATGCCTTTCATTTTATTGAAACGCGGGAAATTCATAAGCATTGCGAATGAAGCAAAAAGCTGAAGCCCTTCGGTAAATGCGCCAAACATTGCAAGTGTGCGCAAAATATCTTCATCAGAGCCAACGCCAAAAGTTTGCATATAATCATGCTTGTCGCGCATTTCCTTGATTTCCATGAATGCTGTAAATTCAGTGTCTGGCATACCAATGGTTTCAAGCAAAAGCGCATAAGCGGCAATATGAATAGTTTCCATATTCGAAAATGCCGAAAGCATCATTTTTATTTCAGTTGGTTTGAAAACGCGTGCATAGCGTTCCATATAATTATCATTTACCTCAACATCGGATTGGGTGAAGAAACGGAAAATATGGGTAAGGAGATTTTTTTCATGCTCATCAAGCCTTGTTGCCCAATCTTTACAATCTTCGCCCAATGGCACTTCTTCGGGAAGCCAGTGAACGCGTTGTTGTTGTTGCCAAAAATCATAAGCCCAAGGATAGCGAAACGGTTTATAGGCATATGAAGGTGTTAAAAGACCACAATCACTTACTTTTCCATTTGCCGTATCAGACATAATAAACCCCATATATTGTGCTAAGAATGAATATAATATCTATATATTGCGTGATTTGGTTAACAAGTCAGCCAATTTTGCACACAAATACGAAAATTTCTGTGGATTGAACAAAAAGGTGCAACAAATCCTCCACACAATAGCAACATTGGCGATTATATAAAAGCACAATTAAAAATAATGAGAAAAAAATGAAAAAGCAAAAAACCAACCGTAGAGAGTTATTAAGTTCAATGATATGTGTCGCCCTATTGTCAACAGCATCAAAGCCCGCCGTGGCAAAAGCATTTGATAGAAATGCCATTATAGAAGGTAATGGTATGCCAAGTCTTGTTTTCATTCATGGGCTTGATTCTGATATATTTGTTAGCTTTAAAAAAATAACGCCACTTCTTTCCCCAAGATACACAGTCGCTGGATTTAACCGTAAAGGCTATGGCAGCGTAAAATATTCAAGCGAAGAGCGAAGCGGAAAAATAATTGCGCAAGAAATTTATCAAAATTTGCAGGATAATAATATTAAACCGCCCTATATTATAGTTGGGCATTCACTTGGCGGCGTCTATGCCGAGTTTTTTGCAAAAATCTATCCTCAAGAAACTGCTGGTATGCTTCTTATTGATCCAATGATTGAAGGACAATGGGAATTTCTTAATTCGCAATATCCTGATGCAATATCAATGATGAATTTGATTATGGCATTTAAAAGCAAGCCAATCCGAAAAGAATATGAATTATCAGGGAAACTTCATAAAGAATTGAAAACCCTACCGCCATTTTACGGAAAAACTTTAGTTTTATATTCTAATACTGTGCAAGGCCTTGCAAATCCTGATGCCTTTATTGCCTATAGACGCAAAGTATTAACTGAGCTTGCAAATTCATATAATACTCAATTGCGTGTGTTTACTTGTGGGCATTTTATCCAAAATGAACAACCGCAAGATGTCGTTAATGCGATAAATGAAATTGCAATGGTGACTGTCCTCGGTCGGTAGAGATTTCATCAAAACGTCAAATTTCTGTCATCTGTCCTTTGCCATTACAAAATAATGCATCTTTCGTGAGTAAAGAGGGCATAATATGTTTTGGGCGATACTAATTGTCACCTTATGGATATTTTTGAACTTTGGTTTGCTTTTTTTTAAATGGCTACAAAGCGTATTAATTCCTAAATCTCAAGAAATCCATGCAATTGATTTAAGAAAAAACAAATATGAAATAGGCAAAACTATATCTATTTGTGTTGTAAAGGCTAATCCATTTAAAAATATTTGGTTTGGTCACATCTGGATTGTTTGGCCCGAGGCCCCACCACTTGCAAATGGTGAGTGTGAGGCAGGATTTTACGCCCATTGCAGGTTTGAAGCGGCAATAAATCTTACTATTGCCATTCTTTCCCCGCTTGCGATTTTCTTTGGGCAAAAGCCAATAAAGGGCATTATGCGCGATGATAAAGGCCTGCACCGTGATTTTCAATTAGACATTCAAATTGACGAAGAATCTTATCAAAACGCAATTGCAATCGATAATTTATGGCGCCAAGAGGCAAGATATTGCCTAAGGCCACCAATTGGCGGGCAAACAATATCATGCCGTGATTATTGCTTTCAAATTGCGCAATCTTTTGGTTTAAGCGTTAATTTTGATAAATGGGCCGATTTCCCGCCAATTAGTTTCCGTAATTTTTTGATTGAAAACAAAATTATTGAGACACAAATATCGCGCCCTTATTTTTCATATTTCAAATTTGACAAATTGCGCCTTGCCACTAATTAATATGCCAAATATTGGGATAAAAAATGCGGGCAAGGAAAATCAATATATTAAAAACAATTCTAATTATTGCTATTGCGTGGTTTTTGGCAAATTTATTTTTGGTCTTGTTTTCATGGGGTAAATCATATTTTGTTGATTTTGGCACAAGACCAACAAATTATTATTTAGACCTAAGAAAAGACAAAGCCAAAGCGGGGCATAAAATCACATTTGTTGCTACACAGGCTGAACCTGAAAAGGCGTGGTTATTTGGTCATTTATGGGTAATGTTTGATCAAACCCCGAATAATGAGCCTAAAAACACCTATCAATATGGCTATTATTCAAAGAATAAAACCGAAGCCACCAAGGAATTAGCAATCGCGGTTTTAAATCCATTGGGTTTTTATTTTGGTCAAAAGCCTGTTGAAGGGCAAATTCAAATTGATGATCCATGGCCGCATCATATTCAATTAATAACGCAGATTGATGATGCGGATTTTCAAAAAGCCCTTGAAACCCATTATAAATGGCGCAATGAAAGAAAATATCTTATCCGCCCAAAATTGGGCGAAAAAGCCTTTGCATGTCAGGATTATGTTTTTGCAATTGCAAATTCAATTGGCCTTAAAACTTATGAAAACCATTATGGCGAATTTCCACCTGAATCATTCGTGAAATTCGCCAAAATAAATGGTATTAAAGTTGAAAAGAGTCCAAGTTTTGGCGCGTATTTTCAACGCGCCAAATGATTTTATTGGCAAGCTAAGCATTCTTCATAATCGGTTTTTGCACCCATATCCATTACCTGTTTGGTTGCATTACCAATTCCCGAAGTCCCCGCAATTTGCGCGCGTTGAATTGATTTAGAACGGCAATAATACATTGATTTAATGCCTTTTTCCCATGCAGTCCAATGAAGCATGTGAAGGTCCCATTTATCAACATCACCAGGGATAAACACGTTTAATGATTGGCCTTGGCAAATGAATGGCGTTCTATCTGCTGCAAGCTCAATAACCCATCTTTGGTCAATTTCAAATGCAGTTTTGAAAACCGCTTTTTCATGTTCATCAAGGCAATCAAGGTGCTGAACAGAACCTTCATTTTCCAGAATAGAAGTCCAAATTTCGGTATTATCTTTACCCTTTGTAGCAAGTAATTTTTGCAATGCTTGGTTTTTCACAGAAAAAGAGCCAGACAGGGTTTTGTGGGTATAAATATTCGCAGGAATCGGTTCAATACCCGCAGAAGTTCCACCGCAAATGATAGAAATAGACGCAGTTGGCGCAATTGCCATTTTATGACTAAAGCGCGCCATAACACCAGATTCGGCCGCATCAGGGCAAGGGCCACGCTCATGCGCAAGTTTTACAGATGCAGCATCAGCTTTAGTGCGAATATGTTTGAAAAGACGGTTATTCCATGATTTTGCCATTGCGCTTTCCATCGGCACACCCATATTTTGGAAGAATGAGTGAAGACCCATAACCCCAAGGCCAACCGAACGCTCACGTAATGCAGAATATTTTGCCGCAGACATTTCATCAGGCGCACGAATAATAAAATCTTCAAGAACATTATCCAAGAAGCGCATAACATCTTCGATAAAACCTTCATCATCTTTCCATTCAAGGAATTTTTCAGCATTCAAAGACGACAAGCAGCAAACCGCAGTACGATCATTATCCAAATGGTCTTTACCAGTATGCAACATAATTTCAGCGCAAAGATTAGATTGGCGAACTTTGAAACCAAGATTTTTTTGATGCTGTGGCATTTGCTTATTAACTGTATCAACAAATAGCAAATATGGTTCGCCAGTTTGCAAACGAAGTTCAAGGATTTTTTGCCATAATTCGCGCGCACGAATTTCACGAACTTTTTCGCCTGTTTTCGGGCTTATTAAGTCAAACATTTTATCATCGCGCACAGCATACATGAATTCATCAGTAATATTTACGCCATGATGAAGGTTCAATGATTTACGATTGAAATCACCCGCAGGTTTGCGAATTTCCAAAAATTCAACAATTTCAGGGTGGTGGCAATCAAGATATACTGCCGCCGAACCACGGCGCAATGAACCTTGCGAAATTGCCAAAGTAAGCGAATCCATAACGCGGATGAAAGGAATAATACCAGAAGTGTGGCCATTGGTAGAAATCTTCTCACCAATAGAGCGTACGCCACCCCAATAAGTTCCGATACCGCCACCATTTGAAGCAAGCCAAACATTTTCATTCCATGTTTGCACAATGCCATCAAGCGAATCATCAACAGAGTTCAAGAAGCAAGATATTGGCAAGCCACGTGCCGCGCCGCCATTAGAAAGCACAGGCGTTGCAGGCATAAACCAAAGTTTTGAAATATAATCATAAATACGCTGTGCATGTTCGATATCATCGGCATAGCAAGTCGCAACACGCGCAAACATATCTTGAAACGATTCACCCGGAAGCAAATAGCGGTCCTCAAG
Source organism: Pseudomonadota bacterium (assembly GCA_020161405.1). Taxonomy (GTDB): domain Bacteria; phylum Pseudomonadota; class Alphaproteobacteria; order Caulobacterales; family Aquidulcibacteraceae; genus Pseudaquidulcibacter. The sequence goes on along the minus strand of JAIUOD010000001.1, from coordinate 907,053 downwards.
GGTTGTTTTACCAAAATCAGTAAGCAAATCATCGCGCGAACGATCAATTACAACTTTTTCAACTAAAGACAGACGTACAGGGCGCGGTTTGCCACGGCGCTCCTCACGGCGAGAGGGTTTTGCACTTGTGTCGATTTGGACTGCTCTATCCATATTTGCCATTTGTCTTTTAACCCTTTGGTTTACTTTAAATTTTAATATCAAGTTTTATCTTGGCTTTTTTAGGCACAAAAATATTGTACACAAAAACTGGTTTTTGCGTTAACTATTTTTGGCGTTTTGCCTAGATGATGTGGTTGTTATAAGCCCCCGACCACAAGATATAGTGGTCTTAAGTCGTGCCTTTGGTCAATATACTTTTTCACACTAAAGCATATTTTTATCTTAACAAATCCTTAAGTGCCCAATTTATCGGTAAAATTTGTTAATACTTTTTGCAGAGAAAATTTTTCGCTTTTCACGCGAATCATACTGAGGAGTCACAATTAGACTGGTCAAGAAAATTAATGCGGAATTTTTATAGTTTTCAACAAGAAAAAACGCGCAATAAAGATTCGTTTTATTTTGTGCGCGAAATGATTCCTATTCCCAAACTGGCAAAATTTCTTTGCCATAAATTTCATCATAAGTTTGACGTGGACGCACAATTTGCCACTTATCACCGCTCACCATTACCTCTGCGGCAAGTGGGCGTGAATTATAATTTGAGGCCATTGAAAAACCATAAGCACCAGCAGACATGAAAACCACCAAATCATCAGGATTTATTGGTTCAACATTTCTGTCCTTGGTAAAAGTATCACCAGTTTCACAAATCGGCCCAACAATTGTTGTTGGCATTAAATTCGTTGAATCTAAAGCCTTTTTGACCGGAAGCATTTGGTGATAAGCCTCATATAATGCAGGGCGCATCAAATCATTCATCGCCGCATCAAGCACACAAAACTCACGGCCACCATTTTCCTTTGTGACCACCGCACGGGTCAAAAGAACGCCCGCATTAGCCGATATTAAGCGCCCTGGTTCAATTTCGATTTCAACACCCAAATCACCCAAAACCCGCTTTACCATTGCCCCATATGCTTCAAGGTCTGGACCTTCAAAATCATCCTGATAAACCGCAGCAAGACCGCCGCCCAAATCAAGGCGTGAAACATTAAATCCCTTGTCACGAAGATTATGAACCATTTGCGCCAAAACCTTATATGCGGCTTCAAAAGGTGCAATATCTGATATCTGACTACCGATATGTACGGCAAGGCCACAAGCACGAATTCCACTAAGGTTTTGTGCCTTTTCATAGAGTGAAAAAGTGCGTTCAACCGAAATTCCAAATTTTGAACTTGCATAGCCCGTTGAGATTTTTTCATGACCGCCAGCAGCTACATCTGGATTCACCCGAAACACTATATCTTGTGTCTGACCTAAATTGGTTGCGATTTGTGAAAGCGTCTCTAATTCTTGGATAGATTCAATATTAATTTGGTGAATCTGGTTTTTTACCGCAAATTCAAGTTCGGCTTTGGTTTTGCCAACACCTGAAAATACAATTTTATTCGCTGGCACACCTGCATTTAAGGCGCGCCTTATTTCGCCTTCTGAAACAGTATCGGCACCAGCCCCCAATTGGGCAAGCGTGTTAATAACAGCACGGTTTGAATTTGACTTAACCGCAAAGGCAATGCGCGCATTGACACCTGAAAGACATTTTTCAAGAATTTTATAATGATGCTCTAGGGTTGCTTTGGAATAAATATAGGTTGGGGTTCCAACTTTTTGCGCGATTTCACGTAGTGGAACTGATTCAGCGCAAAATTCGCCATCGATATAAGAAAAATGTCTCATGATTTAAAACTCATTTTAATAGAGTGAAATTAATTGGATTTTTGATTGGCTTCTTCTTCGGCCTTTTGTTTTTCCAATTGGGCATCTTTTGCCTTTTTCTCCTCATATTCTTTTTTGGCAGGGCCCCACATTGGCGGTGCGGGTTTTAAATCGCCCTGAACGCCACAAGCACTTACAAAGGCAAAGCCACAAAGAATTGCAACAATTTTCGTAATTGATTTAACTTTAGACATTTGCCAATTTTTCTTTCCATTTTTGCACTTGAGCCAGAACATTTTTGGGCGTGGTGCCACCATAAGAAACACGTGAATTAACCGAGGCTTCAACACTTAGAAGATTGATTGCATCTTGATTTATTCTTTTATCTATTTGCTGCATCGCTTGCAATGGCATATCGCAAAGTTCGCCAATATTATTATCTTCGGCATATTTAACCACCGCACCGACAATATGATGCGCCTCACGGAATGGAATTTGATGCGTGCGAACCAGCCAATCAGCAAGATCGGTTGCAGTTGAATAGCCAAGAGCTGCCGCTTTTCGCATATTATCACGTTTGAAGGTGATTTTTTCCATCATGCCAATTGTAGAAGTAATACAAAGCCAAAAATCTTCAAATGCGCCAAATGTAAGGCTTTTATCCTCTTGAAGATCTTTTGAATAAGTAAGTGGCAGGGCTTTTAAAATCATCAAAAGCGCCTGATAATTACTGCCAATCCTTGCAGCTTTGGCACGAATTAATTCGGCAGCATCAGGGTTTCGTTTTTGTGGCATTATTGACGAGCCAGTTGACCAATCATCCGAAAGACGCGCAAAACCAAATTGCGCCGACGTCCAAAGAACGATTTCATCGGCAAGCCTTGAAAGATTTACGCATGCAATCGAAATTGCAGCCAAAGCCTCAAGCGCAAAATCACGCGAGCCAACACCATCCATTGAATTGGCATTTGGGCCATTAAAGCCAAGTTCTTTTGCCGTCATTTCGCGGTCAATTGGATATGGCGTTCCCGCTAATGCAGAAGAACCCAAAACACATTCGCCAGCATTTTCATGCGCATTTTCAAGTCGCTTTATATCGCGCGCCAACATTTCAACATAGGCAAGCAAATGATGCCCAAGACTAACAGGTTGTGCGGTCTGTAAATGCGTAAAACCTGGCATAATGGTTTGCACTTCAGTTTCGGCACGATTTACCAAGGTTTTTTGCAACATGCGTAATTGCTCAATCGTGCTTGTAAGGGCGCGGCGAGTCCAAAGTTTGAAATCATTTGCCACTTGGTCATTGCGCGAACGCCCCGTGTGAAGGCGCTTTCCTGCTTCACCAATATCCTCAGTTAGGCGCGCTTCAATATTAAGGTGAATGTCTTCAAGCTCGACTGAAAAGTCAAATTCATTATTTTCAATTTTATGGGTAATTTTTTTAAGGCCAGAATGAATTGCATCCCGATCTTCATTTGAAATAACACCAGTTTTTGCAAGCATGTTTGAATGCGCCAAAGAGCCATCAATATCTTCGCGCCACATTTTTTGATCTATACCAATAGAGGCATTGATTGCCTGTAGCGCGTCAGACGGCAAAGTTGCAAAACGCCCGCCCCACATTTTTTGACCTTTTTTTTCATTTTCTTTTGACATTTTTGGCCTTCAAAAACTTCTTTGCTGTGTTAATAGGTAGGAATGGAAAATAAAAATCATACCAAATTCAAAAGCCTTCGCACTTTTTTGTGGATTTTAGTGGTGGGGCTACTGGCGTTCATTTTATACCAAACCAATTTGCGCGCCCGCCATAGCATTAATGCAGGGCCTTTGCAAAGCTATCAAAAAGGTAGTTTTACTGCTTTGGAAGTTTTGCCTAATCCGCCATCAATTGGTGCGCAAAAATTTCTTGATAAAAATGGTAAAGAAATCACGCTTTCTCAAATTCAGGGTAAAATTAAAGTTGTAAATATTTGGGCCACTTGGTGCCCGCCATGCATTCGTGAAATGCCAGAGCTTACCCAATTTGCCCAAAACCACAAATCTAAGGGCGTGATTGTTGTTCCAATTTCAATTGATAAACCCGAAGAAAAAGAAAAAGCACAAAAAAAATTGGATGAATTATCAGGCGGCAAATTGGATTTTTATTCAGATCCCAAAATGGAACTACCATTTACACTTGGTGTTAAAGGCTTCCCGACCACAATAATTTATGATGAAAATAATAAAGAAATTGCCCGCATTCCATCAACGCCCAAATGGGATGGCGATGAAGCCAATGGGCTTGTTGATGCTTTACTAAGCAAGAAAAATTAAGCGGCTTTTTTTGACTTTTTATGGTTCACATAAAAATGGTGTGCCATTAAATCGGCAAGAACATGTGCATCTAAATCATGATGCACGGTTTCTAGTGCCAAATCGGCAAAATCTTCTGAAAAGCGTGTGCCGCGGCGCGATGAAATAAGCGCGTGTGCAAAATCAGATGAAAATTCTGGATGCGCTTGGCATGTAAGGGCGCAATCATCTTCATAATGAAGCATTGCATGTGGCGTGAAATCAGAGCGCGCGATGGTTTTTGCATTTTTTGGCGCTTCTAAAACCTGATCCTGATGTGAAACAAGTAGTGAAAGTTCGCGTTTAATTTCTTTGCCATCGGCAATATGGTCTATAACTTCGTAAGTATGGCGACCAATTCCCCAACCTTGTGGGGCTTTTTCAACTTTGCCGCCATGTGCTTTTGCGATTAATTGATGCCCAAAACAAATTCCACAATGCGGGATTTTCTGTTTTGCAGCCTCAATAACAAATTCCATTAATGAACTTATCCATGGCAAATCTTCATAGACACCATGCGGCGAACCCATAATTACAAAGCCATCAAAAGTTCCAAATTTTGGTAATTCATCACCATTTATAAGCGAACAAGTGGCAAATTTTGCCATTGGCAAATATGGATGCAGCAGATTTTCAAGCATCTGCGGATAATAGCCGAATGAATCATTAATCGGCGGCGGTGGGGTTCCAACTTCGATGCAATAAATTTTCATATTAAAATTCTAACTCTCTATGGTTAAAATTATGAAAATTTTTTCAAGATTAACAAGTATGTTATATGCAAACCATTAGAATTTTTGCAATTTATTCATTAATGACAATTTCTTTTGCATAATCTGCCTTTGGAAACCCCAAGAAGTCAAAATAGATTTGATAAACACCTAGTTTGGTTAAATCATTGTGATTACCATTTTTAAATAGAATAAATTTTTTAGGTGAGTTTGCATTATCAAATAGCTTTTTACCAAACTTAGCGGGAATTATCTCATCCTTTTCGCCATGAACAACTAATAAAGGTATATGAACATCTTTAATGTATTTTGTATTCTCAAATTTATCGCGCATCAGCAGTTTTATGGGAAAAAATTTCAATCTCTCTTGTGCTACTTCAAGTGCGGATGAAAATGGTGATTCTAATATTAAGGCACGCGCTTCGCGTTTGGATGCAACATAAGTTGCAACACCTGAACCAAGTGAGTGCCCATGAATAATTATATCATCTGCTTTTATTCCTTTTGAAATTAAAAAGTCATAGGCAGCTAATCCGTCAAGGAATAATCCTTTTTCATTCGCTTTACCCTCTGAACTTGAAAAACCTCTATAAGCTATTGCCAAAAAACCGAAACCGTTTTTTCTAAGCCTATAATAGCGCCATTTTCCACTTTCTAAGCTTGCGCCTTGCCCGTGAAAAAACAAAAAAACTGGCTTGTCTTTCTCGGGTGGCAAATACCAAATTTGTATAATATTATTATCTTGGGCTTTTATCTTAAGGTCTTGTATTGCCAATTTTGGTATATTTGCTTGTTCGCTTTTATTATAGGCTTGATATAAAAGTTGGTCTTGCGAACTGTAAATGTAAAAAAAGACGGCAAAATAGGTTAGACTAGCTAAACCTATGATTAGAAAAATTATTCTTATTATTCTTTTTTTCAAAATTAACCCGATATTTTTATAAAATTAATATCATAAAATTTATAATGAAATTAAGGCATTTTTTTGATGGTATATATTTAACTTAGTAATATATGTAATGTGAACAAAATCCAATTATTAATGCCTTAATGATTGACCATTTCGTTTAAAGTATTATTAGAAATCAAAAATCTTTTTGACATTTGACGACTTCATACCAAAGCCTAGTTGAAACAACTTTTGAAATAGTCTTTGTGGAGGCAATCTTAGGGGAATTTAATGGCTGTTAATTCAAAAGCAGGCGGTAAAGCAAGGCCACTTTCGCCGCATTTGCAAATTTGGCGCTGGCACGTCACAATGGCTACTTCAATCCTGCATCGCGCAACGGGCGTTGCCAATTCGGTTGCACTTTTGCTTTTAATTGCATGGATTTGCAGCCTTGCGGACGGTGAAGAATCTTATGCAAGCTTCCAGTCACTTGTCGGAAGCCCATTTGGCAAATTAGTGTTATTTGGGGTTTTGATTTCGGTTTCATATCACCTATGGAATGGCGTACGTCATCTATTCTTTAATTTGGGCATTGGCCTTTCAAAAGATGTTGCAAGCAAAACTGGCTGGGGCGTGATCATTATTGGCGCTTTGGGCGGGGTTTTACTTTTCGTTCTTGGTTTAATGGCAGCGGGGCGTTAAAAATGGCAAATCCAAATTCAGATTTACGCACACCTTTATCTAAAGCACGTGGCAATGGCGCTTCTGGTCATGGTACTGAGCATGTAATTCATCAACGCGCACTTGCGGTTGGCCTTGGGATTGGTTTTGCATATTGTGCATTTTCAATTCTATTGGGAACAAATCTTTCATATGGCGCAATGACCGAATGGTTTCATTCGGCCTTAAACTCAACCATTATGGCTTTGGTGGTTATTTGTTCGGCATTCCATTTTGCATTGGGTGTTCAGGTTGTTATTGAAGATTATATTCATAAAGCGACTACAAAAATTATCCTTACGCTTGGTACAAATTTCTTGGCTGCCATTATTGCAATGTGCGGTGTTTTCACAATTTTAAAAATATATCTAGGGGCATAGAATGACCGCAACTTATAAATGGATTGACCATACTTATGACGTTGTTGTGGTTGGGGCTGGTGGCTCTGGCCTTCGTGCCGCACTTGGTTGTGCACAAGAAGGTTTGCGCACCGCATGTATTTCCAAAGTATTCCCAACTCGTTCGCACACTGTTGCGGCGCAAGGTGGTATATCGGCTTCTTTGGGTAATATGGGCGAAGACCATTGGCAATGGCACATGTATGACACCGTAAAAGGTTCAGACTGGCTTGGTGACCAAGATTCAATCGAATATCTTACCCGCAACGCACCAAAGGCGGTTTATGAGCTTGAACATTGGGGCGTTCCATTCTCACGCACCGAAGAGGGCAAAATCTACCAACGTGCATTCGGCGGTATGACGCGTAATTTTGGTGAAGGCCCTGTTCAACGTACATGCGCCGCCGCTGACCGTACTGGTCATGCGATGTTGCACACGCTTTATGGAAATAGTTTGAAATTTGATGTTGAATTCTTCATCGAATATTTCGCGCTTGATTTGATTATGGAAGATGGCGTTTGCCGTGGTGTTACTGCAATGGACATGGCAACTGGTGAACTTCATCGTTACCGTGCGCAGCGCGTTGTTTTGGCAACTGGTGGTTATGGGCGCGCATATTTCTCTTGTACTTCTGCGCATACTTGTACTGGTGATGGTAATGCGATGGTGTTACGCGCTGGCCTTCCTTTGCAAGATATGGAGTTCGTACAATTCCACCCAACTGGCATTTATGGCGCAGGTTGCTTGATTACTGAAGGGGCACGCGGTGAAGGCGGTTACCTAACCAATTCAAACGGTGAACGTTTCATGGAACGTTATGCGCCAACTGTTAAAGACCTTGCACCGCGTGACATGGTTTCGCGCGCAATGACAATTGAAATTCGTGAAGGTCGCGGTGTTGGTAAAAATAATGACCATATTTTCCTTCACCTTGATCACCTTGATCCAGCATTATTGCATGAGCGCTTACCTGGTATTTCGGAATCTGCGGCAATTTTCGCGGGTGTTGATGTTACCAAAGAACCAATTCCGGTTCTTCCGACTGTTCACTATAATATGGGTGGTATTCCAACCAATTTCTATGGTGAAGTTGTTCGCAAAAACGGCAAAAACCCTGATGAAGTTGTTGAAGGCCTTATGGCAGTTGGTGAAGCGGCATGCGTTTCAGTGCATGGTGCAAACCGCCTTGGTTCAAATTCATTGATTGACCTTGTTGTGTTCGGTCGCGCAGTTGGCCTTCGTTGTGGTGAAGTTCTTAAAGCGGGTGCAACGCAACCTGCGATTAAAGATAGCCAAACTGAAAGCCATTTGGCACGTCTTGATGCAACGCGTAATGCAAATGGTGCAATTCCGACGTCAAAACTTCGCCTTGAAATGCAAAAAATCATGCAAAACAATTGCGCAGTTTTCAGGACATCTGAATCGCTTAAAGAAGGTGTTGGCCTTATTGATGCGGCATTCGCAAAACAAGGCGATATTGGCATTAAAGACCGCACAATGACATGGAATTCTGACCTTATCGAAGCGTTGGAATTACAAAATCTATTGGGGCAGGCCGTTGTTACTATGCATGGCGCAGAAAACCGCAAAGAATCACGCGGCGCACACGCCCATGAGGATTTCCCAGATAGAAATGACGAAAAATGGATGAAACATACTTTGGCAAATCTTGATTTAGAAACTGGCAAAGTAAAAATCGATTATCGCCCTGTTCACATGAACACGATGACCGATGAAATCAAAACCATCCCACCAGCGGCGAGAAAGTATTAATAACTCAAAACCCCGCCCTCGGCCTTCGGCCTCACTTAGGGTTTTGGGTTTAAGCGGGCAATAAAAATCAAAAAGCGTGGTTTTTGATTTTTATTGACATACTATTTAGAAAAAAGGCGCTTCGATTGAAGCGCCTTTTTTGATTTCATTATTTATATTACCAATACCGCACTTTGCCCGTATCGACATGCACGAAGTCTGAGCTTGCATAATAGCCCACACCGCCGACGCGCATTTCTTTGGCTACGTTGCGTAGGTGTTTAAGTCGAACGCCAGGGACGCGAATGTCTATAGCTTTGCCAAGTAGGTGCAGTGAATGTTTTGCAACCCCACTAGAGCGTTCGCGTAACATTGAATTAGTCGCAGGTGAACGATAGCCAGAAATTACGTTAAATTCAGAGTTAATTTCCAATTTGCGTGAAAGATTATCAAGCATATCCATCAAGGCAACGTCCATATCTGTCATTTGGTCATTACGATAATCGCGCAAAACTTTGTTAAGCTCTGCCATTGCGTCAGGGATTAATTGGCCAGCTTCTTTATAAACCACCTTGGTCGATTCGCCTGTATGGATATTATAAAGGCTTACACGGCGAAAAGCAGGTTCAAGGCTTGTATCCGCGCCAATTGATTTAAGAATATCATCTGGAAGCGGTGGGATTGCATCACGTTCATAGCGAATTGGATTTGGGGCATTGCTTGCAAGGGCGGAATTGGCAAAACCCATTCCCATTAAACCCGCAGCAGAACCGATTGATAGTAATTTACGTCTATTAATCATAATAATCTAAACCTATCAATTTAATTTACCTTTTCAAGGGGCAGCAACATTAACTTTTTGTTGCGCCATTTGTTTGTTCAAAATTCCATCATTATTTGGGTTGCCATCAAGCAAATTCGCCAAAATAGGATCCCAATTATACACGTCTTGGGCGAAATGTACAATGCCGCCTTGCCCTTGGCTATTATCGACAAAGGCGGTGCGGTATAAAATTAAAACTGGAACACTTCTATTTAGCTTAACTGCTTGGGTTTTAACTGTTGAAGTTATCTCTTGTATTTTTGGCATATTATAGCCTTGTTGACCTGCCAAAATTGATGCCAATTCCTTTGGTTGGTCAAGGCGAACGCAACCATGACTAAGGGTGCGATTGGCAACAGAAAATAAATAATGGTTTGGTGTATCATGCAAATAAACTGAATGACGATTGTCAAAATCAAATTTAACACGACCCAATGAATTATTTGGCCCTGGCGGTTGCACCCTTTGACGACCCTTAATGGATGCTGGCTTATACCAAGGTGGGTTGAAAATAATGCGGTGAACTTCAGAAGCTAAAATTGGGGTTTTGGTCGAAACTTTGCCAACAATAACATTCATATTTAATTTTGGCGCGCTATTTTCATAATAGGTTAGATATTGGGTTGGAATATTGGCTTCGATACGTGTTTGCGGGTTATTACGTGGCAGCCATCTTTCACGTTCAAGGTTTAAATCAATTTGTGCCAATCTATCTTTTGCACTTACGTTCAATGATTTAATAGTGTTTTCATTCAATTCACCATTTTGCTTAAGGCCGTGCATTTTTTGATATAAAGTTAGTTTTGCTTTTAAGCCTTCATCAAAATAATTTGGATCTTGTGGGGCAATTGTATTGTAATTTTCCTGTGCAAGGCGATTACGCAATTTCCCAATTACTTCATTAGTTTGACCCAATTTTACAGTGCCAACATTCGCAATATTTATAAATCCACCATTTTTTACAATTTCATCATATTTTTGGCGCGCGCCCAAAAGGGCAAGATAGGCATCATGTTTGGGGATTATATTTTGCGTCCATGCATCAATTGCATCAATTGCAATCGCTTGGTCCAAATCTGTGGCAATATTATCAGTTTTAGGGCGCATATCCCAATCATTACGTGCTTTTTTCCAATTCATTCGCCCGCCATTAAAGTCTTTGGCAAGTTTTATTGCAGCATCTTTAAGCGCCTGTTTTTGCGTATCATCAAGGCGTTTTCCCCCATCGAGCGCAGATTTTATTTGTGAAATATCATTGGCAATAAGGCCATGCGTATTTGCCATTTCAATGAAAGAAATAAGGCTCTTGGCTTGGGATGTTTTTAAACCTTCTTCGCCAATTTCCAAGACATCACTTATGGCGGGGATTTTTACATCCTTATATTCAGATTTATTTGAATTATCAAAATTAGTGGTTCTTAATTTTATTGTTTTTTGTTTTGCATTATCGGATAATTCAATCCATGCAAAAGCACCAATAGATAGTAAAGATAATAGAATAAAAAATATATGTCTTGGTTTCATTTTATTAAGAATAAATGGCGAATGTAAAAAACCCATTAAACAAGGGAAAACGAACAATTAAGATTTAGATTTTTCACTATATATGAGGTAATTTGTCGCCGATAATTTAACTAGACTATTGGCGTATTTTTTGATTTAAAATCAAATCATGAAAAAACAAAAACCAAAAAAACTTAATCCAAACCAAAAGCCAGCACAAAATAAAACTGTTGTTTCACAAGGCGTTACAAATAGTAACCCACAAGTTACAGAAAATGTAGAGGCGACCAAAGAAACCGTATGGGCGGAAGCAGTTGGCGGCGCGCCACAATCGGCACAATGCCCACATCATAAAAATGCTGAAAATAATAAAATAATTGCATATACTTTGGGTTTTCCACCATCACCATCACGCCCCGGCCCTGCGCAACGTGAATTTATGGATTCAACATCAAACCGTTTTGCTTATCGTTGCTTACCACTTAATATAGCCAATCAATTTGGCTGGGAATTATTAAGCCCCTGCACTTTTGAGGCGGTCTGGAATGGTACAAGCGCATCAGATGGTATAGAAATAACAATTATTGAAGATGGTTGGCCACAACCCGTTAGTCATTTTGGAAGCGGGGTTTTAACATTCCATATAAATCAATTATTCCGCACCCCACCTGGAATTCAATTAATGGTAACGGGGCCAATCAACAGCCCAAAAGATGGCATTTATGCCATGAGTGGTGTAATTGAAACCGATTGGTCGCCTTATACTTTTACAATGAATTGGGTAATGACCCGCCCTTATTTCCCAGTAAGGTTTGAAAAAGGCGAACCATTTGCGCATATTTTACCAATAAGCATTGCGCAAATTGAACAATTAGAGCCTGTTTATCTTCCAATTGAATCAGTTCCACAATTACACGAAGATTACGAGCGTTTCCAAAAAAGCCGTAATGATTTCAATGAAGAATTAAATGATCCAGAATCACAAGCGGCAAAGGAAAAATGGCAAAAAGGCTATTTCCGCGGCAATCGCCCCGATGGTTGCCCCGTCGATGGTCAGGCCCATTGGACAAAACTTGATGTAAAGCCTTTCCCAGGAACAAAAGCTAAGAAAAAATAGTTTCTTGCTGCTGTTTAAAGAAATCAATCATGATTTCAACGGCTTGGTTTGTATAATTTAAATCAAATTTATGGGCAGGATGGATTGAATCACGTTCATCAAATGAATGTGTGGCTTTTTCAAAAAAAGTATGACCAATATCATGCCCTTCGCGTGATAATTTATCAATTGTTTGCATTGTTAGGGCATCACCAACCACAAAGTCACGACCACAGATAATAAAATGCGCAGGGATTTTTAATTTCCATCCCTTTGAATGCGAATGTGATCCCGGCCCACACCATGGATATGTGCAAAAAATTGATTTTAAGCGATTAATATAATTTGGCTTATAATCAGATAAATAGGCAAGGCTTCCGATTTCATCCTCGCGGGCGATGGCGTCCATAATTGTCCAACCGCCATGTGACCAACCTGCGGCATGAATTTGGCCTTTATCAACCCAATCTTGATATAAAGCCCATTCAATCGTTGCTGCTAAATCACCTGCGCGCTCTGAGCCACGCAATTGCAAAGTTGTGCAAACTGTTGCCCCCGCTTCCATTTCTGAAATATTACGCGGCGCAAAACTATCAACAATTATTGATGCAAATCCATGCTGTTTTGCAATATTTGCAAATTCAGGGGCAACAAAGGCACGGCCACAGCCATGAAGCATAATTATTGTTGGAAAAGGGCCATCACCATCGGGTTTTACAATTTTAAAATGCGCACTAAGTCTTTTACCGCGTTTATTAACGGTTTCCATTGGCACTCTAAACATTGAAAATCCCTATCCTTAAGGGCGCAAGATGCTGCATATGCGAAATGGAATCAAGTGGCAAACTGAATAAGGTTTCAGTTTGCCTGCACATTAATGTCTAAAATGGCGTTGACCAGTAAATACCATGGCAATGCCCGCTTCATCAGCAGCTTTTATAACCTCTGCATCGCGCATAGAGCCACCCGGTTGAATTACAGATGTTGCGCCTGCTTCTATTGCCTCTAAAAGGCCATCAGCGAATGGGAAGAATGCATCAGATGCAACCGCAGAACCCTTGGTTCTTGGCGCATCCCATTTTGCGATTGCTTGGGCATCAATTGCACGTTTTGCGGCAATATAGGCCGAATCTTTGCGGTTCATTTGCCCCGCACCAATACCCGCAGTTGCCAAATCTTTCACATAAACAATTGCGTTTGACTTAACATGTTTGGCAACTTTGAATGCAAATAATAAATCTTCAAGCTCTTTTTCACTTGGGGCGCGTTTAGTTACAACTTGCAATTTTTCGCGTAAAATTGGCGCATTATCACGGCTTTGCACCAAGAACCCACCTGCGATATTGCGATAATTAACGCCCGCACTTGTTGAATCCGGAAGACCGCCAGAAACCAAAAGTCGAAGGTTTTTCTTTGACGCAAAAACAGCTTTTGCACCTTCTGTTACTTCTGGGGCGATAACCACTTCGGTGAAGATTTCGCAAATCGCTTTGGCGGTTTCTTCATCCAAAATTGTGTTACATGCAACAATCCCACCAAAGGCAGAAATTGGGTCACATGCAAGCGCATTTTGATAGGCATCAAGCAAGGAATTTCCAACCGCAACGCCGCATGGGTTTGCATGTTTTATAATTGCAATTGCAGGTTTGTCTTGTGGTGAAAACTCGGCAACTAATTCAATTGCGGCATCAGTATCATTTAGATTATTATATGAAAGCTCTTTACCCTGAAGCTGTTTTGCGGTTGCAACTCCAAATCGTTTTTCACCATTGGTATAGAATGCAGCATCTTGATGCGGGTTTTCGCCATAACGCAAAGATGAAACTTTAACGCCGCCCATTGTACGATATTTTGGTGAATTTTCACCCGTTTGTTCAAAATACCAATTTGAAATCATGGCGTCATAAGCAGAAGTTCGTGAATATGCACGCGCCGCAAGTTTTTTGCGGGTCGCGTGGGTTGTTCCGCCATGTGCCTCAATATCGGCAAGGATTAAATCAATATCATCGTCATCGGTTGCAACGGCGCAATAGCCATGATTTTTGGCACCCCCCCTAATCATTGCAGGGCCACCGATATCGATATTTTCAATCATTTCATCAAAGTCGGCATTTTTTGCAAGCGCGTTTTCAAACGGATATAAATTCACCCAAAGAATATCAATCCCCTGAATTCCATGTTCCTTCATTGCCTGCGCATGGCTTGGATTATCACGAAGCGCCAAAAGACCACCATGAACATTCGGGTGCAATGTTTTAACGCGACCATCCATCATTTCAGGGAAATTGGTGATTTGCGAAACATCAATAACTTTTATTCCCAAATCCGCCAATGCTTTGGCAGTGCCGCCAGTTGATAATAATTCAACACCTTTTGCATCTAAAATGCGCGCTACACGTTCTAATGAAGTTTTATCAGATAATGAAATCAGGGCACGCTTTGGCGTTACAATATTTTGGGTCATTAACCTCAAACCTTTTAACTTTGTGAATAAAGATTCACTTCGGGAACAATTTTTTTCAAAAGCTCAATCGCGCTTGCGATTTTGTTTTCTTCAGCAAGTGCAATAACTTTTGTTAAGTTTTTTTCAAGGTCTAGAGGAAGTGGGTGAAGCGGTTTTGCGCAATAAATGCCATCAATTGCAGTAATTTGTACACGTTCGGTGCTATAAAATAATTCTTCGTGTAATTTCTCACCAGGGCGAGAGCCAGTTTCAATTATTTTAATTTGTGTGTGCGGCTCATAACCACTAAGTCTAATCATGGTTTCGGCAAAATCCCAAATCCTTATTGGTTCACCCATATCAAGAACTAATAATGGATGATCCAGCTTTTTAGGGCGATTATTTCCATTTGTAACAACGCCCGCCCCCAAAGCTGCCCCTTGCAATACAAGACCAACAGCTTCTTCAACAGTCATAAACCAACGCGTCATATCGCGGTGCGTAACAGTAACTGGCCCCATTTTTGAAATTTGGCGCTCAAATAATGGCATCACAGAACCAGAAGAGCCAAGAACATTACCAAATCGAACCGAATAAAAACGTCCGCCAACTTTTTCAAAGCAATTTCTTATATATAATTCCGCCGCACGCTTTGCTGCACCCATCATATTAGATGGATTAACCGCTTTATCGGTAGAAATAAGGATAAAGACTTCGCTTTCATGCCTTAATGAAGCGTCAGCAACATTTTTTGTACCACCAAGATTTACACGAATTGCTTCACGTGGATGAAGTTCCAAAAGTGGTACATGTTTATTCGCAGCAGCATGAATAACAATTTGCGGATTAACATTTGAAAACAATTCATCAATCAATAATTTATCGCGCACATCAACCATATAAGGCGAAATATTTAAAGTTGGAAACTCTTCGCTAAGGCTTTGATTTATTGTGTATAAATTATTCTCTGAATTTTCAACCAATATTAGACGGCCAGGTTGATATTTTGCGACCTGCCTTGCAAGTTCGCTTCCAATTGTCCCGCCGGCGCCAGTTATAAGAACTGTTTTGTGTCTTATTAATTTAGCCGGAATATCTTCCCTTAAAATGTGCCTTTTACGCCCCAAAACATCCTGTGGGTTCACGTTTGAAAGCTCTTTAGAGCCAATTTCAGGCATGCGTGATAATTTGACTTTATATTTTGATACAACGTCTAATGCACTTTGCTTGGCAATATTTGTATGCTGGTCGCCAACAAATATAAGCCTAACATCATCTTGGTCTATCAATGCACTTTCTGTTATTTTTGGTAAAAGCGATTGAATTTTTGAACCATCATAAACCCTTGCCCCTGAAAATGCTTTGCCAATATGATTTCCACTTGTTGAAACAATTGCAACGGGGCGTATAGGCAGCGGCCCATCTTTTCTGAGCTCATGTAACGAAGCGGTAACAATATCGGTTGGTCCAATTAAAATTGCCGAAGGGGCGCCCTTGGAAACTGGTCTAAAAAGCGCAGAAAGCGCAACAAGGTTACCACCACTTGAAATTAATCTTGCAAAGCCGCGCGCGCCCATCATTAAAGACGCCATAATGAAACTCACGATTAATGGTTCAAGATAATTTATTTTATTAAAATATATCCTTGTAAAAACAGAATATATAAAAGTTGCAATTACAATTGTATATGTAACACGCAATAATTCATCAGAAGAAGTCCAGCGCCATACATATTGCCATGATTTAGTAGCAAATAAAGCAATTAAAAGGCCAAGGAAATAAATACCAATCTTATTAAAATAAATATCTGAGCCTATGCCATTTATTATGGCACCATCAGCAAGTCTAAGACCAATTATTATTGAAAATATACCAAGGAATAAATCACCCAACAATCCTTTTGATACTGGTGGCGCTATTGAACTTGGCACTTTAAACCCCAAATAAGCAAGTAATTGCTTATGTTTTTATTAATTTTTTTTAATAATATTTATATGTTACAACCCGACATTTAGACCAAAATTTTTATCATTTCAAACTGCTTTATCGCAAAATTGTGCACTTGCGTAAAAATTGTGCATATTTATAAAAAAATGTGTCTTTTAGGTCATAATTTTATAGGAATCTGGTGTGAGTGTTTATTCGTCAAAAATACTTGAATTAAGTACTAATATAAAAAATATTGGCCATGATATTGATAGATCTGACCCAAATTATTCAACTTCACACAAGGTTTCAAAAATCTGCGGTTCTGAAATTACAATTGAAATCATATATAATCGCGAAAAGCAAATTGTTGAAGATTTTTCAATAAATCCAAAGGCTTGTGCACTTGGTCAGGCAAGCGCATCAATACTCTCGCATTCTATAATTGGCGCAAGTGCCAATGAAATATTTAAAGCGCGCGATGATTTAAAAAAGATTTTGAAAGAAAATGGTCAATTGCCAGATGGGCGCTTTTGGGAAATGCGCTATCTTGAACCAATTAGCGAATATCCATCGCGTCATGCGTCAACAATGCTTGCTTGGGATGCAGCATGTACCGCTTTAGAGGGCATTGGAATTAGCCAATAACGCTAATTTGGGCTTTTCAAAATTTAAAAAAGCATATATAGGCAAGACATGATTATGAATTTTACGACACGAACTACTGTTTAATGCCGGCGGCGCTTTTTGGGCGCGTCGCAGGCGGCCGTGTTTAAGGCCCAAATAACAGTTTTGAAAATTAATATGTCGTCAGGAAATAATTCTAAAATCTCAATATCATTTGCAGCATATATTTTATTAATTTTGCAAAAAATTTATAAAATTACGCTTTCACCCTTAATTGGTGGGCAATGCCGTTATTTACCAACATGTTCTGAATATGCTGCTGATTGTGTTAGATTGCATGGGGCATGGCGCGGTTCTTGGATGGGATTTGCACGTGTGTGTAGATGCAATCCAAAAGGTGGCCACGGCTACGACCCCGCCCCCAAAGAAGCTAAAACCGCAAAATGGTATAAGCCATGGGAATACGGGGATTGGGATAATAGATATAGATCACCTGATGAGTTTAAATGCGAACAAATAGAGCAAGAGAATAAAAATGTTTGAACTAAAATTTCCAGATGGCGCAATTCGCCAATATGAAAACGGTATTAACCCTTTGGCAATTGCCGAAGGCATTTCAAAATCATTGGCAAAACGTGTTGTTGCCGCAAAAATTGACGGTCAATTATGGGATTTAACCCGCGAAATTGAGCCAAAAGACGCACCCCAAGAATTCGAGCTTGTAAATCGTGATAGTGTCGATGGCCTTGAAATTATACGCCACGACACTGCGCACGTTATGGCACAGGCAATTCAAGAATTATTTCCTGATACACAAATTACAATTGGCCCAAATATTGAAGATGGTTTCTTTTATGATTTTGCGCGCGATGCAAAATTCTCAACTGATGATTTTGAAAAAATCGAAAAACGCATGAAGGAAATCGTTGATAGGGATTTGCCAATCGTGCGCGAAGTTTGGGAACGCGATTTCGCAATCAATCATTTCAATGAAATTGGCGAAAAATACAAAGCGTCGATTATCGAAGAAATAATTCCAGAAGGTGAAACTTTAACTGTTTACAAGCAAGGCGATGATTGGAAAGACTTGTGCCGCGGTCCACATTTGCCATCAACTGGCCGTTTGGGCAAAGCTTTTAAATTGATGAAGCTTGCGGGCGCTTATTGGCGTGGCGATGCAAAAAATGCGCAGCTTCAGCGTATTTATGGAACTGCTTGGGCCGATGAAAAACAATTAAACGAATATCTTGTTCGCCTTGAAGAAGCAGAAAAACGCGACCACCGCAAAATCGGTAAACAACTTGGCCTTTTCCACATGCAAGAAGAAGCAAAAGGCATGGTCTTTTGGCATCCAAAAGGTTGGACCATGTATCGCGCCTTGGAAAATTATATTCGCCGCAAAATCGAAGAAGCTGGATATGTTGAGGTTAAAACCCCACAATTAGTTGACAGAAGCCTTTGGGAAAAATCGGGCCATTGGGAAATGTTTGGGCATGCAATGTTCACTTGCGAAACCGTCGAAGAAGAAACTTTGGCTGTTAAACCAATGAATTGCCCATGCCATATACAGATATTCAATCAAGGGCAACGCTCATATCGTGAGCTACCTTTGCGCATGGCAGAAATGGGTTCTTGCCATCGGTTTGAGCCATCGGGCAGCTTACATGGCATTATGCGTGTTCGCAATTTCACCCAAGATGATGGTCATATTTTCTGCCGCGAGGATCAAATATTTGATGAAACAAAGTCTTTTTGCGAATTACTTACTCAGGTTTATAAGGATTTAGATGTCGAACTTCATTCTGTTAAACTTGCCCTTCGCCCAGATGTAAGAATGGGAAGCGACGAAACTTGGGATTACACTGAGAAAACTTTGAAGGAAGCAGCAGAAGCTGCAGGCGCTAAAGTTGAATTATTACCAGGTGAGGGGGCGTTCTATGGCCCCAAATTAGAATTCCACCTTAAAGATGCAATCGGCAGAACTTGGCAGTGCGGAACCCTGCAACTTGACCCTCTTTTACCTGAGCGTCTTGGCGCTGAATATACTGGTGATGATGGTCAAAAACATCGCCCTGTTATGCTTCACCGCGCAATTTTGGGCACTTTTGAGCGTTTCCTTGGTATAATGATTGAAAATTATGCAGGGAATTTCCCATTATGGCTTGCCCCTGTTCAAGTGGTTGTTGCCAATATCACAACAGATAGCGAAGAATATGCAAAAGAAGTGTGTCATCAATTAAGATGTGCGGGCATTCGCGCAGAAGTTGATACACGTAATGAGAAAATTAATTTCAAAATCCGTGAACATTCGCTTGCAAAAACCCCTGTCATTGCAGTTGTTGGTTCACGCGAAGCCGAAGAGAAAAAAGTAACACTTCGTCGCCTTGGTAGCCAAGCGCAAGAAGGCATGAACCTTGATGAAGCGATTGCAACATTAAGTCTTGAATCACTTCCGCCAGATATGAAACCATAATGACCGACCAAAAGCCCAAATTTATAAGTAATCTAATGTCATTTAGCGCCATTATGTTTGGGCTTTTGGCGGCGTTCAGCGGAACCGATATTCCAGTTCTTTTAAGCATTTGCGCAATTGTCGCGATGCTTTACTTAATATGGCAAAAACATTGGCATGGAATAATCCATTCTAATGCAAAAGTTTTTTTGGTCTTTTTGCCAATTGCTGCACTAATATCTTATATGGTTATTTATGCTAATTTAAATGGGATTGGCCTTAAAAGCACCAAACAATATTTGATAGGAAATTTAATAATAATCCCGTTTTTTATCTATAGTGTGCAAAGCCGCGCCAATGATGCCAATAAAAATCGCCGCGCAATTATTGCTGGCTTTGGGATTTTATCAATTCTTTTGGCACTTGAAGCAATTGATCATTATCGAATGTATAGGATGGCAAATCCAAATATTGGCGATAAATCACTTGAATTTAATCTTGGGCGCGCGGCCTATATTGCGCTTATAATGTTTTGGCCGACTTTATTGGCCCTACAAAATTTAGGTGCGGATAAAAAATATTCTGTTTTTGCCTTTGTAATTACAGGCTTTATCGCAACGCAATTTGGAATTGACTTAAACATGATTATGTTTGTTGGGGTTGGAATTGCGGTACTTATTGCAACAAAATTCCCAAAAGTCGTTTTATCATTTGTAACTTTTATTGCGATTAGTTTGGTTATTTTAGCGCCACCAATTTATTCAAAAACCGCGATTTTAGCAAAAAATTTATTAGGCGATAATTTACCAATGTCATACGGCAGGCGCGCCGACATGTGGTTATATGCAAGTGAGAAAATCAAAGAAAAGCCCATATTTGGATGGGGTCTTGATGGCGCGCGTAATTTTCAAGAAAAAGTAAATTATGCGGGTTATGAATGGGCAGCAATACAAATGCACCCCCATTCTGCGCCACTTCATATTTGGCTTGAGGGCGGAATTATTGGTGCAACTTTGGTTTCGCTTATAATTTTAATGGGCTATTTTCTTGTCCTGCGTTCTAAAAAATTATCTGGTAAAAATGCATGGGCTTATATTGGCCTTTATTCGACAATTTTATTCGGATGGTCATTATCCTATAGTATATGGGAACAATGGCTTTGGGCGGTTACAATTATGTCAATCGGATTTGCTTATTTAGCCGGAAGTGAGAATAATAAACAAAAGCCAAAAGAAGAATTTGTGGAAATCTTATAGTGTCAACACAATTCACAATTATTATCGTAAGTTATCTTAATGGCGAAGAGATTTTCGAAACCATAAAAAGCGTGCTCGCGCAAAATGAGGCAAAAAGAATAATAATTGTTAATAATGGCAATAGCCAAGGTATTTATTCAAAACTTGCTGAATACGAAAGCCAATATCCAAAAATTAAAATAATAAATTCCAGTGAAAATATTGGTTTTGGTCGGGCATGCAATTTGGGTGCATCGGACATTTTCGACGACAATTTATTGTTTCTAAACCCCGATGCAGTTTTGGAAAAAGATGCGTTAAAAAAACTTGTACCCAATGATTTTCCCCAAAAAGCAATCATTGGCGGTCATATAAAAAACCAAGATGGCAGTGAACAAAAAGGCGCAAGGCGCGGCGAACTTACAATTCTATCGGCAATAATTAGTTTTCTTGGTCTTGGAAAAATTTCGAATGAATCTAGCGTGTTTCACGATTTTAATTGGCACAGAATGCCACTACCAGATGAAATAATTGAAGTGAAAAATATATCAGGGGCATTTTTCACAATAGATGCAAAGGAATTTCATATTCTTGGCGGCTTTGATGAAAAATATTTCCTTCATGTAGAAGATATAGATTTATGCAAAAGAATGAGAGAAAATGGCGGCAAGGTTTTCTTTAACCCCAATTCAAGCGCAATCCATATTGGCGGAACATCAGGTGCGCCAAAATCATTCGTAGAATGGCATAAATATAAAGGTTTTATGCGCTATTTTTGGAAAAATTATAAAGGTTTTGACAAAATCCTTGTTATGATTTTTGCATTACCGTTATTAATTGCAATTTTTAGCCGATTGCTTTTGTCAAAACTCCGATATGGATAATAACTTTTTTGCCCTTTGAATAATTTATTCCCGTAATTGGCGCGGTTTTTTCAATTGTAATTAGACCCATTGAGTTCATTTTTTCGTTAAATGCCTTCCACTCTTTATCTTCAACAACAAATGGCGCACCATCAATTGCATATTTTGCGGCATTATCAATACTTGCCAAACGGTCATCAGAGCGGGTTAAGAATATAAGGCTTGGCTCTTGATAACCCGCACCAACAATATTTGGAACATCAAATTTACGTGGATTAAGGCCAAGTGTATCCAGACGGCTCGCAATATTGCGCGAAACATTCAAATCATGCACCCAAGACAATAAGACCCCTTTGACATCATTTGAAAATATTATTGCGGCGACCAAAAGTGCAAGATATGCGATTTTCCTTCCTTTGAATTGGGCAAAAAGGCCAAAAAAAGAAAATATTAAAATCGTCGCACTTGAAATATATGCAAAAGGTAAAAGTGGCTTCTGATATGTATTTGCTAGATATATCGGAATGGCAGAAACCAAAATTAATGCAAAAACAAAAAGCCCAAGCCCTAGCCATTTTGCCCAATTTTTAAAATATCCGTTTGAAATTGCATGTGCCATCAAAAGCATAATCGCAAAATGAACTGGCATTGTATAATGGGCAAGTTTTCCCGTACTGATTTCAAATACAAGCCATGTTGGAATTATTATTGCCAATAGGAATTTAATTTTCTCATTTTTAAATTCTTTGATTGCCGCATATAAGCCCGCACCCATAAATAATGACCAAGGCCAAAATAATATTGGTGAAATAAGCGTGTGAAGCCCTGGCGGCATTGATGGGTTTTCTTGCTTTCCAGAAACTTTTTCACCCAAATCTTTGCCCAAGGCCTCAACATAAAATTGACCATGGGTTTTTATTGCAATCAAAATATACCAAGGAAGTGCAATGATTAAAAAAAGCAAAATTCCGCGAATATCAAAAATATTTTTGATAAAATCGAAATTGCGCTCCCAAACATAAAGCAATAAAATTGCAAGAAATATGACCATCAAAGGAACCGGCCCTTTGATTAAGAAGGCAATCGCAAAAGCACCCCAAAATAATAAATTATAAAAAAGATTTTTGCCTTCAAACCTTAATTTACCAAGCGCAAAGAATGATAGTGCGATAAATCCCGTCAATGCAGCATCGGTTTTCGCTATATGCGCTTCGGTTGCTAATAATAGGCTTGTAGAAAGGAAAACAGCGCCCAAGAATGCGGTTTTCCTGTCAAATAAGGTTTTCCCCAAAAGGAATGTTGAAATCGCCGCCAAATATGCGCCAAGCAAGGAAACTATGCGAAAATAAAATGGATTATGGGCATTTTCTTGACCTAATGATTTAACTACCGCCGCCTGTAACCAATGTATGCCAACTGGTTTTTTATTTCGCGCCTCATCTTGGAAATTAATTCTTATATAATCGCTCGTCTCAAACATTTGGGTGGTCGCTTGCATAAAGCGCGATTCATCACGATCTAATGGCTGAAGGCTTATTGCGGGGATTAATGACATAAGCAAAATTAAAAAAGCCAAAATTATAAATGGCTTTTTCCCTTGGCTTAAATATTCCAAATCAAAATTAGAATTTGCCATTTATCATTAATCCAATCTTTTGGCGTTTATTATAAAATATGCCCCAAACTAGCAATAGAATCAAAGGCACAATAATTGCGCAAATTGCAATAAGAATAAATTTTACCTTATTGATACTATTTGCAATACCTTCATTAAGATTTTTAAGTTCAGCGCGTTTTTCAAGTGCATTTTGGCGTAAAATATTTAATTGATTTTGCGTTTCAGCATTATCACCTTGCAAACTTAATTCACGTATTTGCTGATTTATAGTTTGTAATTCTTGATTTAAAACGCCTTGCTTTTCAAGAATTTGTGATTGCGCGGCATTTTTCAAACTGTCAATTTTTGTGAAATTACGCTTTATTTTTTGTTTGGCGCGTAATTGGTAAAGGCTTTGGTCACCACTTAAATAATCAATCGAATTTAGGATGAAGTTTTCATTATCGGCAATTTGTGCACCATCATCAGAATATAGGGAATCAGCAAGGAAATCACTATCGGCAATTACCAAAACCATACCCTTTTTTTCGTTTTTCATCTCTGTTTGCGGTTTGATCAATGCGGCAATGATTTTTTGTTTATCCTCGCCTTCCCAAAAGTTTGCAACCTCTTGCGGGCTTTCATATTGGCTTACCTTTTGGCTTTCAATTCGCATATTATCATTTGAAGAAAATAATATTGGCGTAAATTGAAATTTTTGGTCATCGGGCACATTTAAATATGATGGGCTGGCAAAATTTATACCAAGTTTAAGCCCTTTCAAAAACTCGGTCTTTTCATTGAAGTTTTGCGGCGGAACATTGAAAAACAATGGCTGCGGCATGATATTTAGGCGACCATTAATATTGGCATGAACCGGAAGTGCGCCCTTTTTATCCATCAAAACTTCATTAGAGAAAACAATGCCCCATTCTTTTTCCAAACGTCCAAGATTTTGAATATAATGTTTATTGCCCAAATCATTATCGACAGAGATATTTGAATATGGATCAAGGCAAATAATTGCCCTTCCACCATTTGCTATATATTGCGACAATAAGTTTTGCTGCGCCTCACTTAATGCCCATGGTTGAACAATCATTATTAAATCAAGATTTGGCGGCAGGTTTGCAAAATCTTGTGATAGATTAATCAATATATTTTCTTCGGCAATTGATTTTGCGATTTGCGCAATTGGCTTTGGTGCGCCATTTGGATTGTTTTCTATGAACCAATTTTGCCCGCTTAATATGCCAATTGTTTTTTGCTTTTCTTTTTGCAAATTAATTATTGATTTTGCGATTTCATATTCCAACATATCAGATGTTTGTGGGTCAAAATATGGGATTTTGCTTATTTTATTTCCTGATTTAAAAACCGCCCCTAAATAAATTGGTTCAAGGCTTGACCCAATGTCATTATATGGCAATAGACCCAATGCAATTGCCGCATCCTCTTGTTGTGAAAACTGATTTACATCTATTTCTTTTAAGAGAATTGTTCCATTTGAAGCGCTTGCAAACTGGCGCAAAATATCGCGCACTCTATGACCATATTGGCGGATTTGCGGATTTTGTGTGCTGGCTTGTTTGGAAAAGAAAAAATCAATTTCAACAGGTTTTTTGCTGTTTGAAATTATTTGTTTTGTGCTTTTATCAAGGGTGAATAATTTATCTTGGCTTATATCAAAGCCTTTTCCACCCAATATTGAATTGCTTGCAAAAATAATTGCGATTACCAAGGCAAGAGGAAAAAATATTTTGATAATGGCGGTGTGCAATTTCATATATGCCCCCACCGTTTTAATTTTAAAAATTCAAAATTTATATAAAGCCCAAAACCAATTATAAGAATGAATTTTATTATTGCTGAATATGAAAACTGGCCAATAATCATATTTTCGAAATCATCAAGCAGTGAAATTTGCGCAAACAAATTACCAAGATTAAAACCAATACCATCCAACATATTAATGACAATTGGCATACCAGATGCCAAAAACAAAAAGCCAAATAATAATGAAATCAAATATGCGATAATTTGGTTTTTTGTAACCATGCTTATTGCCATAGAAATTACAAGATAGATGCTGGCAATCATAAGGCATGATATAAACCCGCCTAAAGCGATAAAATTATCAGCCTTGCCCAAAAAATTTATACTTATCCAAAGCGGTATACAGGCAATAAGTGCAATTAAACAAATCAAAAGAGATGCAAAATATTTTCCCAATATCAATTGATAATCTTTAATCGGTAGCGATAAAAGAACATCTATTGTGCCCGATTTATTATCTTCTGACCAAATTCGCATTCCAAGTGCGGGCACAAAAAGCAATAAAATATATGGTTGAAATTCAAAGAAACTATAAAGGCTGGCTTCATTGAATTCGATTAATTGACCAATTTGAATTGCAATTAAAACACTAAAAAATACATATAAAGAAATATAAATTGCGCCAATTGGATTTTGAAAATAGCTTTTAAATTCACGCTTTAGGAGGGTGTACAATTGCGATTTCATACGCCGCCCCCCGTTAATTTAAAAAATGCATTTTCTAATTTACCACTGGTATTTTTTTTAAATTCATCAATTGTTTCATCTGCAATCTTTTTGCCATTATTTATAACAATAATACGATTACAAATATCACCAATGTCGCCAAGAATATGGGTGGAAAATATTATTATTCTATCTTTCCCCATTTTTGCCAGTATATCCAATGCCTGCGCCCTTTGTTCAGGGTCAAGGCCATCGGTTGGTTCATCAAGGATAAGAATTTTTGGGTCATGTAAGATTGCGCCAGCAAAAGCAACACGGCGCTTAAAACCTTTTGATAAAGTATCAATTTTTTGATGAAAGATATTTTGTATTTTTGTAATTTCTACGGCTTTTATAATGGCTTTTTTTAAATCATTGCCAAAAAGAGCGTGCATATTTCCTAAGAATTCCAAATATTCCTTGGCATTCATATCACCCCATAGTGGCGCGCCCTCTAATAAAAGACCAATTTGTTTTTGTGCAAATGTACGATTGTCTTTTAAATTTTGACCAGCAATTTTAATTTCGCCGCTTTGTGGTTCTAAAATCCCACAAATTGTGCGTATGCATGTGGTTTTTCCTGCGCCATTCACACCAACAAGACCAATAATATCGCCATCTTTTGCATTGAAACTAAGATCATCAATAATTTTTCGCCCCAAGAGCGATATATTTACCGAAATTAATTCAAGCATATTGGCGCTTTCATTACAGCCAAGGCGTAAGTAGTTTTTGTTTGGCTTTATAATCGGCAATTTTGTTTGAATGCGTCAAACTATCGGCAATATCATCAAGGCCCAATAAAAGCGCGCGTTTCATGCTTGGTTCAATATCAAAATGATAGGATTTGCCATTTGGCGCGGTGACACTTTGCGCTTCTAAATCAATATCAAAGCGGCAATTATGACCATTGGCCTGTGCCATTAATTCTTCGACTATTTCTTGTGGTAATTTAATCGGTAAGATGCCATTTTTAAAGCAATTATTATAAAAAATATCGGCATATGAATTAGCAATAATTGCGCGTATTCCAAAATCAAGCAAAGCCCAAGGCGCATGTTCACGCGATGAACCACAGCCAAAATTTGGACCGGCAATAATTAATTGCGTTCCTTTATATGCTTCTTGATTTAATACAAAATCAGGCTTTGGATTACCATTTTCGTCAAAGCGAAAATCATAAAAAAGCCCATTGCCAAGACCCTTACGTTCAATCGTTGTCAAAAATTGTTTTGGAATGATTTGATCCGTATCAATATTCGCCAAAGCAAGTGGCGCGCCATTGGTTGAAAGCGTTGTGAATGGTTGCATTTTTTTAAACCTAATTTTTTTCGCTTTTAAAGCCACAAACCCAAACTTACTAGTGGTTTGCACATATATTTTTAAGCATTTAGTAAAAGTTTTTGGTCATGCTTTTGAAATGGCAATTACGAATATTGAAACCAAAAATTCAAAAATTAGCTTTAAGGACAATTCTTCAAAAAAATGGTCTTATAGGCGCGTAATTGTATTTGCGGTTTGCATGTCATTAGTTTTTTGGGCCGCTATTATAACAATTATGTGGTTTTTGTTTTAAATTCTATTGCCGCTTTCATCAAAAATATAGCAATTTTTCGCATCAAACCTAATTCCAATTTCCTGACCAATTTCAATATTTGTATCGTGCGACAATTGAATATTTATTGTATCTTTTGAATTTGCGCTTTCAACATAGGCAAAAACAACCCCACCATGTTTTTCAACAAATTTAACATGGGCGCGGATTAATGATTTATCATCGATAATTATATTTTCAGGGCGTATGCCAATTTCGATTTTAGCACCACTTTTCCCATTAGATGAAACTGGTAATATTTGCCCTTCGAAAAGCTTTATTTGCGCCTTATTTTCAATAACAGCATCCAAGAAATTCATTTTTGGATTGCCAATAAATTCGGCAACAAAACGGTTTTGCGGATTATTATATAATTCCATTGGCTTACCCGCCTGTGAAATTAGGCCACCATTTAAAACCACAATCTTATCAGCTAATGTCATGGCCTCTACTTGGTCATGGGTTACATAAATTATTGTTGTTGCCAATTGTTCACCAATGCGGGCAAATTCATAGCGCATTTTATTGCGAAGCGCGGCATCAAGATTTGATAGTGGTTCATCAAATAAGAATATTTTTGGATTGCGAACAATTGCGCGCCCAATTGCCACCCTTTGCCTTTGACCGCCTGATAAATCCTTTGGCTTTCTTTGTAATAAATGTTCAATATTAAGGATTTTTGCCGCTTCCTTTACTTTTTTGTCAATTTCTTCGCTTGAGGTTTTGGCAAGCTTAAGGGCAAAACCCATATTATCATAAACATTCAAATGTGGATAAAGCGCATAAGATTGAAATACCATTGCAATTTGACGATCAATAGGTTCTTTTTCGGTTACATCACTATCATCAATCAGGATTTTTCCATCAGTGGGTGCTTCAAGCCCCGCAATGAGGCGCAAAAGCGTTGATTTTCCGCAACCCGACGGCCCAACAAAAACCACAAATTCCCCATCATTAATATCAAGGTCAATCCCTTTAAGAATATGGGCATCACCAAAGGATTTTTTGATATTTTTAAGTTCAAGTTTTGCCATTTTGGGTTTCCTGATTATTTCATTATAACAGGCGGATATTGAATGAAGTCACCGCCATTGGTTTCTATTTTTTTGCCATTAAAAATTAAAATATTTTTTGTTATTAATTGCGCAGGGATACTATAATTGAACTCATCCCCACCTTTTACACTGACATTCAATATCCCTTTAATATAACGCATATTAAAGGAAATTTTCCCCTTAGTTGTCAAAAGGCCATTGATTGATATTCCTTTGCCAGCAAGCCAGTTTTTATCAATTCCGCCGCCAAGTATCACCTCAAATCCGCTTTTCTCATAGAAAAACCTGTCGATGCTTGAAC
This sequence comes from Pseudomonadota bacterium, assembly GCA_020161405.1. Classification (GTDB taxonomy): domain Bacteria; phylum Pseudomonadota; class Alphaproteobacteria; order Caulobacterales; family Aquidulcibacteraceae; genus Pseudaquidulcibacter. Next base: position 878,351 of record JAIUOD010000001.1, on the reverse strand, counting down.
GAATAAAATCACTTGCCACCCAGCCATGTGGTAAATCACCTAAATAACGTGGAGTGCGTTTTTCACGCCCGACAACTTCTGCAAAAGCATTCCATTCTTTGGGCAATCTATCATCTAGAAAAAACTTTGATGCCGCATTTGCCCTATCTGCTTGTCCAAGGCGGGTAAAGGCGGAAACAACGCGCCATTCATATGGTGTGTAATCTTTCCAAGCTTTATCAATATCACGGCGCTTTAAGAAATTATCCCAATATTTATCGAAAGTTTGTGAAAACCATTCTTTTGGAAACCTATCTTCCAAATTTAATAAAAGTGCTATTGTTGTTGAGGTTGCGTCAAAATCCCCCCTATCTTGTGCGCCAGGAATATATTTTAAATTATATTTCTTTTGCGCAAGTTCAATCGCCGTTTTAAGGTCTGTTTCAAATTCATAGCGATCAAGATTCATTTGGTCATTTTCAGGTTTCTCAAGCGCCATTGCAATTTCAACAGCATCACCCATACCGCGCAATGTCCAAAAATTATCCCAATTAGAATAGGCAATTTTGTCAGAATAGCCTTCATGGGAAATTGTCGGCGGCATTAGGCCATAAAGTTGGCGACGTTCTTGGGCTTCATTTTTTTCGCCCCGCTCAAGTAATCTTTGACTGTTTATATAGTCAAAAGCAGATTTAACGTTCGGCCAGTATTTTTCTAAAACGGCTTTATCGTGGGTATAATCATAAATTTGTTTTACCAAATAAATATATTCACCATGTGAATCATTTTCTGGAACTGGGTCTGAACCCCTAAAGTCAGCGCAACACGGGATTTTGCCATTATCAAATTGGAATGGTGTGTACCATGCAAGATAATCTTTGGCCTCTTGGAAAAGGCCAAGCCTTAAAAGACCTTCGGAAATCATTGCCCCATCACGTATCCATGAACGTGCATAAGAACGTGAACCAGGGCGCAGCATTGGCCCATCGCGCATCATCAGAATATAGGCAAGATTGGTTTTAATGGCATTTGCAATCTCTTGGCCTTTGCCATTCGCCTCTATTTGAACTTCGTTTAATTTTTGAAGCCAGAATTTTTCGGTTTTGGCTTTTTCAGCATTAATATCCAAATTTTGCGGCATTTGCCCGCTTAATGGGCTTAGGAATGAAAAAGTCTTGGTCTCATTTGGCTTAAGCGAAACTTTATAAATCACCGCGCCATTGGCAAGGCCATATTCATCCTTGGCGCTTTGGGTTGTGATATTTTGATTTTGCGCAATTTCACCCTGCCAATAATTGGCGGCAATTCTCTTATTTGGCGCTTGGGTAAGTTTGATAATCTTGTCATTAACTTTGATTTTATCATTATCAAATGCAATTTCATTTATTGGCGTATAGCCGCCATTGGTTGATAAAAATTGCAATGGCCCATTAACTTGATAGGGGCGAAGATTAAGCATTAAATCAAGGTTCAGTGGCTTATTTGTTGTATTGGTAATTTGATATTCGCCATAGGTTTGCGAATTTTCGCGATTACCGAAAACATAGGCTGTGGTTTTTAATTTCCAATTTTTTTCTTTCCAAGTCGCACTTGGGATAGGAAGATATTTATCTTTTAATTCATGCTCTATTTTGACATTTGACCAATCAAATCTTTTGCCATTTTCAAAAATAAATGGCTCAATTCTAAAACCAAGGCGGGCGATTTCGATTGCACCATCTTCGCTTATTAATGCACTATCATGACCACCATCAGTTCCGATTAATGTCCAAAATTCTTCTTGGCCTGACATATTTCGTGGATAGGTTCCAAGTGGGGCAGTTTTGGCATTATTTTGAATAAATTCATTAAAGCCAGATGCATATTCAAGCGGTAAAATCTCAATATTTTTTAGATTTTGAGAACCATCTTTTGAAGTAATTTTAATTTTTCGTGCTTCTGATTCAGTGGCTTTGACAATTTGTGTATCTTGATTGGCAAGGTTTACATTTGCCAAATTTTTTTCATTACCTTCTTCATCAATTGCAAAAACCGAATAATTAGATGGCGGCTTATCCCAAACCAATTTCAAAGCACCAAATTCACGGACCCGCCCTAAATCAACCAAGGTTTGGGAATTATCTTTCATAATGATTGGCGCAGGTGGCGGCGAATTATCAACTGCAAGTGGGGTGATTTTCAAATCATCAATTTCAATAAAACCCTTACCGCCCGCACCCGCCGAAATAACAAAATCCATTGTTTCAGTTTGTTTTAGGGTTTTGTCGGCAATTGGACCCCATGCGAATGTGAACTGACGTTTTTTGAATTTTACTAATTGCCAATCTTTTGAGGGTTCAAAATCGCGGGTGAATTTCCACCAAACATTATCGCCCGATTTATCTTTCACCTTAAATTCAAGATTATTCTTTGGCCCTTGACCGCGAATATAAAAAGAGATTTCATAATCTTGGGGGAAAGTAATTGGTAGTGTGCGCGTAATAAAGGCATAGCCAGAGCGATTATGAAAATCATAATCAAACCTTATTGCACCACCGTTTTTTCCATTAACCGCGCTTTGTGTTGCGCTTACACCATCTGATGCATCGGCTTTCCATGTGTTTTGAATATCAAAATTATCAAGCATTGTGGGCGCATTTTGCGCCATTGCACATATCGGCGAAAATGCCGCCAATGCCAAAGCAATAATTGAAATTCTATTTTTCATAATTACCCCTTAACGCTTGAGGCCAAAAGGCCGCGCATATAAAATCTTTGAAGTGCGATGAATAAAATCAAAACTGGTAAGACAGTTATAACCGCGCCTGCCATCATCATTTCACTATCTTGAACGTGTTCACGTGATAAAACCGCCAATGCAACTGGCAAAGTATATGAATTGCTATCAGTCATAATTATCAAAGGCCACATGAAATCATTCCATGAACCAAGGAAGGTAAACAATCCAAGCGTTACCATCACGGGCATTAAATTTGGCACAATTAATTTTGTAAAAATCTGCCACTCATTCGCCCCGTCCATACGTGCCGCTTCAAGCATTTCATCAGGGATTGATTGGGCAAATTGGCGAACCATGAAAATGCCAAATACGCTTGCAATCCATGGCACAAGTGCACCCGCATAAGTATTTACAAGGCCAAAAGTTTTTAAAAGCAAAAATAATGGCATCATCCCAACTTGCGCAGGGACAACCATTGCCGCAAGCAGGGTTTGAAACATTGCCTCACGTCCCTTAAATTTTAATTTTGCGAATGCATAGCCAGCAGTTACATTGAAAGTAAGTGATAAAATAGTTGCACAAATTGCAAGGAAAATTGAATTAAATAAATATTTCCACAATCCAGATGAAGAAAATAATTCATGATATGCGCTAGTTTGCGTTTGTTTTGGCAATAGAGGTGGTGGAAATGTTGATGCTTCGCCCGCCGCCATAAAGCTTACGCTAAGCATCCAAAATAATGGAAATGCCACAATTATTGCAAGAATAAATATAAAGGCATTTAGGGCAATATTTTGTGGTTTAATCCTCATGACACACCTTGTTTGCTTGCAAATTTGGTTTGAATAATGGTCATCAAAAGCATGAATAGGAATAATACGAACGCCACAGCCGAGGCATTACCTAAATTCCACCATTTAAACCCTTGCTCATACATCATATAAAGTACGGTAACGGTTTGTTCGGCGGGGCCACCTTGGGTCATTACATATGGTTCGGCAAATAATTGGAAAAACCCTGTCATGGTCATAATTGAAACCAATAGAATAGACGGGCCAATGGCGGGCAAGGTTACGTTTAAAAATCTTTGCCATGCATTTGCGCCATCAATTTTGGCGGCATCCGATAAATCACTTGAAACATTTTGAAGCGCGGCAATAAAAATCACCATATTATAACCAAAACTTTTCCAAACTACGAAAAGTACAATCGCCGGCATCGCCCATTTGGGATCACCAAGCCAATCAATCGGATCAATTCCAAATTTTGATAATGCAAAATTCAAAAAACCATATTTTGTGTGCAAAAGATATTTAAATACCAATGCCGTCGCCACCAATGTTGTTACAACTGGGGCAAAGAATATTGTACGGGCAAGGTTTTTAAATTTTGCGGCTTGTGAATTTAACAAAATTGCCGCGCCCAAACTTGCCGCCATTGATAATGGGCCGCCAACAAAAACAAAAAACAAAGTGTTTGACAGGGCTTTCCAAAATAATGGGGTTTGCAATAATTCAATATAATTTTTAAACCCGACAAAGCGTAAATTCTTTAAATCCGCTAAGGCATAAATATCAAAATCGGTAAAACTTATTATAAGTGCTGCCAATGCAGGGCCAAAGAAAAATACCACAATTGCAATGAAGGCGGGGGCAACAAACCAAAGCCCAATATTATTATTGCGCATTTTTACCTCCTATCCGATTTAGCATCCAACGCCGTTTTTCAAGGATTTTATTGGCGCGTTTATCCATTTCTTCTGCCGCTTGATCGATATTAAGACTGCCACGCACCAAAAGTTCGGAGACAATTCTGGTTTCTTGGGCAATCCTTTCCCATTCGGGGGCAGCGGGGGCAGGTTTTACACGCTCTAATTGTTTATAGAACGCACTTGCATATTTATCATCGGCAAGGCCGCCATTTACCCACGCACTTTTGCGGGCGGGCAAATCGCCCGTTAAATCATAGAATTTTTGTTGAACATCAGGGCGTGATAAATATTCTATTATTAATTCGGCGGCCTCTTTTTTATTTGAATTTTTCATCAACACAAGGCTTGAACCCCCTGCCGATGAAGTGCCCCAGCCATTCGGCCCCGGCATTGGTGAAGTTGCCCATGCATCTTGTAATTCTTCGGGTAATCGGCGTTTAAATTCACCAATATTCCAAGGGCCCGTTATATAGAAACTAAAAAAGCCGCGCCCAAATTCATCATAAACATTGCTTATCTCATTTGCCGCCGACATTGGCGCAAGTTTTTGGGCGAACATTGATTTATAGAATGAAAGCGCCTTTTTAAAACCCGCACTTTGCATATTCCCCAAAGTTGCATTGTCTTTTAAAATTGGGTCATCCACTTGGGATGCAAATGTCATTAATGGTTCATATTCATTAAGTGGCAATAAAATTGAATATTTTTTTTCGCCAATATTAGATTTTATTTTCTTAAGCGCATTTTGCCAATCATTCCAATTATCGGGAACTTGGTTAAAGCCTGCATTTTTAAGCGCATCTTTTCGATAAAATAAAAGCCGCGTATCAACATACCATGGAAGGCCATAAAGTGTATTATCAACTATATTGGTTTGCCAGATACCTTCGAAATAATCATTATTATCAATATTTTTAATCAAGCTTTCAAGCGGTGCAACCGCGCCAATTGCCACCATTTCGGGAAGCCATGAATTACCAATTTGTGCAATATCGGGCAAAGTATTGCCGGCAAAGGCGGTTAATAATTTTTCATGCGCCGCAGACCATGGAATTTGTTGCACCTTAACTTGAATTTGTGGATTTGATTTTAAAAAATCGGCAAGCAAATCGCCGACAACTTCGCCTTCGCGCCCCATGCCCCACATATTTACAATATTATGGGATTTTGCATTTTCATTTCCCAAAATTTTGCCACACGCCCCAAGGCCATAAAGCCCAGAAATGGATGCAATATTTTGTAAAAATCCGCGGCGGTTCATAATTATTTCATCCAATTTCCATTTGCATTAATTGGTTCAAAGCCAGCTTTTTGAAGACCAGTTTTTACAACACTTGAACCCTTCATCAAATCACGCACAAAACCCGATGAATGGTTTTCAATCATGGCAATAATCGGCCCTTGGTCAATGCCAAGATAATCATAAGTTACCCAGCCCGCATTTTTGGTTTGGTGTCCAAATTGACTTGGGTAATTGCCTTTATAGGTTGGGTTAAAACTATCAAAGAAGCCATATTTGCCATAAATATCATCACCATATTTTGCCCTTAAGGCTTTTAGTGCGGCAATTGATTCGTTTGGTGTAAGTGGCATTGATGAAATCGATGACGTTGGGGCAATTGTTCCATCATCAAACATTGCGCGCGTTCCGGGGCCACGCTCTGAATAAGATCTAAAGAAGCGGGTTTTTCCATCTATATCTAATTTACCATCATAAGGGCCATCACATGCGGCAAAGCCCCAAATATTTTCGCTATAATCATTGAATTTTTGTGGATTATTTATTGCATAAGTGCGCTGTGTAAGTGTGGCGCGGCGGGTGTTTTCAAAATATGTAAGGCCGCGTTTGCGCATATATTTATCGGAAATATCACGCAAATCATACCAAATATGCGGCAATTGATGAACCGAAAGGCTAAAATATCCCACATGTTCTTGTGTGCCCATATTTTTCCCCCATGTTAGGTCATAGGTTGAACACCATTTATCCCATGCTGATGCATCAATTGGATAAGTTGGCGATGCCATTCCCAATAAATAGCATAATATACCCTCTGAATATCCTTCCCATAAGGCTTTAATATATCCTGTTTCAGGATGCCATCCCATTCCAAGTAAGCCAGATGGACTGGTTAAAAATCCCCAATCAATGCGTTCATATAATTTTTGCGCATAGTCACGAATTTGGCTCTCTATTTCATCATTTTTATCAAAAAATTCTTTGGCAACTAATGCGCCATAAATGAAAAGTGTTGTGTCAATTGATGATAATTCGCAATTTTTGTAGCGCGTTCCATCTGAATAATTTAAGAAGTGATAGAAAAAGCCTTTATGCCCTGCCATTCCATTTGGTGCATCGCCTTGTGGGGCATTATATAGAAATTTTAAAGTGTTTAATGTGCGTTTTGCGGCATCTTCACGGCTTACATAATTGCGTTTTACACCAATGCAATAAGCAGTAAGCGCAAAACCAACCGCCGCAATAGAGCAAAACGTACGTGTTGGATATCTATCAGGTGTAAGGCCGCGTTCATCATCACAAGTTTCCCAAAAGAAATTGAATGTGCGCTTGTGAACATCGGCGATGATTTCATCGTCCATAACATCTTGTGTTGAAATTTTTGGTGCAATTGCATCAACCTTTGTTGCGCAGCCACCCATTAAAGCTGCCAAACTTATTACAAAATCACGTCTTTTTAATAACATTTTACCAACCAATTATATAAAACGCGAAAATTACGCGCAAATTTACCCACTTGCCTTTTTAAAAGGCAATTTTCACATTCAAAATTTAATCAAAATTCAAATTTAGAAAGCTAAATTTTCCTGAATTGTCATCTCTTCTTCCCTTAGTTTTGCCACACTCGAACTTCTTGGAAAAAGAACGGGTGTGAAATGCGCCTCTTCTTGGAGGTCATCATCATTGTTAATTAATTGCTTTAGAATTTCTACCGCGCGCTTGCCAAGAGTTGCCATATCAACCCCCATAGAACTAAGGCCGGGCGTGATATAAGATGCCACGGGTGTATTATCGAAACCGATAAGGGCAACATCATCAGGAATTTTTATTCCAAGGCGCTTGAACCCATTAATAAGCCCAATTGCCATTGTGTCATTACCAACAAAAATTGCATCAATTGCACCATCTTTTACCAAACGTGCAATAGCGGGCGCATAATTAAAGCCAGTTTCTTCGCGGAAATCACCCTCGAAAATATTGGTTTTAAGTTCAAGGCCATCCATCGCCTCACGGTATCCGCGCATACGATCCGATGCTTCTAGGTTGTTTTTAGGGCCGCTTAAATGGGCAATTTTACGCTTGCCACAATCATAAAGATGTTTAATCGCGGTTTTTGCGCCATCGGCATTATCAATTGCAATAAGCGGAATTTTCGCCTTGCTTGATGAATTTGCAATTTTAACCATTGGCGCATTAAGCGTGTTTCTCAAATCATCATCATCGGTTTCGAACGGAAACATTGCAACCATTCCATCAACCCGACCACGCATTGCCGCAATTGCTGTTTTGGTTTCATTTTCATCATTATGATAAGATGAAAGCAGAATATTAAACCCGCCAAGGCGCGCCGCATAATCAATTCCACGCACAATCTCGGAAAAGAATTCGCCGTATAAGTCGGGAAGCAAGACACCTATAATATTGTTTTTCTTGGTTATTAAAGAACGCGCACCAAAATGCGGTACATAATTTAATTCTTGTGCAGCTTTTAAAATTCTGTCTTTGGTTTCTTGGGAAATTCTTCCAACACCATTTATTGCACGTGATGCCGACGCAACCGATACTTTGGCACGTTTTGCCACATCCTTTATCGTTACATTGCCTTGTCTTGACATCAACTCGCCTTTTATTTCATTTATTCATAGTTAGAAATACTTGTGAATTTAATTAGTTCAAACAGGATTTTTCACTTGAATCATTTTTTATTAATGCGTAAACGTTTACATGGCGATTGTAAAGTGCAAATTTGCTTTTGCAAAAAAATGGCTTGAACAAAGATTTCGCAAAATGACATAATAAGTCGGAGAGACCATGACGGGAGCAACTAAATTTCCACCCAATTTCCTTTGGGGTGCGGCAACGGCAGCGTATCAAATCGAAGGTTCACCACTAGCAGATGGTGCAGGGCCAAGCATTTGGCAGGGCTTTTCGCACACTCCAGGTTTGATGCTTAATGGTGACACTGGTGATATTGCAACCGATCATTATAATCGCTGGCAAGAAGATATTGGCCTTATGGCTGAACTTGGCCTTAAAGCATATCGCTTTTCAACTTCTTGGTCACGTATTTTGCCGCAAGGAAAAGGTGCGATAAATCAAAAAGGTATTGATTTTTATTCACGCCTTGTTGATGGCCTTTTAGAAAAAGGCATTGAACCATTATTGACGCTTTATCATTGGGATTTACCCGAAGCATTGGATCATATTGGCGGATGGTTAAACCGCGATATTTCTGATTATTTCGGTGATTATGCCAATGTTTTATTCAAAGCGCTTGATGGGCGCGTAAAAAAATGGGTAACTTTGAACGAGCCTTGGGTTGTTACTGATGGCGGTTATTTATTTGGCGCTTTGGCACCAGGGCATAAAAATCGCTACGAAACCCCGATTGCATCGCATAATTTGATGCGCGCGCATGGGCAGGCAGTTAAAAATTACCGTGAAATCGGCAAGCATGAAATCGGCCTTGTTGTAAATATCGAGCCTAAATATCCCGCTAGTGATTCTAAAGAGGATATAGCAGCAACAAAACGCGCCGCAGCTTATATGAATCATCAATATCTAGACCCAGTTTTTAAAGGTAAATATCCTGATGAAATGGCGGAGATTTTTGAAGATGCATGGCCAAAACCATGGCCGAAAGAAGATTTTGAACTTACTTCACAAAAAGTAGATTTCATTGGTATCAATTATTATACACGCTCTGTTACCGCTTATGAACCTAATAATTGGCATTTAAAAGCAAAAGGCGTTCGCGTTCCTCATAAAACCTATACCGAAACAGGTTGGGAAGTGTTTGAGGATGGGCTTTATGACACTTTGAAATGGTTCAAGGATAATTATGGCGATACACCACTTTATATTACTGAAAATGGTTCGGCTTTCTTCGATCCGCCAAAACCAGTGAATGGTAAAATTCACGATCCTTTACGTGTCGATTATTTACAACGCCATTTAAAAGCCATACACCGCGCTATCTCTGATGGGATTGATATTCGCGGCTATATGACATGGTCTTTATTGGATAACCTTGAATGGTCGCTTGGCTATTCAAAGCGCTTTGGGATTATTCATGTTGATTATGAAACATGTAATCGCACCATCAAAACTTCGGGCAGATATTATTCAAAAATAATTGAAACCAATGGTGAAGCTTTGGATTTAAAAGAGCCGTTTATCGATACAATAAAATAAAAAAGGCCCGCCAAATTGGCGGGCTTTTTATTAATGATGGCCTTTGCCAAAAAACTTCCACAAGATTACCGCGACAAGCGTTAAAATTCCAATTTTTGCAATCGCAAATTTAACCACAAGATTACGCACGAATTGCACATTTTCTTGATGAGCTTTCAACCTATCACCAGTTAAAGGCGGCGGATTATCCCATTCTTCATCAGATATTGTTGGGTGCGGTGACTTTGGTTCTTCTTTATTTTCCATCAATTGCTCTTTTTATTAAATTATTTGGTAAAGTTAAATTATTTAATCCCAAATTTCCACTTTTAATGGCTCAAACCGAATTTCAGCTTGTGTCCAACAATCTGACCATTCTGTTCCAAGGATATTTCCGCATTTACATTTACGATTAAATCCATCCATTCCGTCAGAACCACAACAGCCATTATCTTTTCCACAACTAATAAGAACGCCATCTTCAATATCGTTAGGATTAATAGCAATTGCACCTTTTGTTGAAATTAATTTCTTAATAGGCGTTTCACAATTTGAAAGATATGAAAGGATAAACTTGTCTTCATCAAGAATTATTATCATTCCATTTGGAACCGCAGGCGCAGTTTCTTGAGCCTTGTCGTCATAATCCAAAATTGTGCCAATTTGGCAATCTTTGCTAAGTTGAGTGTGGCATTTTTTGCAATAGATTTTCATGCCACAACTCCAAAACAAAAATACTTTCTTTTTGAAAATTTGCTGAGGGCAAATTTTACTCTTCGCCTTATCCAAAAAGTCTGCAACTTTTTGGGGCTCATCGGTTTATTTCTCAAACGGATCCTTTACCAGAATTGTGTCATCACGTTGAGGCGATGTTGAAACCATTGCAACAGGGCGGCCAACCAATTCTTCGATACGACGCACATATTTAATTGCGTTTGCAGGCAAATCTTTCCAAGAGCGCGCGCCCTGCGTAGTTTCTGACCAACCGTCCATGCTTTCGTAAATTGGCACAACTGCGGCTTGGTCTTTTTGATTTGACGGGAAATAATCAAGCACTTTATCGCCTAATTTATATCCAACACAGATTTTTAATTCATCAATTCCATCAAGAACATCAAGTTTGGTCAAAGACAGGCCATCAATACCACCAACGCAGCAAGCCTGATGAACCATGATAGAATCAAACCAACCGCAACGACGCGCACGCCCTGTTACAGTTCCAAATTCATGCCCGCGCTCACCAATTCCTTTGCCTACATCGTCGAATAATTCAGTAGGGAATGGGCCTTCACCAACACGTGTTGTATAGGCTTTGACGATGCCCAAAACATAATCAAGATTACCAGGGCCGGTACCCGAACCAGATGCCGCCTGCCCTGCAACTGTAGATGATGAAGTTACATAAGGATATGTGCCATGATCAACATCAAGCATGATACCTTGTGCGCCCTCAAATAAAACGCGTTTATTTTCTTTGCGCGCATTTTCAAGTTCGCGCCAAACCGGTTTCATATATGGCAAGATTTTTGGTGCAAGCGCCAATAAATCATTCACTAATTTTGCGCCGTCAATTTCAGGCAAATCAAGGCCAGCACGCAAAGCTTTATGATGCGCCATTAAACGCTCAACCTTGGCCTCCAAAGCTGATTTATCGGCAAGGTCAGCAACACGAACCGCGCGGCGACCAACCTTATCTTCATAAGCTGGGCCAATGCCACGACCAGTTGTTCCAATTTTGCCAGAGCCAGCCGCCTTTTCGCGCGCCGCATCCAAATCTTGATGGATTGGCAAGATAAGGGCGGCATTTTCAGCCAAAACCAAATTTTCATTTGAAATTTTAATGCCTTGTGCGCTTATGCGTTCAATTTCGGCCAATAAAGCATAAGGGTCAACTACAACGCCATTGCCAATCATCGATAATTTACCCTGAACAAGGCCAGATGGTAAAAGCGATAATTTATAAACATTATTGCCAACTACAAGCGTGTGACCCGCATTATGACCACCTTGGAAACGCACAACAATATCAGCGCGGTCAGAAAGCCAATCAACAATTTTACCTTTACCCTCATCGCCCCATTGGGCGCCGACAACTACAACGTTTGACATTTAATAATCCTGTCTTTGTGATTTCAACAAAGCCAAGGCGTAAAGGTGCTTTGGCGGTGGCTTTTAACCCCACCAAAGCATTTGGGCAATAGTTTATGACGTTTTTAAAACAAAAGTATCAGTGTTTATCTGATTTTTTGCGTTGTGTAATATTGATAAGTTCCACACCCATAGAAAAGGCAAGGGCAAAATATAAAAACCCGCGCGGAATATGAAAACCTAAACCATCAGCAACAAGCGCAACACCAACCAAAAGAATAAAGGCCAAAGCCAAAGTTTTAATTGTTGGATGCTTTTCAACAAAATTTGTAAGTGGTTTAGCCGCAACCGCCATAACGAAGGTTGAAAGAATAACTGCCAAAATCATAATACCCAAAATATCAGTCATACCAACGGCTGTAATCACACTATCCATTGAAAATACGATATTAATAAAGGCCAATTGCATTATTACGGCTTTGAAATTAGTTTTGGCTTCGCCTTCTTCATGACCAGTGCCTTCAACAGAAGCATGAATTTCTTCGGTTGCTTTGTATAAAAGGAAAAGGCCACCACCAATTAAAATAAGATCTTTTATGGTAACTTCCATTGCTTCTTTGATAGCATGTGCATCGCCATGTCCCGCTATTTCACCATAGAATTGCGGAAGTGTGAAAAGCGCATTTTCACCCAAAGAAATTATCCAAAAAATACCGCCAAGCATAATGATGCGCAAAACCATTGCGCCCCACACACCAATATTTGAAGCTTGCACCCTTTCTTTGCCTTTGAGTTTTGAAACCGCAATCGAAACAAAAAGCAAATTATCAATCCCTAAAACAACCTCAAGGAATGTAAGCGTTAAAAGCGAGACCCAATGCGCAGGGTCAGAAATCCAGTGAAATAAATTTTCCATAGCCAACTATTTAATGGGATTTTTACAAAAAGCTATAGGGTTCTATGTCAATTATAAGCCTTACCTTTGGGGTAAGTTTAATTCTTTTGCGCCATGCAAGGATAAAAGCCGATAAATCAACATTTTTTTCGGCGCGCACCAAATATCTTAATCTATGCCAACCACGAATAAGGGCGATAGGCGGCGGCGCAGGGCCCCAAATTTCAATGCCCTCGGCATTAATAAGTGCATTATTAACAATATCCTTGGCCTCGCTTAAGGCCGCTTCATCCTTTGCCATTAATTGCAAAGATGCCAAACGCCCAAAAGGCGGCAGACCTGCCATTGCCCGCATTTGGGTTTCTATATCAAGAAAACTATCGCGGTCATTATTCAATAATGCCACAAAGGCATCATTTTCGGGGTAAAAAGTCTGTATCATGGCCTTACCCTTAAGCCCACTACGCCCTGCCCGCCCTGCAACTTGGGTTAGGATTTGATAGGTTCGTTCACCTGCGCGCGGATCCCCGCCTTTTAGGCCTAAATCACCATCAACCACGCCAACAAAGGTAAGGTTTGGGAAATTATGGCCTTTGGCAACAATTTGAGTGCCGATAATTATATCAATTTCGCCCTTTTCCATACGTTCGATAATTGCGCGAACTTGGGTTGGTGAATTGGCGGTATCGGATGAAAAAACCTCTATACGCGCATTGGGGAATAATTCTTTGGCTTCAACTGCGATACGTTCTATCCCTGGGCCGATTGAGGTTAAAGTGTCATAGCCATTACATTCGGGGCAATTAATTGGTTTTTTAATTGAATATCCCGTTAAATGACAAATCAAACGCCCCGAAAAACGATGTTCCACCAACCAAGATGCCGAATTTGGCGACATCATGCGATGACCACATCTTTTGCACAAAACCACAGGGGCATAACCACGCCGATTTAAAAACAAAAGTGCCTGTTCTTTGCGTGAAAGCGAATCGGCAATCGCCTCTATCATCAATGGTGATAGCCATTTATCTTTGGGCGGCGGGTATTCTTTTAAATTCACCAATTCAATATTAGGTAAAACCGCCAAACCAAAACGATTGGTCAAAAGCAAATGATTATATTTATTAGTTTTGGCATTATTTCGCGTTTCCAATGATGGGGTTGCTGATGCCAAAACCACGCGCGCGCCAGCAAATTTTGCCCTAACCACCGCCAAATCGCGCGCATGATACCTTAAACCATCATCTTGCTTATATGACGTGTCATGTTCTTCATCGACCACGATTAACTTGAGATTTTGGAAAGGAAGGAAAATTGCCGAACGTGCGCCAATTATTATTTGCGCGCTTCCATTATTTATCATTCGCCATGCGCGGCGCTTTTGCGGCATTGGAATTTCATTATGCCATTCAACAGGTTTTGCGCCAAACCTTTGTTCAATACGCGAAATTACGGCTTGGGTTAAAGAAATTTCTGGCAACAGAATCAATATTTGCGCATTTTCATCCTGCGCCAAAATATCGGCAATCGCCTCAAGATAAACTTCGGTTTTGCCAGAACCTGTAACGCCATCAAGTAAGAATGGCGCAAAGCCGTCCGCCTTTGCGATGGCATTTTTTGCGGCTTGTTGTTGCGGGTTTAAATCGGCGGGTTTTCCATTTAATTTAATGGGGTCAAATGGCAAATCGGCATTGGTTTTTAATTCTTTTAAAGCGCCAGATTTTAGCAATTGTGTGATGGTGGCAGTCGAAATTTGCGATTGTGCGCTTAATTCTTGGCGGGTTAATGGCGCATAATCGGGGCAAGAAACCAAATCGATAATTTTTTGGCGTTGCTGCGTTAGTTTTTCAACTGAATTCTCACCCAGAACAATGCGGTTTATAAATGGCCCATCCAAAAGGGCTTCATAAGGTCTTAAAACCTGCCCTAAAATTGAACCGCGATAGGTAACTAAATAACGTGAAACCCAATCAATGAATTGCATTACCTCATTTGAAAGTCTGGGAATATCGAGTTTGGCAATTATTGGCTTAATTTTTTCAATTTTAGTTTCAGGTGCATCAAAACCCCAAATAACGCCAATTTTTGTTTGGTTACCAAGCGGAATTGCAACAAAGTTGCCAACGTCAACATCGATACCATCAGGAATTGAATAATCAAAACCCTCATTAAAAGGCATAGCAAGTTGAATTTGGGCGAAACGCATATTTTCTTTTCGCACTCAAATGTCAAAAAAACAAACTCTTTATACGGCCTCGATTAAACCTTTTTCCAAAGCTGCTGCTTTCATTGCTTCTTGAAGTTTTTCAAAGGCGCGAACTTCGATTTGGCGGATGCGTTCACGCGAAACACCAAATTCATCGGCTAAATCTTCCAAGGTTGTTGGATCTTCTTTAAGGCGACGCTCACGAATGATTTTTTGTTCGCGTTCATTAAGGCGCGCCATTGCTGTATTTAAAAGTTCCATACGTGCATCATATTCTTCGGATTGGCCCAAAGTGGTTTCGGCGCTTTCTTCATCAGAAGCCAACCAATCTTGCCATTCACCGCTTCCTTCTTCGCCACCAATTTGCACATTTAGTGATGCATCGGGGCCTGATAATCGGCGGTTCATATTAATAACTTCTGTTTCAGAAACACCAAGTTTAGTTGAAATTTCTTCAACTTGGTCAGGGCGCAATTCACCATCTTCAATGGCTTGCATTTTTTGTTTCATGCGGCGCAAATTAAAGAATAATTTCTTTTGCGCGGCGGTTGTGCCCATTTTAACCAATGACCAAGTGCGCAAAACATATTCTTGAATTGATGCCCTAATCCACCACATTGCATAAGTTGCAAGGCGGAAACCCTTATCGGGATCAAACTTCTTAACCGCCTGCATAAGGCCTATATTACCTTCTGAAATAACCTCTGCAATTGGAAGGCCATAACCGCGATAACCCATTGCCATTTTCGCAACAAGGCGAAGGTGAGAGGTTACAAGGCGTTCAGCAGCCTGCGGATCTTCATGTTCACGCCAACGTTTAGCAAGCATGAATTCTTCATTCTTTTCCAACATTGGAAATTTACGAATTTCAGACAAATATCTTTGTAGGCCTAATTCTGGCCCTAATGATAATGTTAAAGAAGTACTTGTCATTTCAATCCCCGAATTGTTTTTAATTCCTGAGTGGAATAGTCATAAATATCGTTGTTCGATATTTAGGAACTAATTATGGCGAGTTTAAGGGGTGATGTGCAAAAAGTCTTGTGAGAAATTTTTAATCTTTACAAAATCTGAATTCTTGCGCTTATTTTGCCTTGATACATTGCTTCATCGGCGGCACTTAAGGCTGATTGTGGAGTGTCTTTATTATCTATTGCATAAACGCCAATTGTTGCATCGGTTGTTAAAACCCGCCCATTAAATGGAATACGAATTGCCGCAATTGCAGATTTTAATTGAGCCGATTTTGCCTGCGCCTCTTGTTCATTGGCTTTGGCAAGCAAGATTGCAAATTCATCACCGCCAACGCGCCCAACAATATCAGATTCACGGATATTTTCTTTCAAAGTTCGGGCAAAATTTTGAATTATTAAATCACCTGCGGCATGGCCAAAACTATCATTCACACCTTTAAAGCCATTTAAATCAAAGAATAAAAGCGATGACGGAATATCATATCTTTGACCAAATGACATAATGCGTCCCATTTCACGCAAAAATGCGCGCGCATTAAATACGCCCGACAAAGGATCAGTATCAGCAAGTGATTCTGCATTACGCAAAGCGTCCATCAATCTAACGCGTTCGGAGCGAAGAATGCGAACCTCATCCATCAAACTGTCGATTGCCGCCTTAACCATTGGCGTCATCTCTTCATGCGGGACGCCATGTATATTAAGGATTTCGCCAATTTCATCTTCTGTATTTTGGGGGCTATTTTGCGCAGCCTCAAACTTTACCAATTGTGCGACATCATCCTTACCTTTGGCGCGTGCCAAAGATTGTTTGATAAGCGGTGAAGAGTTAAAGTCGATTGCTTTCATGCTGCCACAATATATTTTAATTTAAGACCTTTGTTTGATTTTGTTAATTTTTGGTTTACCAATAACATAATCTATTGTTATTTCTTGGCAAAAATGAGGCAATATAGCTTGAATTTTCGCTTTTTTCCTTTAATAGCGGCGTTTTTGTGCGGGGTGTTAAATGCCTGAAATTCTTGTTGGCTTAATTATGGGTTCACAATCTGATTGGGAGACCATGAAAGAAGCGGCCAATATTTTGGATGAATTGAAAATCCCTTATGAAGCTAAAATAGTTTCCGCCCACCGCACACCAGAGCGTATGTTTGAATATGCAAAATCAGCAAAATCACGCGGCCTTAAAGTGATTATCGCTGGTGCAGGCGGCGCAGCACACTTACCAGGTATGGTTGCGTCTTTGACAACACTTCCTGTTTTTGGGGTTCCTGTTCAATCAGCGGCACTTTCGGGCAAAGATAGTTTATTATCAATTGTGCAAATGCCAAAAGGGATTCCAGTTGGCACATTGGCAATTGGTAAAGCAGGCGCAGGAAATGCGGCGATTTTGGCGGCATCGGTTTTGGCATTAATGGATGATGATTTGGCAAAACGTCTTGAGGCTTTTCGTGCAAACCAAACCAATGCAGTAAAAGAAAGCCCGATTGATTAATGCTTAAACGCGGCGCAAAAATTGGGATTATTGGCGGCGGACAATTAGGTCGAATGCTTGCACTTGCGGCCTATAATTTAGGTTTTAAGACCGAGATTTTTGAGCCACAAAATAATTGCCCCGCTTCATTAGTTTCAAATACACATATTTGTGCCGATTATGATGATATAAATTCATTGACCGAATTTGCCCAAAATTGTGATATTGTAACATTTGAGTTTGAAAATATTCCAATTAAAGCTGCGCGAATAATCGAAGAAAACGCCAATTTATATCCAAATTCAAAATCCCTTGAACTAACCCAAGATAGGTTAGTTGAGAAGAATTTTATTAAAACTTGCAATCTTGAATGCGCGCCATTTTTTGAAATCAATTCTTTGGAAGATTTGCAATCAGCAATCACCAAAGCGGGCACACCATGCATTCTTAAAACCCGCAGAATGGGATATGATGGTAAAGGGCAATTTGTTATAAAAACCCCAGATGATGCGCAAAAAGCATGGGATGAAATTGGTCAAAATCCCGCAATTATTGAAGGATTTGTTAAATTCGATTTTGAAACCTCAATAATTCTTACACGGGCGATTGATGGGCAAATTGTTTTTTACCCTAATTCGCAAAACATCCATGAAAATGGGATTTTGCGCACTTGTATTGTGCCTGCGCCTTTGAATGAAAAACAAATTGCCAAAGCGCAAGAAATTGGCGCAAAAATTGCCAATGAATTAAATTATGTAGGAACATTAGCGGTTGAATTATTTGTGGGCGATGAAATAGTCGTTAATGAAATTGCCCCGCGGGTTCATAATTCAGGTCACTGGACTATTGAAGGCACAGCAACAAGCCAATTTATCAATCATATTCGCGCAATTTGCGGTTTGCCGCTTGGCAATACTGAAATTTGTGCGCCAAAAATTGAAATGCAAAATCTTTTGGGTGATGAAATCCTATCAATCCCCGAACTTCTAAAAAGCCCAAATACCTACCCCCATGATTATGGCAAAAACGAAATCAAAGCAGGGCGGAAAATGGGGCATGTAACGCGTTTGATTAAATAGTTGCATTAAGTCTAAAAATGTTATTTGTATAGCTCAATAGATATATTTTATTTTGAGGTAATAATGCCGATATTTGGCCTTGGTATTCATGTTGTAATTGCAATATTTTTTGCAATACATGCAATAAGAAATAATCAAAATATGTACTGGCTTTTGATACTTTTCATGTTCCCTTTATTTGGTAGCATTGTTTATTTCTTCACTGTTTTTATGCCAAGCACAAGGATTGAATCAAAAACCCGTGAATTTACGCAACAAGCCATAAAAGTTATAGACCCCACAAAAGAATTACGTGATGCAAAAGCAAATTTTGAATTCACACCCACCGCACAAAATCAGGCAAGATATGCAAATGCACTTCTTAATTCTGGCCAAAATCAAGAAGCGTTAGAAAATTTTGAAAATTGCCTAAAGGGTGTTTTTTCTAATGATTTAAACATAATGTTTAGCGCAGCAAATGCGGCATTACTTGCAAACAATGCACCTAAGGTGATTTATTATTTAGATAAAATCAACGAAATAGACCCAAACTTTCGCTATGAATTATGTTATTTAACACGTGCAAAAGCTTTAAATCTTCTTGGTGACAAAGATGCAGCAAGCGCGGCATTCAAAGCCGCATATGATAAAGCAAAATCTTTTGAAGCTTTAATTGAATATACAATTCACGCTTTTTCAATTGGTGACTTTGATACTGCGCGCGCACTAAAACAAGAAATTGATATGGCACTTTCGCGGCAAACAAAGCATGCCAAACAAATAAACGCAGAATCTTTAAAGCGCCTACAAAGTGAAATTCAAAAAATACGCGGCAATTAAACCTCTGGCTTAACACCATATCTTAATTTTGCTAAAAATGGGATTGGGTCTGGGAAATTGGTTGCCATTTTTTTTAATTCAAATTTGGTTTTTTCAATTTGCATTATATTTTCAATTCGGCGATCTAAAAACTCCCACGTGTCTTGGTGTTCATCGCTTTCATCACCCAAAAAATAAGCAGATGTTGCAATATCAGTTGCCAAAAGCATGGCGCGTTTTGAATAATAATTGAAATCAGTCGATTTATCGCCAAAAGTTCGCCACGCTAGATCAGAAAAACGATTACCAATTGCCAAAGCCCGCAATGCATTTGTTGGCAGCGCCAAAAGCGCAATTGCTTTGCGAAAGGCTTCTTTGTTTGAAGAAAAATATTCAAGGCGCGAACGTATTGCCAAAGTGGCTTTTTCGCGAATTTTTAGACCCTGGCGTGAATTTAGGTTTTCTACCATGAATTCATCTGCCATTGAGAACCAATAATCAATAATTGAAATTACGCCATTAGGTGCAATAATTGAAACTTGCCCTTCATTAAGCCCAATTTGACGACCAGCCATTAATAATGATTGGGCACTTAAGCCGTTAAAAACGGCAAGGCCCAAAAAATTTTCTAAAAGTTCGGTCTTTTTATCGAAAATACTTTCTTGCATAATTTATACATAGTCTTTTTTATAAATTTTAAAAGCAAAACATTCAAAACGATGTTACAAAAAAACCACCAAATACCGATGAATGCTAAATTTTGGCGCTTTTGTGCAAGTTGCGCTGATTCAAGTGTAGACAGATAGTCTACATTTAGGTATAGCGCCCCATCTTATTTATTTCAGACAATGATTAGTTTAGTGGGAGAAGTATCCTGGTTCAGATTATCGTGCGTGAGAATAACGTTGATCAAGCGTTAAAAGCACTTAAAAAGAAAATGCAGCGTGAAGGCACATTCCGCGAAATGAAACGTCGCAATCATTTCGAAAAACCTTCTGAAAAACGTGCTCGTGAGCAAGCTGAGGCTGTTCGCCGCACTCGTAAACTTCAGCGCAAACGTGCGCAACGTGAAGGTTTGCTAGCTATCCGCTAATAATCATTTCATTACTGAATTTAAGCCGCCCATGAGATTCATTGGCGGCTAAATTATTTTGTGGCTTATTCCTTATTAATTATGTATTTAAAATCATTAAAGGGATTGGTCATGAAAATAAAATTATTGTCTTTATGTTTTTCATTCATAGCTTGCGCACTGCCCGCTAATAGTTTTGCCAATGATAGCGAGGCTGAATTTGCGGTTGGCGGCCTTAAACTCAAAGCCAATAAAGACATTTCCCTTGATTCAGAAGATTTATATATTTCAACAGATTTGGTTCGGGTAAAATATAAATTTACCAACCATTCGTCGAAAGAACAAAAAATCTTGGTTTCTTTCCCTTTGCCCGCCATCCCCTATGATGTTGACAAAGAATATTGGGAAGATGCCAATTATCCAGATTATGATGATTTACAATTCAAAACCACTTTTGATGGCGTGCCACTAAAATTAAACCAAGAAATAATTGCAAAATTTAAAAACCAAGACATTACGCAAAGAATAAAATCGCTTGGTATTCCTGTTGATTGGGTTGGAAACCTTGAATTAATCACACAAAAATTATCTAAAACCGACCCCAAAATAGTAAAAAAGCTTATCGATGATGGATTGGTGAAATATGACAAGGGCGCTTATTATAAATATGTTCCTTTATGGTCTGCGCAAACCAATATTATTCGCGAACAGATTTTCCCCGCTAACAAAAGTGTCGAAGTTATTCACACTTATAAACCACTTGCCGGCGGCAGTGTTGGCGGCGGGTTAAGTAAAGAATATCGTCAATCTAAAGATAGTTATTTTGTTGAATTTTCTCAAAAAAAATATTGCATAGATAAGCAATTTTTGGATGCTTTTGACAAGCATGAAAACAAAAACAAAGTCCAAGATACTGAAACTATGGAATTTTATAGCGAAACTTGGCTTGGTTATGTCTTAAGTTCTGGTGCAAATTGGAAAGGCCCGATTAAAGATTTCCGCCTTGTTGTTGATAAAGGCGCGCCCGATAAATTAATTAGCTTTTGTATGACAGGTGTTAAGAAAATATCGCCAACACAATTTGAGGTTAGAAAGAAAAATTTCGAACCAAAGAATGATTTAAACATATTAATTGTTAATTGGTCAAAACCTTAATAAATTAAATCGCCACGCTTTTTGCATCTTTCACTGAACGCATTGCAATTGCCGTATTAACCCGCGTAACATTGGGAAGTTTGGTTAAAACTTCGCGGTGAATACGCTCTAAGTCGGCAATATCACGCGCGCCTATTCGCAATAAATAATCATCTTCACCCGTCATAAGCCAACATTCAAGGATTTCAGGTGCCGCACGTACTGCCTGTTCAAATTTTGTAAGATCTTTATCGGCCTGTCCGCCAAGAGAAATTGAAACAAAGACGTTTAAGCTGAACCCCAGTTTTTTTGCATCTATTTCACATGAATAATTTTTGATAATTCCACTTTCTTCAAGCCTTTCAAGACGCCTGCGGCATGCGCTTTCTGAAATTGAAAGAATGTTAGCAAGTGCAGCAACACTTATACGCCCATTTTTCTGCAATTGACGAAGGATTGCGCGGTCATTTTTGTCAATATCAATAGTTTCCATCTTTATTTCCACTTTTGAAGATGGTTTCCACCATTTTTAACCACTTTGTCAACATATTTAAACAAGAAACGCCGCAAAATTCATTATAAGCTCAACACAAATTTTCTCACAGGGAGATGTAAAATGAAAATTGGTGTGCCTAAAGAAATTAAACCACAAGAAAATCGCGTTGGCGCAACCCCCGGTACTGTTTCACAATTAGTGCAAGCAGGTCATGAGGTTTTTGTTGAAACCAATGCTGGCCTTGGCATTGGCGTTAAAGACGAAGAATTCATCAAAGTTGGTGCAAAAATCCTTCCAGACGCAGATAGCGTTTTTGAAGCTGCAACAATGATTGTTAAAGTAAAAGAGCCGCAACCAATTGAATGCGCACGCTTAAAACCGCACCATATTCTATTCACATATCTTCACCTTGCCCCAGATCCAGAACAAGCAAAAGCGCTTATGAAATCTGGCTGTACTGCAATTGCTTATGAAACTGTTGTTGGTAAAGATGGCGGTCTTCCGCTTCTTGCCCCAATGAGTGAGGTTGCAGGGCGTATGGCATCACAAGTTGGTGCACATTGCCTTTTGAAGCCACAAGGTGGCCTTGGTCGCTTAATGGGCGGCGTCCCTGGTGTTGCGCCTGCAAAAGTTGTTGTTCTTGGCGCAGGTGTGGCAGGAACTAATGCAGCAGAAATCGCGCATGGAATGCGCGCTGATGTAACTGTATTTGATCGTTCAAAAGCTGCATTGGTGGCAATTGATAAAATGTTTAACGGCGCGGTTAAAACTCTTATGTCAACACCTGATGCGGTTGAAGCGGCGTGTTATGAAGCTGATTTGGTTATTGGTGCGGTTCTTATCCCTGGTGCATCTGCCCCTAAATTGGTAACCAAAGCAATGTTGCCAAAAATGAAAGATGGCGCGGTCCTTGTTGATATTTCAATTGACCAAGGCGGTTGTTTTGAAACTTCAAAACCAACTACCCATTCAGAGCCAACTTATGTTGTTGATGGCGTTGTTCATTATTGCGTTGCCAATATGCCGGGTGCTGCGCCTTTAACCTCAACCTATGCTTTGAATGCTGTAACTGCGCCTTATATGCTTGCGCTTGCTAATAAAGGTGTTGAAAAAGCATTGGCAGAAGATGAAGGTCTTGCCCAAGGTCTTAATGTGAAAAATGGCGAAATTACTTATGAAGCAGTAAAACTTGCTTTAGGTTTGTAATTTTATTTATTTTTAATTCAATGCATTAAAAAGGCTTACGCAATTTGTGTAAGCCTTTTTAAATTATAATATATAGCTAGTAATTAACCTAGTTTTGCAACCTTAAATTATCCATACGAATTCTTAAGGTTTTGCCTTTTTTTTGACACATTTTGGTCTTTTCTCGAACATTATGTGGTGAGATATTCTATTTGTCGGTTGAGAGAGATAACGTCGCTTTAGTTTCTCACTAGCCCCCCAGCCCCTCTGAAGTGGTGCCTTTTAACCGACATATATTATCCCAAATGCAAAAATTGCCCCCTTTCCTCGTGAAAGGGGGTTCCCATTTTGTAATGAGTGCTTTGATTCAAAAGGCTTAATTTTCCAAATAAGCAATTTTCATAATAACTTAACCACATAATGCTTATAATATTAGGTAGGAAAATATGCTTGCGGTATTAATTTGGGGCAAAAATGCAAAATAAGAATTTCAAATCAAAACTGAAAAGCACAAGCGGATCTGTCGCTTTAGTTTTTGCAGCAGTTGCCGCGGGCGCAGCAATTTTAATTGGCGCAACAGTTGAACTAATCCATTTAAACGATGTTAAAGCAAAACTAGATTCCATTGCTGATGCGGCCGCACTAGCGGGGAAAAAAGCTGAAAGCGCAACCCGCGCTGATGCAGCAACCGCACATGCAGCAGGTGAGGATGCAGCAGCAAAAAGCTTTAATGCCAATAAGGCACAACTTTCAGGACTTGCAACAAATATAAGATATACAATCACATGGGACAATGATGATTCTTTACGCTTCGTTGCCGATGCTGATTCAACCACAATGATTGGTGGCATATTTACTTTAAACCAAGGTGGAAGCTCTATTGCAAGCATTCCAATACACTCGGTTTCAGTCGCGACAGCGGGCGCAAACCAATATGTCGAAATCGCTATGGTGCTTGATAATACGGGATCTATGTTTTCACTAGATGGTCGCCCTGAATCACGCTTTACAATATTGCGTAACGAAGCAAAAAATTTCGTAAACCGTTCTTTTGATAATACAACAACACCGGGCGCACTTAGAATATCAATTGTTCCATTTGCCTCAACAGTTAATATATTATCTGAATCACCAGCAAATTGGGATAGAAGCGCAGGTTCAACCGCAAATGTTGCAGATTACGGCTCTCGAATTCTTCCTACGTCAACAATAAATCGCTCTGGCGATATTAATCAAAGTCAACCGACCCTTGCGACACAATTTGCGCCTGTTGGATGGCGTGGCTGTATTTCTGGTAATAACGAAAGCCAAGTTGCAAATGACAGCCCACAATCAGGAATGAAGTGGGATGCTTTATATGCACCAAGTTTAGATAATTCTAATTGGGTTCAGCCTTTGCGACACGTTACGGCGACTTGTATGTCGTGCCCGCCACCACCTTCGCCACCACCGCCGCCGCCGCCGCCGCCGCCACCTCCTGGTCCACCGCCGCCGCCTCCGCCTCCGCCACCTCCTCCTGGTCCGCCGCCACCACCACCTCCACCACCGCCTCCTCCACCACCACCTCCTCCGCCGCCTCCGCCGCCAGATCAAATGGATGGCTATTTAGCGCCGCGAAATGCTGTGAAATATGCGAATTTCATTAAGCCAATGAACAAAAAAGGCGGCTCTTATTCTAACAATGTTGCAAAAGCACAAGCAGGATGTACGCCTTATGATTGTTCATATAATGAATGCGATCCAAATGTTTCTGCTGTTTGGCATCCAACATGCGAGCAGGGTAATGATAAATATGGAACCCCTGGCCGTAGAAATTCATATCACCCAAGCAATCGCCAATGTTTAAATTGGTGGGTTGGCGGATGTGTTGCTACACCAATCCCTATTCAAACTGCGAATGCATGTGTTGGCGATCCGAATGAAATAACTTGGAACAATAATGGTGGGGCATGGTGTTCATGGATTCCAAATAATGGTTGGACATCATATGGCCCTGTTGCTGGTCCGAATTTGACATGCCCTATGCCAATGCTTGGATTATCTGGCTCAAGACCACAAATTCTGGCAACAATTGATAGAATGTCACCAGTTGTGGGTGCAACACATAATGATGTTGGCTTACGTTGGGGCTTAAGGGCTTTGTCGCCACGTAGCCAATGGGAACATTTCTTTGGAAATACTGGTCATGCGCCGCGTAATTATGGCCCTGCAAATGGTAAAAAAGCCATTATCCTAATTACAGATGGTGAAAATTCTGAATCACGCGACTTCCCAGGTTATTGGGGGTGTTCTGATACAAATGTCCCTGGCTGCGCAGGTTCAGTAAACACAAACACACTTAATACAAGAATGCTTGAATGGTGTACCGCAATTCGTGAAGACTATGAAATAGAGCTTTATACCGTTGCCGTTAACGTAAACAATCCAACCGCGTTAAATCTATTGCGACAATGCGCAGGCTCCGCAGATCATGCATTCGCAGGTGACGCAAGCCAATTACGCGCCAGCCTTGACGCTATTTCATCTTCGATTTTCTCGCTACATATTAAAGAATAGCGTTTGCAATTTCTTTTAATGTAGCGCGTAAAATCTCTAAATCACTTTGATTTGAAAGGCGATGGTCTGCGTTTTTAATAATATTAAGACGTATATCATCGCTTGTGATTTTTTGCATTAAATCAATAGAGCGCATGAATGGAACATCTTCGTCAAGTGCGCCATGAATTATGCGAACTGGTTTTTCAAATTCAATTGGACGCTTCAATACTGAATTATTATTGCCGTCTTCAATAAGTTCTTTTGTTACTTTATAGCCATTTTCATCATAAGGGCTTGGACGCAGCCAAAAGCCTTGTTTTTGGATTTGCTTTTTGATTTCTTCGGAAAATTTATTCCACATTAAATCTTGGGTAAAATCTGGTGCAGGGGCAATCAAAACCATTGCCTTTACAGCTTCTTTGAAATGCTGCGCCAATTTAATCGATATCCAGCCACCCATTGACGAGCCAACCAATATTATTTTCTTTAAATCATATGATTCAATTACTCTAATGGCATCATTAAACCACTGGCTAATTGTTCCTTCTTCAAATTCGCCTTCTGACTTGCCGTGACCAGAATAATCAAAACGCAAAGATGAAAAACCAATTTCTTGTGCGGTTTGTTCCATCATTAATGCCTTGCTTCCGTCCATATCAGAATGAAACCCGCAAAGCCAAACAAAGCAAATATCATTCGCCTCTATATAGATATTGGCAAGTTTTTGATCTTTATTATTTAAAATATCTTTAGAAACAATATGTTGCATGTTTAGGGTTAAAAGCCTTTCAACCGAAATAAATCTATCCTATAAAGCATTATGCCAAGAAAAATTTTGCAAATAATTCCTGAAATTGCCACTGGTGGTGCTGAACGTATAGTCTTGGAAACTGCAAAGGCAATCACCCAAAGCGGTGATGAATGTTTTGTTTTTACAAATGGCGGCAGAATGGAGGCAACATTCAAGGAAATTGGTGCAAAACTTATAATTGGCGATGCAAAAAGCAAAAACCCATTTAAAATTTTAAAATCCAATGTCGATTTTTTGATAAAATTCATTAAAGAAAAAAAAATTGACCTAATACATGTTCATTCGCGGGCACCCGCCATAAGCGCCTATATTGCTGCACGAAAAACTAAAACCCCATTGGTTTCAACATATCATGGAATTTATCCCGCCAAAAATGCCATAAAAAGATATTATAATAGCTTTATGGCAAAGGCAGATTTGGTAATTGCCAATTCAAACTTCACAAAAAAACATCTTATCGCACAACATCAAACAGATAATGATAAAGTTCGCCTTGTTTATTGCGGCATTGACACAGATATTTTCAATCCAAATAATATAAAAATCGCTGACGTTGAAAATTTACTAAATTCATGGGGAATTAAAGATAGGAATGCTAAACGCATTCTTTTGCCTGCGCGCCTGACCTCATGGAAAGGCCAAAAAATTCTTATTGAAGCTGCGAAAGTTCTGGCGGCGAAAAACATAAAGCCCCAATATATTTTGGCGGGCGACGCCCAAGGGCGCATTGAATATGAAAATGAATTAAAACAATTAATTAGCGCGGCAAAACTAGATGAAAACATTCATTTGGTTGGCCATTGTTCAAACATTCCATTGGCAATGGCCGCTTGCGATATAATTGTTACCCCTTCAACCAAGGAGGAGGCTTTTGGCCTAACTGCGGTTGAAGCACAAGCAATGGGGAAGATAATTATAGCCTCACGGCTTGGCGCATCTGTAGAAACCGTTGATGATGGAAAAAGTGGGTTTTTATTCACGCCAAAAAGCGCGGATGACTTAGCATCTAAAATTGAAAACACCCTAAAACTTGATGATAAAGCCCAAAATAAAATGACCAATCTAGGTATTTGGCGCGCAAATAATATTTTTAGTGCCAAAGTGTTGCATCAAGAGACTTTAAAAGTCTATGATGAGGCATTAAAGACAAATTGATGCAACAAACAATCGTACCACAAAATATAAAACGTGTTTTGATTATCGCCCTTGGCTCTCTTGGTGATGTTGTTTTGTCAATTGCGGCGATTGAGGCGATAAGAAACTATCACCAAGACGCCCATATTGTTGTTTTAACCGAACCAAATTGCGCACGAATATTTGAAAATTGCCCTTTTGTTGATGAATATATAACCAACCACCGCACAATTGGTATGAAAGAAGATTTGGCATTAAAAGGCGCTTTACAAAAAGCCCATTTTGATATGGTCTATGACCTTTCCTGCAATGATGAAAGCGATGAATTATATAAAAAATTCTGGCCAATAAAGCCAAAATGGTCAGGTGTTTCCAATAATTGCAGCCACCCTCATATTGATAGGGGTCGTGAAAACCTTCACCCGCTTGACAGATTGGCCGAACAATTGTGGCTTTGCGGAATTGGGCCAAAAGATGGTTATCCATTAGGTGCAACACCTTTACCCAATTTAGATTATTTAATACCAGCAAACGAAGCCCATAATTACACCCCCAAAGCCCTTGGGGTCGATTATGAATATGCACTTTTAATTCCAGAAGGCGCCAAAAATGACGCCCAAAATGCTTGGCCTACATTCCGTTATATAGATTTATGTAATTTATTATTGTCACAAGGAATGAAGCCCATAGTATGCGGCACACATGAGGCAATTGTTTTAGGTAATGAAATCCGCGCAGGTTTTCCAGATATTTTGGATTTGGTTGGGCGCCTTGATTTGCTAAGTTTTATTTCTTTGGCAAAAAATGCCAAGCTTGTTATTGGTTCTAATAGTGATATGGCGATAATTGCCGCAATTGCAAATGCACCGCTTGTTGCGCTTGTAAATCCGCAAAGCCAAAACCTAAAGAAATCTGCCCCGCGCGGCAATAAATGCGTTACTTTGGTATCCAAAGATTTCGCGCAAATTGCCCCAAATCAAATTATGCAGGCAGCTAAAGCTGTAATGGAATAAAAAATCACTTTCTTTTACCATTTTTCAGTGATTTTTGCGCAAAATCATGGCAAAATGACTTGCAGCATTATTTATTTATCGTAAACAGACATTGAACTCACACTTAGAGCGCAATTAGTAATGGAGATATTACAATAAGAAGACCAACACAATCAGCCCCGCCAGCTAAAGATGGGCCAAGAGTTAATGATGAAATCCGCGCCGCGCGCGTACTTTTGATTGATGAAAATGGTGAAAAACAAGGTGAAATGCCAATCAATGCTGCATTAGAAGCAGCTGTTGAGGCTGGCCTTGACCTTGTTGAAATTGTTGCGAATGCTAATCCACCCGTCGTAAAAATCCTTGATTATGGAAAGTTTAAATTCCAAGAACAAAAGAAAAAGAACGAAGCCCGTAAGAAGCAAAAAATTGTTGAGCTTAAAGAAGTTAAACTTCGCCCAATGATTGATACGCACGATTATGAAGTTAAAGCCAAAGCTATGAAACGCTTCTTTGCCGAAGGTGATAAAGTTAAAATCACCCTTCGCTTTAGAGGGCGTGAGATGGCACACCAACATTTAGGCATGGAATTGCTTCAAAAAATCAAAGCCGATTTTGCCGATACCGCCAAAGTTGAATCTGAACCACGTCTTGAAGGACGTCAAATGACAATGGTGATGGCACCAAAGGTGGCCTAAACCTAAATATGGGATTATAAATGTCGGCGCCATCGGCCAAACTTAAACGTGCGAAACTAAAGCCGTGGAAAATTGGCGATGTTGTTGATGGTTGGCGTCTTCGCGTTCAACTTACTGCGGCGGCACATGACAATCTTGGAAATCAGCTTGCACAACGCGCACGCGCCCTTGACTTATTAAAGGGCGCGCTTTTTCGTGGTCGTATGATTGCCAAAGAGCGCCTTGAAGCAGGCGCAGGCGGTATTGATTGCGCAGAATTACTTGCCGCCGTCCAAGATGAAGTAATTTCTGCGCTTTTTGACTTTGCCACCAAACATATTTTCAGGGTGCATAATCGCACCGCAGCCGAACGATTGGCCATTTGCGCCACTGGGGGCTATGGTCGCATGGCTTTAGCGCCATCATCAGATATTGATATATTATTCATACGCCCCGCAAAAGATGCATCATGGGCCGAAAGCGTAATTGAATATGTTCTTTATATGCTTTGGGATATGGGTCTTAAAGTTGGGCATGCTTCACGCACAATTGCTGAATGTTTGCGTGCCGCAAAAGATGATTTTACAATTCGTACCGCCGTTCTTGAAACCCGCTTTATTTGCGGTGATGAAGATTTATTCAAAGAATTGGAAACCCGCCTTAGAAATGAAATCTTTCAAAATACTGGCGCTGAATTTATTGCCGCAAAATTAAAAGAGCGTGACAATCGCCACAAAAAATCTGGTGAAAGCCGTTATATGGTTGAACCAAATATCAAGGATGGCAAAGGCGGTCTGCGTGATTTGCATACAATGTTTTGGATTACCAAATATTTGCATGATGTCGATCTACAAGATACTGAGGCGCTTATAAAAATTGGTATTTTTACCCCAGAACAATCACGAACCCTTAATGAGGCCGCCGAATTTTTATGGACTGTGCGTTGCCACCTGCATTTTCTTACTGGAAGGGCAGAAGAACGTTTAACTTTTGACCTTCAACCTGAAATGGCGCGAATTATGGGTTATGGCGACCGTGCCGATAACCCTGCAGTTGAGCGCTTTATGAAGCATTATTTTTTAGTTGCAAAATCGGTTGGGGTTTTGACGCGAATTTTAAGCTCCAAACTTGAAATGGAGCATTTAAAGAATGCCCCAAAAGGAATTGCAGGCATTTTCAAAAGCCAAAAACCAAAAGCCACAAATGACAAAAGATTCGTTACTTTTGGCGGTCGTATCGGTTTTGCAAATTTACAATCCGTAAAAGATGATTTGGTTTCAATGCTTGATTTATTCGTGGCTGCCCATAATGCCGACCTCGATATTGAGCCAAATAGTTTAGCAAAAATTGCCGAACTTGCGCCCAAATTTCCACTTTTGGCAAAAGATGCGCGCGCCAATCAAGCCTTCCTTGATATAATGAGCATTAAGGGCGGCCCATTTGGCATTTTAAATTTAATGAATGAAACCGGCCTTTTGGGGCGTTTAATTCCTGAATTTGGGCGCATTGTTGGGCAAACCCAATTTAATATGTATCACCATT
Organism: Pseudomonadota bacterium; assembly: GCA_020161405.1. Classification (GTDB taxonomy): domain Bacteria; phylum Pseudomonadota; class Alphaproteobacteria; order Caulobacterales; family Aquidulcibacteraceae; genus Pseudaquidulcibacter. The sequence continues at coordinate 847,434 of JAIUOD010000001.1, read as the reverse complement.
TCACCGTCGACGAGCATACATTGCGCGCCATTTCTGTTCTTGGCGAAATCGAAAATGGCATTCATATAAATAAACTTCCACTTTCGACCACAATCTTTCCTAAAATAAACCATAAACGCGCTTTATTCTTGGCAATGCTATTACATGATGTTGGCAAAGGTGAAGGGGATCAACAAATTTTGGGTGCGAAAGCTGCAAATAAAGTATGTAAACGCCTTGGCCTTCCTGATGAAGAGGTTGAGCTGGTGACTTGGCTTGTTGGGCATCATCTTATTATGTCTGACACTGCGCAAAAACGTGATTTGGGCGACCCCACAACAATAACAAAATTTGCCGAAAGCGTTGAAAGCCTTGAAAAATTGCGTACACTTTTGGCCCTTACTGTTGCAGATATTCATGCCGTTGGTCCTGGGGTTTGGAATGATTGGAAAGCGCAATTATTGCGTGATTTATACAAATTAACCGAAGCCACATTACGCGGCGGACGCGCCGATGAAAGCGCGGTTAAACGCGTTCTTGCACAAGCGGCAGATGAAGCGCGTGAATTAGTTTTAAAAGACCCACATGTATCCGAATGGTTTTCAGCAATGGATGATTCATATTGGCTTGGCTTTGATGAAAGCCAACATTTATGGCATCATGATGAAATCAAACAAATGCTTAGTGATGGCGTAAGCCATAAGGTTTCATATAGAATTGCCCAAAATCGCGGCGCAACTGAAATCCTTATTATTGCACCTGACCGTGAAGGTCTTTTTCATTCCCTAACCTCTACTTTCTCTGCTATGGAAGCAAATGTTTTGGACGCGCGGGTTTTCACGTCGCGCAATGGTCAAGCATTTGACGTTTTTGCTATTCAAGGCAGCGATAATGAGGCCTATGGTTTACATAATAATCCGCGCATAAAAGCCCTATTAATAGCACTTGAAAAGGCTGCGTTGGAAGATCAAGTCGAAGATTTACGACCAACACAAAATATAACACGTCGGGTTGCGGCCTTTCGTGTTGAGCCTTATGTGGTTTTTGACAATGATGCTTCAAATTACGACACAGTTATCGAGGTTTCAGGACGCGACAGGCAAGGTCTGTTGGCTGATATTGCTTTTATCTTACAAGATGAAGCACTTAATGTTACATCCGCACATATTGAAAGTGTTGGGGAACGCGTTCAAGACGCATTCTACGTACGCTCGCGTATGGGTATAAAATTGCTTGAACCACATAGGCTTGAACGATTACAAAATAAATTACTTGAAGCCTTGGGTAATTTTGAACCTGCCGCACCTGTTTTGGTTTCAAAACGCCAGCTTGCACAGGCACGCGCTTCATTAAGAAGATAATAGAGAAAATAATGTCACTTGCCAGAAATACTTTTGTTCAATTTTTCTACACTATGCTTAGCCGCCTTTTAGGCTATGCACGCGATAGGGCAATTTCAAATTTTATGGGCGCAGGTTGGATTGGTGATGCTTTTGCCACCGCACAAATGTTCCCCAACCTATTTCGCCGCATTCTTGCCGAGGGCGCTTTTTCACAAGCCTTTGTTCCGATTTACGCCAAAGTAACTAAAGAGCGCAGCCATCAAGAGGCCGAAAATTTTGCCGCAGAATCTTTTTCAGTTCTAACCTTTGCCTCGATAATTTTAACAATTATTGCGCAAATTTTCATGCCTTGGATAATGATGATAATTCATCGCGGGCAAATGCATGATCAACAAGCGTTTTCACTGGCAATTTTGCTAACCCAAATAACAATGCCATATTTAATCGGCATGGCGATAAGTTCGCTTTTTGCGGGTGTTTTAAATACTGCAGGTAAATTTGCGCTTTCTGCGGCGGCACCAACTTTATTGAATATCACAATTTTGATTGCGGTAATTTTTACGCATGATCCAAAGCAGGCGGCAATTAATGGTGCGATTGCAATTTCCATTGCCGGAATTTTGCAAGCGGCAATGCTGTATTATGGTTGCTATAAATTGGGCGTGAAAATCGGTTTTCGTATGCCGCGCCTCACACCTGACGTAAAAAAAGTAATCGCAGTTATGGGCCCTGCGGTAATTGCGGGTTCTTCAACACAAATAAATGTGTTTGTTTCCCAATCACTTTCAAGTTTTGAAGTTGGCGCAAAATCATGGCTTTATGCCGCTGACAGGCTTTATCAATTGCCACTTGGATTAATTGGGGTTGCAATTGGGGTTGCATTATTACCGCGCCTTGCGGCGGCAGTTGCCACCAAAGGTTCTGATGATGACAAAGTAGCAATTGATGAAGGTTTTGTGCTTTCTATGGCGCTTACTTTGCCTGCGGCAGCGGCGCTTTTGATTATTCCATATTTTTTAATGTATGGATTTTGGGTAGGCGGCAAATTTACTGATATTGATGCCTTAAGCACCGCAAAAGCACTTGCAAATTATGCATGGGGGGTTCCCGCTTTTGTATTAATACGAATTTGGGCGCCGCCATTTTTTGCACGCCAAGATACGAAATCACCAATGAATTTTGCGCTTATTGGCGTTGTTGCTAATGTGGTTTTTGGTGCGGGTCTTTATTATGTTTTCCATAAAATGGATAATACAGGCTATGTTGGCCTTGCGATTGGCACATCGATTGCCGCATGGACAAATGCAATTTTACTATGCGTTACTTTATTAAAGCGCGGTTGGTGGCGTTGGGATAAAAATGTTATCGGCAAAACAATAAAAATAATTATCGCCACAGGGATAATGGCGATTTATTTGATTATTTTAAACCTAAACGCCCATTATATAATTGACTTTGCGAAAATCCTAAACTTTGGCGGCAAAGAAATTGCGGTTCTTATTTGCTCATTAATTGGGTTTGCTATTTATGCGGCAGCAGTCTTTGCGGTTGGCGCATTAAAAATGAAAGATGTCCGCGCCCTAATAAAAAAATAAAGGGCGCGAAACATTTTCAAAATGGCATCATTAATGATGAATATTGCGATTTTTGGTTTCAGGGAAAAAGATTAAAGTTACCAAGAAACTTATTCCAGTTGCAATTAATGGATACCAAAGCCCTGCAAACATATTCCCCGTAATCGCCACCATTGAAAAACTTGTGGCTGGAACAAAACCGCCAAAAATTCCCGTTCCAATATGATATGGCACTGATAAAGCCGTGTAACGAATGCGGGTTGGAAATAATTCAATTAATGCGGCTGCCAATGGGCCGAAAAGCGCGGTTGCAGCAATAATGAAAATCGCCATCACACCCAAAATTCCCAAACTGTTTATTTTCGCTGGATCAGCTTTTTCAGGATAAGAATGCGCCGCTAACGCAGATTTCATATTTGTTGCAAATTGCTTTTTAACTTCTTTTTGCGCTTTTGCATCCAATGCCCTTATATCAGGGCTTGCAATTGTTTGATCGCCGATTTTCACAATCGCACCGCCAATATTTTCTTGTTTTTGGTTTAAATATGCAATGCCATTATTGGCAAGATATGATTTGGCCACATCGCATGATGATGCAAAAGCATCGCGCCCATCAGGGGTTTTACCAATTGGGTTAAATTGCGCCGAACAATCTTTTGGATTGGCAATTACATAAACTGGATTGGCCTTTTGCGCATTATATAAATCAGGATTTCCAAAATAGGACATTGCTTTAAAGCCAGGATAGAAACTTAAAAGCACCAAACCCATGCCAAATAACATAACAGGTTTACGCCCAATCCTATCTGATAAAGCACCAAAAACCACATAAAGTGGCGCTGAAAATGCCGTAACAATAAGCATCCAAATATTTATGGTTTTATTATCAATATGAAGCTGTTTTTCAAAGAATACTTGGGAATAATAATGGCTTGTATACCATGAAACCCCTTGGGCAACCATAAGTCCAAAAAGCGCCAATAAAACCAATTTTATATGGCGAAAGTTTGAAAATACTTCTTTCAATGGCGCAGTTGATGCCCGCCCCTCTTCTTTAATTTTCTTGAAGCTTGGGCTTTCTTCTAATTGCAAACGAATATAAATTGCGACCGCCAACAAGAAGATTGAAACCATGAAGGGAATACGCCACGCCCATTCTTTGAACACAGCCTCACCAAACAAGTTTCTTACAATGAAGACCACCAATAAAGCGCCAAAAAGCCCTGGTGCTGCTGCGCTTTGTACCATTGCCGTATTAAGGCCACGTGATTTTTGTGATGAATGTTCGGCAACATAAATTACCGCACCACCATATTCACCGCCAAGCGCAAAGCCCTGTAGCATTCTTAATGCAAAAAGTGCGATTGGCGCGAAAATTCCAATTTTTGAATAATCAGGCAAAAAGCCGATTGCAAAAGTTGAAAGCCCCATAAGAGTAACAGTTGCTAAGAATGCGCCCTTGCGCCCCTTTTTATCACCAATAGAGCCAAAAAATACCGCACCCAATGGACGAACTGCAAGGCCAAAAGAAAACGTTAAAAGCGCGAATATATAACCTTGCGCAGGTGAAAGTCCTGAAAAGAAATGTTCTGCAATTTGAGTAGTAAGAAGGCCGAAAATAAAAAAATCATACCATTCAAAAATTGTTCCAAGGCTTGACGCCCCAATAACCAATCTTAATTTTTTTGGCTCGATTTGCTCTATTTCCATTGCATGATTGTCGTTATGCATTGTGCCCCCTGTTTTTTTTGCAATCATTATCAATGAATGTTAATTTTGCAAATGGTTTACATGTGAAACAAATTTTACTAAATCCATCGAATGAATGAAGTAAATAAGCCTTCCCCAAAACCTTTTGCACAATTTATACCAGCAATTTTAATCGCAATTGTTGTGTTTATAGACCAATTATCAAAATATTGGGTTGTAAATAAATTAAATTTGGACCGCATTGGTTCGATTGATTTAAAATCGTTTTTTGATTTAACAATGGTGTGGAATTATGGCGTAAGCTTTGGAATTTTCCGTGCTAATTCTGATTTTGGGCGCTGGGCTTTGGTTGGTTTTACTGGAATAATTTCTATTTTTTTCTTTTTTTGGTTATTACGTGCACCAAACCGCCTTTCCCAAATCGCACTTTCTTTAATCATTGGCGGCGCAATGGGAAATATGATTGATAGAATAAGATTTGGTGCAGTTGCCGACTTTCTTGATTTCACACCATCTTTCCCTTGGTTTCCGTGGATTTTTAATATTGCAGATAGTGCGGTAGTATTGGGGGCGGCGCTTTTAGCACTTGAATTATTCATTGAAAGTGATGAGAATAAAAACTTACCGAATAATAATGTTGAATCAAACTAAGCATGTGTTAAGAGAGTTTGAGACACAAATCTGCAATTTAATGGAGCCTTTTGAGTGGAAAAATACGGCGTGAAAAACATTTCACCAAAAATTACAAAAATTCTTGCCGCAACTATTATGGGCGCAAGTTTAATGTCACTTGGTGCATGTGCAGGTTTGAAAAAAATCACCGGCAGCGAAAAAGTTACACCTGATGAATTTCGTGTTGTAACCAAGGCACCATTGGTCGTTCCACCTGAGTTTAATCTTCGTCCACCGCGCCCAGGTGAGGCGCGCCCATTGGAACTTCGCCCAGATTTACAAGCACGTACAGCAGTTTTTGGCGTTCAGACAGGTCTTGGTGCGTCTGAAGGCGAAAAAATGCTTATTCAAAAAATAGGCGCTGAAAATGCTGACCCGCGCATTCGTGATGTTGTTGATGAGGAAAGCGGCGCAATTACCCACAAACCTGAAAAATTTGCCGATAAAGTAATTGCTTTGGCAAAAAAACCTGGCACACCTGCGCATCCACTTGATTCTGAAGCTGAAGCGGCAGATTTGAAGCAAGAACAAGAGATAATCAATAATGCAACAGGCGGTCAACAAGTTACAATTGGTCAAAGCAAACCAAGCGGAATAAAGCTTCCTGGGCTTTAGAAAGCAATTGAATGGGCCAAATAAACCGCCTTTCAAGTGATGCGATAAATCAAATTGCCGCAGGTGAAGTTATTGAACGCCCTGCGGCTGCATTAAAAGAAATTGTTGAAAACGCCCTTGATGCATCGTCAAAAACCATAAATATATGGTGCGAAGATGGCGGTCTATCACGCATACTTGTTGAAGATGATGGAATTGGGATTTCAAAAGAAGATTTACCAATTGCAATTTTACGCCATGCAACCTCTAAATTACGTCCTGATGAAAATGGGGCAATTGATTTAACAAATATAATCTCGCTTGGTTTTCGCGGGGAGGCTTTACCATCAATTGGTGCTGTTGCGCGTTTAAAAATTACTTCTAAAACCGATAATGATAATAATGCATGGGAAATCGAAGTTAATGGCGGGCAAATAAGTGAAGTTCGCCCTGCCCCATGGGCAAGCCTGAACTCAGGTACACGAATTGAAATTCGTGATTTATTCTTTGCAACACCCGCACGCTTAAAATTCATGAAGTCGCAGCGTTCAGAAGCCTTGGCGATAAGCGACACTATAAAGCGCCTTGCATTATCTCGCCCTGACGTAAGTTTTAGCCTTACAATTGATGGCAAAAGCAATTTCAAAGCCAATGCAAAACAGGGCGAAATCGAAGAATTACGCCTAGAGCGTGCACGCACAATTTTGGGCAATGATTTGGCGCAAGACTGCTTATTCATCAATGCCGAACGCGCCGAATTAAAGTTATTTGGCCTTGCCAGCCTTCCAATTGCATCGCGTGCCGATAGTCGGCATCAATATTTATTTGTAAATGGCAGGCCAGTTAAAGATCCAATGCTAAAAGGCGTTGCACGCGCCGCCTATCAAGAAGTTTTGGCAAAAGATAGGCATCCTGTTTTAGCGCTTTTCCTTGAAGTGCCGCCTTCCTTTGTTGATGTGAATGTACATCCTGCAAAAACTGAAATAAGGTTTAGGGATGCAGCATTGGTACGAGGTTTAATAATTGGCGCATTAAGGCACGCCATTGGAAATATTGAAATAAGGCCATCGGTTTCATTAAGTTCCCAAACTTTGGGTGCATTGGCAAGCAATATTCCAAATAATAATGTCTATCAGCGTGATTATTCACACCAATCTGATTTTGGCGAAAGAAGTTTTATTGCCCAAAACCCACGTTTCTATGAAGGTGGTTTTAAAGAAGCACAAAATTTCACTTTTGATTCCCCTGCTGCAAAGCCAATAGAAGAAATTATAGAAACACAAGATGAGCCTAATTACCCACTAGGTGCCGCCAAGGCGCAAATTCATAATACTTATATTGTTGCCCAAACTGAAAATGGAATTGCCATTATCGACCAACATGCAGCGCATGAAAGATTGGTTTTGGAAAAAATGAAGTCGGCATTTGAAAATAAAAATATTGCCCGCCAACCTTTATTAATTCCCGATATTATCGAACTTGAACCCAATGATTGCGAAAGATTGCTTGAAAGAGCCAATGAATTTGAAGAATTTGGCCTTGTGATTGAAAGTTTTGGGCATGGCGCAATTCTGGTTCGTGAAACCCCAGCGATTTTAGGAAAAACCAATGCCAAAAATCTATTACAGGACCTTGCCGATGAAATCGCAACCTTTGACAAAGGCATGCGCCTTAAAGAGCGTATAGATGAAGTTTTGGCATCTATGGCCTGTCATGGTTCGGTTCGTGCGGGGCGGCAATTAAGCGGCTTTGAGATGAATGCACTTTTGCGTGATATGGAGCAAACACCACGTTCAGGGCAATGTAATCACGGGCGACCAACATTTATAATGCTTTCGCTTGATGATGTGGAAAAATTATTTGGACGTAAATAACGCTTGAATTTTTTCAATTCATCGCCACATAATGACCTATAGGGGTTTGCCATGAGCGATGAATTAGAACCAAAACCTGCATCAAATCTTGCAGCATTTGAAAATAAAGATGCCGTATTGGCAAATTATTGTTTAAATCTTCTTGCGCCATTTAATGGCATTACGGGTCTTGCATCAATTGTAATCGCATATTTAAAGCGTGATGATGCCAAGGGCACAATTTACGAAAGCCATTTAACCTATCAGATTAATACTTTTTGGGTTGGTTTGGTTGGTTGCATAATAGCATTTCCATTGATTTTCTTATTGGGTCTTGGGCTTTTGCTTTATGCGGCGATTTTTATTTGGTGGCTTATAAGAAGTGTTGTTGGTCTTAAAACCCTGCTCGATGGCAATCCCATTTCTAACCCTGATACTTATTTGATATAGAAGGGAATATATCATGAGTGACGAAATTCCAGTTGAACCAAAACCAAAAAGCAACCTTGCCGCATTGGACGACAAAGATGTGGCAATTGCCAATTATATATTCTATCTGCTGGGGCCATTTAACGGCATAACGGCACTTTTGGGCTTTATTTTGGCGCTTGTAAAAAAAGGTGATGAAGGAACGGCCTTTGATAATCACTTTCTATATCAAATGCGCTCTCTAATTTATATTGCTATTTTAGCATTAGGCTTAATTGTGCTTTGGCCAATTGGACTTGGTAAGCCTTATATTTTTGTTCTTACTGTTTGGTGGTTATTGCGCGCAGGTATTGGCCTTAAATATTTGCTTGAAAACAAACCTTTGCCTAATCCTGTAACTTGGCTAGTTTAAAGGCATTAATTCCATAATTTACTTCACGTAAAATTTCTAATGGGGCGGGGCTTTCAATATTCTCGCCCTTTTTATGTTCGGCTATTATTAGAGTATTTTCACCAATTGCATCAAATTCAAGCAATTTAACCAAAGCCAAATTAACAAGGCCTTTTTCATAAGGTGGATCAAGAAATATAATATCAAATTGCCCAATTTTTTTATCAATTTTTGTGGCATCTTGGGTAATTATTTGTGTGAAATTCTCTACGCGGCACGATTTTATGTTTTCTCGTAAAATCGAAATTGCGTTTTTATCTTTTTCAATAAAGCATGCCGATTTTGCACCGCGCGACATTGCCTCAAGCCCAAATGCTCCCGTACCCGCAAAAACATCAAGAAAGGTTTTTCCGACAATACCATCACAAATGGGCGAATGTTCAATAATGTTAAAAATGCCTTGGCGCGCTTTATCAGATGTTGGGCGCGTATTTTGCCCATCGGGTGACTTAAGAATTTTACCACGTAAAGTGCCTGAAATAATGCGCATACATACCAATTATCCAAAGTTTTAAATTTTACAAGCATTAGGGCTTTGTTTTTACTTTTTATCGCCATATATAAATATAAGGAGTATTAAATGGCAAAAGTTACAATCTATACAAAAATCGGCTGCCCTTATTGTGTGGCGGCGCTTCGCCTTCTTAATCAAAAGCACGCTAATATTACTGAAATTGAGGCAGCGACAGACGCAAATAAGCGCCGTGAAATGAATGAAAAATCGGGTCGTAACACTTTTCCGCAAATTTTTATCGGTGAAAAACATGTTGGCGGGTGTGATGATATTTATGCCCTTGATGCCCAAGGTGAATTAGACCCATTATTAAACGCATGAAATTCAAAGCCGCAATAATCCAAACCAATACAGCAAACGAACCAGTTGAAGCCTTCAATCAATTGGCAGAATTAGTGCGCGCCGCCCATAAAAAAGGCGCACAATTCATTGCAACACCAGAAGGCAGTAATTTATTAGAGCGCGACCCCGAGAAATTCGCCCAAATCTGCCCTAAATGGGGTGAAAGCGCATATTCAAAATATAGCGAATTAGCAAAAGAATTGGGAATTACGCTTTTAATTGGTTCAGCGCTTTTTAAAATTGAAGGGCAAAAGGCGGTAAATCGAAGCCTATTATTTGATAAAAATGGCGCATTAATTGCCCAATATGACAAAATTCATTTGTTTGACGTCAATCTTGGCAATGGCATGGAATTGATGGAAAGCAGAAGCTATGAGGCGGGCAATCGGGCGATCTTGGCAGACACTGATTTCGGCAAAATCGGCCTTAGTATTTGTTATGACGTGCGCTTTGCCGAGCTTTATCGTATGCTTTGCCAAAATGGCGCGCAATTTTTAACAATTCCTGCCGCCTTTACCGTGCCAACAGGGCGCGCACATTGGGAAACCTTATTGCGGGCGAGGGCTATTGAAAATAGTGCCTATGTAATTGCGCCCGCGCAAGGTGGAATGCACAAAGATGGGCGGCAAACCTTTGGGCATTCAATGATTATTAATCCTTGGGGTGAAATAATCGCACATATTGATAATGATGAAACGGGCTTTGCAATTGCACAAATTGACCATGAAGAAGTTAATGAAGCGCGCCGCAAAATCCCCGCTTGGAATTTGAATAAAGATTTTGATTTGCCATGATTAAATATAATCTTAAATGCGCCACCAAGCATGAATTTGAGGCGTGGTTTCCATCCATCGAAGATTATGACACGCAAAGAGAACGCGGCCTTGTTTCATGCCCATATTGTGGCACGCATGATGTTGAAAAAGCCATTATGGCACCTGCAATAAAAAAGGGCGCGCCTGATGCGCCAATCCCCGCAAGCCTTGGCAATGAACAATTAATCCCCGAAGAATTGCAAAAAATGTTCAAAGGGTGGCGCGAAAAAGTTGAAAAAGAATTTGATTATGTTGGCGATAATTTCGCCACTGAAGCGCGCGCAATCCATAATGGTGAAAGCGATGAGCGCCCAATATATGGCGAAACCACCCCAAAAGAGGCCAAAGAACTAATCGAAGAAGGTATTCCGATTGCACCATTACCGCCTCTAGCAAATCCCAAGGGTGACAAAGGGGTTAGCTAGCCAATAAGCCCTCAACAAATTTTGGAACAATTTCCCCCGCTAAACCATTCACGCTTTCGTGAAAATCATGGGCATTAAGGCTTGGTTCGAGGTTTAGTTCAACGCAATGCGCGCCTTTTCGCCTTGCTTCTTGTGCAAAACCTGCGGCGGGATAGACATTTCCTGATGTGCCAATTGATATGAATAAATCACATTTTCGCAAAGCATCATAAATGCGCCCCATTTCAAGAGGCATTTCGCCAAACCAAACAATATGTGGCCGAAGTGTTCCTTCTTTCGAATATGGGCTTATTGTATCTGGTAAAATATCTTGGTGCCAATCTGTTACTAATTGGGTTTCGGTGCAGCGTGATTTTAACAATTCGCCATGCATGTGAATAAGGTTTTTACTACCTGCGCGTTCATGTAAATCATCAACATTTTGGGTGACAATTAAAACATCAAACGGCCAATTTTCTTCAAGTTTTGCCAAGGCAAAGTGCGCGGCATTTGGTTCAACCTCTTTTAATTGGGCGCGCCGCGCATTGTAAAATTCATTTACTAAATCGGGATTTCTTTCGTATGCTTCGGGCGTTGCCACATCCTCAATCCTATGCCCTTCCCATAATCCATCTGAAGCACGAAAGGTTTTAAGGCCGCTTTCAGCTGAAATACCTGCGCCAGTTAAAATAACAATATTTCTTAATTCTTTTTTCATATCGCCGCTTTAGGTTCTTGATTTGTTCGCATATTTGTTGCAAGGTGAATTATGGCGCAATTTTTATCCAAAGTCACGATTATTGGCATTGACCCCGGCCTGCAAAGGACGGGTTGGGGCGTAATTCATGCGCAAAATAACCGCATTTCCCATATTGCGCATGGCATAATTGCCCCCCCAAATGACGCAACATTATCTTTCCGCCTTGGCATGATTTTCACCAAATTATCCGAAATAATTGACGAATATCGCCCCGATGAAGCGGCGATTGAGGAAACCATTGTTGCCAATTCGGCGCGCACATCTATCCTACTTGGTCAGGCGCGCGGCGCGGCAATGGTTGCGCTTGAAATAAAATCACTTGAAGTTCACGAATATGCCACACGCCTTATTAAAAAAGCTGTGGTGGGAACGGGAACGGCGGATAAGGATCAAATTGGCTTTATGGTTAGGCGACTTTTACCAACTTGCGGCAATGTTGGCATTGATGCCGCCGATGCATTGGCGGCGGCAATCGCCCATTCATCAATGCGCACAAGCCCAATTGTGAGGGCAAAATGATAGGTTCATTAAAAGGTATTGTTCAAGGGATTTATGATGACCGCGCCATTATTGAAGTTGGCGGTGTCGGTTATTTGGTGCATCTTGGCAATCGTAATATGTCGCGCATTCGCAAAAATGATGCGGTATTTTTATTCATTGAAACCATTGTTCGCGAAGATTCCATGCGCCTTTTTGGCTTTCTAAGTGATTTGGAGCGTGCATGGTTTGTGCGCCTGCAAGAGGTTTCTGGTGTTGGCGCGAAAGTTGCACTGGCAATTTTGGATATTTTGACGCCAAATCAAATTATTCAAGCTGTGGAAATTGGTGACAAAACATCGGTTTCACGGGCATCGGGCGTCGGTCCAAAACTGGCACAAAGATTGGTATTGGAATTAAAAGGACGCGCCCCACCATCATGCATGATGGGCGGTGCGGATACTTCAACTGATTCGATTTTTCCCACTGATAATATTGCCCCAATGACAAATGAAATTGCCGATATGGGTCTGCGTAATGAGGCGATTTCAGCCTTGCAAAACCTTGGCTTTGCGGGGACCGACGCCATGAGTGCGGTGGCACATGCTCTTGCCAATGTTGAAGGCACGCCAAAACTTGGCGAATTGGTCAAACTCGCACTAAAAGAACTTAAGAGGTAATTATGGAAGATGATGAACGCCTTTTAAGTGGTGAAAAAAAACAAGGCGAAGGCGCAGATAGGGCACTTCGCCCATCGGGTTTTGATGAATTTATCGGTCAAAAAGACCTTAAAGCCAATCTTGAGATTTTTGTTAAAGCGGCGCGCGGGCGCGCATCCGCCATGGATCACCTTTTACTTTTTGGCCCCCCTGGGCTTGGCAAAACCACATTGGCGCAAATTGTGGCGCGTGAATTGGGTGTGGGTTTTAAAGCAACATCTGGCCCCGTTATTGCCAAGGCGGGTGATTTGGCGGCTTTATTGACCAATCTTGAACCCAATGACGTGCTTTTCATTGATGAAATTCACAGACTTGCGGCAAATGTTGAGGAAATTCTATATCCTGCAATGGAAGATTATGCCCTTGATTTGGTAATTGGCGAAGGGCCAAGTGCGCGTTCAGTCAGGATTGATTTGTCACCTTTTACATTGGTGGGCGCAACCACACGCTCTGGCCTTTTATCATCGCCTTTGCGTGATAGGTTTGGCATTGTTTCGCGGCTTGATTTTTATAATGTCGATGATTTGGTATTTATTTTGCGCCGTGCGGCGGCAAAATTGGGTGCGAACTTGACGCCCGATGGGGCGATTGAAATTGCGCGCCGCGCGCGCGGAACGCCACGTATTGCCATGCGCCTTTTGCGCCGCGTCCGCGATTTTGCTGATGCATTAGGTAAACCATTGGATGCAAGCGTTGCGGCGCATGGCCTTGAACGCCTTGATATTGACCCCGATGGCTTGGACATGCTCGATAGGCGTTATTTAAAGGCTTTGGTTGATACTTATGGCGGCGGCCCCGTTGGGGTTGAAACCTTGGCTGCCGCAATTGCAGAGGCCAAGGATGGCGTCGAAGATGTTATCGAGCCTTATTTATTACAACAAGGCTTCATACAGCGCACACCACGCGGTAGAATGGCCGCAAGCCGTGCCTATGAATTATTTGGCCTTCCAACACTAAAAATGAATAATGGGGAATTATTTGACAAGTGATATTGCATATTCGGGGCGTTTTGAGGGTAAAACTCATAAATTGCCTGTGCGCATTTATTATGAAGATACTGATATGTCAGGTGTGGTATATCATGCCAATTATATTCGCTATTTTGAACGCGGGCGCACCGATTTTTTACGCTGCGCAGGTGTGATTCATACCGAACTGGCGGCACGTGAAAAACCTTTGGCCTTTGCCGTCATTGCAATGGATGTGCGCTATAAAAAGGCCGCACGAATTGATGATAGTCTCTTGGTGCACACTGAATATGGACAAATCAAAGGCGCAAGAATGCACATTAAACAATGGATTACACGCGGCGATGATTTAATAGCAACCAATGACGTCACCGCCGTTCAAATCGACATGCTAGGAAACCCCGTAAGGCCGCAAAAAGATTTTGTTGAGACGATGGAACCTTTTTTATCAGATAATGCACACTAAACTCGACCGTCCTGCATATTCGGCACTAAAATCGCGCCAATCATATCTTGCCCAATCAAATGGGATGGCGATTGCGTTTAATCCTGATTTTGCCGCTTTTGCGGCATTGGAAGAATATTCGCAAACGGAATTTGATGATTTATCAAAATTAAAAATTGGTGATGATGGTTTTTGGATGCTTGAAACCAAAATTATTGAGCCGCTTACAAATTTCACCCTCGAAAAAACTGCGCATTGCAAACAGATGATTTTTGACCATGAGGTTGAAATTCAAAATGACATTGAGGTGGTCGAATTAGGTCAAGAAGATGCCAAAGCAATGCATGAGCTTGCGCTACTTTGTAAACCGGGGCCATTTTTTGCGCGCACTAATGAATTGGCAAAATTTATTGGTATAAAAATTAATAATCGTCTTGTAAGTATGATGGGTGAAAGAATGCAAATTGATGGCTATAGTGAACTTTCCGCACTTGCTACCCACCCTGATTTTCAAGGCAAAAAATGGGGTAAATATCTTTTAAATTTGGTTACAAAACGTATTTTGGCACGCGGTCAAATCCCATTTTTACATGTTTATGCATGGAATGAAATTGGCATTAAAAATTATGAAAGCCTTGGCTTTAAACTTCGCCAAGATATTTATGTAAGCGTGCTAAAACCATTATAAACAATCATAAAGAACATCGGTAAGTGCCTTTGCGCGTTCATCACCCACAATCGCATTTGAATGTTTATTGGGCGCATAAGCAACCGAAAGACGCTTGGTTTTATCACCAAAACCGCATGAACCACCCCGCCCTGCATGACCCATTGTTTCAAGGCTTGGGCCAAATGTTTGGGTGGTATTGCGCATGACGCCCGCTGCCCAATCGACCTTAAAATTCAAAACCAAATCATCGCCAAAAATGCGTGATTTTGTTAAATCTTCTAATGTTGATTTTGAAATAATTTCTTGCCCTTTAATAAAGCCATCATTGGCGAAAATTCCATAAAGGCTTGCCATTGCTTCGCAGGTTCCAAAACCATTTGTGCTTGGGATTTTTGCCGCCAATGCCGCAGCACCTATTCTTGGCGGGCTTGCCCATTTGGTCATAAAGGCGGCGCGCTTCATTGGGTTCATTTGCCCCATATTTGGTGGCTCTTTTGGAGGGGTAAATTCAACATGGCGATTTTGCAATTCAACAGGAAGGCCAATTTGAAAATCTATTGAAAGTGGTTTTGTAATATCAGCGTGGAAAACATCCGCTAAATCTTGCCCTAAAACCCGATAGCATAATTCATTAGCGATATAACCATAATTCATGGGGTGATAACCCGATTCACTTAATGGTGGCCATAATGGTTCAAGGTCTGCGATTAATTCGGCGGTTTTATGTAAATCAAGCCAATTTAAAGGGTCAAATTCATTTATGAAACCGCATACACCCGCTTGATGCGATAAAGCCTGTACAATTGAAACTTCTTTGTCATGCACGGTAAATTCAGGCCATAAATCACCAATTGCATCATCAAAATGCAAAAAGCCCCTATCTTGTAGCATTGCAATTACGATTGCAGCCATTGGCTTTGTGGTTGAAAAAAATTGAACCAATGAATCATTTTGCCATTTTTTGGTTTGGTTACGATCGGTAAAACCACCCCATAGGTTTATAACATTTTCGCCTTCTATTTGCGCACAAAAACTGGCGCCATTTTCTTTGCCTTCTTCAAAATGTTTTTTGAATTGCTCATAAACAGGTTCAAAACCTTTTGCGATAAAACCATCAATTTCAAATGTCATTTTTTAACCTTGGTCTTATTGCCTAAGACAAGAAATAATTTATATTGCACCTGCGAAAACAACTGGGGGAAATAATGACCAATCGACCACGCCGCTCCGTTTTATATATGCCGGGGGCAAATGCCAAGGTTTTAGAAAAAGCAAAAACATTACCCTGCGATGCAATAATAATGGATATGGAAGATGCGGTTGCCCCCGAAATGAAGCAAATTGCACGCGAAACAATAGCGGCGGCTTTAGCAGGCGGTGGTTATGGCGCACGCGAAATTATTATTCGCACCAATGGCATTAATACCGAATATTTCAAAGATGATCTAAAAATGGCAGTTGCGGCAAAGCCAGATGCAATTTTAGTTCCAAAAATCGAATCAAAAGCCGAAGTTTTGTCAATTGATGCGCAAATTCGTGAATTAAACAATGGTCAATCAATTGATATTTGGGCAATGATTGAAACCCCACGCGCGATTTTGGATATTTTCAATATTTGTTCAGCCGCGCAAACCACACCATTTAAAGCCTTGGTAATGGGCACAAATGATTTGGCAAAGGAAACTGGCGCAATTTTGGATGTGGAGCGCGCACCTTTTTTATATGCATTATCGGCGGCAATTAATGGTGCCAAATGCTTTAAAATGGCGGTGATTGATGGTGTATTTAATGATATTCAGAATATGGATGGATATGAATGGCAATGTAATCAGGGCAAAGCCTTTGGTTTTGATGGCAAAACCTTAATCCACCCAAGTCAAATTGAAAAATGCAATGAAATTTTTGCACCAAAACCCGAAGAAGTTGCATATGCGCGTGCAATTGTTGTTGCCTTTGCCGACCCTGAAAATGCGGGCAAAGGGGTTTTAAAAGTTGAAGGCAAGATGGCGGAAATTCTGCATCGTGATATGGCATTAAAAACAATTGCTATTGCCGAAGCGATAGAGGCAATGCAATAATCACATACAAATCAGGAGATAGGAATGCGCATCGCAATTTTTGAAGAAAGTGACAATATTCGCGGCGGCCTTGTTGAAGGTGATAAAATTCGCGCATTTGACCTTGAAATTGGTGCGCTTGGTGTGGCGTCTATTGATGATGGCTTTCTTGAAAATCCTGTTTTCACGGGTGAAGAATTTGACATTGAAGATGTTGAAATCCTATCACCCGTCTTAGTTCCGCCGCGTATTTTTGGGATTGGTCTTAATTATGCCGACCATGCCAAAGAAACAGGACGCCCTATACCCACTGATGCAACATGGTTTATGAAACAAACCACATCGGTCAATGAACCAAATGGATTTGTAGAAAAACCAAATGTTTCAGATCAATTGGATTTTGAAGTTGAATTGGTGGTTATCATTGGCAAAACCTGTCGCCACGTTCCTGCAAGCCGTGCCAATGAAGTGATTTTAGGCTATAGTGTAGGTTGCGATTATTCGGTGCGCGATTGGCAAAGAAAAACTACCCAATTCACATTGGGCAAAGGTTTTGATAGCCACGCACCCTTTGGCCCATTTTTAGTAACACCAGATGAAATTACGAATTTAGATGATTTGGGGCTACGCTGTTTTGTTAATGGTCAAAAAATGCAAGATAGTAAAATTGGCGATATGATTTTCAAAATCCCACAATTAATCGAAGAAGCAACCAAAATTATGACTCTTCTACCAGGGGATGTTATTTTTACAGGCACACCAGCAGGTGTCGGAATGGCACGCAATCCGCAATTATGGCTTAAGGCGGGCGATATTGTTCGCTGTGAAATTGATGAAATTGGCGTGATTGAAAATAAAATTATTGATGAAGAAGTCGAAACTATAATCGAGTAAAATCAAGAAAAATCGGTTCACAATCCCCAAGTTTTTTTGCCTGATAACGGGTTGTGAAATGATCTTCGGGTGGGATATTCCAATCCTTTTGACTTTGCGCATTCCATGAAAATGCAGGGTTTTTTATAAAGCATGCCAATGCTTCTTCTGCATAATTTGCCCAATCGGACGCAAAGCGAATTTTTGCACCTTTTTTTGTAATACGCGCCAAAAGATTTATAAATTCATCATTAATAAGGCGGCGTTTATGATGACGTGCTTTCGGCCATGGGTCAGGGAAAAGAATAAAAATTCTATCCAAACACGCATTTTGGAAATTTTCCAAAATTGGGCGCGCATCACCATTAATAAGACGAATATTTGTGATTTTTTCGCTATCAATTGCGCGCATTGCTTTGGCAACACCTTCAAGAAAAGGCTCCGCGCCAATAAAAAGCACGTCAGAATTTGCTTTGGCCTGATTGATTAAATGTTCTGCACCGCCAAAACCAATTTCAAACCAAACTTCTTTTTTGCTATCATCAATTGAAATTGGCGAAAAACCTTCTTCAACTTCTAAAATCTGGAATTTTGATAATTCAGTTTCAACAAGACGTGCCTGTAATGGCGACAAAGGTCTTCCGCCAACACGCCCAAAGGATTTTATCCGCCTTGACGGCACAATCGATTGCAAATTTATATGCCTTAATTCTCTGTTTCGTTAGCCAGAAGACGAACAAGCTCAACAATTTTTTTGCGTTGTGCAGTTGAATTTACTTTTGCATATTCAGCAAGTAATTCCATTGCACCGGGCGCAGATAAAAGCGCGGCAACAGAAAGTGGATCGGCATTTTCCTTATCTTCATTAAGTGTACCACGCCCCACAGGCTCGATACCTTCAAAGAAAAAAGCAGTTGGAACACCCAATGCTTCACCGATTTGGAAGAGACGACTTGCACCAACGCGATTAAAGCCGCGTTCGTATTTTTGAACTTGCTGGAAAGAAATTCCCAAAAAATCGGCAAGCCTTTCTTGGCTTAGCCCCAATTCCTCACGCCTTTGTTTAAGCCTACGCCCAACATAAGCATCAATTGCTGTTGAACTACGTTCATTACTCATTATTTTTATGCCTCGAATTGGGAATAAATATATGAATGTTTGACCAAGTCAAGGACAGAATTTCTCAAAACTTTCTTGTTAGGTAAGTATTTGCTGCAAATACAACCATAAGGAGAAGAAATATTGCGTCTGAGAACCTTGAATAAGGTGTTTGAGTTAGTTTACTTGGTAAAGTTGCTGAAATTATATCATTACCCTTACGAAATTGCGTAATTGGGCGACCAAAAGAATCAATTATGCCTGACCAACCGCCAGAGGCTGCCCGAATAAGTGGCAATCCCTCCTCAATTGCGCGCCATCTTGCCTGATTATAGTGTTGATCTGGGCCAAGATAGTCACCATACCATGCATCAACCGATACATTAACAATCATATCTGGCCTAATTTGCCCATTATTAAAATGCGGGAAAATTATTTCATAGCAAATTCGTGGATCAATATTTGGAAGGTTTCCTATTTTAAGTACTTTTGGCGATTCGCCTTTACTAAAATCTGTGCCATAGGCGACAAGACTTGATATTCCTAATGCGTTAAAAACTGGCCTTAAAGGAAGATATTCACCAAATGGCACAAGGTGAAATTTATCATAAGTTGATAATAATGATGGATAAAAATCATTACTTCCCGTCAAAAATGCAATTGAATTAAAATATTTATTTTGATCAATAAAATCGGCATGTGGCGCACCAACAATCAAAACCTTATTTTGAATTAGTGGGTTTATTTTTGAAAGCGCTTCATCATCTGAAAATAAGTCGAATGGAAACGCACCCTCTGGCCATACTATTATATTAGAATCTTGTGCGGTTTTGGTTTTTAATTGTCCAATATAATTATTGATTACACTTTTACGATTCGCACTATCCCATAAGTCCTTTTGCGAAAATCCCGCCTGCCCTACTGCAATTTTAATATCGCTATTATTTTTTACTGGGGTGGCTAAACGCAACGCACCAAAACCAATTGAAGCAGCAATAATTATAATATTAAGAATTATAATTGATTTGGATTTTCCCTCGCGGATTACGTTTAGGCTCGAAAATGCAAAAATTGTTAGAATGCCAACACCAAACGGCCCAATTAACGCACCATTTTGCGAAATTATACCACCAGCTTTCCATATATAGGCGCTTAAATTCCACGGAAGCCCCGTAAATAATATGCTTCTTAAATATTCTATTGCGCCAAAGCAAAAGGCAAACCAAAAAACGCGATTGGCATTATTAG
This sequence comes from Pseudomonadota bacterium, assembly GCA_020161405.1. Classification (GTDB taxonomy): domain Bacteria; phylum Pseudomonadota; class Alphaproteobacteria; order Caulobacterales; family Aquidulcibacteraceae; genus Pseudaquidulcibacter. Next base: position 827,439 of record JAIUOD010000001.1, on the reverse strand, counting down.
GTGCAAATTTGGAATATAAAAAACCCGCCAGACCATAATATAAGCCAATATAGGCGGGAAGCGCGCTCATGGCGAATGGGATAAGCCATGCGAACTTTTTTGCATCAACCAAAAACGCTTGACCCACCCAAAACATTCCAAGTGCAAAATGTGCAAATCCAAAAATAAAGGAACGCCAAAAGGCAGATTTTAACGGTTTAGGCGATTTTTTGGCATCATCAAGAGCAATCATAAGCCCCCATATTGCAATCGCATAAAGCGGCCAAATATGATAAGGCGCAAGCGCGAACACTGCCAACAAACCTAAAACGAACAAAATAATATATTTTATTTTTGTCGATTTAGTTTCAAAAAAATTGGCAAAATAGTTTGGCAAAATTCTAATCCGCGGCTTTGATTGGGCTTACTACGCGAAATAACATGCGGCGAATTTTGCGTGGATCGGCATCAATAATTTCAAGCTCATACCCATTTGGATGCGCAATTATTTCACCGCGTGGTGAAATGTGCCCCGCCAGCGCGAATGCAAGGCCGCCCATTGTGTCAATTTCAGTACCGATTTCATCATTTATTAGATTTTGAACACCACTTTGATTGCTAAATTCCTCAATCTCTAGTTTGGCATCAACTTCCCAAATATTTGGCGCGCGTTGAATAATCATGTTTGATTCAACATCATCATATTCATCATCAATATCACCGATGATTTCTTCAACCAAATTTTCAATTGTTACCAAGCCATCGGTACCGCCATATTCATCAATCACAAGCGCGATATGTTTACGCATTGCGCGCATTTGAATTAACAAATTAGGAAGGCGCATTGAAAGCGGAACATATAATAAATCACGCTTGATTTTATTTAATGGCTTTGAATCTAGTTTTGCCTTTATTTTTCCGTTTTCATCAGGCGTCAAAAGCGCCAAAACATCCTTCACATGCACAAACCCGATAGGATTATCAAGATTATCGCGATAAATCGGAACGCGTGAATGTTGATGTTCTGAAAATATGCGCCCCAATTCGCCCAAGGTGGTTTCAGCCTCGACGGCAACAATATCGGCGCGCGGTATCATAATATCACCGATGGTTAATTTATCAAAACTTGCAACCTTGAAAAGCATTTCGCGCTTGTTTGATGAAATCGCCTCTTCACTTTCGAGGGATTCGATAATTTGTGCGCTTTCTTCGTCAAGTTTGCGTTTGCCAAAAATACCCTTAAAGCGGCGCAATAAACCTGCGCGCTCTTTGGAATTTGGTTTTTCATTTTCGTCGTCGCCCTGCGCCATCTAGTTTTTTAAGTCCATTTCATAAGGATTTGAAATATTCATACTTTCCAATAATTCAATTTCAAGTGTTTCCATTTCAATTGCTTCATCTTCATTAATATGGTCATATCCAAGTAAATGTAAAATGCCATGTATTAATAAATGTGCGAAATGGTCTTGCAAGCTTTTATTTTGCTCAATTGCTTCTTTTTGTAATATAGGCAAAGAAATTGCGATATCACCAAGGATTTGTTCGCTTCCATCATGTGGAAAGCTTAAGACATTGGTTGGTTTATCAATACAGCGCCATGCTTTATTTAATTCGTGCAATTTTTCATCATCACTTAAAAGAACGCAAATTTCACCATTTGCATCCTCAAATTCTTGCATTATTCGTAAATGAATTGATTTGCCAAATTCAACTGGGTCAAAGCCAATATCGCGCCAATTTTCATATTCAATAATGAATTCAATTGGCGCGCCATCCTGTCGGTCTTCATTAGGCATTTTCAAAAACCCCAATTGGTTCACCAACAATTGATTGTTGCCCCGCGCCCGTGACTTTGATTTCAATTATTTTGCCAACTAATTCTTCGCCACCAGAGACGAAAACTGATTGTAAAAACGGGCTTTTGCCAAAAACTTGACCTTCGCGTTTCCCCTTATTGGTGACCAAAACTTTTGTGTTTTTACCAATTGAAGAAGCGTTAAATTCGCCTTGCTGTTTTGCAAGTAAGGCCTGTAACTCATAAAGGCGGGCATCTTTCACGTCTTCGGCAATTTGGCGCATCATGCCAGATGCAGGCGTTCCAGGGCGGCGCGAATATTTGAAACTAAAGGCAGAAGAATAATTTACTTCTTCAACTAATTGCATAGTTTCGCGGAAATCTTCATCGCTTTCGCCAGGGAAGCCAACAATAAAATCAGATGCAAAGGCAATATCAGGGCGAACTTTACGGAATTTATCCAAAGTTTCGAGATATGATTTTGCCGTGTGCTTCCTATTCATAGCCTTCAAAACTTTGTCAGAGCCAGATTGAACAGGTAAATGCAGATAAGGCATTAATTCTTCAACCTCGCCATGCGCCATTATCAAATCTTCATCCATATCGCATGGATGTGAAGTGGTGTAGCGAATACGCTTAATGTTTGGAAGCTTGGAAATTTCACGAATTAAAGCGCCAAGGCCATGCTTTTTAATATCATCGCCGCCATTATAGGCATTAACATTCTGCCCCAAAAGGTTGATTTCCATTACGCCATTATCAGCAAGTGCTTTGGCCTCATCCAAAACCTTATCAAATGGGCGTGAATATTCTGCGCCGCGCGTATATGGCACAACACAAAAAGAGCAAAATTTATCGCAACCTTCTTGAACCGACAAAAAAGCCGAATAGCCAGTGTTTTCACGCTTAATTGGTAAAGCATCAAACTTATCAATTGCATCAAAAGAAGTATCTAAAACCTCACCCGATTTACGTGCGGCGCGGGCAATTAATTCTGGTAAATGGTGATATGCTTGGGGGCCGACGACCAAATCAACCGTCGGTGCGCGCTTCATAATTTGTGCGCCTTCAGCTTGGGCAACACAGCCCGCCACCGCAATCATCATATCGCCGCCTTTGGCATCTTTTTGCTGTTTGATGCGCCCGATTTCGGAATAAACTTTTTCGGTGGCTTTTTCACGAATATGACAAGTGTTTAAAACCACCAAATCGGCATCTTCAGAATTTTCGACAGGGCGATAGCCAAGCGGCGCAAGAATATCAACCATTCTTTCGCTATCATAGACATTCATCTGGCAGCCATAAGATTGAACAAAAAGCCCTTTTTTTGGCTTTGGGCTTTGTGAATTTTCATTTGTCATTAAAATTAATTCTTCTCAATATTAATTCTTTTCAATCGGGATACAATAAAGCTCTAACCGGTGATCAACCAGCTTATAACCCAATTTATCTGCAATTTCACGCTGTAATTCTTCGATGCGTGGATCGGTAAATTCAACCACTTTGCCGCTTTGCATATCGATTAAATGATCATGATGCTCATCTGATAATTCTTCAAAGCGTGAACGCCCGTCACGAAAATCATGGCGCTCAATAATGCCTGCTTCTTCTAAAAGGGAAACAGTACGATAGACTGTGGCAATTGAAATGCCTTTATCAATTTCACAGGCGCGGCGGTGTAATTCTTCAACATCGGGGTGATCATTGGAAACCGACAAAACGCGCGCAATCACACGCCTTTGTTCAGTCATGCGCAAGCCTTTTTCAACGCAAAGTTTTTCAATTCTTTCTTGCATTTTGTCACCCATTCGTGCCTTTTATCAATTTTTATATAATTTTAATAGTGGTATCAACATAAATAATAATGACGCATCTTTATGTCGCATTCAAAGGCTTTTTGATAGGATTAATGCATCAATATTTTGGTTATCGCGCTTGTAATAATTCTTGCGCTTTCCAACTTCAATGAAGCCAAGCATTATGTATAAATTTAGTGCCGCAATATTATCAATTGCAACTTCAAGATAAATTTTATTAACGCCATTAGTTTTTAAATTATCAAAAGAATATTTAAGTAAATTTTTTGCATATCCCTTTTTTCTTTGATTTGGGTCCATCCAAACCATAAGAATTTCGGCTTCATCAAGTGCTTTTGAAAAAGCGACAAAACCAATATTTTCAATAATATAAATTGGGCGGGTTTCGTCATTGATGGAGTTTTCAAAATCACTTGTTTGCCAATTATGAAGGGCGCTATCACTTTTGATTTTATCAATTAAACTTGCAATATCGCCCACTTCCAATATTTTTGGTTCAAACATATTGTGAACCTTGCCATAATTTTGCATCTGCGCCGCGTAAATATTGGGGAATTGGCGGATTTTTTTGAATATCTTTTTGGGTGCATAATTTTATAAAACTATCAATATCAAAAGTTTCTTTGATAATGAAATTATGGTTTTCCAATTCGGTTGGCTTTTTAAACCCAATTATTGACCAATCACTTTCATAGTTTTTTATAAAGTCGAAATTTTCAAACCGATTTGGCGCATCAATCATTTCACCATTAATAAAACTTGCAGCAAAAACACTGCCCATTTGTTCGATAAGAGCAATGGTTTTAGAATTTGACGAACTTTGTGCCAATAATTCAAGCGTAGAAATACCAATAATTTGTGCATCTGTTGCAATTGCCAAGCCCTTAGCAAAGGCAAGGCCAACGCGAACACCCGTAAAAGAGCCAGGGCCAATTGTAACCCCGATTTTATCAATTTGTTTTGGGTTTATTTTTGCTTTTTCACAAATCTCTTTTACCATTTGCGGCAAGATTTCGGCCTGTTTGCTTTTGGTTTTTTGGCAAGAAGATGCCAATATTTCGCCATCTTGCGCAATTGCAACTATGCAATCATCCAATGAAGTATCGATGGCAAGAATTATCATTTAGGTCATAAACTCACTAATTTTGAGCCAGCTTAAGCATTTCCTCAATCGGGCGACCAACAATTGCTTTATCACCTTTTATAAGAATGGGGCGTTGCAAAAGCGATAAATCATTTGCAATTGCATCAATCAAGGACGCATCATTTTGATCAAGTGATATGTTTTTTTCTTTTGCGGTTTTTTCACGTAGAATTAAATGAACACCACCTACTTTATTGGCAATTTGCGCAATTTCATCTTTGGAAAGACCATCACTCATATAAGTTATAAGTTTTGGTTCAATACCGTTTTCGTTTAAAAGTGCCAAGCCCTTCACACAGGTTGAACATTTAGGATAATAAATTAATTCGTAAGCCATATTTCTTTTTAACAAGATTAGATAAAAAGAAAAAGCCCCGAATAATTCGGGGCTAAGTTTTATGCAGGGAATCTAAAAAATTAGATTTATTTATATAAAGCAAAGCGCGTGCCACTAGTTTTTGGGGTAAATTATTGGAAAATGTGGTGTTTGTGCCAGTTTGGGCGAAATTTGTTTCAAAATGAAACTAAATCTCCAGTTCACCCTTGGCCTCAAGTTCGACCGCGCCAGTCATAATAACATGATCATCATCACGCCATTCGATCTGTAAAATCCCACCATCAAGGTGAATATTGGCTAATCTATCAACTAGTTTGCGGCGCACCGCGGCCACCAAAGTTGCACAAGCGCCAGTTCCACAGGCGCGTGTTATGCCGACGCCGCGTTCCCAAACTCGCATTCTTATATTTTTTCTATCCCAGATTTGGGCAAATTCAACATTGGTTTGTTCGGGAAATAATGGGTGATACTCAATCATTGGTCCAATTTTATCAAGCGCCACGCTTTCCACATCATCAACAAAAAAAATACAATGCGGATTGCCCATTGAAACCGCACTTGGCCCCCAATAAAGTGGTTTATCAATCGGGCCGATTTGCAATTCCATTCTTATGGTTTGCATTTCTTCAGCAAGTGGGATTTCATCCCAATTAAGGCGTGGCAAACCCATATCAACAGAAACCATATTTTCGCCAACCAATTGTGCGTTTAAAATGCCCGCTTTAGTTTCAATTGATACGCTTTCTTTTTTTGTGGCTTTTAAATATGCCCATGCAACGGCGCGCGTTCCATTTCCACATGCTGCAACTTCGGAACCATCATTATTCCAAATACCCATATAGATATCGGCATTTTGTGATGGCTCGATTGATAGTAATTGGTCGAATTCTTTTCCCTTTTGGGCATTAATACCCGAAACCTGTTGCGGCATAAGTTCAAGACGGGCGCCATTATTTTGCAGCACGATGAATTGATTACCAAGGCCGTTCATTTTTAGGTATTTCATGCTTTGCATGTGACGCAAAACCTATGTTTTTTCAAGTAAAATTTATGCGCGCAAAATATCGCCCATTAATTTAAAAATTTTACGGCTATCTTCATTTGTTGCCGCATCCCATTCGGGGTGCCATTGAATTGCAAGAACTGGTGCGCCTTTTGAGGTTGAATGAAAGGCTTCAATTACGCCATCAGGGGCGCGCGCCAAAATTTCAAGCCCGTCACCCAATTTGCCAACGCCTTGAAAATGCACTGAATTAACGCGGGTTTTCTGTTTACCAACCGCATCTTTTAACATGCCAAAAAGTTCAACATCATGTGAATGGGCAAACATTTCTTCGTATGAAACCCCATCACGCGAATGATGTTCAATTTCACGCCCTTCAATTGATAAATCGCGGGCAATTGTGCCGCCAAAATGTACGTTTAATTCTTGAAAACCACGACAAATTCCAAAAACAGGCTTTTTTGCCCCAAGCATGGCATCACATAATTGCATTGCCACATTATCGCGGTTTTCATCAAATGGCCCATTGGCATCCGAGCCCTCATCGCCATAATATTTTGGATTTATATTTGATGGCGAACCAGTAAGCAAAAGACCATCAATGCGTTTTGCAATCTCTTTAATATCAACCAATTGCGGCATTGCGGGAATAAGAAGAGGAATTGCATCTATATTTGGGGCAACACCCACCAAATATTGTTCCGTAACGCTTTGGGCGGGGCGGTTATTATTCAAAATGCGTGAACAGCATATAAAGCCAAGAACGGGTTTTGTCATAAATAAATGTTATAACAAATGCGGATGGGTGGCAATATTTTTTTACCCCCTTTTGTTTTTTGCAGGCAAAAAACAGCCCCCCTTCTTAAAGGGGGGCGGCTTTATTCATATATTGTAGAAAAATTATTTTGCGTTCATCAATGCAATTGCAGTGTCTGACATGCGGGTAGAGAAGCCCCACTCATTATCATACCAAGAAAGAACGCGAACCAATGTTCCATCCATAACTTTGGTTTGATCAAGTGCGAAGATTGATGAATGATCGTCATGGTTAAAGTCAATCGAAACATTTGGTAATGCAGTTACGCCAAGAACGCCTTTTAACGCGCCATTTGATGCCGCGATAATTGCATTATTAATCTCTTCAACTGTTGTTGCACGCGCCGCATTGAAAGTTAAATCAACCACAGAAACATTTGGGGTTGGAACGCGAATAGCAACGCCATCCAATTTGCCTTTTAATTCAGGCAATACCAAACCAACTGCTTTAGCCGCACCAGTTGAAGTCGGGATCATAGATAAAGCCGCCGCACGTGCGCGATACAAATCTTTATGCATAGTGTCCAAAGTTGGTTGGTCACCAGTGTATGAGTGAACAGTGGTCATAAAGCCGTTTACGATACCAACAGTGTCATTCAATACTTTTGCAACAGGTGACAAACAATTAGTTGTGCATGATGCATTTGAAACCACAGTATCAGCAGCGGTCAAAGTAATGTGATTAACACCATAAACGATAGTTTTATCAGAATTTTCACCAGGTGCAGAAATCAAAACTTTTTTCGCGCCAGCCGCCAAATGAGCAGCCGCTTTTTCACGTGCAGTGAAAAGGCCGGTACATTCCATTGCAACATCAACGCCCAATTCTTTCCAAGGAAGGTTTGCAGGGTCACGTTCTGCAGTTACTTTGATTTTTTTGCCATTGATTACGATATAATCACCATCAACCGAAACATCAGCATTCAATTTGCCATGAACTGAATCGAATTTAAGCAAATGCGCATTAGTTGCCGCAGGTCCAAGATCGTTGATACCAACAACTTCAATGTCATTACGACCATGCTCAATCATAGAGCGCAAAACAAGACGGCCGATACGACCAAAACCATTAATTGCAACTTTAACAGTCATTCCAAATCTCCCTTATGGAATTATAAAAACCCGCAAGCCCTATAGACCGCAAAAAGCGATTAAACAAGAACAAGCAATCAAACAAAACGTCGCATTTTTAAATAAATGCACCTATGGGCATGGATTTGGGCAAGAATTATGAAGTTCATTAACTTCATCCTCTAATTCTTTTGACCAATTGGTATCAAAAGCAGAAATTGCCAGCTTTAATTGATCCATATTGGTCGCACCAATTATCACACTATTCATAAAAGAACGCGTTGCACAGAATTTTAGCGCCAAAGTTACAGGATGCATATTAAACTTCGTGGCAAGTTCAATATATTTTCTAATCATTGTTTCAGCAGGTGCAGTTTCATATCTTTGCCCGCGATTGAAAAGCGTTGAGCGCGCACCCTCTGGCCTTGCACCATTTAAATATTTGCCAGTCAAATAACCCTGTGCAAGTGGTGAATATGCAAGTAACCCAATTTCTTCACGCACCGAAATTTCCGCCAAATATGGCTCAAATTGACGGTTTAATAAATGATAGGCATTTTGGATTGAAACAACTTTTGGAAGGTTAAAATCTTTTGCCACTTGGGCAAATTTCATCATTCCCCATGCCGTCTCATTTGATAGGCCAATATGGCGAATATTGCCTTTTTGAATATGTTTTTGCATTGCCTCTAATTGGGTTTCAAAGGCAACATAATCATCTGCCATTGGGCGATAAATATTGGCGCCAAAATTATCCAATAGTCTATCAGGCCAATGAATTTGATAAAGGTCTATATAATCGGTTTGCAACCTTTTTAATGATTGTTCAATTGCATAATCAATTTGTGCAGGCGTTACGCGAGGAAATTCATTATTTGGGCGATACCAATTTGCATTGGTACGGCCGCAAATTTTCGATGCAATCACAACTTTATTGCGGTTTTGGCGCGATTTCAGCCATGTTCCAATTATTCTTTCGGTTGAACCTTGGGTTTCGGGTTTTGGTGGGATTGAATATAATTCTGCAGTATCAAAGAAATTTACGCCCTTTGATAAGGCGTAATCCATTTGTTCATGACCCTCTTTTTCGGTATTTTGCTCACCGAATGTCATAGTGCCGAGGCAGCATTCAGAAACCATTAATTCACTTGAGCCAAGTTTTTTATATTGCATTATAAAATTCCCATTTTTCTCAATTTTTCGCCAAGACCTGTTTCATCGGTGAATAAATGGGTTTCAAAACCCATTTCTTTTGCAGCCTCAATATTGGAGGGTGAATCATCGGTAAAAATAACCTCAGAAGGCGATAAATGACCCATTCTATTTAGTGCGATTTCAAATATTTCTTTGTTTGGTTTTGCGATTTTCTCATCGCCTGAAACAATAATGTCTTTAAAATATTTTCGTAAATCAAATGGATCAAAGCAAATATCTACTACTTCTGTTGGCATATTGGTAAGGACATATTGCGGGATTTTAAGTGATTTTACAATTTCAACCGATGAAGGTATTTCGCCCAAAATCATATCGCTAAAATTATCTTTCCACATTTGGATTTCGGCGGCAAATTCGGGGAATTCTTTTTGGCGTTTTGGAATTGTAACACTCATAGGTATGCCGCTATCGTGTAAAAAATGCCATGACATTGGGCAAACATTTTCGATAAAAAAATCCAATTTCTCTTTATCGTGAATTATGTTTTTATAAAATTCGCGCGGCGACCAGCGCACTAATACATTGCCATAATCCCAAAGAATGGCTTTAATTTTCGACATGATTTTCCTATCGTTTTGGCTCAAGCGCGATTTGCTTTTGCGGTACTTCTTGGCCTAATTCGTTAATTAAACCAAGGCGCAAATGTGATTTTGTTGTCCCGTCAACAATTTGCATTTTGGGGTTTTGAATTAAATATTCATCCCCCCATTCCATCATTGCCGCTAATATTTTGAATGCTTTACGCCCTTTTAAGGTCAAATGATATGAATGGCGAACCCGCGCGCCAGCCTCCTGATATGGTTGTTTTGTCATTATTCCTAAATCAATAAGACGCCCAAGGCGATTGGTAAGGATTGCACGCGGGATTGATAAGTCTTTTTGAATATCTTCAAAACGAACAACGGCATAAAACGCCTCGCGCATAATTAATAAAATCCACTTATCACCAAAAACAAATGCCGATTGCGCCATTCCGCATTCATTTATTTCCACACGTGCACGGCGACGTAAATTTGGTTTTGCTAAGTTTGACATTTGAACCTAGATAAATAATTATTATGAATTGTCAAAGAAAATAATGATAAAATTAGTAATTTTTCTGAACTTAGGTGTTAAAATGTTTTGTAAGCAATAAGATTTAAACTTAAATGCGATTTATAAGTATTTTTTCGGGGTAAGAATGCCAAAGAATAATAAAAGTAATTTGCGTAATTTATTGATAATGGCGGCAGGATTTTCACTATATAGTTTAAATTCATACGCACAAAACGGCGAAACCAAACAAGAAAAAACCAATTATAAAAACGACAAAGATTCCGGACCATTAATTGTTGGCAAGGCTTCAGAAAATATCATTATTACATCTTCACCAACCCGCACCTTTGTTTTTGATACGCCATATTCGGTTAGCAAAATTAATAGCAAAACCCTAAATGATAATAGAATAAAAAATGCGCAAGATTTAACGCAAATAATTCCAAGCCTGCAATTTCCGCAATCTGAAAGCGCATTATCGGTAACTGCGCGTATTCGTGGAATTGGAACGCAAGGCACGAATGTGGGGCTTGAGCCATCAGTGGGCATAATGATTGATGGAATTATGCGTTCACGTACCGCCGCAGGTTTTGGTGATTTGGGTGAATTATCATCAATTGAAGTCGCACGTGGGCCGCAATCATCATATTATGGTGCAAATACTTCGGCAGGCTTAATTTATGTTTCTTCAAAAAAGCCGACATTTGATTTTGAATCAAAATCTTTTTTGACATTTGGCAATCTTAATTACCAAAATTGGGGCGCGTCAATTAATGGTGGTTTAAGTGAAAAGCTTGCCGGCAGATTATTTTTTACCGCCGCAAAGCGTGATGGCTATATGATTGTAAATCAAGGCCTATCAAACGAAAGGCGTGATAATAATATCAATTATTATTCATCGCGTGGGCAATTATATTATTGGAACGGCCAAACTGAATTTCGATTAATTGCTGATTATACCAAACGTAATGAGGCATGTTGCAACGCACCAGTTTTTATTTCTGATAGCCGCGCACCCGTTAATTCAACCATTATAATCAACCGAATATTCCAAAATGGAAAATATAGTGGCAATCAATTTTCGCAGCTTCGCGCCTATGCCGACAGGCCGTTTGACCAAACTATTTTGGATAAGGGGTTAAGTCTTGAAATTAATCATGATTATGGTTTTGCTAAATTAAAATCTATTACATCAGGTCGCTATTTTGATTTTGCCTATGCCCAAGATGGCGAATGGTCGGGTGCCGATATTCTTTATCGTGATTTGGCAATGCAACCTGGGGCAAAGGTGAAAGATTTTTCACAAGAATTGCGTCTATATAATGATACCAAACGATTTAAATGGGAAATTGGCGCGCTTTATAACCATCAAATCATAAACTCGCATAATGTTTTCCAATATGGCAAGGATTATGAAACCTATATTGGCGGTCTTTTGTTTGGCGCAGCAGCCGCGACAATTCCAGTAACGCAATATAATATTAATTTGCGCAATTTGATTTCAAACGCCACAAGCGGTCTTTTTAATTCCAATTCTTTGGCAATGGTTGAAGGTGGTGGTTGGTCAGATTATTTCACGCAAAAAAGCGATAATTTCAGCCTTTATGGGCGCGGTGAATATGAAATCTTTGACGGAACAAATATTATTATTGGGGTGCGATATATAAAAGATAAAAAAGATTTTAGCGCTAATTATAATACAAGTGGGGCAAATGGTTGCCGTGCAATTGAACAGACCTATGGTTATAATCCATCAGCAAATGCGCCAACAAATCTGGCGGGCGTTGTGGGAACTGTCTGTGTTCCTTGGGCGCGTTCGGCACTTGATGGTTTTAATCATAAACAAAGTTTTGATGATGATAATTTTGCCGGTAATTTTACCATTAAACAAAAAATAAATAGAAATTTAAACGCCTATATTTCTTATAATCGCGGTGTAAAATCAGGTGGCTTTAATCTTGATAGGGTTATGCAAGATAGTAATGGTTCAATTGTTTCGGGCACAATAGGCAATCAAATAATTCGAAGCCCCAATACAAGCTTTGAAGCTGAAACCGTTGACGCATATGAATTAGGCCTAAAGGGGAAATATTTTAGTGGGTTTTTGGAATTTGGAATTGCATTTTTCAAACAAGATTTCCAAAATTTTCAATTAAATACTTACAATGGCATTTCACAAATTGTGGCCTCTGTACCCGAAGTTAATTCAAAAGGCTTTGAAATTGATTATAGATATTTAACACCAATAGAAGGCCTAAGAATCTCTGGTGGGATTGCCTATGCTGACACAAAATATGGTAATGACTTAGGCGAAGCGAACGATTCCAATAGCTTCTTGGGGCAGAATTTAAATCTTTACTTAATTAAAGGCCGACAATTAACGGCAAGCCCAAAATGGAGCGTCAGTAATAATATAAATTATATGACAAAAATTGATAATCACTATCTAGATTTCAATTTGAACCATCGCCATACATCAAGCTATAATGGCGGCTCAAACCTTGATCCGCGCAAAAATATTAATGCGCTTGATTTATATAATGGCGCAATTGAAATTAAACCAGATGGGGCAAAATGGTCATTAAGCCTTTGGGGTAAAAATCTTAGTAATGAACATTATGCGCAAATTATATTTGATGGCCCATTACAAGGTAATTCACCATTAATGGCAGCAAATGGCACAACGCGCGCAGTCACATCACAATTAGATGGTTTCCCTGCCGAGCCAAGGACTTATGGTATTACTTTAAGGCTGTGGAAATAGAATTTATAAATTCGCTATGTGCCGACTTTGCTTCTTCTTCTAAAAGACCAAGATGAACATTAATTCCATTTGCTTTTAATGCCGAAATTCCTTTTCCCATAGTGCGTGGGTCAGGGTCTTGCATGGCTATAAAAACATTTTTTGGTTTGGTGTCTATTATTAGTTTTGAACATGTTGGCCCACGCACGCTTTCATGGGCGCATGGTTCAAGCGTTACGTAAATATCGGCGCCAATTGCTAGATTGCCCGCCATTTCAAGCGCAACATATTCGGCATGTGGGCGACCGCCTTCTTGCGTAAATCCTTCGCAAATAATTTGGCCATCTTTAACAATAACACAGCCAACACAGGGCGATGGGAAGGTATGCGCGCGATTAGTAAGCGCAATTGCGCGGCGCATAAATTCAATATGCGCCAATATATTATCCATTACTTTATCGAAGGTAGCGGGTTAGCGCGCGCTTCATCAAGATATTTGGCGCTAATTGGTTTTAAATTATCATCCAAATCTATTAAAAGCGGGTTTCCTGTTGGAATTTCAACTTGCATGATTTCATCTTCATTAAGACCATAAAGATGTTTAACAATTGCGCGCAAACTGTTGCCATGCGCCGCAATCAATACATTGCCATCTTTAAGCGCAGGAACAATATCCGAATTCCAATATGGAATCACACGTTCCAAAGTGGTTTTAAGGCTTTCAGTATCAGGCAATTCATTCGCAGGCACATTTGCATAACGCGCGTCATGTGATGGATGAAACTCATCATCTTTTGAAAGTGGCGGCGGAGCAATATCATATGATCGGCGCCAAATGCGCACTTGTTCATCGCCATGCTTTTGCGCGGTTTCGGCTTTATCAAGGCCAGTTAAAGCGCCATAATGACGCTCATTTAAGCGCCAAGATTTTTTTTCAGGCAAATAACAAGCGCCCATTGAAGTAAGGGTAAGCCAAAGAGTGCGAATTGCGCGGGTTTGAAACGATGTAAATGCCTGCGAAAATTGAATGCCAGAGGCTTTTAACAACTCACCAGATTTTGAAGCCTGTTTCTCACCTTCTTCAGTTAGGTTTACATCAACCCATCCAGTGAAGCGATTTTCAAGATTCCATTGTGATTGACCATGACGAATAAGCGCGAGTTTTGGCATTTTGCCCCCTTTATCGAATAGATTGTGCCTCTATAGCCAAAAAAAATGCTGTTTCCAATGTTTTTGCAGTTATTTTTTAACGTCATAAAATCTCTTAAAAAGAGAAAATGAGGCTTAATTCATGAATATTTGCTTCAAAATTCATCAAATCAAGTCAAAAATTGTGCAAGTGCGTAATAAAACACCTAGAATTGCGTTTTTGGGGGCTAAACATGCAAAAAATCATTTGCTTATTTCGCAGGTGCGAACTATATTGAGCCTATGACGAGTTTTCGTCATTAGCCCTTTCGGGCGTTTCCTCCCTTGTAACTTTATTCTGCCAGGCCTTGTGCCTGGCACTTTTTTTATTAAACATGGGATTTCATAGTTTATTTCTTGGAAAATTGTGCGAAATATTCAAAAAATTGATTTAGTATTTTTTGTAAATTTTCAAAATTTTGTGTTTTTTCAAAACTATCTTGGTCTATATATAAAGCCCGATTAATCTCAATTTGAATTGCATTTATATTATCAGTGGTTTTTGCATGGCTTTGGGTTATAAATCCGCCTGCATAAGGTTGATTTAGCCTTGTTTTAAAACCATTGTTTTTGAAAAAGTCTATAATTACATTTGTCGTCTTTAAGTTTGCACTTCTACTATAATTATTTCCGACAATAATATCGCATTGATTTGATCCAAGTGCATCTTTTGGCATTGAATGTATATCTATCAAAAATGCTTTGCCAAATTTTTGTTTCAGGTCTGAAAGCTTTTCATCGATGAATGAATGATAGGGTTTATGTATATTATTTATTCTTTCTTCGACTTCTGAAAATGGGATTTTGTGGCGATATATATTATTATCTTTATTAACTAAGCGCGCAACAAGACCGATTCCTGCCCTTGAATATGGGCAATATGTGCTGGTTTTTATGCCATCAATAAGCTTTAAATCAAGTGAATGTAGTGGGCGATTAAGATCAAGATAGGCACGCGCATAATTTGCAACCAAAATGGTTGCGCCCGATTTTGTTGAATTGATGCATAATTCATCAGTATATAAATCCTCCATAAAGCGCAGTTCTTGAGGGCTTATACAAATATCATTTAATAGTTTTGGTGGATAATAACGCCCAGAATGCGGTGATGACACCAAAATAGGCGCTTCATCGCCTATTGGTTCAAAAACTGTAAAAAAATCTGGCGCAACTGACATATTGATATGTTCAAGCGTTTTTTATCACCCCTTGTCAACTTTCCTTTCACATTCTTATGCAAAAGTGCCTAAATTCAGGAGTTAAAGATAATGGCGCGCATATTATTAGCAGAGGATGACGATAGCTTAAGAACATTCTTAGCTGGCGCATTAATAAAAGCAGGGCATGAGGTCGCCGATTTCCCTGATGGTGATTTGGCGCTTGAGGCGTTGAATAATTTGCAATTTGATTTGCTATTAACTGATATTGTTATGCCGGGTGTTGATGGCGTTGAATTGGCGCGAAAAGCCGCCGAATTACGCCCTGATATGAAAATTGTATTTATTACAGGTTTTGCTGCCGTTGCTTTAAACCCCGCAAACCAAGCACCCGCGAAAGCAAAGGTTTTATCAAAACCATTCCATTTACGTGAATTAGTTGCCGAAGTTGAAAAAGTAATGGCCGCCTAAAATTAAGAGCCAGTGATAAGCGCGCTTATTGCTGCTGCTGCAATCAAAAGGGCATAGCCTAATGCTGCTTTGATGCTTTTTGGCGAAATTGTCTGTTTTAACATAGTGCACACTTTTAATTGTGTTAATTGGGGAGTTTATTTTATGCTGCACCTGCTAACACAAAATGCTTTACGCTTCAATAATCATTAGCCGCAAAGTATAAAGCGTTTATGCAAGGCTCTTTTGCATAATTACGCTATCAAGCCATTTATCAAATTTGAAGCCAATTTTGGAAAACGTGCAAACATGCACAAATCCAAGGCTTTTGTGCAATGCAATCGACGCTTGGTTTTCGCTATCCCCAATTACCGCCACCATAGTTTTAAGGCCAATTTGTGCGCATTTGTCGCATAATTGGTTCATAAGTGCTTTTGCAATTCCAAGGCCGTGATATTTTGGTTTTACATAAACCGAATTTTCACAGGCAAAGCGCCAACCTTCGCGCCCACGAAAAAGGCTTGCATATGCATAACCAATTATTTCATTATCAATATGGGCAATAAGATACGGGTATTTTGCACTTATATTTTCAAATCTTATTATCATTTCTTCTTTGCTGGGCGGGTAATATTCCCAACTTGCGGTTTCTTCCATAACGGATCTTGAATAAATTTCTAAAATTGCATCAATATCATTTAATTGTGCATCTCTTATTGAAAAATCCATACTCATTTTTTCTCAAGCAAATCCCATTTTTGGCCGTATAAATCCTTAAAAACTACAACCCAGCCATAGACTTCATTACGTGGCTCTTCAACGAAATTAACCGAATTTTCTTTAAATCTTGAATAGGTGCCGTGAAAATCATCAGTTTGCATAAACAAGCCGACACGTCCGCCAAACTGATTACCAATTGTTTTAGCTTGTTCACCAGTGGCTTTTGCTAATAATAATTTTGCGCCGCCTTTTTTTGCCCCTATGACAACCCATCTTTTTTCTTCGCTTAATTTTATGTCTTCTAATAATGTAAATTCAAGGCAATTAACAAAATAATCAATTGCTTTGTCATAATCATCGACAAGATATGCCGTCATAAAAAGTTCGTGTGCCATTTTTATCCTTTAAAATTAAATATTCTTGGGATTTGTAATTAAAAGCAATGAAACAATATGCGCTTTGTACTTGCCAATGAATTTTTTTTTGACCATAAAGCCGCAAAAATGGGCGTATAGCTCAGCGGGAGAGCACTACATTGACATTGTAGGGGTCACAGGTTCAATCCCTGTTACGCCCACCATTTTTAGTTTGCGTTCAGAAAAACACCTTGGCAAAGCCAAGGTTTTTTCTTTGGCGCCACGCAGGCTGGCTCGCTCAATGCTCACGTTCGCTTCGCTCGTATGGTTCGAAGTTTCTCCCTTTATGTCCACCATTTTTTAATCAGATTTGCACCTTCGCGGCCTTGCCGCTCACTCACAAATCTGGATTTATTATGCGAAAAATCTTCAAAAAGCGTAGTTTTTGAAAATTTTCCACTCTCTAACTTGGGTTCTAAAACCCTAACCAGCTTTTTTTGGTGTCGGTTTCGTCATCTAATTGTCCGAGTGCATCTACACCTGGTTCATGGGCAGCAATTAATTCATTGGGTGCAGAAGCTGGAACAGGCGCATCCGCAGATTTTACCAATTTAGCCGCATTATATTTTTCAAGTCGCGGATGTATCAAAGCGCCGCTTTCGCCATAAGCCTCGACTAAAGCTGCCCAATCTTCATTACGATAATCAAATGCATTACCTTCAGGGTCAAGATCCGACCAATCGGCTTCGCGCGGCGCAACGGCTGCTTTGTGCATATAATCATCATAAAGCGCATTATCATTTTTAAGTAATGCCGCCTGCGCACAAAGTGCCAAAATCCGCGATGTTGGCTTTTCTTTTAATAGGCCAGACAATATTGAATCCGCCAATGCACTTTCATTATTGGCAATTGCATCTTCGACTTGAATTATACGGCTTTCACGATGTTCAGGGCGAAGTTTTACCAAACCTTCTGCCCATTTTAAAACATCCTTTTTGCTTTTACCCTCTTTGAGATCTTTGTAAGCCAAGGCAAGCGCAGGGTGTGGTTCTGCTGCCCATGCAGCTTCTATTGCCTGTGCCGCCTGCCAATCTTTACCTGCCAATTTATTAAGGCGCGCCGCCATAATAGCAGCTGGCGCAAATGAAGGCGCAAGTTTTAAAGCACGCGTTGCATTATCAAGGGCAGCATTATAATCACCAGCTTTTTCAAGGCGGTGCGCATTGGCCGCCAAAACAACCGCGCGGCGTCTTTGGGCGGTTTTTTTACCAATAAGACCGCGTTTTTCAGCCTCATCAAGGGTTGTTATCGCCCCTTCCCAATCACTATTATTAATTTTTTCCTTAAAAATGGTTTCAAGCGGCCAAGTTGATTTTTTAGCAACATTAAGCGCATTATTGGCGTGCGAAATGGCGGCAGCAAAATTCCCCTTCTTGCTTGAAAGCTCACTCAATCCTTTTAAAGCAGCAGATTGATAGCCCGCAGTTTCAGTTAATTCGCCATAGATTTTTTCAGCAGTGCCAAAATCATCCGCCATTAATGAGGCGCGCGCATAAATTAATTTATTTGCCGCATCACTTGGCGATATTGAATATAATTTTTGGGCAAGTTTTCGTGCATCACTATAATCGCCTGCATCATGAGAAGCCAAAACTTGACCAATTAATTCAAGTGATTTTTTGCGATTGGCCTCTATTTGTGCGCGTTTAACCTTGGCAGGAAGCGAAATCATCCATGCGATAAGCCCCCAAATCACAGCAAGTAAAATAGCACTACCAAGAAGGATTAGAGCTGCAATTACAGGCTTAACACTTATATCAACCGCGCCACCAGTATAGGCGATTTCACCCTTTTGCATTGCAAGCCAACCAAAGCCCGCAAAAATTGCCAAAACTAAAATAATTAAAAATAACAGTCTTAAAATTTTCATCTGCCATTCCCCATTATTTGGTTATTTGGTTGTGCATTAGTTTGTGTATTAGGTGTGGTTAGATTGTTTTGGTTCGCAGGTATCGCCACCTGTGCCGGCGGTGTTACATTAAGACTTGGTGCATTAAGGCCGCGCTCGATTGCGCCGCGAAGTGCCGCAATTTTTGTATCTAAATCAAGGCGATTTTTTGCACCCGCAATCCAATGGGTTAATTCAGGGGTTTTTTGCGTCATTGTATCAATTTCAGTTATTGCCCCCTGAAGGTCGCCACCAATTAATTTTAGTTTTGCGCGTTCATAAATTGCGCTTGGTGCATTTGGATCAGGCGCGGTTTCTTTAACTTTAACCTTAACCAAATTAGAGAAGAATGAGCTTAGCCAACCGAAAAAGCCGCCTTCTTTCTTCTCTTCTTTTTTGGGGTCAATTATATTTGCGCCAAGATTCTCAAATTCTTTTTCCAATAATGCACGGGTTGGCGCACCATTAACGGCAAGCCCTTCGAGCGCGCCAACTTCTGGAACATTTGGCAATGCAGCCTTTACCGCAGAATATTCAGGCATAAACCCACCAGAACGATTTGTGGCTTCGGCCAATGACATAACTGCAAAAGTGATAGCAGGGCTTGGGGTTTGGGCCACACGCGCATTTAAAGCGTCAAAATTAACTTTCAATGTTGCAATTTCAGCCTGTAAACCCGCAATAATCGCGCCGCCCGTGCCAGTTGGGTCAAGTGCCGCAAGCCTAGTTTCAATTGCGGTTAAACGCCCAGATAGGCCTTCGATTTGTGCTTTAAGCGGGTCAAGATTTGCTTGCTGAACTGGTGCGGGGGTTAAAGGCTGTGTGCCATTAATAGCATTTGTATTTGCTTGACCTGAAACAGGTGGCTGTGCTTGTTGATTATTTGGTGGGTTTTTTACCAAATCTTGTAGATGGTTTAAATCACCACGCAAAGAAACAATTTGCGCCCCTAAATCATCCGAACTAGATTTTGCATTTTCTGCCTTTGGAAGAAATTGTGCAATTTGAAGTTTTTGCGCAATATCTGGTCGGGCATTGATCAAAAGGCTAAGATATGCACCGCCAATCATTGCCGTTCCCGACATTAAAAATGCCGTAAAGAAACCAATACCACCGCGCTTTTTTATAATTTGCGGCGCAGATCCACTCGTGCTTGGGGCATAAGATGGTTTGGTTATATTTTCTTGCAGTTTTACTTCTGCGGCTTGTTCGGTATTTTGGGTTTCTTCGGTCATATTTAATTTTACTAATAATTTGCCTTAATTAAAACCCCGCAAATTACTAAATATCATTCAATTGTACCATCTTCATTTGGAATCTTAGTTGCAAACTTATCATATTCAACGCAAGGTGAGGTTTTGGAGCGTCCATCAGGGCCCCAGCGACGATAAGACCTACTATCAATATGAAATCTTGTATATGAATAAAAGCCAAGGCCAATTTGATATTTTTCGCCCCATTTAGAATGCAAAAGGCACATATCATGAATTAATTGTTCGCGCGTAATTTGGGTTTTCGGTAGCATATCAAGCGCAAAATATTGTGAATGCGAACTATTTTTTGCCCCACCCGCACATTCATTTAAAACTGGATTTCTATATGAAGACACTGCCTCCAAATTGCCGATTGTTGGTTTAATTTTTTCTTTGATAAATTTTAAAGTATCAACAATATTGGGCCATAATTGCGGTGGTGGCACTTCAAATCCACTTTGATTACATTCTTTTGCCATTGATGCAGTACGTAGGATTTCAAAAGTCGGAAACACGCCAAGCACTTTATGTCTTAAAAGATATTTTTCAAAATTATTTACGGCTTGAACATTCGCACTTTGTGAATATTTCCAATTTTCAAAAGCTTCATCGCTGAAATAATAATCAATAGTTTGCGCGCGCATTGTAAAGTCAGCGGCAAAGCATGATGCAATGGCAAGAATAAAAATAAGAGCGCGAAACAATTTCATAAAATCATAATAACATTAGAATTTATGATTTGTAACACCCAAAAAGTGAAAATAGACACTTGATACAAAAACAAAAAAGCACCCAATCGCTTGGGTGCTTTTTGTAAAAGTAATTTTGGCTTATTTTTTGAAAATGCCGCCAAATTTATCTTTAAAGCGAGAAACACGACCACCACGGTCCATAAGTTGGGTGTTTCCACCTGTCCAAGCTGGATGTGATTTAGGGTCGATATCAAGGTTTAAAACTTTACCTTCGCCGCCAATAGTAGAGCGGGTTTTAAAAACAGTACCGTCAGTCATAGTAACAGTAATAAAATCGTAATTAGGGTGCGTATCGGCTTTCATGATAATTCCATATAGCGGGGCAAGCCCCAAAAAATTCAAGTGGGCGCGCTTAGCATTTACACCGACAATTGTCCATAGCTTTGGTGCTTTTAGTTTTTGGCAATTTGCAAAAACATGTATAGATGGGCGTTATGAAGGACACCTAAAATGACATTTGGCAAAAAATTTGGCCTTATAATTCTTATTATATTTGCATCTATTAGTTTTGTATTTTTCCGTGCAATGGTTCGCTTTGGCGAATTTACCACTTTGACATCACGCTTTGACGGAAAATGCGAAAGCCTTGCCAATAATGTTAGTGGTGTTGAAGATATTCAAGAATTCAAATTCATAACAAGTGAAGGCGAAAAAAAATTAATTGCTTTTAGTGCTTATGATAGGAATGCTGCGAAAAAAAATCCTAATCTCCGTGGTGCTTTATATATAAGCCCGATTGACAATATTCAGGCTATAAGTGATGCAACAAATATTATTGATGGCGATAATATAATCCAATCACCGAAAGATTTTGTTCCAATCGGTATTGGTGTTCTTAATGGGCCAAAGCCGATTATTATGGCGGTTAATAACGCATCTGGTAATTCAAGCGTTGAAATTTACGAGATTGACGAAAATGGCCTATTAAATCACATCAATAGCGTTAAGATAGAAGGCGCGCACCGCCTTAATGACGTTGTTCCCTTATCTGCTAATAGCTTTTATGTAACTAATGAAAGTGATTATAAATCTAAATCATTTGTGGATTTTGTTCAAAACTTATTGAACAATGATAAAACTGGCTCAATATTTTATTATGATGGCAAACGCGCGACAAAAATCCCTGCAAATATTTCTTTTGCCAATTCCATCGCGCTTTCTAATGATGGTAGTAAATTGTATTTAACAGGTACAATAAGTAGAAACCTTCAAATTTATTCACGTAACACTTCTAATAATCAATTGAATTTAATTGATAATGTATTTTTGGGTACTGGCGTTGATAATATTTCTATTGATGATGAAAACCGTATTTTTATTGCTTCCCATCCAAAATTATTCACGCTAGCTTCACGCATGTGGTTTGGGGGTAAAGATACGCCAAACCAAGTAATCGTGATTGAACCAAACGGTGATAATAAGGGTGGCAATGTAGATCAAGTCTATATTGATAAAGGCGAAAATGGATTTGGTGCATCATCAATTGGTATTAAAAATAATGACAAATTGATAATGGGCTCAATTTATTCAAAAGGCATAAGATTGTGCCAATTGCCACAAGAATGGCACCAATCAAAAACCCACCCCGCGCAACAATTAATTGATGTTGATCGTGACGCTAAAATCAAGAAACAACGTGAATTGGAAATTAAAAAAAATATTAGCCATTAATTCTGCGAAATAGGCGCGCGCTTAAAAAGCCTGCGCCTAGTGCAAGTAATAGGCCAAAAACCCCGTAAATAAATGTATTATCGCGGGCAAATTGGAAAATAAAACGCTCGAAACCAACTTTGGTAACTTCAAAACTTTGAAGGGTTGAATCAACTGGGCGCTTGTTTTTGATAACCATAACTTTGACCGTATATAGGCCAGGGGGGGTTAAATCTGGCAATTTTATATCGGCACGGAAAAGGCCATTTTCCATAAATTGCACAGCTTTTGGCGCATTCACATAAAGTTTTTGTTTTTCACGCGCAGCAACAAATGCATTTTTAAAATCCGCAAGTTCTTGTTTAGGTAAAGTATTTTGGTGTGGGTTTAATTGGCTTAAGGCGTCCATTCCATAAAGGCTTTGGGTATCTTTTGGCGCAATTTCATCAATTGGGCGCGTGCTTGCAACGCCAAAAAAAGTTGGGGCGGCATCAAAATATACGCGCTTTTGCCCAATCCAAAGCCCCATTATTTTAGATTTTTTAGTTATCCATGCTTGGCGATTTGGGCCGCGAACAATGATTACAATATCTGTATTTGTATCACCCGCTAATTGAACCGCGCCAAACATAGTAAGTTTTGCGCCATTAAAATTTGATGTAAGTAAAACGGAATCATCCATCAAAGCAGCCGCAAGACGTGTTCTTTGTGCCGCCGCAATTTGGGGCAATAGGGAGAATATAAAAGATAATAATAATACAAACTTCTTCATAGGCCACCACCTGCTGAGGAAGTAGTATAAATATCTTTTGGCGTTAAAAATAATTCAAGCGCAAGAACCATAGTTAATGCTATAATTACTAGGCCCAATAGGATTCTTAGCTGTTCACCGCATAGCTTTCGACCAAAGAACAAACCAACTTGCGCGCCAATTACTGCACCAATTATCAATATTGATGATAAAACTACGTCAAGGCCGCCATTAGATGTTGATTGCATAAAGGCAGTTGTACTTGCAAGAATTAAAACCTGAAAAATAGAAGTTCCAACAACCAAACTTGGTGGCATATTAACAATATAAATAAGCGCAGGTACAAGCAAAAATCCGCCGCCAACACCCATAATTGCCGATAAAATACCAATTACAAAGCCGATAATTACTGGTGGCAAAATTGATATATAAAGTTTTGACCTTGGAAAACGCATTTTAAAGGGCAAAAGATAACCAATATTACTTTTTGATCTTTTTAGAATTTTTGGGTTTTTTGCATTCCGCATTGTTTTAAGGGATTCACTTAATAATGAGGTCCCAATAAATCCTAATAATAAAACATATGAAACCCTTACAACCAGTTCGGCAAAACCAAGCATAGATAGCCAACGAAATATTATCGAACCAAGGGTAACGCCCATAACACCCGCCGTCACCATTATAAGACCAAGTCGCAAATCAAGCGCGCGTTTTTCCCATTGTGGAATAAAGGATGACATAGAGGCAGCCGCAGAAACACTTGCACCAGAAACCACCGCAATTGGCGCGGGTATGCCGCTTAAAATAAGAAGCGGTGTAAGCAAAAAACCACCACCAATCCCAAAAAGACCCGAAACACCGCCCACAATCAAACCAATCCCAAGCATTAACCAAGGACTAACCGCCATTTCAGCTATGGGCAGGTATATTTCCATCTTCTACAAATACTCATGATTGTTCAGAACATTTATTATCTTAGGGTTTTAACCCTAAAATGCCGTTAATGGCAAATAATAAACAACAATAAATCAGGCATTATGTGATTTTGCTATTATTCTTGTCCGCCAGCTTCGGCACGGAAACCTGCAATTTTTCTATCCAATGCTGCTTTGTCGGCCGCATTTAGTTTTGAAGCAACTTCTTTGGATTTACGAACTGCGTCCGCATCACCACTTTTTGCCGCAAGACTATACCAATAATAAGCATCAGTCGGGCTTTTTGCGGTTCCAAGTCCTTGTTCATGCATGGCGCCAAGATTGAATTGGCTATCGGTCAAACCACGACGGGCGGCTTTATTGAAATTTTGGGCTGCTTTTACAAAATCTTGAGGTGCGCCATCACCTTCTGCGTAATATACACCAAGATTATGTTGCGCCTGTCTTGAACCTGCTTGCGCTGCACGTTCAGTCCATTTGCGGGCTTCATTCATATTTTTTGAAACGCCATCACCTTTTTCATACATTTTAGCAAGACGATTTTGGGCGCGTGTATCACCTGAATCTGCTGATTGCGAAAGTAATTTAGTGTAAGCGCCCATATCGCCTGCTTTTTGTTTTGCTAAAGCGGCATCATACAAAGAACGTGCATCAACTTTTAATGCTTGAGTCTGTGGTTGTGCACCATTTGTAATTCCGGCGATACGAACCGGCGCTTGTGGCATTGCAGCTTGTGGTTTTGCTAATGCTGCATTTGGCGCAATTGGGGGTGTCGGAGAGGTTGTTTTATTTTGTGGGCCAATTGTTGGTGGCAAAGCTACCTGCGGCTTTTGAGGGTTAGTTTTATCAACAACTGGTGCACCTATTGTATTAGAAATATTTGTATCGCCTATTGTTGGCGGTGCAATATTAGCAGGTGGTGCAGATACATTTGTTGGCGGTGCAGCGGTCACGGCGGTTGAAGGCTGTGTATTTGGTGCAGTTTTTAACGCCTGTGGCAATTCACTTTGGTCAGGTTTTTTATGTTGGTTTAAATAGACATAGCCTGTTGAAAGTGTTGCTAAAACCAATGTTCCTGCTGCAACTTTACCAATTGGCGAAAGGCCGCCAGTTTTGGTGTTTTGCTTTGCAGCTTTAGCTTTTGAAGTTTTTTCAGGATTGGTTTCGATAATTGTAGTATCAAACAAATTTTCTTCATTTATTATAGGGGCTTTGGCTTTTTGTGGTGCTGGCTTTTTTTCTTTTTTCTTTTTGCTTTCGGCAGGATTATACGCTGCCTCAATCGCTGCGCGTCTGGCGTTTTCTAAATATGAAGAATCTTGCTTATTTGAATTTTGATTAGCGCTATTATCATTTAACCAAGAATTATCACCATCAGAATTTTCGCCATCATCAAAGCCAAATAATGAATCGCTAAAAGTATCATCAATACTCAATTCAGTGTTTAAATCGCTTACAAAACCATCATCCTGTAAAAGCAAATCTTTTTCAGGTAGTTGCACGCCATCAAAATCATCACCAAAATCTTTTATACCATCATCAAAATCAGTTTTATTTAAGTCAACAAAACCGTTTTCAATTGGTTCTGGTGAAATGATATTCTGTGAATTGGGCGCACTAATTACTTCTGAATAAGAACCAAGGCCGCGTGATTCAATTGTATCAAGCCTATCTAAAACCTGCTCAATAGAGCGGTGAAGTGGGGCACTTACTGCTTTTGCGCGATCTTCTGAAGATTTAATTTCAAGATTAATAAGGCCGATTTTTTCATCTAGTTTCTGGCTAAACTTTTGGTCAAAATTTGAAAATTTACTTTCAATTTCCAACATTTGTTCGGATCTTGAATTATTCAAACTATCTAAAAGCGCACGATTTTCATTTGCCATTTTATTGACAAAATCATTGGTTTTTTCTTCGGCAAGGCGCAATTGATTTGTTACTTGCTGTGCAAGGCGTGTTATATGCTCGCCTGCTTTATCGCCAATATCGCTTCCTTGATTTTCAATTGCACTTAGACGCGCATCAATTGCATGTGTGATACGGCCCAATTCAATACGCATGGCAAGGCCATGATCTTTGGCATTATCATTTACTTCTTCAAGAGAACGAACGCGTTCATCAAGGGTTTGCGCAGTTTTTACAAGTTGATCACCAATATTTTCAATTGCTTCAATTGTATCTTTTTCGCCGTTTTCGATTTTCTCTGTAAGTTCGCGTGATAAATCGCTAAACTTAGCCTCTAATTCGCGGCGCGCATTTAATACAAAATTTTCAACACTATGATCAATTTGTTCAATACGGTTCACAAGGCCAACAAATCTTTCATCAAGGGCATCTTTAACCACATCAGTGGCCTGACCTTCGATTTGCGTGATGCGAGCAGATAAATCAACCAACGCATCTTTAACCGATTCAGTTGTACGTGAATTTATAACTTCTTGATCTTTAACACGTTCCGATAATAGGCTTATGCCTTTGTCGGTTTGTTCGATTGATAGAGTTGCGATTTCTTCAATAGAAGAAAGGCGACCATTTACTTCATCAAGCCTTTGGTCAATTTTCTCATTTACAAAATTTAAACCGCCATCAAGAATTTTTTCTACATCCTGTGGTGAAAGACGGTTTTGACCAACAGTTTCAATTTTTTTCGCTAATTCTTGGGTTCTATCATCTGTTTGCGCGATTTGTATTGCAAGACGGCTTAAAGATTCTTCAAGCGTGCGAAGTGAATCAATGGCCCTATGATTAGGGTTTTCATGCTCTATTTTACGTAATCTCTCACCTATTGTTTCTTGCGCTTGTTTTACATCTTGAAGGGTTGAAGAAATTTGATGGAAATTTTGGCTGTTTTTATTATTATCATCTTCAACGCGTTTAAGAAGGCTTGCAATTGCGCGTTCTGCTACGCGTTCCGCATTATCAATGTCGGTGCGTAATGCTGAATTTGCACCATCATTAGGGCGGAAAACTTGGTTTGCATTAGCAACATTATCAAGCTTTTTATTCAAGGCTTCCATTGCAAGCGCAAGACGCGAAGTATCGCTATTAATCATTTGCGGAAATGGGTTTAATTCTTGTGCATAGGCTTGATTATGTGTTTGTGCATAATTTTGCGGCGCAGGTGGTATTTGAAAATTTGGATCGAAAACAGGCGTATAAATTGGCGTGTTTCTTGTCACGACACGGGTTTCAGCTTCTTCAATCAAGCTATTTACATATTCCCCAATTGTAAGACCGTGCTTAAAAGCTTGCTCTTTAACGGCATCTCTATTGCTAGGCTTAATTCCCTTGATGCTCCAAGGTGATTGGTTAGTCATGACATTTTTCCAAGTTGCAACACTAATATACTGTAAACTAAGGAAAAAACTTTAAGGTATTACTTGTTTGCCTTCTGCAATTTTTGGCAATACCGATATAAGGATTCTCCTTAATTTCGGTTTGCACTGCGTCAGTAAATGAAAGGTTAATAAATTTATTAATGGTTGTACTTCATACACTTTTGGCGATATTACCACGCGGTATTAACGGCAATTAGGGGAACGACCACCTGCAATTATTTTTATATAATTACCTGTTCGTACACTATGTGATGAAACTTCTTCACAAGCATTACCAACTTTGCGCACCCAATGCCCCTCAACACAAGTTTGACCACTTGACGTATTATAACACCTCTCCTCGACCCAGCGCCAATGACCATCATTGGGCATAGAATTTACATATGAATATGCATAGGGCGCGATTTCTTGACCTGAAGCATTATAGACAACATTGTTTTTTGAAACACGCGGTGCGGGGGTTCTTTCTTGTGCGCTTACACGATAATAATTATCCGCGATTGCCGAAGAAATATTAAGCCCACATAAAGCCATACTTAAACTGGCAATTAACATTATAAATTTTTGCGATGATTTCTTCATCTTTGCCCCACTTTTTGGCAATATTAACTATGATTTTAAAAATAACACGCGCTTTCCCTTAAAAAGCGAAGCAAAAAAATTTTACAACAAATATAATATTTCCCTTGACGTAAACGTTAGCTTATGTTATATGGGGTTTCATGGAAAAATTACTGAATAAATCAAAAATTTTTTGGTCTATTGGCGATCTGTCAAATGAGTTTGACGTTACCGCGCGTACTTTGCGTTTCTATGAGGATAAAGGTCTTTTATCACCTATACGCGAAGGGCAAAAACGCAAATATACGGCACGCGATAGGGCGCGCCTTATTCTTGTTTTGCGCGGCAAACGAATTGGTTTTTCACTTGAAGACTTAAAAGAAATGCTTGATCTTTATGATCTTGAAGGCGGAAAAAAGCATCAATTGCAAACTGCCTTGGCAAAATTCAAAGAACAATTATTGGTCCTTGAAAACCAAAAAAATGATATAATTGCGGCAATAGGTGACTTAAAAAGCAATATTGATCGCGTTGAAGAAAATTTACAAAATTACAAGTAAAGGGTGAGTGAAATGGCATATAAAGCACCAATTCGTGACATGCAGTTTATATATGATGAGGTCTTAAACATTGACCAATATTCAGATCTTGGAACTTTCGCTGAGGCAACAAAAGAAACACGCGATGTCATTTTAGAAGAAATGGCAAAATTCTGCGAACAAGTTCTTGCCCCATTAAATCATGTTGGCGACACTGAAGGTTGCGTCCGCAACGATGATGGCAGCGTCACAACCCCTAAAGGCTTTAAAGAAGCCTATCAACAATATTGCGAAGCAGCATGGCCAACAATTGGCGCAGAGCCTGAATTTGGTGGTCAAGGCCTACCGCATGTTTTGACCCTTTCATTACAAGAAATGGCTTCATCTGCTAATATGGCATGGGCAATGTATCCAGGTCTTACCCATGGGGCATATTCGGCACTACTTACGCATGGTAGCGATGAACTAAAAGCGATTTATTTGCCAAAAATGGTTTCAGGTGAATGGACAGGAACCATGAACCTTACCGAGCCGCATTGCGGAACAGATTTGGGTCTTTTACGCACTAAAGCAGAAAATAATGGCGATGGTTCATATAATATCACTGGCCAAAAAATCTTCATTTCAGCCGGTGAGCACGATATGAGCGAGAATATCATTCACCTTGTCCTTGCCCGTATCGCAGGCGCACCAGAAGGCACAAAAGGTATTTCGCTTTTTGTTGTTCCTAAATTCCTTGTGAATAAAGATGGTTCTTTGGGTGCAAGAAACCCTGCAACCTGTGGCAAAATTGAAGAGAAGATGGGTATTCACGGCAATTCAACCTGCGTTATGAATTATGATAGCGCAAAAGGCTGGCTTGTTGGCGAAGAAAACAAAGGCCTTAATGCCATGTTCGTTATGATGAATGTGGCGCGCCTTGGGGTTGGCCTTCAAGGGCTTTGTCAATCTGAAACTTCATATCAAAATGCAGTTATTTATGCTAAAGATAGATTGCAAATGCGCTCTTTAACTGGTCCTAAAAATCCAACTGGCCCTGCGGATCCAATTATTGTGCATCCTGATGTGCGCCGTATGCTTATGGATGCTAAAGCAATTAATGAAGGCGCGCGTTGCTTCCTTTATTGGACTGCGCTTTATGGCGACTTAATGCATGTTTCAAATGATGAAGCCGTAAAAACTAAAGCCAATGATTATATGGCATTATTAACCCCCGTCCTTAAAGGCTATATTACCGATAAAGGCTTTGAAAATGCCGTTAATGGTCAGCAAATTTATGGCGGGCACGGCTTTATCGAAGAATGGGGCATGAGCCAATATGTACGCGATGCCCGTATTGCGATGATTTATGAGGGTGCAAATGGTGTTCAAGCGCTTGATTTGGTTGGTCGTAAACTTGCCCAAAATGGTGGTCGTGCGGTGCAGAGCTTCTTTGGTGAAATTGATGCATTCGTAAAAGCAAATTCAGAAAATGCCGAACTTGCGCCATATATTAAAGGTCTTAAAACCTCAAAAGATTCATTAATGGCGGCAACAATGTGGTTGATGCAAAACGGCATGGTTAATTTTGATAATGCAGGCGCTGCATCAACAAATTATATGCATTTATTCGGCATTTGCGGTCTTTCATATATGTGGACATTAATGGCAAAAATCGCCCTAGAGAAAAAAGGTTCAGAGCCGTTTTATGACACAAAACTTAAAACCGCGACCTATTTCATGGAACGCATCGTTCCAGATTGCGCCGCACATTTAGCAAAAATCCAAACCGGCGCCACAAGCATGATGGCATTAAGCGCGGATGAATTTTAAGAATGACTGAAAACTGGTATGAACCACCTGTTGAGAAAAAAGCAAATCCCAAATGGGTGAAAATAGTTTTTGTTTCAATCGCAACAGGGGTTCTTACTGGCTTAATAATTGCCATAATGTATATTTTGGCAGATTATATTTTTCCTAAACCGCAAGTTTTTGAATTCAATTTACAAAATGAAATTAGTGCTGCGCTTTTAGTAATTATATTTGGCGCAACTTTGGGGTTAATTATTGGCGCACCTGCCGCACTTTTGTTTGGGCCAATTACTTTAAAGGCAACACATAAACTACCAGACAATATAAAGCTTATTGTGCGAACACTATTGGGCGCAATTGGTGGCTATCTGGCATTTTTAATCCTAGGAATAACCCAAAATACGCCCAATTTATTTATTTTAAACATTGATAAATTTTTTATGCCTTGCGCCGCAGGTATCATTGGCGCACTCCTATTTCAAAAACTTTATCCAAAAGAAGGAAATTAAAATGAGCGAGCATATAGCCAATGTAAAATGGGAACGCGGTAATCAGGTTTTTTCGGATGGTAAATATGCACGCAAACATTTGATTTCTTTTGATGGTGGGTTTTCAATTGTGGGCGCGCCAAACCCGATGATAAAACCACCGCTTGGCGCTTTGGATGCCGCAGACCCAGAGGAATTATTGGTTGCAGCGCTTTCATCGTGTCACATGCTTTGGTTTTTGGATTTGGCGCGGCGCGCAGGTTTTGTTGTAAATTCTTATAATGATGATCCAATTGGAATTATGGGCAAAGATGAAAATGGCAAAATTTCAATAACAAAAATTACACTTAATCCAAAAGTTGAATTTGACGGTAAACAGCCAAACCAAGAAGAGCTTGCTGACCTTCATCACAAAGCCCATGATGTTTGCAATATTGCCAATAGCATTAAAGCCGAAGTTGAGATTGCATAATGGTAAAAGAATTATTTGAAAAAGCCGGCCTATTTGAATATGCGCCATGTTCAAAAACTCTTGGTTTTGAACTTCTTGAACTTGATATAAAGGCAGGAACAACCAAGGTTAAATTTGCTGGAAAATCAGAATTTGCAAACCCAATGGGCACGATACAGGGTGGTTTTTTGGCGGCGATGCTTGACGATACGATTGGAATGTTATGCATGGTAAAAATGGGTGGAAGAGCCATAGTTTCAACCATTGACCTCAATGTTCAATACCTTCGCCCTATTCACTGCAAAAAGTCAGAAAATGACGTAACGGTATCTGCAAAAATAACGTCCACAGGCAAAAATATCATGTTTGCCGAAGCCGAACTTTATGATAGCCGTAATAAAATAGCAGCACGCGCCACATCATCTTTGGCGATAAGTAAAATTAAGCAAGGGGAAGAATAATGACTGAGGCCTATATTTATGACGTAGTTCGAACCCCACGTGGTCGTGGTAAAAATACCGGCACATTACACGAGATAACGGCACTTTCACTTTCATCTCAAGTTTTGGGCGCAATTCGTGATAGAAACTCTCTAGACACTTCATTGGTTGATGATGTTATCTGGGGCTGTGTTACACCAATTGGTGAACAAGGCGCTGATATTGCGCGAACCGCGGTTTTAATGGCTGATTATGCCGAAACCACCGCAGGTGTTCAAATTAACCGCTTCTGTGCTTCTGCCCTAGAGGCTGTTAATATGGCAAGCGCAAAAGTAATTGCCGGCGAGGCTGATTTTGCAATTGGCGGTGGCGTTGAATGCATGAGCCGTATTCCTATGGGTTCTGATGGCGGTGCGTGGCCAACCGACCCGCAAGTGGCAATTAAAACCCGTTTTGTGCCACAAGGTATTTCGGCCGATGCAATTGCAACAAAATATGGCATTTCACGCGATGATTGCGATGCATACGCAGTCGAAAGCCAAAAACGTTCGGCAAAATCATGGGCGGAAGGAAGATTTAAACGCTCAATCCTTCCTGTTAAAGATCAATTGGGCACTATTATTCTCGATCATGATGAAACCGTGCGCGGTGATGCATCAATGCAAAGCCTTGGTAGCCTTGAGCCATCATTCAAAATGATGGGCGAAGTTATGCCAGGTTTTGACGCGGTAATCCTACAACGCTACCCTGAACTTGAAAAAATTAATCACGTTCACCATGCTGGTAATTCATCTGGTATTGTTGATGGTTCTGCGGGTGTTTTAATCGGCTCTAAAGAAGCGGGCGAGCGCGCGGGTTTAAAACCACGTGCAAGAATTGTTGCGACGGCTTCTGTTGGTTCTGAACCATCTATCATGCTTACTGGCCCTGAATTTGTGGCGGCAAAAGTACTTAAAAAAGCGGGTATGACAGCAAAAGATATTGATTTATTCGAGCTTAATGAAGCCTTTGCATCAGTTGTTTTACGCTATATGCAAGCATTTGATATTCCACATGACAAAATCAATGTTTGCGGTGGTTCAATTGCAATGGGTCACCCACTTGGCGCAACAGGTGCGATGATTGTTGGTATCGTTCTTGAAGAATTAGAGCGTACAGGCAAAGAAACCGCACTTATCAATCTTTGCGTGGGCGCGGGTATGGGCACTGGAACAATCATTCAGCGCATATGATTTTCACAAATTAAAAATAAAAAAGCCGCCAAATTAATTGGCGGCTTTTTTATTGAACTTAATTTAGATTAAAAACCAAGTGCTTTTAATGCTTCAATGTTAGGCTTGCCATCAGCATTTAAGCCTTTGCTTTCTTGGAAGCGGCGCATTGCATCGCGGGTTTTTGAACCATAAATATTATCAACAGGCCCACGATAAAAACCAAGCTCGCCAAGGCGTTTTTGAACATTAGCCGCAGTTACAGCATTAAGTGGCTTTTTCGAGCTAACAACTTCAGACTGCGCAATATTTGAATTTGTAACACGTGGACTTGAAGACAAATCAACCGCAACTTTTTGAACATTTGAATTATCGCATGGAACTTCAACCCATGTATAATATTCAGGCTTATCAAGGCGCTGTGTATTAATTGTGGTTGTACGTGGTGCAATGTGGTCTTCGCCAACAATTTGCGCATCAGAAATCAATTCTTGAGTGTTAACGCGTGGGTTTTTCGCGTTCAAAACAGGCGGCACATAGACTTCACGAACGCTTGCTTCACGTGTCACAATTTGACGACGATTAACAATAGACTGTTCAGCAACAGGAACAAATTTCACATCAGCTTTTGGTGCAGAATATGAAGTATATGGAACATTTACAGTTTCGCCATATTCCTCAACTAAGCAATAAGTTTCGCCAGTTGCACCATTTATACGGCGAACATTTGATAAATCAGAACCACGACGCCAAACCAAAGTTGGTTTTTTTACAATATAAGTTTTAAACCCTTGATGCGCAGCAGGCGGGGTTACAACAACTTTATGGTGCGCAGGTACAAGAACGATTTTTTCATCAACATATCCAAATTCAGGATTTGTAACTTGGAAGGTCTTATAACCATCACTTGCAATCACATCGCGCGCAACAGGTTGTGAGAATTTAGCATCTGCAACGCGCGGCATTACATAGCCATCTTCTATTGCTACATTTAATGCTTGGTCGGCAGTATATGTTGCAGGAACTAAAACACGTGCAAAACACTGACCAGGGCGCGCATTAGGCGGCGCCATATCTGATGGCATCATCGGCTGAGCAATTGAAGCAAATGGCAATACGCTTATCCCTACCAACGCAGCCATTATTCCGCTTGAAATTTTCATTTCACCATTCTCCGAATTTATAATTATTATGGCTTAAGCCTATCACCCTTATTTCAACGCGTATTTTGCTTATTAGTCAAATAAACTAGCGTTTTTACAACCTCAACCAGAATGCAAAGCCAATAGATTCAACTTTTTGGGGATTAAATGCTTCATATTTATAAAATTTAATTATCCTCGGCTTTTAAAAGCGAATTATTTTTTAATAATGCCAATAAGAAAATCAAATAAAACCCTACCCAATAATGATATTTTAAGCATGCAAGAAAAAGTACGCGCACGCCTAAAATCGGCGATAGATGCAGGAAATAATACTGTTGCAAAAATCGAAATTGATATGCTTGAGCGCCTTTTAAAGCTAGGCAAGTTTGAGGTCGTGGAGCCGCTAAAATTGACGCCCCAAGAAATTAAACAAAGGCGCGAAAAATTGATTAATGAAATAGAGGCGAAGATACAAAAAATATCGAAATAATTATTGGTTTTTCAAAAGCCTATCAAAATATTCCTGCTCTTGCGGGGTATTTTTAGGGTCATTTGCTTTTTCTTTTAATTTTTGAAGAATTTCGCGTGACTTTTGCTCTTTATCCAATGGTGGGATTTTTGTTTTTTCATTGGGGTTTTGACGACCTTTATTGGTTTTATTTTCATTTTCGCGCCCCATTGGATCTTTACTATCATCACTTTGATTTAGTGCATCTGATAGGCTTTCTATTGCCTGTTTTTGGGTTTTTTGTGCGCTTTCTTTATTGCCTTGCTTTAATTCTTGGGCCGCACGCTCCATATCATTTATGGCTTTTGAAAAGCGGTTTTCATCCATTGATTTCAAATCATCAGCAAGTTTTTCTTGTTCTTTTGCTAATTCATCAAGGTTTGAACCATTTGAGCTTTGTGTTTCATCATATAGTTTTTGGGCTTTATCAATAATATCATTAGATTGATTTTCACCTGTATCTTGTCCCATGCGCCCCGATGCGCTGCCATTATTATCCAGTTGCATATTTTGAAGAAATTGATTTAATTCATCAAGTTTTTGCGTTGCATCGCCTTGTTTTGAATTAATATCATCGATGGCCTTTTCAATGTCTTGATCGCCAAGGCTTTGCTTATCTTCAATTTCCATATCGCCTGATTGCTGTTGTTGCTGTTTTAAGACTTCGACATGATTTTGTATTGCTTGGCGTAATTCTTGTTTTAAGCGCTCGATTTCGCTGTCACTTGCATTGTTTTTTATGGCCTGTTTAAGGTTTTCTATAGCATCATTTATTTGCGTTTTTGTGTCTTTTTGCGCATCACGGTATTTTTCAATAATTTCCCATAAAATATTACCAGCTTGTTTTGCTTCTTGTGTATTTCGTGCACGTGAAAGCGTTTCAATTGCATAAATTAGGCCGAGATGCGATAATTCATCCATTTGTAAATATTGATAATTTACTTCATATATTTGCAAAATATCATAAGATTGCTTTATAGATTTTGGGGCATGTTCAATATAATTATCAGAACTTATTTGAACTTCTTGGTTTGAATTTTCGTCATAAATTCGCACTGATGCATTTTTATACGCTTCATATGGTTGTGTTGTTCGAATTATATTTAATCGTAATTCTTGTAATGATTGCGCTAAATCATCATTTAATTGTGGCAGGCTTAAATTAAGCCAAAAATCATTTGAATAGCTTATATTCCCAGATAAATCAGTTATTTTTAAACGTGCAATCACACGTGAACCAACGAGTGCACTTTTTGCACTATTGAAAGTTAGGCTATTTTGCCCCTGATTATTAAAATTATTGATATCGATCGGAAATTCTTCATCGATTTTTACTTGTTGGCCAAAATTTTCAGATTGCCCTTTTAATTCAATAATTGCCTGTTTAATTCCAAAATCTTCCTTGGAATTAAATTGCATTATGAATCTATCATCACCAATTGGAAATGTTTTTACATTTGATAGGAATTTTAAAGGTGCATCTTTGATTATTTTTATCTTGTAAGATATTGTTTCATTACCCAGTTTTATTTTGATTTTTCCGTCATTAATTGAAACAAATTCACCATAATAATTTTGGTTATCAGATTGTTTTAATTTGATAATTGTTTCATTAAATTTTATTATCGGGCTCGCTTTATCAGAATAAATTTTAATTGTGATTTTTGAGTTTTGTGAAATTAAGTTTTGTTTGGCATTTTCTATTTCAATTTTGGGTGATTTTAGAAATTCGGGTGCTTGCGCGAAAATTTGTATATTTTGCGAAATTTGTGATGAATTGGAAAAGTTCCAAGATAAGAAACTAAAGGCATTTGAAAAATAAAATATAAAAACAAAAGCTGATGCCAGTAAAACACCCATTTTTTTTGCATCATTGGGATTTACGAAATCTAAAAAAAATGGTTTTGGTATTTTTACCTTAATTTGTTGTTTTTTAAATTCATTCCAAAATTTATCATTCCCATTAATTTTCAAATCTTCATTGGCGCTTAGGGGTGCAATTTCATCAATTTGGTTTTTAATTTCAAACCTTATAATTGCACTGTTTTTATTGTTTTTGAAATTTTTAAAATTTTTCGATGCCCAATAAATTGCACCAAGCAAAACCACAACATATGCCAATTCAAAAACAAATTTTGGAATATTTGGGCGATTTGATAAAACCTGTCCCCCGAAAGCTGAACAAATCAAAACCATAGAAATTGGAAAAACCAAAATACGAAACCAAAATAATATCGTTTCATATTGATTGATTTTTTTTATGGCTTCTTTTGCGCCCAAAAATGTATTCAGCTCCTGCTTCAAGCAAGCGCCCCCATTTTTGCAACATATTCACCAATTGCAAGTGATGAAGTAAGCCCAGGACTATCAATACCAAACAGGCAAATTAGGCCCTTTAAATAATGATCTTTTTCATCAAGTATTTGGAAATCTGTGAAACTTTCAACATCTTTGCCAATTTTTGGGCGTATGCCTGCATAATCGGGTGACAATAAATTCTCATCAACTTGCGGCCAATAGGATTTTATTGATTGCGCAAAAAGTTCGCGGCGACTTTCATTAACTCTATAATCAATTTCCTCGACAACTTCCACATCGGGGCCAAAACGTGCATGACCTGCTGCGTCGGGCGTTAAATGAATACCAAGGCCGCCGTGATTGGGTATTGGATATATGAGGCGTGAAAATGGCGCTTTTCCCATATATCTAAAATAATTACCCTTGGCATATTTTACTTGAGGAATGAATTTTTCTTCTAACCCTTCAACATTTTTTGCAACAGCACCAGACCAAAGGCCAGCACTTAAAATAAGTGTATTTGCGCTGATTTTGGTTGTTTCTTCTCCGCCAATTTCAATCATCCATTCGCCATTTTCACGCTTTGCGCCCAAAAATGGTGAATTGCGTGCCAATGCACCGCCATTATCTTCAATTTCCCCCAATAAAGCGAGCATTATGGAATGACTATCCATAATTCCTGATGTTGGGGCATAAATTGCAAGTTTGGCATCAATAGCAGGTTCAAGTTTTTTTATTTCTGCGCTTTCAATAATTCGCATATTGGGTACATTATTAATTTGCCCCTGTTCAAAGATTTTATGCAATCTATCAATTTCTGTATCATTTGTGGCCAGAATTAATTTCGAAATCGGATTGGCCATTATGCCGCGCGCATCGCAATATTCATAAATTAATTCATTACCGCGCACGCACAATTGCGCCTTAAGGCTATTGGTTGGATAATACATGCCCGCATGTATAACTTCTGAATTGCGGCTTGAGGTTTCCTCACCAAAACTTGGGTTTTTATCGACAATAATTACGCTTTTGCCAGAATTTGCGAGGGCGCGCCCAACCCCAAGGCCAACCATCCCCGCACCAATTACCAAAACGTCAATATCAGCCATATTATTTTCCTATTTGGAAAATAACTTAGATTGATTGGTAAATCGTTACAATTACTTTGGTTTTAAGTTTTTAAACCAATTGGGCATGAAACACCCAAGCCACCAAGGCCGCAATATCCATCTGGGTTCTTTGCCAAATATTGTTGGTGATAGGTTTCAGCATAATAAAATGGAATATTTTCAACAACTTCAGTGGTGATTTTTCCAAAACCTGCATTGCTTAATTGGGTTTGATATTCTTCAATTGCTTTTATTGCAATTTGTTTTTGGGATTGCGTTGTTGGATAAAGGCCGCTTCTATATTGTGTTCCAATATCACCGCCTTGGCGCATACCTTGTGTTGGGTCGTGGTTTTCGAAAAATACCTTGATTAGGTTTTCATAATTGGTGATTTTTGGATCCCAAACTACCAAAACCAATTCATTATGTGCCGTTCCGCCTGTGCATACTTCTTCGTATGTTGGATTTTGGGTAAAACCTGCGCCATAACCAACGGCGGTTACATAAACCCCATCTTGTTGCCAAAATTTTCTTTCCGCGCCCCAAAAACAACCCATACCAAAATATGCAGTTTCAAAACCATCAGGGAATGGAGCAAAAATATTATTGCCATTAACAAAATGGATTGGTTCAACATTAAGTGGGTTTGGGCGACCTTTTAATGCTTTATCGGAATTTGGGAATTGGGTTTTTGTAAACATTTTATACCTTATTGGGATCATTAAGTGTTTTGCTATTACTCTTTGTGCTTATACGCTTAAAACCTGATTTAGTTACAAATGTTTTTTTAGTTTTTAATTCTTTGCGTGCTTTTACTTTAGGTTTTATGCTATTTTCTTCTTTTGGCTTGGTTTTTTTGCCAATTTCTTTTACCTTTAAACCTTGTAGCAAAGATAATGGCGCATTCATTGCACCCTTATCTGGGTCGCAAAATGCGCGGCCATATTTTTCCAAGCGCTCATCAAGCGATAAAAGGAATTCATCTTCCCATTCGGATAATTCAGTTTTGGTTTGTGTGGCATTTTTCTTTACGCGCGCAATCCATTTGCGCGCTTTATTTGCCATTTTATCGTCTGATTTGTCCAAACAACCCCCAAAAGATGAGGATATATATTATATTTCACCCAAAGCGTGAAGATATAACTCAAGCATCATTTCTTCTTCTTGGCGTTTCTTTTGGTCTTTTTTGCGCAATGTAATTACTTTACGCAAAGCCTTTGTATCAAAACCTAATGCTTTGGCATCAGCATAAACATCTTTGATTTGGTCAGCAACTTCCTGCTTTTCAGCTTCAAGATTTTCAAGGCGCGCAACATAAGAGCGCAATTTATCTTTAGTGGTTTCAGTCAAAGCCTGTGGTGCAACGATATCGTCTGATTCAAAATCCATTTTAAAAATCCTTATTGTGCGTATCCACCAGTTTTTCGTGTTTCAATCAATAGGGAAAATACATTTTTCAACAGGGATTTTTACATTATGATTTACATTGGAAGACCTTTGGTTTGCGCTTCTATTTTAAATAATCCGCGTTTTGCGCCTTCCATATAAGGATTTAAATATAATGCCTGTTCATAGGCATGTTTTGCACCATCCAAATCGCCATTTTGCTCTAAAATAGTGCCAAGGCCAAACCATGCATTATAATCATTTGGTTCAATTTTTACCGCAGCTTTTAAATGCTTAATTGCATTATCCCTATCGCCTAATTGATATAAAACACTGGCGGCGGCATTATGTGCAGTGGAATATTTAAATTCCATTTGCGTGATTTTTTCATAAATTGCCAACGCATCTTGAGGCTTATTTTCTTCTTCTAGTTTTGCACCAATTGCCATTAAACCATTTATACTTTGGCGAGATGAAAATGACATTAATTCTTGGGTCTGGGCATCAATTGCGTTTGCGTCTATGTCATTTTCCGACATTCGTAAGTCTTTTAGGCTTTGTATTAATGCTTGTTTTTCGTGTTTTTGATCTAAACCTAAAAGCCTATATTCAACTTGACCGAAAAATATATTGGTGCATAAAAATACGCATCCCATAAAAAATGAAATTTTCTGCCAATTTTTCATCAATGCATTTAATCCGAAATAGATTAAAATATAACTATATTTGGTTCAAATGACACTGGAAAAAATTTCGATAATTGTTAAGGCCATAAACTCATTAATATCAATTATAAGGTGCGAGTGATTTTGTGCGGTCAGAAGGAAGAAGCCAGCAGGAATACGAAAGTATTTCAAGGGCTTCTGACACTCTGACCGTGCAAAAGCGCCGCATCCTTCGGACATGAAAATGGCGTCATACTAATGCGAAAAATAAATTTTCCGATATTTATATCTCAAAATTTCTTTTTCACCTTATTATTTAGCCATTTTCATGCCTTATAATTGATATTAACCAGTTTATGGCCTAAAGCCCATTTTATGACACAAAAATCTGCTAAAACACTTTACGACAAAATTTGGGATAACCATTTTATTTGCGACACTGATAATGGCGATAGTTTAATTTATATTGACCTTCACCTTATTCACGAAGTTACAACCCCACAGGCTTTTGCAGGTTTACGCGCCAATGGGCGCAAAGTTGCCGAACCAAGCCGCACACTTGCGACCGCAGATCACAATACACCAACCGAAGATCAAGAACTTGGTCTTGATGGTGTAAAAGATCCAGAGGCTAAATTACAACTTGAAACCTTGTCTAAAAATGTTGAAGAATTTGGAATTCAATTCTTCCCAATGGGCGATGTGAATAATGGCATTGTTCACGTTGTTGGCCCAGAGCAAGGGCGCACCCAACCCGGCCTTACGATTGTTTGCGGCGATAGCCATACTTCAACACATGGCGCGTTTGCCGCCCTTGCCCATGGTATTGGCACGTCAGAAGTTGAACATGTTTTAGCAACCCAAACTTTACGTGCCCGTAAAATGAAAAATATGGCAATTAAGGTTGAAGGTGAATTGCAAAATGGCGTTACTGCCAAAGATGTTGCGCTTGCGATAATTGCCAAAATTGGAACCGCAGGCGGCACGGGTTCAGTAATTGAATTTATGGGTTCAACAATCGGAAGCCTTTCAATGGAAGGGCGTATGACGCTTTGTAATATGGCAATTGAAGCAGGTGCGCGCGCGGGTCTTGTTGCGGCTGATGAAAAGACATTTGAATATATTAAGGGTCGCCCTGCGGCACCAAAAGGCGGCGCATGGGAAATGGCGCTTAAATTTTGGCAAGATATGAAATCAGATGATAATGCTTTTTTTGATATTGTCATCGAAATGGACGGCACAAAAATCAAACCCATGCTTACATGGGGCACAAATCCAGAGCAGGCAATTGCGATTGACGAAAATGTCCCAACGGGTGATGGCCTTAGCGAAGGTGCAAAAGAAACTTTCGAACGCGCATTAAATTATGTTGGGTTTGAAGCTGGTCAAAAAATTGAAGGCGTGAAAATTGACCGCGTCTTTATCGGCTCTTGCACCAATTCACGCATCGAGGATTTACGCGAAGCCGCCGAAGTTGCGAAAAATAATAAAGTTGCAAATTCTGTTCGCGCAATGGTTGTTCCGGGTTCTGGCCTTGTAAAATTACAAGCTGAAGAAGAGGGTTTGGATAAAATCTTCAAAGATGCAGGATTTGAATGGCGTGAACCAGGTTGTTCAATGTGCCTTGGTATGAACCCTGACAAGCTTGCACCGGGGGAAAGATGTGCATCAACTTCAAATCGTAATTTTGAAGGGCGCCAAGGGCGCGGCTCGCGCACACATTTATGTTCACCGCGTATGGCGGCGTGGGCGGCGATTAAAGGTGAATTATTCGATTATAGAAATGTAAGCTGAATAACTTGTTTGAGATATAAATTATATTGTGTTAGTTTTAATAGTGGCCTTAATGGCTTCCGTAAGCGTTTACGTCAATCAACGCGTTAACCTGCTATTGTGGGATGACGCTTGATTGTCAAATCATCGTACAATAGCGCTTTTATACGGATTAAAAAATGAAAAAACTTCCCAATAAATATTCAAACATAATAATGCCGCTTATATTGTCGTGTTTTATGACATTGATTGTAAGCTTGATAAGCTTAATTCGTGCTAAAGGATTTAGTTTGAATATTATAGATCTTTGGCCCTCGGCATGGATAATATCTTGGGCAATTGCTTTCCCAATACTACTCTTGATTTTGCCTTTGGTTCGAAAAATAGTAAATTTTATAGTCGAATAATTTTAAAGCCCCATATTTATAATATGGGGCTTTTTGTTATTTTATTATTTTGGATTTGATTTAAGATATTCGTGATATCTATCAACACCTTCAAGGATTAATTGTTCGGCAACATCGCGATCTTTCCAACCTTGGATTTTTGTCCATTTACCTGGCTCAAGATCTTTATAATGTGCAAAGAAATGTTCGATTTGTGCCAATTGAATTGCCGGCAATTGTTTATATGAATCTGTGCCATCATAGAATGCAGTTAATTTTGGAATTGGAACTGCAACGATTTTTTCATCAATACCCGCTTGGTCTTCCATAAGCAAAACGCCAACTGGCTTAACGCGCAATACGCAACCAGGGATTAATGGGCGGCGGCCAATACATAAAACGTCAACAGGGTCGCCATCGCCTGATAAAGTACCAGGGATGAAACCGTAATTTGTTGGGTAGCGCATTGGCGTGTACAAAAATCTATCCACAAACATTGCGCCTGAATCTTTGTCGATTTCATATTTAATCGGCTCACCGCCCAATGGAACCTCTATAATAACATTCACATCACGTGGTGCATCATATCCAACTGGGATTTTTGTAATATCCATTTTTAACCCTCAAAATTCGTTTTACTATCGATAAACGAAAAGCGCCCGATAGTCATCGAGCGCTTATCATATTGCACCTGCGAAAGCAAATGTTTCTATTCAGCTTGCGCCATGCTTTGTGCACGCTTTCTTGCTTCTTCTTTTATGGCTTTTTCCTTATCTTCTGGGGATGTTGAAGAAATTCCCCTAAAGAATTTAGAGAACCAATGGTCAAAATCATCGACCAAAGTATAGACTGCAGGAACAAAAACTAGTGATAATGCAGTAGAAACAATCAGACCACCAATAACCGCAATCGCCATACCGTGACGGAATGCGCCAGGGCCCGCTGTTGTTAATGCATTTGGTATCATGCCTGCAACCATTGCAATTGTAGTCATGATAATTGGGCGCGAACGTTTCTTTGCGGCATCCATGATTGCATCATAACGTGACATTCCATGATTTATCGATTCAACCGCAAAATCCACCAATAGAATAGAGTTTTTAGTCGCAATACCGATTAGCATCAAAAGCCCAATAAACACCGGAAGCGATAATGGTTCTTGGGTTAGGAATAGCCCAAAGAATGCGCCCGCAGGTGCCAAGAAAATTACCGAAACGATCGTAATTGGCTGCATAAAATCTTTAAACAATAGAACAAGCACTGCAAAGATAAGCAAGACACCCATCATAATCGCACCTGTGAATTGATTAAACATATCCGCCATGTCTTCGGCATCGCCACCCTCTTTTACGCGAACGCCAGGGCCTGGGTTTTTATACCAATCATATTTCTTTAATTCTTCGACAGCTTGACCAAGTTGGATTTGTTTTCCATCTTTATCTTTACCCAAGCTAGCCGAAATTTTTATTACTCGCTCACGGTCTTGACGTGAAATACGCGCTTGACCACCACCATAAT
Organism: Pseudomonadota bacterium; assembly: GCA_020161405.1. Classification (GTDB taxonomy): domain Bacteria; phylum Pseudomonadota; class Alphaproteobacteria; order Caulobacterales; family Aquidulcibacteraceae; genus Pseudaquidulcibacter. The sequence goes on along the minus strand of JAIUOD010000001.1, from coordinate 783,717 downwards.
AAACATCAGCAACTGAACTTAAAGGAACACTAACGCCAGATGAAGTTGGTACACGCAAAGATTTTATCATTTCAATATTTGAACGATTTTCACGTGCAAGGCGAACCAAAATAGGAATTTGACGCTCACCAGAATTGAATTTAGGCAAATTCATTTCAATATCGCCACTTGTTGCAATTCTTGTTGCTGTTGCAATTGAATTAACATCAACGCCTAATCTTGCCGCTTCTTCACGCTTTGGAAGTATGTGAATTTCTGGCTTTGTTACGTCCGCAGAAGAGCGTAAATCCAAAGCCCATGGAATTTTGCGCACTTCTTCAGTTACCCGAATAGCAGCTTTTTCCAATTCATCACTATTTGATGAAACCAAATTGATTTCTAGACCAGTTGAGCCCCATCCACCGCCAAATTGTGACCTTATACCAGGTACAAGCGCGATTTTTTTCCTTAATTCATCTTCATATTGTTTTTGCGTAACCTTACGGTCTTTGCGCTCAACCATAGTTATGAAGAATCCAGCACCAGTCAAATCACCACGTGTCCATTGGATAACTTGTTTTGTGCCATGCTCATTTATAATTAATCTACCAACTTCGCGCGCCTTTGCATCAGCTTCGAATGGCGATAGACCAGGTGGTAAATCAATTGAAATATTCACAAAGCCTTGATCAAGCTGTGGCATTACTGTTTTTGGTGTAAAAGCAACTGAAACAATCGCTGCAACGAATAGCAACATTCCAAGACCAAATGTCTTCCAGCGGTTTTTCAAAGCCCATTCAAGTATGCCATAATACCATTCGGCAACTTTATTAGGTTTTTCAACCGCATTCTCATCTTTTGGCTGAAGCAAATATGCCGCCATTAGAGGTGTTATCATCCTTGCAACAAGCAAGGAGAATAAAACCGCAACCGCAACCGTCAAACCAAATGATTTAAAGAATTGACCAATAATACCGGTCATGAATGATACGGGAACAAATACTGCAACAATTGTGAATGTTGTTGCAACCACCGCAAGACCGATTTCATCAGCCGCCTCAAGTGCAGCTTGGAATGGGGTTTTTCCCATATGTATATGGCGCTCGATATTTTCGATTTCCACAATCGCATCATCAACCAAAATACCCGCAACCAAACCAAGCGCCAGAAGTGTAACGCCATTCAGGGTAAACCCAAGCAAGCTCATGACATAGAAAGTTGGGATAGTTGACAATGGAATTGCCATTGCCGCCAAGAAGGTTGCCCGCCCCTCTTTCCTAAAGAGTGCAATCAATGCCACACAAAGCGTAAGCAATGCCAAAATTGTAACTTCACTTATATGCATGTGCGCGAATTTATTCAGAAGGAATTCACCGCCAAATAATACAGCTGCCGCAATAAGGGTTTCCGTTATAATTGTGCGCCATCCACCCAAAAATACCGCAACCACCAAGGTTGCCAATAAAGCACCCTCGAACATCGATTTTAATGAAGAATCGTAATCATCTTGCACAAAATCTGGTGGGGTGAAGGCAGGGACTATTTCTATATCAGGGTGAGCTTTGGTAAATTCTTCAATTTTCGCTTGCACTGCGCGATATGTACGCAAGGTTGACGCAGATTTTGTATGCAAAATCTGAAACATAGTTACCGGATTATCATTAAAGCGCGAAATTGTTGTTAAGTCACCGCCGCCATCACGAACATCTGCAATGTCAGATAATTTCAATACCTTACCATTAGATAAAGTAACTGGCATATTACGCAATTCATCAACAGTTTTAACTGCACCCATGGTCCTGATAGTTTGTTGACCAGTTCCAGTTTCAGCCAAACCTCCAGGGATATCGACGTTTTGACCGCGCAAGGCATTGGATACATCCGCAACCGAGCCGCCAAATGCATTCAGCTTTGAAGGGTCAATATCAACGCTAATTTGACGGCTTTGGCCGCCCCATCTATCTATACGAGAAACGCCTTTTACAGCCAAAAATGCGCGCGTTACATCATTATCAATAAACCAAGATAATTGTTCGGTTGTCATTTTTGGTGCTTTAATAACATAAGCACCAATAGGATCTTCGTCGTTAAAATCTATGCGTTGAACGATTGGTTCCATAATTCCAGATGGCAAATCTGAACGCACTTGTGAAACTGCTGCGCGTGCATCATCAACTGCTTTCGAAATATCTGCACCAATTTGAAGCTCAACAACGGTAGAAGAGTGACTGGTTTGGGCGGTTGAAGTGATTTTTTTAACGCCTTCAATACCGGTTAGTGCACCTTCAATTTTCACCGTAATCTGGTTTTGAATTTCGTATGGCGCAGCTCCCGGCATCGAAACATTAACTGTAAATATTGGAAGTTCGATATCTGGGTTTGAGTTAATTGGTAGTTTAAAAAACGCACCAATACCCAAAATAGTAAGCATTAAAAATAACACCACAGGGGCAATTGGGTTTTTTATCGCCCAAGACGAAATATTACGCATAACTACTCCCTATTTGGTTTTAACATTGGCAGGCGCCTGATTAGGCGCGGGCGTTACAGCTTTTAGTGCTTCTTTAGTTGGGTTAATTTTTTCACCCTCTGCCAAGAATGATGCACCAGAAGTTACAACCCATTGGCCAATTGCAGGACCAACTATTAATTCAACTAAATCACCACTACGCGCACCCAAAGTCACTTTTTGCTTGGTAACACTATTATCTTGTTTAACCACATAAACTGATGAGCCTTGGTTATCATATAAAACCGCAGAAGATGGAATTGCCGTAATTGCACGCATTCCACTAGACGCCATACCAGTTAAAAATACACCTGATTTAACCGAAGGATTCGGCTGCAAAGTGAATTTTGCAATACCTGTGCGTTTTTGTGGGTCGATTTGCGCAGGTAGTTGACGCAAAATTCCGTTAACTTGTGTGCCATCTGGCGCTTTAAATTGCGCGCTCATACCTTGGGTTAAACGTCCCAATTCACTTTCTGAAATTTCTGCATTAACTTCAAGCGCGCCGCCTGTTACGATAGTGAACATTGGGCTTGCACCCATGCCAGAAATTTCACCAACTTTTACGTTTCTAGAAGTTATAAGACCTGAAACAGGCGCAGTAATCACACCATTATTTTGGCGCGCATTAGACTGGTTTTGTTGCGCTATTGCCAAAGCTAAATCAGATTTAGCGCCCTCAAGTCTTGCTTTTGCTGCCGTTAAAGCTTGGCGACGACCATCCATTATTGCGGTAACATCACCTTTTTGCGCATTAAGCCTTGCTTCGGCTGCTTGCCATGCATTACGGCGGCGCTCTACCTCTTCGCGTGACAATGCGCCAATATCAGTTGTAGCCATTGCCCTATCATATTGGGATTTGGCTTCTGCAGCCGCAATTTGCGCCTGACGCAAATCAAGCGCAGTTTCGCGTGTACCACTGGTTCCGCGTGATAAATTTTGTTCAGCAGCCTGAACCTGAACTTGCGCTTCGGCAAGTGCAGTTCTTGCACGGCGAACTTGCGCGGATAATAATTCATTATCAGCAGTGATTTGACGCGCATCAAGCCTTGCTAAGGCTTGGCCCGCATTAACATATTGGCCCACATCAACCAATAATTGCATAACTTTTGCGCCTGATGCCGTTGAATAAACTTGGGCTTCATTTTGTGCCAAAACTTGACCAGCAACCACAATATCAGGGTTAAGGTTTATGGATGAAACTTGCGCAACAGAAACCGCCTGCGCAGTTCGGCCAGCTTCTTTTTTTTCTTCTTTGGCTTTGTCTTCTTTGCCTTTTGCACAACCGGAAAGGGTGATTGCACTAATAGCCAAAATTGAAGCCGCAAATTTGACCCCAAAATTATTTTTTATCATTATCTAAGCCCCTAAATTTTGAACGGGAGGTTGGTTGAGTTTTTTTAAATTAATATTTCTATTCGGGCAAAGATACCTGCCCGACAAATTAAATAGCCATTCTTTAATTTTATCTTTTTCAATATCATCACAAAATGCAATTCTTAGAACTAAACCATCGACAACCGCCATAAGCATCCCGGCGGCTTCTTCAAGATTTAATCTTTCATCTATTTCGCCTAATTTTTGACCGATTTCCAATAATTTCGCAAATTCAGTTTGATAAGAAATATAAGATATAGCGGCATTCTTGGCAAAAGAATCATTACGCATAGCTTCGGCAATTAGTTCAGCGGCCATTGCGCCATGTTCTTTGTTACAATAATTTTCAATAACGTCTGAAATTATCATTTTTAAAGCATTTTGAAAATCAATACTATTTTTGATTTTACCCCTTACACTACTTAATAGCGCCAGAGAGCGAAATTGTTGCTCATCACACATTGCGTCTATTATTTCTTCTTTTGAAGAAAAATAGCGATATAAAGCACCAGGGCTAATCTGTGCGCGCGCGCAAATTTCCGCCATTGTTGTGGCATGAAAACCCTTTTGCTCGAAACAGTGTTTTGCTGCATCAAGAATCTGGTTTTTCCGATTTTCAACTTTCTGTGGGTTGACTGTGCGCACTTTTAGCCCTATTCAAAAAACGAACGTTCGTTCGCATTATAGTTCTTATTCAATTTGGTCAAGTGAAAAAGTGGTTTTTTGGTGTTTTTAAAAATTTAAATTTCAAAACCACCATCCTAATACAAGATTTCATTCTTGATGAAAGTTAATAAGCTTATATAATGAAATATATTTTTTATTTAAGTATATTTACGAATAACACTTTGATTTATATAAAGATGCAGGTTTAACAAATGCAAAAAAGCAAAAGTATAAAAAAATCCAAGCAATATATTTCTTCAATTATTGCTATTGGCTTTTTGACAAGTTTGGGTGCTTGCTCAACCAATGGTCTAATTGGTGTTAAAGACATTAAAGCACCGGCGGTTACAATTGATTCTTTTCGTGATGAAATTCCTGCATCTGCCGATAATTCTGTCGCTTGGTGGCAAAATTTTTCTGACGATAAATTGGACCAGCTTGTAAAAGAAGCACAAAATGAAAATATTGGGCTTTTAATTGCAAATGCACGCCTTAAAGAAGCACGCGCCCAAGGGCGTGCTACAATTGCGGGTTTTGCACCACGTGTTGATGTTTCATCTAATGTTACAACCGATAAAATTAACAAAGGCGGTAGTTTGATTAATGCAAATACTGGTCTTGTTGATGATAAACAATCTTTGCAAACTTCTGTTGCCGCTGCCTCGTGGGAAATACCTTTATTTGGGCGTTTGACAAATTCTCTTACAGGTTCAAAAGCCAATGTTGAAAATGCAAAACTAGGGATAGAAGCCGCAAAAATTGCGCTTATTGGCGATATTGCCGCTGCTTATATAGATTTAAGAAGCAGCCAAACCCGCCTTCAATATCTTGAAGAAGATTTAGAGAGCGCCAAAACCTTAAATGCAGTTGCACAAGATAGATTAAGGGTTGGCCTTATATCACAATCTGATGCCACCTTTGCTCTAACAACTTTGTCGGCAATTGAGGCGCAAATACCTGATGCAAAATTGGCGGTTCGTGCGGGCCTGAACCGCGTTGCAATTTTGCGCGGTGTAACCCCCGGTTCACTTGATGAGTTTTTAGCTCCTGTTAGAAATTTTGAATTCAAGAAAAGTGTTCCGCAAATAAATTCTATTCCTGCTGAATTTGTTCGCCGCCGTATCGATGTGCGCCAAGCTGAACAAAATGCCATTTTAATGGGTGCAGCGGTTGGAATCTCAAAAGCTGACCTTTTACCAAGTGTTTCAATTCGCGGTGCATTGACACTTCTTTCTGCTGTAACCGGCGGCCCGATTGCGGCTGATATTGAACGTTCAAGCCTTACACCTGCGATAAGTCTTACATTATTTGATTTTGGTCAAAAACTTGCAAGTGTTAAACAAGCAGATGCAAGGTTCACACAGGCTTTATTAAATTATAAAGCCACGACAATGGCTGCAATCGCAGAGGGTCAGCAGGCTTTGTCAGCTTATGATTTTGCGCGCGATCGTTTAATTGCAACACAAAATGGTGAGAAGGCGGCTTTAATTCGCTTTAATTCTGCGAAAAAAAGCTTTGAAGTGGGCTTAATTGCAATGAAAGACCGCACCGAAGCTGAACGCGATTATAGTCAAGCAAGAAATGCAAGGCTTGCGGCGCAAGCAGCATATTCAGATGCAGCAATTGCAATTTATCGCACATTTGCAGGAAGCCCGCAAATTATTTAATTTTACGAATAATTATTGCGCGGCTCAAAAGCGAAAAAGGCGAAAAAGACATTATTCTTAATATATCAAAAACGCTTGCTTTGCGGCGTTTTTGAATTTTTTGTCTTTGCTTAATGGCGTCACAAGTCTTTTCAAAAGCAGCCATTATTCCTTTCGAATAAGGCACGAAAGCGCCGCGAATTAACGCGTGAAACCACAAAGAAAAAACGGCAAAAATGTGCAATGGCAAAGTAAATACCAATAACCAAAATGGCATTAAGCGAAAATATGCAATTTCGCGGTTTCTTATGCCATGAAATACTGCATATTCAGAATATCTTGAACTTGATGCAGAGCCTTTATGGCTTACAATTGCATTAGCAAGTTGAATGCATTTTCCGCCTTCTAATCTGTGGCGAAATCCAAGGTCTACATCTTCATAATATGAGCCATAGCTTTCTTCAAAGCCGCCCAAATCTTCATAACGTGATTTTTTCCAAATTGATGCGGCACCGCAAGAGGCAAATACTTCGCCATCTTCAATGTCATTTGGAATTGGTTTGCGATGACCACCGCGCCAAGCAATTCCAAAAATAGAAAAACAATCGCCCGCACCATCAAGCATGTTCGGCACACCATCAAGCATTTGAAGGCAGCCAAAATTTTCACAATCTGGGTATTTCTCAATTGCTTTATTTATTTCCTCAAGCCAACTTTCATGCGGGAAAGCATCGGGGTTTAGCAAAACCAACCACTGACCATTTGCAAGTTTTGCACCTTGATTATTGGCCATTGCAAAACCAATATTTTTATCATTTTGGATAAAAAAGTTTACTTTTTCAGAAGCTTCAATTGAGACACCATTTTCGGGTGAATTATTATCAATTAAAATGGTTTCAAAATTTTTATAAGTTTGCCCCATCAAACAGGAAATATTCCTATCAATATCTTTCCCGCTTTTATAGCTTACAAGAATTATTGAAAATTTTGGCAAAAGAAACCTATTTTAAAAGCCGTTCGACTATGGTGCGTATATTGCCACCTAAATCTTCATCTTTCAATGCATAAGCAAGGAATGCCTCTGTATATCCTTCGCGCGAACCACAATCAAAATCTTCGCCATCAAATTCAATCGCGCTAAATTTTTGCATTTTCATCAATTGATGCATAGCATCAGTAAGCTGAATTTCGCCGCCTGCACCACGTTCCTGGGTTTCAAGGCACTTAAAAATTTCAGGTTGAAGAATATAGCGGCCCGTAATTTTAAGATTACTTGGCGCATTTTCTTGTTTAGGTTTTTCAACCATATCAGTGATTGGCATAATATTGCCATTGCGTTCACCATGGGCAATTACACCATATGATGAAACTTGATCCATCGGAACTTGATCAACCGCGATTATATTTCCGCCAACCTTTTCATAGGCTTCAACCATTTGATGAAGGCAAGATTTTTGCGCCTGAACCAAAACATCGGGTAAAAGTACTGCAAAAGGTTCATCGCCAATAATATCACGCGCGCACCAAACCGCATGACCAAGACCAAGTGGTGATTGTTGACGTACAAATGATTTAGAGCCCGCAACAGGTAACATGTTTTGCAACATTTCCAATTGTTTAATCTTCCCCGCACGTGCCAAAGTTTCTTCAAGCTCAAAAGCGCGGTCAAAATAGTCAGAAATTGAAGATTTGTTTCGACCAGTTACAAAAACAAAATGTTCAATCCCTGCCTCTAATGCTTCTTCAACAACCCAGTGAACCGCTGGTCTATCAAAAACTGGCAACATTTCTTTTGGAAGGCTTTTTGTAGCAGGCAAAACGCGTGTTCCAAAACCTGCAACGGGCAAAACAGCTTTACGTATTTTTTTATTCATTATTCCCCCTAAAGTGTAGGAATTCCTACAAGGATAATATATTTATTAATCACTTTTATTCGTGCATGATTATCGCCTATGGGTTAATAATACAAGAATATTATTCTTAGTTTTGGGGTTTTAAAGTGCGACAAACTTGCAATGAAAATAGCTTATTTTATGATGCGTGGGCCAAAACCTATGATGAAGACATTAATTCAACAATTTATGTTGATGAATTACATTTTCAAAAATTTTGGGGCAATCTGGAAAACAAAAAAGTCCTTGAAATAGGCTGTGGAAGCGGTCGGAACACCCAAAAATTAGTAAAATCAAATCATCATATTACCGCCATCGATATATCACAAAAAATGCTTGAAAAAGCGAAATTAAAAACCATTAAAAATGATATAAATTTCATTTGTGGCGATTTTATTAATCTTGAAATCGAAGATAATGATTTTGATTTTGCCATCATTTCACTTGTTCTTGAACATATTGAAGACTTGAACTTATTTTTTACAAAAGTGTTTTCAAATTTAAAATCAGAGGCTAGCCTTTTCATAAGTGAGATTCATCCTCAAAGAATGCAAAATGGATCGGGCGCGCGATTTATTGATAAAGAAAAAAACATTGAAATTCGTGCAAAAAGCTTTGCCCATAAAGAAGAGGACTTTGAAACTGCTGCCAAGGCCGCAGGTTTTCAAATTGTTCAAAAATCTGTTTTCTATGGAACATCAAAACTTGCAAATATTCACATTGATTGGTCAAAATATAATTGCATGCCAATGATTTTGGTTTATGAATTTATAAAACCATAAAGGGGGCGTGTTTGTCGCTAACTTATTTAATTACTGGCGCTTCATCAGGCATTGGCGAATGTTTTGCCCAAGAATTAGCAAAATTGGGACATGACTTGGTTTTGGTGGCAAGGCGCTTAGATAGGTTAGAAAAACTCGCCCAAGATTTACAAAATCAATTTAAAATTAAATGCTATTGCTTTTCATGCGACTTATCAAAACGTGACGAAACATTGGCTTTAGTTGAAAAAATAAAATCACAAAATATCAATATTGATGGCCTTATTAATAATGCAGGTTTTTCAGTAGCCCGTGAGTTTCATAATACAGAGCTTTCTGCGCAAATGGGTTTTGTTGAAACTTGTGTTACAGCACCTACTATTTTGTGCCACGCATTTTTACCACAAATGCAGAAAAGGAAATTTGGCCGAATTATAAATGTTTCTTCAATGGTTGCTTTTTCAAATGGCGCAGCGGGTCATTCATTATATCCGGCGGCTAAATCATATATTTTGAAAATGTCGCGCTCTTTGGCAGCTGAAAATTGTGATTTAGGAATTAACATCACCGCCCTTTGCCCAGGCGCAACCCAAAGTGAATTTCAAACCCATAATGGAATGAATGAAAAAATAGGCAAGGATAATGTTTTAAAACCCATGGCAACATTTGATGTTGTAAAATCAGCATTAGACGGAAATTCAAAAGCAAAAGAAGTTGTAATATGTGGCATTGCCAACAAATTTGCCGTTGCCATGATGAAGTTTGTTCCTGAATTCATCCTTAATCCAATAATAAGGCATGAAGCAAAAAAAATGGTGATAAAATAGTGTCAAATGAATACGATATTATAATAATTGGTTCAGGCGTTGGTGGCGGCACAATTGCACTAGAATTGGCAAAAACTGGTAAAAAAATTCTTATTATAGAACGTGGCGATAAGCTACCAATAGAGAAAGAAAACTGGAACCCCCGCGAAGTTTTTATAAAAAAAAGATATCGTGCCCAAGAAACTTGGATTGACAAAAAGGGGCGTGAATTTAGGCCCAATACAAATTACTGGCTGGGTGGAAATTCTACTTTTTATGGCGCAGCTTTGATGCGCATGAAGCGCCAAGATTTTAATGAAGTTAAGCATTATGGCGGTGAAATATCACCTGAATGGCCACTTGATTATGATGATTTTGCACCATTTTACAAAAAAGCCGAAAAATTATGGAATGTGCATGGACAACGCGGAATTGACCCAAATGATGAAATAAACGATCCACCATATCCATATCCTGCTGTCCCACATGATGAAAAACTAAAAGACTTTTTAGACCACCTTAAAACTAAAGGAATGACGCCATCACCGCTTCCACTTGGTATAAATTATAATATTCCAGACAATAATAGTAAATGTATTTTATGCCCAACATGTGCTGGCCACCCATGTCATATTTTAGCAAAGTCAGATGCAAGAACATTATGTATCGATTCAATTTCAAAATATTCAAATGTTACAATTGCTAAAAATCTCAAGGCCCATAAACTTATTAGTGATGGAACGGGCAAGAATGTTAAATCAGTTGTGTGTTTAAGTTTTGATGGACAAGAAACATTTAGTGCAGATATTTTTATTTTGGCTGCTGGCGCAGTAAATAGTGCCGTTATTTTGCTTAATTCAGCAAATTCAAACCATGAAAATGGCCTTGCAAATTCTTCTGATTTAGTTGGAAGAAATTATATGTTTCACACAACATCTGCAATGACATCAATAATGGCACATGAAGCCAAAGCAATATTCCCGAAAACATATGCCATTATGGATTATTACTTTAAAGATAAGGATGGTGATTTTGATTTTCCGATGGGGCAAATACAATCTTTACCAGCAGCTAATGGCGCTTATGTTGAAGGTCAGATATCACATATTATTCCCCATTGGGTTATACCAAATTTCTTATCTGACTGGCTTGGAAAACACATGATTTCCTTTATGATTATGAGTGAAGATTTACCAAAATTATACAATAGAGTTACCCTAACCAATTATGGAAAAATTCAATTAGATTACACACCTAATAATTTAGTTGGGCACAGAAGATTAATTAATAAGCTTAAGAACGCGCTTCAAGGCTATAGCCTTGGAAGCCGCACAATGTATGAACCACATTTTGAAATTGACCAAATGATCCCATTATTAGGTACGGCACATCAATGCGGAACGATAAAATTTGGAAAAAACCCTAAAGATTCAGTTTTAGATATTAATTGCAAAGCACATGATTTAGATAATTTATACGTCACTGATTCAAGTTTCTTTCCATCTAGTTCTGCTGTAAATCCTGCGCTTACAATAATTGCAAATTCATATAGGGTTGCAGAACATATAAAAGAGAGAATTAAATGAATACACTAAATGAAAATGCTCTTGACCAATTATTTTTAAAAGCAAGAACCATAAATATTTGGTCTGATAAGCAAATTGAAGATGAAAAACTTAAAAAACTTTATTCGATTGCACGTCTTGGCCCAACCGCGGCAAATTCAAATCCTGCACGTTTTTTATTCATTAAATCACAAGATGCAAAGGCCCGTTTAAAACCATATCTTGACGCTGGTAATGTAGATAAAACCATGAAAGCACCAGTTACGATTATTGCTGCTTTTGATCCAAAATTTTATGAAAATATGCCGAAATTATTCCCACACGTACCTGATGCGCGTTATTGGTTTGAAAAATCACCTGACATGGGGCATGGCGCAGGTTTTATGAACGCAACTTTGGGCGCGGCATATATGATAATTGCGGCGCGCGCCATTGGTCTAGATTGCGGCCCAATGGCTGGCTTTGATAATGCAGGCGTTGATAAAGAGTTTTTTGGCACGTCAGGTTATAAATCAAATTTCCTTATCAATCTTGGCTATAAAGCGGATAGTGAACCGCATCATCCGAGATTGCCAAGATTAGATTTTACCGAAGCTTGTGAAATTATTTGAGGGGAAAAATGACAAATAAAGCATTTAAAGGCAATTTTTTTGAAGATTTCAAAATTGGGGCAATTTTACACCACGCAACACCACGAACAATTACTGATGGTGATTTTGCAACCTATATTGCCCTAAGCGGTTCGCGCTATCCTGAATTTTCTTCGAAAAAATTTGCGCAAGATGTTGGTTTTGACAATTGGCCCATTGACCCGCTTTTATTATTTCACGTGGTTTTTGGGAAAACTGTGCCTGATATTTCATTGAATGCAGTTGCCAATCTTGGTTATGCGGAATGTAAATTTCACCATCCTGTAAAATCTGGCGATTCAATTACATCAATTTCCGAAGTGATTGGTTTGAAAGAAAACTCAAATGGTAAAACTGGCGTTGTTTACGTTCGCACCAAGGGTTTTAATCAATTTGGGGATTTGGTTTTATCCTATGTTCGTTGGGTAATGGTGAATAAGGGAAATTTTGATGCAAAAATTGAAAACCAAATTGTCCCAGAATTAAATTCTATTGTCGAACCCTCTGAATTAATTCCACCATGTAAATTAAAATCTGGAACATGGGACACCTATTTGTCTGGTTCAAATTTTGGCTATGAAGACTATGAAATAGGTGAAAAAATTGACCACCGCGATGCAATGGCAATTGAAGAGGCTGAACATCAAATGGCAACGCGCCTATATCAAAATACGGCACGGGTTCATTTTGATGCTTTCGGTCAAAAATCTTCAAAAATTGGCCGCCGCCTTGTTTATGGTGGTGTAATTATATCTAGTGCGCGCGCCATTGCATTCAATGGTCTTGGCAATGCAGGGCATATTTTAGCAATTAATGCAGGTCGACATGTAAACCCATTTTTCGCTGGTGATACAATTTATGCATGGTCAGAAGTTTTGGACAAATGCGAAATTGGTAATTCTTGGGGCGCATTAAGATTAAGATTAATCGCCACTAAAGATCTACCATGCGACAATTTTCCCCACAAAGATCAAGACAATAACTACTTGCCAAATGTAATTCTTGATTTAGATTATTGGGCAGCAATTCCGCTTAAAAAGGCATTGAAAATTGGGGTTTAAACTTCATCCACAATTAGAAAAAGATACTATATTCATTGCAAATTTAGACGTCTGCCAATTAAGATTAATGAATGATAGCCGTTTTTTGTGGCTTGTTTTAGTTCCTAGAATTGAAAATGCCATTGAGCTTCATGATTTATCCCTTTTTGAACAGGGGGAAATATTCAATGAAATTACGACAATTTCAAAGCTGATTAAAAATTTTGGTCATTTTGATAAAATCAATATTGGCGCACTTGGTAATATTGTTTCACAATTGCATATTCATATAATTGGACGAAAAATTGATGATGCCGCATGGCCGGGTCCCGTTTGGGGAAATGGTGTTCCTGTTCCTTACCATTGTTCAAACGAAACTTTGAATAAATTAAAATTGCACATGTAAAAAAGGCCCCATTTGGGGCCTTAATTTTTAGCGCTTACCAAACATTCCCATTATGTCATCAAGCGGATTACCATCATGATCCAAATCAAGCATATTGGCAATTGAACCCAATGCACCGCCAGCACCAGCACTATCATTTGCAGTTTGCGCACCACCGCCTAAGAGGCCACCAAGAGCACCGCCAACATTACCGCCAACAGCATTACCAATCATATTGCCAAGCATTCCGCCAAGACCACCAGAATTGGCTTTATTCGCCATCGTGCCCGCAGCCATCATTGCAATGATTGGAAGCATTTGTTTAAGCAAATCAGTAGGTAAACCTGTTTGACCAGATGCTTGGGCCGCAACTTCGCGTGAAACTTCTTTAGAACCAAAAATAGCACCCAAAATTTGGTTGCCTGCATCAGTTGTTCCAGGGCGCGCAAGTTCCGCAGGATTTGCACCAATATTTGCATGGTCTGGTGTCAGAACACTGCCAAGAATATTTTCAAGGCTGCCTTGTTGTGCTTGCGCCTTAAAGCCACCGGCAATCATTGGCGAAAGTGCAGAAATTGCACTTTGCGCCTGTGCAGGGCTTATGCCAAATTTGCCAGCAATCATATCAACTGCTGAACCGCCACCTGCTTGTAATATCGTATCTAAAAGCCCGCTCATAGGAAACTCCTTAATTTTGTTAATTGTTAGGTTTTATTATGGGGCTTTGCAATTCAATACCCCTATTTCAAGAATTAGTTTAAAAATTCCCAATGATTTTCATTCCAAACCATAATTTTATCACTTATTGCATGGGGGCCAATTGCCTCCTTTTTTGCAATTTCCGATAGTTTTTCTATATCTTCTTTTGAATCAGCACGACCAAATTGAAGTAATGAACGATTTGGTGCAATTACCGCAATCGGAAAATTATTTTGCGCTTGTAAATTCTGCCAAACCGATGGAATTGCCAAAAGACTTGTATCAAATGCGCCATCAAGTTTTGCAATCATAAGATTATCACTTGTCTTTACCCATTCGATATTTGCAAATTGCGTTGCAAAGGTTTTTTCCGCTAAATCAAAAGCCTCGGCATCGCTTAATTTTAATGATTGCAATTCACCAATTGGCATAAAGGCAATTGAAGTTTTTGTTTCAGCTACCAATGCTTCTTCTAAATCGCCAATGAATGGGCGTCTTACAATTTTGTTCAATTGACCATTTGCACCAGTTTGGCTTTCAAAATCATCAAGCGCTTCTTTGGTTCTTATTACAATGCGAAGGTTTTCGGATTTAAAAGGGTTACTTTTCCCAATTACTTCGGCAATGGTTGCAACAAATTTTTTGGTTTCAAAATCCCTATCAGTGCCTGCTTTATTCATTTTATTGTAAAAATTATCAAGCCGAACAACAAGATTGGTTGAATGTGTAACCCGCAAAGCATGGGGCATATTTTCATCCACTACTACACCGCGAACCGATGGAATTTCCATGATTTTTGGAATAAGCAATTGTGTAATTTCTTCATAAGAAATCGGTGCTTTTTGGCGCGCGCGATTTGTTACAAATGCTTGATCATCTGCAAATGCATTTAATGGTGTGATTGTAAACGCCGCAAAAGCAAGCGAAAAAGCTTTTAATAATTGTCTATTTTTCATTCCAAACCTATGGCTTTTAACCTTTGCGCCATTATAGCATTCTGTTGGGCAACAGGATATGAACAATAATCAGCGGCATAAAAAGCGCTTGGCCTTCCATTTCCAGACAACCCAGGGCCGCCAAATGGTAATTCACCACTTGCCCCTGTTGTTGGGCGATTCCAATTTATAAGCCCTGCATGCATTTCGCCCAAGGCACGATGCCAAAGGCTTGCATCATCACAAACAAGACCAGATGAAAGGCCAAATTTAGTGTCATTTGCACGCTCTATTGCTGTATCAAAATTATCGACGCGGAAAACTTGGGCAAAAGGGGCAAATAATTCTTCATCTTCGCGCTCATGGGCATTTGTCATATCAATCAATGCGGGCGCAACAAAGGCAGGGCCTTTATCAAGAATTTTTGCAGCCATTATTGGTTTACCACCCTTGGCAATAAGGCTTTGTTCAAATTTAAGATAATTTTGCGCCATATTCTGATGAATGATTGGTCCTATGAATGGCTCATCCTTATCGTCAAAAGTGCCAATTCGCATTTTTTGGCTTTTGGCGATTACCGCCTCTAAAACCGCATCACCAAATTTTCCAGTTGGAAGAATTATGCGGCGTGCGCATGAACATCTTTGCCCCGTTGTGATAAAGCTTGAATGAATTATCATATCGGCAGCGGCCTCAATCTCGCACGGTTCCCATATAATAAGCGGGTTATTACCACCCATTTCAAGGGCAAGCACAACTTCGGGGCGACCGCCAAAAAGTTTATGAATATAGGTTCCCGTAGTGGCAGAGCCGGTGAATAAAACCCCATTCAAATTTGACGCCAAAAGCGCAGCGCCAGTTTCACGCCCACCATGAACAACATTAACCACACCCTCTGGCACACCTGCTGCCGCGAATGAATCCGCCATTATATTGGCAATTGCAGGCGCAAGTTCGGATGGTTTAAATACAATTGTATTACCCGCCAAAAGCGCAGGAACAATATGACCATTTGGCAAATGACCTGGAAAATTAAATGGACCCAAAACCGCCATTACGCCATATGGTGCATGATCTAATGCAAGCTCGCCAAAAGCGGTTACTTTTGAAAATGCACCTGTTCGTTCATTATAAGCACGGGTAGAAATTGCAATTTTGCCAACCATTGTTGCCGCTTCGGTTTTAGTTTCCCAAAGTGGTTTTCCCGTGTCTTTTGAAATTGTAATTGCAATTTCATCGGCGCGTTTTTTTAATTCTTCGGCATAATTATTCATTATTGCAATTCGTGCATCACGCCCAATTTTTGCCCATGATTTTTGTGCTTTATGTGCTGCATTAACCGCGGCTTCAACTTGTGCCGCGCTTGCGCCATTGGCGCTAAAAACCACTTCATTATTTGCAGGGTTTAAAGATTGGAAATGGGCGCCATCACCATTTTTCCAGATATTATTTATAAAAACACTATTATTAGACATCAAAACCTCTTGCACGGCCACAATCACCTTCTTTTAGACCTAAATTATCCAAAACTTCTTGCGATACTAAAATTCTATCTTTTTCTATTTGCGCGGGGGCAAGTGTACATGCAAACCCCTCTAATTGATCATTTGATAATAGGCATTTTTCAAGACCACGAACATCACCAACGATAAAAGGCGCACGAACGCTTTCACGCATTGTGCGCGTATCTTCAACACGGCACGCAAGTAATGGGCCGCCATCAAAAATATCAATAACACCTTCAAATCTTAAACCTTCACGCTCTAATAATCTTCTGGCGGCTGCGCCATCTGGATGGGTTTCGGCAATTGCACCGCGTGCACTATCAGGTAATAAGTCAATATAAATTGGGTGTTTTGGGCCAAGGTCTATAATGAATTGATTATCAGTAACTGCAGAAAGATTATCGGCTTCAGAAAAATCCATGCGATAAAATGGGCGACCTACCCCTTCCCAAAATGGTGATCGACCATCAAGATGAACCACGCCGCGCAATTCAGAAACCACAGTTTTTCCAAATCTACTTGGCATTGCTGCCATAAGCATGAAGCGCGATAGCGATAATAATTTACCCGCGCCTTCCCCACGATGTTGTGGGTTCAAAAACAAAGTTCCAACCTCGGTTGAGCCTGTATAATCATTGACCATTACAAGCGTGGACATTTCAAATTTTCGCCCCGTTACGCGCGATAATTGCCCCAAAGTTGTAACCCTAAAATTGAAAAACGGAACATCATGACCAATATTGGTTTTAACTGCGGCGCAACCCAAAACCTGTTTGGTTTTTGGGTTTTCCACCATTAATAAATATACGCCGCCTTCGGCCTCGTTGGGATCACAATATTTTGGATCACCTGCAAAAGTTTTTTCACTTTTTACAAGGCGTTTTTTTAAAGTCTCTGGATCTTCAGGAAGACTTGTAAAACCTGCTCCAGACATTCTTGCGAAATTGTAGAAATCTTCATAATCGCTTTGTTTTGCAGGCCGAACCACTAACATTTATTTTCCCCCATAAGTTTTCTAGGTGCTTTGGCATCTATTGTTCCATTTGCATAAGAACAAAGAATTGCGGCCAAAAGGCGTGCGCGTTTACCAAAACTTTTCTTTATTGCATATTCTTGCGGTGAATGAATAAGGCCGCCGCAAACCCCCAAAGTATCAATATTAGGACAGCCAGAAGCGAATAGATTATTCCCTTCACATACACCGCCTGTATCTTTGAATTGTAATTCCATTCCTAAATCACGGGCAACATTGCCAATATCGGTAAAAATTCTTTCCTGCGCCCTATTTCGCGGCTTTGGTGGGCGTGAAACCCCACCTTCAAGATGGCAGTGAAAATCTTTTAGGTTTTTAATTGCGCCTTTAATTTGTTCAATGGCAAAATCCATTTTTTCTTGGCTTGGGGCGCGAACATTGAAGCGCACAATTGCCAAATCTGGCACAACATTATTAGCACTACCACCATCAATTTTACCTGTATTAATGGTAATTCCATCATATTTGCCATTAATATTTTCAATTTCACAAACAAATTGTGCCGCCGCTTTAATTGCACTTTTCCCTTCATGATGTGCCCGCCCAACATGCGCAGAAACACCATGAATAATAAGCGCGAAATTGGCAGAACCCTTACGCGCACCCGCCATAGAGCCATCAGGTAAAGCAGGTTCAAATGTAAGACCCAAATCAGATTTTTTACCAATTTCATGTAAAATATGCGCCGAACCCAAAGAGCCTATTTCTTCATCGGGTGATAAAAGCACTTCATAGCCAATATTATTTTTATCAGGGTGGCTTTCAAATGCTTTAAGGCCTTCAAGCATTATTAAAATCCCACCCTTCATGTCGGCTACACCAGGGCCATATATATTTTCATCACCTAAATCAGTTACATTTTGAAAGTGCGAATCAGCGCCAAAAACCGTGTCATAATGGCCTGTTAAGACCAATTGAATTGGGGCATTAGGGCGCATTTTTACATGTAATGAATGACCCAAATCAATTTCTTTTATTTCGCCATTGGCAAGAACAACGCGTTCTTTTTGTAATGGCAAATGCGTAATCACAGCGCCCAATTGGGCAAAAGCATTTTCAAGGCGCGGCAAGAAGCTGGCAACTGAAGAATAATTGCGTGACCCTGTATTATGATTACACCAATCAACAAGGTTTTTTTGATAATGCGCAAAATCAAGCGGCACTTTTTCAAGCACCTCAAGACAAGATTTATCAAGAATCGTGGTTTTTTCGGTCAAGCTTTCCCTCAAATTGGAAAAAAGAAAATGTTATAGCAATTGCATTGCTTTTTCCACACCCATCACCTTTTCAATTACATTTGCAACTATTATTGAAGCCCTAAAGGGGAAAAACATGCCATCTTTTTTTGAACAACCTGATTTTGACGAACATGAAAGCGTAACATTTGCCACCGACCGCCGCACTAAAATGCGTGCAATCATTGCTGTTCATTCAACCCATCTTGGCCCTGCTGCTGGTGGTGTTAGAATGTTCCCATATGCAGATAGCGAAAGTGCAATTAAAGATGTTTTACGCCTTTCACGCGGTATGTCATATAAAAATGCGATGGCGGGTTTAAAACTTGGCGGTGGTAAAGCGGTTTTAATTGGTAATCCGCGCACCGATAAAACCCCTGAATTAATGTATTCACTTGGCAATGCTATTGAAAATTTGGGCGGCAAATATTTGGCTGCTGAAGATGTTGGCATGACTTTGGCGGATATGGAAAATATCGCAAAAAAAACCAATCATGTTTTCGGGCGCGATCCAAAATTAGGTTTTGGCGGTGAGCCGTCACCAATGACAGCATTGGGCGTTTTTCTTTCAATTGAAAAAGCGATTGAAGTTAAATTGGGTCGTAAAGATCTTAATGGCCTTAAAGTTGCGGTTCAGGGCGCAGGTGCAGTTGGCGCAGATTTATGCCGCAGACTTTCGCAAGCAGGCGCAAAAATCTTTGTATGCGATACTGATAAAGGCCGCGTTGCCCATGCTGCATCGATTTCAAATGGCGAAATTGTTGATATTGATGAAATTATCGGCCTTGATGTTGATGTTTTTGCCCCATGTGCAATGGGCGCGATTATCAATGATGCATCAATTCCTAATATCAAAGCGCCAATCATTTGTGGTGCCGCCAATAATCAATTAGCCGAAGAAAAGCATGGCGGCGAACTTGTGAAACGCGATATTTTATATTGCCCTGATTATGTTGTTAATGCAGGCGGTATTATCAATGTTGCCTATGAAGTTGGTGGCAATTATTCAAAAGAAGCGGTTGAAAAACACGTTTCAAATATTCCAAATACATTGGAAAATGTCCTTAAAGAAGCTATTTCACGCAATGTTTCGCCTGCAATTGTTGCCGATGAACAGGCGAAAAGATTGATTGGCAGATAAGTTGACATTAATCACCAAAACATGGTTTTTAAAACTATGACTAAAATTAAAATTGCCACTTGGAATATTAATTCTGTGCGTTTGCGCATTGGAATTGTGAAAGATTATTTAAATCAATTTGCACCCGATATTTTGTGCCTGCAAGAAATTAAATGCCAAAATGAAGAATTTCCAAGTGCCGATTTTGATGAATTAGGCTATAAATATAAGATAATTAATGGTCAAAAAGGCTGGCACGGGGTGGCAATTGTTTCAAAAATCCCAATTTCTGAAACTGCTGCACCTGATTTTTGCATGAACTCACATTCGCGCATTGCGGCGGCAAAAATTGGGGAAAATGGGCCGACTATACATAATTTATATGTCCCTGCGGGCGGTGATGAACCTGACCCTGCGATAAATGATAAATTTGCACATAAATTAGATTTTCTTGATAGAATGGAAAAATATTATGCGCAAAACCATGGCGATACGATTGTTGTGGGTGATTTAAATATCGCCCCTCATGAACATGATGTTTGGTCGCACAAATCACTTTTAAATGTTGTAAGCCATACACCAATTGAAACCGAAACTTTAGAAAGATTACGCAAGGGCGGTAAATTCATTGATATTGCCCGCCATGAACGTGATGAAAAAGAAAAATTATATTCTTGGTGGTCGTATCGTGCTGCAGATTGGACAAAGAATAATAAAGGCCGAAGGCTTGATCATATTTGGGTATCTGACAATTTATTACCCAATGTTGATATAACATCTTTCCAAATATTGCGTGATGCGCGTTCTTGGGAAAAACCATCTGACCATGTTCCATGCTCTGTTGAAATTGAAATATAGACAGCTTAAACAATAAAAATATTTCCTAAATCGCTTGACCAAACAAGAATATTTTGTTTCACTAAGTTTGTTATAACAAATAAGGTGTTTCGTGAGTGAATTTGTCGAGCAGGTAGAATTAGAACATAATCACGAATTCGATGGTCAAATCGACCGCGAAAAACTAAAAACATTTATCGCACAAAATCGCGCAAAATATATTGAAGCGCGCCCAAAAGGCTTTCTCAAAGCCAATGGGCTTGGTGACAATTTAAATAAAGATGGCGGTTTTTTTGGTGGCGTTCCACAACATTGGATGCTTGATTGGCCTATACCCTTCCCGCTTTTTGTTGATAGCGCCAAGGGTGTCAAAATCAAAGATATTGATGGCAATGAATTAATTGACCTTTGCCTTGGTGATACGGGTGCAATGTTTGGACATTCGCCAATGGCCACGCAAAAAGCACTTAATGAAGCGGGCGAAAATGGCCTTACTTCTATGCTTCCTTCAAAATATGCTGATTTTGTTGGGGCAAAACTTGCACAAATTTTTGGCTTACCCAATTGGCAATTGGCATTGACGGCATCTGATGCTAATCGTTTTGCATTGCGGATTGCAAGGCTTACGACAGGGCGACAAAAAATATTGGTTTTTGATGGTTGCTATCATGGTGCGGTGGATGAAACTACGGTTTGCCTTGATAAAAATGGCAAAACCATTGCCAAACCAAGCCTTTGGGGTTCTGCCTTTGACCCCGCCATAAATACTTATTGCGTTCCATTTAATGATGAAATTGAAATAGAAGGTATTTTATCAGGCCAAGATGTCGCCTGTATAATTATGGAACCCGCGCTTACTAATTGCGGAATTGTGCCACCAATGAATGGGTTTTTAGAATTTGTAATAAAATGCGCAAAAAAATATGGCACTTTGGTTTTGATGGATGAAACCCATACTTTATCAACAGGCTATGGCGGCTATTCAAAAGTTCATAATTTAAAGCCCGACCTTTTTGTTGCTGGAAAAGCTGTTGCAGGTGGTGTTCCATGCGCAATTTGGGGCTTTAGTGATGAAATTAAAGATGCATTAGAAAAAGGGCGTGCAAACTTGCCATCTGGTCATTCAGGAATTGGCACAACTTTGGGCGGCTCTTTATTGCAATTAAGCGCACTTAAATATTCAATTGAGTGCCTTTTAACCCCGCAAACTTATGAAAAAATGATTGAAAGCGCCAAAGCGCTTGAAGAAGAATTATTGAAAATAATAAATTCGCTTAACCTTAATTGGTCAATCGTCCGCATTGGTGCGCGGCTTGAAATAATTTTTTCAAAAGAAATTCCAAAAAATGCCGATGAAATGCGTGCAATTTTTGATTATGAATTAGAAGAAGCATTGCATCTTGGGCTTATAAATCATGGTTTTTTAGTTACGCCGTTTCACAACATGCTTTTGGCGGGGCCAGACTTAAATAAAGAAAACATCTTGCAATATTCCCAAGCTGTGCAAGATATAATCAAATCAATTTTAAAAAATAAAGGTGAATAATGTCGCAATTTGTCCATACAGCAGACTATAAGCACCTTGAAACCTGGATAAAGGAAAAAGGTGTAACCGAGATTGAACTTCTTTTACCCGATATGAATGGTATCATTCGCGGTAAAGTTGTTCCTGCATCGCGCTTTTTGCAAGGGGTTAAGGGGCGAACTTTACGCATCGCATCATCAATCCTTACTGTAACAATGACGGGTGATTATCCTGAAATTCCCAATAATGGCGATGAAAGTATTCAAGACCCTGATTGTGTTTTATTACCTGATGCAGGCTCAATTCGCGTTGCACCAGGTTATCGCACGCCCACCGCCTTTGTTATGACTGATGCCTTTAGCAATAATGGCTCACCAATTGATATTGCACCTAGGCGGGTTTTGCGCCGCGTGCTTGAAATCTATGCCGATAAAGGGTGGGAGCCGATAATTGCACCTGAGCTTGAATTCTTTTTGACGGCAAAAAACATTGACCCAGATTTACCGCTTGAAACCCCGATTGGGCGTTCTGGCCGTGCCGAAAAAGTTTCACAGCCTTATGGCCTTGAAGCGCTTAACGAGCATGAAGATTTAATCGAGCAAGTATATGAATATTGCGAAATCGCCGAAATCGATATTGACACAATGATTCACGAGGCGGGGGCAGCACAATTAGAAGTAAACTTTAATCACGGTGATCCAATGCTATTGGCGGATCAGGTTTTAGTTTTTAAACGAATTTTCCGTCAAGTTGCCCTTGCCAATGGGGTTTATGGAACATTCATGGCAAAACCAATGGATAATCAACCGGGTTCGGCGATGCATATTCACCAATCTTTACAATCAAAAGAGACGGGGCAAAATCTATTCGCACATAGTAATGGACAAGATAGCCCATTATTCAGAAGTTTCATTGCAGGTTTACAAAAATTTCTTCCTGATTGTGCGCCTTTATTTGCGCCAAATGTAAATTCTTTCCGTCGTATGCGCCCACAATTTGATGCACCAATTAATGTGCAATGGGGGCGTGACAATCGCTCTTGCGGGTTACGTGTTCCTTTATCTGATGGGCAAAATCGTAGGGTTGAAAATCGTCTTCCGGGGGCAGATTGTAATCCATATTTGGCAATTGCGGCATCTTTGGCATGTGGCTATGTAGGTATGGTGCAGGAACTTGAACCAACTGCGCCATTGCAAGGTTCGGCATATAGATTGCCACGCTCATTGCCGAGAACTTTGGATGAAGCATTGGAAAGATTTAAAGATTGTGGCCCTGTGCGCGAAATCCTTGGCGAAGATTTTTGCCAAATTTTTGCGGCAATCAAAGAAAGTGAATTAGATAATTTTGAAGGTGTGGTTTCGGCATGGGAACGCGAACACCTATTATTAAAAGTATAGGAAAATATTTTGACAAACAAAGGTTATACAGCAGATATTGCAGACAAGGATGATGCGGCAAAATTTTTGGCGGACAATCCCGATATTGCCTTTATTGATGTGATTTATACACCAATTACCGATGTACCGCGCGGCAAAAGAATTCGCCCACATGAATTACTTGGTGTTTATGGGCATGGTCGCTATTTACCGGGTTCAATAACTGTTGTTGATACAATGGGTGCAGATTGCGAAGATACTGGCCTTGTTTGGGAAGATGGCGATGCCGATAGATTGGCAAAACCTGCATCAAATACTTTGGTTCGTGCGCCTTGGCTTGGTAATGATGTGGCACAATGTATTTTGTCTCTTTATGAACTTGATGGGCAACAAAATGACCTTGACCCACGCATGATTTTGCAAGGGGTTTTGGATAAATTTACCGAAATTGGCTTAACGCCTGATGTTGCTTGCGAATTGGAATTTTATCTTTGCGGGCCGCGTAAATTTGGTGAGCGACCACATCTTCCTGCCTCACCGACATCAAACCATACACCAATTGGCAATGAGGTTTATGGGCTTCGTGAATTAGATGATCATATGGATTTTTTGCGTGATTTATATAATTGTGCACAAATTCAAGGTCTGCCAATTGAAGCGGCAATTTCCGAATTTGCCCCAGGGCAATTAGAAATCGGCCTTGACCACCGCGCAGACGCTTTAAGGGTTGCTGATGAAGCAATGATGTATAAACGCCTTGTAAAAGGGGTTGCGGTTAAACACGGCCTTGAAGCCTGTTTCATGGCGAAACCATTTCAAGGTATGGCAGGAAATGGGCAACACCTTCACGTTTCAGTTTTAGATAAGGATGGCAATAATATTTTTGCCGCAGGATCTGAAAATGGCGATAAGATGATGAAACATGCCATTGCAGGTATGCAACAAACCATGCCTTCTTTAATGGCGATTTTTGCGCCAAATGCCAATTCATATCGCCGATTTGTTGGTAATTCTTATGCACCAATCGCGGCAACATGGGGCATTAATAACCGTACAGTTGGTTTGCGCGTAACAGCGGGGCCACCAAAAACCCGCCACATTGAACATAGAATTTCTGGTGCTGATGCATCGCCTTATCTTGGTTTGGCGGCTATGCTTTTGGGTGTATATCATGGCATTAAAAACCAATTAGAACCAAGTGAAATTATTGAAGGCGACGGCTATTCACAGGCGGATAAATCTCCAGTTACTTTACCAATGAACTGGTATTCTGCTGTTGAAGCTTTTGAAAATTGCCCAATGATTGGGCAATATTTGGGTGAACGCTTCCAAAAAATGTATGCAATTATCAAGAAAACTGAGCAAAATCGTTATCAAGCGAATATTCCACTTGAAGATTATGATTGGTACTTCCGTAATGCGTAAAATCAGGTAAACTTTATTTATAAAAGGGGTAAAGGGATGTCAGAAATTAAATTAAGTGAATATGAAATTGCAAAATTCTTAAAAGGCAATGCACATTCAAGACGTGCCTTCATGGCAGCGTTTGGTGCAACGGCAGCAGCCTTCACTATTACATCATGCTCAAAAGGCGGTGATGGTGCAAAACCAATTACTAGTGCTGGCAAATTTAAAATTGACGGTAGCGAAGCAAAAAAACTTCAGTTTTATAATTGGGACACATATATTGGTGAAAACACGCTTTCAGATTTTAAATCTGATACAGGTGTTGAAGTTTCCATGAGCTTGTTTTCAAGCAATGATGAATTGTTTGCGAAATTCCATGAAGGCAATCCTGGTTATGACGTAATCATGCCATCAAATGAATATGTTACACGCATGGCAGAAGCGAAAATTATTCAACCGCTTGATCATGCAAAAATTCCAAATATGAAAAATATTGACCCAGATTTTTTAAATCCTGAATTTGACCCTGGTCGTAAATTTTCTATGCCATACACTTGGCTTGTTTTGGGGATTGGCTATCGCAAATCAGCTATGAAAAATGGGCAAATTCCTGATTCTTGGAAATATGTTTTAGATTCAGATGAATATGCAGGCAAAATTGCACTTTTGGGTGAAAGCCTTGATTTATTCCGTCTTACATTCAAATATTTAGGCAAATCAGTGAATGATTATTCGCCTGAATTGTTAAAACAAGCCAGCGATATTTTGGTAAAACAAAAGAAAAATGTAAAACGCTTCCATGAGGATGACGGTCAAGAAATGCTTCTTAAAAAAGAAGTTGATTTGGTAATCGAATATAATGGTGACATTGCCCAAGCTAAAACTGAAGATGATGATTTAGACTTTTTAATTCCTAAAGAAGGCTCTCTATTAAATTCTGATTGTATGTGTATTCCTGTTGGTGCCCTAAGCCCAAATAACGCACATGGTTTCATAAATTATCTTTTGGATGCACAAAAAGGCGCAGATATTTCGAAAACTATTCTTTATCCAACGCCAAATGCTGCTGCAAAGGCGCTTATGGATGATTCATACAAAAATAATCCAATTATTTTTCCACCAAAAGAAGCATTGGCAAAATGTGAATATGGTAAATTCCTTGGTGCCAAGGTTTCACAAGAAATAGAAGGTGCAATGACGCATATTCGCGCCGAATAATTTAATTTTAGTTAGGCTATAAAATGCAAAACTGGTATGAAAACAAGCGTTTCTTTTGGGGCACAATGCTTGCACCAACTATTTGGTTTGTAATTTTCTTTGTGATGCCTATGGCATTGGTCTGGATTTATTCTTTTGGTGAGAATAACGGGCTTATAGATGTTGAAATCACGGGAACTTTTAAAAACTATAAACATGTTTTTGACCGCGATGTTTTGCAAGTTTTATGGCAATCAATAATTATGGCAACTATTGCCACGCTTGTTTGCCTTGTTTTAGCCTTCCCTGTTGCTATTGCCATGACTTTTGCCGATGATAAGACAAAGTCATGGCTTTTGCTTTTAATAATGCTTCCATTTTGGACGAATTTGCTAATTCGAACCTATGCATTAATAAGTGTAATGGGTGCACAAGGCCTTATAAATATGGGGCTTTTAGGAATTCATAATTTCCTTTTGGGCGCAGGGCTTGATGTTGGGACTTTTGAACCAAAACAATTATTATATAATAAAACCGCAATTATAATTGGTCTTATTTATGTGCATTTACCTTTCATGGTATTACCGCTTTATGCCGCACTTGATAAATTAGATAGATCTCTAATTGAGGCTTCATTGGATTTGGGCGCAGGGCACGGCGAAACATTATTTAGAATAATTGTTCCACTTGCCTTACCCGGTATTGCGGCAGGTATTGTTATTACCTTTATTCCTGCAATGGGTGCATATTTAACACCTGATTTATTGGGTGGACCAAATGATTTGATGATTGCAAGCCTTATTGAGCGTCAATTTAAACGCGCCAATGATTGGCCATTTGGTGCCGCTTTGTCATTTCTTTTAATGTATATAACTTTGATTTTCTTTGCCTTACGCTCCTATTTTGAAGCAAAGGGCGGGAAAGTTTCAACAGGTCATTAGGGGGCATAAATGAAAAATATTTTCAAAAGAGAACCTCGTGCACCATTGGAATATACAAAAAGCTTAAGACTTCGGGCGTGGATATTGGGGGTTTTAATATTCCTTTATACCCCGCTTTTTATCCTTATTGCTTTTAGCTTTAATGATAGTAAGCGCATGATTGAGTGGAAGGGTTTTACCTTAAAATGGTATCAAAAAGTCTTTGAAAATGATGGTATTAGAGAAGCACTTGCCAATTCAATTCTGATTGCCATTGCCTGTACTTTGGTTTCGGTCATTTTGGGAACTTTAATTGGCTTTGTATTATGGCGTTTTAAATTCCCGATGAAAGGGATTTTGGAATCCGGCCTTAATTTACCAATTGTCGTGCCTGAAATTTGTATGGGTGTTGGGGTTTTGATGTTTTTCTCCAAAATTCATTGGCCTAATGATCTACCATGGCCTTTAAATTTAGCACAAATTACGATTGCACATATAACTTTTGCATTCCCTTTTGTTGCAGTTGTTGTTCGGGCACGGCTTGAAAATTTCAACCAAGAGCTTGAAAGTGCTGCACTTGATTTGGGTGCAAGCCAATGGCGTGCCTTTATGGATATTATTGTTCCACATATGGCGCCCGGCATTATAGCAGGTGCATTATTAGCATTCACATTATCACTTGATGATTTTGTTATTACTTTCTTTGCATCAGGCCCAGGAACCGTAACTTTCCCAATCAAAGTTTATTCAATGGTGCGTTTCCCGAATGGCGGCCTAATCAATGCAGCATCAACAATCATTATCGTTCTTACAATTATTGCAACTGTAATTGCGATGCGCCTTCAAGAACAGCCAAAGAAAAACACATAAGACCAAGGATTTAACATGGCAGAAGTAAGCGATGAAACCATTATAAAAATCGAAAATGTCACCAAACGCTTTGGCAAAGTCGCGGCGGTTGATGATGTTAGCCTTGAAATTAAACGCGGCGAATTTTTTGCCCTTTTAGGCCCTTCTGGATGCGGCAAGACCACTTTATTACGAATGTTGGCGGGTTTTGAAGTACCAACCGAAGGCAAAATCTATATTGATGGTGTTGATGTTTCAAATATCCCACCAAATAAACGCCCGATTAATACAGTTTTTCAATCATATGCCGTCTTCCCACACATGAGCGTTTTTGACAATGTTGCCTATGGTCTAAAATTCGATAATGTCCCAAAGACCGAACAATATTCGCGAGTTATGGCGGCGCTTGCTGATGTTAAACTTGAACATCTTGCCGATAGAAAACCTGATCAAATGTCAGGTGGGCAACGTCAAAGGGTGGCGCTTGCACGCGCTTTGGTAAAACGTCCAAAAGTACTTTTGCTTGATGAACCATTATCTGCACTTGATGCAAAATTGCGTGAGGCAATGCGCTTTGAACTTACTGCTCTTCAGGAAAAAGTTGGTATTACCTTTATTATGGTGACCCATGATCAAGATGAAGCATTGGCTATGGCATGCCGCTGTGCAGTTATGGATAGGGGACGTTTGATGCAACTTGCAACCCCATCATCATTATATGAATTCCCATCAAACAAATTTGTTGCTGATTTTATTGGTTCAGTGAATTTATTTGAAGGTAAATTAGTAGTTGATGAACCTGATCATGCAGTCATTGAATCAGAAGAAATGGGTGGTAAAATCTATTTTGACCATGGTGTTTCGGGGGCATCAGGTGAAAGTATGTGGGTTGGCATTCGCCCTGAAAAAATTGAACTTATAAAACGTGTTGAAGGCGGCCCAAGGCCAGTTATGGAGGATGCGCCCGAGGATTGTAACGTCCTTAAAGGCACAATCAAACAAATTTCATATCTTGGTTCTGAAAGTATTTATGAAGTTGTTTTGGAAAATGGCCGCAAAATGCAGGTTTCAAGACCTAATTTATCACGTTGGGATCAAGAAGATTTCACATGGGATGATAATGTTTGGCTATGCTTTCATGGCGATAGCCCAGTTTTATTGCAAAATTAAAAAAGGCGGCTTTAAAGCCGCCAATTTTTTACCTTGTTTTATCCATGCGCGCCAAAATAATTGGCAATTGAAACCCCAATTCGTAGGATTAATTGATATGCCGTATCAATTGCATCAAAATATTCTTCGTGCAATTTTTGATAGGCTTGTGAATCCTGTTTTGGATAATCGGTTGGTTCGTCTATTTCAAAATCATTGATTGAAGGCGCTGAAACTGGGAATGCTTTGCGCAAAAGTGCCAATGCATCATCAATCCTAAGAGAGAAAATCATCTCCAAAATATCATCACGACTTATGTCATTTCGCCTTGAAAATGATGGAATTTGTACCGCCCTTAAGAAAATATGCTGCATCAAACAAAGGCGAAGCGCATGAAGCACACCAAGAGAGCGGCGCATTTCTTCATTTCCAACATTTTTTTGTTCAATTTGCGCGCGAAATCTATGAAAACGAAGCGCATCAATTCGCAAACTTGATGCAAGGCGGCGCATTTCACCTGGCCTATCATCATATTCAAGTTTTTCAGCCAATGCCAAACAGGCATTTTCTAGATGGCTTTCAGTTCCACGATAAGGCCTTGATGCCCAATAAGCGCAATTGAATAAATCGCCATAAGCAGCAAGTGTTTTAATACTTGCACGCGCATTTGAAGCATCCAAAAGGCGCACTAATTGGCGACCACGCGGGCTATTATTTATTAATTCTGCTATTGCTTCGATATTATCTTTTGCCGCTGTTCCGGCGCCTGCCAAAACATTTACTGGATAGCCTAATTGTTGCAAAATCGCATTATGTGGGATGGCGCGAATTTGACGCAAACTCATATCCCTATCGGCGGCAATATCGGATTGGCGACGTGATTTACGTGAACCAGTTTCCTTCAAAAGGCCCAAACCAAAGGCAGAAATTGCGCGCGCATAGGCCGAATTATTCAAATATTCACGCTGCACACGGCGAATTCCACGATAATAATCAAGGCTTAGGTCGGTTCTTGTATAGAATGGGTCGGTTGCACTTGGTTTTGGTGCCATTTCAACTTCGGCAATACGGGTTAAAGTGGCAAGTGCCAAAACGTCCGAGCGGAAGAATAAATAACCATCGCCACCTTGGAAACTTACTTCTATTTCAGTTTTTATATCGCGGCTTGCAAATTGTCTTCTTGCCCAAATTGACATTGGATAAGTAAGCCTATCTTCAATTGAGTTTGGATGTGCCCCGCGACCCATGCTTTCGCCATGAGTATTGAAAATAAGCGCGGAAACATCTTC
Organism: Pseudomonadota bacterium; assembly: GCA_020161405.1. Lineage (GTDB taxonomy): Bacteria > Pseudomonadota > Alphaproteobacteria > Caulobacterales > Aquidulcibacteraceae > Pseudaquidulcibacter. Next base: position 753,386 of record JAIUOD010000001.1, on the reverse strand, counting down.
TAAATCATGTTTTGCCATAATACGCGCAAGACGCCCATGAAGGCGCTCAATTGCAAGTGCGGCAGGAATTTGCCCAACGAACCTTCCTGCGTCTGAGAAGCCAGTTTGTATTGAAATACGACCACGTTTGCGAACATACTTACGATAATTCACATCACCCATAAGCGCATCAAGGAAACGTGCGCCATGTTCCATTGCGCTTTCGGTTTCAAATAATGGTGAAATATCGATTTTTTCGTCAATTCCAAATAATTTTGCAAAATAAAGCGCAATAAGAACGGTTTGCGGCTGTTCACATTCAGCGATTAAAAGGCGAATTGGTGCATCACTATCAATATGGCGTAAAATCTGCACAATTGCCAAAAATTGGCGAAGTGCTGTTGTGGTTTCAATTGCTAAAGCGGCAAAATTGCTTCTTACTGGTTCAACTTCTTTAATAAGTTTTTGAAGACGTTTCAAAGCAGTTGCGCTTGAAAGTTCAAATTCTTCTTCATCAACCAAAAGTGCACGAATTGCGTTATTTAATTGCATTGAATTTAGACGAAAATGAATTTCGCCCATTCCAAGGCCATCATTTTCCATATTTGCTGCAAGAACCAAAATTTCACGCGCTTCAATTGCGCTTTTATTTTTGGCAATTTGGCTTAATTCATCAATAATTGCCTTAAGGCTAAGGATTTTATTTTCATTATCATGCGTAATTTCATTGGCTATTTTTGATAAATCCTTTGGATTATCTAAATTTTTTGCCAATTCATTTGTAAGATTTTTTGTATAATCTTTTGCTTGATTAAGTTTGGCGGCCAAATCTGTAAGACCAATATTGGCTGCCATATTTGAATATTGTTCAAGTTTTTGCGCTTTTTCAAGCATACGATAGCGCAATGAATTTGCCCATGTAATATCAGTACGCCCATCCATATCATAGCCAACCCACGTAGCGAATTTATATGGTTTTGGTAATATTTTATGCCATTCATCAGGATAATGTTTTTGGGCAATATTTATAATTATTTCGCTTAATTGATTACGTGCATTTTGGGCATTGGCAATTGCCGACATTGCTTCTTCATGCTCATAATCAAGGCTTATATTTTCGCTTTTTTGTGGGATTTCACAAATTGCATTGGTAACCTCACCCGAACTTGCAGCATTGGCAACATTTTGGGTTTCATCCCTATTAAGCAAAAAAGTCGGATGCGCAGTGAAAACACAATGAATTAAAGGTTTTGACCAAATTTGTTGAAATTTTGAAAAGTCATTATTTCTTGCACTATTCAAAACAAGCTTTCGAAACGCTTGCGTATTTTCTTCTATACCAATTGGTTCAACAAGATCATGCAAATGTTGGGCGCGGGTTTTTATTGCCTCGCACTCTAATTCACTTACATAAGTTGAAATATCTTTCAGGCTTTTCTTTCCACTTTCAAGATCGCGCGATAAATCAAGACCAAGTTGAAAAACTGGGTTAAAAAGTGGGGTTTGCGCGGTAAAAGCATGAAGCTCACGCAGGCGGGTCGACAAATCACTAGCCATTTTATTCCTATAAAGCCCTTTAACAGATTTAAATCTATCTAAGTTCCCCAGCCCAGATACGCCCCATTATAATAGAAATACTTATTTCACAATCATTTTGACGTTCATATTTTGCATATCAACATTGCATGCACGTTTTTTGTGCATCTTTTTTGGGTACAAATCCTTACATTTTAAAAAAAACACTCTAAATATACGATATTAGGAGATTTAAATGGGACCAGTTCAGTGGCTTACATTCAATGTTTTGAATTTATTCTTTTCGGTTGTTATCATAAACGCCATATTAAGCTGGCTTGTGGCTTTTGATGTTGTGAATACAAGAAACAAATTGGTCGGCACAATTGCCGATGTTTCAGACAGAATAACTTCACCTGTTCTAAACCCAATTAGAAAAGTCGTTCCTTCAATGGGCGGTGTTGATATTTCACCTATCATTCTTTGGCTTATTATTGGGTTTTTACAGCGCTTTTTTGTACCTTTAATCCCATTCTAATATGAAATTTATAAAGGAAAGTTTGGGTGGCGTTGAAATTCACATTCGCGCCACACCGAATGCGAAAGTTGAAAAAATTGATGGTGTTGAAAACCGGGATGACGGTAATCAATATTTAAAAGTAAAAATTCGCGCTATTCCCGAAGATGGCGCTGCCAATGATGCTATTATAAAAATCATTGCCAAAGCTCTTAAAATACCAAAATCAGACATTGAATTAAAAACTGGGCAAAAAGGGCGCACCAAATGCCTATTGGTAAAAAATAAAAATTTGGATATAGAAGCGTTTATCAAGGCACTTCTACCCAAATAGGAATAAAATGAGCGCGCAAATCATTGATGGCAAACAACAAGCCCAAATTTTAAACCAAAAAACCAAAGAAGAATTACAAAAAATTGAAAAAGAACATGGTTTTACCCCATGCCTTGCAGTTGTTTTGGTTGGCGAAGACCCCGCAAGCCAAGTTTATGTGCGCAATAAAGTAAGAACGGCTGGCGAAATTGGTATTAAATCACTTGAATTTGTATTGCCTGCAGATACCAAACAAGAAGATTTAGAAGCGAAAGTTAAAGAACTTAGTAAAGATGAAAGCGTTGATGGAATTTTGGTACAATTGCCATTACCAAAACATCTAAATCAAGATGCAGTAATTGAAAAAATCGACCCATTAAAAGATGTTGATGGTTTAACCGAAAAAAGCGCCGGTAAATTATCCTTGGGTAAAATTGGACTAAGGGCATGCACCCCATCGGGTTCTGTTATTTTGGCAAAATCAGCATTAGGTGATGATTTAACAGGTTTGAATGTTGTTATTATTGGGCGTTCAATCTTGGTTGGAAAACCTGCGGCGCTTTTATTTTTAGAAGAAAATTGCACTGTAACAATTGCCCATTCAAAAACTAAAAACCTTGAAGAAATCTGTAAAAATGCCGATATTTTGGTTGCGGCAGTTGGGCGCCCCTTAATGGTTAAGGGTGATTGGGTTAAAAAAGGCGCATGTGTTATTGATGTTGGTATTAACCGCGTTGAAAATAATGCCGTGGACGCAAAATCAAAAACTAAATTAGTTGGTGATGTTGATTTTGAAAGTGCAAAAGAAATTGCGGGTCAAATTACCCCCGTCCCTGGTGGAGTTGGGCCAATGACAATTGCATGTTTGATGCAAAATACAATTATTGCCGCAAAATTACGCCGTAATTTGGTTTAAAAACTAGGTTCTAAAACAACCATAAAGACCGCGATAATCATCAAAATAAATGGTAATTCATTTATGAAGCGATAAAAAACATGGTTTAATGGGCGTTTTCCATTGGCAAACTCACTTTGCCATTTTCCATAAAACATGTGAACAATTGTAATTAAAATCACCATTGTAAGTTTTACCATTACAAAATGATTTTTTAAAAATTCATAACCACCACGCGCCATTATAAGACTTAAACCAAGGCACCAAACAACAATCATTGATGGTTCCATAATGAAACGGAATAATTTTCGTTCCATAGTTTTTAAGGTTTCATCAGTTTGCGAACCAATTTCAACATTTGAATGATAAATAAAAATTCGCGGCAAATACATAAGACCAGCCATCCATGCAATCACGGCAATTATATGTAGGGCACGTAAAATTTCATAATTATTTGAAAAAAAATCAAACATCTGAGCTTTCTTTCACCTTTTCAGCAACCAAATTTGCAAGCCCTTCGATAAAATCATTATCGCATGAAACCGTTTTAGATCGTCCCATAAAAGGCACGCCTAATTCATGGCACATTTCCTTATATTCCACGTCTAGTTCAACCAAGGTTTCGATATGATCACTAACAAAGGCAATTGGGCAAATTATGATTCCAATTTTATCACGAGAAGCACGAATAATTTCATCAGGTGTTGATGGTTCAAGCCATTTTAAAGGCCCAACTTTTGATTGAAAACAAACTTGGGTTTCAAAAAATGGCGGTAAAATTTCTTTTATTGCATTTGCAGTTTCATTGATTTGTTTTTCATATGGGTCACCAGCATCAATGACTTTTTGTGGCAATCCATGTGCCGAAAATAATACACGCACTTTTTGTGGATTTCCTAAAATATCCCATTGCTCCATTATATTTTTAACATTGGCGGCAATAAAACCCGACAATTTTGGATAATCCAAAATTTCAAACACTGGCTTATTATAGAAATTTTTAAATTCCTTTATTGATGAACCTGTCGTTGTTATCGAATAATGTGGATAAAGCGGAAGCAATATTGTTTTATCAGCTGAAAATTCATTAACTTCTTTGGCGCATTCATCACTTAATGGATGCCAATAACGCATTGCGATAAAGATTTTAATTTCATCATTTGGAAATTTTACCTTTAAGACTTTTTCCAAAGCTTCTTTTTGTGCTTTTGTATTTTCCAAAAGCGGCGAAAAACCACCCATTAAATCATATAAAGGTTTTGCCTTTGGTGCACGTGTTGTTGAAATAAGCCATGCAACAAAAGCACGCAATGGATTTGGTAAATCGATAATTGCGGGGTCTTTAAAAAGGTTTCTTAAAAACGGTTTTATATTTTCAGATTTATCAGGTCCGCCAAGATTAAATAAAACCACCGCAATTTTCATTTCATTACCCTCTTATAAGCTTAATCATAGCTTCTACGTTGGCAATTGGGGTTTGGGGCACAATACCATGCCCAAGATTGAAAATATGCGGCCCAAGGCGCGCGCAATCCAAAATATGATTTACAGATTTTTCAAGATATTCACCGCCCGCCACAAGTGCGAATGGATCAAGATTGCCTTGAAGGCAAATTTCATTGCCAATTTCTTCGCGTGTTTTGAAAATATCACATGAAATATCCATTCCAACGGCATTAACACCGGTTTGTGAATGATATAATTTCAATCTATGTGATGCACCGCGTGGAAAACCAATAATTTTGGCATCTGGATTTAATTCTTTAAGCCTTGCAACAAGTTTTTTTGTTGGTGCAATTACCCATTCATTAAAGGCTAAATCTGATAAATCCTCGGCCCATGATTCAAAAATTTGAACCGCATTTGCACCAGCTTTTAATTGTGCATCAAGGTGAATTGCCAAGGCTTCGATTAGAATATCAAATAATTGTGCCATGAATTGTGGATTTTGATAGGCAAAGCATTTTGCATCATTCCTATCGCCACCTTTTCCTTGAATTATATAAGTTGCCAAAGTCCAAGGTGCGCCGCAAAATCCCAAAAGCGCTTGTTCACTATTTAATTTTTCTTTTACACGGCCCAAGGCTTCATAAACTGGGTTAAGGCGGGTTATTATTTTACTTGTATCAAGTTTTCTTAATTCAGTAATTTCACGAATTGGTTCTAAAACTGGTCCAATTCCTTCTTTGAAATCAACAAATTGACCCATTGCATGTGGAATAACCAAAATATCAGAAAAGATAATTGCCGCATCAATATCATAACGCCTTAAAGGCTGTAATGTTGCTTCGGCTGCCGCCGCTGGTGCATAACAAAAATCAAGAAAGCTTTTATTCCTTGCCCTTAATTCTTTATATTCAGGAAGGTGGCGTCCTGCTTGACGCATCATCCAAATAGGAATTCTTTCTTCCTTTTTTCCTTCAATGGTTCGAATAATTAAAGGCTTATTTTGGTTTTCCAATTTAAATCTTTCTATATAAATTAAGGAAGTAGTAATGTTTTAGTAAGGTGGATAGATTTGAAAATCGCAAAACCTACTAACACATTGTTCACATCTTTCAAAACTTTCCCACAGCTTATTCAACATGCTGCGACAATAAATTCCATAAATATATGGTGAATTACAGATTTTATATTTCTGTGGATAAAAATTTAATAAAATTAACCAAAATCACAGGCTGTGACTCAATTGTGGAAAACTTTATTTTGCTTGTGTAAAATATGGTTAAAAAATATTGTTAATTATTTATTTACCAACAATTTTCACAACTTATTAACAGCTATTAATAAATTATTAACATCCACCTTTTTACGTGCCCGAATTGCTTGATTTGGCTTACTCAAACAATTAAAGCCAATTAAAGGGAAATAGGGGTAAAAATGGCAAATTCGATTTTTGTAAATGTTCATTTGGTTTCGGATTCAACCGGTGAAACATTGAATACGATTTTGCGCGCCGTTTCCCCGCTTTTTGACGGTATAAGTGTTCTTGAACGTTCTTATTATCTTGTTCGTTCGCGCCGCCAATTGGATAAAGTATTAGAAGAAATCGAAAGCCGCCCTGGAATTGTTATTTTTACAATTGCATCCCAAGAATTACGCGAAGTTTTAGAGGAAAAATGCCACAATCTTGGTATTCCTGCTATGGCTTTACTTGATGGGGCGTTAAACTTTTTTTCACGCCATTTGGGAATTGCACCAAGTGTTAAAACAGGTTCAAAACAAAGCCTTGATGAAAATTATTTTCGACGAATTGAAGCAATAAATTACACGCTTGCCCATGATGACGGGCAAATGGTTCATGAATATAATGATGCCGATATTGTTTTAGTTGGTGTAAGTCGAACTTCAAAAACCCCAACATCAATTTATCTTGCAAATCGTGGTTATAAAACTGCAAATTACCCGCTTGTTTATGGTGGCCCAATTCCGCAACCCTTATTGGAATTAAAAAAGCCATTTGTTATTGGCCTTAAAGTTTCACCAGATAGATTAATTGCAATACGAACCAACCGCCTTTTAAGTCTTAATACCGAAGCCAATACAGAATATGTTGATGAAGATTCGGTTCGTGAAGAAGTTGTTTTTGCAAACCGCCTTTTTGAGCGACAAGGTTGGAATGTTATTGATGTGACACGCCGTTCAATCGAAGAAACTGCGGCAACAATTTTAAATATGGTTGAAACAAGAAAGCGTGAAAATGCACAATAATAATGAAAAGCCAAAAATAATTCTTGCATCCCAAAGTTATATAAGACGTCAATTAATGGATAATGCATTGGTTGATTATATTGCGATTAATTCGGGTGTTGATGAAGAAATGGCAAAATTATCATTACGCCAAGAAGGTGTTGCACCCAAAGATCAAGCACATGAATTGGCAAAATTAAAAGCACAAAAATTATCGCAAAAACATCCAAATGATTTTGTGATTGGTGCCGATCAAATGCTTTGTCTTGGTAATGAAGTTTTTGACAAAGCCCAAAGCATGGATGAAGCACGTCAAAGATTGCAGTATTTTCGTGGTAAAACCCATTATTTACAAAATGCGGTGGTAATTTATCGTAATAGCCAATTAATTTGGCGTCTTGATACCGCGCCAAAATTAAAAATGCGCGATTTTAGTGACGAGTTTTTAGACCATTATCTTGAACAAAGCGGTGATAAAATTCTTTCTTCTGTTGGCTGTTATCAATTAGAAGGTATGGGCCTTCAATTATTTGAAAAAATTGAAGGCGATTATTTTGCTATTCTTGGATTACCAATGATTGAGACTTTGTCGTTTTTGCGCCAACATGATATGGTCAAAGCATGAGGAAAATTACCGCATCAACGCAGCTTTATGGGATTTTTGGTAATCCTGCACGGCATTCAAAATCACCAATTTTGCATAATGGTTGGTTTGATGATTGTGGGTTTGATGCGGCATATCTTGCATTTGAGCCTGCGATTGAAAATTTAGAATCTGCTTTTTGCGGACTTGTCGCGGCGGATCTTAAGGGTTGCAATATTACCGCGCCTTTTAAAGAAAGGGCAGCAAAATTATCTGATTTTAAAACCCATGATATTGAAATTATGGGTGCGGCAAATACTATTTCAATTAAAAATGGTAAATCTTACGCTTTCAATACGGATGGGTATGGTTTAATCCTTGATTTAGATAGGCGCGCGCAAAATTGGCGGCAAAATAATGGAAAAATTGCAATTATTGGCGCAGGTGGCGCAGCCAAAGGTGTGATTTATGCATTTTTAAAAAATGGCACAAAAGAAATTAATATTATTGCCCGCAATCAAGAAAAACTCAATGAAATTATCAATTGTTCAAAAAAACTTGAAAATGAAAATTGCCAATTCAATGGAATATTATGGGATGAAATTGAAAATGGAATTGAAGATTGCGGCCTTATAATTAATGCCACAACAATTGGCCTTAATAATGAAGGCGAATTGAAATTTGATTTATCAAAATCAAAACCTAATTCAATAATATATGATATGGTTTATCACCCGTCTGAAACTACTTTTAGAAAAATGGCACAAGACCAAAATCGCCAAAGCCTTAATGGAATTGGAATGCTGGTTGGTCAGGCGGTTTTGGCATTTGAAAAATGGTTTGATATTCGCCCTGATTTCGATATTGGCCTAAAAAGGGTTTTGGAAAATGCTTAAGGTCGGGCTTACTGGTTCGATTGGTATGGGTAAATCAACCATTGCGTCGATGTTTACAAAACTTGGAATTGGTGTGTGGTCCGCTGATGATGCGGTTCATATTCTTTATAAAAAGGGTGGCAAGGCCAATATTTTAATTCAAAAAGAATTTGGTAAAATCGCCGATGAAAATGGCGATATTGATAGAAAAAAACTAAGCGCAATTGTTATTAAAGATATAAATGCCCTTAAAAAACTTGAAAATATTGTTCATCCATTGGTTAAACAGAACCGCGAACAATTTATCGAAACCTCAATGAAAAATAATGCGCCTTATGTGATTTTAGATATTCCATTATTATTTGAAACCAATTCACAAAATGAATTTGATAAAATCATAGTTGTCGATTGTGATTTTGAAACCCAAAAACAAAGGGTTTTGTCGCGCCCAAATATGAATTTGGAAAAATTTAATGCAATAATTGCAAAGCAAATGCCAAATGCAAAAAAAACTGATGCCGCTGATTTTATTATTGATACTTCGCAAAGCCTTGAAAAGTGTCGAAATCGGGTTATTGAAATTGATATTGAATTAAAGAAATTATCAAAAGATGCGTGAAATAGTTTTTGATACTGAGACAACAGGCCTTGACCCCGCCAATGGTGATAAGGTTGTGGAAATTGGTATGGTTGAATTAATTGATTATATTCCCACGGGAAAATATTTTCACAAATATATAAATCCAATGCGCGATATGCCGATTGAAGCTTTTAAAGTTCATGGTCTTTCGGCGCAATTTTTGGCAGATTTTCCAACTTTTGGCGATCCTGAAATTTGTGATGCAATGTTGGAATTTATTGGTGATGCAAAACTTATTGCCCATAATGCTGAATTTGACCGAAAATTCTTAAATTATGAACTTGCTGCGCTTAATCTTCCGACAATTGAATTTGAGCGCTGTATTGATACTATTGTTATTGCAAAGAAAAAATTTCCAGGGGCGCCAGCTTCATTAGATGCATTATGCCGAAGATTTGCAATTGATTTAAAAGACAGAAGCCTTCACGGCGCTTTGCTTGATGCCAAATTATTGGCGGCGGTTTATCTTGAATTAATGGGTGGGCGTGAAAGAAGTTTTGGTTTTGAAAACTCTTCATCTTCTTCAAATGATAATTCGCAAAATAATTCTGCGATGAATTTAAGAAAAATTGGGCAAAGACCCAAAAAAATTGCGCCGCTTCTTACAGAGCAAGAAATTGCGGCGCATGATGAATTTGTAAAAACCCTTGGCGATAAAGCCTTTTGGGTTATATAATTTAAGCGTCAGCTTTTTGATTTTGGCCTTGGCGTTGTGCAAAATATAAAGATGCAAAATCCATAGGATCAACAAGCATTGGCGGGTAGCCACCAGTTGATGAAACTTCTGCCATTAATTGTCGTGCGAATGGGAAAAGAATGCGTGGGCATTCAATAAGCAACATTGGTTCAATTGTTTCTTGATTTGCACCAGATATTTGGAAAAGACCTGCATAAACCAATTCAATCACAAATAAAGCTTGATCTTCACGGCTGCTTTTTGCGTTGATTTTTAACTCTACTTCAAAAACAGAAGGATCTTCCATGCCGCGTGCTGCAACATCCATTTGCAAATCGATTTTAGGCTGTGGGCCATCACGCAAAGAAGCAGGTGCATTGGGATTTTCAAAAGAAAGGTCTTTTGTATATTGTGCCAATACGCGTAATTGAGGGATATTTGGCATTTCGCCCGCCCCATTTGCAACTTCTTGCGTATTTTCTGTTTCGTCAGCCATTTTATACTCCAAAATATAATTTTGGCACGAGCTAGCTTATTTTTCACATATCTTCAAGGCCTCTGACATAAAGCCATAATTTTCAACGCATATTATATGTTTAAAGACAAGAATTATGCTTAAATCTTGTTTATTTTTGTTTATCAGCCTTGTTTGCATTATCTTAAATCATTAGAATATATTATATTAGTCTAAATTTTGAATTGGATAATTAATTGGAAACGCTTTTTTTCGCTGTTGTTGCATTTTTAGTTTTGGGAAGGCTTTATCAAGTCTTGGGTCAAAACCATGACACACCAACAAGACTGAACGATAATTTTACTAATGATCAAATTGCCCCAAATGGTGGTGCTTTTGGTTTAAATGTAAGTGAGAATAAAAATATAAATATTTCCAATAACTTAGAAGTTAATTTTACTAATAGTGAAGAATTTTTGAAGGCTCAATGGGGTGATTTGGCACCTAAAATTATTGAATTAAAAAAACGTGAGCCGTCTTTTGATCCAATGAAATTTAAAGATACTAGCGCGCTTGCATATGATGCAATCATTAGTGCTTTTGGAAAAAATGATAAAGCCACTTTAAAAGGCTTGGTTTCACAAAATGTTTTTGATGCTTTCAATATTTCTATGGATGATCGTGCATCAAAAGGGCGCGGTAAAATTGATGTTGTAAAACTTTCAGAAGCAAAAATATTATCAATTGAAATCAACAATCAAAATGCACAAATTGATGTTGAATTTAAAGCAACATTAAGTTCTATTGGTGAAGTTCAACGCACAACAGACGAAATTTGGACGTTTGAGCGCGAAATTGGTTCGCGCTCGCCTGTATGGATTCTTGTTGCGGTGGAACAAAAATGAAGAAAATAAATTTTTATTGCTTGGCAGCGCTATCTTTTTTGGGTGCATGCGCAAGCGACAATCAAGTCACCAATGTAGAAGTTGTAACACCAAAAACCGTAAATAATTCAAGTGCCGCAGCAAATGAAAGCATTGCTGCGAATGTTATACCTAATAAAAATATTGTACCGCCTCAAAATAATTTACCTACTCCTTTGCCGCCACTAACTAAGCCTGCGACTGGTGAAATTATTTTTTCTCTATCTAATTTTGCAAGCCTTCCAAATTGGGTAAATACAGATGTTAGTGCGGCACGAAAATCATTAATTAATTCGTGTAATGCGATAATTTATAAATCAGCTAATAATTTTCTTTCTGAAAAAGCCCAATATGCAGGGCGTATTTCTGATTGGCTTGAAGTTTGTAACCTTGCAAAACAAGGCGATGTTTCAGACCGTGAATTTTTCGAAAATAATTTTCAAGCATGGGAAGTTAAGACTGAAAATTCAAATACTGGTCGCCTAACTTCTTATTTTGAACCTGTTATTTCAGGTAGTTTTACACCTGATAATATTAATACTGAGGCTTTGTATGAAAAGCCAAAAGATTTGCTTACAATTGAACTTGGGGATTTTGACCCAAGCCTGAAGGCAAAAACAATTGTTGGGCGCATTTCTGGTAACAATTTTATACCATATTTAAAACGTGCCGATATTAATCCAAATAATACAAAGCCAATTTTTTATACAAATATTGGTGATGCCATTAGCCTTCAAATTCAAGGCTCTGGGCGAATTAATATGGATGATGGAAAGCAATATCGTGCTATTTTTACCGCAACTAATGGGCAGCCGTTTTCATCTCCTGCTTCAGAACTAATTCGACGCGGTATTATGCAATTAAGCCAAGCATCAGCGGGCAATGTAAAAAAATGGTTTGAGACTGCTGACCCAAAACTTGCGCGTGAAATAATAAATTCTAATCCACGCACGGTTTTTTATGAATTAAAAGAATTAAAAGATCCAGATACTGGCCCTAAAGGTTCGCAAGGTGTGCCTTTGGTTGCTGGCGGTTCAATGGCTATTGATCCATCATATCATGCATATGGCGTTCCAATCTTTGTTTCTGCCTATTCTGGCCGAATTAAAGATACACAAAATATTTCGCGTCTTGTAATTACTCAGGATACTGGCGGGGCAATTAAAGGGCCAATTCGTGGTGATTTATTTTGGGGGACAGGTGTTGAAGCAGGCCTTATGGCTGGAAAAGTTAATCATGATGCCAATTTCTGGGTAATTTTACCGAAAAAAATAGATCCAAGCATTACAAACCCAAAACCAAAATTTGTTGCGGGAAGATAAATGAAATCTAATGGTCAAAAAACACGCGTTTTAAGGCCAGAAGAAGCAAAATTATGGCATAAAATTGCAAAATCAACACGTCCAATTTCAGGAAAAAGTCTTTTAGATATTGAAAAGCAATTTGAAGAAGAAATTAAAAAATTTTCTGATGATAGAAAGATAAATGTTTCGGTTAATTACGAAAAATTTGTTCAAAAACGTTCGCAAATAATCAAAACTGAACTAGAAATTGCTGATGCGAAAAACCATAAAAGGGTAAGGCGCGGCAAATTAGAAATTGATGCAACCCTTGATTTGCATGGTTTAAATCAAGAAATGGCGCAAACAAGGCTTATAGAATTTGTTCATTTGGCTATTGTAAGGCAATATAGAACCCTTTTGATAATTACTGGCAAAGGCAATCTTGCAAGGGATGAGCAACATTTTGATTTATTAATAGCCCCGCGCGGAATTTTACGAAAACGCCTTAAAGAATGGCTTCATGCACCATCTATTAAACGCCATATTGCTGGAATAAGTGAAGCCCATCTTAAACATGGCGGTAGTGGTGCATTTTATGTTTTGCTGAAAGCGCCTAATAAAAATTAATATATAAACCAAATGTGCCGATAATTTGGGCGCCGAAAAACTGTTATATAAACTAAAAGCGCCCGATAAATCGGGCGCTTTGTGACTAACGTCATTTTACCGGGAGGGGAAACCGGATATAAGTGAAGTGAAAATCCGCAACTTTATCAAAGACTCGCAATATCTGATAAAAATTTCAAATCACTTACCTGCTGCAAATGTGCCACAATCAATAAACAAATGCAACTAAAAAATATTTAATTTGCAACTGTTGCATAAATAGCACTGTTTTTAGTGTTTCCCGATAGATCCAGTCCCCTTTGGTGTTTTTATTACAAAGAATGATGCTTCTTTTTGTGCCGATGGTTTAATGTTCATCAATTTGACAATAGTTACCCGTTTGCGATTATCAACAATTTGCCATTGCGAAAGATGATTAGATGCATCAAATGTTAAAGTAAGCTCACCCTGCGCTTCATTTTTTTTGTCGCGCATTGAAATAAGGGTTTGATTTTGTGACTTTATGACATTGGTAATTTTTAATTCTTGGGCAATATTTAAATTAGATTTTAGTAAAAAAAACAATGGATTAGAGCGTAAAGGATAACGCTCAACCGTGTTTAATTTTTTATCTAAAATTGCAATACCTGACCCATCTGATGTTAATAAAACTGGTGATGGCGCATCATATTCAAAACGCATTTTACCTGGCCTATCAAGCCAGAAACTTCCAGTAATGCTTGAATTATTGGCATTATATTGAACAAAGCGCCCTTCAATCCTATCAAGTGAATTGATTGAAGAATTTGCCATTTGGATGGCAGCGTTTCGTGCTTCGCCACTTAATGCAATTGCTTGATTGTTTTGTGCATATGTTGTGATTGAACCAAAAATTAGCGCGCTAAAAATTGGTAATATGAAAATTCTTTTCATTTAAAATCAATAATCCCTATGTTCAGGCAATAAAACTTGGCGACGACCAACATGGTCAGGTGCGGAAATCATTCCTTCACGTTCCATTCTGTCAACCAAATCTGCGGCCCGATTATATCCTAACTTTAATTGTCTTTGTAAAAATGATGTCGAAACTTTTCTTGTCTGCGACACAATATTTACAGCTTTATCAAACAATTCATCACCTGAATTAGCACCAAATGCGCCATTCATTCCATTATCAGAATCGCTTTCTTCATCAATATGCGAAGTTATATCTTCGAAATATTGAGGGCTACCTTGCGCCTTTAATGCGGCAACAATTTGGCGAACTTCATCATCTGATACAAATGGGCCATGAAGACGTGAAATACGCCCACCATTTGCCATGAATAACAAATCGCCCTGCCCTAATAATTGCTCTGCACCGCCTTCACCCAAAATGGTTCGGCTGTCGATTTTTGTTGTTACCATATATGAGATACGGGTTGGGAAATTGGCTTTGATTGTACCTGTAATTACGTCAACTGATGGTCTTTGGGTTGCGGTAATAAGATGAATACCAACCGCACGCGCCATTTGCGCAAGCCTTTGAACCGCACCCTCAATCTCTTTACCAGCTATCATCATTAAATCTGCCATCTCATCGATTACTACTACTATGAAAGGCATTGGCTTTAATTCTAATTGGCGGCTTTCAAAAATTGGTTCGCCAGTTTCCCTATTCCAACCTGTGCGCTCAATATGTTCGAAAGTTTCGCCCTTTCTTTGGGCTTCGCGGGCGCGTTCATTAAAGCCAGTAATATTACGAACCCCAACTTTTGACATTAATTTATAGCGATTTTCCATTTCACGAACTGTCCATTTTAGTGCTGAAACCGCTTTTTTGGGGTCAATAACCACCGGTGCCAAAAGATGCGGAATATCATTATAAATTGATAATTCCACCATTTTAGGGTCTATCATAATAAAGCGACATTGATCAGGTGTAAGGCGATAAAGCAATGACAAAATCATTGCATTAATACCAACCGATTTACCCGAACCTGTTGTTCCCGCAATCAATAAATGCGGCATTTTTGATAAATCAACTATTGATGGTTCGCCGCCTATTGTTTCACCTAAGGCAAGTGGTAAATCAAAGCCGCCATTTTCAAATTCACGCGATGATAATAAAGTGCGTAAATAAACAGATTCACGGCGTGAATTTGGCAATTCAATACCTATTGCATTACGCCCTTTAACCACTGCTACACGGCACGAAACCGCCGCCATTGATCTTGCAATATCATCAGCAAGACCGATAACGCGCGATGATTTAATCCCCGCTTCTGGCTCTAATTCATAAAGGGTTACAACTGGCCCTGGGCGAACATTGATAATTTCACCTTGAACTTTGAATTGGTTTAAAACCGACATTAGCAAAAGCGCATTTTGACGAAGCGCGGCTTCATCATGTTGAATATTTCTTTGTGGTGGCTTTTTAAGGAATTCAAGGCGCGGTAATTCAAAGCCTTCTGGTCTTTCCCATGGTAATTCAGGTTGTAATTCATCATTTACGCGCGGGCTTGATTTGGCTTTTTTCGGTAACTCAATTCCGATATTTATTTTTTTGCTTGGAATAGTTTTTTCTTCAAAGTTTTGAACAATTTTTGGGGCAGGTTCTTGAATTGGTTTGCTTGCTACTTTGATTTTTGAACCCATTTTCTTTTTTGTTTTTCCAAAACCATCAATCCAGACGCGCAAACTTGAATAATAATATGTTGCTTGATCCCATGCACCATCAAGATCGCGGGCGTTAAGATTAAATGCAAAATAAGAACAGGTTAAAAATGCAAAAAATGAAATAAATCCAAAAAGGCCACGTGCCCAGTTTGCATGTTGGAAAAATAAAGTGAATGTTCCAAGGATTAAATCACCAATAATTCCACCAAATCCACTAGCCATTGGCCATTTTGATGTTTGCGGCATTGCAGATAATGCAGCACCAGAAAATAAAATCGCCAGTACAGCCATAATAAGGCGAAATTTAGGGCGCATTATTCGGCTTGGTCCGCTTAAGAGTGCAAAAACGCAAATCCCAAAAATTGCCAACATTAATAAATAGCTATTTAAGCCAAAAAATTGTTGCAATAAATCTGATGTAATTGCGCCACCCATTCCAAACCAATTTGAAACTTTTTGAGATGTGGCGACATTAATGCTTGGGTCAGTTGATGAATAAGATATATTTGCAATTAGCGCACACAAAGCCATCATTGCAATTAATGCAAGGCCAATATCACGCACCAATCTTTGGCGCAGGTTTAAGCTATTACCAAAATTATTATTTTGCTGGGGCATTGCTCTTGCCATTATATTATCCGTTCGAACTTTTAATATTAAATCTAAAACAACTTTGTGGTTTACACTCGGTTAAGATTGCAAAATTATCCGCATTTTTTATGGCAATAATTTGTATTTTGTCCTATTAATGCTTTGAAATGCCAAAAATTGAATTTGATGTTATTATTGCGGGTGGCGGACTTGTAGGTCTATCGCTTGCGCTTGCGCTTGAATCGGGCGGCTTGAAAATCGCTGTTGTCGATAAATTAGAGCCAGTTTCTATGCTTGATAAAACCTATGATGGGCGATCTTCTGCAATTGCTTATGCAAATATGCGTATGCTTGGTATTTTGGGCGTAAAAGAAAAAATTCAAGAAATTGGAAAAATAAGCGAAATTTTAGTTTCAGATGGTCGTGTTCCAGATGGCGCAAAACATGGTGGTTCAATTGGCCTAACTTTGCATTTTGACCAAGGTGAAATTACCGATAGTGATGAACCATTGGGTTATATGGTTGAAAATCGGCACATGCGCCTTGCACTTGATATGGTTTGCCAGACTAAAAAAAATATTGTCCGCTTTACACCACATATGGTTACAGATTTTATTGAAAATGGCGCTTATGTTGATGCTTTTTTAGATAATGGGCAGAAAATATCGGCAAAATTGCTTGTGGGTTGTGATGGTCGCGGTTCACAAATACGCAAATCTGCGAAAATCAAAACATATAAATTTGACTATTCACAAACAGGAATTGTTACGACTGTTGCGCTTGAAAAATCTCATAATGATGTAGCTTTTGAATATTTTTTGCCAACTGGCCCGTTTGCAATTTTGCCTTTAATGCATAATCGCGCATCTATTGTTTGGTCTGAGCCACCAAGCAAAGCGATAGCTATGTCTAAACTTGATAAAAATGATTTTGAAATTGAAATCCAAAAACGATTTGGTGATTTTCTAGGTAAAGTTTCGGTTGTTGCACCGGTTTTCACATATCCGCTTCAATTAGAATTAGCGTCAAAATGGTATATTAAACGTGTTGCGCTTTGTGGTGATGCCGCTCATGGCATTCATCCTGTCGCTGGGCAAGGATTTAATCTTGGCCTAAAAGATGTTGCTGCCCTAGCCGAAGTCATTTTGGATAGTCACTCACTTGGACTTGATATTGGTGACGAAATTACTTTGGAAAAATATGCAGCTTGGCGACGTACGGATACAATGATGGTTGCCGCATCATGCGATGCTTTCGTTAGACTTTTTTCAAATGATTTTGGGCCTTTACGTTTGCTTCGTAATATTGGTATCGGTGTTGTTGATGCTTTTGGCCCTGCCCGCAGGTTTTTTGCGCGACATGCAGGTGGGGCAATTGGCGATTTACCTAAATTATTGCAGGGCATCCCTCTTTCTTAAATATTGCTTGCAAAATTGGTCGAATTTGCATATTAAGAATTATCTATTGCCCGCTTGGTTCTCAAGATTGGGTTTTCCAAACAAAGTGAAAAAATATGTCAGATGAAATTGAAGGCACAAATGTGCCTGAGCAAAATGATGCGCCCGCTCCTGAAAAGCGTAAACTAACATTAAAATTAAAAGCCCCACCTGTTGAGGAAGTACAGCCAGTTGTTGAAGATGTTTCACGTGAAACAAATGAAACTATGGCAGATGCGGCAAAAACTGTTGAAGAAGAAAATCAAAAAATTAACATAAATGTAACACGCACATCTTTGCAAGAATTGAAATCTAAAAAACCCGCCGAACTTGTGGCTATGGCTGAGGCATTGGAAATTGATGGTGCTGCATCATTAAGAACCCAAGATTTGCTTTTTGCTATTCTTAAGGCGCAAGCTGAAAGCGGCGCTGAAATTGGTGGTGGCGGTGTTCTTGAAGTGCTTCCTGATGGTTTTGGTTTCTTAAGATCACCTGAATCAAACTATCTTCCGGGACCTGATGATATTTATGTAAGCCCAACACAAATTCGCCGTTTTGGTCTAAGAACTGGTGATACTGTTGATGGCCCTGTTCGCGCGCCACAGCATGGCGAAAGATATTTTGCGCTTCACCGCGTTGATACAATTAATTTTGTTGATCCTGAAATTGCAAAACATAAAGTCAATTTCGACAATTTAACCCCGCTTTATCCTAATGAGCGTTTCCGTATGGAATTGGATGATCCAACCATTAAGGATAAAACAGGCCGCGTTATTGATATTGTTTCGCCAATTGGTAAGGGGCAGCGTTCATTGATTGTTGCGCCGCCACGAACTGGTAAAACTGTTATTCTTCAAAATATCGCTAAATCTATCGAAACCAATCATCCAGAATGCTATTTGATTGTTCTTTTGATTGATGAACGCCCAGAAGAAGTAACAGATATGAAACGCTCTGTTAAAGGTGAGGTTATTTCATCAACATTTGATGAGCCTGCGACACGCCACGTTCAAGTTTCTGAAATGGTAATTGAAAAAGCAAAACGTCTTGCCGAACATGGGCGTGATGTTGTTATTCTGCTTGATTCAATCACACGCCTTGGCCGCGCTTATAATACGGTCGTTCCATCTTCGGGCAAAGTTTTAACCGGTGGTGTTGATGCCAATGCATTGCAACGTCCGAAACGTTTCTTTGGCGCGGCGCGTAACCTTGAAGAAGGTGGCTCACTTACAATTATTGCAACGGCACTTATTGAAACTGGCTCTCGCATGGATGAGGTTATCTTTGAAGAATTTAAAGGTACAGGTAATAGTGAGGTTATTTTGGATCGCAAAGTTGCCGATAAACGAACCTTCCCTGCTATCGACATCCTTAAATCTGGCACACGTAAAGAAGAATTACTTGTTCCAAAAGAATATCTATCAAAAACCTATATGTTGCGCCGTATTCTTTCGCCAATGGGCACAATGGATGCGATGGAATTCTTGCTTGATAAGCTAAAAGGCACAAAAAATAACGACGATTTCTTCCAAAGCATGAATACTTGATTTTAATAAATTAGAATTATGCTTAACTCCTCGTCAAATTAAGGCGGGGAGGGAAGCATGAAAAAATCTCTTATTTTATTATGTTCAATCTTAGCACTTGGGTCTTGTACAAAGAAAAACCCAATTGAAACACTTGAAGAAAAAACCAAATATTACCTCATGGGTGATGATGAAAGCCAAATTTCATTTCTTGGTTGGCCTATTGTCAAATCAGATAAGCCTAGTTGTGAAGCCAGTGAAATGGGGCAGGGCTATAGGTTTAAAATCACTGATGGGGTTTTATTAGTAGAAAGTATAAGACCAAGTGGTGTTGAGAAACACATTATTTCCTCTATTGAATCAAATAGTGATAAAATTATTGTCAAAGCTAAAAATAATGCCAACTTGCCTTTTAAGCTGATTATTTCTAATATTAGCGATGAAAATGCCGAAATATCATTCGATGGTGAGGCTAATTCTCTTTTCGCAAGATGTATTCGCTAAAAAAGGTTATAAAATGAAAGTGCATATTGAAATTGATTTAACGCCAGAAGAAGCACGCACTCTTGCGGGCCTTCCTAATTATGAACAAATGCACAAAGCCTTTTTAAATGCTGCAAGCGGTAAGATTGAAAATTCAATGCAAACACTTGATGTTGAGCCTATGATGAAGGCTTGGGCTGAATTTGGCGGCATGGCACAAGATAGTTTTAATAATATGCTTAAGGCTGCAATGTCTGGAAGCAAAAGTTTTGATTTCAACACTAATACAAAACCTGATAGTAAAGAATAAATGACAAGTATTATTGCACCCGCAAGTGGCACCGCAAAGTCAGGTGTCATTGTTATTCGTGTATCAGGTAATAATTCAAAAAAATTAATCGAAACCCTAAGTGCAAAAGCCTGTCCTAAACCACGTTTTGCAAGCTTGCGGCAAATTTTTGATAATGATGGTAATATTATCGATAATGCCTTGGTTTTATTTTTTGAAGGCCCAAATTCCTTTACTGGTGAAGATGTTGCCGAATTTCATATTCATGGTGGGCCAAGTGTTTTAGCTGCCTTTATGTCTGCTGCATTAAAAACAAACTTTGTTGAACTTGCAAAGCCCGGTGAATTTTCAAAACGTGCTTTTCGAAATGGAAAGATGGATCTTACACAGGCAGAAGGTCTTGCTGATTTAATTGATGCAGAAACAGAGGCGCAAAGAAAGCAAGCCATACGTCAAATGCGTGGTGATTTAAAAAACCAAGCGCATATATGGCGAAATGAAATTGTTGACTGCCTTGCAGAGGCAGAAGCCTATATAGATTTTCCAGATGAAGATCTTCCTTCAGGCCTTAGTAATACAAATCGAAATAGAATTTCAAAACTTTCAACTTCATTGAAACAGCATTTAGATAGATCTAAATCTGCTCAAAAAATTCGTGATGGCTTAAATATTATTATTATTGGTGCACCCAATGTTGGTAAATCTTCTTTTTTAAATGCAATTTGTGGGCGTGAGGCGGCAATTGTTTCATCTATTGCTGGAACTACGCGTGACATAGTTGAGGTGAGTTTTATTTTAAAAAACAATCTTATCTCACTTGCTGATACTGCGGGATTAAGAGAGGCAAATGATATAATTGAACAAGAAGGCATAAAACGTGCTCTTGAAAAAGCTAAAGATGCAGATTTAATTTTTGGTCTTGCAAGTAATAAGGAAGAAGCCGAATTTATCAAACCACATCTTAATGATGGGGATTATCTCATTTGGTCCAAATCAGATGCGCGTGACAGCAAATTAATAGGTTCAATTGAATTAAAAGACACTATTTCAGAAATTGAAATTAGTTCACAAAACCCTGATGATATTTATACAATTGAAGAAATAATAATTCAAAAATGTGTAACTACATCTGAAAATTTGGAAATTGCACCCCTTACACGTATCAGGCATTATAACGCAATTGAAAGAACAATTTCACATCTTGATAATGCCCTTATGATTGATGATGATAATCCTGAAATTGCATGTGAAGAATTAAGGATGTCCGCGCGTGCATTAGGTGAGTTTGTGGGTATTGTTGGTATTGAAGATATTTATGACAGAATATTTTCTAGTTTTTGTATTGGTAAATAAGTGTTTCACGTGAAACACTACCTTCACTACCGCCTTTATAGGCTCGACATTTTTTAAATATTAGTATATTCCGCCCTTGATTAATCAAGGATATTCCACGTGAGTTTTGATGTTATTGTTGTTGGCGGTGGTCACGCTGGCGTAGAGGCGGCTTGTGCTTCTGCGCGTTTTGGCGCAAAAACCGCGCTTTTTACAATGGCTTTTGATAATTTAGGGCAAATGTCATGTAATCCTGCTATTGGCGGGTTGGGTAAGGGACATTTAGTTCGTGAAATTGATGCGCTTGATGGGATAATGGGTGTGGCAACCGATATGGGTGGCATCCAATTTCGTACCCTTAACGCATCAAAGGGGCCAGCGGTTCGTGGGCCTAGGGCACAAGCGGATAGAAAATTATTTAAAAATGCCGTGCAATCACTAGTAAGAAACACTGAAAATCTTGAAGTAATTGAAGAAATAGTTGAAGAATTATTGTTCAGAGATGGAAAAATTATTGGCTTGATCGATGGTAAAGGCAATAAATATTTTTGTGGTGCGATAGTAATTACGACTGGAACTTTTCTTAAAGGCGTAATCCATCTTGGAAAAAAGACATGGTCTGCGGGTCGTTTAGGTGAAAATCCATCAATTGGATTGGCAAATTCACTTTATTCACTTGGACTAAGAATGGGGCGTCTGAAAACAGGGACGCCAGCAAGATTAGATGGTAAGACAATTGATTGGGCGGCCTGTGAATTGCAACCAGGAGATAACCCCCCGCAACCATTTTCTTTTTTGACAAAAGAAATTACAAACTCACAAGTCCCTTGTCATATTACTTGGACAAATGAACAAACGCACGAAATAATTAGAAATAATAGCCATCTTGCAGCTGTTAATAGCGGTGCAATTTCTGGACGAGGCCCAAGATATTGCCCGTCAATAGAAGATAAGGTTAGAAGGTTTTCTGACAAGGACAAGCACCAAATCTTCTTAGAGCCAGAAGGTCTTGATACAGATTCTATATATCCAAATGGTATATCAACTTCATTTCCAGAAGAAGTTCAAATTCAATTTTTACGCTCTATTCGTGGACTTGAAAAAGTTGAAGTTTATAAATGGGCTTATGCAATTGAATATGATTATGTTGATCCCACACAATTGGGTTTTGATTTGCAATTAAAAGATATTAAAAACCTATATCTTGCAGGTCAGATTAATGGCACAACTGGTTATGAAGAAGCGGCCGCACAAGGTCTTGTAGCAGGTTTGAACGCTGCCAGAAATTGTTCAAATATGGATGCAATAAGTTTTACAAGATCACAATCATATATTGGCGTTCTTATTGATGATTTAATAACAAAAGGTGTATCTGAACCTTATAGAATGTTTACTTCACGCGCTGAATATAGGCTTAGTTTGCGTTCAGATAATGCCGATCAAAGGCTTACGCAATTAGGTATTGATGCGGGAATAGTTAAAAAAAATAGGGCTGAGATTTTTAATGCCAAAATCAGCCGAATTGACGATTTGATGCAATTTGCAAAAAATAATTATCTTACGCCCAATGAAGCACAAAAATTAAATCTTGCTGTTAGGCAAGATGGACGGAAGCGTAATTTAATTGAATTGTTAACATTGCCAAATGTAAGCCTTGATTTATTAAAAGATATTTATCCTGATTTAAATAATTATAATTCCGAAATTCTTGAGCAATTGGAAATCGAATCTATTTATCATGGTTATATGGACAGACAGAAAGCTGATATAGAAACTTTTACAAAAGATGAAAATGTCCGCATCCCAGACACTATAGATTATTGGCAAGTTGGTGGTCTTTCAGCAGAACTTGCGGAAAGGCTTACAAATACGCGCCCGCATACTATTGGTCAGGCCTCGCGTATTGAAAGTATGACCCCAAGTGCGATTACGGCAATACTTGCGCATTTAAACAAAAAGAAAAATAAGGATGCGGCATAATGAATGATAAAGATGCATTCATTAAGGAATTTAATGTTTCACGTGAAACAATTGAGAAATTTGAAACATACGAAGCGCAATTAAAAAAATGGGCGCCCAAAATTAATCTTATTTCTCTTAGTACAATTGATGATATTTGGTCGCGTCATTTTAACAATAGTGCCCAAATTTTGAAAAAATTTAAAACACTCCCAAAAACTATTATTGATTTTGGTACTGGTGCAGGATTTCCGGGGCTAGTCCTTGCAATATTTATTGCACAAGAAAATGAAGATTATAAAGTTACTTTAGTTGATGAAAATCATAAAAGAATTTCATTTTTGCGTGAAACGGCACGTGTAATGGGTCTTAGAATCGAAATATTACATTCCAAAGTTGAAGCATTAGTGCCACAAAAATATGAAATACTAACGGCACGTGCTTTTGCACCTTTGGAAAGATTATTGGACCTATCTGCAACTTATGCACAAGAAGGTGCAAGATTATTGTTCCCAAAGGGCAAAGATGTGAGAAATGAAATTGAAATTGCGCAAATAAAGTGGAATTTTAAATTCGAGATAGAAATTTTTGATAAAAATACAGGCAGCTGCATTTTGGAAATATCGGAGTTAGAGCGTGCAAAATAATAAGGCAAAACGGCCAAGAATTCTTGCAGTCGCAAACCAAAAAGGCGGGGTGGGTAAAACTACCACGACAATAAACCTTGGCACAGCGCTTGCGGCAATTGGCAAAAAAGTTTTGATTTTTGATATTGACGCACAAGGTAATGCGTCAACTGGTCTTGGTATAAGATCATCATCGCGCCGTTTAACCACTTATAATATTCTTATGGGTGATGCGACAATTGCTGAAACATCTATTCCAACCATTATCCCAAATCTATCATTAGCCCCATCGAGTGTTGATATTGCTGGCGCAGAAATTGAGTTGGCACATATTTCAAATCGTGCTTTTAGATTACGTGATGCTTTTCAAATGGCAAATGAAGATGCAACTAATTATGACTATATAATAATTGATTGCCCGCCATCGCTTAACGTTGTTACTATTAATGCAATGACAGCGGCGGATGCATTGCTTGTTCCATTACAATGCGAATTTTTTGCGCTTGAGGGTTTGACACAATTAATGCGTACTGTTGAATTGGTTAAATCTAGCCTGAATCCAAAATTGGAAATTCAGGGCCTGGTTCTTACTATGTATGATAATAGAAACCGACTTTCAGAACAGGTTGCACAAGATGTTAGAAGCCATTTCGGTGAAAAGGTCTATAATACGGTTATTCCAAGAAATGTTCGTGTTTCAGAAGCGCCATCTCATGGCAAGCCAGTTTTAATTTATGATCATAATAGCACAGGAAGCCGTGCTTATATTAAACTTGCAAGTGAATTAATCCAAAGGGAAAGGGAGTTGGCGGCATGAGCGAACAAAATACAAAACCAAACGCACGTGGCCTTGGTCGCGGCTTGTCTGCATTACTTGGTGATTCACCTGTTGAGCGCTCAGAAGAAACAAAAGTTGCAAGCCCAAAAGAATTGCCTATTGAGCTTTTAAGACCAAACCCAAATCAACCACGTAGAACTTTTGATCCAACTGAACTTGCTGCACTTGCTGAAACAATTAAGGCGCACGGAATTGTGCAACCTATTGTTATACGTGAAGAAGAAGCAACCCCTGGCTATTATTCAATTATAGCAGGTGAGAGAAGGTGGCGCGCAGCACAGATTGCAGGTCTTCACAAAGTGCCGGTTGTTTTGCGCCAATTTGATGATTTGCAAACCCTTCAAGTGGCAATTGTGGAAAACCTTCAACGCCAAGATTTAAATGCAATTGAAGAAGCCATGGCCTTTGGGCAATTAATGGATCGATTTGGCTATAATCAACAAAATATCGCTGATACAATTGGGAAAAGCCGTGCCTATGTTGCTAATACTATAAGGCTTTTGGGGCTACCGCGCGAAGTTCAGGATTTGGTTATTAATGGTATGCTTTCTGCCGGGCACGCCCGTGCAGCGCTTGCGGCACATGATCCATTAAATGCAGCCAAAGAGATGGTCAATAAAAAGCTATCTGTTCGCGAAGCAGAGGCTTTAGTTTCAAAATCACAGATTGAACGTGAAAAAGTTTCACGTGAAACATCACAATTTGACGCTGATGCACGTGCACTTGCAGAAGATTTATCAAGTGTTCTTGGGCTTGCGGTTGAAATTAAACATCGCGGTGATAAAGGCGGAAACTTACAAATTTCATATAATTCACTCGAACAATTGGATGAAATTTGCCGCCGCCTTTCAAATGGCGTTTAATTACGATTTGTTAGAGCTTTTGCATATTCACTAAGGCGCATGATAAGCCGTTCGAAGATTTCTTCTTGCGGTAAGTTTGTTGTTTTGCATTTTGCATCAGCAAGAATAATTTCATGCAATGCGCGCTCAATTGCTTTGCGATTCCATATATTGCATTGGCGAATTATAATATCTTGTTCTTTCCAAAAAATGCTGCTGCGCTTGTCTTTTACAATTTCACTTGCGGTTCGCCCATTTGCTATTTCTGAATATATATTATTTAAAAGTAAGCAACGCCGAGTTAAGGCGTTTAGCATGGGGATAATCGCGCTACCTGTTTTTAAAAGTCGATTAGAAGATATCAAACACACTTTTGAATTACCGACAAAAAGCGCATTTACCATTTCATCAATACCACTTTCCCTATTATTAACATTAAGTGCTTCTATCGCATTAATATCAATCTCATTTCCTGGGCCGACATAAAGCGCAAGGTTTTCCATTTGCGCTAATAGTGAGTTTGAATCATTAATCGTATCATTTAAAATGGCATCAATTGCATCTTTATTTATAGAAACATTTTCCGCTTGGGCTTTTGCCTTAATTATATTTATTAATTCAAGTTTTGTAGGCTCAAAAAGCCTTATAATTAGTGCATTATTAGATTTTTCAAATGCTTGAACAAGTTTTGACTTATTAGTAAGGCTTGAAGAGAATATAAGGATTGCGCCGCTTAATTCAATTTTGTTGGAATCAATATCACTTAATAAAGCCGATAATTTTGATGAGATAGAATCATTTCGTACGCGTATTATTGCAATAGAGGAATTGCCAAAAAGACTTGCGGCACAAACCGAATTTTCAAAACTGGCAAAATCACGCCCTATATCATCTTCACTAAACCTATTAATATCACAATTTGGAAAATGCGCTTTATAGATTTTTGATGCTTCAATTATTTGTTGTTCACATATTCCAGAATCAGGACCATAAACCATGAAACATCGTGCGGGATTTGGCGATTTTAATTCCCGAAATGCTTCATCAATTTTTTTAAATGCGACCATTATTATTTATTATGCGATTTACGAAGAATTTCCAACCAAATCCTATCACTAATCACATTTGATAATTTATCTTCTGCGTCAGCGGCAAAGGCAACTTCACCATATGCATTACCAACAACATCATAGCCACTAGTTTCAGAAAAACTTCCAGTAATTTTTGGATTATTGCCAATGCCATCTAGTTCATAATTTACATTGGAAGTTACAATTGTTCTTGTAGTAAATGAATTTTGACCAAGGGCAGCATTTGAAAAAGAGTTTTTAATTGTGACCTTTAAAACTCTTGCGTTTGAACTTTCAGAATCGCCAAATTTGCGGCTTAATTGTTGACCAACCAAATATCCTATACGGCCATCAATTGGTTTAATATTAATCGCACCAAGCCCACTTTCACCATTTGCATAAAGTGGTTGAAAACCACATGCATTAAGCGGAGCGATAAATAATAAAGCAAGTAAACCAACAAAAAGGCGCTTTAAAAAAGATATAGGCATAAAAAATTAATCCGTAACGATATTAATAATTCGGTCTTTAACCAAAATAAATTTGCGGATATTTTTCCCCGCCAAATGAGATTTAACACCATTCGCGCTTTTAGCAATAACTTCAATTTCCTCTTGGCTAAGGCCTTTAGGGACAGTTATTTCGTCGCGTTTTTTGCCATTAATCTGAATTGGTAAAGTTACTTCATCACTTATAATAAGGCGTGCATCAGCAATTGGCCATGCTGCTTTTACGCAATATCCATCATTGCCAAATAAAGTCCATAATTCTTCCGCCATATGGGGCGCAAAAGGTTGCAATAATTTCAAGAAAATTATCAAAGCTTCGTGACGTGCATCAATATCATTTTCATCGCTTAAATTTTCATATTGGCGCAATGTATTCAAAAATTCATACATATTGGCAATTGCGGCATTGAATTTAAGTTGATCAATATAGACACTAACGTTTGAAATAGCTTTATGCGCCGCTTTCATTATTTCAAGTGCTTTTCCATTTAATGATTCAATCTCAATTGGTTTAACTTTTGAAAAATCACTTGTGGAAATATGATTATAGAATAATGCCCAAACCCGTGAAATAAAGCGTGAAGCGCCTTCTATTCCTGATTGCGACCATTCAAAATCCCTGTCTGGCGGTGAATCCGATAGTACAAAGACACGCGCAACATCGGCGCCATAAGTGGCAACAATGTTTTCAGGGTCAATCGTGTTCTTTTTGGATTTTGACATTTTTTCACTTGGGCCAATTTTGACCTTAACGCCCGTTTCGGTAACGAAACAATCCTTGCCATTAATGGTAACATCTGATGGATATACCCATTCGCCACCCTCTGATTTAAAGGTTGCATGCGTTACCATGCCTTGTGTGAAAAGGTGGTTGAACGGCTCTTCTACATTTACATGCCCAATTTTCTTTAAAGCACGGGAGAAGAAGCGTGAGTATAAAAGATGCAAAACCGCATGTTCAATACCGCCAATATAATGATCAACAGGTAAAAAGCTGTTTGCTTCTTCAACATCAGTTGGCGCATCAGGATTAAGACCACAAAAACGCGCCCAATACCATGATGAATCTACAAAAGTATCCAATGTATCGGTTTCACGAAGCGCTGCCTTGCCACATTTAGGGCAATTAGTATGTTTCCATGTCGGATGTGCATCAAGTGGATTACCAGAGCCAGCAAATGTCACATCTTCAGGCAATTCAATTGGCAAATTTTCAATTTTTTCGGGGACGGCCCCACATGTATCACAATGAATAATTGGAATAGGGCAACCCCAATATCTTTGTCGCGAAACACCCCAATCACGAAGGCGGAAATTAATTGCTGCTTCTCCGCGATTTAATGCAACCATTTTATCAATTGCCGCGCGTTTGCCATCAATTATATTCATTCCATCAAGGAATTGTGAATTAAAAATTGTGCCATCCTCGGTATAGGCTTCGTTGCCAACACTAAATTCATTGGCATTTGCGCCATTTGGTAAGATTACAGGCGTAACATTCAAATCATATTTACGTGCAAAATCCAAATCACGTTGATCATGTGCAGGGCAGCCAAAAACTGCACCAGTGCCGTAATCCATTAAAACAAAATTTGCGATCCAAACGGGAACTTTGCGGCTCTCATCAAATGGATGAATAACCTCAAGGCCCGTATAAATGCCACGCTTTTCTTGGGTTTCTATTGCCTCTGCTGTAACGGCACTTAAGCGGCAAGATTTATTAAATTCAGCAATTTCAGTATTTTTTTCTTCTAATTCTTTTGCTAATGGATGATCTGCGGCAATTGCAACAAAGCTTGCGCCAAATAATGTATCAGGGCGCGTGGTATAGACTTCAACTTGGTTTAAGTTTGTTTTATCATTACTGGCAATATCAAATTTGAATTTTAAGCCTTCAGAGCGACCAATCCAATTAGTTTGTTGGCTAACAACCCTCTCTGGCCATTTATCCAAAGTTTTTAGGCCATCAATCAAGTCATCAGCAAATTCGGTGATTTTGAAAAACCATTGGCTTAATTCGCGCTGTTCAACCAAAGCACCAGAACGCCAACCACGACCATCAACCACTTGCTCATTTGCAAGGACGCATTCATCAACAGGGTCCCAATTTACTTTTGAATTTTTGCGATAAACAAGGCCAAGACTGAACATCTCGGTAAAAATTCTTTGCTGATGTTTATAATAATTTTTATTGCAGGTTGCTAATTCGCGCGTCCAATCGATTGAAAGCCCAAGTTGTTTTAATTGGCCCTTCATCGTTTCAATATTTGAATAAGTCCAAATGCCAGGGTGTTCACCGCGCTCACGCGCTGCATTTTCGGCTGGCAAGCCAAAAGCATCCCAACCCATTGGGTGCAAAACTTGATAACCTTCGGCATGTTTACGGCGTGCTATAACATCGCCTAGTGCATAATTACGTACATGCCCCATATGAATGCGCCCAGATGGATAGGGGAACATTTCTAAAACATATGATTTTTTTCTATTTTTATCGAATTTTCCACATTCGAATAATTTGGCATCATCCCAACGCGCACGCTGTTTTGCTTCGATAGCCTTTGCATCGAATTTCGCCGACATATTATTTTTGAAAGGGGCATTAATTTCGCTTGTCATAATTTTTCCTGCATACTCGTGCTTTTTCTCATATCGATTAAATCGAAACGAGGCACTCGCCTAATTTGTTTGCCGCGTTTCTTATCCAAAAACCGTTAAACACTTTTTGGGAAACGCTTTATAGGGCAGGTCAATCATAGCGAAATGAACATGCCCAAAAGAGCATTTTACATTTCAACTGAATCGCAAAATGACTCTCTTTCTTGCTTTATTTATTTGATTCGAGGGTTGCAATACGTAATTGACGCGCACGTGTCAAAATTGCATTTTCAATCTGTAATGAAGTGTCTGGATCAACGCTTGCATCAACCCATTCTGCGCCATTTCTTGTTTGGCGGAATACTTGTACAGCAATACCATCAGCACGAAGACGTGTATCAAGGATGAAAACTTGAATTTTGAAACGTTCATCTGGTTTTTCATTGCTTGAATGCCAATCAGTGATGAAAGTTCCACCAAATGGATCCGCTGCTAAGGTTGGCATAAAGTTTAAAGTATCAAGTGTTGCACGCCATAAAAAGCCATTAACACCAATGCTCGCACCACCAGGCTTAACGCGCGCCTTGGTAACATTTTTAGTTTTTACTACATTAACATCATTATTAGACGCCTGTGTAGATTTAAGTTTATGTGCGCAAGCACTTACGGGGGCAATTAATGCCAAAATCATTAGGGATTTAAGCGCAGTATTGCGCATTGAACTTCTCCAACTTAAAAAAGACACATGCTTATATCATTATGGGTAAAATACACCATAATGAAAAAGCAATTAAAGCAATATTTAGCTTTAGACAAGCCATCAGCTTTGGCAAGCAGCAATTGCCGCAAATTATATTAAAAATCATAGAGGTTGATTTTAAACATATTTAATTTAACCAAACTTGCGGGTAATATTAAACCAAATTCATGAATCAGTGTCATAATAGCAACGATTTCAACAAAATGACGGATAAATTGCCATATTGAACATTTGTAAAGAAAAAGCTTCTTGAAAAAACTTATAATGAAATATACTTGTAACAATGCATGTGTAGATTTGTATGAGTTTTGCTAAACTTTGCTTAATGTTTTGGTAGGACTATCGAGTTTAAAGATGCCAATTGGCTTATTAAAAGCCTTGGTTTGGAATTATTGACGTGAAAAAGTTTGGATTAATTTTGGTATCACTAGTTTGCATGGGCGCTTCTTTTGCGTCTGGTGCTGCTTATGCTGATTCAAAACAAACTGTTACGCGTTCTGCTGCGCCATGGTATGAAAGATTTACTTTTGGTTCGGAATTTGAATCTGGTGTTAATGCTTGGACGCCGCGCGGCGATTCAAAAGCAAGCCTTAAATTTAGCCCTAAATCAAAATGGGGTGTAACTTTTGGCATGAAAGAGCAATCACAAAGACCAAATGACTTACAAAAAGGCCAAACTAGTGCTGGCGCCTTTTATGATTTATCAAAAAATTTCCGTATAGGTGGTCAGGTAGTTTTGCCACAAGATAATTTTTCGCCTGTTGATAAAAACAAAAAAGAAAAATCTGGCCCAAGTGTTAAAGTTGAATCTGCATTTCGTTTTTAATTTTTAAAACTTACGCCTGCAAACCCCTTTATTCCTATTTTTTCTAATCTTTTTGCGGTTTTTATATTAATTCCGCCAAGCGCTATTATATTTGCTTTTGGAAAAAGCCTACAGATATTTGCAATTTTTATTGGCCCTAATGGTCTTGATGTTGCGCTTGGACTTTTAGAGAAAAATGCAACTGAAACCAAAATAAAATCCGCTTTAAATTTTAGTGCGCGATGAATTTGTCGTAAATTATGTGCTGAAGCACTTATATTAATATTTTGGTTTTTATAATTAAGATTATTTTTGCGTTTTGATGGAATATGAACTCCTTTGATATTATATTTCCTTGCGGTTCTTGTGCCAATTGTTGCAAAAAAACGATGTGGTTTTTTTAGGTCAATAATTAAATTTTCATCGCCAAAAGTTCGTAATATAATTTCAATATTAATATCTAATTCTTTTTCTAACACCAATGCCGATACAGATCTTTTGGGATCAGTTAGAGCAAAAACTTTCAATTTGCTATTTCTACGATATTGATATTTTGCAAATTCATTAATTTGTTTTATTAGCTCATTCATGGAAAATGGTTTTAATGATTTTGGTAAAAGGCGCAATATGATTTTGGAAAAAATCAAGATTGCGGCGAAAAATTGCAATCGCGATGAAAATGAAATTACTTTGGTGGCGGCGTGCAAAACGCAGAACAATGAAATTGTGGAAAACGCGATAAATTTCGGTCAGAAATTTTTTGGTGAAAATCGGGTTCAAGAAGGTATTCAACATTTTGCGCAAAACAAACCAAATGATGTGCAAATTCGCTTAATCGGCCCATTGCAATCAAATAAAACTCTTGATGCTATGCAATTATTTGACGTTATTGAAACCCTTGATAGGCCAAGCCTTGTAAAGGAAATAGTAAAATTACGCGATAAAGGCGTTAAAACCCCGGAGTTTTTGATACAGGTAAATATCGGTGAAGAACCACAAAAGGCGGGTGTTTTGCCACGCGACTTTGATAATTTCTTAAACTCACTTCGAAAAGAATATGAAATTAATCCAATTGGCCTAATGTGT
Source organism: Pseudomonadota bacterium (assembly GCA_020161405.1). Taxonomy (GTDB): domain Bacteria; phylum Pseudomonadota; class Alphaproteobacteria; order Caulobacterales; family Aquidulcibacteraceae; genus Pseudaquidulcibacter. The sequence goes on along the minus strand of JAIUOD010000001.1, from coordinate 721,032 downwards.
ATTCCGCCCAATGAAAGACCGTCTGGTCCTTATTTTGCTTTATTGGCAAAAATGGCAAAAAATAATGGCTTAAGCCAATTATCAATGGGGATGAGTGGTGACTTTGAAACAGCCATTAAATTTGGTGCCACACATATAAGAGTTGGAACCGCACTTTTTGGCGAACGTTAAGCCAAAATTTCCACCGCACTATCAATCTTTGCAATTGATAATAGGTTTTGCAAATCGCCAATCTTAACGGCAACGCACCCCTCGGTTGGCTTGTAATTTTCGTGCGCAACATGAAGAAAAATCGCCGAACCCATTTTATCAACAACCGGATCATCATTATGACCAAGAACAACGCAAATATCGTATAATTCATCTTTTCGCCAAAGGTGTTCCGCAGAAACAGGATATGGGTGTGTAACAAATTTATTATAATTCACGTCACCAGCTGCATCGCACCAGCCAAAGTTTTCTTCAATGGCTATGGTTTCAAAGGGCGATATTGGTTTTTCAATTTTATCGGCACGATAATAGACTTTGCGAATTGGCCATTTGCCAATCGGGGTTTTGCCATCGCCTTCACGTTTTAAATTTGCATCAATGGTTCCATTTTTACCAAGCGCACATTTAATCCATTTTCCATCAATTTTAATTTCGCCCTTATTGGTTCCGTCATCGGAAATAACTTTAAAATTCATATTCTTCATCTTTATGGCTTTGCAAATTTTAGTTTCACGATAATATTATAGCATGGCAAAGAAAAATAAAATCTTATTATTGGATTTTGATGAAATTCAAGGTAGCGCAATTAACGATTTTCTATTGGGGCTTGGTGATTTTGAGCCTGTGATGAAAAGCAGTTTCGATGATAAAATCAATGAAATCAGCAAACTATCACTAATAATTCAAAACTTAACAGAGAAGAATGTTCAAATCGAAAATGGAAAATATGAAATTCCAATTCTTACAATTGAGAATAAAAATACAAAATCCAAATTTCCAAACCAAGAAATTATCAAAAGCCCATTCAGATTACAGCAATTAGAAGTTAAAATACGTGCAATATTGCGTCAGCGTGAATTAAATGCGCTCGAAAATCTTTCAATTTTTGGCAATTCTTATGTCGCAGCACGCCATGCATTAGTGGGCAAAGATGGCGAAGAATTAAAACTAACCGAAAAAGAAGTTGAAATTATCGCCTATTTAAACCAAGCGCGCCCAAATTGTGTTTCACGGGAAGAATTATTGCGTGAAGTTTGGCGTTATAATGAAGGCGTTACAACCCACACACTTGAAACACACATATATAGATTGCGCCAAAAGCTTGCCACGATTTTGGGTGATAAAGAAGCGCTTGTTACCGATGAAGGGGGGTATAAATTAATAGGTTAGGGGCCTAACTTTCACCCAAATCATGAAGCAAGAATTTAAGGCCATCATTAACATCGGCGGCTATCGCACGTTTAAGACCAAAATCATCGCCACGTTTTAATGCGCTTAATGCTTCGGCATGGTGGTCTTCAACGCCATTCATTCCCGAAACATCGGGATAGGCGTGGCGCATAAAGGGGCCAAATCTTACCCACAAAGCCTCAATCATTGGGACTAAAACACTTGAACCGCTGGCGCGATAAAGATGAAAGTGAAAATCGTGATTGCATGCCATATATTGCGCAACATCGCCATTTTTAACGGCATGGTTCATGTTTTCATCAGCAATGCGCATTTTATCAATTGTGGCACTACTTATATTTTTTATAGCAATTCCCGCAGCTTCTGGCTCTAGCAATGCGCGAACGCGCAATAATTCGCGTATCTCAGATTTTTTTAATTGTGGAACAGAAATGCGCCTTGTTGGGCCAATATGTAATGCATATTCCGCAGTTAATCGCCATACTGCATCACGAACAGGGGTTACAGAACCACCAAAACTTGACGCAAGGTTTCGAAGGCTTAAAGCCTGCCCTGGTGCAAGTTCGCCGCGTGCTAATGATTGTCTAAGCTTTACATAAATTGATTCATGTAAAGGTGGTTTTATCTCTTCAATTTGTGGATCTTCTTTTATCAATATACAAATCCGCCCAATTATGAATTGCAAAGCAATTTATAATGTTATAACAAAAATCCCAGTTCTTTCATTTCATACTAAATATGCTTTTTAAATCATACAATAGCGAGTTTTAAAATTTCTAATCATTTAACACCAGTTTCAAGTATTTTGCCAAATTCTTGGTATCACAAAAGTGTCAATCGGCCTTTTGCGATTAATATTGCGCCAAAAAATGTGCAGGATTTTGATGTTGCTATTATTGGCGGTGGTTTAACTGGAATTGGCGCAGCTTTAAAACTGGTAAAAAACAATGTTAATGTGGCTGTAATTGAGGCACATGAAATTGGTGCCGGGGCTTCGGGGCGAAATGGCGGCCTCGTATGTTCAGGTTATCGCCATGATCAAATATGGCTTGAAGAAAAAATGGGCAAATCTGAGGCCCATGAATTATGGGATATCTCACAAGGCGCAAAAAAGAATTTAGAAAATATCTTATCAGAAAACCAAATTAATGCCGATTATGAAAAAGGTCTTTTATTTTGTGCGCATAATAAAAGAATGTTTGATTGGCTGCAAAGCGATATGGCGCATCTTCAAAATGAATATTCATATAATGATTTGGAAATTTTGGATGAAAGTGAATGTAATCATGCAATAAGCACCAAAGATTATAAAGGCGGCGTTTTAGATAAAGGTGCAGGACGCGTACATCCGCTTAAATTGCTTTATGGAATGGCAAATGCCGCGATTAAAAATGGCGCGATAATTTATGAAAAAACCCGCGCAATTGCGATTGAAGAAAATTCAAATGGCGTAAAAATAATTCACGAAAATGGTCATATTAATGCAAAAAACCTTCTTATTTGTGGTGATGGTTATTTGCATAGTATAAATCAAGAAGTCGAAGCCAAGGTTTTACCAATTTCAAGTTTTGTTATCGCCACCGAAAAATTGGATTTTGATTTAATGCCAAATGCAATTGGTGCGATGGATACCAAATTCGTTGTAAATTATTTTCAAAAGACATTTGATAATCGGCTTTTATTTGGGGGCGGTGAAAAATACACACCAAATTGGCCAAAAGATATTGCGGGTTTTGTTCGTAAAAACCTTTTAAAAATCTATCCGCAATTGGAAAATGTGAAAATTGAACACGCATGGGGCGGCGCACTTGGCATAACGCCAACCCGCCTGCCGTTTGTTCGCAAAATTGGTAAGGCGATTTATTCAGCCTCAGGTTATTCAGGGCAGGGGGTTTTGCTTGCGCCTTTTTTTGGTGATATTTTGGGGCAAATGATTTTGGGCGATGCGCAAAAGTTTGAAACTTTGTCCAAAATGCCAGTTCCAGATTTTCCAGGAGGGCGAATGTTTCGTTTTCCGCTTCTTACTGCCGCAATGTCTTATTATTCAATATTGGATAAATTACCATGATAAACTTAAAAGACCCAAGCCTTCTTAAAACCCAATGCCTTATTGATGGGCAATGGATTGGCGATGAAACACATGATGTTACAAATCCCGCAAATGATGAAGTGATTGCAAAAGTACCTGAATTTGGCGCAAAAGAAACCCAACATGCAATTGATGCTGCAAATGCCGCGCTTCAAACATGGGGCAAATTATCTGGTAAAGAGCGATCAATATTTTTGCGTAATTGGTTTAATCTTATCATGGCAAATCAAGATGATTTGGCATTAATCCTTACATCTGAACAAGGAAAACCTCTTGCTGAGGCCAAAGGCGAAATCGCTTATGCCGCCAGCTTTATTGAATTTTTTGCCGAAGAAGCCAAAAGAATTTATGGCGAAACCATTCCTGCGCCCAATAAAGATGCGAGAATAATGGTTATCAAACAACCTCTTGGCGTTGTTGCTGCGATTACACCGTGGAATTTCCCTGCGGCAATGATAACGCGCAAACTTGGCCCTGCTTTGGCATCAGGTTGCACAGTGGTTTGTAAACCTGCGGGTGAAACACCTTTAACCGCCCTTGCATTGGGTGAACTTGCAATAAGGGCTGGCATTCCAAAGGGTGTGATTAATATAATCTGTGGTAAAGCCTCTGAAATTGGTGGTGTTTTATGCCAAAGCCCGATTGTTCGCGGCCTATCTTTTACTGGTTCAACTGAAATTGGGCGGCTTTTGATGCGCCAATGTTCGGACACGGTAAAAAAACTTGCACTTGAACTTGGTGGAAATGCGGCATTCTTGGTGTTTGATGATGCAGATTTAGACGCAGCCGTAGATGGCGTTATGGCATCGAAATTCCGCAATACTGGTCAAACCTGCGTTTGTGCAAATCGAATTTTGGTTCAGGCAAAAATTCATGATGAATTTGTCGAAAAATTAAAGGTAAAAATCGCTGGCCTAAAAGTTGCTAATGGCCTTGAAGATGGCGCAACCCAAGGCCCATTAATTGATGCCAAAGCCAAAGCCAAAGTCATGGAACATATTGAAGATGCCAAATCAAAAGGCGCAAAAGTCATTCTTGGTGGCAAACCACATGAATTAGGTGGCAATTTCTTTGAACCAACCCTTTTAATCGGCGCTAACAATCAAATGCACGTTTCGCAAGAGGAAACTTTTGGACCTCTATGCCCAATCTTTAAATTTGAAACCGAAGAAGAAGGCATTGCAATGGCAAATGATACCGAATTTGGCCTTGCAAGCTATTTTTACGCACGTGATTTAGGCCGCGCTTTCCGCGTAGCAGAGAGTTTGGAGGCGGGAATTGTCGGCGTAAATTCTGGCCTAATATCTAATGAGGTCGCGCCATTTGGCGGTATCAAACAATCAGGCCTTGGACGCGAAGGTAGCCATCATGGCATAGAAGAATATACCGAAATGAAGTATATTTATCTTGATTTAAAATAGGGGGCGGTGGCCGCGCATTTTGCGCGACCATACCACAATTCATTAAGCAACCATTTTTGCCGCAAGTTCAAGCATTGGGATAATATATGCCAATGTAATAAGGCTTGCCAAAATGAAACCGATTAGGCGTGAAGTGTTTGAATATGTATTTTGCATTTTAATCTCCTAAATAAATTTTGATGCCGTGTAATGCATCCATAGTGTGTTAGTAAACCAATACACTATGGATGTCAACCCCCGTGTGCAAAATTTTTTTAAATTTCTATTTTCGCGTTATTGATACATTTGCCGCAGCAAAATTTTTCTTTTTTCTTGCGATTAGTCACGCTTCTTGTATTAATATTCCAAAAAAGGGGGGAAAGTGCTTTGAAAATCGCAATTCTCAAAGAAATTAGAGACAATGAAAACCGTGTTGCCGCATCGCCAGATACTGTAAAAAAAATCGTAGCATTGGGGCATGAGGTTATTATTGAAAAAGGTGCGGGAATTGGTGCATCGGTTTCTGATGACATGTTTGTTCAATCTGGTGCAACTATCGCAAAAGACAATAAATCGGCATTAAAGGGGGCAAATCTTTTATTAAAAGTGCGTCGCCCAACTGATGGTGAACTAAAATTAGTTGAAAAAGGCGCCGGAATTGTCGCTTTTTTTGCCCCCGCGTCGGATAAAAAATTGATTGAGGATTGTGCGAAAGCAGGCGTCTTGGCTTTTTCAACCGAATTTACCCCGCGAATCACCCGCGCCCAAAGCATGGATGCCTTATCTTCACAGGCCAATTTGGCGGGTTATCGTTCGGTTATTGAGGCCGCAAATCTTTATGGTCGCTCTTTCCCAATGATGATGACTGCGGCGGGAACCGTGGCAGCCGCTAAAGCATTCATAATGGGTGTTGGGGTTGCAGGCTTACAGGCAATCGCAACGGCGCGCCGCTTGGGCGCAATTGTTACGGCAACCGATGTTCGCCCTGCAACCAAGGAACAAGTGCAATCACTTGGCGCAAAATTTGTGGCTGTTGAGGATGAAGAATTCAAAGCCGCCGAAACCGCCGCAGGCTATGCAAAACCTATGAGCGCGGAATATCAGGCAAAACAGGCCGAATTGGTAAAAGATCACATTGCCAAGCAAGATATTGTAATCACCACCGCCCTAATCCCTGGGCGCGCGGCGCCAATTTTGGTCACCGAAGAAATGGTGGCAGGTATGAAGGCAGGTTCGGTAATTATCGACATGGCAGTAGAAGCAGGCGGAAATTGCCCGCTTTCAAAATCGGGTGAAGTTGTTGAAACCAAAAATGGGGTGAAAATCCTTGGTTGTGCTAATCTTCCGGGGGCATTGGCGGCGGATGCATCAATGCTTTATGCCAAAAACCTATTAAATTTATTGCCATTGTTGACAGCAAAAGACAGCGCCAATTTCGCGCCTGATTTTGACGATGATATTATAAAAGACATGTTACTAACAAAAGATGGTGCGATTGTTCATCCATCATTACAGGGGGCATAAATGGAAGCGGTTGATCCAATTGTTTTTAGGCTTGCAATTTTTGTGCTTGCAATTTTCGTTGGCTATTATGTTGTTTGGTCGGTAACACCTGCGCTTCATACGCCTTTAATGGCGGTAACAAATGCGATTTCCTCGGTGGTTATTGTTGGCGCATTGGTTGCGGCGGCGGCTGTTGGAATGGGCGGCACTGTTGATGGCGCAACATGGACATCGCGCATTATGGGCGCGGTCGCGGTTGCCCTTGCGGCGGTCAATATATTTGGCGGCTTTTTGGTGACCGAACGTATGCTTGCAATGTATAAGAAAAAAGAAAAGCCAGCGAAAATTGAAGGGGGTGTAAAATGAACCCTTCATTAGCGGCACTTTTTTATCTTGTATCGGGCGTATTATTCATTCTTGCGCTTCGTGGTCTATCAAGCCCATCAACTTCACGCCAAGGTAATATGTTTGGCATGATTGGTATGGCGATTGCCATTATCACAACGCTTTTATCGGTTCACCTTGATGGGGCAAATATTGGCCTTATTTTGGCGGGAACAGTGGTTGGCGGCGGGATTGGCGCATATTTGGCGCGCAAAATCGCCATGACATCAATGCCGCAATTGGTTGCGGCCTTTCACTCCCTTGTTGGTCTTGCGGCGGTTTTAATTGCGGCGGCGGCAATTTATTCACCAGAGGCATTTCATATAGCAACTGATTTGGGTTTAAAAACTGCATCATGCATTGAAATTGGTTTGGGAACGGCAATTGGGGCGATTACTTTCACTGGCTCTCTAATCGCCTTTGCCAAATTAAATGGTAATATGTCGGGCGCGCCAATAATTTTACCCGCGAGGCATTTATTGAATGTTGCGCTTTTATTGGGTGTTTTTGCGCTTATTGGTGTGATGATTGCAACCCATGGTAATGCGCATTGGGCATTTTGGGGCATTGTTATTGCCTCACTTATATTGGGCGTAACCCTTATTATTCCAATCGGTGGCGCGGATATGCCAGTTGTGGTTTCAATGCTTAATTCCTATTCGGGATGGGCGGCGGCGGCACTTGGCTTCACGCTTGAAAATAATGCACTTATTATTACGGGTGCATTGGTTGGTTCATCGGGTGCAATTCTTTCGTACATTATGTGTAAAGGCATGAATCGTAGCTTTATAAGCGTTATCCTTGGTGGTTTTGGTGCCGCAGACGGCGCAGTCGCAGCAGGCGGCGCCAAAGAGGCCCGCCCAGTAAAACAAGGCAGCGCCGATGATGCCGCCTTCATTATGAAAAATGCCGAAAAAGTCATTATCGTACCTGGTTATGGTATGGCAGTTGCGCAGGCACAACATGCCCTAAAAGAAATGGCGGATAAGTTAAAAGCCGAAGGGGTTGAGGTTTCATACGCAATCCACCCCGTTGCAGGGCGTATGCCAGGGCATATGAACGTATTGCTTGCAGAGGCACAAGTTCCTTATGATGAAGTTTTCGAACTTGAAGACATTAATACTGAATTTGGACAGGCCGATGTGGCATTCGTAATTGGCGCAAATGACGTAACCAACCCCGCAGCCAAAACCGACCCACAATCCCCAATTTTCGGCATGCCAATTTTGGATGTTGACAAGGCCAAAACCGTGCTTTTCATCAAACGCGGCATGGGTTCAGGCTATGCAGGTGTTGAAAACGAACTTTTCTTTAGACCGAATACAATGATGTTGTTTGGCGATGCGAAGAAAGTGACGGAGAGTATTGTTAAAGGCATTTAGTCTCAAATCGCCGCCCTCGGCCTTCGGCCTCACTTAGCGATTTGGATTCAAGCGGAAAGAAATATCTGAAAAGCGTGGTTTTCAGATATTTCTTGCATTTTATTGCTTAATGATTCAAATATTATAAGTGATGGATAGGGTTTTATTTTTTGCCAATTCTGTCTGCTGCTAACTTTGCCTTCTCAGCAAGATTAATTTGAATGAATTTATCTAGCAAAGATTTTTCGACTAATCTTTGAGCGACTTTATAAAGATTGGTAATATCTTGATAACTTGGTGTCCAAACCTCGTGAGCGGCGCTGTTACCCACCAATCGCAACAAATGCAATGTTTCCCGTTCTATTTTTGTTATTAAGCCAGCCTCTCCTAAGGCATCAATCTTTTTTTCTAGGTTTCTTAGGTTTCCTAGGTTTAATGCATCATAAGTAGCTTCTACAATAGCCCTTATTCCAATTGCAGCTAGAGTGTGTATTTCATTACTAATTGCTATGCATACTTGTTGCATTATTGATTTAATTTTGTTTAAATTTTCATCGTCTTTTGGCGCTAGTAAAAAATGTTCTTCATTAAAATTAAATTTCGGATTACTAGGCCAATGAAAAGTCTGTGCATCCCAAAATAAATAATCTTCAGAAGTTCCAATGTCAGTTGAATCATATAAGTCTCGCCTCACAAAGAGTGTGTCGCAACCATCACATCTAAGTATCGACAATAAATCATAACTTTCAACTCCGCTCGAATAGTTACGGATGCTATTTTTTTCTTTAGCAAGCACGGAACAATTTGTATCCCTGCTACAATTATAGCAATAGTCCTTAATTTTTGTCATTTTAAATATTAATAGTATATGTCGTTATAATAAAAACTGTATATTATATTTGTGTTGGTTTATAATCAATATAGTATTAATATACTTACTTCCAAAATAAGTCACTTAATTAATGATAGTAACACCGCTTAATAATTCCAACTATAATCAATGGCTCCCACTTTGGAATGGCTATCTTGAATTTTATAAATCAAGTCTTGCGCCAGAAGTCACTGATATTGTTTTCAATCGCCTTTGCGACCCCGCCGAAAAAAATATGGGTGGGTTTTTGGCGTTTGATGGGGATATAGCGATTGGGCTTGTGCATTATATTGTTCATCGTGGTACATGGTCGGTTAATGATGTTTGCTATCTTGAGGATTTGTTTGTCGGTCCCAATGTTCGCGGCGGTGGCGTGGGGCGCGCGCTTATAAATGCGGTGGCTGATTTTGCGCGTGAAAGTGATTTACGTCATGTTTATTGGCAAACCCAAAAAACCAATGAACGCGCGCAAATATTATATGAAAAAATGGCGGGGCCATCTGAATTTATTGTTTATAAAATGAGTCTTTAATTTGAAGATTTTACAACAACTTTCTTGCCATTATTTTCAATAATTTCATAGTTTTTAAGATTAAGTTTTATTTCCTTTGGCAAAGGCCAAGGCACATAAATTTTTGAATAATCTTTGGAAATAAGAAGCGCGCCATTATCAACTTCAATACTTCCCCACAAATCCCTAATTGTGATTTTTTGATAAATTGTGCCAAGTTTTTCGTCTACAATTACTTTATTAGGGTCAAAATCCATATTCATTTGGATTAAGGGTATTTCAAGCGCATTTTGCGGCATAAGTGAATTTATTATATTATCTTTTTTGGCTTTATTTGCCGCAAATTCACCTGTGATTTGATTTAATAATTGCTTTGCCGAATATTGGTTATTTTTAATTGCCTTTGGCTTTATAGGAAAATATTCGATAAAATCCGTTTGCGGCCTAAGTTTTTTTGTCCATTCTTTATCATAATCATCAAGCAAAATACCATAAGCCGGGCCGCTTATATAGGCAAAAGATCGCGCCAAACCTTTTGTATTTTCGGCATTTTTAAGATTATCAATCAAGATTTTTTTGCCATCTTCAGATTGCGATTTAATGCCTGTATATTCCGCCAAGCCTTCATGTAGCATAAGGGCGGTTTCAGTTTTTTGTGCGTTTTTAAATTTATCAAAACGCATTTTGCGTGCCCATAATGCATTTGCAATGGCCAATTCGTGCGCACGCCCTTTAGTCTCTAAAGCCTTTAGTAAGGCGCGCCACTCCAAAAATAGATAGTAATGCCCCATTATTTCATCAAAATGTGATGGCAATTCAACTATATTGTCAGTAAAGCCAAGCTCTTTTTGCTTGGTGTGCCATGCTTCGTGAAAAATAAGTGCGCGCTGTTTGGTAATATCTGTCGGCAAAGGCGCAAGAACCATAAGCCATTTTTCACCATTCCAATCAAAAGAAGTATTTGCACGAACTGGCGGCAATGGTGCATCATTTGGATGCGATTTATAAACTTCATCACTAGATTTATTGACAATAACAACTTTTGAACAAAGCGATTTACCCCAAATATCATTGCCGGTTTTTTCACAAGTGTTTTTATAATAGGAAATTAGTTCATCTTCATTTTGTGGCGCTGCAATGGTTTGGGCTGAGGAATAAAAGAGAAATCCAAAAATCCCACATATGACAATTTTATTCATTAAATTAAACCCAGATATTTATAATTCAAATATATATTATATAAACCTATTTGGGCACATTAATTTTTTGAAACTGAAACCATTTTCAAAATTTAATTGTTTATAAAATGAATCTTTAATCACCACTTACTTGATTTCAATTGCAACTATTGCCAAATAGAAGATTGTAAGATGGGGATTAAAATGATTTCAAAAACACAATTTTATATAAATGGCGCATGGGTTAATCCGATTGTTCCAAAAACACATGAAATCATAAATCCCGCCACCGAAGAAGCCTTTGCCACAATTTCCCTTGGCTCACCCCAAGATGTTGATTTGGCAGTAGCGGCGGCAAAGGCAGCGTTTGAATCATACTCTCAAACTAGCCTTGATGAACGTATCGCACTTTTCGAAAAAATTTGCGAAGGCCTTATTGCAAAAAATGAAGAGATTGCAGTCGCAATTTCCCAAGAAATGGGCGCGCCAATGTGGCTTTCAATCGCTGCACAAGCGCCATCGGGAATTGGGCATTTTGCCGAAACTTTGAAAGTTTTAAAAAATTACGCTTTTGAGCGCAAAATGGGTAATACGCGCGTGGTGCGTGAACCTGTTGGCGTTTGTGGCCTTATTACACCTTGGAATTGGCCGATTAATCAAGTTGCCTGTAAAGTTGCCCCTGCATTGGCGGTGGGTTGCACGATGGTTTTGAAACCATCCGAACTTGCGCCGCTTGATGCCATGATTTTAGCGGAAATTTTGCATGATGCAGGGGTTCCAAAAGGTGTGTTTAACCTTGTTAATGGTGATGGTTTGGGTGTTGGTGCGCCGCTTTCTTCGCACCCTGATATTGATTTTGTATCATTTACTGGATCAACCCGCGCGGGTGTTGAAATCACCAAGAATAGCGCCAATACAGTCAAAAAAGTTGGGCTTGAATTGGGTGGTAAATCACCAAATATCATTCTTGATGATGCCGATTTGGAAAAAGCGGTTAAAATTGGCGTTCGTATCTGTATGACCAATACGGGGCAATCTTGTAATGCGCCAACCCGCATGTTGGTTCCGCGTGCCAAACTTGAACAAGCCAAGGAAATTGCCAAAGCAGCTGGTGCCGCAACATTGGTTGCAATGCCTGATAATGCGCCAAAGGGTGCTATTGGCCCAGTTTCCAATGCTCGCCAATTTGAAAAAGTAAATGCGATGATTGGGGCGGCAATTGATGAAGGTAATGAATTACTTTGCGGTGGTGTTGGTCGCCCAGATGGTTTTGAAAAAGGCTATTTTATTAAGCCAACAATTTTTGTTTCCAAAGACAATAAAACCACAATTGCACGCGAAGAAGTTTTTGGCCCCGTCCTAACCATTATTCCTTATGACAGTGAAGAAGAAGCAATAGAAATGGCAAATGATACGCAATATGGTCTTTCTTCTTATATCCAAGGTGATTTGGAACATGCCAAAAAAGTTGCGCGCAAAATCCGCGCCGGCATGGTTCACATAAATGGCGCCCCAACCGATAATGCCGCACCATTTGGTGGCTATAAACAATCAGGAACAGGCCGCGAATGGGGTGAATATGGCATAGATGAATTCACCGAAATTAAAGCAATAATGGGCTATGGTGAATAATAATTTTGAATATTGACTATTTATTTTAAATATTTACTTTCTTGATAATTATTTGGGGTGGTAAATGTTTAAAAAATTTGTTTATTTTCCATTTTTGTTTTCAGCATCACTATATTCAACAACTACTTTTGCGCAACAAGCAATACCGGCGCCCCCAAGTGCTGAAGACTTTGCTATGGCTGATGACAGAAGTTTTTCAATTTCTGATGACGGAAAGAAAGTTGCTTTTTTATCGGGTGATGAAAAAAATTCAAAATTAGTCTTAATTGATATTGATGCAATGGATGAAATCCCAATAAATTTGGGTGACACAGCTAAACCAAGGAGTGTGTTTTGGGCTGATAGTGACCATTTGCTAATTAAAGTATCTTTTGCATATAATGCAGATATTGGGGCAAAAGATAATAATTATAAATATGAGATAAGTCGAACTTTATCTTATTCACTTTCGACTAAAAAAACAGCCATAATAATGCCGCATCCTGATCTAGAAAATAATACTAGTTTACGAATAAGCTATATTGACAAAAAAAATAAAAAAATAATTGTTTTGGGGCTAACATCTGACATCAAAGATAGAGAATATGTTGTTTTCGGTTATGATGATAAATTAAAATGGTCATTGGGTGCGTATTTTGCCGATTTCAATAGTGGTACAGGAAAGAATATAGTTGATGGCAACGTTTACACCGACGACTTTATTTTTGATAAGATGGGTAATCCAAGGTTAAGAATCGATGTTGATGTTAAAAACCGCAAGGCAACAATCTTTAAACTAATTGATAAAAAAGCAATAAAACTTTTAGAATGGGATAATGTAAAAAAATTACCATTTGAAATTGAGGGTTTTATTGATGATAAAAATATCCTCATTTCGGAAGATGAAAAAAGCAATTCTAGGCTAAAAACTATAAATATTGAGAATGGCAACAAATCTGATTTTATAATTGGCGAAAAGAAAAATATTTTAAATATTATCAAAGATCCTTATACAAAAGAGCCAATTGGAATTGAATTTGATGATTCTAATAATTCATTTGAATGGCTAGATGAGAAATTAAAAAAAGCGCAAATATTATTGGATAAGACATTTGCTGGAAAAAATATAACAATTGACGATTGGGATGAAAAACGTGAAAAATTATTAGTAAGCGTAAGTTCAGGTAATCAAAAAACCCATACATATCTATTTAATATAAAAACCAATAATGCTGGTGACTTATCACTTTTTCCTGATTCAATAGCAAATTATGAATTTCCAGTAAAAACTTATGAAAAGTTTAAAGCATCAGATGGTTTGGAGATACCAGTTTATATAACAAGACCCAAAAATCCAAATCACAAAAAACTTCCCGCAATTTTATTACCTCACGGCGGACCAAGAGCACGTGATGATGACGACTTTGATTATATATCACAATTTTTGGCTTCACGTGGATATGTCGTAATTCAACCCCAATTCAGAGGTTCAACGGGTAATGGTATCGATTTCGAAAATGCAGGCTATGGTGAATGGGCTGGAAAAATGCAAACCGACACAATAGAAGCATTAGATTATGCAATTTCAAAAGGTGATATTGATAAAAACCGTACTTGTATAGTTGGTGCATCATATGGTGGTTATTCCGCATTAGTCGGTATTGCACAAAGTGCAGATAAATTAAAATGCGCAATAAGTTTTGGTGGGATTTCGGATTTAGCGTTGATGCAATATACTGAAGAAGATAGGGGCGGAGGTCTTTCAGGTTCAGTTGCATATTGGCGTGAGCATATGGGGGTTACGCGTTATGATTCGGCGAAGATTCATTCAATATCTCCACTATATATGGTCGATAAAATAAAATCGCCTGTGCTTTTGATGCATGGTACAGATGACACTGTAGTAATGCCTGAACAAAGCCAAAAAATGTATAATGCCCTAAAAAGGGCAGGAAAAGATGTGAAATATATCGAGCTTAAAGACGAAGATCATTGGTTGTCGCGCGAAAAAACGCGCGCGCAATTCTTAAAAGAAATGGAAAATTTCCTTGCGCCTATTTTGAAACCTCAAGAATGATTTTGCCTTTGTGATTATTGCTTGCCATTAATTGGTGGGCTTTTTCGCAATCTTCAAAGCTAAACACACTGTCGATAATTGGTTTGATTTGGCCATTTTCGATAAAATGCCAAAAATCGCGTTTTACGCCATTGGCAATTATTCCCTTTTCTTCATCACTACGTGAACGAAGGGTTGAGCCAGTTATCGTAAGGCGTTTAAGCATAAGGCGCATGAAGTTAATTTGCGCCTGTGGCCCTTGAAGATAGGCAATATTACAAACCCGCCCTTTATCATTTAGAATATTGATGTTTTTTTGAATATAAGGCCCGCCAACCATATCAAGAATCACATCAATTCCTACAGGTTTTAATACTTCTTCAAAATCGTCCTGTTTGTAATTAATTGCCATATTGGCGCCGATTTGTTCGCAAAATTTTGCTTTTTCATCGCTGCCGACAGTTGTGAAAACTACTGCTTCAATGGCGCGCGCCATTTGTATTGCCATTGTGCCAATGCCCGATGCGCCACCGTGAATTAGGAAATTATCACCTTTTTTAAGACCACATACTTCAAAAATATTGGTGTAAACCGTCATAATTGTTTCGGGCAAAGCCGCCGCTTCAATCATTGAAAGATTATTGGGTATTTTAAAACAGCAATCTTCAAATGCGATTGCATATTCAGCATATCCGCCACCATTTAAAAGTGCGCAAACTTTATCGCCAATTTTATATTGACTTATATTTTCACCAATTTCTACAATTTCACCCGCTGCCTCAAGGCCCATTATTGGCGATGCATTAGCGGGCGGTGGGTAAAGGCCTGCGCGTTGTAATAAATCGGGGCGATTTATACCTGTTGCATGAATTTTTATCAAAACTTCGTTTGATTTTGGCTTTGGTGTTCCAATTTCTTGAATTTCAAGTGGTGCATTAGGTTTTGCAATAATCGCGCGCATTTTCATTCCGTTAAAATATAATGTCCCTCTTTAATACTAACCTTGGGAACAATAAAGTTTTTTTCGAATGCTAAATCTATTTTGGCCAATTCATTCCAAAATATCGCCCATTTATCATAGCGATAGGCGATTAAATTATTTTTTGTTGGTTTAAAAGGTAAAATATGAAATTGCACTTTATCCTGCCCGTTTTTAAGTGCGGCATTTATTAAAAGATATACTTCTTCGATATTTCTATCAGTGATTGCATAACAACCAATAGAGACACAATTACCATGCACCATTAAGGCATCACCGCTACGTTTATAATATCTATCATATTGATTAGGATAGCCAAGATTTAAAGATAAATGATAATTGCTATTGGGGTTTAGTTGCGATTTTGAAACCCAATAAATTCCTTCGGGTGCTTGTCTGTCGCCTTCCTTTAGTTTTGGGCCAAGATTTCCCGAAAAAGTGCAAATATTATAGGTTTTATAAAGTTTGTAATTTCTATCACCCTTTATCCATAATTCCAAAATGTTGGATTTTTTATAAATTCTCACAAAAACAGGACTACCGAATTGAAGATTTTTCTTTTTCAAATCGGCAATAAGGCTTGGACTAATTCTTTTTGAAACTTCTTCAAGGCGGGGTGAATTTGGTAATGTTTGTGCAAATGAATTTAAAGGCGCAAAGGTAAGTAATCCAAAAATCAATAGGTTTGAAAGTTTTCTCATATTCGATTTATAAAAACCAAATAAGGCAAAATTAAACTATTATTGGGGCACACTTATGGCAATTTCTTGCTTGCATCCTTTATGTAAAATAGTAAAAATATAATTTGAAATTATAAAGTGACTAAAATGTTTAACGAAGAATTTATTCAAAAACCAAATACTAAGCCAATTGATTTGGAATTATTGTCAGTAAGTGAATTAGAAGAGCGTATAATTGCCCTTCGTGAAGAGATTTTGCGTTGTGAAAGTGCAATTTCTAAAAAGAAATCTACATTAAATGCAGCACAGGCACTCTTTGGTAACCATAGTGGATAAATTTCGGCACGCGAATTGCTTTGAGATGTAAAAACGTATAATTATTTTTAAAATGGTATAATAATGGCTTTCGAACTCAAAGAAAATATTACACGCGCTGAAAAAATTTCTGCTTTTGCAAATTCAGAAGTTTTTGAAAAAATCTTCGTTGACGGCATGGATTTGGTTGAAGAAACTGCGCAATATCTTGATGGTGAAGGTCGTCAGGAATCAAAATTATTGGATAGAAATGCCGCGCTTGCCTATGCATCTGAATCAATGCGCCTTACAACGCGCCTTATGCAAACCGCATCATGGCTTTTGGTGCAGCGTGCAATTAAAGAAGGCGAAATGAGTGCTAAGGACGCGCTTGATGAAAAATACCGAATTGGTGCAAAGGCAATATGTGCCACAAGCCTAAACCCTGCACATGATTTGCCACCAAAATTAAAAGATCTTCTTATTCGCTCTGAGCGTCTTTATATTCGTATTGAACGTCTTGATAGTGCGATGTTCACCGAAGAAGATGAAGTACCAATGCAAAATCCCGTTAATGACCAATTGCAAAAGTTACAGGCGGCTTTTGGCGGTTTTATGCAAAATGATGGTGATTAATTAATTTTTTTTGGTGCTTTTGGTCCAAAAAATAACCAAGAGAAAAAGCCAATAACAGGAACACAGGCAACCCAAACCACCCATAAAGCCTTGCCAAAGGCGCCTTCATTGCGGTTTTGTGTAATAGAAAATATTGCCCATAAAAATAGAAGCAAATGTATTGCGCCCCAAAAACCCAATTTATGATGCAAAATACTTTCCAACATATTATGTTTCCTCTATAGCAAGCTTGAAACTTAATATGGCGATTATTTCATCGTTTTCAAGAATATAAAAACATACCATAAAATGTCAGACGAAATAGAACACGACATCAATAGCGCGAAACCGACACAATCCAAATATGGTAATATTCGCGCCATAAGCCTTGGTTGCCGCCTCAATACATATGAAACAGAGGCGATGAAGCTTGCTGCGCGTTCTATTAATGAAGAAATAGTTCTTATAAATACTTGCGCAGTAACTTCAGAGGCTGTGCGACAGGCAAAACAGACAATTCGTCGTGCAAAGCGCGATAATCCAAATGCTAAAATAATTGTTTCAGGTTGCGCCGCCCAAATTGATCCACAAAGCTTTGCGGATATGGAGGAGGTTGAAAAAGTTATCGGCAATAATGAAAAAACCAAGCCTGAAACATATCAGGGCCTATTGCTCAATGAAGAGCGCATAATTGTTGATGATATTTTAAGCGTCAAAGAAACCGCAAGTCATTTGATTGATGGTATTGAAGGGCGAACCCGTGCCTATATTCAGGTGCAAAATGGTTGTGATCATCGCTGTACCTTTTGTATTATTCCTTACGGACGTGGAAACTCACGCTCTGTACCCGCAGCGGAGGTTGTGCGCACAATAAATCGACTTGTCGATAATGGCATTAAGGAAGTGGTTTTATCGGGTGTTGATTTAACATCATGGGGCGGTGATTTACCTGCGTCACCTAATTTGGGCAATTTAGTTGATAGAATTTTCAAACTTTGCCCTGATTTAATACGCCTTAGGCTTTCTTCAATTGATGCAATTGAGATTGATGAAAATCTATTCCGTAATTTTGCGCAAAATCCACGCCTTATGCCGCATTTGCATTTATCGCTTCAGCATGGGAATGATTTAATCCTAAAGCGCATGAAAAGGCGTCATTTACGACAAGATGCAATTGATTTGGTGGCAAGGCTTAAGGCGGCGCGCCCCGAAATTGTTTTTGGCGCTGATATTATCGCAGGTTTTCCAACCGAAACCGAAGAATATTTTCAAGATAGCCTAAGCCTTCTTGAAGAAGCGAATATCACCTATGCTCATATTTTCCCCTATAGCCCGCGCCCTGGAACGCCAGCGCAAAAAATGCCACAAGTTGCGCGCAATATAATTAAAGAGCGTGCCGCAATTTTGCGTGCAAAAGGGGCGCAATTGCTTTCGCAACATTTACAAAGCCAAATTGGAAAAGTGCAAGATATTTTAATTGAAGCCAATGGTTATGGCCGCCTTGAAAATTTCACGCGCGTGAAAATTGAAAATGGTATTCAAGGCGAAATTATAAAAGCGAAAATTATTGGCGCTTCGGAAGATTATCTAATTATATGATTAAGGCATAGAAAAAGGGCGACCCCATTTCTGGGGCCGCCCTGTGACTATTTAAACTAAATTAGTTCAAAGATTCTTTCAAACCTTTAGAAGGCAAGAATTTAGCAACTTTAGCTGCAGGGATTTGAACCGCAGCACCAGTTGAAGGGTTACGACCTGTGCGTGCTTCACGCTTAGAAACTTTAAATTTGCCAAGTGGCGCGAAAGTTACTTCGCCATCTTTTTTCAAGGCAGATTCAATGTAAGCGGTCAATGCGTCAATAGCCACACCAGCTTTTTCTTTGGTGATTCCGGCTTTTTCCGCCACTGCGTCGATCATTTCTTTTTTGCTCATCAAAGCTCTCCAAACTAGACAGCCCCAAATGGGTGCTTTTTGTTGCCGAATGCGTCGAATCTATCATTCGGGGTAAATAGGACAAAGGCCGTTTGCCCTGTTTCGTCAAGATAAAAATAGCTGCAATGCTATGATTTATTACATTTTCTGGGGATTATTTGCATATAAGTTGGTTAATTTCCCCTGAAAAGTGAATTTTGTCTAATTTTCACATGATTTAAATCGTGAAACTATATCCCCTTGCGGAAGGTCTTTTCCAATAAAAACAAGCCTTGATTCGAAGCTTTCCCCAAAATTTTTGTCATTTTTATAATCAGCATCAACCATCATATGTACTCCATTGAAAACAAATGGCGCATTTTGGTTTGCAATTTTAACAATGCCTTTAAAGCGCAAAAGGCTTTCGCCAAATTCACCAACTAATGTTGAAAGAAAATCCATAAAACGATTTTCATCAAGCGGCTTATCGCTTCTTATGCAAAGTGCTTTAACCCCATTCTGTTCCAAATGGTCATGATCATGGTCGTGATGATGGTGATGGTGATGGTGACCATGATGATGGTCATCTTTTTTAAAATAGCGATTTATTGTTTCTTCTTTTGCATCATCATAAGAATTTAGATTGAAGATTTCATTTTCATCTATTTTTGAATTATTGGTCTCAATGATTTTTGCGCCAATATTAATTGATTTGATGGCGCTTTTTATGGTTTCAATTTCTTGCGCACTTACTTCGGAAACTTTGTTTAGAATTATCACGTCGGCAAAGGCAATTTGATTGGTTGCTTCTTCAAATTCTTTTAGGTTCGAAATTATATTTACGGCATCAACAATTGTAATAATGCCATCAAGATATGCGCGGCGTGCAATATCATCATCGGCAAAGAAGGTTTGGGCAACTGGCGCAGGCTTGGCAAGGCCAGTTGTTTCAATCAAAATTGCGTCAAATGCCGATTTTCTTTTAAATAACGCACCTAAAATTCTTATTAAATCACCGCGAACATTACAGCAAACACAGCCATTATTAAGCTCGAAAATTTCTTCATCGGCACCAACAACTAAATCATTATCAATACCAATTTCGCCAAACTCATTAACAATTATTGCGTATTTTTTACCTGATTGATTGGTAAGTAATTGATTTAAAAGTGTTGTTTTTCCTGCGCCCAAAAAGCCAGTAATCACCGAAACAGGGGTTTTGCTATTTTCCATTTTATGCCTTTGAAAATTATATTTCATATATTTAGTGCTTTAATTCTAAAATCAAAAGGCCTTAAGCATTAAGTTTCACAACCTTGCAGAATTTTAAAGCGATTTTGGAGGTTTTTTAGTTTAACATAATTATATGAACACAAAAATTTTAAAATATGGCATTTTTGCTTTTATCTTTTATGCGCCTTTCGCTAATGCGCAAAACCTTCCTGAAAATAAGAACTTTAGCGAATGTTTGAAAATCGCAAGTGAAAACCCGCAAAAGGGTATTGATTATGCGATTGATTGGCGCGCCCGTTTTGGAAATATAGATGCACAACATTGCCTTGGCGTGGCTTATATTGAAAATGAAGATTATGAAAATGGCGCCAAAATATTATCAAATCTTGCGCCATTCATCTCAAAAGACAGGCTTGTAAAAAAAACTACCATTCTTAGTCAGTCTGCAAATGGTTATTTGCTGGCACACCTTCCTGATGAAGCCTTGATACAGGTCAATAAAGCAATTGAGCTTGACCAAAAGAATGCTGACTTACTTGTTGATAGGGCGCGAATTTATGCCATGCAGGAAAATTGGAAGGATTCTGAGGGCGATTTGAATAAAGCAATGGCATTAAAACAAGAAATTCCATTCACTTTAAGATTGCGCGCCGAAGCAAGATTGCAATTAAAAAAATACAACGAAGCCGAGCGCGATATAAATCATGCAATTTTACTAGACCCAAAGGATGGGGAAAACTATTTTGTGCGCGGTCGAATTCGTGAAGCCAAAAGGACTAATAATGCAGCAAATTGATTTAATAAATCGCCGCAATTTATTGGGGTTTATCGGCGCACTTGCTTATCCGCTTAATGCCTATGCGCAAACAGATTTAGAAAAATTAATATTAGCGGCACGTGTACAAACCAAAAATTGGGTAACTTATGATCCCAATTATACCAAAATACCTTACCCAATGGGTGATGTTGATAAAAAATATGGGGTTTGTACTGATGTGATTATCCGTGCCTATCGGTCAATTGGAATTGATTTGCAAAAATTAGTTCATGAAGATATGGCGGCAAATTTTTCAAAATACCCAAAAACTTGGGGTCTAAAATCAACTGATACTAATATAGACCACAGACGCGTTCCAAATTTGATGGTCTATTTTTCACGCTTCGGACAAAAATTAAATATTAGCGATAATCCACAAGATTATAGGGCAGGTGATATTGTTACATGTCTAATTGGCAATAGGCTTCCGCATATAATGTTGGTAAGTGACAAAATGTCATTATTTGATAATAAACGGCCTTTAGTAATTCATAATCGCGGTCTTGGTGTTCAAGAGAATGATGAATTATTTTCTTTTAAACTAAATGGTCATTATCGTTTTAAGGTGTAAAAATGAATGAGCAAACAGAAAAATTAGGATATCGCCTATTAACTGGCCCAGATGATAAGGCTTTTTGCGAGCGTGTGTCACAAGCGTTGAAAGATGGCTATGAATTATATGGAAGCCCTTCCATAACATTCAATGGCGAAAGAAATATTGTTGCGCAGGCCGTAATTTTAAAAAAATAACACTAATTCCAGCAAATTCTGCAAAAAATTTTCATAATTAGTTACAAAAGTAACAATTCATTATATTGAGTATGAAATTATAGTAAAAGTTTATCAAAAAGCGCTTACGAAAAACCGTGCGCATTTTTGATTAAAAACACGACAAGAAATATACATCCGAAACCATCGGAGGGGGAAATAATGTCAGTTGATGCAGCAGATAGCAAAATAAACGCCGAAGAATTATTAAACGCCGCCCAAGAATTTAAAGTCTTTCTTTCAAATGGTCAGTTTGACCCAGCCGCAAATTCATTTCTTACCCAGATTGCTAATGATGCAACACAAGATGACGTGTCTGGCTTAAGTGCCAAAGATATTGCATATCTTGCGCAAGGTTTTTGGCAATGGTCGGCAACAAAGCGTCCAAGTTCAAAAGAAATTCGCCTATTCGAAGGTAAGGGATTTGATGGGCGCAATTTAGAGCGTGATGTTCTGCAAATTGTTGGTCCTGATTCTGCTTTCCTTGTTGATAGTGTGATGGGTGAAATTGGTGCACAAGGTGTTGAAGTGCGCGCAATGTTCCATCCACTTATTTCAATTATGCGCGATGATGATGGCAAGCGTGGTAATGATGGCAATTCAATAAAAGAATCAATGATTGAAGTTCATCTTCCAACTTTGCCACAGGCAAAACGTGATGCAATTTTAATGGGCGTTCGTGAAACCCTTGAAGATGTGCGTTTGGCTGTAAGTGATTTTAAATCAATGAAAGCGCGCATGAATGATTGCATCAAAGATTTGGCGGTTGCCAAAACCCCTGCTGGATTTGATGAAATTGGTGAATCAATTGCCTTTTTAAAATGGCTTGAAGATGATCATTTTGTGTTCTTGGGCGCGCGTTCTTATGAATATAATCGCAATGCAAAAGGTGAATTCATTAATGATGAGCCTAATATTTTAGAAGATAAAAATCTTGGTCTTTTGCGCGATTCATTACGCTCAGTATTGCGCCGCTCATCGGAGCCAACGTTCCTATCAGATAAATTAATGGCATATTTGCGTGAAGCAACGCCAATTGTTGTTGCAAAATCAAATTTGCGCTCTCGCGTTCATCGCCGTGCCGTAATGGATTATATTGGTATTAAAAGATATGATGATGCGGGAAATGTAATTGGTGAAGACCGTTTTGTCGGCCTATTCACTGCAGAGGCCTATGATAAAATGGTGCGCGATGTTCCATTATTGCGCCGCAAAGTAGAGCGTGTGATTTCACGTGCGGGATTTGTTGAAAATTCACATAATGATAAAAAATTCCGCCAATTAATTGAAAATTATCCACGCGATGAATTATTCCAAATCGAAGAAGATGATTTATTACGCATAACAATGGGTGTGCAACACCTTATGGACAGGCCGCGTACAAGGATTTTTGTGCGCCGCGATCGTTTTGATCGCTTCATGTCAATATTGGTTTTTGTGCCGCGCGATAAATATAATACCGAAGTTCGTGCAAAAATTGGCGATGCATTGGCGAAAGCCTATTCGGGGCGCCTATCCGCCTATTACCCATTATTCGGTGATGCCCCACTTGCAAGGGTGCATTATATTATTGGTGTAAATCCATATGACCATTTAGAACCAAATATCGAAGAGCTTGAAGATGATATTGCCAAAATCACTTTCACTTGGGATGATGCCTTAGAGGCGTTAGGTGAAGGTCAAGAAACATTAATCGCGCCATTTTTGGGTGGTTTCCCTGCGGGCTATCGTGAAAATTTTGGAGCCGCAGAAGCATTATTGGATGTTGCAAACCTTGCAAAAGTTAGTGGCGAAGACGTGCGGGTTCGCGCATATCGCCAACAAGATGATGATGAAACTTCATTACGATGTAAAATTTATAAAGCCGATAATCCAGTGGCATTGTCGCGCGCTTTACCAATATTTGAATCAATGGGGCTTTTTGTTGAAAGCGAAACCCAATATCAAATCAAAACCAAAGAAGATGACAAAATACTTTGGGTGCATGATGTTTATATGCGTACACAAAGCGGAAAAGCGCTTGATTTTGCCAAGGTTGAAAATTCATTTGAAGAATCATTTGGTGCAGTTTGGGGTGGCCTAACTGAAAATGATGGCTTTAATAGATTAATCCTAAAACTTGGTGTTTCTTGGCGTCAGGCAAGTTTAATGCGTGCCCTAGCCAAATGGCGTGGTCAAACTGGCCTTGATCCATCGCAGGCGGTACAGGAACAGGCGCTTTCTGATTATCCACAAATCGCACAATTATTAATCAATCTTTTTGAAGCACGCTTTAACCCTGAAAATTATTCTAAAAAAGAATCAGAGGCAAAACAGAAATCTATTAATGCGGAAATTTTGGAACAATTAAACCAAGTTCCAAGCCTTGATGCAGACCGCGTTTTACGCCGTATTTGCACGCTTATTAATAATATTGTTCGCACAAATTATTATCAAAATGGCGAAAATGGCATTAAACCTTATATGTCATTTAAAATCACAACTTCGCAAATTAATGAAGTTCCTAACCCAAAACCTTTCCGTGAAATTTGGGTATGGTCACCATTAGTTGAAGGTGCGCATTTACGCTTTGGCCCAGTTGCGCGTGGCGGCCTTCGTTGGTCAGATAGACGCGATGATTTCCGTACCGAAGTTTTGGGTCTAGTTAAGGCGCAGCAGGTTAAGAACGCCGTTATTGTTCCCGTTGGTTCAAAAGGTGCGTTCTTCCCAAAACAATTACCGAAAAATGGCAATCGTGATGAAGTTCAAACCGCAGGGATTTTGGCATATAAAACCTTCCTTTATGGCCTATTGGATTTAACCGATAATATTGGCGCAAAAGGTGAAATTATTGCGCCAAATTCAGTTATTCGTTATGATAATGATGACCCATATTTGGTGGTTGCCGCTGATAAAGGTACTGCCACTTTCTCTGACATTGCCAATGGGGTTTCGGCGCAATATGGGCATTGGCTGGGTGACGCTTTTGCTTCTGGCGGCTCGGTTGGTTATGATCATAAGAAAATGGCAATTACCGCACGTGGTGCGTGGGAAGCTGTTAAACGCCATTTCCGTGAAATGGGTCATGATACACAAAGTCAAGAATTTAACGTTATTGGCGTTGGCGATATGTCGGGCGATGTTTTTGGCAATGGAATGCTATTGTCTAAAAAAATTAGGCTTGTGGCGGCATTTGACCACCGCGATATCTTTATTGATCCAAATCCTGATGCCGAAATTTCTTTCAAAGAACGTCAAAGAATGTTTAATCTACCGCGTTCTTCATGGGCAGATTATAATAAGGATTTAATTTCAAAAGGCGGGGGTATTTTCTCACGTAGTTTGAAATCAATTCCATTAAGCGCTGAAATGAAATCTGTAATCGGTATTGATGCCAATGAAGCTACCCCAACTGAAATTATGCATGCCCTATTAAAAGCGCCATGTGATTTAATGTGGTTTGGCGGTATTGGCACTTATATCAAATCAAAAACCGAATCTAATTCTGATGCAGGTGATAAAGCCAATGATGCAATTCGTATTAATGGCTGTGAACTTAAGGCAAAAGTTATTGGTGAAGGCGCAAACCTTGGTTGTACACAATTGGGCCGTATTGAAGCGGCTAAATCTGGTGTTCGTCTTAATACTGATGCGATTGATAATTCGGCAGGTGTTGATAGTTCGGATCACGAAGTAAATATCAAAATCCTTCTAAATTCATTGGTTGCCAAAGGAAGCATGACAATGGATGCGCGCGATAAATTACTTGCCGAAATGACAGATGATGTAGCGCATCACGTTTTGGCGCACAATTATTCGCAAACTTTGGCAATTTCATTGCAACAAGCAACCGCAAATTCTGATATTGACGCCCATGAGCGTTTCATGGAAGGCCTTGAGGTGCAGGGTCAGTTAAACCGCGCGGTTGAATTCCTACCATCATCTGATGAAATGCGCGCGAAAATTGAACGCAATGAAGGTCTTACACGTCCTGAATTATCGGTTTTGACTGCTTATGGAAAAATCCAATTATTCGGTGAAATTATGGCATCATCAGCAACCGATGATCCATGGTTTGAAAAGACTTTGATTAATTATTTCCCTGATGGCTGCCATCAATTCGTTGATGCGATGAATAATCACCGTCTAAAACGCGAAATTATTGCAACTGTTTTGGCAAATCGCATTGTTGATTTGGGCGGCATTACCTTTATGGAGCGTGCGCGTGAATCTGCGCTTGCTGATACTGGTGCGGTGGTTCGTGCTTTTGCAGGGGCGCGTAAGATTTTTGAACTTGATAAAATCATTGATGCAATTAATGCGCTTGATTTAAAAATCCCTGCGGATGTGCAAACTTCATTGATGATGGATGTAATTGCGATTTTACGTCGCCAAACATATTGGCTTGCAAGACGTGCGGTTAAAGGTGGTGGTTTAAAACCAGTTGGTGAATTGGTTGACATCTATACCGATGGCATCGCACAATTGAAAAAAATAATTTTTGATATTGTGTCTAACTTTGAGGCGAACCGCCTTAAAGATAAAGCGCAAACCTATATTGACCAAGGTACACCAAAAGAATTGGCGCGCGAAGTGGCAAGTTTGCGGGTTTTAACTTCTGCAACTGATATTGTTGATATTGCCAATGCAAAATCAATTTCAATGGAAGCTACGGCACGTCTTTACCATTCAATTGGCGCACATGTTGGCTTTGATGAATTACGCGCCCATGCAGGTCTTGCAATCACCCCAGACCATTGGGACAGGGTTGCCGTTCGCCGCATTATGGAAGATTTCATGGCGGAGCAGGCGTCAATGACCGAAAGCTTAATTGATTTCATCAAAAATGATGAAGAGCTTTCATCAAATATCGCATCGCCAAATCGTGCATGGGTTGATAGTGCAATGAAGGCATGGCTTGATAAAAACAAAGATACATTCGCCCGCACACAGGCTGCACTTAAAGAATTAAGTGCAAGCGGTGGTTGGACATTTGCAAAATTATCAATTGCCAATACCCAGCTTAAGGAATTTGCCAATCAATCAATGGCATAAAAAAGAGATATAAATAGAAAAGGATATAAAAAGGGCGGCTTAATAAGCCGCCCTTTTTTAATATTTATAATTATCTATTCCGCCGCGATTTTATTTTCTAATTCTTCTTCTTCACGTGTCTTTCCAACAAATGGAAAGATTAGATGACCAATGATATTTTTTGGAACATAGCTTTCCCAAACGCCAGTTTTACCAGGTAATTTTCCTTCTGGCATATAAAAAGTTCCAAAAATCAAATCAAGGAAAGTGAAAGTTGCCGCAAAATTCATATTGCCACCCTCATCAGGGCCAGTATGATGCCAACGATGGAAAACAGGGCTTGCGAAAATATATTTAAATGGCCCAAACGTCCAATTCAAATTGGCATGAACCATTGACGAATATAAAATATTAAATGGCGTAAGAACCGCAATTGCAACTGGCGGAAAGCCAACCCAAATTGCCAATGAGTTTGCAAAAACAGTGTGGCAGATTACATTAAATGGGTGAAAGCGCGCCGCAGTTAGCCAGTCCATATCGGTGGC
Organism: Pseudomonadota bacterium; assembly: GCA_020161405.1. GTDB lineage: Bacteria > Pseudomonadota > Alphaproteobacteria > Caulobacterales > Aquidulcibacteraceae > Pseudaquidulcibacter. Next base: position 693,811 of record JAIUOD010000001.1, on the reverse strand, counting down.
GGCATGGTGAATTGCATGGAATTTCCACAATTTACCCATGTGGAATAGACGATGCGTCCAATAAAGCGACAAATCGGTGAATAATAAAACCATTATTGCCTGAACCCAAAGTGGGAAGCCTGAAACCCATTCGCCGCCTTTTGTTGCATATTCGCTAGCTTTATCCATATTTCCTTGAAAAATTACCCAAAGCCCCGCCATAAGCATTAATGTTGCAATTCCAGAATATACAAGTGGTGCAGCAATCCAATAGAATGCATCTTGATAGGCGTCCTTTCGGATATTCGGTTGCTGCTTGTCATGGGGAAAAATGTTTTGCAAAGTGGTGAAAACCGCCCCACATATTACAAGCCACATTGTGGCCTGAACCACTGGTTGATTAATTATAGGAGATATAGAATCATAGAAAGTCATGGTGAGAAACCGCCCTTATCGGATGGTTTACATAATAGAACACAAAATATTAAACCCACGTTAGTGAAGGTGAAAATTCTTGATTTACCGATTGATGGTGCGCGGCTGGTAGAAATTTGGCCAAATGATGATTATATGCCTTTAATCATAATGCGCCGTGAAACGGGGGTTTTTGTATATATAAACCGTTGTCCACATGCTGGTTGGCCGCTTGATACACCTGATGGCGAATTCTTATTTTCACTTGATGGTGATATTATTTGTGCTGGACATGGCGCGGTATTTGATGTGGCAAATGGTCACTGTATGGGCGGCCCCGGACGCGGAGCGCCACTTAAAACTTATCCGTTTAATATTGACGGCGAATATATCATAATTGGGAAAGAATAATGGCACCGAATATGGAAGCTTTGGGAAATTCATTAAGTTTGCGGGAATTATTAATAATCCTAACAGCAGCGGCATTAATAGTGCCAATTTTCTATCGCTTCCGAATTTCGCCAGTTTTGGGTTATATATTAAGCGGCGTCATGCTTGGCCCTTATGCATTGGGCGCTTTGAGTGAGCAATATGAATTTCTAAAACCATTTGTAATAACCAAAAGTAGCACAATTCACACTATGAGTGAATTGGGCGTTATGTTCCTTTTGTTTGCAATAGGGCTTGAGCTTTCTTTTGAGCGTATAAAATCCATGCGCCGCTTAATTTTCACACTTGGTGGTTTGCAGGTTGCAATTTGTTCAATTGGTATCGCGCTTATTGCATGGCTTGTATTTGGCGTAAGTCGAACCGCTTCTTTTGTTATTGGTGTCGCGCTTTCAATGTCATCGACCGCAATTGTTATGCAGATACTAACCGATAAAAACCGCCTTATTGCGCCAGAGGGTCGGGCTTCATTTGGAATTTTATTATTCCAAGATATTGCAATCATCCCAATAATGTTCGCAATTCCATTTTTGTCACCAACAAATTTGGGCTTAGGGTTTTTACCGCTTGTAAAAGCGATTTTGATTTCAACTTTTGCGGTGGCAATGGTTTTATTTTTGGGTCGCATAATTTTGCGTCCAATTTTCAAACTTGCTGCAAGTATTAACGGCCCTGAAATTTTCATGGCTACATCACTTTTGGTAGTTATCGTAACCGGTTTAATTACCAATGCAGCGGGCCTATCTATGACATTGGGTGCATTTTTGGCGGGGCTTTTGCTTGCTGAAACCGAGTATAGGCGCGAAGTTGAAACCACAATTCAACCATTTAAAGGCTTGTTCCTTGGGGTTTTCCTTGTTTCAATCGGGGTTGGGCTTAATTTTGATAAAATCTTTGAACAGCCTTTATTGCTTATTTCGGCTGCATGCGCACTTATTGTTGTTAAGGCGTTAATTATCGCATTCATTGGCCCGATGCTTGGTTTAAAGCGGCAAGGTGCAACATATGCCGGTATTTTGCTTGGCGGGGCAGGTGAGTTTGCCTTTGTGCTTTTATCAACTGCGAAGACGCTTTATGTCGTTGGACCGCGTTCTACCGATTTTGCGCTTACGGTTGCCGCTATTTCAATGGCAATAGTTCCAATATTGGCGGAAATCATGGAAAATCGTGGAAAAAAGCCGAAAAAAATTAATGATGAAATTGAAAAAGCACAAAATGATACAATGTCTGATAATGGCCATGTAATTGTTGCGGGTCTTGGTAAATCCGGTGAATTGGTTTGCTCTTTACTTGAAAGTCATGGCGTGAATTATGTTGCAACCGATATGGACATTGATTTGGTTGGTGCGGCACGCAAACATAAAAAACGCGCCTATTATGGTGATGTTTCACGCAAAGAATTTCTAAAAGCCTGCGGTATTGACCGCGCCAAAGCTATGGTTATTACTTCACAGAATGAAACCCGCGTTGTAGCAATTGTTAAAAGCGTGCGCGAAATTAACCCGAAAATCCCAATTGTTGCCCGCGCTAAAGATTTAGATAATGCACGAAGACTATATGAATTGGGGGTCAATGAAGCCGTACCATCAACCCTTGAATCAACTTTGCAATTAAGCGAGGCAGTTTTGGTTGAGGCAGGTGTGCCAATGGGTAATATCATTGTTTCTGTGCACGAAAAACGCGCCGATATGCGCGACGCGCTGCGCGAAGCATCTAATTCCACTACGCCATCAGAACGTTTACGTGCTCTAAAGGAAAGCCATGAAGAATAATCATTATATTTGTGTGGTTTTTGCGCCAAATTGCCGCCCCATCTTGTGAAAATATAATAAAACTGGTTAAAGGCATTATGGATATTAAACTTGAAAAAATTGCCACGCTTACGGCGCCGCGTTATACATCATACCCAACTGCGCCAATGTTTCGCCCAAGTATTAATGGTGAAACTTTTAAACAATGGCTTGGTGAGCTTGATGAAGATGCATCTTTAAGCCTTTATTTTCATGTTCCTTATTGCAAATCAATTTGCCTTTATTGTGGCTGCCACACTTTTGCGACCCGTAAAGTTGAACCCGTCTTGGAATATGCTGACACTTTAATAAAAGAAATTGAATTAGTCGCAAAATCAACAAAAGCACGCAAAGTTAAATCAATTGCATGGGGCGGTGGTACGCCAAACATGCTTTCTGGTGAAACTTTCGCCAAGATTGATGAAGCAATAAAAGCAAATTTTGACCTCTCAAATATCGAAGAACATGCGGTAGAAATTGATCCACGTCTTTTGAATGATGGGCATTTAAAAGCCTTTGTAAAAGCAGGTGTAAACCGCGCAAGTTTTGGTGTTCAAGATTTGAATGACCACGTACAGCGAGCAATTGGCCGCGTACAACCTTATGAACAAGTTGAAAAATCGGTCAATAAATTACGTAATGCAGGTATTGATGCGATTAATATTGACCTGATTTATGGTCTGCCACATCAAAGCGTTGAGGATGCAATAAATTCTGCGCATTTGTCGGCAAAATTAAACCCAAGCCGTTTGGCGGTTTTTGGTTATGCCCATGTTCCATGGTTTAAAAAGCGCCAAAGATTGATTGATGAAAATGCGCTTCCGCAAACTGATGTTCGCTATGATCAATTATTGGGCATAAAAGAAGCCCTTGAAAATGAAGGATATGTCTCAATTGGATTTGATCATTATGCAAAACCAGAAGACACTTTATCAAAGGCAAAATTGGAAAAAAGTCTTAAACGCTCTTTCCAAGGATATACTTCTGAAAATGCCGATGCATTAATTGGTATGGGTTGTTCGTCAATTTCAACTTTGCCGCAAGGCTATGCACAAAATAACCCCGAACCTGGCGCATGGGCGCGTGGCATTTTGGCGGGTGAATTTCCAATTGTGCGCGGTGTTGCTACTTCTGAAAATGACAAAAAACGCCGTGATTTATTGGATAGATTGTTGTGTGATTTTGAAGTTGATTTATCGCAATATGGCGGCGCATCCAATTTCGCGCCATCATTATCGCATATTCAAAAATTAGTTGATGAAGGTATTGCCAAAATTGAGGGCGATATTGTTGGTGCTACCGAAATTGGAAAACCTTTTGTTCGCCTTATCGCCCAATATTTTGATGAATATTTGGAACAATCAGGCGGCAAGCATTCGCGGGTGATTTAAAAAAACTGTCATCCCGCATTTATTGCGGAATCTCATGGAATAACCAACTAAAAGACCCCGCAATAAATGCGGGGTGACAATTTAAATATTTTAACGTTTCAAACCGCCCAAAATGCCGCGAACCAATGACCTTGCAAGTGAAGAACCCGCTTGGCGAACCATTGATTTTGCCGCAGTTTCGATAAGATTGTCACCGCGGCGACCACGGCCACGATTTCCCCCCAAAATTCCGCCAAGAAGGTCGCCCATCAATCCGCCATCTTCCTCTTGTGGCTTTGCTTTGGCATCGGCTTTCTGTTGAATTGTTTGTTCTTGCTGCGCTTCTAATTGTAATCTTCTTTTTTCTAAAACTTCATAAGCAGATTCTCGTTCTACGAATGCGTAATTTTGAGGTGGAATAGGGCTTGCCGCTATTACGCGCGCGCGCTCTTCAGGTGTAGCAGGGCCAACGCGTGACATTGGTGGGCGAATGAATGTTCGTTCAACTACTGTTGGAACCCCTTTTTCATCCAATGTTGAAACCAAAGCCTCACCAACACCCAATTCACCAATAATAGTTTCAGTGTCAAATTTTGGATTAGCGCGGAAAGATTCAGCCGCAATTTTTACTGCTTTCATTTCACTTGGCGTATAGGCGCGCAATGCGTGTTGAATGCGATTTCCCAATTGCGCCAAAACGCTTTCTGGAATGTCCTGCGGGTTTTGGGTTACAAAATAAACACCAACCCCTTTTGAACGAATAAGACGAACCACTTGTTCGATAGTTGTCAAAAGTGCTTTTGGGGCATCTTTAAATAATAAATGCGCCTCATCAAAGAAGAAAACCAATTTTGGTTTTTCAGGATCGCCAACTTCGGGTAACATTTCGAACAACTCACTCAAAAGATATAATAAGAATGTCGAATATAAAGTTGGCGATGCCATTAACTTTGAGCCATCAAGAATGTTTATAATACCGCGACCAGATAAGTCTGTTCTAAAAAAATCATTTATATTAATCGCAGCTTCCCCGAAAAATTTATCAGCCCCCGCAGTTTCAAGTTCAAGAATTTTGCGTTGCAAGACCGCAATTGCTTGTTTTGTTACAAGGCCATATTTCTGCGAAACTTCATCTGTGTTTTCAGCCATATCGTCTAGTAAGGATTTTAAATCTTTCATATCTAAAAGCAGAAGACCTTCATCATCTGCTTTTTTAAATGCAATTGTTAAAGCACCAGATTGGGCATCCGTTACATCCATAAGGCGGGATAAAAGCGTTGGACCCATTTCAGAAATTGTGGTGCGGATTGGATGGCCTGATTGACCATATAGGTCCCAGAAAACAACGGGGCTTGCCTCTGGGCGGTAATCTGTAATGCCAATTTTTTCGGCACGTGATTTAAATGGCGGGCTTGGTTCCCATGTTTGGGATGCACCAGATAAATCACCTTTTACGTCAGCCGCGAATACAGGAACGCCAGCACGCGCAAATCCTTCAGCTAAAACTTGTAGGGTTACAGTTTTACCAGTACCGGTTGCACCCGCAACAAGGCCATGACGATTGGCACGTTTAAGATTTAGCGTAATTGGTGCAATTGGTTCGCCGCCACCACCAATAAGAATTGAATTATCCATTTAAAACCCCGAAATAAACATATATAGCAACGCCATTTTGCACTAATTTTATCACAAAAGTCGATATAGCAACTGTTGATTTATTAGAAAACATGCCCCATTCATATAAAAAATTCAGACAGGTATAAAATGCAAAACTTTGGAAAAGCACCTTTATTGATTATTGCAACTGCGATTGTAACAATCGGTCTTATTTATTTTGCTGATTTACTAACGCCTTTGGCGCTTGCGATATTTTTATGGCTTACAATTGATGGTGCAGCAGAGGTTTTGCATAATCGATATAAAATCGTTCCAAGGAAGCTTGCACTTCCTGTAATTATGATAATTGTTTTTATTGGGCTTGCGGTGATTATTGCCTTTATTAGCAATTATGCACGTGATTTTGCGCATGATTTATCATCATATCGCTTAAGAATTGACCAAGTAATCTTGCAAATTTATCAAACTTTCCCGCAATTGGGGGCGCCGCCAACAATTGGCCAATTGTTTGATAAAGTTAATCCAGCACGTATTTTAAGCGGACTTGCCGATACATTAAAAGGTTTTGGTGGCGAGGCTTTGTTTGTTTTAATTTATGTTTTATCCCTAATTGCCGCCCAAGCGAGTTTACCACGAAAATTAGTAAATATTTTTCCAAACCTTCAAGAGCGCGAACGGGTGATTGCAATTGCGGGCGCTGTGCGTAAATCAATGGAAGCTTATTTATGGGTACAAACCGTAACCGGATTTATGATTGCCTTTGCATGTTATATATTATTTTTAATTGTCGGCCTTAAAAATGCAATGTTTTGGGCGCTTTTGACGTTTTTATTATCTTATATACCTGCGGTTGGCGGTCTTGTGGCAACGATTTTACCTGCTTTATTTGCATTGGTGCAATTTACATCATTTTGGCCTGCGGTAATTATTCTTGGGGTGACGCAAGCAATTCAATTTGTTGTTGGTAATTTAATTTTACCGCGCATGACGGGCGATAGTTTGAACCTTTCAGTTTTGATGGTTTTTCTATCACTTGCCTTTTGGGGTAAAATTTGGGGCGCGCCAGGGATGTTTTTATCGGTTCCAATCACGGTAATGATGATGATTATAATGGCGCAATTTCCATCAACCCGCGCCATTGCAATCATGATGAGCGCAAACGGCAACCCAGATGTGGATTTAAAGTCACGTAAAAGCGGGAATAAAAATTAAAGCCCCAAAACATCTTTCATATTATAAAGACCGTTTGGTTGTTTTTTGGCAAAAATCGCGGCCTCTAATGCGCCTTTCGCAAAGATTGACCTATCTTGTGCGCGATGGGTAAGGATAATGCTTTCATTATCGCTTTCAAAGCGCACATCATGTTCGCCAATAATTGTGCCACCGCGAATTGCCGAAAAACCAATCCCGCCAACGGGGCGCGCGCCTGTTATGCCATCACGCACTGCAAGTCTTAGGTTTTCTAATTTATCATTGCGCCCCTTTGCTGCGCTTTCACCCAATAAAAGTGCTGTGCCTGATGGGGCATCGACTTTTCTTTTGTGATGGGCCTCGATAATTTCAATATCCCAATCATCACAAAGTGTGCGAGCGGCGATTTCAACCAAATTGGCAATTAGATTTACGCCTAATGAAAAATTGCCACTTTTTACAATTGCCAATCTATCCTTATATGATTGTGCCAATTCGTTTTCATGCGGTTCAAAACCAGTTGTACCGATAATTACGCCTTTACAATCGGTTGTTACGATTTGTTCAAGCGCCGCAAGTGTTGCTTTTGGCGCAGTAAAATCGATAAAAACATCGGCGTCTTTGCAAGCTTCGGCAACACTTTGAGTTATTACACCATGCGCATTTATAAGATTTAGCGCCTCAGAAATGTTTTTACCAATTGCCGCACTATGTGGCGCTTCTGTGCCGCCAACAAGGGAAAACCGACCATCATGGGCAATCATATTTGCTAATACTTGCCCCATTCGCCCCATAATACCTGCGATTGCAATTTTGGTTGGCATAATTTCGTTTCCTTTAGGCAAAATATTTTTCCAAGATTTTTTCGTAAATCTGGGTAAGTTTATAAATATCGTCTACTTTAACATGTTCATCGATTTGGTGCAAAGTTGCGCCAACAATTCCAAATTCAATTACCGAGCAATAATTTTTAATAAATCTTGCATCCGAAGTGCCACCACTTGTTGATAATAATGGGCGATGTTTGGTTATTTCAAATGCAGCATCTTGAACAATCTCGGTGAATTTTGATGGGGCGGTAAAAAATGGTTCGCCCGAAATTACGATATCTAATTCAATATGTGCGCTATATTTTTGCTGTACCTCATTGCGGGTTTCAATAATCCAATTTTTAAGGCTTTCACCCGTGTGATTAGTATTAAAACGAATATTAAAACGCGCCGATGCATTAGATGGAATAACATTACTTGCAGGATTACCAACATCAATAGTTACAATTTCAAGATTTGATGATTGAAACCCCTGCGCGCCATCATCAAGTTTGTGATTTTGCAATTTATATAGAATTTCGAGCAATGCAGGAATTGGATTATCGGCTTTGTCAGGATAGGCAACATGCCCCTGTTTACCATGCGCTTTTATCGTACAATTAATCGAACCACGACGACCATTTTTAATCATATCACCTAAAATATGTGGGCAAGTTGGTTCACCGACTATACAATGATCAATTTTTTCGCCTTCTTCACTTATCTGGGCAATAAGTTTTTTGGTGCCATTAATTGCCACCCCCTCTTCATCACCAGTTATCAAAAAAGATATAGAACCCTTTAATTTATGTGATGAAAGAAAGTTTTGAACCGCGCATGTAAAAGCCGCGATTGCGCTTTTCATATCTGCTGCGCCGCGCCCGTATAAATTACCATCTTTTTCAACAGGCTCAAATGGTGGGTTAGACCATTTACCTAAATCACCCGTTGGAACAACGTCTGTGTGCCCTGCAAAGCAAATATGGGGTGCAGCAGTGCCAATCCGCGCATAAAGATTGTCAACATCTTCAAAAATATATCTTTTACAAACAAAACCCAATTGCGCCAATTTTGATTGCAATAAATCAAGCGCACCACCATCAAATGGTGTGACTGAGGGGATTTTAATAAGATCTTTGGTGAATTCTAAAGGCTCGAGTTTGTTCATATTTGCTTCCTAGAGCATTTCACGAAAAGTGTGAAGCGGTTTTCGGATAGAAATGCGACAACAAAGGAAGCTTGCAAAAAAATAATTTTGGTCACCTATAATTAATTTTGTAACTGTATATTAAGTATATGGGTAATGGAAAATCAAAATTTGGGATATTAAAATTCCTATTGGGGCTTACAATTTTAACTTCAATCGGAAGTTTTTTGTATTCAAATCGCAAAATTCTTGAATCTTCGGAAATGCTTTCCCAGAAGCCAAAAGTTTTCAATAATATTGAAAATCGTTTTGTGGATGTAAAGCGCATAAGAATAACCGTTCCCGAAGGTGCATTTAATATAAATCGCCGCGAAACTGGCTGGCAAATGTATGAACGAAGCGAATATCCTGTTTCAAGTGAAAAAATAAATGAATTTGCCGCCCAGATTGCAAAATTAGAAAAAGGTGAAATTGCCGCCCAATCACCACAACAATTTGATGAATTAGGTGTAGGCGAGCCAATGGAATTTGGCTTCGGCACAATTATCGAATTATTTGACGCCCAAGATCAATTAATTAATGCAACCCATATTGGGCGTAATGGTAATAATTTATTTGTTAGAAAATTGGGTGAGCAAGAAATTTATTATGCAATCGGTTCATTAGGTGCAATTGAAAGCATATCTGATTGGCTTGATTATAAAGTTTTTAAATTCAAATCTGATGATATTGTTTCAAATTCCGTTCATATCACTGGATTTAAAGAATTTGAAATTAAGCGCAATTCAGCAAATGTTTTTGAAATTGATGGAAAATCAAATGATAAAATAAATAATGCCGCAAGCGCAATTTTAAACTCAAAAATGATTGATGTCACGAAAATATCAAGGATTACAAACACCCCAGTTTTAAAGGAAAAAATCACTTTAAAAACTGATGATGAAATTGAAATTTCTGTTATAAATCAATTTAGCAAACATTGGCTTGTCATTAAAAACCAAAGTAAAAATAATGATTTAATAGATACAAAAACCAATGATTGGGCTTATGCAATTGATGATGCATCATTCACCATGCTTATGAATTATAAATCCAAATTATTTGAATAATTAGCTAAATTCTTCGTCTAATAAAGGCGGCAAGCTTTGTGGTAAGCTATCAAGTGGGCCAGAGGATAATAGTAAAACCACCTCATTGCTGCCGTCCAATTCATTCATAAGATAATTTATAACATCTTGGGAATTATCAACACCAAGAACATCAATATCGGCATTCTGCGTTCGGGCAATTATTTCATCATGACTTAATTGGTCATGATTGCCTGCGCCATGTGTTGGCGGCGGAAGCATAAGTACTTTATTAACCCCCGCAAATACATGATCATACCAAAATAGCGATGCACGGTTGCGCCATGAAAAAGTATGGGGTTCAAATACTACAAATAATTTACGTGATGGGAAATGTAGTTTTATCGCTTCAATCGCCGAACGCGCTTTTTCATAGCTTGAGCCAAAACCTTCATATAAAGGAACGCTTGAAATACTGGTTTTTTTATCAAGCCGCCGCTCTACACCATTAAAGGCAAGAATTGCTTTTTGTAATTCTTCAGGGCTTACAAGTTTTTCCGTAAGCACATAAGCGGATGCGGCAACAATATTTTCAATATTATGCATACCCAATTGCGATGTAGTAAGGTGAATTTTATCGCGTGCAGGTGTAACTAAATCAAATGTTGTAAACTCACCAATTTCAACATTTTTCGCAAAAAAGCCTGAACATTCATCAAGCCCATACCAAATAACATCGGAATTTCTTTGCGCCTTAGTTATTAAGCGATGGATTGGTTCATACTGATTAGCTGCGAATATTTTTCCACCTTCTGGTAGTTTATTTATAAGTCTTTGGAATAAATCTTCATAAATTTCCATTGTCGGAAACATATTCACGTGATCATGCACAATTGATGATAAAAGAATATTTTTAGCTTCATAAAGCTCGAATTTGGAGCGTTTGTCATTAACACTCACAATATATTCATCGCCTTCAATAATGAATTCTTTATCTTTGCCCCAAAATCCTGTTTGCGGCAAATCCTTGGCAATTGCGCCAACAAACCAGCCAGGGTTTCGCCCTGAATGCCTTAAAATATGTGTTACAAGCGCGGTTAAAGATGATTTGCCAAAAGAACCCGCGACCACCAAATTATCGCGCCCCTTGGTGTGCAGCCCCAAATATTCGGCAAAAGTATAATGCGGAATATTGCGTGCAATAATTTCTTGTAATTCGGGGTTGGTTTCGGGGTTTATTTTGGCGGTGGTTCCGATGATTGCCACATCAATATCGGGCGGAACATTGGCTCTATCAAAACTGGTTTTATACTTTATCCCAAGATTATCTAAATAGGTTGAAATTGGCGCAAACACCCCTTCATCAGAGCCGCTAACCTCATAGCCTTCTGATTTTAATATTGATGCAAGGGCGGAAACACCCGCGCCTGCTATACCTAAAAAATAACTTTTCATTTGCTTTCCATAAAAATAGCGTGGTTTAGGCGCATTATGCGTTCATCATCCATTGTATTGCCAACAGGGAATAAATATTTGCCCACAATTTCAAAACCAAGTTTTTTATAAAAACTTTGCGCCCGTAAATTATCACAATAAACGCCCAAATATAATTCGCTTGAATTTAATTCATGCGCTTTCTTAAGCACCATTTCATATAGTTTTTTGGCAAGCCCTGTGCCTTTGGCCTCGGACGAAACATAAAGGCGGATTAATTCGTATGAGTTTTCTCTGGCTTCTTTAAAAGGCAATCCCATTGGCGCAGACATTGCATAACCAACAAAGTCATTATTTTGATTTTGCGCAATTAAAATATAGTTTTCATCGTCTAAAATCTGTTTTTGCACAGCTTCTAAACTATATTTTTCGCCAAGGAAAAAAACTAAATCTTCATTGGGATATAGGTGGGCGAATGTTTCAATAAAGCAATCTGCGCTATATTGTTTTAGTTTTTGTGCATCATCTAAATTGGCCTGACGAATAATTATATTATCAATCATTTTTGCGGCTTGCCTTTTCAACATGACCACCAATTCCACGTCTTGCACTTAAAACATCGGCAATTTTATGTGGATCAATATTTTTGGCAACAAGGCAGGCGGCAAAATGATATAATAAATCAGCCGCTTCATTGGTGATTTCGCCTTCGTCATCACCAATTAATGCCATTGCAAATTCAACGGCCTCCTCACCCAATTTTTTACCGCATTTTTTAGGGCCAGCTTGAATAAGGCTTGCCGAATATGAGGCTTTGGGGTCGACGTCTTTTTTTGCATTAATATCTTCAATTAATTGGTTTAGGGCGTTTCCAATTGTCATCTAAACCTCCAGATTGCGGACTTCTATGCCATTTTGTTTTAACGCATCGCGCGCTTCTTGCAAAGTGTGTGTGCCAAAGTGGAAAATTGATGCCGCTAAAACTGCATTGGCTTTACCCTTGGTGACGCCTTCAACTAAATGATCCAAATCACCAACACCTCCAGATGCAACAACGGGAATATCAACCATATCGGTAATTGTTCTTATAAGGTCGATATCATAGCCATCCTTTGTGCCATCCTTATCCATAGAAGTCACAAGCAATTCACCCGCGCCATTTTTTTCAGCCAAAGCGGCAAATTCAATGGCATCAATTCCAGTGGGATTACGCCCGCCATGTGTGAAAATTTCCCATTTAGGCGGGTTGTTTGCTATGCGGCGCGCATCTATTGCCACCACAACGCATTGCGAACCAACCGATAAAGCAGCCTCGCGAATTAAATCAGGGTTTTTTACCGCCGCCGTATTTATGGCAACTTTATCAGCACCCGCCAAAAGCAAAGCGCGAAAATCCTCAACCGAACGAACCCCGCCACCAACAGTTAAGGGCGTAAAGCAAACATCGGCAGTGCGCGAAACCACATCATAAAGCGTACCACGCCCTTCGTGCGATGCCGAAATATCAAGGAAACAAATTTCATCTGCACCTTGTTCATCGTAAAACTTTGCCTGTTCAACAGGGTCGCCCGCATCGCGCAAATTTTCAAATTGAACGCCTTTTACAACACGACCATCTTTTACGTCTAAACACGGTATTATTCGGGTTTTAAGTGTCATTTTGCGGCCTCTAAGGCTTCGGTGGCATTGATAAGGCCATCATAAAGCGCCTTGCCCAAAATAGCGCCCTCAATTGGCGTGCCAATGCTTGCGCGAATTGCGTGAATATCATCAACCGATTTTAAACCGCCAGAGGCAATGATAGGAATTGAAACCGCATTTGCCATTTTTTGCGTAAATTCAACATTTATTCCAGTTTTTGTGCCATCACGCGCAATATCGGTGGCGATAATGGCGGCAACACCCGCACCTTCAAAGCGTTTGGCAAGTTCGGTTGCGGGAATATCGGTGGTTTCGGCCCAACCTTCAACGGCAACAAATTCATTAATTGCGTCAATCCCAACCGCTATTTGATTGGGAAATTTTATTGCCGCTTCTTTGACAAAATCAGGATTTTTGGCGGCAATAGTTCCCAGAATTACGCGCGATACACCTGAGATAAGCCAATTTTCAATGGTTTCAATCGTGCGAATACCACCGCCTAATTGAATTGGAATATCAATGGCTTTGCGCACATTTTTAACAACTTCGACATTGATACTTTTACCCGCCAATGCGCCATCTAAATCAACCATATGAAGATATTTAAAGCCCATATCTGCAAATGATTTTGCGCGGTTTACAGGATTATCATCATAGATAGTGACTTCATCAAAACGGCCTTTAAAAAGGCGAACCGCCTTGCCATCTTTCATATCAATTGCAGGGTATAGATTAATCATTTTCAAGCCATGCCTTTAAAAGTTTTAGCCCCGCTTTTTGGCTTTTTTCAGGGTGAAATTGAACGCCAAAAATATTATCTTTTTGCACGGCTGCGGCAAAAGTATCAGCGCCATAAGTACAAGATGCGGCGATATTTTCGGCGTTTTGGGTTCGAAACGCATATGAATGCACGAAATAAACATCCTTGGTTTCATTATCCCATGCGCTTTCAAAATATTTGCAATCATTGGGCTTCACTTCATTCCAACCCATTTGCGGAATTTTCAAATCATGGTTTCTTGGGTAAAGTTTTGTAACTTTTCCAGATATCCAACCCAAACCCTTAATGGTTTCAAATTCAACACCAACATCCGCCAGTAATTGCATACCAACGCATATGCCAAGAAATGGCGCGCCAGCTTTAAGAACTTTTTCTTCCAAGGCTTCCAAGAGGCCGTCAATTGCCAAAATGCCGCCCATACATTGCGCATAAGCGCCAACCCCAGGCAGCACTAATTTATCGGCTTTTTTGATGATTTGTGGGTCGTGGGTAATTATGACATCATTTGCACCAGCTTCTAATAAAGCCTTGTGAACGGAACGTATATTTCCGAAGCCATAATCAATAATCGCAAGCATGAAAGACCTTTATAGAACGCCTTTAGTTGACGCTGCTTTACCATCTAGTTTTGGGTCAATTGCAATAGCCATTTTAAGTGCCCTTGCAAGTGCTTTATAACAGCTTTCTATTATGTGGTGCGTATTAACGCCATATAGACTTTCGACATGCAAACAAAGGCCGCCATTGCCTGCAAATGCGGCAAACCATTCTTTGAATAATTCAGTATCCATATCACCAACTTTGTCGCGCTCAAAATTAACGCGCCATTCAAGGTGTGGGCGGTTTGAAACGTCAACTACTGCGCGGCTTAAAGCTTCATCAAGTGGTGTATAGGCATGACCAAATCTTACAAGGCCACCAAAATCACCAAGCGCTTTTTTAAGCGCTTGCCCCATAACAATGCCAGTATCTTCAACACTATGGTGCATATCAATGTGTAAATCACCAATAGTTTTCACTTTAAGGTCAATTGAAGAATGTTTAGCAAAGCTTTCAAGCATATGGTCAAAAAAACCAATGCCTGTTGAAATTTCGGCTATACCAGTTCCATCAAGATTGATTTCAACCTCAATGTCGGTTTCTTTGGTTTTTCTATGAATATATGCGCTTCGCAATTTTCTCTCCAGGGCTTTGAAAATAGCTATATCACAGCCCCATTAATGGATTTTTACATTCTTTCAATCTTAAAATACTAAAAAGTAAAATTAATATTTGAATATTGAGCAAAAATATCAGTTAATATGTTTTTAAAATACATAAAAACTGAATAAACATCGGGTAAATGTAGCGAAATTAATAAGCTGTAAACTTTAATTACGTTAATTATCAATCTTCAAAGTGATTTGAAACTCATAGGGTTCAAAGTTGAATAAAATTGGCAATAATACAAATGTTAATGGGCGCCCCCTTGCGGTGCGTTTAACAATTGCTGCATGTATTTATTCAGCCATTGGTTTAAGCGCTATTCTAGCTTTAGCACTTTTACTACCACCTTCTAATAGCCGTGTAATAACGGTTTTAGGTTTCACCTTTGTTGTATTTTTTATAAGCTCTATGGGGTTTTATAACACCGTAAAAAAATCAATGCTTCCACTTCTTGAAGTGGTTGATTTTATGCAACAAGCAAATTTAAAGCGCCTTGGCGCACGGCTTGAGGTTAATACTGGTGATGAAATTGAAACATTGGCACGCGCCGTAAACCTTATGATGCAGCGTATAGATGGTTCCATGAAACGTATTCAACGCATGTCATTCGTTGATACTTTAACTGAATTACCAAATCTTGAGCGTTTCAAACAAGAAGCCGATGAAGCAATAAAAGCAGCACATAATCAAAGCCAAAGTCAAAATGGTGCCGTGATTTCGCTTGATGTTGATAAGTTTATTCGCGTCCAAAACACTTTGGGTAAAGTTGTTGGTGAAGAATTATTGGGCCTTGTTTCACAACGCCTTGCAGCCGCGGTTCGTGCTTCTGACCGGATTGTTCGCTTACAAACATGTGGGGCGCGCCCATCGCTTTTGGCGCGTACGCAATTATCAGAATTTGCGATTTTGCTTCCTGATGTAATTGATCCAACCGAAGCGGGAAAATTTGCTCAATTGGTGGCGGCCTCACTTCGCCAACCTTTCCAACTTGAAAATCATAAGGTTGTTTTGGGTGCTTCGGCCGGCATTGCCGTTTTCCCACAAGATGGCGAAACCGGTGAAGAGATTACGCGTTCTGCTGAGCTTGCTATGAATCACGCACGTAATGCAGGTGGTGGACGAACAATGTTCTTCACCCGCAAACTTAACCAACGTGCATTGAATAAATTGGTTTTGGAAAACGAAATTCGGGCGGGCATTGAAAAGCACCAATTCATTCCGTATTTCCAACCAAAAGTCGATTTAGGCTCGGGCCGTATTGCAGGCTGCGAAGCCTTGGTGCGTTGGGTTCATCCGAAACATGGCCTTATTAGCCCTGCGAAATTTATTCCCGCTGCTGAAGAAGCAAATCTTATTGGCCCATTAGGTGATATGGTTATGCGCGATTCGGCGCAGCGCGCCGCAGAATGGTTGCGCCGTGGGATTGCGGTTCGGGTTGCCGTAAACGTTTCACCTGCGCAATTTAATGATGATAATTTTACGAACAAAGTTGTGAATATTATTCAAGAATCAGGCCTGCCGCCAAGTCTTTTTGAACTTGAAATCACTGAATCAATTGCCATGAGCAACCCAGACAGGGTTCAAAGATTGCTTGAGCCATTAAGATTAATGGGAATAAAAATTGCGATTGATGATTTCGGTACAGGACATTCGAACCTTGCATCCTTGACTTCTTTGCCGTTTGACGTCTTTAAAATTGACCAAAGCTTTATCCATGCTTTAGGTAATGATAAACATGCCCCTGCTTTAATTGAAACTATTATCGCAATGGCAGGTGGTTTGAATTATGAAACAGTTGCCGAAGGCGTTGAAACTAAAGAACAAGCTGCGTTTTTGAAAAAACGTGGTGCAACTTTGGGGCAAGGTTATTTATTTGGCGCACCAATGCCTGCAGAAGAATTTGAAGAACATGCAAGGGCTTGGGCACTTACCGGCGAAGGTATCAAAAGAGCCGAACAAATAAATAATGATGAAGCGGCTTAAATCAGCCCATTTTCTTCCTTTTTTATGACATAATCATATTTTAAATGCACCATATATTTTGGAGGGCATAATGAAATTTTTACCATCAATGGGCGTTATTAGCCTTGTCTTTTTTTCTGCAAATGCGATTTCACAGACAATTACCAGTAGCGCAATTTACGAAGGAAAAATTGGCAATGGTAATTTTACAATGCACCTTGATAAAAATATTACGCCAAATGGTAAAACTATTTATGGCGGTGAATATTTTTATAATAGTCAAAGAAAAATCATTAACTTACTGCCTGTAAGCGAAACAAATCCCAATAAATATTATGAGGTTCCTTATAATTGTTATGATTTAGAAGATAAATGCAAACCAAAGGCGACAATTGAAATCGATGATATGTTTGCACCTAAAAAAGGGTTTTTCACAAACCTTACCAATAATAAGCAAATTCCAATCACTTTTAGCTTTGTTAAAATCGTGCAAAGTAATAAAAACGATAAGCCATTGTTGGAATATAAAAATAATGAATATTTTGCGCGCGGTGATATTTTTTATTCAAAATTGACATCTTCAGGGTTTGAATATTCAAAAGAAACGAAAATGGGCGTTTTTGCCACTAAAATGGCATTTGATAAATTCACTAAAGTTTCAATGCCATTAATAACCCGCCATCCAGACGTAAAGGCGATGAATTCGGCAAATGCTTGGCTACAGGATTTGCACTATAATTCAGTGTTATCGGCGCTTGAATGTTATGCATATGACACTGGTGAATATGGCGGCGGTGGCACGTTTGGAAGTGAAGAAGAAACCAAAAACGAAATTAAATATATTACGAAAAATATGTTGGTTTTAAATTCAGCGGGCTCAACATATTGCGGCGGTGCACATCCAAATAATTTTATTTATAATAATATATGGGATTTTACGCGCAATCAGGAAATGGATTTGGCGCATTATTTTGATTTTTACCTACCAAAACAAAAAAATGAAGAAGCAAAATATAATGCAAAATATCGTAAATTGGTTTCACGCCTAAAGCCTAATTCAAAATATGTAATTAACGGAATGAACATTGATAAAGAGACCATCGAAGAATGTTTTAGCGAAGATTACCCAGTCGAATTTAGCCTTAGCTTTAATCAAAAAGGCATGGTCTTTTCTATAAGTGATGTTCCGCATGTTATGGGCGGATGTATGGGCGATTATTATATTATCCCATATAAGGAGCTTGTTCCTTTTATGACCAAAAGTGGCAAAAACTTCTTTGCAGAGCAATTGAAATGAAAAGAATAATTCCAGCCTCTATAGTCATTTTTACAAGTTTAATCGGAAATTTGGCAAATGCGCAAAATAGTATTTTAATTCAAAAAACCTATGAAGGCCAAATTGGTAATGCCCAAATTGTGGTGGAAATATTGCATGGGCAAAAAATAAAATTCGCGCACTATTTTTACAAATCACAACTTAAGAATATTGGCCTTGAAATTATATCAGAAGATGCAAACAGCATTTCGATAGATGAATTACCATATGCATGCCCACGTGATACTGAAAAATGTGAAAATATTGCAAGTTTTAAACTTAGTAAAAATGGCAATAAATTATCTGGCTTCTGGGCCAAAAAAGACCAAACGTCAAAAACTTTACCCGTTAGTTTGAATTTAATTAGCGAACGTTCTTTGACCATAAAAGATAGAAACATTAGCGAAAATGATGATTTTGAAATGTTTCGCGATAGTGAAAATAATCTTTCCGATGACCCATATATAAAACAATTATTGCAATCTAAAATGCAATATAGCAAAGAAACTAAAATCGGGAATTTAGGCTATAAAATTGCAAAAGATGCAACGGGAATAAGTTTCCCAAATTTATCAACTTTTCCCGACAAAGCAAAAAAAGATAAAATCAATAAATTACTTGAAGAATATAGACTTTCAAACGCAATTTCGAACCAATATTGCGAAAAGGCGATGGCCCAATTTTTTGGCGAAGGCCCAAATGAAACAGGCTATAAGGATATTTCCAATTCGGTGATTTATTTAAGTGAAAAACTTATGGTAATTCAAACCTCGGGTTCGGTAGATTGCGCGGGCGCGCATCCAAGCAATTTTATTCGCGCAATTTCGTATGATTTAGGGACGATTAGTAAATTAGAAAAACAGAAATTATTGGCAATTTATCAACCAAAAGCTGATGAATATGGCTTTTGGAATTATAATCCTAGATTTATGAAATTTCTAAAAAATCTTGATCAAAAGTCCAAATATTTTGTAAGTGATGATGAAACTTATCTAGAATGCTGGGGCGATATTGATTATGATTTTATGACACCTGTGGTTAATTTCACAAAAGATGGTGTTTCAATCGACCTTGAGGATACGCCGCACGCTATAAGCATGTGCCAGTCAAATTATTTTCTAATACCATATCGCGATTTTAAACCTTGGCTTACACAAAAGGGCCGTGAATATTTTGCCAAAGAACTTGGAAAATAAGACTTTCAGATATTGCCCTTGCGAAAATAATTTTAAAGCCCCATTTATGTTTCATGAGTGATTTTGAAAAATCGGCCGCAGATTGGCGCGGCACAACAATATTGGCAGTTCGTAAAAATGGCAAAGTCGTCGTTGCTGGCGATGGTCAAGTTTCAGTTGGCAATAGTGTAATGAAGCATGGCGCACGTAAAGTTCGTCTATTGGCAGATGGCAAAGTTATTGCAGGTTTTGCAGGTGCAACCGCCGATGCCTTTACCCTTTTCGAACGTTTAGAGCAAAAATTAGAGCGTTTCCCCAATCAATTATTGCGCGCCGCCGTTGAGCTTGCCAAAGATTGGCGCACCGATAGATATTTACGCCGATTAGAGGCCATGTTGATTTGCGCTGATGGCACTGGAACTTATGTTCTAACTGGCACGGGTGACGTGCTTGAACCTGATTATGATGTTACGGCAATTGGTTCGGGCGGTGGTTATGCATTATCGGCTGCGCGCGCTTTGCTTGATAGTGATTTAAGCGCCGAAGAAGTTGCGCGCAAAGCAATGGCAATTGCCGCTGATATTTGCGTCTTTACCAATGGAAATTTAACCATCGAAAGTATGGATAGTATTAAATGAGTGATTTAACACCACGTGAAATTGTTTCTGAATTAGATAGGCATGTAATTGGTCAACATAATGCCAAGCGCGCTGTTGCAATTGCCCTTAGAAATCGTTGGCGCCGCAAAAGATTGCCCGCAAATTTGCGCGAAGAAACCACACCAAAAAATATTCTTATGATTGGGCCAACAGGTGTTGGTAAAACCGAAATTGCGCGCCGCCTTGCAAAACTTGCGGGTGCACCATTTTTAAAAGTTGAAGCCACAAAATTCACCGAAGTTGGCTATGTCGGTCGTGATGTTGAACAAATCATCCGCGACCTTGTTGAGGCATCAATTCATTTAGTGCGCGAGATTAAACGCAAAGAAATGCGCCCAAAGGCTGAAAAAGCCGCCGAAGATAGAGTGCTTGATGCATTGGTTGGCGCGGGCGCAAGTGAAGCCACCAAAGATAGTTTCCGCAAAAAATTACGTGCGGGTGAACTTGATGATAAAGAAGTTGAAATCGAATTCGATGCACCGCCACCTGCCCCAAATATGATGGAATTCCCTGGTGGAATGGGCGGTATGATTGATTTGGGTTCAATGCTTGGCGGCCTTGGCCCAAGTCGCAAAAAAATGCGCAAATTAGCGGTCAAGGATGCTTATGAGCCTTTGATAAATGAAGAAAGCGACAATTTAATTGATAAAGAAAGCCTAACGCAGGCTGCACTTGAACTTGCTGCCAATGAAGGCGTTGTCTTTATTGATGAGATTGACAAAATCTGCGCCCGTTCAGAACGCCAAGGCGCCGATGTTTCGCGCGAAGGTGTGCAACGTGATTTATTGCCATTAATCGAAGGGACAACAGTTTCAACCAAACATGGCGCGGTTAAGACAGATCATATTCTTTTCATTGCATCGGGCGCATTCCATGTTGCAAAACCATCTGACCTATTGCCAGAGCTTCAGGGGCGTTTGCCAATTCGCGTTGAATTAAATGCCTTAACCCGCGATGATATGAAAAAAATCTTGGTCGAGCCAGAGGCATCATTGACCAAACAATATTCAGGTCTAATGCAAACCGAAGGCGTAAATCTTGAATTTACCGAGGATGGCATTGATGCAATTGCCAATACTGCGGTTGAAGTTAATACGCGTGTTGAAAATATTGGCGCGCGCCGCCTTCATACAGTGCTTGAACGTGTTTTGGATGAAATCTCTTTCACAGCAACTGATAAGGATGGCGAAAGCGTGAAAGTTGATGCCGAATATGTAAATTCACGCGTTCAAAACTTGGCACAAAATGCCGATTTAAGTCGTTTCGTTTTGTAAACCTCACCCCAAAATTTAATTTTGGGGTGTTTTAAAGCGGTCAAAAATTTACTCAGGGCGGCCTGAGCAAATTTTTGGCATAACTATTTATTAAACTTATCCACATGGATAAGTTTAATGTTATTTTAACTGATTCAGGAAATAAAAAGGGTGGCCGCCCCCGACAGACTGCCACCCAAGAAATAGAGACTATTTCTTTAAAGTTGACTTATAAGTAGTTCTTGGATTTTTGTCGGCAAATTGCTTGCTTACAATTCTTCCAGTATCTGAACTTTTATAAATAACTCTTTTCGACATTTTTTTACTCCTTCAAAATGGGCGACAGCCCAGCCTATAGCTGTACCAAATTTGGACGTAATAAAAATATCAGTTCATTATATGTTCGATTCGCGAAATTATTCAAATTTATTCAGGAATTGTTTCACTTAATTTGTCATAGTGAACTTCAACAACATAATCATCGCGGCGATTTAAGATATCGACGAATTTTTCGTTAAATCTTATTTCGTCCGCGATATATGAATTTCGTGCATGAACGCTTTGCGAAAAAGTTTCGTCATGGCCTGTTATAGATACTACAATCTCGGATTCTTTATCTTCTAAATCTTCGGGTGTCATTCCGAATAATGGGCTATTCTCATCAATCTTATGCAAAACAAGCCATGTTAATTGCAAGAATGGCATTTCACTTCGTACCAATTCAATATCGTGGAAGCGGCGCATACTTGTTTCATCATTAATGGTTTCAACTTTTAAAATTGTTGCCTTAACTTTGGCATTTACAATTCTATTTTCACGCTCATTCACAAGGCGAAACATAAGATGGGGCACGCCTTGATAATTGCGAATTATTGCAACTTCGGAAAATAAAATTCGTGCACTCGGGCTTGAAAATTTTGCAAACATAAGGCCGGTTACAAGGCCATAATAAGCAAAACCAAGCATGGATTCGATGGTGACAAGAATATTGGGCCACAACCCTTGTGGCGACATTGCGCCATAGCCAATTGTTGCCAAAGTCTGCACACTAAAGAAAAAGGCATCATTGAAATGCCCAACGCGTGCATTGGCAATTTCGCCTAAATCCAAATAATAAAGCGTTGCAAAAATTAGATTTAAGGCAAAAAATACACACACAATTATAAAAATAATGCTTTTCCAGCTTCCGCTTAAAAGCCGTGCATATAAATCGCCAAAAATATTTTTGCTTTTTCCAATTGGAATTACGCGAAATCCGGCATCGCGTGAAACAAGCCTAAGCCTTTTTGGTTTTTGTTCTGTTATATCGCTCACAATTTTTAATTAAGGCTTTGCATAATTTTTGCAAGCTAAATGCCATAGACATTTGCAACAAATTCTTTTGGTTGCTTCTTTTTAGGTTTTAAAATTTGCACCCAATCATCAATGCTTTTGCCGCTATCAATAATTGCGCGACATAGAATTTCGCCAGAAACACGCGCATCTTCACAGGCATCATGGTGCATAAATTCAATTTCAAAATCTCGCGATAGATTGGATAATCCATAACCACGTTTTGAATATTGTGACCATGTACGGCGTATTATTGTGGTTGCATCAATCCAAATGGGATTAGGCGGCAAAAGTAAATCACGTTCAATCGAACGAAAAATCGCATTCCTATCAAAAAAAGAATGCGAGGTAATTATGCCAGATGACAACCACGAATTTATCTCATCATATATTTCAAAAAATCGCGGTGCATTTTTTACTTTTTTTGAATCAATCCCATGAATTGAAATATTCATGGGCAAAAACATACAATCAGGATTGATTAATTTATTGTATTTTTCAACAATTTTTCCGTTTGCAAAACGCACCATGCCGATTTGGCAAATGCTTGCGGCATCATTATTGGCGGTTTCAACATCAATGGAAACAAAAGAAGGCATATGACACATTAACCTATTGGCCTTATTTGCCAATAGGCAATATTGCTTATTATTTATCGCCGCCGCCAAAGATCGCACCTAAGGCATGTTCTTTGGCTTCGCGATTTTTACCAACAATTTCATTTAAAGATTGATTTTCATTCTGCGCTTTAAAACCATTGTCATTAAGGCTTTTAATAATTGTTGCAGAATCGGTTTTTGTCAGAATTGCAAGCGTACTAATTGGCGCATCTTCAACTTTGGAAATTAAATTGCGAACTGGGCTTTTACCCTTTTTCTCGCCTTGCAATAAAAATGATGCGCTTAAAACCCCAAGCAAAATAACAATTATTCCAAGGCCAATTGATGGTCGAAAATATTTTTTGAAAGTGCCGAAATTTAGATAAATATGTAGTGCTGCGCCCGTTAAGAAAGCCCATGAAAACCATTCATGAACTGGCTTGTTAAACCCAATTTCTTTATGGAAAAACATCAAAACGCCAGTAACAGCCATTAATATAAAACCCCCAATTGTAAGTGGGGTAGCAATTTGGCGCAAATTCATATCATTCTCCGTTTAAATATATGGCTATAATATTTAACGTAACTTGCGCCAAATTCCATTGTTTAATTGTGGTTTTTGCTGCTAATTAAAACGCTTAAGTAGTTTTATGCTTGAAGTCGCCAAAATTGCACCAATGCTTGAAAAAACCAACGCTTGTGTAAGGCCGCCGGCGCCAATAGCCAGCGAAATTACCGCGCCAACAATTCCCCCCCAAAGTCCAAGCGCAGCATTGGCATAAAGCCTGCCACCTAAAAAAGCCGCGCCTGCAATTACTGCAACAATAGCGCCAACGAATGCGCCCACTAATACAAATTGTAAATCCATGAAAATGTTCCTTTCGTGCATCTCGAAAAGAACATGGCCAGTGCAGTGTCCGAAAAGCTGATAATGTTAATGGCAATGCGCCAATTTAAAGAGTGCGCGCCTTTTATTTTTTCAGCAATCGAGACTTTGGTCGTGCGGCATGACTTATAAATTGTAACCAAACCTTGACCAAACCCATCAAAATTGCCAAAGAAAACCATTATTTTGAAAAAGGAATGGGCATGGCATATCCAAGTGGAAATCTAATGGCAGGCAAACGCGGCATTGTTATGGGCGTGGCGAATGATAAATCAATTGCATGGGGAATTGCCGAACAATTAGCGGCACAAGGCGCCGAAATTGCTTTTACATACCAAGGTGAAGCCCTTGAAAAACGTATGCGCCCACTTGCTGAAAGCGTTGGAAGTCAATTAATTATCGAATGCGATGTCACAAATGATGAAGCGATGGACAAAGCCTTCGCGCAAATCGAAGCGGCATGGGGCAAAATTGACTTCTTGGTTCACGCAATCGCATTTTCTGATAAAAACGAACTTAAAGGTTCTTTTGTTGAAAATACAACGCGTGAAAACTTCTTAAGGACAATGGATATTTCGGCCTTTTCATGGGTTGCAGTTGCAAAACGCGCATCAAAAATCATGGATAAAGGCGGCTCTATGATTACTTTATCATATTTGGGTGCAGAGCGTGTAATTCCTTCTTATAATGTTATGGGCGTTGCAAAGGCGGCATTAGAG
The DNA here is from genome assembly GCA_020161405.1 of Pseudomonadota bacterium. Taxonomy (GTDB): domain Bacteria; phylum Pseudomonadota; class Alphaproteobacteria; order Caulobacterales; family Aquidulcibacteraceae; genus Pseudaquidulcibacter. Next base: position 669,018 of record JAIUOD010000001.1, on the reverse strand, counting down.
GCGGCAACCCGCTATATTGCCCGCGATCTTGGCCCATCTGGAATTCGTGTGAATGCAATCTCTGCGGGCCCAATGCGTACGCTTGCACTTGCAGGAATTAAAGGCGGCCGTGACCTTGTTGGAACTGGGCGTGAATGGTCTTTGATGAAAGAAGACACAAGTATGGAAGGTATCGCAGGTTGTGCTTTATGGCTTTTAAGCGATATTGGCGCTTCAACAACAGCAGAAGTTATCCATGTTGACGCCGGCTTTCACGTTGTTGGCGTTCCTGAAATGGGTAATAGTGGCGAATAAATTTTCAATTAAATCAATGGACTTAGACCCGCGCTTGATGCGCGGGTCTTTTTTTGTCACAATTTTGACACAATTGCGCCATTATCGGACGTATCATTTCATTACATTTTCGAAATATTAACTATTTCACCTTGACAAATTAACTAATTGTGCCTATTTTGTTCTTATGTTTAGTCTTGAGAGTAGTTTTTAGAATGAAAACCATTGTTAATTCAAAATTCCCCCCAACCGATGCCCAGCTTAATTATTTGGGTAAACTTACTGGCATACGCGGCAAGACGCGCCTTAGCCGTTATGTCGCGCGTCGCCTTGGTCGTCCTGCGCCAGAGCTTGGCGGGCCATTAATTACCAAATACGACCTTTCAAAAGCGATTGATTTTGAAATCTCTGAACGTCGTCGTGCGCATTAATTTAATATTGCGTTTCCGAAAGGTAATTTCGCACAAAAGTTAATTTTTTTTGGGCCATTTTTACAAATGAAATGGTCTTATTTTTTATTTGCTTTCATTGTTTTTATTGCAAAAAAATGGTTAATACACATATAATTTAATCAAATGCTTGCAAAATGGCGCGCGATTTGCTTAATAATTCTTTACAAATAGTTAATTTCTCATTTTAAGGATGGCGCACCAATGGTTTTTGGAATTGATTTCCATCAAGTTTTTGTAAGTCTCACATCGGCTTTGGGGCCTTTGTGTGTACTATACGCGCCAACTTTAATGATTGAACGGGCTGTTCTTAGAATATTAAGAGACAAAGAATTAAATTAAGCAATGAATAATTTGGGAATTTTATTTGTAAAAATTCTTAAATGCGTTTTTGTTGCATTAGTCTTGGTAATATCTCTTAATAACAAAGCCACTGCACAAATAAGCGATAATTTCGTAAAATCATATTCTTTAAATGGCATGATATATGCCCTGAATAGTGATGGCGAAATTTTATTAATTAAAGATGTCAAAAAGACAACCGAAAAAATAAACCTTCCCAACAAAGTAAATGATATTTGTTTTTATAAAGGTAATTTAACAATTTTTAGCGCCATCGGTGAAAAGCGAAATAAGGTTGAAATAAGTGAATTAAAAAATGATAATTTTGTAAAAACCAAAGAATTACAAATTGGTGACGATTTCTATATATCCGCGAATTGCGAAGAAAAGAATAGAATTATAATTACAAGACATAATTTAATTTTTTTAAAAGAGCATGAAAATAAGAAAATACCCATTATTTCAATTCCTGAGCGAACATTTTTTTCAGGTATAAAAACAAGCAATATAACTAATGGCAATTTATATTTAGGTGCCAATAGAGGGGAGTGGGGCGGTTTTTTATACGAAATAAACCTTAAAACTGGAAAGTTTAAATCGATAAGTGCAATCGGAGGCGACCTTTGCGAAGGTGATTTTAACCCAGGCTGTGACCCTGTTAATTCAATAATAACAAGCCCATGGAATAAAAAATGTGTTTTATTCTCAATTGGTTTGGTTCACATGCTATATAGTGGCCAGATTAATGAGTATTGCGATGGAAAATTAAAGAAATTTTTCATAACCAAACCTGAGTTTGAAGATAAAAATTTAAGTGAATGGCACAAAAATAGCACAATGCCATTTTATGAAATTTTTCCACAAAATCGAGAAATTATTGCGCTCACACCTTTTGGAGTTTTCAATATAGATAAAGATGCAAACTTTAAAAAAGAAAAATTTAAAGACTTTTCAGATTATAACGGGGTTAGAGCATATAATTTGAATAAAAATTATGGCGTATTAATGAGTGGAGTTAATGGGCAACATGCACTATCTGGCGCGACACCAATATTAGTTAGGATATACTAAAGGCTGCAAAAAACCTATTTGACAATACTATAGTCTGCTTATATCTGCGATAAAAATTTATTGGCGAGTATAATGACAAAAACCTTACTTACCCTTCCTGGTGATGGAATTGGCCCCGAAGTTATTGAACAAACAATTCGTGTTATCGATGTTTTAAAAGAAAAACATGGTCTTCAACTAAATGTTGAAAGCGCCCTTTTTGGCGGTGCATGTATTGATGCCAATGGCGTGCCAATCGAAAACTCAACAATAGAGAGAGCAAAATCTGTTAATGCCGTAATTATGGGCGCAGTCGGCGGCCCTAAATGGGCAAATGTAGCGCGCGATATTCGCCCAGAGGCGGGTTTGTTGAATCTGCGCAAGGCAATGGATGTTTTTGCAAATTTGCGCCCTGCGATCTGTTTTCCTGCTTTGGCGGATGCCTCAAGCCTTAAACATAATTTGGTTGAAGGTCTTGATATTATGTTTGTGCGCGAATTATGCGGCGGCGTATATTTTGGCAAACCAAAAGGCATTGATATTTTAGAAGATGGTTCAAAAATCGGCTATGACAATGCAATATATTCAACTGGTGAAATTGAACGAGTAACCCATGTTGCATTTGAACTTGCAAAAAAACGCACAGGTCGCGTGGCAAGCCTTGAAAAATCAAATGTTATGGATTCTGGGCTTTTGTGGCGTGAGGTTGTTACGAAAATTCACAAAGAATATTATTCAGATATGCAGCTTGATCATGTTCTTGCTGATAATGCGGCAATGCAATTGGTGCGCGATCCAAAGCAATTTGATGTTTTGCTTACCGACAATCTCTTTGGTGATATTTTAAGTGATTTGGCGGCAGCTATTACGGGTTCAATCGGGCTTTTACCATCTGCGGCATTGGGTAAAAAGGGTGAAGCGGGCCTTTATGAGCCAATTCATGGCTCTGCACCTGATATTGCGGGGAAAGCTCTGGCAAATCCTATTGCGGCGATTTTATCGTTTGAAATGGCATTAAGATATTCATTAGATGAAGCCGCACTTGCCGATAAATTATATGCGGCAGTTTCAAAAGCGCTTGAAAATGGTGCACGAACCAAAGATTTAGGTGGAAATTTAAGCACCAAAGAAATGGGTGATGCAATAATCGAACAATTATAAAAAAAGCCCCGCGGATTGCGGGGCTTAATTTTTTTAATGTAGAATTTTTTGCGGTTTGGGCTGCGTTAAAAGCCCCGCAAAGAATGCGGTGAAAATGCTTTGCAATCCAAGGCAAGAGAATAGAACCGAAGGAATGGCAAGGCGCATCATTTTTTCGGTTTCAAGCGGCCCATAAGATAATTTAGCCCAATCCATAACCGCAACAATTGCAAGAATAATTCCGGTTAATATTGAAAGACCACCAATAATACAGCCGCGCTCAACAGTGAAAAATTCACGTATTGCCTTTAAAGTTGGAGTTTCGCGCCAAAATTCTTCGCGAACACCAAAAAGTCTTGCTAAAAATGCAAAACTTAAAATTTGTGTTGCCATAATGATAAAGGCTGATGAGAATAATAAAGTATGCACACCAAGACGAATTTGCCCAATTGCCCCATCACCTGGCAATAACCACACAAGACCCATAGCACCTAAAACAAAAAGCAAAATCCCAGGGAATAGATAAAGCCATTTAGGCGCAAAGGTAAGAAGGAATTTCAAATGACGCCAACCATCGCGCCAAGAACGCAAATGCGGCGGACGTGAACGACCATCTTTTTTCAAGGTCGTTGGCGCTTCTTCCATTCTTAAGTGATTAAGGCCAGCTTTAACTACCATTTCAGAAGCAAATTCCATACCCGTAGTATTAAGATTTAAGCCCAATATTGATTGGCGATTAAAGGCGCGTAATCCGCAATGGAAATCACCAATTGGCAAATTATAGAAAATACGGCCCAAGAAACTTAAAACAGGATTGCCCAAATATTTATGAAGTGGCGGCATTGCGCCCGGTTCAATACCACCCTTAAAGCGGTTACCCATGCAAAGCTCTGCGCCATTTCTTAGTTTTTCAATGAATGGCATTAAAGATCCAAAATCATATGAATCATCGGCATCGCCCATTGCAACATATTTGCCTTTAGCAGCCTCAATACCACCAATAAGTGCGGCACCATAGCCACGAATTGGAACGGGAATAACGCGCGCGCCATTACGGGTTGCAATCTCTTGAGACCCGTCAGTTGAGCCATTATCAGCGATGATAACTTCGGCCGATAAATTGTTTTCTTTTATGAATTTTTGACATTTTTGAATGCAAATTTCCAATGTTTCCGCCTCATTAAGGCATGGCATAACAATTGATAATTCTATTTCTTCGTCTTTAGTTTTTTTTGCGGCATTGCCTGCCATCATGCGCTCCCAGTGAAAATATATGGGTGTTTAGTATATTTTAGAATTTTATAAAGCAATCATTGCACTATTGGGTAATGTTGTTAAGGCCATTTGGCATTAGTCCGTCAAATTTTGTCACAGAACAACCGTATCCAGGGCTTATTTTAGCTTTAGCAATCGCAATACCGTAAAATCCAACAATAACACTATCAGGGAAATTAGCAGTTCCAACTTCTTGGGAACCATTTTTTCCCGTAAATCTACCGCTTTGATTTTTCACCAAATATGTGATTTTCATTTTCTTTGAAATATTGCCCATACTTATGTTCATATCCGCCTTACACGCATCCTCATCACGATTTTGCACATAAAGGCATGAACACATTTGCTTTGCCATCATTCCAACCCCAATTTGGGCATATTGATTTGCATAATAATATCCAACACTTGCTGCAATACCAGCAATAAGCAAAATCGCACCAATTATAGAGGTAAAATTTAGACGCATTTTCAAAGCTAAAACACCTTTTGTTTTAAAATTCAAACCTTATAATAGAGCATGGAAAAAGGTTTTGCTATGAATTTGTCATTGAAAAAGAAAATTGGGATTTTTAGCGGGTTGGCATCAATAATATTGGGCTTTGTGGCGTATAATGTTTATGCAAATTCGCCTTCACAATCTTCTGCGCCCGTAAAATTTGAATATTCAAAACAGCCAATCACATATCCAACTAAAGACTGGCAATATGGTAATTTAAGCCCAGAACAAAAAGCAAAACTCGATGCCGTCGCCCAGAAAGCTTTTGTAAACCCGACCGCAGATTTAGGCGAAACCCGAGCTTTATTGGTGGTTAAGGGCGGAAAAATTGTTTTTGAAAAATATGGCAATAGTTTTGATAAAGATAGCCGCCTTATTTCATGGTCAATGGCAAAATCGATTACATCGGCATTGTTTGGAATAATGCAAAAGGATGGCAAATTATCGCTTGATGCCGCAATTGCCGACCCGCATTGGAAAGCAGATGATAAAAGATCAAAAATCACATATCGCCAAGCTTTAACCATGACCGATGGCATAAATTGGCGCGAAGAAGATTATAGTGATGCAATTCATAATGATGCCGCATTAATGCTTTTTGGAAAAGGGCGTGAAGATATTGTTAAATACGCAACATCGCGTCCATTAAAAAGCAATCCTGGCGAGGTTTGGAATTATTCATCTGGTACAACAAATATAATTGCGGCGGGAATTTCGCGCGCAATAGGCCCGCGTAATGTTTCAGACCCTACTGGCAAAGCTGCCATGCGCAGTTTTATGTATGATAGATTATTCACGCCAATTGGTATGAATAATACTTCTGCCGAATTTGATGCCAATGGCAATTTTTATGGTTCAAGCCTTGTATATTCAACCGCCCAAGATTTTGCCCGTTTTGGTCTTTTATTTTTGCGCGGCGGTCAATGGGACGGAAAGCAAATTATAGAAGAAGATTTCGTAAACTTTGTTCGCACGCCGTCAAATGGCAAGGGCGCGGATCATTATGGCGCGCATTGGTGGCTTTCGCCGTCAAATGGCAAAGGCATTTTGAAAAAAGGCCCTTTTGATGCCTTCGGAGCCCAAGGGCATGAAGGCCAATTAATTATGGTTATTCCATCAAAAGATATGGTGATCGTTCGCCTTGGATTATCAACGTCTGAAAAACATTGGGATGCAATTGGCGAACAAATTCAAGAAATTGTTGATGCTTTCTAGGTTTTGGAAAATATCTAATTTGCAGCCGTGTTTAATAAATGACGTTCAAAAAAATCAACTATTTTATTGTTGATTATTGGTATCATTTTTTCACGATTGAAATTTTTTGGGTCGGACAAAAGAAGTTCTTCGATACTATTTTTTCTAAAAGGTGGTAATGGCGATAACATCGCGCCATGACCTGCTTCTTGCATGTCTAATATAATTTCGCAATTAGTATCACAGGCCTTTGCAATTGCTAAAACGTGAAATTCGGGTTTTTGATTAATATCTTTTCTGGCAATAATAAAACCAAGCGGCACTTTTGGTTGCTTTAATGATTCAGGAATGAAATCTGCCGCAAAGGGAACCATTGCAATACTTGCCTTAATTCTTTTGTCCGAATCTTCTTGGATGGCGCTATTGGAAAAATTTTGTTTTATAATTGTTTTTGCCAACGCAAGTTTAAAATTATCCGCGATATTTTTCTTTAAAATAGTACTAAAACCAACGCATGAAGAGAAATCTTCTTTTATATTTTTCAAACAATAATTACGAAAATTTGTTTCAGACCATTTCCCACCAGCCAAAGATAGCGCAGTATGGCCACCAGCTGAGCCACCAAAAATTCCAATCGAATTAAAGTCTATTATGGGTGAAAATTCTTTATTTAAAGCAAGAAGGTCAATTGCATTTGAAACCTCTTTGGGCCTTCTGCGCCATGATTTAGGCCCTGGTTCTGAATGGTTAATATAATTATCTTTATAATGCTGAGGCAGGGCAACAAAAAAACCGCTTTCAACAAGGCGGCGGGCAAGGTCATAATGTACCCATGGCGAACCACCTGATCCATGCGAGATGATTATTAAATGTGAATTACCTTTTTCAGGTTTTGCATCATTGGCAATGGAGAGGTTGAATATACCTTTTTGGACAATAGATTCCCTATCATATGCAGGGTAAAAAATACTTAAGAACCCGCCATCATTTTGTTTTATTTGAGTAAAGCCGATAGTATATTTTGTTTTTGCATCTTGAATTTCACCTTCAGAACAAACCCCCAAAGAAGGAAAAATCAATAATAAAATTAAAAATAATTTTACAAAAAATTGGTTTGTAGCGAATTTCATAATTCTAATTAATACAAAATGACCATTATTAAAACTTAAAATTATTATAAAAAAAGTGGGGCGCTTTTGCGCCCCACTTAAATTTTTAAAATTAAAAATAATTATAAAGAATTCTGAAATTCCGGAACCGCAGTTTTATAATCTGCCACAAGGCCGAAATCGGCGATTTGGAAAATTGGTGCATCAGGGTCTTTATTGATTGCAACGATGGTTTTGCTATCTTTCATACCCGCTAAATGTTGAATTGCGCCAGAAATTCCGACAGCAACATAAAGTTCAGGGGCAACAACTTTGCCCGTTTGACCAACTTGATAATCATTTGGTGCATAACCTGCATCAACTGCGGCACGTGAAGCACCAACTGCTGCACCAAGCCTATCTGCCAATGGCACGATAACAGCGTTAAATTCTTCTTCCGAACCCAAAGCACGACCACCAGAAACAACGCGCTTTGCGCCTTGAAGTTCTGGACGATCTGATTTTACCATTGCTTCTGAAACGAATGTTGCAGAATGGGTTGCATTTGGTGCGACGATTTCTTCGATAGAAGCCGCGCCGCCATTGCCTTCTGCTTTGAATGCAGTGGTGCGAACAGTAATAATTAATTTGCCATCACTTGATTCAACGCTTTCAAGTGCATTGCCAGCATAAATAGGGCGAACGAATGATTTAGGGCCTGTTACTTCGATAATGTCCGAAATAATTGCCACATCCAATTTTGCCGCAATTCGTGGTGCCGCATTTTTACCTGCTGCGCCAGCAACAAAAAGCACGGCATCATAATTTGCCATCAATGGTGTAACCAATGCTTCAACCGCTTCGGCAATATCTTTTGATAGAGCGTCAGATTTTGCGACTAAAACCTTTGAAACACCATCAATAGATGCCGCAGATTTTGCAGGTGCAACGCTTCCAGCAACCAAAACATGTACATCAGAAGAAATAGCAAGCGCCGCACTAACGGCCTTATTGGTTGAGTCTTTTACATTAACACCATCATGGTCAGCATAAACTAAAACAGCCATTAGATTACCCCTGCTTCTTTTAATTTAGCGGCAAGTTCAGCCGCGCTTTCAACCTTAATACCTGCTTCACGTTTTGGTGGCTCGGTAACTTTGGTAACATTCAAATGATTTTTAACTTCAACACCCATTGATGCTGCGTCTTTAATATCAATTGGCTTTTTCTTAGCTTTCATGATGTTTGGAAGTGATGCAAATCTTGGCTCATTAAGGCGAAGGTCAACCGTAACAATCGCAGGAAGCGCAACTTCAAGAGTTTGTAAACCGCCATCAACTTCACGTGTAACTTTGGCTTTACCGCCATCAATATTAATTTCTGATGCAAAAGTTGCCTGTGGCCAATCAAGAAGCGCCGCAAGCATTTGCCCCGTTGCATTATTATCGCCATCAATTGCTTGCTTGCCCATTAAAACCATATCAGGTTTTTCTTCGGCAATTACAGCTTTCAATAATTTTGCGATATTTAAAGGTTCTAAATCTTGGTCAGAAGTAAGCAAGATGCCACGATCTGCACCCATTGCTAAAGCCGTACGAATTGTTTCTTGTGCTTGGGTTACACCAATTGAAACCACAACAACTTCGGTTGCAACACCTTTTTCAACCAAGCGAACAGCTTCTTCAACCGCAATTTCGCAAAACGGGTTCATGCTCATTTTTACATTGGCAAGATCAACACCGGTTTGGTCTGCTTTGACACGAACTTTCACATTGTAATCAATAACCCTTTTCACGGGCACTAATATTTTCATAAATTCCTCCACCAGTCGTCAAATGCTAATATCATTTGATTAGGATTTGGCAATTGTTTTTTTTGCATTGCAATAAAACTAAAACCACATTTAGTTAAGCATATTTAAACCCAATTAGAATAGCCTTAATTCATGGGTTTTTTAAAGAATATGCATAATAAACGTGAACTTTTTACACTTACCGTTGCGGCATTAATGCTACCTAAGGTGGTTCTTGCAAGTGGGGCGCCAAAAGCAAAGCCTGCTGAGAGCGATTATATAGTTCCCTCACAAATCACTGGAACTATTATGAATGGTAATCGTCCAGCAGGAATTATCCAAGTTGATTTAGGTATTTATACGACAGATACGCGACTAAAGGCATTGTTGCCACAATTGAAACCCGTGCTAGTTTCAAATTGGCGTGCAGCTTTACAAGATTATTTGGGGCGTTTTTATCGCCCGGGGCAAGTTCCTGATTCACAAATGTTACAAGGAATGATGCAAAAAGCCATAGCGCCGCAAATAGGCAGTGCAAATGCACGTGTTGTTATTCAGGCAATAATTGCGCGTTAAGGTTTATTGGGCGCTAAAACTATATCTGGCTTTAAATTAGAAATTTCATCCGCAACTTTATAATAATGTGAAATCTCACTTAGTGTACATTCATTATTATTTCTTGTTATTCCAATCTTATCTACAATCGCGAATGCGGACTTATTTCGACAATCTGTGTAAAAGCCAATTCTTCCATCATGTGCAATTTTTACAAAAATAAGAGAATAATTATTGGTTTTGAGGTTTTTCTTTGCGCTTAAATAAGTATTTTCATTATTTAGCTTGCTAAATCCCGTTGTAATAAATTGAGTTACTATATTGCTTGTTTCATAATTTAAGCCTTGAGCGCTTGTAAGCGCGCACTTGCCATTTTTATCCTCATTAATTGAAATTCTTCCAAGGCTAGTTTCCTTACCGTTTTTCAATTGAAGAATATTATAATTAATTCCGTTAGAAAGTGGGCATTTAGACTTGCCACCTGTATAAGTTTCAACTGACTTTTGAGTTCCCTCAAAGCAAGCGCCAAGCAATAATAAAGGCATAAACAAGGTTGAAAATTTTATTGTTTTTTGCATTAAATTTTTCATTTGCTTGCCTCCAAAAAATAGGTAGGCTTTTGTCGCAGGACTTCTTTTTCATATAATTGCTCAAAGGCATCAATGCTTTGCGCTATTGGACAATCTTTGTCACTATTCTTGCAGTCAGTATAAATAAGCCAACCATTAATAGTCTTGTGAATAAAATATAATGAATTGCTATCGCTAATTTTTGCGTCATACATCATATATAAATCATCAGAAATTTTATAAAATTTTCGTGTAAAAAAATCATTCAAATTAGCGCTTAGTGAAGTATCAAGCATAGATGCTGAATTAATATAGCAAAGTGTTTCATTTCCCTTTTGAATGCTTGAAATTTTAATTTCGCCAATTTTCCCATTTTCATTATGAATTATATAGCCCGTATTACTTGCAAGCGGGCAAATATTTTTTGAACCTTTGACTATTTGGGTTAAAGTTGGTTTATCAATTGAAAAACATGACGATAAAAACAAGATAGGCAATAGAAAAAGGATTTTACGCATATTTAGCCCCCTTCAAAATATTACAACTTACTAATTAGTTTGCAAGTGCCCCAAAGATTTTTGGTGATAGTGAAATGTAATTTTCGCGCCCTTTTTCACCGCATAAAAGCAAAGCTGAAATCGGGCCCCAAATTAGTGAAAAGCCAATATTTGCAAGTGATAGATTGGTTTTTGCCATTGGCGTCATTTCAATGACAAAAGCGCGTATTGATTTTTTAAAATTTGAATTTTCATCAAAGCCATTAAGTGCCAAATAGCTTGCAATTTCAAAATTTGATAGAGAAAAATCAATTATACGCTCAAAAACTAAATTAAAGCGTTCAAACAAATCGCCCTTGGCGCGAATTGGCGCAAGAACCACTTTATCAAATTCATTTTGCGCATATTTTTGTACAATTTTTGAAAGCCCATCCTTGCTTGGTAAAATTCTATAGATTGTGCCAATTGCAATTTGGGCGTGGCGTGCCAAATCTTGCACCGAAAAACTATCCATATTAGGGCCAAGTTCTATGGCAGCTTTGGCAATTTGGGTTTCAATTATCTCAATTGATTGTGGTGAACGGCGCATTTTTATCTCCAAATGAATATTCACTCATTCGTTGATTTGATTAAAGAAACGCTAATGCCTATAATATTAGTATGACAGAATCACACATCGAAACGGCACTTAATTTTGCCGAAAAAAACCTTGATAATGCGCTTGAAACATTATTTGGCCTTTTGAAAATTAAATCTATTTCTTCGGAAAGTGAATTTCGCCCTGAATGTATTAAGGCGGGGAAATATTTGGTTGATGAATTGAATAGGATTGGTTTTAAAGCTGATTTGCGCGATGCCCTTGGCCTTCCTTTGGTAGTTGCAACGGCAGGGGAAGGGGAAAAGCATGTGCTTTTCTATGGTCATTATGATGTGCAACCTGTTGATCCACTTGAGCTTTGGCGCCGCGACCCGTTTGAGCCTGTAATCGAAGAAATAGATGGCAATAAAATAATTTTCGGTCGTGGTTCATCCGATGATAAAGGCCAAGTAATGACCTTTATTGAGGCATGCCGCGCCCATATTGAGGCCAATGGCAAATTACCATGCCGTGTAACAATCCTATTAGAAGGTGAAGAAGAATCAGATTCAATTTCTCTTCTTCCTTTCATGCGCGAAAATGCGAAAGAATTGGCGGCAGATTGCGCATTCATTTGCGATACGGAGAGATGGAATATTGATACGCCAGCAATTACAATTGGTTTGCGTGGCAACATTACGGGCGAAGTGAAAATTATCGCGGCAAATCGTGATTTACATTCGGGGCTTTATGGTGGCCCTGCGGCAAATCCTATAATGATTTTGGCAAATGCACTTGCAAAAATGCGTGACGAAAATGGCCATATTACATTAGACGGCTTTTATGATGGTGCACCTGTTTTAAGCGATAAGGTTAAAGCCAATTGGGCATCATTAGGCTTTGATGAAGGCAAGTTTTTGGGTGATATTGGCCTGTCTATTCCATATGGCGAAAATGGCCTTACTGCATTGGAGCAATTATGGGCGCGTCCAACCGCTGAAATTTGCGGCATTCATGGCGGTTATACAGGCGATGGCTTCAAAACCGTTATCGCGTCAGAGGCCTTTGCAAAGGTTTCCTTCCGCCTTGTTGGTGATCAAGACCCCGATAAAATATGGGCCGCATTTGAAAAACATATTTTAAGGAATTTACCAAAAGATTGTAAGGCAATTTTCAAGAAAAATATTGGTGGCAAAGGTATTGCACTTGACCCTGAAAATTCAATAATTGCGGCAACTTCGAAAGCTCTTGAAAAAGAATGGCAAAAACCTGCGGCACTTATTGGGTGCGGGGCATCAATTCCTGTTGCCAAAGAAATCCCTGAAATTTTGGGTATGGATGCGATTTTGGTTGGTTTTGCAATGCCCGATGATAATATTCATTCACCGAATGAAAAATATGATTTATTATCATTCAAAAAAGGCATTCGCTCTTGGATACGGATTTTGGGAAGTTTGTAAGCTAGGGTCAGGACTTATTAATTAATAAGTACTGACCTTATTCCCCAATAATTATTTCGCGCTGACCCGTTAGCGCGTAATAACATTCCTTTACCATTTTCGTATTTTTGCAGCGATAAATTAAAAGCTCTTTATAGGTTTCGCTATTGGCCATTTTTTCAAAGCTTTGACGTCTTTCATTAAAGCTTTGGATTGACCATCTTATTGGTTTATCCCAAGCAAGAATATCACTTAGGTTTTCTTTGCAACCTGTAAAAGTTTCTTTTCCGCCAAGTGCACGTATTAAAGAGCGTGAAACAACGCGCCAAAACACCGTGAAAAATGGTAAATCGAGCCATATAATAATATTCGCCCGCGCCCAAAGCATTTCACGAACTGACATATAACCACCAGTTGCCACCCAATCATTATGCGAGATTGCATCTTCAACATCGGATTTAAAACCGTCCAAATCACTTATTTGTCGATTATCCCAATTGGGGCGCCAGTTGATCTCATCAAGTTCAATTTTCTTTAAATTAAGGTTTTGTGCAATATTATTGGCAAGTGTGCTTTTACCTGACCCTGCGGTTCCTATAACTAAAATACGATTGGGTTCTGTATGTCTTCTTGTTAAGCGATCCATGACCAAGACTAGAATTAAATCTTGGCAATAAGAAGCCCGACCTTTGGCGAAATTTGGAAAAATCAGCAAACGGTAATAGGACAAAAATATGAATGATTCTTCCAAAAATTCCCTTATGGCACTTATGGTTTTGTCAGTTGCTATAATATTATTTCAATCGGGTTCGGCCTTCGCGGTTAAGATGTTTGCGACAATTGGCCCCATTGCCACAGTTGCATTACGTCAGGGGGCATCCGCACTATTAATGGGGGCTTTTTCAAAGATATGGAAGATTGATTATAGCAAAATAGATTATCGCGCCTTAATTCCCTATGGCCTATCATTGGGAATAATGAATAGTGCATTCTATTATTCAATAGATAAAATCCCAATGGGGGTGGCGGTTGCAATTGAATTTTCAGGACCGCTTTTGGTAAGTGTTTTCACAAGTAGAAAGAAAATAGATTTCCTCTGGATTATAATTGCCGCAATTGGCATATTCTTGCTTTTACCAACTAATGAATTCTCGCAAAAACTTGATCCAATTGGTTTGATTTTTGCGGCAATTGCGGCTGCAGCATGGGGCGCTTATATAGTTTTTGGTCACAATCTTGGTAAAAGCATGGGGGAAACACAGGCGGTTGCACTTGGCTTTGTGGTTTCTTTATTAATATCTTTGCCATTATTGATAATCGTTGGAATTAAGCAAAATGTACCTTTAATAAACTGGCTTGGCTTTGCATTAGTATTGACGTTTTTTTCAGGTGCCATTCCATATTCAATGGAAATGTTTGCACTTAAACGCATGAAAAAAAGCACCTTTAGCCTTCTTATGAGTTTAGACCCAGCATTTGCAGCATTAAGCGGTTTTATTTTTCTGCAACAAAAATTGGTATTTTTGCAAATTTTGGCTATTGGTTTCATAATTGTGGCAAGCATAGGCTCTAGTTTGGGTAATAAAAACACCCCGCCAATTGATGAGCCTTTAATATAATATTGGGTGGAAAATGATAATTAATAAAGAATTTTCAGTAATTGTAACGGGTGGCGCATCTGGCCTTGGTGAGGCATGCGTTAGAAAACTTACAGGATTGGGGGCAAAGGTTGCAATTTTTGATCTTAACAAAGCGGCTGGTGAAAAAGTTGCCTATGAAACCGGTGCAGCTTTTATCGAATGCAATATTGCCGATGAGGCAAGTGTTGATAATGCTTTTGCACAAGCACGCAAAATAAACGGTCAAGAGCGTGCTTTAATAAATTGTGCGGGCATTGTTAAAGGCATTAAAACCGCAAGCCGTGACAAAGAAACGGCGGAAATCAAACATTTCCCATTGGAAGTTTTTGCCCAAGTTATAAATATCAATCTTATCGGCACGTTCCGCATGATTGCAAAATCAGCGGCTGGCATGATGGCGCTTGATACAATTGATGGCGAACGAGGTATTATTATCAATACTGCATCAATTGCCGCTTTTGACGGTCAAATTGGGCAGGCGGCCTATGCAGCATCCAAAGCGGGTGTGGCGGGGCTTTCATTGCCTGTTGCACGCGATTTGGCGGGTGAATGCATTCGTATTAATGCAATTTGTCCAGGGATTTTTAATACACCAATGATGGCATCTTTACCACAAAATGTACAAGATTCATTGGGCGCAAGCGTTCCTTTCCCTAAGCGCCTTGGCAAGGGTGCTGAATTTGCATCCCTTGCCTGCCATATAATTGAAAACCAATATTTGAATGGCGAAAATATAAGGCTTGATGGCGCTATTCGATTGGGAATGAAATAACTAGGTTCTGTTGGCAAATGATTTTTACAGACTGCAAATGGCATATTTCTGCGCTTCCGATGCTCACGCACCTAAGTGCGCTGCGCTTCGGTTCTCAAAATATGCCATTTTCGCCGCATAAAAATACATTTGTCAATTGAACCTAAACCCGCAGGGAAGATAGCGCGAGTTTTTGTTCAAGTTTCACATCACCATTTTCGGCGCAAATTTGAATAAGAACAGCACCCTTATTCCAATCAATTTCGATAAAGCCAAAATTTCGGTCACGATAGACACTGCCAATTCTTCTGCTATTTGGCGGTGTTACAGGCCATACTTCGGTAATACCTGATGATGTGAAATCCCAAATTGGATATGGAACATTGGTATCAAGTTTTGAAATTTCGCCATAATGCGTATCGCCAGAAATGCAAAATAGGCCATTGGCACGATATTTTCTTATTGATTCCAAAAGTTTTTGGTGGTCGTGATAATAATTTATCCAACCTTCCCAGCCTGCAAAATCGGCAACATATTGTAATGATGTGGCCATAATTCTTATATCGGCGGGCTTTTTTAATTCGCCTTCAAGCCAATCCCATTGTTTTTTACCAAGCATTGATGCGGCATCATCGCTTATTCTATCATAAGGCCCCGGAACTTCTTTTCCTGCGTCATAATATTCTTTTGCCCATGCGTGATAATCTTTGCCACCCAAATCCAATTTTTTAATTGGGGTTCTATTATATCTTAAATCTGGCAAAATTACCTGAACACGTTTACCATTCGGTCCCATTATTTGCGATGTGTAAATACCATCTTCACGCGTTCGTCTTGGGCTATCTTTGGGAATGTCCCAGAAGTCGCAAAATTGACGACGGCTTTCTTCTTTCATTGGATAATCTGCACCTGCATCATTTTCACCGTAATCATGGTCGTCCCAAATGGTTAAAAATGAGGTTTTGGCGCGAAATTTTTTAAATTCAGGAATATTTGCAAGTTTTTGGTACTTTTGCGCCATAATTTGCGGGTCGCGCGTATCGGCATAAATATTATCGCCAATAAAAAGGAAAAGTTCTGGATTGCGTTCTGATATGGCATCCCAAATTTTTTGTTCTTTATCTTGGTTTGCGCATGAACCCCATGCGATTTTGGTAATTGCTTTTTCTGCGCTAGCATTCGCAATTTGCGGTGCCGCAACACTTGCAATTGCACCCATTTTTAATAATTCACGTCTTTGAATTTTCATTTTAGCCACCTATGAAAAGGGCGGCTTTGAAAGCCGCCCAATATAATTATTTGAATTTTTTACGTAATGTAAGCGAGAATTTTCGCGGTGCACCAACCATATAGGTTTGTGAATCACCCGCCGCGCTAAAACCATTGGTTCCAATTGTTGAAATATATTCTTCATCCAAAAGATTTGTAATATTCAATTGAATTTCAACCGGCCCAAATTGCGCACCAGTATCAAGCCTTACACCTGCGCCAAGGTCAACAGTTGTGAAAGCATCAATTCTGCCGCCAACATTTGTATAAGTGCTTTCGCGCTCTGAAGTATAATTAGCACCTAAATTGGCATAATATTTGCCATTATCATAATTCAAATTAGCCTTAAGCAAATGTTTTGGTGCGTTCACTACTGTTTTGCCTTTGGTGTTTTGAAGGATATTAATGCGTTTTGAATCATAAACATCATCTTGATACTGGCTATCATTATATGAATATGAGGTATAAAGGCTAAATTCTTTGTTGAATTTATATTGGCCCGCCGCTTCAAAACCTTTGGTTTCTACGCCGCCAACGTTTGTAATAATACTTGGGTTGCCTTGGATTCCTGAACCTTGAGCGATTGAAAGAAGGCGATTATCAAACTTAACATAATAAGCAGCAATCACGCCTTGGAAATTCTGACCGCGGAAACGCAAACCACCCTCAGTAGTGTTAGAGCTTTCTGGTTTTACATTAGTTTTAATAAAATTAAAAGCATCTTGACGAAGATTGCTAAACGGCGCCAAATCAAATGCGCGCATATTTTCAGTATAGCCTGCAAATAATTGGTAATTACGATTAATATCATAAGTTACACCAATTTGAGGAAGGAAATTGTCTTTTGAAACGATTGTTCCTTTTAGATCAGTATCCGAACCAGCCACAGGTGTTACAAAACCATTTGTGATAGTTTTAGCCCTTGTATCAACATGAATTGATTTAAAACCATATTGTAATTTTAGGTTTTCAGCTAATTTCCATGTATCTTGCAAATGGTAAACTTGGGTATTTATATTGTAATTCAATTCCCATTGTGTCGCAAACGGATTTTTTTGGAATTTCATTACATCATTAGGCATTGCTCTTGTATTAGCATAGAAGCGGCGTGCCTGATTGAAATCATTGTCTTCAACCCAATAACCACCCTCAATTGCGTGATTGCCAATTCTATATTCAACAGATGCAAAACTACCCAAGCGTGACATATCATATTCAGTTGTACGAACAGAAACCGGCGATGTTACGCCTGCAACGCCTTGCCCAAAGCTGAAAGGTGAAACATAAGGTGTAAACCATAGGCCTTGGCCTTTTTGGTTGTGATTATAAAGCGCAATATCAAAACTTAAATTATCATTGAAATTACCTTTGTAACCCAAACGAGTAAGCTCATCATTTCTTAAGCCTGCCGCATCGAAATAGGCATCATCAACAGTTAGGATTTTGCCAGGATATACAGTTCCAGCCGCTGCATTTGTAATTGGTGCAGAAATATCGCCGCGATTAATAGCAATATCTGCAACTCTTTGTGCCAATTGCCAATCTGGTGCGAAATTGTCCCAATCATAACCAAGGCGATTAATCATTTCTTTTGATAAATCTTGATAATCGGCTTCACGGCGTTTTGAGATTGAGTAAAGACCAGTGAATTCACCATCAGCAATTGGCCAAACGAAGCCAACATTTGCTTGGTTTTGAATTTGTTTTCCATCACCTTTCCATTTTTCTACTTCATTATGCATAGCTGATGCATAAAGGCGAAGACGACCAAAACCTTCAATTGAACCTGTATCATAGCGACCATAGGCGCGGAATAAAGTGTCTGAACCAAAAGATATTGCGGTATCAAGACCTTTTTCCTCTTGGGCTTGCTTTGAAGCAAATTGCAAAGTTCCGCCAAGATTTGAGGTTGAATTTGTGCTTAAAAGACCTGCGCCTTGGCTCATTTTAACTTCGGCAAGATTTTCAGAGATTAAGGCACGTGAAATATGAAGGCCGTTGAAATTACCGTATGACATGTCGCCCAATGGAACGCCATCAAGGGTAAAGCCCATTTGTTGTTGCGCAAAGCCGCGAACGCTAATGCGAACCGCCCATTCATAAGCACCAAAAGCATCTGCGCCCGTGAAGTTCACGCCAGGTAAACGCTCAACTAATTTTATTGGGCTTGTTCCTGCTGATTGTAATTTTAGCGTGTCAATTTTAAGGGTTTGTGTTTGGCGAATACCTTTTCCAACAACTACTACTTGTTCTGCATCATTGTTATCTTGTTGCTTTTGTTGTGGGATAATATCATCGGCAAAAGCGCTTGTAGTGAATAAAAGGCCCGCTAAAAAAGTGCCATAATAAAGTGTTTTCTTCATTAGTTTCTCCTGATTGCATTACTTTTTTGCAATGCAGCAGGCACGCAATTAGCCCTTTAAAAAGACATTTTTTTTAAGCTAATTTGAAGTTTTTATTATATAATTTTTGAATTAAGAATTTTTTGTAACAGATTATTTGGGCTTTCGCATTCTAATTAAGGCTTCTTGCGCAACGCTTGCAACAAGTTTGCCACTTTGATCATAAATCATACCGCGATTAAGGCCGCGCCCACCACCTGCCCATGGGCTGTCTTGGGTGTATAAAAGCCAATCATCGAACTTTATATCTTCATGAAACCAAACTGCATGGTCAAGACTTGCAACTTGAATATCATCATCAAACCAATTCTTTTGATGCGGCGCAAGGCATGCCCCCAAAAGCGTGTAATCAGTGGCATAAGCCAATAATACGCGGTGAAGAATTTGATCCTCTGGAAGGGGTGCATTAATTTTGAACCAATAATTTTGCGCAAGACTATCGGGGTTTTCATTGAAGATCTGGCGAAACTCAACGGCACGTGGCGCAAGAAGGTTGGGCCACATTTTTTCAGGATATTTATGAAGGTTTTGCTTTATAAAATCGGCACGGCTTATAAGATTATCAGGTGGCGGAAGGTTTGGAATATCTAATTGATGCGAAAGGCCATCCTCTTGAATTTGAAATGAACAAGCCATGTTTAAAATTGGCATTCCGCTTTGTTTTGCAACAACGCGGCGGCTTGTAAATGTTCCGCCATCTCTATCGCGCTTTACTTCAAAAATAATTGGTTTTGTTGGGTCGCCCGGACGCATAAAATAGGCATGTAGGGAATGCGGCATACGTTTTGTGTCAACAGTTTTGCAAGCTGCCATTAATGCCTGTCCGACAACTTGACCACCAAAGACACGTTTCCATGGTTCTTTGGTGATTGGGCCGCGATATAAATCAATATCAATTTCTTCAAGTGTAAGAAGTTCGATTAGATTATTCACCAAATCCATATTTTTTTTATTGTCTTCCAATTTATAATCCTATTTTTTTACATTCGGCAAATCCCGCCGATATTGCATCAATAACTGCGCGAATACGTGGCATATGGCGCATATCCTTATGAACCCCAAGCCATACTTCACGCGGTTCAATTTCAATTCCAAGGTCAAGCTCAACCAATGTTGGTTCTTCTAAAGCCCTATCGCGCGGCACACAACATATGCCAATTCCATTCAATGCAGCACTTAGCATAGTTTCGCGACTATTTGTGACAATTGCCACGCGCGCATTGGGTAGTGCCTGAATTAATGCCCGCGCTTCGGGAAGGTGTGATTGGTCTTCAAGAACAGTAATTATTGAATGCTTTTCGCTATTTTCGGTTGAAGGCATACCAAATTTTTTAATATATTCTTTTGATGCAAAAAAGCCGCCCTTTAAAGTGCCAAGTCTTTTTACAATTAAATCATTGCCATCAAATCTTGTAAGCCTGACCGCAATATCGGCCTCGCGGCGATTAAGGTTTAATGCCCGTGCATCGGTATTAAGTTCAACCGTTATTTTGGGGTGGCTACATTGCATTTTGGCAATGGCGGGTGCCAAAATTCTTGATGCAACAACATCAACGCATGTAACGCGAACCACACCCTCAAGGGCAATGTCTTTTCCTGATATTGCGCGTTCGGTTGCAATAACTTCGGCTTCTATACGTTCAACATTGCCAAGAACGGTTTCACCAAGCGAAGTAAGAACATAGCCACGTGGGTGGCGTTCCAATAGGCGTGCGCCAATTCGGGTTTCCATAGCCTGAAGCCTTCGCCCCATTGTTGGTTGTGTTGTTTTTAGTGCGCGCGCCGCGGCAGACAAAGAACCTTCACGGGCAATTGCCAAGAAAGTTTGTAAATCGTCCCATTCCATAATTTAACCTAATCAAAATCGCATGGATAATAAAACATTTTTGCATATTGTATACGCAATCGCAAGTATTATTTATTGTATATGGAAAAAAAATCTTTAAAGCAAAAAACATATTTTGTTTCTCATGGTTCGCCAACTTTGCCATTTGATAATGTTGAAGCGCGCGAATTTTTGAAAAACCTTGGGCAACAAATACCAAAGCCACGCGCCATTTTAATGGTTTCTGCGCACTGGGAAACCCAAGTGCCAAGCATTAATGCCGTTGCGCAAAATGAAACAATTCATGATTTTTACGGGTTCCCACAAAAATTATATGAATTGCAATATAATGCACTAGGTGATGCAAAACTGGCAGGTGAAATTGCCGAAATGCTTGGGCAAAATGGGCTTATGTCGCAAATTGACACTAAGCGTGGTCTTGATCATGGCGCATGGGTTCCGCTTTTGCTTATGTATCCAAATGCTGATATTCCAGTTTTGCAATTATCAATACAAAGCCACCTTGGCCCAGGGCACCATTATGAATTAGGGCGGGCAATTGCAAAATTGCGCGAAGAAAATATTCTTATTATCGCATCAGGTAGTTTTACACACAATTTGCGCGAAATTAATTGGCAAGGTGGCAAAGAAGAAGATTGGTCAATTGAATTTTCTAATTGGTTTCATGATGCGCTAATTAATGGCAAAACTTGTGATTTATTATCTTATCGCAGGCTTGCGCCATATGCACAAAAAAACCACCCAACTGATGAGCATTTATTGCCAATCTATGTGGCATTAGGTGCAGCAGCAAGCCCCAACCCAAAAGTTGAAAGAATACATTCAAGCGTAGTTTTAGGATCGCTTAGGATGGATGCATATTCATTTGAATAATTAAATTTGAAAGGAAAACAAATGACAAAAGTAGCAGTAATTTATTTCAGTGGTTACGGACACAATCAAAAAGTTGCCGACGCCGTAATTGAAGGCATTAAATCAGAAGGCGCCGAGGCTTTGGATTTAAAAATTGGTCAAGATGGCGGCCTCGATGATGCGCAATTAGACAAAATTGATAGTGCGCAGGCGATTATTTATGGTGCGCCAACCTATATGGGTGGCCCTGCATGGCAATTTAAAAAATTCGCCGATCAATCATCAAAAAAATGGTTTACCCGCGCATGGCAAGATAAATTGGGCGGTGGTTTTACGGTTTCTGCATCACAGGTTGGTGATAAGGGTCAAACAATGGCTTATTTGCAAACACTTGCATCACAGCACGGTCAAATTTGGGTTTCTTTAGGGCTTTTGCCATCAAACTCATTGGCAGCATCAGAAGATGATTTAAACCGTCGCGGTGGTTCGGTTGGCTTAATGGCAACTGCGCCATCTGATTCATCACCAGAACAAGCACCATTTAAAGGTGACCTTGAAACTGCAAAATTCTATGGCGCACGTATTGCCAAACTTGCCGCAAAATTTGCATAATATCTAAAATAATAGCCCGCCATTGGCGGGCTATTTTTATAATGCAAATTTGGTTTTTTCTAAAAACCATGTTTTGATTTTTTGATTTGTGGTTACGAAAACCCCGAAAATTACCAAAACAGAACCTAAATAAAATGCAGGCGCAATTTTATCATCATTGATTATAACCGCAGCTACGGTTGCCATTGGTGCAATTAAAAATGTGAAATTTGCGGCACGTGTTGACCCCATAATTTTCATTGCACTCATCCATGTTATGTGCGCTATAAACCCCGGAAAAATCGCAAGAAACATTACTGCCAAAGTTGGCTTTAATTCTATTTGTGCCTGAACCAATGCATTTGGAAGCCATGGACTTAATAGAATTCCTGTTGCTAAAACCGTGCTCGCGGCAGCATTTAATGGGCCGTGTTTTTGAATAAGCGGCATAAGCAATATAAAATATAATCCAGAGCATATTGCACAAATTATTAAATAGAATGCCCCACCATGAAAAAATGCGCCAAAATCTGGATGGCCTAAAATAACCCAAACGCCCGTCAAGCAAAGCCCAACGCCCAAAATGGCATTAAGGCCAATTTTTTCTTTAAATAAAAAGCGCGCGGCAATAATTGTAAAAATTGGCTGTGTGGAGACAATAAAACTTGCCGCACTTGGGGCAATTGTGGTTTGCCCTAAATTTAGGAAGATATTATAAATTGCCATACCGATAAAGGCGGCGAAAAAGGCTTGAAAAATATCTTTAGACGTCCAAGTTTTTTGTTTTGTAAATATCAAAACGCCCAAGCCTAAAAGCCCTGAAACAAAAAACCTTAATGCCGCGATTTCACTTGGCCCAAAGGTTTTTAACGCAATTTTCACATTAGAAAATGCAAGCGCCCAAATGCTTGCAGAGAGAAGCCCTAAAATTGGGCCAAGGGCGGCTTTGTATTTATTCATTCAAGCCTAATAGCTTATTTATTTTAATAAGCAAAGAAAGGGCGGCTTTTTAGCCGCCCAATTTTATGCATTTTGATTTAGCAATATAGTATCGCTAAGGTTTAGATTATTCGTTGTTGCGTAATTTTTTATTGCACTTTCAATAGAGCTAATAAATGTTTTTACGCTTGAATTATCACTTGAACTTGCGGCGCTATTAAGCCCTGCAAGAAGTTCTTCGGCGCTTACTTTTCCATCTTTATTTGTGTCTAATGGATTGTATTTTTTGTTTGTCGATGATGTTTTATCATCATTATCTGATGGCGGCGGTGCGCCATTATGCCCATCATGACCCTTTGGGTCATTGGCCTTCATTGCGGTTTGAAATTCTTCCTTGTTAAGGCTTCCTTTGTTTTCTGTATCAAGTTTGCCCCATAAGCTTTCGGCCATTTCTTGGGTGACTTCATGCGGACGCGCGCTTACAAATTCTTCTTTGCTTACATTTCCATCGCTATTTGCATCAATTTTTGCGAACATTTCATCTTGCTTTGATGAAGCTGAAACGTTCGAATTGCTTTGCTGAACTAATTGCATGACTGCATTTAGCGCAGCACTTGCAAGAATGTTTGAAGATGAATGCACGCTTTTGTCTGGTTTAATAAGTTCCATTTCATTTTTGAATTGGTCTTGATTAATGCTTCCAGAGTTTTGGGTATCGATTTTGGCAAATAATTCGCTTGCTTTGGTTTCAGATACATTTTTCGGACGGGCGGCAATGAATTCTTCTTTTGTCACCGCGCCATCACTATTGGCGTCGATTTTGCTGAACATATTCGCAATTCTATTATTTTGCGAATAAGGGGAAATGCTATTAATCATTTTTCCCCCTATATTGCTTGGTCATTTAAACCCTCCATAATTTGCCATAAGGCATTTTTGGAGTTTGCAATCTTGATGCCGTTAATATTGATATTATTTAATGTTAAGAAACACCTATTTTAAAGCGCTTTTGTTGGAAATATTAAATAATTTTTATGGTGATTAATAATATTAACCATAGGCTATATAAAAACTGCCGTATTTGATATGGTCATTTTTACCTATGCGACAAAGGGTCACCGTAATTAATGGGCTTGAATTGATAAAAAAGTTTGCAATTTCACTTACTAATCGCTACTAGATTGTTGCGAATGGTTTGCAACAAGGTTTATGATGGAACTTTTAAATTTAGAAAAGGGAAAATCGGCAATAGTTTCTGGAATTAATGCAAAAGATGAAACAATAATTGCAAAATTGCGTGAAATTGGCTTTGCCGAAGGTGATGAAGTTGAAATCATGCATTATGGCCCGATTGCAAAAACCCCAATATGTATAAGGTTAAACCGAACTTTAATTGCATTAAGACCCGAAGAAGCATGTGCTATAGAGGTTGAAGCCTAATGAAATATAAAGTTGCCCTTATTGGCGCGCCAAATTGCGGTAAAAGTACCTTGTTTAATGGTTTAACCGGTGGTCGTGCTAAAACTGCTAATTATGCCGGTGTTACTGTTGAAACCAAAAAAGGTATTTTTGAAACCCATGCGGGGCATGATATTGAATTATATGATTTGCCCGGAATTTATGGCTTAACAGCGCGTTCACAAGATGAAAAAGTTGCCATTGATATGCTAAATGGCGAAATGAAAGAGGTAGGGCGCCCGCATTTAATGCTTGTAGTTATTGATGCATCCAACCTTAGAACCCATTTGCATTCCGCTCTGCAGCTTCGTGAAATGGGTTTGCCGATGATTGTTGTGCTCAATATGATTGATATTGCAACACGTGACGGCATTGAAATAAATGTTGGCGAACTTAGCAATCAATTAGGCGTCCCCGTTGTTGCAAGCCGCGCAACCCGAAAAGAGGGGCGCGAAGAGCTTTTAAATCAAATTGATAAATTACTTATTGGCGATCTTGAAACCGCGCTTGCAAAGTCTGTTCATGATAATTTGGCATTATTGCAAAAGGATGCGCGTAAAATCGCTTCAATTGTAATTGAAAAAGAAGCAAGTCTTAATGTAATCACCCGTAAAATTGATGATATAGTTTTAAACCCTTTTCTTGGCCCATTGGTTCTTGCATTAGTTTTGTTTTTAATGTTTCAGGCCGTGTTTACATGGGCAACCCCTTTTATGGATGCTATTTCATATCTCGTTGAGGCATTGGGGCGAAATGTTCGAAATATTCTTGGGAAAAGTTTGTTTTCACAATTAATTGTTGATGGAATAATTGCTGGCGTTGGTGCGGTTCTTGTATTTTTGCCGCAAATTGTGATTTTGTTTGCCTTTATTATAATACTTGAGGCTTCTGGCTATATGTCGCGCGCGGCATTTTTAATGGATGAAATTATGCGGCGCGCAGGTTTAAACGGCCGCGCCTTTATTCCACTTTTATCAAGTTTTGCATGTGCTATCCCTGGCATTATGTCCGCAAGGGTAATTGAGCATGAACGTGATAGGCTAACTACAATTCTTATAGCCCCGCTTATGACCTGTTCGGCAAGATTGCCTGTTTATACTTTGATAATTGCCGCATTCATTCCGAATAAGCCAGTTTTTGGATTTATTGGCCTGCAAGGCTTGGTAATGTTTTGCCTTTATTTAAGCGGCATTATAAGCGCTTTTATTGTTGCATTCGTTTTGAAGCGCACAATGACACACGGCGCATCCCAAGCGTTAATTATGGAATTGCCAAGCTATAAATTACCAAATGCACGCGATTTCTTTTTGGGAATTTATATGGCGGCAAAATCATTTGTAAGACGCGCGGGAACAGTGATTTTATGGACTTCTGTAATATTATGGGGCTTGTCGCGCTTCCCGCTTTCGGCGACTAATTTGCGAGAAACATTCGCAGGTAAAATTGGTGCAATTCTTGAAAAAGTTTTGGCGCCTATTGGCTTTAACCTTGAAATATCAATTGCACTTGTTCCAGGGTTGGCGGCGCGCGAAGTTGCGGTTGGCGCATTGGGAACGATTTATTCAATTCAGGGCGGGGATGCAAATCTTGAAACTGGCCTTGCGCAAACTTTGCAGCATGCATGGTCTTTACCAACTGCTTTGGCTTTCTTGGCATGGTATGTTTTTGCCCCACAATGTTTTGCCACATTGGCAACTATAAGACGTGAAACAAATTCATGGAAATGGCCAGTTTTTGCTTTTTGTTATCTGATAATTTTGGCATATATCGCGGCGGGCGCAACTTATTATATTTCAAAAATTTGGTTTTAAAAATGTTCAATCTATTCAAAAACAAAAACATAAAGGGTGATTTAAAAATTGATGAGATTAAATCACGGCTTCATGAATTAAAAAGTCCGATAGATGGCAAAGATATTATAAGCTCTGGTCTTGTAAGCTCTATTTTGTTTAAAAATGGCGATGTTAAAATCATTCTTGAAGCAGATCAAAATGACATTCCAAAAATTGAACCATTAACGGATGCAATAATAAAAACATTATCATCGATAAATGGTGTTGAAAAAGTATCACCTATTCTTACCGCCCATTCAATTAATAATGGTCAAAGCCCAGTTGGATCGCCAAACCAAGAGCGTAAAAAACCAAATATTGAATCAATTCGCCCCGATAATATTAGTAAGATAATCGCCATTGCTTCGGCAAAGGGTGGTGTTGGAAAGTCAACAATTGCGTTCAACCTTGCGCAATCACTTGCAAAAAGGGGTAAAAAAGTTGGTCTTTTGGATGCTGATATTTATGGCCCAAGCCTTCCAACACTTTTAGGGCATACAACAAAAATTGCGCAGGCAAGCGAAAACGGTAAAATTGACCCTATTGAAGCACATGGCCTTAAAGCAATGTCGATGGGGTTTGTAGTTAATCAGGGGCAGGCTTTAATTTGGCGCGGCCCAATGCTTTTGAAAGCCTTAACTCAATTATTCATGGGCACAAATTGGGGCGCACTTGATTATTTAGTGGTTGATATGCCGCCAGGTACAGGCGATGTTCAAATTTCATTAGCGCAGCAGGCACGACTTGATGGCGTAATTATTGTTTCAACACCGCAAGAAATGGCACTTGCCGATGTTCGCCGTGGAATTGATATGTTCCAAAAAGCCAAAGTTAGTGTTCTTGGTTTGATTGAGAATATGTCAGTTTTGATTGATGAGAATAGTGGCGCTGAAATTGATCTATTTGGCAAAGGTGGGGCAAAGAAAGCCGCCGCCGAGCTTGGAATTAATTATCTTGGTGAGGTGAATTTTTACCCATCATTGCAAAAAGCATCCGATAATGGCCAAGTGGCGCCAAATAGCGCCACAAAACAATTTGATGAAATTGCAAATCGAATTGATATTTAATTATTCTTCCCAATCCTTATCCAAAAGTTTTGATGAGATAAATAATAATATTGCCGCAAAAACATAGAAAATTGTTCCATACATTATAGAATAACGCAAAGATTCCACGCCATATTGCGCTTTTAAGCTATCAGACATAAGGCCAATTAAGAAATCGCCCAAACCAATGCCGATAAGATTATTTATCAACAAGAATATTGCCGATGCAGTGGCGCGCATATTAGGCGGCACAATATGCTGAAACGCTGCCAAAACTGGACCAAGCCAAACAAGACCCAATGCCGTTGGAACAATATAAACAAAGAATGATAGCATCAAATTATTGGTCATTGTGCCAAGAATAAAAAACGGCAAAGCCAGCAAAAATGAAACCGCAGGAACAAGCGCATAAGCACCTTTCGACGCTTTACCTAATTTATCCGATATCAAGCCACCAAGCCAAATTCCGATAATCCCACCAAGCAAAACCATAAGGCCATAATAATAACCTGCGAACAATATTGGCTTTGGATTAGGCGGAACCAAGAAATCTGGCACCCATGCCATTGCTTGCGGCAGTACATCGCCGTATGAACGCAAGAAGAATGTCGGCAACCAAGCGAATAAGCCATATCCCATCATTGATGAGCATGCCGCCCCAAGTGATAAGGTCCAAAAACTTGGTTTTGAAATTAAAACTTTTAAAACTTCCAAGACTTTCGGTGGCGTAGTTATTGCCCCAATTTTATCCTGCGCGCCGCGTACTGGTTCTTTAATGAAAAATCTAAATATAGGTGCAAGGACAATTCCCATTGCGCCCACAATCAAAAATGCCGCGCGCCAATCCAAAATTGTGGTTATAACCGCGCCAAAGATAATGCCAACTGCTGAACCAATTGGAATACCAAAACTATAAATTGCCATTGCGCGGCCACGTTGGCTTGGTTTGAAATAATCAGACAGCAAAGAATATGCAGGGGCAACGCCACCGGCTTCACCCACGCCAACCATCATGCGGGCAAAGAATAATTGCGTAAAATTCGTTGCAAGTCCGCAGGCCGCCGTCATCGCACTCCAGACTGTAAGCGCAATTGTCATTATCCAAGTACGACTTTTTCTGTCGGCAAGATAGGCAATTGGAACGCCTAAAGTAGAATAAAAAATCGCAAAACTAACGCCGCGCATAAGGCCCATATCGGCGTCTTTAAGCCCCAATTCTTTTTGAATTGCGGGTGAAAGAATTGATAAAATTTGGCGGTCAAGAAAATTAAAAGTATAAACCAAAACCAATAAAAAAAGCACTAGTCCTCGCCCATTTGCAAAAAGCGCGTCTTCTTTTTGTGTGCTAATATTGTTCATTTATGTCTCCACTGGTTTATATTTTTAATTGCCTTCACTTATAGAGCATTTTGCAAAAAAGTGTATGCGGTTTTTTGCGTAAAAAATGCGACAAACAAAGGATTTTAGCGTGTTTAAAATAAACGCGCCAGAAAAAATGCCCCCGTAAATACGGGGGCACTTCTTCGGGGAAAAAACTAGAAGCTGTATTGGATTGTGCCTGTCCAAGTTTTTGGCGCACCATAGAAGCTGTTAACAACGTTTCCAAAAGTTGCACCAGGGAAGTAGTAACCACCAACTTTGTAACGCTCATCAGTAAGGTTACGACCAGTTAGTGATACTTTCACGTGGCTAGCAGATGAAGTCCATGAAATACCTGCGTCAACTAATGTATAAGCATCATTTTGATCCAATGCAGGATTAACCGCTTCAAACATATGATATGGTGAGCGATAAGAAGCACCAACATTTGCCGCAATTTTCGAACCATCGCCCAATGTGCGTGAATAGTTCAATGTTAAATTGCCGTTATTTTTTGGTGTGTTTTGGAATACAGCAGTAGCAGCATTGTTAATCACAGTGCCCGCAGCATTTTTAGTCAAATATTCATTGAATTTCGCATCGGTAAAGCCATAGCCAAATGATGCAGAAAGACCAGCGAATAATATAACATTACCTTCAAGCTCGAAGCCTTTAATGGTTGAAGAACCAGCATTGTCAACAAAACTTGCAATTGAACCGCTAACTGTTGGCTCTTGGCGTGTGATTTGTTGGCCAGTATAATCAGCATTAAAGATTGCTGCAGAGAAATTGGCACGACCGTCAAGAAGTGAACCTTTTAAGCCTGCTTCAGTTGAAGTCACATATTCAGGATTATAGCCATTAACAGTGTTTGGTGTAAGCACTGCGTCACCGCGCATATCAAAACCACCAGACTTAAAGCCTTTTGAATAAGCCGCATAAGTAGTAATTTCTGGCGTGATTTTATATGACAAACTAAAGCGTGGTGTGAATTCAGAGAAATCACGGCTATTAGTATAGTTTGAACGCATCAAACCTGGAATTGCTGCGCTATTTCCAAATAGTGGTGAGCGAAGACCGGTGAAGTTTTGGCGATATACTGTGCCAGTACGCTCATCTTTAGTGTAACGACCACCAATTGAAGCTGACAATGAATCTGTGATGTTGAAGCTGAAATCACCATAGATTGCTTGGCTTTTTGTTCCAACGCGACCAGATGTTGCAATTGTTGTATTGATTAAGCCAACAATTGTATCAAATGCGCCTGATGCATAGCCATCAAGATAGTAAATACCAACCACACCATTCACACGTTTTCCAGTGAATAATGCCTGAAGTTCGTGTGATTTTGTATCGTCTTTATAATAAGCTGGAACGTCCAAAGCTGCTACTTGGCTTGTATCAAAGTCGATAACAGTGTCTGAATTACCTTTGCGCTCTGCGCCAATATATTTAAGCGTTAAATTGCTATTTAAATTATATTCGGCAGTGAAAGAAATACCTTCATTTTCAACTTTGTTTGGACCTGTAATGCCAGCATCAGTATCATAAATATCTGATAAAACTGGCTGACCAGTTGTAAGGCCTGAACCTGCAGCTTCACGGTGACCATGTTTTGGAAGTGAATCATCAATTGTTTTGTCATAAGCAAGACGGAAGAATAATTTATCATTTGGCGTCCATTCAGCGCTTAGGCGACCAGCAGTAACCGCTTTATTATAGTGGTCTTGGCCAGTTGTGATGTTTTTACCAAAACCATCGCGTGCATATGATGCAAAAGCGCCGCCAACACGGAATGTATCAGACAATGGAACTGAACCAGAAACAACCGCATCTAATTGACCATAAGCACCAACAGAAAGACGCGCTTTGCCAGTTGGCGTAGAGCCAAGTTTTTTAGTTACATATTTAACCGCACCACCAATTGTATTACGGCCATAAAGTGAACCTTGTGGACCACGTAAAACTTCGATGCGTGAAATGTCGAAAATATCAAGAACTGCACCTTGTGGACGTGCTACATAAACATCATCAACATAAAGACCAACGCCTGGCTCGAAACCCCAAAGTGGATCTTGCTGACCAACACCACGAATAAAGGCAATCAAAGTTGAGTTTGTGCCACGTGCCGCTTGCATTGTGGTATTTGGTGAAACTTGTTGAAGAATGGTGATATCAGGCGCGCCAGTTGCTTCAAGTTTTGAGGCATTAAATGATGATACAGCAATTGGAACATCCTTTAGCGCTTCTTGGCGGCGGCGTGCAGTAACAACTATTGTTTCTGCGCCTTTGTTATTTTCAACTTTTTGCTCTTGCGCCATAACGGACGTAAAGGCGATGAATGGTGTAATGGCGCTTGTAGCCATAAGCCCTTTCAGAATTTGGTTTTTAAAAATACGTTTCATGTTTTTCCCCTTGTTAAAAAATATTTGCCGCCCTATTGCGGTGTTTGCCCAATTAAATCTTGGGTAAAAAAGGACCCATTTCCTTTTTCTGATTTGTCGTAATAAAAATTTTGTTCTGCGCATTCGATGTGATTGATGAATTCGCGAATGGTTTGGTTGAAATGTTCGCTATCCTCAATATGCGGTGCATGACCGCAATGTGCGAATTCAACTAAAGAAGAATTTTTTATTAGGCTTTGGATTTTTTCGCCTAATTTCGAAGAATATAATTGATTATCAAGCCCATAAATTAGAAGGCATGGCATTCCAATTTTATCTAAATCATTGCGGGCATCGCATTGCGCCAAAGAATTCCACAGAATTGACATTGATGCGCCATCATTCTTATTGGCAACCTGCACCAAGTCATTTTTAAATTGGACGATTTTTTTGTCATTTTTTTCAATTTTTGATTTTGAAAAAATACGCCCAACCATACGCTCTGAAAAATCATCCCAATTGTTTTTCATACTGGTTATAGATTTTTCAAGCCTGATTTTACCTTCGTCATTTTGCAAACTATGGTGGCCAAGTATTCCCATATCCCAATCTTCATCATTGGAAATTTTGGGTGACATATCAATGATTGTGATTGATTTAATGGCATCATTTTCTTTTGATGAGATAGCCTTCCATAAGGCCATTGCCGCCATTGACCATGCAATTACATGAACATTTTCAAGCGCCAATTCATCAATAATTTCATATAAATCAAGGCCGATTTTGGAAACTGACAATCCAGAGCCAGAGGTTGACTTTCCACAACCACGTAAATCGGGGATGATAATTCTAAACTCATCTTTAAGTGCAATCTGTTGATTGAAAACCTGCCCACTCACGCCCCAACCATGCATGAATATTAGTACGGGACGATTATCAATCGCACCACTATCATAATATTCAATCATAGCGCCGTCTGTAAGACGAATGCTAGGCATTGGGGTTTCCTCTCTACTTATTTGACAAAAGACCAAAATAATTGGCAATTGTCTTTTTTTATTGCTTCTTTTCTCTATTAAGGCATAATTTGAAACATGAATCAAGATTCAATTTCTGTAAATGACAAAAATCCTAAAACTGCACGCGGTGCAAAAACCAAAGCAAAGCTATTGGAAGCTGCATCTTTGGAGTTTGGGGCGCGCGGCTATCATGAATGTATGATTGCTGATATTACCAAGCGTGCGAATGTTGCTATGGGCACTTTCTATGTTTATTTTGAATCCAAAGAAGTGGTTTTCCGCGAATTGGTTCAATATATGGGGCAAACAACCCGCGCCTATATTTCAAAAAAACTAGAGGGCGTAAGTGATAGGCTAGAGGCAGAAAAGAAAGGTCTCCATGCCTTTATCGAATTTGCCCGTGCAAATAAGGATTTATATCGTATCGTTATGGAAAGCCAATTTGTGGCCGAGGATGCATATCGTGATTATTATACATCTTTCCAAAAAGCCTATGCCGAAAATTTAAGAAATGCATCCTCAAAAGGCGAAATCAGAAATGGCGATGACGAGGTTCGCGCATGGGGTCTGATTGGCTTATCCGTGTTTCTTGGAATGCGTTATTGTATTTGGGATGATAGCAAAAAAGTTGAGGATGTTGCCGATGCGGCATTCGACCTTATTAAAAACGGCCTTAAAATGGGTTAGATTATGATAAGCGATTTTTTAAAAACCCGCGCAAAATTAACACCAAATAAAATCGCACTTAAAGAATATTTCGGCGATAAATCACGCACCTTTTCTCAATTGGAAAATAATGCGCATAAATTAGCGGCATCAATGAAATCAATTGGCGTTGGTGAAGGTGATAGAATTGGTGCTTTGTGTCGTAATCGTGTAGAGTTTTTTGAAACCTTATTTGCATGCGCAAAATTGGGCGCAATATTGGTTCCTTTTAATTGGCGCTCTCCTTGCGATGAAATCATTCCTTTATATGAAACAATCACGCCAAAAATCTTATTTTATGGTGATGAAGATGCCCAAAATGCTTTGCAAATTGCTGGTGCTAATTGTGCAATAAATTATGATGATGGCTATCAAGATTTTATTGAAATTGGCGGCGAATTTAAAGCACGTGATTTTTGGCCTGATGATGAATGTTGGTATTTAATTTTTACCTCTGGCACTACTGGTAAGCCCAAGGCGGTAATACAGACATATAGAATGGCACTTGCCAATGCAGTCAATATTGGACAGGCGATTGGCATTAGTCCTGATGATAAATTTTTAAACTTCCTGCCCTTATTTCATACGGCTGGAATTAATCTTCATACTTTGCCTGCATTGATTAATGGTTGTATGTCATGGGTGATTTCTGGTTTTGATGCAAAATCAGTTTTAGATTTAGTTTCACGCAATGAATTATCCTGTTTCTTTGGTGTGCCCCAAGTTTATCTTTTGCTTTCACAACATGAAGATTTTGAAAAAACCAATATAGCAAATTTGCGTAATTGGGGTTGTGGTGGTGCGCCATTACCTGATTATTTGGTAGAAATTTTTGCAAAACGCGGCGCTTTGGTTTGTAATGGCATGGGCATGACCGAAACTGGCCCAACTGTCTTTATGATGGATAAAGAAAATGTCCTAAATAAAATTGGAAGCGTGGGAAAATCCCAAGTTTTAACAATTGCCCGCGTTGTTGATGATGATTTTAATGAGTGCCCAAAAAACCAAGAGGGACATTTAGTTTTTGCAGGTCCAAATATAACAATTGGCTATTGGAATAATCCAAATGCAACCAAAGAAACTTTCCATACTGATGCGAATGGTATCAATTGGCTTAAATCTGGCGATTTGGCAAAAATTGATGAAGATGGCTATTATTATATTGTTGGCAGATCCAAGGAAATGTTCATTTCTGGTGGTGAAAATGTATATCCTGCCGAAGTTGAAAACGCATTATTGGGTCATGAAGACATAATAGAAGCAGCAATAATCGGAATTCCCGACGAAAAATGGGGCGAAGTTGGGGTGGCTTTCTTAAGCGCCAAACGCCAAATTGAAAATGATGAATTAATCGCCTTTTGTAGGTCAAAATTAGCGGCCTTTAAAATCCCCAAAAAATTTATTTTTGTCGATGATTATCCACGCACAGCCGCGGGTAAAATTCAAAAACATATATTGAAAAAAGAATATGAAAATGGAAATTGAACGCACTTTTACCCAAGAAGAATATAATCGTTTTGCAGCTTTATCGGGTGATTTCAACCCTATACATGTTGATGAAGAATTTTCCGCTAATTCAGGTTTTGGCAAAACCGTTGCCCATGGCATTTTTCTTACAACATGCCTATCGGGCGTATTGGAAAAATTGGTGGGGGAATGTTCGCTTCTATCAAGCAAAATAATGTTCCCTGCGCCAACTTACACAAATGTTGAAATGGTTTTAAGCGCGCAATTAATAGGTGATAATAGTGCAAAACTAGTGTGCCGTGAAAAAGAAAGCGGGCAGGAAACTTGCACTATTGATGTTGAATTTTCAAAAGAAAAAGCCGCATTTTCAAAAGTGGAAAATCCAAAACCTGCAAAGATTATTGAGCCTGAAGAAGCAGCACAAAAGCCTTTTTCCCTTGGTCAAAAATCCAAACAGGTCCGCGTTTTTTCACAAGATGACATAAATGAATTTGTTGCGCTTGGTGGTCAAACCCAGAATGAAAATCAGGTTTCACCAATTTTTGTAAATGCCATGTTTTCCAAATTACTTGGTATTGATTTGCCAGGGCTTGGAACAAATTATCTTAAACAAGAAACCCAATATCATTCACCAATAAGAATTGGCGAAGAAATAAGTGCAATTGTTGAAATCACGCGCATTCGTGAAGATAAAAAAATTATCGATTTTTCAACCACGGCAATTGGCGAAGATGGACGCGAAATTGCAACTGGGCGCGCCCTTGTTTCAGCGCGCGATGTAGCGGGCGCTTTTATTTAGGTTTGCGGAATATTTTCAACCAAACCCTGCCCGAATCTTAATGGTTCAATACGCGTGCAAAGACCTGTTTTATTGTCGATTTCTGCATAAACGCCACATGCCATTCCACGCCCCGTGGCAGGTTCATGTCGCATATAAGGAAGGCGCACAGATTGGCGGCGTACGGAAATATTCTTATTCATTCCCAAAACGCTATCATAATCGCCGCACATTCCAAGATCGGTTATATAACCTGTACCATGCTCTAAAACCCGTGCATCGGCGGTGGGAACATGTGTATGTGTGCCAACAACCAAACTTACTCGCCCATCAAGGAAATGCCCAATTCCTTGTTTTTCACCTGATGCTTCGGCATGGACATCAACAATTATGCAATCTGCCATTTCACGAAGTGGGCAAGCACTAATTTCGCGTTCTAATGCAGAATAAGGGCAATCAAGACTATCCATATAAAGGCGCCCCATTACCGAAACCACCAAAATATTAAAGCCATTAATATTGAACATCTGTGCACCGCGCCCTGGGGGATTGGTAAGGGCAGGGTAATTGCAAACCCGAAGTAATCGTGTTTCGCGCTCTATAAAAGAAAGTGCCTCACGTTGGTCCCATTCGTGATTTCCAAGAGTGATGCAATCTGCGCCTGCGTCAAAAATTTCTTTTGCAATGGTTTCGGTAATTCCAAAACCACCCGCCGAATTTTCACCATTCACACAGACAAAATCCAAGCCTAATTCTTGTTTTATAATGGGAAGGCGTGACGTAAGTATTTCGCGCCCCGGGCGCCCAACAACATCACCAAAAAATGCAATCTTCACTTTAAACTTTCTATTTATATAATTTTTCTTCGGTTATAATAAAATCGAGCTTTTGATCATGTGGCTCCGTGGGGATATTATCCACCTTTTGCCCATCAAAGCCAATCCCGATTGTAATAATTTTTTTCACCTGTCGCAATTTTGCAATTGCCCTATCATAATAACCACCGCCATAGCCAAGGCGATATAATTTTTCATCAAAT
This sequence comes from Pseudomonadota bacterium, assembly GCA_020161405.1. GTDB lineage: Bacteria > Pseudomonadota > Alphaproteobacteria > Caulobacterales > Aquidulcibacteraceae > Pseudaquidulcibacter. Next base: position 632,905 of record JAIUOD010000001.1, on the reverse strand, counting down.
GCCAAAAGCGGGACAAGAATAATATCAGGGTCTAAGATTTTTTTATTTACAAATGGTTCTTTAAGCCCCATTTTGCCAATTTCTAATTCATCACCCAAATTATATTCGTGAAAATCAATATTATTTGTATCGGAATTAATGCGCGGCAAACATAATTGCGCGCCCATTTTGGCGATTTCGCCTATTAAATTACGTGGGTCAATTTCGCTTCCGATTGGTATAAAGCCCGAAACAATATTATTTTCACTTATGGGAAAGTTAAATTTTGAAAATAGAATATTTGCCGCATCATTATTGCTTTGGAAAATTTCATTGCGGCGCACTTTGGCGATTTTTCGTAATTGGGCTTTATCGTGATTTGGCATGATTTCTTGCCTAAAGGGTGGCGGAACCACAACCCCGTGAAATATAAACTTATCCCATTGCGACCTGGTAAACAGGTGGGCGCCAGATAGTTAGAACCACGGTTCAGTCCAGAGCCAGCTCCCTATGGAAAGTTAGGTCGGCGGGAATTTTAGATATCCCACAAAGGCCACAGTGTCCGCCATCACATGACTTAGTGCAGCGGACATTGTTTTTCAAGTTAATTAATCGGCAAGTTCGGATTCATCAATTTCATAATTGCCAAATACGTCTTGAACATCATCATCTTCTTCAAGAATATCGATTAATTTCAATAGTGTTTTTGCAGCATCGCCAGTAACTTCAATTGGTGCATGGGCGCGCCATACGATATTTGAACTTTCTGAATCGCCAAATTTTTCATTCAATGCATTTGAAACTTCGGAAAGATTTTCAAATGCACATGTGATTAAATGACCGTCTTCAGCATCGAATGAAACATCATCCGCACCTGCTTCTAACGCAGCCTCCATCATATCATCTTCTGATGCAGCGCTTACAGGATAACGAATTTCGCCCACCCTATCAAAGCCAGAAGTAACCGAATTAGTTGTTCCTAAATTGCCACCATTTTTGCCAAAATAAGAACGAAGATTGCCACCAGTACGGTTTAAATTATCGGTCAAAGTTTCAACAATAATACCAACGCCACCAGGGCCAAAACCTTCATAGCGAACTGCTTTATAATCATCGCCGCCAGCTGCCGATGCTTGCTGAATGGCGCGCTCAATTCTGTCTTTTGGCATTGATTGGCTGCGACCATTTTGAATTGCCAATCTAAGGCGCGGGTTCATCGCAGGGTCAGGTGAGCCAGCCTTGGCAGCAGTTGTAATCTCGCGCGCGATTTTTGTGAAAATTTTAGCCCGCATTGCATCTTGGCGACCTTTGCGGTGTTGAATATTTTTGAACTTACTATGTCCAGCCATTTTAGAAACCTTTAAATTTTGCGCACTCTTATAACAAAAGCGCAAATGCCGCAAATCGCAAAAACAGGTAAGGATGCGCCGATTTGTGGGGCGGTTTTGGCAATATATTGGAATAATATGATCCCAAAAATCCAAATTAATGCATTTGGTAAATTGATTTGCTTATTTTGATTTTGCGAAAATGAATTGCCAATTATCACCGCAAATAAAGGAATAAAGATTGATGATAATGTGATTAAGAAAGTTTCTAATTCATGCATTGGCAAAAATGCCGCCGCCAAACCTGCAAAAGCAACCAAAATTTTGCCGCCCAATTTTTCGCTTATAATTGGGTTTAATTGATTTATTGAAACCGAACCTGAATATGCATCACCATAGGCATTATCCAATTCATCAAAAAGAATTATCCCAAGCGCGATAAGGCCACCTTGGGCAAGTAAGATTGCAGACACAAAATCAGATTGCAAATTTGGCGTTGAAACTATCAAAAGCCCCAAAATATAACACCAGATATTAGCCAATATATAACCAAGGAAAATACCACCAAAACTTGATTTGGTATTTTTGCCATAGCGCGAATAATCGGCAATTAATGGCAGCCACGAAATTGGCATTGCAATAACTAAATCAAGCGCGCCCGCAAAACTTAATGCGCCATTTCCTTTGGCGTTTAAAAATTGCGTAAAATCAATTTTGCCTGCAAATTGAAAACTAAGCCATGCAAGGGAAATTAAAACCAATGGCAATGCGATTTTGGAAACTAATTTGCGCACCAAACCTGTCATTGGCTTTGATAAAAGATAAATTACAAGGCCTGACAAAAACACCGCCATCACCATTTTTAAAGCGACTGTGTCAATTGTACCTTTATAATATTTGCCCAAAATTGCGATTATACCGTCGGACATAATTACAAATTCAAATGCCGTCCAACCCAATAATTGTGCGATGTTTAGGAAGATTGGTAATTTGGCAAACTTATTACCAAAAGCACCAACCATTAATTGCGCGCTATTGTGGCCCGACTTTTGCCCCAAAGCACCAACCCATGCCAAAATGCCCGACCCGATAATTGAACCTAAAATAATTGCTAAAATCGCATCTTTTGTGCCAATTCCACCTGATAAAAAACTACCCATTTGCATGACCAAAAGGCCAACGCCAAGTGAAAACCAAAGCGATGCTTGGTCAAAAAAACTAAAGATTTTTTGTGAATTTTGGTTTTCCATTCAATTCTCCAAAATCACAAAGGAGAAACAAGGAAAACCCAATGCTTCCCTTCGTGAGCATTATCTCAATCAGGTTCAAAGGGTATTTCTCAGGCACAGCCACCCCTAGCGGCTCTTTAATGTGTGGTTTTTATATAAGTGTCAATATTATTTAACCGACATTGCGCCCTGTGGCATTGGATTAATGCCGATTATTAAATAGGCATTTATATACCAATTTGTTTCATCCTTAATTTGCTGTGCGCTTAGTGATTTGTCTTTTTGGGCTTGTTCTTCTTGGCTATATTTATAATAATTTTTACGCATGCTTCTGGCCTCAATATTGTTAATCATATACCAATCAGCATTGTTTTTCTGCGCAAGATTTTTTGCTTCTTGCTTTAATTTTTCTGTTGCATCTGCTTCGCTTTGGCCCATTGGGCCTTTGTAATATATGCGAAATTCGTCTTTAACTACATCATAAAAAGTAAAGCCGCCGCTTTGGGCTTTTGAATAAGGGTTTACACTATCACTCAATGCAATATCGCATGCGTTAAGTGTGAATATTGCAAAAAATGGAATAAGTTTTAAAATTTTTATCATTATCGCGCCCCTTTTGGGTGATGTATTAGAATATAGATTGTATTTTGAATTTTATTATATAGATAGGCAAAATCTAAACAAAAAATGGTAATTCATGTCAAAAAAACAAATACGCATCGCGCCATCAATCCTATCAGCTGATTTCGCCAATTTAGGCGCGGAAGTTCGCGCAATTGAGGCGGCGGGTGCTGATTTTGTGCATTTTGATGTAATGGATAATCATTATGTTCCAAACCTAACCATCGGCCCTTTGGTTTGCGAGGCCATTCGCCCGCATGTTTCAATTCCAATTGATGTGCATTTGATGGTCGAACCTGTTGATGCCTTAATCCCAATGTTTGCAAAAGCGGGCGCAAATATCATAACTTTCCACCCCGAGGCTTCAAAACATATAGATCGCAGCCTTCAATTAATTCGTGATAATGGTTGCAAAGCAGGTCTTGTTTTAAACCCTGCAACGCCGATTGATTATCTTAATCATGTTATGGATAAACTTGATATTATTTTACTTATGTCGGTAAACCCTGGCTTTGGTGGGCAAAGTTTTATTAATTCAACATTGGATAAATTAAAGATTGTTCGCGCTTTAATTGATAAGCACGAAGCAAATGGCGGGCAAGAAATCCTTCTTGAAGTTGATGGCGGCGTAAAGGCCGATAATATCGCAAAAATAAGTGCGGCGGGCGCTGATACTTTTGTAGCTGGTTCGGCGGTTTTTGGCGCAAAAGATGATGATGGCGGATATAAAAATATAATATCTCAACTAAAAAATAATGCTATTTAACGTCATTTACGTTAATAGCATTTTTGTATTTTGATAAAATCCCTTCGTCACCAATTAATAATTTTCCACTGAATGCTATTTTTGATGAATTATCGTTTTCAATTGAGGCAATTTTCGCTTTTAGGTTTTTAACATAATAAAAACCTTTCATATTTTTTATCGCAAGTTTTTTGCCTGCATTTTCAATTTCATCTTTTGCAATATCATTTATGTCGTCATCGCTATAAGTTATTGATGAATCGAACTTTTTCTCACAATTAAATATATATGTGCTTTCATTGCTTTGAACAAAATTGCAATTATCAATTTGTATTGAATTATGATTGCATGAAACTAAAAAAAACTGACCGAAAATCAGCAATAAAATAATTTGGGCCGCTTTTTTCAATTTATTAAACCTATCTATTAAATGCAATAATAATATATATTTGAAAATTGACAAATTTAAGGCGAAAAAAAATACAAACTAAAGTCGGATTGTGTGTTTGATAGGGGTTTAAACTGCGCGCGCAATAATATAGTAGAGCCCATGATTTAACTTAATGGTGGATTTGGGGAATGGGAAATTCTGAATTGCAAGTAAAAATGGCAAATGCCATTCGCTTCTTAAGTATGGATGCAATCGAAGTTGCAAAGTCTGGTCACCCTGGTGCGCCAATGGGTATGGCGGAAATTGCGGTTTCTTTGTGGGGAAATCATCTTTCGCACAATCCAAATAATCCACATTGGTTAAACCGTGACAGGTTTGTTTTGTCGAATGGTCATGGATCTATGCTTATATATTCTTTATTGCATTTAACCGGTTATGATTTGCCAATTTCGGAAATTAAAAACTTCCGCAAACTTCATTCAAAAACCGCCGGTCACCCTGAATATGGTATTACTATAGGTGTTGAAACCACGACTGGCCCATTGGGGCAGGGGATTGCCAATGCAGTTGGTATGGCATTGGGTGAAAAACTACTTGCCGAAGAATTTAATAAAGATGGTCATGAAATAATTGATCATAATACATATTGCTTCCTTGGCGATGGTTGCATGATGGAAGGCATTTCGCACGAAGTTTGTTCATTGGCGGGAACATTGCGCCTTTCTAAACTCATTGCCTTTTATGATGATAATGGAATTTCAATTGATGGCCATGTTGAAGGCTGGTTCACAGATGATACGGCAAAAAGATTTGATGCCTATGGCTGGAACGTTATTGGCCCAATTGATGGACATGACGTTGCGGCGGTTGATAAAGCAATTGAAGATGCCAAAGCACAAGATAAAGCTGAAGATGGTAAGCCTACGCTTATCATTTGCAAAACTACAATTGGTAAAGGTTCACCTAATAAAGAAGGTACACATGATGTTCATGGTGCCGCTTTAGGCGCAAATGAAATAGAGGCAACCCGCAAGGCGCTTAATTGGGAATATGAACCATTTGAAATTCCACAAAGCATTTATGATGCATGGGATGCCAAAGACAAGGGTAAAGTTTTTGAAAAAAATTGGGATGTGAAATTCGCAAAATATATCGAAAAATACCCTAATGAAGCCAAAGAATTATTACGCCGCATTTCGGGCGATTTAAGCCCAGCTTTTGCAGAGCATATAAGTGAAATTGCAAATTCAATTGCTGCAAACCCGCAAACAATTGCAACCCGCAAAGCAAGCCAATTGGCACTTGATGCACTTGCCCCACTTTGTCCTGAATTTTTTGGTGGTTCGGCTGATTTAACTGGATCTAACCTTACAAATTTCAAAGGCTGTGTGAAGGCAGGGCGCGATACATGGGGTAATCATTTATCTTATGGGGTGCGTGAATTTGGTATGGCTGCCATTATGAATGGCCTTGCGCTTCATGGTGGATATTTGCCATATGGTGGCACTTTCCTTACCTTCTCTGATTATTCGCGTAATGCAATTCGTATGTCGGCATTGATGAAATTGCGCACAATTCATGTGTTTACTCATGATTCAATCGGCCTTGGCGAAGATGGCCCAACACATCAATCAATTGAACATGTTCCATCTTTGCGTATTATTCCAAACCTTGATGTTTGGCGCCCTGCCGATCCTTTGGAAACTTTTATCGCATGGTGCGAAAGCATTAAGCGTAAAGATGGCACATCTGCTTTGGCTTTATCGCGTCAAAATTTGCCACCTGTTGCAAATGCACAAAATATTGATGGGATTTTAAAAGGTGGCTATATCCTAAGTAAAAAAGACGGCGCAAAAGCAAATATTTTGGCAACGGGTTCAGAAGTTGAAATCGCCCTTGCTGCACAATCTGTCTTGGCGGAAAAAGGCATTGCAACAAACGTTGTTTCAATGCCATCTACTAATGTTTTTGATCGCCAATCAAAAGAATATAAAGCAAGCATCTTGCCAGCCAATTTACCAAATGTTGCAATCGAAGCGGCGCACCCTGATTTTTGGTATAAATATACTGGCCTTAATGGCAAGGTTTTGGGTATTTCAACCTTTGGTGAAAGTGCACCTGCCAAAGACCTATATGCGTTCTTTGGCCTCACTTGCGAAGCACTTGCAAAGGCAGTAGAGGAATTAGTGTCATAATTTTGAATATATAGGGAGTGTTAGAATGGCTTTTGTATCTTTACGCCAAGTTCTTGATCATGCGGCGGAAAATAATTACGGCGTTCCTGCGTTTAACGTAAATAATATGGAACAAACTGTTGCGATTATGGAGGCAGCAGCCGAAACCAACAGCCCTGTAATCCTTCAAGCATCAGCGGGTGCACGTAAATATGCATCAGAACCAATGCTTCGCCATTTGATGTTGGCGGCGGTTGAGCTTTATCCAGATATTCCTGTTGTTCTTCACCAAGATCATGGAACTTCACCTGCGGTTTGCCAAGCGTCAATTCGCTCTGGCTTTACATCGGTTATGATGGATGGCTCGCTCATGAGCGATGGTAAAACCCCGTCTTCTTATGAATATAATGTCGAAGTAACACGTGAAGTTTGTAAATTCGCCCATGCAATTGGTGTTTCCGTTGAGGGTGAATTGGGCTGCCTTGGTTCACTTGAAACAGGCATGGGCGAGGCTGAAGATGGGGTTGGCGCAGAAGGCAAATTAGACCATTCACAACTTTTGACCGACCCGCAGGAAGCCAAAGATTTTGTTGAAAAAACTGGTGTTGATGCTTTGGCAATTGCCATTGGTACATCGCATGGCGCGTATAAATTCACTAAAAAGCCAACTGGTGAAACTTTGGCGATTAAGCGTATTGCTGAAATTCATGCTGCAATTCCAAATACGCATTTGGTTATGCATGGTTCATCATCTGTGCCACAAGAATTATTGGCAATCATCCGTGAATTTGGCGGCGATATGAAAGAAACCTATGGCGTTCCTGTTGAGGAAATTCAAGAAGGCATCAAGCATGGGGTTCGCAAAATCAATATTGATACCGATATTCGCCTTGCTATGACTGGTGCAATTCGCAAGATGTTTGTTACAAAACCAAGCGAATTTGACCCGCGCAAATATCTTGAGCCTGCGCGCCAAGCTGCAAAGCAAGTTTGTATCCAACGCTTTAATGAATTTGGAACTGCGGGCAATGCATCAAAAATCAAACCAATTCCATTGGAAAAAATGATTTCGCTTTATAAATAAGTGAAATATTTTCATAATAATAAAAAAGCGCGGTTTTATACCGCGCTTTTTTATGTTTACCAAGCGTCTTTCCCCCGTTTTGGGAAGGGTGATTAACGTTTGAAAACAACCATATAATTCATTGACACATCATTGCTCAATGAAAATTTATCCGTAATTGGATTATAAGAAACCCCAATTGGCCCTTCGATTGATGCATTTTCATCTTCGCGTAAAATTGGTAAAATTTCTTCGGGCTTTACCAATTTATCATAATCATGCGTACCAGGCGGCAGCCATTTAAGAATATTTTCGGCGGCAAATAAAGCAAGGGCGCGTGCTTTTGCGGTGCGGTTTATCGTGGCAATAAACATTATGCCTTTTGGTGATAATAATTTCATTGCGGTGCGCAAAAATTCCTGCGGCTCGTTGACATGTTCGATTACTTCCATGTTTAGAACCACATCAAATTTACCCGCATGGGTTTTTACCAAATCTTCGGCGGTGGTATGGCGATAATCGATTTTAATATCTGAATTTAAAATATGCGCACTTGCGGTTTTGATATTTTTTTCGGTGGCATCAATACCTGTAACATCTGCACCCATACGCGCCATTGGTTCGGATAAAAGCCCGCCGCCGCAACCAATATCAAGCAATTTCAAACCATCAAAAGGTTTTGAATGATTGGTAATTCCATAATGTTCCATAACATTATCGCGGATGAATTTAAGGCGGGTTGGGTTAAATTTATGAAGCGGGCGAAATTTTCCATTTGGATTCCACCAATCATCCGCCATTGCCGCAAATTTTGCGACCTCTTTTTCATCAATTGTATTTAGTTCAGTCATAATAACATTATACGCTTTTGTTTTTGTTTTGGAAAAGAAAAAATTTTCCTATTTTCACTAAACAATACCAAAGAATTAGAAAAATAATGCTTAGATGGTGCGATTTGCCATTGACCTTTTTATATTTTTGGGGCTTTTGCGCGTGAAATTTGAATTTTGTAATTTGAATCAAACGTAAAGAGATTATCATGTCACGTATTGTGATGAAATTTGGTGGAACTTCGGTTGGCGACGTAGAGCGTATCGCACGCGTTGCACGCCTTGTTGCTCATGAATGCTCGCAGGGGCACGAAGTTGCGGTCGTTGTTTCTGCAATGTCGGGTGAAACCAATAAATTGGTTGCGCTCGCCGAGGCTTCTGGCGCGGGCCTATCTGCTGAAGAATTTAATGATGAATATGATGTGGTTGTTGCAACTGGTGAACAAGTAACAACTGGCCTTTTGTCGCTTGCACTTCGTAAATTAGGCGTTCGTGCGCGTTCATGGCAAGGGTGGCAAATTCCAATCGAATCATCTGATATTCATGCATCTGCACGCATTTCTGGCATTGAATGCCCTGAATTATTGGATGCAATGGCAAGTGGCGCTGTTGCAGTAATCCCAGGGTTTCAAGGCATTACAGAGAAAAAACGCATCACAACATTGGGGCGCGGTGGTTCTGATACATCGGCGGTTGCAGTTGCGGCGGCGATTAATGCCGATAGATGTGATATTTACACTGATGTCGATGGCGTATACACAACCGACCCACGCATCACTTCAAAAGCGCATAGATTGTCAAAAATCTCTTATGAAGAGATGCTTGAAATGGCATCTTTGGGTGCAAAAGTTTTACAAACACGTTCTGTGGAATTGGCAATGGCCAAAAAAGTCCCTGTTCGTGTATTAAGTTCATTTGTTGAGCCGGGTGATGAAAACCCTGGTACAATTGTTTGTGATGAGGAAGAAATCGTGGAAAAGCAAATAGTTTCCGGCATCGCTTATAGCCGCGATGAAGCAAAAATATCAATTCTTGGCGTTGAAGATCACCCAGGTATTGCCGCCAAAATTTTTGGCGCTTTGGCTGATGCAAATATTAACGTTGATATGATTGTTCAAGCACCATCACGCACTGATGGCGCTGTAAACATGACCTTCACAATACCAGAGCGCGAAGCAGATCGTTCAGTAGAAGTTATAAGCGCAATCAAAGACGAAGCAAAGTTCCGCGACATAATTGTGAAAAAAGACGTTTCAAAAGTCTCTGTTATTGGCGTTGGTATGCGCTCTCATGTTGGTGTGGCAAAAATTATGTTTGAGGCATTGTCTTCAAAAGGTATCAATATTGAAAATATTTCAACTTCTGAGATTAAAATTTCAGTTTTGATTGATGCATCATACACCGAACTTGCGGTTCGCGCATTGCATACTGCTTATGGTTTGGACGCAGCATAAACTATTTTAGATGGAGTGAATTTTTAAAACGGCGGGACAAATCTTGCCGTTTTTATTTTTGTCTAAATTTCGCCAAAGTTCATATTGAAAGTAATTAAATTATTTGTAATATGTGGTTTCTTGGGGGTAAGGTGATGCGAATATTGGCGCTAATTTGGACATTAACAATTTGTTTGATTTCGAACACAGCATTAGCGCAATCGAACGAGTGTAGGAATGGTGATGGCGCCGCATGTTTGATTGATGGCCGCGCCGCATTAAACAGCGAAAATAACCCTAAAAAGGCATTTAAAATATTTGAAAAGGGATGCGACAATAATAATGGTGCATCCTGTTTCGAGCTTGGCCTTATGTTTGAAGCGGGAAATGTTACAAAGGTCGATAGGGGGCGGGCCAAAGAACTTGCAATACGCGCTTGTGATTTAAAAGATGGGCAAGCCTGTTTTGTTGTTGGTCATGCATATGAAAAAGGAAATGGTGCATTTGAAAAATCTGATACCCTATCTAAGGACTATTATTCTAAATCTTGCAATCTTGGCATATTAAATGCCTGTAAAGCCCCTCAAGAAATTGATGTTGCTAAAGCTTTAGATAAAAATGGTAAAACCGAAGCCGCAATTAAAAAAGAAAACGAATGTCTCAATAATAATTTTGAAGCATGCAACGCGGTTGGTAGTTATTATTTATTAGGATTAAATGTTCCCAAAAACCTACAAACGTCTGCTTCTTATTATAAAAAATCTTGTGATGGCGGCCTAAACTATGGCTGTCGAAATTTAGGGCTTGCCTATGAAAATGGTAATGGCGTTGCCAAGGATATTGCAAAGGCACTTGATTATTATAAAACTGCTTGTTCAAAAAGCGATGGTGGTGGCTGCTATGATGCAGGGCGCATTTATGACAATGGCACTGAGGTTGCAAAAAACCAAAGGCTTGCAATTATGCTTTATATTGATGGTTGCAATCTGAAAAATGAAAAAGCCTGCACAAGATTAACACAATTACCACAAAGTGAAGTTGAAAAAGAGAAAAGAGAAAAATCCGAACATTCTAAATGGCTAAAAGCAAAAAATGGTTGCGAGCAAAATGATGCTGAAGATTGTTCCCGTGCTGCTTTGAATTTTTATAATGGTAATTATGAAATAAAAAACTACACCAAGGCATTTGAATTGCTAAGTAAATCTTGCAACTTAAATTCGCAGACAGGTTGCGCCAATTTAGCCTATTTCTATTTAAGGGGATTTGGAACGGCGCGCTCAAATGAAGATTATTTCAAAATGTCAAAAAAGTCTTGTGATTTAGGTGGGCTACATGCTGGCTGTATGCAATTAGGCGAGGCTTATTTTTACGGAAGAGGTGTCGAAATATCTTTCAAAGATGCGCAGAAAAATTTTGAAAAGTCATGCACAGCAAATAATGCAATTTCATGCTTTTATTTAGGAAGAATATATGATGAAGGCTTGGGCTTTTTAAAGTCAAAAACCCTTGCAAAACAATATTTTACAAAAGCAAGTGAGCTGGACAATAAAAATCAAGAATATTTAAAGCGTAAAGAAAATTTAAGAGCTTTGGCAAATTAAGGTGGATATCATGAAACGTATTTTTGTTTTCTTATCGTTATTATTTGTCTTATTTGGCTTTAATGCAGCCAATGCCCAAACCGCCACCCAAATTTCGCCGGCTCTAGAGAAAGAAATACAGAAATGCGAAAGCGGCGAGGTTTTTTACTGTAATGGCGTTGGTATTGCCTTCCTAACTGGCAAAGATGCTCCAAAATCTATAGAAAATGCGCAAAAATATTATAAATTAGGCTGTGAAGCAAAACAATATTTTGCTTGCTCCAATCTTGCTGAGATTTACGACACTGACATTTATGGCATTAAAAATGCGGCACTAGCGCTTAAATATTATGAGAAAGCTTGTGACGGGCATCATGCGCTTTCGTGTGCTAATGCTGGCTATATGTATGATACTGGATCTGGCACGACGGAAAATGATACAATTGCCCGTCAAAAATATTCGCGTGGATGTGACTATGGCAATGAATTTGGGTGCGATAATGCAGGTATTTTGGATGACAATATTTATGATGCAAAAGACCAAAGCCTATTATTAAAAATGCCTTCGATTAAGCGCTTTTTTTATCATCAACATGCATGTTACTTAGGTCTTGAAATTGCCTGTAAAAAGCAAAAAACCCTCCCGTTAATGGTTGAGGGGCCTGCCATTGACCGCCCCTATGAGCTTAAAGCTTTGACAAAGGCTTGCTACGAATATGATGGCAAGGCGTGTTATGAAGCTGCAAAAATCGTTAGTAGTGACGATTATCTGGAGATTATTCTTTCAATTTCTACTACTAGTACAGGTGTTTATAAAGCAAAGGATTATGAACTATCCCGACTTTTATATATGCGTGGATGCGATATTGGCTATGGTGGCGCTTGTGCTTATTTAGGCTACATTTTTCTAATGGGTGAAAATGTAGAGGCAAATTATAAAATTTCTGCTCAATATTTACTTGATGCTTGTATGTTAGCAGACAGGACGGCTTGTGCGAATACGGGCATACAATATGAAGGTGGTTATTGGTATGAAAAGAATATTGATACAGCTAATGCTTATTTTTACATTTCATGCGAAAAAGGTTTTGATTTTTCGTGCAATAAATTGAAATCAATTATGCCTAAAGAATTAGATAAACTTCAGCCAAGTGGGGTAAATGCGAAATTTTTACGGGAGAATTGCAAAAAAAATGATCCTATAAGCTGCCGTAAATTAGGCGATTTTTATAAATCTGGCACAGAAGTTGTAAAAAATAATATTATTGCAAACGGATATTTTTCTTTTGGTTGTGATTTAGGAGATGCGCAATCATGTATAAATGTTGCAAATGCAATTTTGGTTGACGCAACACCATTGCAAAATAAACGCGCACGTCAAATACTAGATAATGTGTGTAATTCCGGAAATCCAATCGCTTGCGATAAATTGAGGGCAATTAAGTAAAGAATGGTATGTCACGCAAAGTTTTATTGGAACATACTATGGCTTTGCTGGTTGATTTTTGGGAATTATGTCTTCAAAAGTGCTTAAAGTATATCCTTGAGAACCATTGATAATCATAGTCTTTCCATGGCATTTATAATTATATGAAGTGTAGGAATGGCTTGTTTCAACTTTGCCGATTGCTGGATTTGCCATACTATGGTGATACCAAATTTTTGCGTGCAATTCTGCGTTGCTTGCATCAATTTTCTTTATTCCATTGGTGCTGGATTCAATTTGAACCTTGCTAATTACATTTGGCATATCAGGTAATTTTTGGTCTTTGGTCTGTAAGATGCCGCTATAAATCTTATTAAGTTCCACCATGCATTTATTGTGGTTTTTAAAATTGACTTTCTGTTCGGGAATTTCAATGTTTCCACTTGCCCTTGCAAGGCTTGTTGTAAGGCTTAAAAAGCCGATAGATAAAATTGCCACTGTTGATTTTGATAAATGTTTCATTTCATATTCTTTCAATTAAATATTCATTTGAAACGCAAATATGGCAATTTTTTGGCGTGAAAATTTTATAAAAACCACCCAAATGGATTATGTCTAATTGCAATGCCGATTATAGCGAAGTAAATCGCCACAGAAAATAAAAGAAAAATTATACGACTTGGCTTTTTTAATTTTGCATTCATCGCACCAAAGCCACATATTATATAGATAAAAATTAGAAAAATTTTCAAATTAAGCCAATTATTTTCGAAAATTTCTTTGGGTAAAATAACAATAAGTGAAATCGCGGCTAAAATTAAAATGGTATCTATCAGATAAACCAATATTCTTACGGCTAAAACCTTTGGCCATTTTGCGCCAAAAATTGAAAATGTGCTGCGCAATAAAAGCGCAAGACCCGATAATGAAACTGCGATCACATGAATAAGATGTATCTGGGAATAAAATTGCACCATTTGTTGACTTAATATATTTTCCTGTAAGATTTTACTATTTGTGCACTGTTAAAATATGCTTTCAAAAGCACGATTTGTTTGAACTTTTTATATAGCGTGTATAAAGTAACGCCAAGCCGATAAAAGCGGCACTAAAAAATATATTTCTTAACTAACATTTATTGTCGCAAAGGTGGGATTCATGCGGCTTACATTATTTACAGACTACGCAATAAGAGTATTGCTCTTCTTGGCCGCTGAGCCTGAACGTCTGGTAACTGTGGGTGAAATTGCAAAAAAATATGATGTGTCACAACATCATCTTGTTAAAGTTGTCCAAGATTTAGTCAAAAATGGCTATGTTAAAAGCACCAAAGGTCGCGGTGGCGGTATGCGGCTTGCTGTATTGCCAAATGACATTAATGTCGGTCAAATTGTCAAACAATTTGAACCAGAAATGCAAATGATAGATTGCTCTGATTGTCCATTATGTGGGAATTGCAGTCTTCCAAGGCCAATGAATGAGGCTGTTAATGCGTTTCTTGCGGTTTTAAACAAATACTCATTAAAAGACATAATTGAGAAAAGTCCTAATATGTCTAAAACTATTATCGGAATTTAAAGCAATATTAATGTGCTTAAATTTGCGGCAATTGTATCAAATTTGTGCATAAGGCGTGTATGCGTCTAGCTTAAATTTGTTTGATATTATAAAAGCAATTTATGGCTAATGCTAATTTGAACACATTCGGCTCTTCGCGCAGATTGTTGCGCTCTTTGCGCGAACTCATGGCGGATGAGGGCGATACGCAAACTCGCCTTGATCACATGGTGTCGCAAATTGCCCGCGAAATGGTTGCTGATGTGTGTTCAATTTATTTGCGCCGCTCTGATGGAAGTATGGAATTATGCGCTACCGAAGGTCTAAAAAGTGAGGCGGTTCATAGTACGCGTATGAAAGATGGCGAAGGCCTTGTTGGCCTTGTCGCTGAATCATTAGAGCCGATAAGCCTATCGGATGCACCGCACCATAAAAGATTCTCCTATCGCCCTGAAACGGGTGAAGATCCGTATCAATCATTTTTGGGCGTGCCAATGTTGCGCGCTGGCCGTTTGATTGGGGTTTTGGTTGTTCAAAACCAAGCGCAAAGAACCTATCCAGAGGATGAGATTGACGTTCTACAAACAATTGCCACCGTTTTGGGGGAAATTGTTTCGGCAACAGATTTATCTTCGCAGCTTCCTGATTTTGAGATTAAGCCAAGCCTTCCTGAATCTATGCATGGGCGCACTTTTGCCAAAGGCCTTGCCAAAGGTATCGCCCTTTTACATGCACCCGAAGTTGCCGCAACAAAACTACTAAGCGATGACCCTGAGGCAGAGGAAAGTCGTCTAAAAGATGGTTTGCGCGATTTACGCAATGGGCTTGATAAACTTCTAACAGGTGAAGCCAACACTTTAGGTGCGGTTTCTTTGGAAGTTTTGGAAATGATTGCGCTTTTGGCCCAAGATAGAAATTGGGAAAAGCGCCTTGTAGAGGGTACGCGCGCCGGCCTTACAGCAGAAGCGGCGGTTGAGCAGGTTCGCTCTGAACACCGTGCGCGCATGATGGCGGCAAAAGACCAATATTTGCGTGATAGGCTTCATGATTTAGAAGAATTGGATAATCGACTTTTAAGACATTTGGCGGGAACCGATAATTTAACCCAATTCATTCCCGAAGAGGCAATTTTGGTGGCGCGTGATATTGGCCCTGCTGAATTGCTTGAATATGCCAATACTGATTTACGGGCAATTTTGCTTGAAGAAGGTACTTCATCTGGGCATGCCGCAATAATTGCGCGCGCAATGGGAATACCAATGATTGGGCAAATTCGCGGCCTTCTTGCGCGAACTGAGGCGGGCGATAGAATTATTGTCGATACAAATGCTGGCGCCGCCTATTTACGTTATGACCCAATGGTTCTTGAGGCGTTTGAAGCGCGTTTTCGTGCGCAAACCGCAGAGCGTGTTAGGGTTAATGCGCTAAAAGATGTTGCAAGCATAACCCGCGATGGCAAGGCCATAAAATTAATGATGAATGCGGGGCTTGTGCTTGATCTTGAAAATCTTGATCAATCTGGCGCAGAAGGTGTTGGATTATTTAGAACCGAATTTCAGTTCATGGTTTCAAATAAATTGCCGCGCGTTGATGCACAAACTACGCTTTATTCAACTATTGTTGAAAATGCAGGTGATAAGCCCGTAACCTTTAGAACGCTTGACTTGGGTGGCGATAAAATCGCACGCTTTATGAAGGGTGAGCGCGAGGAAAACCCCGCTATGGGCTGGCGTGCTTTACGTCTTGGCCTCGATAAAAAGGGTATATTGATTTATCAATTGCGCGCACTTTTAAGGGCAACAGAAGATAAGCATTTGCGCGTTATGTTCCCGCTTGTCTCAATTGTTTCAGAATTTGATGAAGCCAAGGAAATCTTGCTTAAAGAAGTTGAATGGGCAAAATCGCAAGGTCGCAAACCGCCAAAAAAACTTGAAATTGGTGCAATGGTAGAGGCGCCATCAATTGCGTGGTCAGTAAGTGAAATTGCAAAAAAAGCCGATTTCCTTTCGGTTGGAACCAATGACTTGATGCAATTCTTTTTTGCCTCAGATAGGGGATCAACTAAGCTTGGCGAACGTTATGATATTTTGTCAAAACCTGCCCTTAGCTTTTTAAAATTCATAAAAGAAAATGCGGGTGATACCCCAATTTCTGTATGCGGTGAACATGCGGGGCGCCCATTAGAGGCTATGGCATTAATCGGTATTGGTTTTGATATTTTATCAATGCCGCCATCTGGCCTGTCTGCGGTAAAAGAGATGATACTTGCAACGGAATTTAGAGATTTGAGAAATAAAATTCAAAACATCCTTGCCCAAGATAATTGCGATATAAGAAATGAATTGCGCAATTTTTGCGAAACAAAAGGCATAATCGTGTAGCAAATATGTTTCACACGCGAAAAAATGCATAAATTTCAAACTTATTGCATAAAATAACAGCTTTTTTAATAAAATTGCCTTGATTTGGTCAAATTACATTCATTATTGGGCTATATATTCAACCCGTTGATAGGGGAGCGGTTTTTTCAAGCATGGCATATGTAATTTTATTGTGTGCACTGCAAAAAAATTTAACTTAGCTATTGGCAATATCTGCGAACAAAACATTAAGCATAAACCAGATATTAAAGTTGATATTATATACTTGGTTAATTGAGGCAATAATGACACCAGCGGAAGCACAAAAAGCACTGGATGAAGTTCGGGTAAAGCGCCCGACAAGTGTGCGTTTGCGTGTCGTTGGCTCTATTGATAATCCGCAAAGCGATGGCCCAGGTTCAAAATTACAAAATGCCCGCCTTGAACAAAATCTTTCCGTTGTTCAGGTTGCGCAAGCATTGAAATTACGCCCTGACCAAGTGGCCGCAATGGAAACAATGAATTTTTCTAAATTACCTGGGCTTGGTTATGGGCTTGGTTATGTTCGTGCTTATGCTGAATTAGTTGATTTGGATGATGTGAAAAGCCTTGTTGAAGATTTTCGTTTCGCTTGGGAACCGCATCAAAAACACAATGAAGAAGTGCGTGGTAAAACTTTTGATACGCGCCTTGTATTGCCTATTGGTGCCGTGGCTTTGTTTTTATTAATTGCATGGGCAATTGTTGGGATTATTTCAAACAATATTATGCGCGCACCCCAAGAAAGCGTAAAAAGCCCTGATGAAGCTATTAAAGCGTGGGCACAAAAAAATCCGCAAGATATTGGGCGTTCGGTCGTTGCGATTGATCCTTTAATCACAATTCATGCTTTGCGCGACGTTCACGTTAATTTGCGCGGGCAAGATGGCGCGTTGGTTGCCGATAAATATCTTAAGGCAGGTCAAAATTTGCCTGCTGATGGTTTGGGTCGCTTTATAATTTCAACAGAAGATGCGGGCGCAATTGAAGTACATGGTTTTGGTCAAACCATAAGTGTTGGCGGCAATCATGAGCGTGTTGATTGGTGGCGTGTCCCTGATTTACAACAAATGGCAAAAGACCAAGAAGCAGCTGCACTTGCTGCGCAAACTGCAAACATGACTAATAATGAAATTAGCAATATTGTTGTGAATCAAGTTGCGCCAAATTTACAAAAATAGGTGCGTTTAATTTTTAAAGGCTAGACTTTTTATTTTTGCGTTTCTATCCAAAAACCGCTTCACACTTTTTAGGAAAAGCTTTAAAGAAAATTTATGACATCACATAATTCATTAGAGAATATCCGCCCATGGCGCACTATTTTACGCCGTAAATCCCGCCAAATTAATGTTGGAAATTTGAAAATTGGTGGCGATGCGCCAATTTTAGTGCAAACAATGACCAATACACTAACCTCGGATGCACGCGCGACGATTGAACAAATTAAAAGATGCGAAGAAGCGGGCGCAGATTTAGTCCGCGTTAGTGTTCCTGACGAAGCATCATCGGCGGCATTAAGTGAAATTGTGAAAGCGGTTAATGTGCCGCTTATTGCCGATATTCATTTCCACTATAAACGCGCGATTGAATCGGCAATTGCGGGTGCGGCCTGTTTACGTATAAACCCCGGTAATATTGGTAGTTCGGAACGCGTAAAAGAAGTTATAAAGGCCGCCAAAGATTATGGCTGCGCCATTCGTATTGGCGTTAATGCAGGGTCTTTAGAACCAGACTTGCTTGAAAAATATGGCGAGCCATGCCCCGATGCAATGGTTGAAAGCGCGCTCAATCACGCTAAAATTCTTCAAGATAATGATTTTCATGAATTTAAAATTTCGGTCAAAGCGTCAGATGCATTTTTGACGGTTGCCGCTTATATGCAACTTGCCGAAGCCATAGATTGCCCCCTTCATTTAGGTGTTACCGAGGCGGGTGGAAGACGTATTGGAACAGTTAAATCTTCAATTGGTCTTGGAAATTTATTGTGGGCAGGAATTGGCGACACAATTCGCGTATCACTTTCTGCTGAACCAGAAGAAGAAGTCCGTGTTGGCTTTGATATTTTAAAATCACTTGGATTACGCACGCGCGGCGTTAATATTATTTCGTGCCCATCATGTGCGCGCCAAGGTTTTGACGTTATTAAAACCGTTGAAATTTTAGAAGAAAAACTTGCCCATATTCACAAACCTATATCGCTTTCGATAATTGGCTGTGTGGTTAATGGCCCCGGTGAAGCACTTTATACTGATATCGGCTTTACGGGCGGTGGCAAAGGTTCGGGTATGATTTACGTAAATGGTAAAACCATTGCCAAGGCCGAAAATAGCGAAATGATCGACAAAATCGTGGCAATGGTTGAAGAAAAAGCGGCACTTATGGCTTAATTAATGCCTTTATTGCAGGTCTCTAAACCTTTTTCATCAAGGTTTACATTGCCAACTTGGAAAGAAGCAACTTTACCAACTTGGCGTGCAAGTGGGCGGCAGTCGCGTGACATTGGCTTTTGACGCTCCATTGACGCGGTGCAAATATTACCATCGCAATTAAATACGCCGTCACCAGCAATAACATTTGCTTTTGGTGCAGAAAGTGGGCTTGCCAAAACGGCCTTTACTTCATTGATGTTGCCAGCAAACAAAGTACCGCCAACAAGTGCAGATGAAAAAATTAAACCAGAAACAATTTTTTTAACTGGGAGGCTACGCATCTTAAAAAACTTCCATATATTAAATATGACGCAAGTGTCATATTTCTAATATAGACATATTTATTGCGTTGCAAGATAAAAAATGAACATTTTGCATATTGTTCATTTTTTGCTTGAAAAAAAATGGCGCCATTTGGCGCCAAATTTATTTTACTTCGCTAATGTGTTTAATAATATTGCCTACAAGACCATAATCTTTTGCTTCTTGCGCGCTCATCCAATAATCGCGGTCTGTATCTTCAACGATTTTTTCATATGTTTGGCCTGTTGCTTCGGCAAAAATTTTGTTCAAACGTTCGCGCATACGAATGATTTCACGTGCTTGAATTTCAACATCAGATGCCATGCCACCAACGCCGCCACGTGGTTCATGAAGCAAGAAGCGCGTATTAGGAAGCGCATATCGACGCTCAACGGGTACAGCAGTATAAATTAAAGCGCCCGCAGATGCCGCCCAACCAGTCGCAAGAATATTGACCGGCGCCGATACAAAACCAATCATATCGTGAATCATATCGCCGCTTTCAACATGGCCGCCAGGAGATGAAAGAACAATAAGAATTGGATCATTTGAAATGCCAGATAAAGCAATCAATCGTTCCGCTACGCGGCGTGCCTGTTTGTCATCAATGCCACCAGTGAGCAATATAGTGCGCGAATCAAGAAGCGCCTTTTCAAATAATGCCAAGGATGATTCTTGGGTTGGTGTTTCTTCTTCGTCAAGACGTAACATAATTCCTCCTAGGCGCGAGTTTATTGGCGCATGGCAATTTGACTTACAATAATTCCAATTTGGTCAATCCAAAGTTAAAAACCAAGCCCCAAACTGTAAAGTTTTGTGACTAATTTTCATTTTTGTCTTTTTAAGCTGTCAATTTTTGGTTTACGCTACGGTATCTTTGGGTAATTTACTTGCAAAAATGCCGAATTAAAATAGATTTTGAACAAAGCTATAATAAGAAACTACGAGGCAGGTTTTGAGGTATGCTAAAACTAATGACAATATATATGAGCTAGAGGCGCAAAAGGTAAGGGATAAAATTGATTCTGAAATTACAATTGAATATTGCAATGTAAGAATAAATGGAATCTGGGCGCGTTTGGCCTTTGCCGCTTTGTGCGGTACGAGTTTGGCACTTATGGGGGTTCCATATAATATAATTTCAATTTGGTTTTTTCTTACTTTTGCCAGTCAACTTTTTGAATTGAACCTAAGCTATAAAACGCGCGCCGAAACTTGTAATATTAAGCTTAGGAATTTGTTATTTAATGTTGGAACTTTTGGCGCGTTTGTTTATTGTTCAATATCGCCATTTGGTTGGTTTTTGGGTGATGCATGGGCAAAAACATGCATTACATGGTTTATTGTAGGCTCTATAATATCCCATACTACTGCAGCGCATCGGGTATATGCGATGCGCTTTAAAATGATTTCGCCATATATTATTATGTTGCCGCTTTTAAGCGTTATTCAAGTTTGGTTTGAACGCAAAAATGCACAGACACCAATAATCTTATTGGCTATAACTTTTATTTTTGGCGCGGCATATTTAATAAAATCGTTAAAAAATAAACTAAAAAGCGAGGCAATTTTCCATGAATTGCAAGTTGAACGTGAGTTAGCGCATCTACAGGCACAAAATGCAAATCAAGCAAAATCAACCTATGTTGCAAGTATCAGCCATGATTTGCGAAATCCATTGAATGCGATTTTGGGTTCGGCCTTTTTATTGCGTCAAAATTTAGAATCAAATGAAAATGTTGAATTATTAGATACTTTGCTTGAAAGCGGAAATAATATGATCTTGCTTTTGAATGAAATTTTAGATCATTCAAAAATGGAAGCGGGTAAATTAGACCTTGAAAACAAGGCGTTCAACCCGTCAAATATGCTTGATAATATTGCGGATTTATGGGAAAAAAACATAAGCAATAAAGGGCTTGAATTCATTTGTGATTATCATGGCCAATTACCACAAGTACTAATTGGTGATGCTAATCGAATTGTGCAAATTATAAATAATTTACTTTCCAATGCGTTCAAATTTACAAAAATTGGCTGGATATGCCTAAAGGCAAATTATGAAAATGGTAATTTATACATAGAAGTGCATGATTCTGGAATTGGAATTAGCGAACAGGAAAAACAACGTTTATTCTTACCATTTTCACAGGCGAATTCTGAAATTTCATTTTTATATGGTGGAACAGGGCTTGGCCTTTCTAATTGTTCAAACTTGGTTAAGTTAATGGGTGGCAAAATTGGCGTTGAATCTAAACCTACTAAAGGTTCTATATTTAAAGCTACTATACCATTGGCGCTTGGCGAAATTGAAGATATTGAAGAAGAACGCAATGCAGGCTTTGACATAAATGAAATTAGCGCCATGAAAATGAATATCTTAGCAGCTGATGATAATGCGGCAAATCGGCATATTTTAGGGAAATTTATTGAAATAATTGGTGCAGACTTGGATATTGTTGAAGATGGCGCATTGGCGATAAATTTTGCAAATAATAAAAGCTATGATTTAATTTTGCTTGATGTTCGTATGCCTAATATTGATGGTATAGAAGCGTGTAAGGAAATAAGAAAAGCGTCAAAATTCAATCGTGAAACGCCAATAATAATGCTTTCGGCCGATGCGGCTTTAAGCCAAATTAAAACAGGTTTTGACGCGGGCGCCGATGGTTATTTACCCAAACCAATTGATGCGGCAAAACTATATTCACTCATTGCAACGGCAAATGGTGGACGCGGTGCATTTGCGGCAAATTTTTAATAAGCGGTAATATAGACTTGCCCTTGGGTAAATTCGGCTCTATTGCAAATTATGGTCACAAATAATTATCTAGATTTTGAAAAGCCAATTGCAGAGCTTGAAAAAAAGATTGATGAATTAGTTGCCGCTGCATCTGCGGGAACTGGTGCAAATGTTCGTGCTGAAATTACAAAATTGCGCGAAAAATCAAATAAAGCATTGGCGGATTTATATGCCAATCTTGATCCGTGGCGCAAGACCAAGGTTGCGCGCCATCCTGATCGTCCGCATTTTCAAGACTATGTTGATGTACTTATAAAAGATTACACGCCACTTGCTGGGGATCGCGCTTTTGGCGATGATGAGGCAATACAAGGTGGTCTTGGTCGCTTTAAAAAACGCCCTTGCGTAATTATCGGTCACGAAAAAGGCAAAACAACTGAGGAGCGTTTGAAGCATAATTTTGGCATGGCGCGTCCTGAAGGCTATCGTAAAGCCATTCGCCTTATGGATATGGCGGATAAATTTGGCCTTCCTGTTATAAGCCTTGTGGATACTGCGGGTGCTTTTCCTGGTCTTGACGCCGAAGCGCGTGGACAGGCAGAGGCGATTGCAAGATGCACCGAACGTTGCCTTACGCTTGGTGTGCCAATGGTTTCTGTAATTGCGGGTGAAGGCGGTTCTGGCGGGGCGGTTGCCATTGCCTCGGCTAATTCGGTTTTAATGTTGGAAAATTCGATTTATTCGGTAATTTCACCAGAAGGTGCCGCGTCAATTCTTTATCGCACCAATGATAAAGCCAAAGATGCTGCAATTGGTATGAAAATAACTGCCGAAGACTTAAAAGAACTTGGCGTTATTGATGGCATTATTAAAGAACCAGTTGGCGGCGCGCATCGCCACGCAGCAAGTGTTATTGATGCCGTCGGCAAAGCTATTGAAACGGAATTAGTAAAGCTATCAAAACTTTCGCCAATTGAATTAAAGCAAAATCGCCGCGATAGATTTTTAAATATCGGCCGATCTTTGGCGCAAACCAATGCAGTTAAAAAATAAAGGGGCTTTCGCCCCTTTTTTATTTTTTAGTTGGGCAAGTATTAATTCCCAAAAGTGGGTATAATGGGCAGAACCTAAGGGTTGCCGTAGCAATCATTACAATGCCAAAAGCAAGAAGCACCCAATGAAGTGCGCCAGTTGATGCCATTCCTACTAAATCAGGCTTTAAGCCAACCACAGCTAGAACAGCGCCCGCAATAAATCTAAGAATTCTATCTGTACCGCCAACATTTGCCATTTTATTCTCCTTTAAATCGCACTAAATTAGTCAAGAATTAATATATTAGAAAATAATAATATGTCAATCAATGAAGGTGCGGCATATTAGCAATATATTATACGTCAAAAATGGACGTCGCAATTCTAAATCATAGAATTACTAATCGACTCACTTGTCATTTTGATATAGAACAAAACAAGAACAAATATATATGGAGTGTGTGAAATGGTTAATTGGTTATATTTATAAAATTACAAAAATTGGAACGCTTATCCAACGCTATTTTGGAAAAATATATTTTTTACCCATTTATATTGCTTTGAATAAAGGATTCTCACTTAAAATGAATAATCTTACACCTCGGCCTATTCCTCAATATTGCCGACTCACTGCAAAAATCACTACCTAAGCGGGGAAATTGGTATGATTCGCGCTTGGGTTCAAGTGTTGATTATGGTTTCGGGAGAGGCAAATGACAAAAATAAACAATGGCTCTGCACTGGCTTTGGCAAGTTTAAGAAAGGCGCAGACCAAAGCTGAAATTATGGAAATTTTGGCAAGTTTAACAATTATTCTGGGTGCAAAAAGTTTCCAGATGATACCTGCCCTCAATTGTCCAATTTCAAATAAGAATGAATTACTTGAATTTGGGTCTTTTTGTGATTGGCATAAAGAAATTTATAAAAGCGAGCAGGAGGCAATAATAGATCCATGCCGACATAATGCATTGACCCAATGCAATCCTGTAAAATGGCGCAAAGTATTTTTGAATGCAAAAGGGAAAAAAGAGCGCGAATATATAAATAGATTACGCGAAGAAGGCATTAAGGATGGAATAAATTTCCCCATTCATGGCCCCAATGGCCCTGTTGGTATTCTTTGTTTTGCGTCAGAAAATGTAATTGATATAAAATCAGGTGATGAGGATTTTTTAAGTTTGGTTGCAATTTTGGCTATGCAAAGAATTAAGCAATATCTTGCAAAAAAATATGTAATAAAGCCAAAAAGTGCAACTTTAACCGATCGTGAAACCGAATGTTTAAGTTGGGTGCTTGATGGTAAAACTAATTGGGAAATTGGCGTATTGATGGGGGTTTCGGCACGCACTGTTCAGTTTCATATTTCAAATTGTCAGGCAAAACTAAATGCGACAAATCGGGTTCAGGTTGCTGTAAAAGCATTAGTTCAAGGATTGGTTGAACCAAATTTTGAGGCAAATGATTTTTTAGAAGGTGAGCCAACAAGTTTTAAAGAATTTCGATTTGAGGAAAATAATTCTGATTTAGAAATTAAAAGTAAAAGGCCACAACATATTATATAAATTAGGCAAATAGTAAGAATATAAGCCGATAATGATTAAATTATAAGGATTTTGCTATGCTAGCTTTAGTTTTCTTTGCCCTTGCTACTGAGCCACAAGATAATGTCAATCGTGTTAGTAATGATTGGTCTGTTGCCGCGCCAGTAAGCACAATTGAACCTAAGAAAAACGAATTTGACCCTAGTGCTACGCTTTATAAGCCTTCAACAATGTGTGTAATCGTCAAGGGGCAACCAGAACCTGAATGCGCAAAAATTGCCGCACAAACACCAATTTCACTTGGTGATGATGTTTTTGCCAATGGTGTAGGCGGCAATGATACAACTTGTGAAACAATTGAAAGTATAAAACGCGATGCGAATGGTAATCCGCAACGTGTATTTGCAACTTATTGTGGTGACGATCCTGCACGTGCTGATTATCGCTCGCGCCAAACACCAACTTCGGGTGATGCAGCGATAAGGCCAACCCAAAGACAGGTTGGTCCCAATCAGGTTAATTCTGCTGTGTCAAACTAGTCCTTGAGTTGATGCTATAAAAATAGTAGCATTAATTATGTCTGCAAAACTTCCACCGCATTTAACAACAAAAATGAATGGCCCGCCAAAATTTGAAGTTGGGCTTAAACCGATTGCAATTGAAAATTGGCTTTTCCCCGATGATCAAAATCACTGGCTTGAAGGTAAGGGAAAATTACTTTCTTTAAAAACTGACGATGTTTATGCATCATTAGGTGATACAGAAGAAATTCAAGCCGAATTGGCGCAATTAGTTTGTGCCGCCGCAAATCAAGAAATTACAAATGGCGAACCTTTGCTAATTGGCGCAAGTCGCCTTGTTTCTGACGATTTAATAATAATGGATAAAAGGGATGGTGTGTGGACATTGGTTGCCGCAACCCTTTGTGCGCCAACTTTTTTTAATGCCCAATATGCAATTGGAAAATCATTATCATTATTGCACGACCCAATTCCAAGTGGTGATTTTGATTTATCAGGTCGTATTGCCCGCGTCTTCGATAATTTTGCCCCCGATATGGTGCTTGAAAGATTTAATTGGACAGTTCAATGGTGCGATGAACGCTACACGCCTAATGGCGCAAAATTGCGTGAAGCTGCGCAAAATGCACAACTAAATGAAGCGCCAAATATGCTTTACGAGCGTGTGGAACGTCAAACCATTCGTAAATTACCAAAAACTGGTGCGGTGGTTTTTACAATCCGCATCAGGCTTTCAAAATTATCTGATTTATTGCAAAATAAAGATGAATATATTGCGTTTGAAAATGCGTGGAAAAATGCGCCTCAAAACGTGCGCGAATATAAAAAATGGGCCACATTGGAACGCCATGTGACCCATTTATTAGAAATAATGCGATAAATCAATGCATTGAATAAAGCGAATATCCCCAAGCCGGAAGCATCATTTCATGGTGATCAACAATTGCATTGCTTCCATCAAAGTCAGTATATTTACCTATTGGTAAATCGTCTGTTAATCTGAAAGTTGCACTTTCTTTTGATAGATTGAAAACCGCCAAAACCTTATTTTTGCCACTCATACGCACAAAGCTAAAGATTTTTTGTGGGTTGTTATTTTCAACCTTAATCATTCTTGCACCCCATTTACCATTCCACAGAACTTGGTTTTGGGTTTTGAAATCAATCAATTTTTTCAAATAGGCTTCATGGCCACATTCTTTCCACTGAATTGGATCTTTTTCAAAAAATTCAAGGCGCTTATTATTACATGCTTCTTCGCCATTATAAATCATGGGAATACCTTCGGCGACGAACTGAAGCGCCATAATCGCTTTTTGCGCATCACCAAAATTTTCATTCATTGTGCCTTCCCATGAATTTGAATCATGGTTTTCAACATAATTCATACGCATTGCCGCAAGTGGCCATGCGCTTTCATTTTCCGAATAATAGCCATGAAAAGCTGTGGCATCTGCTTTGCCTTGGGCAACATTTTTGGCGGTTTTATGCCAATCCCATGCATAGGTGGCGTCAAAGGCTTTTTGGTGTAAATCGCGTTGTTGCCATTCACCTAACATGAAAATCGGTTTTACCTTTTCCATTTCCTTGCGCGCACTTTCCCAAAAATCAGTTGGAACAGCGCCAGCAACATCGGCACGATAACCATCAATGCCATAATTTTTAACCCAATATACCATCATATCAATCATATATTTTCTTAAGGAAGGGTTTTCATAATTAAGGTCGATAATATCTGACCAATCAAACCAAGGGGTTGGGTGGAAATTACCTTTCCAATCATGTTCATACCAATCAGGGTGTTTGGTTGCCATTTCATTGTCCCAAGAAGTATGATTAGCAACTAAATCAAGTATGACATGCATTCCCAATTTATGGGCTTCATTAACAAAATTCTTTAAATCTTCTTTTGTACCAAATTCAGGATTTACACCATAATAATCTTTAACTGAATAAGGCGAGCCCAAACCGCCTTTGCGGTTTTTAACACCAATTGGATGAATTGGCATAAGCCATACAATATCAATTCCAAGTGATTTTAAACGCGGTAATTGCTTTTGCGCCGCTTTAAATGTGCCTTCTTGGGTGAATTGGCGCGTATTAATTTGATAAATTACCGCATCTTTTGTCCAAGATGGGTTTTTAAGTTGGACATATGGTTTAGGGGTGTAATTCGCATTTTGTGCGTTCGCGCCGCAAAATGCAAAAACCGAAATTGCGATTGCTGATGAAATTATTTTTTTCATTACTAAACCTCTTTTAGTTTTGACATTGTGAATGCAGCGATTGCCAAAGAGCCTGCGGCAAAAGCCATTGTATATATTGGCTCTGTGGGGAAGAAAGTTTTCATTATTGTTCCCATGATTGTTGCCACCAAAAGTTGTGGGATAACGATGAAAATATTGAAAATACCCATATAAATGCCAAGTTTATTTTGCGGCAATGTGCTTGCAAGAATTGAATATGGCATTGCAAGGATTGATGCCCATAAAATACCAATCCCAATTTCAGAAATAATCAAAAGATATTTATCACGTAAAACAAAAAAGCTTGCATAAGATAAAGCGCCGATAATCAAACATATCATATGGGTTTTTGCGCGGCCAAATCTTTTCGATAATGATGGTAATAAAACCAATGCTGCAATCGCTGCTACGCCATTATAGATTGACATTAAAACCCCAACCCAATTTCCAGCCTCATTATAATTTGCACTTTCGGCATTTGGGGCATTGAAAACATATTGGGCAACCACTGGTGTCGTGAAAATCCACATAATGAATAATGCCGACCAAGAGAAAAATTGAACAATGCTTAATTGCTTCATAATCGGTGGCATTGCCATTAAATCGCCCATAATTCCGCCGATAAATCCAGTATTTCTACCCTTGCTTAAGTTTGAATTGATTAGCAAAATTCCAAAGAAGGCAAGAATGCCACCCAATAAATATATTTCTTGTTTCAGATCAAAAGGCTTTACAAGAACAAAAACTAAAATTCCAAGGCCAAGCCAGACAAGACCATGCCATAAAGGCGGAATAATATTGGCATGAACTTGCTCAATTTCGCCTTTGTTTTCAAATTTTGCCATTTCTTCAGGGCTAAATTCCTTGGTGGTAATAATGGTCCACAAAACCGCCAAGAATAAAGCTGCACCACCAAACCAGAAACTATAACGAACACTATCAGGAATAGCGCCTTCTGCTGCCTCATTTGAAACACCAAGATGGGTTAAAATATAAGGAAAAATAGAGCCAACAACCGCGCCCGCGCCAATGAATGCGGTTTGGATTGCATAACCTTGTGTGTGTTGATCCTCACGCAAACTATCGCCAACAAAGGCACGGAACGGCTCCATAGAAATATTAAGGCTTGCATCAAGCATCCAAAGCATCATTGCCGCAAATAGAAGCCCTGGCACATTTGGCATTACAAATAATGCAATTGCCGCCAGAATTGCACCCGCAAGAAAATATGGGCGACGACGACCAAGTGGCCCCCATGTTCTATCTGAAAAATAGCCAATGATAGGCTGCACCAAAAGCCCTGTTAAAGGCGCGGCAATCCAAAGAACAGGAAGATTGTCAAGTTTTTCACCAAGGCTTTGGAAAATTCGGCTCATATTTGCATTTTGCAGCGCAAAGCCAATTTGAATGCCAAAAAACCCAAATGAAAGATTTATCAGTCCTGCGACCGATTGACGTGGTTTCTCCATTTTTTCCTACCTTGTTGTTTATTTTTGTTTTTGCAAAAAATTTTGCAAAAAATGTAATGTTTTACAATTTATCCGTGTTTTTTGTTTCAAAAGCAAGGCTTTTTTTATGAAAATTTTTGCAAAAACAAATTTAATTATTGGTTTGTGCGAATTATTATGTCTTGAATCCAAATATTATGTTGCTTTTTTGTAACAAAATGCAAAATTTTTATAACGGAAATTTTTGCGATGGATTTTTTGCAAAAATTTGCAAAGACAAAAAACCTCATATAATCATGCAAAATGCTGCAAAACTAATAGATAAAGTCCGGCTGCTATTTGTCATACTTGCTACATTTTTTTGCATCATTTTACATTTTGCAGTGGACAATTGCCATTTTTTAATGCAGACTTGAGATAATTAGAGAAATCTAATCAATGCAAATTTTTGCAAAAACATGTTTTCAAGGTTTTAAGCAGAAACTCCTTGAAAGCTTTTTGTGACATTTTGCGGGGAAGAATTTGGCCGCACGTTCGGCAATAATTAAAAAGCTGGGAGTTACATAATGAGGAAATCTCAATCGGGACACGAAAGTGTTTCACGTTATCTTGCAATTAGCACAAGCGTTATCGCACTTGGTGTTGCACTTTCTGCAACATCAGCAATTGCCCAAGAAAAAACTAATGCCGAAACAGTTGTTGTAACTGGTATCCGTAAAAGTCTTCAAGATTCAATTTCTGCAAAGAAAAAATCTTCACAAATCGTGGAAGCAGTTTCAGCTGAAGATATTGGTAAATTGCCAGATGTATCAATCGCTGAATCTATTGCACGCCTTCCCGGTATTGCTGCGCAACGTACAAATGGTCGCGCGCAATCATTAAGCCTTCGTGGTCTTGGTCCTGATTATACAGTTACAACTCTTAATGGCCGTGAACAGGTTTCAACTAATGATAATCGTTCTGTTGAGTTTGACCAGTATCCATCTGAGTTAATCAATCAGGTTTTAGTATACAAAACACCAAATGCATCAATGGTTAACCAAGGTGTTGCAGGTACTGCTGATTTGCAAACTGTTCACCCTTTAAGCGTTGGAAAACGTGTTATTGCTGTTGGCGCTCGCCATGAAGTTAATAGTGAAAAAGCGGCAATTGGTGGCTATAAAAACACTGGCGATCGTTACTATGGAACTTATATCAACCAATTCCTAGATGGTACTTTAGGTATTGCGCTTGGCTATGCACACACAACCTCACCATATCAGGCCACAAAAGATGAGCCATGGGGCGATGGAAATTTGGCTGATATAAGCGGCGTATTCCTTCCGGGCGGACAAAAAAACCAAGTTCAATCTTCAACTCTTAAGCGTGATGGTTTTATGGGTGTGATTGAGGCTAAGCCATCTGATAAGTTGCATATTACAATTGATGGTTACCACTCTGATTTTGAAGAGATTCAACAAATCGCGCGCCTTGAATATCCATTGGCTTGGGGCGGTGCAACTTTTGTAAGTGGCGTTAAATCATCTGACGGTAAGTTTTATGATACAGGTACTTTTAGCGATGTTAAAGTAATTGTTGAAAATTATGCAAACCGTCGTGAATCAACAACTGATCAATTTGGTATTAATGCAGATTATGAATTAAGCGATAAATGGTCTTTGGCTTTTGATGCAAACGCGCAATGGTTAGAGCGTAAAGATTTAATTCTTGAATCTACTGCTGGTACTGGTCCAAGTGGTTCTGGCGCTACTGATACAGTAAGTTTTGTTCGCGGTGCAAATAAT
This sequence comes from Pseudomonadota bacterium, assembly GCA_020161405.1. Taxonomy (GTDB): domain Bacteria; phylum Pseudomonadota; class Alphaproteobacteria; order Caulobacterales; family Aquidulcibacteraceae; genus Pseudaquidulcibacter. Next base: position 602,103 of record JAIUOD010000001.1, on the reverse strand, counting down.
TCTTATGCTTTAAAAGGCGCTTTGAATTATTCAAGCTTTAGCAATATATTCCTTACTGACCCTAAAGGCTGGGGCGGTGCAGCTGGTCGTGCTGGTTATGTGAAAATGCCAACAGTTACCGATGAATTGAATGCTGTTAAATTTGCTGCAACTCGCAAATTATCAAATCCAGTTTTCAAATCTTTTAGCTTTGGCGTTAATCAAACAGAACATACAAAGCACAAAGTGAACGTTGAAGGCGCGATTACGCTACCTGGTTTGGCTGCCCAAGCTTCTGTGCCAACTGAATTTAGGCGCGGTGTAACGGATGCATCATTCTTAGGAAATACGACGGGAATGATTGCTTATGATGCACTTGGTCTTTATGATAGCGGTTATTTCGGATTTACACCATTTAATGGTGATAATGATAAAAAGAATTGGTCAGTTTCTGAAACAATCACAACTGCATTTTTTATGGCAAATATTGACACAACATTTGCTGGTGTTCCTGTTACAGGTAATATTGGTTTCCAGCGTGTACATGCAAGCCAAAATGCGGTTTCTACATACGTTAGTGGTCAAGGTGGCACAAAGTATTTCGCCGATGGCACTTCGTATACAGACAATTTACCAAGCCTAAACTTAAACTTTGATGTTATGAAGGATTTAAAAGTTCGTTTTGGCGCGGGTACAGCAATTGTTCGCCCTCGTATGGATGATATGTCTGGTGGTATTGGCTATGGCATTATTACCAATGATGGAGATAATTTACCAACAAGCCAGGCGCCAATTATTCAAGGTCAACCAAGATACTGGTCTGGAGGCGGTGGCAACGCAAGACTTAAACCATGGAAATCTAACTCTTATGACGTATCAATAGAGAAATATTTTGGCCGTAGAGGTTATGTTTCTGCAGCTCTGTTCTATAAGGATTTGAAATCATATATCTATAATGCAACTATCCTTGCAGATTATAGCGGCGCTGCATTACCTGCTAATTGCTATAATTCTGATGGTTCACAAGTCACTATTCCAAAAACAGGTGGCGGCACAATTTGGATTTGTAATTTAGCAAATTCAAGCAGAATCGGTAAAATTAGCGCGCCAGTTAATGGCAGTGCTGGTCACATAAGTGGCGTGGAACTTTCTGCATCTGTACCGTTTGAGATTGTAAGCCCAATGCTTGAAGGTTTTGGCTTGATTGTTTCAGGGTCGTTTAACAATTCTTCTGTTAATCCTGCTGGAACTGGTGAAGTTGCTGTCCCTGGATTGTCGAAAAAAGTTATCAATTCAACAATTTACTATGAAAAAGCTGGCTTCTCTGCACGTGTAAGCAATCGTTATCGTGGTGATTTTGTTGGTGAGGTTCCTGATTATACAAACTCATTGCAAACGAGAAATGTTCGCGCAGAATCTATTCTCGATGCGCAATTGGGTTACACATTCCAAGATGGCCCTGCAAAAGGCTTGAATTTGAACTTCTCAGCTTCAAACATTACTAACGAGCCATTCTTCATGTACCAAGGTGCAAACGTTGTTCGTGAAGAAAAATATGGTGCAACTTATATGTTTGGCATTAGCTATAAATGGTAGTTCTCTGCTTTAAAGTAGATAATTAAGACAATTTGACGCCTGCCAAAATTAATTTTTGGCAGGTGTTTTTTTGCCTAAAAAATGGCAAAATATATATGTTTAAAGGGAATAAAATGTCGAATTCGCAAATAAAAAAATTGATTATAGTTGGCGGTGGAACAGCAGGTTGGATGAGCGCGTCAGCAATAGCAAAAGTGATGGGGCCGCGTGTCAAAATAACATTAATTGAATCTGATGAAATAGGCATTGTCGGCGTAGGTGAAGCCACAATTCCACCAATAAAAATATTTAATGACTTGGTTCGTATTGATGAAGACGATTTTTTAAAAAACACCCAAGGAACAATAAAATTAGGAATCCAGTTTAAGGATTGGTATAAAAAGGGGCATACATATCATCATGATTTTGGGCCAATTGGAAAAGACCTTGGCTATATTGATTTCCATCATTATTGGGTAAGTCGTGTATTAAATGGTTCAAATGAATCGCTATGGGATTATAGTTTAAATAATCTTGCAATTCGTCAAAACAAATTTGATAGAATCCCGTGGATAGCGGATACGCCAGTTGCCGGTCTTGTCCATGCTTTTCATTTTGACGCAAGCCTATACGCGAAATACTTAAGAAACATTGCGGAAAATATGGGCGTTCAGCGTATCGAGGGTAAAATTTGTGATGTTAATTTAAATCCATCAAATGGTAATATTTCAAGTGTAAAACTTGAAAATGGAAATTTGATTGAAGGTGACTTCTTTATCGATTGCTCTGGTTTTAGGGGGCTTTTGATAGAGGGAGCATTAAAAACAGGGTTTGAAGATTTTTCAGATTTTTTACCTGTTAATCGTGCAATCGCAATTCCATGCGAAGGCGTAAAACCTATTACACCATATACAAGGTCAAGCGCGCAAAAAGCAGGTTGGCAATGGCGCATTCCTTTGCAACACAGAATAGGTAATGGTCATGTATATTGTGCAGACTATATTAGTGATGATGAAGCAAATGAAATTTTATTAAATAATCTTGATGGTAAGCCACTTGCAGAACCACGTATGATAAAATTTACAACTGGAAGACGTAAAAAATTCTGGAATAAGAATTGTATTGCGATTGGCCTTTCTTCAGGCTTTTTAGAACCTTTAGAATCAACGGCAATTCATTTAATTCAATCTGCAATTGTTAAATTAATAAATTTATTCCCGCATAATGGTGACAATCAATTTTTAAGTGACGAATTCAATGACTATATGACAAGTGAATTTGATTATATCCGTGATTTTATAGTGTTACATTATCATGCAAATGAGCGAAATGGCGAAAAATTTTGGGATGATATGCGTGCAAGGCCAATACCAAAAACACTTAAGCATCGGATAGAACTTTTCCGCGAGGCAGGAATTATTAACCTAAAAGATAATGATATTTTTAAGCTTACAAGCTGGCTTCAGGTAATGGTAGGTCAGGGAATTATGCCTAAGAAAGCGCACCCATTTGTAAATACCATTAATCCAAATGATATTGAAAATTATATGGGGAATTTAAAATCAATTATGAATAATGCGGTTGAAAATATGCCAAGCCATGGTGCTTTTATTGCACGAAGTTTTGCAGCAAGACCAATCGTTTAGTAGTTTTAGATTGTGAAAATGATTAAACTTAATCCAGATTTGAAAGTAAATTTCCTGCGAATTGGCGATGAAGAACAACCATTGCTAATTATTGATGATTTAGTTTCGAACCCAGATGAGCTTGTTGAAATCGCAGCCAATTCAAATTGGATGCAGCCAGAAAATACTTATTATCCAGGAATTAATGCGCAATTACCAAATTCATATTCCAAAGTAATAATAGATGGTTTGCGTGATCAAATTGCCCGTGCATTTAACATTCCAAAAACACAAAAATTATTGGTAAACGGCTTTTGGGGCTTAACAACTTTTCCACTGGATAAATTTGATTCATGGCAAAAAATCCCGCATTATGACCGTGCCGAAATTGATCACCTCGCTATGGTTCACTATATGAATAAGGAAATAAAAGGAGGGACGGGTTTTTTTAGGCATATCCCAACAGGCTATGAATCAATAAGCCCTAATCGTGTTCAAGAATATCGTGATTATGTGACTCATTGGATTGATGAAAAAGGTGCTAGCCAATTGGTTGATTTTGCGGGTGAACAAACGCCCGATTTCGAATTGTTCTATAGTGTACCATTTAAATATAATCGGATCGCTATTTATCCATCATATGTTCTTCATTGCGCACTTTATAGCGGTTTAGATATTGATGAAAACCCAAGAACTGGAAGGCTGACGGCGAATAATTTTATTATTCCAACCTTATAAAATCTTTGTAAATTAAATTTAAATTGTTTGCAAAAGGGTGTGCTTTTGCAAGTTTTTGCAAGAAAAATATTCTGATTTTAAATTTTAAAAAGTATTATTTAAATAGTAAAAATTTTTATTTTTGCAAAAAATCTATTAGTTTTTTCATTTTTTTGCAAATTATTTATAGACAATCATTCTTTTTTAATGCAAAGTATCAAACAAAATAATAACCTCAAAATAGGAACAGGGAGGATTTAAAAGCGCTTTGCGATTTTAAATTTCTTTGAATTTTTTAGCTTTCTGCACCTTCTGCCATTTCCCCAGTCTCGGCAGGGGGTGCGGATATTTGTTTTCATGTATTAATTTGGGTGATGAAGTGGCTTTAAAAACAAACAAAATTAAAAAATCGCTATTATTTTTAAGCGCATCTTTTTTCACTTTTTTTTCTTCAATTAATGCTTTGGCCGCACCTAAAATTGAAAACCGTCCCCCTGAAAATGAAATCACATATTTTCTCTTGCTTGATAGGTTTGAAAATGGGGATAAATCTAATGATACGGGCGGTCTGTCTGGGGATAGGTTGCAAACTGGCTTTGATCCAACTGCCAAGGGTTTTTATCATGGCGGTGATTTAAAAGGCTTGATGTCGCGCCTTGATTATATTCAAAATATGGGTGCTACGGCAATTTGGCTTGCCCCGATTTTCAAAAATAAACCTGTCCAAGGGCCAAAAGGCGATGAAAGTGCCGCTTATCATGGTTATTGGATTACTGATTTTACAACTATTGACCCGCATTTGGGCACTGAAAAAGAATTTAAAGAATTTGTTGATGCGGCCCATTCGCGCGGCATGAAGGTCTATATGGATATTGTGGCAAATCATACTGCGGACGTTATTCAATATAAAGAATGTATGGATTGCGCCTATCGTGACCGCAATGATTACCCTGCAAAAGCCTATACCCCATACATTTCAAAGGGTGAGGAAAATGTAAAAAATCCAAAATGGCTTAATGATCCAAAATATTATTATAATCGCGGCAATAGTGCATGGTGGGGCGAAAGTTCATTATTAGGTGATTTTTCGGGGCTTGATGACCTTGATGCATCAAATCCACGTGTTATTCGGGGCTTTATTGATATTTATGGTCAGTGGATTGATAAATTTAAAGTGGATGGTTTCCGTATTGATACTGTAAAACATATGGAACCAATATTTTGGCAAAAATTTGTTCCTGCTATGAAAAAGCGCGCGGCAAAAAATGGAATTAATAATTTTCATATTTTTGGTGAAGTTGCCAATGAGGGTGTGAACCCTGGATCTTTGGCGCTTTACACAAAGCGCGATAAAATGCCTTCTGTTTTGGATTTCTCATTCCAAAGCGCGGTTTTATTTGCTTTGGGTGATAATGCACCAACTGATATTTTTAATGATTTATATAATGGCGATGCGCTTTATGAAAATGGCTATAAAACGGCCCTACAATTGCAAACCTTTATTTCAAATCACGATATGGGGCGCCTTGGTATGCGTCTTAAGCAAGATTTAAAAAACTCAACTTCTGATGATGATATTTTGGCGCGCGTAAAACTTGCGAATGCAATGATGTTTACATTGCGTGGTGCGCCAACAATATACTCGGGCGATGAACAAGGCTTTGTTGGCGATGGCCGCGACCAAGATGCACGCGAAGATATGTTTGCTTCAAAAGTTGCAATTTATAATGATAATAAATTATTGGGTACAAGCTCTACAAATGCGGTTGCAAACTTTAATGAAAAGCATCCGCTATACCTGCAAATTTCGAAATTATCAAAAATAAGAACCAATAATTCTGCTTTGATAAATGGTCGCCAATTGATAAGGAAAACTAATAACGCACCTGGAATCTTGGCTATTTCAAGGTTTGACGCTAAAGGGAATGAAATATTACTTGCATTCAATACATCAACAACAAAATTAAACGAGAAAATAAAAACAAATTTCAAAAATAGCCATTGGCAAAGCCTAGATGGAAATTGCGCCTCATCAAGTGATGAAAATGCAGTTTTGAAGATTGAACTAGCACCATTGGAATATGCAATTTGCAAGGTAGATAAATGAATAAAATGACTAATATGGGTAAATTAGCGAAATCAATTGCAAACCTGCCATGGTGGCGCGGTGCAACAATATATCAAATCTATCCGCGCAGCTTTAAAGACAGCAATAATGACGGTATTGGTGATTTAAAAGGTATAACAGAAAAAATTGAATATATCGCAAGCCTTGGTGTTGACGCGATTTGGATTTCGCCATTTTTCACATCACCCATGAAAGATTTTGGCTATGATGTTGCTGATTTTTGCGGCATTGATCCAATGTTTGGAACAATGCAGGATTTTGAAAATCTTTTGCATAAAGCGCATGATTGCGGTCTAAAAGTAATCATTGATCAGGTTTATTCGCACACATCAGATGCACATGCATGGTTTACCCAATCACGCGAAAGCAAAGATAATCCAAAATCTGATTGGTATGTTTGGGCGGATCCAAAACCAGATGGCAGCCCACCAAATAATTGGCAATCGGTTTTTCATGGCTGTTCATGGGAATGGGATGCAAGACGTAATCAATATTATTTCCATAATTTCTTACCAGAGCAACCAGATTTGAACCTTCACAATCCAGAGGTTCAAAATGCCATTATAGATGTTGCTAAATTTTGGTTAGAAAAAGGGGTTGATGGTTTCCGACTTGATGCGCTTAATTTTGGCATGCATGATCCCCAATTGCGTGATAATCCTGTTAATCCACGTCCAGGGCCAAGAACGCGCCCATTTGATTATCAAGATAAAATCTATTCAATGTCCCACCCCGATATTCCCGCTTTTTTGGAGCGTTTGGCGGCATTAATTAATTCCTATGAAGGGCGTTTTACGGTTGCCGAAGTTGGCGGCGAACTTGCTCTAACAGAGATGAAAACTTTCACACAAGGCGATAAACGCCTTAATACCGCCTATGGGTTCAAATTCCTATATGCTGAAGAATTAACCAAGGATTTGGTGATTCAATCTTTGAATGAATGGAATAATCAAGGCTTTGATGAATGGCCAAGTTATGCGTTTTCAAACCATGATGCGCCGCGCGCAATTTCACGCTGGGCCAAAGGGCGTGATTTAGGTGATATGGCGCGTTTTTGTGCGGTTTTACTTGCAAGTTTGCGCGGTAATATATTCCTTTATCAAGGTGAAGAATTGGGTCTTGAACAAGCCGATGTTCCTTTTGAACGCTTGGTGGATCCAGAGGCAATAAAAAATTGGCCAAAAACTTTGGGGCGCGATGGTGCGCGTACACCAATGATATGGGATGATGCTGAAGATGCGGGGTTTGGGGCGTCCAATCCTTGGCTTCCAATTGACAAGCGTCATTTCGACAAATCAGTTGCTGTACAGGAGAAAGACAAAAATTCAATTTTGAATTTCACACGTAATATATTGAATATTCGCCAAACTAATGGTGCACTTTTGTGGGGCGATTTAGAAATCATCGAAACCAAGGGGGATGTTTTGATAATTTGCCGTAAGTATGATGGCGATGTTATTCATTGCATTTTCAATTTCGGCGATACTGAAATTGCCGCGCCTGAAGTTAATTCATTTGGTGAAATTTTGCTTGCTGTAAATGGCGCAAATCAGAAAATTATTCCTGCACTTGGGGCGCTAATTATAAAATAATTAAGCGCCGCAAGTATCGCGAACGATTAATTCAGTCGGTACGCGTTCCGATGGTAAATCAGCGGCGCCGCCGCTTGAAATAAGTTTTGATACTAATAATTTACCCGCTTTTTCAACATTTTGTGAAATCGTACTAAGTGCAGGAAGTGAAAGGCGGGCAAATTGTACGTCATCATAACCAATAACTGAAACATCTTTTGGAACGCTTTTCCCAGATTTTTGAAGGCCGCGAATTGCGCCAATGGCAATCATGTCAGAAGCGGCAACAATTGCGTCAAATTCAATATTTTCACCAAGTAATTCATTCACACTTGCTTCACCCGATTCAACATCGAAATGGGTTGGCAAAATCAATTTATCTTCAACGCGAATATTGCTTTCTCGTAAAGCCTCTATGTAACCTTGGTGGCGCTGCATAACTTCGGGCGCGATTGTATCGCCCAAGAATGCAATTTTTTTACGTCCAAGGCGAATTAGGTGGCGTGTTGCGCGGCGACCGCCAACAAAATTATCCGACCCAACAGAGCAATATTTTTGTCCCGGTAATTCAGCGCCCCAAACCACAAATTTGCGGCTATTTTCGGCCAAAGCATTAAATTCTTCATGCAATCCAGATTGACCAAGGAATATCACGCCATCGGCACGATTGGTTTCCATAACTTCAACCAAATCATCATGCGAAGATGGCGAAACATGCGAAACAAGAAAATCGCAACCACGTTCGCGCGCCGCTTCACCAATTGCGGCAACCAATTCTAAAACGAAAGGGTCGGATAATTTTGGTTCGCGCGCTTGTGGGCGCGGAATTACGATTGCAATTGTCGCCTCAGCACCCAAGGGGCCCGCAGGGGTGTAGCGTCTAAACGGGTAATTATTGGCAAGTGCCAATTGCCAAATGCGTTTTTTGGTTGCAGAATTAACCGCAGGACTATCAGATAAAGCGCGTGAAACAGTTGCAATAGAAACACCAGCAAGGCTTGCCAAATCCTCTAATTTTTTGAGGTCATTCTTCATTTTTTAATTTAAGCCGCCTATTTTAATGTTTGCAAAATTTTACATCTTGAAATCATATAATCAGCATTTATAATGCTTTTCAAGTGAAAATTTTTGAAATTTACACAAAATAACCCGAAAGAACGGGATAAAACAAGGGAAAAATCATGGCCAAAATTCTAAACAAATATTCGATGATTCTTGCTGCCTTTATGGCTCTTGGATTAAGTGATGCCGCACGTTCTGAGATTTTGGGCAAGGTTTTATCGCCAGATAAATCAATTGAAATAGACATTGAGCAAGATAATGATGGGCGTGTTCTATATTCAGTTTCAAGATATGGAAATCAATTAGTATCGCCATCTGTTATGGCTTTCTTGCTTAAGGGTTCTGGTCGTATTGAACGTGGCCTTGAATTTAAAGGCGCGAAAACTGACACACATAATGAAACATGGGAATTGCCATGGGGTGAAAGTCGATATGTGGTTGATAATCACAATGAATTAAAGATGGAATTCGTTGAAAAGGGTGAAAAACACCGTTCAATAAGCGTAACATTTCGCGCCTTTAATGATGGTATTGGTTTTAGATATTCATTCCCAGATAAAAATATGGGCGATGTACAAATTGAAGATGAAATGACCGAATTCAATATTGCCCCTAAGTCAGAGGCGCTTTGGATCCCCGCAGGTGAGCCAAATCGTTATGAACAATTATATCGCAAAACCCCACTTTCAGAAGTTACGCAGGCGCATACGCCAATAACAATTAAAACCAAAGATGGCATCTATATGTCCTTCCATGAGGCGTCTTTGGTGAATTATTCATCTATGTGGCTTCGTCGAACTGAAAATCAAACTTTGCGCACACAATTAGCGCCAGGGCCAGATGGTGTTAAAGTTCGCCGCGCCGCACCTTTTGATACGCCTTGGCGCACAATCCGTATTTCAGATACAGCGGGCGGCCTATATGAAAGCAATCTTGAGCTTAATTTGAACGAACCCAATAAATTAGGTGATGTATCATGGTTCAAGCCAATGAAATATGTCGGTGTTTGGTGGCAAATGCACCTTGATACAAAATCATGGGAATCGGGCGTAAAACATGGCGCGACTACTGAAAATACCAAAAAGCACATTGATTTTGCTGCTGCCAATGGTTTCAAAGCTGTTTTAGTTGAAGGCTGGAACGAAGGTTGGGATGGCGATTGGGTCGCAAATGGCGATAAATTCAAATTCGACAAGCCATATCCTGATTTTGATATCAAATATCTTTCTGAATATGCAAAATCAAAAGGTGTTTCCATTATGGGGCATAATGAGACATCGGCAAATATTTGTAATTATGAAGCGCAATTAGACAAAGCCCTTGCTTTTGATGATAAATACGGCATCAAAGCGGTAAAAACTGGCTATGTGCAAGATGCAGGTGGCGTTACCGCTTGCGATAATGGCGTAAAACAAAATGAATGGCATGATGGGCAACGCATGAGTGTTCATCATTTAAAAGTTGTAACAGAAGCTGCAAAACACCAAATCGCCATTAACCCACATGAACCAATAAAAGATACGGGCCTTCGCCGCACCTATCCAAATTGGGTTTCGCGCGAAGGCGCCCGTGGGCAAGAATATAATGCATGGGGCGTTCCACCAAACCCGCCAGAGCATGAACCAAACCTTATTTTCACCCGCATGCTTTCGGGGCCATTTGATTTCACCCCAGGTGTATTGTCTTTGCGTGGTCGCGGTGGTCAAAAAATCTTGAATACTATTTCGCGTCAATTGGCGGATTATGTGGTTCTTTATAGCCCAATTCAAATGGTTCCTGATTTGCCTGAAAATTATGAAGCCCATAAAGATGCATTCCAATTTATCAAAGATGTTCCAACCGATTGGCAAAAAACCAAAATGCTATCGGGTGAAATTGGCGATTATGCAGTTATTGCGCGCCAAGATAGAAATTCAAATAATTGGTTTATCGGCGCTGTCACTGATGAATTTGGCCGTAAAGTAAATCTAAGCTTTAATTTCCTTGACCCAAAGAAAAAATATATTGCCGAAATTTACCGTGACGGCGATGGTGCCGATTATCGCACCAACCAATTTGCAATCACCATAGAGAAAAAGCCAGTTGATGTAACAAGCAATATTGAACTTTTCCTTGCCCCTGGCGGCGGTGCGGCAATTGCAATTAAAGAGGTAAAATAAGGTTTTGAATAGCGCGGTTTTTAAGTTCTGCCTGAAAACCGCGCTATAATTGAAAACTAAAAATAAATTTAGTATTTTTCTGCCTTGCCGATTTGCAAATTATTGGTAAGTGACTAAAATCATTTTAAATTGGTTCAGGTTTAGAACGCTATTGTACCGCGCGTCAAATGTGTTGGTAAAAATAAGGGCATGGTTTTGAAAATATCTAAAATTTATTTTTCGATTTTAGCGTCGTCAATTGCGTCAATCGCATTGATGCCAAATGGTGCTTTGGCACGCCCAAAGGTCGTGGCGGCAAAACCTGTACCTAAAAAACCGATTGTTGTTGAAACTGTCGTTGAACCAAAAACTGAAACCGCACCGCCACCAGTTGCCCCACCACCACCGCCAGCGCCGCCGCCAATTGATTATGCGGCAATAAAGGCGGCTAATGATTTGGTTTTGCAAAAAGCCAAAGCCTCAAAAGAAGCAGGGGATTTGGTTGGCGCATCGAAATTGTGGCAAAATGTTTATGAAAATTCTGCCACTGATACAGATGGAATGAAACAAAGCCTTGAGGCTGCTAAAAATCTTGGTTTCTATTCACTTGAAACCCAAGATGTGCGCCGCGCCGAGGCTTATTTTGCCGCTGAAAGCGTTCTTGCGCGCAAATTATATTTTTCTGGAAGTGTAAATTCAAAACCACTGACCGAAGGTATAAAGCATTGGGCTTCTGCTGCGGGATTAATGATGCGCTCTAATGATAGTGCGGCATTAGTTTTTTATGCGCGCGAAATTAATGCCCGTGAAAGAGCTGCACTTTCATCACAAGTTCTAAATCGTGATGCTGATTTTGCCGCCGATAAAATTGAAGGCGTTAGAGTTGATACAGGAAGTTTTTGCGCCACTTCATATATTCCACTTCTTGCAAAAAAAGTAAGTTGCGAGGATGAGCGCGCGGCAAAATCAGAAGCATTATCATTGCAAGCGCGCCAAATTAAAGCCGACGCCCCAAAACCTATGAGCAAGGAAGAGCGCGAGAAAAAAGATAAAGAAAAAGGTGGCGAAGAATAATGCATGAAAATGTTGAAATCATCGAAGTTTCACCGCGCGACGGTTTGCAAAATGAACCTGAAATTATTTCAACAGCAAATAAAATTGCCCTTATTAATAGCGCCCTTGATTTAGGGATTAAACGCATCGAAGTTGCAAGTTTTGTAAATCCAAAACGCGTGCCGCAAATGGCGAATGCCGAAGATGTTATTTCGGGTTTGGATTTTGCGCGCGCTGCAACCTATATTGGCCTTGTATTGAATGGGCGCGGCGCTGAACGTGCATTACAAACAAAAGTCCATGAATTGGGTGCGGTTGCCTGTGCCTCTGATGGTTTTGCAATGCGTAACCAAGGGCAAACATCTATTGAAAGCGCGCATATTGCGGCAAACATTGTTAAAATGGCACAATCTGCAGGGCGCACGGGGCAGGTCACAATATCTACCGCCTTTGGCTGCCCCTTTGATGGCCCAACTGACCCCGCACATGTGGTTGAGATTGTGAAAATCTTGGCGGCGGCAAAACCGCGCGAAATCGCGCTTGCCGATACAATTGGGGTTGCCGTTCCTGCGCAAGTTTCGGCTTTGATTGAAATGGTAAAACCGCATTTGGGCGATATTCCATTACGCGCCCATTTTCATAACACACGCAACACTGGCATTGCTAATGCATGGGCGGCATATTCGTCAGGCGTACGTATCTTAGATTCAAGCCTCGGCGGCCTCGGCGGCTGCCCCTTCGCCCCAAAAGCCACAGGCAATATCCCAACCGAAGACTTGGCCTATATGCTTTTCAAAAGCGGTGTTGATATTGGTTTGGATATGGAAAAACTTGTTGAAACAGGTTTATGGCTTGAAGGCATTATGGGCAAAAAACTTCCTGCAATGTTGCCGCATGCGGGGATGTATTAAATACAAGTGTTTTAAAAATCTGCGGGTCAAGTTTTTGTGCGAATTTTGCGTCAGTAGTTTCAAGTATTGCATTATTTATGATACATTATAAGCTTGCTTCGATATTGTCTATGCGTCTTAGTTCAAATCCTATTCTTTCCTCTAAGTCCTCTACAATTCTCGATATTTCCATCATATTTTTCATGCCGACGCGCTCACTTTCTGCTAGTGCTACTTCTGAGCATAGGCGTTTTAAACTTTTTGAAATCTCTCGAATCTCACTATTATGTAATCTAACATAATGCATTGAAACTAGGTTTTGAGAATTAAGAAAACCAATATCAACTTCTTCTGAAAGCACATTCTTTTTCCATTCACCAGACATTTTAAATGCAATAGTATCTTCGTGATGTCCCTTGCCAGTCGCTCGAATAAGTTTACCTATTGCCTCTTGCAAAGAAATTAAATTTTCTCTTTGAAATTGATTGAACCTTATTTTTGAATCTTGTCTAAACTGAATATCTCTAATTTCTCTCTCTCTTTCGAGGAGTCTTTTGTCCTTCAAGTAATCTGATAACATTCCAAAAGCTAAGCCAATAAATAGTGTAACTATCGGTATAACTACATCTAAAATATTCGTGTCTGAAGCTGACATTTTTTCTCTAAAAAATCATGTGATTGTATTGAGTAGACAAGATAAATAAAATACAAAAAGTCGTCAAGATAGAAGGCCTATTAATTAGAATATTTCTAATAAATAATAAGGCAATATTTTGACTAACTACTTCTAGATTTTTAATTGCAAAAAGCGCCCGAAAGTGCTTCTGCTTACTGACAAAGCGATAATTTAAAACCACCTGTCATCCCCGAATTTTTTGTAACAAAAAATATCGGGGATCTTTGGGTGGGTTGGCGCTTCAACGAGATCCCGCATCAAGTGCGGGATGACGGATTGGGTTGAATGCGGCGATTTAAATTAAATCGGATCTGGTGCAATCATTAATTCTGGGCGAACGATTGCATCAAAATCTTCGGCAGGAACACCAAGGTTTATCGCTTCTTCGCGCAAAGTTGTGCCGTTTTTGTGGGCGGTTTTGGCGACTTTGGCGGCTAAATCATAGCCGTATTTTTCTTTTAATGGGGTTACAAGCATCAACGAATTGGCAAGACCACGCGCGATATTATCAAGGCGTGGTTCGATGCCGACAACGCAATTATCGGTGAAGGAAATTGCTGCATCTGACAATAATTGCACAGATTGCAAGAAATTATATGCCATCATTGGATTGAAAACGTTCAATTCAAAATGCCCTTGTGAACCTGCGAATGCGATTGCCGCATTATTGCCCGCAATGTGGGCGGCAACTTGGGTTAATGCTTCTGATTGCGTAGGGTTTACTTTGCCCGGCATGATTGAGGAACCAGGTTCATTTTCTGGAAGCGCCAATTCACCCAAGCCCGAACGCGGGCCCGAACCCAAAAAGCGAATGTCATTGGCAATTTTAAAACATGCCATTGCAACAGTTGTAATCGCGCCATGCGTGAATACCATTGCATCATGCGCCGCCAATGCTTCGAATTTATTTGGTGCGCTTGTGAATGGAAGATTTGTAAGTGCCGCGATTTCCGCCGCGACCGCTTCTGCAAATCCTGCTGGCGATGCTAAACCTGTGCCAACTGCCGTGCCGCCTTGCGCAAGTTCCATTAACATTGGCAAAGTCATTTCAAGGCGTTTAATGCCATTTTCAACTTGTTGTGCATAACCCGAAAATTCTTGACCCAAAGTCACTGGGGTTGCGTCTTGGGTGTGGGTGCGGCCAATTTTGATAATATCTTTCCACTCTTTGGCTTTGGCATCCAATGCCGCGTGCAAATGTTTCAATGCAGGGATTAGTTTATTGGCAACTTCATAAGCGCATGCAACATGCATTGCCGTTGGGAATGTATCATTCGAGCTTTGAGACATATTCACATGATCATTAGGGTGAACAGGTTTTTTGCTTCCCATTTCACCACCAAGCATTTCGATTGCGCGGTTTGAAATAACCTCATTGGCATTCATATTTGATTGCGTGCCAGAGCCTGTTTGCCAAACCACCAATGGGAAATGGTCGTTTAATTTACCATCAATCACTTCATCCGCAGCTTTAACAATTACTTCGCCCAAATCTTTTGGCATTTTGCCAAGTTTCATATTGGTGATTGCAGCCGCTTTTTTAACAATGCCAAGTGCACGCACAATTGCCGCAGGTTGTTTTTCCCAGCCAATTTTAAAATTACCAAGGCTTCTTTGTGCCTGTGCGCCCCAATATTTGCTGCTATCAACTTCGATTGGGCCAAAAGTATCGGTTTCTGTGCGTGTGGTCATATAAATCCCCTAAAATTTTGGCATTCCTATATCATTTTCAGCAAATAAGTGAAGGGTGAATACCTTAGATTAAAGTTTAATTTGCGCTTGCCAAATTGATGCCATCTTTTTAATGTTATATCGAAAATATAATTTAAATCAGAGTCCAAAATGTTAAAAAAAATAATAATTATCTTAAGTATTCCACTTTTGTTTGTTTGTTTTGCTTATCCTAAAATTGCATTTGCGCAAGTTGCCTATGAAGAAGATATAAGGCGTCAACAAGAAGAATGGCGTCAACAACAAGAAATGTATCGCATCATGCAGGAGCAACAGGCAGCCGCCGAAGAAGAGCAAAGAATGCGCGAAGAAAATCGAATGGCACGGGAGGAGCAAAATCGCCCGCAATTTGTTTCTAATTATTTTGCCATTGCCTTTCATACCGATAGTTTGAATGTTTGGGCAAGTTGGAATCATTCAAGTGAAGAAGATGCCAAAAATTATGTTCTAAATAAATGCAATAAAGATATGGGAAATGGCTGTGTCATTGGACTTAGTGCATGGAATTCTTATGCTTCAATTGCTTTAAATCCTAATGGTATTGTCAATATTGGTTGGGGTTTAAATAAAAATGCAGCACAGCAAGAAGCAATTAAAAATTGTGGCGATAATTTTTGTAAATTAATTGGTGATTATGATTTTCCAGCGCAAGATATGGCGCGCTATCCAAGTGGGATTTATCATAATAGTGCTAGTGATGATGATTTCCCAAATAGTCCAATGCGCTCCAAATACGCAATAATTGTTGCGCCTGAAAATGGTGATACAGGTGACGAAGATTATAGAAATTGGATAAAAACTGGCGTCACAAATTATGAAAGCGAAAAATCTAATCTTATTAGGCTTTGTGAAAGGGCCACAAATAAAAAATGTAAAATAATAAAAGATGTCGCCAATGGAAATATTCTAAAAATTATTCGTGATGATGGAATAATATTTTATTTATCAACAACAGATGGATTTGATAGCACACAATTTACAAGATCCGTTTGCGCAAAAAGCGATTTTCGAAATTGCAAAATCGATGCAATATATAGTTCGCGCAGCAATAAGGAATTTGTTGATACTACCTATCCAAAATCAACACGTGGATATGCCGCTGCTGCGTGGACAAAAAAATATAATCCAAACTGGAATAAAATAATTCTTTCTTCTGGATTTGAAAATTTACAAAAAGCACAAGCAGATGCAATTTTCGAATGTGAACGTCAAAGCAATAGTGAATGCATGCTTATAAATGATAATATGGACAATGGGGCATATTTCTTTATCGGGTTTTATAATGGCTCAAATGGCGTGAATTATTTTTTAAATACTTCGCCTGCTAATGTGGAAAATGATGCGCAAAAATATTGCCAGAAATGTACAAAAATTGGGATATATGATTTAAGAAATTCTGGTCGTAAAATTTTTGATTTGAGATAATATGTTTGAAATAAATCGTCGGGTTACAATTGCTTCTTTATTGTCGCTTTTAACAAGCAAAGCATATGCAAATTCATCCAATTTTGCGCATAGATTTGAAAAAATCTGGCGTGAAATGGACAAGAAATATTGTTATTTCAACGAGAATAATATTGATTGGGAAATAGCACGGCAAACCTATCAACCATTGGCGCTACAATGCAAAAGTGAAAGTGAATTTCTTGATTTAATTGATGCTTTAATGCGCGAAACCATGGATTCGCACACCCATATTCATAAGGCCAATGAAGGCGCACCCCGCTGGCCGCCTTATGATTTATATGTTGAGGATCAAATTGGTGCATGTACCGTTCAAGCAGTGCACGAATATTCAGCAGCAAAACAAAGCGGCCTTGTAAAGGGCGACATGATTATGGAAATTAATGATGTTAAAGTTTATGATTTAGCACGCAAATTAAAACCAAAATCCCTTACTAAAAACAAACAAATCGCGGTGAATTATTTGCTTAATCTTGCTGTTGCTGGAAATAAGGGGCAAGAACGTAAAATAAAATATTTAACTGCAAAAAATGAAATTAAAATTGTAAATTTACCGCTTTATAAAGGTGCTTTCCCTCCAGATTTTGAAGCTAAAATGCTTGAACAAAATATTGGCTATATTGCCATTCGCACATTTGGCGATGATGCTAATATTGTTGAACAATTTGACGAAGCGCTTGAAAAATTCAAAGATGCAAAAGCGCTTATTATTGATGTTCGTTATAATGGCGGCGGCGATACGGCAATTGCGCGCCCAATCATGGGGCGCTTTATCAAAGAAACCAAACCCTATGCCCAAATGGCAAAGCGCAAAGGAAAAGGGATTGGTGAAAAATGGACCGAATATGTTGAACCGCGCGGCCCATTCACTTTTGAAAAGCCAGTTGTAATTCTGTGTAATCATTGGTCCGCGAGTATGGCAGAAGGTTTCCCAATGGGAATGCGCGCAATTTGCGGTGCAAAAATGATGGGAACAATGATGATGGGTCTTGGCGCCGCCGTTTATTCAAGCAAAGTAGGCGGGGTGGATTTCCAATATAGTGCTGAGCCTGTTTATAATATCTACGGAAGACCACGCAATTATTCTATGCCCGATATTACGTTAGATGATAATGATAATTATATTGAAAGAGCTATTTCGGCTTTGGTTTCTTAGGTTTCTTTTCAGGTGTTGCCGCGGCTATTGCATGGCAAATTTCACGCAAATTTAAATCATCAATTTTGTCTTCTTCAATGACATAATAAAGTTTTGAATCAGGATAGGCGTGATCCATTTCACACTGTGTTTCAAGGCATTTTGATTGCGGTACTGGTTTTATCAAAAGGCGATTGTCGCAAATAAAGCCAACAACCTTCCCATCGCAATAAAAGCCATATTCACCAAACATAGGGCGTGCAGAAAATCTTTCAACTCCCATTATGCTTGTAATATATTGTGCGAAATCCTTAGTGGTGGCCATTTTTTGCTTCCTTGTATTGTTTATCATTATATGACATTTGCAAGTTTCAAAGGTCAAGATTTTGCAAATATTATTACTTAAAATTATTATTGTTCCATTATTTCTATTGCTTATAAGTTTGATAAGCAAGAAATTTGGCGCGTTTTATGGCGGAATTGTAAGTGGGCTTCCTGCGGTTGCTGGGCCAATTATTTATGTATTGGGTCTTGAACATGATAATAATTTTGCCGCTGCCACTTGTTATTCAGCATTATATGGGCTTTCAGGATTTATGGCGTTTGGTGTGGCTTATTCATGGGCGGCACGTAAATTTAATTGGATAATAAGTCTATTTTTTGCACTATGTTCTTGGGCAATTATGGTGGCAATAATGATGAATGCACCGCATAATTTAGGCTTTGCAATCATGGTTGCGATAATATCGCTAGCGTTTGCAAAATTTGCTTTACCACCAAAAAAAGGCGGGGCATTGCCTGCACCACTTAATCTATATATACGCCTTATTTCTGGTGCTTTATTAACGCTTTTGGTGTCAAAAATAGCAACCCATACAACGGGTATTATTGCAGGTTTTGCCGCAGTTTTTCCAATATTTGGAATTATCCTTATGTCGGAAACCCATAGAAATGATGGCGCACAAGAATGCGCCAATCTATTTCATGGTTGGATTATTGGCCTAATATCATTTTTAGTTTTCTTTGCGGTTTTGCCTTTATTACTGGCAAAGATTCAATTAGGTCTAAGCTTTATATTGGCAACAATAATTTGTTTAATTGCCCAAAGCATTATTATGATAATTAATCACAAACGCGCTTCTTAGAGGCCAAATATTCGCTTTCCAATCTATCGACGATTTTTGCAATTGGTTCGATTTTTTTAACCGCGCCAATGCCTTGGCCTGCACCCCAGATGTCTTTCCATGCTTTTGCGCCCGATGTTGCCGCACCAAAATCCATTTTTGATTTATCGGCCTCTGGTAAATTATCGGCATCCATACCGGCGGCAATGATTGATGGTTTTAGATAATTGCCATGAATACCAGTGAAATAATTTGAATAAACAATGTCGGACGCGCCAGAATCAACAATCATTTGTTTATAGCCATCAACCGCATTCGCTTCATCCGATGCAATGAAGGCAGAGCCAATATAGCCAAAATCTGCGCCCATTGCTTCGGCTGCCAAAACTGCGCCACCCGTTGCAATTGCACCAGAAAGGGCAAGTGGGCCGTCAAAAAATTCACGGATTTCTTGGATTAAGGCAAAGGGTGATAATGGCCCCGCATGACCACCCGCACCCGCCGCAACCGCGATAAGGCCATCTGCGCCTTTTGAAAGTGCCGATTTTGCATGGCGAACATTGATAATGTCATGGAAAACAATACCGCCATATGAATGGATGGCATCATTCACCATTGGCACTGCGCCAAGTGATGTAATCACAATGGGAACTTTGAATTTAACGCATGCCTCAACATCATGTTGCAGGCGGGCATTTGAATTATGAACAATTTGATTAACCGCAAAAGGTGCCGATGGCCTATCAGGGTTTTTTGCATCAAATTCGGCAAGCTCATTTGTAATTTCGTCAAGCCATACATGTAATAATTCGGGTGGGCGCGCATTTAATGCGGGAAAAGAACCAACAATTCCTGCCTTGCATTGTGCAATAACCATTTTCGGATTTGAAATAATAAACATTGGCGATGCAATAATTGGCAAGCGCAATTTTTCAAGAATCTTAGGAACAGACATTTACCCCCCTTGTAAATTTGTGTATTTATCAGATATGGCACATTCAACAAATTATACAAATACATTAATCACGGTTTCTGGTGATTATAAATATGACCATGCAGTAATTGCCAAATCGGGGACAATTGGCGCAATACAGTTAGATTTTATTGTAAATAATCCATATCAAATGACCTCGGATGATTTGTTATTTTCGGTACACGCATTGCGTAACAAACTAAATGAAAATGATGCAAATTTAAAGAATGAGTTTTTTGACAAACCATTGGCATGCCTTAGGGCGTCGCCTTTAGTAAAAACTCTTGGCTATGGCATACATCATGACCAAAATTCCAAAATAGCAGTTTTCCCCATTGAAAGTGCGGATTATAAAGGCCTATTGGAAGATAATAATATTCAAAAAGTTGCGGGTATGCGCTCAAAGCGCGCATAAAACCTGCCAAGGCATAATAATGACAAGCGAAAACACACAGTCCGAAGCAAAAGGGGCTTTATTAATAACCCTTTGCGCATTTTTAATATGGGGGTTTTTACCTTTATATTTAAAGCAAATGCATGACATATCGCCTTGGGCAATTGTGGGTTGGCGCGTTATTTGGACTGTTCCATGGGCAATTGGGATTGCTATTTTTATTAATGGCTTTTCATCACTTAAAACCGCACCTAGAAATTTAATTTTCCTTGCCATGTCGGGCTTTTGTATAAGTGTAAATTGGACGCTTTATACATGGTGTGTTGCCAATGGGCTTATTATGGAAACCGCGCTTGGTTATTTCATCAACCCATTGATGAATGTTGCAATAGGAATATTTGTATTCAAAGAAAAACTTGCGCCTGTGAAAATTGCGGCGGTTGGTTTGGCGGGCTTTGCGGTGGTTTATCAATCAATTGCGGTTCACCATTTCCCCGCCTATGGCTTAATATTGGCTGCATTATTCACATGTTATGCATTAATCCGCAAAAAAGTAAGCATTGCCCCTGCGGCGGGATTATTTTGGGAATCTTTAGTGATTGCACCATTTGCGATTGTTGCACTTTTAATGCTTAACAAAAATGGGGTGGCAATATTTGGGCAGGGGCATAAGGATTTTATCCTTTTACTTTTCACAGGTCCTGCCACTGCAATTCCACTTACGCTTTTTGCCTTTGGTGCGCGCCGTTTGAAAATGACGACATTGGGAATGCTTCAATATATTGCGCCATCAATAGTTTTGATAATTTCACTATTTTACGGCGAAAAATTCGGCATTCACCAAGCAATTACCTTCGGCCTTATATGGGCAGGTTTAGGGCTTTATAGTTGGGCAGAGTTTAAGGGTTCAAAGTAAATGTCATCACCGAAAATTCTGTAGAATTTATCGGGGATCTTTTGGGATAATAAATATATCCCCGATATTTTGCTTTGCAAAATTCGGGGATGACAATTGCTTTTAAAGTTCCCGTGCTTTCGCCATTTGTGCCAAATTTGCCTCTGGTCTTGGGCCATAATGGCTTATGATTTCGGCGGCGCACATTGAACCTAATTTACCGCATGTTTCCAATTCGCGACCTGTTGCGATACCGAATAAAACACCTGCCGCATATAAATCGCCTGCGCCAGTTGTGTCGATAACTTTTTCAATTGGGTCAGCGGCGACCACAATTGTTTCCTTGCCATCGGTAAGAACCGAACCTTTTTCAGAGCGTGTAACCGCAACAAATTGGCAATCGGCGGCTGCCTTTTTGAAGGCTGCGTCAAAATCTGTTTCATCATAAAGTGCCAAAATTTCGGATTCATTGGCAAATAAAATATCAATATGGTGTTTAACCAATTGCAAGAAGCTGTCTTTATGACGGCTAACACAGAATAAATCAGAAAGCGTTAGCGCAACTTTGCGATTATATTTTTTGGCAATTTCAGCGGCATGAACGAATGCGGCTTTTGCTTCATCACGGTCAAATAAATAGCCTTCAAGGAAAACAATCTTTGAAGCGCCAATTTTTGTTTCATCAAGGTCTTTTTCATCCATTAATGGCGAACAACCCAAATAAGTACACATTGATCTTTGCCCATCAGCTGTAACATTAATCATGCAGCGCGCAGTCGCCGGGCCACCAGAATGGGGCGCAGTATCAAAATCAACGCCGATTTCATTAATTTCTTTGTTGAATAAAGCACCCAATTCGTCCTTGGCAACTTTGCCAATATAGGCAGTTTTACCGCCCAATGATGCAATCCCCGCAATTGAATTTGCGCCAGATCCACCTGAAACAGTTTTACCATCTGCCATTGCGCCATAAAGTTTTTCAACCGCAGGCTCATCAAAAATAAGGGTCATGGCGCCTTTGGTTATATTATGTTGTGCCAAAAATTCATCGGTTGCGGGGGCAATTACGTCAACAATTGCATTACCAACGCCGCAAACATCATATTTGATTTCCATGACTAATTTCCTTTGAAAAATATACTGGTTTCCTTTAAACGCTTGAACCAAATCAATCAATGAAAGTCGCTGTAACAATGAAAAATATCGCAATAATGGTATCGCATGAATATTTTGATGCACCTGAAAATGATTTATATGGTGACATAATCAAAGCGCAATATGATGATTTGCATGATGCTTTGGCAGAATATGAAATTAATTTGCAACCTGTTTATTGGCAAGATGATAATAATGATTGGTCAAAATTTGATTTGATAATTCCGTTAATGGCGTGGAATTATCCGCAAAATCTTTCCCAGTTTTTAAAAATTTTGGATGAAATTGAAAAAGCAAAAGTCCCGCTTTTAAATTCACACAAATTCATTCGTGATAATTTTGATAAATCTTATTTATTACGCCTTGCAAATTCTGGGCAAAAAGTTCCAAAAACTATCATGATAAATGCCCAAATTAGCGATGAAATTCTGGATGCTTTTGACACTCTTGAATGCGATGAAATAATTATCAAACCAAAAATTGGTGCGGGTGCATGGCGTCAGGCACGTTTAAAACGCGGTCAAGAATTGCCATTGCTTGCCGATTTACCACCAGATCAAGCATTAGTTCAACCTTTTATTGAAAGCGTGACAACACAAGGCGAATTATCAATGCTTTTCATGGGCGGTGAATTTTCACACGCCTTAATGAAACGCCCAAAAGATGGTGATTATCGTTCCCAAACCCGATATGGTGCGATTGAAACTTCAATTGAGCCACCACAAAAGGCATTAGTAGCCGCGCAGCAAATTTTGCAACAATATGACCCCGATAATGCGCTTTTATATGCGCGCATTGATATGGTCGAACATGAAAATGATTGGCAATTAATGGAAATGGAACTTATCGAGCCTTATTTATATGGCCCTTTTGATGGGCAAAATGGCAAGAAATCCGCCGCAAATTTTGCCAAAGCAGTTGCAAAAAAATTAGTATAGCCAGTTTCTGGCAATACAATATTCAATTAATTCCAAACTATATTCCCACAATCTGTCGGAACCTTTTTGAATAATTGATTTTTTATCCGTGTATTCTTTGTGGTCGCCGCGCCAATCGCCCCATGCTTTGCCATCGCTTATAACCTGTAAGAATAGTGGTAAGAAGGCATCAATGGCGCGCGCGAATTTGGCTTCATTGCTTCTGCCGCGCTCAAATTCTTCCCATAATGATTTCATTTCGCGAAAGGGCGCTTCGGGGTTTTCGCCATAGATTGAAATTGCGGCTTTTTGTTCGATTTCGTGTAAATTTTCAGGTGGGTTTTGGGTATAATGGCAATTATCGCCTGTCTCTATTTCAACAATATCATGCACAAGAAGCATTTGCGTGGTTTTGCGTACACTTATGGGGTAATTAGACCAATGTTCAAATAATGTTACCATTAAAGCCGCTTGCCATGAATGTTCGGCACTATTTTCTTGGCGCGCGCCATCACTTATTTTATTGGCTCTTTGAACTTGTTTAAGCGCATCCGCGCGCATTAAAAAAGTGAATAATTGTTCGCCGCCAAATGGTAATGGGATATCATCATTGTATTTCATGCGTGATGGATATATTTGAGCAAGATACAAAGCAATAGAAAGTAAAGAAAAATGTCCAACCGCCCATCAAAACGCGCCAATGATGAAACCCGCAAAATAGAACTTATTCCAAATTTTTCACCCTATGCCGAAGGTTCGTGCCTTGCAAAATTTGGTAATACGCATGTTTTGGTTACTGCAAGTGTTGAAGAAAAAGTTCCAGGTTGGATGAAAGGCACAAAAAAGGGTTGGGTAACGGCTGAATATGGAATGCTACCGCGTGCAACCCACACACGTGGCAAGCGTGAAGCGGCATCTGGCAAGCAATCAGGGCGCACCCAAGAAATTCAGCGTTTAATCGGTCGCGGCCTAAGAAGTGTGGTCGATTTGGTTGCATTAGGTGAGCGTCAAATTCTTATCGATTGCGATGTCTTACAGGCCGATGGCGGAACGCGTACTGCATCACTTACTGGCGCTTATGTTGCGCTTTCATTGGCGTGTAAATATTTGCGTGAAGAAGGTTTGATAATTGAAAACCCAATTCGTGCACAAGTTGCGGCAATTTCATGCGGTATTTATAAGGGTGAGCCTGTTCTTGACCTTGATTATGATGAAGATTCAAGTGCCGAAGCCGATGCAAATTTCATAATCGCCCAAAATCTTGGCCTTGTTGAAGTTCAGGCAACTGGCGAAGAAAGACCATTCACTGAGGTCGAATTTAATGAATTATTGTCACTTGCTAAAAAAGGCTGTGATGAATTATTTGCATTGCAAGCCAAGGCGATAGGCTAATCATTATCATCCACTTCCTCCCCGTCGAACCATTCAAGTATGTCGGCGGGTTGGCATTCAAGGATTTTGCAAATTTTTGAAAGGGTTGAAAAGCGAATTGCGCGCGCTTTGCCTGTTTTTAAAATTGATAAATTCGCCAAAGTAATGCCGATTTTTTGCGCAAGCTCGGTCATAGAGATTTTGCGATATACTAAAATGCGGTCAAGATTAACTTTGATTGGCAAAAATAAGAACCCTATATTGTTAATTGGTCATTTTTACGAAGGCGTGCACCTTCTTTAAAAATTTGCGATAAAAGCAAAATAATAAATACTGCGCCCCATGCAACTAGATTTGGTGCAATTTTTACACTTAAATCACCATCATCTGGCTGGCCTGCAAAAGCAATGATAAGGCCTGTAAGAACTTGAACGAAATAGCGTGATAATTCCATTATTCCAAGATAAATGGCAATTTTCTTTAAGCGAACACCGTTTTCAGGGACAAAGGGGTCGTTTTCAATATGGCTTTGGGTGATTAGTTGTAATTGTTGAGTGATTAATAAAAGTGCCGAAGAATGTATCACACCAGATAAAAGCATGGGTGCTAATACACGCCATTCGGAAAACATTTTAAACGCACCAATCTTACCACCAGAGAATGTTGTTATTATTGCCAAACCTGCTAATGCAACGAAAATTGT
The DNA here is from genome assembly GCA_020161405.1 of Pseudomonadota bacterium. Taxonomy (GTDB): domain Bacteria; phylum Pseudomonadota; class Alphaproteobacteria; order Caulobacterales; family Aquidulcibacteraceae; genus Pseudaquidulcibacter. The sequence continues at coordinate 576,827 of JAIUOD010000001.1, read as the reverse complement.
CAAAACAACTTTGGCGCACAGATTTAGTAATTTTAACCCCCGAAATATCCATTGTGCTAGTGTTTGGTTTTGCATTTAATCACCATTTTAATTGCTATATTAGTATTGGTAATAGTAAGATTATAAAAAAGCAAATTTTACAGGTAGATAAATGACACAAAAAATCGAAAAAATTGTTGTTGCCACACATAATAAAGGAAAATTGAAAGAAATTAGCGCGCTTTTATTGCCCTTTGACGTTATTGCTATATCTGCGGGTGAAATGGGGGTTGATGAACCCGAAGAAACCGAAGCAACCTTTATTGGAAACGCATTATTAAAAGCGCGCCATAGCGCAAAGGCAACAAATTTACCTGCCCTTGCCGATGATTCGGGCTTGGAAGTCCTTGGCCTTAATGGCGCACCTGGTATTTATTCGGCGCGTTGGGCGGGTGAAAATAAAGATTTTAATGTGGCAATGGCGCGGGTTGAAAAAGAATTAAAAGAAAAAAACACCCAAGATTATGGCGCGCGTTTTGTTTGCGCCTTGGCACTTGTTTGGCCAGATGGAACACAAAAGGCATTTGAGGGTTATGTAGAAGGGCATTTGGAATTTCCAGCACGCGGTGAAAATGGCTTTGGCTATGATCCAATTTTTGTTCCCAATGGCTTTGATATTACTTTTGGTGAAATGGATGCCGATAAAAAACACGCCATGAGCCACCGCGCAAATGCGTTCAAACAATTAATCGCCGAAGTTTTTGAAAAATAGATGGCCGTAGCAAATAAGAAATTAGGTATATACATCCATTGGCCTTATTGCTCGCACATTTGCCCTTATTGTGATTTCAATATTTATCGGGCGCGTGGGCGCGATAATGATGGGCTTTTGGCAGCAATTATTGATGAAATCCGTAATTGGTATTCAAAAACCAGTGGGCGCAAACTTCATTCGCTTTATTTTGGTGGTGGAACCCCATCCTTAATTGAACCAAGTAAAATTGCCCAAATCATTGAGCTTTGTAATAATTTATGGGGTTTTGAAGAAAATCCCGAAATTTGCCTTGAAGCTAATCCCAATGAATATGAAAAATTCCAAGATTTTAAAATTGCTGGCATTGAACGCTTAAGTTTGGGTGTGCAAAGTTTTCTTGATAATGGCCTAAAAGATTTGGGGCGGTTTCATGATGCGCAGCAATCAATAAAATCGGTGGAAATTGCACGAAAAATTATGCCGCGCCTTTCGCTTGATTTAATTTATGCGCGCCAAAATCAAAGCCTTGAAGATTGGGAATTTGAATTGAATAAAGCCGTGTCATTGGGTGTTGATCATGTTTCACCATATCAACTTACAATCGAACCCAATACTGCCTTTGATAGAAAACTAAAACGCGGCGCAATAAATATTCCCGATGATGATTTGGGTGCACAATTTTACGAAAAAACCCAAGAGATTTTGAACAAACATAATTTTATCGCCTATGAAATTTCCAATCATGCCAAAAATATAAATTCAATGTCGCGCCATAATTTATTATATTGGCAATCAAATGATTGGCTTGGGATTGGCCCCGGTGCGCACGGGCGATTATGGAAAAATGGGCAAAGGGCCGCCTATTTCAATAGTTTAAAGCCCGATGAATATATTAAAAATATAAATTCCAAAGGTAATTCTTTAATCGAAGAAGAAACCTTAACAGATGAAGAAATTCGCCAAGAATATTTAATAATGGGGCTTAGACTTGAAAGTGGAATTGAATATAAAAATTACAATTTAGACCAAGAAAATTTAAAATATTTGGCAGATTTGGGATTGGTTGAATATAATGAAACGCGCCTTAAGCTTTTGCCAAAGGCGCGCACAATTTCAAATGCAGTAATCGCACAAATTATTGAAAATTAATAATTCTTAGGCGCGGCATCAATCATTTTGGTGCCATCGCCCGTGATTTCCATAATCGGCATTGCGCGTTCGATTATTCCGTCATTAAATCGGAAATTTCCATCAATACCTACAAAGCCTTTATTGCGTTCAAGAAGTCTGGTTGAAATTGCCGACTTTTCACCATTTTTTGCGGTTTTTGCAATCAAGCTCATGGCATCATAACCCATACCTGCAAGGCGGGTAGGGGTGCGGCCATTATATTTTGCCTGCAATTCTTTAGCAAATTCATCGCGCGCTTGGCTTTCGGCGCTTACGAACCAGCCGCCAAACATGTGGCTATCGGTTATGGTTAGCTTATCTTTCCAAAGCCCAGTTCCTAATAATTGAACCCGTGAAGTTGATGCGCCATTTAATGATAGGGTTTTAACCAATTGGCGCAAAACTGCGCCGCGTTCTGGAATTAAAATTGCGGTGGTTTTTACATTACCGACGCCGCGCAATGAAAGCGCGGCTTTGCGTGCGCTTAAATCAAGTGAATTTGCATCACCCTTTGGATTATATTTTTCGTTTCCAACAATTTTTATACCATATTCACGCGCAGCATTAATCGCGGCATTGCTTACACGGTCGCCATAAGGGCCATCTGGTAATAATAATACAAGGTTTTTTATACCCTTTGATGCCGCATATGAAACAATACGGTTTATTTCATCATCGGGAAGGAAGCTAAAAACATAAACATTTTTACCCGCTTCTGAAGTATCGGTAGAGAATGAAAAAAGGGTTGTATTATTGGCGCGCGCATAAGGTGCAGCCGCCACCACACCACTTGCAAATAGGGGCCCAAGAATGAAATCCGCGCCTTGTGAAATTGCTTTTTTTGCGCCCATTTCCGCTTCTGCTGTTGTGTCGCCAGAATCAACAGGGAACATAATTGTTTGCCCATCACCAAATTTTTGAAGCGCCATTTCGGTTGCCGCTTTTATATTTTCAGCCTCATTACGAGCAGCAGGTGATTGCGATGAAAATGGCGCAAGCAATGCAACACGAACCAATTTTTGCCCTGCAAGATTGCTTGGCGTATATGGATTGGTGATTGCGACTTTATATGCATCTTTTGGCGTAGCAATTGTATTATTAGCGCCATTATTATTGCTTGACGTGGTTTCGCAACCCGCCAAAAACCCTGTTAGTAAAAGCGGGAATAATGTAATAGCGGTAAAAGTTTTGCTTAAATGCTTGCTTATTTGGTTGTGAATTTGCATATTGTCATTACCCTTTTCGCGCATTTGGCATATTTATGAAAAAAAATTCTCTTTCCAAGCATATTAACTCCCATGAGCAAGTTTCGCAATCACAATTGAAGTCAAAAAATGCGGGTCGGCTATTTTTGGTTTCAACACCGATTGGTAATTTGGGCGATATAAGTGCGCGCGCAATTGAAACTTTAAAAACTTGTGATTTCGTTTTAGCCGAAGATACAAGGATTGGTAAGAAATTACTTAGTGCGTTTGGAATTTCAAAACCTGTTTACCGTGCCGATGAAGAAGCAACTGAAAAAATCATTCCGCAAATAATTGATGCACTCGAAAAAGGCCGCGACATTGCCCTTATAAGTGATGCAGGAACGCCATGTGTTTCAGACCCAGGCCAAAGGGTTTCAAGTGCAATTATTGATGCAGGTTTTGAAATCTATCCAATCCCTGGCGCATCAAGTGTTTTGGCAGGGCTTGTGGCAAGTGGAATTGATGCCAAACAATTTGCTTTTTTAGGTTTTATTCCAAATAAACAAAAAGCGCGCCAAGATTTTTTTAACAATTATAAATCAATGCCCCTAACCCTAATCATGTTTGAAACAGGGCCAAGATTATTGGCAAGTCTTGGTGATATGTTTGAAGTAATGGGCAATCGCAAAATCGCCGTTACCCGCGAACTAACCAAATTATACGAAGAAAAACAGCGCGGTCTATTGGCTGATATTGTCACCCATTACCAAGAAAAAGGCGCACCAAAGGGTGAAATTGTGATAATTATCGAAGGCGCACAGGTGAGCCAAAATAATTATGATGATGCACAAATTGTGGATTTGATTAAAGAATCCCTGAAAACCCAAAGTGTGAAAGATTTATCAAATGAAATCGCAAAACTAACGGGCCGTAAGTCACGCGATATTTATGAAATGGCGATAAAAATTAAAAATGCTTAAACCCAGACAAAAAAGTGAAATTTTTGGCAGGTTTGGTGAGATAGTCGCCATAGTTTTTATGACATTGAAATTTTACCGCCTTGTATCTTGGCGCGAAAAGACCAAAGCGGGTGAAATTGATTTAATTTTCATCAAAGGAAAAGCATTGGTTTTTGTTGAAGTCAAAGCCCGCAAAACAATAGAAATCGCCCGTGCTTCAATCAACAAAAATCAGCAAAAACGCATTATTTCAGGTGCTAGCCATTTCACTATTCGCAATCAATGGGCGCAGAAAATGGCATGGCGCTATGATGCAATTTTAATCGCGCCATTTAAATTTCCCGTTCATATTAAAAATGCGTTTTAGACCGCAAGGCGTGATTTAAGCGCCAAAAGCAATGTGCCTTCATCAATATTATCAAGTTCCCCACCAATCGGCAGGCCGTGTGAAAGGCGCGTAACTTTAATATTTTTGCTTGCTAAAACTTCGGCTAGATAATGCGAAGTGGAAAGCCCATCAACCGTTGCCGCAAGTGCCAAAACAACTTCTTTTATCTGCCCTTGCTCTATACGCGAAATTAATTTTGGAATACCCAAATCATTAGGGCCAACGCCATCAAGTGCGCTTAAAAGCCCGCCAAGAACATAATATTTACCGCGAAATCCCCCCGCACGCTCAAAAGCCCATAAATCATTAACATCGGCAATTACGCATAAGATTCCTTCATCGCGGGTTTCATTGGTGCAAATTGTGCATGGATCAGAAGTATCTAGATTGCCGCAAATATTACAGGTTTTAACCTTATCTGCCGCCGATAAAATTGCATCACCCAATGGTCGCATTAAAGTATCGCGTTTTTTTAATAATTGTAATGCCGCACGGCGCGCAGATTTTGGGCCAAGCCCTTGCACTTTTGATAAAGCCTCAATCAATCGGATTAATTCAGGGGCATGTAATGAACGCGAATCTTTAAGCATGAAATCAATATAGACGCGTTCGTAAATTGGCGTCAAACACCAAAAATAAAGGCGGGAAATTTTCCCGCCTTCAATTTTAAAAATTAAAAAGGATTGATGCGGCGCTTTTTCGAATATGCAGTATAGCCCGCATTCGCCCCCGCCCTAAGGCCAACACCCGTACGCATTGGCGCAAGCACAACACCTTCAGCTTGTTGATAAGTAACCGAAATGCCCGCGATAAAGAATGCGGCGCCTTCAACCCCTGGATAACGGCGATAAATTGCAGCAGGATTATTTAATTTATAAACCAATGTGAAAACTTTAGACGCATTACCACCAGTATCAAAACCAACAGATGGGCCTTGCCAATAAACTTTTTGGGTTGTGCCATCCTTCATTACCAAGGTGCCATCACCATAACGAAGGCCAAAACCAATTGCGCCCGCAACTTCTGATCCTTGAATATAGCCCACAGGTTCACCTTGATCTTTGAATATTTTTTGAACCGCCATGCCAACTTTTTCAGATGATTTGCCAAAAAACTTTGCTGCAGATTGGGTGATTTCATCTTGTGTATATGTGCTTGCTTCTTGTGAAGCGACAGATGCTTTAGCTTCAGATGTATCTTGTGCAAAAACTGGTTGTGTTATCATGCCAATTGCAAGGGCCGATAAAATTGCGATAGATTTTTTCATTACAAACTCCAATGCATCACCTAATGCTCCATAATTATAAAATATGGCTTAATTTTGGTTAATGGCTTCATTAAAAATCCTTTAGCAAAGCAAAGCTGCATGAATGATGAACGACATTTTGGGAAAAATGCGTTAAGCCCTTTAAATATAGGAAAATCAAGGCTATTGAGGCCACATGACCAACCAAAATAATATTCGTAATTTCTCAATTGTTGCCCATATTGATCATGGCAAATCAACTTTGTCCGACCGCCTTATCCAATTAACGGGCGGCCTTTCACAGCGTGAAATGAAAGAACAAGTCCTTGATAATATGGATATTGAGCGTGAACGCGGTATTACAATCAAGGCGCAAACTGTTCGCCTTGAATATCCAAAAGATGGGCAAACCTATATTCTAAACCTTATCGACACGCCGGGGCACGTTGACTTTGCATATGAAGTTTCACGCTCGCTTGCGGCATGTGAAGGCGCGCTTTTGGTGGTTGATGCCTCCCAAGGGGTTGAGGCGCAAACTTTGGCAAATGTGTATCAAGCCATTGATGCTGATTTGGAAATTTTGCCAGTATTAAATAAAATCGACCTTCCTGCCGCTGAACCTGAACGCATCAAGGCGCAAATCGAAGAAGTTATTGGAATTGACGCTTCTGAGGCGGTGGAAATTTCGGCTAAAACCGGCTTTGGAATTGATAAAGTTCTTGAGGCGATTGTTGATAAATTACCTGCGCCGAAAGAAAGCGATCCAACTTTACCACTAAAAGCATTGTTGATGGATGCTTATTATGACCCATATTTGGGCGTTGTGGTTTTGGTGCGCATTATTGATGGCACGCTTAAAAAAGGTATGCGCGTAAAAATGATGCAAACCGATGCATCATATATTGTTGACCGCGTTGGCGTATTTAAACCAAAAATCACGGAAATTGGCGAACTTGGCCCCGGTGAAATTGGCTTTTTGACCGCGTCAATCAAAGAAGTTGCCGACGCAAAAGTTGGCGATACAATCACCGATGAAAAACGCCAAACCAAAGAAGTTTTATCAGGCTTTAAACCTGCACAACCCGTAGTATTTTGCGGCCTTTTCCCTGTTGATGCCGCGCAATTTGATGATTTGCGCGCTGCAATGGGCAAGCTTAGGCTAAATGATGCGTCATTTAGTTTTGAAATGGAAACATCGGCGGCGCTTGGCTTTGGTTTCCGTTGCGGCTTCCTTGGTCTTTTGCACCTTGAAATTATTCAAGAGCGTTTGATACGCGAATTTAATCTTGAACTTATCGCAACCGCGCCATCTGTGGTTTATCAAATTGAAATGCGTGATGGCGAAATTATCCACCTTCATAACCCCGCCGATATGCCCGATGTTATGAGCATTGAAAATATCCATGAACCTTGGATTAAGGCAACAATTCTTACACCTGATGAATATTTGGGTTCAATCATAAAACTTTGCCAAGATAGACGCGGCGTTCAACAAGATATTTCATATATCGGCACGCGCGCAATGTTGGTTTATGATTTGCCGCTTAATGAGGTTGTATTTGATTTTTACGACCGACTAAAATCAATTTCAAAAGGCTATGCAAGCTTTGATTATAAGCCCGAAGATTATCGCATTGGCGATTTGGTGAAAATGCAGATTTTGGTAAATGATGAACCAGTTGATGCATTATCAATGCTGGTTCACCGCAATCGCGCCGAAAATCGCGGGCGCGCAATGTGTGAAAAATTAAAAGAATTAATCCCGCAACATCTATTCAAAATCCCAATCCAAGCGGCAATTGGCGGCAGAATTATTGCCCGCGAAACCATTTCCGCAATGCGCAAAGACGTAACCGCCAAATGCTATGGCGGCGATATTTCCCGCAAACGAAAATTGCTAGACAAACAAAAAGAAGGTAAGAAAAAAATGCGCCAATTTGGTAAGGTAGAGATACCTCAAGAGGCGTTTATTGCGGCGTTGAAGATGGATGAGAATTAGTGCAATTTAATCCTCCCCTGCAAAGCAGGGGAGGTGGCGCGCGAAGCAAGACGGAGGGGGAATTTCAAACTTGCGAAATCCAATAACCCAAAATCACGCCAAAGATTTAAGAAAAAATCTTACCAAAGCCGAAGCAATTATTTGGAATTACCTAAAAGGTAAAAAAATTGAAGGCGTCAAATTCAGACGCCAATTTCCTATTGGAATTTATATTGTTGATTTTGCTGCGGTAGAAATAAAATTAATAATAGAAATTGATGGCGCAACCCATTCGAGTGATGACAGGGTTAAATATGATAATGCGCGAACGCAATTTCTAACTTCCCAAGGTTGGAAAGTTATTCGTGTTTGGAATAATGATATATACAATAATTTAAACGGCATCTTACAATCAATATCCCAAATAGTCCAAGAACTTAAACTAAGTAAATCTCTGTAATTTTCATGCTCCCCTGCAAAGCGGGGGAGCTGGCTGGCGCAGCCAGACTGAGGGGGTGCGAGCGCAAGCGAGCCTAGTTAATGTCCGCAAAATCAGAAGCTCGTTTCACTCGCGCCCCCTCAGTCACGATAAATCGTGACAGCTCCCCCGCTTTACAGGGGAGCATTATCCATCCCCAAAAATTTTGCCTTATAATTAAAATCATATTTTTTGATATGATTACATTTGATAACATTTTTGGGGGCTTGGAAATTTCAAAAAATGCTAACAAATCCTAACATTTTGAAGGGGGTGGGAAATTAGAATGTCACAAATGTCAACATTTTCGACCTATAATTCCCCGCCAATTTTTTCGTCAAATTGGCATAGGTGAACTATTGGGCATAAATTGCATTTGGGTTTGCGGGCAATGCAGGTATAGCGGCCGTGCAATATTAGCCAGTGGTGGGCGCCAAGTTTGAATTCTTTGGGCACGATTTTTTCCAATCCTGCCTCCACTTCATCGGGGTTTTTGCCTTTGGCAAGTCCTGTGCGGTTTGAGACGCGGAAAATATGGGTATCAACCGCAATTGTAGGTTCGCCAAAGGCCTCATTCAAAACCACATTGGCGGTTTTTCGACCGACCCCAGGGAGAATGGTTAATTCTTCACGGGTTTTGGGAATTTCACCGCCAAATTTTTCAACCAAGATTTTGGACATGGCAATTGCGTTTTTCGCCTTTTGCCGCCAAAGGCCAACAGTTTTTAAATATTCGCCAAGCCCTTCTTCACCAAGTTCAAGCATTTTTTGCGGGGTGTCATATTTTTCAAAAAGTCCCTTGGTGGCCTTATTAACCCCAACATCGGTTGATTGCGCCGAAAAGGCGACGGCGCATAATAAAGTGAAAGGATTGGTATAATTTAATTCAGTTTTTGGTTCGGGGCGTTCGCGTGCAAGAATTTCAAAAATTTCGTGAATTTGGGCCTTGGTAAGTTTTGCCATTATTCACGCTCAAGAATAAAAACTGCAGTCTGCGCCAATAGGTTTATGAAACCACCACAATCTTGACGTGGCTCACCAAGTTTTTGACCATTAACAGGCGTGATTGAAATGATTTTAAAACCACTTTGCCGTGCTAAAATACAAAAATCTTTTATGGTGCAAAGGTGAAGATTTGCGGTTTCATACCATGTTGATGGCAAATCTTTGGTAACTGGCATTGTGCCATTTAGCAAAAGATTAAGCCGCACACTCCAATGCCCAAAATTGGGAAGGGAAATAATGGCGCGTTTGCCAATGCGCTTTAATTCTTCTAGGATTTTCTTTGGTTTTAATGTTGCCTGTATCGTGTCGGATAAAACCACCATGTCAAAGGCATCATTGGCAAAAAGACCAAGATCCAAATCAGCATCACCCTGTATAACCGAAAGCCCCTTGGCAACGCAGGCATTAACCCCATCTTGTGAGATTTCCATGCCACGCACAATCGCGCCTTTTTCAGTTTGCAGGATTTGCATCAATTGACCATCAGAACAACCAATATCAAGCACACGCGCCCCATTCGGAACGGCATTCAAAATCGCAGTATAATCGGCGCGCCAGCTCATTTTAAGCCCTTTTCCTTTGATGCGGCATCCAAAAACCCTTCAAGCGCTTTGTGGAACACGGGTTCGTCAAGTAAGAATGCGTCATGGCCTTTATCTGTTTCAACTTCAAGTGCTGAAACATGAACACCCGCCGCCATCATTGCGCGAACAATTGCACGGCTATCACTCGGCGGATAATGCCAATCGGAGGAGAAACTAACAACACAAGCACGGCCTTTGAAATTGGCAAAGGCATTGGTCAATTTGCCATCAAAATTTGCCGCCAAATCAAAATAATCCATTGCCCTTGTAATGTATAAATATGAATTGGCATCAAACCTATCAACAAAACTTGCACCTTGGTGGCGAAGATAGGATTCAACCTGAAAATCGGCGTCGAAACCAAAGGCAAGCGCGTCACGATTTTGTAAATTGCGCCCAAATTTACGGTGCAAAGCACTATCAGACATATAGGTTATATGTGCCGCCATTCTGGCAACCGCAAGGCCTTTATTGGGGAAAGTATTTTTTTCAATATATTGCCCCTTTTGCCATTCGGGATCCGCCATAATAGCTTGGCGTCCAACTTCGTGAAAGGCAATATTTTGCGCCGAATGGCGTGCCGCAGTTGCAATTGCCACCGCGCAAAAAAATCTGTCGGGATAGTTTGCAACCCAATCAAGGGTTTGCATTCCACCCATAGAGCCGCCAATAATTGCAAATAAACTTGGAATTTCCCAATCATCAAGCAATTGGTTTTGGGCACGTACCATATCTGAAATTGTGATAACTGGAAAATTGAGGCCATAGATTTTGCCATTTTCATCTTCTGACATTGGCCCTGTTGAACCCATGCATCCGCCCAAAACATTGGTACAAATGACAAAATATTTGTTAGTATCAACTAATTTATCAGGGCCAATTACAGCCGACCACCAACCGGGTTTATTTGTAATTGGGTTGGTTAATGAAACGAATTGATCACCAGATAAAGCGTGACAAATCAAAATCGCATTGGTTTTATTTGAATTTAATTGCCCATAGGTTTCATAGCCAATTTCAACACTTTTTAAAATTGCGCCACAATCAAGTGATAATGGGTTTTTTAATTTATGGATTTTGATGTTCTTGCTCATGTTTGTTAATTAGCAGAGATATAAAATAAATGAACCTATTAAGGCGAATAAAAATCATTGCTTAGCGATTAACCATAGGATTTGTTGCTTTAAAAACACCAAAAATAGTGCATTTTTAGCTTTTGAATCATCTTTTGGTAAGGCTAAATTAATCATATTTATTGTATCTATAAACAAGTATGGAGTAGTCTTTTGGCTTTGATAGAACGAAAAGGAAGAGCGCTTAAACCTGCGCAGCTTTCCGTGTTGGTAATTGACGACCAACCGTTCTATTGCAACTTGCTTAACGAAATTTTGCGCGCAATGGGTGTTTCGCGCGTAGAAATAGCAGAAAATGGCCGTGCGGCATGTGAAGTTTTGCAAAGCTTTATACCAAACATTATAATCTGTGACTGGGTAATGCCTGAAATGGATGGTCTTGAATTTACAAAGAAAATTCGCCACTCAAGCAATAATGTTTTGCGCCAAGTTCCGATAATTATGATTACTTCCAATAATTTAAGAAGCCAAATTATTGAGGCGCGAAACGCAGGTGTTGATACTTTTGTTCTTAAACCAATTTCTAACAAATCAGTCTGGGACAGGTTAAAAGAGGTGGTTGAAACACCACGTGATTTTATCGTTGTAGATAATTATATTGGCCCATGTCGCCGTGCAAGAAAACAGTCACAAGATTTTTATGGCCCATATCGCCGACATGATGATCCAATGGAATTATCAGTTGGTATAGCGGCTGAAGCGCGCGCTAAAAATCAAATGAATGATATTGCCAAAAAACTACGCCAGTTGGTTGTAATGTTAAAAGCTGGAAAAAAAGAAGCAATATCTGAATTAAGCAATGCAACACATGAAGTTATGTCTATTGCAAAAGATGTTGATGATCATCAATTGGCAAAAATTTGTTGGTCACTTAATACTTATGTCGATAAATGTAGTGCGGCGAATATATTGCGTATTGATGTTGTTGCCGCCCATATCCAATCAATGGAAGTTTTAATTAATACGCCATTGGCACAGGTGCAGATGCGCGATATTTTGGTAAAAGAGCTTCATGGTGTTGTTATGAAGTCTTTACGCGCCGCATAGGGCGATTAAAGAATAAAGCAAAATTATTTAATGTTCAAAATGCCACCAATTACAAATTGGGTTGAAAATTTTGCAAGTTCATGGGCGCTTTGACTTTCATCTCTTGCAAGTATTCGACCCAATTCTTGCGCTATGCCAATGCATGAACTTACAAGATATTGGCTATTGATATGGCAATATTTCCCATCAATACAAAATGAATTAAGATATGTCGAAATTTCGTCAAAAAGTGCTACTGCTTCTGGGGTTTGGTTGTTTGCAGATGCAGACAAAATCTTATTATTGTGGCTATTAATAAGTAATTCTTCGCTTTTGAAATTAAAATAGCTAAGGAAGGCTTTATATATAAACTTTCCAAAATCACCATTTGCTTCTTCAAATGCGGTTTTAATATGCGGCCTAAAGCGTGCCAAAGCATTATCATGTAGGGCAATGAACACTTCTTCTTTGGTTTTGAAATAATTATAAAAAGTTCCTGATGCTAGGTCTGTTCGCCTAATAATGTCACGAATATTGCAAGATTCATAGCCGATTTCTAAAAAAACTAGACGTGCAGCATTTAAAATCTGCTCACGGTTGCGCAATTTGTTTTCAATGCGTTTTTTGTGATTTTTTGTTTCTTCGAAATTATCCATACGCCCTCTTGTATGGATACTTGCAAATAAATGGCAGGTCGTCAACTTTTTAATCGGCGCTCTTAATTGGTCTTAAATGTGATATTAATTTCATGCCGCTTTTTATTTTGGAATCACGTTGAAACCATGCAATCCCTGCGGTTGGTAAATCGGCGGCAAGATAATGGGCATCAATTGTTTCGTCATTGCCCTTAAGAAAATAACGGCACAAATCATGAAGGCCAGGGTCATGTGCAATAAGCATTACATTTTTGGCTTTTGTATCAATAACATGTTGCCAATAAATATTTGGCGATGCCAAATATAAATCCCTTGTTATTAACTCCTCGGAATTTGGGAAAATTTCTTTTGCGGCTTGCCATGTTTGAAATGCCCGATTTGCAGAAGAAACCAAAACAATATCAGGAGCAAAACCAATTTCAAAAAGCCTTTGCGCTTGTGATTTTGCTTCTTTAATTCCGCGCTCAACAAGGTTTCGCGAAAAATCATCATCGGCGTCAAATGGCCTTTGCGCTTTTCCATGACGGAAAATAACAAAATTTTCGATTAAACTGTTTTTGAATAAATTTTCTTCCATTTTTTATATATGATAATTTTCGCATGATTTGTCATTATTTTTGTCATGCCTTTTATCGTGGAAATTTCTCTCGCAACCATGTATTTGGCGCAGGCGCATTTTGTATTTGGTCGCGTTTTTTAAACAAAAAACCGCATACACTTTTTTGCAAAACGCTCTAAGAATGGAAAAACCTATGGAAAACGAATTTTCGCCTAAAATCGCCGCATTAGCAAATGAAGCCAAAGCATGGCCATTTGAACAAGCAAAACTTTTGTTGGAACGCTTAAAACGTAAACCAAAAGATGGTGCGGTTATTTTCGAAACTGGTTATGGCCCATCAGGTTTGCCACATATCGGAACTTTTGGCGAAGTTTCGCGCACAACAATGGTGCGCCACGCATTTGAAGTTTTGACTGAGGGTAAGATTCCAACCCGCCTTGTTTGCGTTTCTGATGATATGGATGGAATGCGCAAAGTTCCCGACAATGTCCCAAACCCTGAAATGCTGTCTAAATATCTTCAGATGCCACTTACGAAAGTTCCTGACCCTTTTGGAACGCATGAGAGTTTTGCGCATCATAATAATGCGCGCCTTCGTGGTTTTTTGGATAGTTTTGGCTTTGATTATGAGTTCAAATCGGCAACTGAACTTTATACTTCTGGCGCATTGGATAAAGCACTTTTGGGCGCTTTAAGGCATTTTGATGATATTATGAAAATCATGCTTCCAACCTTAGGTGAGGAGAGACGCGCAACTTATTCGCCATTTTTGCCAATTTCACCAAAGACTGGTCGGGTTTTATATGTTCCAATGAAATCAATTGATGCCGAAGCTGGCACAATTACTTTTGATGATGAAGATGGCGAAGAAACCACAATCCCTGTAACTGGCGGTAATACAAAACTTCAATGGAAGCCTGATTTTGGTATGCGTTGGGCGGCATTGGGCGTTGATTTTGAAATGTTTGGAAAAGACCATCAGTCAAATTCAATAGTTTATTCACGCATTTGTAAAACGCTTGGCGCTGAACCGCCAACCCAATTTGTTTATGAATTATTCCTTGATGATAAGGGTGAAAAAATCTCTAAATCAAAAGGTAATGGTATTTCAGTTGAAGAATGGCTTAAATATGCGCCCCAAGAAAGCCTTGCGCTTTATAATTTTGTGAAACCAAAAACGGCGAAAAAACTTTATTTTGATGTGATACCAAAAGCGGTTGATGAATATTTACAATATTTGGACGCCTATCATCGCGAAGATGAGGCAAAGCAACTTGAGAATCCTGTTTGGCATATTCATAATGGAAAACCGCCAATAAGTGATTGCCCAATTAGCTTTAGTTTGCTTTTGAATTTGGTTGCTGCGGCTAATGCTTCAAATCGTGATGTGCTTTGGGGCTTTATCAAAGCCTATGCACCAGAAGCCAATTCACAATTCTTGGAAAAATTGGTTGATTATGCTTTGGCTTATTATCAAGACTTTATCTTGCCTAACAAAAAATTCCGTGCGCCAACAGAAATAGAGAAAAAAGCAATTATTGAACTTCGTGATGAATTAACTAAACTTGGTGACATCCGAAATGGTGAAGAAATTCAAACCCTTGTTTTTGCGATTGGTAAGAATAATGGCTTTGAAAATCTACGCGATTGGTTCAAGGCGCTTTATGAAGTTTTGCTAGGCCAAGAAACAGGGCCACGATTTGGTAATTTTATCGCTCTTTTTGGTGTTAAATCAACAATAGCTTTGATCGATGAAAAACTTGGTTAAATAGCTTTTTTGCGAGAATTTTAAATATTTAAAATAAAAGCATATTAATTATGCCTATTTTTTAGGCATATTAACTTATTGCATTATTTGAATTAATTTACGAATATATTGTGACAAGCCACATTTATATGCAAAATTTTATATTGTGCGCTGCAAAAAAACCTGATTTTTTGCAAAAATTTGTATTTGCTGGGTTGAATTTAAGTTTAAAATTCACCAAATGGTTGCATGGATAATCGTGTATTTAAAATTGAAACACGTGACAATTGGCATGAAAATGCATCAATTGGCAAATATTTTGGCTCCACTCTTGATAAGAAAGATGGATTTATACACCTTTCGACCCTTTCGCAGCTTGGTCAAACTTTAAGCCTATATTTTGCAGAGATTAAAAATCTAATCATTGTTGAAATATATGCAGATTATTATGGCGACTTAATGAAGTGGGAATTATCGCGCGGCGGTGCTTTGTTTCCACATTTATATGGCGAATTAGTTTTTGAATCTGTTCGTAAAATTTACGATGTTGAATATATTGATGGTATTTCGCAAATACCAATGGAATTGAGAATTTAGGCATGTCAACAAAATCATTTAAATTTGATGTTTTGGCGCGTGCTCTACATTTGCTTCCTTCTGAAATGGCACATGATATTGCGCTAAACGCACTTGAAATGGGCTTTGCGCCGCGCCTTGAATGTGAATATGATTTAAGTACTGATTTTGCAGGCTTAAAACTTCCAAACCCGTTGGGCTTTGCGGCTGGCTTTGATAAAAATGCTTATGTTGCCGATGAAATTCTATCTTCTGGATTTGGTTTTGTTGAATGTGGAACGGTTACACCAATGCCACAAAGCGGCAACCCAAAGCCAAGATTATTTCGCCTTAAAGAAGATCTTGCCATTGTGAATGCAATGGGATTTAATAATATTGGCCTTTCAAAATTTGTTGATAATTTACGCTTAAGACATCACAAAAAGGGGATTGTTGGCGCGAATGTTGGCGCTAATAAAGATAGTCAAGATAGAATTTCCGATTATCAAGAAGGCGTAAGGCGCGTATGGCTTCATTCATCTTATGTGACGATGAATATATCATCACCCAATACAAAGGGGCTGCGTGATTTACAATCTAAGGCTGCTTTAGAAGAATTATTGGGTCGTGTTAATGAGGTTCGTGGTTTACAAACACGTGTTCATGGTCAGCGCCCATTATTCCTAAAAGTTGCGCCTGATTTATCTGATTTTGATATTGCAAGTATTGCAAAAACTATTCTTTGGGCAAAGATTGATGGTTTGATTGTCTCTAACACAACAATAAGCCGCCCCGATGGTTTAAAAAGCAAATACCAATCTAGAAATGGTGGCCTATCTGGTGCGCCATTAATGGAATTATCAACCAAAGTTCTTGCGGCATTCAAGTCTGAATTAGGTGATAAAATACCTTTAATGGGTGTTGGCGGCATAATGAGTGGTGACGATGCCATCAAAAAATTTGAAGCAGGTGCAAAAGCAATTCAAATTTATACTGGCTATATTTATAAAGGCCCGAATTTAGTTAAAGACATTCACAAAGCTATCGCAGAATATCGCGGTATAGCTTAGATTATTTTGTCTATCGCGTTTCTTATCCAAAAACCGCTTCACACTTTTTGGAAACGATCTAAGCAACAGCAATTAAATTTTGTGTAGTTTTTTGGGGGCGATTATATGCGCCAATTCCACCCATTTGATCTTTACCATCTGCTTGGCCGGCTTCTACAAGAACGTGAATTGCGAAAAGCGGGCTGTAATTTTGATAATTAGAACCAAAGCGGATATTTTCATGATTATGTGACTTTTCGTTTTTTCTATATTCATTACGCGAAAAGTTTGGATTTAATTCGACACATGCCACAGCCTCAACTGGGGCTATTACGTCCCGTTTTGGCACATTAGGTGAATAATATGGTGCAATCGAATTTATCATAAACTTACAAGCGCACAATTTATGCCAGTTCGTGACAATTAAAAGCGAAAGCCTGCAAAAAAATTTACTATTTGTTAACCACGTACTTCACCTGAATCTTAAATCATGTCATGTAAAACCACATGATGAATTTGGTAGGGGTAAGGGAAAATTCTGGCGATAGCCAATTTTCGACGTCGTCGTTTTTACGTGACGTACCCGATTCTATGCTTTGGTCTGCGTTCAATTTATTGGAGGCGCAGCTTTGTAGTTTAAACGCACTTGGCGAATTATATTGGCATAATAAAGAAAATCGCCTTTTTGCGAATATGGCATTACCAAATAATATCAATGAACTAGGTGAAAAGCTTGGAATTAGAAATTTTGGTCAAATTTTTGCAAATGCAAAAATAGAAGATGGCATAAGAACTATAAAGCTAGAACAAATTGGTATTTTGCTTCGTCATAATACACGAAACGGCCTTTTGGCTTTGCAGAAAATTGACACCAAGCCAATCTATGATTTTTCGAGTGATAAAGAAGCCCAAGATTTAAAATTGGCCCTAAATGAGAAGAGAGTAATTCTATATAAGCAGCCAATTGTTTGTGTTAAATCACGCAATCCAATTCGTTATGAAGCATTGGCAAGAATGAAGAAAGAAGATGGCACAATCGCCCTTCCTTATGAGTTTATTCCTGCGGCCGAACGTTCGGGTTTAATTTGTGAACTTGATATTTGCGCAATTCAAATTGCGTTAGAAGAAATAAAAAAAGACAAAAACCTTCATCTTGCAACCAATGTTTCGTTTGCAACCATTAGCGATTATGCGTCGCGTCACGAAATTTATCAAATTTTGCAAAATAATTTGCAATTTGCCACTAATTTAACGATTGAAGTAACCGAGACAATTGCAATTCATGATTTTGATATTGCAAACGAATTTGCAATTGCGGTTCGTAAATGTGGAACGCGCCTATCACTTGATGATTTTGGTTCAGGTCATACAAGTTTCAAATCATTGCGTGAACTTCCAATTGATGAAGTGAAAATTGATGGGCAATATGTTCAAAATATTCATCAAAACGCGGATACCCAAAAATTTATAGGTGCATTATGCCATCTTGTTCGTGATTTGGGACACGAATTAATTGCCGAACGCGTTGAAATTGAAGACGAGGCAATTGTTTTATCGCAATTCCCAATCAAAGGCCTGCAAGGTTATTTATTCGGTAAGCCGCAGCCGTAACGTCAACTGTGGTTGCACTGCACAAAATTTCGCAAAACTGATACACTTAAGTCGAATTTTATCTAAACCCCTATTGTAAAGCGGTTTTTTCCTGTTATGTTTTTGCAAATATTTAAATTTGTGGTTACAAACTGGGGAAAACACAATGTCATCTGCCGATAATTTCGCAATCGCAGCAATTCCAAGCCTTTTAAATGATATTTCAATTTTAATCGCGCCAATCAATAAAAATGCGGTAGAATTTGCAAAATCATTGGTAAAAATTAATGGGAAAATAGACCGCAAATTATTTGATAAATACCAACATCAATTACACGGCCTTTCATGGTATGAAACCTATATTGCAACCCTAAATCAAACTGCAAAATGGGCGCAAAAATTACACATAGAGGGTAAGTTTACCCAAGTTGAGGCTAATTTATGCATAGTTTTATTCGCTGAATATCTTGCCGATTTAAAAGGTGGCATTGCCATGACCACCAATGAAAAAATCCGCCCGCATGAATTGGGAATTGAAGATGCTGTTCTTGACGTGCTTAATAATGTGGCCTGCAAAAAAATCATTGCACTTTATAATCAGGATTTAAAAACCCAAACCGCGCAATTGATTAAAAATGCACATGGTCATGCAACAATTGAAAATACAGGCCTTGATGAAACTTTGGATATGGTGCGCGATACTTTTTATTCTTTCGCGCAAGATAAGGTTACGCCTTTTGCCCATGAATGGCATTTAAAAGATGAATTAATCCCAATTGAAATTGTGCAAGAATTGGCTGATTTGGGTGTGTTTGGCCTTACACTTGAAGAAGAATATGGTGGTTCTGGCCTTGGTAAACAGGCAATGTGTGTGGTGTCGGAAGAATTATCACGCGGCTATATTGGTGTTGGTTCTTTGGGTACTCGCTCTGAAATTGCCGCTGAATTAATTATCAATGGCGGCACTGAAGAACAAAAACAAAAATGGCTTCCAAAACTTGCATCGGGCGAAATTTTACCGACCGCTGTTTTCACCGAACCAAACACGGGTTCTGATCTTGGGTCATTACAAACACGTGGGGTTTTGGAGGGTGAGGAATATGTGGTTACTGGCAATAAAACTTGGATAACCCATGCCGCCCGCGCCGATTTAATGACACTTTTAGTTCGTACAAACCCTGAAACCAAAGATTTTCGTGGCCTTTCAATGTTATTGGCCGAAAAGAAACGCGGCACAGATGAAAACCCATTCCCTACAGATGGCATGACTGGCGGCGAAATCGAGGTTTTGGGTTATCGCGGCATGAAAGAATATGAATTGGGCTTTGATGGTTTCAAAGTTCCCAAAGAAAATCTTTTGGGTGGTGTCGAAGGCATGGGCTTTAAACACCTTATGGCAACTTTTGAATCAGCACGCATTCAAACTGCGGCGCGTGCAATTGGTGTTGCGCAATGCGCCCTTGATTTAGGGCTTAAATACGCCCTTGAACGTAAACAATTTGGTGATTTGATTTTTGAATTCCCGCGCGTTCATAATAAATTGGTTTCAATGGCCGCCGAATTGGTTGGCACGCGCCAATTAACTTATTTTGCGGCTTTAGAAAAAGACACTGGCGTTCGCTGTGACCTAGAGGCGGGGATGGCAAAACTTTTGGCGGCACGTGTTGCATGGTCAAGCGCCGATAATGCCCTTCAAATTCATGGCGGCAACGGCTTTGCACTTGAATATCCAATAAGCCGCGTATTATGTGATGCCCGCATCCTTAACATTTTCGAAGGCGCCGGCGAAATCCAAGCACAGGTAATAGCAAGAAGGTTGCTTGAGGAATAAATTATTCAGCGGCGCATTGAATTATTGGCATTTCATCCCATGTTTTGCCTTTTAATGTGCGCCCTGACGCCTTTTTATTCTTGCCGCCCCATTGTTTGAAGAAGAAGGCAACGCCTGCATCTTCGCATTGCTCGTGTATATCAATCACCCATTCTTCATTCATTGGCCGTGCTTTTGGACCAGATTCACCGCCAACTATTACCCAACCAATATCGTTTAGATTCATGTGTGGGAGTTCGCCTAAAAGTGGCTCGCATGATAAGAATTTAACTGCGGCATCAGTTTCTCTTAATGCGTCGATTCTTTTCAAATATTTTGAATGTTCAATACTTGTGCCCATCCAAATATTAGGTGACCAGTTTAATTTATCATTCAAAGAAGCGACTCGCTCAGGGCGTTTTGTAAGAACTTGAAAAGTATGCCAATATGCGTTGTTCATAGTTTCAAAAACTTGAAAAATAAATTCATCAGGAACAGATTTGTGAAATAAATCACTCATAGAATTTACAAAAATCATTGAAGGCTTTTTCAATTCTAATGGGCGCGAAAGCATGTGTGGGTGCAATGTCAACTTAAAGCCATTGCGATAATTTTCAGAACCCATTGCTTTCAAACGCTTTGCCATTCTCTCAGCATAACAATTCTTGCACCCAGGGCTAATTTTGGTGCAACCCGAAACAGGATTCCAAGTTTGCTCTGTCCATTCAATAGTTGATTGCGCCATTGTTTAATTCCTGAATTCAAATGATATTTTCATATTTTGTTTTTTAAAATTATCATAATTCACATATAAAGAAATAATGTTTCCACCAGAGGAATCTAATTTAGTTGCTAACAGCTTACCATCTTTAATTAATCGTTCCATATGTTTTTTAATTTCTGAACCCCAAAGCCCGCACATTACACCAATTTCATAGGCTTCTAAATTGCTAAATTCTCTATTAAGTGCTCTTAACTCACTTTCAAATTTATTGTTACCGCCACCCAATAATGTAAAATCTGGAAGCTCCGAATTTGTTTTGAACTTAACATTCACTTCATTAAATCTCTCTGCTCCGAGAATATTATCGGTTAAAAAGAACAAACAATACTGATTTGAGTTTTCTAGATTCTTAAAATTACGAAAAAAGCAGTATTTTTTTCTAGAGATTTTAGGCAATGCTTCAGCTATTTTTTTTGAATACAGCAATGCACTTTGTTTAGTGTTTAAATCATCAGTGTTTATTCCAAGTTGTAGCAAAAAACTTGTAAAGCGTTCTGAATCTTTAAAACGTTTAACGAAAGAAATTGGCACAAAAAACATTATTTCTGATTTATGCAATTTCAATATTTTGCTAAGAGATGAAAATGTTAGCTCCGAAATCCCAAAGGGGTCTAAAAAGAAAAAATTAAAATTATCTTTTTTTATATTTAAATTACTTACATAGATATTGGCATCTTGGTTTTCAATTTCAGTAAAATCCGAAAATTTTAATAAATGTTGTTTAAGGCTTTCGTGATTGCTTTTATTAATTTCATTCAACTTTAATTGAAAACGGCCTTTTAAACTTGGCTGATCTTTCGAAATAGAATCAATTTCTTCTGCCGCCCTAAGTGCACTTCCCTTGTTTCCATAGCTATCTTTTCCCATGCCCGCAAAGAGGTCAAATATTTCAATTTGTTTTATGAATGGGTTTCTTCCCATTATATTCATAAGTATTTTCAAATAAGTAATATATAGTAGAACTTTATCTTTGCTATGTATTCCTAGTTTGAGTGATTTTCTTTGCATGAACTTACCCTAAAAATAATATTGTCTACGAATACTCTATGTTCACTATTTGTCTAATAACTTTTTTATGCATTGAAAAAGATTCTGCATAATGTAAAAGATGAAACATGAATCTTACAAATATAAATTGGGCGATTTTTATTGCCATTGCGCTTGTTGTTGCTGTTTTGGTTGCTGGCGTTATTAATTTGGCGTTTTCGGGCGATAAGGCCAAGTCGCGTTCTAATCAATTAATGCGCCTTAGGGTTATTGTGCAATTTGTTGCGGTGGTTTTAATTATGGTTGGGTTTTGGTTTAAAACCCGCAATTAAAAATAAAAGACAATATTATGTTCAATAAACAAATGGTAATTTGTTGTGGGGTTCAAAAATCTGGCACAACGACTTTTTTTGAATATTTACGTAAACACCCTCAAATTGCGCCATCAAAATATAAAGAGCTTCATTTTTTTGATAATGAAGACATTAATTGGGCCAATCCTAATTATGATATATATCGTAATTCATTTGAAGAAAATCGTGTTTCGAAATATGCTTTTGAAGCTACTCCAATATACTATTATTGGCCAGATTCTATCGAAAGAATAAAAAAATTCGCACCAGACGCACGTATAATATTAATTTTCAGAGATCCATTCGAACGTGCTTGGTCGCAATATTGTATGAATTACTATCGTGGCGATGAAAATCTTGATTTCCGAGCTGCTATAAGTGTTGGACGTGATAGACTTAAAGGTTTGGATATAAAACACCATGATTACAGGATTTATTCTTATGTCGAGCGTGGTTATTATGCAGATAAATTAAAAATAATTCAAAAATACTTTGCGCATAATCAGATTCTAATTGCAAGTTTTGAAGAGCTAAAAAATAATCCACAAAAATTAATTGATAGGGTTTGTGATTTTTTGGAGATTGAAAAATTCAAAATTCAAAATAAAATTGCGTTAAATGCGCGAGCGAATATAATATATCCTTCGATGCCAGAATATAGTGATTTTGAAATCGTTTATAATGAATTAAATGAACAAATGCATGAATTTCAGAAAATGACAAAACTTGATATTAGTAGCTGGATGACCTATTCAGGTAATTATGGTTACACTCAACAAAATCTACACAAAAACTGGTGATGGCGGTAAGACGCGTTTGGCGACTGGTGAAGAGGTTTCGAAAACTAATATTCGTCTTGAGGCCTATGGCACGATTGATGAATTAAATTCTTTTATAGGTGTTGCGCGCCTTAATTGTGATGATGAAATTGTGGGCGCAATTTTAGCGCGAATTCAAAATGATTTATTTGATTTAGGTGCAGATTTGGCAACCCCCGAAAAACCCGATTTGGGTTGGGAGCCTTTGCGGATTATTGACACCCAAGTAACGCGCCTTGAAAATGAAATTGACCAAATCAATGAAAATATCGCCCCCTTAGATAGTTTTATCTTGCCTTATGGTAGCGCCCTTGCCACCCATCTTCACGTATGCCGCACAATTGCACGCCGCGCCGAACGCATTCTTGCGCGAATGATTGAAAATGAAATTGATATTTCGCAACCCGCATTCAAATATGTAAACCGATTATCTGATTTGTTTTTCGTTCTTGCGCGTCGTGCAAATGACAATGGCAAAAATGATGTTAAATGGGTTCCTGCGGCAACATGTTAATTTAGGATTTAGCGCCCTTTTTGCCCCACCCATTTTTAATCGCTATCGGGTCTGAATTTTGATCAAGTGGCCATCTTGGACGCGGGGCAATATCAATTGGGGCAATATCGCCTATTTTTAGTTTTTCCAAACCAACAAGGGCAATCATTGCACCATTATCACCGCAAAAGCGCATTTCAGGGGCAAAAAATTGCCATGAATTTTGGGTGCAATATTCAATAAGTTTTTCGCGAATAAATTGATTTGCCGCAACCCCGCCCGCCAATACAAGGCGGCAATCTGCGCTCTTAAGCCCCGACATTGCAAAAGCATTTGCAAGGCGATTTATCAAAACTTTGGTAATAGTATTTTGAAAAGAGGCGCAAATATCATTTATATCCTGGGTTTTTAATTTTTCGCCATTTTCGCAAAGCTTTTCAACCAAACGCAAAACCGCAGTTTTTAAGCCCGCAAATGAAAAATCGCACCCCGCGCGCCCAATCAATGGCCTTGGAAGTTCAAAACGTTTTTCATCACCAAATTTTGCCGCCGCCTCAACCAATGGCCCACCAGGGTATCCAAGGCCAAGGATTTTTGCGACCTTATCAAAACATTCACCCAATGCATCATCAATTGTTGTGCCAAGTCGTTGATATTGCCCCACATCCTCAACCTTCAAAATCTGGCAATGTCCACCTGAAACCAACAGTAAAAGATATGGAAAATCAACTTTCTCAGATAGGCGTGGTGAAAGTGCATGACCTTCAAGGTGATTAACCGCCAAAAGGGGCAAGCCAGTGCCAACGCAAAGTGCCTTCGCACTCAAAAGCCCAACCATAACTCCGCCAATTAAACCAGGGCCTGAGGTTGCGGCAATACCATCAATTTCATCAAGGCTTACGCCTGCTTTTGACAAAGCCTCTTTAATAACAATATCAATTTTCTCAACATGCGATCGCGCGGCAATTTCGGGAACAACACCGCCATAGAGTGTGTGTTCTTTGATTTGGCTTGCAATAATATTGGAAAGAACGCAAATGCGACCATTGTCATCGGCAATAACGCTTGCCGCTGTTTCATCACACGAAGATTCAATTCCAAGGATTTTCAATTACAAATACCGCCCAATAAGACCTGATAAATCATATCCAGCATTATGTGCAATTTGCGAAATTTCTTCAGGGTTTTCGCCTTTTTCCAATTGCGCCATTGCCCATAAAGTTATGCATCGTGTTCCTGTTCGGCAATAAGCAAAAGTTTTGCCGCCATTTTGAACCATTTCATCAAAAATTGCAGCATTTTCAGGTGTAAGCGTCATTGGATTTATTGGCTGGTACGTGATTTTTAAACCCAATTCTTTGGCACGGGTTTCAATATCGGCAAATTCAGTTTGATCCATGCTTTCGCCATCGGGGCGATTACAAATAATTTGTGCAAATCCTTCGGCCTTGATTGCATCAATATTTTCGATGCTAATTTGCGGCGAAACACTAAGGCTTT
Source organism: Pseudomonadota bacterium (assembly GCA_020161405.1). Lineage (GTDB taxonomy): Bacteria > Pseudomonadota > Alphaproteobacteria > Caulobacterales > Aquidulcibacteraceae > Pseudaquidulcibacter. The sequence continues at coordinate 552,039 of JAIUOD010000001.1, read as the reverse complement.
GTGTAACTTTTGTCCCAATCATTTTTATTCCAATCAGTTTGTTCCATAATCAAATTGTATCATGTGGCAATGATAAATAATCATGCGAACGCATTTCATAAAGCCTTGAGGCGGTGCGTTCAAATTCAAAACTTTGCGTGCCTTCTTTGTATAAATCAGAAGCCTCAACTGCAGCGCTTATAATCAATTTTGTTTTATGTTCATATAGTGCGTCAATTAAATTACGAAACCTTGTGGCTTCATTGGCTTTATCCTTACCTAATTGGGGGACATTTTCAATAATTATAGTGTTGAAAATACGCGATATTTCCAAATAATCGCGAACACCTAATGGGCTTTGATTAGAAGAATAATCGCCACAAAGTTCAGTAAAATCAAATAATGCAACCCCTGCGGCGGTTCTTTTTATTTCGGTTTGTCGACCCTCTACAATTATTTTTTGCGCTAATGGATTTGCCCCAAAGGTTAACCTTTCCCACGCCCTTGATATAAAATCTTTGGCATCTTGGTTTAGAGGGTGAAAATATGTTGCCTCTTGTTCAAGGCGTTCAAGCCTATAGTCGCGATCAGAATCAAGGGAATGAATATCTAATTCTTCTTCAAGACGCGCCAAAAATGGCAAAATAATTTGGCGATTAAGGCCATTTTGATATTGATCTTTGGGGTGACGATTTGATGTGGCAACTATAACGCATTGATATGACCACAATGCGTCAAACAAACGACCCAAAATCATGGCATCGGCAATATCAGTGATTTGAAACTCGTCAAAACATAAAAGCCATGTTTCATTGGCGATTTTTTTTGCAATTGGCGCAATTGGATCATCGCCTGCGCCTTTTACAAAATTGGGCAATTGTTTTCTTTCATCATTTGAAAGTTTGCGCCATTTATTAATCTCATCGTGAACCATGGCCATAAATTCATGAAAATGAACGCGTCTTTTTGGTTCTATCTTTGTATGTTCAAAAAACAAATCCATAAGCATGGATTTTCCACGACCAACTTTACCATATATAAAAAGCCCTTTTGGTGTTGGTTCTGGCCTTCCAAAAAGGAACTTTGGTTTAAAGGGTTTGAAATTTGCAATTCGCGCCTCAAGAATTGATAAGATTTCCGCTGCTTGCGCTTGGGCAGCATCAAATTCGATTAGGCCGTCATTTGCCTTGGCGCGATATGCATCAATGAAACGAACCATTAAAACTTCCACGCAATGTAAATTGCACAAATGATTGCCGCGAAAGCCATAATGGCAATAAAATAAAATAATAATGGGTTTTTTATTTTTGCGTGTTCCATGTGGCTCTTTAAATTCATCGAAAATGCAGTGTCAATCATAAAAGGCAAAAATTAAAATACTGTGATTTTATGCTATATCACCCATTTGGGTATAGGACGTTTGATTTATTGAGATAAAATACAGATTATTGATATTTAAACCCAAGAGATTTAATTGCCGCAACAACATATTATTGACACGTTAATTGAAGAAAGAGCGCCAAAGCTTGTCGCATCTGGATTTTGGCCAATAATTCGTCCGATTATGAATTTTATTCTTGGCTATAAAAAAGCTGTGAAAATGGCCGATTATATAAAAGATAAGAATGGCGAAGTGGCAATTGACTTTGTTAGCAAGCTTTTGGACTTAAGATGCTATTTTGATGGGTTTGAAAATCTTCCTACTAATGGTCCTGTGATTGTTGTTGCAAATCACCCAAGTGGAATAGCTGATGGCGTCGCATTATTTGATGTATTAAAAAAATATAGGGATGATGTGAAATTCTATGCAAACTCGGATGCAATGCGAATTTGCCCAAGTTTTGATGATGTTCTAATTCCTGTTGAATGGAAATATGAAAGGCGAACACGTGAGAAAACCCGCCTTACACTTTTGCAAACCCAAGAAACAATTAAAAACGGGAATGTTTTAGGCATTTTCCCGGCTGGTCGTTTGTCGCGCATTATTAATGGCAGGCTTCAAGATCCGGAATGGGCAAGTTCGTGTGTTTCGATTGCAAAAAAATACAATATCCCAATTTTACCAGTTTCAATAAAAGGGCCAAATGCTTTTTGGTTTCACTTTTTTGGTAAATTTTCCCAAGAATTGCGCGATATTACCCTTTTCCATGAATTATTAAACAAAAAGGGAAAGCAATATTTCCTTCATGCAGGAAAATTGATTTATCCCAGCCAGATTTCCGACGATACACAAAGCGCGATTCTAAAACTAAAGACGCAAATAGAGGCCCATTTTTAGATTGTTTGCCAAAAGGTTTTGCATTAAGGCACTTGAAACATTTCTATAAACTCCATTAATTGGGTTTATAATTAAGTTGATAGGGGTCGAAATTGGCGGATATTTTCCACTGGATGTTTACTGTTGAAGGTTGGGTTTCGCTTGCAACCCTTGCGACACTTGAAATAGTGCTTGGTATCGATAATGTAATATTCGTTTCAATTGCGGCTTCGTCACTACCTGAAGAACAAAGGGGACGTGCGCGCTCCATTGGTTTATTCCTTGCAATGTTTTTGCGGGTTGCGCTTTTGTCAATTCTTACATGGCTTGCAGGGCTTACGGACCCTTGGATTAATGTTTTTGGTCATGGTTTCTCAAAGCGAGATTTAATTTTAGCAGGTGGTGGCCTCTATCTTGTTTATAAAGCAAGTGCAGAAATTGGCGAAATGCTGGTTCCGCATAATAAATCGGAAACCGAAGCAATTCAAAAGGGTAAATCAATTCTAATTGCGGTAATTGCACAAATTGCAATTGTTGATGTGGTCTTTGCAATTGATTCTATTATCACTGCGGTTGGTATGACGAACCAATTGCCAATTATGATTACGGCTGTGATTCTTGCTGTTTTTGTTATGATGTTCGCATCTGGCGTGGTTTCGCACTTTATTGAAAAGAATCCATCTACTAAAATGTTAGCTTTGGCGTTCTTAGTTTTTATTGGTGGCATATTGATTGCCGATGGCCTTGGGTTTCATATTCCCCGCTCTTATATATATGTAGTTGTGGTTTTCGCCATTGTTTTGGAGGTTTTGAACATTTTTGCCAAAAATGCAGCTGAAAAATCTGCGCTTCAAAACATTAGTGGAACTGATGTTGAAGATGGTGAAATTACCGTTGAAAAAGAAAATGAGGATGAAATTTAAGCCTATATACGAAAGTATATAGCAAAATTACGTCAAATTGCGCATTTTTTGTGCGATGCAATGCAAACAAATACATTTAAAATATTGCCTCTATTTCTTACCCATGATAACAGCCACCCGAAAAGTAAAATATGGGGCAAGATGCCCTCTGTTTTGTCGTGGGAATTCTTGATGGGCAACACCCATTAAAAAACAAAGGTTGGGATCGGAAAGATAAATATGTCACAAGCAGTAGGTCGTTACGCTTCAACACTTTTTGAACTCGCTTCTGAGGACAAGAAGATTGATTCTGTTGAAAAAGACTTGGGTGCTTTTTTGAAAGTATTTGAAACTTCCCCTGAATTGATTGGCGCGCTTAAAAGCCCGCTTCATACTGCCGTTGAAAAAATTGGCGTTCTTGAGGCGATTGGCAAAAAAATTAAAGCATCACCATTGGTTATGAAATTCATTTCCTTGGTTGCGCAAAATTCACGTGCAGGTGAATTACCTGCAATGTTCAAAGGTTTCATTGAACTTTCTGCAAAAGCCCGTGGTGCAATGAAGGCAGAGGTTGCAAGCGCGCAAGCTCTTTCTGAGGCTCAAATCGACGAATTGAAAGCAAGCCTAAAGCAGGCTTTCAAAGCTGATGTTGAAATTGAAACTAAAGTAAACCCTGAATTAATCGGTGGTTTGGTGGTCAAAGTTGGCTCGCGCCTATTTGATGATTCGCTTAAAACCAAACTTGAAGCCCTAAAAAATAATTTGAAAGGTGCATAGGCAATGGATATTCGTGCCGCTGAAATTTCCAAAATTTTAAAAGACCAAATTAAAAACTTTGGTGCAACTGCAACTCAAGCCGAAGTCGGAACCGTTCTTTCGGTTGGTGACGGTATCGCGCGTATTCACGGTCTTGATAATGTTCAAGCCGGTGAGATGGTTGAATTCTCAACTGGTGTTAAGGGTATGGCTCTTAACCTTGAGCGTGACAATGTTGGTGTGGTTATCTTCGGTGAAGACCGCGGTATCAAAGAAGGCGATACAGTAAAACGCCTTGGTGAGATTGTGTCTGTGCCAACTGGTAAAGGTCTTTTGGGTCGTGTTGTTGACGCATTGGGTGAGCCGATTGACGGTAAAGGCCCAATTCAAGATGTTGCTGCACGTCAAAAAGTGGACGTAAAAGCACCTGGCATCATTCCGCGTAAATCTGTTCATGAGCCGATGCAAACAGGCATCAAATCAATTGACGCCCTTATCCCTGTTGGTCGTGGCCAACGTGAGTTGATTATTGGTGACCGTCAAACTGGTAAAACTGCTATTGCTATCGATTCAATCATTTATCAACGCGATGCGCATGATAGAAATGCATCTGAATCAGAAAAACTTTACTGCGTATATGTGGTAATTGGTCAAAAACGCTCAACAGTTGCCCAATTGGTTGCAACTTTGGAAGAGCGCGGCGCGATGAAATATTCAATCATCGTTGCGGCTACCGCTTCTGACCCTGCACCACTTCAATATCTTGCACCATTTACTGGCGCAACAATGGGTGAATATTTCCGTGACAACGGTATGCACTCTCTAATCATTTATGATGATTTGACAAAACAAGCGGTTGCTTATCGTCAAATGTCATTGCTTCTTCGCCGTCCACCAGGCCGTGAGGCATATCCTGGTGACGTATTCTATCTTCACTCTCGTTTGCTTGAACGCGCTGCGAAATTGAATGATGATAATGGCAATGGTTCTATGACTGCTTTGCCAATCATCGAAACTCAGGCGAATGACGTGTCGGCATATATTCCAACAAACGTGATTTCAATCACTGATGGTCAAATCTTCTTGGAAACTGATTTATTCTATCAAGGTATCCGCCCTGCGGTTAACGTTGGTCTATCGGTTTCGCGCGTGGGTTCCTCTGCACAGGTTAAAGCAATGAAGCAAGTTGCGGGCCCGATTAAAGGTGAATTGGCGCAATATCGTGAGATGGCGGCATTCGCTAAATTCGGTTCTGACCTTGATGCTTCTACTCAACGTTTGCTTAATCGCGGTGCACGTTTGACTGAATTGTTGAAACAAGACCAATTCGCACCAGTACCAGTAGAAGAGCAAGTTGTTCTTATCTATGCCGGTACAAAAGGTTACCTTGATAATGTGGCTTTGGGCGATGTGAAACGTTATGAAACAGATCTTCGCACGGCTTTGAATGGCAAATATAAAGATTTGACCAACGAAATCAAAACTAAGTTAGACATCAAAAAAGATGGCATTGAAGATAAAATCAAAGCCGCTTTGGATGAATTCTCTAAAGCATTCGCATAATTTTAAGGGGCATTACGCCCCTTAGATTGTTTGTTTAAAACTGGCAAAAACGTAAGAATGGATAATTTTAATGGCTAGTTTAAAGGATTTTCGCACACGCATCGCTTCTGTGAAATCCACACAGAAGATTACAAAAGCGTTGCAGATGGTTGCCGCATCAAAACTTCGCCGCGCCCAAGAGGCTGCTGAAGCTGCGCGTCCATATTCTGAAAAGATTGCTTTGACAGTTGCGAATTTGGCGGGTTCTGTAAAAGGATCTGATGCTGCACCAAAACTTTTGCGTGGTTCTGGGAAAGACAATGTGCATTTGGTGGTTGTTGCAACTTCTGAACGTGGTCTTTGCGGCGGTTTTAATGCCAATATCGTGAAAAAAGCACGCGAAACCATCAATGAACTTACAAACCAAGGTAAAGAAGTAAAAATCCTTACCGTTGGTAAAAAAGGTCGTGCGCCATTGCTTCGTCTTTATAAAGACAAATTAATTGGTCACATTGATTTTTCTGAAGTTCGCAAAATCGGCGCGGCACAATCATCTGAAGTTGCACAAAAAATGACTGCATTATTCGATGCAGGTGAAATTGATGTTGCGCATTTCATTTATTCGAAATTCCGTTCGGTAATTTCGCAAATTCCAACCGTGCAACAGCTTATTCCGGTTAAAGTTGAAGAAACTGAAACTGGTTCATCTAAAGAAGCTGCTGGCGCTGTTTATGAATATGAGCCGTCAGAAGGTGAAATCCTTGAGGCTCTATTGCCACGTTATTTGGACAGCCAAATCCTTCGTGGTCTTTTGGAAAATAATGCGGGCTTCTATGGTTCGCAAATGGGTGCGATGGACAACGCAACCCGCAATGCTGGTGATTTAATCAAAAAATTGACTTTGCAAATGAACCGCAAACGTCAGGCAATGATTACCACCGAACTAACAGAAATTATCGCAGGGGCGCAAGCCGTTTAATATTGTGCCCATTTGGGCTTTGAATTTTAGGAAGTGAGAAAAAACATGTCGATCGAAGCGAAAGGCAAAATTTCACAAATTATTGGTGCGGTCGTTGACGTTGAATTTGAAGGCGCTTTGCCTGATATTTTGAACGCACTTGAAACTGAAAACAACGGCAAACGCCTTGTTCTTGAAGTTGCACAGCATTTGGGCGAAAATTCAGTTCGCACAATCGCAATGGACGCAACTGAAGGTTTGGTTCGCGGTCAACCAGTTTCTGATACTGGTAATTCTATCCAAGTTCCAGTTGGCCCTGCCACACTTGGTCGTATCATGAACGTTGTTGGTGAGCCAATCGACGAAGCTGGCCCTATCGAATCAGCAGTTGGTAAACGCTCTATCCATAAGCAAGCACCTGCATTCGTTGATCAAAAACCAAATCCTGAGATTTTGGTTACTGGTATCAAAGTTGTTGACCTTCTTTGCCCATATGCAAAAGGTGGTAAAATCGGTCTATTCGGCGGCGCGGGCGTTGGTAAAACAGTTCTTATTCAAGAATTGATCAACAATATCGCAAAAGCATACGGCGGTTATTCAGTGCTTGCGGGCGTTGGTGAGCGTACACGCGAAGGTAACGACCTTTATCACGAGATGATCGAATCAAAAGTGAACATCGACCCTAAAGAGAATAATGGTTCTACTGAAGGCAGCCGTTGTACATTGGTTTACGGCCAAATGAACGAACCACCAGGCGCACGCGCACGCGTTGCTTTGACTGGTTTGTCAGTTTGCGAATATTTCCGTGACGAAGAAGGCAAAGACGTGTTGTTCTTCGTGGACAATATCTTCCGCTTCACACAAGCAGGTTCAGAAGTGTCGGCACTTTTGGGTCGTATCCCTTCTGCGGTGGGCTATCAGCCAACACTTGCAACGGACATGGGCGGCCTTCAAGAGCGTATTACTTCAACTGTTAAAGGTTCAATCACCTCAGTACAAGCAATCTACGTTCCTGCGGACGATTTGACCGACCCTGCACCTGCTGCATCATTTGCCCACTTGGACGCAACCACAGTTCTTAACCGCTCTATCGCGGAAAAAGGTATTTATCCTGCGGTTGACCCACTAGATTCAACTTCACGTATCCTTGAGCCGCGCGTTGTTGGTCAAGAGCATTATGAAACTGCGCGCCGCGTTCAAGAGATTTTGCAACAATATAAAGCCCTTCAAGATATTATCGCCATCCTTGGTATGGACGAATTGTCAGAAGACGATAAATTGGTTGTATCACGCGCCCGTAAAGTTGAGCGTTTCCTATCTCAACCGTTCCACGTTGCAGAGGTGTTCACTGGTTCACCTGGTAAATTGGTTGCGCTTGAAGATACAATTCGCGGCTTTAAAGGCCTTGTAAACGGCGATTACGATCACCTTCCAGAAGCTGCCTTCTATATGGTTGGCAATATCGACGAAGCAATCGAAAAAGCTGCGAAAATGGCATTAGAAAATTAATTTGCCACCCTCGGCGCTTCGCGCCTCACTCGGCAAATTAGTTTAGAGCGGACAAAGAAAAACAAAAAGCGTCGTTTTTGTTTTTCTTTGACATATAATTTTAGAAAAAGCGCCCTATGGGCGCTTTTTTGTTGGGCGTTAGTTTGCGGAGTCTCCTTCCCCGCAAAGCGGGGAAGGTGGCACCCGAAGGGTGACGGAAGGGGCGCGAGCAAAGCGAGCTTGCGACCTTTCAAAACCATTGAAAACAATGATACAGACTTTACCCAATAAAATCAGTTTGTTATGCCAATATTAAACTTATAAAACAGCGAAAATGCTATCAAATGCTATCATTTTAAAACTGCTAAAAGTAAAATTAGTGCGTATTTAAAATGTTGGTATTTGTGGAATTTTTAAGGTGAATCATTAAGAACAAAAATCATTTTTTATGAATATAATAAATTATCTAAAGCAAGTGTGGATAAATATTTGAAAATAATTAATAAGTTTGTTTAATTGTTTAAAAATCAATATAATGAAGCAAAGCCAATTTCTTTATAGTTATGAAGTCAACATGAAAAAAATATTTCTATTTATTGTATTAATTATATTTTTATCTAATTCTCCTGTTATAGCGCAGGATACGCAAACAGATAATAAAGAGATAGAAGATAATTATTTCGAAAAAATATATCCTAAGTTTCGTGATTATGAAGTAATGCGATTTAGAGATGATTTTTTTAATTGTGGAAATAGTGACCAAAAAAGATCAACTATCGATTGTCAAAGTCGTGATACATTATTGGCAATAAAACTTCTAATGGAAACCGCCCGAATGAATGGGTATCTTCGTGCATGTGGTTCAAATGAATGGTATTTGTATTTTGGTCACGTAACTCATAGAATTAAGCCTATTTTTTCTAATGAAGAATCTGAAGATATTTCTGCTGGGGTGTATCATGGAATTATACAAGGTACATACACAAGGGAAACAGAAGAAAAAAATCAATGTGATGACATCCCTAAAAATGAAGACAGAATTGAATGGCTAAAATTGCAAGCAATGTTTTTCTTTAACAGTCGATTATTACCTTTAGAACAACAAATTAGTTTTCCAAATCCAGAATATCCAAAAGAACTAATTGAACAAATGAAAAATCAAGAGAGTGAGCAAAATAAACAAAAGCAATAATTCCCCCAAATACCGAATCTCCTCGCCATTCCCCGCTTGGTCTGGTATTTGCATTTATGGGGTGAAAAAGGAATATTTTTGGTATGCGTATCAATTTGGCATTTGTTTTTGGTGGTTTGTTGGTGGTTTCGCCCGCTTTGGCGCAAAATTATTCGGTGCAGCCTGCGCCATCATATTGGAATTTGCCGCAGCAACCACAATCTCAACCCCAAGAGCAATATCAAGCACCAATTAAAGCACCTGTAAAAAAATCAAAACCTGCGCGCCTTTTGAAACGTGATAGACCCACAGAAGATCCAGTTTTTGTGGGTGAAATAGTTGATGATGCGCCAAATGAAAATATTATGCTTGCATCTAATAATGGCTTTGCACCTGATTTACAAAATGCCATTAATTGTAGTGCATCAATTCAGGTGGTTTCATTGGCGGCCCCTAAATGGGGTAAAACCGATGGTGTGGTTAATTCATCAAATCTTTGGCTTGCCAAGGTTTTTGAATTGGCGGAAAAAGAAAATGTCGGAACCGATAAAATCAATCAGATTTTAAAAACTGAAATGGAAAAGCAAACCAATGAAAACCTTGATAATTTGGATGTTTTAACCAATCGCGCTTTTGATTGTGCATCAAACCCACCAAGATAATTGCTTTTTGTCCGTCTGATTAATAAAAGGCAAAATGCAAAATTTAAAGCTTCCAATTTTTGGGCAAGAGAAAATAATTTATGTCGATGATGATTTAATAATCGTCGATAAGCCTGCGGGGCTTTTAAGTGTTCCGGGCAAGGCCGAAGATAATCGTGATTGCCTTATCACCCGCATTCAAAAAATCTATCCAGAGGCTATAATTGTTCACCGCCTTGATATGGCAACATCGGGCCTTATGATTTTGCCGCGTTCAAAACGCGCAGAAAAGCGCATATCTGTGCAATTTCAGCGCCGCAAGGTATTAAAAAAATATGTCGCCCTTTTGCATGGCGTGATTGACGAATATGAAGGCGTAATTACCGCGCCCCTTATTTGCGATTGGGAAAATCGCCCGCGCCAAAAAATTGACTTTGAAATTGGTAAACCAAGCCAAACTTATTTTGAAGTTTTAGGGCGCAATGATGACACAACAAGGGTTTGCTTTTGGCCATCAACGGGGCGGTCACACCAATTGCGTATGCATTCAATCTATATTGAACACCCAATATGCGGTGATTTATTTTATATTGGCGATGATGGCTATAAACGCCTTATGCTTCATGCAAGCTATTTGGAATTTAAACACCCCATGAGCGGTGAAAAAATTGCCTTTGAATCTTTGCCCGATTTTTGATAGTTTATATTATGGCTGAAATTACCAATCTAAACAAATTCAAAAAAGCAAAGGCGCGCGCCGAAAAAGAAATAAAGGCTGCTAATAATCGCATTGAATTTGGCACACCAAAACATCTAAAGACCAAGGCCAAAGCGCAAAATCTTTTGGAATTAAAACGCCTTGAATTATCAAAATTTGAAAAGGATAAGGGGCAATGAGTTTGATCAAACGTTCCTTTACCCTCGAAGGGCATAAAACCTCTATCGCGCTTGAGGTTGAATTTTGGGAAGTTTTGGAAAAGATTGCGGCGAAAAAACAAATTTCAATGCCGCATTTAATAAGCGAAATTGATTCGGTTCGTGATTTGCGCCCTCTGGCAAGTTCATTGCGGGTTTTTTGCCTTAAACATTGCGCCTAATATGGCTTGCAAGGATTGATGCATAGATGGTGGCAATTGCCAAAATTTCGGCAATCCAATCATGAAAATCCTTATCACGGTGAAAAGTTTCAAGCCCTTGAAGATATTCAATAAGCCAGCCAAAACCTGCCAAAGGTAATGCGATAAAGGCAAGGTTTAAACGCGGAAATGAAACCACCGAAAGCCCCGTTAAAACCAAAAAGCACAAATAATGCAAGGCCTTATCCCATGGTATAAAATGTGATGTGCGCCCGTCAGATTGGGTAAGTGCAAAATAAAGCGTTGCGCTTAAAGATATTCCAAGCGCAATGCGCGCCAGCAAAACCAATAAATCATACTTATTATTACGGCGATTATTATATGGCCTTGCCAATTGAATTTTCCTTTCAAATCAATTTGATACCCAATAGATGCCCTATGGGGCGAAAATATGTCAAGGCACATGATAAAAATTGCTGAATTTGTTCTATTGATGTTCTAGCGCTTTTGCATTTTGATAAAATCAAAATGCCGCGCTAGATTCCTTATTGGTCGCGTTTTTAATGCAAAAAACCGTGTACACTTTTTTACAAAACGCTCTATGATTCTTTTGAACATGACAGAACAAAAATTATCAATTTCACAGCGCGCAATGTTGGGGCAAAATCAGAATTCTGAATTGCCCGATTTTTTGCGTGGCCTAAACCCCGAACAATTGGATGCCGCACAAGCATTGGATGGCCCAGTTTTAGTTTTGGCGGGCGCGGGCACGGGCAAAACGCGGGTTCTTACCTGCCGCCTTGCCAATTTGGTTTGGACAAGACGCGCAAAACCATGGGAAATTTTGGCGGTTACTTTTACTAATAAAGCGGCGCATGAAATGCGCGAACGTACTGAAAATCTTTTGGGAAATATTGGTGGCGGTTTGGGCTGGCTTGGTACATTCCACTCTCTAAGTTCAAAAATTTTGCGTATTCATGCCGAATTGGTGGGATTAAAATCAACCTTCACAATCATTGACACAGATGATCAAATCCGTCTTTTAAAACAAATTATCGAGGCGAATAATATTGATGCTAAGCGCCATACTCCGCGCTTTTTGGCGGCTTTAATTGATGGTTGGAAAAATAAAGCCCTAAAACCTGAAAAAGTTCCAGCGGGGGAGGGGTTTTTATTCGCCGAAGGGCGTGGAATTAAACTTTATCAAGAATATCAAAACCGTCTTAAAACCCTTAATTGCGTGGATTTTGGCGATTTATTATTGCATGTAATTGACCTTTTCACTCAAAACCCCGATTTATTGGGCGATTATCAAAAAAAGTTCAAATATATTTTGGTGGATGAATATCAAGATACCAATGTTGCGCAATATTTGTGGCTTCGCCTTCTTGCATCGGGTCATAAAAATCTTTGTGTGGTGGGGGATGATGATCAATCAATCTATGGCTGGCGCGGTGCAGAGGTTGAAAATATCCTAAGGTTTGAAAAAGATTTTCCGGGTACAAAAACCGTGCGGCTTGAACGAAATTATCGTTCGACCAATCACATTCTTGCATCGGCCTCAAAACTTATTGCCGAAAATTCGCAGCGTTTGGGCAAAACCCTTTGGACGGATTATGAACACGGTGAAAAAGTAAAAGTTCGCGGCGTCTGGGACGGGGAGGCAGAGGCAAGACTTATATCAGATGATATAGAATCCTTACGCGCAAGTGGTGTTCAATATCAAGATATGGCAATCCTTGTTCGCGCATCATGGCAAATGCGCGCGTTCGAGGATAGGTTTATAATGATTGGCCTACCTTATAAAGTTATTGGCGGACCAAGGTTTTTCGAACGTTTGGAAATTCGCGATGCATTGGCATATTTACGATTATTGCGCCAAACAGATGATGATTTGGCCTTCGAACGTGTGGTAAATCAACCAAAACGCGGAGTTGGCGAAACAAGTTTGAAAAAAATCATGCAAGAAGCGCGTGATAATGGGGTTTCATTATTCGCAATGGCGGATAATTTATTGGAACGCGATGCCTTAAAGGGACCTGCCAAAACTGGTCTTACACGTTTCATTGAAAGCCTTAAACATTGGCGCAAAAAGAAGGATGAATTATCGCACGTCGAACTTGCCGAGCTTGTGCTTGATGAATCGGGCTATATTGAAATGTGGCGCAATGATAAAACGCCCCAAGCGCAAACCCGCATCGAAAACCTTCAAGAATTGGTGCGCAGCATGGCGCAATTCGAAACTTTGGACGCCTATCTTGAACATATCGAATTAGTGATGGATATTGATAAAGAGGGCGATGGCGATAGCATTCAGATTATCACATTGCATGGCGCAAAAGGTCTTGAATGGCCTGTGGTTTTCCTTCCGGGGTGGGAAGAAGAAGTATTCCCAAGCCCACGCGCGATTAATGAAGGTGGTTTAAAAGCTTTGGAAGAAGAGCGCCGCCTTGCCTATGTTGGCATAACCCGCGCCCGCGAAATTGCGCGTATTTCCTTTGCCGCCAATCGCCAGATTTTTGGCAAATGGCAAAGCGTTTTGCCAAGCCGCTTTATTGATGAATTGCCCGAAGATAATGTGGATGCAATTTCTGAAACAGGTTATTTCAACCGCCCTGCCTTTGGCGGCGCAAGTAATTTGGATGGCTTTGAAGCAGGAACACGCGGCGCAGGCTTTATGCGCGCCCAATCCTATCAAGAAGCGCAAAAATTCGGCAATATACGCCAAGGCCTTGGCGCAAGCGCAATCGGCAATGGCCCAATATTAGAAGCTAAAGCGCGACTTATCGCCCAAAGCAAAAAGGGCGGAACTTATGAAATCGGTCAACGCGTATTCCACGATAAATTTGGCTATGGGCGGGTGCGCGACATTGATGGCGACAAAATCGAAGTTGATTTTGAAAAAGCGGGAAGCAAGAAGCTAATCGCGAGTTTTGTGAAGGCGGCGTGATTTCTCCTCCCTTAAAAATCTTTGATTTTTAGGGGAGGTGGCTCGCGCAGCGAGACGGTGGGGTCGAGCGTAGCGAGTTTATTGTTTTGCTTCGCAAATTCGCTTCGCGAATGCCCCCTCCGTCACCCTATGGGCGACACCTCCCCGCTTCACTTCGTTATGCAGGGGAGGGGAGTATGTCTCAATTACTTCGGTGCAACCGAAGCCAAAATCTCTTTCATCTTCGGTAAAATATTTGGATTGGCGGCAACCAGATTTCCGGTTTCGGTGAAATCCAATCCATCGATTTCATCGCATAGGCCGCCTGCTTCACGAACCAAGACAACGCCTGCTGCAATATCCCATAATTTTAGGCCACGTTCCCAAAAGCCATCAAGGCGACCAGAGGCAACCCATGCAAGGTCAAGTGCAGCCGATCCATTACGGCGAATGCCAGATACTTTTTGTGTAAAGCCATGAAGCTCTTTGAAAAACTGCCCATGTCCTTGAACACCGCGCCAAGGAATACCAGTTCCCAACAGGCTTTCACCCATTGAACGACGACCCGAAACTTTAAGGCGATAATCATTGCGCCATGCGCCTTTGCCAGTTTCGGCCCAATACATTTCATCAGTTATCGGATTATAAACCACACCCGCAACAAGGCGACCTTCGCGTTGTAATGCGATTGAAATTGCAAAATGTGGGATTGCGTGAATGAAATTTGTTGTGCCATCAATTGGGTCAACAATGAAACAATGGGTTTTATCAGTGCCATCAAGATAGCCCAATTCTTCACCTAAAAACGCATAACCAGGGCGGGCTTTTGAAAGTTCCTCACAGATGATTTCTTCGCATTTTTTATCAGAAGCGGTAACAAAATCTGATGGGCCTTTTTTTGAAACTTGAAGGTTTTCAACTTCGCCAAAATCGCGTTTAAGATTTTTTCCTGCTTTTATAGCAGCATTGGTCATAATCGTCATAAGCGGGGATAAGGCCGGCATGGTGGGAACTTTCTACAATGTAAAACAACTTTTGGCGCACCCATATATCAAAAATGGGGCAAAAGCCACATGCAAACTGAATTATTTTTGTGTCACAATATATTTTTGAAGTTGATCATAAAGCCTTTGCGCCTGTGGTACCTCATCCTTGGCGATTTGTGAATATTTGATTGCGGTTTGCAAATCTGCCTTAACGCCTTCACCCTTGGCATTAACAAGCGCCCAATAGAATGCGCCCTGTTTATCGCCACCTTCGGCGGCTTTTTTAAACCATGATGCTGCCTCGATTTGGTTTTTTATGCCGGCTTTGCCAAGGTAGAAATAAAGACCCAAATCAGCCTCCGCCTGATGATTGCCACCTGTTGCCGATTTCATAAGGTATTTTTGCGCCATTATTGGGTCGTCGGGTGGCAAAATATCACCATCATCAAGCAAAACTGCTGCTTTATAGGCCGCATCAATATCACCAGCGTCCGAAAGCCCTTGATAAAAGGCAAAGCCACGCATCTTGTCAGAACCCGAACGAATAAGAAAATCTGCCATTGGCATCACTGCGTCCGAACGTTTTGCCGCGATTGCTGTTTCAAGCGCATCATTTGCCTCAAGAAGCGGGATATCACCCTGTCCAATTGATGCAATTCGCCCAAGGCCAATCATTGCATCAATTGAACCCAATTTAATTGCATTGCGATAATTTGAAACCGCCAATATATAGTCTGGCGCTTCAAGGCCAAGACCCATTTCATAAATATAACCCACCAAAGCCGTGGCATTTTTATCATTTTTTTCAGATAAGGCTTTGGCTTTTATAAGGGCATTTTTATAATCTTGCGCCTTATAATAAGATACCATTGCATTAGTATCTTTATCGGCGCTATCTTTTTGCCATTGATAATTTTCAAATGCATCTTGCTTTATTTTTGGCCCATTCGGAAGTTTTGGCAAAACATCTTGTGCAAAGCAATTAGAGGCAAAAAATAAACTTGCGGCGATTAAAAGATATTTTTTCAATTCTTATTCTCAATCAGGTTTTGGAACTTTTTAAGGGCGGCTTTTATTCCACCTTCATAATTCCATACACCAGATGAGACGGCAATAAAATCCGCGCCCGCATTAATTATCGGCAAGGCATTATCAATATTAATGCCGCCAATGGCAACGCATGGTATTTCCATAATATCTTGCCACCATTCTAAAATCTCAATTTCGGCATGATGCACTACTTCTTTGGTTTGGGTTGGGTAAAATGCGCCAAAGGCAACATAATCAGCGCCATTTTCCGCAGCTTCCATACCTAAATGTTTTGAATTATGGCAAGTTACGCCAATTATTGCATCTTTGCCTAATAATTTGCGTGCCTCAACAATGTCGCCATCTTCTTGACCAAGGTGAACGCCATCGGCGTGTAAATCTTTGGCTATTCTTGGATTATCATTAATGATTACGGCAATTCCCGCCTCTTGTAATTTGGGAACGATTTTTTTACCCATTAATACAATTTCGCGGTTTTCAATGCCCTTAAGGCGAAGTTGAAAAACACTAATGACGCCGGCCGCAATCACTTCATCAAGTTGATTTATGAATGCATCAATATCATCAATACGCGGTGGGGAAATAAGGTAGATTTGCGTCAATTATTTTGCCTCTAAAGCCTTCACACCTGGAAGCTCTTTACCTTCCATCCATTCAAGGAATGCACCGCCCGCAGTTGAGATAAAGGTAAAATCAGATGATGCACCCGCATGGTTTAATGCCGATACAGTATCGCCGCCACCTGCAACCGCAACAAGGCGACCTGCTTTTGCAAGTGCGCCAGCAGTTTTCGCCGCTTCTACTGTTGCAATATCAAATGGCGGTGTTTCGAATGCACCCAATGGGCCATTCCAGATTATTGTTTTTGCCTGTTCCATGATTGCGGCAAGATTGGCAATTGTTTGTGGGCCCGCGTCCAAAATCATTTCATCAGCAGCGGTTTCATTTGGTTTACAGGTGCGGGTTGGTGGGTTGGGCGCAAATTCTTTGGAATTTACAACATCAACAGGTAATAGGATTTTGCATCCTGCTTTATCGGCGGCTGCCTTAATTTCATTGGCTTTATCAAGTAAATCTTTTTCACAAAGGCTTTTGCCTACATCGACACCATCTGCGGCAAGGAAAGTATTTGCCATACCACCGCCAATTGCCAAATAATCAACCTTAGTAACCAAATTTTCCAAAAGGTCGATTTTTGATGAAACTTTTGCACCGCCAACAATTGCCAAAACTGGGCGAATTGGTGTGCCAAGGGCTTGGTTTAAATGATCAAGTTCGCGCGCCATTGAAAGCCCCGCGAATGACGGTAAAAATTGTGCAACACCTTCGGTCGTAACATGTGCGCGGTGGGCCGCAGAAAATGCGTCATTAACATAAATATCGCCAAGCGCTGCCACTTCTTTGGCAAGTTCGGCATCATTTTTTTCTTCGCCAGCATAAAAGCGTGAATTTTCAAGAATGATAATATCGCCATTTTGCATTTTATCGATTGCCGATTTTGCAATTTCGCCTTTTAAATCGGCGGCGAAACCAACATTTTTACCAAGTAATTTTGCCAATGCATGGGCGATTGGTTCAAGTGACATGCTTGGTTCAACTTTGCCTTTGGGGCGACCAAAATGGCTTAGAAGAATGGTTTTTGCACCTTTTTTTGAAAGAAGTTCAATGGTTGGTAATGCGGCACGAAGGCGTGTGTCATCGCTGATTTGTCCATTTTGCATTGGAACATTGAAATCAACACGAACAAGAATTTTTTTGCCCGAAACATCATTATTGCCAACATATTCTTCGATTTTATTATATGCCATTTTGAAACCTCTTTTTCAAAAGTCTAAACATCTGAATTGCGATTGTGCTTTATGTTGCAATTTTTAATTAGTCAATGCGGCATCAATATCTGCTTGACAATAATGTTTATTGATAGAAACTCGCAATATGGCAGATTTAAAAACCAAAGAAGAAAGCATTGAACCAAGCGCGTTTTTAAAAGCGATTGATGATGAAATTCGCCGTAATGATGCTTTGCAAATAATGGAATTGATGGGGCAAATTACAAATCATCCGCCGAAAATGTGGGGTTCATCAATTATTGGTTTTGATAAATATGATTATGTCTATGAAAGTGGGCATTCAGGCACAATGTGCAAAATTGGTTTTAGCCCACGAAAAGGCGCGCATACTTTATATTTAATGCTTGGCCTTGGTGATTTTGACATTGAATTACAAAAACTTGGCAAACATACGACGGGTAAGGGTTGTCTTTATATCAAAAAACTAAAAGATATTGATTTGGATATTTTGCGCCAGATGATTGAAAAATCATATAAATTGGTTTGCGAAAAATATGGCTAGTTTTTCAAGCGTCTTTCTACCCAAGGCGGCATAATATAGAATGATTTTTGTGCCCACAGGCCAATTTTTTTGCGCCTTGCCTCTTGTTCTAGGGCAATCATTTTAGGGTCGTGAAGATATTGCCGATAAGCCCATGCGCACCCGCTTTGCACTTGTTCGCGGTTTATATTGCGGTTTCCGATAAATATTTCGGCAATTGTACGCCCATATTTATCTTGTTCGATTGGGTTAATGCTTATTCGTGCGTGATAGATTTTTTTATATAATTGTGCGCGGCATTCTTTACCGAAATTTTGGTTAAATTCGGGCGCATCAATTGATGAAAGGCGAATTTCAATTTCTTTATTCCCAGATTTTGCGCGAATGGAATCGCCATCATATACATGGGTTACAATAAGGCTTTTATAATTAATAGTATTTTGGGCACAAATTGGTGTGGCGCATAGCGCCAAAAAGATAGGAAAAATCCTATTTAATTTCATGGCGCCACCTGATTGAAATTTTACTATCACCGCTTGCGCCAACTTTTGAAATAATTGCGGTTGATGGTTTTGGGCGCCATTCAACATTGGTTGAAATGCCCTGTGTGCCTTCGGAGATAAGTTCGATATAGACTTGGCGGCTTAGGTATTTTCCACCAGCGATTGATATTTCACCGCTTGCAGTATTGGCAAAAACCAATCTATCAAGGCGTACAATTTCGCGTAAATTCCCTATAACGTCAAATCCACCGCCGCCAGCGAGAGCGGCCAAAGATGTTGCAAGCTCAACAGTTTCAACTGGCGACAATTGCGAACGTGCGCGCCCAAATAAAACCTGCGCCAAGATTTCGTCTTTTGGCAAATTTGGAACAGATGTTAATTCAATAAGTGGATGCGCGGCAGTTCCCTTGACCTCGATTTTTGCGGTAATGTTATTGGCAACACGTGTTGCCTCAAGATTAAGTCTTATATTGTTTGGAGTAGTAGCAAGTGTGATTGTGCCGCGATCTGCAAATTCAAAAGAGCGCCCACCATATTCATATTCACCCCGATATACTTTTGCCGTGCCATTTAAATCAGGCTTGGCAAGCGTGCCACCAACATGCGAATTAAGTGATAGTTCAAGGTTTAAACCGCGACCACGAATGAAAACGCCATTATTGGCTCGAAGATTAACATCAAGGGCAAATTCAGGGATTTTCAAATTGCTATTTTTAGCTTGTGAATTTTGCGATACTATTTGTCTTGAAGCGGGTAAATTAATTTCAGTCACATCTAAGCTTGCAACATGATTTGCCGAAAGTGCATGTGGTGAAAATTCGGCATAATCGATTTTTAAATCACCGCTCATTTTTCCAATTTGTGCGTCATTAGATTCAATTTTTACCGCACCGCTTACATCAACATGTGCAACATCACTATCAATAAGGCGGAATTTACGTGCATAAATATCAAAATTTGAATTTGAAAGTTTTGAAAACGAAATTGCGCCTTGACCACTTAATTCACCGCCATTTTTATCTTTTGATTTCAATTGGCTTATTAAGATTTTATCATTAACTATTGCACTATCGATATTTAATTGGGTAAGGCTTAGGCCAATTCGCGGCTCGCGGAAATTACCATTGGCGATTGACATTTTTCCGTTCAATTGTGGGTTTGCGATTGACCCTGCTAAATCACTTTCAAAATCAATATTTCCGTTCAGTGTTCTTTCGCCCGCAAAAATAAGGTCTGTTAATGGCCTTACTTCGCCATTGATTTTTACATGACCGACCATTTGTGCGCGTGTATCAATTGCAAGGCGTAAAGGCGCGGACGATGAAATTGTTGGAAGGTTTACATTGGCATCAATTTTAAGGCCTTGGGCATTTTTAGCATTAATATCAAGTTGCATAATATTGTTTTGCAATTTGGAAATGATTTTTCCATCAAGCCCCATTTGTGCGCTTAAACCTTTTGGTCTTGCGCCATTCACATCACCATCTAAACTACCGTCTAATTGGCCATTTTTACCGTGTAATTGCATTTGGCCTGAAAAATTACCCGCAAAATCACGTTGTAAAATTGCAAGATTTATATTGCGCATTTTGGCATTGGTTGTGAATTCATCACCTGCTTGATCAAGGTCAAAATCTAAATATCCCGCTTCTTGATTTTGGCCAGGACTTATAGCGAGCGAGCCGCGACCCTTGGTTTTGCGTTCAGAGAAGAGAAATTCAATTGGGGTTTGGGTAATATAATTGCGCCCCAATGCATTACCAGAACCACTAATAGAAATGGTTGAAAACATTCCAACATGTTTGAAATTAGTTCTGCCATTAAAATTAATCGGCAATGCGCCAGAGGTTGAAAATTGGGTGGCAAGCGAAAGATTTTCTAATTTTCCTTCACCATTAATACTTAGGTTGGTAAAATATAAATCTTGGCCTTGGATTGCAAAATTTTGCCCATTGGCATTAACTTTGGCAAAAGTATCATTGCCGATTTTGGTAATTCTTAGGCCACCTTTTAATTGGCCATCGCGCAAAATAAGCCCCTTGCCAATTACAAAGGCAAAGTCGGCAACAGGTGGTTTGTTTTTTACAAAATTAGCACTTCCAAGTGCATTAATACCTGCGCCATTTAGTGTGATATTGGAAATTTCAGTGCTATTTTCATTTCCAGAAATCTTTGCCTTGCCTTGAATTGGGCCAAAGTCGGTGCTTCCTAAAAGGGTGATTTCGGTTGCGATTGGATGTTGTGCAAGGTTTATAGTGGCATTTACATTTGCATTTTTAACCGCGAAATCTTGGAAATTTAATTGGTTTAGTTTGGAATTAACATTTATAATTGGGCCTTTCTCGGGGCCGATAATGCTTCCGGTTCCGCTTGGGTTGCCGCTTACTTCAAAACCACCAAGATAAAATGGAACAAGCATTTGCCAATTGCCATTTAAAATAAAGCCCTCTTTGCCAGCTAATTGCCCGCCAAGATTTGCTTTAATTTGGCTTGATACTAAATTACCATTTTCAAGAACAACATTGTGCGGTTGTAAAAGTAAAGTCCCTGAAATGCGCGGTGTTTGGGTAAAATATTTGTTCAATATTTCAACATCGGTTGAAAAATTTTTGCCGTTCAAATCCGCCTTTAATTTAAAGCCATCATTTGTGCCAAGCCCTAAAAATTGGAATGTGCCGCTTGCCGAAGTATGGATTTTGAATATTTCAAGGAATTTAGGGCCAAGCTGAACTTTACCGCTTAAATCTGCGAAAGGATTTGGCCTTCCATTACCTTTGCCATCAAAGACAACATCATTGCCATAAAGTTTGAATGAATTAAAATCTAAACCCTGTGGCGATATACTTAATTGCCCATCAAGTTTGGGGCTATTGCCCAAAAAATGGTTTACGACATCTAATTTTGTTGCAAGTTTTTCGCCATGCGCCTTTAGATCAAATATAAAGCCAGTGCTATTATTTATTTGACGGGCATTAAAAGTTCCAACAAAAGCGCCAGAAAGTGCATTTTTAGTAACTGCAAGTGCGCCAACTTCTGCGCTTCCTGAAAATTGGCTTTGCCCTAAAAAGCCCATTCCGCCTTTTGCATCTACTTTAATCGCATTACCGCGAAGCTTGATGTTTTTTAAAACTAAATCAGAATTTTTAATTATTATACCAAGTTCAGCTTTTGGATTTGTGCCGAATAATTGGCTTAATATTTCATCATTTTGCCTGCCGAAGGCTTCTAGATTAATGTCGCCATCAATTGAATTATTCGCAAATTTGAATTTTAAATCGCCATCTAATCGATTATATGCAACTTTATTGATGGCAATATTATTAATGGCATAATTACCCACCAAATTAATATCTTTTATCGCGCCAGTAAGAAAACCATCAAAACTAAAATTTCCAAGATTTATATTTTTTGCGCCAATTAAAGCGCCAAGATTTCCGATTTTTAGTGCTGCTTTTATAGGGCCACTTGTTTTTCTTGCTTCAAAATCAACCAAGCCATTAAGTCTTGCTAATGATTGATTTCCAACCATTTCAATATTTAGATTTTGAAGGCTGGAAGTGCCACCAAGTAATTGGTTTGATTTCTTACTCCAATTAGAATTTAATTTTGTATTATCGCCAAAGGCATTGGCAATAAAATGGGTGTATTTTGATGCCCTTAGATTGGCATTACCATCAATTTTACCGCCATTTTCATTCCATGCACCGTTGAATTTTGCAAATTGGGCATTGCCATTTTGACCATAAATATCGACATTGCCTTTTTTAACACTGGCGTAGATTTTTGCTTTTACTATCAATGGAAGGTTTGCATTAAGACCAAGCATTCCAGATAAAGAACCACCATTTGCTTCTTGTGCGTCAATATCAACTTCGAAAGGGTGTTTTTCGCGTAAAAAAACGTGAAAAAGGGCGCGGTCACCATTTCTTCTTGCATTAAGCAGCGCGCCATCGATTTTTATGTCATGGTTGCGTCTAATCTCAAGGCTAAAGGCGGAACCCCAAAGCCCTGGTTTAACTGAAAAATCGGCTTTGGTTTCAATTGGGGTGATAATTTTATCAATTTCCATTGATATGGAAAGTTTGCGCTTTGATTTTTCAAATTCAGGTTTTCGATAAATTGTAATAAGTGATGCACTAGCACTAGAAATATGGACTTTTCGGATGAAAAGTGAAATTGGATTCCAATCTACATTGATGTTTTTTCCATCAATCCAAACCCCATTTTTATCAGAAAGCGAAAAACTATCGGCGGTGAATTTGGTGAAAATATCGCCCCTAAAGCCCTTAACATGCAATATTCCTGCATTGCCAAGTTTTGCGCCATCTATATGCTCTTGAATAAATTCTTGCCCTTTTATTGTTGGTGCAAAAAACCTTGCGGCTGTAATTGCGCCTGTTCCAGCTATTATAAAGAACATTAAAAATGCACTTGCCGAGCCAATGGCTTGAACAAGGTGTTTGTGAATAATCCTTATACGATGGCGATGAAGTTTTTTTTGTTCGGCAATATCTTCAGGCGTTTGTTCTGTTTGTTCTTTTTTTGCAAATTTGAGTTTCACGGCCTCTGTCGCACGCTCATAGGCACTAATAATGGCGCGGCTTATTTTGGCGGCAAATGTCCTCATTAGAAACTTTGCCCCACGCCAACGTAAAATTGATAAGAACTTGTACCATTTGGATGTTTGATAGGAACGCCAATATCAATACGTAATGGCGCAAAACCCAAATCATAACGTAGGCCAAGACCAACACCAACCCTAAATTCTTTAAAGTCTGGCGTGGATTTAATCCCCAAAGTTCCACTATCTACAAAGGCAACAATGCCAAATTTATTCCCCAAATCACGGCGGTATTCAAGGCCAGCCTCTATTAGAGAGAGGCCGCCAACAGGTGTGTTGCTAACATCATTATAATGCGGGCCAATTGATTGATATTCAAACCCACGCACCGAGCCGCCGCCACCAGAATATAAGCGTTTTCCAGATGGCAATTCAGGGATTTTACCACCTAATATTGAACCCATACGCGCACGCGCCGCAATTACATTTTTATCATATTTACCAAAGCTTTTATAATAAGATGCCTGACCAACCATTTTAACATAGGTAAGGGATGCATCACCCGTTATTAATGTTGGTTCTATTCTAAAATCAGCTTTATATCCTGTGCGCGGGTTAAGATAATTGTCAGTCTTATCAAGCAAGAATGCGCCAAGGGCATTGATTGATTGATAATCGCGCTCAATACCATCCGCAGGATTTAGGAAACTTGGTTCACGGGTTCGCGCAATATTTGCATCAACGCCGACTGTCCAAAATGATGAAATGCTAAGTTTGCGTGTAACTTCTGCTTTTGTTTCAATGCCTTTTTCACGATATGCGCGTGTGTCATCAATGAATGCACCAAGTGATACAGCAAGGGTCTGGTCTGGCGCCCTAAAGTGTGGAAGCCGCCATTCAGCCTCTATACGTTTTTCAATTTCACCATAAACAAGGCGATTAATTAATGTATCCGCGCGTCCCAATAAATTATATCGTGCAAGGCGCCCCTCAAAAGAGAAGCCTTCATTGGTGCTATATGATAAATCGGTTTCAATATGGAAACGGGCCCTATCTTGCAACGTAACATTAATATTGCGCTGATTATTGCCATTATCTTTTGGTGCAAGTGCTATATTAACGGCATCAAAAGCGCCAGTATCTAAAAGGCGCCGTTCAAGTGTTGCAAGTGATTTGGGGTCAAAATTTTCACCGCGTTTTATTGGCGAAATCTTTTCAAGCCATTTGGCTTTGACCTTTGATTTACCTTCAAGGTTTAAATCACCAAATTTTACAATTTCACCAGCCGCAATTATGAATGTTGGTGAAAGCGTATAATCAGCATGATCAACAATTATCTTTTTGGGCAAGGTTGTTGCATTGGCATAGCCTTGGGATAAAACCGCACCAAGAATTCGCGCCTCTGCATCCAAAACGTCTTGCGCGCGGGCGGGTGCGCTTTGTTTAAGCCCAATTGCTGCATTTGCAGAATTTTGTGTCGGGATATTTGGCGGCGTCCCATCCCAATTTATTTCGCTTTTTGATATTTTGAAAATTGGGCCAATATCAATTTTTAATATTGCTTTTGGGTTTTCGCCATCGCTTACATCGCTTGTAATTGATGATTCATAATATCCTTCGGCGCGCAATAATTCTGTGGCATAAGTTTCGGCAAGGCTTGCGCGTTTTCTTGCTTCATAGACAGATTGTGCAGGGGCGGGAACGTCGCCTACCGCCGCTTTTAATTTATCAAGCAATTCGCCACGCGTATTTATTTCAATTACTGCCCTTGGTTCTGCAAAGGCAAAGCATGGTGAAAATATATAAAAAATGCCAAGCACAGAAGTGCCAAAAAACAATTTGTTTTTGTGCATTCTATTAAGCAGATTGTTTTTTTCTAAAAAATCTAGTTTTGGCATTAAAAAATCTTATTTATCTATTTTTGTTTAGAGCATATGTGGCGCATAACGCAATTGATGTTTATGTAATGTGAACGGAAAAAGGCGGCAAAAGTTTGACATTTTTTGTAATTATGCGCTAAAAAGCCCTTGTACTTATGCAAATATTTGCATCTCCATCCCGTAAATTCAAGTAAAATCCTTTATTTGTTGGTTGTGCTGCACTGCAAAAAACTGTAAAAATAAATGTGCTAGATTTCAGTTTATGCATGTTTGTTGAAAATACATGCAAAACAAGATTAATGCGATAATTTATATAAAAATAGCTTCCATTTAATGATTAGTCTGCTTATGGGTGCTTAAAACGTTATGGCTTTAAGGGTCACATCAGGGAGACAATTTAATGGCAGCTTTCATTCCGGTTCCGGTTTTCGAGCTTGTAGTATTCGGCGCATCTGGCGATCTTGCGCTTAGGAAATTATATCCTTCATTGTTTCACCGCTTTTGTGATGGTCAAGTTGAGGCGGGAAGTCGCATCATTGGTGTTGCCCGCCATGAATTATCGCGCGAAGAATTTTTGCAAAATGTTACTAATGGATTTGTAAATCTTGCTGGTGGCGATGCAAATGACCCAAAATTCAAAGAGTTTTTGCAAATCCTTGATTATGTTGCCATCGATGCAACAAATGAGAATGCCGATTGGTCGGCAATGAAAGCCCTGCTTAGTGATGATGATAGCAAGGTTCGGGTTTTTTATCTTTCAACCCCACCTGCGGTTTTTGGTGGAATATGCCGCGCGTTAAAGGCGCAAGGAATTGCAACTGATAAATCACGCGTAGTTTTGGAAAAGCCATTAGGGCGCGATTTGCAATCTGCAACTGCAATCCATAATGCCGTTGGCGAAGTGTTTTCAGAAGACCGCGTTTATCGCATTGACCACTATCTTGGCAAAGAAACAGTACAAAATCTTTTGGTTCTGCGCTTTGCAAATGCATTGTTTGAACCTGTTTGGTCGCGCAATGGGATTGATCATATTGAAATCACAGTTGCCGAAAATATCGGCGTTGGTTCGCGCGGTGAATATTATGATAAATCGGGCGCTATGCGCGATATGGTGCAAAACCACCTGTTACAACTTTTATGCCTTGTCGCCATGGAGCCACCGGCATCAATGGATGCTGATGCAATCCGCACCGAAAAAATCAAAGTCTTGCGCGCCCTTGATCCAATTGGTGAAAAAGAAATCAATGAAATGACCGTTCGCGGTCAATATAAAGCGGGCCTTGTAGAGGGTGCGGCGGTTAAATCATATATTGAAGAATTAACCAAAGAGGGCGCGCCACCTGCCACAAGTTCAACTGAAACTTTTGTTGCAATCAAGGCGTTTGTGAATAATTGGCGTTGGGCAGGTGTTCCGTTTTATTTGCGCACTGGTAAACGCCTTGCGGGTCGCAAATCTGAAATTGTTGTGCATTTTAGAACACCGCCACATCATTTGTTTGAAGGTGATTATACAACTAATAAATTGGTTATGCGTCTTCAGCCTGATGAAGGTATGGAAATGTGGCTACAGATTAAAGAACCGGGCCCTGGCGGTTTGCGTGTAAAATCTGTGCCGCTTGATTTGTCTTATGCTGAAACTTTCACTTTGCGCTATCCTGATGCTTATGAGCGTTTATTAATGGATGTGGTGCGTGGCAATCTTTCATTATTCATGCGCCGCGACGAGGTTGAGGCTGCGTGGGTATGGGTTGATAGAATTATCAATGCATGGGAAAGCGAAAAAGTAGAGCCGCATTTATATGCCGCTGGCTCTGATGGTCCATTGGCGGCTGATTTGATGATGGATAGAGATAAAAAATCTTGGAGCGCGATATGAGCATAGCGCCTGCGGTTTTTCAATTTGATGATCGTAATCAATGTTTGGATGCTTTAATTGGTGCTTTAAGTGTTGCCACAAAACACGCAATTGAAACCAAGGGTTTTGCAAATATCGCACTATCTGGCGGCTCAACGCCAGAACCTGCTTATACAAAATTTGCCAATGAAGATTTTGATTGGTCAAAAGTTACAATCGCACTTGTCGATGAAAGATGGGTCGATGTTAATGATGATGCATCAAATGAGAAAATGATTCGCCGCGCTTTTGCCAATGCAAAAGGTGTTAAAATTGTTGGAATGAAAACCGATGATGCAACGCCCCAAGAAGCAGCGTTAAAACTTGATGATATTTATAAAAAACTGCGCCCTTTTGATGCAATTATTCTTGGAATGGGTCCTGATGCACATACTGCCTCTTGGTTTAGTGGCGCAAATGGTTTAGATGAAATATTGAACGAAAATTGTGCGCAAAACATTGCACCAATTGACGCAAGCCATAGTGAGATTGGTGGAAAATACCCACTGAGACTAACAATGACTTTACCGCCAATTGTTGAAACGCAAATGTTGCTTGGGCTTATTTTTGGTCAAGATAAATTAGAAGTGCTTGAACATTGTGTTACTGGGGATGCGCGTTCAATGCCTATTAAAGCCGCTATCGATGCGGCGCGTCATGGTTTGGCATTCTTTTGGGCGCCTTAAAATGCCCATAGAATCTAAAGCGAGAGGTTAAACACAAGGTCTTTTAACAAAGGATAGGTCTTTGCATCCCTTAATTACCAAAGTAACCGACAGGATAATTGCGCGTTCAAAAGCGACACGTGAAAAATATTTGTCACTAATTGAAAATCACAAAAGTGATAAGCCACATCGCGCCCGCCTTGCGGCGGCTAATCAGGCGCATACTTATGCTGCTTGCCCTGCGATGGATAAGGTTGAATTAATCGGTGGTCGTTGGCCAAATATTGGCATTGTTACGGCGTTTAATGATATGTTATCGGCGCATCAGCCATTCGAAAAATATCCTGATATTATCAAAAATGCGGCACGTTCTGTTGGCGCAACTGCGCAGGTTGCGGGCGGTGTTCCTGCAATGTGTGATGGTGTTACGCAGGGTTTTGAGGGCATGGAATTATCCTTGTTCTCGCGTGATGTTGTTGCGCTTTCAACCGCAATTGCGCTTTCACATGATGCATTTGATGCCGCAATCTGCCTTGGGGTTTGTGATAAAATTGTTCCGGGGCTTGTAATTGGTTCATTGCGTTTTGCGCATCTTCCATTCGTATTTTGCCCCGCGGGGCCAATGGTTTCGGGAATATCAAATTCTGAAAAAGCCAAAACCCGCCAATTATTCGCCGAAGGTAAAGTCGGCCGCGAAGCATTATTGGAAAGCGAATCCAAGGCCTATCATGATGCTGGAACTTGCACATTTTATGGAACGGCAAATTCAAACCAAATGATGATGGAAATGATGGGGCTTCATTTGCCATCATCTGCTTTCTTTAATCCAAATACGCCTATTAGAACTGCGCTTACCAAAGCGGCGGCAATTCGCGCGGCGCATATTACGCAATTGGGTGATGAATATATTCCAATTGGAAAAATTGTGTCTGAAAAAGCAATTGTGAATGCTATCGTTGGGCTTTGTGCAACGGGTGGTTCAACCAATCACATGCTTCACTTACCTGCAATGGCGGCGGCGGCGGGCATTATTATTGATTGGCAAGATTTTGAAGAAATTTCAGAAGCTGTGCCATTGCTAGCACGCGTCTATCCAAATGGTGGGGCGGATGTAAATCATTTTCATGCTGCGGGTGGCATGGCTTTCCTGATTAGGGAATTGATAAATCATGGGCTTGTTCATAAAGATGTTTGGACTGTCGCAGGGTTTGGGCTTGATAAATATACCCAAGAGCCATTTTTGGATGGCGATCTTGCAATTTGGCAAGAAGGGCCAATAAAATCAGGCGACGAAGAAGTATTAAGGCCTTTCTCAAATCCATTTGCGCCAACTGGTGGCCTAAGATTGGTAAAGGGTAATATTGGGCGTGGCTGCGTAAAAATTTCTGCGGTCGCCAAAGAACATCAAGAAATTAAAGCCCACGCACGTGTTTTCAATTCGCAAGCGCAATTCCATGAAGCCTTTAAAAATGGTGAATTAGATAGAGATGGCGTGATTGTTGTTAAAGGGCAGGGGCCAAAAGCCATTGGTATGCCTGAACTTCACAAACTAACCCCTGCACTTGGTGTTTTACAAGATAGAGGGTTTAAAGTTGCGCTTTTGACCGATGGTCGTATGTCAGGCGCATCGGGCAAAATTTTGGCGGCAATCCATGTAACGCCAGAGGCCAAAGATGGCGGCGCAATCGCCAAAATCCATGACGGAGATTTAATCCATATT
Source organism: Pseudomonadota bacterium (assembly GCA_020161405.1). Taxonomy (GTDB): domain Bacteria; phylum Pseudomonadota; class Alphaproteobacteria; order Caulobacterales; family Aquidulcibacteraceae; genus Pseudaquidulcibacter. Next base: position 522,750 of record JAIUOD010000001.1, on the reverse strand, counting down.
GATGCAAACGGCATAATTAATGCGCTTGTCGATGAAAAAGAATGGCAAAATCGCGCACCTATTTATGAAGATGTAAAAGAAAACCAAAGTGATTTTGGGCGTGAATTGTTCGAACCATTTAGGCATCATGTTAGTGGCGCGGAAAATGGCGCGACTATTTTCAATGAGTTGTTAAAATAAATAAAAATAGGGTGGGAAATGATAGAAAATGCAACAATAGTTGGGGATGTTGGCGGCACAAATGTTCGCCTTGCATTGGCACATAAAAATTCAAAAGGCCATATTGATTTAAGTCATATTGGCGTTCGCCCAGTTGAACAATTTCGCTCTCTCGAGCTTGCTCTTGCCGATTGGTTAAAAGATGTTGATGGTCGGCCTAAAAGCGGTGTTTTTGCGCTTGCTGGTGTTACTGGCGCGGATGAAGTGCGCTTTACCAATTCTGATTGGGTGGTTTCGGCAAGTAAAGTAAAGGCCGAATTTGGCATGGATAATGTCATGCTTGTAAATGATTTCGCCGCGCAAGCGATGGCGGTTCCAGCGACACCATCAAATGAATTGATTATGGTCAATAAGGCTGAAGCCAAAGAAGGCGCGCCAATTGTTGTTTTGGGCCCTGGTACTGGCCTTGGCATGGCGGGGCTTTTGAGGGTTGAAAATGGTTGGAAAGTGTTGCCAACCGAAGGTGGGCATCAGGCCTTTGCCCCGCGTTCAGACATAGAACGTGAAATCCTAAGTGTTTTGTCACGTGCCTTTGAGGCCGTTTCTTATGAGCATGTTTTATCAGGCCCTGGGCTTTTGCGAATTTATAAATGCCTTGGCGCAATTCGTAACGAGCTTACGCCATTTGAAACCCCACCAGAAGTTGGCGAAGCGGCGGCAAATTTAACCTCACCACTTGCGGTAGAAGCAGCTAAAACTTTGGCGCTTATTCTTGCAACCTTCTGCGGTAATGCAATTTTGGGAATGGGGGCACAGGGTGGTTGTGTAATCGCTGGCGGCGTTGCCGAGCAATTGTCACAATTTATAATGACAAATGATTTTATAGAAAGATTACGCAATGTTGGCCCAATGACCAATTATGTGCGTGATACACCAGTTTATAGAAATAACGACAAATATGCTGCGCTAAAAGGTGCAGCAATGTTTGCACAATAAAGGAATATATAGAGGTCACAATGTTGCCATTTGCTACAAGATTAAGAAAGAACCCAATCATACCAGTTTTAGCCATTCCAAATATCGAATGTGCCGAACCATTGGCTATTGCACTTGAAAAAGGCGGCCTTGAATTCATCGAAGTAACCCTTCGCACTGAATGCGCAATTGATGCAATTAAAGTAATGAAAGAAGCCTGCCCATCATTGAAAGTTGGTGCGGGAACTATCCTTACTGAGGGTGATATTGATGCCTGCATGAAAGTTGGCGCCGATTTCATCGTAACCCCAGGTACAAGCCCACGCCTTAGAGAGGCTTTGATTGACCTTGATTGCGATGTCATGGTTGGTGTTACCACCACCACCGAAGTTATGAGCCGACTTGAAGAAGGTTTTGGCGTTCTTAAATTCTTCCCTGCTGAACAATTTGGCGGTGCGGGTACTTTAAAGGCATTTCAAGGCCCATTAAAACACGCACAATTTTGCCCAACTGGTGGCATTACTTATGATAAAATCCCAACTTATCTTGCGCTTTCAAATGTTGTTGCGTGCGGTGGTTCATGGATTGCCAATGAAGAAATGATGCTTAAGGGCGAATGGGATAAAATAGAAGCAAACGCAAAACTAGCCGCAGGATTTAAACAAGCATGATACGCAATCGTAGAACAAGAATTGTTGCAACTTTAGGCCCAGTAAGCCGCGATGCCGATAGTGTGTTGGAACTTTCAAAAACTGGTGTTGACGTTTTTCGCTTAAATTTTTCGCATGGATCTTATGATGACCACCAATTAGCGTTTGATAATGTTCGCGCTGCGGAATTGGCAATTGGTCGCCCTTTGGGGATTTTGGCAGATTTACAAGGGCCAAAAATTCGCCTTGGTAAATTTAAAAATGGTGAAAAAATTAAATTAGAAGATGGTCAAAATTACCGTTTTGAACTTGGTGATTTTGAAGGCGATATCAACAGAATTCCATTGCCACAGCCTGAGATTTTTGCGGTGATGAAAAAAAACCTCGATTTATTAATTGATGATGGCAAGGTAAGGGTTCGCATTGTTGATTTTGGTAAAGATTGGGCAGATGTTAAAGTAATACGCGGTGGTTTTATCTCTGACCGTAAAGGCGTGAATGTTCCGGGCGCAATTTTACCGATTTCTGCTTTAACTGAAAAAGATAGAAAAGATTTGAATTTTGCGCTTGATATGGGTGTTGATTGGGTTGCCCTTTCATTCGTTCAACGCGCCGAAGACATGGCAGAGCTTAAACAAATTGTGCAAGGTCGCGCGGCATGTCTTGCGAAAATTGAAAAGCCTGCGGCACTTAAAAATCTTGAAGAAATTCTTGATTATTGTGATGGCGTTATGGTGGCGCGCGGTGATTTGGGTGTTGAACTTGCGCCAGAAGAAGTTCCAATTGCACAAAAAGTTATTTTACGCGCAGCACGTAAACGCGGCGTTCCAACAATTGTTGCAACACAAATGCTTGAAAGCATGATTACTTCATCTACCCCAACCCGCGCCGAAGCATCGGACGTTGCCAATGCGGTTTATGAAGGAACGGATGCATTAATGTTATCTGCTGAAACTGCATCCGGTGATTTCCCATTCGAAGCAGTTGCCGTCATGAGCAGGATTGCAGAGCGCGTTGAAAAAGACCCGCGCTGGCCTGAATTGATGGATGCCGAACACGCAGATCCAGAAGCCGAAGTATCAGATGCAATATCAGCCGCCGCGCGCGTTGCTGCCAATGCATCAAAAGCTGCGTGTTTGGTTGCATTCACCGATAGGGGCACAACTGCATTGCGTATTTCGCGCGAAAGGCCGCTTCAACCAATTTTGGCACTAACACCAAACCCAAAATCAGCGCGCAAACTTGCACTTGTTTGGGGGCTTGAATCACGTGTAGTTCGTGATCCAAAAAGTGGATCAGATATGGCAAAAATGGCATCGCAATTAACAAGCGGTATCGGTCTAACCAAAACAGGCGATAGAATTGTTGTTGTTGCTGGTGTGCCATTTGGAACGCCGGGGGCAACCAACCTATTGCGTATCGCGCGCGCAACATAAATCCTAATTTGTTTTACTTATCATCGCGCACTTGATGCGCGATTTCTTAGAATAACACAAAAAGACCCCGCAATAAATGCGGGGTTACAATGGTGATAATTACAGTAAAATGCTGCACTTTTGAGGTGCAGCATTTTTATTAGCTTAACGCCTCATTACGAATGCTTTGCGCAAGTTCAGGGCTTATGTTTAGGCGTTGTGCAAGGTCGGCTAAATATACGCGCTCTGCATCGCCATCAGGGTTGATTGCTACAAAAGATGCCGCATAAATTTGGGTTGCGGTTTCGGGTGATAAAGATGCGGTAACAAGTGCATCCGTATCAATTGGTTTGTTTAATTCTTCAAATAAAAATGCTTTTTCTTCATCGCTTAAATTAGCGCTTTGCATTTTATTGAATAATTTTGCTTTTTCGCTTTCATCAATTTTGCCATCTGCTTTCATGGCATTGATGATTGATTTTAAAATCACTTTGCCAAGTGCTTCTTTTTGCGAACCATCAGGGAGGAATTGTGGTTGAGAGCCAGTATTCCCACCATGTTTTTGCCATGCCTGATATGCCAAAGTTCCAAGTGCAGCAAGGCCGCCCATTGTTGCAACTTTACGCCCAAATTTTCCCATTACGCCTGATAATAATAAAGCACCTAATGCACCCGCTGCCGCTGCACCCATTGCAGTATTTTTGCTTTCATCATCAGATTTAACCTTATTAATCATTGCGCTGCCTTCGGCTTTTACTGCATCAAGGCCTTTTGGCAATTCGGTCTGTAACATTGAAATAATTTTGTCGGCGTCAAACATAATAAACCTCTTTAAAGCCCTACAAAAAATAGGGACAAACCATAGTTAATTATGAAATCAAGCATTTCAAGATGTGATTATCATGGTCCAAAAATAACTTTATACAAAAGCCGCCCGGGCGTAACAGTAAAAGCAAGCGCGATAAATAAGCCGCCAACATAAAGCCCAATCATAAAGGCGCGATGCAATAAAATTTTTCCTTGCTTTATTGCACGTATTCCAAGTGGTAATCCAATAGCCACCCATACAGTCAAAAGTAAAGTAAGTGGAATTATACCTTGTTCACGCTTGGGTAAGAATAAAGCGCTTATGCCAACAATTGACATAATGAATACCCATGTCCAGCCAAGGATTTTATGCCTTTGACCACCCTTTTTGCCAAATAATTGAAGTGCACCAATAATTACACCCATGGATGCGAATGCAACATGGGTTTTAATCATTGTGCTTGCGTTATATAAATGGTCAAAATGCATTATTGATGTTTGCACATAATTAATTACCAAACAAGGAATGCAAATCGGACATTACATAAATCAAAGTGCGTCAAAACAACGCATTTGATTTTGCGCTTGCGAACAAAAAACAATAAAACACTATTTAAAAAGTAGAAAAATATAATTTACATATTAAAAATTGTATGTTTAAGTCAAGCATTAAATAAATAAAACATATAGCGGTTTGGTGAAATATAGTGCCTAGCGGAATTAATACTGCAGGTTTTAAAAAGGGTGTGAAATCAATTTCGCAGTCAATACCTCGTGATGCCATAAATATACATGTTCAATCGAATACTAAGAAACACAAAAATCCCCGCAAAAGATATATAAGAACCGACTATATTGATAAGAAAATTTGCGATGAATATTGCAAAATAGCATCAAGAAACTTTAGCGCTTATGGAAACAAAGGTCGCGTCAGTGCGGTAATGTATTTAATAATTTTAGTATTAAGCATTATTGGCGGCCTTGGAATAGAATCATTTTATCCATTTTATTTTATTGCCTGTATTGTATCTTTTTTACTGGCATTTGGTCGTTATGCGGCGATTTTTCATAAAAAAGATAAAAGCAAAGAAGATTTCCCAAAAAAAACTGGTCAAATTGCGCCAATATATTCAATTTTAATTGCTTTATACAAAGAAGCAGATGTTATTGAAGATCTTGTAAAAAATCTTGAAAACTTGAGTTGGCCGCGCGATAAATTAGATATTATTTTCCTTTGTGAAGAAGATGACATTTCAACACAAGATGAAATTATTAAATATGCCAATCCTTTAAATTCGCGCTTAATAATTCTTGCGAATGGTATGCCGCGTACTAAGCCAAGGGCGTTAAATATCGGTCTTGAATATGCGATTGGTCGTTTTGTTTGTGTTTATGACGCAGAAGACAAGCCGCATCCAATGCAATTAAGGCAGGCATTTTTTGAGTTTTGCAATGGCGGGGATAAATTGGGCGTTGTACAGGCGCCGCTTGTTACGCATAATGATAAAGAAAGCCTGATTGCATCCTTATTTACGCTTGATTATGCGGTTTGGTTTCGGGTTTTGCTTCCGTTTATTTGCGACTTTACGGGTTTTATACCCCTTGGTGGAACATCAAATCATTTTCGAAAATCGACGCTAAAAAAGCTTGGGGGTTGGGATCCTTATAATCTTACTGAAGATGCAGATTTGGGGGTTAAACTTGGGCGTTTTGGCTATTATTCTAAAATAATTGATTTCCCAACAATCGAAGAAGCGCCACCGAAAACTTCACAATGGATAAAGCAACGTACAAGATGGATACATGGCCATATTCAAACCATTGGCGTCCATTTTGAAAACGCCCTTGAATTATTGGGTCAATTAAAATTACAAAAATTTCTGGGCTTAATTTTAGGAATAGCAGCAGGGCCATTATTCGTAGGACTTAGAGTTTTTATGTTATCATTTGGCTTATTAAACTTACAAAACGAAACAAATAATGTTTTAAATATTGTGATGCTTATTATGTTATTAGCCGAGTTTGGGTTGCATTTTATTGCCATCAATCGTGATGGCCGCATAAGGCTTTGGCAAACTGTTTTATTTTTGCCATTCTATTGGATATTGCAAAGTATCGCCTATATTAGGGCAAGTATTCATATTTTTACAAAACCTTTTGTGTGGGAAAAAACTGCGCATGGTAAAAGCGCAAGAAATATGTACGTTCGCAATAATAATATTTAATTATATTCTCTTTGGTAATAAAATTGAACCTTATATTAACTACTGTATTGATATTAATTTGCATTACAATGGCGATTATTTGTTCATGGATAGCAGCAAAACCTACTAGTTTTGGTAAAGTAAGGTTGTTTCCGTGGGTAGAGGCGTCAATTTTACTTGCTTTTTTTACAATTATGTTATTAGTCCACTTGATTAACCTTCTAGGATTTTCTACAGGTGGTAAAAATTATTAGGTCACACAAACACTAGCGCATAATTAATCGCGTTAAACATAGATGGCGGTATAAATGGCTGTATCGAGTATTCCGATAAGCGTTTTGGTTATTGATGATAATCATCATATGCGAAGCCTTATCAAAGAACTTTTAAAAGCGATTGGTATAAATGATGTACGTGAAGCATCTGAACCAATTGAGGCGCTTGAATTAATGAAAACTGTACCAATTGATATTCTTTTGGTTGATTTTTCTATGCCTATGATTGATGGCGTTGAATTTGTTCATATGATACGCACCGGTGACGATAGTCCAAATCCTTTTATTCCAATAATAATGGTAACTGGGCATTCGGAAAAATCGAAGGTTATTGCTGCACGTGATGCAGGTGTTAATGAGTTTTTGGTTAAGCCAATTAACGCAAAAAGCCTTATGATGCGCCTTCAAAATGTTATTGAGCGCCCAAGGCCTTTCATACGTATTGCTTCTTATTTTGGCCCTGATAGACGCCGTGGCGAAAATCCTAAATTTGAAGGCCCATGGCGCAGAAAAGATGACATAAAAGGATAAAGCAAACACAATATATGGTGTTTTTGTGTTGAATTTGTCATGCATGAAGTCTAGTGTTTTCATGCCCTAATGGCCAAGTATAATTAATAAAAAAGGTGGATATAATGCTTCCTACGCCAGTGTCTGATTTGCGTCCTAATACTATTGAATTTGAAAATACACCGCTTGTAAAACCTACTGGCTTTCGTGAGTATGATGCGCGTTGGTGGTTTGGTATTCAAGGGCATGAAAAACCGCCTGAATTAAACCTTTTGGGCGTTGAGGCTTTGGGTCTTGGCCTTGGAACTTTGCTGCATGAATATGGCGCAACCAAAGTTGTGGTTGGGCATGATTATCGCTTTTATTCATTGATGATAAAAAAATCGCTTACACTTGGCCTTATTGAGGCAGGGTGTGAGGTTTTAGATATTGGGCTTTGTTTATCGCCTGTTGCCTATTATGCACAATTTGAACTTGATGCCCCTGCGGTTGCTATGGTTACTGCAAGCCATAATGAAAATGGTTGGACGGGTGTTAAAATGGGCGCAAACCGCCCGCTTACATTTGGCCCTGACGAAATGGGCAGATTAAAAGATATTGTATTGGGCGGCAAATTTGTGCCACGCGATGGCGGAAGCCTTAAATATATTGACGGTATGCGCGAAAAATATATCAAAGCATTGGTTGGTGATTTCAAACTTAAAAACCCAATTAAAGTTATTGCCGCATGTGGAAATGGCGCGGCGGGCGCTTATAGCCCTGATGCGCTTCGCATGATGGGCGCGGAAGTTATCGAGATGGATTGTAATCTTGATTATACTTTCCCAAAATATAATCCAAACCCTGAAGATATTGAAATGCTTCATTCAATGGCCGAACTTGTTCGCGAAACTGGCGCTGATGTTGCCTTTGGTTTTGATGGTGATGGCGATAGATGCGGCGTTGTTGATGATAAAGGCGAAGAAATTTTCGCCGATAAAATCGGGCTTTTATTGGCGCGCGATTTATCAGTGGCCCACCCAAATGCAACTTTTGTGGTTGATGTTAAATCAACTGGCGCTTATGAAATTGACCCAGTTTTAAAAGCCAATGGCGTTACAGTTGATTATTATAAAACTGGCCATTCATATATTAAACGCCGTACAACTGATTTGAATGCACTCGCAGGGTTTGAAAAATCGGGTCACTTCTTCTTCCGTGCGCCTTATGGCCTTGGATATGATGATGGCACAGTTGCCGCAAAAGCAGTTTTGCAAATGCTTGATAATGCGGCGGGTAAAAAATTATCTGAATTAAAACAAGATTTGCCAAAAACTTGGACTTCTATGACAATGTCTTGCCATTGTGATGATGAGATTAAATATGGCACAGTTGATAAAATTGTTGCAGGCTTTGAAAAACTTGCGGCAGATGGCGGCACAATTTTGGGCACAGCAATTAAAAACGTAAACACAATCAATGGTGCGCGCGTTAATTTGGTAAATGGCTCTTTCGTTTTGGTTCGCGCCTCATCAAACAAGCCTGAATTGGTTGTGGTTGTCGAAAGCACAATTTCCGAAGATGATATGCGTGATTTATTCCATAAAGGAATAATGCCAATTTTGAATAATTATTCTGAAATTGGGCATTTTAATCAAACAGTGTGAGGGCTCAAGTCGCCACCCTCGCGGCTTTGCCGCTCACTCAGCGACTTGGATTTAGACGGACAATAAAAATCAAAAAGCGTGGTTTTTGATTTTTTATTGACATTTTTAATTAGAAAAAGCTCGAAACTATGTTTCGAGCTTTTTTATGGAATATGTCTAAAATATTTGGAAATCGCATTTTCAAATATTTTTGTCCTTATTTTAATAAATTGCTAAGTGAGGCCGAAGGCCGAGGGCGGCAATTTAAGATTTCTATTCTTCTTCGCCGAATTTATTCTCAACTAGTGCGACTAACGCATCAACTGCCTCTTGCGCGCGTTCGCCTTCGGCACTGATTTCTATGCTGGAGCCTATGCCTGCGGCGAGCATCATAAGATCCATGATGGAATCGCCCGAAACTTCATCATCATCTTTGGAGACTTTGATTTCGGTGTCTTTAAATTCGGCGGCCAAAACGGCGAATTTTGAAGATGCGCGGGCGTGAAGGCCGCGTTTATTGGTAATTGCGACTTCTTTGGAAACTTTAGACATATGGCAAACTTCCTCCTAATTCGCCAATAATGAAGAAACAACGGCAATATACTTTCTTGCCGCATCTTGGGCTGCGAAAGCGGCGCGCGCAATTGATTGCGTCTTTCTAACTTCCGCAAGTTTAATGAGCATTGGCAAATTTGCACCTGCTATAACTTCGTAATTTCCACGTTCCATAATTGAAATGGCAAGGTTTGATGGCGTACCACCAAACATATCAGTAAGGATAATCACGCCCTCGCCAGTATCCGCAGCCACACAGGCCGCTAAAATATCATCGCGCCGCACAGTCATATCATCATCAGGGCCAATTGAAATTGGTGTCATTTGGCTTTGTTTACCAACTACATGCTCCGCAGCCTTTACAAGCTCTACGGATAAATCCCCGTGACTAACGACCACGACACCAATCATCAAATAATCCCCGATTAAATGCTATCTTTTATCCAGCCGTCAATTCGGTTCTTTGCCATTGCGCCCACTTGGGTCGAAACAACTTTTCCGTCTTTGAAAATCATCATAGTCGGAATGCCGCGCACGCCAAATTTGCTTGGTGTAAGGGGGTTATCATCAATATTGATTTTTGCGATTGTGATTTCTTCGCCCAATTCATTTGAAATTTCTTCAAGGCTTGGCGCAATTGCCTTACATGGCGCACACCAGCTTGCCCAAAAATCCACTAAAACTGGTTTTGACGAGCCAATAACATCGGCTTCAAAACTTTCATCGCTAACACTAACTGTGGCCATAATTTTTCTCCAAGAATAAAGATTAGAGTTAAGAACCTTTTTCCCTAAGTCAAGGTTTTAGACCATACATTTCTACTTAAGTTTTGCCAGTGCTTCTTTCATCAAATCCTGTGGAATTTCCATCAAATCTGGGACATCTGTCCATAGAAGGGCGCATTTGATTCGATGTTTTGGATACGTCTCTTGCAATAATGCCCAATAGCAGGCCATTTGATTTATATATTGCGGCGCTGCATCTGTGATATTTTTTGGTGGCGGGCGGTTGGTTTTATAATCAAGCACCAAAATTTCATCCTGCTTGATAATCATTCTATCAATCATGCCATTAATTATCATATCATTTGGCAGAAGTTTTGATTTACCCATAATTGCCACTTCGGCACGCGAATCTTGTGAAAATAAATCACCAAATTGGTCATCATTAATGATTTTTAGGGCTTCATTTATAATATCCGCCTTTAATTCATCATCAATTTGATTTTCGCGCGCAAGCCTTTTTTGTGCTTGTTCTATTTGGCGCGACTTTTCAATTTGTGGCAGGGTTTCGAGTAATTCGTGAATCAATGTTCCGCGTAAAAAGCGCGAAATCTTATTGCCTGAAATTGGCGAAATTGCGGGCGGTTCATAATTTTCATCAATCAAAATTGATGGCGCAATACGCCTTTGATTAATAGCATTTTTATCAATTGGCTTATAAACCCAATCAGGAATAGTGATTTCTTGATTTATTATTTGCGCCTTTGGTTTTGCAATTGGCCCATCGGGTAATTTGCCCCAAATTTTGCCGATTGTTTGATTGTCATCAAGCATTAAATCTTGCGAATTTTGATTGGCATTAAGATTTCTTTCAAAATAATCATACCAGCAATTATCACCATAACCTTTTTTTGCCGAACCCGATTGATGCCCACATAAAATAAGCCTGTCGCGCGGGCGGGTCATGGCAACATACAAAAGCCGTTGATCTTCTTGGGCTTGTTTGGCCTTTTCCTGCTCGTTTAAAGTTTTTATAAAATCGGTTTTAAAGGCGCAATTTTGTGTCCAAAATGGGATTTTGGTTTCGCTATCATAATATAAATTATCATTATCGCTTTTTGCGGCGCGGGTTGTATCCGGTAAAATAACGATTGGCGCTTCGCGGCCTTTTGAGCCGTGAATAGTCATAACTTTAACCCCATCATCATTTTGATCAAATTCGCGCTTCACACTTTGGGCTTTATTTTCAATATAGTCGATGAATAGATGAAGATTGGGCGTATTAATATTGCTTGCATTAAGGGCAAGGTCTAAAAAAATTTCAATCGGTTCGCGCGCTTCTTCACCAAAACGTTTTAATAATAAATCCCAACCCGTATTTTCGCCATCAATCTTAGTTTCCAAAATCTTTGCAAAAAAATCATAAGGCGGAATATGTGCGCCGATATTTTTCACCTTATCAAGAAAGACTTTGGCCTTTGAATATATCTTATCTTCGCTTTCCTCAATCATCCGTAAAACGGATTTAAAGCCACGATTATAGGCAATTGGGAAAAGATGTTTATCATCATCATATAGGTTGCAAAAACAACTTTTTAAAAGGCAAGCAAGGTTAAAATCATCATTATTACAAAGTGCAAATTGCGCCGCCGCCAATAAATCCAAAATTGCGGGTTCTTTTTTCAATATGATTAAATCCGCGCCCGCAACCTTAACCTTATGCTTTTTAAGGCGTTTAATTATGCGATGATAAAGGCTAGAGCGTCCCTTTACCAAAATCATAAAATCGGCAGGTTTGCAGGGGCGCAAAACGGGTTTGCCGCTTTCATCCTTTGTCCAAACCTTATCACCATTTTTAATGCGAAGTGCAATTTGGCGGGCAATTAATTCGGCAAGTTTGGATTTGGCATCTTCTTCATTTTCGGCATCAAGCGGAAAATCATAGGCCTCACGCTCTATTTTTTCCTTTTTATCACCAAGAATAAGTGGCCATAATTCTGTTATGGCGGCTTCTTTTGAACGTGCCGAAAAATGGCTTTGTGGCCACAGGTATTTTTTTTCTAATTCTAGTGGGAAATCACCACTTGGATTACCAAACCCTGTATGCCAAATAATATCAACCGCTTTTAATATTTCTTCGCCAGTTCGGAATGAAACATCAAATTGCACTTCTTGGAATTGGCCTTGATAGATTTCATTTTTACCAATGAAGCGTTTTCTTTCTTCATCATATCTTTGCGGGCTTGCACCCTGAAATCGATAGATTGATTGCTTATCATCGCCCACGACAAATTGGGTGCGAATTTCATCGCTACTTGTGCTTTCAAGGGTTTCAAGTAATGGGTGTAATAAATCCCATTGTTCGGCACTTGTATCTTGGCTTTCATCAATTAAAACATGCGAAAGCCCCTTATCCAATTTATACATAACCCAAAGCGCGCTGCCTTGATTGCGGTTTAAAAGATTGGATGTGATTGCCAATAAATCATCAAAATCAAGTAGGCCATATTGGTTTTTCAATGCTTTATATTCACTTTGCCACGCACTAGAAGCCTCAATAAGGTTTAAAGTATTTTGGCAAAATTTTAGGGTTTCAATTTGTTTTGCGGTTTCAAAAAAATCGGCAAAAACCCCTGCGGGCCATTCGCCAGATGAGCAGCCAAATATTTCGTCAATCAATGCATTATTTTGAAATTGCTTAGTAACAGGTGATGATTTTTTTATCTCCCCTGCTTGAGTGAGGATTAAGGATAAAAAACAATCAAATGCAAATTGCGGTGTGCTTTCTAATGCTTCAATAATTGTGTTTGCTGTATTTTCATCGGTTGATTTGCCGCCTAATAAAATATTGGCACATTCGCGCAATTTTATTTTTGGAATTGAAAGAACTGCGTCCGTAATTGCCGCATCAACATCTTGGCTAATATCAATGCCAAATTTTTGGGTGAAAATTTGGGTTAATTCATCGCGCTTAAATTCAAAATTACGCCCCAATTTATTGATACATTTTGCCAATAATTCTTTATTTTTATCGCCGTGAGTAATTGCGGCTATTGCGCTATAAAGTGGTAGGTTCTTGGCATTTGCCCTATCAAATGCCTCGTCCATAATTGCGCCCGCCATTACTTCATCGGCGGTTTCAAAACCAGGGGCAACGCCCGCTTCTATTGGGAAGCGTTTTAGAACGTCGCCGCAAAAAGCGTGAATCGTCTGAACCTTAAGGCCACCAGGGGTTTCAAGGGCATTGGCAAATAATGCGCGTGCTTTTTTCAAAACATTGGAATTAATTTCTAAAGTTGGGTCAAGTTCCTTAAGTGCTTTTGATAAATCTTCATCACTATCAATCGTCCATTTGCCAAGGGTTTTGAAAAGCCGCGTGGTCATTTCGGCGGCGGCGGCCTTTGTGTAAGTTACCGCCAGAATTTTTGAAGGTTGCGCACCCTGCAAAAGCACGCGAGCGATACGGTCAATCAAAACCTTTGTCTTGCCTGCGCCCGCATTTGCCGTAGCCCATACCGAGATAGCGGGGTTTGATGCGCGCCTTTGTTCTTCGCTGGTTTTATCAATTAGAATATCACTCATTATCGCCCCCATTTGCGGCATCAGCCCATTCAATGCGCCTTGCAAGGCGGTCGGTTAAATCTTCCCATGTTTGGTTTGGATATAAAAATTCAACGCGCGGTTTTGATAAATATATTTGATCTTCCTGATTAAATTTATCCAATAGATTTTTTAGATTATTATCGGTTTTTTCGATTATTTCATTCATTGATAAAGGTGGTTTTTTATCTTTTTGTTTGCCTTCATATTTTTGCTCATAAGGGTTTTTATTGCCAATTTTTATATGACCAAATGCACTTACTTTTTTTATTTCAAATGGTTCTTGATTTTCCAAAATCCATGCCGTAACGGGCAATTGCGGCGACAATAATGATGAAATTTGCGCATCTGTTGCGATAGAGCCTGTTTTATAATCCCAAATTTGCGCATTACCATTTTTGTCAATGTCAATTCTATCTGCGGTCGCCTTTAGATTGAAAATTGCGCTTTTGGTTTCCAATTGTGTTTCCAAATATTGTTCAACATGAATTTTAAACTGGCTATCTTCACGCGATTTTTGAAAATCAACCATTAATTGCGCACTTGGTTTCAATCGCTCTAATTCAATTCCAAGCATGTTTTCATCATAACCAAAGGCAAGTAATTGGGTTTTAAATTCACCCATTAAAATTTCAAATGCATTATCTGGGACCTTTTCCCAATCTTTAATAATTTCCAAGGCTTTATGGATTGCACTGCCGCGCTCTTTTGCCGAAATTTCACCGCCCAATGGGTCAAGTGGCATTAGACCCAAAACCTTATTCACATAAATTTTATATGGATCACGAATAAGGGCTTCAATTTGGGTGGCCGAATAGGTTTTCGGTCTTGAAAATTCTGGTGGTTTTGGTTTTGGAATTATAGAATTTATATCCACGTCAATTTCGGGCGTAGTTTTTTTTAAAATCTCTAAAGCATCAAAATCGCAATTGTGAATAGTCAATTCTTGGGCATCAATTCCACTTGCGCCCGCGATTAAAGTTTTCAAACGCCATAGCCAGCGCGATGGCACAGATGGCGCGCCCGCACGGCGCGCGGCACGTGTCAAAACCACATTTTCTTTCGCCGCCAATTGCGAAAAATCATGTGCCGCAAGCCCAAGGCGTAGGTCTTTTGATTGCAAACCCAAAGTCTCACGCATTGGACGCGATAAAAATGGATCAATTGGCGCAGCTTGTGGCCAGATGCCTTCATCAAGACCTGCTAATATATATTTATCAAAATGTAAAAGCCGCGCCTCCAATGGGCCAAGGATAGCAAGATTAGGATGCGTCCCAATCGGTCGTACCACATTCTTGCCCATAAGGTTTTTGATAATTTTTAAGCCTTCATTCAGGTTTTTTACCTCAAAATCTTGCCCATCAATGATGATTTGACCAAAGAATGAAGAACCAGTTTTACCCGCTTCTTTGCCCCAAATATATTCATACTTTTGATTTTCATCACAAGAAATAATTTCCATTGCAGTGCTAATAAATTTTGCAATTTCGCCAATGGTTTTTATTGGTGGGGTAATGGAATTGATTTCATCAAATTTCTTAATAATGGCACCAATTAATTTTAAAGTTTTCTCTTTACCCGCGCGCCTATATTGCCAATCTTTATCGCGTAAATTTTGCGCACGATTTTGCAAAGCTAAAAGACTTTTATCGCGTGCTGCACCGCGCAAAAGCGCAAGTTCAAGACCAATCATGCCGTGCTTTTTATCGACAAAATTCATGCCAAATTTGGCAAATGGGTGCGCCAAAAGTGCCATAATGGTTTTGGGATCGGTTGGATTTAAAATAAATTCGCAAACCGCCTCAACAAAAATCCCCAAATCCGATTTATTAAATGGAATACCTGATGAAAGGTCGATATTTATGTCCCATTTTTGTAATTTTTCACAAACCCTTTGGGCGATATTTTGATTGGGCGATATAAGGGCGCAGCTTTTATCTTCTTCAAGCATTTGGCGCATATGAAGGGCGATTGCGCTTGCTTCTTCTTCTTCGGTTTGCGCCTCGATTAAACTTAATTGATGAAGGGCTTTTTTTGCGCCTTCTTTGCCAATTTTATCGGTTTCATTAATCCAACTTGCGGTGGCTTCTTTCGGGCTTAAAGCAAGGTTTAAAACGCGGCGCCTAAAGATGAGGTTTTCATTATCTGCGCACTGTGAATAAAGGTTTTTTACATCTTTTCGGTCAATGCCAATATGGTTGATTGTATCAAATAAGATACGTTGCGGATGACCATTTTCTTCTTTTAATTTTTGCCACTCACTATCAGGCATTTTTTTATCAAGCCCTGGCAAAATTACACAGCCCTTTGGCAAGCCCGCCACCACACGCATTAATTCACGTGCCGCAGGAACCGAACCTGTTGAGCCCGCGATAATGATAGGAAAATCGGGCGGATTTTCTTCCCATGATTTTGCCAATATTTCGATTGCACGACGGCGTTTGTTGGCGGGGTCGCAAAGGCCAAGTTCATTAAGGCGTTGCGGCCAATAATGGGTAATGATTTTTAAAAATTCGCGTGATTGTTTCCAGTGGTCGGCAAGTTCACCCTCTACTAAGTCGTCAAGTTTCGACCAATCGGGCCCGCTTTCACCATTTGCCATTAATTCGGCACTATCAAGCAAATCCGCAAGTGCGAAAGCGCCATTTATCGCATTATTAGCATCATGTGACCAATCAGCTATTTCATTTCTTTTTTGCACCAATTTTGCAAGCTCGAAAACTTTTCTTTGCGAGCTAATATGGGGTTCAAATTCAAGATAGCCGCCAAGCCCTGCAAGGTTAATTTCTTCGGGGTCAATATCACCAAGGGTGCGAATGCGCGGTAATATGGTTGCAATTTCTTTGCGCGCGTCTAAAAATTCTTGCGCTAATTGGCGCGCGGCGCGGCGGGTTGGTAAAAATATTATGGCATCAGAGCTGAATTGATTTTCCAAAATCGCATGGGATAGGTCCCGCGCAAGGATTTGCAGGAAATTTTCATATGGTTCGATAGAATAGACGCGCGGCCCAAAACCATCAAAAATATTCCCAAAATCCGCCATTTTTACCCCTTTAATTCAAATTATCAGGATTGTATGACATTTTCGGACGCATGCTTTAATTCTGAATTTGCGCTTTCTAAATTGTCTAAAATAATTTTGCGCCATTCATCAATATTTTTGGCCTCATTTGCACTCTCTGGATATAAAATTCCACGCGATGAATTAATAATGCCATTTTCAAGATGATTGCCCTTACTTGAAAAGCCCGCCAGTGCGCCTTCTGCACTGCCACCCTGTGCGCCAAAACCTGGGATTAGGAATTGTGTGTGGGGAAGGATTTCACGTAGTTTTTTTGCCTGCTCTGGCCATGTTGCGCCAATTACCACCATAAGTGATGAATATTCGCCATCATAAAGGCGGGATTCAAGTTCTTTTAATGCAATTGCAACGCGCACCCATAATGGTTCGCCGCCGCAATCTAATTCTTGAAAATCTCGTGAACCGGGGTTTGAAGTGCGTACTAAAACCGCAATGCCTTTACCCAAATCTTGTGCATATTGTGCGAAAGGTTCAAGGGTTTCCAAACCCATATAGGGGTTTAAAGTTATGCAATCGCAATCAATTACAGGGTTTTTGCCAAGATAAGCATCGGCATAGCCCTGCGCAGTAGAGCCAATATCACCGCGTTTGGCATCAAGAATATTTATGGCATTTTTTGCTTTTATTTGTTTTGAAAGTTTAGCTACTAATTCAATACCCTTTGCGCCCCAAGGTTCGAAAAGGCCAATTTGGGGTTTAAAACATGGAACTTTATCGCCAATAGTTTCAATAATTTCGCAAAAGAAATTATCCCAATTTTCAACCCTATCGCCCGCACCAAAAATGCTTGGCAATAATTTGGGAAAAGGGTCAAGGCCAACGCAAAGCGGGCTATTTAAATCAAGGGCGCGTTTATTCAAACGCTTGGCAAAGGAATCATTTTTAATCATAATTACTTCTACCAATGAATAGATGTATTATAAAAGGAAAAATGCGGCTTTGGGCTTTATTTGTCGCATAAAAATAGCTAAAAGCCGCGCGCTTGCCTTAAATCCAAGGCCATTGAAATGAAAGTAAGAAGATGGGACTTAATGTAGCTGTTGTTGGTGCAACTGGAAATGTTGGCCGTGAAATGTTGAGCATACTTGATGAATTGAAACTGCCGATTAATAAGATTGCGGCGGTTGCGTCAAGACGTTCGCTTGGGCGTGAAGTTTCATTTGGTGATAAAGTTATCAAATGTCAGGCTTTGGATAGTTTTGATTTTTCAGAATATGATATCGCTTTGATGAGTGCGGGCGGCGCGGTTTCAAAAGAATGGTCGCCAAAAATTGCGGCGCAAGGATGCGTTGTGATTGATAATTCATCACAATGGCGCATGGATCCTGATGTTCCATTGGTTGTTCCTGAAGTTAATCCAGAAGCACTTGAAGGCTTTAGCAAGAAAAATATTATTGCCAATCCAAATTGTTCAACTATTCAAATGGTTGTGGCGTTGAAACCATTGCATGATGCGGCGAAGATTAAGCGCGTTGTGGTTGCGACATATCAATCAACCTCTGGCAAAGGTAAAGAGGCGATGGATGAATTATGGACGCAAACCAAAGGTATTTTTACCAATCAAGAAATAAAGCCACAAAATTTCACCAAGCAAATTGCCTTTAATTGTATCCCACATATCGACAGTTTCCTTGATGATGGCGCCACCAAAGAAGAGCAAAAAATGACCGATGAGACCAAGAAAATTCTTGATCCATCAATAAAAGTTATTGCAACTTGCGTTCGTGTTCCAACTTTTGTTGGCCATGGTGAAGCGGTAAATATTGAATTTGAAAACCCAATCACTGATTTAGAGGCCACAAATTTGCTTAATCAAGCATCAGGTATCGAAGTTGTTGATGAGCGCGATGATGGTGGTTATTGCACAATTGTTGAATGTGTTGGCGAATATGACACATTCGTTTCACGCATTCGAAAAGATCCAACCGTTGAAAATGGCCTTGCAATGTGGATTGTTTCTGACAATTTACGTAAAGGCGCGGCATTAAATGCAGTGCAAATTGCCCAATTAATGCTTGATAAAGGCTTGTTAGGAAATAAGTAAAATCATATAAAAAATATAGATTTAGCCCTTGGTGAAAATCAAGGGCTTTTTTATGGATGATATAATGGGAATTTTTGACGATAATCCAACTCAAAAAAATATTGAAGATGCAAAAGCGCGTATGCTAATTTTCCCGATTATAATTCCTGCATCAAAGAGAAATTGGATATTTATTATAATTAGTTTTCCAATTTTTTTCGTAAGCTATGATTTTCTAAAATATGGCGCGATTGAAGGCTGTTTTACGCTTGCGTTTGCAATTTGCATGTTTTTGTTGGGGTTTTGGTTATTATCACCAAATGG
Organism: Pseudomonadota bacterium; assembly: GCA_020161405.1. Lineage (GTDB taxonomy): Bacteria > Pseudomonadota > Alphaproteobacteria > Caulobacterales > Aquidulcibacteraceae > Pseudaquidulcibacter. The sequence goes on along the minus strand of JAIUOD010000001.1, from coordinate 503,824 downwards.
GCCAAGCCTTACAATTGATAAAGATGGGTTTGAACATAAAACTCTATTTAAAACCATAAGAATATCGTGGAATGATATTAAGGATTTAGGAACTTGGAAGCATAAGGGAAATAAATTTATTGTTTGGAATTGGAATGATAAATTAATTGCAAGTGGCGAACGTAAAGTTCCAATGGGATCTTCTTTTTTTGGATTTCATTCATCCATAAGAAATTTCTATGCAATCGAGCATAAGGAATTATTAGCCCTTATGTTTTTAGTGTATGAACAATATAAAAAAAATTGATAATTTAGCCTGCAACTTTCATAATATAATCCCATTCATCTTGCGTGACGGGCTGCACTGAAAGGCGTGAATTATTAATAAGCACCATATTTTTTAATTCTGGCGTTATTTTAGCTTCATCAAGGGAAAATGGGCGTGCCATTGCTTTGGTGGCTTTAAACTGAACACATGCCCATTTTTCATCGGTTGGATCGGGGAAGTCTTCTTTTATAACTTCGCATATTCCTACAATGGCTTTGCCTTGGTTGGAGTGATAAAAAAACGCTTCATCACCAATTTTCATGGAACGCAAATTATTGCGTGCGCCATAATTTCGAACCCCTGTCCATGCTTCGCCTTCTTCGCCTTTTGCAACTTGTTGTTCCCAAGACCAAGTATCAGGTTCGGATTTAATAAGCCATTTTGCCATTTTAAAACTCCAATTCTAAAATGGCAAAAGATTCGCTATATTACAAATTTATTGTGCATTAAAAATTTTTGTATTGGTTTTTAGGCGCAAAAATGCCATTGCCAAACCAATTATAGAAATAAAAATTCCGCGATAATTTTCAGGTATTAAATTCACCAATTGCGCTTGTTGTAAGAAACCTAACAATGTGATTAATGTTGCAACACTAAGGGTGCGAAAGCCTTTCATTTTATTCTCCTTAAAATAGGAAGAATATTTTGAATTTAATTGGTGGGGATATTGAAAATTAATCCCCTAAAAAATCCCGCACTGCGGCGCGTAAATTATTGCTATTTTTGTCTAATAATTTTTTTGCTTCTTCGTATGATTGTGCACCATAAGAAATTAAAACCGCAGATTTAATATCGCCATTAGATTTTTCAACGCAATCTTTGGCAAAATCATAATCAACACCACTTAGGTCGCTTACGATACGTGCCGCACGATTTCTTAGTTTTTGATTGGTTGCAATCATACCAACCATAAGGCCGCGATAAACCCCACCTAGTTTAACCATCAATGCAGTGGAAAATAGATTTAACGCAACTTTTTGTGCCGTTCCTGCTTTCATGCGTGTTGAACCTGCGATTGGTTCAGGGCCAGTATCAAGTAAAATTGAAAAATGTGGTTCAAGCAAAATTGGTGTTCCATGATTATTTGCCATACCAATTGTAAGTGCGCCACGCGATTTGCCTTCCATCAATGCACCAAGTGTGAACGGGGTGCGCCCTGATGCAGCAACGCCAATTAAAACATCATTTTCACCAACATTTGCGTTTGCCATTACATCTTTACCGGCGTCAAAATCATCTTCTGCATTTTCAACCGCGTGCATTATCGCGCGCTCACCGCCCGCCATTGCAAATAATAATCTTTCATTGGGCCAACCATAAGTTGGGTGAAGTTCTACACCATCTTGAACGGCAACACGCCCCGAAGTTCCTGCACCAATATAAACAAGACGCCCTTTGCCATCTTTTAATCTTTCATAGGCGCTATCAACCGCCATCGATAATTCCTTGCGCGCATTATGTACCGCAGATATAGCCGCAAACTGCCCCTCGGCTATGGTTGCAACAATTTCATTTGTGTTCCACAAATCAAGTTCGATAAATCTTGGGTCGGTTTCTTCTGTTGACATATTATTTCCAAATAGCTTCTATAGAATCAGTTTAGCATAAATAACACAATAAGTTAGGTTATTGTGACAAATTGATTTTTATGTGGCAAAAATCTAAAAAATGTATAGATAAACTTATTTTTAAAAAACAATATGGGATTAGTTTAATGAGCACGCAACAGACGTTGATGGAAATAGAAACATACGAAGCATCACAAGTTTTAGAACGTCAGCGTGCACAATTATCAACAAGGATTAGTGAACTTGCAAGGCTTTTACAAAAACGTGAACCTGCAATAATGGTAACATGTGCGCGTGGTTCATCTGATCATGCGGCATCTTATGCAAAAACAATTTTTGAATCGCGCCTTGGCCTATTGTCAGCATCTTATGCACCATCTATGTCGAGTGTTTATGAAACCCATTTTCGATCACTTGAAAATTCGGTTTTTATTGTAATTTCACAATCTGGAAAAAGCCCTGACATTATTTCAAGCTTAATTGGTGCTAATGAAGCCGGTGCACTTACTGTTGCGATTGTAAATGATGAAACTTCACCTGCTGCGGGTCTTGCTGATGTGGTTTTGCCAATGTGTGCAGGTAAGGAAAGCGCGGTTGCGGCCACAAAGACTTTTATTGCAAGCCTTGGGATTTTAGTAAATCTTTTGGCCGAATGGCAAAATGATAATGCCCTTCGTGATGCAATCGAACGCGCACCTGAAGCTATAAATAAATCACTTGAACTTGATTGGTCGCCATTGTGCGATGGTTTGGTTGATGAAAAGAATCTATTTGTTTTGGGTCGTTCACTAACCTTTGGTATCGCTGGTGAGGCCGCATTAAAATTAAAAGAAACTTCAGGCCTTCATGCCGAAAGCTATTCTGCCGCTGAAGTAAAACACGGGCCAATGGCATTAATTGGCAAGGGTTTTCCAGTTTTGATGTTCCCACCCCAAGATAATGCGCACGCAAGTTTCAATGATTTGGCGAAAGAGTTTTCGGCGCGTGGGGCCAATATTTTTGCGGCTAGCAATATTGAAAATGCGAAAATTTTGCCGACTATTGACGGGCTTCACCCATTAATTGCCCCAATAAGCCAAATTTCATCTTTTTATAAAATGGCGGAAAAACTTGCACGTATGCGTGGTTTTAATCCTGATAGCCCACCATTCTTGCAAAAGGTTACACAAACTAAATGATGCTTGATAAAATTATATATGGCGCAAAAATTGCGCTTCCTGCGGACGATTTTGGCGCTGCATGGGCAAATCCAATTGACGGTATGGCAATTGGCATAAAAGACAATAAAATTGTAAAAATTGCTGCGCAAAATGAAGTTTTAGAAATTGGTGCAAAAGAAATTGTAAAGCTTGATGGTGGTATTGTTGCACCTGGCTTTATTGACACCCAAGTGAATGGTGGTGGCGGCGTTTTATTTAATGATGCGCCAAATGAAGAAACAATTTTGCAAATTCTAAATGCCCATAAAAAATTTGGCACGACTGCAATCTTGCCCACCCTCATTTCTGATGATTTGGAAAAAACTACTTTGGCAATTAATGCCGTTAAAAAGGCAATTCAAAATGGCGAAAGCGGAATTTTAGGTATTCATCTTGAAGGGCCTTTCATAAGCCCACTTAAAAAAGGCATTCATGATGAAAGCAAATTTAAAATTCTTGATAATGAATCAATTGAAATATTATCGGCCCTTGAAATTGCCCCAACTTTAATAACAATCGCGCCAGAGCGTCATGATATTAAAGATATTGAAAAACTTGCCAACAAACCTTGGACGATATTGGCGGCGGGGCATACTAATGCCACATCAGAAGATATGATGAAGGCTAATGAAATTGGTCTTTGTGGCCTTACCCATCTTTATAATGCCATGAGCCAGATAAGCGCGCGTGAACCTGGTGTTGTTGGTTATGCATTGGAAAAACGTAATCTGATTTGTGGCCTTATTGTTGATATGGTTCATGTTCATCCACAAAATATTCGCCTTGCTTTTGATGTTTTGGGGGCGTGTAATTTAATGCTTGTAACCGATGCAATGAACCCCGTTGGTACGGATGATGATTGTTTCATGCTTTATGGCAAGAAAATATTTGTGCGCGATGGTTCATGCTTTGATGATAATGGAACATTGGCGGGCTCTGCGCTTGATATGGCAAGTGCAGTTCGTAATTCACATTTTAAAGTTGGCATACCATTGGGTCAATGTTTGCAAATGGCGTCCGAAACCCCTGCAAGATTTTTAAATTTGCATGATAAAATTGGATCAATACGAATTGGCAATAATGCAGATTTAATTCACCTTGATGATGAATTATATTTTCAAAATGCAATTTAATCGCGCCCGCCGCGAATACTTGCATCGGCGATATTGACGATTACACCGCCAATCATATCAAGCGCGCACATTATGAATAATAGGAAAAAAGTTGAGGTTCCAAAACTGTCAAAAACTAAGAAAAGCCCCAATGCAGTAAGTGCAAGCAATACGCTTAATGTATGGTGCACAATTGCATAAGGTGAATTGGCAACGCCGCGTATTAATTCATAAAATAAAATCAAAAGACCAAGCGCAACAATTAATGTCCCGCCCGATATTCCCCATGAAATGCCAGATGGTAATGGCATATAAATGCTTGATTTTTCTAATTGCGTAGCAAAAACATCAACACCTTGGGTAGAACCTGCCAAAAGCGCAATAATGGCATAAATGCCAATTGGTATAAACATTAATGGTATGACATCAAAAATTCTACGCATTTGCTAAATATGCACTAAAATTGGAAACAAGTTATTAAGCACTAGGTCATAGCTCATTATTTTTGGCAAAATTAATTAGTTTATGACCTAAACTTCTTCAAATCCGCCATTGTCTTTGCGGCGCGTTCCAAGCCATATTACACCAAATAAATCGGTAAATGCAGCCAATAAGCGCCCGATATTGGTATATTTAGATGCCCCTGTTTCGCGGGCGCGGTGATTTACTTCGCTAAACTCAACCGCAAAACCTGCCTGATGTAAAAGTGCAGCCATATAGCGGTGCATATGGTCAAAATATGGAAGCGCAAGAAATGCATCGCGCTTAACCACTTTTATGCCGCAACCTGAATCAATTGCGCCATCTTTTAATAATGTTTGGCGTACATTATTCGCAAATTTAGATGCAATTTTTTTTGCCTTTGTATCTTGGCGTTTAAGGCGCATACCTTGAACCATTGCAAGGTTAGAGGGGGCATCATTGCGCAATAATTGACGAAGCAATTTTGGCAAATCTTTCGGATCATTTTGTCCGTCGCCATCTAATGTGCCGATAATTGGTGCATTTGCAGCTTGTACACCAGAATATATTGCGCGGCTTTGACCTGCATTTTTATTATGATTTAAAACCCTAAGGCGTGGATATTTAGGTTTAAGGTTTTGAAGAACCTCCAAAGTATTATCTTTGGACTTGTCATTGATAATTATTATTTCAAAATCATAGCCATCAAGTGCATTATTGATTTCATCAATTAAAATTGCGATTGCCCCGCTCTCATTGTGTACGGGGACGACAATTGAAATATCAAGCTTTTGGTTTTGTTGTAAAGAAGTCATATTTTAAGCTAATATAACGAATAAGATTTGGCTACAACCCACAAGCTTGCCATTTGTAAGTTTGGTGATTTATTTCATAAATCAAGAGAATAAACATTTTTAAAATATGGTGTAACATGAAATTAAAATATACTTCTGTGCTTTCTTTATCAATATTGGCTTTTTTATGCGGATGTACGACATTTGATGCTTCGCTAAAAGATTTTCCAAAAGCACCCGCAACACCAAGCTTTTCAAAACCATATATTAGTAAAATCGCTTTCGGTTCATGTCAGCAAATTGCAAGTGAAACAAAGACATTCGACACAATATATAAAAGATCGCCTGATGTATTTTTAATGCTTGGTGACAATGTTTATGGTGACTATACGCCCGATGACCCAATGCAATCAGGAATGCGTGCAACCTATTGGCAATTATCAAAAAACCCATCGTTCAAAAACATAATTAGCAAGGTGACAACTTTTACAACTTGGGATGATCATGATTATGGTGACCAAGATGCAGGAAATGATTTTAAGTTTCGAAAAACTACCGAAAAAATGTTTGAAACATTTTGGAATTTAGAAAATAATGATTTAGCAAAACGTGGCGGAATATATCAAAGCTATTTATTGGGCGATGATGAACATAAGGTTCAATTCATAATTCTTGATACAAGGTTTTTTCGCGATAAACTTCTTCCAAGTGATGATATTAATATAAAAGGGAAAGAACGTTATATGTCCCATCCCATTGAATCTAAAGCAAGTATGCTTGGGGATAATCAATGGAAATGGTTTGAAAATGAACTAAGAAAGCCTGCAAAAATACGCATTATAGTAAGCTCAATACAATTAGTCGCAGATGGTAATGGTTTTGAAGCATGGGAAAAATTCCCAGCTGAACGTCAAAAATTCTATGATTTAATAGCAAAAACAAAGGCGCAAGGTGTTGTTGTTTTATCCGGTGACAGGCACCATGCATCAATAAATGTATCTAAAAATACAATTTACCCAATTTATGATTTTACATCATCACCATTTTCCGGAAGTGCACGAAGTGGTGACAATGAAATTGCACCCAATAGAATTTATGTTTCGCCAAAAGAAGTACTAAATTTCGGTGAAGTTGAAATTGATTGGGTTAATAAGAATATTTTTCTAAATGTACTTAATCAAGATGGGCAAATGCTGCATAAAGAAAAGATTGAATTTTCTAAAATTGAAACAAAAAAAGCGCCAAATTAATGGCGCTTTAATTAATAATATTGGCGACTAGATATTCTTAGCCTTCAACAGCAGCAGCATCTTTTTCGCCAGTACGGATGCGAAGTGCAGATTCAACATCCAAAACGAAAACTTTACCATCGCCAATTTTTGAAGTGTTTGCAGCAGTTGAAATAAGTTCAACCAAACGCTCAACGGCGTCATCATTAACCACAGCTTCGATTTTAACTTTTGGAAGAAGTTTAACTTCATATTCGGCGCCGCGATAAACTTCGGTCTTGCCCTTTTGGCGGCCATAGCCACGCACCTCAGTTACAGTCAAACCAGAAACGCCAGCTTCAGATGCTGCATCTAAAACAGCGTCTAATCGGCTTGGTTTGATAATTGCCATTACTAATTTCATTACCGATACCCCTTCAAAAATAAAATATTTACGCGCACAGGCAATAAAATCAATAGCCTGTTGCCCCAATATATATAAATATTCAATAAAGATTTTTTTGCCTCAAAACTATAGCTATTTTAATTACAAACCATAGGGTGCGCCCATTTTTTAGGCGTTTCTAATCCTGTTTGCTGAACAAAGAGGCATTCGGCACTTGAATAGGTTTGAACAAGCGCCCTTTTTCAGTTGGCGGTTCAATCAATACACGCTTTTTAAGTTCAAAGAATAGCAGCCCGCCAAAGGTTGGCCATAAAGCTTCGCCCATTTTTTCAAAATTCATGCAGGTTTTATTTATAATCGAATGATTAATTGGCGGCGCATATAAAATTCGTCGGGCAATTTCAACTTCAAAAAGGCTTTCAGAAATTAGATTTAATAATTGGGTTCTGCTAAAAGGGCGCCCCTGACCAAAAGGCGAATTATCAAATCTAGCCCAAACCCCGCGGCGATTTGGGACAATTAAAATCAAAGACCCTTCAGGTGATAATATTCGCCATAATTCACGCAATGTGCGAACAGGATTTTCACTTTCTTCAAGGCCACTTAAACAAAGGATTTTTTCAAATTGACCATCTTGGAATGGGGTTCGCGTTTCTTCACCAATGACCCAATTATTTTCAGCAAGATGAAGCGCATCTTCTGTAATTTCATTTTGCAGGACATAATTTATTTTTCTGGTGCTATTGATTTCAAGACGTGAAATTATGGGCGGTGAAAAACCGTATCCCAAAATATCTTCATTGCTTAAATCTTTTTGTGGCTTGTCTATCCAGCATGCCTTAGTATATTCGCAAATAAGCTCGGCAACCATTTTTCCCAAATCACTTTGGTAAAATTTTGCAAAATCTTTAATTGAAACACGCATAAAGCGAAACCCCAAACCCTAAATTACATATGGCAAATCAATGAATATTATACAATTCCCATGTTTAAATGATAATTATGGCTATTTAATAAACGACACAAAATCAGCAAAAACAATTTGTATTGATACGCCTGATGCAAAAAAAATTATAGAGGTTGCAAAAGAAAATAATCTTAAAATTGATGAGGTATGGAACACTCATTGGCACCCCGATCATGCAGGTGGCAATCAGCAAATCCATGATGAATTTGGTGCAATATGTATTGGCCCTGAAGAAGTTTCAAAACATGGGTTTTTATTGCACAAAATTGTAAAATATGGCGAAAATATAATGATTGGAAGCAATGAGGCAACAATAATTGATTTATCCGGTCACACTTTGGGGCAAGTTGGTTATCATTTTAAAAATGATAAAAAAATCTTTGTTGGTGATGCCTTGTTTGTATTAGGCTGTGGTAGGCTTTTTGAAGGGGATGCGGCACTTGCTTATAAAAATCTATCGCAATTTGATGAAATAGATGATGAAAGCCTTATTTATTGTGCCCATGAATATAGTTTGGCAAATGCGATTTTTTGCGAAAGCCTTGGATTATCAAGCCAAAAACTTTCAATGCGTATTGAAGAAATAAAGCAATTACGCAAAAATAATATACCAACTGTGCCAACTTTATTAGGAACAGAAAAGCAAACCAGCCCATTTTTGCTTGCCGATTTTGAAAATCTTATGAAAGAACTGGGGCAAGAAGGAAAAAGCAAACAAGAGGTTTTTGCCTTTATACGCAAGGCTAAAGATAATTTTTAATTTCCCAATATCGCCTTTTGTATTGCGCGGCTTGATGGGCGCCCCGAATAATCAATTCCAGGCGTAACACCAATTTCAAGGCGGTTTCCGCGTATTGTAACGTAATTTTGCACCGTGCGCGTAATAGTAAGGGTTTTAATTTTGCCGCGTGGCAAGTTTGATTGCCCACAATTTGCATAGGCATCAAAAACCCGATTAATTGTATCTTTTACCAATGCTTGCGGAAGGCTTTGATCAATATCAACGCGATTGATTGAATAATTTGCGTCATGAAAACGCGAAATTGTATTATCAATTATTATCTGTGGGTTTTGCAATGTGATTGTGCGCACATTTTCAAGGCGTGCAATCGGGCGGGTTTTTCCGCGCGAACTTGCGGGGCTGCCCTTTGTATCCTTTTGGCGATAGAAAGTTACACCACCAAGTGAAGTAATTCGAACAATGGTTTCGCCAACATCATTAAGTAAAAACTCATCACCGCGCGAGCCAAAAACTGAATTTAATTTCCAAACTTCATCTGAATTATCAAATTTTAGCAAAATTTCATTGCGGTTTGTGCGATCAATTATAAAGCCTGTTCCATTGTCCAGCTTATAATTTATGGCAATGGGATCACGATTGACCATTTGTTGTGTCAATAATGCACGAAAATTCGCCGTTTCTTTAGAAGATTGCGCATGCGCCCAAAAAGGCACAAAAAGTGCCCCCAAAAAACAACTTAAAATTATACGATACTTCTTAGTAAGGCCCATGTTTTTAGTATAAGCAAGATTGCGGCAAAAAAGCGACAACTTTATTAAGTATATTTCAAATACAAAAACAGGCCCGATGTTAGGGCCTGTTATCTAATTGTATTTTAAGCATTCTTATCTAAAAGGTGGCTCATCAAATGAACGTAATTTGCGCGAATGAAGTTCGCGGCCCATTAATTTCATATTTTCAAGCGCCTTAATGCCAATTTTTAAATGTTCGCCAATCGCGCGCTCATAAAATACGTTTGCCGCACCCGGTAGTTTGATTTCACCATGCACTGGCTTATCTGAAATACACAATAAAGTGCCATATGGAACGCGGTGGCGGAAACCTTGGGCGGCAACCATGCAGCTTTCCATATCAACCCCGATTGCGCGGGACATATTAATAAGCTGTCTTTCTTGTGACCAATATAATTCCCAATTCCTATCGGCGAAAGAAACCACGGTTCCTGTTCTTAGTCGTCGTTTTAAAGTGTCACTATCTTCGCGTGTGATTTCCATTGCTGCGTCAAACATTGCAATTTGCACTTCGGCAATTGGCGGGATTGGAACACTTACAGGAAGAATATCATCAAGCACACAATCTTTGCGTAAATAAGCGTGGGCAAGAACATAATCACCAATGCGTTGCGATTGACGAAGGCCGCCGCAATGCCCAACCATAAGCCAACAATGCGGGCGCAAAACCGCCAAATGGTCGGTGATATTTTTAGTATTTGATGGGCCAACACCAATATTTACAAGCGTAATGCCTTCGCCTTCTTTTGATAAAAGGTGATAAGCAGGCATTTGATATTTACGCCAATTACCGCCAGAGACACGTTCTACTGCGCCATCTGTATTATTGACATCAATTTCAATTCCGCCAGAGCATATTAATTTATAATATGGTGTATCAGGGCGCTTAATTTCTTCGGCTGCCCAGCGAACAAATTCATCAACATAGCGGGCATAGTTTGTGAAAAGAATCCAAGGTTGGAAATCTTGCCAGTCAGTGCCCGAATAATGCATCAAGCGTTTAAGTGAATAATCAACCCGAAGGCCATCATAAAGTGCCAATGGTCGGGTTGAACGCGGGCCAATATTCCAAAGGCCATCAACAATTTCATCGCCAACAGTGTTTAAAGATGGTGTTGGGAAATGGCGTGCCAATTCATCAGGTGGAACATCACCAACACCCAATTCATTTTGCCCATCAATAACATATGCATAAGGGATTTCTTGGGTTGAAACCCCAACTTCGATTGATGCACCATATTCATTTAAAAGCGGCAATATTTGTTCGCGCAAATATGGGGCAAAAATCTTTGGATGTGTGATTGTTGTTGTATAAGTGCCAGGTGCATTGAATTTTGCATAGGCGCGCGATGACACGGGCGCAGGACCGTCCGGATCATATGTAAGTGTGATTTTAGGATAGCGAAACTTTTCCCTTTGTTCCTTTGTCGGTGCGATGCGGTTTGCAACATAATTGCCAAGCGCAGAACGTAATTGAGAAATAGCTTCTTGATATAGTGTTTCGAGCTGCCCTATTGCAGCTTCTAATTTTTCTTCATTTTTCATACACCTTAGGGTGACGATAATTTTTTACTTTGTCAACCACAGTTTTGTGACATTTACAATTTTTCTAGAGCCTGTTCCAAATCCGCTATCAAATCATCGGCATTTTCTATGCCTGCTGATATACGAATTAAGCTATCGGTAATTCCCAATTTTTCGCGGGTTTCAACGGGAACGCCCGAATGTGTCATGCTTGCTGGATGTGATACCAAAGTTTCTGTTCCACCTAATGAAACTGCAAGATGCATTATCTGTAAATTGTCCAATAATTTGAATGCCTCAAGCTCGCCGCCATAGGTTTCAAAGCTAAAAGTTGAACCCGCGCCAGTGCATTGACGCTTATAAACTTCGGCTTCTTTCCAATCTTGTGGCAGAAAATCAAGATGATAGACATCTTTGATTTTAGGGTGTGACTTTAAATATGTTGCAATTTTAAATGCGTTTTGATTAGCGCGCTCCATGCGCAAAGACAGTGTTTCAAGCGAGCGCATAAGCATCCATGCAGAATTTGGATCAAGCTGTGTACCGATTGCGCCGCGAAGTCCTTTAACAGGTTTTAGCCATTCCTCTTTACCTGTTGCACCACCTGCAACCAAATCTGAATGCCCGCCAACATATTTTGTAAGTGAATAAATTGCGATATCTGCACCATGTTCAAGGGCATTTTGATAAATTGGGCCGAGGAAAGTATTGTCGCAAATAACAGGAGGTCTATATCCTTGAGCTTTGCCAATTTCATCGGCAATTTTTTTCATTAATTGCAAATCAACCATTGCATTTGTCGGATTACCAGGGGTTTCGACCATAATTGCGCCCACGCGCCCTTTTGCCATGGCTTCATTTGCCGCAATGCGCATGTTTTCTTCGTCGCAGCCATTATGAAAATGATGTGGGGTGATTGCATAATTGGTAAGAACTTTTTCGATTAAAACTTCGGTTCCACCATAAAGCGGTTGCGCGGCAAAAAGCACATCATTTGGGCGCAAATATGCAAGTAAAGTAGTGCTAATAGCACTCATACCAGATGAGAAAACCGCCGCCATTTCGGTTCTATCATAAAGCGCCAGCCTGTCTTCTAAAACTTCTAAATTGGGATTGTTGAAGCGTGAATATACAAGGCCGCCAGTTTGTCCATCTGGCACAGGTTTGCGCCCTGAAGCATAATCAAAAAAATCTTTGCCCGCTTGTGCGCTAGGGAAGACAAAGGTTGAGGTCAAAAAAACAGGTGGTTTTAGTGCACCCTCTGATAGATGCGGGTCATAACCATAACCCATCATTTGTGTTTCAGGACTGATTTCACGATTGCCGATTGTTTTTTTGTGATAATTTCCCATTGTAACTCTCAATTATTAGTTACAGTTGAAACTATACTATTTTAAAAAAAATCCAACACAAAAAACAGTTTATTTGAAAATTTGTCCTAAATAATCCAGAATTTTTGGGGTTAAAAACCCCAAAGTAAAAATTGTAAACGCGATTATTAATTGTTTTTTGTTTAGCATTTGCCCCTCCGAAAATTGCTTATATCATGCAATTGGTTTTGGGGCTTCTATACCTTGGTCAAAGTGAATTTTGCCATTGGCTTTTTCATCAACATCAAAACTTGGGCGAGGTAATTTTGGATTACCCTTATAAAGCCCCAATGCTTTAACTATGCGCGCAAGAATAATTTTGAACGGTTCAAGGAATTTTGGTGATTTTTCAAGACTTGGATTAAGGCCAAAAACACGTCTTAAATAGCCATTGGCATAAATTAAATTGGCGCGCCATGCCGCTTGCGGTGTTAAAAATTCAACCGAAAAAGAAACATTTACACAATCTTGGTTTTCAATGCGGTGTGGGCAATTTTGCGGCCAAGTTACAAATTCCCCTGGTTTCAAATCATGTATGAAGGCATATTTTTCATAAGATTCGTCAAATTTTAATTGCTCATCTTGTTGGCGCATTAAAATTGCTTCTACTTGTTCATCATTTATGCATGGCTTTTGTGCAGGGTATAAATAAACGCGTTTTATTCCGCGCAATTGCCATAACATCACCAATGGACCATCGGCATGGTAATAGACATGTGCTTTTGGCGAAGAAATCAAAAGCCCCATATCATGTTTAAAAGTGCTTACGCCGGTTTTTTCTTTTACTTCGGAAAAAATTTTATCGGCTAATTCGCGTAATTTTGGATTGGTGAAATTTGTGCCACGTAAATTAAGCCACAAGCGGCCTTGCTTTACTGCCGCCAATAATTCTTCAGCCGAAAGCAAATTGCGACGACCTAAAAACCATTCACCCCAACCTTTTGGATTATAGCCCATAGTGAAAACTTCTAAATCCTCATAGGGATAATTATCGATAAGTTCGATTAAATTTTCATCGCTAAAAAGGTCGCTCTCATGTAAATGATGGTTGAAAACAGTGGTTTTTTTGCCAAAGTCTTTGGTGTTTTCATCATTCCATTCAATCAAATTTGTCATAATAATCTATGCCTTAATACGTTTACCTGCGCTTTTTATTGCGAAAAATGCGCCTTTTATTCGATCCGAAGTTTCAAGTTCCAAACAGGCAATTTGGTCAAAACGGCGTGAGAAACGGCCAATTAAATTCCCAATTTTGCCCGTTAATGGCTTTTTGATTGTGCCATCCGCAAAAATTGTGCCATGTTTTACTTTGAAATGTTTATTGCAAAAAGTGGATTTATAAGATTGTGTGCCTGTTGATAAATCATTGAATGCAATGCCTTTTTCTTTTAAAGCATCCGCGCAATCCATAAGATAAATTTGCCCTGGGCTATATTGTGCATATTGCGGTAAATATGTGAAAATCCAAGGGTGCATTCTATCGCCAAGGCGCGGGCCAAATTGCCATGCAATTGGCTTATCACCAGCCATCATTGTTAATAATGAACCATGAAGCCCATCGCGCGGCGCTTCAAAAAGGTTTTTCATAAGTTTTTGTACCCAAATAGGACCAAGAAAATCATGAACGCCAGTTCGCAATGTTTGTTCACGTTTGAGCGCGACCATTTCGTCAAAATGTTCTTGATTTCTATCATCAAAAATAAAATGCTCTGGCCCGATATTTTCTTCCATATGACGGCGCAGGCGATTTACATTTTTTTTATGTTTTTTACTTGTACTATGGGCGGGCTCATCGCTTAATAAATCCATGCCATGTGCATCATCTTCTTCGCCATAAAATTCGTCACAAAGATTATATGGATCAATAAAACCGATTGCTTGGAATTTTTTTATTCCTGCAAGTTTTAATGCTTCTTGTATTCTTAATTTGCAATCGGGGGCGCAAATTAATGCGCTATAATCTGAAAAAGGCGCGCCAATTGGGCGTGCAAAATCATTTGGTCGTTTGTGATGTGCCAAAAATGCGATTGGTTTGCTGTTTTCACGATAAATAGCAACATAGGCATCGTCACGAACGTTTGCGACTTGATGATAAAAATCAGGGCTTAGAAGTGGACTTTTGAAATATTCGTTCTGTGAGCAGAATTCACGCCAAATGTCCTCATCTTGTTTTGAAATCGCGTTTGCGCGTGTATTTTCACAAATTATCATTATCCCTACCTTTTAAGTAGGGATAACAAAAAAATGTAAATATCGGGTTTAGTTTACTGTTTAAGGTTTAAAATTCTTCGGGTTTAATAACATATTCAGTGTTGCAAAATTCACAACGCGCATGAATATTTCCATCATCTTCAATCATATGTTCAATATCGACCCGTTCAAAGCCCGAGATTAATTTTACCAATCTATCGCGGTTGCATGTGCATTTTGCTGCCAAAAGAACAGGCGAAAAGCCGCTTACGCCATTTTCATGATAAAGACGCAATAATAATTCACCCGCCGATAAATTGTCATCAAGCAATTCATCGCGCTTTAAAGTATCAAATTTTATTCCCGCTTCATGCCAAACATCATCAGTTTCGCCGCGATTATCATCACCTGCGATTTTTTGAATTAAAATACCTGCGGCCCGCCATTCTTTATGGCTTGTGCGCGTGTTTTTATTTTCACATGCAAGTAAAATTTTAGTCGGGATTTGTTCGGAACGTGCAAAATATTCTGCTGCAACTTCACTTAAATTGCTTCCTTCAAATGCGATTTGACCTTGATAACGTTCATTGGCATCACTTTGTTCAAGTGTGAAAAGCATAAAACCATTACCAAACAAATCTTGAAGGCTTGGGTTTTCTTTTTCAAGTTTTGAATAAATTTCTTTATTCACTTTTGCCATGCCGCGTAAAGTTTTTTGGGTTGAATATTCGGCCACTAAAAATTCAAGTGGTGTATCTTCGCGGCCATATTCTTTGCGAATTTCTATGATAATTTTTCCGTCAAATTTCAAAGAAGTACCGGCAAGAGATGCCAAAGCCAATGCTTCGCCTAAAATTTCGGATACAGCATGTGGCAAGTCATGGCGCGATATAATTTCATCGGCAGTAGCAGGGCCAAGGCTTACAATCTGCCCGCGCACGGGTGTATTGTCCAGGCCAAAGCCAAAACATATATCATCGGTTCTTTGTAGGATTACAGGTGTCTCTCTCATGCCTGCAATATAGTAATTATTTATCCAAACACCAGCGCAATACAGCTTTTTGTGCATGAATACGATTTTCGGCCTCATCAAATACTTTGGATGATGGACCATCTATTACTGCACTTGAAACCTCTTCTTCGCGGTGCGCAGGAAGACAATGAAGGAAAATTGCATCATTGGTTTTTGCCATCAAATCTTCATTAACTTGATATGGGCCAAGTGCCTGCATACGCTCTGAAATATTGGTGTCACCCATTGAAACCCATGTGTCAGTAACAAGGCAATCGGCGCCTTTTGCCGCTTCATTTGGATCATCAACAATTGTTATTTTGCCGCCCTTGCTTTGTAATTCCCAGACTGTTTTTATATCTGGCTTATAGCCATGCGGACAGGCGGCAATAATTTCAAAATCAAATGCAATCGCAGCTTCCATAAAGCTAGTAAGGACATTATTGCCATCGCCAACCCATGCAATACGCGAACCTTTTAAATTAAGGCCGCATTCTTCAAGGGTTTGTAAATCTGCCAAAATTTGGCAAGGGTGCGATTTATCGGTAAGGCCGTTGATAACGGGAACGCTTGACCATTTTGCAAGTTCTAACAATGCTTCGTGCGAATTGGCGCGAAACATTATTGCATCAACCATACGCGACAATACTTGGGCGGTGTCACCTATGGTTTCACCGCGTCCAAGTTGTGAAGATGAAGCATCCAATATTAATGCAGAGCCGCCCAATTGGCGCATTCCAACATCAAATGAAACACGTGTGCGGGTTGAGCTTTTTTCAAATATCATTGCCAAAATATGGCCTGATAGAGGTGCACCAAAATCAATTGCACCTTTGGTAAAGCCTTTACGCTCGCTTTTCATGCGTTTGGCTTCGTTTAAAATATGGCGCAATTCGCTTTTTGGGACTTCATTAATATCAAGAAAATGCTTCATCTTTTAAAGCCTTAAAGGGTTTCTTTCACCGCGCTCATGCTTTTGTCTAGAATTGCAATCGCTTCTGATACATCTTGTTGGGTAATGATTAGTGGCGGAACAAGGCGTAGAACATTGCCACCTGCAACCGCAACCAAAAGACCATTTTCAAAGGCTTTAGAGCGAACAATTTGTGGGTCAATTTTAAGTTTTATACCGCGTAAAAGACCTTTGCCACGAACTTCTTCAACCAATTCAGGATGCGCGTCTTTTAAACTTTCAAGACCCTGAGTTACGGCATTTGCCATTTGATTTACATGATCAAGAAATTCAGGTTTTGTAATTTCTTCAAATACTGCGCTACCCACTGCCATTGCTAATGGGTTGCCGCCAAAGGTTGAACCATGAACACCTTTTACCATGCCAAGTGCCGCATTTTCGGTTGCAAGACATGCACCCATTGGGAAGCCGCCGCCAATACCTTTGGCAATTGCCATAACATCAGGTGTAATACCCGCCCATTCATGCGCAAATAATTTGCCTGAACGTGCCGCGCCTGATTGAACTTCATCAAAAATCAACAAAATATCTTTTTCATCGCAGATTTTGCGTAATTCAGTTAAATATTCATCGCTTGCTGCGCGGCAGCCGCCTTCACCCTGGATTGGCTCAAGAATAATACCAGCAGTATTTTCATTAATCATTGCTTTTAGGGCGTCCAAATTGCCAAATTCACATTGTTTAAAGCCTGGTAAAGCCGGGCCAAAACCGTGAATGTAATTTGGGTTTGCTGCCGCATTGATTGCGCCATATGAACGACCATGGAAAGCACCGTCAAAACCAATAATATCAATTTTTTCTGGTTTCCCTTTCTCAAAATGATATTTGCGGGTTAGCTTTAAGCAGGCTTCAATTGCTTCTGTGCCTGAATTGGTAAAGAAAACCACATCAGCAAAAGTTACAGATGTCCATTTTGCCGCCAATTCTTTTTGTAATTCAGTTTGGTAAGAATTTGACACATGCCATAATTTATTAGCTTGCTTGGTTAATGCATCAACCAAAATTGGGTTGCAATGGCCAAGGCAATTGGTTGCAATACCTGCTACGAAATCTAGATATTCATTACCCTTATCATCTCGAAGGCGCGCACCTTTGCCTTCAACGAAATTCGCGGGGGCAGGGGGGTAAACGGGCATTAAAGGGTTAATTGTCATCTATTTTCTCCAAAAATTTATTTGAAAATTTTTCGTAAAGCTTAAAAATATTTTTTTGATGACACGCTTTGGAATATAAATGCCATTAAGCATCATCAAAGCGGGTCTATTTAGCATTTTAAAATTTTTGCACCACCCCATAAATGACAGTTTGGAAATGATTTTGCACAAAAATTCTAAAATTCGCTATTTTGGGGTAAAATTTGCCTTAATCACTGACGGGTAACACTACATATAGTCAACCCCCTGTGAATAAGATTTTGCTTGTGGAAAAATATTACACTAGGGCTTGTGGTTATTATACTATTTGCATAGGATGAAATGGCAAATCTTGTGGTAAACAATATATTAATGTATATTTTTACATTTAGGCCAAATACAATATATAGGGGTAAATAATGAGCTGGTCCGACGAGCGCGTTGAAATCTTAAAAAAACTTTGGGTTGATGGTCTTTCTGCTAGTCAAATCGCAAAACAACTTGGTAGTGTAACGCGTAATGCTGTTATTGGTAAAGTTCACCGCCTTGGCCTTGCTGGTCGTGCTGCGCCATCGCGCCCTATTAAACGTGTTGTTCGTCCGCGCCCTACAATCGTTCAAGCTGCGCCTATCCCTGAAATTGTAGAAGTTGAAACTCCTACAATTGTTAAAGAAAATACTGCAATCCCGCATCAGGCAAAAATTGCGGCTTCGGACTTGGCCGCCCGTGCACAAAATCAGATTCGCCGTGAAAATGGTGAAATTATTGGGGTTTTGGATTTGATGCCTCATATGTGTAAATGGCCAATTGGCGATCCAACTGACCCTGATTTTGGTTTTTGCGGTTCAAAAATTCATGGATCATGGCCTTATTGCAAAGAGCATGGTGAAATCGCATATCAGCCACAGCTTAAAAAAGGCCATAATCACGAAAATAAAGTTCAAGAAGAACGTAAGGCTGTTTAATTTTTTCAAAATTTGGGGAATGGGCGCGTAAGTTATCTTGCGCGCCTATATTTTTTGCCCCAAGGCGAAAGCGGTTTTAAGCCAGTTTGCACGTTTTTCGCTTGTTGATTTTATCGTTGGGCTAAACATTGTTGCGCCTTTGAATTTAAAGCCACAAAATTCCAAAATGTGCATTTTAAAAGTTTTTACTAATGGTGCACCCATGAAAGTAAAATAGACCCATTTTGGTGTGTCAGATGTGATAATTACCTCAGAAGTTTTGCCTTGGCATAATTTGTCATAACCACCATCTTCGCGATAGCGAAAGGTTACGCCAGAAATAAAAACTTGATCAATATATGATTTTAATGCCGCAGTCATAGTGCCCCACCACATTGGCGTTATCAAAACAATATGATTGCAATTAGTAACGGCATCTTGTTGCAATTTAACCCATTCAGCAGGAACATATGTTTCATCATGTCCAGCTTTTGTTTTGGGTTCAATTTGGTTTAGTTTAAAAACTTCAACTTGATGACCGGCGCTTTTTGCGCCTCTTTCATATTCATCACATATAGAATTACAAAGACTATTGGGTTTTGGGTTACCCATAATTATTAAAACTCTTGCCATTTTCAAATCCTATGTTACAAGCGGTAACATAATATCTGTCAAAAAATGTTACCATTGTCAACATAAAATCTTACTGTGTGCTACAAAATGAGTGTAATTGATAAGAAAACCGCAAAATTTCATCACGGCAACCTTGAGGAAAGTCTTATTATACAAGGGATTGCATTAATTAGTGAGCATGGGAATACTAATTTCTCTTTGCGCGAAGTTTCTGCAAAACTTGGGGTTTCTCATGCTGCTGCATATCGTCATTTTAAATCAAAATCAGAATTAATTGCCAAAATTGCAATGCGTGGATTTAATATTTTAACGCAAAGGCTTGAAAAAATTGGCGACCAATATGGTTCACACCTTAATTCATATAAAACTTTGATGGATTTGGGGGCTGAATATATAAATTTTGGAATTGAAAATCCCGGCCTATATCGTGCTTTATTTATCAAAGAAATTGTCGATGGTATTTCAATGGAAGAATTGGACAAAGCCTCACTGGCAAGTTGGCAGCCATTGATAAATGCAATTAAACAAGGCCAAGCAAACCGCAAAATACTTCCTAATTATGATGCATATGACATTGGTTCGATGCTTTGGGCGGCAATGCATGGTTATGTTTTATTATGCCTTGAGATGGATTTAGGCGGTAATCACAATATTGATTGCGTTCCAAACCTGCCCAAGCAAAAATTTCTTGAAATGATACATCAATCAATCTGGAAGTAATTTATCGAATTTCCCGCCGCGCCAAAAAAGCCAGTCTTTCGAAAAGCGCTAAATCCTGCTCATTTTTTAATAATGCGCCATAAAGTGGTGGAATTAATTTATTGGGTGATTTTTCTTTTAGTGTTTCCAAATCAATATCATCAATCAAAAGTAATTTAATCCAATCCAAAAGCTCAGATGTTGATGGCTTTTTCTTCAGGCCTTGAACTTCGCGCATTTCAAAAAATGATTTTAATGCAGCATTCACAAGTCTTGGTTTGATGTTTGGAAAATGACCCTCGATAATTTTGCGCATTGTTTCATCATCAGGGAAGCGAATAAAGTGGAAGAAACAACGCCGCAAAAATGCGTCTGGCAATTCTTTTTCATTATTAGATGTGATGATTAAGATAGGGCGAGTTTTTGCTTTAATAGTTTGCCCTGTTTCATAAACAAAAAACTCCATGCGGTCGAGTTCTTGCAATAAATCATTGGGAAATTCAATATCGGCTTTATCAATTTCATCAATCAATAGAACGCATTTGCCTTCATTTTCAAAGGCTTCCCATAATTTACCCTTTTTAATGTAATTTTTAACATCTTTTACGCGCTCATCACCCAATTGGCTATCACGAAGGCGCGAAACCGCATCATATTCGTAAAGTCCCTGAACTGCTTTAGTTGTTGATTTTATGTGCCATTCAATAAGCGGCAAATTAAGCGCATTTGCGATTTCATGCGCCAAAACACTTTTACCAGTGCCAGGTTCGCCCTTTATTAAAAGTGGGCGCTCAAGATTAATCGCTGCATTAACTGCAATTTTTAAATCTTCGGTTGCAACATAATTTTTAGAGCCATCAAAACGCATAAATCACCTTTTCTATGGCTTAATGGCACAAATTATATGTGTCAAATGACAAAAAAAGCAGTAAATGCCAAACTTTATTCATTTTTTTACTAACAAAAAGCAATTTGTTAACCACGTTATTTTAGGGTTAGTTGATAGACGTGAAGTATAAATCACCGCGTGGTGCATGGTGGTAATCTGTCACGGTGGCTATGGAGCGATAAATGCCATTAAAGCTGTCTTTAAAACCAGGTGAGAAAGTTGTTCTCAATGGTGCGGTAATCCAAAACGGGGACCGTAGAACCACTTTATTATTACAAAACAAAGCGTCAGTATTGCGCGAAAAAGATATTATGCAATTAGAAGATGTTAATACACCTGCGCGTCGTATCTATTTCCCAGTTATGATGATGTATCTTGAAGGAAGCGATACGCCTGACGTTTATAATGAATTTGCGTTACGTATGACTGAATTCATGTCTGCGGTTCGTAATGCATCTGTTTTGGAAGAATGTGTCGCCATTTCGCGCGATGTTATGTCAGGTGATTATTATAAAGCCTTGTCGCGCTGCCGCAAATTAATGGATTATGAAACAGAAAGGTTGGCCGATGTCTCTAAATGCGTACCAAACACTCCAAAAAAAGGTAGAGACGCCGCGTGAAACTGAATATCGTCTTTTTACGCAAGTAACGCGCGCCCTTATAGAGGCGGCAAGTTTGCCAAAGACGGAAATAGCACGTCGTATGGATGCGCTTGATTGGAATCGCCGCGTTTGGACATTTTTGGCAAGTGATTGCTATGATCCGAATAATGCGCTTCCTGAACAATTGCGTGCAGGTATAATTTCTTTGAGTATTTTTGTTGGAAAATATACTTCTGAAATTATGCAAAAAGATGCTGATATTGAAACCCTAATCGACATAAACCGCACCATTATGCAAGGTTTAGCGGGACAAATTGAAGCAAACACTGCTGCATAATTAAAATAAAATTTTTGAAAAAGCCCGTCAGTAAATGGCGGGCTTTTTGTATTTAATTAAAGCAAAACAAGACTGATAAAAACTACTTAAAATTGAAAATATAACTCATACAACTATTGCCTACTAGGCATAAATTTCATAGCTTTGGGCAATAAATGCCTAGTGGAAAACCTTTGTTAAACACTTGTAAACCAAGAAAAAACTTAAAAAACATAAGGGCTTAGCTTTGATTCAATGGCACGCAATTTGCTAATTATATTACGGGTCAAAAATTGACTTGGGCGAAAAATTCGCTCTAACATAACTAGAAAATAGAAGGATCACAGAATATGATCAGCGTAAATACAAATACTGGTGCCGCCGTAGCTCTTCAATCTCTTAATGCAACAGGTAGAGATCTACAAATAGTTCAAAATCGTGTATCAACTGGTCAAAAAGTTGCTACTGCAAAAGATGATGGTGCTGTTTGGGCGGTTGCTAACAAAATGAAATCGGATGTAAGTGCTTATGATAAAGTAAGTGAGTCTACTGATCGTGCCGGTGCAATGTTGGATACAGCTACAGCAGCTGGTACAGCAATCTCTGATTTGCTTAACCAGATGAAATCTACTGCGGTTGCTGCTTCTCAAACTGGTTTGTCTGCTTCTGCGCAAGCAAACTATGATGCACAGTTTAAACAATTGCGTGACCAAGTTACTTCAATTATCAAAAATGCTTCTTTCGACGGCGCTAATATGATTGGTGCAACACCTGCATCTGCAGTTGCTTTAGGCGACGCAGCTGGTACTGCATTGAACAATATTACAATCGCTGGTGCTGACTTGTCTTTGGGTGGTTCAGTTGTAACTGTTACTGCGACTTCTGATGTTTCTACAGCTGCTCTAGCTGGAACTTCATTGGGTCTAATTAACACTTCAATTGATAACCTAAATAAACAATTGGCTACTTGGGGCGCTGGGTCTGCTCGTCTTGATAACCACAAAACATTTGTTGGTAAACTTCAAGATGCCCTTAATTCAGGTATCAGTTCATTGACTGATGCAGACTTGACAAAAGAAAGTGCAAAATTGACTGCGCTTCAAACTAAGCAACAGCTTGGTGTGCAAGCTCTTTCAATTGCAAACCAATCTTCTCAGATTGCTTTGTCACTTTTCAGATAATTTGATTTATCAAAACCAATTTTTTCAAGGCCCGCCAAAAGCGGGCCTTTTCTATTGATGCAGGGTTACTAAAAGGTATTGGGAATATATTGCCTTATTGCAGGGAAGTTTTTGCCGATTAATAGGCATTATTTGCCTAGGTTAGAAAGTTGTTTACTCTTTGTAAACTAAGAAAAAACTTAAAAAACATAAGGGCTTAGCAGCGAAAACTTGGCACGATGCTTGCTATAGTTAATACGGGTCAAAAGGCCTGTGCTTTCAGAAGAAAGTGCAACTTATTAGAAAATAAAGGATCTAGAAATGATCAGCGTAAATACAAATGTTGGTGCAGCTGTTGCACTACAATCTCTTAATGCAACTTCAAAACAACTTAACACTGTTCAAAATCGCGTTTCAACTGGTCAAAAAGTTTCTACTGCGAAAGATGATGGTGCTGTTTGGGCGGTTGCCAATAAAATGAAATCAGACGTAAGCGCTTATGATAAAGTAAGTGAATCTGCTGACCGTGCTGGCGCTATGTTAGATACAGCTACAGCTGCTGGTACTGCAATCTCTGATTTGCTTAACCAAATGAAATCTACTGCGGTTGCTGCTACTCAAACTGGTTTGTCTGCTTCTGCACAAGCAAACTATGATGCGCAATTCGTTCAATTGCGTGACCAAGTTACTTCAATCATCAAAAATGCGTCTTTTGACGGTTCAAATATGATTGGTGCAACACCTGCATCTGCAGTTGCTTTAGGCGACGCAGCTGGTACTGCATTGAACAATATTACAATTGCTGGTGCTGATTTGTCTTTGGGTGGTACAATTGTAACTGTTACGGCTACATCAAACGTTTCATCTGCAGCTAACGCTACAACTGCTTTGGGCTTGGTAAATACTTCAATTGACAATGTGAATAAACAATTGGCAACTTGGGGCGCTGGCTCTATGCGCCTTGGAAACCACAAAACATTTGTTGGTAAACTTCAAGATGCCCTTAATTCAGGTATCAGTTCATTGACTGATGCAGACTTGACAAAAGAAAGTGCAAAATTGACTGCGCTTCAAACTAAGCAACAACTTGGTGTACAAGCTCTTTCAATTGCAAACCAATCTTCTCAGATTGCTTTGTCATTGTTCCGTTAATAGCGGGTTTTGGTTCGGGCGCATTATGAGCGCCCGGGTCTAAGTAACAATGCTGCATTTTCACAAGCATAGGGGAATCGAATAAAATCGATTAAGTAAAATGGTAGATCAGATTAAACCAATCTCATTAGCCGCAAACTTCTCTATAGCAAGCAGCGGTGAAACAACTTTTGACGCGACTAATCATGGTCATACTTTGGCTAATGATATGCAAAAACCTGCGGACGCTTCAAATAAGAGCAAAGACGAACCAGCCAAAAAACATGAGGCCGAGCAAAAAAGCAAAGCCGAAGCCTTGGCTGCTAGATTATCGATAAATGGCAGTAAGTTGATTATTGAAAAAGATCCACATGCTGCTGGCTTTATCTACAAATCGCTAAATACTGAAACTGGTGAAGTAACTAAGATTTGGCCTAAGAAGGATATCGCAGATGCCCTTCAATCAATGCCAGAAATTGATTCCCGCGGAATGATGCTGGATGAAAGTGCATAATCTCACAGACAGTTAAAGATTTAGGCGCGTCATTTATGGCGCGCCTTTTTCTTTAGGCGGTAATTTTTTCCGCTTTTTACATGAATTGGGTAATTATTGCCTTTTGTTAAGCATAATTATTTCTTCTGTCTCTGTTGAAAATACAATAAAAACAATGAACTAAATAAATGTTCCATATTGGCACATTCTTTGCTTTTTAAAATTCGAAAGTATTGGCGAAACGCCATAATCACTCGAGAAGGGGCAAAAAATGGGTTCAAGCGTAACAACAAATGTCGGTGCAATGACAGCATTGCAGGCTTTGAATATGACTGGCCGTGATCTTCAAACAGTTCAGAATAGAATTAATACTGGCCTTAAAGTTGCTACTGCTAAGGATAATGGGGCTGTTTATAATATTGCGCAACAACAGCGTTCAGACCTTGCAGCTTATGAAGCTGTAAGAAGTGGCCTTGATCGCGCTAAAGGTATTGCAGATGTTGCTTTGGCGGCTGGTGAATCTATTTCAGATGTTTTCAAACAAATGCGTGAAAAAGCTGTTGCAGCTTCTGATACATCAATTTCAGCAAGTTCGCGTGCAGCATATAATGCAGAATTTGTTGCTCTACGTGACCAGGTTGCAAGCATTATTGCAAACGCGCAATTTGATGGTGCGAATATTTTAGGTGGTGGTGCAAACCTTATTTTCTTGGCTAATACGTCTGGTTCACAAACAATTACATTGCCAACATTAGATTTATCATTAACAACAGGTGCGGGTGCTTCGCCTTTGTCTCCTGCGGCTGATGTGTATCTTGGTACAACTGATGATTTAACATCTGCTGCGAATGCTGTGAGTGCGCGTGATAGGGTTGCGGCATCTTTGGATTTTGTAAACTCTGAGCTTGCACGACTTGGCGCGGCTTCTAAACGTATTGAAAGCCACAATGTTTTTGTATCAAAACTTCAAGATGCAATTACTTCTGGTATTGGTAATTTGGTTGATGCAGACCTTGCAAAAGAAAGTGCGCATTTGCAATCTTTACAAGTTAAACAACAATTGGGAACGCAGGCGCTTTCAATTGCTAACCAAGCCCCACAAACTATTCTTTCGCTATTCAAATAGTTTCATAAATATAATTTCATTGAAAACTTGGGGGCTTTGCCCCCATTTTTTTGTGCAAAAAACATTAAAAAACATAATTAATAGCTAAATAATCATTATGGTTACTTTGTTGTTTACCATATTTTACCACTTTAACCATAAGATTAGGCTTCATGGGATTTCCTGCGAAAAAAATGGGAATTAAGAGGGCAAAATGACGAGTGTTCAAACTAATATAGGTGCGATGATTGCACTGCAAAACCTTAACAAAACCAATTCTGAATTAGCAGAAGTGCAAGGGCGAATTAATACAGGTTTAAAAGTTGCAAACGCTAAAGATAACGGCGCAATTTACAACATTGCACAACAACAAAGATCTGAAAAAGCGGCTTATGATGCGGTTCGCACTGGCCTTGACCGCGCAAAATCTATTGCCGATGTTGCAATGGCGGCGGGCGAATCTATTTCTGATGTTTTCAAACAAATGCGTGAAAAGGCGGTTGCGGCATCTGATCCATCAATTTCTGCAAGCTCGCGCGCAGCATATAATTCAGAATTTGTTGCTTTGCGTGACCAGATTGCAAGCATTATTGCAAACGCTCAATTCGATGGCGCGAATGTCTTGGATGGTAATGCAGCCTCCTTATCATTTTTGGCAAATACTACAGGCTCATTGACAATTGATATGCCGATTTTGGATTTGCGCCTTACTGCTGGTGCGGGTACTGCGCCTGCAACCCCCGCTACTGACGTATATCTTGGTACAGGTGATGATTTAACATCAACTGTAAACGCAGTTGCGGCACGTGATAGGGCAGCCGCTTCACTTGATTTCATCAATGGTCAATTGGCAAAATTGGGTGCTGCTTCAAAACGCCTTGAAAGTCACAATACTTTTGTTTCAAAACTTCAAGATTCAATCGAAGCAGGTATTGGTAATTTGGTTGATGCCGATATGGCAAAAGAGGCGGCGCGCCTTCAAGCTGTTCAAGTGAAACAACAATTAGGTACACAAGCGCTTTCAATCGCCAACCAAGCACCTCAAACAATCCTAAGCTTGTTTAAAGGCTAATAAAAACAATTATTTAAGTGCCCCGTAATTGCCATACCCTCTTTGGCAATTATGGGGCTTTTTTATTCTGCGTGAAGCTTTATTGCCGCAGCAATTGCAATTGGCGCCAATACAATTGCAACAAGGCAGATTGTACAAATAAGTAAAAAGCCTTGGCTAAAAATACCATTTCCCATAATTACTTGTGATGCCGCGCCAGAACCAAAAATAATTATTGGTGTATAAAGTGGCAATGAAAGCAAGGCCACCAAAAGCCCGCCGCGCCGCACACCCGCACCAAGTGCCGAACCAATCGCACCAATTAAAAACATCGCCAAAGAGCCGATAAAAAGCTGAAAAGTTAATGGCAAAATATATTGGGTTTCAATATTAATCATAAGCCCCGCAATCGGCACGGCAAACATTAAAGGAATTGCCACCGCAATCCATTGCCCCAAAGTTTTACCAAGCATAATGATAGAAAGCGGCAAATTACCAAGTAATATTTGATCCAAACTTCCATCATCAATATCGCCTTGAAACAAACGCTCCAAAGAAACAAGGCAGGCAAGAGCCAGTGCAAGCCATAAATATCCGGCCCCAATTTTACGCAACATTTCAGGGTCGGGCCCAATTGAAAATGGCAAAATCAAAATTGCGCCCGCAAAAAAGGCCGCCGGCAAAAATGCCCCACCATGATTACCAAGATTAAGGCGAATTTCGCGCAATATGATTGATAAAAATGCCCTAAACATCGGCATTCTCACGAATTTGATATTGCGCCAAATCAAGTTTTTGCATTGGTTTACATATTGGATTATCATGAACTGCGGCAATAATTATTCCGCCATTTTCACGGTGTTCATCCAAAATTTTGCCTAAAATCTCACGTCCCTTTGTATCAAGCGGGGCAAAGGGTTCATCCAAAAGCCAGATTGGGCGTTTGCTTATAAGGGCGCGAACCAATGCCACGCGCCTTTTTTGCCCCGCCGATAATCCGCCGCCCATCAATGGCAAAAGACGCTCAATTTCAAGGCGTTTGATGTGCGCCATAATTTCATTGCGCGCTGTTCCAAAAAAAACGGCCCAAAATTCTAATTGTGCCAAAACGCTTTCATTAGATTTTATGGCATCTAAATGCCCCATCAAAACCACATATTCATTATTGGCGGCATCATCCATGCCAGAAAAATTTATTTGCCCAAATTTTTGCTGATGAAGCCCCGCAATACAACGCAAAAGCGTGGTTTTGCCCGTACCATTGGCGCCACGCAATTCAACCCCGTCACCTTTTTCAAGCGAAAGTGAAAGCCCCCTAATAAGAAGCCGCTCCCCCCTTTGCAGGGCAATGTCTTTTAATGAAAGTGACGCTGAAAATCCCACAATAAAACCTTTATTATCTATTGCGGCTTTTTACCACTTATTTCAAGTGCGCCATTTTCATCCATTGTGCGATAAAAACAATTTTCAAACCCAACATGGCAACAACCACCATCCCCGCCAATTTCCACAAGGAGTAAAATCACATCTTGGTCACAATCGGTTTTAATGGCTTTAACATTTTGAATCTGCCCCGATGTTTCACCTTTAAGCCATAAAGATTTGCGCGAACGCGAATAATAATGCGCCTTTTTACTTGCAATGGTTTTTTCCAATGCTTCTTTGTTCATATAGGCAAGCATAAGGACTTCTTTGGTTACAAAATCCTGCGCAATGGCAGGGATTAAACCATTTTCATCAAATTTTGGGGCAAAACCTTTGCCCAATTCTAATTCTTGCTTATCCATAATATTTCCCATTTTCGCCCATCATATAGCATTTTAAACCACCAATGGAAGTGCGACGAAATTGATAATAATTTTTATCTAAATATTGAATGAAAACAATCGAGTATCATTACAATCCTTATATTTACTCTAAAATGCTATCAAATGTTATCATTTTCATCAAAATTAAATTTAAAATCAAATTATTACATTTTCTAATTTTGTTATCAAAGTTGAAAATCAAAATTTTTCATGTTTTGAATTAAAACATTATATGGCAAAATTTTTGAAGTTGGATAAATAATTTAACCTCTGCTTCCCGATGAATGGGGAAACATTAATTCCTTCCCTTGAGGGAAGGTGGCACGCCAAAGGCGTGACGGAAGGGTGGGACGACGTAATGGTTTTTCACGGCATTCGTTAAACCCGAAACAGCCACCCTTCAGTCACCTTCGGTGACAGCTTCCCTCAAGGGAAGCAATTAGGAATGCGAAATTCTATTTATCTCCAAATAAAATTAATTTTCTGCAAGTTCCCAGCTAGCGTCGAGCCGTCGCTAGCATAATGCCCATCAAGAAGATTATCGCCAATATCGGCTAGCCAAGGCAGAACTTTCTCAATTTGTCCCCAAGTAATTGGTTCATTGGTTCGTTCGACATGGATTGATTTTATAATTGTGGTTTCGCCAAAATAGTCTTTTGAATTTGGTTGAACCATTTTCATTATAGGTCTTTCCAATTCTTGCGAGGCGGGGAAAGGGCGGTATTTTTCATAATGGTCAATTTCTTCATGTGGGAAAAAATGAACCCGCTTTACGGTTTTGGAATCATTGACGTCAAAAAAAGTTACCAACATGGGTGCTTCATTTAAATTCACATCCCAAACCTTACCCTTTTTCCTTTGTTCATCGGCTTTATTTGTCAGGTAATAATAATATTCAAGCGCATTGCCGCCATTTTTGCCCGCCAATATTAAGAATAAATAACCATTCGCACCAAGCTGTAATGGGATAGCTTCCCCTTTTAAATCGCACCCACCCATAGACATTCCTTGCCAAAAGCTATTACTTGGGGTGCATTTTATTTCTTGAACAGCAGATGCACTATAAAGTGCACCATTATATTCAACGTTTAATGTAACCTTATAACGCTCAATTTTCGGAATTGAGCATGATGAAAGAAAAAGCGTAATAGATAAAAACAAACTATAAATAATGCTTTTGCTTTGTTGTTTCATAATATTACCTTTAAACAATATTTGAAATCAATATAATGTTATTTGGTTTAATATTAATGAAATTAAAAAAGCCCCCGCAGAATAAAGGGGGCTTTTTAAAAATCTTTGACTGTTTATACCAAAACCCTGAGTGAGGCGCAAAGCGCCGAAGGTGGGGTTTTGAGGTTTATCTATACCCACAAAGGCGTAAGAACCTATCTTTCAATTCTGCATTCTCTTTGAAAACGCCGGTGAATTGGGTTGTGATGGTTGATACATTTGGGTGGTGAACGCCGCGGGTTGTCATACATTGGTGTTTGGCATCAATAAGGATTGCAACACCCAATGGTTTAAGGGCTTTTGTAATCGCCTCCGCGATTTGGATGGTCATGGTTTCTTGGGTTTGAAGGCGTTTACAGAAAATCTCTACAACGCGGGCGATTTTTGAAATACCAACCACATTTGTATTTGGCATATAGGCAACATGTGCCTTGCCCAAAATTGGAACCATATGGTGTTCGCAATGGCTTTCAACATCAATATCCCTAAGCATTACGATATCATCATAACCACCAACATCTTCGAATGTGCGCGATAATTCGGCTTCGGGATCAAGCTCATAGCCTGCAAAAAATTCTTCATAGGCTTCGACAACGCGTTTTGGTGTATCCAAAAGCCCTTCACGGTCAGGATTATCGCCCGCCCATTTAAGCAATGTTCTTACGGCGGCCATTGCTTCTTCTTTTGTTGGTTTTTGTGAAGTTTCGGTCAAGAATTGACCATTTTCATTTAACATATCCATTTATTTCCCCAAAATTGGGGACGGGGGTCGAGCCTTTATTCAAAGGACTTAACGCCCGCCCATATTTTTGCTTTAGAAAAAGCTTTTACGATAATAGTTCAAGAACGGTTCATTTAGCAAGCTGCAATATTTTACGCCCTTAATAATGGATTTTTTTTATAAATACCATTAGATGTGTATGTATGACTGAAATTCAATTATTCAATACTATTGCACGCGAAAAAACAATTTTAAAACCAATAAATCCGAAACGCGTAACAATGTATGTTTGCGGTCCAACCGTTTATAATCGTGCCCATATTGGTAATGCACGCCCTGCGATTGTGTTTGATACTTTGGCGCGCCTTCTGCGCCATATTTATGGCAAAGAGCATGTAATTTATGCGCGAAACATTACCGATGTTGATGATAAAATTAATGCCGCAGCCTTTGAAGCGGGCGTTGATATTGGCGTAATAACCAAAAAATATACCGAAATTTATCATTCGGATATGAAATTATTAAATGTCATTATTCCCGATATTGAACCAAAAGTTACCGAACATATGGGCGATATTATTGCACTTGTTCAAAAACTTATTGAATTGGGTCATGCCTATGTGACTGACGATGGCGTATATTTTCATGTTGCGAGTATGAAAAATTATGGGCGTTTATCAAACCGCAAGTTAGAGGATATGCGATCTGGCGCGCGCGTTGAAATTGATGAAAATAAGCGCGAGGCAGCAGATTTTGCCCTATGGAAAGCTGCAAAACCTAATGAGCCTTTTTGGGATGCACCATTTGGAAAAGGGCGCCCAGGTTGGCATATTGAATGTTCGGCAATGATTGAAAAAAATCTTGGCATGACAATTGATATTCATGGCGGTGGGCATGATTTGATTTTCCCACACCATGAAAATGAAATTGCGCAATCGGAATGTGCGCATGGCGGAACACATTTGGCAAATATTTGGATGCATAATGGTTTTTTGAATTTTGGAAATGAAAAAATGTCCAAAAGCCTTGGGAATGTGGTGGATATTGAAGGCCTATGCAATAAATTCCCGCGTGAATCTATTCGCCTTGCGATGTTATCTGCGCATTATCGTGCCCCGCTTGATTGGAATGATGATTTGATAAATCAATCAACCAAAACTCTTGACCGTGCCTATCGGGCAATGGAAAGTATTTGGCGCGATGATGTTGAACCAAAAATCCCGCAGGCTTTAATTGATGTTTTGGCCGATGATTTAAATACCCCACAAGCCTTGGCGGTTTTGGCGGATCTTATTAAAGATGCAAATAAAGCAAGTAGTGATAGTGAAAAAGCTGATGCATTGGCGGCGCTTTTGGGGGCGGGTTCGATTCTTGGGATTTTGCAATTAAAACCAAATGAATGGTTTAAATCTGATAATGATGAAGATACAGATTTAAAATCGCATATTGATGCCTTGGTCAAAGAACGCACCGAAGTTCGCGCCGCGAAAAATTGGGCACGCGCCGATGAAATCCGTGATGAATTGGCAAAATTAAAAGTTATTGTTAAAGATGGCCCAGAGGGAAGCGTTTGGCGCTTTGGTGAATAGATGAGAAAACTTATTTTTGCACTTTGTGCCACATTTTTCCTATCATCATGTGATGCAATAAAATTCAAAGATTCAACGAAAGAAGAGGTCGCACCTGCACAAAATTCGCAACAAGGTGAAAAAGTTGTTGCCAATTTTGATGTTGATAAGGCTGAAACCGAAAAATTTAAACAAGAATTGGTAACAGCTTTCCCAGCAGGTTCAAATGGCGCAGATGTTGAAAAAGCACTTTCTTCAAAGGGTTATGATTGCGGTCCTGATCCAACCAAAACAGACGAACGTGCTTGTACAAATGCGATTACCAAGGATGAATGCGTGATTATGTCAATTGTGCGCACCCTTCCATATGCGCCAGATGGTGCGCAAATTATCAAAGCATGTGGCATGGTGAATTAGTTTATTATGGATATTAATTGGCTGCTTTTGGAAGATTGCACGCAAGACAATGGCGTGGCGCAAATTTTTCAAAACCCAATTGATATGATTATTGCAAATAATTTTGATGAGATTGATGGGGCTATTGCCAAAATAAATGCTGCAAAAAAAAACGGGCATTATTTGGCGGGTTTTGTTTCTTATGAATTTGGCCTTTGTTTTGAAGAAAAGACCAAAAACTTTGCCAAACAATCCAATTTCCCACTTTTAGTTTTTGGGGTTTTTAATGCGCCGCGCGTTACAAATTCGGGTGCTATTGGGCGGCTTTTGCGGCGCAAAAATAAAGGCGCAGGCTTTAGATTGTCGCAAGTTCAATATAGCGATGATTTAAAATCATACACAAAAAAATTCAATAAAATCAAAACCAATATTGAAAAGGGTGATATATATCAGGCTAATTTAACTATCAAAGTTGATATGGATTTTGAAGGTTCGCCAATCGCACTTTATGAAAAATTGCGCGGCCGCCAAAAGGCGAAATATTGCGCTTATATAGATTTTAGTGATGCGCAAATATTATCCCTAAGCCCTGAATTATTTTTTGAAAAAAATAGGCAAAATATTGAAACCCACCCAATGAAGGGCACAATTTCAACTGACAAAGAAAATGCCTTCGATATTCTTTTAAATGATGAAAAGCAGCGCGCCGAAAATCTAATGATAACTGATTTAATGCGCAATGATTTGGCAAAAATCTCGCGCGCGGGTTCGGTTAAAGTGCCAAAATTATTTGAAATTGAAACCTATAAAACCCTTTTGCAAATGATTTCGCGGGTTAAGGCGCGCCTTTTACCCAATAAAAATGCTGCGGATATATTGTGTAGCATTTCGCCAGCAGGTTCAATAACGGGTTGCCCCAAAATTCGGGCAGAAGAATTGATTTTTGAAGCTGAAAATGCGCCGCGTGATATTTATTGCGGCGCAATTGGCATGATTGAGCCAAAAGGCAATGCCAAATTCAATGTTGCAATAAGAACGTCTATAATAAAGGAAAACAAACTTACGCTTGGAATTGGTTCGGGCATTGTTTATGATTCAATTGCAAAAAAAGAATATCAAGAATGCCTTTTGAAATCGCAGTTTTTAACCAAGGCGCAAGATGATTTTGCAATTTTCGAAACCCTACTTTGGACACAAGAAATAGGCTATCAAAACCTTGAAATGCATCTTGCGCGCCTTAAAAATGCTGCGCAGCATTTTGGTTTTAGATTTGATGAAGATTATATTAAACACATGCTAAAAAATACTGCCGATAATATCGCATGGAATAAAGCGCGCATAAAAATTTCGATTGATGAAACCTCTGATGAGGTGGCGATTTTTGAATTTGAAAATGATAATAAGGATTGGAAAATCGCGCTTTCAAAAACTATTATTCAAACCAATAATCCTTGGATTTATTACAAAACCACAAATCGCAAAACCTATGATAATGAATGGCAGTATTATAAAGACCGCGGCATTGATGAAGTGATTTATCAAAATGAAAAAGGCGAATTGACCGAAGGCACACGCACCAATATTTTCGTTGATTTTGGCG
The DNA here is from genome assembly GCA_020161405.1 of Pseudomonadota bacterium. Lineage (GTDB taxonomy): Bacteria > Pseudomonadota > Alphaproteobacteria > Caulobacterales > Aquidulcibacteraceae > Pseudaquidulcibacter. The sequence continues at coordinate 469,717 of JAIUOD010000001.1, read as the reverse complement.
ACAAAAAACTTGCAACGCCGCCAATTTCATGTGGGATTTTAAACGGAATTTTGCGCCAAAAACTGATTGAAAATGGTGATGCATATGAAAGAATATTGCATGCCGATGATTTAAATGCTGCGCAGCATATTTATGTTGGCAATTCATTGCGGGGATTGAAAAAAGCAATCTTTTGAAACTATCGAATATGTGATAGCAAGTAATATGCGTAAATTCTCAATCATCCTTTGTGCGTTTCTTCTGGCTTCATGCTATCAAAAAGGGGCGGATGCCCCGCGCTCTGATACTGCGCCGCAATCAAATATGGCGATTAATGTTGAAACCTTGGCGCAGGGTTTGGAATTTCCATGGGGTTTGGCATTTTTGCCCGATGGTTCGGCGCTTGTGACAGAAAAAGCGGGGCGTTTGCGCCTTTTGAAAGATAATAAATTATCGCCGCCAATAGCGAACCTTCCCAAAGATATTTTATATGATGGGCAGGCGGGGTTGTTTGATGTTGCCGCACATCCCGATTATGCCAATAATCACATAATCTACATCACCTATGCCAAGGGCACAAAGGATGAAAATGCCACCACACTTTTAAAAGCAAAATTTGAAAATGGCATTTTAAGCGATGTCAAAGAAATTTTTAGCAATAATATAAAGAAAAAAGGCACTGCCCATTTTGGTGGGCGTATTTTATTTCCGAAAAAACAAAGCATTTTATTATCATTGGGCGAAGGTTTTGATTTTAAGGAGCAGGCACAAAATCCGCAAAATGATCTTGGGAAAGTTGTTAGTCTTGACTTTGATGGCAAGCCAATTGCCAATGTCACTGGCTGGCGCCCTGAAATTTATTCAATCGGGCATCGTAATCCTCAAGGGCTTACGCAAGATAATGAAAAAGGCATAATATACGAAATCGAACACGGCCCAATGGGTGGTGATGAGATTAATATTCTAGAAAAAGGCAAAAATTACGGCTGGCCCAAAATTACCTATGGGGTTGATTATACGGGTCTAAAAATATCCGATTATGTGGCAATGGCAGGTATGGAACAGCCGCTTTTATATTGGGTTCCCTCAATCGCGCCAAGCGCGGCAACATTTTATGACAAGGATTTATTCAAAGAATGGAAAGGCGATATTCTGGTCTCCGCCCTCGCGGGTCAACAATTGCGCCGCGTTGATTTAGAAAATGGCAAAGTCAAAAAAGAAGAAACATTCCTAACGGATTTAAAAACCCGCTTCAGAAACATAAAAACCGCCAATGATGGTTCTATTTGGGTTTTGACGGATGAACCCGAAGGAAAAATCCTAAAACTTACGCCAAAACAAAATTAAAGTCATAAAAAATCAAAAACCACGCTTTTTGATTTTTTGTGTCCGCTTAAACTACCCCAAAACTAGTTTTGGGGTAGGGAATCAGTGCGCATCGCCCCAATTTTTGGCGTAATTGGCTTCTACAATTAGGGGGACTGAAAGTTCAACCGCTGGCATTGCCGCTTTTTCCATTGTGGATTTGATTATTTCACAGGCTTTATCGGCGATATTTTCGGCGCATTCAAAAACCAATTCGTCATGCACTTGCAATGTCATTTTCACGTCCAAGCCTGCATTCGCCAAAGCCACTGGAACGCGCGCCATTGCGCGTTTGATTATGTCGGCGGCGGCGCCCTGTAATGGGGCATTGATGGCTTGGCGTTCGGCAAAGCTGCGTTCGGCGCCGCCCTTTGAATTAATGCTTGGTAGGTGAATGCGGCGCCCGAAAATAGTATCGACATAGGCATGTTCCTTGGCAAAAGATTTCATGCTTTCCATATAATCTTTGATGCCAGGGAAGCGGGCAAAATAAGTGTCAATATAAGATTTAGCTTCGCCATTGGTTATGCCCAATTGGCGCGCAAGGCCAAAGGCGGAAATGCCGTAAATGATGCCGAAATTAATTGCTTTGGCACGGCGTCTTATTTCACTTGTCATCTCACTTAATGGCACGCCAAACATTTCGCTTGCGGTCATTGCGTGAATATCAAGGTTTTCTTTAAAGGCGCGTTGCAATTGTTCAATTTGCCCAACATGCGCCAATAGACGTAATTCGATTTGCGAATAATCCGCCGATATTAAAACATTACCTTTATCGGCAATAAAGCAATGGCGGATTTTGCGCCCTTCGGCGGTTCTTATTGGGATATTTTGCAAATTTGGATCGGTTGAAGAAAGCCGCCCCGTAAGTGCCCCAACCATATTGAAACTTGTGTGCACACGCCCAGTTTTTGGATTAATCGCGGCCTTTAAATTATCTGTATAAGTTGATTTTAATTTGGCAAGGGTGCGATAATCAAGGATGGTTCGTGCAAGTTCATGGCCTTTATTTGCCAAATCTTCCATAACATCAACATCAACCTGCCATTGGCCAGATGCGGTTTTTTTGCCGCCCGTAAGTCCCATTTTTTCAAAGAAGATTTCGCCAATTTGTTTGGGGCTGGCTATATTAAATTTTTCGCCCGCCAATTCTTCGGCGCTTGCCTCAAATTCGGCCATTCTTTGACCAAAATCATTGGACAAGATATTTAATTCTTGAACATCAACCTTTATCCCATGCTGCTCCATTTGTGCGATGGGGGCGATTAGGGGGCGCTCGATGGTTTCATAAACAGTGGTGACGCGGTCATGGACAAGGCGCGGCTTTAAAAGTTTCCAAAGGCGATAAGTAATTTCGGCATCTTCGGCGGCATATTTTGTGGCATCATTAATTGCCACTTTATCAAATGTAATTTGGCTTTTGCCTGTTCCGCACACATCTTTGAAAGCAATGGCGCGGTGTTCAAGGTGATGAAGCGATAATTCATCCATACCATGCCCATTTTTGCCCGCATCAAGGCAGAATGATAAAAGCATTGTATCTTCGATTGGTGTTATTTCAATGCCATGCTGCGCCAAAACCGATAAATCATATTTTAAATTATGCCCGATTTTAATAACGCTTGGGTCGCATAAAATTGGTTTTAAAATTGCCAAGGCTTCTTTTAAATCCATTTGGTCAATCACACGTTCGGCAAAAAGGCCTTCATCACTTGTATGACCTAATGGAAGATAGAATGATTGGTCTTTGCCAATATTGAGGCAGACCCCCGCAAGGCCACCAGTGATGCAATCAAGGCCAATGGTTTCGGTATCAATTACTAAAAACCCATTATCTTTGGCGATTTCCAAAACTTCTTTAAGGCGCGCGGCATCTTTTATGGTTTCAAATTTTGAATAGTCTATGGGCGCGGGTTTTTGGTGTTCGATATGGGTAATTGTTCCCGTATCGGGGGTGTGGATTGACGATGTTGCGCCGGTTTCAGCTTGGTCGGCTATATGGCCTTCTGTGCCTAGATGGGCGCGAACGCGGCGGCTTAATGTGCTAAATTCCATTTTTTCAAGGAAGCCCAAAAGCTCTTTGGCATCGGGTTCGCGCACCCTGAAATCATCTATCGGAACAATATCGGGAACATCATCTTTTAAAGTAACAAGGCGTTTGGAAATTTCAATTTGTTCGCGGAAATTTATTAAAGTGTCACGGCGCTTGGGTTGTTTAATTTCTTCGGCGCGGTCAAGAAGTTCTTCGAGTGTGCCATATTGGTTAATTAATTCGGCGGCGGTTTTGGGGCCAATCCCTGGTGCACCCGGCACATTATCCGAACTATCACCCGCCAAAGCCTGAATATCAATGACCTTGTCGGGGGTAACGCCAAATTTTGCCATTACTTCATCAAGCCCCAATGGCTTATCTTTCATTGGGTCATAAAGGGCGATTTTATCGCTCATTAATTGCATCAAATCTTTATCGGATGAAACAATGCGAACGCGCGCGCCTTTTTCAGCCGCAATGCGGGCATAGGTTGCGATTAAATCATCGGCCTCATAGCCAAGCATTTCGATTGATGGCACGCCAAAGGCCATTGTCGCCTCGCGGATAAGGGGGAATTGTGGCACTAAATCTTCGGGTGCAGGTGGGCGTTGGGCTTTATATTCGGGATAGATTTCATTGCGGAAAGTCTTTGAACTTGCATCAAAAATCACCGCCAAATGGGTTGGTTGATCATCCGAACTTTTGCCATCGGCCAAAAATTTGAACAACATGTTACAAAAGCCAGAAACCGCATTGACGGGTAAACCATCAGATTTACGGTTTAACTTTTGGATTGCGTAAAAAGCACGAAAAATATAACCCGAACCATCAATAAGGGTAAGAAGCGAATCGGGGCCAATTTCGTGCGGATGTTGTGTCATTATTTTTCCTGCGCTTAGCGCTTAACTTAAAATATGTCAGCAAAAAGCAAAAACCACGCTTTTTGATTTTTGCTGTCCTTTTTTCCAAATAGCTAAGTGAGGCGCAAGGCGCCGAGGGCGGCTATTTGAGTTTAAATTTCTGCCCGCAATAACTACAGGTTGCTTCATGGCTTTCGCCAAGTTCATAATAGGTTTTTGGGTGGCCGCCTGCGCCGCCGCCGCCATCACAGGCAACACGGTGTTCGGTTACATAAATTACATTTTCGTCTTTAGTTTTTACTTGTGCTTTTGCCATGATTCCCAACTTTAATTTTTAATATTCTAAATTTTTATCGCGCAATTTGCAATCATTCATAGACGCTATCATGCGGCGCGGATTTAAAAGGTTGCCATTCTTTTTGTGCAAGTTCTGACCATTTTAAAAACCCATCCGAAGATAATAAATTATCGCGCATTTTGCCCGCCTTTTCACTTAGTGGCAGTGAATAAGTGCGGCAGCGCACCGCCATTGGCGTGTAAAAAGCATCTGCAATGCATGGCTTTTCACCAAATAAAAATGGGCCACCGAATTTTTCAAATTGGCTTGCAAAAATATAATCAAGGCGTTCAATTTCAATTTTTGCATCTTCTGAAATTGGCGGGGTCGGAATTATGCGGCGAATATTATGGGTAAAATCATTGCGCATATTTGAAAAAACCGAATGCATTTCACAGGTTAAAGCGCGGGCAATTGCACGATCATTCGCATCAATCGGCCATAATTCTTTGGGGCATATTTCTTCGATATATTCGCAAATCGCCAAACTATCCCAAATGTTCAAATCACCATGTTTAAGCGCAGGAACAGTGCCTGTAGGCGACACCGCCAAAACATCCTTAATTTGGCGCTTGCCATAGCCTTCTTGGTCAAGGTCAATTAATTTATCATCAAAATCAAGGCCAGACCAAAATAAAGCAAGCCACGGGCGCATCGACCAAGACGAATAATTGCGTGGCCCTATATAAAGAATTGGTTTTTCAAAAATATTCATATGAAATTTATGACCTCATTGGTGATTTTATTCAATATTAAATATGAATTTTTTTATATGCACCATTATGGTAAATAAGCGGGTCATGGCTTTCATGACCACTGGCGTTAATTATCTCACCTAAAATTATTATATGATCGCCGCCATCAAATTCATTGGTTTTTTTACACTCAATTGTTGCAATATTTCCATATAAAATCGGGCATTTATGTTGGCTTATATCCCAATCGACATTTGAAAATTTATCAAAATTAGGGCGCGCAAAATCTTTTGATATGGATTTTTGTTCACCGTCAAGAATATTGATGGCAAAATAAGAATTGGCTTTAAAGGCATTTAATGTGCCTGAAGATTTTGAAAGACAAAATAGTAATAATGGCGGATCTAACGAAACCGATGTAAGCGAATTAATAGTAATACCACATGGTTTTTCATCTTGGCCAAAAGTTGTTACAATCGCAACACCGGTTGCAAATTGCCCAAGGATTTTGCGCAATTTTTTATTATCATCGCCTTGGCTATATTCGGTAATTTTCTTCATTAAATATTGCCGTCAATCACACGTGAATTTTCGTCACGAATTGTCCAACCTTGGGCAACATTATTTAAATGCAATGTCCAGTGTTCGATTGCCTCATCATGCTTACCGTCTTCGATAAGATTTATAAGTTTAACGCATGAGCGATAACCTGCGCCAAATCTTTTGCGTAGGGTCTCTTTGGATTGGTTAAATCGATGTTGAAAATCTTTTTGATGGGCAACAACCAAATCTAATAATGCGCGATACATAATGCATAAGGTTTTATTCTTGGCACAGGCAACAATTTCAGCATGGAAATTTGCCATGATTGCGGGAAATTCATCAAATTTTTCTTGTTCAACTAATTTGCGTAAACCTTCGGCAAGTTGACGAAAATGTTTGATTTTGCTGGCTTCTTTATTTTCGCAAAAAATTTCCAATGCAAAAGGTTCAAACGCAAGGCGCGCTTCATATAAATCAAGAATATTTGCTTTTTGGAATTGTAAGTAACGCCCCAAATGACGTGTAAGGTTTTTGCGTGAAAGACCCGTGATTTTTGCCCCACTGCGTGAACCGCGCGTGATTTCGATTAATTCTTCATTTTCTAATATTCGTAATGCTTCGCGTAATGTTGGGCGCGAAATGCCATAATCTTGCATTAATTGGGATTCAGGTGGCAAAAAGCCACCTTTTTTTAATTCGCCTGAAATTATTTTATCGCGTAAATTTTGTGCAATTAATTCAGATGCTTTTGGGATTTTAAGAATATTCATAAACTTAATATACTAAGTTTTATAAGAGATAAAACCGTAAAAAACATCATGAAATTATTTTTTATTTAGCCCAAAAATTTTATCAGTCTTCATAAGAAAACTATTCACGCCGCGCTGCGAGCCAAGACCCCATGAATGTTCCACAACTCGCCCACCACTATCGACATGCAAAGTAGATGGATAGCCAGGGATTTTCATAGATTTTGCAATTACTTCGTTCGCATCATCAATAAGCGGGGTTTTTAAAGATGAATCAATTTCATCATAATATTTTTGCAATGAACCATAATGCGCGGGAACTTTTCCACAATGTACACTTATGACAGCAATATCGGGGATTTTATTTAGTTTTTTCAAGGCTTCGTGCCAATTATCCATGTCATCAATACATGTGCGGCACCAAAGTCCAAAGAAGTGAAGAATTAATGGTTTTTTTAAATTAGCAATATCAATGCTTTTGCCATCAATAGTTTGCCAAATTGAATGCGGTAAATAAGTTCCATATAAGACATACGCAGGATCCTTACTGCACGCTGAAGTAAGGCATAAACCACCCATGCCAAGCATAATTTCACGTTTTGAAAAATTCATATTCTATCCGATATCAATAATTAGCCTTACCCATTATATGCTTTGCGTAAAAATTTTTCAAATTAGTTAATTATGTGATTGTGTGCTTGCATATATTTGCTTGGTTGATAGATTATATATATGAATATTGAAAATCAAAAAGAGACCAAAAGTGGTTTCGATACTGTGCGCCTTATTTCTGATTTAGGGCCTGCGCTTGCTTTTTTTATTGGCTATTTTCTTGCGCCAAAATTATTTCCCGCCAATCCAATTACCCATGAACCAAAGCCAATTTTAATTGCAACATTATTTTTTCTTCCGGTTTCAGTTCTGGCCTTTATATATTCATGGGTAAAAACGCGCAAAATTTCGCCAATTGCAATGTTTTCCTTTATTATGATTTTGATTATGTCTGTCCTTGGGCTTTGGCTAAAGAATGATATTTTTATCAAAATGCGCCCAACACTTATATATGGCCTTATGGGGTTGATTTTAATATATTCAGTTATTGTTCGCAGTAATTTGTTAAAAACCTTATTTGATTCAGCTATACATATGGCGGATAATCATTGGCAAACTTTGGCTTTGCGTGCGGGCATTCTTAATATTTGCCTTGCAATAATAAACGAGGCTGTTTGGCGATTATTTAGTGAAAAAATTTGGGTTTTGTATAATATGTGGGGCGATGTTGCTATAAATCTGGCTTTTTGGATTTTTAACATCATGTCTTTGGCAAAATATATGACCGATGAAAATGGTAAACCACTTTTAGAAGACGAGAAGGCGTAAATCATGAAGCGCATAATTAAATTTGGATTTTTAACGATTGCCCTTGCCCAAATCGCAGGTTGTGCAAGCATTCAAGACAATAAATCTGCATCAACAGAGAAAGTGGACGCACCAGTGCAACAGGCGCAAAATCAAGAAGATAAATATTTATGGCTTGAAGATGTTGAAGGCGAAAAAGCCCTTAATTGGGTAAAGTCTCAAAATGATAGATCTTTGGCAAAATTACAGGCCGATGCGCGTTATAAAAAATTCGAAGATGAAGCAATGGCAATGGTCAAGGCCAAAGATAGGCTTACCTTTGGTGGATATATTGAAGGCTATGTCAGTAATTTTTGGCAAAGCGATACCCAAATTCATGGTGTTTGGCGCCGTGCAAAATTTGATAATTGGAAAACCGGCAATCCTGAATGGGAAAGCATTATTGATTTTGATGAATTATCAAAAAAAGAAGATAAAAATTGGGTTTATAAAGGCGCAGATTGTTTAAATTCGCGCGATATGTGGAATACAATTTGCCTTATGTCTCTTTCAAATGGTGGTAAGGATGCCAATATTAAGCGCGAATATGATATTAAAACCCGCAAATTCGTTGATAATGGCTTTCTAATCCCAGAAGCAAAGTCTGACACAACATGGATTGATAAAGATACAATTCTTCTTGGCACAGATTGGGGCAATGATAGCCTTACTGAATCAGGCTATCCATTCATTGTTAAAACCCTAAAGCGCGGTCAAAAACTTAAAGATGCCAAAGAGGTTTTTCGCGGTGAAAAAACCGATGTTTCAGCAGGTGCATATCGGGTTGAAGATGCGCCAAATCACTATGAATATTTTTTCTATAGAAGCCCAACATTCTTTACCAATATAACTTTTTATCAAAAGCCAAATGGTGAAATTGCAAAATTAGATTTACCACAAAAGAAAAGCATTATCGGCCTTCGTGATGGCAAATTATATGTCACTTTGAATGAAGATTGGACACCGCGCGGCTCATCGCAAGTTTTTGAACAAGGTTCTTTGGTCGAAACCTCTTTGGCGCAAGTTGCCGATAATAGCGGCAAGATTGATGTTAAAGTAATTTATGCCCCACAAAACCGTGAAGCCGTGCAATCGGCATCATTGGTTAAAAGTGGCATTATTGTTGATTTAAGCAAAAATGTAAAAAGCGAAATTAGATTTTACCAAAAATCTGGGAATGATTGGCAATATAGTACAATAGATTTGCCAAAAAATGGCGTTGCAGGAATTGCTGATTTAGATAGTTTTACCGATCAGATTTTCTATTCTTATAATGATTTTATAACACCGCCATCAATCTATATGGCGCAAACACAGGCGCAAAAACCGCAAATCATTCAATCGCAACCTGCACGCTTTGACGCAAATGATTTGATGGTTGAACAATTAGAAGCCACATCAAAAGATGGCACCAAAGTTCCTTATTTTGTAGTTCACAAAAAGAATATTAAATTTGATGGTTCAACACCAACCCTGCTATATGGATATGGCGGGTTTGAAGTTTCAATGCTTCCAAATTATTCGCCTTATATTGGTAAAATGTGGCTTGAGCGCGGCGGCGCTTATGTTCTTGCCAATATTCGTGGCGGTGGGGAATTTGGCCCTGCATGGCATGATGCAGGCCTTAAAACTAAACGCCAAGTGGTCTATGATGATTTTATTGGCGTTGCCGAAGACTTGATAAAACGCAAAATCACAAGCCCAAGAAGGCTTGGAATTATGGGTGGTTCAAATGGCGGTTTGTTAATGGGTGTAATGCTTACACAAAGGCCAGAATTATTTAATGCAGTTGTGGTTCAAGTTCCGCTTTTGGATATGCTTAGATATCATAAATTGCTTGCGGGTGCTTCATGGGTTGATGAATATGGTAGCCCTGAAATCGCCAATGAGCGTGCATGGCTTGAAAAATTATCGCCATATCAAAACCTTAAAAAACGCGCAGATTTTCCAGAGCCTTTGATTGTTACATCAACCAAGGATGATAGGGTTCACCCAGGGCATGCACGAAAATATGGCGCCAAATTAGAAGAATTGGGGATGCCATTCCTTTATTATGAAAACATAAATGGCGGGCATTCGGCGGCAGCAAACCTTGTAGAGGGTGCAAAAAGGCGCGCGCTTGAATTTACTTATTTGTCAGAAAAATTGATGGACTAGCGCCTCATGTGTTTATTTGCACTCAAACTATGGCAATCTTTTAGGTCAATCTTTTTGAATTTTATTCTTGGAATATCCCAATATTACTGCGAATAAAATTCAAAATCTTGCCTTAAAATCTTCGCCATATTTTAAGCACGACTAAACACATGAGACGCTAAATGAAAATTGGTTTTGTTATTTTTCCAAATATAACCCAGCTTGATATGAGCGGTGCTGCGCAATTTTTATCGCGCATGCCAAATGCGCAATGCTTTTATTTATGGAAAGATACAAAACCAATTAAGACTGATTGTGGATTTGAAATTATCCCAAGCCATTCATTTGATGAAGCGCCGCAAATGGATATTCTGCTTATGCCGGGTGGTTTTGGAATATGGCCATTACTTAAAGATGAAATTGTTTTGGACTTTTTGCGCACCCAAGAACCAAAACTTCAATATTTATGCTCGGTTTGTAATGGATCATTAGTTTTGGGGGCGGCGGGTCTATTGCAAGGTTATGATAGTGCTTGCCACTGGGCTTGGGGGCATGAATTACAAAAATATGGCGCTAATTTTGTTAAGGCGCGTGTGGTTCAAGATAGAAACCGCTTTTCTGGCGGCGGCGTTACCGCAGGTATTGATTTTGCCTTGACATTATTTTCAAAAATCGCGGGTGAGGATGCGGCAAAACTTGTTCAGCTTGGTCTTGAATATGATCCTTCGCCGCCATTTGATTGCGGAAGCCCTGATAAAGCACCCGAACATTTGAAAGAAAAAATCATTCAAATGAATAAAGAACGATTGGAAAAACTTTATTCTTAATTGCTTAAAGATGCTTAATATGTGATAATGTGCATATTCAGGCAATATTCATAAACTACAGAGTAGCTTTTGAATTAATTAAGAAAACCAACAAAATTGGAATTGAAAAATGAGCATTTTTAAAAAAACTTTTACAATCTCCTCATTGGTATTAATAGGCGCGATTTTGGGCGCTTGTGAAACTGTACCTTACCCAGAGCGTGTGGCAAATTATGAAGCGAAAATGCGCGCTGATTATGTTGGTAAATCGGTTGATGCATTGCTTTTGGCGATGGGGCCACCTGAATCTTCTTATACTTTAACTGATGGGCGCGATGTAATTCAATATTTAAAAGAGCGTTCTTATACAACAGGTGGCGGTACTTATACTGATTATCATACAGAAGTTATTGGTTATAAAACCTTTAAACGTGATGATGGCAGCACAAAGCAAATTCCGATTACGCGCCAAGTTCCATATTTAAGAACTGACCCACTTGTTTCGCATCATGAAAAATGTGCGCAAAGATTTGTAATTTCAAAAGCAAAAATAATTGAAGATTTCAAATGGGAAGGTAATTCTTGCTTTTAATGTATGAAATTTAATTCGACAAAATCATACAAAAGCGTAGAAATATACCAAAGGTGTATTATGAATAAAAAATTATTAGGTGGCGCATTATTAGGATTATTGGCTATTGGAATTGGTGCGTGCGAAACTATTCCATATCAAACCCGCCTTGATAATTTTGAAGCGCCAATAAAGGCGAAATATATTGGCAAGAGTGTTGATAATGTTGTCCTTGATATGGGGCCGCCAAATTCATCATATAATCTTTCTGATGGGCGTGAAATAATTCAATATTCGTCACGTCGCACTGACCGTTCAAGTATGGGCGGCACAATCGCGCTTGGCACTTCTTTTGGGCATTATTATAATCGCGGTTCGGTATTAATGGCATGGCCATTATTCAGCCCATATTATAATGATGGCTATTCAGAACGCGAATTAGTTTGCATCAAACGCTTTTTGGTCAATAAGGACAAAAAGGTTGAGGACTTCCGTTGGGAAGGCAATTCTTGTTTTTAAATTAGATTTGGGAATTAGCCGCCTAAACGCGCTAATGCGGCCTGCATATTTGCGGTTTGCGCTTGATATGCGGCAACGGCGGCTGAGCTTCCAGATGATGACTTACCTTTTGCACTTGTTGATGCCGCTGATTGCTTACGAAGTGCAACTTGGGTTTCATTGGTTGAAACATCGCGATAGCCAGAACGAATTCGAGTTAATACCGAATTTATTGCATCAAGCGAAGTTTTCGCTTTGGTTTTATCGGAAACATCAATATTTGATGGCAAATCTAAAGCGATAATAACATTAGATTTTACCCCAGTTTTCGCATTAGTAGAAATCGCGCTAAAGCTTTGGGCGACACCTGCATCCATGCCTAATTGTTTTAATGCATCAAGCACGCCATCGCCGGCTGAAATCTCTAATTTGAATTTATCTTTTGGCATGATTGATAAATATTTGCTGCCATTTTTTATCAAAGTCGACACATTGGCATATCGTGATAATGAGCTTGCAATTTTGGTTGTAAGGGTTGTCATAGTTTCACCCTTATCAATTGTGATTTTACGTTTAGTTCCGCCATTTGCTGCAATATAGAAAAAATCACCCGCATGAAGACCAGTAACATCAGTTAAAGATTGGGTTTCACCAAATAGCATATCACCTTGCGGTAAACCCATATTTTCAAGCGATTTAGATTGGTTATCAATGCCCGCTATCATAACTTTTGAATCTGCTTCGGCCTGAACATTCATTGTATAAATATCAGATCCATCAGTGCTTGAAATGCCCCTCAATTTGGTTTGAAGCGCAAGCTTATCGGCGGCATTTTCATCGGTTACGCCCTCAAATGCAAGGTCAATACGACCATTGCTAAGGTTTAGTGAATTAATCGGCGCACCTGAAAAATCTTTGGTAAAATTAACGCTCATATTTGAAAGTTTGACCGATTTTAATTGGTCATACATTGCATCATTTGTAGTTTTTTCACCAACAAATACGGCGTTTCCACTATTATCAATTGCAAATTGGCTAAAGCGGCCCATGCCAATTGATGAAGCCAAAACATCAGCCCCGCCAATCGAACCATCAGAAGTGTTTAATCTGCTTAAATGCCCATTATTTGAATCATCATTCCATGCAACATAGGCTTGTGTGCCGCTAATTTGTAGTGAAACTGGTTGATCATTTCCGCTTGTGCCAAGGCTTTTTGTATAAATTTCATTGCCAGAAGTATCAAGCGCCTGAACATAAGTATCAATTCCGCCCAATGCAGTAGAAGAACCAATTGCATTTGTGGTTTTACCCAAAACCATTAAAGTTCCGTCTTGGGCAAATTTTACATCAATTGCGCTATCATCACCTGTTGCGCCTTGTTGATGTTGCCATAGGTCTTTACCGTTTTCATCAAAGGCCGCAACAAAGCTTTCAAGCCCTGTACCTGCTGATGTTACGCTATTATCAATTTTTCCATTAACTGCACCTGCGATTGCAATTGTGCCATCATTATCATTTACGGCAATTGAAAAGCCTTGTGCCGCACTTGCAGAGCCTAGGGCGCGTGAAAATACAACATTTCCCGCACTATCAATTTTTTGCAAAACTACATCAGTTGCAGCTTTTGGATTAAAGTTTGCAATTTCACCTGAAGAATCGGCAATAACATAAATATTGCCATCGGCATCTTTGGTCATCGCCCTGATTTTTGCGCTTCCATTGGTTGCGGCAAAATCAGTTTTTGAAATATTACTTGCAGAAGTGCCATCAAGGTCGATGCGGCTTATGATGCTTTGTTCAACCTTATCTTTTGTTTTTGCACCCGCAACCCAAATTGCACTTTGTGTATCTCCAGCCGCGGCACCAAAATTAATTGTTTCACTATCATCAATGGCAAGTTTTAGGCTTTGTTGCTTGCTATCTTCAATGCCTTTTACTGTGGATTTTTTTGTGCTTTCAACCGCAGAGAAGCGTGAATTAATGCCAACAGCAGCCATTTTACTATTTAAGAAAACAGCAACATTTTCAACAGTGCGCGGGGTTGAACCCATTTCATTTAAATCAACATCAACCGATTTTTCGGTGCCAATAATATCTTTGGCTTTTATAGTGAATTTAACATTGCCAACCCATTGTGGAACAACACTTGTTGAATCACCATTTACAAGTGGGTCTGTTGTATAAGTTCTACCAGTTGTAGAAGTGCCCCATGCATCGCTTACAAGGCTTGTATATTTTTTGCCTGCAATCATTGATGCGCCAGTTAAAGGATTGGCGGCAACATAGGCTTTAACTTCTTCAAGACCTTTTTGAATGCGGGTTTGAATTTTTGTGCGCTCTGTATCTGATAAGGATTTTGTTGATGCGATTTCGGTTAAAGCACGGATTTTATCCATTGCATTATAAACAACGAATAATTTTCTATCATTTGTGTCTTTATCAGCCGAACCAACACCACGCCCAAGATTGGTCTGGATTAATCGTGTATCATTTAAAGCTGCGCTTGCTAATTTACCAGTTTCAGTTTTAGGGGCTGCACTATCCCATGGGGTATAATCGGCGATAGTTTTTGGTTTTTTAGCGGTGTAAGAGGATGTATCAGTTGGGTAAAGGCTGCTTAAATCAAGCGCACTTGGGCTATAGCTCGACGAAGACGAACCAAAAAGACCCAATGATAGTGGCGAAATTGTCAAATCTTTTACCCCATTTTTTATCAAAAATAATCCATCTTGGTTACTTATGGTTTAAAAAAACGGATAAAATTTAAAAATTACTGTTTAAAAAGCAGCAAAAACACCAAAAAATTTGACCTTTAGAGCATATTTGCGTAAAGGCGCGCCATAAAGTTTCTCCCCAAAAGGATATTAAAGTGACAAATCTAACTGCGCAGATGCGCAACATCGCCATTATTGCACACGTTGACCATGGCAAAACGACATTGATGGACGCCATGCTTGCACAAGGTGGCGCTTATCGCGAAAATGAAGCACGTGCGGAACGTGCGATGGATTCTAATCCACAGGAAAAAGAGCGTGGCATTACCATTTTGGCAAAATGCACTTCTATTGAATATTTGCATGATGATATGATGCACCGCATTAACGTTGTGGACACCCCAGGACACGCCGATTTCGGCGGCGAGGTTGAGCGCGTACTTTCAATGGTTGATGGTTGCCTTCTTTTGGTGGATGCGATGGAAGGGGCAATGCCGCAAACCAAATTCGTGCTTTCAAAAGCATTGGCGCAAGGTTTGAAACCAATTGTGGTTCTAAACAAGATTGACCGCCCAAATGCCCGTCCAGAAGCAGTATTGGACGAAGTATATGAATTGTTCATGGCGCTTGGCGCAACAGAAGAGCAATTTGATTTCCCTGTTGTTTATGCTTCTGGCCGTGATGGCTGGGCAAGCCATGAAAATAATGGCCCAACATCAGATTTGACAGCTTTGTTCGACACAATCGTTAAACATGTTAAAGCACCTGAAGCTTCTGATCATATCGATGAGCCGTTTTCAATGCTTGTAACCATGATCGATTCAGATCCGTTCTTGGGCCGTATTCTTACTGGTCGTGTGCAATCAGGTAGATTGAAAGCAACTGACCCTATTAAAGCATTATCACTTGAAGGTGAATTGGTTGAGCGCGGTCGCTGTTCAAAAGTATTGGCTTTCCGTGGTTTGAAACGTCAGCCAATTGATGAAGCAGTAGCAGGTGATATCGTATCAATCGCAGGCCTTACAGAAGCAACTGTTGCGCACACAATTTGTGATCCTGTTGTTGAAACTTCAATTCCGTCAACCCCAATTGATCCACCTACATTGTCGGTAACTGTTATGGTGAATTCATCACCATTAGCGGGCCGTGAAGGCGATAAGGTTCAATCACGTATTATCCGTGCCCGTCTTTGGAAACAGGCTGAGACTGATGTTGCGATTAAAGTTGGTGAAACTGCTGATTCTGATGCATTCGAACTTCAAGGTCGCGGCGAGTTGCAAATTGGCGTTTTAATTGAAAATATGCGCCGTGAAGGTTTCGAACTTTCAATTTCACGCCCACGCGTTGTTTTGCAAAAAGACGAAAATGGCAATACGCTTGAACCAACCGAAGAAGTAATCATCGATGTTGATGATGAATTTACAGGCCCAGTGGTTGAGAAAATGTCAATCCGTAAAGCAGAATTGCATGATATGCGCCCATCAGGTGGTGGTAAAACCCGCCTTACTTTCTATGCGCCATCACGTGGCTTAATTGGTTACCACTCTGAGTTTTTAACCGATACACGCGGTACTGGCGTTATGAACCGTTTATTCCATGGTTATACACCTTGGAAAGGCGCTATCCCTGGTCGTCGTAATGGTGCGATGATTTCAACCGATACAGGTAAATCAGTAACTTATGCGCTTTGGTATCTTGAAGAACGCGGCACGCTTAT
Organism: Pseudomonadota bacterium; assembly: GCA_020161405.1. Classification (GTDB taxonomy): domain Bacteria; phylum Pseudomonadota; class Alphaproteobacteria; order Caulobacterales; family Aquidulcibacteraceae; genus Pseudaquidulcibacter. Next base: position 453,317 of record JAIUOD010000001.1, on the reverse strand, counting down.
GATTGGCGGCGGCGAAGATGTTTATGAAGGCATGATTATCGGGGAAAACGCAAAACCAGAAGATATGGAAGTAAATCCGTTGAAAGAGAAAAAACTTTCAAACGTTCGATCTTCTGGCAAGGATGAGGCAATGCGCCTTACCCCGCCTAAACGCCTAACACTAGAAGCGGCAATTTCTTGGATTGATGATGATGAATTGGTGGAAGTAACACCAAAAGCAATTCGCCTTCGCAAGCAAGAATTAGACCCTACAAAACGTAAGCGTAAGCAAAAAGTAGATTAGTATATTTAAGCCCCGTTTATTGCATTGCCCATCCAATGGATAATTCAATAATTACGGGGTTTAATTTTTTTAGAGCTTTATTATTCGAATGTATAAGCCTGTCGCCAGACAGGCTTTCATTATATTGTGCATTGGCACGTGGTTCAAAACGAATACCAATTGTGCATTTTTGGTTTTTCTCGCTTAAAAAACCATTATGCAAATTACTTGCATAGCCGCCATAATCCCAATCAAAGCCAGACATTGAAATTATGTTTTTATTTATTTTAACGGCTTTATCCAAAGAATCGCCAATTTTTAAGCCTGCAATATTCCATGTGCTAGATTGGTTTTCAAACTGAATAGATGATGGATGTTTTAATTCTTCATCATAAAACAAAACTTCGGCACGTTTTTTTGGATTATTTGGGTATAAAATAACACCTTTATAGATTTCGCCTTCTGGCCCATTAATATCCCCAAGTATTGCATCCTTGCCATATTTTCTTAAAATTGATTTTGCGCTATCATTTTTACTAATCGGAGTATTACATGTAATATTTTGTGCTAGTACAGGATTTGCAAATATTAAAAATAATGTAGTGTAAGCTATAAATTTAGATTTTTTCATTGTTTTTCACATGCTCTTTTTTTAATTATATTTATTTTAAAGAAATATTTAATTTCTCAAAATCCATAAAAAATTTAATAATAACAAAGAGTAATATGATTAAAAATTAATTATGGCCTGTGATTTCACCCATAAGGGTGATTTAAAATTATTGTTTAAATGCAATAATATATACGCTCGTAGTAAAAGTTTGACGTGACCTTATTTTTGCGCGGCCATAATTACTTTTTCATTAGTTTGGCAATTATGCCTTCTTGACGTGCGGCTCAATGCCTCGATTTAAGTTTCAGTCGCACGTCCTTTTTTTAATATAATCTAATTTCTTTTATAAGCCCAGCAAGTTTTGATTGTTTTGGACAATTAGTCTTGAAATAAACTTGGTTTAATTGTGACTTAATTGTATTTTTGCTTACGTTTCTTTCCGCTGCAACTTCATTAATGGTTTTACCATCTGCAATTAAGATTGCGATATGTGCTTCGCGTGAGGTTAGCTCATATTGTTTTTGAAGAAGTTCAATTATTTGATCGTTGCTTTTTGGCTTATCCTCGATTGATAAAATCAATTGTGGCATAGTTCCGGCAAGGCATATTTTTTGAATTTTTAGTATTGTCCCCAATTGCATTTCAAGTTTTAGGTATTTTTCGCAATCACCATCAATATCTTTTAAATGATCTATTTCTTCTAAAATTCTTTTGCCCTCACTATTAATGGCAATCAGATTTTTTCCATTAACCTTAAGGCCATTTATAAGCAAAATTCTTTCAACGCCAATGCCATTATAATTTAAAAGACGATTTGCAAAATCAGTATGAACAAATGGTTTTGCAGTATCTTCAACCACTTTTTGCAAAATTAAATTAGTATTTTTCGCCTTTGCAATTTCTTGGCGCGTCATAAGCATATTAATCAATTTTGGCGATAAATTATTTAATTGATTAACATCATTATTGCTAAAGGGTTCGCTATTTTTACCGCGATGTATTCCAATTGCCATTTGCCCGCGGCTAGTATTAAAAATACCACCCATTGCATGTGTTAAATCATCGCCAAATTTTCTATAATGTTCATTTACAATTAGGCTTTTTTCAAAATCTTCACGTGAAATTAGGCCGTCAATAATATTCCATGCGCGATCAAGATTTTGTGGATTTGCCCGCGCACTCCATAATATGTCTTTGTCCACAAAGTCTTTTGAATATGCTTCTAATTGTTCTTTCGGCCAATAACCTGAATTTGCTGTTACGGAATGATCCCCGTCTTTTGAGACAAGGTGAAAAATCATAGAACGTGCGTCAAACGCCCGCGTAATGCGTGTTGGTAATTCGTAAAAAAGCTCATCATCAAATGCGCTTTCGAATATGATATTTGGTGTTAGTGACATACCAAAATTAGCCTCGGCATTAAGCTTATTTTTAAAAGCTGATATTTGTCAAGTTATTTAGGCTTGCAAACACGTCGAAAATCGACAAGAAGCAATGAAAAACTATGAAAATATAAGGGAATTAGTTTTGAAAAAGAAAATCGCCGCATTTGACGTTGATGGCACAATCACTTTCACAGATTCTTTTATGTTATTCTTAAGGTTTACCACTAGCAAATGGGGCTTTATCGCCAAATTAACGGCATTATTGCCGTTTTTCATCTTATATATTTTCAAAATTTATAGCCGTGACGATGTTAAAAACCGTATTTTAAATGCGTTTTTACAGGGGAAAAATACTAAAGAATACAAAGAATATTGCGTAGAATTTTCGAAAATCTATGCAAAAATTTTACGCAGTGATGCACTAAAAGCAATAGAAAGTCATAAGGCCATGGGCCATGAATTGGCCATGGTTTCTGCTTCACTTGAAGATTATTTGATACCTTTTGCAAATTCCCTTGGTATCAAAAATGTCATAGCAACCAAGCTTGAAATTAAAGATGATGTTTTAACTGGTAAAATGCTTGGCCCAAATTGCCGTGCCCAAGAAAAATTAAACCGTATCTATCAATATTTTGGTGATGCCGAAATAATCGCAGCTTATGGTGATAGTCGTGGTGACAAAGAAATGATCGACGCTGCGAAAGAAAAGCATTATCGCACCTTGATAGATGAGCCTAAAAATAAAGGCGAAATCGTACGTGAATTATATTGGAATGGCGGCCTTAAAAATTAACAAGCGCGCGCTACTTTGCCATCTGCTGAACAATAAAGACGGTTTAAAACCTCTAAAACCTGATATACTTCATTAGAGGCAAGGCGGTAATATATATGCTGGGCTTCGCGGCGGGTCGCAACTAATTTTAGGGCGCGTAATTTTGCCAAATGCTGTGATAGTGCGGCCTGATTTAATGTTACAAGTTTTGCAAGCTCATTAACATTCAATTCGCCATCTAATAAATTACAAAGTATAAGCAGCCTCTTTGCATTGCCCATAGCCAGCAAAAGGCTTGAGGCCTCTTCTGCCATGATTTCTTTATCTTCGTTCTTTATGGTTAGATTTTTCAATAAGCACCTTTATCAATTACATTAGCATATTCGCATGTAAAAGTAAATTAATTGAAAAATGTGGCAAATTGCCCTATGAAGAATTATGAAATTCACGAATGAAGATAGGGAAAAACTACTTGCCGCCAAATTTGTTGGCGATAAAGTCATTGATAGGCTTGAAGAAATTGGAATTTATAATTTCGAAATTCTTTCGCAATCTACGCCTGAATTTATTTGCAAAATGGTTGCCGCACATATTGGCGTAAGCTGTTGGGGCAATAGCCCACAGGCAAGAAAAGCGATTGAAAACGCGATTATGGTTGCGCGCGAAAACCATTAATTTCTTCCAAAATTTGGTTTATCGCTATCTTGACCCGCGTCAATAACCTCTTTGCGCATTCACAAGCGAACCCCGAAAAGTTGCAGACTTTTTGGATAAGGTGAGCGAATAATAATGGCAAGAAGAATGCGCTTAGCGCCCAAAATTTGGTTTATCGCTATCTTGACCCGCGTCAATAACCTCTTTGCGCATTCACAAGCGAACCCCGAAAAGTTGCAGACTTTTTGGATAAGGTGAGCGAATAATAATGGCAAGAAGAATGCGCTTAGCGCCCAAAATTTGGTTTATCGCTATCTTGACCCGCGTCAATAACCTCTTTGCGCATTCTTCTTGCACGGGTTATCGTATCAAACAATGTTTCCCCATCATCCCAACGAATTGCGCGGCGAAGGGCGGTTAAATCTTCTGAGAAGCGCCCCAAAATTTCCATCACCGCATCTTTATTCAAAAGGAATACATCGCGCCACATTGTTGGATCTGAAGCTGCGATACGCGTGAAATCACGAAAGCCGCCTGCCGAATATTTTACAACTTCGGATTCGGTAAGGTTTTCCATATCCTCGGCAGTTGTGACAATGCAGAAGGCGATTAAATGCGGAATATGGCTTGTCATTGCCAGAACTAAATCATGGCGTTCGGGCGTCATATTTTCAACATTTGCGCCCATTTTTTGCCAAAATTCTTGGATTTTTTCCACTGCTTTTAGATATTCAGCATTATCATTTTCAAGTGGGGTGATGATTGACCAACGGTTTTCAAACAGGTTTGCAAAACCTGCATCTGGGCCTGAAAGTTCTGTCCCTGCAATTGGGTGGGCGGGCGCGAAATGAATATAGGGTGGTAAAAACTCTTGAATTTCCTTGATTATTGCACCCTTTACAGAGCCAACATCAGATAAAATTGTTCCGCTTTCCATAAAAGGTAAAATTTCTTTGGCAACATTACCCATTGCCCCCGATGGGGTGCAAAGAATTACCAAATCGGCAGATTTTAAAAGGCCTTGATAATCATCATAAACTACACCCAATGATAATTCATTGGCGCGTTTTCGCACATTTTCATTAGAATCATAAAGCGCAATTTCGCCTGCGCATCCTGTTTCTTTGATTTTGTGCGCCAATGATGATCCGATAAGACCAATACCGATTATGGCAATTTTATTGAAAATCATTTACCCATAAATTCCTTTAATGCCGCAATAAGGCGCCTGTTGGCATCATCCGTTCCAATTGAAATACGCAAACAATTAGGAAGATTATAAGCGCCAATTTTTCGAACAATAAGCCCCTTGGTTTTTAAGAAAATATCGCAATCATCGGCATGTTTTGCGTCTTTAAATTCAACCATAATGAAATTTGTAACGCTTGGAATTGCTTTAAGGCCAATTTCATTGATGATTTGGCTTAATTCACCAAGCCATTTTTGATTATGCGCCGCAGAATTTTGCGTGAAATCACCATCATTCATCGCCGCCGTGCCAGCTTTTAATGCAGGTAAAGAAACGTTAAATGGAGAGCGAACACGTTGCAATGCATCAATAATTCTTTGCGGCCCATAGGTCCAACCAATACGAAGCGCGGCAAGGCCGTGAATTTTTGAAAATGTGCGTGTCATTAAAACATTTTCAAATTCGCCCGCCAATTCAATGCCAGAAGCATAATCATTGGCATTCACATATTCGGCATAGGCCGCATCCAAAACAAAAAGAATATTTGATGGAATTGCAGAATGAAGACGTTTGATTTCATCAAAACTAACATAAGTTCCGGTTGGGTTTGATGGGTTATCGATGAAAATGATTTTGGTTTTTGGGGTGATTGCCGCCAAAATTGCATCAATTTGGGTTTGGTAATCTTTGGTTTTTGCCGATACGCAAATGGCGCCCGCTTGCTGTGCAATAAGGCGGTAAACTAAGAAACCATATTCAGATTGAATAATCTCATCACCAGGGTTTAAAAATGCGCGCCCCAAAAGCTGAAACACTTCATCAGAACCATTGGTGCAGACGATACGGTTTTCATCAATGCCATAACGTTTGGCAATCGCATTTTTTAATTCTTCATGCGCGCCATCAGGATAAATGTTTAATTCGCCACTTGCGTCTTTAAAAGCCTCTGCTGCGGCATTTGAAAAGCCCAATGGGTTTTCATTTGATGAAAGTTTATAAACCTTATCAACGCCTTCAATTGTGGCTTCACCGCCTTTGTAAGGTACAATATCAAGTATATTATTTATTGGTTCTGGGCGCATTTTAATTTTCCTCTGCGCGCTTATAATAAATGCCAATCAATTAAACAATCGAATATGCACCAAGGAAATGCACACCATTTGCCGCATCATGCAAATTTTCATGAAACCCGATAATATTCCAAAGATAATATCCGCCGCCTTGGCTTATCTTTGTTGCTTTATCAATTGGCGGGTTTTCATTCTTTGTGGCGATAATTGAATAATCATTACCAGTTTCCAAAGGCGTTATTTTAGCAAGGCACAAAGCCTCTGGCGCTATGCCTTCAATATGGGGAAGAGCCATATTGATTTTTAAATCTTGAAATTGCGGTTTTAAGATTTCAAGCCACCAATCTTGATTTTCATCGGGCCAAGGAAGCGAAAGGATAAGGTTTTCTTTTTCTTCGGCAGTTTTTATGGCTTCAAGCGCGCTATCGGCAATTTGCGGAATAACGGCGGCGCCAAAACCAATACGGCTTGGGGCGGTGGATTTGGCAACGCAAATTACGCCCATTGGCGCTTGATTAGCAAGATTACGCGTAATCATTGCACGCCATACCATATAGGAAAGGCGCTTACCCAAGGTTGGTTCGCGCCTTAAAACTTGCCTGATAATTTCAACTTCGCGTTTTGGACGCCAACCAAAGCCCAATTCTTCACCAGCAAGTTTGGCGTCTTTTGCTTTTGATGCCGCAACTTTTTGTGCAATTTGCGTGCGTTCAACCAATAAATGCGCGATTTGGGCATCCAATTCATCAATACGCAGACGCAATTGGGAAATATCTTCGGGATTTTGCTTTTTATCAGAAGTCATTTTTAATCTAATGAACAATTTAAGCCAAAAACGCAAGATTTTTGCGTGAAATTAATTTATTACCATATCATCCCTATGCACCAAGGCAGGGCGACCTGAATAGCCCAAGATTTCCTCAATTTCAGTGGATTTTTTACCGATAATCATTGCGGCATCGGCTGAATTATAGGCCGAAAGGCCGCGTGCAATTATTTGCCCGTCTTCGGATTTAATGGCAATTGCATCGCCGCGTTCAAAAGAGCCATCAATTGCCTTAACCCCAACTGGCAAGAGGCTTCCGCCCTTTTCAAGCGCTTTGATTGCACCAGCATCAATAATATATGTGCCCTGCGGTTTAAGATTGTGCGAAAGCCATGAAATGCGTGCAGCTTTTGGGTCGGTATGAGCGGTGAAAATTGTGTGCTTTGCGCCATCTAAAATCCGCGCAATTGGGTTTTGCGCGCGCCCATCGGCAATATAGACATTTGCACCCGCCGATGTCGCAATGATTGCCGCATCAATTTTTGTGCGCATACCACCTGTTCCAACACCCGCCGAAGAATTTGCACCGCCCGCCATAGCTTCTATTTGTTCTGTGATTTGCGATACAATTGGCAGATGTGTGGCATTTGGGTTTTCGCGTGGATTGGCATCATAGAGCCCATCAATATCACTAAGAAGCACAAGGGCATCAGCGCCAATCATTTGTGCCACGCGCGCCGCCAATCTATCATTATCGCCATATCTTATCTCTTCGGTGGCGATTGTATCATTTTCATTGACAATCGGTATTGCGCCAAATGAAAAAAGGCTTTCAAATGTTGCCCGCGCATTAAGCCAATTACGACGACGTTCTGTATCATAAGCAGTTAGAAGCGATTGGGCGCATACAATATCAAATTGCCCAAGGGCATCTTGCCAAGCCTGCATAAGGCGCGCTTGGCCTGTTGCGGCGGCGGCCTGCTTTTCTTCAAGTTTTAATTTGCCCGCTTTAAGTTTTAAGGCTTTACGGCCAAGGGCAACCGCGCCCGATGTTACAATTAGAATATCTTTCTTTTGGGCGCGTAAATTGGCAATATCTTGTGCAATGCTTGCAAGCCATTCAGTGCGCACAATTCCATTTAGCGAATCCACAAGAAGTGCAGAGCCGCATTTAATAACAATTCTATTTGCGGCCTTAAGTTTCATTATGGTTGCCAGCCTTCGTCGATTTCTTGCACATCTTGATCGACTGCATTTGCATCGCGGGTGATTTTAACTTCTTTGAACATTTGCGCTAAAACTTGATGAACATTTTTTTGCGCAATGCCCGAAATCGTATGAACTTCTTGCTTTGATGCTTTTTCTAGGGCTTTTTTCTTTTTCTTGATTTCTTCATCACTTAAAGAATCAATTTTATTAAGCGCCACAATCTCTGGCTTTTGTGCCAAGACATCTGAATAGGCCTCAAGCTCTTTGCGGACAACTTTATATGATTTTGCCACATCTTCTTCTGTGCCATCAATTAGATGCAAAAGAATGGCGCAGCGTTCAACATGGCCCAAGAACCTTGTACCAAGGCCGACACCTTCGGATGCACCCTCAATAAGCCCTGGAATATCGGCAATAATAAAGCGCGCATCCGCCCCCAAGCTTGCCACGCCAAGATTTGGATAAAGCGTTGTAAAGGGATAGGATGCAATTTTTGGATTGGCAGATGTAACCGCCTTCAAAAAAGTTGATTTACCCGCATTTGGCAGGCCGATAAGCCCAGCATCGGCAATTAATTTAAGCCTTAGCCAAATAATTTTTTCTTCACCAGGTAAGCCAGGATTGGCATAATCAGGTGCTTGGTTCACTGGGCCTTTGAAATGGATATTACCCCAGCCACCATTGCCGCCTTTGCAAATTCTTATGCTTTGGCCAAGTTTGCTTAGGTCTGCGATTATTGTTTCTTTGTCTTCATCAAGGATTTCAGTGCCGACAGGAACTTTAAGAATCATATCATCAGCGGATGCGCCATGTTTTTGGCGGCTGCCGCCTTTTTCGCCATTGCCTGCGAAAAAATGTTGTTGATAGCGATAGTCGATTAATGTGTTTAAGCCATCAGCAGCAACAATAATTACATCACCACCTTTGCCGCCATCACCGCCATCAGGGCCACCATATTCAATAAATTTTTCACGGCGAAATGATTTGGAGCCATTACCACCATCACCCGAACGCACCGTAATTTTTGCTAAATCTAGAAATTTCATAAAGGCCTCAACTTGCCGCTTTTCTTGTATTGCTCTTCGGCTTATCTGAAAAGTCTGCAACTTTTCAGGCCTCATCGCCGCTACGCTCACTTATCGGTTTATACGAATTGGTCAATAAAAAACTTGGGGTGGCCCGGCGTTTTTAATTTGCATTTTTACTTAAGCGCTTCGCGCATTTTAAAAAGCTATATACAATAAAAAAGGGGCGATAGCCGCCCCTTAATTAAACTCTTTGGCAGCTGTGATTATTCAGCAGCTTGTGCCGGGACAACCGATACATAAGCACGGTCATTGGCTTTGCGGCGGAATTCAACAACACCATTTGCAGTTGCAAATAAAGTGTGGTCTTTGCCCATGCCAACATTAGCGCCAGCATAAAATTTAGTTCCGCGTTGGCGAACCAAAATATTGCCAGCAACTACATTTTCATTGCCATATTTTTTAACGCCAAGGCGTTTGCTTTCTGAATCGCGACCGTTACGTGACGAGCCACCAGCCTTCTTATGTGCCATATCTCAAAATCCTTATGCGTTTACAGCAGTAATTTTTACCAAAGTTTCAGTTTGTCGATGACCACGACGACGACGATAAGTATTACGGCGTGTTTTTTTGATCACCATAACTTTATCACCACGTGAAGTTTCAACAAGTTCAGCAGTTACGCTTGCACCCGCAACAACAGGGGCGCCAACTTTAACACCTTTGTCAGTGCCAACCATAAGAACTTGGTCAAAAGTAATTTTTGAACCAGCATCACCTTCTAGTTTTTCAACAACTAGTTTGTCACCTTCGGCAACTTTATATTGTTTACCACCAGTTTTAATAACCGCGAACATCGCGAAAACCTTTCAAATTGCGCACAAGCGCCATACAAAATCATGTAAAAACACCCCTGCACCAAATGGGCGGGGTATAAGAGTGGGTGGCAATATAGTTTTTAAGACTATGAGTCAATTGGGATTGACACAAAAATCCCAATTTTAATGCATAGTTCATTATGAAAATGCATTATAAATATCTTAGTTTGCGCTTATTTTGCCCAAATCTATTGAAGATAATGATTTTTGAATGTCTATTTTTGAATTTAAAACGTGAATTTTAAAGTTTGGAATTGCAATTTTATTTCCTGAAAAAACTTCAATATGGGCGTTATTATCAATGACTCCACTAACATTATTTTGCCCATCAATAGCAAGATTGCCATTTAAATTTGTAAAATCACCAGAATTAAATATACCCCATTTATTTAATTTAACCACACCATATTTAATTGCAATTTGACCATTATTATTGCGCCAATTTTCATAGCCATTATCAAAAGCCTTTGCATCTAAAACTAAGCCGCGCAAAATCTGCGGCTCTAAATATGCGCTTGTAAAAGGTTCAAATTGACCAAGGCCATTGCCCTCAAAAGAAAAGCCATAGGCATTGTTTTTAGCGTCGCCTAAAAAATGAATTTTTAAATTGTTTAATGTCTTTGAATTTTGAGTACTTTTAAAATCAAGATTGGCAATTTCTATGGATATGCGTTGAAATCTTGGTAAATTTGGCTGATAATTTAAATTTATTGTTGCCAATGAATTAGTGGGGATAATATCAGTTTTTTGGTTATTAGCATCACTTAGGCTTATCCCAATGACTTTATCTATCGTCCATAAATTTGGTGATAAAGGACGGGTTGTTGTGTTTATCTCATCAATGTGAAGGTTTTGCCCCAAAATTGGCTTTGAAAAATTTTTTAATTTTACGCTAAATCTGATTGGAAAACCTTCAACATCAACATGGCTAAAATCAAAGGCTTTGCCCTTTTGCGCCATGATTGCAGCTTCAATTTTTTGCGCCGTATTTTTCCAATAAAATGCATAGATAAAAAACACCAAAAAGGCGATTGACCAAGGAATTATAAGGCCAATAGGATTATGAAGTTTTTGCTTCATCTATAAGCTCTTTGGTTTTGGTTTCGATGGCATTTTCAAGGCGGGGCATAAAATCTTGGCGTTTTAATCCTGCTTCAATGGCAGGTAAAAATTCGAAAATCACTTTTCCCGAATGTGTTGGAAAGCCTTTGGCGGGCCAATAAACGCCTGTGTTTAAAGCCATTGGAACGCATTTTATACCAAGCATTCCATAAATTGCGGCAACCCCTGGTTTATAATCGGGCGCGGCATCTAATTCTTGGCGTGTGCCTTCAGGGAAGATTAGCGGTGGGCGATTTTCTGAAAGGCGGGTTTTTGCTTCGGCAACCATTGATTTAAGCGCACTCATGCCGCCATCTCTATCAATTCCTATCATTCCTGCGGTTTTTAGATACCAGCCAAAAATTGGAATTTTGAATAATTCTTTTTTAAAAACAAAGGCAGGTGTATTTGTAAACGTAAAGGGCGCAAGTGTATCAAGGGTTGAAAGATGTTTGCCAGCAATAAAAAAATCACCTTCTGGTAAATTTTCTTTGCCGCGTAATTCAATTTCAATTCCCGCAATATGTTTTAAACCCCAAAGGGATGAGCGCGCCCATGCATTTGTAACTTTTGTTGCAAAGTCTTTGTTGAAAAACACGCCAATTGCGCCAATCCCACCAACAAATAAAACGCAACCTGCGAACCAAATTTTAAACAAAAACGCATTTATCGGGTTTATTTTTCTCATAATTATTTTTCACTATCTATTATTTTTTCAACATCAATTTTGTTCAAATCTTTTTTTGGATTGAATTTAAGTATTAATCTTAATTGTGCCGCCACATATTTTGAATATTCATTCAAAAGCCCCTTAAACTCAATATCATCTTCCCACCACTTTTTTGCAATATAAGAGCCAGCTTTTATACTATATTGTTTGATAATAAGGTCAGGGTTTTCATTCTTAATTTCCAATATACTGCGTGGCATATGGTAATTATCGGTTATAAGGATAATGCTTTTGAATTTATATTTCTCAACCCATTCGCGCACTTCTTGGGCATTGCCAATTGTATCGGTGGCCTCGCGGCCCAAATCGACGCAGCAATCAAATAATTCTTTTGAACCGCCTGTTACAATGCGAATTTCTTCTTGGGTGGCATTTTTATAAACACCAGAAATCAAAAGCCGATTTCCATGCTCAAGCTCAAGTAATTTAACGCCTTCTGTAAGTCTTTGTTTTGAACCGCCTGTTAGTGAAACAATGGCATCGGCGTAAATTGTTTCATCTGGCTTTGGCGAATTAATTACAATATCGGCAAATTTGAAGAAGCCGCCGATTAAATAGGTTGCGCTCAATAGGCCGGCGATAAAGAAAATTCTTGAAAAAATAGTCGCAATGCTGATTTTCATCAAACCAACTCTTTTAATGTATCACGCGCCGCAATACGTGCCGCTAATGCGCTTGCGATTGCGCTTATAAGGGGTGCGACAAGCAATATCCAAAAATCCCACCAACGCAATAACTTAGTTCCTGATGTAAGATCGCTTGCACCCATTTGCATGATAAGATTGGCAATAATAATTAAAATTGCCGCCCCAATTGCCCCATAAGCACCCGCAATTAGGCCAAGGCGGGTAAAGCGTGCCTGAACTTCGTGAATTACAAACTCATCTTCTGCGCCAATAAGATGAAGAATTTGCACGCACTCACTTTGGGTTTCCAATGCCGCACGCGCCGCAAATGCAATTGAGGCAACCGATGCAATCATCAAGGCCAAAAGCGCCAAAAGCGCAGCACCCCGCAAAACCGCCGAGGTTTTTACAATCTCACCAGAATATCGGCTATGGTCATCAACCTCAACTTTAAAACCTTGTGCGCTAAGATTTGCCTGTAATTCTTTTGCAGTATCTTTGGAATTTGTATCAAGGCCAACTTCTATAAGATTAGGCAAAGGCAATTCATCAAGTAATGAACCAATATTTGCGCCATAATTTTTTAAAAGCTCTTTGGCTTTTTCACGGCTCATTGAACTTGCGCTTTTAACGCCTTTGGTTTGTTGGGTTATTTGCACGGCGCGTAATATATTGGCTTCATCCTTTGGGGCTTCAACTAATATTGTTAATGCGCTTTTTAATTCAGAAGTCCATGCATCGGCGGCACGAAAACCAATTCTTGCGCTTAATGCCGCCAAACATCCCAAGGCACACATAATTGAAACCACAATTGTAAGTGGGCGCGCTTGTTTGCCATTGGTTGGCAAAAGTGCAACCTCATTAATGCCAAGCAATTTGGAAAAATACTGAAAAAATGGATTTTTAAAAATTTTGGAAAAATAAAACCGCATTAAGTTTTATCCCTTCCAAAAAACCTTAAATGGGTTGGTGGGGTTTCATATTGGGTTAGTTTTCCCGCCTCAATTGCCAAAACTGGCCTTCCTGCGCGTTTAACCATTTCATGATCATGGGTAGCAATAACAATTGTTGAACCGCGATATTGATTAAGCTTCATAATCAAATCAATTAATAAATCACCCATTTGCGGGTCAACGTTTCCCGTAGGCTCGTCAGCGATTAAAAGGCGTGGTTTGCAAATAACGGCGCGCGCAATCGCAACCCTTTGTTGTTCCCCACCCGATAGAGTTTCGGGTAATTGATTTACTTTATGGGAAAGCCCAATCCAGCCCAGTAAATCAATCACATCATTTTCATATTCATGCGGCTCTTGCCCGCGCGTGCGAAATGGGACTGCAAGATTATCGAAAAGATTTAAATGTGGCAAAAGCCTAAAATCTTGGAATACAACGCCAATTTCGCGGCGAAGTTCGGGTAATTCATTGCGTGATAAATTATCAATATCGCGCCCAAATAATTCAACCTTCCCACTTGTTGGGCGTAGCGCAAGATACATTAATTTTAAAAGACTTGATTTACCCGCCCCAGATGGGCCAGTTAAATAATAAACCCCGCCACGTTTTAGGCTTAGGTTTACATTATCAAGTGCAAGTGTTCGCTGTCCATTATCTTTACGTTGATTTTGATTATACGTAAGACAAACATTTTCAAACTTCACCCACGGTTTATTGGGATTTTTTTTATCCTGCGGTGACTGTTGGTTTTTTATGTTCATCTGTGGACTAATTTAGCGAATAAGGTTTTAAGAATTCGACTATGGCTTAAGGATTGTTTGCCAAATTGGCAATCATTCCTTTTAATTTGTTTATACAATTAAGTTAAGAGTGGTAACTGAATATAATTAAAAATGAAAATAGAATGTCCATCATGCCAAGCTAGTTATGAAGTTGCCGATTCCGCAATTGGTGAGAAGGGGCGCAATTTGCGCTGTGCGGCGTGCGGTCATTATTGGTTTCAAAAACCTGCGGATGCGCTTGAAACCAATAAAGAAGCGCCACAAACCTCAAAAATAAAAGTTACAAAAGAAACACGTGATAAGCCTGAAAAGAAATCGGGCGGTCTTGGCAATTTATTTAAAAAACAGGAAAAAAATAAAGCATTGCCGCATCAAGAGATGCGAAAAAAAGCACATGATAAAATCAAATTCTCCCATATTGGCGCGATTGCAGTGGGTTGGATTGGCGCAATTGCGATATTGGGCGTTATTTTGGGGCTTATGATTGGTAATCGTGTTAGTATAGTGAAAAAATGGCCCAAGTCGGCGTCATTTTATGCAATGCTTGGTGTTCCAGTAAATCTTTATGGTTTGGAAATTAAAAATATAGAAGTGCGCTCTGGAATTGATGGGCAGGGGCCGCGTTTGATGGTTTTGGGCGCAGTAAAGAATGTTACAAATTCTGCCAAGGCGCTACCATATTTGCGAATTACATTGCTTGACGGTCATAAACAAGTTGCCACATGGTTGGTTGACCCAAAAGCGACTTTTATTGACAAAGGGCAGGTGGTGAATTTTCAATCTATTCGCCGTAACCCACCAAATGGAAATATAAAGGCAATTGTTGCCTTTGCTGATGCACCAAAAGATTTGAGTGCCGAAGATTTGGCACTTAAAAGCACGCATAGCGAAAACGAAAACTCGCTTTTGCTTGGCACAAACCCAGAAGCGGCAGGGCATGAAGCTGCACCTTCACATGAAGCGACGGTGACTGAAAATACTGGTCATGAAACTGCGGTACCAAATGCTGAACATGGTGCAAATCCGCCATCACATGAAGCACAAAATGAACATGCGCCTGCACCCGCTACCGAACATGCGCCTGCCGCACCAAGCCATAATAATGAGCATTCAAATACGGGGCATTAAAAAAGCCCGACAATTTGCCCTTTTTCATTAATGCCAATTGAATTTGCCGCAGGTGTGCGCGGTAATCCTGGCATTGTCATTATGTCGCCGCACAAAGCCACAACGAAGCCTGCACCCGCCGATAATCGTAAATCATTTATTGGTAGTGTGAAATTGCTTGGCGCGCCCATTTTTTTGGGGTCGGCAGTAAAGCTATATTGGGTTTTGGCGATACAAATTGGGGTATCTGCATAACCTAATTTTGTATATTCTTCCATTTTTTGTTTGGCTTTATCGCTTAGACTTATATCGCTTGCGCCATAAATTTCTTTGGCGATTTTTTCGATTTTTTCTTTGATTGGTAATTTTGCATCATAAAGTGGGGCGTAATTGCTTGGCTTTTGTGTGGCTTCAATTACCGCCTTTGCAAGTTCGATTGTTCCTTTTGAACCATTGCTAAAATGGCTACAGATAAAGGATTTTACATTGAATTGATTGGTGCAAATATCTTGTAATGTGGCGATTTCATTATCTGTGTCTTGGAAAAATTGATTGATTGCAACAATACAATCAAGACCAAATTTTCTTATATTTTTTACATGACGTTCAAGATTTGCCGCGCCCTTTTTAAGGCTTTCAATATCTTCATTTCCAAGGTCTTTTTTATCAACACCGCCATGCATTTTAAGCGCGCGAATTGTTGCAACAATAACAACAATTGATGGCTTTAAATCACCAATTCGGCATTTAATATCAAGGAATTTCTCGGCCCCTAAATCTGCGCCAAAGCCTGCCTCTGTAACTACATAATCGGCAAGTTTTAAGGCGGCATTTGTGGCAATAAGTGAATTGCAACCATGCGCAATATTGGCAAAAGGGCCGCCATGAATAAGGGCGGGCGTATTTTCCAAACTCTGCACCAAATTTGGTGCAATTGCATCTTTTAGTAAAACACTTAATGCCCCAGGGGCATGAATATCACGCGCATAAATAGGGCTTTTATCGCGTCTATAGGCAATAATAATATTGCCAATTCGTTTTTCTAAATCTGCCAAATCCTTGGCAAGGCAAAAAATCGCCATAATTTCACTGGCAACACTAATATCAAAACCATCTTCACGGGCAAAACCGCCATTCATGCCACCAAGGCCAACATTAATATTGCGAAGCGCCCTATCATTCATATCAAGTGCACGGCGCCAAACAATACGGCGCGTATCAATTTCTAATTCGTTGCCCCAATAAATATGATTATCAATCATTGCCGCCAAAAGATTATTGGCGGTGGTTATTGCGTGAAAATCGCCAGTGAAATGAAGATTTATCTGCTCCATTGGTACAACTTGAGAATAACCGCCACCTGCTGCACCGCCCTTTTGCCCAAAACATGGGCCAAGTGATGGTTCACGCAATGCAATCATGGTTTTTTTGCCCAAAGCATTAATCGCATCACCAAGGCCGATTGTGGTTGTGGTTTTTCCTTCACCCGCCGGGGTTGGGCTTATTGCCGTTACCAAAATGAGTTTTGAATTTGGATTTGGCGCAATATTTTGCAAATATTCAAAATCAATTTTCGCAATATGGCGACCATAATTATGAAGGGCATCATCTGGAATATTAATTGAATTTGCGATTTCTTTTATATTTTTAAGGCTTGCTGTGCGGGCAATTTCTATATCACTTTGCATATGACTTCCCTTGTTTTTGCCCATGAAATAGCTTTTGTGCGAAAAATCAATAAGATTTGGCAAGTAATATAGTCGCACGGCTTCAAAATTGAATTTAAACATTCTATAATCAAAAAATGACAAATGAATATGAAGTGCTTGTAAGCCGTGATGAAATTCAAAAACGCATTGATATTTTGGGGCAGGAAATTGCAACCGCCCTTGATGATGATGCAATTGTAATTGGCCTTTTGCAAGGTGCATTCATTTTTATGGCCGATATTATGCGCGCTTTGGCAGATAATGGAAAATTATTACAAACCGATTTTCTTTGGCTTTCATCCTATGGCGACGGTCATTCATCTGGGCGCTTAAATATCTTGGCAGACTTGCAGCGCCAAATCACGGGCAAACAAGTTCTTTTGGTTGATGATGTTTATGATACTGGCAAAACCCTTGCCTTTGCGCAGGAATATTTAAAGGCAAAAGGTGCAAAAGAAGTTTTAACCTGCCTTTTGGCAACTAAACCTGCGTCTGAACATTTGGTGCAGCCTGATTTTGTTGGTTTTGTTTTGCCTGATAAATACTTGATTGGTTATGGGCTTGATGATGGTGGCAAGGGGCGTGGCCTGCCATTCATTGGTGCAATTTAACCATTTGTTACTTTTTGCAACATTAGTTTAAGTGCCTTTTTAACTTTCTTGGTATATTTGCCAAAATCCATAGATAAAAGGTTATTATAACATGTGTGGCATTATTGGTATTATTGGTAAAGAAGCAGCAAGCCAAAGATTAGTTGAGGCGTTAAAGCGCCTTGAATATCGCGGCTATGATTCGGCAGGTATCGCCACATTAGTTGATGGAAAAATTGAACGTTGCCGCGCCGCAGGTAAAATCAAAAACCTTGAAGATGAATTAAAAGCAAACCCAATTCATGGTAATACTGGTATTGGTCACACACGTTGGGCAACCCATGGCGCACCAACCACACGCAATGCCCACCCACATGCAACCGATAAGGTTGCGGTTGTTCATAATGGCATTATCGAAAATTTCCGCACCCTTCGTGAAGAATTAGAAGCCAAAGGCTATAAATTTGATTCCGAAACCGATACCGAGGTTTTGACACAATTAATTTCCCATTCTTTGGATAAAGGCCTTTCACCACGTGCCGCCGTTATTGATGCATTAAACCAAGTTCGCGGCGCCTTTGCGATTGCTTGTCTATTCACTGGTGATGAAAACCTTATGATTGGCGCGCGCCAAGGTTCACCGCTTGTGGTTGGTCTTGGGAATGATGAAATGTTTTTGGGTTCTGATGCGATTGCGGTTGCACCTTTCACAAATAAAGTTATTTACCTTGAAGAAGGTGATTTGGTTGAAGTTACAAAATCAACTTATGTAATTTTGGATAAAGCGCGCAAAGAAATAATCCGCCCATTTGCAATTGTTGCGGCATCTGCGGCGGCAGTCGAAAAAGGCAATTATCGCCACTATATGCAAAAGGAAATCCATGAAGAACCTGATGCAGTGGCGCGTACAATTGGCCATTATATTGACCCATTAGAAGAAAAAGTTTCACTTCCAAATTGCGGCTTTGATTTTGCATCAATTGATCAATTATGGATTGTAGGCTGTGGCACCGCATATCTTGCAGGCCGTGTCGCCGAATATTGGTTTGAACAAATCGCAGGTCTTTCATGCGAAAATGACATTGCATCTGAATTTCGTTATCGCAAACCTGTTGCCGCAGGGCGCGCCGCAGCACTTTTCATTTCCCAATCTGGCGAAACCGCCGACACTTTAGAAGCTTTGAGGCTTTGTAAGCAAAATGGTTGGAAAACTTTGGGGGTTGTGAATGTTGCAACCTCATCAATCGCTCGTGAAGCAGATGCGGTTTTGGAAACTTTGGCGGGTCCTGAAATTGGCGTGGCATCAACCAAGGCCTTTGTTGCCCAATTGGCGGCTTTGGCAAGTGTTGCAATCAATGCCGCAATTGCGCGCGGTAAAATCACCCGTGAGCAAGAGCGCGAATATGCAAGGCTTTTGATGGAAACCCCGCGTCTTATCCGCGAAGCTTTGGAAATTGAAAATAAAATTGAAAAAACTGCACATGAAATTTCACATGCAAAGTCAATCCTATATATTGGCCGCGGAACCGCATATCCAGTGGCGTTAGAGGCCGCGCTTAAACTTAAAGAAATTTCTTATATTCATGCCGAAGGCTATGCGGCAGGTGAATTAAAGCATGGCCCGATTGCCCTTATTGACGAAAACACACCAGTAATCGCGGTTGCGCCACATGATGAATTAATCGAAAAAACCATTTCAAACGTACAAGAAATTGCCGCGCGTGGTGGTCCAATAACCCTACTTTCAGATGCCAAAGGCATTGAAGAAGCGGGCGATGCGGTCAAAAATTCGGTTCGTGCACCTGAATGTCACCCATTTGTTGCGCCATTCGTTTATTCACCACTTATCCATTTATTGGCCTATCACGTTGCCGTTGCTAAAGGCACTGATGTGGATCAACCGCGCAATTTGGCAAAATCGGTTACGGTTGAGTAAGGGTAAATATTTATTCAATTGACAATTTAAAAACCTCCCATATTGTTTTTCAATATGGGAGACAAAAATGGCATTTGATATAGAAAAAGCAACACAAGCCTATTTGGCGACATTGCCGCAAGATGTTGTTACGCGTTCGACAGGTTATACTAATGGCGGGCATTGGGTTTTGCTGTTTGATTTTATCATAAGTCTGCTTGCGTGTTATTTGATTGTAAAATGGGGCTATTTGGAAAAAATCGGCCTAAGGCTGGAGGCAAAACGTCCAAGGCCGCTTTTAAAAAGTTTTTTAATTCCTTTAGTGTTTTTGTTTATTCAAACCATAATAACCCTACCTTGGACAATTTTTACATCATATCACCGTGAGCATTTTTACGGCCTTTCAAAGCAACCATTTGGCGATTGGTTTGGGCAATTTGCGTTAAGTACATTGATTGGTAATTTTATTTTTGCTTTGGCCTTTATTGGTATTTATGCATTATTGCGCCGCTTTAAAAAAACTTGGTGGATTTGGTCATCGTTGGCTGGTGGTGTTTTTGCCTTAATAGCATTGATTTTATCACCAATTTTTATCGAACCGCTATTCAATAAATACCAACCATTTCCAGAAGGTGTGGTTAAGAATGCAATTGTTGAACTTGCGGTTCAAAGTAAAGTACCAACCGACAAAATCTATGTGTTTGATGGTTCGCGCCAAAGAAGTGTTGTAACGGCTAATGTATCGGGTGCTTTTGGAACTGCGCGCCTTGCGGTTAGTGATATGGCGCTTCAAAAAACATCACTTGCGGAAACACGTGCTGTTGTGGGGCATGAAATTGGTCATTACGCACTTAAACATACTTTAAAGCTGGTGGTTTTCGTAACAATATTAATGTTAATTGCATTTTATGCGGGGCAGAAATTATTTTTGCCATTTGCAAAAGCTTTTGGACTTAAAGATGCTGAAATTGATAATCCTGTTGCGATTGGTGTTTTAATTGCCTGTTTTAGCACGATTTTCTTCATATTTACGCCAGTAAATAATTCAGCACTAAGATTGGTTGAAATCGAATCTGACAATTATTCACTTATGAGCGCTAAAGAGCCAGATGGTCTTGCGACCGCGCTTTTGAAAACCGCCGAATATCGCAAAGCCAATCCAAGCAAGCTTGAAGAAATAATGTTTTATGATCACACAAGTGTTGAAAATCGGGTTCGTAATGCGATGAAATGGAAATCAGAACATACAAACTAAAAGTTTTTAGGTTTTGGATTCACATTACTCAAAAGCCAATCATAGAATTCAGGGTTTGCATAAGTTTGCGTCCAAGAATCGTGATTGGCCTCTGGGTAGATTGTGATTTTCGCCTTTGTGCCGCCAATTTCATGAATTGAATCAATTATGAATTGATCGCCTTCTTTGGGAACAACATCATCCTTTGTGCCATGAAATGCCCAAATTGGCAGGTCTAAAATCTTTGGGGCATCTTGTGGGTTTGCCATTCCTGCGATTGGCGCGATGGCGGCGAAATAATGGGGTTTTTCAATCGCCCAACTCCAAGTTGCCATGCCGCCCATTGAAAGGCCCGTTAGATAAAGCCGTGATTTATCAATTTTAAGGCCGCGCGTGGCATTTTTTAATGTCGCCTCAAGGCGCGGGCTTTCATAAAGCCTATTTTCAGGGCAAAGCATAGATATAGTAACAAATGGCATATCGCGCCCCTCATTAATAAGGCGCGGCGGGCCATGAACTTTCAATTTGTTCAAATCTTCCCCACGTTCCCCCGAACCATGAAGGAAAATCAAAACCGGCCATTTCTTACTTTGCTTGGCATCATAACCTTTGGGAAGATAAATAAGATATTTGTAGCCATTATTAAAAGTCGCATCCGCCGCAACCTGAACCCCGGCCACAGGTTTAACATTCTGCGCAATCGCGCCCCCACCCGCAAGCAAAACCGCAAAAGCCACTGATAATAAAAACTTTTTCATTCTTTTTCCTTTGCCCTTATAATTTATGCCACCTTAATAATGTTATCATTTGTTATCAATTTCAATGACTTTATATATGTAAATAAAATACATATTTAATTGTGTATAATCTGTGCATTGTAGATTAGGTTTGGTGGAGGGGGATAAAAACATCTTTTGCAACTTCAACGACTCATTTCAAATATTAATTGAATAAAAATATAGGTTTTGAAATAATGACAAAAACTTTGGATGAAATCTGGGATGGCGATTTGTTTGGGAGAAGATTAGAGGCTGAATTTCTAAGTCAATATTTGGAAAGTATATGGCAACGCCCTAATCCACGCGAAGATTCTAAGGGTTTTGTATTGGCTGTTGATGCTGATTATGGCATGGGGAAAACATTTTTCCTGACCCGATTTGCGGAACAAATGGCGCATAATCACCCTGTTGCATATATAGATGCATGGAAAGATGATTTACAAGACGAGCCATTGATTGCGATTATAACAACGCTTCAGGCCGCTATTGACGAAGCGCTTGAGAAAGTTGACGATGAAAATAAAGACGAAATAATTGCTGCAAGAAAGGACACTTGGAACAAATTAAAAAGGGTTTCCGGCATAATTGGTAAAGGCGTTTTAAAAAAAGCGGCAGGAATGATTATAACTGCTTCAGCTGCGGAAGCGGTTTCCAATATAATTGAGGGTGAAGATGAAGAAATCCAAAAAGCAATTGAAGAAGAAATTAAAAGCATAGGAAAAGATTCTGTAGATGGAATGGTTTCGCTCTCTAAAGCCGTAACAACAGGGGGCAAATTGGATGAGAAAATAAAGGATTTTAAAGAAGGTCAAGAAGCAATCAAAAAATTAAAAGATAGCCTAGAATTACTGGCCAAGTCTTTTAGAAAGAATGATATTCACCCGCCAATAGTAATTATTATTGACGAGCTTGACCGCTGCCGCCCAACTTATGCAATAAAATTGTTAGAGGAAGTGAAGCATCTTTTTGATGTTAAGGGTTTGGTTTTTGTTTTAGGTGTAAATAACAATCAAATTAGCAAAGCAGTAAAAAAATTATATGGTTCAGATTTTGCCGCTGAAAGTTATCTTTCAAGATTTTTTTCAAGAAAATATACACTTGCAACTCCACAACCAGAAAAATTAATTGATGAACTGATTTCAGAATATTCAATACCTTTGGACAGGTTCACCACGCATAAATTAGTGGGTAATGTAAATTCTAATAATGTACAAAAAGAATTGATTTATGCTTTCATAAAGTATTTTGATGTTTCGCCGCGTGATTTTTTCAAAGTATTTCGCATATTGCAAACAACTATTGCTGTAACGGAAGGAAATCAGATTTTTCTCCCTGTAATTATGAGGTTAATAATTAAAGAAATAAAAGGCGAATACGATTTTCAAAAGCTGAGTACCAAATTTGATGAAAATGTGAAATTCATGGTTTATTCCACTGCTATAAGCGGTTCACCGAGCGAGGTTTCAGCAAAGCAATATTTTTCCCAAATAGATGACATAGTAAATCGTACAATTAATCAGTTGCAAAATTTAGAAAGATCAGGTGACGGCTTAACTTACAGGATATATCATGTGCTGAGAAACCATATGAGATTTTCTAACGATTTACATAATGTCGGTTGTTATTCAAAGCTAATTAATTGGGTGCAAAAAATTGAATAAAAAAGCCCAAGGGAATAAACCTTGGGCTTTTGTTTTATTTGCGTTGCCACCTTCCCACAAAGGAAGGATTTAGGGTTAAATGCTTCCCTTGAGGGAAGCTGGCACGCGAAGCGTGACTGAAGGGTGGCTCTAACTTACGCCAATGCGTCGGCTACTTCTTTATATTCCTCAATCTGGTCGAAGTTCATATAGCGATAGACTTCGTCTTTTTTGTTGTTGAGGACACCAGTTTCAGTTAGATATTCAGCAACAGTTGGAAGTTTTCCAAGTTTTGATGCAACCGCCGATAGTTCGGCAGAGGCAAGGAATACATTTGTATTGCGGCCCAAGCGGTTCGGGAAGTTGCGGGTAGAGGTTGAAACAACCGTTGCACCTTCATGCACCTGTGCTTGATTACCCATACATAGCGAGCAGCCCGGCATTTCGGTTCTTGCGCCTGCGGTTCCAAAAGTTGAATAGACGCCTTCTTTGGTAAGTTCGGACGCATCCATTTTGGTTGGCGGCGCAACCCAAAGGCGGGTTGGAATATCGCGTTGATCTTTCAAAAGCATTGCGGCGGCGCGGAAATGGCCAATATTGGTCATGCATGAACCGATAAATACTTCATCGATTTTTGTACCTGCGACATCACTTAATAGGCGTGCATCATCGGGATCATTTGGCGCGCAAAGAATTGGTTCTTTGATTTCGTCCATATTGATTTCGATTACTGCTGCATATTCGGCATCTTTGTCTGCCTCAAGAAGAACAGGGTTTGCAATCCATTCTTCCATTTTTGCGATACGGCGGGCGATTGTTTTCTCGTCTTTATAATCGTCGGCAATCATGTTTTTCAAAAGCACGATATTTGATTTCATATATTCAATTATCGGCTCTTTATTCAATTTCACCGTGCAACCAGCAGCAGAGCGTTCGGCGGATGCGTCGGTTAATTCAAATGCTTGCTCAACTTTTAAATCTGGCAAGCCTTCGATTTCAAGGATTTTGCCGCTAAAGACGTTGATTTTGCCTGCTTTGGCAACAGTCAAAAGACCCGCTTTAATTGCATAATATGGAATTGCATGAACCAAATCACGAAGCGTGATGCCCGGTTGCAATGAACCACTAAAGCGAACCAAAACGCTTTCAGGCATATCAAGTGGCATAACGCCCGTTGCCGCACCAAAGGCCACAAGGCCAGAACCAGCAGGGAATGAAATACCAATTGGGAAGCGTGTGTGCGAATCGCCACCTGTTCCAACAGTATCAGGCAATAACATGCGGTTTAACCATGAATGGATAACGCCATCACCAGGGCGAAGGGCAACACCGCCGCGATTATAAATGAATGCAGGCAATGTTTTATGCGTTTTCACATCAACTGGTTTTGGGTATGCCGCCGTATGGCAGAATGATTGCATTACCAAATCAGCCGAGAAGCCAAGACACGCCAAATCTTTCAATTCATCGCGCGTCATCGGGCCAGTGGTGTCTTGAGAACCCACAGTCGTCATTTTTGGTTCGCAATAAGTGCCAGGGCGCATACCTTTGCCCTCCGGAAGGCCACAAGCACGACCAACCATTTTTTGCGCCAAAGTAAAGCCTTTACCGGTATCAGCAGGGATAGCAGGTAGGCGGAAAATATCAGTTGCGCCAAGGCCCAAGAAATCGCGCGCTTTTGCGGTTAAAGAACGACCAATGATAAGATTGATACGACCACCCGCTTGAACTTCATCAAGGATTACGTCTGATTTTAAGGCGAAATCGGCGATTTTCGCGCCATTTTTCTCAACTTTGCCTTCATATGGATAAATATCAACAACATCGCCCATATTCATTTGGCTTACGTCAACTTCGATTGGCAATGCGCCTGAATCTTCTTGGGTATTGAAGAAAATTGGGGCGATTTTGCCACCCATTGTTACACCGCCAAAACGTTTATTTGGAACGAATGGAATATCTTCACCCGTTGCCCAGATAACGCTATTGGTTGCTGATTTACGGCTTGAACCTGTTCCAACCACGTCACCAACATAGGCAACCAAATTTCCTTTGGCTTTTAAGTCTTCGATGAATTTCATTGGGCCGCGAACGCCATCTTCCTCTGGTGTGATGCCATCGCGTTTGTTTTTCAACATTGCAAGATAGTGCAATGGAATATCAGGGCGTGACCATGCGTCAGGGGCAGGGGATAGGTCATCAGTATTGGTTTCACCGGTTACTTTGAAAACTGTAACCGTGATTTTTTCGGCAACTTTCGGACGGCTTGTAAACCATTCGGCATTTGCCCAAGATTGGATAACTTCTTTTGCATTTTCATTGCCACCTTTGGCAAGTTCGGCAACATCATTGAAGAAGTCGAACATAAGCAAGGTTTTTTTCAATGCTTCGCCCGCGATTTTGCCAACTTCGGCATCTGGCAATAAATCGATAAGTGGTTTTACATTATAACCACCAACCATTGTGCCAAGTAATTCAGTTGCCTTTGCGCGCGAAATAAGGGCAACTTTAACATCACCATCGGCAACAGCGGCAAGGAAAGATGCCTTAACATGCGCCGCATCATCAACGCCCGGCGGCACGCGATGGGTCAAAAGGTCAAGCAAGAATTCTTCTTCGCCCGCAGGTGGGTTTTTGATTAATTCGATTAAATCCGCCGTCTGCTGTGCAGATAAAGGAAGCGGTGGGATACCAAGGGCGGCACGTTCGGCAACATGTTCACGATAAGTTTGTAACATTTTAAATCCTCTTATTTTTTATACCTGCGCCATACGAGGTCACAGGTGGGTTTTGAACTATGCCCCCTTAAGGGTGTGCCCTTAAGAAATGGTGGCGACCAAATTCTGCCGTTTAGCAAGGGGTGGCGTGTTGGCATTAACCAACACCCTTCACATAGGCGCAAATGGTAAAAAATAAAAGAAGGAAAGTGCTAAAAATCACGCTTTCATATAGAGACTTTTGGGTTATTTTTTTTCCAATAAATCAAATTTCTTAAGTACAGCACTGAAATCAGTGATTTTAAAATTCTGTGTTGCCTTAGGGTTAGTATTTACATCATCTTGCGTAACAATAATTCCATTTGAATATGAATTTGATTTTGCATTAGAGTTTACGTCAAGTCCGTCGGTACCACTAACTTCATCAAAATTTTGG
Organism: Pseudomonadota bacterium; assembly: GCA_020161405.1. Classification (GTDB taxonomy): domain Bacteria; phylum Pseudomonadota; class Alphaproteobacteria; order Caulobacterales; family Aquidulcibacteraceae; genus Pseudaquidulcibacter. The sequence continues at coordinate 427,175 of JAIUOD010000001.1, read as the reverse complement.
TTTGCTTTAATTTTAAAACTGCCAATATATTTATGTGAATTTGATATATCATATAAGGCAAATTCACTAATCCCCTGAATAGAAGCTATTAAATAGGCTTTCTCGTCGCGATACCAAATTGCTAACCCTTCAATATCAGGCTTTAGATTAGGGTTTTTTAGATCATCAATTTTACTTTGAACTAATTTATTTTGATTATCTAAAGATAATTTCCATATGCCAACTAATTCTTGCGAAATATAAATTTCACCATTTCGCGCGTCAAAAACACATCCTTCAGCAATAGAGCCAAGTGAGATTGAACTAACTTGTGTTGCGCTAATATTTTCGCCTACATCAATTTTAAAAAGTTTAAAATCTCCAATTTTCGATGTCGCGCCAACATAAGTATTGCCATTAATTTTGCCAATGCATATGCCATATATTTCGTTGAAGCCACTATTAATTCTGATTTTAGGAATAGGTTCGATTTGTAGTTTTTCTTCATCAAAGCGGTAAATTACTGCAGAATTGTCAATTCTATCGCTTGTTACGATTATTGGTGCAACTTTTTTGTCTGGCCATGAAAAATCATTATTTAAATCAACATTATTTGGTCGCCCACCTAAAATTTCTTGCGTAATTTGGCCTTTTAAATCGTAAAGATAAATGCCACCTTTTTTTTGCGTACCAATTATACGAACTAAGTTTCCATCCTTTGAAGTCCATATTGCAGGGTCATCTGCTGCATCGCCTTGAACACCTACTGGCATTGTTTCAGCAAAGGGTGTTATTGATTTATCGTTTGGCAAAGTGGCGCAAGCGCCAAGCGTTGCAACAAAAAAAAGTGTTATAATTTTTAATCTCATATGCTTTTGTTAGTGATTAAATTATTACAATGTCAAACAGAAATTTTGTAATTCACAAAAGTTTCATAAAATTGTCAATGAATTGTTTTCATAGGTTTTTACCTCCAAAGCCATCATAGAGGGGTAAGATTTATGTATAATCTAAAAAAATTATTATTAGGAAGTTGTGCAATTGCGCTTTTGGCCATTGGGACAAATGCTAGTGCACAAGATGGTGAAAATACTAATGATTCAGCCAAGAAAGTTGAAAATATAGTTAAAGGTGAAACCATTGTTGTGCGTGGTCAAATTAATTATCGCGACCGTTCTCGCGAGATTGTACCGACTTTACAATATAACCAAGAATATTTCCAAAATTTTGAACCTCTAACTGTTGGCGATGCATTAAAGCGAGTTCCATCTGTTACTTTTCTATCTGACGTTATAGAGGCCGATGGTGTAAGATTACGTGGCCTTTCGCCAGCTTATTCACAAATATTAATCAATGGCGAAAGGGTACCTGGCTCTGAAGCGGATAGATCTTTTTGGGTTGATAGAATTCCCGCTGAATTAATCAAATCGGTCGAAATTGTTCGATCTTCAACTGCGCGCCGAACTGGCGATGCTATGGCTGGTACTATAAATATTAATTTACGTGACGCTTATGCTCTTGATGGCGGTTATGTGCGTGCAGGTATTAGTCATTTTAATGATGACAAAATTCTTGGTAATCTTGGTCTTGTATGGGGCGGGTCTTTTGGGACAGGGCGTCTTTTGTTAGGTTTGAATGCACAAGGTCGCCGCAATCCGAAAGAAAAATTTAGTTATCGTTACGATGCCCCACTTTCTGATGGCGGTAAATTTGTAGACCGCGAAGATCAAACAGACTTACGCAATGGGAAAGATTATTCATTTAATGCGAATTATAATACGCCATTTTTGGGTGGCGAATTAGATTTGGGTCTTTTTTATGTAAAGACTGATCGCGAACAATTAGAGCGTTCATTTGAAATGAATGTTGAAAATGGCGGCGAATTTGTACCAATTGGCCAAACCGGAATCCTTGGTAATTTAATTTCCGATAACAAACAAGATGTATCAATTAAGCAGGACAATTACTCACTTAACGCAAAATATAAAAAAGAAGTTTTAGGTGGAAAAATGAAGTTTGGCATTGGTTATGCATCTTTTAAAGAAGATGTTAATGATCAGGAAAGTGAAGTGAAATTTAGCAAACCATCATTTTCAAGTGAGTTAACAATAACTGATAAAAAAGATGAAGAATTAAATTCAAAAATTAGTTATGAACGCGAAATTTCAAATGGCATGAAATATGAATTTGGTTATGAATATAATAAGAAAAACCGTGATATTCTTATCCTTAGCAATGAAATCAAGCCTAAATTAAATGCTTCGGCGCGTGTCTATGATATTAAAACTATGACACCTCTTAAATTTGCAACAATCCCATTTGGCAATATGGAAGCAATCTCAGGCGGTGATAGTGAGATTGAAGAAACTAGAAATGAATTATTCCTAGCGTTTGATGGCAAAAATAATTCATTTGAATATGAATTTGGTGCGCGATATGCAATGACAGACGTATCTTTATTTGACAAAACCGTTGATGCAGATCTGGCAAATTCAAAAAATGACTATTCATTCTTTTTACCAAGTGCAAGTATAAGATATAATTTATCTAAATCTGATAGAATTCTTGCTTCGGTTGCAAAGACTATAAGACGTCCATCTTTTGACATGATTTCGCCAGCTTTGTTAGAAACTGAATATGGTGATAATGATTTCATAGGAAACACAAAATTAAAACCAGAAACTGCAATTGGTTTCGATATTGGTTATGAAAGAAAAATCGGCAAACGCGGTATAATGGGAATAAATTTCTTTTATCGTGATGTTAGCGATTTAATCGAAATCTATAATACTGGGCAAGAAGGTAGCGAAGGCGAAGATACTTTTGTGCTTTCGGCGCGCAATCTTGGCAATGGAAAAGTAAAAGGTATTGAAATTGACTATTCTTCACCATTAGATTTTATTGGTTTGCCAAACACTGGATTGTTTTTAAATTATTCATGGCTAGATTCAGAAGTTAGAGATGAATTTGGAAAACGCCTATTTAATGATCAATCTGATTATGTAATGAATATAGGCATTGTCCATGAAATTCCATCAATTGCAATGTCGTTTGGTGCAACATATCGTAAACAAGGCGATGCATTTTCTCGTTTAGTGGGCGAAGAAGTTAGTACTTCTTATTCAGGCGAACTTGAGGCATTTGTAGAAAAAAGCTTTGGCAAAAATATGACTTTACGCTTTGTTGGTTCAAACTTATTGAATTCTGAAAAAGCAGAAACTTTCCATAAATTCACAACAATTGCAGATCAAATTAACCGTAATTATGATGAATATGAAAATGAAAAAGAAACTGCTGGGGCAGTCTATCAGCTAGTTTTAAGATATGCATTTTAATATTAGTATTTAACTTGATTTTATGGCGACCAATTGGTCGCCATTTTTTTTACCATTCCTGCCACACCCTGTCAGTTGCCCCCTGTTAGAAGCAAACAAAACAGGAGAATGTGATGACACAGGTTTTAGAAATTGTTGAATTTTATCAAACTAAGCAATCAAGAAAAGAAGGGTTCTTGGCGGCGGCGCAAAAAGCGCTTAATTTTGCAAAAGGTTTAGAAGGCTTTATTTCAACGCAATTGGCGCAGGATGCGGATGGGAAATATATAAATGTGGTAAAATGGCGCGATATGGAATGCGCGAAAGCTGCGGCACAAAATTTTATGACCTATGCCGAAGTTCAGGATTTTATTTCTGTAATTGACCCCGAAGGCATGAAGATGCATCATTATGAAATTGATTTTGAAATTAAGGAATAGATTTGCGCAAAGTTGATAGATTATTCGAAATTGTCCAAGCCTTGCGCGGCAAAAGACTGCGCACCGCGCAAGAGATTGCGCATGAAATCGGGGTTTCAATAAGAACAATTTATCGCGATATAGACGCCCTTGTAAAATCTGGCGTCCCAATCGAGGGGGAGCGGGGGATAGGTTATATCATCCGCACTCCAATCGAATTGCCGCCACTTCAATTTAATGCACGCGAATTATCGGCATTAAAATTCGGCCTTGATATTGTTCGTGCCATTGCCGACAGGGAAATTGTAAAATCTGCCGAAGAAGCATTTTTGAAAATACAGGCGGTAATTCCACTAAATACCAAAAAAATCAAAGCGCCCGCATCAATATTCTATTCATTTGATGATGGGATGCGCCAAAAATTGGAAATAATGCGCCGCGCTTTGGAAATTAATTCGAAACTTGAAATTGAATATATTGATTTGAATGAAGTATCTTCAAAGCGAAAAATTCGCCCATTGGGCATTGAATATTGGGGCAAGGTTTGGACGCTTTCGGCATGGTGCGAATTGCGGGGTGGATTTCGGGTTTTTCGAATTGATAAAATCACAAAATGTGTTGAAAAGGGTGGGTTCTTCGAAACTGAAAATGATAAAAATTATGCCGCCTTTTGCAAAACCCAATGTCTTGAATATAGTCAGCAAAATGGTTTAATTGATATATTATGATTCAAAAAGAACCAAGAATTGGCGTGGGCGCTGCAATTATCAAAGATGATAAAATCTTACTTATAAGGCGCAAAAATGCGCCAGAGGCGGATCATTGGGCGTTACCCGGTGGAAAAGTTGATTTATTTGAAACCTGTGAAACGGCTGTTACGCGCGAAACCAAAGAAGAGATAGATGTCGAAATCCAAAATCCATTTCTTTTGACTTTAATGGATATGTGGGATGAAGAAAAAACCCATCATTGGATTGCACCAATTTATCTTGTAACTGAATTTATTGGCGAGCCTTCAATACAGGAGCCACATAAACATTCAGGCCTTGGTTGGTTTTCAATTCATGATTTACCAAATCCAAGCGCGAAAGCCGTTAAAGATGCCGTTTTTGCGTTGAAAATAAAATAGATATTATGGTTTAGGTTTATTTTCGGTGGGGGTGTTTTTCGTTAATTGGTCAATTATGAATTGGTCGCTTGATTGGAAGATGCTTTCGTAACCTGCGCGAATTTCGCCCACTGGAATACTTGCTTTAATTCTAAATAAGAATGGATGGCTTTGTAATAATGCGGGGTTTGAGCCTTCAAGTAGGACACTAAAAGTCATGTCGCCAGTGATGCGGCCATCAACATCAATCTGTAAAACTTTATAATGCAATTCACGCAATGCTTCGATTGCGATTTCGGTTGCACTTGGGGAAGGCTTGCCAAATATTTTTTCTTTTAATTTTTGCGTTCCCGTTGGTTTAGGTTTTTCGGTGCCAAGGGCAGGGCCAGTATAGCGCAAAACCCCATCGCCTTCGCCATATAAATGACCGCCGACAATTTCAAAAGTATTATCAACGATATTAATTGGCAATGTCCCACTCATAACGCCTTCAACTTCAAGGTTTGGTATTTTTGCAAGACGCAATAATTTTGCAATATCAATATCTTTGGCATCGATAATAAGTGATTTTGGTGATTGACCAAATGGGATATTTACGGGGCGCATGCTTAATGTGCCGTTTGAAAATGCCCATTTCACAAGATTAATATCAATCGAATTATTACCGCTTAATTCAAAGCCCAAAACCCCATTTTCAATTGGAAGCCCTGGGTCAAAAATATCAATATTTATTATTTGCTGTTTATCGGTTCGAAGTTTTAGAATATCAGCAATTTCAATTGTGCCCTTTATACCCTGTGCAATGCCAATTGGCGGGCTAAAACCAAGATCATCGGTGCTTATGCGTGCAAATGATTTTACAGGCTGATTTGGCGCCCACGAAATTCCTGCCCGTGTGTCCAAAACTCCTTCGGTGTCATTAAAAATACCTTTTAGTGGCGGGATAATGTCTTTGGCTTCAAGCTTTATGCTTTCATTGCCCTTCACCGCAGGTATAAAGGTAAGGCTTGAAGCATCAAAAAGAACATTGCCAATGCCGCTTTGCAAATCGTGCTCAAGGAAGATTTGCGAAATATCGCCATCATGTTTTTCAATTCGCGCATTGCCAAATAGATTGATTTTTTCATCTTGCAATTGCCCGCGCCCATTTATGATAAAGGGTGAAAACATTGGCGAAGTGTTTTTATCGCTTACAATTATGTCTTTAATTTCAAATTGTGCATTAGGTTTTTGACCGCTTGGAATTGTCATATTCCCTTTAAGGGCGCCAGAAACATTAATTGGAAGGTTTAAAGCATCAAATTTTTCAATATTGGCATCAATTTGAGTACCAGATTTTGTATTTACAAGTTTGATATTGGTGTTTTTTGAAACAATTTGCGCCCATTCGGTCGGGCTGGTTTTAAATTGTAATTTTAAATCAAGTGCATTGCCGTCAAATTTTTGACCATTTTTCCCATTTGGTGAGAAGCCACCTTTTAATTGATTAAGCGAAATTATTGGCGCATCGGGCGAATTGCCCATTTTGAAAACACTTTTCCCAATATCGGCCTGTGCATAAATAATTGTGCCATCGATATTATTGGTAAGTATGCGCCCATTTTTATCGGGGCATAGTTTTCCATTTGTGTCGCTAAGGCTTGAATTTGCGCTTATTAATTGTTCAAATTCAATATTAACGCAATTATTGCTATTAATGCTTATATTATTTTTTGCGATATCAAATTTGATATTTCCATCAAGTTTTGGCTTTTTTATATAAGTTTCAAAAACTCTAAAATCATTGGCACTTGTATTGATATTACCACTAAAAATTGGGGCGCTTTGAATGCCAATTTTACCATTTGCAATAAGCGAAATTTGGCTTCCAGAAAGGTCTTTGTTGCTTAATTTTCCAAGTGCGATTTTGGAATTTATATCGATTACGCGTTTTGTATCACCTTTGATATTTGCGTTTAAATCAAGATTTTGCGCCCTTATTCCTTGGGTATTTATTTGCTCAAAATTGCCCTTAATGCTGGCATTAATTATGTCTGAATTAATATTGCCCGCAAAATTTACATGACCATTAATTTCTTTATTATGTAAATCCGCATTTCCAAGAAAATCACCGCTTAATTTATTATTTTGATTTATAAAAATATGGGCATTTTTTAAATTTGTATCAAAGACTTGCTCTTGGATTTTGATATTTTTTCCAGAAAAATTTTCAAATACTAAATCGATATTGTTGTTTTTAAAGTTGAAAGATTTTAAAATCCCATCGATTTTTAGGCCGCTTTTGTCGCTTGCGTTTATTTTTCCACCCAATGCAATATTCGGTAATCCATTACCCAAATTAACAAGATTAGGGCTTAGGCTTTTATCAAGTGAAAATATAAGATTTGCGCCATTTGCGCCATCAAGCCTTAAATTGCCCTTTGGTTTTAAAATAATATTTTGCGCAAATCCTTCAATCGTAAAGTTTGAATAGATATTGGGATTTTGCAAGAAAGGATTAAAGCTTGAATTTACAATTGACGGATTGTTTTTTATCAAATCAATTAATTTAGTGCCTTTAAGATTAGCGCTAATTTCACCTTGAATTGGTGCGTTTTGAAATTGTGATAAATCAATTATTTTGGCGTCAATAATGCCATTTGCCTCAATATTATTGCTTTTTATTCCCATGGCAAAATTATTTGCAAATGTCTTAAAATTCAGGCGACTTTGACCATTTGCAGTTCGCGCAATTTCAAATTTAACATTGCTTTGGCCGGTTTTATTATTGCCAATATTAAGGCTTGAAAAGCCCAATGCGCCAGATGCACTTATGGCAATATCCTTTTTAAAATCTTTGCCAAGTTCAGCATAAAGGCGTGATATTTTAAATTCAGGTGATTTAAATTTAATACCTTTAGCTTCAAAAAATTGCGAACTTATTTGGCTTGGTAAAATTTCAATTATTGGTGGTTTCGAATTTTCGGGCATTTGCATTTTCGCGCCCAATGAAATTTTTGTTTCGCCAATATTTATTCCTTCTGGAATTATGGTTTTTCCAAATAAAATTTTATCGCCACTTAAATGTGCACTTAAATTTATTGGTCCATCATTAATTGCGCCAGTTTTTATATCAATTTTGGGCGCTTGAACATTATTAGTTTTGATAATTTCTTGCGGTGAATAGACAAAGAAATTGCCGTTAATTTCCTTATCACCATCGCCATTTAATGGCCCAACAAAAGTGAAAATCCCACTTTTCGTAGCAAGGTTTAATTTTAATTCATCAATTTTTATTTCTTTGATAAAGCTTTTCGAATTACTTTTTTTGCCGCCAAAAAAGGGCTTTAAAGCGCCATAATCAACGCCCGCGTCATTAATTCCAACATTAATATAAAGATTTTGTGATGATAATTTATCAATTACCAATTGTCTTTTATTATTAAAATGCCAATTAATTTGCCCATTTGTTGCATAAATTGTGTCCTTGCCATCTTTTGACAATTTCATTTGTGAAAATTTGGCATGGTCAAATTGTAATTCTTGAAAATCAATTTTTGCATCAACGCCCTTGGTGTGCAAACTTGCTTCAAGGGTTGATTTTGCAACTTGGTTGCGGTTCATCCAAAGTGTAAAAACACAAAGCCCAACCGCGCCAATTATAATGGGTAAATTATGTGAATTTTTCTTTGATGCTTTTGCATCAATTTGTGTATCCGCACTATTTTCCTCATTATCTGACATTTTTTATAGCCGAATTAATCCACAAAATTTCCTAAAGAATATAATAAACACAAAACCAAATTTATGATTCTTAAAGTTCATTTAGGTGTTACATATCACCGCAAGCTACAATATGCGAGGCTTTGTAACTTGCCCCATGCGCAAAAATGTGCAAGTTTGGGACAGAATAGAAAATTCTTTAACCATAAGCGAAAAGTTTTTAGATACAGCTTATTAACCATTTCAATTAAAGTTGGCCATGGTTTTCAAGCTAGTCAATTTGTGTAGGACAAATAAAATTGCTAAGAATTTCAAACATATTTGCGCTTCTTAATAAAGATGATACCAAAATATCGCGGCGCAATTTATTGGCTTTTGGTGTGGCTTTTGGCGGCTTTATTTCAATTGCAGGTCATGATGCGATTGCTCAATTTGCTGATGGTGGTTCTAACCAAATTGAACGCCAAAAACTTGCAATAGGAAGCAAGGAAAATATTACACAGGCTTTGATTCGCGCAGGTGCAAATTCAACAGATGTAACAATTGCTGTTCGCGCATTGGCGCGTGTGATTGATGTTTCCGATATTAAAAAAGATGACCAATTAACAATTTTCTTGCGTCAGGATGGAAATATAAAACGCCTTTTGGGCTTTAATCTTGCAAGTTCTGCGCAAAAATCAATTACGGTTTCGCGTACCGTTGATGGCAATTATAAAGCGCGCGAATTAAATACAAGTTTCAAACGCCGAACCTTAAGGATAGCTGGAACAATTGGTTCAGGTGGCCTTATGGCAAGTGTTACCGCACAAGGTGCGCCAGAGCGAACGGCAGAAACCCTGGCTGATGCCTTTGCTTATGACGTTGACTTTGAGCGTGAGATTGGCCCTGGCTGCTCTTTTGAGCTGATGTTCGATAGAATTTTCGACCAACGCGGCGCAGTTGTGCGCGAAGGTGAACCAACTTTTGTTACAATCACACTTTTAAGCGGGCGTTCTATTTCACTTTATCGCTATCTTGCCCCAGGCGCGAGTTCGGAGGAGTGGTTTGACACTTCAGGGCGCTCGGCACGAAAATTCCTTATGAAGACCCCGATAAATGGCGCGCATCTAACATCTGGTTTTGGAAAGCGTTTTCACCCCGTTCTTGGTTATACCAAGATGCACACTGGTGTAGATTTTGGTGCCAAAGTTGGAACGCCTGTTTTGGCAGCTGGTGATGGGGTTGTTACGCGCGCTTCAATCATGGGTGGTTATGGTAATGTAATTGACATTGATCATGGCAATGGTTGGTCAACGCGATATGCGCATTTATCACGTTTTATGTCTGGAATAAGGGTTGGTGATAGGGTTCGCCAAAATAACCAAATCGCCTATAGTGGTAATACAGGTCGTTCAACTGGGCCGCATTTGCATTTTGAAGTTCGCAAAAATGGTGAAGCAATTGATCCATTAAGCGCACGTGTTCCATCATCTAGGGTTTTGGATGGTGACGCATTATCAAAATTCAAAGCACAGATTTCAAAAATTGAACAAGACAGGCGTCAAGCTGTAACTGGTGCTAATAAATATGGCCAATCAAGTATGTTTGGCTAAATCTAATCTATAATTCTACGTTTACGTTTTAGGGAAAGGGCGCTTTTAACCCTTTGCCAAATTTTACGTCTTTCCATTAATGGAACGGGGTCAAGATTATGGAAAAACTCTTGAGCACAGGCGCGCCATGTATAATTCTGGGCAGTTTTTGCAACTTCTTCACGGTCAAGTTTCAGTGCCGCTTCTATATTTGCCTTTAAATCATTGCCAATAATACCCGCTTTAGTACCCGGTAAAATATCGCGTGGTCCAGGGGCATCAAAGGCAGCAATCGGGGTTCCCGTTGCCATTGCCTCTAATATTACAAGGCCAAAAGTATCGGTAAGGCTAGGGAAAACGAAAACATCGGCATTGGCATAACATTGCGCAAGCTCGGTTCCAAATTTTGCGCCCAAAAATACTGTATCTTTAAAACGGTTTTTTAAATCCTCAAACGCCGGACCTTCGCCAACAACAACTTTTGTGCCTTTTAAATTTTGTTTTAAAAATGTTTCAACATTTTTCTCAACTGAAACGCGGCCAACATAAAGATATATTGGACCCTCCATTCCTTTGAAAGGGCCGCGATCTTCGGTACGTAGACTTGGTGAGAATTGTTCTATATCAACACCGCGCGACCAGATTGAAAGATTTTTAAAGCCCTTTGATTCCAATAATTCCTTCATTGTGCGTGTTGTAACCATAACCCGACCCGACATTTCATGAAACCAGCGAACATAGGCATAGCCCCAGCTTTCAGGAATTGGAAAACGTGCAGAAATATATTCGGGATATTGCGTGTGATAAGAGGTAGAAAACGGAAATTTATTTTCAATACAAATGCGGCGCGCGGTAAGACCCAATGTCCCCTCGGTTGCAATATGAACCGCCTCTGGCTCAAAGACTTCAAAGCGGTGTTCGATGTCTGCGCGCGCACCAATTGCCAATTTGATTTCAGAATAGGTAGGAAGTGGTAAAGTGTAATAACCATCAGCAGGTGTCACAAGTTCAATTTTGTGCCCCATATCTTTTAATTCTTTTATGGTTCGGCCTAATGTGCGCACAACGCCATTAACTTGTGGTTCCCACGCATCGGTAACGATCATAATACGCAAAATATTCTATCCCATTTTTATAATTGAAGCATAAAGTACCAACTTATGCGATTTTAGGGTAAAAAATCCCCCTTACCGCATTATTCACTTGAGCATTTATTCCAATAAATTTAGGTCAATATAAATCATTGAAACCAAATTCGGGAGTCATAAATGGCAGTTTTCTTTAACCACAAATTTGATGTGGCGGATAGCGATAAGTATCAAGACGAAAGTGAATTGTCAAAATTTATGTTAGAAAACAATCCAATAAGTGCAAATTTGCGCGATAAATCCTTTGCTGATGCGTGCGAATTAGTCAAAATTGCCCGTGCAAAACCACGCCCTGCGGGTGTTTTGGAAAGCTTTTTGGAAGAATTTGGCCTTTCAACCCCAGAAGGTTTGGCGCTTATGTGCCTTGCAGAGGGGCTTTTAAGAATACCAGACCAAGAAACCGCAGACTTATTAATTGCCGAAAAAATCAAAAGCGGCAATTGGAGTGATAAATTAGGTGGCAGTGAATCAATTTTGATTAATGCTTCTATTTTTGGTCTTATGCTTACGGGGAAAGTTGTTGATGTAAGTGCTGAAACCAAAAATGATTTTGGCGGCTTTATGCATAAATTAACCCGCAAAGCAGGTGAGCCTGTAATTCGTGCGGCGGTTAATGGGGCGATGAAAATAATGGGCGAACAATTCGTTTTGGGTCGCACAATTAATGCAGCAATCAAACGCGGCGCAGGTATGATTAAAAAAGGCGAATCAAGTGCCTTTAGTTTTGATATGCTTGGTGAGGGTGCGCGAACTGATAAGGATGCGCAAAAATATTTCAAATCTTATGCTGATGCGATTGAAATTTTAGGGCAAAATACCAATAAAGAAGATGGACCTGTTAAATCATCAGGCATTTCGGTAAAATTATCGGCGCTTCATGCACGCTATGATGCAAAACAACCGCAAAAAATTCAAGAAATTCTCTACCCGCGTGTGCTTGAACTTGCGCAAATGGCGGCACAAAGAAATATTGGTTTTTGTATTGATGCCGAAGAAGCCGACAGATTGGGTATAAGCCTAGAGATATTATCAAATCTTGCCCATGAGCCGTCATTAAAAGGATGGGAAGGGCTTGGCCTTGCGGTTCAGGCCTATCAAAAACGGGTTCGTCATGTGATTGCCTATTTGGGCGATTTAGCCAAAGAAAGCAAAATGCGTTTCATGGTGCGCCTTGTTAAGGGTGCATATTGGGACGCCGAGATTAAGAAATCCCAATCAAATGGCCGCCCTGATTTTCCAGTTTTTACGCAAAAACATGCAACCGATGTTTCATATATACGTTCGGCGCGCGATTTATTGGCTTTATCTCCATATATTTACGCCCAATTTGCAACCCATAATGCGCATTCATTGACTACGATATTAAATCTTGCCGATAGTATGAAGGTTGATGAATTTGAATTTCAGCGCCTTCATGGAATGGGTGACACATTATATCAAGTGGCGCGCGAAAGATATGATGGCCTTCGTTTAAGAACCTATGCACCTGTTGGCGCGCATGAAGATCTATTGCCATATTTGGTGCGCCGTTTGCTTGAAAATGGTGCCAATTCTTCTTTCGTACATAAATTCTTGGACAAAGACGTTCCAATCGAAGAAGTGGTGCAAGATCCATTTAAAACTTTGGAAAATGGTTCAAAACGCAATCTTAAATTACCAATTCCTGCGCTTTTATATGGCGAAGGGCGCATAAATTCGAAAGGCTTTGACTTGAGCATTCAAACAACACAAGATGATTTCAACAATGCAGTTAAAAGTGCAAAATCAAAACAATTTGCGGCCCATTCAATAATTGACGGTGTCGATAAAATTGGTACAAAAACCTTCCCTATTACTTCGCCATCAGATAAAAACCTAAATTTAGGTCAAAGCACTTATTGCGATATTGATTTGGTAAAATCTGCTTTTGAAAGTGCAAAAAATTATCAAAAACAATGGAATGATTTGGGCGGCGAAAAACGTGCCGAAATTTTGAATAAAATGGGCGATTCGCTTGAAGAAAATGCACTTTCATTAATCGCAATTCTAAACCTTGAAGCAGGCAAGCATTATGAAGATGCAATTGCCGAAGTTCGTGAGGCAGTGGATTTCTGCCGCTATTATGCCAAGGGTGCGGTTGATGATTTCAATGGCACTTATCGTCTTCCTGCACCTGCGGGTGAAACCAATGAAATGGGGCTTATGGGGCGCGGTGTGTTCACATGTATTAGCCCATGGAATTTCCCATTGGCAATTTTCACCGGCCAATTGGCGGCAGCATTAGCGGCAGGCAATTGCGTATTGGCAAAGCCTGCCGAGCAAACGCCTTTAATTGCTTATGAAGCGGTTAAATTATTTCATAAAGCAGGCGTTCCAACATCGGCATTGCAATTGATTTTGGGCGATGGTGCGGTGGGCGGTGCGCTTACATCATTAGAAAATTTGGCGGGTGTTGCCTTTACTGGTTCAACTGATGTTGCAAAAATCATTAATCGCACAATGGCGGCGACTGATGGCGCAATTGGGGTTTTGATTGCAGAGACGGGCGGCCTTAATGCGATGTTTGTTGATACTTCTGCGCTTAAGGAGCAGGTGGTTGATGATGTTATTATTTCTGCCTTTGGCTCTGCGGGGCAAAGATGTTCGGCACTTCGGGTTTTATATTTGCCGCATGATACCGCAGATGGCATTATCGAATGTCTAAAAGGCGCGATGGATGAATTAATTATCGGCAATCCTGAAGCAATCAATACAGATATTGGCCCAGTGATTGACAAAGAAGCACTTGAAATTTTGCAAAATCATGTGGCGAAAAATGCAAAAAAAGTCATCAAACAAATTGATATAGGCGATATTGCAAATGCGGGCACATTCTTTGGCCCAACAATCCTAGAACTTAATTCAATTGATGAATTAGAGCGCGAAATTTTTGGCCCAATTTTGCATATTATTCGTTATAATCCAGAAGATGTTGAAAAAATTGGTGCGCAATTGGCGGCAAAAAATTATGGCCTAACCCTTGGTTGCCATTCACGCCTTGATGGCTTTGTTGACGCAGTTCGCAAAACCGTTCCCGTGGGCAATTATTATGTAAATCGTACTATGATTGGTGCGGTGGTTGGAATGCAACCATTTGGCGGCCTTGGCCTATCAGGAACGGGGCCAAAGGCGGGCGGCCCACATTACTTACACCGTTTTGCAACCGAATATGTAATAAGCACAAATATTGCTGCAAAAGGTGGCGACCCAAGTCTATTTAATATTTAGCTTTGCCATTTTTATGACAAATTCTTAATGTTAATAAAGGGGGAGGCAGTTTTATGCGTCGCTTATTTCTTATTATAACTTTCATGGGGCTTTTAAATGCCCCATTCTTTTGCCATCAATCTTTTGCGCAAGAACAAAAAACGCAAACAAATAAAATCTATTTTTATAATGAAGATGACATAATAAAATATGTGTTTCTTTCAAAACATTCGGTTTTGCGAGGCGCAAGTTATTCGCAACCAAAACCTTATACAATGTATGCAACAAGGGAAATTGGCAAAGACCGATTTCGGATGTTTGAACTTTCCCCAATTTCCTGCGAAAGATACGGCTATAATTGTACAGGTTTGAAAATATGTATCGAACCATCCTTAGATATTGATAGGTCTGAACTTTCAAAAATTAAGAAAAAATACAATTTTGAAAAAAATAAAATCGTGTTTTCAGTTGGGGTTGACTATAAACTTATTGATGGAAAAAATAGATTAGTTGCCCAAAGCTTTTCACTTTGCAAAACCATTGATATGAAAAATGGTCTAACTGAAAAAGAAATTAACAAACCAGTTTTAGAATTTACAAATATCGCCGAGGAAGTTTTGAAAATTTCCTATCCGTTTAAGGGCGATAAAATAATGGAATAATACTGTTTTTGGTTAATGATTATATAGTTTTTAAAAACTATAAAAAGCCATGAACGCAAAAATTTCTACACTTTTACGCCGCCTTGCCATTGTTGCATTGCTTTTTGTCGCCATTGTGCGTGTTGCATTGCCATCTTGGAATAAAATTCAAATTTGGCAATTGAATGATAATGATGATGCAATGCGCATCCTTCAGGTGCGTGATTGGCTTAATGGGCAGGGGTTTTATGATTTAATCAATCATCGCCTTAATCCGCCCAATGGCGGCGATATTCATTGGTCACGCCTATCTGATTTACCGCTTGCGATAAGTGAATTAATTTTGCGTCCATTTTTAGGAATTGATATGGCCGAAAAAGCGGCCGCTTTTGGTGTTCCACTAATTTTGGCCGCAATATTTGCCTTTTGCGTTGGTCGCGCGGCAAATATTGTTGTTAAATCTTATGCCGCAATTTTTATTGGCGTTTTCATGGCGGTTATGACACCTGGGGTTATGGGCTATTTCTCTGCTGGTCGGGTTGACCATCATGGATTGCAATTAATTTTCCTTGCTTGTGCATTTTGGGGTTTGATGGCACGTGATAAAAAAGGCGCGATTTTGGCGGGTCTTTCAATCCCTGCAAGTCTTACAATCGGTCTTGAACTATTGCCAATATTAGGTTTGATGGTTGCATGGGTTGCAATTATTTGGGCAATTCGCGGCGATGAAACGCGCGAACAAACAAAGGTTTTTAGCCTTTGGTTTGCATTAGGCACAATTTTGGGATTTGTAATAAATGTTGCGCCAAATGATTACTTAAATGGTGCCAATGATAGATTATCAATTGCGCAGGTTTTGCCAATTTTAACAGGATGTGTCGGGCTTTATTTTGCCGCACATTTCATGTCGGGTCGAAAAATTTGGTATCGCTTTTTTAGCTTAATGGCACTTGGTGGTGTTGTGTTGGGAATTATTGTTCAATTTCCAGTATTGTTTAAGCCGCCATATTGGCAGACCAATGCCTTGATGCAAAGAATGTGGTTATCAATCGTAAGTGAAACTTTTCCGCTTACGCGCCTTATTAAAAATGAAATATCGGTTGCCATAAATCTTGGAATGTTTGTTATTTTAACAACATTGGCGGGGCTTATAAAATTGGGCCTTTTGATAAAAGATTACAAAAAACACGAAAATCGCGAAATTGATAATTGGGCATTAATGGCGCCATTATTATTGATAACAACTTTAATGCTATTCTTTTTACAGGCACGTTTCGCAGGCCAAGCGGCGGCAATTGCCGTTGTCGTTGCCAGTGTGCTTTTAGCAGATTTATATGAAAAACACGGCCTTTTGAATGCCTTAATTATTGGTTTGGCTTTAAACCCAATTATTCCAACTTCGGTTGCGGCGGGCTATAATAAATTCTTTCCAAAGAAAAAGGGGCAATATGAAACTGGCGGTGGGGCAAATTGTGTTAATACACCCGCCTTTGCCGAGCTTGCAAAATTACCACCTGGAAAAATTGTTGGTAATATTGATTTAGGCGCGCGCGCACTTTTGACCACGCATCATACAGTTTTGGCGGCGCCATATCATCGCAATCAGGGTAATTTTACCGCTTATGATATTTTAATGACAAAAACTGATGCTGCATTGGCAAAACTACATTCCAATAATGTTCAATATGTTGCATATTGCCGAAAATCTGCGGAAATTGGAAATATGGAACGTGAAACACCAAATGGTCTTATTGCCGATTTGCGTAAAGGGATTGTTCCAGATTATCTTAAACCAATTCCAACCCCGCCAAAATCAGACGTAATTGCTTATTCAGTTGTAAAATGAACAAAATAAAATCGGTATTTTCAAAAACCACAGATTATGTGGCAAAGCTTGGTGTGTTTGCGCATCTTGGGCTTTTGGTTTTGCTTGTGATTTATTTGAATCACGAAATGGCAAAATTTTTGCCAAATTTCAAAGAATTTCTTTTGCCTGATTCTGATGATGTTGCGCGTGTTATGGAAGTTCGCAATTGGATTGATGGGCAGGGTTTTTACGACATGCTTTTACATCGCGCCAATCCGCCAATTGGTGCACAGCTTCATTGGTCGCGCCTATCTGATTTACCGCTTGCAGGTGTTGAACTTTTCCTTCGTAATTTTTATCCGCATGATATTGCCGAAAAACAGGCGGTATTTTTCACCCCACTTATTTTATGGGGAATTGCGGCAATAATTTTGGGTTTGACAGCGCAAGAATTATTCAAATCCAAATTGTCTTATATTTTTGGTGTCGCATACGTAATCCTTACCGATGCGGTGGTCGTTGATTTTAATGCGGGGCGGGTTGATCACCATGGTTTGCAATTAATTACGCTTTATTTGCTATTTTTAGGCCTATTCAAAACCGATAAAAGAGGCGGCATTATTGCGGGTCTTGCGCTTGCTGCAAGTTTGACAATTGGGTTTGAATTAATCCCAATGCAAATCATAATGCTTGTTGGTTTTGCGATTTCATGGCTTTTGAACCCTGTGACGCGTAATGAGCAATTAAAACATTTTGCGCTATCTTTTGGGATTGGAATTATTGCGGGCTTTTTTATAAATGTTGCCCCACAAAATTATTTTATCGGCGATAATGATAGATTATCAATCGCCCAGACTTTGCCAATTTTAACGGGCTGTATCGGCCTATTTTTACTAAGTAAATATTGCGAAAAAGCGACAATAAAAACCCGCTTTATCGCGCTTGCATTAGTTGGCATTTCCATAATTATGGTCGCCGCATTCTTCCCAGTTTTGCGCAAATCACTTTATTGGCAGATTGCCCCAATTTATTATAAATTATGGATGGGCGATATTGGCGAAACTTTCCCGACCACCAAATTCCCACTTCCAATGCAAATTACAATTTTGCTTTTCCTATATGTGGCAATGGTCGCAGGTTGGGTAAAGCAATATTTCTTGTGGAAAAATTTTGATAAAGATAAAGATGTTAAAACGGTTGAAAATTGGGCGATTTTGAATGCATCGCTTTTTGTTGCCAATGTCCTTACAACTTTTTATCAAGTTCGCATTCATCTACCCGCCGCAGGTATTGCGCTTTTAGTTTGTGCACCATTAGTTGCCGAAGCATTTAAACAAAAAACGTGGCAAAAATCCTTATTAAATGGTGCATTGGTTGGTATAATTCTTTGCCCTGCGGTTTTAATGTTTGCGCAAAAATATGTTCAAAGTTTTGTACCTAAGAAAGTTCAAAAAAGTGAATATAGTTTTGGTGGGCGTATAAATTGCCGTGCAAAACGCGATTTTGCCCATCTTGATGCAATGCCAAAAGGTTTGGTTTTGACCAATATTAATATGGGCGCTGAAACCATGTTTCAAACCCATCATGATGTTATGGTAACCCATTTTCACCGCGATTATGGGCGTGAAAAAGTCTATGATATCCTTTTGTCAAAACCAGATTTGGCATTGCAAAAATTAAAGGCCAATAATGTTGATTATCTTGCCTATTGTGAACGCGCCATGGAACCAACACGCGCCAAACAACTTGCGCCCGATAGTTTGATGGGGCAATTGCGACAAGGTAAAAAGTTTGATTTTCTTGAAGAAATCCCACGGCCGTCTTATTCAGATATAATTGCTTATAAGGTAAAAAAATGAGAAATGGGCAAAAATCCGCCTGTGCAATAAGTGCGTTCATTCATGATGGTTCGCCAATTATTGTCTTTGGTGATGGTTCAATAATTTGGGGAAATAATGAATTTGCGCCAATGGAAAATGGCGCGATTGATGCAGCCATTTGCCCCTTAAGCGGCGCATTAATTGTGCTTGGTGATGATGGCAAATTACGCAAAATAAATTCAAAAGGAATGGTCTCAAATTTTGGTGGTGATTTTGGCTTTGCCGATATTTTAATCGCTAATCAAAAGCGCGGCCTATTTTGTATTAGCGCATCGCGTAAAGTTTTCGTTATAAAAAATAATGGTGAAATTCTTTTTGAATTTACCCCGCCAATGTCGCCCAATTCTGTGGCTTTTGATGTATCCGGCAATAATCTTGCTGTGGGGCATGGTAAGGGTGTTACGCTTTATGATTTAAAAACCAACGAAGAACCGATTGATTTGCCAGCCAGTGGTGGAATCTGTGGCCTTACATTCTCACCTGATTTATGCTTTTTGGTAGCAGCAACCAATGAACCAGGGTTAATTGGCTGGCGGCTTCATGATGGTGTGGCGTTTAAAATGGCGGGCTATCCATCAAAGCCAACAGGATTTTCATGGTATGATAATGGCAAGAAGCTTTTGACATCGGGCGGCCCTGTTGGGGTTTCATGGCCTTTTATTGGGCCAAATGGGCCAATGGGTACAAATGCCGAAACCTTCGAAACCCGCCGCCAAATCGTTACCAAAGTTGCAACCGCCAAAAATTTGGTCGCTCTCGGCTACGCCGATGGCGGTGTCGATTTATGCGACATAAATAGCAAACATAGCGTTCATATTGGCGGCCCCGAATATGACCCACACGCCGAATTCAACCCCCGCAAAGGCGAAACCCGCATAAGCGCCCTCACACTTTCACAAAACGGCAAAATCGGTGTTTGGGGAAACGAGGATGGTAAGTGGGGAATTTGGGAGAATTAATTCTCCAACCCAACCAATGCCCTTGCGAAATTGTGGGCGTTGAAGGGTTGTAGGTCTTCGACTTTTTCGCCGACACCGATGAAGCGGATTGGAAGGCCATAGGTTTTGGTTAGGGATAATAAAACCCCGCCTTTGGCTGTGCCGTCCAATTTGCTCATTATAAGGCCAGTTACACCTGCGGTTTTTGAGAAGGCTTCGGCCTGTGAAATTGCATTTTGACCGACGGTGGCGTCAAGTACAAGCCAAACTTCATGCGGCGCGCTTTCGTCAATTTTTTTCAAAACGCGAACTACTTTTTCAAGTTCCGCCATTAATTCGGTGCGATTTTGTAAACGCCCTGCTGTATCAATTAAAAGCACATCTTTATTTTGTGAAATCGCCTTTTGATAGGCCTCGAATGCAAGACCCGCACTATCGGCGCCCGATTCTTTGGCGATAACTTCAACACCTGCGCGCTTGCCCCAAACTAATAATTGTTCGGATGCGGCAGCACGGAAAGTATCGGCGGCGGCAAGCATGATTTCATGATCATTATCAACCAAATTTTGCGCAATCTTGCCAATCGTTGTGGTTTTGCCAGAGCCGTTGACACCAACAAACATAATGAGACGCGGGCCATTTTCATTGGTCCAAGGATTATCGAATTTTTCATACGGGCTAAGCATTTCTTCGATAATTTCGGCCAATGCTTCTTTGATTGTTTCGCTATCAATGCCCCTATCAAAGCGTTTTTTTGATAATTGTTCGCGGACTTCGCGCGCAACATCAACGCCCATATCGGACATGATAAGCAAATCTTCTAATTCATCTAATTCATCATCGCCCAATTTTGCCTGGGTGAAAATTGAACCAATTCCGCCCGCGATTTTTGATGATGTGCGCTTTAGGCCATCAAATAGGCCTTTTTGGGCTTCCTTGCTTGGTTCGTGCTTTTTGGCTTCGATTTTTGTGGTTTCAATTGCAGTACCATTTTCGTCGGTTTTAACCAAAAAACATTGCCCCAAAAGCAATAATTCACTTGCCAAAATTTCGGCGGCATTATGAATATTTTCAAATATCGCATCAAAATTTTGGCCGCGCTTTGCAAGCAATGTGGTGGCAATTCCAAGGCCATCTTGGGCGGTCGTAATTTGCGCAATTCCCTTTACAGATTTTGCGCGATTTTCGATAATTTTTTGCGCTTGAACAATTTGGTTTTCAGAATTTGTAACGCCAACAAAAACCGCAATCGGTACAAATTCATTTATCTGATTTGAATGCGCGGGCGTATTAGTATTTTCAACTTTGGTTTCTTTTATTTCTTTCTTTTTACCCCAGCCAAACATCCAATAACTCCGTATTTACATGGATATAGTGATTGTAATGGCTTTAATCAAATCATTTTTTCCTAACCCTACGTCATCTTGCGCACAAAATTAAATCAGTTACAAAAGCTACATGAGTGAAGATGTAAACAAAAACGAACCTTGGGTTTTCATGTCGCAAAATTTGCAATTCATTGGCGATATGATGCCCCAATCAAAGGCAATTGGTGCAAGATTTACCGAAGTCACAAAGGCGCGTGCCGCATCAATTTTACCTTGGAATGAAAAACTTCTTGGCGATAAAGAAAATGGAATTATGGCTTCTGGTGCTGTGGTTACATTGATTGACCAAACCTGTGGCACTGCTTGTATCGCAGCCCTTGATAAGCCTGTTACTATGGCTACGCTTGATTTGCGCGTTGACCATATGCGTGCGGGGCGTAAGGGGCATGATATTCGCGCAAATGCACACTGTTATCGGGTGACGCGTTCAATCGCTTTTGTTCGCGCTTTCGCTTATGATGGTGATAGTGATGATGATATTATAAGCGCGGCACAGGCCTGCTTTATGATAAATTCTGACACTCCTATGGGGGGTGTTAAAAATGCATAATATTGATAAATTATTAGATGCCAATCCTTATATTTCGCATTTGGGTCTATCATATGAATTGCGCGATAATAAAATTATTGCCCATCTTCCATTTAAAAATGATTTGGTTGGTAATCCGATGTTACCTGCAATTCACGGGGGTGTTATCGCTGCCTGCATGGAATTGGTGGCTGTTGCGCAATTAATGAATGATGCAAAATTGAAAAACCTTCCAAAGACAGTGAATATTTCAATTGATTATTTACGCTCAGGAAAGCCAAAAGAAATTTTTGCCAAAGCAAATGTCTTTAAACTTGGCCGCCGCGTCGCGAATATAGAGGCGATTGCATGGCAAGAAGATGAAAACAAACCCATAGCAAGGCTTCACGGCAATTTTTTATTGAACGAAGGATAAATTAAAAACCGCAATCGCTCAATTGCAAATTAAAGGCCGCCGCGCGCTTTGCAACTTTTGCCGTAATTGCATGCGCAGATTTATTGCCACCCTTCATATAACCGCCAACCCCTAATTTATATGCAAGATATTGGGATTTTACGTTTGATAATGATATTCCTAATTTGTCATGCATGGCGTTAAAATGCCAACCGACAAACATTGCGGAAGCTGCAAAATCGCTACGGGATTTTGCGCCAATTTTGCTTGAGCGTAAAAACCATGCCCATGTTTGCGGGCTTGCCTGTGCATAGCCAAGATATGGGCCATTGTGTGCATTGGCTTTAAAACGGCTTTCTTGATCAATGATTGCCATTATTGCACCAGCCGAAACATGATATTTTTGGGTGCTTGCTTTTAATGCATCATCCCAACCTTCATGTGCCTTTAAAACATTGCAGGCATTTGCGGCTTGTGCATTGGCGCAAAGAGGTGTCAATAGAAGGGTGCAAATTATAAAAGCTATTTTTTTGAACATATTTTGCAATCCCTATCTTGTGTTAGTGCGATATTGCGCATTTGCCCTTTAAGGCCATCATAAATAAGTAAGCGCCCAATTATATTTTCGCCCGCATTGGCAATTATTTTTATTGTTTCAAGCGCCATAATCGAACCAATAATTCCGCAAATTGCACCGATAACGCCCAAAAAATCGCAATTTTCTTCGACAATTGGCGCCGCAGGGACAAGGCATTGATAGCATGGGCCATTTTGATTTCTAAAATCAAAGGCCATAATTTGCCCATCAAAACGACCAAGCGCACCAGATACCAAAATTTTACCAAGTGCGAATGAAATTTCATTCACTAAAAAGCGGGTTTTAAAATTATCGCTTCCATCAATGATAATTTGCGCATCATTTAAAAGTGTTTTGGCATTTTCACTTGTAAGGCGTTCATTATGGGCGATGATTTCAATATTGTTATCCAAAGCATTTAATGCCGATTTTGCGCATTCAACTTTGGATTTGCCAATATCCTCATTTTTATAAAGCACCTGACGTTGCAAATTTGAAATATCGACCACATCATCATCAATGATGGTTATTTTACCAATTCCACAGGCCGCCAAATAAAGCGCGCATGGGCAGCCAAGGCCACCCATGCCAATTATTGCAACATGTGAATTAGCAATCAGCTTTTGACCATGCCCGCCAATTTCTTTTAATAAAATATGGCGTTTATGGCGAATTATATCGGCGGATTTTTCCATTCGCGCCTTTTATATTGATTTACACTTCAATACAAATTGCGGTTGCTTCGCCGCCGCCAATACATAATGATGCCACGCCTTTTTTAAGGCCGCGTGCTTTAAGTGCATAAATTAAAGTTGTGATAATGCGCGCCCCTGATGCACCAATTGGGTGACCCAAGGCACATGCGCCACCATTTACATTCACTTTTGCGCGCTCAATTCCCAAATCTTTTATGGCAATCATTGGCACGACTGCAAACGCCTCGTTAATTTCCCATAAATCGACATCTTGGGTATACCAGCCAGCGTTTGAAAGTGCTTTCTTCATCGCATAAACTGGCGCAGTTGTGAAAAGACTTGGTTCATGGGCAAAGGCAGATGTTGCAACTAATGTTGCCAAAATTGGCGCATTTTGCGCTTTGGCATTTTCTTCACACATTAAAACCAAAGCAGATGCGCCATCGGAAATGCCAGATGCATTTGCGGCGGTCACCGTGCCATCCTTATTGAATGCAGGTTTTAAAGTGCGAATTTTTTCAGGGCGGGCATTTTTTGGTAATTCATCAAAATCAATTATTGAATCGCCTCCGCGCCCCTTAATTGTGACAGGGATGATTTCATCTTTAAAATCGGCATTTTGCGCATGAGTTAAAGTTTCAAGGGCATAATCATCTTGCATTTCGCGGGTGAAATTATAGGTTTGGGCGATTTCATCGGCGTAGACACCCATTGCATGACCTTCATAAGCATCCTCAAGGCCATCAAGGGCCATGTGGTCATAAATCTTACCATGCCCATATTTGCTACCGCCACGATGGTCTTTAAGAAGGAATGGTGCGTTGGTCATGCTTTCCATACCGCCCGCGACCACAATATCCGCTTCGCCAGCGATAATTGCATTTTTTCCCATAATTACTGCCTGCATTCCAGAGCCGCACATTTTGTTTAATGTTGTGGCTTGGGCATGTTTTGAAAGCCCTGCTTTTAATGCGGCCTGCCTTGCTGGTGCTTGCCCTTGGCCTGCGCCAAGTACATTGCCCATTAATACCCAATCAACTTTCGAAGAATCAGTTTGTGATTGTTCAAGTGCGCCTTTAATGGCAATTGCCCCCAAATCCGATGCTTGCAGGCTGCTAAATTGCCCTAATAAAGCGCCAATTGGTGTGCGTTTTGCGCCAGTGATTACGATTTTTGTCATTTACATCCTCTGTAATTTTTGAAAACCATGTTATGCCTTGCGAATGGAAAAGCAAGTTCAAAAGCTAGATGAAATTAAGGTTGCAATTGTTGTTGCACGTTCAAAAAACTTTGTAATTGGTCGTGATGGTGATTTACCGTGGCATTTATCAAGTGATTTAAAGAATTTTAAATCCATTACATCAGGCAAGCCAATAATAATGGGGCGTAAGACTTTTCAATCTTTGCCGCGCCTTTTGCCAAATCGCACCCATATTGTCATAAGCCGTGATATTGAATACCGCCCCGAAGGTGCATTGCTTTTTTCAAATATTCAAAGCGCAATTGCCGCCGCAAAATCAATTGCATTTGATAAAGAACTTGATGAAATCTGTATCATTGGCGGTGGTGAAATTTATAAGCAGGCAATTGAATTTGCAGACATTATCTACCTTACAATCGTGGATTGCGAAATTGAAGGTGATACATATTTTCCACAACTTGATGAAACCCTATGGAAAGAAGTTGAAGCCACTTATTTTGAAAAAAGTGAGAAAGATGATTTTGCCTTTGAACTAAAAAAATTGGTTCAAATCTAACTTTTCGCAGTTCGCCCCTTAAAATAAACTATTTCTTTCTTAAATCCTTATAATGTGCTTCAAAAATAAAGGATTGGAAAGTCATTAATGTCAAAAGACGAAGACGATAAGCCCAAAAATAGCCCTTGGGGAAACACTAATAGTGATGAAACAAAAAATGATTCAAGGGGCAAGCCGCAAAACCCGTGGTCAAATGACCCGCAATCACAAAATCTAGATGATTTAGCACGCCGTATCGAAGACAAATTAAAAAATGTTTTGGGTTCTGGTGGAAATGGCGGATTTAAGACACCAAGCTTTGATAATGATGGCAAACCTAATAACACTTTTGGTTATATAATAATGGGTGGTGCTTCCCTTTGGCTTATGAGTGGGGTTTATCTTGTCGACCAAGGTGAAAAAGCCCTTGTAAGTCGTTTTGGTAAATATGTTCGTCAAAGTGATAATGGCCTTCATTTCAGATTACCATCACCTATTGAAAGTCACACAATAATTAATGTGCAGCGCGTAAACACCCTTACAGTTGGTGATATTTCGCAAGGCGCAGATGCGCAGCAAAACTTGATGCTAACTGGTGATGAGAATATTGTTAATATTGGTTTTCAAGTTTTCTGGCGCGTAAAAAATGCCGAAAATTTCCAATTCAATATCGCCCATGGCGAAGATAATAATGGCAAAGCAGACTTAACAGTTACCCAAGTTGCCGAGGCGTCGATGCGTGAAGTTATTGGCCAGTCTGCACTTGAGAAAGTACTTACCAATGGGCGTGCACAAGTTGAGCAATCAACCAAAGAATTGATGCAGCACACACTTGATTCATATCATTCAGGTATTGAAATCACGCAGGTGAATTTGCGCAAATCCGAACCACCATCAAGTGTGGTTGCAAGTTTCCGCGAAGTTGCGGCGGCATCACAAGAAGCAGAAACAAATATCAATAAAGCGCTTTCATATCGCAATTCAGTTGTGCCACAAGCACAGGGTGAGGCGGCGCGCTTTAACCAAATTTATCAAGAATACAAATTATCGCCCGAAGTTACACGCCAAAGGATTTATTTGGAAACAATGGAAAAAATCTATGAACGTTCCAATAAAGTAATTGTTGATAATAAGGCCGGCGGGCAAATGATGGTATTGCCACCTGACTTATTAAAACCACAAGCTAAAGCAGAAGGGGGCAAATAATGACTAAAGTGAACCCTATTTTTGTTGTCGGTGGCGTTGGATTATTATTCTTTGCATCTTCGTCGCTTTATACGGTTAAACAAACCCAACAAGCATTGATTTTACAATTTGGTAAAGCAAAGCGCGTTGTTAATATTGATGGCGATGATGCCGGCCTTAAAATCAAAATTCCGTTTACTGAAAATGTAAGGCTTTTTGATAGGCGTGTATTAGAGTTTTCACCATCCGATAAATCAGAAATTGTTGCCGCTGATCAAGAGCGCCTTGAAGTTCAATCTTTCTTGCGTTGGCGCATTGTGAACCCGCTTCAATTCTATACTGCGGTGAATAATGAAAATAATGCACGTGACAGGCTTGGTTCTCTGTTAGAAGCATCATTGCGCCGCGTTTTGGGTACGGCAAAATCAACCGATATTATTTCGGGAAAGCGTGCGCAATTGATGGATGCAATTAAAATTGCACTCAACCAACAAGCCAAGGCACTTGGAATTGAAATTGTCGATGTTCGCATTCGCGCCGCCGATTTACCACAAGCCAATGAAGAGCGCGTGTTCCAACGTATGCGTTCAGAACGTGATCAAGCCGCAGCCCAAGTGCGCGCTGATGGTGAACGTAAAGCCCAAGAAATTCGCGGTGGTGCAGATAAGGATAGGGCAAAAATCATTGCTGATGCCTATGGTCAAGACTCTGATTTCTCTGCTTTTTATCGTTCAATGCAGGCCTATGACAAAGCTTTCCCAGAAGGCACAAATCTTGTGGTTAGCCCCGATAGTGATTTCTTTAGATATTTTAAATCCCGTAAAGGGGATTAATATAAAGCAATTCAATAAAACAAAAGGCGCCCAATGGGCGCCTTTTTTTCTGGGGAACAGAAGGGGGAGGAAGTAATTAGTTTTTAGGTGCAGACATTGGCATCATATTGTCAACGATACCTGCATTTTTTGCGCGCTCACCAGCAGGCAAAGGAACCAAACCACGGCTACGCAAATAACCACGTGGACCAGCAGCTTTTTCACTTAAAAATTCTTGAGCATATTCTTGGATACCAGGAACTACGCCAATATTTTGCTTCTTGATATAGAAGTATAAAGAACGAGAAACTGGGTAAGAACCATTTGCAATTGAATCAAAGGTCGGTGCTTTACCATTGATTGGCGCCGCTTGAACTTTATCCATATTTTCTTCATAGAAAGAGAAGCCAAACACACCAAGCATTGAAGGGTTACGTGCCAAAGCCTGAACAATTAGATTGTCGTTTTCGCCAGCGTCTTTCCAAGCACCATCTTCACGAATAGTTGTTGCAAGTTTTTTGAATTTTGCTTCGTTATTTGAACGAATATTGTTCAATGTTGCAACAGTACGTGCACCACCTTCCATAACGATTTCAGCAAATGCGTCGCGTGTACCAGAAGTTGGTGGTGGGCCCATTACGTTAATTGGAACGTTAGGAAGATTAGGGTCAACTTGAGCCCAAGTTTTAGCTGGATTTGGAACAAAGCGGCCACCAATTGGAAGCTCTTTTGCAAGTCCAAGGTAAAGTTGGCGCGGAGTTAAAGAAAAATCTGCACCATTTTTAGCATTTGCTACAACGATACCATCATAGCCGATTTTAACTTGCACAATCTCGCGAACACCATTTCTTTGGCAAGATTGGAATTCAGACAATTTAATAGCGCGTGAAGCATTTGTTACATCTGGGAAGCCTGCACCAACGCCTTTGCAGAAAATAGCCATGCCGCCGCCAGTACCAGTTGATTCAACTTTTGGAGTTGCAAATTTGCCACCAGCTGAAAATTGCTCAGCTACTGCAGAAGAGAATGGAAATACGGTAGATGAACCAACAATTGAAATGCGGTCACGTGCACCAGCAGCCATTAAAGCAATTAAGCTTGCAGCGACAAGGCCAGCACTGATAATTTTCGTAGAAATTTTCATCTTTAGAATCCTTTTGGTTTATGGTTTTAAGTCAGCGCGCCGTATTATCGGCGCGCCATATTAAGAGATTAGAAGCTAAATTGAGCGCGAACAGTGAAGGCATTTACTGTGCCACCACCTTTTGGACCGCCTTCAATTTTTGTGTGTCCATACATTGCACGCAACATTGCGTAATCAACTGGTTGCCATAGAACGCCTAATGAATAACCATCGGCTTTTCCGCCCAAGTGTGTACCATCTTCAAGGTCTAGATTATCATAACGAGCAACAAGACCCCATGCACCAAAACCACCATCAAGAAGCGGTGAGTTTGGTTTTAAGCCTTTAATTTCGCCAGATTTCACATCATAGGCACGAACTTCGCCAGTTAGGAAGTAAGCAGCTTCAACAAAACCACCACCGAAAGTGTAATCTTTGGTTAGTGTTTCAGCTTTAGCTTGCGAATATTCGCCCATAATGCTCAAAGAACCCATGGTCCAGAAACCTTCAACACCAGCAACAGTATCTTTTAAAACGCCTGATGGAGTTCCAAGATAAGAAGATGAACCATAATTAGTTTGAACTGGTTTAGCGTGAGCATAAGAAATTGAGCCACTATTGTTTGCATCGCGCACTTTTGCGTGTGCACCAACAATTAACTGGCTGCCTTTATTGTTATTGATGGCATAATCGCCGCGAACTTGTATATATTGAGCTTCAGTACCAGCGCCGCCAGCCAAAGCTGTTCCTGTTTCTTTAACTTCGCCTTTGTTGCCATAGAAACCACCAATAACCATCCAGTTGTCAGAATATTTACGTATCACTAAACCAGTCGCACGGTCAGCTTGACCAAATGCTGCAGATGCCATTGAACGCTCAGTAGTCATTTGAACTAGTGATGATGTCAATGATTCCATCGGTGCAGTGAAATAATTGTTACCAAAAATAATTTCTGTTGAACCAGTGTCATAACCAACCCAAACATCGTTATATTCAATTTGAGCTAGAGAAGCGTCAGGTTTAAAGGTTACTTCTGCTTTATAATTTAAGCCTTGAGTTTTGCCTTCAACACCTAGGCGGAAACGGCGCGTACCAAAACCAGAAGCCGTACCATCTGCTGAAGTTCCTGCGAAATCGGCGTCAATTGCATAAGCATCAGCCATGTAACGACCGCGAATGCGGAATTGGTTTTGACCTTCTTCGTCAGTGTAACGTGGAGAGCCTTTTGACCAATCAATTTTTGTTTCTTGAGCTAAAGCATTATTTGCGCAAGCAATTGCAGCTATTGCAGCAACGCCATAAATAAAATTCTTTTTTGACATGTTGTCCCCTCTTACAGATTGGAAAAAACCAATCGTTAACGGGGCATTTAGAATTTGATTATGACATTAGAGTTTCATATCTATGACATAAAGTTGAAACCTAAGTTACAGAAATATGACAAAGCCTCTGTCAATGTGACAGAGGCTTCATAATTGTTAATGAGTTCTTACCCTAGATTAACTAATTCTGTGGCGCAGCCATAGCAGGCATTGCATTTACCTTTTCAGCTTCTTTTGCAAGATCTTCGGCTTTCAATGGAATAAGGCCACGGGCAACCAAATAACCTTTTTCACTTGATGCTTTTGCAGACATGAATTCAGCAGTATAATTCTTGATTGATGGCAAATAACCCAAATTACCTTTTTTCACATAAAAGAATAATGAACGTGATGCAGGGTAAGAGCCGTCAAGAATGGTCTTCATATCTGGTGAAACATTATTGATTTTGCTTGATTTCAATTTATCTTTATTTTCTTCATAGAAAGAATAACCAAAAACGCCTAATGCTTGTTTTGAAGATGCAAGCGCTTGAACGATTAAATTGTCATTTTCGCCCATATCTTTCCACGCACCATCTTCACGAACTGAAGTTGAGGCTTTTACAAATGCTTCTTTGTCTTTAGATTTAAGTTCTTTCATGAAAGGAACATCTTCGGCACCTTTTTCAAGAATCATTTCTGCGAATGCATCGCGTGTTCCTGAGGTTGGTGGTGGACCTAAAACGTCAATTTTAGTTTTTGGCAAAGAAGGATCCACATCACTCCAAAGTTTGTAAGGATTATCAACAAGTGCGCCATTTACTGGAACTTGTTTTGCCAAAGCTAAATAAAGATTTTTACGCGACAAATTCATTTCATCGCCAGTTTTTGCATTGGCAATAACAATACCATCATAGCCAATTTTAAACTCAACAATTTCTTTAACGCCATTTTTTTGGCATTCATCATATTCGCTTTTTTTCATTGGGCGTGATGCATTGACAATATCAACCGATGCCGCACCAGATCCAGCACAGAATACTTTCATTCCGCCGCCTGTTCCTGTCGCTTCTACTTTTGGGACATTGCCATTATTTTGTGCGCCAAAGCTTTCCGCAACTGCGCTTGAAAATGGGAATACAGTTGAAGATCCAACAATTGCAATTCTGGTACGAACTTCATTTGCTTTTTGACCGCAGGCGGCCAATGCGATTGCCGCCAATCCTAAAGAAAGAATGATTTTGCTGCTTTTCATTTTGGCCTCCTTAGCCTTTTTTAAAAACCCATTTGTGTTCTTATATTAAAAATTTTGCTTTCACCATTGCCAAGTGGGCTGTCTATTAAATTGCTTGATTGCAATATTTGCCCGCGTGTAGCTTTAAACTTTGTATTTGCATAAGATGTACGTATTATGACCCTTTCAACTGGATGCCAATTAATTCCAATTGAATAGCCATATTCAATTCCGCCGCGATTGCGCCAGTTTGTAATTGGCGCACTGATTTTACCAAGATTGCCATCTTGCAAATCAAGATAATCAAGGCGTGAAACAATTGAAACCGCCCCATAGCCGCCTTTACCAAGTGGGTGAATTGGTTTTACGTAATCACTTATTCCGCGCACTACACTATAAGTTCTGGTTTCGCCCGTTAGAAAATAAGAATTTTCCCAATATGCGCCATGAAAGTTTAAATTACCATCTAAAGTTCGCGCGCTAAGATTTTGCTTTTCAAATTGTGTTGAAAATGGTCCTTTGGCATAGAAAATCTCACCGCCAATTGTAGTATCGCTTTTGGAAATCGAGCCAGTTTGTAAAAATTGTGTGCCAATAGCCATTTGAATTGGGCGTGATGAATAAGAATAAAGCCCTTCATCGGCACGGTTTCTTAAACGTAATGAGGCGCCAAAATGTAAAATCTCATTCTTATTATTAATTGGCGCATAAGTTGTGCGCATTTGAAAATATCGTTGCGATGAAAAATATCTATTCATTGGCAAATTAATAGAGCCACCATAAATGCCCGCACTTAATTGCCAATTCTTGCCATATTTACGCATGGCAATACCAATATTGCGCGCAGACATAGCAAATGCATTAGTAATTAAAGAACGATTGGAAAATTGAATTATAGCAGATGAATTTTGACCATCTAATGAATTCACTTGGTGGTTAGAACCAATATAAATTGAAAGCCCTGGTTGATAATATTCAATATAGGCATCATCCCATGACGCTTTGGCATCGCCTTCGTACTGATGCTCTAATTTATATTTTAATTTAGTGCCGATTTTGCCGTCCATTGTCCAAATTGCACGTTTAAACAATGCATCATTTTTATTTTCATCACGACTTGGGCTGCCTGTTAATTCGCCAAAATCTGCGTCAAAATCATAATAATCATATAAAGCGCGTGCGCTAAAGTTTGCACTAAATGAATTATTATATTTGAATTTTGGGGTTGTGCCTTCAATTTTAAAGCTTGCTTGTGCCATCGCGTTTGATGACATTAACAATGCGCATGAAATAAAAGCATTTTTGAATAATAAATTGGACAATTAAATCCCCCATCTTCAAAATGGGGCATTATAAAGTTTTCATGACACTTATGTGACAAAAGGGCGCAAAAATGCGCCCTTGATGAAGTTTTGATGAAATTATGACAGTTTTGCAAAGCTACAGAAGTCTTGCACGCATCACTTGCGATAATAAGTCAATCAAAGAAACCGCAACAACAATTACAATTACAATTGCCGATGTTTGTTCATGTTTAAATGCATTGATACTTTCAAACAGGCTTTGACCAATACCGCCCGCACCAATTAGACCCAATACAGTTGCAGAGCGTGCGTTTGACTCAAAACGATATAATGAAAACGAAGTCCAAAGTGGGGCAACTTGCGGTAAAATACCCCATTTGATTTCATGTAATTTCAACGCACCAGTTGCACGAACCCCTTCAACAGGGCGCGAATCGGTGGCTTCAACCGCTTCTGAGAATAATTTACCAAGAACGCCCGCAGTGTTAAAAGCAATTGCCAAAACACCAGCTAGTGGCCCAAGGCCAACTGCAACAAGGAAGATTGTACCCATAACAAGGCCATCAACCGAACGTAAGAAATCCATCACACGGCGCATAGGTAAAACCAACCATTGCGGCGCAACGTTTGATGCAGTCGCAAAACCTAATGGAATTGCAAGTACCATTGCAAAGAATGTACCCCAAAGAGCGATTTCAATTGTAAGCCACATAGCGGCAACATAATTTTTCCAATCAGTAAAATCTGGCTTTACAAATCTATCAAGGAAAGTGCTCATATTTTCCGAATTTTGGAAAAGGCGTGGGATTTTGATAATCTCAACTGGCACAAAACTTATGATTAATAATAAAGCAAGGCCGCCCCATAGAATCAAATCAAACATTCTATCTGAAACGCTTTTTGTTGGTGGGGTAAGGTCAATCCTTTGGTTGTTTACTACATTATTCATATTATTGACCCCCATTATTAATGCTATTTATTGCGTCTTGGAAAGCGCGTTTTTTTACCGCACCTTCAAGGTCAGTTGGTTCAGTTGGCAATTGCGCAGGGGCAATACGTGTTTTTTCTTTTTCACGTAATTTTGCCAATTCGCTTGTTGCGCGTTCAATATCTTTGGCATTGCCAGAATTTTGCGCTTTAATAAGGTTTTCAGTGGCTTCCATTTCCATAACTGGTAATAAATGATTATCATCATCAGGTTGGAAAAGACCAAAAGAAATTGATTTTAAAATCTCACGTTCGCGTTTTTTCTGTGCATCATCGCCTTGGCGGCCATAATTTAAGAAGAAATTGCGAATTTTTTCTTTTTTCTTTGGATCTAAATCTTTACGCCAAATAATCGGATCTTCTGGCAAAGTTGGCGAAACCCAAATTATTTTCACCTTTTTAAGTGCTTCAGGGTCATCTTTGCCCAAAATCTCAAGTGAAGTTGAATTATTGGTTGCAACAGGCAATAGGCCACCGGCAACAGAACGGAAATTCGCCTCATGCGAGCCAGAGCGAACAACTTTAAAGCAATTTTGCGGGTTAATATTACGCGGTGCAAATAAATATGCCATTGGCGCAAGTGTGCCAGATGTTGACGAGGCATCACCCATACCAAATTCAAGCGATTTATCGCAGCGTAAAACATCATCAAGTTTTATTTTGCTGTCAGATTTTACAATTAAAACAGAATTATAACCATTAATTCCTGTTGCATCAGCAGAGCTTAGAAAAACCTCGGCTTTACCAGATTTTACAACTTCAAGCCCTGGTTTGTTAGAGAACCAGCCAACTTGAACATTGTTTGAAATCATACCTTGAACTTGTCCTGCATAATTTGATGTAAAATATGGCTGTATGCTAAGGCCAGTTTGTTTTTTCATATCTTCAATGAAAGGTGTCCAACGGGCTTGGGCATTTTGGGAATTTTCGGTTGCAAGTATTGAGAAAACAATATCGGCATTTTTAACACCTAATTGTTGTTTTAATGCAAAACCTGCCCCAATAAGCAAACATGCCGCCATGCCCCATTGGGCAATGAGCATTCCGATACCAGACTTTTTTGCAGACTGAATTGGCGGTGGTGCTTCTTCCAATGGAGCTGCGCCACCTGATTCTTCATCATATTCAGCGCCATAAATTTCAATTAATTTTTCACGAACAAGGCCTTCTTTCGGGCCGTCATAAACAATTTTACCAGCTTTAAGGGCAATGATTCTATCGCAAAATTTAAGTGCATAATCGATTTGGTGAAGCACGACCGCAATTGTCACACCATCATTTTTGTTTAAATCTTCACACAATTCCATAACTTTGCGCGCAGAAACAGGGTCCAAAGACGCCACAGGCTCGTCAAGGAAAATCGCTTTTGCGCCTTGTACCAAAGCGCGCGCAATTGCGCCCCTTTGTTGTTGACCACCTGATAGAAGGTTTGCGCGTTGGGCGGCATATTCGGCAACGCCAACGCGCGCCAATGCATTCATACCCAATTCTTTATCTTTTTGCGGCCAATTACCAAAAAAGCCCTTCCAAAATGGAAGGCGACCAAGCGAGCCAAGCATAATATTTTCAAAAAGGCTTAAACGACCAACCAAGTTGAATTGTTGGAAAACAAAACCAACTTTAGAGCGTGCATCACGAACAGATGGCAGAAGTTCGCCATTTTTTTGAACGCCAACGCCCATTAAAGAAATTTCGCCGCTGCCTTTATCAGTAAGGATAAGGCCAGTTGAAGCACGTAAAAGCGTTGATTTACCTGAACCAGATGGCCCAATAAGTGCCACCATTTCACCTTCTTTAATTGTTACTGATACATTATCTAATGCTTTGCGCGTTCCATAGGTACGCGTAAGATTCTTGGCTTCTAATACATTGCCCGCCATATTTGCCCCATTATACCCAATAAAGGTTTATCGCCCGTAATTTGGATTCGGGCAGGTGATTATTAGCGTCTTTTTACAAAGAGTCACGACAGATTTGTGACAAAAACCTGCAATCAGTTTGCAAATATACCTTATCCCAAATTACGCTTTCTAAATGGATGCGCTTTATAAACGCCCAAAACTGTTAAATCGGCGCAGAAGAATGATAATTCTTGCATTGCAAGT
Organism: Pseudomonadota bacterium; assembly: GCA_020161405.1. Lineage (GTDB taxonomy): Bacteria > Pseudomonadota > Alphaproteobacteria > Caulobacterales > Aquidulcibacteraceae > Pseudaquidulcibacter. Next base: position 392,073 of record JAIUOD010000001.1, on the reverse strand, counting down.
TGAACGTTTCGTTCTTCTGGGTGGCCTTCAATGTCGGCATAGAATTGGGTTGCGTTGAAGCTTCCGCCAACTTGATAGCTTTCAAGTTTGGTCATATTTACCCCATTGGTGGCAAAGCCGCCCAAGGTTTTGTAAAGCGCCGCGGGTATATTGCGAACCCGAAAAACAAAAGTTGTTATATATTCTGCATTTTCTTCATAATTTGCATCTTCGGGTTCATTTGAAAGAATCACAAAGCGGGTTGCATTATGGGGTGCGTCTTCAACATTTTCTTGCAAGATTGGAAGATCATAAAATTCGGCTGCAAGCTTAGTTCCCAATGCAGCCTGAGATTTATCATTAATTTCAGAGATTTCACGAACTGCGCCCGCAGTATCAGCAGTTTTCAAAGCTTTAACGCTCAATTTTTCAATAATCTTACGACATTGCGCAAGCGCCATAGGATGGGAGCGTATTTGTTTAATATCTTCAATTTTTGATCCCTTGACCCCAACCAATTGGTGTGAAATCGGGGCAAAATATTCGCCAATTATGAAAAGATTTGATTCGGGCAAAAGATGATGCACATCGGAAACACGCCCCGCCAATGTGTTTTCAATTGCAATCATTGCGCGCCCGGCTTTGCCACTTGAAACGGCATTAAACGCATCTTCGAATGTTTCGCATGGCAGGGGGGCAAAATCAGGGCAGGCAATATTAGATGCCATGTGTGAATTAGCGCCAATTTCGCCTTGGAATGCTATAAATTTTTCTTTGCTCAATTTAATTCTCTTTATTCCTATAAAATTCGCGTGCCATTTCTAAATGAATTGGTGTGTCAACGCCTTTTGGAAATTCATCAAAAACGCCCGCATAAATATTTAGACCCATTTCAAGGGCGCGTAATTGCTCTAATTTTTCGCGCTTTTCTAGTGTTGAAGGCGGTGCTTTGACAAATTTTTCTAATGCGCTGCGGCGATAAACATAAAGACCAATATGGCGGTAAATTGGACCATCACCACTTGGTGCATTGGCGCGTGTAAAATAAAGACATTTGCCAGATTGTCCGCCTTCATCAAATGCAACAATGGCTTTTACCACATTCGGGTCTTGCTTTTCGTCTTCATCATCTGATGGTGAAACCAAGGTTACAATGTCCGCATCTGGCGTTTTTTCCATTAAATCAAGCGCAACATTCAAAATTGCAGGATCAAAAGTTGGCATATCACCTTGAAGGTTTATTATTATGTCAAATTCATTTTTAGAATCATATTGGTTCAATGCCGCCAATACCCTGTCCGAACCTGATGGCAGGTTGGGGTCGGTCAAAACCGCTGCCGCGCCTTCATTTTGTGCGGGCGCAATAATTTCTTCATCGCCACTTGCGACCAAAATATCCTTTATATTTGAAAGTTTTGCGCGTTCTATTACGCGCGCAATCATAGGTTTTCCGCAAATATCAGCCAAAGGCTTATTGGGCAAACGGGTTGCAGCAAGGCGGGCGGGAATAATAATAATAGGTTTCATAGTCAGCCATTAGCATAATTTATAAGCCCTATTGGCATTAATGGTGCGGCATTTGCAACACTTTATGTTGAAAATATACAAAAAACATATTTTTTGAACAAATTAAGTGTATCAAAAGTCTAAGAAACAAATAAAAAATGTTGCAAGGTGTTGCGAGATATAAAAAGAAATGCCATAGGCATTCATTGTGGTTTTTGGCTATTTTCGACAGGGGCTAAAGTAAATGAAACCTTCTATGTGGTTCAATATGATTGTTGGTGGTGTTCTTGCTACTGGCGTTGGCATTATGGGCATTAAAATTTTTTCTGAAACTCTTTATGCAAATGATTTGAAAGCAAGCGGCTTTCCTGTTGATGCAGAAGCGGGTGCTTCGGCTGGCGCAAATGCTGGCCCACAATTGCCACCTGATTGGGGCACATTATTTGCTGACCCTGCAAAATTAGCAGAGCTTACCGCTAAGGGTGAGAAAAACGCAAAAGTTTGTGCGGCATGCCATGATTTATCACCTGCTGGTGCAAATAAAACTGGCCCTGGCCTTCATGGTATTATGGGTCGCAAATCTGGTTCGGTTGCTGGCTTTGGCTATTCTGATGGCATGAAAGCATTAGGCAAATCTTGGGGCTATGATGAGTTGAATGAATTTTTAACTTCACCAAAAACCTATGTTGCTGGCACAAAAATGAGCTTTGCGGGTTATGGTAAAGCTGACGATAGAATTGCAATGATTGCATATTTGAAATCAATTTCACCAAATGCACCTGCTGTTCCTGCGCCAGATCCTGCGCGTGACCCTGCTAAGGCTGCGGCTGCGGCTGCTGCCCCTGCTGCGGGTGAGGCGACAAATGCGGTTGCTAACGCTGTTGCGCCTGCTGCTGATGCAACTAATACAGTTACAAATGCGGCGACAAATGCGGTTGCGCCTGCTGCGGCTGCGCCTGCGAAAAAATAATTTTAGATAAATTAATTAAATTGGGCGCCGATTGGCGCCCTTTTTATTTGTGCCTTCTTATTGTGCGAATTGGTAGGTTATTACCAAGGTATCGTTCATTTGCTTCTTGTAATGGCTCAATTACTGTCATTAAATGGTATGCATTGGCATGAATTATATTGGTTTCATCAACCATAATTGCCACATGCCCTTGCCAAAAAATCAAATCATTGCGTTTTAGGCCAGATAAATCAGCCTTGATTTCAATGCTTTCACCTAAATCTTCCTGCATTCTTGCATCACGTGGCAAATTTATACCGCATGCACGAAATGAATTTTGTGCAAGGCCAGAACAATCAACCCCAATACTTGAATTGCCGCCCCAAGTATAAGGGGCGCCCAGATACAATTGGGCAATTTGCGCAGGGTTATCAAAATATTCCTTGATTGGGCAAATATGTTTTGCAAATATAAAACCCAATTCCCCGCAATCATAAAATCCGTTTTTAGCCTCACCTTTTGGCGAAATTCTTGCACCCAGTGACAATGTAGAAATAATGCGTGATTTAATTGACGCCTCTTTAAAGCCATAGGTTCTTATAGTTTTAATTTTATGGCTTGGATTGAAAATATTATCATCTAGCGCACTGGCTTTTATATAGCCAACATAATTATCGCGCTCTAATTGCCCCCAAGCAAAGCCATTTTTAATTTCATAAACTTCAAATATATCACCCAATAAAGCTTCGTTTAGTGATGGGCTTTCTATATTTGGTTCGGATTTTAAGAATGCCGATGGCGTATTAATTTGCTTTTTTTGCGGCTCGACAAAATATGGGGCTTCAATAATGCCTTTTAATTTAATTGCCGCAATATCATCGCGATATGGATTTATAGCTTTATCAAGTGTCAAAATTATTCTGCCGCATATGTATGACGCGTTTCGTCAATATCATACCTATTTTGCAATGGAATAGAATTCAAGCCCTGCGATATGATTGTTGCAATATCCATAAGGCGTTGTGCGCCTTTGTCGGTTGGGTCGATAAATACATTGCGGCGATCATTTTGGTCACGCACCCGATTTAAAAGCCCAAGCGATTGCAAAGCATCAATAGCACGAACAATGGCAGGCTTTTGCAAACCCAAACGTTTTGCAAGGCCGCGTACAGTATGGCGCTCTTCATCTAAATGAACAGTAAGAAGTAAAGCGGTTTGGCGTGCCGTTAAATCTGGACCATCGCCTTTAATGGCACTATTGGTAATGTCGCGCCATAAATCCAAAGCATGTCTATTGCCAAGTTCCATAATCCCTAACCTTCTGATTCGGGTAAAAGAATCTGATTTGGAATCGGGTTCAAGAGTCTTTGTTATGGTCAGACTGAATTTTTTTATTTCAAAACTTTTATAGAAAAACCAAAAGCGCCCTTGTTAACAAGAGCGCTATCAATCATTGCCTTAAGCAAAAAGTAATTAGTGGCACGCGCCTTGTTTAGCTTTAAAGCGTGGGTCAACTTTATTGATTACAAGAACTTTACCTTTACGACGCACAACTTGGCAAGCCGCATGGCGGTTCTTAAGCGATTTCAAAGAGCTTTTAACTTTCATTTTCGAAATTCCATCAGTGTTTTGCCCAGTCGGGCGAATTGCAAGCGCCGCGAATAGCCCTTAGTTTTATAAGAGTCAATGTCACTTAGTCACAATTAAGATATAAAGCGCATATTTTACTGACTATTTTTCCTTATATTGTTTTCTTGGATACGCCTTAAAATCACTTTTTCAATTAAGTCAAAAGGTATTGGGTTTTTATATTTGAAAAGTAAATTTCCTTTGGGGTTTGAATATGGTTTTACTTTTTCTAATAATTCATCATCACCATGAATTGGTGGGAAAATGCTAAAATGGTTTTTGAACGCGGCATAGTAAAAAATCACGCCATTCTCATGGAAAGATGGAATTTGATAAGAAATTTTTTCAACCGCATTTGGTGCATGGTTTTTACCAATTTGGCGGATTTTATTTAGAATTTCGCGTATGCTTTCGGGAAAGCTATTGATATAATCATAAATTGGGTTTATCATTTGCGTTTGCTTCGTCTGAAACTTTGCCTTTGGGTTCACTTTTGTCTTTTGGCTCGCTTGGGCAAATAATAACAACTTTTAATGCACCCCAACAGGTTTTTTGACCAAAGCCATATTTAATATCAAAGCGTGAGAATAATTTAAAATCGGTGCGCTCAATTGGTAAATAAGATGCGATTGTGGTTGGCAATTTATTTTGCATCTTCATCAAATCGCGTAAATTCTGTTTTGTCGGGTTCGTGAAATACATAAGGGCCATAAAGCCAAGTGCGAAAATTAAAAAATTAAACCCCGGTGCCTTTTTTTTCATTTTAAATCCTATATTCAGCGTTGAAACCATAATTACAACTTTTGCCACACTTGCCAAGTGCAGCAATAACAATTAATCCAAATATGAATTACCATTCAACTTGGGGAAAATTATGGCAAAAACTGCACTTATTACTGGTTCAACTTCTGGCATTGGTCTTGGAATTGCAAAAGCCTTTGCACAGCTTGATTATAATATAATAATCAATGGTTTAGGAAGTGAAGAACAAATTAATGAAACCATTAATGAGCTTAAATCACAAACCAAGGGTGAGGTTATTTATGATGCAGCTAATATGCTTAAGCCCGATGAAATTGAAGCCATGATAAAAAATGAGCAAGACAAATTTGGCGTGATTGATGTTTTGGTCAATAATGCGGGCATACAGCATGTTTCAAAAATCGAAGATTTTCCAACTGAAAAATGGGATGCAATAATTGCGATAAATCTTACAAGTGCATTCCACACAATCAAACATTCAATTGAAAAAATGGCGGCTCAAAAATTTGGACGTATAATTAACCTTGCATCGGCGCATGGTTTGGTGGCGTCACCTTTTAAATCTGCTTATGTTGCGGCAAAACATGGCGTTGTTGGTCTTACAAAAACTATTGCCCTTGAACATGCAAAAGATGGCGTAACAGTAAATGCAATCTGCCCAGGTTATGTTCGCACCCCATTAGTAGAAGCGCAATTAGCCGACCAAGCCAAAACCCGCGGCATTACCGAAGAAGAAGTAATAAATAATGTAATGCTTGTGGCGCAGCCGACAAAGCAATTCATTACGGTTGAACAATTGGGCGCATTTTGCGTATTTTTGGCTTCAGATAGTGCATCACAAATTAATGGCGCAATCCTATCAATGGATGGTGGTTGGACAGCGCAATAATTATTCATGACATAATGACAATTTATGCTAAACATTATTTGTGAGGTGACTTCAATGAAAAATAAATTTTATTTTAGCGCAGGTTTAGCATTAATTTTTCTAAGCGCATGTAATCCTAATCCGCATAAAACAATCACGGTAAAAGACCCAAATACTGGTGAAAAAACCGAAGTTGAAGTCACCAAGGGTCTTATGACCAATGATGTCACCATTGAAAATAAGGATAAAGGCACAAACCTTACCATAACAGAAGGCAAAATGCCCGAAGGAATGCCATCTTATATAAAACCATATCCAAATGGCAAAGAATTCAAAGCTATGCACGCCAAAAACACCAAAGAGGTTGAAGCATCTAAAAAGGGTGAAGCATTGATGTTTAGTTTTGAAACTGATGATGAGCCACAAAAGATTGTTGATTTCTATAATAAAATTCTCTCCGAAAATGGCTATAAAGCAAATGCCAATATGACGATTGGTAAAATGGCAATGTCAAATTATGTGAATGAAAAGGATAAAATGGCGGCGCAAATTATGGCATCAAGTGAAGATGGCAAGAAAACCACGGCACAGATTATTGTTGAAAAAGGCCAATAGCAGCAAACTACTTTTAAAATCATCACCAAAGGTATAAAGAAGGCTATTCACGAAATTTTAAGTGCCACCCGCGTGAAAATGCGCATAGCACAACCATACGGAGAATTTGATGTCCGAAGTTTTAATGCCAAAAGCCACCGCAGTTTGGTTAATCGATAATACCGCCCTTACATTTGAGCAAATTGCACAATTTTGCGGCCTTCACCATCTTGAAGTAAAAGGCATTGCCGATGGCGATGTTGCATCTGGCGTGCGTGGTCAAGACCCTATTGGTTCTGGTCAATTGTCACGTGATGAAATTGCACGTGGTGAAGCAGATTCCTCTTATAAATTGCAAAAGCTTCAAGGGCGCGTTTTGGATATTCCTGAAACAAAACGCAAGAAAAGCCGCTATACACCTTTATCACGCCGCCAAGATCGTCCGAATGCGATTGCTTGGTTCTTGCGCTTCCATCCTGAAATTTCGGTTGCGCAAATTTCAAAATTAATTGGTACAACAAAAAATACTATTGAATCTGTTCGTGACCGTTCGCATTGGGATAGTGCAAATATTAAACCTGTTGACCCTGTTGCTGTTGGTCTTTGTGGTCAAATCGAACTTGATGCGGTTGTAAAAGCTGCGTCAGCGAAAAAAGCCAAAGAAAACCCTGTTGAAGAAGTAGCAACAGAAGAATAAAAAAGGGCAATTTAATTGCCCTCATTATCTTCAAAAAAATAAAGGCGGCAATTTTTTTGCCGCCTATTTATTTAGATTTTTTTGCCTTTTGATAAATGGGCAATTACCCAGCTTCCAAGACCTAAAGTTATAAGAATAGTTATCGCCAAAAATCCCAATGCGATATAGGCATAATTATCAACCACTAATGCGCGCAAAATCATTTCCAACTCCCTCAAAAAAGTTGGTTTACATTGAGCTTAATATTAGGGTTTGTTAATGTACTAATGTGTCGCGCGACAAAATGGCATAATTATTATGTGGTTTTTCTTTTGTTGTTTTGAACAATAAGATAATAGATAATTGTTGCGATTATAACGCTTACAAGGCCGATGATTTCATTCTTTTGCGCAAGTAAAATTGTGCAAATCATTGAAATAATTCCAATTGCTGCGATAATCGGAAGAAATTTTAAATTCAAAGGTTCGCCAAAAATCGCAATCTTGTCTTTTGCCAATTTCCATGCTGCCGCACATGATAAAATATAAAGCGCCGCTGTTGCCAAGGATGATAAAACCGCCAATTGTTCAAAGCTTCCCGATATTGCAAGAAAAATGGCAAGAGCGGCATGGAAAATAATTGCAATATGTGGGGTCGCATATTTTTCATGAACAGAAGCAAGTGGCTTTGGTAAAGAGCCATCACGCGCAAAGGCAAATAAAATGCGCGGTGCACCCAATAAGTCACTTGCAAGCCAAATGAAGCGCGATAATGAAGCGCCAATAAGTAAAATTATGCCAATTGGCGCAAAAACCAATTTGATACCATCGGCAAGTGGGCTTTGTGATTTTGCCAAATCAGCACCCAAAAGCCCCTGCGCAACAAATTGAATTGCAAGATACAGAACAAGGACAAAACCCATGCCAATGAATAATGCTTTGGGAATTGTTTTTTGCGGGTTTGCAACTTCACCGCTTGCGCCCAATGGGGTTTCCATGCCGCTAAAAGCAAAAATAGCAAGAATTATTGCGCGCCCAAATTGCGGCGAATCGCTTTTTAAAATCGCCTGTTGCCCGTTTTTTAAAAGATAAATTCCGCCAATAATAACAAAAAGTGCCAATGGAACTAATTTAACAATTGTTGCAATACCAATAAAACCCGCCGCTTTGTCTGCGCCCAATATATTAATATAGGCAAGGCCGCCAACGGCAATTATTATAATTGCGGGCCGCAATAGGTTTTTATCTACATTTGGCAAGAATGAAGCAACGCCATCGGCAAGCGCGGAAACAATTCCCCCACATGCCAAAATTGCCGCAAGCCACAATAAGACGCCCGCAATTAAACCTGTTAATGGGCCAAATGCCGCCTCTACATAACCATAAGAACCGCCAGAGGTTGGAACACGACTTGCGGCCTCGGCAAAACAAAGAACGATTGCGGTCATGGCAATTGCGCAAATTACAAAGGCTAATGGCGCTTTATCCCCTGCATAATCTGCCATTGAACTAGGTAGGGAAAAAATACCCGCACCAACAACGCAATTCACAATACTAAAGGCAAGACCCCAAACCCCAACAACCCTTAAAAGGCCGTTGTCGCGGCTTGCTTCATGTTTTGCGATTTCATTTATTGAACTGCCCATGCCAATTTCCCTTTTTTACAATCTTTCACTAAAAAACTATTTGGTCAACCTTGCGAAAAATTAATCCAATAAAATGTTTTATGATTTGGTTTCATGCGAAACTATGGTTGAAACAGCTTGAAAAACCTGTATCTTTATCGTTAAACGAAAAGCTATATGCTTTGGGAGGGAATTTATGGATAGACGTTCATTTCTAACATTATCAACTTCGGTTGCCAGTGTTTCTGTTTTAGCTAATATGGGAATTGCGAAAGCTGCATTTGCTGCGGTTAAACCAAAAATCGGAACCTTTGGTTTTGATATGGATGGCCGCGATATGTCAGTTAAGCCGGGCGATGATTTCTTCAAGCATGGCGGTGGAAAATGGATGGCTACAAACCAAATTCCAAACGATCGCACACGTTGGGGTGTTTTTGACCAATTAGCTGCAAAAGCCGAAGAAGATGTGCGCAATATTATTGATGATGTTGCTAAACAAAAAGGCCCAAAAGGTAGCGTAGAGCAAAAAATTGGTGATTATTATTCTTCATTCCTTGATGTTGATGCAATCAATGCCAAAGGTATCGCACCATTAAAAGCAGACTTGGATGTAATTGCTGCATGCCAAACCCATGAAGATTTGGCAAAATTAATTGGCCGCCCTGATATTGCCGTGGCTTCGCCAATTGGCTGGGGAATTGGTATCGATGATGGCAATCCAAATCGTTATATTTTAAATATCAACCAATCTGGCCTTGGCTTACCTGAGCGTGAATATTATTTAAAAGATGATGCGCGCATGAAAGAATTGCGTGAAAAATATCCGCAATTTATCGAAAAAATGCTTTCACTTGCTGGTATCGCAGATGCAAAGGCAAAAGCTACCAATATTATGGCGCTTGAAACACAGATTGCCAAATTGCATTGGCCAATTGAAGATCGCCGCGATTCTACAAAAATGTATAATCTTAAAAAGCGTTCAGATCTTGAAACTATTGCCCCAGATTTCCCTTGGTCTGTAGGTCTTGGCGCGGGTAAAGTTAATGATGTCAAAGAGCTTGTTGTTGGCGAGCTTTCGGCAATTGGGCCATTGGCAAAACTTTTCAAAGCAACACCAGTTGCAACATTAAAGGATTATATGACCTATCATTGCATTTCAGGCCAAGCGGGAATTCTTCCAAAAGAGTTTGATGATACAAGGTTTGATTTCTATGGCAAAACTCTAAATGGCGCCAAAGAACAACGTGCAAGATGGAAACGCGCAACCCAAGCTGTAAATGGCGCATTGGGTGAAGCGGTTGGTCAAATTTACGTGAAACGTCATTTCTCTGCAAATGCGAAAGCGCAAATGTTGGTTTTGGTTGAAAATCTTCGCAAAGCCTTCAGGCAGCGTATCGCTGGCCTTACTTGGATGAGCGCGTCAACTAAAAAAGAAGCCTATAAAAAACTTGATACATTTAATCCAAAAATTGGTTATCCAAATAAATGGAAAGATTATTCAACTTTAGAGATTGTGGCTGGTGATGCATATGGCAATTCAAAACGCGTTACCATTTGGGAAAATGCTGATGAAGTTTCAAGGCTTAATAAACCAACCGATAAAGACGAATGGTTCATGAGCCCGCAAACTGTAAACGCTTATTATAACCCTGCTTATAATGAGATTGTTTTCCCTGCGGCGATTTTGCAACCACCATTCTTTGATGAAAATGCCGATGCGGCGGTTAATTATGGCGCAATTGGCGGCGTTATTGGTCATGAAATGGGTCACGGTTTTGACGATCAAGGCGCAAAATATGACTATAAAGGTGTTTTGCGTGACTGGTGGAAAAAAAGCGATGTGAAAGCCTTCAATGCTTTGGGCAACAAAATGATTGAACAATATGGCAATTTTGAAGCGCTTCCTGGTGTTAAACTTAATGGTCAATTGACCTTGGGTGAAAATATCGGCGACCATTGCGGCGTTACCGTTGGTCTAACCGCTTATAACATTTCACTTAATGGCAAAAAAGCGCCAAAAATTGGTGGCCTAACTGGTGAACAACGCTTCTTCTATTCTTGGTCACAAGTATGGCGTGCGCTTATACGTGATGAAGCATTGCGTAACCAAGTTCAATCAGATCCGCATTCACCTGCTAAATTCCGCGTTAATGGAACGGTTCAAAACGTTGATGCATGGTATACCGCATTCAATGTGAAACCAGGCGATAAATTATATGTTGCGCCGAATAAAAGGGTTCATATTTGGTAATTGCCCTCAAATTACCGCGTTCGGGCTGCGCCCTCACTTGGTAATTTGGTTTAAGTGGGCAATAAAAAACAAAAAGCGTGGTTTTTGTTTTTTATTGACATATATATTTAAAAAGGGCGCTTTTGGCGCCCTTTTTTAATGAATTAAGGTTGGTTTGGCTTCGGGTTCGAAGACCATGTGGGCAATGCCGATTTTTTTTGCGGTTTTTATTAATGCCGCGATTTCAGGTTCCCAGCCTTTTTCTTTTGGCGCAATCGGAAGTGCAGATTTTACATGAATATTGCACCATCCAAATTGGCCCAATGTATCATCCAAAATTGCACCAGCATTAAGGCCATCATCAATAATATAGGTATCAAGTCGACCCGTACGTGATAATTCATCGCAATCCACAATTGATATCATCGGACATTTTGCGCCCTTTGCCACACGCGGATTATAGCCTTCACAGACCACTGTGCCGACTAGAATGAATTGTCCCAAAAATGAACTATTTTTTTGCATGTTTTAATTGACGCAAACTTTAAGCCAGCTATTGTAATTCTATGAGTAACAAACCTTTTCTAATTGGAATTACAGGTGGTTCTGGATCTGGTAAGACCACGATTGCGCGCACACTTTTTGAAATCCTATCACCCGATTGCACCAATATTTCCGAGGATGATTATTATAAAGACACTTCAAAAATGGAAGGTTTTGGACAGGCAAATTTTGATTATGACAATCCCATAATTCGTGATCACGAAATATTATATGATGATTTATTGCTTTTTTCCCAAGGTAAAGAAATCAATCAGCCTTTATATGATTTTGTAAATCATTGCCGTTTTGAACATACAAAAAAAATCAACCCCACAAGATTTCTTGTAATTGAGGGGACGCATGTTTTGCATAATGCCCAAATACGCGAATTATTGGATTTAAAAATCTATATCCACACTGATGAAGAAACCCGTTTCAAACGGCGTTTAGAGCGCGACGTCAAAGAACGCGGAAGAAGCGTTGAAAGTGTTCACACCCAATATAATCTAATCGTGAAACCTGGGCATTATAAATGGACAGAGCCAACAAAAGAATTCGCCGATTTAATTCTCTATTGTAATGATGACCCAAAAGTGTGCGAAGACATACGCCTTAAACAAAATGTTGATTTAATTGTAGCGCATATAAAAAAGCAAACTGAATAATTTATATAAAAATTGTCTATGCCTCTTTTAAATATGAATATGAATATCTATTTTAAAAAATGTTATTTTCGGTTCAGATTTAATATATATAATACAAACACTCCCCAATGAATTGATTTATGCGGGTTTTAAAAAATTAGGATTAAAAAATTGGCACGCTCAATTAATGTTTTTAAAAATGGTTTTAAAATTGGCCTTCTTGCAATTGGTGCATTTGGTGCAATTGCGATTGGCGCTTTTACCCCATCAAATAGTAATGCCCAAGGCGAGACCTATTCACGCCCACTTCCTGGCAATTGGAAATTTGATACTAAGGCAGCGGGCTTCATTAATGAGAGTGACACGCACTGCTTATCACAGGCGGAGATTGACCGTTTTTATGCAAATCCATGTAAGAAAAACACAATTTGTACTTATTCAACTAAAAACTTTGCACCCGATGGCAGCGTTAAATTAGTTGGAACATGGGTTGATAAGAAAAAACGCGTAAGCAAAATCAATACAAATGGCACATTCAAGCCCGATTATTTGCGTCTTAAAGGTAATGTTACATATTATAACATTCCAATCCCAATCACTTTTGAGGCGAAACGCGTTTCTGCGCAATGCCGTTAATTTGCTAAAGTAATTTCGCAAAAACTGAACAATACATATATTATTGCCCCAAATGCGTAAAAATTTGGGGCAATCTTGCTTAAAGGCAAAAAAAAACAATTTAATTGCTTTAAATCTTGAAATTTACGATAGACGAGGCGAAAAAAAGCAACTATTGGCTTAGAAATGAGAAATGCGCTAGCAATTCTATAAACCAAAAACTAAGGGGCATTGGCTTGAGCGAAACAGAAATCGCAAACGAAGGTGAAAATAATATTGACCTTGTACAAAATGGTGAAACACCTGCTGCAATCGAAAATGATGCGGCTACGGGTGAGGTTTCAAACGAAGAAACAACCAAAAAGCAAGATGAGTTATTATTAAATCCATGCGGTGAAATTGTATGGAATAATAATATTATTGCGCGCCTTTTACCAAACCAACCTCTATTTGCCCCTAAAATTGAGCTTTTGGGCGAAGAGCTTAATCGTGATGAAACCGCAAATGTGGTTTTTGAACGTCTATATTCTTGGCTTGATGAGCAGGTTCGTTCGGAATTATTTGCGCTTACAAGATTAAAAGCTGCGATAGATTTTGTTCCAAACGAAAATGAAGAACCTGCAAAATCAGAAGAACCTGAACAGGTTGCAACCGAAGAAGCTGCTGAAGCTGTCGCGGGTGAAGTTAAAGAAAATACTGCGCCAGTTAAAACACCAAAACTTCCTTTAAGTGATGTTGCAAAGGCTTTGGCAATAAAAGTTCACGAAGCCAACGGTATCTTAGACCGCGCATTGGTTGAAAAAGAAATTCATGAATTAACCCAAGATAATCGCCGTGAATTACGTAATTTTGGCGTAAAATTTGGCCGAAGTGCGATCTATCTTCCGCTATTATTAAAACCAAAAGCAGCAAGTTTGAATGCAATCCTAACCCATTATTCAAAAGGAAAAGAGGGCGAAGTTTTTGTTCCGCGTATGGGCGTTACTTCATTCAATGCCGTTGATGGCGTAAATCAGGATGATTATATTCTTACTGGCTTTAAAAATGTCGGTGGGCGCGTAATTCGCCTTGATATTCTTGACCGCGTAATTGATGCATTGTTCGAGGCTTCAAAAGAAGCCAAAGGCCCAATTGCAATGCCGATGGCGGTGGTTTCTTTGCTTGGTGTTTCTAACGAAGTTGCGTGCAATGTTGTTGAAGGCCTTGGTTGGGAAAAAAGCACTGATGAAGAAGGTAATGTAAAATGGTCATTGCCGAAAAAACGCTTTGTTCCGCGCGCACCACGTAACGAAGTGCGAAGTGATGCAAATACTGGCGAAAAACGCTTTGAGCGTAAATTTGATAGCAAGCCAAGACCACAACAAAACCAAGGATATGGCAAAAAACGCAAAGATAAAGATATTAAGCCTAAAACACGCCATGATTATAAATCACGTGAAGAAAGCAATATTGCCGATAGCCCATTCGCAATCTTGGCAAAATTAAAGGATAATATGGGCAATTAGCCCCATTTTTCGCCAATAAGCACACTTTATATAAGTAAAACTGCATAAAATGTGTGGGTGCGTCATTTGTTTGCCTTGACCAAATGAGTTTTTTGACGCAAATCGCCAAGAAAAGAGATTTTAAGGAAGAATTATGACTTATATCGTTACCGATAATTGCATTAAATGCAAATATATGGACTGCGTAGAGGTTTGCCCGGTTGATTGTTTTTATGAGGGCGAAAACTTCCTTGCCATTCACCCTGATGAATGTATTGATTGCGGGGTTTGCGAACCTGAATGCCCTGCGGATGCAATTCGTCCTGATTCTGATGATGAACCTGATGGAAAATGGCTTAAAATTAATACTGACTTTGCGAAAATATGGCCTAACATCACAGTTAAAGGCGAACCACCAGAAGATCGCGAAAAATTTGATGGTGAAAAAGGTAAATATGAAAAATACTTTTCGCCAAAACCTGGTAAAGGTAGCTAGTCCAAAATTTTAGCAAAAAAATTTACTAATTAATCATTATTAATAGTGATTAACCAATTTTTTGTTTATTTTACAAAGAATTGCGCGCAGGGCTTCACTTTCTTGTATTTTTGTGTTAAGATGTCCTTGTCGGGTGCTAATTGCCCCTGTTTAACAAAGAGAACACAAATTACCCAAACAGGCGCCAATTTAAAATGAATAAATAATTTTGCTTTCGGGATTTGTCTTCATTGGCGTTTTCCAAGCATATATCTATTTGTCATTTGGTTTGTGCCTTTTAGAATAGGAAACCATAATGAGCGAACAAGCAATTCTTGAAGCTTTCAAAGTTGATGATTTTGTCGTTTACCCTGCACATGGCGTTGGTCGTGTTACGGGTGTTGAGACCCAAACAGTGGTCGGGATGAAATTAGAAGTTTACGTAATTTCTTTCACGCAAGACAAGATGACACTTAGGGTTCCTGTACAAAAGGCGAAAGCTGCGGGTCTTCGTGGTTTATCAAATGCGCGTATCGTTGATGATGCTTTGCGCACTCTTACTGGTCGTGCACGTATTAAACGTGCAATGTGGTCGCGCCGCGCCCAAGAATATGAAGCAAAAATCAATTCTGGCGATTTAATTTCAATTGCTGAAGTTGTTCGCGACCTTCATCGTAACACTGACCAACCTGAACAAAGCTATTCAGAGCGTCAACTTTACGAAGCTGCGCTTGATAGAATGGCACGCGAATTTGCGGCAATCGATAATTGCGAAAAAGATCAAGCGATTGCAAAATTGTCAAACACTTTGGCAAAACGCGGCGCAGCGGCAGCATAGTTTTTTGAAATTTTAAAATAAAAGGCGCGGGTTAGTCCGCGCCTTTTATTTTGTCATAATATATTCAATTAATTCAGGGTGATCTAACCATATTTGTGGGCCGTGTGCGCGATAGTTTTTACCTGTTTTTGATTGTCTTGTATTCACAGCCGCCTGTATGCGCCCACGAACACGTATATTCATATCTTTTAATTTTAATATGCCTTCTTTATTGCCATCAAATAATTCCCATGCTTTTTCTGGGATAATGGCGCAAAAATCTTTTTCTTCATCCATGCCAAATTCAATTTTTATTATTCCCGCTATTTGCGTAACATTTACTACTTTTCCTTCAACAAGTTGAAAGCTGCCTTCTGCGCCAATAAGGGCAGGTTGCGTGGCATAGCGCGCCTGATATTTTGGATTAAGCCAAAGGCCATGTGCATTGCGCCTTGCTTCGCGTTCTGCAATCCAAAAATCGATAATATTTGCACGATTGTCTTTATATGTATGAATGCGTGCATGGCCGGTTTTCAATAATTCTATATTTACCCATTTATTTTCGCCATCATTAATAAAAACCTGCGCCAATGCGCGCCCCATTCTGTCGCGCTTAAGACCGCCATATTTTAGAATTACCTTTTTGTTCAAAATCAATTCTTGCAAAAATTTACGTGCTTTTTCGCCTTCATCATCCCCAATAATAATTTTTGGCGCTTCAATTTGGGCAAGGCGAACAATAAGCCCGCTATCTAAAACAAAACTATCACCATCTATAATTTGTTTCACAACACCTTTTTCACCGCTTTCCCATAAAGAAGAAAACGCCATTATTGGAAATAGTAATAAAACAAAGAACCACCTAAATCGCATTTTTATAATTGAGTTGGTAATATATAAATTGTCAACCAAAAGCTGAATAATCGCTTGCATTCGTAATTCGTAATTCGTAATCCCTAAATCACGGCTCCTTAGCTCATCAGGATAGAGCATTCGTTTCCTAAACGAAGGGTAGTGGGTTCGAGTCCCTCAGGAGCCGCCATTTCTTTTATCTTACGCTAATGTTCGGGGCATTCGCTTGTCGCTCATGCTATTCCTTCACGGCTGCGATGACGCGGCGCACTTGCGCCGAAGCGCCGCTTGGTGCTTTGGCGGTTCAAAATCTTTCGCACTTTTATTTAAAAATATTTATTTTGGCCCAGAGGATTAAGATTATGGCTTTGGCGTCTTGTAGTTTGCCTGTTCCTATCATTTCATAGGCTTCTTCGAAATCATATTCTAAAACTTCGATTTCTTCGCCTTCGTGTTCGTGACCGCCGCCTTTTGATTTTTTATCAGCATCTTCATATTCACCAACGAATAAAACCATTTTTTGGGTATTTGCGCCTGGGCTTACAAAGGCATTGCAGATGAATTTGGCATCTTTTATGTGATAGCCAGTTTCTTCTTCAACTTCCATTATCATGCGCTTTTTGGCATCTTCCCCTTCCAAAAGACCCGCAGGAACTTCAAGCATTAATTCATCAAGGCCATTTAATGCGGCAGGAAGGCGAAATTGGCGAATTAAAATAACGCTCTTTTTGGTAAGATTGTAAAGCAATATTGCCGCCCCATCGCCGCAATCATAAACCTCACGCATTTGCTTTTGCCAATTTCCATCATTGCGCAAATATTCAAAATCATAACGATAAAGATGGAAATGATTATCGCTTAGGGTGCGCTTTTCGATTAATTTAATGCGTTCTTTTATCATGTGTTCTAATTCTCAGGGTCGCCAAGAGCATGACCATTATAGGCCAATCGCCAATATTGGCCCAAGGTTGATTTATCAATATTTTTGTCGTGATAATTTTTGAAAAATTCCAAAATCTCATCAATATTATCGGAAAATAAAAGCGCGCTTTCAAAATTATGGGGCGCATGTTGTTCGCTGGCTAATTGGGATAGAAGTGGTTTTAAGGATTTTGTACGATGGTCTTTATCGCCAATTTCATCACTTTCACGCGTCCAGAAATTTGGGCTTGAATTAAATAAAACCATTGGAGTTGGCACAAATTCTTTATCACAATAATAATTTTGACATGCATCTTGGAAGATTTCTTGCACTGTGCCTGCGTTGCCTTCGGCAAAAATGATGCCGCCATCAGCAATTGTTACAAGGCCATCTTCTCGCAAGGAATTATAGAAAAATTTGGCAATATGGGTTGCGAAAATATTACTTGGTTCATGACCATAAAGCCATGTGGGTATTCCAAGGCTTTGGGAATTTTTATGTGGCGGATTTTTCCAATCACCGAATAGATTATCCAAAACTTTTTTGCCAGATTCAAACCAATTTTGCGGATCATTACGAAAATCTTGGGCGCTTTCATCAATAAGAATTGGCTTTATTTCTTCTAGCTTCTCATCGGCAAAAGGCGAAAGCAATGCCCCCAAATTTCCTGCTTCCATCAATCCTGGGCCGCCGCCTGTTATGATTAAATGTTGGCGCCTTGCAAGGGCACGCGCAAGTTTAACAACCTGCCAATAGCTATCGGCATCACGGCGAACGGCATGACCGCCCATAATGGCAATTGGCGGCATGTCATGTTCATTTATGTGTTTAGCTATAAAATGGGCGATTGCCTTCTCAAGCCCTGAATCATGGCAGCGGGTTTGCAATAATGCCGATGAAGAGGTTTGGATAATTCGTTTGTTATGTATGAACCAATTATAGATTTTTCTATCTTTGGTTTTTTCCCACCAATCTTTTCCTTCTGTATAGGCGTCATAAAGTGATATGGGCGAATAGATTTCATTGGGAAAAAGGCTGAACATTTCATTGTCTGGCGCAAGAATAACAACACCTGCGAATTTTGCGCAACGGCGGGCAAGATGCTTGCCCAATTGGCAATTTATGAAGGCGGATTTCTTTATGGTTTCATCATCAAAATATTTATTGTGACCAACCAAATTCAAGTTAATGAAATCAGCAGGTGGGCGTGGTGATTTAAGCCCCGACCAAGCCCAAAATTCATTTATATCCCTGATTTCTAATTTATCGCCCATTTTATACCCAATGTATTTTATATTCATTTACCTAGCATAAGACACTTTTAAAATAACCACTTTTCAAGCATATAGGGAAAATGCGTATTGCCTTTCTTGGATCCCCTGAATTTGCCCTTCCTGCTTTGAATGCATTATATGATGCAGGGCATGAAATTATTTGCGTTTATTCACAGCCCCCAAAACCCAAAGGGCGCGGTCAAAAGTTGCAACCAACAATAATACACGCGCGCGCCGAAAATCTGGGGCTTGTTGTTCGTACACCAAAATCATTACGGAATTTTGAAGCCCAAGAAGAATTTCGTGCTTTAAATTTAGATTTTGCAATTGTTGTTGCATACGGCCTTATATTGCCACAGGAAATATTGGATGCGCCAAAATATGGATGTTTAAATATCCACCCATCCTTATTGCCAAGATGGCGCGGCGCCGCACCAATTCAAAGATGTATCGAAGCGGGCGATAAAAATACCGCAATCGAAATAATGGCAATGGATGCAGGGCTTGATACTGGTGCAGTCTATATCAAAGAGGACTTGGATATTTTACCAAGCGATACTTATGGAACTTTAAGCGAAAAATGCGCAAATATTGGCGCGCGTCTTTTGGTGGAAATTTTGCCAAAAATTGTATCGGGCGAATTAAAGCCAATTGCGCAATCAGAAGATGGCCTCACTTATGCCGCCAAAATCACCAAGGATGAGGCACGGATTGATTGGTCAAAACCCGCCCATGAAATTGATTGTAAAATTCGCGGCTTCTCACCCCTTCCTGCGGCATGGACAATGATTGATGGCCTGCGTCATAAGATTTTAATGAGTGAGATGGTTGATGCTTCGGGTGCGGCAGGTGTGGCGCTTGATGATAATCTATCAATTGCGTGTGGAGAGGGGGCAATTCGTATTTTACGTTTGCAACGCGAAGGCAAGCCTGCAATGGATGCGGCGGATTTTCAGCGTGCCAACCCAATTTTGAAGGGTGCAAAGTTTGACTAATTGGAAACTCACCCTTGAATATGATGGAACGGCATTTTGCGGTTGGCAATCGCAACCCGAAAAATGCGGTGTGCAAGATGCTGTTGAAAGCGCGATTGAAAAAATTGACGGCGGTTTTAAACGCGTTTCAGTTGCGGGGCGTACCGATGCGGGGGTTCATGCATTGGGGCAGGTTTGCAGCGTGAAGCTTGAAAAAGATTGGCAAGATTTTCGCCTCATAGAAGCCCTAAACGCGCATTTGCGTAAATTAGGAAAAGTTGCGATTTTGGATGCGCAAATTGTTGATGATGATTTTGATGCAAGATTTAGTGCAACGAGTCGCCACTATCTTTATATAATTCAAAACCGCCGCGCACCCGCCACGCATTTAAAAAACCTTGTTTGGCAAACCCCATTTCGTATTGATATTGATTTGATGAAACAGGGTTCACAAAAACTTATTGGCAAACATGATTTCACAACCTTCCGCGACCTTCAATGCCAAGCCAAAAGCCCGATTAAAACATTGGATAAATTTGATATTGATTTAGTTCAAACCTCATATGGCGAACAAATCCACTGCACCCTAAGCGCCCAATCCTTCCTTCACCGTCAAGTGCGTAGCATGGTTGGAACATTGGTTGACGTTGGGCGTGGCAGGTTTTCGGTAAGTGAATTAGTTGAACGCCTAGAAGCCCGCGACCGCAAAATGTGCGGCGAAGTCGCCCCAAGCGATGGGCTTTATTTAACTAAGGTTGGGTATTAAAAAAGGGCGCATCGCGCCCTTTTAAAAACCAATATGTCAAATAAAATCAAAAACCATGCTTTTTGATTTTATTTGTCCGCTTTAAACTGCCCCCAAGCGAGTTTGGGGGTAAGGGCTATATATGTATCGCCCAGCCATCAACAGCCATCGCCGCCTCTTTGACTGCTTCCGACATTGTCGGATGTGCATGGCAGGTGCGGGCGATGTCTTCGGCAGATGCGCCAAACGCAATTGCAAGGCCTGCTTCGCCAATTATCTCGCCAACGCCTGTGCCAATCATATGAACGCCAAGGATTTTTAATGTGTTTTTATCCTCAAGGATTTTTACCAAACCATCAGCCTCGCCATTGGCGCGGGCGCGGCTGTTTGCCATGAATGGGAATTTGCCGACTTTATATTCAATGCCTGCGGTTTTTAATTCTTCTTCGGTTTTGCCAACACCTGCAACTTCTGGGTTGGTATAGATAACACCTGGGATATTGTTGAAATCAACATGACCCGCTTTGCCTGCGATAATTTCGGCAACGGCAACGCCTTCCTCTTCGGCTTTATGGGCAAGCATTGGGCCAGTTGTAGCATCGCCGATTACATAAACGCCATCAACATTAGTTTTCCAATGATGATTAGGAACAAAACCGCGCGCATCTTTTTCAACGCCAATTGTTTCAAGACCTAGGCCAGTAGTATAAGGCCTGCGACCAACCGCAACCAAAACCACATCAACATTCATTTCGGTAGCATCGCCACCAGCAGCAGGTTCATAGGTTAGTTTAACGCCTTTTTTATCAGCGACAGCAGATGTAACTTTTTTACCAAGTTCGAATTTGAAACCTTGTTTAGTCAATGATTTTTGCAAAGTTTTGGCAATTTCCAAATCAACCCCAGGAGTTATACGCTCAAGATATTCAACCACTGTAACTTCAGCACCAAGGCGGCGCCATACTGAACCAAGTTCAAGGCCAATAACGCCCGCACCAATAACAACCATTGATTTTGGAACTGATTTAAGTGCCAATGCACCAGTTGATGAAACAATTTTTTCTTCATCAATCACAATATCGCCCAATGGTGCAACTTCTGAACCAGTTGCGATTACTGCGTTTTTATATTCAATTTCTGTAACGCTTCCATCATCGGCGGTTACATTTAATTTGCCCGCGCCAGTGAATGCGCCAGTGCCTTTAATATAGGTAACTTTATTCTTTTTCATCAAGAATTCGATACCTTTAGTAAGGCCGTCAACCACCTCATCCTTATTGGCCATCATTTTTTCAAGGTTAAGTTTAACGCCCGAAGTTTCAACACCAAATGATGCATAATGATGCGCCGCGCCCTCAAAAGCATGTGATGAATGTAGCAATGCTTTGGATGGGATACAGCCAACATTTAAACATGTGCCGCCCAATTTGCCGCGTTTTTCAACAATTGCGGTTTTTAAACCTAATTGACCACAACGAACCGCACAAACATAGCCACCAGGGCCACCACCAATAATTACTACGTCAAATTGTTCTGACATCACATACTCCAAAGGAAATCTTATGCTCATATAATGTCAAATGGTTAAAAGTGACACCCCATGATGACAGATAAGTCAGTTTTTTTGATTAACTTTGGTATGATTATTTATAGGTTTTGGTTTTAGGGTCAAAATAGATTTTTTTATAGACCGCATTAATTCCATTGGCCTCACGATAACCAATTGTAAAAAATGGCATTGCGTTTTTTACGCCCGAATATTTTACTTCATATAAATTATAGCCAAGTCCGATTGGGGCAAGGCTATTATCGTTTTTTTGCGCCCACATAAAGCCGGTGCAGCCCATTGTTCCGCATGCATCACGATCATCATTAGTGCCAAAATATATTGTTTTTATATTGTAAGGATTTTTACCAAGTTTAACCGCGCTTGCGCATTGATCATTAATAAAATCTTCCTGTAATCTTATTTTAGATGGGATTTGGTCACCGCACACTTCGAAGGTTGAAGCATTGCCCCCTACATTCATCTTTGGCATTTGTGCATAAGCGGCAAAACCACAAGCCGATGCAAAAACTAATATACCAATATAAAGCGCAAATCTATTCTTCATCACCAACTCCAATAATATATTTTTAATATATATTTAAAATTATGTCAAAAAAAAGGGCGACCAATTGGCCGCCCAATAATTTGAATAATTTGATTATCTAGGTGGCAAACCTTTGGCAAGATTTGCGCATTGCATAACCCAATTTTCACGATAAACACGTGATCCGAAATTAGGAAGATTATTTGCAAGCCATGCCAATTCAGATGGGTTCATTGTGGCAATTTGCCAGAAATAATGAATACCATTTTCATTTAGCCACGCATTGTTTTTAGGGCCAACGCCATCAATCAACAATAAATCATCAGCATCAGCGCCACGTGTTGCAGATTTTGGTTTAGTTCCATCGCCAGCTTTTACGATTTCAGCTTCTAATTCTTCCGCGCTCATAGAGCCAGCAGATGAAATTTCAAAATTTGTATTTGAAACTTGTTCTTCTTTGGCAACATAAACAGGTGTTGATTTTGAATTTTCTTCAAGGAATTTAACGCGTGATTCCAAATATTTATTACGCGCATTCAAAGTTTCTAATTCTTCTTTATTGATTGAAACATCACCGCTTTTTAGTGAGGCGCCCAATGCCGCCCCGCCCGCAAGGCCAAGTGCTGCGCCGCCATTACCATTTTTTTCATGGTCGGCAATTTTAAGACGTGCTTCTGAAAGTTGTGCTTCTAATGATGCGATAAGTGCTTCATCGCGACCGCCATCTTGGCTTTGACGTGCACCAAGGCGCGCAGCAAGTTCATCACGTTCGGCGCGTGCGCCATCAAGTTCGCGTTGCAATTCAGCACTATTGCAATTGCAAAGTGAGAAAAGGCGCGCAAGCCCTGCACCCAATAAAGCCGCTAGGCAAAAATATAATAAATTCTGCATAATAATATACATGGCCGTAATCCTTAGATAATTTCTTTAATTGACTATTGCGTCGTAATGTTGAATTCGATGCGGCGATTTTTCTGACGTTCTGGGCTATCAATGCCAATGACCGCATTATCTTGAACTAGAGGTTTAGTTTCACCATAGCCTTTGGCGCTTAATTGATTGGCTGATACACCTTTGGCGATAAGGAAATCACGAACAATATTTGCGCGCTTTTGCGATAAAGCCATATTCATATTTTCATCGCCGCCTGTATCAGTATGACCTGCAACTTCGATTTTGAATTTTGAACATTTTTTTGCAACTTCGGCAACTTTTTCTAAAACTTCCTGACCTGCGGTAGTTGAAGAACCCGATTTAGCAAATTGAACCGTCCCACTTGTTGCCGCTGCGTTTAGGTCAGCTTGACAAGTATCAGCAGCGGTATTGTTTGTCGGTTTTGTTTCTTCAGATTTTGCAATTTGCGGCTGATTATCGCCAGGCGCAGTGATTTCACATTGAACGCTTGAAACAACACCAGGAAGGCCAAGCATTTTCTTTTCAGTCAATGCCTTTTTTGCGCTTTCACACGCTGCAAGTTTCGTTGCTTGATCAATTGCGGCGCCTTTAACAATAAGGTTTGCATTAAGTGGGCCGCCAACTTCAACACTTGCAAAGCCATATTTGTTTTTTGTTAAAGCTTCTTGGGCAACTTCTGTTGCGCGTTTTGTAAGGTTATTTACACGCCCTTTTCCAAAAAAGGTTGCAAGCAAGAATAATAATGCAAGGCCTATAAGGCCAAGCAAAATTGGAAACCAACAATTGCGTTCTTTATTCTCTTCCATTTATTTCCCCATCATTAGGTTTGGAATAGTTTTCATAATAATGTTTGAATTTTGAAAGATTACAAGTGAACTCGCCTCAATGGTGCGTAAAATTACATTTTTTTAAGACAAAAGGCTGCAAATTATGTGAAATATGCTTTATTAGCGCTTACATGAACCAAGAAATTACTGAAATCACAAGTGCACAAAATAATCTTGTAAAACTTGCGCGGTCTTTGGATAAGAAAAAGGCGCGCAATGAAACTTTGCTTTTCCGTGCCGAAGGCGCGCGTCATGTCCTTGAGGGGATTGAATGCGGTGCAAAACTATATGGGCTTTTATTTTCTAAAAATGTTGCAAGCCGCCCGCATGTACGCGAACTTATTGAACATGCAAAAAAGCAAAATGCACGGATTGGGCAAGTAAGCGATAGTGTTTTAGAATCAGTTACGCATCGTGATAATGCGCAAAATGTGGTTGGAATTTTTCACCAAAACTTTGGCAAACTTGATGATTTTACGGATTTAGACCTTTTAGTAGCTTTAGAGCGCCCAAAAGACCCCGGCAATCTTGGCACTATTATTCGCACCCTTGATAGTGTTGGGGGGCAGGGAATCATCTTGCTTGAAGAATCATGTGATCCATTTTCAACTGAATGTATTCGTGCGGGCATGGGATCAAGTTTTTCAGTAAAAATCGTTAAAGCAAAACTTGATGATTTTATAAATTGGCAAAATAAAAACGGATTTCGTCTTATTGGAACATCTTTGAAAGGTTCTGATTTGCACACCAAAACCGATATGGGCAAAAAAACGATTCTTTTGATGGGTAATGAACAATCAGGGATTGACGATGATTTGGCGGGTAAATGCGATGCCTTAATCAAGCTTCCGATGAAGGGGCGCGCTGATAGTTTAAACCTTGCAATCGCAACAGGGGTTTGTTTGTATGAAATTTGGCGTCAACGTGATTTTAATGGTCGCAGAATTGAAGGGGGACAATAATGAAAAAGAATAATTTCCCACTTCTTCTTGCCGATGATTGGCAAGATTATGAACTATTAGATAGTGGTGAAGGCCATAAATTAGAGCGTTTTGGCCCTTATAAATTCATGCGACCAGATAGCCAAGCCTATTGGAAGCCAAATAAGCCCTTAGATGAATGGCAATATGACGCCATATTTGCGGGGCGCGATGGCGATGAAATGGGGCGCTGGTCTTTTAAATCCAAAGTTCCCGAGATGTGGGAAATGAATTGGAAGAAAATAAAATTCTATGCCCGTTGCACGCCATTTCGACATTTGGGGCTTTTTCCCGAACAATCGGTTCATTGGTCTTGGTGCGTTGACACGATTAAAAAATCAAAACGCCAACCAAAAGTTTTGAACCTTTTTGGTTATACCGGCCTTGCAAGTCTTGCCTGTGCTGAGGCGGGGGCGCATGTAACCCATATTGATGCATCCAAAAAAGCCATTGCCTATGCGCGTGAAAATCAAAATCTTTGTGGCCTTAATGATGCGCCAATTCGTTGGATTGTTGAAGATGCACTAAAATTTGTTGAGCGCGAAATAAGGCGCGGTAATAAATATGATGGCATAATTCTTGATCCGCCAAAACATGGACGCGGGCCAAATGGTGAAGTTTTCAAACTTGAAGAAAGCCTGTTCGAGCTTTTAAATTCATGCGTTCAACTTCTAAGTGATGATGCGCTATTTCTTGTTGCAACTGTCTATGCCGTTCGTCTTAGTTTTGTTGCCTTGGAAAATACTTTGCAAGATGCATTGGACGAAAATGGAATGGCAAATAAAGGTAATCTTGAGGCGGGTGAAATGGCTTTATATAGTCAAAAATACGCGCGCGCGCTGCCTACCGCTATTTTTGCAAGGTGGAAAGCGAATCTCTAATTAGATATTTGTCTTAATCAAAAATTGTTACAACAAAAATTTAGTGCCCATTTTTGCATTGCACACATGAAAATAGGCAAATCATTGTATTATATAGCGTTGCATTGCACAATTAACGCGCCATTAAACAAGTTTTTTGCAAAAATTTTAGGCATTTTATATTATTTTAAACCAAGTTTAGTCACGAAATTGTTATATCATTAATAGTGTGGCTAAAATGTCATTGCAATGTTGCGGCGCAATAAATACTTTAGTGGCTGCATTAAGATGGTTGTTCCCATTTTTATTTTGCATGATTTATTAGTAGTAGGGGAAAAAAATGAAAATTAAATCATTGATCGTTGCTTCTTTAGCAGCTGTATCTTTCGCTGCACCTGCATTTGCAGGTGAAACAACTGTTTCTTACAATGTTGGTGCTGCATCTGATTATATTTGGCGCGGTATTTCACAAACAAACAGCGATCCAGAAATTTTTGCAGGTGCTGACATATCTTCTGGCCCACTTTATGCTGGCATTTGGGGTTCAAATGTTGGTTTTGCTGCTGGTACAGAAGTTGACCTTTATGCAGGCTTCAAACCAACTTTAGGCCCTGTAACTTTTGACCTAGGTATTTTGTCATATAATTACCCAGGTGAAGGCTCAACTTGGAATGCAGTTGAATATAAAGCAGGTATCAGCGGTAACGCAGGTCCAGTTGCTTTGTCTTTCACTGATTATTACAACACTGGCGCTTACAATTATTATGAAGCAGCTGCTTCTGCTCCTTTTGGAAAAGCTAAAGTTGGTCCATTTGCTTTAAGTGGCTCTGCAACTTTTGGTAAATATGTTTATGTAGGAACTGCAAAAGACTACACAAACTATAAATTGGCTGTAACTGGTACTGCTGAAAATGGCGTTGCTGTTGAGGTTGGTTTTACCGACACTAATCTTTCACGTGCTGATTATACTCCTTATAAAGATGTAAAAGGCCGTGCTTACCTTCTTCTTAAGAAAAATTTCTAATATTATTTAGAATGTTGATAGAATGGGCGCTTTTTGCGCCCATTTTTTTTGCATATTATAGTTGTTATGTATTTTCCGCTGTTTTGACTTGTTTAATGCAAAAACTAATCTAAAACATCATTATAAATAGTAAGAAAAAAGAATGATAAGTGGAAAAAAACCAACTATAGATGATGTGGCAAGTTTGGCGGGTGTGGGGCGCACTTCTGTATCTAGGGTTTTGAATAATGGCCCGAATGTTAGGCCGCAATTACGCGAAAAAGTTCTTCAAGCTGTTAAGGCGCTTAATTTTAAAGTTAATCAACAGGCACGCTCATTGGCACTTGGCGAAACTAAAAAAATAGGCATTATACACGCTTCTGACTTCGATAAAGAACCTAATTCATATTATAGCGCCGGTATTGAAATTGGCGCTTTGCGTGCGTGTTCGGATTTGGGATATGCTTTGCAAACCCATTCAATAAATCAAAATAGCCCGAAAGTTTTTGATTTAATTTCTGATATTATTTTAAATAATTCTTATGCTGGAATAATTCTTACGCCGCCATTTTGCGATGATAATAATATATTGAAAATGGCAATTTCAAATAAATTCCCAACCATTTCAATATCGGCTGGATTGAAGAAAAATAACCTTGTGCCCAATATCGGAATTGATGAAGAGAAGGCGGGTTATGAAATTACGCTTAACCTTATCAATAAGGGCCATAAAAAATTTGGCTATATTCAAGGTATTGAAAAACACTTATCCGCAGAGCAAAGATATTTTGGGTTTTTGCGCGCTATAAAAGATGCAAATCTAAGTGAAAGTGAAATGTTAATAAAGCGCGGTAATTTCACTTTTAAATCGGGCATTGAACTTGCGCAAAAAATTATAGAATCTGATAATCGGCCAAGTGCTTTGATATGTGCCAATGATGATATGGCAGCGGGCGCTTTATTTAGTGCGCATAAACTTGGCCTTAAAGTTCCAGAAGATATTTCTATTGTTGGTTTTGATGACACACCAGTATCAGAAATTATTTGGCCGCCTTTAACAACGGTTCATCAGCCGCTTAAAGAATTTGGTTATGCAGCAGTGAAAACATTGGTTGAAATTATTGAAAAGCGTGTTGCATTAGACACATGTGAAAGCCAACTTATTGATTTTATTATAGTAGAGCGTGCATCTGCTGCTCAATTTGGATAATGCTTTCTTGGGAACGCTACCAAAAGTCGTTGACAAAATCAAAAAAATAAGCGAATATTGTTGGAAGCGGTTCCAATTTTTCACGTCTGGGTAGTTGGTAATTGCTTAATGCCTTTAATATCAATGGCTTGATGTTTCAAAATAGAATCATCACTATTTTTAAGGTTCAATCAGGCCACAAGCCACAAAAATTAGTGTGTAGACACAGCTTCGGTTTCGAAGGGGGAACAAATGGAAAAAAAATCTAATATCGCAACGCGCGGTATGCAATGGGGTGCAGTATCACTGGGCGCCCTTATCATCGCTGCGCCAAATCTGGTTATTGCACAAGATGCGCCAGAAGTAAAAAATTCAGAAACGGTTGTCGTAACAGGCCTTCGCGGATCATTGGCTAAATCAATTCGTTTAAAGCGTAATGAAGCATCTATTGTTGAAAGCGTAAATGCTGAAGAAATTGGCAAATTGCCAGATGCCTCTATTGCTGAATCTCTTGCTCGTTTGCCTGGTCTAATGGGGCAACGCGTTGGTGGTGATGTTCAAGTTTTGAATATTCGCGGTACTTCGCCAGATTTTACTGTGACAACTTTTAATGGTCGCTTACAGGGTTCACTTGGTGATGGCCGTGGCGTTGAGGTAGATCAATATCCTTCAGAATTAATCAACAGCCTTGTAGTTTATAAAACACCTGATTCTTCTGTTGCTGGTCAAGGTTTGTCGGGCACAGTTGATATGCGCTCTATTCGTCCACTAAGTGTTAATGGTCGTCAGATTGCCTTAAATCTCCGCGCTGATGGTTTAGATATGAACCAGTTGAATCCAGATGTTAAGAAAAATGGATGGCGTGGTTCTGCTTCTTACGTAAACCAATATATGGATGGCAAATTAGGTGTTGCGCTTGGTGTTGCGCATCTAACATCAACCCGCCAAACAGAGCACCAAAAAATATGGGATTATGACGGTAATCGTTCTGCTGCAGCTACAAATGCTGATGCAATGGTTATGGCAGGTTTTGAAAATCGCGTTTTATCAAGCCTTCGTACTCGTGATGGCGCAATGGCGGTTATCGAATATAAACCAAATGATAATTCACATACTACTGCAGACTTATATTATTCAAAATATAAACAAGAAGAAGTCATGCGTGGCGTTGAAGCATATGCGGCATGGGGTGCTGACCCTGGTCTTGCAGCTACACGCGGTAATGTAATCAACATTGGTGGAACTAAGCTAGCTGACACAGGTACAATTGCTGGTGTAGTTCCTGTAATAAACAACCAATATCACGGACGTGATGATAGTATTTTGTCTGGCGGTATTAACCATCAAACACATGCTGGCATCTGGGATTTGACATTTGATGCTTCATATTCAAAAGCTGAAGGTGATGCGAATAATATTCAAATTACAGGCGGTTATGGAGCAGGCAGACAAAATGATACAATCGCTTTTGATATGAGTCAGGATACATTCTCAAAAATTGATCCTACTTTGAATTATGGCGATGCTAGTAAAATTTACCTTGGTGATAATGCGCCATGGGGCGGTTGGGGCCAAGATGGTTTCCAACAAAAACCACATGTAGAAGATACCTATACAGGCTTTGATTTCAAAGCAAAAACTGATTTAAAAAATAGTTTTGCTGGAACATTATTCAGTGGTTGGGAAGTTGGCGCTAACTTCTCAAGCCATGAAAAAATAAAATCATCAACTGATGCTGATTTGTGTTTGAAAAATTATGTCAATTCACCAAGTGTTGCGCCATTAACAGGAAGCCAAAATGGTGTTGCAAGTTGTGGAACTACAAATGCACCAAGTGGAATTTATCGTCGTAGTGCTTTCTCTCTAGCATCTTCAACCATTGGAAATGCAGATCTTGGATTTTCAGGTTGGGGACCAGTTGCGGCATTTAATATTATCGACATGATGAATGCGCAATATAATGTTGTTCAACGCGATGATAACAATGCTTGGAATCGCCTTTGGGGCTTAAATGAGCAAATTTTCACAGGATTTACGCGCTTTAATATAGATAGCGAAGTAAGTGGCATTCCTGTTCGTGGCAATATTGGAGTTCAATTTGTTGACACGAAAACAGAATCTCATGGTTGGTTGGTAAATGGTGCATCTTCAACGCCAGTGGAATCAACCGTAAGCAATCATTATACAGATGTATTGCCAAGCTTGAATTTAGCATTTGATGTAATGAAAAATGTTAAATTACGTTTGGGTGTAGCCAAACAAATGGCGCGTCCGAGACCTGATGATATGCGTGCTAGTGTTAATGCTGGACTGTCGCTTATTACTAACCCAACTGATCCAGATGTTGGTAAATCACGTTGGAGTGGTAGCGGTGGTAACCCTCTACTTAAGCCATGGCGTGCAACGTCTTATGATTTCTCTGCTGAATGGTATTTAAATTCAAAATCATATGTTGCGTTGGCTGGATTCTATAAAAATGTTGATTCATACATTTATAACCAGTCATTTATCTTTGATTTCTCAAGTGTGCCAAATCCAAACAACCTGCCTGTAGTTTCAAACTATGGTACGTTTACTTTACCAAAAAATGGTGTTGCAGCAGCAAATGGAAAAGATGCTTATATTAAGGGTCTTGAATTATCTGCTACACTTGACATTGGCTCATGGGTTCCTGTCTTGGACGGCTTTGGATTCTCTGGTTCGTATACCCACAATTATACAAATATAAGCCCAAGTGGTCCGTCTAGCACTGATACGCTACCTGGTTTCTCTGGCGAAGCACGAAGCTTAACTGCTTATTATGAGAAATATGGCTTCCAATTCCGTGTATCTGAGCGTTGGCGTTCTGCATTCCGTTCGGATGTGGCGGGTCTATTCTCTGATAGAACCTTCACTTACATTCTTCCGGATTCACAAGTTGATGCACAAATTGGTTATGCATTCTCTAGCGGTCCACTAAACGGAATGTCAGTATTGCTTCAAGCTCAAAACTTGACTGATACTTTATATAGAACACGTGAAGGCGTGAAACTTCCTGATGGAAGCCTATTGCCTACAATTGTTGAACGTTACGGTACACGTTACTTGCTTGGCGTTTCTTACAAATTCTAAATCTTCCTCCGAATAAACCTTGGCTCTTTTTCCTTCCGGCGGGGCCAAGGTTTTAATAGAAAGAAAAGACTGATTAAATCAGCGAAAATTCATTTATTTGAAAAAACTAGTCATCTGCCTTTTTAGTTTTCCCCAGTTACTCAACTAAAAAGGCAGTTGTATTTTTTCCACAATTTACAACTTGTATAATTTTTCAAGGAGCCATTAATGGCAAAACTACAAGAAATGACCCGCAAAAAATCTAATTATAAAAATAATATCGCAAAAATAGCCGTCATTTCGCTTTTAGCATTGCAATTCGGTTTTATTAATCAAAGTGCAAATGCAAAACCAACAATTCAAACACAACTTAAAGATTGGCCAAAAATTAATAGCCCAATCAAAAGCGACGCAGCAACAGAAGCTAAAATAAAATCTATAATAAGCACAATGACTTTGCGTCAAAAAATCGGCCAAATGACACAGGCTGAAATTCGCTATATTACGCCAAAGGAAGTGCAAGAATATTATATTGGTTCAGTGCTTAATGGTGGTGGCGCGTGGCCAGCAATGAATAAACATGCAAGCCTAGATGATTGGGTTGCATTATCGGATGCTTTTTATGATGCATCAATGAAAACCGATATGAAAAACCCAATTCCAATCATTTGGGGTATTGATGCGGTTCATGGAAATAATAATGTATATGGCGCAACTATATTCCCGCATAATATTGGGCTTGGTGCTGCGCATGATGCCAAATTAGTTGGTGAAATTGGCGCGGCAACTGCGCGCGCGGTTCGTGCAACTGGTATTCAATGGGCTTTTGCGCCTACTTTGGCTGTTGTGCAAAACCAAAGATGGGGAAGGTCTTATGAAAGTTTTTCAAACGACCCATACCAAGTTCGTGAATATGGATATGAATATATAAAAGGACTTCAAGGCGACTTAAAACAAGATGGCACAGTTCTTGGTTCTGCTAAACATTATATGGGCGATGGCGGCACTAAAGATGGGATAAATGAAGGCCAAAACTATTCTTCACGTCTTGAGATGATTAATAAACATGGGCAAGGTTTTTACGGTGCATTGTCTGCTGGCGTGCAAAATATCATGGCAACCTATAATTCATGGGATAATAGCGCACTTGGCGATACAGCCGGTAAAATACATGGCAATCACGAGCTTTTGACCGAAGCCTTAAAACAAAAAATGGGATTTGAAGGTTTTGTAGTTTCCGATTGGAACGGCATTGCCCAAGTAAAGGGCTGCGCCAATGATCATTGTCCGCAATCAATCAATGCAGGCGTTGATATGGTAATGGTTCCAGAAGATTGGAAAGCTTTCATTGATAATACCACAAAAGACGTTGAAGAAGGCCGCATCCCAATGAGCCGTATTGACGATGCGGTTACAAGAATATTACGCGTTAAAATGCAAATGGGTCTGTGGGATATCAAACCATCGCAATCAAAATATGCAGGTAAAATCGATACAGCAGCCGACCAAGAATTGGCACGCCGTGCTGTTCGTAAATCTGTTGTGCTTTTAAAAAACAATAATAGTGTTTTGCCATTGGCGCCAAACAAAAAAGTTTTGGTAATCGGCAATAGTGCGGATAATATTTCAAACCAAACTGGCGGTTGGTCTGTTACATGGCAGGGGAATGAAAATACTAATGAAGATTTTCCAAATGCAACCTCGCTTTTAAAAGCTATAAAGGCGCAAATCGGTGAAGGTAATGTAACTTATTCAATTGATGGTAAAGGCGTTAATCCAAAAGATTATAGCGCAATTATCGCAATTGTTGGTGAAACCCCATATGCCGAAACCAAGGGTGATTTACGCTTCCCTGCGCCATTATCATATTCATCACGTTTTGGCGATGAGATTGCAAATATTGAACGTTTGAAAGGGCAGGGAACGCCTGTCATTAGTGTTCTTTATTCTGGTCGTACGCTTTATACAAATGATCTTATAAATGCGTCTGATGCATTCGTTGCCGCATTCCTTCCGGGGACAGAAGCGCAAGGCATAAGTGATTTATTATTCAAAGGCAAAGACGGCAAAATCAAATATGATTTTAGTGGGAAATTATCTTTCCCTTGGCCTTCAGATGCTTGCCCACCAGCGACAAATGAGCCTTATGGTAATTACAAGCCTTTATTCAATGCAAATTATGGATTAAATTACTCGCAAAAAACTAATATTGGTAAGTTGAAACTTGATAAGCGGGAAACTTGCCAAAAATAAAGGTCACAAAATGCAAAGCGAGGAAAAGTTCAAGGTTGTAATCGTAGGCGGCGGAAGTGCTGGCTGGATGAGCGCGGCAATGTTATCGCGCTTTTTAAGCGATAATTTGGAAATCACATTAGTTGAGTCCAAAGAAATACCAACAATAGGTGTTGGCGAGGCCACAATCCCAGCAATCAAAACATTTAACCAGATTGTGAAATTAGATGAAGATGAGTTTATTCGCGAAACTCAGGCAACGTTTAAACTTGGAATTAAATTCCAAGATTGGAAACAGATTGGCCAATCATATATCCATGGTTTTGGCGTTATAGGGCGCGATTGGGAACATTTGCGTTTACACCAATATTGGCTTCGCGCACGTGAACAAGGATATGCTGCGCCACTTGGGGCATATTCAATAAATACTGTTGCCCCAGATTTTAATAAATTCATGCGCGCTGATGTAAGTATGAAGGAAAGCCCGTTGTCTGAAATCGCCTATGCATTTCATTTTGATGCTGGGCTTTATGCAAAATATTTGCGTAAGCTTTCTGAAAAACGCGGTATTAAACGTATTGAAGCCAATGTAACCAAAGTTAATCAACACGAAAATGGATTTATCAAATCTATTGAGATTGACAATGAAAAAGAAATCGCAGGTGATTTATTCATCGATTGTACTGGTTTCAAAGGTCTTTTAATTGAAGAAACCCTTAAAACTGGATATGAAAATTGGGGTAAGTGGCTTAAGGTTGACCGTGCAATTGCCGTTCCATGTGAATCTTCGGGTGAATTTCCGCCATATACTTTGTCAAAAGCATTACAAAGTGGATGGCAATGGAAAATCCCATTACAGCATCGCACTGGCAATGGTCATGTTTATTCTTCAAAATATATTGATGATGATAAGGCCGAACAAATTCTTCTATCAAGTCTTGAGGGAAAGGCGCGAAATACGCCACTAAAACTTCGATTCACTTTGGGTAAAAGAAATAAATTATGGAATAAAAATTGTGTTGCAATTGGCCTTTCTGGTGGTTTCCTTGAACCGCTTGAATCAACTGGCCTACATATGATTCAATCATCAATTACGCGCCTTGTAAGGCTTTTCCCTGATAAAGATTTCTGTCAGGCAAATATTGATGAATATAATCGACAAGGCGCGTTTGAATTTGAACGCATTCGCGATTTTATAATACTTCATTATATGGC
Source organism: Pseudomonadota bacterium (assembly GCA_020161405.1). GTDB lineage: Bacteria > Pseudomonadota > Alphaproteobacteria > Caulobacterales > Aquidulcibacteraceae > Pseudaquidulcibacter. The sequence goes on along the minus strand of JAIUOD010000001.1, from coordinate 357,507 downwards.
AACTGAACGTGATGATAGCGAGTTTTGGCGTGATGTAAGAAATACGCCAATTCCAGACACGCTACAGCATAAGATTGATTTATTCCGTGCTAATGGCCGAATTTTCCGCGATAATGAAGAATTATTCAACCCAGAAAGTTGGATACAAGTTATGATCGGCCAAGGCATAATTCCAAATAATTATGATCCAATGGTCAATATGAAATCCGATAATGAAATTCGCGATTTCCTAGATAATACCCAGAAAGTAATAGAAAAATGCGTGAACGTAATGCCTACGCAAAAAGACTTCATAGAGAAATTTTGCAAAGCACCAGCAATTTAAAAGCTTTTTCAATAATTAGTATTTGCTTTGCAATCGCCACACTTGGCGGTTGTCAGACCACGAATACTAATCCGCCAATATCAATTGATGTGATTGGCGGTAATAGTGCAAATTCATATATTACAACCGATGATAAATCATCATTATTGAAAATGCAGGCGGCAATTAAACCTGCAAATACAAATTCAGGTGATGTTATTATCAAACTTGATAATAGCCAAAAATTTCAAACCTATATTGGTGTTGGCGCGGCAATCACTGATGCAAGTGCATTTTTAATAAATGAAAAACTTGATGACAAGCAACGCAATGATTTGATGCGTGAATTATTTTCAAACGATGGTTTGAACCTTTCTTTTACACGCCTAACAATTGGTGCATCCGATTTTTCGCAAACCCATTATAGCCTTAATGATGTGCCAAAAGGGCAAACAGATGTTGGTTTGAAAAACTTCAATCTTGATGCAATGCCAAAATCTGTTTTGCCGATTATAAAAGCGGCAAAACAAATTAACCCACAATTGAAAATCATGGCCACACCTTGGAGTGCGCCGGGTTGGATGAAAACCACGGATTCATTAATTGGCGGCTCTCTAAAGCCTGAATTTTATCAGGCAAATGCAGATTATCTTGTAAAATATTCCCAAGAAATGCGAAAAAATGGCATTAATATCGACTTTTTAAGCATCCAAAATGAGCCGCATTATACGGGCGCTGATTATCCTGGAATGCTTGTAAAGCATGATGAGAGGGCGAAATTTGTAAAAGAAAATCTTGGCCCAGCTTTAGCAAAAATGGATAATGCGCCCAAAATTTTAGAGTGGGATCATAATTGGAATGAACCAGATGAACCAAGAAAAGTTTTAGAAGATAAGGATGCCGCCAAATATATCGACGGTATCGGATGGCATTGTTATGGTGGAAGCCCTGACACACAGGGTAAATTACACGACCAATTCCCTGATAAAGATACTTATTTCACTGAATGCTCTGGCGGTGAATGGGCTAAAAATTGGTCAACAGACATGCAGTGGCAGTCGAAAAACCTTATTATCGAAACCACAAGAAATTGGGCAAAAGGCGTCTTGCTTTGGAATTTAGCATTAGATGAGAAGTTTGGCCCACATTTGGGTGGGTGTGGTGATTGCCGCGGAGTTGTTACAATCAATAGCCAAACAGGCGAAATAACACGCAATATGGAATATTATGTATTAGGGCATATTTCTAAATTCGTGCAAATTGGCGCCAAAAGAATAGCAAGCAATAGTGGGCAAAATGATGTTTATAATGTTGCATTTGAAAACCCTGATGGCTCAATTGCCGTTATAATGGTTAATATGTCAAAAAATACCCAAAAGATTTCGCTTGAGCTGTCACAAAAATACTATAATTTTGAAATTCCAAAAGCAGCATTACAAACAATAATTATACCAAAATAATATAATGGGAGAGAGACAAATGACGCAAACGGATGCCAAAGAAGGCAAAAATAGTTTAGGGCTTGCAATAGCCTATGTAACAACATTGTTTTTCATTTGGGCGGTGGTTACAAATCTTCTTGACCCTGCCATTGCGGCAATGAAAACGATTTATAATTTGAAAGGCTTTTCACTTGCCCTTCAGACATTTGCATTTTTCATTGCTTATGGAGTTATGTCTATGCCAGCTGCGTCTTTTTTATCAAAAAAGGGCTATGCCAATTCGGTGATTGTTGGTCTTGGCGGTATTGTTCTTGGTTGCGTAATTGCTTTTATATCAACCAAAGTTGCAAGTTATTTTGTATTCCTTGTTGGTCTATTCGTTATGGCCTCTGGTATCACATTGCTTCAGGTGGCTGCTAACCCGCTTATCGCGTCAATGGGTGATCCAAAGCATTCAGCTTTCCGCCTAAACCTTTCGCAAGCATTCAATTCTTTAGGTGCGGCAAGCGTTATTTTCGTTGGCTCAAGTATTTTGCTTAAGGGCGAAGCATTCAAACCTGATGTGGTAATGACAGAAGCGCTTAAAATATCTGCTTTATCAGAAGTTGGTGGCGCTTATTTGAAAATGGGCATTATTCTTGCGATTTTCATTGGCCTTATTTACATGGTTCGCAAAACAATTTCTGAAAATGCACCGCAAACAGTTGGCGCGGTTTCACCATTTTCAGCCTTATCATCAAAATGGGCGCAATTAGGCGCATTGGGCATTTTCTTTTATGTTGGTGCCGAAGTTTCAATTGGTGCAAATCTAATTTTATTCTTGAACCAAGAAAATATTTTAAACCTACCGAAAATGAATGCAGGGCATTTGGTAACTTGGTACATGCTTTTTGCAATGATTGGTCGTTTCATCGGCAGCGTGGTTATGCGAAGTGTTAAAGGCCATACTGTTCTTGCATTTGCTGCTTTGGGCGCAATTGTTTTATGTGCAATTGTAATGATGAAAAATGGCGCAATGGCGGGTGATGTAACTGGCACTTTCCGTATGCCGATTGTTAATGTTGATGTTCCATTAAGTGGTGGCACACTTCCGGGGATGGCGGCGCTTTGTATTGGTATATTTAATTCAATCATGTTCCCAACAATTTTCACAACAACATTGGAGCGCTCTACTGCACCTGCAAGTGCGACCTCTGGTCTTTTGTGTGTTGCTATTGTTGGTGGCGCATTTGTTCCATTGGCATTTGGTGCTTTAAAAGATGCAACAAATTCATATTCATTGGCTTTCATTGTGCCATTGATTTGCTATGCTTATATTCTTTGGTTTGCGGTTTCGGCAAAATCTGCGCCAGTTCATAAAATCGAAGAGGCCACAAGCGGCGGACATTAATTCAATTGCCCCCGCCCAAAAGGCGGGGGTAAATTTTTTGATATGTTAAAAATAATAAAAGATCTTTCACCTGCTTTTGGCGTTGTCACGGCGCTTATTTTTGGGCTTGGTTTTATTGCCGCCAATAACGAACCTTTGCTAACCGCATTAAAGGCACATTTTTCATTAAATTGGACACAGGCATTATTAATCCAAATTATTGGTCTTGTCGCGAATGGAATTGTAGCAATTCCTGCGGCAATATTATTGGGGCGCATTGGTTCGTCAAAAACAATTATTATCGCTCTTTGCTTTATGCTTATTGCGTGCCTCAGTTTGCAAATTAGTTTTGTAACCCATAATTATATTTTTATACTTTGCGCATTGTTTATTATGGCTTCTGGCCTTTCAACATTGCAGGTTGCATCAAATCCATTAATTGCTGTCTTGGGCCATGAGGATTTTAGCCATTTTCGTTTAACATTAGCGCAGACATTCAACTCGCTTGGCGTTGTTATTGGTGTGCATTTTGGAACCAAATTATTATTATCCCCTGAATTACTAAAACCAAATATTATTGGTGATATTATTCAAAGCGATAAAATCCTAAATGCCGTTTCAAAAGGCTATATGGTAATTGGAATTTTAGTTGCGCTTTTGATTATAATGATAATTTGTAATGCGCGGCAAATAGATGTTGCAAGCAAGGTTTTAAAGCAAGACAATCCGCAAAATATTTTTTCGACACTAAAAGAAAAATGGGCAGTTTTCGGGGCGATTGCCATTGGCCTTTATGTTGGCGCAGAAGTTTCGATCGCGTCCGTCATGATAAATTTCCTTGGGCAAAGTGAAATACTTGGCCTTTCTACGCAAAGCGCAGGTTCAATGCTTGCCTATATTTATTGGGGCGGTGCATTGATCGGGCGGTTTTTAGGTTCGGCAATTTTAACCCGTGTTCGTGCGCCATTATTACTTATTGTTTGCGGTATAAGTGCGGCAATTCTTTGTCTTATTGTGATTTTGAAAACTGGCCCTTTGGCAGGTTATGCCGCGCTTGGGGTTGGGTTATTTAATTCAATAATGTTTCCAATCATATTCACTATGACTTTAAGGCGCACAAATTCCCCGCAACCTGCAATTTCTGGTCTATTATGCCTTGCAATTTCGGGTGGGGCTTTACTTGCCCTTGGGGTTGGGCGAATTGCCGATATTGCAAACTTAAACCTGGCATTCATTGTGCCAATGATTGCATATTTATTTATTTTTGCCTTTGCCATGATTGGAAACAAAGTTAAACCAACAAGACTTGCAAAATAAATTATTTTTTATGGCTTAAAAACCAATCATATAAAGCCTGATTATTATATGTCGCTGTCCATGAATCATGATTAGCCTCAGGATAGCGGGTGAAAATTGGTTTTCCGCCGCAATCTTTTGACCATTTGACCATATCTTCAGAATGGAAAATGCGAACTACATCATCTTTTTCGCCATGAAAAACCCATGTTGGTACTTTTGCAATCGCACATGCCCCACCAACATTTGACCATCCCGCTATTGGCGCAATGGCGGCGAACTTATCAGGGTGTGCAATTGTCCAATTCCAAACCCCAAGGCCACCGCGTGATAAGCCAGTTAGATAAAGACGATTTTCATCTGCATTCAAATTTTTAAGCGCATTAGACAGGGTTTTATCTAATCTTGCAACATTCCAATCTTGGCCTTCTGGTGCTTGTGGGGCGATTATTATGAAGGGTAATTCTTTACCTTCACGCACTAATCTTAGAGGGCCATGAATTGCAACCCTGTTTAAATCATCGCCGCGCTCGCCCGAACCGTGAAGGAATATTAAAACAGGAAATTTTTCGCCATTTTTTTGATAATGTTTTGGAAGATGAATTGCATATTGATATGCATCATTTTGAATTTTCATATGTGATATTTGCATTGGTTTTACATCTGCAATTGTTGAACATGAGGCGGAGAATAACGCAAATGCGCAAAGAGTATAACTATTTATTATCTTCATTTAATAGGCTTTCAATCATTTTTGAAGGTACAAACCATAATGCCGCAACAATAGTGTAAATTGCAAAAGAAATATATGGTTGAATAAAAGAAATCGGTATTGCGACCCCATATAATAGAAGTGACCAAACCCCCTTATTATTATCCCTTGTTGCAATGGCAATTGGGCTATTTTCACCTGAATGTGAAACGAGGAAATTAGACAGAATAATATAGGAAACACCACACATAAAAAGCACAAAGCCGTAAATTGCCGTAGGTAATTTATCAAAATGATTTTCGCCCATATAAGTGGTGGCAAAGGGCACAAGTGAAAGCCAGAAAAGCAAAAACATATTTGCCCACATTATTTTCCCATTAACAGAGCCAGAACCCGCCAACATATGATAATGATTATTCCAATAAATCGCCACATAAATAAAGCTTAAAACATAGCAAGAAAATGTTGGGGCAAGTTTTATAAGCTCGGATAAATCAGTGCTATGTGGGGTTTTTAGCTCTAAAACCATGATGGTTATTATGATTGCGATAACTCCATCTGAAAAAGCCTCAAGGCGGCCTTTTCCAATTTTAAATTCTGAATCTTTTTGTCCCATATTTTGCTTTCCTATGCGCAACGAATAGCAAATTGCGACATTTTGTCACTATATAATGGAAGTTCTAACTGGCTTTTTTTTATTTTGCGGAAATGAAAAGCAAAATTGCATATTGATATAATTATATAACGCGTTATATAATTATCCAATGGAAAATGATATATTAGAAAAAAATCCATTTTTATTATTAGGTAGTCGCCTTAAGCGCCTTTCGGATAGGTTTTTAACCGATGCGACAAAAATTCATAATTTTTGTGGTTTTGAATTATTCCCTAGTCAGTGTGTTATGCTTGCGCAAATTCATGATGCGGGTGAAATAAGTGTGGTTCAATTGGCGCAAATCCTTCGCCTTTCACAACCTGCAATTACGCGTAATCTTAATGGAATGCGCGATTTAGGCTTGATAAAATCCCGTAATGTAAAACTTGATAATCGCGTTAAAATGATTTCGCTTACTCCATATGGGGTTCAATTACTTGGTCAATTACGCGAAAATATTTGGCGCGATATTGATATTATAATTCGCGATCTACTTGGCGCGAGTGCGCCCAATTTTACCAACCAAATCACAAATATTGAAAAAGAATTAGATAAACAAAGCTTTGAAGATAGGTTTAAATCAATGCATGCACAAAAATCGGTTGAGATAATTGAATATGATAAAAAATATGCCAAGGAATTTTATGAAATCAATGCCCAATGGATTGGCGAAAATTTTGAACTTGAAGACGTTGATAAATATGTTTTGCAAAACCCTGATAAAGCAATTTTAAAAGATGGCGGCGTAATTTTACTTGCAAAATATAATGGTGAAATTGTTGGCACTGGCGCGCTTATGAAAATGCGTGATGGCGCATTTGAATTTACCAAAATGGGCGTATGGCAACATTTGCGCGGTTTAAAAATCGGCGAAAAACTTCTTATTGCTGCGATTGAACGTGCCAAAGAAATGAAAGTGCCGCGCCTTTTCCTTTTGACAAATAAAAAGCAAGAAGCGGCAATTCATCTTTATGAAAAATTTGGTTTTGTCCATTCGCAAGAAATCATGGACAAATATGGCCATGAATATGAACGCGCAAATGTTGCGATGGATTATCCAAAAATTGGGGAATAATTATTCCCCAATTCCTTCAAATAATGCGCTTGAAATATAACGCTCAGCAAAAGATGGAATAATTACAACAATATTTTTACCCGCAAATTCTTCGCGCGCGCCAAGTTTTAAAGCTGCCGCAACATTTGCGCCCGATGAAATACCGCCTGGAATACCTTCAACTCGTGCAAGTTCGCGCGCAGTATCAAAGGCTTCTTCATTGGTTACACTTATGATTTCATCAATTACATCTTTGTTCAACACGTCAGGAACAAAACCTGCGCCAATGCCTTGAATTTTGTGCGGGCCAGGGGCACCGCCAGATAAAACAGGTGATGAAGAAGGTTCAACCGCAACAATTTTCGCATCGGGCTTTTGCGCTTTTAAAACTTCGCCAACACCTGTTATTGTGCCGCCTGTTCCAACACCTGCAACAAAAGCCCCAATTTCACCTGCGGTATCAGTCAAAATCTCAATTGCCGTAGTTTTGCGGTGAATTGCAGGGTTAGCAGGGTTCACAAATTGCCCTGGAATAATTGAATTAGGGGTTTCAGAAACAATTTGGTTAGCGCGCGCAACCGCGCCTTTCATGCCTTCTGAACCTGGCGTTAAAACCAATTCAGCACCTAAGAAAGCAAGCATTTTGCGGCGCTCAAGTGACATTGTTTCAGGCATTACAAGTTTTAATTTATAGCCGCGTTGTGCCGCAACAAAAGCAAGCGCGATACCTGTATTACCTGATGTTGGTTCAACCAATAAAGTATCTTGATTAATAAGGCCGCGCTCTTCTAATTCTTCAATCATGGCAACGCCAATGCGATCTTTAACCGATGCGATTGGATTGAAAAATTCCAATTTAGCCAAGATATTGGCTTTGACCCCGTATTTTGTCGCCAATTTTTCAAGTCGAACCAAAGGTGTTGCGCCAATGGTTTCTGTAATATTATTGAATATGCGCCCTTGTGTGCGAATTTGTGATGCTTCTGACATATTAAACCTCGTTATTATAAGAATATTATTCTTATATGGTAAAGAATGAAGCGTATTAAAGAGAAATTGGTTTCTTATTTTTGGGGTATAATGGAATATTTTTCTTCAAAGCTTTAAAGTATTGACCTTTAAAGCGTGTCAGTAAAAAAGAAAGCATGAAAACAATTCGCCAAACTAATATTTTAGGTGGTATCGCACGTTTAGTTGAAAATGGCGATGAATATCATGCAATATTAATTATTGACGGCGCTATCGAGCGTAAAATTATTAATAAATCTGCCGAAGAAGCATGGTCTGGCCTATTGTCTGGTGGTGGGCAGGTTGAAAATAAATCAAACCAAAAAAATGATTTAATCGATAATCAGATTTATTTTGAAGTTCGTAAATTAATTGAACAATCACCTTTCCCAATTTATCTTACGGGTCGTGCGGGAACTGGTAAGACAACATTTCTTAAAAACTTCCTTGAAGAAACAAGTTTGCGAGCAATAATAATTGCGCCAACTGGAATTGCGGCGCTTAATGCAGGTGGTCAAACCGCGCACTCACTATTTAAATTTCCACCAAACTTAATTCATCCGCAAGATGTTAAAAGGGTGCGCGAAGGGCGTTTATTGCGCAATACTGACCTTTTGGTGATTGATGAAATCTCTATGGTGCGCTCTGATTTAATGGATGCGATTGATCGGTCTTTGCGTCTTCATCGTGGGGTTGCGCTTCCTTTTGGTGGGGTGAAAATTCTTTGCGTGGGTGATGCCGCGCAATTGCCGCCTGTTGTGAATAATCAAGATAATGAGATTTTACAAAAATGGTTTGACGGCATTTATTTTTTTGACGCGCCATGTGCCAAAGCATCAAAATGGAATGTGATTGAATTAACACATGCTTTTCGTCAAACTGAAACCCATTTTCTTGGCATTTTAGAGCGCGTGCGTGGTGGTAAAATTACGCGTGAAGATTATGATTTGCTTGAAACAAGAATAAGGATTGAGCCACCCGATAAAACCGAAAATTCGGTTATTCTAACTACAACTAATGAAGCGGCGCGTCGTATAAATGAAAAAGAAATGGCGGCATTACCCGATAAAGCCGCAATTTATGAATGCCAAACCGATGGTGTATTTGACGAAAAATTATTTCCAACAGAAAGTGATTTGGAACTAAAAGTCGGCGCAAAAGTAATGTTGCTTAGGAATGATGCCGATAGACGCTGGGTTAATGGCTCGCTTGCGACAATTGTTGAAACCAATTCTGATACTGTGAAGGTTAAAATCGGGCGCTATGTCCATGAAGTTGAACCTGCGGTATGGGAAAGGTTTCAATATGATATTGATGAAGATGAAAAACCGCGCCGTAAAGTTGTTGGTACTTTCACCCAATTACCAATTCGTCCTGCATGGGCATTGACCATTCATAAATCCCAAGGCCTTACGTTTGATAATGTTCATATTGATTTTGGGCGCGGCACTTTCGCACATGGCCAAACCTATGTTGCTTTATCAAGATGCCGAACTTTACGCGGTCTTACAATTTCACGAAACTTGCGCAAGTCTGATATTGCAATCGATAATCACGCAATGGCCTTTGTTCGGGATGTTGAATTTGAAGACAAAGAAAATTACCGAATCGGAAGCGTAAAATATGGTGAAGAATTTTAAATTTTTCTTTATATTGAAATTTAAGAATTAATTTCTGAAAAAAGACTTTCATTTAAACATATAAACATGTATTTATATCTCTATATGAATTCATGCTATTAAGGAGCGCATTTTGACACGTTCATCTTATATTTTTACTTCTGAATCAGTATCAGAAGGTCATCCTGATAAAGTTTGTGATCGTATTTCTGATGAAATCGTGGATTTATTTTTCCGTCGTACAATTGAAAAAGGTCTTGACCCTTGGGTGACGCGCGCTGCTTGTGAAACTTTGGCAACAACAAATAAAGTTGTAATTGCTGGCGAAACGCGCCTTGAAACCGAAATTTCACATGATGAAATTATCGAAACTGCGCGCGCCGCAATCAAAGACATTGGTTATGAGCAAGATGGTTTTCATCATGCAACTGCAGATATTGAAGTATTATTACATGGTCAATCTGCCCATATCGCGCAAGGCGTTGATGAAAGCGGCAACAAAGAAGAAGGCGCAGGCGATCAAGGCATTATGTTTGGTTATGCAACCAATGAAACCGCCGAATATATGCCAGCACCACTTCATTTTTCACACAAAATTTTGAAAAAACTTGCTGAAGTTCGCCATTCAGGCAAAGAATCATGGCTTGGCCCTGATGCAAAATCACAAGTTACGGTTCGTTATGAACATGGCAAACCAGTTGAAGCAACTTCAATCGTTCTTTCAACACAACATCTTGATGCAAGCATGACATCTGAAGATATTGCTGCATTGGTTAAACCTTATATTATTGGTGAATTGGGTGATGCATTACCAATTTCACCAAATTGTGCATGGCACATTAACCCAACTGGTGCTTTTGTTATTGGCGGCCCTGATGGCGATACAGGTTTGACTGGTCGTAAAATCATTGTTGATACTTATGGTGGTGCAGCCCCGCATGGTGGTGGTGCATTTTCTGGCAAAGACCCTACCAAGGTTGACCGCTCTGCGGCTTATGCTGCGCGCTATTTGGCGAAAAATGTAGTTGCCGCTGGCCTTGCCGATAAATGCACAATTCAATTATCTTATGCAATTGGTGTTGCTGAACCATTGTCAATTTACGCAAATTGCGAAGGCACAGAGCGTTGCGATTTGGACGCTTTGGAAAAACGCCTTTTTGAAGTTATGCGTCTTACACCAAAAGGCATTCGCACCCATCTTGACCTTAATAAACCAATCTATGCCCGCACCGCAGCCTACGGCCACTTCGGCCGCGCCCCAGAGGCAGACGGCGGCTTTTCATGGGAAAAACTAGATTTAATTGAAGCGTTAAAAGGTTTATAAAATTAAGCCCCGCATTTGCGGGGCTTTTTTTAATTCGTAAGTAATTTCAATATTTCTTCTTTTGGCGCTTTCCTGTCAATTGCAGATATTATATTGGCCAATTTTTGTGAAGTTTCACCTAAATGCGGGTTGCTTGCAATGTCTTGAATTATATATCTTGCATCATCATAATTTTCTTTTGCTAAAAGAAAAACAATTGCATTTATTGCAAACTCTTCAACTGAAGGCTCAATATTATATGCCCCAATTGCAGAATTTAATGAATTATCATCAGGGTTCTTTATATCTTTTGCGGTAAGGGAAATATAAAAAAGATTAGTAGCGTTAAGTGGATTTAACGAATAAGCTTTTAGTAAAGCATTTCGCGCGTCTTGTATTTTTAGTGCTGTTTCGTTTGCATCTTTAAATTTACCATGATTAGCCGTTAGATAAACTGCCTGCCCATATCTAAACCACGCTTCATCATCTTTATCATTTATCGAAATACGATTTTTGTAATAATCAATTGCCTTTTCTTCATCGCCAATGATTATTTCTGCTTTTGCAAGGATATTTTGTGCATAATCATCGTCTTTGAATGATTCAGCTTTTTTACGAATATTATTAAGTAATTTTTCCCAATTCTCTTTCTTCGGGCATGCTTCTAATGCTGCATTATATAATAATAATTGTGATGCAGATTTAGGCATTTTTGTTACGGCAACATTTAAATCAATATCTTTCCTAAGCGGAATGTAAATAGCTTTTATTTCTGAATTAAGATATTTATCGAGTGCTATTTTAAGGGCTTTCGTATCCATTCCAAATGTGCGTTCAAAGGCTTTTAATTTGTCTTCACCATTTTGACGTGCATTGAAATATTCTTGTGCTTTTTTTCTTAATTCTGGTGATGACATCATGTAATGTGTCAAAAGCCATGATTGTGAATAATAAGTAGTAATTTTAATATCATAGGTTTTTAATTTAATGGTTTCGCCAATTATGTCTTTATAATCTATTTGTACATTGTGCTTTAATGCCACGTAACGATTGATAAACGGCATACCAACCATTATTTTCTCATTATTCATGCGCGTTCCGCCGTAATATTCGGCATAACCTTCTATGAACCAATGCGGGTAATTCATGCCCCAATTCTTGGCCATAAAAATGTGTGAATATTCGTGGAATGTTATTATTAAACTTGCGTTTTCTTGCTGTTTAAGAAGATTTTCACTGTTTTGAATTGTGTCACCTTGATATAAGGAGAAGCCAGTAATACCCTCTTGGCAAGATTTCACATATCCAGCGATATTTGAATCAATTTTAGGGTATGTCTTTTCTAAATCAGAATATGTATTAACAAAATATATAACAAATTTTTCGTGATCTTCTTGTTTCTTATTATAAAAATCGCCCAAAACATAATGAAAATTTTCAAGTTTTTTTATATATTCAACAGCGACTTTTTCTCTAACATTTGAATACATTATGAAATTGTTAGTTTCAAACCTTGTCCAATCATCGGCAAATACCTGGCTTGAAAACAAAGAAATGACACTGAAAACAGCTGTAAATAATAAATTTCTTATATTCATTTAAACAAAACTCACAATATTCACATTGATTTATATTGTGAAATATTATTTTGTAAATATGAAGTAAGTTTTGTTTTAAAATAAGAATATTATTTATACAGTTTTCCCATCATCCCTAAGCGCCACATAAATCGCAGGTATTACCAATACAGTCAAAAGTGTTGATGACATTAGGCCGAATAATAGTGATATTGCCAAACCTTGGAAAATTGGGTCGGATAATATTACGGCGGCGCCAATCATTGCCGCGAGTGCGGTAAGGATAATAGGTTTAAAGCGGATTGCGCCTGCTTCAAGTAGGACTTCACGCAATGGTCTATCGTCGGTTTTGGCATGGCGTATGAAATCAATAAGCAATATTGAATTTCGCACAATAATGCCCGCAAGTGCGATAAAGCCAATCATTGAAGTTGCCGAAAATGGCGCGCCAAAAATTGCATGACCCAAAACAATACCAATAAGCGTCAATGGAATTGGTGTAAGCACGACAAGTGGTAATTTAAAGCTGCCAAATTGGGCGACCACCAAAATATAAATCCCGATAATCGCAACCCCAAAGGCCGCCCCCATGTCGCGGAATGTAACATAGGTTATTTCCCATTCACCATCCCACAGGATTGTTGGTTTGCTTTCATCATGTGGTTGGCCATGCCAAGAAATTACTGGTTTTGGCAAATTGCCCCAATCTATATTTTTGATTTTATTATTTGTATCAAAAATCCCATAAATTGGCGCTTCATATTGCCCCGCAAGGTCGGCAGTTACCATTTCAGCTTCACGCCCATCACGGCGGAAGATTGGGAAAGATGATTGGGTATTTTGCGGGATTACCAATTCACCCATATCAACAAGACGTGCCCCCATTGGAGTTTGTGAAATTGCAACTGGCATTGATGAAGTACGTGCATTCCATGTTCTATCTTGTGTTGGCAATCTTAGGGAGATTTCAATTGGATCATGCCCATTTGTTCCCGCCAAAGTTCCAAGGCTTGCGCCGCCAAATGTTGCACCAATTGATTGCAAAACTTGGCCTTCATTAATTCCCAATGCATCCATTTGCGCCCGATTTGGTGCAAAGAAGGTTTTGGGGCGCGGATTTCCATAATAATCATCAATGTCAACAATATATGGAATTTTCGCCATTTGTGCTTTTAATTTATTGGCAACATCACGGCGGGTTTGCGCATCAGGGCCATAGACTTCGGCAAGGAGGGTTGAAATCACTGGTGGCCCTGGTGGCACTTCAATAACTTTCAAAGACCCGCCAGAAGGCAGATGAACGTCTTTGATTAATTTACGCGCTTCAAGTGCAATATCATGGCTTTCGCGTTTTCGGTCTTTCTTTGGCGTAAGATTAATCTGAACATCGCCCATTTCAGGGCGCTCACGCAAGAAATAATGGCGCACAAGGCCGTTGAAATTAAATGGCGCAGAAGTTCCCGCATAGGCTTCCATGCTTTCAACTTCTTTTATAGTGCCAATAAGTGCCGCAGTTTCCATCAAAACCCTTTGCGTAGTTTCAAGGCTTGTGCCTTCTGGTAGGTCGGCAACAATTTGGAATTCTGATTTATTATCAAATGGCAAAAGTTTTACGGTCACAGTTTTAGTATAAAATAAAACACAAGCCGCGATGGTTGCAAAACCAACCACTAATAAAAATGTCCACGCGCTTTTCTTGGTGGCAATGATTGGCGCGGCAATTTTGCGATATGTGCGCCCAAGAATACCTTCTTCCTCAGAATGGCCATGCCCATGGCTATTTTTAGGCGCAACCTTAAGCATTAACCAAGGCGCAACAATAACTGCAACAAAGAATGAGAAAATCATCGCTGCTGACGCGTTCGCTGGGATTGGCGCCATATATGGTCCCATAAGTCCCGAAACAAACATCATTGGTAATAGCGCAACCACAACGGTCAGAGTTGCAACAATTGTTGGATTACCAACTTCGGCAACCGCATCAATTGCCGCCGTCTCTTTGCTACGCCCATCATTCATACCCCAATGGCGGGCGATATTTTCAATCATAACAATCGCATCATCCACCAAAATCCCGATTGAGAAAATAAGCGCGAATAATGAAACGCGGTTAATTGTATAACCCATCGAATTTGATGCAAAAAGCGTAAGCAAAATTGTGGTTGGAATAACAACCAAAGTAACAAAACTTTCGCGCTTGCCAATCGTAAAGAAGATCAAGGCAACAATTGAAAGTGTGGCAAGGCCAAGGTGAAACAAAAGTTCATTGGCTTTTTCATTCGCAGTTTCGCCATAATCACGAACCACTTTGGCACTTATACTTTCAGGGATTAAATTGCCATTTAGGGCTTTTAGTTTCTCACGAACATGTTCGGTTAAAACCACTGCATTAACACCTGGGCGTTTTGCTATGGCAATGGCAATTGTTGGGGTGCGTACAAATTCATTGCCCACACGTTCATAATGATATGCAATTGATTGATCATTACGCGGCGCAATTGATACATCTGCCACATCGCGTACTAAAACTTCACCGCCATTGATAGAGCGTAAAGATAGGTTTCGAACTTCATCAATTGATTTAAAACTTTGCCCAGAAGAAATGTCATTTGCACTTCCATTGGCACGAATAGAGCCAAGAGGCATTGAATTTGAAGCATTTTTCACCGCATCCATAAGCGCGCCAAGATGCACGCCATAGGCTTTTAATTTGGCAGGATCTGGCGAAATTTGTAATTCATTTGGGCGCCCACCAACCATGAAAACTGTGCCAACATCATCAACCTTTGTAAGTTCGGCATTGATGTTTTTTGCAAGTTCAAACAATGATGCATCATTCCAACGCGATGCAAGTTCAGGCTTTGGTGAAATTGTAACAACTATGATTGGAACATCATCAATACCGCGCGCAGTAATTATTGGCTTCATTGCGCCTGTTGCAGGTAAAACATTCGGCTCTTGCATTTTTTGTTGGACGCGCAAGATTGCATTATCAGCGCTTGTGCCAACTTTAAAGCGCGCCGTAAGCATAATTCCATCATCTTGGGTTTGCGAATAGACATGCTCAACGCCATTAAGGCCACGCAATGCGGTTTCAACAGGTTCGGTAATCTTAACTTCGGCATCTTTGGCAGATAGGCCAGGGGCAGGGATGCGCACATTGACCATTGGAACCGAGATTTGCGGTTCTTCTTCGCGCGGGATTGCCATAAGCGCCATGAAACCAACGGCAAATGAAGCCAGCAAAAGCAAAAGTGTAAGTGGCGATTTAATAAAAGCCTTGGTTAAAGAACCTGCAATGCCAAGTTTGGAATCTGTTTTCATTTTCAATCCTATTTGGCTTTGGCAACAATTATATCATTAATTTCAAGGCCTGAAAGAATTTCAACGCCATCTTTTATTGCAGCATTAGAAATAGACTGTCCGCGTTGAACAGGGATTTCAAAGGCTTTGCTGCCTTTTAAAAGCATCACAAAATCAAAACCGTCGCGGGTAATAATATAGGATTTTGGAATAATAATCGCATCACGATTGCCAATTGGAAGGGCAATATCAACACGTTCACCAACCAAATGCTCACCGCCATTGGTTTGCAAATCAATTTTAACCTGCCCATTTTCCACCAATGGATAGATTTTTGAAATTGTGCTTTGACCAATTATTTCGCCATTTGAACCTAATAGCGGAACAACTTGCCCGACTTTTAAAAATTTGGCATCGGCTTCTGGGGCGCGAAGGCGTAAAATTGGTGTGCCTGCTGCGATAAAGGCCACAATTTCCCCTGGCATTACAACTGAACCGCGCGGAATTGGCGCCATTGTTACTTTGCCAGATTTTGGCGCATAAATACGCCCCTGTGCGCGAACAGCAGATGCAACACCCGCCTGTGCGGAGGCCGCACTTGCCTGCGAGCGGGCAGCATTAGCCTGAGCATTGGCGGCACTTACGCCTGCATTTGCGGCGCGAACTTGTGCATTGGCGGCACTTAATGCAGCCTGCATTTGGTCAAGACGTGCTTTGGCATAAACACCCTGATCATAAAGCATTTTAGTGCGATTATAATCGGCAAGCGCTTTATTTGCCATTGCATTGGCAGCATCAAGATTTGCGGGTGCTTGGTTTGCGCTTGCACTTGCTGCTTGGGCTTGTGATTTTGCGGCATTGGCATTGGCAAGCCCTGCTTGCACTTCTGCGCCATATCTTGCCTCATCAATTATGCCGATTAATTGGCCTTGGGCAACGTTTTGACCTTCGTCAACCATAAGGCTTACTAATGTTCCACCAATTCTTGCACGCGCCTGTGCTTCATCTTCTGAAGTAAATATGGCGCTTACAGGCTTTAAATCATTAATGTTACTTTTGGCGATAATAAGGCGCGAATTAGTCTCATAATTGATTTTTTCGACTGCTTCCTTTTTATCGTCATGCTTTTTACCACATGCGATTAATGGGGAAAAAGCGCCGAAAATTGCGGCGCTTAATAGTAAAGTTTTTTTTCTTAATTTCATCATTTACGCACCTGATTTAACTGGAAGGCCATTTGCGTGCCAAGCCATTATTCCGCCCGCAAGATTTGAAACCTCAATACCCGCCTTGTCACACGCTTTTGCCGCTTGGCCAGAGCGCATACCGCTTTGGCAATAAAGAACAATTTTTTTGCCCTCTGTAGCGGTGATTTTTGAAGTATCAAATTGAGAAAGCGGCACCAAAACTGAATTTTCAATTCGCGCAGATTTATGTTCATTTGCTTCGCGTACATCGAAAAGCACAATATCGCCGCTTTCTAAGCCCATTTGTAATTCGCGTGGAGAAACGGTTTTAACTGGTTTACCAAAGAACATTTTTACGCCTCATAAAAAATTGTTAAAGCATACTTGCATATATCATTATTTTCTAATATAATGAAGATAAGTTTAAAAAGTCAAGCCTTTTTACAAAAATTTTGGAGAAGAAAATGAATATTGATGCAGCCGTATTTCGTTTTGCCGGCGTTGTCGTAATTGTATCGGCATTGTTGGGAATGTTTCTTGATAAGAATTTCCTTTGGCTAACTATTTTCGCAGGCGCAAATATGTTTCAGGCGTCTTTTACAAAATTTTGCCCTGCGGCGATGATTTTCAAGAAACTTGGTTGCAAAAATGGGGCACATTTCCAATGATTTCAAGAATATCTGTTGCAGCTTTATTTATAGGTGCTTCATTTCTTGCAAGCCCTTTATTGGCGCAAGATATTAATGTTGCTATTGATGCTGCAATAAAATCTGAACCAAAGTTTCAGGCTTTTTCATTAAATTCAGATTTGCAAAAATTACGCTTAAAAGGCGTTAAAGCAGATGCAAAACCATCATTAGGATTGCAAGGCTCCTATGGCGCCGCAAAGGCAGATTTTGGTATGGGGTATAAAGAAATTTACCCACGAAGCCTTGCGATTGCATGGGAAATGCGTTTGTTTGATGGCGGTCAGTCATTAGCAAAAATCAATGCCGAAGATTTTGCGCTTGCCGCAACAAATGCACAAATTGTAAATTCACGTAATCAATTAATCGCTGAAACCGCCGAAGCCTATAGCAATTATTATGTTGCGCAAAAATCATTGGAATTTGCAAAAGATAATTTAGATGCCAATGCCCGCTATGTGCGTGATGCAAAATTGCAATTTGAAGCTGGCGAAACCGCAGTCTCAGAAAAAGCTTTTGCTGATGCAAGCCTTGCTCGTGCTAAGGCGCTATATGCGCAGATTGAAGGGCAAAAACAAATTGCAGCCGCCAATCTTTATCGCATTACTGGTGTGAATTTTGAAAATGTCACGCTTGAGGGCGTATCGCCGCAAATACCTGCATCGCTTGAGATGGCTAAAGAAGAAGCGCATACAAAACATCCATTAGTAATCGCGGCTAATGCAAATGTTGCACAGGCCGATGCGCAATATAAAATAGCCAATTCATCTTATGCGCCTAAAGTAACATTAAGTGCGCGCGCAACCACAATTCGTGATCAATTTTTGGCGGGTTATCGCGCCGATGATTATGGCGCTTATGTTAATGTAACAATGCCGCTTTATTCTTATGGTAGAATTTCATCAAGTGTTGATGGGGCAAAAATTGGAAAACAACAAGCGCAACTTGGTCTAAATGCAACTTTGCGTGGCATTGATATGGGTGTTGCTCAAGCCTATGCAAATTTCAGTGCAAATCTTGCGCAAAAAGATGCTGCACTTGCCGCGCAAGATGCAAGTGTAATTGCACTTAAAAGTGTTGAAGCGGAAATGCGCGTTGGCCAAAGACCTTTGAAAGATGTTTTAGAGGCAAGACGCGACCTAACTATGGCAAATATGGAATTAGCAAAAGCCCAAGCGGCATTAATAGTTTCAAAATACAAAATTATAGCGGCAGTAGGACAATAGGATTGGGCGATATCGCCCAATCAATTTAATTTTAAAATTAAAAATAAACTTTGTGATAATTATTAGAATATCCTAAATAGTAAATATATAAAGGGAGTTGGAAATGGCAAATATAGTAATAATCGGCGCCGGTTTGGGCGGTGTAATTGCAGCTTATGAGATAAAGGATCAATTACGCGATGGCGATAAAATAACGGTAGTAAATAAGGGAAGAATTTATCATTTTGTTCCCTCAAATCCATGGGTTGCCGTTAAATGGCGTACGCGCGATGCGATTGAAGTTGATTTAACTAGTGTTTTTAAAAGACGCGGAATTGAATTAGAGGATGGCGGTGCAAAACGTGTTCATCCTGAAAATAATCAAGTCGAGTTAGAAGATGGGCGTATGCTTGATTATGATTATCTTGTAATCGCTACTGGACCTGATTTGGCTTTTGACGAGATTGAAGGCTTTGGACCGCACGGCAATACGCAATCGGTTTGCCATGTTGATCATGCCATTCAAGCGGCAGAGGCATTTGAAGAATTTTGTAAAGATCCAGGGCCAATTGTTATTGGCGCGGCACAAGGCGCATCATGCTATGGCCCTGCTTATGAATTTTTGATGATTGTTGAAACTGAACTTAGGAAACGCAAAATCCGCGATAAAGTTCCAATGACTTTTGTAACTTCGGAACCATATATCGGCCACCTTGGTCTTGATGGGGTTGGTGATACTAAGGGGCTTTTAGAAAGCGCGATGCGTAATCGCCACATCAAATGGATGACGTCTTCAAAATTGTTAAAAGCCGAAGAAGGCAAGTTAACCATTGAAGAAATTAATGATGATGGTTCATCAAAAGGTATAAAAGAAGTTGCATCTAAATTCACAATGATGCTTCCTGCTTTCCGTGGTGTGCCATGCGTTTTTGGAATTGATAAACTTACCAATCCGCGCGGTTTCATTATTGTTGATAAAAATCAAAGAAACCCGACGTATCAAAATATCTTTGCCATCGGTGTTTGTGTAGCAATCGCACCACAAGCGCCAACACCTGTTCCATGCGGGGTTCCAAAAACTGGGTTTATGATTGAATCAATGGTAACTGCTACAGCCCATAATATTGGTCATTTGCTTAATGGCCGTCCAGCTAATGAAGAAGGCACATGGAATGCTGTATGTCTTGCAGATTTTGGTGATTCTGGTGTTGCCTTTGTCGCGCAACCACAAATTCCACCGCGTAACCGAAATTGGTCAAGCTCTGGCAAATGGGTTCATATGGCGAAAATTGGGTTTGAGAAATATTTCTTGAACAAAATTAAAAGCGGAGAATCCGAACCTTTCTATGAAAAAATGGTTATGGACATGCTTGGTATTACCAAATTGAAAGACTAAATAATTCAATATATTAATTAAAGTGCGCCTTAATAGGCGCATTTTTTTTAAAATTTTAATTAAATTTTCGCCCCGCATTTTCACTTTTATAAATCGCGTTCCTTCAAATTTTAGTAGTTTAAAAATGATACTAGGAGGTAAGAGGAAAAATAATATGTGGGTTAGAGAAGTCTCATTAAGTATGGGCGATAATTATAGCGCCTTCGAAAAAGAATTTTCTGGCCTAAATAAAATGCCTGATTTGGTTCTTTTATTTGGCAATAGTGATGAAATTGAATCATCAAATGAACTTAGAAAAATTAACGAGAGATTTAGTGATTCTCTTGTGGTTGGATGCTCAACTGGAACCAATATTACGGGCAAAAAAACTTTCGATAGTGGTATTTCAGGTATCGCAATGGGTTTTGATAATTCAACAATCCGCCATTCTTGCGCCCGAATAGAAGATAGTATTCAAAGTTATGAATTAGGTGCAAAACTTGGCCTTGACCTAGATGCCGATGATTTAGTTGCCGTTTTTGTAATGTGTGATGGGCTTTTCATCAATGGCTCAGAGATTATTAAAGGTATAGCGGCGGTATTGGGCGATAATATACCAATAAGTGGTGGCCTTGCTGGCGATGGAGAAAGCTTTACCAAAACCCGCCTTTTAATTGGAAACGAAATTTTTGATCATGGTGCAATTGCAATTGGCTTTTATTCAAAAAGTCTTCAGGTAAGTCATGCAAGTTATGGTGGCTGGTTTGAGTTTGGGCCAGAATGGAAAATTACAAAGTCAAAAGGCAATGTTGTAAGTGAAATTGACGAAATGCCAGCAATTGAGCTTTATGATGATTATGTCGGTTCGGAAAAAATGGCATTACAGGCGTCTGCATTATTATATCCACTAAAAGTTTGGCCGCCAAAGCATCCAGAAAAAGGCGTTGTGCGCGCGATTATGAATGTTGACCGTGAAAATGGCACATTAACATTCGCAGGCGATGTGCCTGAAGGCTGGAATGCAAAATTAATGCATGGCAATATGCCAGGGTTAATTGATGGCGCAACGCAGGCCGCAAATCACGCCATAAGTAATTTAAAGGCTGCAAACGAAAATAATTCACCCGATTTATGCCTTGTAGTTTCATGCGTTGCACGTCGTATGCTTTTGGGTTCGCGCACCGAACAGGAAATAGAGGCTTTATCAAGCATAATTGGTGAAAATATACCGCTTGCAGGTTTTTATTCATACGGGGAAATTTCCCCGCAAAATGATAGCCCTGTTTGTGGTTTGCATAATCAAACTATGACTATTACGCTTATGAAAGAAGAAGCTGCTTAAAACACCTGCTCAACCCGCGTAACTTCGGGAACATAGTGTTTAATCATATTTTCAACGCCGCTTTTAAGCGTAATCGCGCTTGATGGGCAACCAGAGCATGCGCCGCGCATTCTTAAATAAACAACACCAGTGCCTTCATCAAATGAATCAAATTCAATGTCGCCGCCATCTTGGGCAACGGCAGGGCGCACGCGGGTTAAAAGCAATTCTTCAATTTCGGCAACTACAAGGGCAGTATCACCTTCATATTTTGGGCCTGGTTTATATTCGTCCTTACTGCCTATAAAAATTGGCATATTGGCAACAAAACCATCCATAATAGCACCCAAGACTTCAGGCTTTAAATGATGCCATTCAATATTTGAATTTTTTGTTATTGCAATAAAATCATCACCAAACATAACTGATTTCACGCCTTCTATATTAAAAAGGCTTTGTGCAAATGGTGATAAATCCGCCGCGCCGCGATTATTAAATTCCAATGTTCCGTCTTTATAAACATCACGCCCAGGGATGAATTTTAAAGTCGCAGGGTTTGGTGTTGCTTCGGTTTGAATAAACATAATTAATCTCCAAAACCTATATGGATAATTCTTGAGTAAATTACAAGGAAATTAAGCAATTTATTTGCATTTAACCCGCAAGCTCAAGGATTTCATCATCACTAAGGCCCGCAGGGATTATCATAATGCCAACACGACGTTTTCCTAAAATTAATGCGCCGCGTGTTGCCGCGCTTAAAATAGGACCAGGGCCAGATTTTGCTGATGAAGTGGCCAAAAATAAGGTTTTGATTTCTAAGTCTTCGTCAATCAAATTGCTTATTTCGCGTGATAAATCACCTTCGCGTATAATTATTTGCGCATCAATTCCCGCATTTTCTTTTGCAAATTTATGTAGCGATTGCAATTTATCCAACGCTTCAAGGCGCAAATCATCAATAATTGCATCGCCAATAGTGCTAAGAAGTGAATTTTCAGGCGGTTCAATAACCCGCAAAATAACTAATTGCGAACCATTAAGCGCGGCGCGTTTTGCCGCAAACAAAACTGCAGTTTTGCATTCAGTACTATTATCAGAGATACAAAGTAATTTACGCTGCATATTATTTCAACAAAATGTCGGTGATTTCGCGTAATTTAGCGCGTGAACGTAAAATATAAAATCCTTCACCCACCAAATGATTTGGCAAAATTGCGCCATCTGTATTGGCATTTTGTACGATTAAAGGTTTCATATCTGCCGCCAATGCAAGGTCTGCAAGCATTGCATCATATAATTTTTCAACATGGCGCTCTTGAAGAACTGAACGATAATCTTCGCGCAATGCACGCAAAATTATGAAATATGCATAGGCTTGGCCTTTTGAATAATAAAATACTTTGTCTGCGCGAGTATCAATGACCATTCTACGCCCTGTAAGCACTTGGTTTTCCAAATTGTCAGAAATGCTACCTAAATCAAGAGCAATTCTATCCAGTACGCCTTGAAGGTTATCGGCGCGAACTTCAAATACTGCCTGCCCATTGGCAAGGCGGTTATTATAACGAATTAAAGCATCATGTGCTTTGCGATATTCGCCATCTGCACCCGCCCAAAGCCAAGTATCAGCAGAGCGTGACAATCCTTGGCGTGCCGCCGCCATATCAGGGTCTTCAGATGAAGTGCCGCGAACCCTTGCAAGGCGACTTTCCATTTCAAAAGTAACAGTTGCCAAAGAGCGCACAATACCCGTTTGGAAATTCACCATATTCCCGCCAATTCGCAAAAGCGCCGCAGGTTCAAAAGCCTGTATATTAGGTGACCATTTGGTTTTATTGACTTCGCGGTCAATCAGACCCGCCATAACTTCAACAGTTATTGATTTACCGGCTTTCGGTGTTCCAACTTTGAAGTTCAAATCATCATTGATGCGGTGGGTTACAAGCGAGCCAATAATATAATAAAGTGGGATAATCATGAATAAAAGAAAAAATCCCAAAGCCTTAAGATTGAATTTTTTCTTTTCATTTGACGT
The DNA here is from genome assembly GCA_020161405.1 of Pseudomonadota bacterium. Lineage (GTDB taxonomy): Bacteria > Pseudomonadota > Alphaproteobacteria > Caulobacterales > Aquidulcibacteraceae > Pseudaquidulcibacter. Next base: position 334,053 of record JAIUOD010000001.1, on the reverse strand, counting down.
AGGTGCAGCAGCACCCGCGGCAGCAGGCGCGGCATCAGTTGTTGCAAATTCATCGCCTTTTTTGCCAAAAGTAAAAATGTTTTTGACCTTACTACCAAGTAGGCGAAGATTTTGTCCAATACTCATAATTGACCCCTAAAAATTAGAATTCCTTTTACCTGATATTTAAAAATATTGAAACAGGCATTTCGCAATGGTTGATAATAGTTGACGTAAATAGCCGAATTGTGAAATGTGGCGCAATGATTGAAGCGCGGCAAATTTTAAATAAAATCTATGGCTATGAAAATTTCCGTGCGCCGCAAGATGAAATAATTGATTGCGTCCTAAAGGGTGATAATGCGCTTGTAATTATGCCAACGGGCGGTGGCAAATCGCTTTGTTATCAAATCCCATCTTTAATACGCGATGGCATTGGTATTATTATTTCCCCACTTATAGCCCTTATGCAAGATCAAGTTGATGCGCTTTTGCAAATGGGAATTAAGGCCGCAACAATAAATTCAAGCATGTCGGGTGATGAAGTAAATTCAATTTTTGAAAAAATTACAAATCAAGAATTAGATATGCTTTATGTTGCGCCCGAACGTGTTTTGATGGGTGGGTTTTTAAATGCGCTTGAGAAATTACCAATTGCGCTTTTTGCAATTGATGAAGCCCATTGTATTTCCCAATGGGGGCATGATTTTAGGCCGTCATATCAAGGGCTTGAAATTCTTGCCACGCGCTTTGCCAATGTGCCACGCATCGCCCTTACCGCGACCGCCGATGAACCAACACGCAAAGATATTATCCAAAAACTTGGCCTTGAAAGCGGCAAACATTTCATAACAGGTTTTGACAGGCCAAATATTTTTTATGAAATTGTTCCCAAAGATAATTCAAAAGCGCAAATCACCCAATTTTTGCAAGCCCGCCATAAGGGTGATAGTGGTATAATTTATTGTCTATCTCGCAAAAATGTTGAGGATATGGCAAGTTGGCTTTGTGAAATTGGCTATAATGCCTTGCCCTATCATGCAGGGCTTTCACCTAAAATTCGTGAACGTAATCAAGCGCAATTTTTACGTGAAGAAAATATAATAATGTGCGCAACCATTGCCTTTGGCATGGGTATTGATAAGCCCGATGTGCGCTTTGTAATTCATGCCAATATACCAAAAAATATAGAAGCCTATTATCAAGAAACGGGGCGCGCAGGGCGTGACGGGGAAAAGGCGGATGCACTTTTACTTTATGGGGTTTCCGATATTGCGATGTTACGCAATTTTATTGATGATACAAATTCACCCGAAAACCAAAAACGCATTGAGCACGCAAAATTAAATGCCTTTATCGGGCTTTGTGAAAGTGCAAAATGTCGGCGGCAAATTTTGTTGGAATATTTTGGGCAAAATGCAAAACCTTGTGGCTATTGCGATAATTGCCAAAACCCGCCCATAACTTATGATGCCACAATTGCCGCACAAAAGGCGATTTCCAATGTCTATCGCACGGGTCAAAGATTTGGGGCGGGATATTTAATTGATGTTTTGACCGGCAAAGACACCGACAGAATAATTGATTTTGGTCATGATAAAATAAGCACGTTTGGCATTGGTGAAGAATTAAAGAAAACCGAATGGCAAAGCATTTATCGCCAATTAATCGCACTTAATTATTTAATGGTTTCGTCGGAAAATGGCGGTATTTCAATCACCAAAGATGGCCTTGATTTCTTAAAATCAAAATCCACAATAATGCTAAAAGCGGCGCCAAGCCGCAAGGAAAAACGCGCGGCAAAATCAAAATCAGCACCAATTTTAAATGATGAAAGCCAAAACCTATTCGAACAATTAAAAGCCAAACGCCGCGAACTAGCTATAGAGGCTAATATGCCGCCCTATATTATTTTCCATGATAAAACCCTGCATGAAATGGCAAATGCAAAACCGCAAACATTGGATGAATTATCCGAAATTTCAGGTGTCGGCGCACAAAAATTAGAAAGATATGGCGCACAATTTTTGGAAGTTTTGCGTGCTAATATTTAATTTAATTAAGCCAAATTTATTTTGTAAATTGTTCAATTAATGATGTAACTTCTTGGCAATATGCCTTTAATTCTTTTTCATTGTTTCCAGATCTAACCCTTAATGAGAGGCTTTGAATAAAGGCCGATACCATCTTACCAAGCGCGATTGGGTTTGTGGTTTCAATTATTTGCCCGCTTTGCTTTGCCCTTTCAAATCGATTGATAAATAATTCATCAAGTTGGGATAATAGGTTTTTTATAAGCGCCTTTATATCTTCTTCTTTGGTTTCTGATGGCGATGTTGAAATTATGAAGCAGCCCAATGCTGCATCCACATCAAATAAATAAGTATCAAGGGCGATTTTCATTACATTACTAATTGATTGAATAATATCATCATTATCGATTGCTGCTTTAATTTTTTCGCCATAATCAAAAGCAAACATTTTTGCAGCTTTTATATAAATTTCTTTTTTGTTGCCGAATGCAGCGTTTAGGCTTGGGCGGTTCATTTTTGTTACTTCTACCAAATCATCAAGCGAAGTATTATTAAAACCCTTTTCCCAAAACACCCGCATTGCAGCTTTTAAAGCAGCATCACTATCGTATTTTATAGGACGACCTAATTTTTTCATATTTTGTGCGCTTTCGCATAAAAGTATTGCAATATGTTATTTTGTGCGATACAGTACAAAATATCGCGCGATATTTCAACATTTAAAAAGGTGAAATATGAATTATCCAAAACAAATAGCAGGGATACGCATCCCTGATAGCGAAATCGCGCAAAAAGCAATGAAAATAGCCTATGAATATTCTGATAAACCACTGTTTAGCCATGTGATGCGAACCTATGTTTTTGGTGCGTTTGCGGCCAATGCAAGAAGGTGGAAATTTGACGAAGAGGCATCTTTTATCGCTTCAATTTTGCATGATCTTGGAATTACAGATGAATTTGAAAAAAATGATAGATTTGAATTAGTAGGTGCTGATGCAGCAAAAAATTTTTTAAAAGATGAACATTACCCACCTGAAAAAATTGAACTGATATGGGATGCAATTGCACTTCATACAAGTGCAGGAATTGCAATGCGAAAAGAAACCGAAATTGCAATAGTTCATATTGGCGCCGCAATGGATGTTTTTGGCCTAGGTGTCGGCGATCTTCCAAAATTTATTTTTGATGAAATCATTGAGCATTTACCGCGAAATGATTTCAAAAATTACATCGTAAAAAAACTAATTAACAATGTTGAAAAATTTCCAGCCACGACAAATGCGACTTGGTTAAGTGATGTCGGGCGTCAGCATGTCCATGATTACAATTGCCCGTGCGTGACTGATGCAATCAAAAACTCTATTTTTGGAGAATAAAATGAAGAATGAATTATTTTGGCTTAGCTGTAATATATTATTAGTTGCAACTATGTGGATGCCTTATGTCTATAATCGCGTTAAAGAAATTGGCCTTCCAAGCATGGGTTGGAACCCCCCGCCCGATCCACCGCAAAAAGCAAAATGGGCCGCGCGTAATGTTCAGGCACATATTAATGCTATTGAAAATATTGCTATTTTTGCCCCACTTGCAATAATGTCATATTTTAGCGGAAGTGCAATTAATACAAGTATTGCGTGCGAAATATATTTCTTTGCCCGTATGGGGCATTTCATAATTATGATAGTTGGCGCACCAATTCCATATAGAACATTAATTTTCTTATTGGGACATATCGCGAATTTATATTTAGTTATAATTCTTATTGCGCGCTTTAATTAAAGAAGCCCACAATTTCTTTAACCTGTTTCAATATTGGCTGCGCGATTGAATTTGCCCGTTCGGCGCCAACTTTTAAGATGGCGTCAATTTCGGTCGCATCACTCATAAGGCGGCGCATATGCTCGGTAATTGGGGCTAGTTTTTCAACCGCTAAATCAGCCAATGCCGGTTTGAAAGCACCAAATCCTTGCCCTGCAAATTGCGCTACGACCGATTCTTTCGTAGTCTCTGCCATGGCTGCATATATGCCCACCAAATTATCGACTTCAGGGCGTGATTTTAATTCATCCACGCTTTCAGGCATAGGGAATTGATCGGTGCGTGCCTTTTTGAATTTACGAACAATTGTATCAGTATCATCAGTAAGATTAATACGTGACAAATCCGCAGGGTCGGATTTTGACATTTTCTTTGTGCCATCTTGCAAATTCATAACGCGTGAAGCAGGGCCACCAATTAAAGGTTCGGGGCTTGGGAAAAAGCCTTTAGCTTTGAAGTCTGTGTTAAATCTTTGTGCAATATCACGTGCAAGTTCAAGATGTTGTTTTTGGTCATCGCCCACAGGAACATGGGTTGCTTTATAGGCCAAAATATCGGCAGCCATCAAAACTGGATAATCAAACAGGCCAACTGACATACGCTCCGAATTTTCGCCTGCTTTGTCTTTGAATTGTGTCATACGCTCAAGCCAGCCCATTCGCGCAACGCAATTTAAAACCCATGCAAGTTCGGCATGTGCCGAAACATTGGATTGCACAAAAATAATCGATTTCTTCGGGTCAATTCCCGCCGCTAAATAGGCCGCCGCTACTTCACGGGTTTGTGCCTTTAACATTTTTGGATCTTGTGGAACCGTGATTGCATGTAAATCAACAACGCAAAAAAGGCTTTCCATTTCGTGTTGCACACTTACAAAGCGTTTAATCGCACCAAGATAATTTCCCAAATGAATATTTGCCGTTGGTTGTACACCAGAAAAAACCCTTGTTGGGCGTGGTTTTTTTTCGGTTTCATTTTGGGTGTTCATTGAATTTATCCGTTTAATAGTTTGCGTGTGTGCTTTAGCGATTTTTAATCAAATTTAAAAGCGCAATGGCATGTAAGTTTCAGTAAAAATAATGGATTAATTTCAAAAATCGTGTTCATATCTTCAAAAACAAGGATTTGGAAAATGCATATCACACGCCGCGCACTTAATATTGGGTTATTTTCAACTTTGCCATTGGTCGCAGGGGCGGCAAATGCCGCAAGCCAAAGCCAGTTCGATAAGGAATTTGCCAAACTAAGCGCAAATTGGCTTGATAATTATCTTAGGCTTTCACCTGTGCAAGCAACCCAAATTGGCGATCATCGCTTTGATGCGCAAATTGATGATTTAAGTGCCAAAGGGCGTGCAAAACAATTGGCATTTAATAAAAGCACTTTGGCAAAACTTGGTAAAATTAACCGTACAAAACTTTCGCGTGATAATCAGGTTGATTATGCAATTTTGGAAAATTCATTAAAATCAAATATTTTTAGCTTTGAAGAAGTCAAAGAATGGGAATGGAATCCGCTTTATTATCATAATGTTGCGGGCGGCGCAGTTTATAATCTTATGGCGCGCGAATTTGCGCCTGTAAAGGAAAGAGCAAAAAACGCCCAAATACGCTATGAAAAAATACCGCAAATTCTTGAAGCAATGCGGGCACAAATCGTGCCATCAAAAGTGCCGCCAAGTCATGCAAAAACCTACGCCGCACAATTTGCTGGCATTACTCAAACATATAATGAAATGGTTTTACCGCATCTTGAAACTTCCGAAAGCGTGGCACAAAATGCGGTTGATGCAGTGGCTGCTGCAGTAATTGCTATTAGTTTTGCAGATCATAAAGATTGGATTGAAAACACATTACTTCCAAATGCCAAAGGTTATTTTAGGGTTGGTGCAAATATTTTTGATAAGGCATTATCATTTTCATTAATGTCAAATCTTACGCGTCAAGATATTAAAGCGCGTGCTTTGGGCGAAATAAAAAAAGTTCGCGCCCAAATGTATGAAATTGCCAAAACTGCACTTAATCGCAATGATGCCCCCATTAATCCAACACCAGAGCAAGAACAGTCAATAATCAAAAACGCCCTTGATTTAGCGGCAAGTGAGCGTCCAAAACGCAATGAATTGGTTGAAACATCAACTAAAATGACCGAAATTGCGCGTAAATTTGTGCAGGTAAAAGATTTAATCACTTTGCCTGATGGGCCAGTAAAAGTAATCCTTATGCCTGAATTTCAACGTGGCTATGCAGTTGCTTATTGTGATAGTCCAGGGCCGTTGGATAAAAATCTTGCAACCTATTATGCCGTTTCGCCTGTTCCCGATGATTGGACAGAGGCGCAATCAGATTCATTCTTAAAAGAATATAATTTACGCGGAATTCAAGATATTGCCGTACATGAAGCTATGCCGGGGCATTATGTTCAATTATTCCATGCCAATTCTTGCAAAAGTATTTTGCGTGCAGTCTTATCTTCTGGCTCTTTCATCGAAGGTTGGGCAGTTTATGCAGAGCGTGTAATGGTAGAGCAGGGCTTTAAATCCGATGACCCGCTTTATAGGCTTACCCAATTAAAAGTTTATCTTCGCACAATCACAAATGCCCTTATTGACCAAGCAATTCATTGTGAGGGTATGAATGAAGAAGAAATGATGAAACTTCTTACCCAAACCGCCTTCCAAGAAGAAAGCGAGGCGCGCGGTAAATGGCGCCGCGCCCAATTATCATATACCCAATTATCAACCTATTTTGTTGGTTTCTTGGAACATTTTGAAACCCGCGAAATTTATAAAGCAAAACAAGGCGCTTCGTTTAATTTGAAAAAATATCATGATAGTGTTTTATCATTTGGCTCACCACCAATGAAATATGCGCGCGCTTTATTGATGGGCGATAAAATTCTTTAGTTCGGAAATATTGAATTAATTAAGCGCCAACCTATATATATAGATAGGAGGACGAAATGTCAGATTTATCAATTTTCCCAATCACTAAAAATTGGCCGCCCCAAAACCCAAATGCCGTTCAATTATATTCATTGCCAACCCCAAATGGCGTGAAAGTTTCGATTATGCTTGAAGAAACTGGGCTTGAATATGATGCACATTATATTGATTTTTCCGAAAATGGCACAAAATCAGAAGCATTTCGTTCTTTAAATCCAAATGGCAAAATCCCTGCTATTATTGATCCAAATGGGCCGAATGGCGCGCCATTGGAATTATGGGAATCGGGTGCAATCCTTTATTATTTGGCGCAAAAAACCGGCAAGTTTTTACCCAAAGATGCAAATGCGCATTATGAAACTTTGCAATGGGTATTTTTCCAAATGGCGGCACTTGGCCCAATGTTTGGACAATTAGGGTATTTTCATAAATTTGACGGCAAAGAAATTGAAGATAAGCGCCCATTAGAGCGTTATGTTAATGAATCAAAGCGCTTACTTGGGGTTTTGGATAATCGCCTCGAAGGGCGTGATTGGATTATGGGCGAATATTCAATTGCCGATATTGCAACTTTTGGCTGGATAAGAAACCTAATTGGTTTTTATGGCGCAGGCGATTTAGTTGAATTTGATAAATTCAATAATGTTGAACGTGTACTTAATATTTGGCTTGAACGTCCTGCCGTGCAGCGCGGTTTAGACATTCCAAAAGCGCCATAGGTTTTATGGGCGGTAAAACATGCCAAGGCTTAAGGATTGACCAATCCGATTGGCGCGTTCCATGAAATATTCAACCACGTCATAATTTGGTGCAAGTTCTGTTACGGTTTGTTCGAATAATTCAAGCCATTGAACAAAGTGAAATGGTTCAACATTTTTAAGTGCCATATGAACTGGCATTGGGCGCCCTGAATAAGTGCCAGAATGAAGGCATACGCTTGCCCAAAAATGCTTAAGTTTATAAATATGCCCATCCCAGTCTTGGATTTTATCGTTAAAAATTGGCCCAAGGCTTGGGTGTTTTCGGACGCGCGAATAAAATTCATCAACTAAATCAGAAATGAATTCGCCTGTAACGCCAATTGAATTAGCGTGGGCGATTAATTTTTCGCGCGTCCTATTTTCGTGTTCAATATTTTCCATGTTTTTCCATTATCAAACCTATAATTCAATTCAATGTGCCATAATAGCCCACAATTTTATTAGGGGGATATTTGCGGCATATGCCTAATTTTGTGCTTATAAGCTTTGAATGGGGCTAATGCCCGATGCGTATATATTTTTAAAATGCAAAAAAGAATTATCACAGGAGTTTGATATGAAAACTGATAATTCAACCACTTTAGTATTCGATTTGCCAACACGAATTTTCCATTGGCTTTTTGCCTTTGGTTTTGTTGGTGCTTTTGCAATTGGCAAGTTTACAGATGATGAAAGCGCGCTTTATCCGCTTCATATGTTTTTTGGCGCATTAATGGCCTTTGCGGTTGTTCTAAGAATTATATGGGGCTTTGTTGGTTCAAAATATGCAAGGTTTAATTCATTCGAATTAAACCCATTGGGATTGATTGAATATTTCAAAGGCAATTTTTCAAAAACAATTGGCCGTAACCCAGCTTCTTCATTTGCGGCGATTTCAATGATGGTAATAGCGCTTATAATTCCTGTAACTGGATATATGATGTTAACATCAACATCGCGCGATCAAATGCATAATATAAAAGAAGTGCATGAAATTATAGCAACTGTTTTTGCAATAATTGCTGGTTTGCATATTGTTGGAATAATTTTCCACACTGCAACTAAGCATGAACCAATTGGCATTGCAATGCTTTCAGGGCGCAAAAATTCGGTTTCGGGGGAAGTTGGAATTCCAAATAGTTTTGCTTTAATTGGTGCTTTATTTATTGCATTAATTGGCGGCGCTGCTTTTGCATTGAATTCTAATTATAATGCGCAAGCTAAAACCTTCCAATTTGGCGCCAAAACTCTGGTTCTTGGTGAAAATGAAGGTGCAGAAGGTGAGGAAGGCGAAGAAGCGGAAGAGCATGAAGGCAAAAATTCAAAAGCCATTGAACGTGAAGAAAATGAAGAAGACGAAAAAGCCGAAAGAATGGAATATAATTCAAAAAATGGAAATATTAATTCTATTGCGCCAAATATGATTAATCAAAACCCTCAAAAGCTTGATGCAAATGGTAAGATTATATTAGAAAACGAAAAAGCCGAACACGAAAAAAGGGAAAAAGAAGAACGCAATGAAAAAGGCGAACGCGGCGAAAAAGATAAGGATTAAATTTTAAAATGAAAAATAAAGAACGCCTGATAATCCTTATTGCACTTTTGGCGATTGTGATTTTCCTTTTGGCTGATTTACGTGATGATTTCATTCATGGCGGTGGTATTTTACACCTTGGCTTTGAAGCGTTAATGGCATTAATCGCATTATCAGGCGTTTTTGTTATTCTTCGTGGTAGTTTCAAGCTTAAAAAAAACCTCGAACAAACGCAAATTAAACTTGTGGCCCAAGAGGAGGCCACAGATGAATGGCGCAAGCGTGCCCAAATTCATATTACTGGCCTATCGGCTGAGATTGCGCGCCAATTAAATGATTGGGGTCTAAGCGCGGCGGAAAAAGAAATCGCCTTTATGTTACTAAAGGGTTTGTCATTACGTGAAATTGCCAATATTCGCGGAACCAATGAAAAAACTACCCGCGCCCAAGCAACAATTATTTATCAAAAATCTAACCTTTCGGGGCGCGCCGATTTATCAGCATTCTTTTTAGAAGATTTATTAGGTTAATAGATATATTTTTCCTAAAAATATAGTAAAATGCCTAATGACCACAAAATAATTTATATATTATTTTTTGATATAAGTATTTTTTTGTGTGTTTAGGTTGCCACTATGGCAACCATCTTTCTAAAGGAGTTTAATATGGGCGGTTTAGCAATTGATATTGCGCGCCAAACTTTGGAAAATAATAATTTTCGCAAAATTCTATTTAAGGGGCAGAATTTACGAATTGAAATTATGACCTTGGAAAAAGGCCAAGAAGTCTGTTTGGAAGCCAACTCTATTTTTGATAAATTTCTTCGCTTTGAATTAGGTGAGGGTATTGTTAAAATTGGCGCAATTGAAATATATGTCGAAGAAGGTTCAGGCGTTTTAATACCCAAGAATAATTCTTATATAGTAAATAATATTGGCAATATGGCGTTAAAATTCTCCAAAATATATACGCGCCCTGACCTTAATGTAGTTAATTGACAATTTGCCCCATTGCAAAGGTGATATATGCCTTTATGTAATGTGGCATGAGTGATGAATTAAAAACAATTGAAACAGCTAATCCAAAAGGTGATGATGGCCTTTTGCGTGATATTTGGTATTTTGGCGCGCAATCTTCGGAATTGAAACCTGGCAAACATATTCGCCGCATGGTTTTGGGCGATCCTGTTCTATTTGGGCGTACCAAGGCAGGCAAGGTTTTTGCAATGCGCGATATTTGCCCGCATCGCCTTGTGCCACTATCTGCGGGCAAACAGATGGATCATGAAGGTAATCCTGTGGTTGAATGCCCTTATCATGGTTGGCGCTTTGGTGTTGATGGGGTTTGCCAACATATGCCAAGTTTGGTTGATGGCAATCCATATGACCCCGCAAAGGTAAAAGTTCGCCATTATCCAACCCATGAAGCCAATGGCATTGTTTTTGTTTATGTCTCCTCTAATCTGCGCTTTACGGGTGATGCACCGATTGCGCCACCCGATATTGGTATTCGCGCCGAAAAACCAAAATTTGTGGTTTCCCAAGTTTTCAATGCTACTATGGATAATGCGGTTGTGGGATTAATGGATCCTGCGCATGTTGGGTTTGTGCATAATCAATGGTGGTGGCGCCCGCCATCTGTGGGTTTAAAAGTCAAAGAAAAACAATTTGTTCCGCAAAATCTTGGTTGGGCGATTGAACGTCATAAGCCAAGTGGCAATTCCGTTGCCTATAAATGGATATTTGGCGATGATGTAACAACCGAAATCCGTTTCATGCTTCCGGGGTATCGCTGGGAAGTTGTGGAAAATGGCAAAAGCCAGTTTTTCACTTTAACCTGTTTGTTGCCGCAAACCGAAAATGAAACCTTGATTGTTCAGTTTACTTATTGGGATAAAGCGCCACTTTTGAATTTGATGCTTCCAATTTTACCATATTTGGCCGAAACCTTCCTAAACCAAGATGGCACAATGGTTGATTTACAAAATCTTGGACTTAAACATCAAAAAAACATGCTTTGGATTGATGATATTGATGTGCAGGCCAAATGGTATCAGAGACTTAAAAAAGAATGGCGCGATGCCAAAAATGAAGGGCGTGACTTCAAAAACCCAATTGAGCCTACAAAGTTAAAATGGCGCAGCTAAATTAACTGGCAATTAAACTGATTTTACAATTCGCAATGCGAATATTAAAATAATTGCGCCAATTAATGCGCCTACTATTGAATTTATTGTGCCATTGCCAATGCTTAAACCAGTATAACCAAAAAGCCATGTTCCGATTAGTGAGCCGATGATTCCAACCGCAATATTGCCAATAAGGCCAAAGCCATAACCTTTAACAATTACGCCCGCAAGCCAGCCAACAATTGCGCCAAAAATTAAAATTATTAAAATTGATTCCAAGCTCATTACTATCTCCATTTTTGTTTTTGCAGTATTTATAAATAAAACATTGCAATATAAAGTATTTATTGTGAATTTTCGAATTGTATTAATATAACTTACTAAGTGTAATCGAAATATCATCCTGTATTATAATTTAATGCATGATATAATATATAGGTATATTTACTCAATCCGCATTTATATTGGTGATTTCCACTTGATTAAATATTTTAAAAGCCCATGTTTAGGTCATCCAAGTCTTTTGGAGAATTGAAAATCTTTTCAATTGGAAACATGAAAATGAAAAACTTTACAAAAATTGCAATATTATCCCTTGCACTAATCGGCGCGAATGCATCCGCACAAGAAGGCCGTATCGACTACTCAAACTCAGGCGCAACTTGGCGCGATAACCAAGGGAATCTAAGCCAAGAAACAGATTATAATGGGCGTGTGCGTGGCGGGGATAATAATCAATATTCCGACAATAATCGCCAACAATCACGGTCACGAAATAATTGGCGTGATAATAATAGAAACTCACGTTATGATTCAAATCAACATAATGGTTATTACGCACGCGGTGTTTGGCATTATGGCGCACCAAATCGCAATGCCTATCAACAACGTGGTTTTGCCCTTGGCTATCATCCGTGGCAACGTGGTCAAAGGCTTGGAAACTATAATAATAGGTTTGGCCAAGTAGATTATCGCCAACATAATCTTCGTGCACCGCCGCGTGGATATCGCTGGGTTCAAGATGATCGCGGCGATTATTTGCTTGCCGCAATTGTTGGTGGTTTCATTGCCGAAGTTGTTTTGAATTCAGTGCACTAAATAATATTTATCGCCGCGTGATTTTTTTTTCAAGCGGCGATTTTTTTATTTAGTTTTTTCAAGTTTTGCGTTAAAAATTTTCCAATCGGTGGCAACCAATGTATTGCTGCGGGCGCGCAAATCATATGTTCCATCATAATATTTAAGCGTATTTTTAAAGTCGCGTGCAGTAACATGAACGTGAACTTGAACATAAATATGCCCCATCGCACCTTCTATTTCACCAACCTCAAGAATTTCAACCTTTGCGGAGCGTGTATTGGCAAAGCCAATCTTAAATTCTTTAAAATTCTGCCCCTTAACGTTTATCTTTCCGGTTTCATCTTTTTCCCAAAGTTTAAATGCATTTTTGTATTTATGGGCGTTTATGTCGGCATAATATTTTTGAATTGTCTCGCGCGCAGATTTTTGCGTTGTATCCGCCAAAGCAGGCGATGCAATCATTAAAACCAAAGAAATGATAAATTTGATAAATCTCATAATGCACCTAACTAATTGATATTTGTTACCTATTTCAACATTTTGTCAAAAATACGACGCGTTTTTTAGGGCAAAATGCTATCATTTGTTATCATGCTAACATTCAATATAATTATTTTAAATCAAAATACGTAATATTGGATAAGTTTAAAAATTAATTTGTTTCATTTTATAAAGAAATGAGAAATTAGGTAATTTTCAATTTGGCGTTATTGCTTGGTAAAGCTATATACACTATCGGTATAAATTCGATTTTTATTGCTGAGAAAATACAAGATGAAACCTAATGCTAATATAAGAGGTCTTTTAGGGTATATAAAAAAATCAACTAACGCCTTCTCCGCAATTGATGAAGCTGTCATGAACTCGCTTGAAAGTATTGAACAGCGAAAAGGATTAAACGTCAGTTTTGCACCATCGATAAGTATAAATTTATACTATCTCACACTGCTTGACGCATCACTCCGTGAGTTAAAAGAGTGTCATATTATTGATAATGGAATTGGTTTTGAGGCAAAAAACTATGCTCGCTTTTTAGATTTCTTTGATAACAGTAAAGGTTATAAAAATAGGGGTACAGGCCGACTTCAATTCCTTCATAGATTTAAGGAAGTTGAAATAGAAAGTGATTATTTTGTTGGCAAAAAAGTTGAACATGTTAGTGCAAAATTTAGTGACCAAAGTTTTCAAAATTTCAAAGAAACTCGCGAAGTTGATGAAAGCAAAAACATTGAAACTAGCTTAGTATTAAAAATTCCCAAGTTTTCTACTAGCGAAAAAAAACTATTCGATACTTTAGATATAGACGAACTAAAAAGTCACCTACTTAATTTCCTAATGCTTAGACTCTACCTTGATAAATGCAAGGATGAGAAAAATTTGGTTAAGATAAAAATCAATTTCTTTTTAGATGGAAAATTACATTCTGAACGAGAAATCTCAACCTTAGATATCCCTGAACCCGATAAGTCTGATTCTTTTGAGGTTTCGTACAAGAAAATCAACTACTCTGCTGAAAATAAGATTGCGTGGCATAAGTCACGAGACAAAAAAGCAAGAATAACTTACGCTCATTTTAAAATTGACGAAGAAAAGCAAAGTCAAAATGCCTTATTCATATGTTCTAAAGGCGTTCCAATCGAGCAAATAAATTTTCCTATTCTTAAAAAAAGCGAGGTGGTTGATGGTTCCAGATTCCTGACGCTTTTTTATGGTGATGATTTAGACGAACCTACGAATATAAGTCATTCTGTTGATAATATCCTCCTTCCTACAAAGGAAGATATCGAAAGGGCTATCGGTGACATGTATTTTAACGAGGAATTAGAATACTTGCTGAAGGATGACGTTAAGGAAGCCATCGACCTAAAGATAAAAGAAATTTACAATAAAGTTTTTGAAGCCGAGCGAAAACAAAATGAAAATGTTAGCAAAATCGCAAAGGCCCATGCAATTCCAGATTATATTGCAAAAAATGCGAAACTTAATATTACTGACAATGAAGAGACAATTACTAAAAAGCTTTACGTCGCTCAGTCTGAATACATTGCGCCAAAGGGATATCAGGCTAAGCAATTATTTGATTCATTGAAAAGTCTAACGCCGACAGATCCAAATTATCAAAATGAACTATCTCAAAAGGCTGCGGAACTTTCAGATCTAATAGACGAGCAGAACAAAGAAGAGCTTGGTCGATATATAATTAGGCGCGAAATGGTCGCCGATTTGTTATTAAAAATTTTGCATCAAGAACTTGATTATCAATTAGTTCCAAGCGAAAAAGGCGAAAGAAAAAGCAAAGAATATTTGATACATGATTTGATTATTAAACGTAAAACAAACACTAATTTTATCAATGATTTGTGGATATTTGATGAGGAACTTATTCACTTTGATGCGGTATCGGACGAGAGCATAGGTAAAATTAGAGATAGTGAAGGTAATCGTCTATTAAAAGAAATACCAGATGAAGAAATAGCAAAACTGGGGTTGAAGCTCGATAGACGACCTGACATTTTTGTTTTTCCAGTAAATGGAAGTTGCCTGATTATTGAGCTTAAAGACCCCAAAGTTGATTTATCTAACCATCTCAATCAGATTATAAGATACTGTACGTTAATAGCCAATTATTCGGTCAATGAAATAAGCCAGTTTAGTTGTTATCTAATTGGCGAGTCAATAAATGAATACGACTTAGAAGCCACTTATAACATGACACTTTCAGGCGGTTGGTTTCGAGATGGTATTCCTCTACGCGCGCTAAATGGTGAACCATCGAAAGCTTCAGCTAGAATTGAAATAATAAAGCTTTCAACTATTGGAAAGCGAGCGCATGACAGGAATAAGAGTTTTGCGGATAAACTAGGAATACCAGATTTGTTAAAATAAATAAAATCCCGCCAAATATTGGCGGGATTTTTAAAAATTTTTGTCCTATTAAATCTAATTCAAATTATTTTCGCAAAGCGAAAAAATTTTAATTAAGCAAGGCTTGGTTCGATTTCTTTACAAGCTGCAAGCAAGCCTTGAACTGCCGCAACTGATTTTGCGAACATTTCGGTTTCATTTGCATCCATTGGGAATTCGATGATTTTTTCTACGCCGCCGGCGCCGATGATGGCAGGAACGCCAACATAAAGGCCGTTTTGGCCATAAACGCCGTCGCAATATGCGGCAACTGGAAGGGCGCGTTTTTTATCTGATAGATAAGATTTCGCCATAACAATCGCAGATTCAGCAGGTGCATAGAAAGCCGAGCCAGTTTTTAGAAGGCCAACGATTTCGCCGCCGCCGCCGCGTGTGCGTTGAACGATTGCATCCAATTTCTCTTGAGAAATTTCGCCTTTTTCAACCAAAGTTGGAAGTGGTAAACCGCCAACAGTTGAATAACGAACCATAGGAACCATATCATCGCCATGACCACCAAGTGTCCATGCATGAATGTCTTCAATTGAAATATTGAAATGTTCAGCAAGGAAGAAGTTGAAACGCGCAGAATCAAGAACGCCCGCCATGCCGCACACCATATTATGTGGCAATCCAGAGAATTCGCGCAAAGCCCAAACCATCGCATCAAGCGGGTTAGTGATACAAATTACAAATGCGTTTGGTGCATATTGTTTAATGCCTTCGCCAACGGCTTTCATAACTTTTAGATTGATACCGATTAAATCATCACGGCTCATACCTGGCTTGCGTGGAACACCTGCGGTTACGATGCAAACATCAGCGCCCGCGATATCTTCATATGAATTTGCGCCTTTTAAGCGAACATCTTTATCGAAGGTTGTTGCGGCTTGATTAAGGTCAAGTGCTTTACCTTGTGGCGTGCCTTCTGCGATATCGAAAACAATCACATCGCCCAATTCTTCACGGGCACAAATGTGTGCCAAAGTGCCGCCAATCATACCAGCGCCAATAAGCGCAATCTTTTTACGAGCCATATTCAAAACCCTCCAAATATTAAAAGTTTTGCGCTGCAATATACAATTATTTGGTGTAATTCAATGGCACATAGCGCAAAGTATGAAGAAAAAACTTATTGTAAAAAACTTATTGTATTTCTTATTTCGCCCTTAAGGCCACCTAACAGGAAATTAAGTGGCGCTTTCTCCGCTAATTTTATATATTACATGCATGGAGATTTGAGATGTTATTATCAAGTTTAATGTTATTTGTTGCCGCTACTGAACCAGTTGGAAAAAATGAAACTGCACCAGTTAAACAAGATGCGTTTGCGGGTCGTGAAAATGGAACAATCGCCTTTGCAAGTCAGATTGATGGCTTTTCCGTGAAACGTGAGGGTCATGACGATATATTATATTTAAACACTGGCCTTGGGCGGTGGTATCGTGCGCCTTTGAATTGTTTTGGTATGGGCGATCCAAGTTCAGCAATAGGTATTATACCTTATGATTATCATGGCGGGTCGATTGATAAGTTTAGCCGCTTTAAATTGCTTGGTATTGATAGAATGGACAAGAATGAATGTACGATTTCGGCGCTAATTGAATTAACACCGCAAGAAACCGTCACCTTTGGTCTTGAATCACAAAAGCAGGTTGATGCACGCCTAGCAAAAGCAAAGCCAAAGAACTAGGGGCAGGATCTATTAATTAATAAGTCCTGCCCCTAAACTGTTTCATTTTTGATGCAGTGCAAAATTTTTTTTCCCTTAACCCAAGGGAAATATACTTTTGTTCTATTGATTTTTACCTGATGCGGCTTCACAAATTACTTAAGCTGAAAAAGCAGCATCGGGAGGAAGAAAAATGGGTAAAGTAGCACTGGTAACGGGTGGAACGCGTGGTATTGGCGCGGCAATTTCAACATCTTTGAAAGCGGCAGGTTTTAATGTTGTTGCATCATATGCTGGCAATGATGAAGCGGCGAATGCTTTTAAAGCTGAAACAGGTATTAATGTAATCAAGTTTGATGTTGCAAATTTTGAGGCTTCATCTGCGGCGATAAAACAAATTGAGGCTGATTATGGCCCTGTTGAAGTTTTGATTAATAATGCGGGCATTACGCGCGATGGTTTCTTCCACAAAATGAAGCCAGAACAATGGAAAGATGTTATCGCAACCGATTTAGATAGTCTTTTTAACTGCACACGCCCTGTTATTGAGGGTATGCGTGAACGCGGCTATGGGCGCATTGTAAATATTTCATCTATCAATGGCCAAAAGGGTCAGGCAGGTCAGGTTAATTATTCTGCCGCCAAAGCGGGCGTTATTGGTTTCACTAAAGCCTTGGCACAAGAAGGCGCAAGCAAAGGCGTTACGGTGAATTGTATCGCCCCAGGTTATATTGCAACCGAAATGGTGACCGCAATTGCCCCTGAAGTTTTGCAAAAAATTGTTGCCCAAATTCCATCAGGCCGTTTGGGCGAAGCCGAAGAAATTGGTCGCGTAGTTGTCTTCTTGGTTGAAGACAAAGGCTTTATTAATGGCGCAACAATTGCGATTAACGGAACGCAATATATAAGCTAGAACTCAAATTCACACCCTCGCATTTTGATTAAAAAGCCCGCCGATTGGCGGGCTTTTTTTAGTTTTCATGTAGCCATGCGGCGTGTTTGGGGGCTTTTTTGGTTTCGTTCCATTCACCTATCATGATTGGGGCAACGCGTTTTAATTCTGCCATTTGCTCTGGGGTTGCGCAATCTGCGGCAAGTTCAAGGCGGTGACCATTGGGGTCAAAGAAATAAATGCTTTTGAAAATTGTGTGATTGGTTGGGCCAATAACTTCAATACCAAAGCTTTCAATATGCGCCTTAGCTGCCATTAAGGCATCATAATCTTTAACCGCAAAGGCAATATGCTGCACCCATTTTGGTGAATTGGGGTCAAAGCCCATTTCAGGCTGTTTTGGCAATTCGAAAAACGCCAATACATTGCCACCACCTGCATCAAGGAAAATGTGCATATAGGGATCATGTTCGCCAGTTGAAGGCACATAATCTTCGGAAATTGCCAATTGAAAATCCATGCCCAAGACTTTTTGATAAAATTCAACTGTTTCTTTGGCATTGATGCAGCGATAGGCAACATGGTGGATTTTTTGCAAACTAGGCAGCATTATTTGTATCCTTCAAAACACCGCGACGAATTTGATCAAGTTCGATTGATTCAAATAAAGCGCGGAAATTACCTTCGCCAAAGCCTTCATTGCCTTTGCGTTGGATAAATTCAAAGAAAATCGGCCCAAGCATTTCATTAGAGAAAATCTGTAACAAAAGCCCTTGCCCCTCTGATGGTGCACCATCAATAAGGATGCGGCGTTTTCTAAGCTCTTCAACATTTTCACCATGTCCAGGAAGGCGTTTATCAATTAAATCAAAATAGGTTTCGATTGTATCTTGAAGATCAACACCATTTTTGCGCAAGCCATCAACCGATTTTAATAAATCATTGGTGCCAAGAGCGATGTGTTGAATGCCTTCGCCATTATATTTTTCAAGATATTCGGCGATTTGATCTTTAACGCCTTCAACACCTTTTGATTCATTGATTGGAATACGGATTTTGCCACAAGGTGATGTCATGGCTTTTGAAGTAAGGCCAGAGACTTTACCTTCAATGTCAAAATAGCGGATTTCACGGAAATTAAAGACGTTTTCATAAAAATTCGCCCATTTTTCCATATCACCCTTATAAACATTATGGGTTAGATGGTCGATATAAGTGAAACCAAGATTATGTTCGGCTTCTTCTTTTTGGGCATTTTCAACAGGGTCAAAATCAATGTCATAAATTGATTTTTCGCCATATCTATCAACAAGATAAACATATGAACCACCAATTCCTTTGATGCATGGAATATCAAGTTCAAGTGGGCCTTTTTTGCGCTCAACAATTTGCGCGCCGCGTTTTGCCGCTTCTACAAGGGCAAAAGCCGCATCCTTTACGCGAAATGCCATTGCGTTTGCGCTTTGACCATGAAGGCGTGCAAATTCACTTGGTTGACCATCGGTTTCCATATTGAGGATGAAATTAATTTCACCTTGTTTTAATCTAAGAACATCTTTGGTTTTATGTTTTCCCGCAATAACAAAACCAAGGGTTTTTAATTTTGCCAAAATTTGCGCAGGGTTCGGCCCCGTAAATTCAACAAATTCAAAACCATCTGTATTAAGCGGGTTTTCAAACAAATCAGCCATTAAAATATTCTCCCTGTTTTCATAAAGAGGGGATATAATAAATTAGTTTCACTTGCAACTATTATTTTTTGAATTTATTTTTGTATAAATATCGCAGGTTTTATTGCGGTTTAGGTTCAAACCCAAGTTTTGAAGTTATTATCGCAGCCTCCATTGCAAGTTTCATTCCGATTTCAGGACTAAGAACTTTGCTTGTTTCCTCAAGATAGATGCCAGCAATAAGATTAAGAATTACCGGCCTATGTTCAAATGAAGGCGGCGCAAACTTTGTGCCGCTTGGGACAGATTGTGCAAACCAATGATTAATATGCGGCAATATTAAATCAACGATTTTCACAGGTTGTAATTGCGGGCTGTGTTCAGGGTCGCACATTTTTAAATTATAATCATTATTTATAATATCTTCTATTTTTTGCTTAAACATCATATTAATGTCGGGAAATTGATTTTGCGGCATTTGAATTCCTATTGCCCTTGTTGCAAGAGATTGAAAAAGTGAAATTCTTCCCTCTTTTTCTTGAACCAAGAAACTATTTAATTCGTCGCCAGCAAGTAAAATACGACCGTCAAACAATTCTATTGTAACATAATCTTTGCCAATTATGCCGATTTGGGTTTTTATAAGATTCTCATAAACGGCTTGAAATGCACATGCGCCAACAAGCGCACCAATAGCTACCATTAGGGTTTCGGCATGCAATCTTCCGTCAAAGGTAAGTAGAGCTTTAATTTTTTCATAAACCGTTCTATAGGCAAAATTACACGATATATAATCGTCCTTGCCATACCAAGGAAGCCATTCATCATTAGGTTTTTCAGGTGGATTTATTTCTGGCTTATCACTTTTAATAGCTTTCTTTTTCCCGAAAAACATAATGCAGTTCCACGCTAATATTTACAAATAATATTATGCATACAATATGCTTATATTTGCAACTATTATTTTTGAATTTCATCTACCCGTGACCAAAGGGCGCGTAAAAGGCCATCAAGCGAAAGTATTTCTTCTTTTGAAAAAGTACCAAGCAATGAATGTTCAAGGTCTTTAGCAACAGGAATGATTTCATCGACCACACTTTGCCCCTCTTTGGTTAGGGTTAGTGATTGAAATCTTTTATCATTATCTTGGGATTTTTTTGTAACAAGGCCGCGCGTAATAAGTGATGAAACTGTGCGTGAAACATTTACCTTATCCATCAAAGTTCGGTTTACCAAATCTTGTTGTGATAATGGCGCATGTTCATTTAAAACCGCAAGCAAGCGCCATTGTGGAATAGTCAAGCCAAAACGGGTTTCATAGGCTTTGGCAATCAGACCCGAAACTTTGGCAGACGTAACCGCAAGGCGATATGGCAAATATTCTTCTAGTGATAGGTTCATTTTTGGGTTTCTGGCGCAGTTGTTGTGAAAGCAATGTGATTGCGTGCCTTTTTATCAAAAGATGCAAGAATTGGAAACTGTGTTAAATCAACACCATAACGCACGGCATTATTCCATTGTGGCACAAGGCAAATATCAGCAATTGTTGGATAATCTGCAAAAAGATATTCGGTTTGTGGCGGGTTATTTTGTAATTCTCTTTCAAGCCCTAAAAATCCGCGCGCAATCCAAAATGCCGACCATTTGGCTTGGTCTTCAACGCTTTGACCAAAATCTTCGCCAATTTTGCGGCGGGTTGAAAGATTTTGAAGCGGGAAAATATCGGCGGCAATCGCATGGGCAAAGGCGCGGCTTTTTTGGCGCGCAAAAATATCTTTGGGGAAAAGCGATGGATTTGGATATTTTTCTTCCAAATATTCAATAATCGCCAAAGATTGGGCAAGGCCATTTTCGCCATCAATCAAATATGGCACGCGCCCTTGGGGGTTAAGTTTTTTATATTCTTCGCTTTGATGGGCGTTTTCAATCAAATTAACGCCCAAAACATCATATTCAAGCCCCTTCAAAGCCAAAGCAATGCGCACACGATATGACGCCGAAGATTGCGAAAAAGAATATAATTTTAGCATTTTCTTCCCTTAAAAAAATTTATGCTTATTTTCTACAATTTTCTTTAACGCGATATTGAAAAAATGCAAACTCATTGCGATATATAGAAAAACGTGCCACTATAAGTGAAACGTTATTTGGAAGGAAAAATTATGAACGACTTTAATCCTAATTATCAATATGGCGCTGTTAATGGCGCTATGGATATGTCGGTTGATCAGGGCCTTCGTTCCTTTATGCTTGGCGTATATAATAAAATGGGCCTTGGCTTGGTGCTTTCTGGCGCACTTGCTTATGCGGCAGCATTTGTTCCTGCGGTTCGCGATTTATTGTTTAATACACAAGGTGGTTATGTCACTGGCTATACTGGCCTTGGAATGATTGTTGCTTTTGCACCAATGGTTATTTTATTGGGCACTGGCTTTTTTATGCGCAA
This sequence comes from Pseudomonadota bacterium, assembly GCA_020161405.1. GTDB lineage: Bacteria > Pseudomonadota > Alphaproteobacteria > Caulobacterales > Aquidulcibacteraceae > Pseudaquidulcibacter. The sequence continues at coordinate 312,213 of JAIUOD010000001.1, read as the reverse complement.
TCCGTCAAAAACTGGCGCAAGCCTTTTATATTGGACGATTGTTTCATTAATGGGCCTTGGAATGGGCGTTCTTGCGCTTGTTTATACTGGTCAATCATTGGCAACAACATTCTTTGTTACTGCGGCAACTTTTGGCGCTTTAAGCCTTTATGGTTATACAACTAAAAAAGATTTATCAGGCTTTGGAACATTTTTATTCATGGCGCTTTTCGGCCTTATCATTGCGTCTTTGGTGAATGTATTCATTCTTAAAAGTGGCATGATGAGCTTGATTATCTCTGGCATCGGTATTTTGATTTTCGCAGGTCTTACAGCTTATGACACGCAAAAACTTAAAACCACCTATTATCAATTAGGTGGAAATGAAACCGCAATGTCAGTTGCAACATCTTATGGCGCGTTGGAACTTTATCTTGATTTCATCAATTTGTTTGTAATGCTACTTCGCTTCATGGGCGACAGAAGATAATTAATTCGACATATTACAAACAAAACCCCGCAAGAAATTGCGGGGTTTTCTTTTCCCTCCCCTAGAAGTAGGGGAGGTGGCGCGCCGTAGGCGTGACGGTGGGGTGTCCGTAATTGGCGGGTGCAACCTTGTTGGACGCAACCCCCCAGTCTCGCTTTGCTCGACAGCCCCCCTTCTTCAAGGGGGGCGGCGGCAAAATAAAAAAGCCCCAATCTTTCGACTGGGGCTTTGAATTCTTTTGAATATTGCGTCTATTAAGATGCGTAATACTCGACAACCAAATTCGGTTCCATTGTGCAAGCGTAAGGAACGTCTGACAATTCAGGAATACGAAGGAAGGTTGCTTTCATGTGGCCTGCATCAAGCTCGATATAATCAGGAACATCGCGTTCAGCTGATTCAAGAGCTTCAAGAACCAAAGCCATAGAGCGTGATTTTTGTTTAACTTCAACAACATCACCAACTTTAACGCGGTAAGAAGGAATATTCACTTTTTTACCGTTTACAGTTACGTGACCATGGTTCACAAATTGGCGTGCCGCAAATACAGTTGGCACGAATTTAGAACGATAAACAACAGCATCAAGGCGTGATTCCAAAAGACCGATTAGGTTCTCTGCAGTATTGCCTTTGATACGATCAGCTTCTTCATAAAGACCAGCAAAATGCTTCTCAGAAATTGAACCATAATAACCTTTAAGTTTTTGTTTTGCACGAAGTTGCAAGCCAAAGTCAGAAGGTTTGCCAGCGCGACCAGTTGGGCCGTGTTGACCAGGTTTATAAGAGCGTTTGTTTACAGGTGATTTAGGACGACCCCAAATGTTTTCACCCATACGGCGGTCGATTTTATATTTAGCATTATGACGTTTAGACATATTTATCCTATTTTGGCGCGTCGGGTATTGCCCATGCAATACTTTAAAATGGCCGAGCTGCACCGCCCATTAATCAGGTTTCCCCGAAATGAAGCGCGCTTAGACAAAATTTAAGCCCAAGAGTCAAGTGGCGGGGCTGAAAAATGCCCTGAATATATGCTTTGCAATTCAATATTTGATGTTAAAAAGAAATATGGACGAGGGCTTCAAAGAACCAATAGAAGAAATTAGATTTTATCACATTATCTTTTATGTGTTTTTAATATGGCTTGCACTGGTTATTTTTGCAAACCTTACAAAGGGTTTGGTAACAAGTTATGCCCAAAAGAAAATCCCGATGCATGTCGTAAATAATTGCACTGATTTACAAAAGTTTATTGGCAAGGATATAAGTGGGCAAGAAAATATCAAAAAATGTGAAATTCAAATAAACCCAGACATTGTTGGAATATGTGTATATTCGATGGAATATTTAAATGATAATGGGATTATGTGGCGCGAATTTAAAGGACAATTATCCGAAATGCCAGAATCATTTGATAAATTCCTTTTTAAAAGAATTGACCCTGAAAAACTTGAAAATGGTCATGTTCTAGTATTTACAAAAAATGAAATGCGCTGGTTAAAATTACCAATTGTCCCGATTTATAATGATAAATCAATGGTGCAAAAAAACCGCGACCCATTAATGGATATTATGGGCTTTAATGAATTTGAAGGTGGTGGTTGTATAGCGCTTGAGCCATCTGAAAAATCAATATTAAAACTTGATATGTAATAATCGGTCATAGGCTTTTGTTTGACTACTTGTGAAATTTTTGAATTTGAATTTAATAAACCAATGCAAACACTAAAACGACCTGATAGAACAATTGAAATTACTCAAGGGGCGATGCGGGCGCTTTATGATTTGGGTTATGCGGCGATTTTGGAATTTACGCTTAAAATTGGGCGCCGCGCTGATATTTGCGGGATAAGTGAAAAGGGTGAGATTATAATCATTGAGGTGAAATCGGGCATAGAAGATTTCAAATCCGATAATAAATGGCACGAATATAAGGATTATTGCGACCAATTTTATTTCGCAATCTCACAAGATTTTCCAATCGAATTAATCCCACAAGATATTGGCTATTTCATTTGCGACACATTCGGCGGCCAAATAATTCGCCCCGCAATCAAAACCCCATTAAGCGCCCCAAGGCGCAAAGCAGTGACATTGCAATTTGCACGTCAGGCGGCGTTTAAAGTGCAGAAAATTGATTAAATTGACTGACACTCTGGTCTTTTGTCGCCTTCTGGGCATTGGGTGGTGGAGATTTCAAGGAGGATTTTGCGGGCTTCTTCGGCGAAAATACTGTTTGATTTTGCAACTTTTTTTACAAGTTCAAGGCCTTTTAATTCATTGCCGCCGCCGTCCATTTGCGCGATTAGTGATGCGCCATAAAATAGCATCCCGCCATTATTATGAAGGCTTGCCGATTTTTCAAGCCAACCAATACCGCGCGCCTTTGCGCTAAGGCTTTCTTTGGCAGTAAGATAATTACCAAGAACAAACATAGCATCGCTATCATTTTCAAGTGATGCTTGTTCAAGTAATTTTTGTGCTTCTGCTTCGTCTTTTTCAACCAAGTCACCATCCATTAATAGCATGGCATAATGGGTGCGCGCAGTATTATTTTCTTTGGCAATAGCGGCTTTTAGCATGCCAATTCCAAGTTTGACTTTGGACTTGTCATATTTATTTTCAAGATAAATATCGGCGCTATAAACCATTGCCTCGTCATCGCCGCGTTCAATTGCGGATTTATAAAGTGCGAGTGATTTATCGATATTTTTTGGCAAATATTCACCTGAATAATACATAGAAGCCAAAACGTTCATGGCAAAAGTATCATCATTGGCAATCGCATCTTCAAGTAGTTTAAGCCCTAGTTTTTCATTCTTTTGAACGCCATTTTCGCCGCTTATTAATGAAGCGGCATAAGAAACACGGGCATAATCATCGCCCAAATCAGCAGCTTTTTTTATTAATTCCAACCCTTGGGTTTTGCTATCAGTTTCGCCAATGCCCATTACAAGGACATTGCCATAATTATACATACCAAATGGATCATTATTCTTTGCGGCATTTTTAAAATATTCGAGTGCCTTTGCCTCATCTTGTTCAAAAATACTGCCGCTAAAATAGGCGTTGGCAAGTGCGATTGTGGCGGTGTTTTCACCAAGAGATTGCGATTTTTCAAGCATTTCTTTGGCAAGCTTTGCGTCGCGCGCAATGTATTTTCCATCAACAAGAAGATTGCCATATGTGTTTATAGCGATTCTATTATTCTTATTGGCAAGGTTTTTTATAGTTTCAATGCCTTGATTAACGTCTTTTGTTGTGCCTTCACCTTTAATTTGTAAATCTGCGGCATAAAGCGCACCAAACACATTACCCCTGTCGGCGGCAAGTTTGAAAAGGCGGTATGCTTCTTTTAGGTCGCGCGGGCCGCCAAAGCCAAATTCATAAGCTTCGGCAAGGTTTACAGTTGCATAAGCAAGCCCAAGATCAGATGCCCTTTTATAATAATCGCGCGCAATTTTTGTTGAATATTGCGCATTAAGGCCGCGCCTATGGCAAATACCCGCCAATAGATTTGCCACTGCATCATTGTTTTTTGCGGCAGCAACAAATTCAGGTGTCCGCTTACAGCCGCCCGCTTTTTCAACCAAATCCCAATCATATAATTGGTTGAAATCAGTTTCATTTAAATTCCAATTATTTATTGGTTTGCTTTGTTGGGTATTTTGCGCAATTGCCAGATGCGAAGTAAAAGGCGAAATAATAAGTGCGAAAATCGAAGCTGTTTTCAATAATTTTTTCATGCGCAAATTCCTATTGGAAAATGATAGGTTGAAATTGCGGCAACAAAAAGTCAAGCATTCAAACTTTTATTTATTTCATCTAATTTGGACAGCGTAATTACAATTTGAATAAAAGATTTTGCAATTTTCAGTTTTTTTGTCACATAGCTCAAGTGCAAGTGATGAAGCATCTTCAACAGTTTGCGCGTTCGCAGTTGTATAATATTTATCGCCCCAAGCAATTACGCCGCATTGATTATCATACGAAACTTCCACACGACAGGTTTTAGAGCCGCCGGTTGCAAGACATTGTTCTATTGCAAATTTTTCGGCTATCTTTTTTGAGTTCAAGTTTTCAGCAAAACCAATACCACCGGTCTTTGCCATAGGGTCAATCGCAATAGCGCCCCATTTTGTTTGCCATTTTGGTGAATATGATTGCTGAATTTGCGGCCCTAAATCTGAACAATATGGAATGCCATCACCCATATCAGGGCCAGAGCCAACACGACATTGTGCATTTGCATTTGACACAAATGCAAACAAAAAAGGTAAAGCAAATAAGTAAATGTAACGCATTTAATATATCCAACAATAAATATATATTTTATATAAATTATTTATTGGATAAATTCAATTTGTGGCAACAAAAAGTCAAAGTCAGAAATTATGAATTAACGTTATATGCCGCCAAAGTTGCTGAAGTAAGAATTTCTGAAACTGGCGCGCCAAGCGAGCATATTTGAACCGATTTTTTCAAGCCAACAATCATTGGCCCAATCACAGTTGCTTCTCCTAATGTTTCCATCAATTTTGTTGCAATATGTGCCGAATGGATAGCAGGCATAACCAAAACATTCGCAGGGCCAGTAAGGCGTGAGAATGGGTAAAGTTTGCGTGCATCTTCATCAAGCGCTACATCAACCGACATTTCGCCTTCATATTCAAAATCAATATCGTCACGCTCATCCAAAAGGGCGACAGCATCACGGCATTTTTGCGACCTTTCACCCATTGGACGCCCAAAGGTTGAGAAAGCAACAAAAGCCACACGTGGTGTAAAGCCAAGGCGTTTTGCGCACCCAGCAGCTTCTATGGCGATTTGTGCCAAATCTTGCGCTTCTGGCATTTCATTAACCGATGTGTCGGCAATGAACAGGGTTTGATGTTTGGCAATCATCATTGAAACGCCAATTGGGCGTTGTCTTTTTGCGTGATCGATTGCGCGTTTAACTTCTTGTAGCGCCTGGTGGGCGGTACGGGTTACACCTGTTACAAGGCCGTCTGCATCATCCATTGCCACCATACATGCGCCAAAGATGTTACGGTCATTATTCACCATACGTTGGCAATCGCGCGCCAAATATCCCTGACGCTGCAGGCGATTATATAGGAATTGGGTGTAATCATCATTACGCTCTGAAAGGCGGGCATTATCGATTGTGATATCAACCTCTGATGGGTCGATGCCAACCAATTTCATATTGCGGTGAATTAATTCTTCACGTCCAATAAGGATTGCTTTGCCAAGTTCCAATTGTTGGAATTGAATTGCCGCGCGAATAACAGCAGGGTCTTCACCCTCACAGAAAACAACGCGTTTTGGATTGGCACGAACATTATTTTGCATACGCTGCATAAAGCTTGCAGTTGGGTCAAGGCGCTGTGCAAGTTTGTCTATATAAGCTTGCATATCATCAATTTTGATACGCGCCACGCCAGTATCCATTGCCGCTTGCGCAACAGCAGGTGGAACATGTGAAATAAGGCGTGGGTCAAATGGTGTTGGTATTATATAATCGCGCCCAAATTTAAGCTGACGCCCATGATATGCCGCCATAACTTCGTCTGGCACATCTTCGCGCGCAAGTGCCGCAAGTGCCTTGGCGGCGGCAAGTTTCATTTCTTCGTTAATGGTGCGCGCACGAACATCCAATGCGCCACGGAAAATATAAGGGAAGCCAAGAACATTATTCACTTGGTTCGGATAATCAGAACGCCCAGTTGCAATAATCGCATCATCACGCACTTCTTTAATTTCTTCGGGCGTAATTTCAGGGTCAGGGTTTGCCATCGCAAAAATAATTGGATTTGGCGCCATTGTGGCAACCATTTCCTTGCTTACCGCGCCTTTTGCAGAAAGGCCAAGGAAAGCATCCGCCCCTTCCATTGCTTCGGCAAGTGTGCGTTTATCGGTTTTTATTGCATGGGCAGATTTAAACTGATCCATACCATTGGTGCGCCCTTGATAAACCACGCCATCGCGGTCACAAACAATCACATTATCATGCTTAACGCCAAGGCTTTTGATAAGTGAGATACATGAAAGACCGGCCGCACCCGCGCCAGAAACCGCAACTTTAATATCTTCTAATTTACGCCCTGTAACTTCACACGCATTAATAAGGCCCGCCGCCGCAATAATTGCCGTTCCATGTTGGTCATCATGGAAAACAGGAATATCACAAAGCTCTTTAAGGCGGCTTTCAATAATAAAACATTCAGGGGATTTAATATCTTCAAGATTAATACCGCCAAAAGTTACGGCAATATTTTTAACGGTTGAAATAATTTCATCAGGATCTTCGGTTGAAAGTTCGATATCAATTGAATCCAAATCGGCAAAGCGTTTGAATAAAACTGATTTACCTTCCATAACAGGTTTTGAAGCAAGTGCACCAAGGTTTCCAAGCCCTAGAATTGCCGTACCATTTGAAATAACCGCAACCAAATTGCCCTTTGAAGTATAATCATAAGCAAGATTTTCATCTTTTGCGATTGCCAAAACTGGAACCGCAACACCAGGGGAATAAGCAAGCGATAAATCACGTTGCGTTGCCATCGGTTTTGAAGGCGTGATTGCAATTTTACCAGGCGTTGGAAACTTGTGAAAATCCAATGCTTCTTGGTCGGTAAAGCTTTTACGATTATTGTCCATTTTCTTGCCTTATGCCTCCCCAGAGCTTTAAGCGTGTAAGCACCAAATAATTGGTATTTTGCCATTTTGCAAGCATGATAAAAGGTATTAAATATATAACCTAGTGATATAGGTTGTTGTTATATTTCCTATAATTTTTCAACTTTTTGCTCGATAGCGCCAAAAATTGAATGGCCTTTTTCATCTTCCATGAAAATGCGCACTTTTTGACCAAATTTAAGGAAATCGGTGGTCGATTTGCCCATATTAATCATTTCAATACATCTTTGTTCGGCAATGCATGAATAGCCAACACCGCCTTGCGAAATTGGTAAACCTGCGCCGCCATCTTGCCCTTTGTTTGACACAGTGCCAGAGCCAATGATTGAACCCGCGCAAAGGTTGCGGGTTTTTGCGGCATGGGCAATTAATTGACCAAAGTCAAAAACCATATCAATGCCCGCATTAGCTTTGCCAAAAGGTTTATCGTCAATTTCGACATAAAGTGGCATGTGCAATTTACCATCCACCCATTTATCACCCAATTCATCAGGTGTTATAGCGACAGGTGAAAATGCACTTGCAGGTTTTGACTGGTAGAAACCAAAACCTTTTGCCAATTCATCAGGAATAAGGTTGCGCAATGAAACATCATTTACAAGCATGATTAATTTAATATGCGAAAGCGCAGATTTTGCATCAATGCCTTGTGGAACATCATCAGTAATTACCGCAACTTCACCTTCAAGGTCACAGCCCCATGCTTCATCTTTTAGATAAATTGGTGAACGCGGTGGTGAAAAATCATCCGAACCGCCTTGATACATTAATGGGTCGTGCCAAAAACTATCGGGGAGGGTTGCATTGCGTGCTTTACGAACCAATTCAACATGATTGACATAGGCTGAACCATCCGCCCAATGATAGGCGCGCGGTAAAGGCGAATGGGCGTCACGTTCATGAAATCTTTCGCGTGGAACTGCCTCATGTTCAAGCGATTCGGCGAGTGCTTTAAGTTCGGGTTCTAATTTTCCCCAATTATCCAAAGCACTTTGTAATGTTGGGGCAATAAGGCTTGCGTCAGTGTAATAATGTAAATCGCGTGATACCAAAACTAATTGACCATCACGCCCGTTTTTTAATGTAGCTAGTTTCATAAGAAACTAACATAATGATTGCTGCAATGCAGCGCAAACGAAATCAGCTTTTAATTATGCGGCATTTACAACATCTTGTGTGATATGCCTTAAACCATCGGGAATAATTTCAATATTATCCCATGTTTTAACCCAATTTGTAGCGATTTCACAATATGGGGTCATTAAATTTAAAGCCTCGAATTTGTAATCAAGGACTTCTAATTCTTCAAAAAATGCCATGCTATTTTCAATAGCATTTGAATCATCAATATTGCGGGCAGACCAATCAACCATTTGTTGAAAAACTTCTATATATTCTTTGGCATTCATGTTTAAAAAGCCAGCCAAAATATATGGCCATATTTCATCCGCTTTATTAATAGTAGCTTTTAAAAAGCTTTCATGTCCCAAGTCGCTTACGTAATAATAGTAATGGCTAGCGCAATATAATTGAAGCGCATTGACAGGAATGTCACCATATTGACCATTTGATTTTGTGAATTGTTGATTGGTCCAATTTATTATTTCTTCAATTAATGCCCAAGCAGAAATAGAATTTTCTGAAAGATATAATGTGCTTTGTGAAATTGGAATCATTCCATTTGCGCTATCGCAGATTGTTTCAAGTGGGTTATAATTTTGTACGCCGAAAATTTCGTACATTTTGCATTCCTTTATATATTGAAAATATAATAGAAGGCATGAATTTCGTATTGTTTACCGGTTTCGGTTGCATTTATATTGTATTTTATTCAAGTTAAAAATATTGGAGACATTAATGGCAATTACGCAGGAGTTTAAAGAATTTATTTTACGTGGAAAAGTTATTGACCTTGCGGTTGGTGTTGCGGTTGGCGGGGCATTCACAAAAGTTATTGAAACCATTGTTTCATATGTTTTCATGCCCTTTGTATCTTTATTCGGCAATGAGATTGATTTTTCGCATTTAAAATGGATTTTACGCGCTGCAAACCCTACAAAAAATATATCTGAAGTTGCAATTCAATATGGGCTTGTTTTAAATACAATGATAACCTTCCTAATTGTGGGTTTTGCGGTTTTTACGGTGATAAAAATTATCAATAAAATCTATCAAGCCGACACGTCGGATCAGGCAAAAATTACAAATGAATTATTGCGTGAAATGCGCGATATGATGATAAAGCAAAAAGTGAATTTGGTTGAAAAATAATGGTAAAAGTTAAAATCTGCGGCCTAAAGGATGAAGCTAATGTTCGTATTGCTGTTGAAAATGGTGCGGATTTTTTGGGCTTTGTTTTTTTTGATAAAAGCCCGCGCAATATTGCGCTTGCTGATGCCAAAGATTTGGCGAAATTTGCGCGCGTCATAAATCCTAATATACAAATTTGCGCGGTTACTGTTGCACCTGATGATAATTTATTAAATGATTTGAAGATTGCATTTTCACCTGATTATGTTCAAATCCACGCAATTGATAATATTGACCGCATTAAAGAAATTCAAAATCAAGGTTTTAAAATAATTCATGCCTTTGGAATTGAAAACGAACAAGATTTACAAAAAGCGCAGCAATATTTTGGTATCGCCGAATTTATTCTATTTGATGCAAAGCCACCAAAAAACGCCACTAATGCAGGTGGCTTTGGAATTTCATTTGATTGGAATCTATTAAAGGATTTGCCACAAAATCTTGATTGGTTCTTATCTGGCGGCCTAAAACCTGAAAATGTTTCTGGTGCAATTGCTGCAACAAATGCGAAGAATGTCGATGTTTCCTCTGGTATTGAAAGTTCTTTGGGAATAAAGAACCCCGAACTTATCAAATCCTTTCTACAAAATTCAAAAAGAGGGTAAATTGACACAAGCGAATAATTGGGATCAATATCCTGACGCGAATGGGCGTTTTGGGCATTTTGGGGGGCGCTTTGTTGCCGAAACCCTAATGCCAAATATTTTGGCTTTAAACGATGCATATGAAGCCACCAAAAAAGATGCTGAATTTCAAAAAGAGCTTGATGGATATTTAAAACATTTTGTCGGCCGCCCAAGCCCATTATATTTTGCCGAACGCCTTACCGAACATTATAATGGCGCAAAAATCTATTTTAAGCGTGAAGAATTAAATCATACTGGCGCACATAAAATTAATAATTGTATGGGGCAAATTTTACTTGCAATGCGCATGGGTAAAACACGCATTATTGCTGAAACTGGCGCAGGGCAACATGGCGTTGCAACCGCCACTGTTTGCGCGCGTTTTGGCCTTCCATGTGTGGTCTATATGGGCGCAAAAGATGTTGAACGCCAAAGCCCGAATGTTTTCAGAATGCGCCTTTTGGGTGCCGAAGTTCGCCCCGTTAATTCGGGAACTGCAACCCTAAAAGATGCAATGAATGAGGCGTTACGCGATTGGGTATCAAACCCTGATGATACTTTTTATATTATCGGAACAGCGGCAGGCCCACACCCATATCCTGCAATGGTGCGTGATTTCCAAAGTGTGATTGGCAAAGAAACCAAAGTGCAATTACAAGAAATGGAAGGCCGCCTTCCTGATGCGGTGGTGGCATGTATTGGTGGTGGTTCAAACGCCCTTGGCATTTTCCATCCGTTTTTAGCCGATGAAACAGTTAAATTAATTGGCGTTGAAGCAGCGGGTGAGGGGCTTGATACCGATAAACACGCCGCCGCAATTCGTGGTGGTCGCCCTGGTGTGCTTCATGGCAATCGCACTTATTTATTGCAAGATGCAGATGGGCAAATCACCGATGCCCATTCAATTTCAGCAGGCCTTGATTACCCTGGCGTTGGCCCTGAATTGTCATTCTTGAACGATGTAAAACGCGCAACCTATTTATCGGCAACTGATAATGACGCACTTGAAGCGTTCCAACTTTGCGCAAAACTTGAAGGTATTCTTCCAGCTTTGGAAAGTGCGCACGCGCTTGCAAGAATTGGTGAGATTGCCCAAGATATTGGTAAAGGTGGTATTGTTGTTATGAATTTATCAGGTCGCGGCGATAAAGATATTTTCACAATCGCAAAAGCCCTTGGCTCGGACATTGGGGGTTAGAATGCCAGTTTCAAGAATTTCTAACGCTTTTGAAAAAGCCAAAAATGAAAATCGTGCCGCACTTGTTTTATATACAATGGCGGGCGATCCGACCCCTGAAATTTCGCAGCAAGTTATTGATGCCTTGGCAAAAAATGGCGCGGATGTTTTAGAATTGGGCTTTGCATTTTCAGATCCAATGGCAGATGGGCCATCAATTCAAAAAGCGGCAATTCGCGCGCTTGATAATAAAATGACATTGGCAAAGACTTTGGAAATTGCCAAAAATTTCCGTGCAAAAAACTCACAAACCGCGCTTGTAATGATGGGTTATTTAAATCCAATCGAAAGCATGGGCTATGATAAATTTGCCAAAGCGGCAAATGAAGCAGGTGTTGATGGCATGATTGTGGTTGATGCGCCGCCGGAAGAGGATTTAGAACTTCGCACTGCATTAGATGCCCAAGATATTGCCCTTATACGCCTTGCGACACCAACAACTGATGCAAAACGCCTTCCCAAAGTTATAGAGGGTGTCAAAGGTTTTGTTTATTATGTCTCAGTTGCAGGTGTAACAGGTGGCAAAGCCATTGATACAGATGCAATTAAAGACAAAGTTGCAAAAGTGCGTGATGCAGCGGGTTTGCCTGTTGCCATTGGCTTTGGTATTCGAAGCGAACAAGCAGCATTTGATACTGCGCAACTTGCGGATGGTGTTGTAATTGGTGCGGCTTTGGTCGATACTGTATTTGAAGCCTTCCAAAACAAACAAGATTGCGCCAAAATCGCGGGTGAATATGCGGCCAAAATGCATAAAGCTGCAATAAAGGAAAACTAATGAGCTGGTTAGATAGAATTCGTCCCGGTATCAATAAACTTTTAAAACCGAAATCTGAGACACCTGATAATCTTTGGGTTAAATGCCCTGATACTGGTGATATGCTTTATAAATCAGATTTAGAGGCGTCGCTTTGGGTAACGCCATCGGGGCGTCATATGCGAATTGGCGCGGATTTGCGCCTTAAGTTTTTATTTGATGATGGCAATTATGAAGAAATTCCATTGCCAGAAGTGGTTGAAGACCCACTTAAATTCAAAGATGATAAACGCTATGTTGATCGCTTAAAAACCGCGCGCACAAATAGCGGTAAGCAAGATTGTATGACAATCGGTTTTGGCAAAATCAAAGCCCATGATGTCGTGGTAATTGTTCAAGACTTCTCTTTCATGGGTGGCTCGCTTGGTATGGCGGCGGGGGAGGCGTTTATTAAAGCCGCCGAAACCGCAATCGAAAAAAATTGTGCCCTAATTTGCGTAACTGCGGCGGGCGGTGCGCGTATGCAAGAGGGGATTTTATCCCTTATGCAAATGCCGCGCACAACCTTGGCAGTTGATTTATTGCGTGAGAAAAAACTCCCTTATTTGGTGCTTTTAACCGATCCAACAACGGGCGGTGTTACTGCATCTTATGCAATGCTTGGTGATGTGCATATTGCCGAACCTGACGCATTAATCGGTTTTGCGGGGCCGCGCGTTATCGAACAAACAATTCGCCAGAAACTTCCACCGGGTTTTCAACGTTCTGAATATTTAAAAGAACATGGAATGGTTGATATGGTTGTTGCCCGCAAAGATTTACGTGCAACATTTGGTAAATTATTATCGATATTGATGTTTCAAAAGGCCGCATAATTGAAAAAGCCAAATTCTACCTCTGCATTAAATGATTTTGGTAGAATTAGGCTTTCAAAGAATTTTTTTATGCGTGAATTTCTTTATTCGGATATTGCCGCAATTCATGGCTTTTCCAATATTCCTGATAATCCTGATTTAGCTATTCAAACTGGCGAACGGCTTTGCCAAGATTTGCTTGAGCCTTTGCAAGAAGTTTTTGGGCGTATTGCCATTCGTTCTGGCTATCGTTCAAAAGAGGTCAATGGCTTTGGCTCTAAATTGCAAAATATGGGAAAGTCTGGATATTCTTGCGGCTCAAATGAAAATAATTTTGCAGGTCACATTTGGGATGAGCGCGATAAATACGGTTTCGCCGGGGCGTCTTGCACAATAATTGTTCCCGCAGTTTATGACCATTTCGACAATGTTGGTGACTGGCAAAAATTGGCGTGGTGGATACATGATAATCTACCATATTCTAGTCAATATTATTTTCCAAAATTCTTTGCCTTTAATTTAAATTGGCATGAGCGCCCAAAGCGTTCAATCGGTTCATATATACCGCCTAAAGGGGCGCTTACTAACCCCAAAATGGCAAATAATATTGGCGACCATAAATCAGAATGGGCGCCATTAATTGAATTTTTTCCAAGAGCGGAAAATTTTAAATTAGCTTAATAACCGAAATTTTGAAGCAAACTAAATAGTGGAATTATCAAAACCCACCATAAGGCATCATAAAGTGAGGCAAGGATTCTATCTGGTGTTGCTTCAATATGTTCGGGCGATTTATATTTTTTCAAATCAGGAATGAAGCGTGGAACTTGGTTCAAATAATCTTGATATTCTTGACCAAAAGTTTCAAGCAAAAACGCCTCTTCGCGCTTTACAAGATAATGATAAATAACTGCGGTTGCGATTGGGGCAATAATAATAATGCCAAGGCGCATACTTAAAAAACTTACACCCATAGTTCCAATGAATGAAAGCACATAAAGTGGGTTGCGAACCATTGAAAAAGGGCCATCTTTAATAAGTTTTTCATTCTTATAACCGCCCAAGAAAACAGTTGTAAAAACGCGCCCAAAAGCGGCAATCATTACAAGCATATAGCCAAGGAATTTTACAATATCATAGGGAATGGTATCTTGAACAAAAACTGGCTTTGTAAAAAAGAAAATACCAACACATGCCAAAGCGACAAGTCTTGAATCCCGCATGCGTGTTTGATTTAATTCTTTGGCCAAAACTGCCCCCTAATGCATGATTTATGACACATTTGTGCGTTGAAAAGCCTAATGTCATTAAATTTAAATATAGGCAAGATTTGGTATGCCTTTTACCTTATTGCAATAGGTATACTGTAATTAGTTCGGGAAAACCGAATATATAAAAAAATCAATTTTGTACTGTGTGCTTGCAACAACATTAAAGCGGAATTAAAACCTTAAAAATGCAATCATCGGCTGATATTTTTTATTCCTTCCCGCGCGTTATTGACCTCTCTTTAGAGCGAATGAAATTTGCATTGGCAAAAATCGCGCTTAATTTGCCGCCAATAATCCATATTGCAGGCACAAATGGCAAAGGTTCAAGCCTTGCATTTTTGCGTGCTATTTTGGAAAGCGCGGGTAAAAAATGCCACGTCTATACATCCCCGCATTTAGTGACAATTCACGAAAGGTATGTGATTGCGGGGGAACAAATTAGTGAAAATGCACTTTTGCAATATGCATTAAAAGTCAAAGAAATAGCATCGGAAATCCCGCTAACTATTTTTGAAGCCGAAACTTTGGCAGGGTTTTTGGCGTTTTCAGATACAAAGGCCGATTATTTATTGCTTGAAACAGGTCTTGGCGGGCGTCTTGATGCAACTAATGCAATCGATGACAAAGCCCTTACGATTATCACGCCAATTGATTATGATCATAAAGAATTTTTGGGCGAAGATTTGGGGCAAATTGCGCGTGAAAAATGCGGCATTTTGCGCAAAGACGTGCCCGTGATTGTTGGGCGACAACGCGATGGAATTTTTGAAATAATCGAAGATGAAGCCCAAAAACTAAATGCCCCCACAAAATTTTTGGGGCGTGATTTTGATGCCTTTATGTCTTATGGCAAATTTTGCTTTCAAACTGATGCACAATTTTTTGAACTACCAAATCCTTCATTATCGGGTGTACATCAATTTGATAATGCGGCCTGTGCAATTATGGCGGCGCTTAGTTTGGGGGTTGATGAAGGCGCAATTGCAAATGGCATTGCCAATGCCAAATGGTCGGCACGAATGCAAAACATTAATTTTGGCAAATTTGGCGAAATGGCAAAAGAAAATGGGTGCGAACTTTGGCTTGATGGCTGCCATAACCCACATGGCGCAAATGCTGCCGCAGGTTTTATCGCAAACCTGCAAAAACAAAGCCCACGCGAATTAATCCTAATCTGTGGCCTATTGGCAAATAAGGATGCAAATGGCTTTTTTGACGCTTTCGCACCATTAAAACCAATCACCTATTGCGCCCCAATCCAAATGTCCCCCAATGGCGAAAGCCCTGAAGCTTTGGCAAATATAGCGGCTGAACATGCGCTTTCGGCGCAAACTTTCGCAAACATCGAAACCGCAATCCAAACCGGCACGCAAAACAATGGCGCGCGAATAATCATTTGCGGCAGTCTTTATTTGGCGGGTGAGGTTTTGGGGAAGAATTAAATCTTCGCCAATTCATCCTTCGCTTCGTTCAATGACTTCTCAATCGTATCGACCATAAAATCAATCTGTGATTTCTCAATAATCATTGGTGGGCACATAACTATGCTGTCGCGGATGCCGCGAACCATAAGGCCGTTTTTGATGCAGGTGTCGCGAACGATTGGGCCGGCTTTGCCTTCTTTGCCGCCAAAGCGTTTGTTTGTGTCTTTTTCGCTTACGATTTCAACCGCACCAAGAAGTCCGTAAGAACGCGCTTCGCCAACTAAATCATGACCATCAAGGCGTTTTAATGCCTGCGCCAAATATGGGCCTGTTTCATTTTTGATTTTTGAAACCAAATTCTCATGCTCAATAATTTCAAGATTGCGAAGGGCAACGGCGGCGGCAACGGGGTGGCCTGAATAAGTATAGCCATGAACAAAATCACCGCCTTTTTCACGCAATACTTCAACAATATCACTTGAAACCACTGTTGCCGAAATTGGCATATAGCCCGATGATAATTGTTTTGCGGTGGTGATAATATCAGGGGTCACGCCATAAGATTGGTGACCAAACCATTCACCAGTGCGCCCATAACCGCAAATAACTTCATCGCAAACCAAAAGAATGCCGTGTTTTTTGCATACTGCCTCTATTTTCTTCCAATAGCCATTTGGCGGGATGATAACGCCGCCTGCGCCTTGGATTGGTTCGGCAACAAAGGCGGCGACTTTTTCGGCGCCAATTGCATTGATTTTATCTTCTAATTCTTGCACTGCGCGATTGCAGAATGCTTCTTCGCTTTCATCAAAGCCAAGATTGAATTTATATGGCTGCATAATATGTTCGATACCTGCAACTGGTGCGTCGCAAATATTGTGCATTGCGCTCATGCCGCCCAAGCTTGCGCCTAAAGTGGTTGAACCATGATAGCCATTGGTGCGGGCGATGAAAATATTACGCTCCGGCTTGCCCATAATTTTCCAATAATAGCGAACCATGCGGAACATTGTATCAACCGCTTCAGAGCCTGAAGAATTGAAAAATACATGCTGAAGTTTACCACCAGTTAGCGATGCAATTTTAGTCGCAAGTTCAATCGTTGGAACATTCGCAGTTTTAAAGAACGAATTATAATAAGGCAATTCAAGCATTTGATCATGGGCAACATCGGCAAGTTCGGTGCGACCATAACCAACACCAACGCACCAAAGCCCCGCCATACCATCAAGATATTCTTTGCCATCAATATCCCAGAATGAGCAGCCATCAGCGCGTGTAATGATTTTTGAACCACCAATATCGCGAATATGACCATAATCAGCCTGTGCAGGTAAGTGATGCGCCAAATCTTTGCGTTGTAAATCTGCTTTGTCGTAATTGCGAATTGGTTTGTTCATATCAACCCCGATAGTTTTGAAATTTGTTATAACAAATTATATAGTTTTATTGTAACGTCAATGCCCTGTTTTGATTTGTAGCAGAATTATTTATTGACCGCACTATTTCAAACAATCATAATATGTTTGTGTCAATGTTATCGCGCCTTTTTCCAAAAGAAACTGTTACTAATCCTTCAAGTATTAATCTTGATGATGGCACGCAAATTCTTGTGCATTTTAAGAAAATGGTGCAATCGCGCAATTTTCGTATGCGCCTTTCAAGGGATGGTAATTCGGTAATTGTTACAATGCCACAGCGCCAAAGCCTAAAAGCTGCCCTAAGTTTTGCGCAAGGTGCAAGGGGTTGGATTTTGGCGCAAAAATCCAAACATAGAGCTGATATAAAAATTGAAATTGATGGTGATATTCCAATCTTTGGGCGCAAAACAATTTTAAAAATCGCCCCACCCCGAAGCCCTATTTCATTGGTAAGAAATGAAGAAATTCAAATTTTACATGTGGGTTCAAAACCTGAAAACTTTCAAGAGAAAACCAAATCTGCGCTTAAAAAATTTGCGCATGAGGCAGCGCTTACGCATTTGAAAATTCTTGAGCCAAAACTTGAAAAGCCGCCGACGAAATTGAAAATTACCGATACTAAATCACGGTGGGGTTCTTGCACGCATGATGGGATAATTTCGCTTAGTTTTAGACTTGTAATGGCGCCGCCCGATGTGTTTCATTATGTAATCGCGCATGAACTTGCGCATATAAAAGAAATGAATCACAGCCCCAAATTTTGGAAAGAGGTTGAACGCCTTATGCCAAATCATAGCATTCACAAAAACTGGCTTAAGAAAAATGGCCTTATGCTGCATCGTGTGGGGCTTTGATAATGGCGCTTATTTGTAAAAAATGGGAATTTATTTCAAGTGAAAGCCAATTGGTTGAAATTGCCCCTGATGGTTGCCGCGATATAATATTTTCAATTTCCAAAGATAATGGCGAAAGTTTTCATATTTATGAAATTGCAAATTCTACTGATGAAATAACAATTGATGCGGACGTTTTTCTATTGGGTTTTCGTTTAAATCCTGCGGCAATTATTGATTATAATTCCATGCGAAAATTGTTTTTAGGTGATAAAATCAAAATTGATAATATGGCTGATAATATCAATGAAATTGCAAGGATTGATGAAAATATAAATGAAGCCTTGCATTTTTTGGGGCAGGGAAATTTAAAAATCGAAACTTGCGCAAAAAATTTGGGTGTATCTGTGCGAACCATGCAGCGTGAAGTTTTAAGAAAAACTGGCAAAACGCCGATTTTCTGGCAGCAATTGGCAAGGGCGCGCAAAAGCGCAAAGTCACTTTATTTGTCGCCTGATTTAACTGAAACAGCATATGATTATGGCTATAGCGACCAATCACATCTCAACCGCGAAATGAAAAGATGGTTTAATAAAACGCCATTACAAATCGCCCAAGATAATGATTTTTATAAAATGCTTTGCGCGCCTGCTTATTTTTAATTTTGATATATTGGGCTACAGATTTCGACCAAATAATCATTTAAGTCGGCAACATAGGCCACATCTTGCCCCCATGGCATATGTTCTGGTGCACTAATTGGTTTTGCGCCATTTTTTATAGCGTGTTCATAGGCAGAACTTACATCATTGGTTTCAAGGGCAATTTCAAAAACTGGTGACTTAGAATTTGGGTTTTGGGTTTCTTTGCCAATATTTTTCATCAAATTCTTGCTGCAAAATGATAATGAACAATCACCTGTTTCAAGTTCACCATAATCATTTTCACCATGTATCATTTTTGTCTTTATATTGAATGCTTGGTTATAAAATTTAAGGCTTGCGGCGACATCATCAACATAAAATATAGTATATTTGAATTTCATTTCACTCTCCAAAAAATACAAGCATAAAGTTTTGGGCATGAATTTTATTGTATAAAAGCGACAAACAGCAGTTTTAATAAATATAGTAATTGAATGCGCTTAACTGCGGCACTAAATAAAGGCCAAAGGAATTTGAAATGACTAAAAAATTGCGCGTTGCTTTGCAAATGGATCCGATTGAAAATATCAATATTGCAGGCGACACGTCATTCGCAATGGCGGAAACGGGGCAAGAACGTGGGCATGAATTATGGATTTTTCAGCCGCATCATGTTTTTTACGAAGAAGGCAAGGTTTTTGCCTATGCCAAACCATTAAAGGTAAAGCGTGAACAGGGTAATCATTACCAATTAGGCGATGAAAAATTACTAAATCTTGCCGATGATTTGGACGTTATTTTTATGCGCCAAGACCCGCCATTTGATATGAATTATATATCTGCGGCGCATATGCTTGATTTGGTTTCAAAGCAAACTTTGGTGGTGAATGATCCGTTTTGGGTTATCAATAGCCCTGAAAAAATCGCGCCATTATTATTCCCTGAATTAATGCCGCCAACTTTGGTAACAAGCAATAAAACAGCCATTAAAAATTTCCGCGAAAAACATGGTGATATTGTTATAAAGCCTTTATTTGGCAATGCTGGCGCGGCAGTTTTTCGTATTAAGCCCGATGATGGCAATTTGGGCGCGCTTTTGGATTTATTCTTTAGCGCAAGCAATGAGCCATTAATGGTGCAGGCTTTTGTAAAAGAAGTTTTTGCGGGTGATAAACGCATCTTCTTAATCGATGGCGAACCTGTTGGCGTTATTAATCGCATTCCAAAGGGAAACGATATTCGCTCTAACCTTGCGGCGGGTGGTTCAGCAGAAGCAACCGAATTGTCAGAGGCTGACCTTGCAATCTGTCGCGCAATTGGGCCGACATTGAAAGAGCGTAATCTTATTTTCGTTGGTATTGACGTAATCGCTGGGCGCTTGACCGAAATTAATGTAACTTCGCCAACAGGGGTTCGTGCCTATTTAAGTTTCAGTGGCATAAACCTGATGGAAAAATATTGGGATGCGGTTGAAGCGCGGGTTGGATAATAGGGGGCAAACGCCCCTTATTTTTTCTTAAATATAAAACTATCCGCCGAAAATCTTCCTGCACCAAAAATTATCAGAACGGCCAAAAGCATCATCCAATGATAATGATCTGTTGTTCCGGGATAGACAAAAAGCTCAATCGTAAGAGTGATTCCAAAAAGAATGAATGCACCAATTGGGGTTAGTAATCCAAGTAGAACAAGGCTTCCACCCGCGATTTCGGCAATTGTTGCCAATATTGCGGCAATGGCAGGGGATAAAATTGGAAGGTGATATTCATTTTCGAAAAGTGAAATTGTTGCATCCCATGGCGCAAGTTTCAAAAGGCCAGAGCGAACAAAAATATTGGCAATCCAAAGCCTGATAATAAGCAATAAAATATCCTTTGCCCATTTTTGCAATGGGGCAATTTTTTGCAATAACATTTTAATTTTCCTAATTGATGGTGAAAATTCCAAGATTGCAAAGCTCTATAAACTCACTTTGTGCAGCATCTTGATTTTCGATTTTTGATAAAGAATTTGAAAGGGCAATTGTTATTTCGCCCATTTCATTCATTTGATTTATTAGTTCTTTGGCAAAAGGTGTGACGGTTTTGAATTGGGGGTTAAAATCTTCATCCACCCAAATCATTATATTTTGTGGGGTCTCAATAATGGTGCATTCATCGACTTCATCATTCAAATGCGCAACATAAATATCAAAAGCATTATATTTTGTGCCTAAAATACTTACACATTGGCGCAATTTAATTTTTGAATTATCGCCATTTGCAAAAGAATTGGCGATAATCGTAAAATCAATAGTATTTTCAAATGGCGCAATTTCGGCATTAAATCTTTGCCATTCAATTTGGGCAATTTCGCCAATATATTGAATATCAAATTCATTACCGATTTGACCAATGAATTGGGGAAATTCATCCCCAAAACTATTATTTTCGCCAAATTTTTGCGGATTTTGTGCAATATATTTTTGCGCAGCATTTTCAAAAAATGCTTTGCCCAAAATCATTTCACAAATTGGAAATTTCCCTTGTAAATTTTCAGCCAAACCCAAAAAGCAATTATTGATGTAAATATCAAAATTTGGTGCATAATCTGGACTTGTCAAAAACTTCGAAAAATCACCTTTTTCATATATTGCGCGCAAAAACGCCGCTTCATAGGTTTTAAGCATATTCATGATTTAAAACCTTTTGTTTAAGTTCATTTGCGCGATTTGCTTCTTGAAGAAGGATTGGCAAATCTGGAACTTCATTATCCCATTCTAAAAGAGTGGGCATATCGCCAAATTTGGCAATTGCATTTTCATAAAGTTCCCAAACTTTGGGGAAAACAAAATCACCATGATTATCAAGGAAGATTTCCTTTCCATCATTGCGGGTTTGAACCTTATAACCTGCAAGATGAATTTGTTTTACAAATTTGGTATTTAAAGCATCAATAATATTACATGGTTCGGTGCCAATATTTTGACGGCAAACTTCAAGATTATTGACATCCAAAAGAATGCCACAGCCAGTTTTTTCACAAAGCCCATTCATAAAATCCGCCAAATCATAAGTTTCCCCATTTGGTGCAAAATAGACCGATGGGTTTTCAATTAAAATTTGGCGTTTGATTTTATTTTGAAAAGTTTCAATGTTCTTGCAAAACACCGAAAAACTTTCTTCATTCAATGGTACGGGCAATAAATCGGGGGTAAATGCACCGCCAAATCCTGAAAAGCTAAGATGTTCCGATACTAAAATTGGTGCAAATTGTGTGACCTCATTTGCGATTTTTTCCAAATGCGCACCATCTAAACCATCGGCACTGCCCAAAGAAAGGCCAATCGAGTGAAGTGAAAATTCATATTTTTCACGAAGTTTCAAAATCTTTTGATAGGCCGATCCTTTGGCAAAAAGGTTTTCAGTATGAAATTCTAAAAAACCAACTGCGGCAGTTTGAGAAAGCAGGGCATCGAAATGCTTAGGCTTGGGGTTAATGCCGCATTTTTGCATTTCTTTGCCCGCCTTCAAACTAATTAACCAACAACTTTGCCATTTACCAATTTAGCACAAGTGCCAGCAGGAACGCTTACCCATTCTTTGGCATCGCCATCACGTTTTGCCATACCTGCGCATGAATGACCATTTGCTGCACAATCATTTTTGCCAGCTTTAACAACACCGGCACATTTTTCCATTTTGCCTTTGCCAGACATCATCATTTCGCCAGCGTTTGAATTTTGCGCAACAATTGATGCACCAGCAACAAAAGCAAAAACAGCAGCAGTAGCAATAATTGGGGTTTTATTATTCATCTTAAATCTCCTTGAAAGGGTGTGTGTCCATCACCATAAACTGATACGATATAGAATGGAAAAAGGTTACAACATAATTCAATTTTTTTCACTAAAATAAGAAGCAGGTCATTAAATGGCCTGCTTCTTATTAGGATGGCTACATAAGTTTACCTTTTACAAGTTTCATACATGTGCCTTGTGGCAAATCTACAAATTCTTTTGCATCGCCATTTTTCTTTGCCATACCTGCGCATGAATGACCGTTTGATGCACAATCATTTTTGCCAGCTTTAGAAACGCCATAGCATTTTTCCAATTTAGGTGTGTTTTCCATTTTCATTTCATCGGCGCGTGAAACCTGCGCAACAATTGATGCGCCTGCAACAAATGCAAAAACAGCAGCTGTTGCAATGATTGGGGTTTTATTTGACATTATTCTCTCCTTGATGGGCAGTTGATATGAACCGCTATTAAAGGATACGAAGCAAAGTTAATTTTGGTTACAAATCCAAAAAACATTTTTATTGTAACTTTTTCCAAAATAATGCGTATATGAATTTATGGTTGCATTAAACAAAGACAAATGGGCGCATTGGATGCAAAATGCGCAAGACGGCGATAAGGCATGTTATCGCATGCTTTTGGACGAATTGCGCATCTGGCTTTTGGCTTATTTTAATAAACGTGCCCATAGCGCAATTGTTGAAGATTTAGTGCAAGACACATTGATTGCCATTCACACCAAGCGCGCAACTTTTGATACTTCGCGCGAATTTGGGCCGTGGTTATCGGCGATTGCGCGTCATAAATGGATTGATAGATTGCGTAAGCATTTAAAACATATTGAAACCGAATTAAGTGATGATATTTCAATCCCGCAAAGTCAAAATGAATGTGCCAAATATGATGTGCAAAACCTTTTGAAGGTCTTGCCGCAAAAACAGGCGCAAATAATCGAATTAGTTAAATTACAAGAATATTCAATCGAAGAAGCCGCAACAAAACTTGGCCTTAGTCAATCTTTTGTAAAAGTGGCAATCCACCGTGGAATAAAAACCATGCAAGCAAAAATTTCGGAGGGGTCAAATGAATAATAATCCCCTTATTGACGATTTAGTCGCAGATTTAAAACCTGTTAAACCATTAAAAGACTTCGGCCTTTTTGCCTTGTCTTGCTTTGGATTTGTTGGGGTTTTACTTTTTGTATTTTCATCAATCGGCTTTAGGCTTGATTTATATGATGCCATGAAAAATGGCACTTTATTGTGGAAAAATGGCGGGCTTTTGCTTGGAATAATTTGTTCGCTTTATGTTGTTTTACATAGTGCAAGGCCGCAAAACCAAAATCTTAGCTTTGCAATTGTGCCGATAATTATCCTTCTTGGCCTTATATTTTCACGTTTTTTACCTTTGATAGAAGATAAAATTTTCATCAAAGAAATGACAAATGTTAATATGGGCGGTTGGCAAATGTGCCTTGGTGTAACATTATTTGGGTCATTCGCGATTTTCACAATTATGTGGAACTTCTGGCTTAAAAATACTGCGCCAAATAATCCGCGCCTTTTGGGCTTTGCAAGTGGGGCGTTAAGTGCGCTTTTGGCGGCCTTTGCCTATTCTTTTCACTGCAATATGGATGGGATTTTCTATTATCTTATTTGTTATTGGGTACCAATTTTTGCAATCGCCATTTTTGGATATTTTATGGGTAATAAACTTAGATGGTAGATTGTAAAATTTTTGCCATTGCCGCCAATAATGTCGAATAATGCCCTTTTTTATCATGTATAGTTACATTTTGATTTGGCATTGCATTTTGCAATAATTCAATTGGTGCCCAATTATCAATATTTCCTTGATGAATTTCTTTTATATTAAGGTCGTTTAATTCGCCGCCTTCCCAATTTGCATATTCAATAATTAGTTTTTTGTATGCATTAGGAAAATCAATGAATGAATTTTTCATTGCCCATAATTGATTGTGCATGATGCCAAAATTTGCAAATAATTCTTTTTCAATTTTTGGCGCACTTGCAAATAGTGAATTTATCAAAAATTTTGGTGCAATTTTAGCAATAATTGAAGACGCAAAAATTAAGATATTGAATGATGCTATTTTATTTTTTGCGCTATCAAAAACAATAAAGCCCGCCATTTGTTTGGCTATTTTAAAATCATTAAGCGGCATAGCAGGGGATATAAGATATAAATCGGCAATATTATTCAATGCCTTTTGAACCTTGATTGCAACCATAGCACCAATAGAAAACCCAATTATTATTGGTTTTTTATCTTGGCTTTTATCCTTGATAATTTGTGCGCATTTTTCAATATATTGCCCACCAAAACTAAGATAATTTATGGCACATATTCCAATCCCGACAGAATTTGCAATTTCTTCAAACAATATTCCATCTTCAATACTACCAGGTGCGCCATGAAAATAAAAAATCAATGGTGCATTTTGCTTGCCAAATATTTTAAAATCTTGCTCAGTCATAAAAAAACGATAAAGTAATTTTTACATTAGGCAATCTAGGGTCAGGACTAATTAATTAATAAAGTATGATGAAATAGAAATGGCTTTAGGGTGGTGCGGGAAACCGCAGTAATATTGGTTATATTTCAAGGTTTTACGTGCCGCCATAAAGCCATTTATATTTCACCCTACGGGCTTGATTTTGGCGTCAATCTAAAGCAAAAAAAGGTGTTTTGTGATGTTCACATCACAAAAACCTTGTTTTCACTCTAGCTTTTAGCCAAAATCAAGTCATACTTTGTTAATTAATTAGTCCTGGCCCTATATGAAAAACCAAAATCTATATTCAAAAATTGCAAAAGCTGCGGCCAAATTCACAGGTCGCCCAATTGTGTTTAATTTGGCAGTTTTAATTATTATAATTTGGATTGTTACGGGGCCGATTTTTCATTTTTCCGATACTTGGCAATTGGTGATAAATACGGGCACAACAATCATTACTTTCTTAATGGTTTTTCTAATCCAAAATGCCCAAAACCGCGACACTGAGGCGATTCAAATAAAGCTTGATGAATTAATTCGCGCCACAAAAGGTGCGCATAATATGCTTCTTGATCTTGAAGAATTAGAAGAAGAAACCCTTGATGAATACCGTGCACGCTATGAAAATCTTGCCAAAAAAGCGCGCGAGGCAAGTAAAGCGGGTAGTGATGATACTGATAGTGAAGAATTAGAAAAATAATTATTGCGTTCTGTAAATTTTTCGTATGTTATAATTTTTTGAGTATTTACCTAATGAAGAAATATTTTATAATAATTTTGCTCTCTTTGGTATCGAATAATGTAATTGCCGAGTCTTTAGCAACATGTGGTGAAGAGGTGGGTAAGGCTTATTATGTTGCTGCTGGTGCAGTTTCTAAAAAGGACGCTGGCTGGACTGATGACAAAATAAGCGGTGGCTCTGTCACATTGGATTTTTCCGAAGAGAGTGGTTTAGACCTACTTTTTATTGATGCGAATAAAGTTGTTAAATCTGCTAAAAGTGAAGGTGCAAAAATTAAGTTATTGGCATTAAGTACACAGAATATAAATGTACTTATTACATATCAGGGAAATACATCGGAAATTTATGATTTCTATGTGGATGATATTGGTAACACAGATTTTAATCATGTAGTTGTTAAACCTGCAAACACTTTGGTTCCAAAGGCAGGAATATATGTCGGACATTGTTCTAAATTCAATATTATACCGTTTTTAAATTGGTTAGAATAAAATAAATAATGACACTTGCGTTCTGTAAATGTTCTGCTATTGTTCCTTCCATAGAACATCTGTGGAAGTTTCGCTTGCGAAACGAATGGGGGATTTATGGTTGCTTCAATTGTTACTTATGCATTCGATGGTGCACGTGCCCGCCGCGTTGATGTTCAGGTTCAAATAACCGAAGTTGGGGTTAATCCATATTTTGCCATTGTTGGCCTTACCGATAAAGCAGTTGGCGAAAGTCGTGAACGGGTTCGTTCGGCCTTTGCCGCCATTGGTTTGGCACTTCCTGCAAAGCGTGTGGTGGTTAATTTATCGCCCGCTGATTTACCAAAAGAAGGCTCACATTATGATGCGCCCATCGCGCTTGCAATCCTAACGCAAATGGGGGTTTTGCCTTCTGATTCTCTGGATGGTTTGGCATGTATGGGCGAATTGGCGCTTGATGGATCATGGCTTCCGGTGGCGGGTGCATTACCTGCGGCGATTGCGGCAAATTCGGAAGATTTAACATTCATTTGCCCAGAATCCTCGGCGGGTGAGGCCGCATGGTCGGGCGGTAAAGTTATTGGCACCAAAAGCCTTATGGCCTTTATAAATCATATTCGCGGTCAAAACGTAATTGCCCCTGCGAAGGCGGGCGAATTATTAGAGGATAATTTCGCACTTGATTTGCGGGATGTTCGCGGTCAAGAACAGGCAAAGCGCGCACTTGAAGTTGCGGCGGCGGGTGGTCATAATTTGCTTATGGTTGGGCCGCCTGGGGCGGGAAAATCAATGTTAGCGCAAAGATTGCCAGGTCTATTACCGCCATTAAATGCCAATGAATTACTTGAAGTTTCCATGATACATTCGGTTGCGGGTAATCTTGCAAAAGGTTCTTTAAGCCGAACCCGTCCGTTCCGTTCGCCGCATCATTCAGCATCAATGGCAGCACTTACGGGCGGTGGCAATCGCGCAAAACCGGGGGAGGTTTCATTGGCGCATCATGGGGTTTTATTCCTTGATGAATTGCCTGAATTTGGTGTTCAGGCATTGGATGCACTACGTCAGCCAATTGAAACCGGTGAAGTTATGGTGGCGCGTGCTAATCGTCATGTTACTTATCCCGCGCGCTTTCAATTGGTTGCGGCAATGAACCCATGCAGATGCGGTGCACCGCAAGGGCGAACTTGCGGCAAGGCGCCAAAATGTATGGCACAATATCAAAGCCGCATTTCAGGCCCAATGCTTGATAGGATTGATATTCAAATTGACATTCCTGCGGTTACTGTTTCAGACTTGTCACTTCCTGCACCACAAGAAGGTACAAAAGAAGTTGCCGCGCGTGTTGCCCGTGCCCGCGAAATTCAATTTGAACGCTATAAAGAAGAGGGGGTAAACCCTGCTTTAAATGTTGTTATATCAGGCAATTTATTGGAAAAATATGCAACACCTGATGCCAATGGTGCGGCGCTTCTTACAAAGGCTGCGGAGGCTATGCGCCTTTCGGCACGCGCCTATCACCGCACTTTAAAAGTTGCGCGTACTATTGCCGATTTGGATGGTGATGATAATGTCAAACGCGTCCATATTGCCGAGGCTTTGGCATATAGGCGCAATGATCCATTGGAAATGCAGGGGCAAAATATTGCAAACCCCAATTTTGCAAATAAATTTATGTAATTATTCTTCAACGCTTGGCTTTAAAAAGCGCCAAATACCCATGGCATGTCCATGCCCAATATCATATTTATCTTTAAGATAGTTTTTGACAATAGTTGCGGTCGTACCTTTTTTGGTAAAACCTTCTTTTTTCAATAATTCAACGATTTCAAGATAATGAAGCCCTGTTTTGGTTTTCACTCCTGCTAAATAGGTTTCAACATCCATCGCCATAATCTAAACGCCAGTTGAACCAAAACCACCAGTACCACGCGCTGTTTCGTCAAGATCATCAGTCTCCATCCAAACCGCTTGTGTGATTGGGGCAATTACCATTTGGGCAATTCTGTCGCCGCGTTTAATTTCAAAAGTGTCGGCGCCGTGATTAATCAAAATAATCCCAACTTCGCCGCGATAATCGGCATCAATCGTACCAGGGCTATTTAAACACGTAATCCCATTTTTAAGGGCAAGACCAGAACGCGGTCTAATTTGCGCCTCATAATTAGGTGGAAGGGCAATTTTCAGGCCAGTTGGAACCAACACACGCGAACCACTTGGCATAGAAATTATTTCATCTTCACCAATTGCGGCGCGCAAATCCATACCCGCTGATTGAATGGTTTCATAAGCAGGAAGTGGTAAATCACCAAAGTGCGCAAGTTTGACAAATGCAATTATTGGTCGTGTCTCTTTGCGATTGACGCTTATGATTTCGCTTTCAACAATCGTGACATCATCTTCTTTTGCACGTTTACCAAACGGATTTTGCATTATTGCCCCCAAAAAATATGAAATACTTATGATGCGATTCGCAAAAAGTCATTCACATTGCATCATTAACAATGTCCTTAATCATAGCCGCAAATTACGAAATAATAGAATTTATGGGGTGAAATTATCGTTTTTTTGTGTGAACTTTAACTGGTGATAATTGATGAAATTCTGGGAAAATATTTAAACGGTGACCATCATTGTCATTATCGTCGTCATCATTAATACCCATTATGCCAATTCCCATCGCCGCAGAACCAAAGGTAATTGCAAAAAAAGCATATAATAAAGGAAATACAATTGCCCCTGCACCCGTTGCAATTGCAAGACTCCTTAGGCTTGCGATATCAAGAATGATGAAAACGCTTAAAATAACCCAACCAGTCACCACGCCAATAATCAGATGACGAATTAGAAAGTTGAACATTTTTTTTCGCGACTTCTCGTCATCACGAAGTAACATTTTAGCCTTACAATCTATCAATAAAATATGATTTCTTATGATGCGCACATTTATTTAATTTTGGCAATTGTATTTTTAGTCGCAATAAAAATAAATACCCTTAGGAATTTGCGGGGAGGTTGCAAATTACTAAGGGTATAGTTTCGAAATTTGTCCAAATTTTCGATTATTCCGAGGAAGGAAACTCACATAAAGTGATAATCATTTGTGACATCTGCTGGAAAATAAGTCAAAAAAATATCTGAAATAAAAAATAAATTTGCTGATAATCAGCATATTGCCAAAATAATATGCATTAATAATATTATATGGCGAAAAAATAATCTTTTACAATTTCTGTGATTATGCCGCCCTTACATTATCAAGGAAAACGCTTATTTCTTGGCTTAATAATTTTGTGTTTTGTGACAATAATTTTGCAGCTTCTTTGGTTTCAATCGCAGATTTATTGGCTTCTAATGAAAACTCACTAACTTCATTAATGCTTGCATCAATCATGTGTGTTCCGCTTGATGCATGTTGCATATTTTGTGCGATATTTTGTGTTGCGCTGCTTTGTTCGTTAACTGCTGTAGAGATTTTATTTGAAATACCGCAAACACTATCAATTGATGTCTTAATTGCGCCAAGAGATTTGATAACTTCTGTCGATACATTTTTGATATTATCAATATTTTGTGAAATTTCGTGGGTCGCATTTTCGGTTTGATTTGCCAAAGATTTAACTTCATTGGCAACAACAGCGAACCCACGCCCCGCTTCACCAGCACGTGCCGATTCGATTGTAGCATTTAAAGCAAGAAGGTTTATTTGGCCCGCAATTTTTTGAATGATTTCAACGATTTCACCAATTCTTAGTGCCGCCTGTTCAAGCATTATAGAGGTTTTATCGGCTTGCTGGGTTTGGTAAACAGCATCGCGAATTACATTTTCAAAATAATCAGTTTGTTGTGAAATTTGCTGTACGGAGTTTGACATTTCCTTTGCAGCGCTTGCAACATTTTGAATATTATCTGATGTTTCAGATGATGCGCCCGCAACTTTTTGTGCACGCAAATTAACATCGCTTACAATATTTCCCATATGTTCGGATGCTTCATAAAGGTTTGAAGCATAATCATTTACTAATTGAAGGATTTTTTGGGTTTTGGCTTCAAAATTTGTTATTTCGCGTTCTAATTTCTGCTGCTCTGCGATTTTTAGTTGCGCATTTTGGAGTTGTGCTTGTTCAAGTTCACGCGCTTCATGAAGTTTTTTGTCAAGATGTAATAGGCCGCGCGCCATTTGACCTGCTTCGTCTTGGCGATCATTTATTTTTAGGTATAGTTTTTTTGCATCCGCTAAAGTGTCTATGCCATTTGAAATTTCATTTAGGGATTTTTTTATATCATTGCCAATATAGACCCCAACCCAAACATATAAAATCCCGGCAATAAGAAGCAATGTTCCAAATTTAGTAATGGCTTTGAAAAATTCTGCATTTACGTCATCAATATAAATTGATGTTCCAATTATCCAGCCCCAATCATTGGTTTGTGAGACATATGAAATTACGGGGAAAGCTTTTTTGATATTATAATTAGGCTTGGCGAGCGAATATTCGATGTGTCCATTTTTTTGTTTATTTACAACATCAACCATATTTTTATAAATTAATTTGCCCTTTAAGTCTTTGATTTGTGAAACATCTTTGCCATCCAATTCGGGCGAAAGTGGATGCATTATCATTTTGCTGTTTTTATCAATAATGAAATAATAATTATTTGCATCATAACGCAAAGATTTGATAGTTTCTAATGTTTCTTTTTGGGCTTGCTCAATTGATAAAGTGCCATTCTTCTGTTTATTAATATTTGAATTTACAATGCTTTGCGCAACTTCGACACTATGAAGTGTCATATTTCTTCGATCTTTTATCATGTTAAAGCGCGAATCTATAAGTGCGAATAATGTTCCGACTGTCATTGCTGATAGTGCAATAATAATTATGCCAAGCAATTTATAATTTAGGGAAATGTTTTCAAGTTTAATAGGAAATTTCATTGAAGTACAGTTTACTAATATATTAATGCGAAGAACGACAAAATCTATTATAGATTGTGGGTCGCTTTATATTTCGTTAATTAAAATCCTTGCTTTTAAGGGCTTAGATTTTTCCTAGTGTATATTTCTTGATAAGTAATTGTATTTAAAAGATATTATTCAATCGCTATATTTTGTCGCACCTAATAAAAAACACACTTAAATTGTGGTAATTTTCAAAAATTACAAAAAATATGCCAATTAAATCGCAACCACGCTTTTATTGCGAACTGAAACTAAAACCTTGAGTGAGGCCGAAATGCCGATGGTATTGTTTTGAATAGAGTGGCGCACCCTAACTTATTTAGTTCGTACGATTTGCACGCCAAGTGGCGTGCCGGCGAAAGTTCGCCGACCATCTAAGCGGTAAGGGAATAGCACGAGCGATTAGCGAGTGCCACAAACATAAGCGTGAGATAGAATAAATGGCGCACCCTGACTTAGAAAGTGCAAACGAACTTTTCAAAGTTTTGGGCAATTGGAACTACCTTCTTAACAATACATCACTTGCAAAAAACCTTCCAGCAAAAAAGGCAAAGCGTTACAAACCAGATGACGATTCGCCTCTAAATCAATCGACTTTGAGGCCATATAAGAAATCTAGAATAACAAATGGAAGCGCCAAGGAGGTTAGCCATGACTAACCAAGGCATTTCAAATCCCCCACCCTTTTCACTTCGCCTTACCTTTGAAGAACGTGCAGGATTGGAGCAAGAAGCTGGCGATATGTCGCTCGGGGCATATATTCGTTCAAGGTTATTTGATGCCTCTCGCCCTGCACCAAAACGCCGAAGCAAAAAACCTGTAAAGGATCATGCGGCTCTGGCGCAAGTTTTGGCCTTGCTTGGCAAATCCCACATAGCGAATAATATCAACCAATTGGCAAAGGCTGCCAATACGGGAAGCTTGCCAGTCAATATAGACACCGAACGTGCATTAAATGATGCCGTTCGGGATGTTGCCAATATGAGACGTGTTTTGCTTTCTGCCCTAAATCTGGAAGATTTCGGATGATTATCAAAGCCTCCCAACGAAGTGGTGGCAAACAATTAGGTCTTCATTTGCTAAAGACCGAAGAGAACGAACACGTCGAGGTGCATGAGGTTAGTGGGTTCTTATCTCAAAACCTTATGGGCGCAATGAATGAAGCCTATGCCACGGCGCGGGGAACGAAGTGCAATAAGTATCTATTCTCTGTTTCATTAAGTCCACCGCAAAATGAAAGTGTGCAAATCGAGGTATTTGAAAAGGCACTTGCCGACATTGAAGAACGGCTTGGGCTTAAGGGACAACCACGCGCCATTGTATTCCACGAAAAGGAAGGCCGCCGCCATTGCCATGCCGTATGGTCTCGGATTGATGCCGAAAAAATGATTGCCATTAAACTCCCCTACTTCAAAACGAAGCTACAGGAAATTTCAAAACAATTATTTCTTGAAAATGGCTGGGGCATTCCAAAAGGTTTTTTGGATAAAGGTCTACGCGACCCGCGAACTTTTAACCTTGCCGAATGGCAACAAGCCAAACGCACTGGTATCAATCCAAAGGATATTAAAGAAGCCGCGCAAAGCTGCTGGTCACGTTCTGATGGCTTAAAATCCTTTGAACGCGCAATGGAAGAGAAAGGTCTATTCCTTGCCAAAGGCGATAGACGTGGTCATGTTGCGATAACTGTTGAAGGTGAAGTCTTCGCAGTTTCAAGGCTTTTGGATATTAAATCAAAAGAAATTGTCGCCAAACTTGGCAATCCTGATAATTTGAAGTCCGTTACTGAAACCAAAGCGTTTCTATCCAAAGAAGTCACTGAAAAAATTAGCCCCATTATCAAAGAATCTAAACGTATGGCTGCAAACCAAATGCGCCCATTGAATGAGCAGCGTGAGAAAATGAAAACCCTGCACCAAACCGAACGGCAAAAATTGGTTGCTGGTCAAAGACAACGCCATGAAATTGAGACCAAAGAACGCGCCAACCGCATTCGCAAAGGGTTCATGGGTGTTTGGGATAAATTGACGGGTGAGTATTCCAAAATCAGAAAGCAAAATGAAATGGAAGCTTTCTTCTCATTAAATCGTGACCGTAAACAACGTCACGATCTGGTGGATGCACAACTCAAAGAACGCCAAACCCTACAAGCAAAAATCATGGAAGTAAGAATGCGCAACACCAAGATGATTTTAGACCTTTATCGCCACTCTGCTCATTACCGTCATCTTGAAAAGGACAAGCAAACACAAAGACAAAACCCTAACAATCGGGATATTCAGCGCAAACGGGATAATGGCTTGGAATTGGGGTAAGGCTGGCCAAATATTTTCATAAAAATAATAATTTAATCTTCTCATTTTCTATCCAAACCCAATAAGTGCAGTAATTCAACGTTAAGATAGTGTTCAAATCTTGACGAGCGATAAGATTGCGTAAATAGTAGTTAAACACGCTATTAGTTTTACATACGGGGATAAGATGAGATTTCAAAAATACTTAAGTGCTATTCTTGCTTTGTTTGCATGCTCTATATTCGTCACGAGTTGCAACAAACCATCAAGTTCAACGTCAGATGCGGCATATGATAGGACAATTGGCACAGGGACTTTAAAAGTTGGCTACGTGACTTATCCGCCTAGTTTTATTACTGATCCGAATACTCATCAATTTTCAGGCATATCGCATGATATACTTGTAAAAGCGGCCGAAAATCTGAGTTTGAAAATTGAATTTGCAGAAGAAATTCCATTTGGTTCCGTGGCCGAAGCTGTTGATAGTGGTCGTGTCGATTTAATAGCGACGGGGATTTGGCCTACCGCTTCTCGTGGCAAGAAAGCCGATTTTATAACGCCAATTTTTTATTCGCCGGTTAAGGCATACGTTCGGGCGAATGATAATAGATTTGACAACAATCTTTCCAAAATAAATGACGCAAACGTTAAGATTTCAGTTATGGATGGCGAAATGTCTTCTATTATTGCGTCTTCAGATTATAAGGACGCAAAACAAGTATCGTTACCACAAGCAAGCGACGTTTCTCAGCTGCTATTGGAAGTTTCCGGCGGCAAAGGTGATGTTACATTCATAGAGCCAGCGGTTGCCCTCGCCTTTATTGCTAAGAACCCGGGTAAAATCAAAGAGGTGAAAGGTGTCGGAGCTGTTCGCGCATTCCCCACTGCATACTTAGTATCCAAAAATTCACCAAAATTAAAATCAATGTTGGATATCGCTGTGCAAGAACTAATTGGCAATGGAGATGTAGACCGAGTTTTAGATAAGTATGAAGAATTTCCAAATTCCTTCATTCGCGTCCCTCGTGTAAAATGATAGAAATCCTTTCTAAATATTGGCCATCTTTATTTCATGGTGCCATGGTTACACTAATGGTATCAATACTATCTTGGGTAATTGGAATATTGTTTGGATTTGCTTTTGGCATGGCCTTTTCTCGAAGCGAGAATCTTCGAAGATCAATTAACTCGATTTCCTTTATTTTTTCGTCAATACCCGCATTAGTGATATTATTTTGGTTTCACTACCCCGCTCAGGCAATACTTGGTTTAGTTATTGACCCGTTCATTACTACTATATTTGTCTTGGCTCTACTCAATACAATTTACGTCGCCGATATAGTGTCGTTCTCAGCGTCTCGATTGTCGATGGAATATTTTGAGGTCGCTTTTATTTGCGGGTGGGAGAGGACAGCTGCGTTTAAACTAATTGACTTGCCACTTATAATTAGGGCTTCTGCTGGTCGAATTATTTCAACGCAAGTATTGATACTCCACATGTCTCTTTTTGCCAGTATGATTTCTCTAGATGAGTTATTTCGATCAGCTCAAAGGATTAACTCTTTAGAGTATAGACCGGTCGAAATTTATACAATTCTCGCATTGTTTTATTTTGTTCTTTCTGCGCCTTTGTTAGCTTTATCGTCTAAACTCAATAAAAAATATGGCCGTGATTTTTCGGAGAGATGATGACTTTAAGCTGCAAATCGATTTCAAAAAAATATGGTTCTAGAGAAATCCTGAAAGATTTTTCTTTAAAGATTTCCCCTGGAGAATTTCATTTATTATTGGGGCCAAGTGGAAGCGGAAAATCTACGCTCATGCGGTTGTTTTCTCTATTGGAACCGGTTGACAGTGGAAGTATCGCGCTTGGTGACGTATACTTTCAACATATTCCGATTTCAAACCCGAAAAGTTGGGAAGTTAATAAAGCCTATCGTCAAAGAGTTACGATGGTTTTTCAACAGCTTTTTATGTGGCCTCACATGACAAATTTAGATGGCATTCTCAAAACCGCCAAGCTTCCTGTCGACACGGTAATGGCATATGCAAGTCGTTTAAAAGTTGATGATTGTATAAACAGATTTCCAAATGAAGTTTCGTTGGGACAAAGACAGAGACTGGCAATTATTAGAGCTCTTTCTACTGATGCGGATTTTTATTTTTTTGATGAAATAACATCTGCGTTGGATAAGGAAGCTTCAGTAGAAGTAATTAATATTGTTACAGAACTGTGTTCAGCAAATAAATCAGTGGTTTTAGTTACACACACTCCTGAAATGGTAGCAAAGTCTATTGACATAGAAGTAAAGTTGACAGAATTTATTTAAAATCGTGGGTGGCAAAAATGAATGATGATAACGCAGCAGCCAAATTGCCGTATGAAGTAAAGACTTTTTTTCAGTTCCTTTTCAAGAAGCATCCAGCGACGGGTTGGTCACTTTTTGTTTTAACATCCTGTGTATTACTTTATCTATTTAAGTTTCTATTTCCTGAAGCCATAAAGGCATATTTCAAGAATATGGATTCTTTAGCGATTACGATATTTTTTGCGATTGGGATAATTGCCCTTGTTATCTGGGTAACGTGGAGCTTTTGGATGGATTCTCAGAAGCAAATTGCAAAAACTAGTGAATTGGAAAAAAATAGTTCAGAACTTCGAGAAAAATTATCGGCGTTAAATAACAAAACTGAATCAATAGATGAACACTTTAAGAGATTTGAACACTTATTTAAACACGAGCCACGAGTAGCAATTCCTAATTATGTTTTTGTAGATTTTGAACCAACTATAAAAAGCCGTGGTTCAAGTGACAGTAGTGCGGTTGGGCCTGCGATGGAAGTATTGGCTGAGGTGTTTGGCAGAAGTAAAGATTATGAACTGCAAAACGGGAATATATGCAATAATTGGGAAGATTTACCAAAAAAATTGGAAAGGTTTGACGGAAAGTCAAATTTTGATTCCATAGTTGCTACCCCAATGTATGAATTAAGAGATAGAAAAAGAGATTTTGATTTCTGCTCACCAATATTTTACGCTGACATATCAGCTTACACCCAAAAGGATAGCAAAGCATTTCGTGATTACATAAGCGAAAACAAATTAAATGATGCTACTCATTGTTGTTCGGAAGGAACGTTTGATAAACTAAAGGAATACATTGAGGGGAAGGATTTGCTTTTAAAGGGCGTTAAAGGTGAACTAAATTATTTTCTTTTAGCTAAATACTCAAAGAAATCCCAAAATGGGGAATCGAACCAAGAATCACACAATATCAAAACACCTGAAGGATTTATTTATCACCCTGATAAATGCATAAATGGGCTTATTTATGATGAAGACAACAAAGAAAAAAGAGAGAAGATATATTCCAGCGACATTTTTTTTGCAGAACGGGTAATTGTCGAAAGAACGTCTGCGTTCAAGTTAGGCAAGATTGTATCACTGCTGAAACCACGGCAATTGCTATTTCCTTTGTGTTTTGCGGTCAAAAAAGGAGAAGATACGCTTCGTAAATTTATCAATCTTGGAATCCTAAACCTTCAAGCGAAGGAAAGCAAAAAATATAGCGGTATGAGTAAGCTAGAAGAGCTTTTGATTGATGGCCTTAAAGATTTACCTATGTTTAAAGATTTTACAAATGAAGATGCAATAAAGTATTTTCGAAATGATGCTGAGATTTTTCATTTTGAGGAAGAGAAAATTGATAATGTAGTTAACTTACGCAATTGATTTAGCTATGCATTCTTTAGCTCCCTCTCAATTCTCCATTTCATTTATAATGTTTCTGATAGTAATTTTATTTTGTTCAACATCTCTTTTAAACTTGGCTGTTCCTTATAATAAAGGGCACTTGTTGAATTATATGCCGCTTCATAAAGTTTCAATGTGTCTTCATTGCTTAAAATGAAAGCCTCATTTTCTGCGATGTTTTGATTGTCCGCTTTTGGAAAACGACGTGCTTTATGGGCTTTATATTCATCTGTCCCGATAAAAGCCAAAACATCTTTGTCCTGCAATAGACAATAAACATCATAATAATGACGCATGAAGTTTTTCGGCATTGTGCCGTCTTCTTGCTGCTTGCGGAATTTGGTTGAAATTGCTTGTAGCTTTTCTACAAGCGTATATCCCGCATGATAACAGGCAACATCTTTTGCCCTATTGTTGATTATATCGACCTTGTCTTTTGCAAAATTATACGCCCATGAACTTATGGTTCTTGGGAAATTGGGGGTAATGTCATCAAAACCCAATTCCAGCAATATTCCGTCTTTAAGACCAGCTATTTGATTGGTAGTTGATTTGTAATTTAGGCGAATACCGCCGCTGCGATATTTTTCATCATCAAATTCTATATCACGAACGACACTTTCAATCCCGTCTATTTTTATCTCATCTGCAAGCCAATCATAAAAATTCTTGCGGCTTTGAATATGGGATTCTTTATCGTGGTTGCGCCCTGTCTTAACTTCAAGTTCTAGTGGCGGTTCAATGCGAATATCAATGTCTTCGGAGAAGCGATGTATTAGGCCTAAGCCTTTTGACAATGAAGTGCCGCCTTTAAGTTCAAACTTTAAGCCCATTGTTTGTAGCCCATGCAGGCAATGCATAATCCAATAGTCTTTTTCAACCAATGCGGGGTCTATCCCCATTTGTTCAGAAACAATGCGGATTAGGTCGCTAAATTCAGAATGGTTATGTAAGAATCCATTATCAGGCATAATTTAGTTTAGCGTCTGGCAATAATTTGGCAAAGAGTTTCTTTGCTTTTACGCCGCCATATTCCAGCACGGCATTTACTACCTTTTCTTGGTTCATTTGCGCCGCCTTCTTGCTCACTTGTTTTAATACCAATTCGCTATCTTCCGCTAATTGGGCAAGGTTATTCACGGCATCAACCAATAAAAATTCTTCTGTTGGTTTTGACGGGAAATAAGGTTTCATCGCAAAGCGAAACTTACGTCCGCCCAATTTAAATACTCCATGGCGTTTATGATTATAAACCACGGTTTCATTATAAAGCTGCGTAGTCCCTAGTCCCAAAGAATTATATAGATTTGGTGATGTAAGCATAAAGCGATGATCTTTTAGAAACGCACGAACGAGCGTTTCATCATCGGCGGGTGCAACGCCAAATGATGTTTTCTTTGGGCAAAGATAAAGGCCACCTGAAAGTTTAACCAATGAACCATCTTCAACTAATTGTTTAAGATGGCGGTCAACCGCGCTCGACCATGCTTCAAGGTCAGCGCGTCTATATACTTCGCCCTGCTTCAAATGCTGTTTTAGGTCTTCTAGTGCGCTCATGTCATTTTCCTCACTTCCCAATTTAAAGGATAAAGGTTAAAAATGCAAGAATTATCATTAAAAATTCATGCAAATATAATATCTTCATTATTAAAATGGCTATATTTAATAACTTATAGGTTATTAAATCGGGGATGCCGTGGTGGGCGGGTTCGCAAACGGCGGGGTGAAATTCCAAGAGTTGGCTAAAAAGAAAATCAGCCTATACGGGCTGATTTTCGTGATGCGGGGTTAATCGTATCGGTATATATAACGCGTTCCGTCTATTGTGATTTCTGAATAATCCATGGCAAGGTCACGCGCCATTGCATCATAATCAATATAGAATTGAAGTGATTTTGGGATTTCCCCATAAAGCCCTTCATCTACAAATTGCTCGGCAAGTTCACGCATTGAATCAATCTGATAAAGTGAAACGTCAAAATCATCTGGGCTATCTTTTGCAATATCGAATTTATAACCCACTTCACCAATGGCAATAATGACATTAATTTTTTGGGTTTCGTCCCACTCTTCAACCGCTTTGAAATAGTGTTCGAGGTTGCATTGGCTAATGCTTAAGGCTTCAAATAATTGGCAATCTATGCCGCCCCCGTCAATGAATTGAATTTCAAATTCTTCGACGTGTTCGCCGTATGGATTATAAAGTTTGCTTGCTTTCTCGGTGTATTCTTCCGCGCTTTCAAAATAAAAGCCAGTTGCCGAAATATCATAAGGTTGTGCGTATAAGTTAGTCATTTCTTTTAGTCTTTCCTTGGTAAGGGGTTTGCGAATACAAACCTTGCCCGTCGGCGAGACTGGGGTTAGCAAGTGCAAAGGGCTTCAAAGACCAAAGGGGTATCACCCTGCCTGCACGGAGTTTACGAAGGAAGGTTGGGGAAATGGTCTTTGATGTTCATCTCGACCCTTGCGCGCGCGTGGGGCAAAGCCCCTAGCAATTAAAAAAACTATACCAATTTTGCCGTAAATTGATTACTCTGGACGTGAACTTAACCCAAACCAGAAATAGGTTTAGCAAATGAAGTTATTACCTCTCCCCGTAATTAATATAAAACAAAGTGGCTTTACTCTAGTCGAATTATCAATCGTGATGATAATCATAGGCCTTTTGATTGGAGGGATTTTCGGCGGCATGAAATTAGTCGAAAACGCCAATGTGCAAAAAACAATCCAAGACTTAAAATCCTTCGATGCCGCGGGAATTACATTTAAAGATACTTACCGCGCCTTGCCTGGCGATATGCGTAATGCCTCAACGAGGCTTCCCAATTGCACGGCAACCCCATGCGCAACCAACGGGAATGGAGATAGAAAAATTGGTGGAGATTTAGCCAACTCGCCAATTATCGCCACCGATGAAGAATTCACATTTTGGTCTCACTTATCTGCGGCTGGATTAATTTCGGCATCGATACAACCGACGACAAATTTAATGTTTGGAGAAGGTCAACCTGAAACGCCTATCAACGGTGGTTACAGAATGTGGGGTTATTATAACGGTCTATTTTGGACAACGAATAATATTTCATCAAGGCATGTTTTGTGGATGTCAGATAAATATAGCGATGATTTTGGCACAGCAACCTCTCAAGACCAGGACTCAATCCCCTGTCGATTAAGTCGACAAGTGGATACAAAAATGGATGACGGTATGCCAGTAACAGGACGTGTGATGGTTTGGGGAGCGTGTTACGCTGCGCCTTTAACCGCAACAAGCGGGTGGGCTACGAACGCAAGTTCGCTAAATGCGGCTGTCCACTATGTTCTTGCATTCTAACCCGCAATTAAAAAAAGCGGGAACCGAAATTCCCGCCTTAATCAATACTAATTTAGCAATTTTATTGCTGCCAACATGAGCCATCTATGCGGTGGCGAATTGAAACATTCATTAGTGGTGAATATTCAGACCCTAAGAAACTGCGAACAATTTCTGCACCAACATTATTAGCCTGTGAACTTTGCGTTTCACCGCTAAATTCACCACTTGGAGTAAAAGTCAAAATTAATTGCTGACTTTGGTTGTTATTATCTATCCAGCTCATACCAATATCAAATCCATTTGAACTTGGCACTACGGCATAACGCCCTGCTTTAATCATGCGTGCACCCGATACGCGCATAATGGTTGCAACGC
Organism: Pseudomonadota bacterium; assembly: GCA_020161405.1. GTDB lineage: Bacteria > Pseudomonadota > Alphaproteobacteria > Caulobacterales > Aquidulcibacteraceae > Pseudaquidulcibacter. Next base: position 271,455 of record JAIUOD010000001.1, on the reverse strand, counting down.
CGCTTGCGGCATTCACGCTTACAAGAAACGAGATCGAACTTTCGTTACGGCTCGGTGAAGTGAATGCTGTATTTACAATCGTAGCAACTGTGCCTTCGCAAGCCATGTTGACATTTACGGGCTTGCTTATTGCATGACGTTTTGGTGCTGATTTCTTTTTTGCTGGGCTTGCCTCAACTGGCAAGGCAAAGCCAATAACAAGGGCCACAAACATGGCTGCGATAGATTTTGAAGTTTTAGACGTAATCATTGCGGTTTCCTTTCCAATCAATGTTTGGATTAGATAACCGAAGCGGAATTGTGATTTGGGGGGATTTGATTGTTTCTAAATTTTTATTTTGTTATTGCGCCTTAAAATTACATTTTGCCCTTAATCCATGTGATTACCGCACAGATGAAAATTTGATGTTCAAACTATTCAAAACTACCCTGTAAAACCGCAAGGCACGCATTTAATTTACGCGCATTTTATCCGAAGACCGCTTCACACTTTTCGGAATGCGATTGTGCCTCCTCCATTGCATTTCGTTTCAAAGAATGCGGTTCGGGTGTGTTTTGAATGATGCGTCCTCCATCGCTTCTCAATCGTGAGCGGCGAATAACAATGGAGGGTAAAATGTTCATAATTTCAAAAAGCGAATTGAAAACAAAATCAAAATTGCAACTTCAATTCTTATTCAATCAAGCCCAATCACAAATTCCAATGCTTCAAAATCCAAACTTGGAATTGGCAAAGGCTATGATGGCAATGATTAAAGCCGAACTTCAAAACCGCGAACCATAAAAGGCATTGGGGGCAGTTTTCACTGCCCCCATTTGCTATTTGGTGTCGTTGGTGCGCATTACGATACGACCATTTAGCGGCATTGCATTAAGCACAAGGGTGAAACCTTTGCCGTCTTTGGTTGCCCAAGCTACACCGATGTCTGTCCATCTTGCGGTTTCACCTTCACCATTTACGGTGTAAAGTCGGTGGCTTGGTTGGTTTTTGGTTTCTTTAGTCATTTTCATCTCCATTCGTTTTACCCAATGGACTATTCCTTCGGGCTTCATGGGGAGAATTAAGACACGTCGCATAAGCGGTTGGTTCAAAGGTTGAATGAAATGAACACGCGTGCGGAGCTGCAAGGAACTGAAGCGAGCAACCTTGAACCATTACCGCTCGGCGGGTCAATCTAACCCATGATTAATGCCCGCTGGATAGTCTTTCAATTTGGGAAGGTGAGAGATGAAAATTTGAAGCAAAAACCACGAGCCAATGGATTAGTAAATTGAAGTGAGCAAGATGGTTATCTGCGTTGGTAGACTAAAGGCAAAGCGTCCCTGCATTAAATCCAGCGAATGGTATCGACCGCGCATTACACCAAAGCAAATGGGGTAAGGCCACCAAATGCCGCCCATAAAAAAAGCCGCGTATGACGCGACCGAATAAATCAAAAAGCCACCCTTAATAAAGGGCGGTTTGAATTGAGTTTTGAAGATTTTGTGTTGCGAAAATGTGGGCTTGTTTTTCGGTATTTAGGTAATCAAATGCGAAGTCTGCCAAGCTATCAAAGGCATCAATCTTTTCGGCTTCAATTATAATTTCTTTGAATGATTTATTTGTGCCGGGAATAAATTTTCCCTCTAGGCTTTCGATTGAAACGATTGCTTTCCATTGACCATCATCGAATTGAATTGCGTAACGCTCAAAGCGGATTTCAATTTTAACGCCATTAAAAAACTTGCGGGTGATTGATTGGTTTTGTTTCATATCTGCCTCCTTGGCTTTTAAGTTCATTTGACGAGGAGACACGAAGGCAGGTGATTAAGGATGGGGGTTCACCATCGGGGAACGGGAAAACACGGGAGCAAAGTGAATGGAGCGGGCAACCCGTTGAACCCCAAGCTGAGCCTGCCAAAACACGTCAATTTATATGAACTTAATTTAGCCAATGGATTTGGACAGATTGCCAAAAGCCAAACGAACCCGCGCAAAAGTTATGGCGATACTGAAAGCACGAAGAGCTACCCGCCGATAATTAGATGGTCAAACTAGGAAGCATTGCAAAGCGAAAGACTGGGAACTATTCCCTGCAAGCTTATAAATAAGTCAAGATTAATTTAAGCCACATTTTGCCGATAGCTGGCACTTTGCACTAACGATTACGCAAAGAAAAACAACATTTCAAACACGCTCAAAATCCAAAATTTCAAAAGAGCGATAATTGCGTAGATTTCGCGCGAACAATTTTCCAATCTTTATTATTTTCAGCTTCGTGATTTAACCAAGCAAGAACATAAGCCCAAATATCTTTATAGCCTTCAAGTTCTCGGGCTTCAAAAAAATGTGAGCGATAACCAGTTTCGGTGATAGGCAAAGGGCGTTCACATTCCGAATAAAGGTCAATGTGTGAAAGCGTGTAATCCTTTCCAAGTTTGAAATAAATTCGCGCATAATGGATTTCGATATTGATACCATTCCACGATTTTTTGATGATTTGAACTGTCATGTCCATCTCCTTTCGCTTTTTCTTGAGGACGGACACAGAAAAGTTTGGGGTAAAGATGGGCTGTCACCCTGATTTTATCAGGGCGTATGGGCAACACGGGAGTGGAAATCAAAGATTGAAACGAATGGAGCGGGCAGTTCCATTGACAGCCTATCAACCCAAACTAAGAGTTCGGTGTCTACTCAAGATTAAGTGGAAGGTGAAATTGAATTAACGCAAAATCGCCAAGTCGGCATATTAAATTTTGTTACTTGTAATAAGCTTCCAGTAGTGTTCGCCTAAGGCAGTTAGCCTACACGATTTTGAATTCATTGCCGCAAAATACATGTGCTCTTCGCCAACTGGCTTTACTAAATTTAGTCGATTAAGCTTTTGAAGAATTGCAAATTTTTTATTATTTTCGGGGTCTGGCTGAATTCCATGGTTTGGAGCTGGTGGTTGAGGCTCAAAACTTGGATCTAAGGCGAAATCAATATCGGGCGCAGAAAATAAACTGGAGATCATTTTTAAATCTGTTAAAGAAATCGGAGCCTTAACTTTTCTAAGAGAAGTAAATCTCTTCACATTAGTCTTAAAAATGGGTCTTTGCTCCCAGCTACCTAAAGATTGGTCAATATGAGCGTAGATACTACCTGGCGTTATTTCTCCGAGTAAGTTCGCTGCACCACCGCTTAGTGCGTCAACAAACAGCTTTGTAAATACACCAGAGCCGTTATGTTCAAGCGCGTATTGATCCTTGCTTGACGCAGTCAGTATGGTCATGCCTTCACTTAGAAGAGCTTTGTCACCCAGAGAAGCAATATTGCCTGCCGCTCCAGCAAAGCAGCTATCCAAAACTAGAATTTTATTTTTAGCTTTCGATTCATTGGCAGCCTTCAAGACTTCTTCAAGGGAAACACCATCATCGCCGTCTTTGCATTCAGAAGTGACCAAATATCCAGTATCTGATTCAACGTGCCCATGTCCGGAAAAGTAAAGAAACGCAATTTCTGAATCGCCATTAAAAAGCTCCAATATCGAATCTTTTAGATTGCGTTTAATAACCTTAGAATTTACATCCGTTGAAATAAGCTCTTTAATGTCAAAATTTTTGCTGCCATCTTCGTGTCTATCCAACACTTGACTTACCGAAAGTGCATCACTGACGCATCCCCTTAGGTGACCGCAATGTTCGTAATAATTTATGCCGACAATTAATGCTTTTCTCATATTTTTATTTCTTATTTTTCCCTTCACCCATCATTTGGGTAATAGCATTCGCAATATTATCCCATTCCCATTTTATAGTGCGATTTCTTGCCAATCCATCTGGTAAATTTGAGCTAGAATCAGCGCCTCCAACATATACTCCAAAAACTGGAACATTTTGTTCTCTTGCCATTCTTATTTCTTTGACAACGCCGGTAGCACTAGCCATGGACTTGCCAACTAAAACAATCAACATATTGGATTTGTTTATTTTGTCTTTAACAATTGCCTCCCACTCATTTTGAGGCATGCTGGATTTAGCTGACCAATCTTGAATATTAAATGGAGTTTTGGAATTCTTTGCCTGTCCAATGAATAAGGTCTTTTCTGTATCGTTGTGGTCATAGTCAAAGCTTATAAATGCACGCGGGTCTGCCATTTTTATTCCCTTTCAGTAAATAATAATCAATAATTAGATTCGTTACTTTAAGTAATGCCATTCAAGCAAATAATATTACTACTATAACGCGATATTCGCATTGATGTTTCTGCACTTTTCCACTATTTTCTCATTTGAAGCATAGAATCGATGCTGAGTGGGGAAATTGTATGTTGAATGATATTCTTACAATCAAGGATGTTGCCGAATACCTCAAACTAAATGAGAAAACCACCTATCGTTTGGTTGCAAGTGGTAAAATTCCCGCATTTAAAGTTGGTGGCGCTTGGCGTTTTCGACAAAGCGATATTAATAATTGGATTTAAGAGCAAAGTGCGCAAAGGAAATTGGGCAAGAAAATGAATATCGCACAAATTGAAGAAAACCTCCAAAGCTTAGTTGAGAATTTTACAAAGGAAGAATTTATTTTTGACCTATTGCTTGCATACGGCGTTCCTAAGACGACGGTTACGTTGTTAAAGAAGGGCAATCGAAATCTTGGTAAAAAAGACGGGCAATTGATACTCAAAAAGAAAGTGTTTTTTGAAGTAGTAAAAGACGCTGACCTTCACGCCCGCATTGATGAAATTAGCAAAGATGAAACTTCATTAAAGCACGATCCTAAATTCATAATCGTCACTGATTATAAAACGCTATTGGCGATAAATACCAAGACAAAAAATTCGCTTGATATTCCAATATTGGAATTAAATAAGCATCCAGATTTTTTTGGTGAATTGGCTGGACTTTCAACATATAACGCCCCAAAAGAGACCGAAGCGGATGTAAAAGCTGCCGAAAGAATGGCGAAACTTTATGATGAAATTCTAAAAGACAATCCATTTAAGAACAAAGATGAACTCCATTCCTTAAATGTATTCCTATCGCGCTTATTATTTTGCTTCTTCGCTGAAGATACTGAGATATTTGCCAAAGGTCAGTTCACGAATTCTATTGCAAGAAATACGCAACCCGACGGAAGTGATTTAGACGATTATCTAAATCGCGTGTTCAAAATTATGAACACCGAACACCGCACTGATGAACCAAAATATCTAAAGGATTTTCCCTATGTAAACGGCGGTTTATTCGGGCAAGAATACTTTGCGCCAAAGTTTTCCGCCAAATCACGTAAGATGATAATAGATTGCGGTGCGCTTGACTGGGCCGCAATTAATCCCGATATTTTTGGCTCAATGATACAGGCTGTTGTTCACCCTGACCAGCGTGGTGGCATGGGTATGCACTACACCTCTGTGCCAAATATCATGAAGGTTATCGAACCTTTATTCCTAAACGAACTAAAAGAAGAATTTGAAAAGCATTATGAAAATAAAGCTAAACTCGAGCTTCTTTTGCAACGAATTGAAAAAATTAAAGTTTTTGACCCCGCCTGCGGATCGGGAAATTTTTTAATTATTGCTTACAAAGAGCTTCGAATACTTGAAATGGAAATTTTGAAGCGAATAAACGAACTTAGTAAGTCGCCGGAATTTTTGTTTTCTAGAATTAAACTATCTCAATTCTATGGCATAGAATTGGATGACTTCGCCCATGAAGTGGCAATTCTGTCCCTTTGGCTTGCAGAACACCAAATGAACGTAAAATTCAGGGAAGTTTTTGGAAGAGCGAAGCCACCGTTACCTTTGAAAGAGAGCGGAAATATTGTTTGTGAAAATGCAACAAGGGTCAACTGGGAGGATATTTGTCCTAAAGGCACATGTAATGAAACTTTCGTATTAGGGAATCCACCATATCTCGGATCAAGGAATCAAGGCGAAGTTCAAAAAGAAGACATGAAGCTTTTATTTAAAGATGACTACAAGAGCCTCGATTATGTTTCGTGCTGGTTCATAAAAGGTGCTGAATATATCAGAGATCACGACGCTTCGCTCGGGTTTGTCTCAACTAATTCTATCTGCCAAGGAGAGCAAGTTGCAATTTTGTGGCCTAGAATTTTTCGTGGCGATTTAGAAATTTCATTTGCACATCAGTCTTTTAAATGGGTTAACAATGCAAAAAAGAACGCGGGTATAACTTGTGTAATCATTGGTTTAGACAAAATATCAAATCAAACGAAGAAACTTTTTAGTGGCAATACATTTTTAAATGTAAGCCAAATCAATGGTTACCTAACTAGTTCGTCAATGATTTATGTCGAAAGAAGGTCTAAGCCAATTGCGAAATTCATGCCAAAGATTGTATATGGCAATTTATTAAATGACGGCGGAAACCTAACCCTTTCAGGCGAAGAATCTCTTGAGTTGCTGAATTCGTATCCGCACGCGAGAAAGTTTATAAGGAAGTTTTCAGGTTCCCAAGAATTTATACGGGGATTGAGTAGATTTTGCATTTATATAAGAGACGAAGATCTTGAAGAAGCAATTTCAATTCCTCCTTTTCGAGCACGACTGGAAGCGGTCAAAGCCCACAGGCAAAAAAGCACAGAAAAGAGCACTAGGGAATTAGCATTTTTTCCTCATCGATATTATTTTTCATCCCATAAAGAGACTAATTCAATTATTATTCCCAGAACTTCATCCGAGCGAAGGGAGTATATCCCGATCGGCTTTTTAAACAAAGAAACAGTTATTTCAGATGCCGCTCAAGCAATATATGATGCGGCGCCATGGGTTTTCGGCATAATTTCTTCTCGCATGCATATGGTCTGGATGAGGGCGGTGGCAGGAAGGCTAAAAACTGACTACCGTTATTCGTCAGCCATCGTTTATAACAATTTTCCCATACCGGAAATCGGAGAAAAGCATTTGCAATCAATATCTGTCCATGTCTATCAAATCTTAGATGAAAGGGAACGACATTCCCAAAAAACCATGGCCGAACTCTATGACCCAGACAAAATGCCAGATGGATTGCGTGAGGCGCACCATAATTTAGATATTGCAGTAGAGCGTTGTTATCGCTCCCGCCCGTTCACAAGCGACGAAGAACGCTTGGAATACCTATTCAAACTTTACGAAGCCATGATTTCAGGACAAGATATTCAAGGAGATTTATTGTTATGAAGCCAAACATGGATGATTTTTATGAGGAAATTTTTGGGGAACGTCCCTCAAAAAAAGGCAAAGGATACGAGCTGATTGTCGCGTCAACCTTAAAAGCACTAAATAAATTAGCGAATGTTTCGCACGATGTATTTATTAAAAGTTCACATAGTAACGAAACATTTCAAGCAGATGCCTATGCTGAATTTTTTGACAGTAAGATTTTCATTGAATCTAAAGACCACCAAGAGAGAAATGCAAAAGTTGGCAGACCCGAAGTTTCAAAACTTGCAGGTTCGCTATTAGTTTTAAATGATGTGGACATAGGATTAATAGCATCCAGCACAGATTTTACTTCTGATGCAAAGAACTATGTGGAAGATTTAAATAAAGCTAAGCAAAAACCAATTGACTTGTTTATAATTCGTCAAAGCAATCCCCTTGATGAAGAAGGCAGGATTAAAACAATAGTTGCAAATATTAATGTTGTTTTTCCTGATATAAAAAATGCAAAATTTGAACCAATTATTGAAATTGAAGAAGATAAATATTTTACACTAACAGGGAAAAAATTTGGAGAGCAAGTCGATCTAATCTTAGACGCTTTTTATGATAAAAATGGAAATGTTATTGAAACCGTAGGAAACCTCATTTCCAAATTAAAAGTCGATTACGACAAGATGGTGGCAGAAGGAAATTGGGATTTTGAATTAGAGACACACATAAAAATCAATTCAAATTTAGTTCCCATCAAGACATTTAAATATCAAATTCCATATTTAGCAGAAGTGAGCGAGCTTAAGGTAGCTGGTGGCAAGCCCATTATTTATGTTCGCGCAATTGATGGCAGCATAAACAAGCTGGTTAGTGAAGAAGACCTATTGAATGCGCACAATGAAATTGTTTCACAAAAAGGAATTTAGATGCCTAATTTAGTTGATGTTACATACGCCCAAACTGGCGAAAGCACGAGTATCAATCAAATGGGGATGCGCGAGATGCAGGAGCGTGCATATTCTGCGCGTGATGCGCAATATCTCTTACTTAAAGCACCACCTGCCTCTGGGAAATCCCGTGCACTGATGTTTATCGCTTTGGATAAATTATACAAACAGGGCATTAGAAAAGTTATTGTTGCCGTTCCTGAAAAATCAATTGGCGGTTCGTTTGGAAAGACTGATTTAAAGTCCCATGGCTTTTTTGCAAATTGGGAGCCAAATGAAGAATATAACCTATGCACCGCTGGTGGCGATAATAGCAAAGTTAAAGCGTTCAAACGATTTTTAGATAGTGATGAACGCATTTTGATCTGCACACATGCAACCCTCCGCTTCGCATTTGAAGAATTGGAAGACGAAAAATTTAACGACACACTTTTGGCAATCGATGAATTCCATCATGTGTCGGCGGATAAAGATAACAGTCGTTTAGGCAATTTGTTACATTCCCTCACATCTAAATCTAATGTTCATATAGTGGCAATGACAGGGTCTTATTTCCGTGGTGATGGCGTGCCGGTTTTGCTTCCTGAAGACGAAGAAAAATTCACCAAAATAACCTACAATTATTATGAGCAATTGAATGGTTATACTTATCTGAAATCTCTGGGAATTGGATATCATTTCTACCAAGGGCGTTATACAAGTGCGATCAATGAAATTCTTGATACAAACAGGAAAACCATTTTGCACATTCCAAATGTGAACGCTGGTGAATCCACAAAAGATAAATATCAAGAAGTTGACACAATCTTAGACCAAATAGGTGACGTTGAAAGCCAAGATTCAAATACTGGAATAATTTCATTAAAGCGGCATTTGGACGGCAAAATTCTAAAAGTTGCAAACTTGGTGGAAGAAAGCGGTCGTGAGCGCGTTGTAGAATATTTACGCAATGTGAAATCTGAAGAAGATATGGATTTGATTATTGCTTTGGGAATGGCAAAGGAAGGTTTTGATTGGCCTTATTGTGAACACGCACTTACTGTTGGTTATCGCGGGTCATTAACCGAAGTTATTCAAATTATTGGTCGCTGCACGCGCGACAGTGCCAACAAAACCCATGCACAATTTACAAATCTTATTGCCCAGCCAGATGCCGCCGATGATTTGGTTACATTGTCAGTCAATAATATGCTTAAGGCGATAACCTGTTCACTTTTGATGGAGCAAGTTCTTGCGCCGAATTTCAAGTTCAAAACAAAAGTTTCAGATGATGACGAAGCCGAGGCTGGTGAAATCAAAATTCGCGGATTTAAAGAACCTTCTTCAAAGCGCGTCCGTGATATTATTGAATCCGACTTGAATGACCTGAAAGCGTCTATTCTGCAAGATGATAAAATTATTAAGGCATTGCCGGGCAATGTTGACCCCGAAGTTATTAATAAAGTTATGATTCCTAAAATCATTCGAATTAAATATCCCGAATTATCAGATGAAGAAGTCGAAGAAGTTCGCCAACATGTTGTAGTTGACTCTGTGGTCAAAAATGGTGAAATCAAAGAAACTGGCGATCAAAAATTCATTCGCATGGCTGGTAAATTTGTTAATATTGATGACTTACATATTGACCTAATTGATAGCATTAACCCTTTCCAAAAGGCTTTTGAGATTTTATCTAAATCTGTGACAGCGCGTGTCTTCAGGGTAATTCAGGAGGCTATTGAAGCGACACGTATTCAAATGACTGACGAAGAAGCCCTAATTTTGTGGCCAAAAATTAAGAGCTTTGTTCAAAATAGCGGCGGCAATGAACCAAATATATCTTCCATAGACCCGCAAGAGCGGCGTTTGGCGGAAGCATTGGTGTATATTAAAGCTCAGCGTAGAACTCAAGGAGTTTGATGTGGAGCGTGAAGATCTCCTAAAATTAATTGCGGAAGATGACCTTGGTCTTTTAAAGGTTAAGACAAGGGTATCTTCTGTTGCCAGTGCAGACGAACGTTTGGTTAGCTCTTTTGAAGAAATAAATAAGTTTGTATTAGAACATAGCCGAGAGCCAAAGGCTGGTTCTGGCATTCAAGAGCATCAATTATATTCGAGGTTAAAAGGCATTCGTAAAAACCAAGATAAAATGTTGGCACTCAAGCAGTATGACGTTCATAATTTACTTGATTGTGAGGTGAAAGAAATAACTTCAATTTCTGACATTTTTGACGATGATGACCTTGGAATTCTTGATGATGTTCCTGAGAGCATTTTCATGCTTAAGCATGTTAAGCCAAGTTCACGGGAAGCCGCAGAGTATATATCAAAACGCAAAAAATGTGCTGACTTTGAGAAATATGAGCACTTGTTCCCTAAGGTTCACGAAGAATTGAGGCAGGGTTATCGAACAATTAGAAAATTCAATGATAAAGGCGAAAACCTTCAAGAAGGGCAGTTCTATGTTTTATCGGGAATGCTCTTGTATTTGGAACAAGTCGATATAACGTCCGAAGAGAAGACAGTTAATGGCAAGCGTTTTAGAAAAGATGGACGAACCAGATGTGTTTTTGAAAACGGCACTGAATCTGATATGCTTTACAGATCTTTGGCAAAGTCTCTCTATCAGGACGGCAGAATAGTTACTGAACACAAGGAAAGATTACTCGATGAATTGGAAAATATTTCGAGCGAAGATGAAGAAACGGGATATATTTACGTTTTGAAATCTCAAAGCAAACGTCCAGAAATCCAATCCATCAAAGACCTTTATAAGATTGGTTTTTCACGTGTCCCAGTCGAACAACGCATTAGAAATGCTGAAAATGATCCGACTTATTTGATGTCTTCCGTTTCAATAGTTACTGCATATCGTTGTTTCAATATGAATCCACAAAAGTTGGAACTGTTGTTACACACTTTTTTTGGAGCTGCTTGTCTTAATATTGATGTATATGACGAAACTGGAAAGCGGTTCATTCCGCGCGAGTGGTTTGTTGCCCCGTTTGGCATCATCGAGAAAGCAATAGATTTAATCTTAACTGGTGAAATTGTAGATTTCAAATATGATGTTACCAGTCAAATTATTGTTTCTCGTTAAATTCAATTTGTTCAAATTGCGGGTTCAAAGGGGTTTGAAAAGCTCCTTTGTCTGGGGTGTCCAGAGGGGCGCGAAAGCCCTTTTTGGTCATGGGGTCGAGGGGAGAGTGAAATCTCCAATTGTCGTGGTTCAGGGTGCGAAAACTCTGGTCTCCATGAAGTGGCGGTATCCAAACGGTGGACGGTTGGTCTCTCGGATAGAGGCTGGGTTCAAAGGGGCAGGCAGGCCCATTGTTCGTGGTCAAGCTGCGAAAGGCTTGTGCGTATCCAAAACGCAAAGGGTTGGTCGAAGGGGTTTGGGGAGAACGAAGTCTCCCCTATTGGCGCAATAAGGCTCAATGCCTTTTCTGCGCCAACCGCCAAGAGGGATGCAACGGGAGAAGTGCAAACGGTCTCCCTTGCCAAGATAGCCCCTGTTTCAAATTTTGCGCACGCAAATTTGTAATACAGGGGACATCTTGCAATCGGCATAAGACGATAGTTTTGCTAAAATTTGGGAAGGGGCTGGTGCTTATTTAATAATAGCATGAGGGTGCTCTGCTAATAAACAATCTCGCAATTGGATAAATGAATATCGCATTGATTCACAGTGCAATGCAACAAATATTTGCGGAAAACAGCTAGAGCGAACTCAAGCCGTTTTAGGTTTATTGATATAAATTCGTGATGCTACCACCACGAATAATAGACAATGTCTTTGCCGTTTTCGATTAATTTGCGGGCTTTGGCGATAAAGTCTAAATCGTGATTTAGCTCTTCGCCTGTGCTTTCACCAAAGAAAAATCCGCGGGTTTCGGGAAGATTTTTGCCCGTAATCGCGGCCTCAATTGCATCAAGGTCGTGGGTGTTAAGCGATAAGGTGTCGCAATTAAATTCGGGGTTAGTGCCGCCTTTGGTTTCGTATAATTTTTGCATCAAACCGTGAAGGTTTGGGTGCTTGCGCCAATAGTGAAATTGGGTTGAGTTTTCGTCTAATTTGAAATCTACCGCTGGACGGGTTTCAACTTTTTCTAATGCGAATGCATACATATCTAATCCCATTTTAGTCTCCTATTTAGTTTAGGCCGAACATGATTGCGCGAGCCATGGAGACAATCGGCGCACGCCATCATGCGCGTTCAATGCCTCAACACGGCTTTGGCACAAAGGTGGTGCGGGTAAGGTGTAACCGTGGGGCTTGAACGAATAAGCATGTGGCGGGTGCAAAACGTCACCATGAATTGGCGGCGCATTTGTCGGTTAAATACTGGAGCTTTGGGATCTATTGCTTCGCTGGTTTTTAAGTTGCCCCCGCATTGCAGCAAAGATTTTGTTAGAAAACCCAATGTCACAATTTAGGAACGATATTGAGGTTTAAGATGGCAAAGAGAAGCGGAAAGTTAGAGGGCATATCAGCGGTTAAAGGCGGCGAACTTTGGTTCACAATCGAAAGCACGGGGCGCGGTGAATTTCATTTAAGGCTTACCAAGGCAGGGCAATTTTATCTTTTGCAAAGCGTAAACGGCGAACTTCCGCATAAGTGGAATGATAGCGATATTTTACGCGCCCTATTCGAGTTAATCGAAACGCCAATGTATAAGGCCGAATTTTATTGCAATCATTATTCCGGTTTTAGCGATAATGATATTCCGTTTTAGACTTTCAGTTTTGCTTCTCAATTGATTGTTAGTAATGTGGAATGTGAGCATGAACGAGTTAGCAAGATAATAATCTCATAGCCCTCTAAAGAGAATATACCTGAGTGACTACATTTACTTTAGGGGCGAAATGACCTATTTATGAGGAGCAATATAAACCAAAATTATAGTGAATTTAGAGTCGAAAGCCAAAGCATGGGAAATGAATCTACGCCAGAGGAAAACTCAGACGAATTCCAAATTCAAAACATTGTAAGGGATATCGACAAGTTAAAATCAAAGATACGATTACTTGATTGGGACTCTATTCGGAACAGAAAAATCAAGAAAAAAAATGCTAGAAATTATTTCTTGCGAAATATACGAAAAGAATTGGATTTACTTGAAGAAGCGGCAAATAAAGAGTTTATTTCCGATGAAGAGTATGCGCATGAAGCAAGTCATCCTGACGCAAGTAAAATCAGTAGTGAAAGAGCAATTATTAAGGAAAGCCAAGGTTCGAATTTTGTTGAAAAACGATTTTTAACAAACTATACTGTCTTGGTGGCTGCACAAAAAGCGTTACTCCTACGTGCCATTCAGTCCACATATGGCCTAACCGGTGAGGTGGCGAAAGCCTTTTCAGCGAAAGTTCACTCGGAAGCATTACAGCTTCAATCGGGTGAAAAATTGCTCCGCAATATTCCTCTGCCAAGTTCTGCGCCAGAATTATATGATAACCGAGCTGACAAAACAGAAAATGCCGTAAATTTTATAGAAAGAGTATGGGGCGAGCACATTCAAAGTAATTCAATCTATAGAGATGAATTACATGCACTTGACCCTAAAATACTACAAGCAGTAAGGAATTATTGTTTTACGCGCCCAGAAATAGATATCGACAAAATATTACCGAAAGAGCCTTACTATCGCTTCTTAGAAACAGTAAAGACAGCAAGTCCAGACTCAAAAGAGTTTGCCGAAGCAACAATCAAAATCGCCGAACGTTTAAAAAAAGAACGACAAAAACATCCAACTGTAAAATAGCGAAATATATTTCGCGCATTCTATTGTCATAGTTGCGGTTATGTGCTACTAAAATAGCGAAGGCATTTAGTGCTGCGCAAACTAATCCTTCATTCCAAGTAATTTGAGACACCCTAACAGGTGGATTGTGGAGCATTGCCATGAATAAGGACAATGAAAGAGAAACTGCGTGCAAAAAACCTGCTGAATTTTTGGCTGACGAAAATGAAATTTCTCATTTTGTTGCACCGTCAATTTGCCACGAGTGCCCGTTGGCAAAAATAAAGTCTTGTGCTTGGCATGAATATCATTCGAATAAACACACAGATGAATATGTCGGATGGGATGTCACCTATTCGCCCTGCGAGAAGGTTTTGACGCTTCCTTCAGTTATTCGCCGCGAAGCCATAGTGCTAAAAACTTTGATGCCATCATCTAAACGCTACCGCGCCTCTCAATTTAAGGACATACTGAACGATTATGAAGGTGAAACATTCAACCATTTTGGATATTATTTTGACCATCTAGAATTATGTCCGTGGGAGATTTTTAATGTATTGAATCCAAAGAATGAATTAGTCGGAGGTGACATTGCCGCGTCTTGGATAGGCGTGTTCTTAAATTGGGCGGAGCGCGAGCCGATTTTGATAAATAGAAAAACACATGAAAGATTGAGCCTTATTTATCTCGTGATAGCGATAAAATTTCCACATTTGATAAATCACATCGTCAAATAATAATAATATTTAGTTGGGGGCGCAAAAGCCCCCAACTCTCTCTTGACGTTATGCCATTTTGAATTTCCAAATTTGAGGAGCTCAAAATGACCGAAGAAAATCAAAAGCCATTACTTTATAATCGCCCGAATACTAATGGCGATCATAAGCGAAGCCTAACTAACCAAAATGGCTATTCGCACAATAACCTTACCTATTACCCAGAGCCATCACGGCGAGAAATGGGTTCAATGATGAAATCATTTTTGTTAATTGGCACTGGTGCAGTGGCTGTTGCCGCTACAGAAAAGTTTGCACCAAATGATTATAAGATTTCAAAACTTTTAGGTTCGTTTGAAGCGAATATTGAAGAGGAAGTCCTTAACAAAACTAAAGATATTGAAACATATTATCTGGCGCAATTTGAAGAATTTAAAGGCGAAGTCGCAAGGTATGTCGAAGCAAGTAACGCGGCGGCTCGCGCCCAAAATGAAGCGGTTTTACAGTATTACAAAGCCTCGTATGAACGCGCCCAAGTTTTAATGCAAGGTATGGTAAATTTACGGGCTTTTGTCGTGCAAAAGTTTGTGAATGTTGCGGAAACTTTGAATTCGGCGGATTTGGGAATTAGTTCTGGTTCATTGGCGGCTGGTCGATTGATTGGATTATTTGACCCAAATTTGGGTGATGCATTCAAGGACTATGGAACAGATGGCGGCGAATTAGCCGCGCAAAGACTTGAAGAATTTTTCAATCGCGGCATGGCTATAAATATCCCTGCACCGGATAATATATTGCCATCACCTGACGAAGTGATTGCCGAACTTGAGGATATTGAAACCCCTGACGCACCAAAAGCACCTAAATTAACACGCTATAATCAGCGTAATAATGAAGGCGAATAATATGTCGAGGCGGCGTTTTGGCGACGCGTTTGGATTATTTTCAAATACGCAAAGACATCTTCACCATCAATTTGAGCAAACGCGCGCGCGTGAACGTGCGTTTGAAGTTGATAGGTTTCTAGCCAATGCAGAGCCTTCAGATTTGCTAGGCAATGGCAGGCTGGCAAATTATTATGATTTACAGGATGCCAATCTCTTAAGTGGTAAGGGTTTAATTATTGGCGGCTGGGACGGTGAATTTTTAACCTACCAAGGCGATGCTAGTCTCGTGACTTTTCTTCGCGCTGGAGGAGGGAAAAATATTAACTTTATTTTCAATAACTTAGCTTTTGTAAAAGATAGATCATTTGTAGTTATTGATATTAAAGATGGTGAGAACGCATATTGCACTGCTGATTATCGCAAAAATGTTCTTGGACAAAAATGCATATTTTTGAATCCATTTGAGTTATTGGGCTTTGGCAATACTAAAATAAACCCTCTTAATGCCTTGCTTGAACTACAAAATTCAGGCGAGGCAATAGATTCAGAATATGACGATATTGCCGAAATTATTATTCCAACGCCCCTAAAAAAATCATCAAATGATTGGGTGGCATATGGGTCGCAACAAATTATCTCGTGGCTATTAAATTATTTAGTTATTGAAGATTCCAAAAATCTAAATGTTGGCTATTTGTGGAGGTTTGTAAATTCTGGCGGCTTGGAACAAGCTAATTATTTTTCCTATATGAAGATATCATCAGATGAAAGTGTCGCAACACGCGCATCATTGTATGAGGACATGGCGAAAGTTTCGCCTAAACAATGGCTTGCCTATATGTCAGAAATTCAAAAGGCAGTGTCAGTATTTAAACCTGAAACATTGCTTGAAAAATCAAGTCGCATAAATGAATTTGATTTTGCATTGTTAAAGCAAGAACCGCATACGGTTTATATTATGTTGCCGTCTAAAAAGGTTGAGTCTGCGGCGAAATGGCTAGGTTTGATTATTAATCATATTATTGAAGCGGTGGCAGCCGCACGCGGTGATATAAGAACTACTTTTATTCTCGATGAAATGCCACAATATTATGCGCTTGCAATTCTAAAAGGCCTACGTCTTTATCGTGCTCGTGGTTTGAATTTCTGGATGTTCGCGCAATCAAGATTGTCGTTACTGTCGCGGTGGAGCAGCGAAATGGTCGGTGAAATAGAAGACCAAGCGGCGGTAACAATTTATAAAAATGTTACCGAACCAAGCGTTTTGAAGGACATTGAATATTGGTCGGGTAGCCAAACAATATTAAATCGCAATCTAGGCCATAATGGCGGCGTGCAACAATCGGGCAATGCGGGGCTATCAGAATCAAAGCGCAATGTTTTGCAAGCCGAAGATATTTTATCACTTAATCAAGACCAGCATATTATTCGCGTATCGAATATGCCGCATCTTATTATTGCCGATACTGTGCCATATTTTGCAATCCCAGAATGGAATGAAGGCCTAAACGATGTTCGAAAAATGCACGCCGGACAAAAAAGCACTGGCGTCAAGATTGAGGGGATTGATGAATGAGCGAACCCGAAAATATCAAGGGAAAATTCAATACGGAAGTTAAGCGCACCGCGCATGAAATAAGAACTATTAAGCGTGGCAATCGATTAATGGGTATGGCGAATGCCCATTTTGAAAAACATTCTGGCGCATGGATTAATAAACGCTATGGCGAATTAATTACTTCAAAAGCCGTTCCTGCCCCCGAATTAACGCCGCACGGTATGAAGGCTAGCCCGTCGCAAAAGGCGTTAAGCGCGGCACGCAATGACATTTTTTCGCGTCATAAAAATCGTCTCAAAGGTATCGGCGAAAAGGTTACGCGCATAATTGAAAGTAAGGCCAACGGCAAAGAACTTAACCTAGATAATTCGAAAAGCAAAACGCTTGCCAGAGACCGCGATACTGATTTGGGACGCTAAATTGTCTTGACCACCTAAAAGGCCAATAAAACCGCCATTTTCCTTGCATTTTCGCCATAAAATATGATATTCTAAAATTAGGTAAATAATTTTGGGCTGGTATCAAATACCCCCAAAATTATTTTTGAACAATCTAAACTATCTTCAATTGAGCATGGCGCTCTTTGAAGTGAGATTGTATGGAAACGCTACAAGAAATTTTTGAACGGAATAGAGACCATTATCGGGGAATAGTCGATGATATGGATGGCTTTAGCGCGTCTGAAAAAGACGAGGCTATTACTATTATTTTTAACACGCTTCATTCAATAATTGAGCAAGTTTGGGGCGTGCATCCTGTGCAATTAGCACTGTATGATAAGTTCAAAAACGCTTCCCAAAATATGCCTAAATATGATAGTCTGACCTCTCTCGCAAAAGCTGAGCCTGTTGACCTCAAGATTGAGGGCGTGCAAATTTCACAACCACAATCTATTCCAAATGAGGACATCACGCCATGATGGATAAGCCCGCTAAAAAAGCTGTATTGTATTGCAGAGTTTCGTCACCTCACCAAGTGAAACGCGGTGATGGCCTTGGTTCACAGGAATCTAGAAATAGAGATTATTGCAAACATATTGGTCATGAAGTCGTGAAAGTCTTCAAAGATGATTTCACAGGGCAATATGCCCGTCGTCCTGCTATGGACGAAATGATGAAATATCTTAAGAAAACACCACGCGGAAGCCATGTGGTCGTAATTGATGATATTAATCGCTTTGCACGGGGTTTAGAGGCTCACTTATCGCTTCGCGCTGCACTTGATTCAATTGGTGTGGGGCTTGAGTCCCCTAGCATCGAATTTGGTGATGATAGTGATAGCAGATTAGTTGAACATTTGCTTGCGAGTGTAAGCCAACACTCACGGCAAAAAATTCAAGAAACTACAATTCATAGAATGACCGAACGCGCCAAAAATGGCTTCTGGGTGTTTCAAGCACCTTGGGGTTATAAATATGCGCCCTGCCCAACTGGCGGAAAGATGCTTGTGCGTGATGAACCAAAAGCAAGCATAATGAAGGAAGCTCTTGAAGGCTTTGCTTTGGGAAGATTCGAAAGCCAAGTGGAAGTGAAACGGTTCTTAGAGTCATTTCCACAAATTCCAAATACTAATGGCATAATCGCGAATGAGCGTGTCCATCAATTACTCACCCAAATTCTATTTGCAGGTTATGTTGCCGTGCCAAGATGGGGTATTACTCCGCGTCTAGGTAAACATGAACCACTTATAAGCCTCGAAACTTTTAACACTATCCAAGAGCGGCTCTTTGGCAAGCGCCGCGCCCCTATTCGGGCGGATATAAATGAAGACTTCCCATTGCGGGGTCATGTGTGCTGCGCAAGCTGTGAGAAGCCGATGACGGCAAATTGGAGTAAAGGGACACACAAATCCTATGCCTATTATTTGTGCCGCACCAAGGATTGCTCTGAAAGTGGAAAATCAATTCCAAAGGATCAATTGGAAGGTGATTTTGAAGAACTGCTAAATTCACTGCAACCTGCTCCGACATTAATTAAATTGGCGGAGCAAATGTTTCGTGACCTTTGGGATAACCAAGCCAATAAGGCAAGTGCCAAAAAAGTTGAGATTAAGCAACAAATTGCAACATTGGATAGAGAAACGGCACAATTATTGAAACGGTTGGTGGAGTCTGACGTAAGAGCAGTTATCAAAACCTATGAGAACCGCATTGCTGAAATTGAAAATCAAAAGAATCTATTGGCTGAAAAAATTGGAAAACGCGATGTTCCTGTTGCAAGCTTCGACGAAACTTTTCGAACGGCGATAGCCTTCCTCGCAAACCCTTGTTTTCTTTGGAAAAGTGATAAGTTAGAGGAGAAGAAAATGGCTATCAAACTAACCTTCCCATCCCACATTTTATACCACCGAAACGAAGGTGTTCGAACGGCACAACTTTCCTTGCCTTTCAAGGCATTAGGTAGTTTTTTTGGGCTAAAAAGAGAGATGGCGCACCCGGCGCGATTCGAACGCGCGACCTTTGCCTTCGGAGGGCAACACTCTATCCAGCTGAGCTACGGGTGCTTCACACTCGACATAAGTGAAAGCGGCGGTTTCGGCAAGTGTTTGATGCTTTGCACGCCGTACTAATTTATGTATTTTGGCTTTATTATAAATCAGAGGCGAAAAATGCGATATTTACATACAATGGTTAGGGTTAAAAACCTTGATGAAGCGCTTAATTTTTACTGCAATGGGCTTGGTCTTAAAGAAGTAAGACGTAATGAAAGCCAAAAAGGGCGCTTTACTTTGGTTTTTCTAAGCACCGATGAAGATTGGGAAAGTGCCCAGCCAAGCGAAACCAAGCGCGGTGCGCCGCATGTCGAGCTTACTTATAATTGGCCAGATGAAAATGGAAATGTTGAAAACTATCATGGTGGCAGAAATTTCGGGCATTTAGCGTATGAAGTTGATAATATTTATGAATATTGCGCGCATTTGCAAAGTATGGGAATTATAATCAACCGCCCGCCGCGCGATGGGCAAATGGCCTTTGTTCGAAGCCCTGATAATATTTCAATTGAAATCCTACAAAAAGGAAATCCGCTAGCGCCGCAAGAACCTTGGCAATCAATGCCAAATATTGGCGAATGGTAGAAATAAAAATGTCGCCATGCTGGGGTCATGGCGACATTAAATATAAATTGGCCACCCGCCTCGAAGGCAGCCAATTTAAATTACCATTTGTATTTTAGACCAACCATATAAGTACGTGGTGGACCTTCTTGTGATTTTTCAGCAACATAAGATGGCTTTCCACCTGCTGGTGTGAAGCCACCGCCCCAACCTGAATATCTTTTATTAACCCAATCAAAGGCGTTATAAACTTGGCCTTCAACAATCAAGCTATTGCCGTTTGGCATATTGAATTCTTTAGAAAGTCTAAAGTCAATTTGTTTAAAGCCAATTTTTTCACGCGGTAGTAGGTTTGCATCAATTGTGCGTAAAGTATTTCCACCTGCACCATTATCAAAGAAGCCGATTTGTGTGAAAGGTGTGCCGCGACGTACATTGACAATACCTGACAAACGAATATCCCATGGCAAGTCTTTAATAAAAGTACCATAGAATGCCCAAGGATTAACGCCCTCTGCATAATGCCAACCACTTGCTGGTGCGCTTGCATAGTCAAACATGAAAACATCATTGTGACCTGTTGCTTCTGCGTCATTAAGCTCTAATTTTGCAGTCCAGCCATAACCATCGTTTTTGGTGTATGCTTTGTCTGCAGTTAGATATAATGATGTTTGACGATTGCGACGATCTGACCTTGAAACAAGTAGGTTGCCATAATTTGGTACGCCGTCGCTCCATGGCTGTGTTTGGAATTGATCGCCATGTGTGCCATCACCAAGGTTGCCCCACGTGCCATCAATTTGGCGATTACCCAATACCCAATTGAATAAATCATGGCCTTCAACATGTTCAACAATTGCTTGGGTTTGTATTTTTCCAAATTTCTTACGCAGACCAAGGCTGAATTTGTCATTGTATGGAACTTTTACATTATTATTAATTGCAAAAATTTCACCTTTAATGTCTAAATCATTTGCTTTTGCTATCATAGAAGCGGGGTTTGAAAAATAGTTTGCGTCCCATTTCACCCAACTGCGGTCATTCTGAAATGGTGATAACTCTGTAGTGTAGAACTTCAGCTGTGCATTATGGATTGTTTGACGACGCATTTCTAATTGTGCAGCATCGAAGATATTGCGGTCATAATAACGACCAATACCACCAAATACTACCATATCGCTATCACCATGCACATCATAAGAGAAACCTAAACGTGGTTGGAATAAATTAGTAGGTGATTTACGATTAGAGCCGTTTGAAATAAAGTCGTTTGCATTATATGCTTTATTAAAGCCAACATGCGCACGCATTGCGGCCGCTACATCAGATGGGGTAACCCATTTGTTGTTCATCATATTGGTTTCATAATCCCAACGGATGCCAAGGTTGAAGGTCCAATGTTGGTCTAAAACCCAATCATCTTGGATATATGCACCCAATTGAGTGTTTGTTGCACCCAATAATGGATCACCATCCATGATTTTAGCTGCGATTGGCGTATTATTTCCGCCAAGAACAAAAGTACGAACATCGAAGAATAATTCAGGGTTTGAAACTGGAATTGCTTCAGAAGCCTCATATTCATAGCGTGCAATTTTACCGCCAATTTTCACTGTATGGCGACCATTCCAATCAATATTAGAAAGGGTCACTTCATCTTTTAAAGTGGTATTAAGTTGGTTCTTGTCTTGCGCATATGGAATGCCACCAAACGTCCCAGTAACGCGGCTAAAATTTGTAATTGGTTCATTTAGAGGTTTTGACATTTCTGTCTTTACTAGAGTAATACCAGGACCCGTTGAAGTTGGTCTTTGTCCCCAATTATTTTTTTGGTATGATAACGAAGCTTCGTTTACAAAATTTTCACCGCGGTGACGCCATTTTAACAATGCAAGCTTTTCATCTTGTGCTTGAGAATTTCCACGCTCAAAAGCATTCGTTCCGCCGAATCCGCGAAGATCATCTTCTTTGCGTGTTTTTAATTCTAAATCAAAGGTGTCAACATCACTCATAAGGTAAGTTAATTTACCCCAATAAGTATCTTGGCTAAAATCTTTCGCAAATGAGCCATTGTATTTAGATGCCAATGCACTTGCCAAAGTAGTCATAGATGCATTTGCTGTTTCAGTTGCTGGATTAACAAGCATTTGTGAAGCTGTTGGCATCAAAACTGAAGCAGAAGGCCTGCTATCGCGACGAATTTCTGCAGATGCAGCCCAGAATAATTTATCTTTAATAATAGGGCCAGACATTGTTGCGCCATATTCTTTATTTGATAAATCAGGTTTTGGGTTGCTGCGTTCATAATATGGTTGACCAATCATACCTTTTGATTGGTAATTGCCGAAAACTGAACCTTTAAATTTATTAGTACCTGTGATTGTTACAGCGGTAATAATCGCGGAAGATGCCTGCTCATATTCAGCTTTAAAGTTTTGTGTTGAAACTTTATATTCTTGAATTGCATCCTGCGGGAATGGATTACCACGAGAAGCATCTTGGCCAGCAATACCACCTTGAAGAACTTGGTTCTTTTGGCTCATGCCATCAATAAACAAATTCACAGCATTAGCACTTGAAGCGCCAGACTGAATCACTTTGCGTTCAGGGTCTGTAGAATAAGAAACACCTGGCGCTAAAGCGGCAAATGATAAGAAGTTACGACCATTTTGCGGGATGGATTCGATTTGAGTTTTTGAAACTGAAGTTGCAACTTCTGAAGTTCTAACTTCTTTTCTGCGACCAATTACTGTTACAACTTCAGTTGCTTTCGACATGTCGGAAGTCAAAGAAGTAGTTTCGCCAACAGTCAAAAGAACCGATTCGTTTAGAACCTTACCATCTGGCGATTTAAAGGTTACATTGTATGTACCTGGTCTTAAGCCAACGATACTATATGAGCCATCAGCTTGGACATTTACTGTAGCTTTTGCACCATTATCAACGTTAGTAGCAGTAACTTTTGTGCCAGCAGGTGCAGAAATTACGTGCCCCTGTAAGCCAGATGTTGTTTCAACTGCCATTGCTGGTGTTGAAGTCATAATTGTTAGACCAAGCGCTGCACTTAATGCAAACGCTGAAGCGCTAACACTTAGCGACTTAAATTTATTGAAGCATCTCATTCAATTCCTCCCTCAGAAAGCTTCTACGCGAACTTAGTTTCGATAATTCGAAAACTTTTTAAAGGAGGGGTGAGTAAACGTTTGCGCATTCATTATAACAGAACCCAGCTTTGTCACACTTTATGTGTAAACATCAACTGCGCCACCTCCGATTAAAATATTCTTGTAACTAAATTTTGTGTTTCTATTTGTGTAAACGTTTACAAGAAGCTTGTCAATAAATTTATAAAATAGTGCATTTTATGTAATGGCTTGCATTAATATATTGATTTATATAATAAAATTTGAACAACGCATAAATTTAGACACCGCTTTTGCAATAATCTTTTATAAAATCTACATGGGGTATGAAAAATTTTGCATTTTCTAAAATGACATCTTCAACATTTTTTAAAAATGACACTAAATCTTCATCAGGAATAAGGTTTGTCATTGGGTCAGGATTAATTTTTAAGCCTTGACCTAACAAAACTTGAACCCAACTTTCCTCTTTAAATAGCTCATTATTTGTTTGAAAAAAGCGCCCTGACGATTTGAAAAGCTCAATTCTATCATTTAGGCTTTGTGGGATTTCCATATTTTTACAATATTTCCAGAATTCACTATCTGTACGGTTTGTTATTTTATAATGTGCAATAATAAAATCACGAACAAATTCGTATTCAGCCTCTGTTTGTCGGTTATATTCATCAATGTCGACTTGTGAAAATCTATCTGATGGGAAAAGAGATAATAAGCGTAAAATTGCCGTTTGTATTAAATGTATTGAAGTTGATTCTAATGGTTCTAAAAACCCACTTGAAAGGCCAATTGCCACACAATTCTTTTTGAAAACCTCTTTTCTTTTTCCTGGCGTGAATTTTACTAATTTAGGTTCGTTCAAAGCTTCGCCATCAAGGTTTTTTAGCAATATATCGAGAGCATTTTCATTATTCATATAATTACTTGAGAATACGTGCCCATTTCCTATTCTGTGTTGCAATGGAATGCGCCACTGCCAGCCGCTTTCATGGGCAGTTGAGCGTGTGTAAGGCGTTAATTCTTGTGCGCTTGTGCAGCCAATTGCATAGGCACTGTCACATAATAACCATTTAGAATATGAATCAAATTCTGCCCCCAATGTCTGAGAAATTAAAAGACCGCGTGCACCAGAGCAATCAACAAATAATTCACCTGAAACACTATTTCCATTTTCTAAATCTAAAGTTTCGATAAAACCATTTTCAGAATTTACATTAACTTTGGTTATTTTACCTTCCGTTCGTTTTACTCCGTAATTTTGGGCTATTTTACGTAGATATTGTCCGAATAAAGCTGCATCAAATTGATAAGCATAATCAAAATCTGCCATTGGCGAATTTAAATCTTGCCCATTTGGCATGGCAAACTTGTTCATGCGCGCTGCAACAACGCCTATAGAATAATTATCTAAATCTTTTAAATTTGCTGTGTCTTTTAATTTAGACCAAAATTGATATGTACGCATCCATAAAAGATCTGTACCAACTTTTCCAAAGCCATGTATATAAGTTGTGTTTTTATCGCGCCAATCAACAAATTCTATTCCAAGTTTGAATGTAGCTTGGGTTGCTTTCATCATTTCAACTTCGTTTAAACCAAGCAATTGATTATATATTTTTATTGCGGGTATTGTAGCCTCGCCAACGCCAATAATTCCAATTTCATCACTTTCTACAAGCTCAATTTGAATTTTGCCCATTAGTAATTTGCCCATAAGGGCAGCAGTCATCCAACCAGCAGTTCCACCGCCAACAATTACCATTTTTTTTATTAATTGATTTTGCATTTTAGCGCCCTTAACAAAAATTCAAAATGCCGCAGATTTTTATCTTTACCAAATCAGATTTTGAAAATAATGTAAACGTTTACATATTATTATAATTAATATCCCAAGACATTTAAATTGCAATGGGTACGAGGTGGAAAATGGGGCAATTTATAAAAGAATACGTTGTTGTTGGCGGTGGCTCTGCAGGATGGATTGCAGCAAGTTGTTTGGCACGTGTTTTGTTAAAGACACCAAAAGGTGGTTTTAAAATTACCCTAGTTGAATCAAGTGATATCCCAATTGTTGGGGTAGGGGAGGCAACAATACCATCTGTTCAAGACTTGTTGCGGTTTTTGAATATTGATGAAAAGGATTTTATAAAAGAGACCAATGCTACATATAAATTAGCCATTAGGTTCAAGGATTGGTCACACATTGGCGGCGATTATTGGCATCCATTTGGTGAGTTTGGGCCGCTAGTGGAAAATTCAGCATTGTATCTTCATTGGCTTCAACAAAGGCAACAAAAAAGTAAGATTCCATCACTTTATGATATATCAATTTGTTCCGTTGCTGCAAAAAATAACAAATTTGCTTTACCGGATAAAAATGGGCAATCGGTACGAAATTGGCTTAATTATGCATATCATTTTGATGCAGGTCTGTTCGCCGAATATTTAAAGGGTTATGGAAAATCAAAAGGTGTTAATCACATTATCGGGACTATTGGCAATGTTCAGCAAGATGAAAGTGGAAATATTAATAGCTTAATTTTAAATGATGGCAGGGTAATTAATGGTGATTTTTTCTTTGATTGCACAGGGTTTGCCGCGCTTTTGATTGATAAAACGCTTGGTTCAAATTACGAAGATTGGACTAATTTTTTACCCGTTGATACGGCTTTAGCTGTTCCAAGTGAAACTACATTGCCGCTAAATCCATATACTTTATCAACTGCACGTGAAGCAGGCTGGACTTGGCGCATTCCACTTCAATCAAGGGTTGGAAATGGCTATGTATATTCTTCACGTCACACAGATGAAGAAAAGGCAAGAAATATTTTGCTAAATGCTTTGGACGCAAAGCCGCTTGCAGACATTCGAAAGATAAATTTTAAAGCGGGAAGACGTAAAGAAACATGGGTTAAAAATTGCGTTGCTTTGGGTTTGGCATCTGGCTTTTTAGAACCATTGGAATCAACAGCAATACACTTAGTGATTGCAAGTATTTTTAAATTTTTTGAACATCTACCGCAAACTAAGGATTATGAATTCCTTAGACGCCATTATAATAATAAATTTATTACAGATATTGAAGAAATACGCGATTTCATCATCTTACATTATCACGTTTCAACACGTAATGATTCTGATTTCTGGAAATATGTTACGAATATGGAAGTACCAGATAGCTTAAAAAGCAAGATTGAAATTTTTAAACAACAAGGTAAAATTTTAACAAGTCAAACAGACTTGTTTCGTGCTGGCTCATGGGTTTCTGTAATGGTTGGAATGGGTCTTATGCAAGAATATCCATTGCCAATTCTTGAAACTTTACCAAATGACTTTTCTACGCATATTATCAACGAAGTCGCAAATGCGATTGATAACGATATAAAGAGCGCACAAAATCACGACGAGTTTTTAAAAAATTTTTAAAAAACTAATTTAGAAAAATCACGCCACTTGGCTGGTTTCGACGTCTAATAATAGTGCGTGTAAAGCTGATTGGGATCTTGCGGCGCGTAGGGCAGATCTTACGTGGCTTTGGCGTAATAAACGTGTGATTTTTGCAAGTGCTTTAAGGTGGTTTGCCCCCGATTCCTCAGGCGATAAAAGCATGAATACAAGGTCAGCGGGTTTGCCATCTGGGCTTTCAAAATCGACAGGGGTTTTTAAAAGCGCAAAAACGCCATGTGTACGCTCTATGCCGCTTATACGTGCGTGTGGAACAGCAACACCTTCGCCAACACCAGTTCCGCCCAAGGCCTCACGTGTCATAACGGCTTCAAGTGTTAAGCCTGCGTCAACACCGAAAGCATTACTCGCAACTTCAGTCATTTGGCGCATTATATCGCGTCTATCATCGCCAATTGCCTGAAAAATAATTGCTTCGGGTTTTAACAAATCGCCTAAATTAGGCATAATATTTCGCTTTCAAAAACTTAACCATACTAGGTTTTAAACAGCCGCTTTTATAGGCCAAATTCGAAATAATGAAGCGTACGCCGCTTGCACTAAAGCGGCGTCGCATTAACCGAAAGTATAATATTTTGCAAGCAATCTATTCAGCAACGTCAAGTTGCTTTATGCCTGTGTGGTGATGATCTTTAAGCTTTCTTTTGTTGCGTCTTACCCTTTTTTCAATCTTATCAAGTGCTTGGGCGAACGCTTTGTGTGGATCGTCTGCTTCTGCTTTTGATTCCATTTTTACTTTTGAATCAAGGTGAAGAAGAACTTCGACTACGAAAAGATGGCGCTCTTTACTTAAAGTAACGATTGCTTCGCCATCGCGGGAGCTAGCGTATCGTGCAATACCATCGGTTAAATCACCCTCTATCTTCTCTCGAAGTGCTTCGCCAACGTCAACATTTCTGCCAGTAACACGAATTCGCAATTGGGTCATATAAACCTCCTTATAGTATGAGGCGATGCACGGTTTAATGCACCGCACATTTAATGTAGCAAGCATTCTTAAACTCGCAAGGGATAATTTTCTTAAATCTGTCACAAAAAACAAAAATAAGGTTAAATATTGGTAGGGTTACAGTTTAAATTATTAAAATTAGCCAAGCTTTGCGCGGCGGCGTTGGACAGAAGATGGAATACGCATTGCTTCGCGATATTTGGCAACTGTACGGCGCGCAATATCAATTCCGGTTTCTTTAAGAATATCAACAATTGCATCATCAGATAAAGGTGCAATCGGCTTTTCATCATCAATTAGGCTTTTGATTTGATGTCTTACAGCTTCAGAAGAATGTGATTCATAGCCATAAGATGAATTAATCGCGGTTGAGAAGAAGTATTTAAGTTCAAAAGTGCCGCGTGGTGTTGCAATATATTTATTAGATGTAACACGGCTAACGGTTGATTCATGCATTTCAATAATTTGTGCAACATCTTTTAAAACCAATGGGCGCAAGTGTGACACGCCATAGGTTAAAAAGCCATCTTGGCGGCGCACGATTTCCTTGGCAACTTTAAGAATAGTGCGTGCACGTTGATCCAAAGACTTTACAAGCCATGAAGCATCATTTTGGCATTCAGTGATATAAGATTTTTCATCTTCTGTGCGTGCATTGCGCGAAACAGTTTCACAATAGGCATTATTGACCAAAATTTTTGGCAAAGTGTCGGTGTTTAATTCAACAACCCACATTCCATTTGGCGCTTCACGAACATAAACATCAGGAACAATCGCCGATGTAACACTATTACCAAAAGCAGCCCCTGGTTTTGGGGTAAGGGCGCGAATTTCGCTTATCATTTGCGCCATATCTTCGCCATCAACTTCGCAAATATTGCATAATTGGCGAAGGTCGCGCTTTGCAAGAAGTTCAAGATTTTCCACCAATTTTTGCATGGCGGGGTCAAATCTATCTTTTTCTTTTAATTGTGCGGCCAAACATTCTTCAACATTGCGTGCACAAATGCCGACGGGGTCGAAGCCTTGAAGGATTTGTACAATTTCTTCGATTTTTTCGTTGGAAACGCCAAGATTTGTTGCCGCTTCTTCACAATCAGCGCGCAAATAACCGCCATCATCAACAAAATCGATTAAATATGCTGCAATCAATTTATCTTGTGGATTATCAAAGGCAAGGGCGGCTTGCGCCTCTAAATGGTCATGTAGGCTTATTTCACATGATAATGTGTTTTCAATGCCTTCTAAATCATCATAATGACGCCCATCGCCAGATTTTGACCAATCAATTGTTGAACCAATTGCCTCAACAGCTGGCATATCTGCATCTGAATATAAATCTTCATATGATGCATCAATTGAGCCTTCGGCATTTGGGTCGCCGCTATCTTCGGAAATTGAAATCTCGCTTACGCTAGATTCATTATTATCAGTGCTTGTTTCATCGCTTGAATTTTCATCCTCTACGCGTTCAAGCATTGGGTTTCGTTCAAGCTCCTGCTCGATATATTCGGAAAGTTCAACGCTGGAGAATTGCAGAATCTTAATCGCTTGCTGCAATTGCGGGGTCATCACAAGTGACTGACCCTGTTTCATCTCCATTCTTGGGGCTATTGCCATTTAGAACTTTACCTTTTCGTATAGCACAAAATCATCATGCAAAATATCATGGCCTGATAATTGCATATAACTTTTAACAAATTACTTTTATCTGTGCTAAAAGTGGTAAATAAATTCTAACTAACGCATATAAGCGATTGAAAAAATATCAGTTTTTACTTGTTGTTAAGTTTTGGCGCCATATTTGCGCTAAATTTGATTGGTTTAAAAGTCTTTACCAAGATAATAACGGCGAACATCATCATTATGTAAAACTTCATCAGAAGTGCCTTCAAATAATAGGCGCCCATCGGCAATAATTGCGGTTCTATCAGTGATTTGAAGGGTTTCTCGTACGTTATGGTCGGTTATCAAAACCCCAATATCGCGCCCTTTAAGATATTTAACCAAAGTGCGAATTTCAGAAATTGCAAGCGGGTCAACACCTGCAAATGGTTCGTCAAGAAGAATATAGCTTGGGTTTGTTGCCAATGCGCGCGCAATTTCAAGGCGGCGGCGTTCGCCACCTGATAATGTTGGGGCAGGTTGGTTACGAAGTTTTTGGATGTTTAATTCACTTAATAATTCTTCGGCACGTTGAATTTGCGCATCTTTTGACAAAGAAGTTGTTTCAAGCACCGCCAAAATATTATCAATCACCGAAAGCCCACGGAAAATAGATGGTTCTTGTGGCAAATAACCAAGCCCCATTCTTGCGCGAACATACATTGGCAATTGGGTAACATCTTTGCCATCAATCGTAATTGTACCAAAGTCAGCCGCAATTAAACCAGTTATCATGTAGAAACATGTGGTTTTACCTGCACCATTCGGCCCCAAAAGCCCCAAAACTTCGCCACGTTGCAAAGATAATGATACATCTTTTACAACTTCGCGTCCCTTAAAAGACTTGTTTAGATTAGCCGCATTAAGCCCATCTTTAGACAGTTTGCTGCCACCAGATAATTCAGTAAGTCTATTATTACGCGCCATTTAATTCATTCTTATTTTTTAGGTTTCGATGGCGGTGCATCATTTGGGAAAAATACGCCCTTAACTTTGCCGCTATTTGATTTCATCACTGATTGTTTGGTAATTGTGTTTACACGTAATTCATCACCAGTAAGGACATTGCGGTTTTGGGTTAGGATTACATTTCCAGTAAAAATTATTGTATTATTAGCGGCATCAAAAACCGCACGGTCACCGCGCGCTTTTTCAGTTGGTGATGCGTAAAAAGTTTCACTATCAGAAACTACTTTTTGGATTTTTCCATCACCGGCGCCATTATAGAAAACCACAAATTTTGCAGATCTTATTGCCGCGCCATTTTGAATAACTTCGGCATTGCCGGAGAAAATAGCGCTATTATTTTGTGGCTGCACATCCATTAATGATGCCGTCACTTGAATCGGGCCATTTTGCGTATTTTGCGCGATTGAAGAACCAGAAACCATTGCAAAAAAAGATGCAGCAAGCAGCCCCCGCAATGTTGCAGAAAAATGTAAATTTTGTTTTGTATTCTTAATTTTCATCTTATCATAACCTATTGCGAAAATGTTGCGTGTGCATGACCATTTAAGATAATGCGCTTTGTATCAGAATGGAACTCATAACGGTCGGAAGTTGCAGCGATTTTATCAAAATTCAAACTTGTATTTCCGCTTCCATAAATCACATTATCTTTTAACAAAAATGTAGCAGCTTTTGAATGTGCGTTACCCTTGGCAAAAGTTATATGTACAAAGGAATTATTATCGGGAATTATTTGTGGAACATTCAATTTTGCGTCATCACCAAGTTTTAATTCTTGGGTTTTGTCATTCCAAATCCCGCTATTGCTTTCCAAATGTTCGCCGCTTTTGCGTTCAAATCGAACATTTTGGGTTAAATAAACAATAGGCTCAGCTAAGATAAAGCCTTTTCCATCGGGGCTTGCAACCTGACCATAATATGCATTTTGTGAATATGCTTTATCACCGTTGGAATGCGTCATTTCAACATCGGTCTTTAATGTAAGTTCCTGCCTTGTTTCATTCCAAACCCCATTTTTAGCCTTAATCTGAGAGCCAAATTGCGTTTGCATGACAGGGTTTATTAGTTCAATATCACTTATACCATTTCCCAATTGGCGTTTTGCTTCATCGGCGGTAACAATCACGCGACCATTTTCAATTGAATGACCAATAAAAGTTGGCTTTTCGATTACAAGCCTGTCACCTTTTACAACATTTTTGTTGGCTTCGTTTTTAGGTTTCAAGAAGCCAAAAATTAACATCCCAACAAAAATAGCCGCCGAAGCGATAATTGCGACTAAAAAAAGTGTTCGTAAAAATTTGATACGCAAACTACGGATTTGTAAACCGCGGTCATTTGCTAAATTTTCACTTTGGCTATCAGGCATTATTTTTTCAGTCTCTTTACATCATTAATGCGAAAAAATATCGATTTCGCCGAAACCGCTCAAATCAAGCATTGCCTGAGTTGGCAGGAATTTAAAGCAAGCATCAGCGATTTGGCTTCTATTATGTCTTTGTAACATTTCAACTAATTTATTTTTTGCGCCATGCAAATATAAAACGTCAGATGCCGCATAATTTAATTGCGCCTCGCTTAGGGTTTCTTGACCCCAATCTGATGATTGTTGTTGTTTATTAAGTTCAACCCCAACTAATTCACGCAACAAGTCTTTAAGGCCGTGCCTATCGGTATAAGTGCGGCAAAGTTTAGATGCAATTTTGGTGCAAAAAACAGGCGTACATAATATTCCAAGATATTTATAAATCATTGCAATATCAAAGCGTCCAAAGTGGAAAAGCTTTTCAACATTATTATCAGAAAGCAATTTTTTTAAATTTGGGCATTCATAAGTTTTGCGGTCAAATTGAACAACATGGGCATTACCATCACCACTTGATAATTGAATTACGCACAATTCATCCCGAACCAGTGACAAACCCATAGTTTCACAATCAATCGCAACGCAATCACCAAGCTCTAAACCATCTGGCAAATCGCCTTTATAATAAAAAACTGTCAATCCAAAATCCTTAAAATTCCTATTATTTATTTGTGCACTTACATAAAGACTTTTATTATAAAATCCAAGGTGGGATTGTGGTCCAAAGTTGTGTTTTTATGATATGTGTGTCCTTTGTGTTCATTGTTGATTATGAATAATTATATTATTGCCAAAATTGCAATGTACTACCTTTCAAAATCAATCACATTAAGTTAGAAGGCCAAGTTAGAGGATTATAAACTTATGGCGCAACAATATATTTTTCAAATGCAGGAACTTTCAAAAACTTATGCAGGTGGCAAAAAGGTTTTTGAAAATATCTGGCTTTCATTTTACCCTGATGCAAAAATCGGCGTTGTGGGTGTGAATGGTTCGGGTAAGTCAACACTTTTGAAAATTATGGCAGGTCTTGATAAGGATTTTAACGGCGAAGCGCGCCCCGCAAAAGACACTAAAATGGGTTATTTGCCGCAAGAGCCTGAACTTGATCCAAATTTATCAGTTTGGGAAAATGTGATTTCGCAATGTCCTGAAAAAATCCTGCTTGATAAATTCAACGCAATCTCCATGAAAATGGCCGAAGATTATTCGGACGAATTAATGGAAGAAATGACCGCCCTTCAAGAGCAGGTTGATGCCGCCGATGCATGGGACATTGATAGTAAAATTGAAATGGCAATGGGCGCATTGCGCTGCCCTGATAATGATGCCGATGTTTCGAAACTTTCGGGTGGTGAAAAACGCCGCGTTGCATTATGCCGCCTTCTTTTGTCAAAACCTGACATGATTTTACTCGATGAGCCGACCAACCATTTGGACGCGGAATCCGTTGCTTGGCTTCAACATCACCTTGAAGAATTCCCTGGCTGCGTAATCCTTGTAACCCACGATCGTTACTTCCTTGATCAAGTGACCAAATGGACGCTTGAATTGGATCGCGGCAAAGGTATTCCTTATGAAGGGAATTATTCGGCATGGCTTGAACAAAAAGCTAAACGCATGAAGCAAGAAGAACGCGAAAGCGAAAGCCGCAAACGCGCCATTGACCGCGAACTTGAATGGGTGCGTCAATCACCAAAAGCGCGCCAAGCAAAATCAAAAGCCCGCCTTGCCGCCTATGAAGATTTGGTCAATCAGGCCGAGCGTGAAAAACAAACCTTCGCACAAATTCAAATTCCACCTGGGCCACGCCTTGGTAATAAAGTTCTTGAAGTTGAGAATTTGGTTAAAGGTTTTGGCGATAAATTGCTTATTGATGGTCTTTCATTCAAATTGCCACCTGCGGGCATTGTTGGGGTTATTGGGCCGAATGGTGCGGGTAAATCGACCTTGTTCGGTATGATTACTGGCAAAACTGCGCCAGATAGCGGCACTTTGACATTGGGCGATAGCGTGAAGCTTGGCTATGTTGACCAGTCACGCGATGCATTGGATGATAGCAAGAACATCTGGGAAGAAATTTCGGGCGGTTTGGATATTATCGAAGTTGGCGGACGCGAAATTAATAGCCGCGCCTATGTTTCATCTTTCAATTTCAAAGGCGGCGACCAACAGAAAAAAGTTGGAATGCTTTCAGGCGGTGAACGCAACCGCGTGCATCTTGCAAAAACATTGCGCATGGGCGCGAACGTCCTATTACTCGATGAGCCAACAAACGACCTAGACGTCGAAACCCTACAAGCCCTAGAGGCCGCCTTGGACGATTACCCAGGCTGCGCGGTGGTTATTTCCCACGATAGATGGTTCTTAGACCGCGTAGCAACTCATATTTTAGCGTTTGAAGGCAATTCGCATGTCGAATGGTTCGAAGGAAACTTCGAAGCCTATGAAGAAGACAAAAAACGCAGATTAGGCGTTGAGAATTTGATACCAGAGAAGATTAAGTTCCAGAAATTTGCGCGATAGATAGAATCTAATTGCTTCCCTTGAGGGAAGCTGTCACCGAAGGTGACTGAAGGGTGGATGTTTCAGCAATCACTAACGCCGTTAGAACCTGCAATGGCGCTGCCACCCTTCCGTCTTTTTGCCTATGGCAAAAATCCACCTTCCCTCGAGGGAAGGAATTATTTTGCGCTATTTTTATAATATGAACTTCTTGATGCAGGTTTTGAAAACTCAGGAAGCCGTTTAGTAACTTCTTGTTCAATTAATTTCCATTGAATTTGTGTGTTTAGAGTAAGTAGCATCTAATTGCTTCCCTTGAGGGAAGCTGGCTTGCCGTAGGCAAGACTGAAGGGTGGATGTTTCAGCGATCACTAACGCCGTATTTATCCGCCAATGGCGCTGCCACCCTTCCGTCTTTTTGCCTATGGCAAAAATCCACCTTCCCTCGAGGGAAGGAATTATGTGTGTTTACAAAATTTATTGGAACATATATAGAACATTCATGTCTGTTAAGTTTGCAAAAACCCTTAGAAAGAACATGACCCCGTGGGAAATTAGGCTTTGGGGGCGTTTGCGGCGTGGGAATTTTGGGGTTAGGTTTCATCGACAAGAGCCGATTGGTAAATATGTTGCTGATTTTTGCTGTCGCCAAATTTGGTTGATTATCGAACTTGATGGCGAACATCACAAATATAATGAAAATGATAAAATTCGTGAAGAATATTTGCAAAACCTTGGGTTCAAAATCATTCGTTTTACAAACCATGAAATACAATGGAATTTAAATGATGTTGGTAACTCAATTGAGGCAGTGGTTGGCGAAAGAATTAATAATTTCACCAAATCAGCAAGGCGCGGCAATTACTTCTAATTTCTTCCCTCTCGGGAAGTAGTTAATCCACCAATACCATCAATTCATTCCTGCGCATGAACCATAATGTCCATGGTGGGTCATAGCGGGCGAGGGTTAAGGGGTGGGTGGTGGTTAGGTTTTGGGATTTTAGGAAATTGTTTAATTTATTGGTTTCGCGTTCAATATCACCCTGACCGCAAAGGCCAGAAAAGCGAACTACCGCTTGTTTTTGCGCGGGTATTTCAATTAATTTAACGCGTTCATCATTTGGCTTTGGAATGCTTTCCATCGTAAAATTGGCCGGCATTGCAAATCTTACAATCCATTGATTGCCGCTTTGGATTTGTGAAACCGGTGCGGTCATGGCGATTTTTTGGCCTGATTTTGCGGTTTGGGTTACGGGGGCGGTCATGGCAATTTTTGACTTGCCGTTATTATCGCCAAAAATATAATTTGCCAAAATCCGGAAGCCTTGGTTTATCGCTTCTTCGCGTTTTCCCGAAACCGTAACTTCGGCAACTAAATATGGGGAATAGGCGCGAATTTCAAACGCGCCAACTTTATGCTCTATAATATATGTCGGTTCTGCGATTGCCATTTTTACCTCTATTTTTAATACGTTCAAAACATTCAAATGGTTTTATGTTTTTAAAATAGGGCTTTTTAATTTTTTTGATATTTCGTTATATACCTAGTTGTAAACTAATCCTTGGAATTAACCACTATAAATTTCGCCCCTGTTTCGGT
Organism: Pseudomonadota bacterium; assembly: GCA_020161405.1. Classification (GTDB taxonomy): domain Bacteria; phylum Pseudomonadota; class Alphaproteobacteria; order Caulobacterales; family Aquidulcibacteraceae; genus Pseudaquidulcibacter. The sequence goes on along the minus strand of JAIUOD010000001.1, from coordinate 235,790 downwards.
TCGAAATTCTTTGTGTTCGCTACCTTTATTAGCAATAAAGCCTTGCCCTGCTTTAAAGGTTTCGCCGTTGGAAATTACGCTGCCTTCAAGGATATAGATACATTCAAAACCTTCGTGAACGTGATAAATACTATCAGGGCTTGGGGTGATTTCGGATAGTACGAATGAAATTCCATTTGGTGCGCTACAGATTTTAAGTTTCTGATTGGCAAATTCCCACCAATCCATTGTATTGGTATCAAAGGTAAAGCCATTATTTGAATGTTGCATGGGTTTTTTCTACTCAGGAAGTGGGATGAATTCTTGGTTGTCATGTTCTGGAAGTTTTATGCGCCCTTGTTTCCAATCTTCTTTGGCCTGTTCAAGCCTTTCTTTGCTTGATGAAACAAAGTTCCAAAACATGAAACGCTCACCAATTGGTTCGCCGCCTAATGTCATGAAGGTACAATTATTAAGCGCCCTTAAACCAATGGTTGCACCCGCTTTGAAAACCGCCATTTGACCCGCATTAATTATTTGCCCATCGGCTTCTACTTGGCCGCTAACCACATAAATTGCGCGCTCTGTATATTCATTTTCAAGGGCGATTGATTGGCCTTGTTGCAATTGCCAATGAACATAAAACATGGGCGATAGGGTTTTAACCGATGAAGATTTACCCATTGATTCACCCGCAATCAAACGCCCACGAATTCCTTTTTCCTCAAAAATTGGTAATTCATTTTTGCCTTCATAATGGTGAAATTCGGGTGGCATTTCTTCAAGATGCTCTGGTAATGCAATCCAAGTTTGTAGACCAAAAAGGTTTGCGCCATTTGTGCGGGCATATTCAAAACGTTCCGAATGTGTGATGCCTGAACCTGCAATCATCCAATTTACTTCTTCGGGGCAGATTTCTTGGGTAAAGCCCAAACTATCGCGGTGGGTAATTTGCCCACTGAAAAGATAGGTTAAAGTTGCAAGGCCAATATGTGGGTGAGGGCGCACATCAAGGCTTTTTGCAATGCCTTTTTCAAATTCCACCGGCCCCATTTGATCAAAGAATGTAAAAGGGCCAACCATGCGGCGCTTGGCAAATGGTAAAACCCGCCCAACTTCAAACCCGCCGCCAAGGTCTTTTTTTCGCATGTCGATAATTATATCAATCATTGGCTTGCCAATAATTCCTCTAACTGATCGGCAGCCTTGCCCCATCCAATATCAAATCCCATTTCCTTATGGTTTTTGACCGCCTCATCAGTCCAATGATGTGCGCAGGCGGTGTATTTTGTTGTGCCATCGCCTAAATCTTCAAGAATAGTTTCAGATACCATAAAGGCATTGTCAGATGGTATCCAAGCATCAACAAAAGCATCAGTAGATACAAGGCGCTTACTGGGTTCTACTGCAAGGAAAACGCCGCTATTTGGCATTTCTTCGCCATTTGGGCCGCAGATTTTAAAGCTACCTTTGCCGCCTACTCTAAGGTCATAAACCACATCTTTCACGAACCAAGGCTTTGGGCAAAACCATTGTTCTAAAAATTGGGGTTCGGTAATTGCGCGCCAAATACGTTCGGGGGAGGCTTTGATTATGCGTTCGATTTTTAAACTTCTGTCACCCATTTTTTACTCCTGCGAATTGTTTGCAATAGTAGCATGTAGATTTTTTATTTAAAGATGAATTTGCGCAATTTTTGAATTTATGTTATTGCCGCCCTTCCCGCCCGTGATGGGCGCAATCTTAAAGGAATAGAAATGACGCAAAATCCACCCAAAACTGATAAACAACGTATCGCCAAAGTAATTGCGCGCGCAGGGCTTTGTTCACGCCGTGATGCAGAAAAATGGATTTTGGATGGGCGCGTAAAGGTCAATGGTAAAATTATTGATTCCCCTGCTTTGGATGTTTCAGACAAAGATGTGATTTTGGTCGATGATAAACGCCTTGCACAAAAAGAGCCTACAAAACTTTGGATTTACCACAAGCCGCAAGGTTTAGTGACTTCGCATTCTGACCCTGATGGGCGCGAAACAGTTTTCCAACATATAGATAAATCCATAGGACGCGTGATTTCGGTTGGTCGTTTAGATTTGAATTCAGAAGGCCTTTTGCTGCTTACAAATGATGGCGAATTGGCGCGTACATTGGAATTACCCGCAACGGGATTATCGCGTATTTATCGGGCGCGTGCCTTTGGTGAAATTACCCAAGAAGAACTCGATAAATTGCAAAATGGTATCACTGTTGATGGTGTCAAATATGGCAAAATCGAAGCCACATTGGAACGTGATGCAACCCGTAATCTATGGATACGCGTAGTTTTGCACGAGGGTAAGAACCGTGAAATTCGTAAAGTTTTGGCGGCAATCGGGCTTAAGGTAAATCGTCTTATTCGCCTTTCTTATGGTCCATATAATCTGGGTGATTTGCCGCGCGGTTCGCTTAAAGAAGCCAACCTTCAGGATATTGCACATATTTTTAAAACCAAAGATGCGCCAGTTAAACCAATGCGCGAAAATCAAGCAAAACCAAAAATGCGTGAAAATATGAAACCGCAAGAACGTGGGGCAAAGCGTGCCGCTGCACGCAATGAAGCAATGCCAAATGCTACAAGGCCAAAAGCACCAAACAAAAACCCAAAAAATAGGTTTAAACGCTAATTACGTTCGAAAAACTTTGGAAATAGGCGGATCGATATTTCAACCAAAATTGCAAGCATGAAATAAAGACCAAAACCAAGATAATAATCAATATCTTCAAGGCTATTATTATCAACAAGGCCGCCAATCGCAAACGCATAAATATTATTCAAAGTGTGAAAACCTGCACCTAATTCAATGCCTTGTGTGCGGTTGGCAACATAGCAAAAGCAAAGCCCCGCAAATGTAAGGGCGATAATTGGCCTTATGTCTGTTCCACCTTCATAATGTAAAAGGCCAAAAATTATTGAAGAAATTATAATGCTTGCCGAAAGTGAAAGCCCGATTTGGCGAAATTTTTGGGTGAAACTTGCGCGGAAAATAATTTCTTCGGTCGTTGCCTGAATAAAAATACTAATTGAAAGCGCGATTAAATAATAAATATAGGCATTTGGCCCCAAAGGCGAAAAGCGCGATAATTTACTAAATTCCTCATTATAGCCTTGTACGTTCCATGTTATGAATTGGGCAAAGTTTTTTGGAATTCCATCATGAACAAGCACGGAAAAACAATTTAGGATTAATGTAGCAATCACATAAATTACAAGGCCGAATAAGAAGAATTTTATTTGCACTTTGCCGTTTGCAAACAAAGTTTCAAAACCTAATTTATCGTGCTTTTGGCGTGATATTATTATTAGATATGCGGTAATTCCAAAGGCTATTGGTGTAAGAAAAAGGCTTACTCCTATTTCTTCTTTTAGATTTCCAAATCTTGCATCTAATTGCGCATATGAAAAAATGGCAACAAAAATTGCGCCAACCAACATTCCTGATAAAAGGGAAAATACGAAATAGAAAAAATGCTTTAAACCATTTTTCCATGCGCCATCTTGTTCAATTGGCCTTTGGGTTTTTAGAATATCTTCAAAATAGTTCATGAAAATTTTGGTCTTTTAAAATGGATATAGATTTCAATGAGTGAAACGAAAAATATTGTATAAAGGAGTGCCGCAAAAATTGCCGTATTGGCACTTTGGGAATTATCAAGACTTCCAAAAATTGCGCCAATAATAATATTATTGGCAATATGTGCGCCCATAGAAGTTTCAAGCCCTTGTGTACGCCATGTTGCATATGAAAATGTGATTGCCATTAAAAATGTTGCAAAGAAGATGGCGCTTGGCATTTGTTTGCTCATATGGAACATTGCAAAGAAAAACGCGCTAAAGGGAATTGCAATAATGATATGTATTCCCAATGCCCTTAAGTTTTGTACGAATGACGCCCTAAATAATGCTTCCTCAAAAGTTGATTGAATTGAAAACCCAACAATATAAAACAAAAGCAAAATAAGCGAATTTACAAATCCCAAACTAAGAAAACGAACAATGATTTTGGAAACCATATCAGGTTCTGTAATCGAACTAAGGCCGATTACGATTAAGGCCGAAATACCAAATCCAAGAAAGAAATTTTCAAGCCTAAATTTCCCAATTGAATTTATTATACTTAAGGCATTTATTTTTTGAACAAAGCCGCGCCATAAAAACAAACATGATAAAGGCAAAAGGCAGGTAAAAATCAAAATATAAGTTGCAAAATTCATTTCCCAAACAAATTTTTGCGGGTGGGTAAAACTTATTGGTTTTATTATATAAAGTATCGTTAGGCGCGAAACCAAAACCCACAGCCCAAGAATAAAAATGGTTTCAGAGATTGAAATTGCGGCTTTAAATGGATTTTTCGCGGTAAGATTATCTTTAACTTGATCTTCAAAGCGCGACATTCAAAATTTCCATTTCAAAATCTTCAATAGTTTTTGGGCGGCCAACACGCAATAGTGTTAAAACATAAATCTTATTTGCGCCCGCCTTTTTCAATGCTTTAGCACATGAATTAACACTTGACCCAGTTGTAAAAACATCATCGACAATACAAATGTTTTTACCCTTAATATCAGTTTTAACTTTGAATGCGCCGCGCATATTACGCATCCGACCTTTTATAGAAAGGCCATTTTGTGATTTGGTATTTTTAATTCTTATCAAAATATCATGACGCCATGGTTTTTTGGCAAGTTTTGATATTTCATTAGCAAGCCATGCAGATTGATTAAATCCACGTTCAAAAAGCCGCCTTGGATGAAGTGGCATAGGAAAGATTAAATCAATATCATCCCAATTAAAGCATTCATGCATCATTTTGGCAAAAGTTTTGACGCCATCCTTGCGCCCACTATGCTTTAATTGCAAAACTAATTGTTTTGAATATTCATCATATAATAATGGCGCGCGCGCTTTATCATAATCTGGCGGCTCATTTAGGCAAATTGCGCAAACATCGTCATGACCATGTGCGTCGGTTAATGGGGTCGCGCAAATATTGCATTGTGCGCCAAAGTGAAAATGAAGCTTTTGCCATTCTTCAAATTCAATTGTTCCGTCAATTTTTACGATTTCATCACTTAAAAGCGAATGCGGTGGAAAAATAAAATCCGCAACAGCCCAAAAAGACCTATTTAAGGTTTTATGCAACTGATAAGTAAAATTCTTAACAAGGGGATAGGAAATTTTTCGCATTTCTATATTTGTTTAACATGGATTCGCAACCACACATAATATTTGATTCGCAAAAATATCTTTCACGCCGTGAACGTGCTATAAAAAACACTGCGCGTCATGGCAAAAACCCTTGGTTCTTACATGATTTCGCCGCCCAAGGGGCAATTGATACGATTGCGGCAACCATTCAAGATTTTGAAAATGGCCTTGAGATTTTTTCATGCCTTGGGCAATTTGAAAAATTCGGCATGGCGCAAAATTTATTTGGCGAAAATGGCAAAATCAAAAACCTAAAGCAAATTGAACCATCTTCTAGTGATTTTGGCGGTATAGATTGTATTTCACAATCGAAAAGCCTTGAACTTGATGGGCAAAAATATGATTTGATAATTGCCAATTCGGGCTTGAACTTTGTAAATGATTTACCTGGGCTTTTGGTGAAAATTAAAAATGCACTAAATGAAAATGGGGTTTTTATCGGCTCTTTCATTGGTAATAATAGTTTAAGGGAATTACGCGAAACTTTTATGCATTGCGAAATAGAAGAATTTGGCGGTGCAGGAATGCGGGTTTCACCAATGATTGAACTTGAAAGCGCAGTTAGGCTTTTAACACGCGTTGGCTTTAAAAGCCCTGTAAGCTCGGTTGAGAGTTTAAAAGTTCGATATGATAATGTTTTTTCATTATTTCGCGATATTAAAAATATGGGCGAAAATGCAGCTTTTTCGCAAAAGCATGAAAAACAATTAAACCGCCGTCTTATTGCCAAAATTGCCGATTGCTACCAAGATAAATTTAAAGATGATGATGGCCGCGTTTTCGCAACTTTCGATATTGTAACGATTTGTGGTTGGGCATAATTAAACCGAAAGGCATTGCCAATGGATGAAAGCGGGCAAAATATACAAAAGCCCAAAAAAAAGCGTAAAATTATTGGCGCTTTTGCTTTACCACATCTTCAATTTGCTACCCAAGGTCTAGATGCAAGGGGCTTTCCAAGCCCGCCAGTAATAATCGCGGCATTAAGTTTACACCTTGCCTTAATCCTTGCGCTTGCAAGCATTCCGCCAATTGATTTTAAACGCGATGAAATTCTCCCTGTGAAAATTGTGCAAGAAGAAATACCGCCACCGCCGCCAATTATTGAAAAGAAAGAAGTTCCAAAACCAATTGAAAAAATAATTCCCAAGCCCAAAGAGGTGGTAAAACCAATTGAAAAAGAACAAATAATCCCTGAGCAAAAACAAGAAGAAACTGAACCTGCGCCCGTAAAAATGCCAGAGATTAAAAAGCTTGAAGTTGATATAAAAAAATTAAAACTTCAGCCCAATCAAAATATTGAAGATCAAATAAAATTAAAAAATATTGATGTTAAAGCACCGCCAATCCCGCAGGAGGTTGAAAATATTGCGCCGCCTTTGCCCGCGCTTCGAAAGGTGCAAATTAAAAAGCCGAATTTGGAAAATAAAAATATTAATACCAATCAGATTGAAATATCAAAGCCTATTAATAATGATGTAAAATTAAAAAAGATTGATCCCAATATTAAAATCGATGCGCCAATTATGCCCAATAATGACCTTAAAAAACTTCAAGAAGAGGCATTAAAAAAGCAACAAGAATTAGAGGCTTTGGCAAAACAAAGCGAAGCGACGAAAAAACCGTCCGCAAATGCACCGCCTGCTGCAAATGGTGAACTTGCAAAGCCATCTGGCGTTACTGCGGTGGGTGGGATTCCGCCAAATGGCGTAAGTCAACCCGCAGGTGGCGGTCAGCCACCAGCTTCAAATAGTAATTTTGGCGATGGTACTTTACCAAAACGCCCACCAACCTATGGCTCAAAGGGTCGAAATATTTTTGAAGAGGGTGCAAGCGATGGATCACTTATTGGGCGGGTTGGTGCATCTTTTGATTGCGCAAAACTAGGCGTAAAAGAGCGTAAAGAAAAATGTCCAAATTGGTCGCCACTTGAATCACGTCATAAAAATATTGATCCAATGATCCCGCAAGGTGTTAAGAAATATAATGGCCCGCAAAACCCATTGCCACCATGCCCGCCAGGTTCACCAACTTCCAATCTTGGCCTAAGCTGCCTTCCAAGCAAAACCCCACTTAATCGCAATCAATAGAAAAAAGGGTCGTGATTTTCATCACGACCCCGAGGCAGCCTCTAATTTGGGGGGAGGGGGGAGGAAGCACCAAGTTCAAAAAACTTAAGTGATAACACCGAGGCACCGTGTTATGTTTATAATTTAGGAATTAAATGTGGCAAAACAAGGGTAATAGATTTAAACATTTTTAATTTTCACCCTCTTGAAAATTACGAATTACGAATTACGAATTTTTAAAGCCTTGAAACTTCGTTTCAAGGCTTTTTTAAAAAATAAAGCCATAAAATTATAAAAATCACTCTTTTTATTATTTTATGGCCGAATAAAACAACTTGCTGAGTGAGCGCGTAGCGCGAGGGTGGCAAGTTGAGTTTATTTTTTCCAATCCGCCGCCTGATCAATTAAATATTGACGGAATGCAGCAATACGTTTTGATCTGCGTAAATCAGCAGGATAAATAAAGAAAACATCCAAATCAGGGCCGGGGTTTTCAGGTAATAGGCGCACTAAATTTGGCTGCATTGCCGCCAAATAATCAGGCAAACCGCCAATCCCAAGACCTGCGGCGACCGAAGTGACCAATGCAGTAATATTATTTATTGAAAGCCCCGCAACGCGTGGTTTTTGCCCATCGCGACCCAAAGTAAGGGCAAAATCCAAAACCCGCATTTCATCAGATTCTTTTGCGCCATATGCAATTATACGATGATTATCAATATCTTGAACCCTTGATGGTTGCCCATATTCGGCAACATATTCACGTGATGCATAAAGGGATGTCTTAACCGAAAATAATTTGCGCTGAATTAAATCGGCATGGGTTGCCTGCCATAATCTTACGGCGCATTCAGCCTCTAGGGTTGTTAAATCTAATTCACGGTCATCAAGGATAAGGCGCAAAGTAACATCAGGATATTCATCCATAAACCCGCCCATACGCGGTGCAAGCCAAGTTGAACCAAAACCAACAGGGGCGGTAATCAAAAGCTCCCCCTGTGGGCGCTCGCGGGCATCTTTAAGGTTTGATTCAGCAACCGCAGCAATTGTTGCCATTTGCAAGGTTGAGGTTTGTAAAACTTTGCCAGGGCCAGTTAGGATAAGGCCGCGTGCATGGCGGTGGAAAAGTGGCACACCCAAATCATCTTCAAGTGCCGCGATTTGGCGCGAAACCGCCGATTGCGAAAGCCCAACTTTTTCCGCAGCAGCAGTTAAAGAGCCAGTTTCGGCGGCGGCGTGGAATGTACGAAGTTTATCCCAATCTATCATTCTAATGGCCTTCCGCTAAAAATCTTTCGGCATCTAATGCGGCCATACAACCCATGCCTGCCGCTGTTACGGCCTGACGATAATGTTCATCGGTTACATCGCCACATGCAAAAACACCCGCAACATTAGTTTTGGTTGTTCCAGCCTCAACAATTAAATAGCCATTATCTTTCATTGCCAATTGGCCTTTGAAAATTTCGGTTGATGGGGCGTGGCCAATGGCAACAAATACACCATCACACGGGACTTTTGAAGTTTCGCCAGTTTTGACATTTTTTAAACGAACGCCAGTTACGCCCGGAATTTCACCTTCGGCCAAAATTTCATCAATCGCACTATCCCAAATAATTTCAATTTTTGGATTGGCAAAAACGCGATTTTGCATAATTTTTTCGGCGCGAAATTCATTGCGGCGATGAACCAATGTCACTTTACTAGCAAAATTAGTAAGGAAAAGCGCTTCTTCAACCGCAGTATTGCCGCCACCAACCACAACAACTTCTTTGCCACGATAAAAGAAACCGTCGCAAGTTGCGCATGCCGAAACGCCAAAACCCATCAAAGACTTTTCTTCGGGAAGACCAAGCCATTTTGCCTGTGCACCAGTTGAAACAATTACTGTATCAGCGGTATATGTTGTTCCGCTATCGCCAATTGCGGTGAATGGGCGTTTTGAAAAATCGACTGATAAAATCCAGTCAGAAATAACATTTGTACCCATGCGCAACGCTTGGGCTTTCATTTGTTCCATAAGCCAAGGGCCTTGGATTTCGTGTTCAAAACCTGGGTAATTTTCAACTTCGGTGGTGATTGTTAATTGACCGCCCGGTTGTGGCCCTTCAACAAGAATAGGTTCATTCATTGCGCGCGCCGCATATATTGCCGCCGTATAGCCTGCAGGCCCTGAACCGATAATAAGAACTTTTGTGTGTTTTGTGTCTGACACCTTGATACCCTTGCTTTTTTGCATAGCTACATAGATATAATGATTTATTTGTTTTGCCATAGCGCAATAATGTTTTTTGCGACTAAATCCACTGAATTTATTTTATCATAAGTGAATTTTTGCAGGTTTTTGTTAAACCAACGCGCCGCACCCGCATCAATAAAGCTTTTATGAAGCCTATCAAATTTTTTTGAGCCGCCTTGTAATTTGACTAAATTAATCGGCATGCCAAAAAATGCACAATCGGAAAGCATATTGGCACTATCTTCCGTAATTAATGCCGCATCAGAAATTGCAAGCCATGAAATATATGGATTTGGGCCATCTATTTGCGTATTTTCGAAAAATTCGTGATTATTATCTTGTGCAAATTTTCTAAATTCTTGGGTAATTTCTTTGGGTGTGCGCCGTGAAACAGTGATAAAAAATACGCGATTTGGGTTTTGTAATGCGCGTAAATTTTCAATAATTTCATTTGCGCGTTCTTGTTTGAATTTATGGGTTTTTGAATTTCCACCCAATATCACAATAATTTTTTCACGGCTTTCATATAAATATTTTGGAAATTTTTCTAATTCTTCTTTAATTTGATTTTTAGAATACCAAACCAACCCACCCAAAGTTTCAAAGACATTATCGCCTTTTACATTATCATGCTTGGGCGCAACTACTGCATCAAAAAGATTGTTTGGAACTTTCGGGTCTTGGATTTGAACCACAAAACAACCACGCCTTTTTGCCATTATTGAATAAGGTATTGCGCGGCGACCATTACCAATCCAAATATCAGGAAGATTATCTAAAATATCGCGCTGCTCAATTGGCAATGCACTAATTGGATTAGGCCATAAAAGCGGTGGCAAAAATACTTGGGGGGCGCGTGGTGTTAGTTTTTTGGTTTCAACTTGCGCGCCAATTTGTTCGGCAATTGCACTCGCAAGTGCCTGTGCTTGGCGTTCTATGCCAGCGCGTCCATCGGATATAGCAAAGATTTTTATTTGGGGTTTCATCACCAAACCCTGTCATTCCGCACTTGTTGCGGCATCTTGTGGTATATGCAACGAGACCCCGCAACAAGTGCGGGGTGACATTGAATTATAATAGGATTAAATCCACGCAACATCCAAAATTTCAAGGCTTTTGATGCCAGAAGGTGTGGTAACTTCAACCACATCGCCGCTTTCTTTACCAATCATGGCGCGTGCAATCGGGCTTGCGATAGAGATTTTGCCAAGTTTAACATCGGCCTCATCTTCGCCCACAATTTTATATGTGTTTTCTTCTTCAGTATCTTCATCAAGAACTTTTACAGTTGCGCCAAATTTAATTGTGCTTCCTGATAGGGCTTTAATATCGATAATTTGACCGCGCGCAATTTTGTCTTCAAGCTCAAGGATGCGGCCTTCGATAAAGCTTTGACGCTCTTTAGCAGAGTGGTATTCAGCATTTTCCGATAAATCACCGTGCGAGCGTGCTTCGGCAATTGCCGCAATGATATTTGGGCGCTCAACAGTTTTTAATTTTTTTAATTCTGCGTCAATTGCGGCAAAGCCTTCCGCAGTCATTGGTATTTTTTCCATTTTGGATTTCCATTAAAGATGAATAAAGTGGTACTAAACTTAGTTTTGTCAAGCATAGGCCTGCAGTGGCTTCACTTGCATATCAGTTTCTTTTGCAGATTTTATTGCACGAATTGCGGCACGTGCACCCGCAACAGTTGTATAATAAGAAACCTGCTGCATAAGTGCCGAGCGGCGGATTGAAAAACTATCCGCCAAAGATTGCGAACCCTCTGTTGTATTGATAACCATTTGAATCTTATTATCAATTATAGAATCAACAATATGAGGACGCCCTTCAAGAACCTTGTTTATGCGAACAGATTTAACGCCATTTGCCTCAAGAATTTTTTGTGTTCCTTCGGTTGCGACAATATCAAAGCCTTGGGCAATATAATCGCGGCCTAATTCAACAACATGCTCTTTATCGGCGTCTTTAACTGAAATAAATACAGTGCCACCCTTTGGAAGCACCATTCCAGCACCCAATTGCGATTTCAAAAATGCCTGCGCAAAGTCTTTATCAAGCCCCATAACTTCACCCGTTGATTTCATTTCAGGTCCCAAAATAGGGTCAACGCCTGCAAATCTTGCAAATGGGAATACGGCTTCTTTAACTGCAACATGATCTAATTTTTTTGGTTTTAGATTAAATGTGCTTAGTTTTTCGCCTGCTTGTAATTTCGCCGCAATCCCCGCGATTGGAATGTTCACAGCTTTTGCAACAAATGGCGCGGTGCGTGATGCGCGTGGGTTGGCCTCTAATACATAAATATCCTCACCTTGAACCGCAAATTGTACGTTCATAAGGCCTTTAACCTTAAGTGCTTTTGCAAGTTTGATGGTTTGGGTTTCAATTTCTTTTACGATTTTGTCGCTCAAAGAATATGGCGGCAATGCACATGCACTATCACCAGAGTGAATGCCCGCTTCTTCGATATGCTCCATAATACCGGCAACAAAAACATCATCACCATCGCATAAAGCATCAACATCAACTTCGATTGCGCTTCTTAAATATTGGTCGATCAAAACGGGATTATCGCCCGAAACAATCACGGCTTCACGCACATAGCGCTTTAATTGTGTGTCATTATGCACAATTTCCATTGCTCGCCCACCAAGCACATAAGAAGGACGAACCACGATTGGATAACCAACTTGATTTGCGCCTTTTAATGCTTCTTCTTCGGTGCGTGCGATTGCATTGCGTGGTTGCACCATATCAATCGCATGAAGCAATTGTTGGAAGCGTTCGCGGTCTTCGGCAATGTCGATACTATCAACGCTTGTACCAAGGATTGGAATGCCTGCTTGCTCAAGTGGGTGGGCAAGTTTTAGTGGGGTTTGACCGCCAAATTGCACGATAACGCCTAATAATTCGCCATTTTCTTGCTCTTTGCGGATTATTTCGATTACATCTTCTTCAGTCAATGGTTCGAAATACAATCTATCCGAAGTATCATAATCAGTTGAAACCGTTTCAGGGTTGCAATTAATCATGATTGATTCATATCCCATTTCTTCACATGCAAATGCAGCGTGGCAACAGCAATAATCAAATTCAATACCTTGACCAATGCGGTTTGGCCCACCGCCAAGAATAACCACTTTTTTGCGATTTGTTGGCTCTGCCTCACAATCAACTTTGCCATTCGATAAAGCCTCATATGATGAATACATATAAGGGGTTGTGGCGCGAAATTCGGCGGCGCATGTATCAATGCGTTTATAGCTTGGGGTTACACCAGCGTCGCGGCGAAGTTTTGCAATTTCGGCGGCAGTTTTGCCAACAATATTTGCAATTTGTTTATCGCTAAAACCATTTGATTTTACATAGCGCCAATCCTCGGCACATTCAGGTAAGCCATCTGATTTAAGCTGATTTTCAATTTGAATAATTTTTTCAATTTCGCGCAAGAACCACGGGTCGATTTTTGAAACATTGTGGATTTGCTCAACTGAAAAGCCCATACGGAAGGCTTGACCGACGCGTAAGATACGGCTGGCTTTTGGTTTTGCCAAGGCCGCCAATAATTCGTCTTTGTCATCATATTCATTGACTTCATCAAGGCCATTATAACCTGTTTCCAATGAGCGTAAGGCTTTGCCAAGGCTTTCGTTAAATGTGCGCCCAATTGCCATAGCCTCGCCAACTGATTTCATTTGGGTGGTCAATGTACTGTCTGCACCTTTATATTTTTCAAAGGCAAAACGTGGGATTTTGGTGACGATATAATCAATTGTCGGCTCAAAAGAGGCCGGCATTGCACCGCCTGTAATATCATTGGCGATTTCATCCAAAGTGTAACCAATGGCAAGTTTTGCGGCAACTTTGGCGATTGGGAAGCCCGTTGCTTTTGAAGCAAGCGCAGATGAACGCGACACGCGCGGGTTCATTTCAATCACAGTCATGCGGCCAGTTTTGGGATCAAGCGCAAACTGAACATTTGAACCACCAGTTTCCACCCCAATTTCACGCAAAACCGCAATCGATGCATCACGCATTCTTTGATATTCTTTATCAGTCAAAGTTAATGCAGGGGCAACAGTGATAGAATCACCAGTATGCACGCCCATTGGGTCAAAGTTTTCGATTGAACAGATGATGATGCAATTGTCGTTTTTATCACGCACCACTTCCATCTCATATTCTTTCCAGCCAAGTACGCTTTCTTCAACCAAGATTTCAGTGGTTGGTGAGGCATCAAGACCCAAAGCGCAAATTTCGCGGAATTCTTTTTCATTATAGGCGATACCGCCGCCTGTTCCACCCAAAGTGAATGAAGGGCGAATAATGGCAGGGAGGCCAACTTTTTTAAGTGCATCCTCTGCCTGTGCCAAAGTATTGGCAACATAGGATTGCGGGCTTTCGAGGCCGATTTTATCCATTGCATCGCGGAATAATTGGCGATCTTCGGCTTTGTTTATGGCCTCTGGCTTTGCGCCAATCATTTCAACATTATATTTTTTTAAAACGCCGCTTTCATGAAGCGATAAAGCGCAATTAAGTGCGGTTTGACCACCCATTGTTGGCAAGATTGCATCTGGGCGCTCTTTTGCGATAATTTTTTCAACAACGGCAGGTGTAATGGGTTCAATATAGGTTGCGTCCGCCAAATTGGGGTCGGTCATAATTGTCGCGGGATTGGAATTGACCAAAATCACGCGATAGCCTTCTTCCTTAAGGGCTTTAATCGCCTGAACGCCTGAATAATCAAATTCACATGCTTGACCAATAATAATTGGTCCCGCCCCAATTATAAGGATTGATTTTATATCCGTGCGCTTTGGCATATTCTTTGTCCGTGTCTTTTCGTGTGTTATATCGCAAAAAAGCCCCCGCACCGAAGATTCGACGCGTGGGGCCTTTGAAGGCACTGGCCTATAATGCCAATATGCAAACTAATCAAGTTTTTTTGGCAAGTTATTTGTGTGTAATTTGATTAAGGCAGTTTTGGGCTTTATTTTGCTGTAAAAACCCTATTTTAAATATGTATTTTGTTTAAGAATAACCCTTTTGGGGTATGAGAATCATCAAGTTTTTCGCTTTACTCATTCAATGAGGTATTAAATGAGTGAGAAATTCCAAAAAACAAATACTAAGAATTGCAAAAATATAAGCAAAAACCATTTTATAAGTAATATCAAGCAAACTGAAATTAGAAAGTATGAAATCGAGATTAAATCGTGGCATTTTAATCAAAAATTACTTTTTAACATTTTTAACGAAAAGCGCAAAATTAACAAATATAGACGCGTAATTGAAGTTTTAAATTCGCAATTCAATGCCGATTTTGCAATAATTTTGATATTTGATATTTCTTTGGGTAAACAAAGAATAATTGAATTTACTGGCGATTATAATTTTATAGAATTTCCAAATATTCTTGAAATTGAAACAAATAGCAAGTTTAAAAACTGGCTTAATTATTCCGTGAAAACTGAAAATTTTGTTGGAAATATAATTTTAGGACGAAAAGATGGTGGGGAAAGTTTCCACCCCTTACAAAGAAAATATTTAAAAAAAATTGGCGAAATAATCGCCAATAATTTAATAATATAATTTATTTTACAGCTTATTTTTCGCCACTAACAATTTTGGCAAGCGAATTTATCGTTTTTTCCAAATAGTCAACATCATCACCCTCTGCCATTAGGCGAACTAATGGCTCTGTACCTGATGTGCGAACTACAAGGCGCGCGCCATTTTCTTCAAGTGATTTTTTTACTTCTTCAACTTGTTTAGCAATTTCTTTATTGGCAAGCGGGGATGTGCCGCTATAGCGTATGTTTTTCTTAATTTGTGGTGCAGGTTTAAAGCAATTAAGAATTTCAGATGATTTTTTACCATTATGGCTCATGGCACCCAAAACTAATAATGCAGAAATAAGGCCATCGCCCGTTGTTGCATAATCAAGTGAAACGATATGGCCTGATTGTTCACCGCCAAGGTTGCAACCTTTTTCACGCATCGCGGCAACAACCTGTCTGTCGCCAACATCTGTGCGGATTAATTCAACACCAATTGATTTAAGGAATTTTTCAAGGCCAAGATTTGACATAATTGTTGTTACAACTGCACCACCTTTTAAAGTTCCTTGCTCAACCATATCACGGGCGATTGCGGCAATAATTTGATCGCCATCAATTTCATTGCCTTTATCATCAATGATTGCAATCCTATCGGCATCGCCATCAAGGCCAATACCAATATCGGCACGTCTTTCCAAAACTTTGCGCTTTAAAAGGCCAAGGTCAGTAGAGCCACAGCCATCATTAATATTCATACCATTTGGTTCAACCGCAATTTCAACAACTTCGGCACCCAATTCACGCAAAGCCCAAGGCGCAGTTTTATAGGCCGCACCATTTGCGCAATCCACCGCAACCCGCAACCCATCAAGGCGTGCACCACGTGGGAATGCAAATTTTGCAAATTCAACATAGCGCCCGCGCGCATCTTCAAAGCTCTTAACTTGACCAATTTGATGTGGTGGTGAACGTTTTATGGCTTCAGGATTTTCAAGAAGCTTTTCAATTTCTAATTCTTGTTCATCACTAAGTTTGAAACCATCAGGGCCGAATAATTTAATGCCATTATCGGCAAAACCATTATGTGACGCCGAAATCATAACACCTAAATCAGCGCGCAATGAACGTGTCAAAATACCAACCGCAGGGGTTGGAACCGGGCCAATAATGCGAACTTCCATACCAACAGCTGCAAATCCCGAAACAAGCGCAAATTCTAACATGTAACCAGAGCGGCGTGTATCTTTGCCGATAATTACAAGATTGCTTTGGTTGTGGCGTTTGAAATAAGTTCCCGCCGCCATACCAAGATGTAGCGCAGTCTCAGCCGTCATAGGCCATTTATTTGCTTCACCACGAATACCATCTGTACCAAAAAAACGCTTTTTCAATCTACCGCTCCGATATTTAGAAAATGGCTAATAGCAAAAAACAATTTATATACACTGAACAAATGTTTTCAGATTGTGACATTGTCAAAGCGTTACATTTTATAAAAATTTGATTCAACTTTGGGTTAATCAATTTGCTATCCTTAAAAAATTTCTAAATTATTGGAATTAGTTTTGTTATTATAGTGGTTAATATTTATAAATTTGAAATATGTATTGAGCGCAAAATATATATAAGTAGATTAATAATAATATTTCTTAGAATATTAAAACCATTATGAATTGATGACTTATTTTCTTGGCGTCAATACAATTTTAGATTGTTGTTTATTTGTTGCAATTGGTTATGCATAAATGCAATCGCGCAGTTCGTATTTGCATATCCGTTTTTTTTGATTTGTCCAAGTCTTGTTATTCTTATTGAAATCAAATGATTATGCTTGTTTGCGTTTTTCTATCAATCAAATAAACTCATGTGTTTAATTAATTCATTCAAGTATTTATAGAACAAAATCATAGTGTATAAAGTAAATAATTAGTAAATGTGTTACTAATCAGTATATTAATTAGTGTTAGTTTAATGTTTCGTTATTTATTGCTGCTCTCCGTGGCGTCAACTATTTTTTCTACGTCAGTAGTTTTTGCGCAAAATGCACAGCCTGCAAATATAAGCAGAGACCAAGATATTTTGCAACAAAAGCTAAAAGAATTAGAGAATGAGAAAAAGCAAGAATTTAATAAAAGTCAAATTATTGCCCCACACGGTCAAAGCATCGATGAGGTGGCTCTTGAAAATGATAAATATGAAGGCTGCCTTGAAGTAAAATCAGTTTCAATCGAAGGTATGACGCTTCTAAACAAGGCAGAATATTTAGAAAAGGCAAATAAACTTGTTCGAAATTGTACGCCTTTAAAAGATATAAATTCGTTTTTACATGAAATAACAAATGAATTCGTTTCTAGAGGATTTATTACCTCGCGCGCGTTTGTTGACAAAAGAGATATTAATAGTGGTCAATTAAAAATAGTTGTTTTTGAAGGTGTTTTATTAGACGTAAAAGCCAAAGGTGAAAAAAAATATTCACAGCGACAATTAGCGCTTGCCTTTCCCAATCTTAAAAATAGCAAATTTAATTTAAGGGATGTTGAGCAAGGGGTAGATCAATTATCAAGGCTAAAGTATGCCGAACCTAGTATTGATATTGTCGCAGGCCCAAATACTGCAACTAGTATTGTTGAGGTTAGCCAAAAACCTGCTTCAAAAAAAATTAGACCATTTGTATCAATTAATAACCAAGGTTCTAAATCAATCGGACGGCTTCAATCGTCATATGGAATTGATTTTGATAATTTATTTGGTTTGGCAGATGCGTTTTCAATTAGTTATCTTGAGAATACTAATAAACGCCCTAATGTTGGAAATACGGGTTTATATGGTTTTATATCAATTCCTTATGGTTATTGGGCGCTAAATTTATCGGCTGGTAAAAGCAATTATAAGACGGTTTTCAATGCCTATGATAAAGCTTTTACTTCATCGGGAGATTCATGGAATTCATCTTTAAATCTAAGCCGTTTATTATATCGGGATTCAAATTCAAAACTTCTAGCTTCTTTTGACGTGTCGGTTAATGATACTCAAAACTATATTCAAAGTATAAAGCTTGCATCAACATCATATAGACTTGCATCTATTGGCGCTAATTTGGCCTTTAATAAGAAAATAGGTAATGATTTTTTAGCCTTAGATATTGGTTATATTAATGGCATAAAAGCATTTGGTGCGCATTCGATATATACGGGAGACGAAGGCCCCAAGATAAAATCAAGAATAATAAATCTTGGCGGTATGTTTCAAAAAAATTTCAAAATTAAAAATTTATCGTCAAGCTTTGTAACTATGTTGCATGCTCAATATGGCGTTGATAATTTATTCCCAATACAAAGATTTAGTCTTGGCGGCGAAAGTAATGTTAGGGGTTTTGTGGATGATGGCCTTAGCGGTCGTAGCGGCGCCTTCATCCGTGAGCAATTAAATATAGAATTTCCCAAAATAACTCCAAAGAACAAAGGCTTAGAAACCAAATTAAGCGGTTTCATTGGCTATGATTATGGCACGATATTTTCAAATTCATTTGATGCATTTGAACGTGGTGACCTTAGCGCATTTTCCGTTGGCTTAAAAGCAGAACACAAAAACTTACAAGGGGTCTTAACTATTGCAACCCCGTTGGACGCCCCATTTTTTGTAAAATACAAAAATTATGAAGTGACAGCATCAATACGGGTTAATTTTTAATCATGGTTTCGAAGGTTTCAAATATGAAAAGTCGCCAAATTTTATCAAATAGTACAGCCATCAGCGCATTATTAGTTTTTGGCGTCACTATTGCTACCGCATCAATTGCGCAAGCCCAAGATGTTGCATCTACAGAGCCTTCAATAATTATTACAGATCCAAATAAAACAAGTTTGGATATTACTACAAGTGCAATCCCAATTGTTAATATTGCTAAACCTGACGACAAAGGAACTTCACACAATATTTATTATAAATTTAATATTGGAAAAGAAGGTCTGATTTTTAATAATGCGTCGCAGGCAGGAAATTCAATTCTTGGGGGGTATTTATTTGCAAATCCTAATTTAGTTAATGGGGCGAGTGCAAATTTAATATTAAATGAAGTTGTTGGAAGTTCACGTTCTGATATTTTGGGCGCGGTTGAAGTTTTTGGCAAAGCTGCACCATTAATTATTGCAAATCCATTTGGTATCACATGTGATGGATGTGGCTTTTTAAATACGCCACACGTAACACTTTCAACCGGTAAATTATTGTTTGATGCAGATAATAATTTCACTGGCTTCAGGGTTGAAGGGGGCGATATTCAAATTTCTGGTCAAGGTTTGTTTGGCGCAAACCCTGATTATTTTGATATTATTTCAGGATATACTAAGATTGATGCAAATATATATGCTAAAGATCTTGTGGTCGCTGCTGGTAATTATGAATATGATTATAAAGAAGCGAAAGCCAAAGCAATTGATTCAAATAGTGGCGCAAAATTTGCCATAGATTCTTCGCTTTTGGGTGGTATGTACGCTAATAGAATCCGCTTAATTGGCAGTGGTTCTGGTGTTGGAGTCAATTTACAAGGCATTGCGACAACCCTAACTGATAATATTACAATTGATACTAGCGGTGCGGTAAACCTATCGGACGTGGTTTCTGCTGATAGAATTGATATTTCTTCAAGTGGTGGAAATATTGATTTAAATGGGCAATTATATTCAAAAAAATCAATAAATTTGAGTTCTGCTTTTGATATAAATCAAAATAGTGATTTTGTTGGTGCATTAGAAAATATCAATTTAAATGCGAAAAATAATATCAATATAAATGGTTTAGGCGTTTTTGCAGGTCTTGATGCTGAAGGTAATTTAACAGGCCAAGGTGCACTTTCATTAAATTCCAGCAAATATTTATCGCTTGGTCGAAACGGTAAATTAATTTCAACGCTTGATCTGTCTATTAATGCCGAAAATAGTGTTTTTGAAATTGATTCAGCAATAAGTGCCAAAAATTTAAATATTAATATTGCCAATGAGATAATTCATAAGGGATATATTGAAACTCTTGAAGATGCAATTTTTGCTGCGAATAAATTAAAATTTGAAGGCGCAATATATACAGGTAATAACTTACAATTAAGCGGTGCTGATTTTGATATTAATGCCGATATTGTAGGCTATAATAATTTAATCCTTGACGCAAAGAATAGAATAAACCTTGAGGCGCAAGGTGCGCTACGTTCGGCGGGTTTAACAACGATAAAAAGCGCTGACTTATCAAATAAAGGCGCAATTTTAAGTCAAAATGGAATTGCGATAAACTCCAATAATTTTAATAATTTGGGCCAAATTTTATCTGGCGGGCAGTTAAAAATTGATACACAGGCCTATATTGATAATTTGGGTACAATATATTCGGAAAATGAATTATTCCTTTTTGCTAACGGCTTAATTAAGAATAGTGGAAAAATAATATCCAATTCAAATTTATTTGCCAATTCATCAGATTTTAGCCTTGACGGTATTATATCTGCTAATGGCAATATAAATTTAAAAAATACCAATTTTAATAGTTCTTCTAATTCGCAAATCGTTTCAAATAATAATATTGAAATAAATTCAAATGGCGAATTAAAACACAACGGCCTTATATCTAGTGTTGGTGACACTGCCTTATTAGCAAATAAAATCAATATTAATGGCGATATACAAAGCGCGGGCTATGTTGATATTGCCGCGACGGATGCGGCGATAAATGGCAATATTATTGCCGATAAATCTGTAACCCTAATAAGTCAAAATGATGCCAATATTGGGGGAACATTATCTTCTGCGGAATATATTGGCATTGCGGCGAATAATATAAATATTTCTAATGGCGCAAAAGTTGTTGCAAAAAATGATATAGACCTTCTTTCAGCTTCAGATATTTCAAACCAAGGCATAATTTCCGGTACAAATATTGCTGCAGAAGCAGCAAATTTAACAAATAGTGGCGCAATTTATGCGGATAATAATATCAATTTTTCTATTGCTAATAATGCATTATTAGGGGGCATAATATACGCACTTGGTGCAAGTAAAATTGATGGTGAAAATGTTGATGTTACAGGTAAATTAATCAGTAATTCTGATATTGAAATATATTCAAAAAACATTAATTTAAGTGATGCAACGGAAATACAAACTGGCGCACAATTAACATTATTTGCCGATGACATTATAAATTCTAAAGGCAATATACTTGTTGTTTCAAATGCAAATTTCCTTGCTGGCAATAAAATTAACTCATCTGCAAATATAGTAAGCGGTGGTGGGGTTTCATTATTTTCAAACAATCAACTTAATTTAGCAGGTAATGTTTCCTCGAATGGCGACATATCATTAAATTCAAACTATATTGATGCGTCTTCTAACTTTAGTACAAATTCAAAATTCATTGTTAATGCCCAAAATTATGCAAGATTTAAAGGCGACATAAACGCAATTGGCCTGGTAAATATTAGTGCGCCAAATCTTTATATTGATGGACTTATTGCTACAAATTCAAAAGCTTTAATTAATTCATCTGATGTCGCAATAAATGGCGATTTGTTTTCTGCGTCGGGTGTTGAGTTTAATGGTCTTTCAAATCTAAGTTTAAGCAAAAACTCGTCATTGCAAAGCGGGGCAGGGTTAGTCTTATCGCTGAATAAGCTTGATAATAAAGGCTATATTGGTGCAAGTGACGACTTAAAAATTACTAATTTCAACACATTTACAAATGATGGAACAATTTATTCTGATAAGGATATAATAATATCAAGCTTGAATTCGGCAGGTGTTTTTAATGTAAGTGGCGCCATTGCTTCAATTGGGAAGCTTAATATTGATACTGATTTTGAACAAAATTATGGCGTAAATTCATATTTATATTCTCAATTGGGTTTAGGTTTAAAATCACAAAATAATGTCAATTTTGCAGGATATGCCTATTCTAAAAATGACATTGCAATTGATGCTATAAAAAACCTAAACATTAATGGGGCTATAGAAAGCCTAAAAAATATAAATTTAAATTCAAATAATTTTGATAATTTGGGCACAATTTCGGCTGTTTCAAATATCAAAATCAATTCAAATGATTTCTTATTATCAGTAACAGGGAAGCTTTTATCAAACGGGTTTTTGGAAATTTCAAACATTGGCAAAGGCCAATTTGATGGAATTATTCAATCTGATAGTGACGTAAAAATAGCAAGCTATTCTATTGATGTGAAAGGTCAAATATCGTCGCTTGGTTCATTAAGTTTAGATGCAAAAAATAATTTAAATATAATTGATGGGGCAAATCTATTATCTGGTAAAGATGTAAAAACAAGCTCTAATGAATTAAGTAATAATGGAATTATTGCAAGTACAGGCAATATAAATTTGGTCGCTAATAATAATGCCACAATAGGCACTAAAGGGCAAATTAGCGCAAATGGTATAATAAACATCAGTGCAAAAAAAGATATTTTAAATCAAGGCATTATAAATAGTGATGGCGCGCAAACTATTAATGCTACTGGCAATATTAATAATGAAAATATTATCGCAAGCAATGGTTCAATTGACGTAAATTCCATTGATTTAATAAATAAAGGCGTAATTGCAACTTCTGGAAATTTGAAATTATTATCCACGGGTAAATTTGAAAATTACGGCAAGGTAAGTGCTGGCGAAGAATTAGTATCAAAAAGTTCAAGTCTTTTAAATAAAGGTTCAATCATTTCAGACGGCAACATGGATATTAATGTTGCAAAAAAGATTACCAATCAAAGTGAGATTTTAT
This sequence comes from Pseudomonadota bacterium, assembly GCA_020161405.1. GTDB lineage: Bacteria > Pseudomonadota > Alphaproteobacteria > Caulobacterales > Aquidulcibacteraceae > Pseudaquidulcibacter. Next base: position 212,909 of record JAIUOD010000001.1, on the reverse strand, counting down.
CTAATAAAAATCTATCATTAAATTTTGGTGAAATTGATAATGCTGGAATAATTAATTCATATGGTGATTTGTCACTTTTGACTTTAAACAATCTGAATTTAAATGGTGAAATTTCTACCGCTGGCGCATTAAAAATAAGCGCAAACGATCTGAATATTGATGCGATATTAACGGGTGGAAAGTCTATTGATATTAATGGCAATATTTTAAATATAGCGAAAAATGCAATTATTACATCAGGCGGCATTTTAAGTTTAACTTCTAGGCAAAATTTAAATAATAGCGGCACTACTTTATCCGTTGGCGATAGTATTTTTAAATCATCAAATAACATCAATATGGATGGTAATTTTTCTTCATATGGAAAAATTGATATTGATGCAGTGAATGATATTATTGCAAATGCATCAATATTGGCTGATGCAAATATAGTATTAAGTGCAAAAAATATTAACCTAAGTGGAAGTGCTGGGTCTAATTCTGATGTGATTGTAAAATCATCTGGTGACATAATTTTAGATTCAAAAATCAACAATTATGGCAATTTAATATTTGAGGCAGCTAATAATTTAACCGTCAAAAATCAAATAGTAACTGCGGGTGATGTAAATCTTATTGCAAAACAAGCAATTATAAATGGTGAATTAACAAACGCGAAAAACTTCACAACCAATACCGAAAGTGTTGATTTAAAAGGAAATATCATCACAGATGGCGCTGCAAATATAAATGCGGGTGAAAGTTTAAAAATAAGCGGTTCTTTATCAAGTATAGGAAATCAATCTTTAATCTCAAAAATAATTACGATTGATGGATCTTCAAACACAAACCAATCGCTTAATATTATTGCCAATAGCTCAATAATAAATGGTGCGCTTTTTGCAAACAAGGACATTAATATAACAAGTTCTGGCGCTTTTGCTGGCGTAGGTAAAATATTATCAAATGGCATAATAAAAATTGATGCAAATGATATTGGCTATTCTGGCGATATAACAACACTAAAAAGCCTTGAATTAAATAGCGTGCAAAATACCATATTAGGCGGTAATGTTAATGTGGGCACAAGCTTAAATGCTAAATCTGGCGGTAATTTTGAAAATAATGCTAAGATTTACACGGGCGTTGATATTAATATTGATGCGACAGGCAATATAATCAATACAGGTGAGTTGGTTGGTTATGAAAACGTCAATTTAAAAAGCGCAGCATTAAACTCTTCAAATTATATTGCGGCAAATAAAAATATCGACATTATCGCATTATCGGGTGACGTATTTGTTGGCAAAATTTCATCTGGTAAAGATATTAATATTAATTCAAATGGGAATTTAACCCTAAATAATGATTTAATATCTGGCGAAAATGTTTCGCTTAAGTCTTTAAAAGATATCAATGTAAAAAAATATTTATATTCCGTTGGAATGACTAAAATTGCTACTGATGGCAATATTAATGTTGATGGTTCTGGCAATATAATTGGTAAATCAAGTTTAGATATAAATAGTAATAATTTTTATAATTCTGGTTTGGTTAATTCTGATGGCCTTCTGAAAATTAGAACAACAAATTCAATTAATAATTTGGGTCAAATAAGTGGGTTAAATGATGTTTCGCTAAATATTGGTGGCAATTTTGAAAATGCAAATTCAGGCATTATAAGTTCAGGCAATAATCTTTCGATATTTGCCCAAAATGCCAATATTGGCGGCGAAATATCATCGTTAGGTAGCGCAAATCTTTCGCTTAAGAATTCCTATTTAACAGGCATAATTCAAAGCAAAAAAGAGCTAAATCTATTAATTGATGGTACGCTTAATATCAACAATAATGCAATAATTGCATCGGATGCTTTAATTGCCATTGATGCAGCAAAAGATACTGAGCTCAATGGAAAAATCTATGCGGGTACTGGTTTATCAATAATCTCTGCGGCAAATTTAGATATAAATAATATTATCCAATCGGGCGCAAACCTAAAACTTAAAGCTGTTAATTTAAACAGCAACAATAATATTATTAGTGCGGCAGATACGCAAATTGATGCACTTAATAATATAAACTTATCGGGCGCATTATTTTCAAATGGCAAGATTGATATTAATGCAAGCATTGCGAATTTACTTGCAAATTCTGAAATAAACTCGAACAATAAAATAAATTTAAACGCCTCCGAAATAAGTTCGAGCGGTAAAATATATTCAAAAAATAATATAGAATTTACGGCTTTAAATAAAATCTTATCAGCGGGCGTAATTAGTTCTGAAACTAGCATAAATTTAAATGCAACGAATAATATTACGCATTCTGGTAGCCTTTTTGCCAATGAAAAAATAAACTTAAACGCGGCAAAAATCGACTTTAATGGTAATGCCATTTCATATGGCGATTTATCTATAATTGTTGGTGATATATCATTTGGAGTCCAAAGTGATGCTAAGGCTGCAAATCTCTTAAACATTTTAGCAAGCAATTTAGTTGATGCAAAAGGCAAGATATATAGCGGTAATGAATTATCGATAAAATCCAATGATACTATAAAAATATCTGGTGAAGTTAATTCTAATAAATCGATTGATGCTAGTGCGCAAAAACTTTTTGACAATAGTGGCAAACTTGCAGCCGGTGATAATATTATTATTAGTGCCGAACAAATTGCATCAAATGGCACATTATTAGCCAATAAAGATATTAATATAAGCAATAAAGGTATTGCTAAAAATATTGATATATCTGGAATTATATCGGCAATTGGTAAAGTTGAAATCCTCTCTGGTGGTGACGTAAACCTTAATGGCATTATCGAAACTGCAAGTGATGCAAATATAGTTTCAGGCAATAATATAGATTTAGGCAATCTAAATTCTATTTATGCGCAAAACAATTTAATCCTTAATGCTTCGAATAATTTTGCGAATAATGGCACGATCATTAGTAAAAACTTATTGGCGATAAATGCAAAAAATATTGCTAATAGTGGCGTGATACAAACGGCGAAAGATTTAAATATTTCTGCCAATAGCCTGGATATAGCGGGAACATTATTATCATTAGGAGATATTAATCTAAGCGCGAGCGTTTATAACGCCAATCTTAATGCCATAATCGGTGCAAAGAATTTAAGCGTAAATTCGATAAATGGTGACGTTATTTTAGGCGCAAACCTACAGGCGCAGGTTACTGGAAATGCTAATTTCATTGCTAAAAACAACCTGATTGCGGGTGGAAAACTATCTGCGGATGGTAATTTAATTCTAACTTCTACAAATGGAAATATTAGCTTAGATAATAATGCAGATTATGTTGCAATTGGTACTTTGTCAGCTAATGCATTAAATAATTTTACAAGTAGCGGCAAACTATCAGCGGCAAATCAAATTGATATTAACGCCAAAAATATAACAAGCGGCAGTTTACTATCAAATGAAAATATCAATCTTAATTCTATAAATAATGTTGTCATAAACGCAAATGTAACAAGTGCGAAAAATATTAATATCGCAAATTCGGCGCTAGGTGATATTAATATCAACAATAATTCGGCGCTTTATTCTTCTGGCGATGTGGCATTAAATTCTTTAGGTCAGATTTCTAATTCTGGTTATATAAGTGCCAAGAACAATATATATATAAATTCAACCAATGCATTTAATAATAATGGTGAGGTTAATACACAAACTGGGAATATTGAATTAAATTCTAGTGCATTAAATCTTAACAATTATATTTATTCTGCGGCAAATCTAAAATTAAATTCTAGAATTTTAAACATAGGCGGTGTGGTTGCAAGTAAGAATTTAATCAATTTTACTGGTGATAAAATTACGCTTAATTCACTAGGTAATTTACATTCCGAAGATTTGATAAATTTGAACGTAAATTCCATTGAAAATGATGGGCGTATCGAAGGTGTCACTGGCGTTGATTTGGCTCTAAAAAGCCTTTTGAAAAATTCAAATGGTCAAATAATATCGGGCGTAAACTTAAATATAAATTCTGATGATATTAGTAATAATGGAACTTTATATTCGCAAAATGATATAAATTTATCAGGCAATAATTTAGTAAATTCAGGCAAAATTTATTCGCTAGCGAAGTCAAAAATTGATTTTTCTAAAATTAATAATGATGGTGTTGTTGCAAGTGGTTCAGACTTACTAATTAACACATCAGATGCAGTTTTTGGTACAAATAGTATAGTAAATTCTGACGGAAAAATTGGAATTAACACGCTAAATTTAACAAATTCAGGCATAATTTTTGGCAATGAAGATACTAATATAATTGCAAGCACTTCCCTTTTAAGCAATAAAAATATCGCCACAAATGGAAATCTTAATCTTTCATCTAATGGGCTAATTGATATTTCTGGAAATGTGTCTGCGGCAAAATTTATCAATATAATTGGCAAAGAAATTACACAATCAGGAAGCGTTAATTCATTAAATAATGTCCCGAATAATTCTAAGATTAATTTAGTTACGATTGATGGAAATCTTAATATAAATGGTGAATTACTTTCATCTGGCAATATTAATTATAATGCAAATGGTGACGCCAATTTCGGTTCTGGCGCAATTGTAAACGCTAATAATGGTATTGAAGGCAATAGCAAGAAAATCAACAACCAAGGTTCAATCGGCAGCCTTGGAAATATAAAAATTTCAACGTCCGATGATTTTATATCAAATGGTCAGATAATTAGTAATTCAAACCTCGATATCATATCTTCTGGCGAATTTATTTTGAACAATAATGGGCAGATTGGTGCAAATTATATAAATATCACCGCTTCAGATATTGTCGATAAAGGTATAATTAGTTCGGCGAATGATTTGAATCTAGCCACAGGTTCAAACTTTACAATAGATGGCGAACTATATGCTAATGGCGATATTAATTTCAATAATAGGGCAAATGAAACCAATAAATATGATTTGAATATAGGTAGCCTTGCTAAAATTGTTTCTTATTCAAATATAAATGCAAACAATATAAATAACCTATTAGTTTCAGGTGTTTTTGCCGCAAGCAAAAATATATCGGCAAAATATTCAGGAATAGCAAATGTAAACGGATATATTGGCGCGGGTTCTGATATTAGTTTGGAAAGTCTGGGTGGTTATGAAACTAATATTTCTGGCGAAATTATTGCCAGAAATAATTTAAACATAACAGGCGGCATATTAAATGTTTCTGGTTTAATTCATGCTGATAATGATCTAAATTTCACCACTAATTCTTATGCTGCAAACCTTACTAATATTAATATAGGTTCAAATGGATTTGACTTAACCAATAAATCCAATTCAATATTAATTAGCGGTATTTTAGAAGCAGGCAATAATATTAATCTTAATGGCCCTGGTAATTTGATTTTGTTCGATAATGGCGAAATTAATGCCAATGGCGATGCTAATTTCAATGCTGGTAATTTTATTCTGGGCGGTAAAATATCTTCTGGGAAAAATATATATATAAATAATCTTGTAAATACTAATGGTGCCATCCTATCAAATAGGGGTATTTTCGTTGCCAATAAAATTCAGGCAATTGGCGATGTTACAATGAATGGCATTGATTTTGTAAACACTACAAGCAATGCAAAAGTCCTTTCAAACAATACAATCAATATTTCAGGCGCAAAACTAAATTTGGATGGTTTGTTGTCTGCCGCTAATTTAATTAGCTTAAATGCAAACGGAATTTATGATGGTGTTAATTTTAGTGATAGTGCATCTATCGGCGACATTTATATAAATGGTAAGATTTATTCTGGTGATAAAATTAAATTTAACGCAAGCAATAATATCGCAATCACCAATACAGGGGTTGTGCAGACTATTGGCAATTCGCGCTTAATTAATCTTGCACGCAATCAAGGTGATGGTGCTAATATTTATTTGAATGCAAATAATGCGGTAAATAATAAGGGTGCAATATATTCTGATGGATCTATCTTCCTGAATTCAAATAATGGAAATATTGATTTATCTGGCATTGGCATAAGTGGCGCAAATTCAGTAATTTTACAGGCCTTAAATGGTAGTATAAATCATACTTCAGGAACCCTAAGTGGCGGCGGTCTTGGCTTTATTCAAAGCAATGATTATGTGAATTCTAATGGATATAGTGTTGCTGGCAATTTGCTAATTGACGCGCCAAACATAACGAATAATGCATTACTTGGTGCGGGCGGAACATTGTTGCTTAATACAAGCGGTAATGTTTATAATAACAATGTTATCTTTGCTGGTGGTGATATATCAATCGATGCAAAAGGTAATATAACAAATGATGTTGGTACTATTCTTGCCAATAATTCAATTTTTATCAAAGGCAATGATTTCAACAATCTTTCAGCCGAAGTGCAGTCAATATCAGGTGATATTGTTATTAATGCGCAAAATATAAATAATAAAATCAAGACATTAATAATAGAAAGCAATACTTCTACGGGTAGTGGAACTGGAACTAGTGGTGGCACAGGTGGGTCTGGAAGCACAGGTGGTACTGGTGGCGGCTCCCAAAATCAGCAGCAGCAAAACATTTTTGCTAGCCCCCAAGCATTTAGTTTTGCTAGTGCGATGTATGCAAATGATACTAGCAGTGTTGATGGCGCTGGCGGTGGATTTGGTACTGATACTGGAACTACAGATTCTGGTGGAACAGGCACAGGAGGTACAGATACTGGTACTGGAATAGGCGGTACAGACACAGGAACTGGAACAGGCGGAACAGATACTGGTACTGGTACAGGCGGAACAGATACAGGCACTGGAACAGGTGGTACTGGTACTGGTACTGGAACAACTGATCCAAATATATATATTGAATACGTAAAACATTATGCCGATATACTTGAAGGTTATAATAATTCGGGTGGTCAATATGGCGACATGGCATCATATGGCGCTATTCATTGGCAAACACACGGCCAAGCTGAGGGGCGCCTATTGCCATCGGCGCATATCTTTAACACATCTTCTATAAAAACTAATAGTGGTTCGTCAAAAATTATTGCCGCGCGTGATATTAACATTGAGACAAATGGTGGAAATGTTTTAAATAGCAATAGCAGCATACTTGCTGGAAGAAATATTGTAATAAATACTGGGATTTTGAATAATAATGCCGATGTTTTAACTACATCCGAAGTTGATGGGTATGGTGTATCAACTTCAACCATCTATGAATTGCCAAATTCGCCAACAATAATACAAGCGGGCGGAACCTTGTTAATTAATGCGGCAACCATTAATAATACTAATTTTGCGCATCGTATTGATAATTCAACATTTGTTCCGCCAACAAATACAATACCTTCAACAGATGGTGGAAATATTGGTGCTCAAGGTAGTGGTGAAAATTCTGGTGGGGCAGTTTTAAAACGCTCTTATCTTAGTAAATCGAATAGGAATTTGAATAATAATGCTGCTGCACAGCCGATAAATTCAGGCACTTCAAATGTTATATCAAAAGCAAACTTATCAACAATTAACAATAAAAACGGTGCAAATATTGGAAATGTTGGTAATGGCGCAGGCAATAATAGCGCTATAAATAATGTTAGTGTTACAAATAAAAACACCACCAAATTAACAGGTTCTGTAAGCAATCCAAAATTATCGAACAATGATAAATTTGATATTAGCATTACTCAGGGGCCGTCAAAATATATGGTCAATGATAATCTTCAAGGTCCAGATATTGATGATGGTATCTATTTGGCAAATCCTAGTCAAATTAGTAAATTCTCTTTAAAAGCCTACAAGCCAATCTCTGGTGATGCTAATGCAATAGATCCTAATGAATATGTAAATAATAATGATTCACTTAATCCAATTGGTCACGTTATAGATGATAATTACAAATATTCTGGTGACATTAATAACAATAAAAATGTTATTGTTGGTGACACAAGGGTTTCGGTTAAGGAAATAGATGCGCCAATAAATTATACGCTTGCCAACCTAACCAATGCATTTGGAAATATTGCATTGCCAAACATAAGTGGTGGTAAGGGTAATTATGGTGATTTAATTTCTTCATTCTTAGGGCAATTTAATTTAATTAATTCCCAAGGTGGTTTTGATTTTGCATCGGGTCAAAAACTTTATGATTATAATCAATCACCAAATTCAAAATATTTATTCACCACTAATCCATCGATGCAATCGACGGCGCAATTATATAATTCAGATATTTTCTTTGATGTTTTAAACACTTCAAAGGTTGATTCTTATACACGCCTTGGCGATGGTTTCTTTGAATCAATGTTAATTTCCAAGCAGATTCAAGAAGCAACTAATCAATCGCAATTGCCAAAATTTGGAACTGCGCTTGATCAATATAATGGTCTTCTTAAATCCGCCTCAGAGCAATCATCTTCGCTTGGTTTAACGCTTGGTGTTGCGCTTTCTGCGTCACAAGTTGCAAATCTAACCTCCTCAATTGTTTGGTGGGTCAGTGAGAAGATAGAGGGTAAAGATGTTCTTGTACCCGTTGTCTATCTTGCCGAAGTTGACAAAAATTCAACCAAAGCGGGCGCAAATTTAAGTGGTACAAATGTTGTATTGAACACCAAAGGTGACATTAATAATCAGGCAAATATTGGTGCAAAAGGCGTTACGATTGTTAAATCAGGCGGCGATATTATAAATGGTAAAGATGGCTCTATTGTTGGTGCAAATGTAAGTTTGGATGCAAAAAATAATGTCCTTCTTGCTGGCGCAAGTAAGATTGCGGGCAATGACGTAAGCATTAAAGCTGGCAATAATGTTAATATGGATACAATCACCAATAGTTTCCAGAAAAAAGACATAAGCAAAGGTCAAACCACAATTTCAAATGGCACAAATGTAAATGGTGCTAATATAAATGCTGCAAACAATTTAATTATTGTTGCGGGTAATGAAATTAATGCCAAAGCTGCGAATATTGGTGCAGGGAATGATGCCACACTTGCGGCAAAAAACATCAATATTGGCGGTGCACAAACAACATTAAACCAATCAAGCGTTTGGGATAAGGGCAATTTTGTAAAAGGTACAAGCTCTTCAAGCTCAACTGGCTTTACTGGTTCAAACATTGTTGCGGGCAATAATTTGAACGTTATTGCGGATGATAAAGTTTCAATTACAGGTTCAAAACTTGCAACCGCGTCTGGAAATATCACAATTTCGGGGGCTAATGGCGTTGATATTAAGTCTGGAATTGAAACAAGTAATTCAACAATTGCCGAACAATTGGCAAAAAGAAGCGAACATAACGGAACATCATCAAGCACAACAAATGTTCTAAGCAATATAAAATCTGGCGCGAATTTAAATGTTGTAAGCGCAAAAGATATAAATATTGCGGGCGCAAATCTTGATGCCAAGGCAAATACTGCGCTTGCGGCCACAAATGTCAATATTAATGGCGTCATTGATGAGGTAAATTCAAACGACACAACATGGAACAAAAAGAAAAAAACCTTTAGTTCAAAAACCACAACAACTGGCGCGGACATAAAGGATCAAACTATTGTTCAATCAACAATAAGTGGCGATAAAGTATCGATAAATGCGCTTAATGATATAAATGTTAAATCGGCGGCAATCGCATCAACCAATGATTTAGCGTTAAAGGCGAATAATAATATCAATGTGGGTACATTGGTTGAAAATGATAGCTCATTAACAAGCTCGCAAACTAAAAAATCGGGCATTTCTCTAAGCTTATCAAGCATTTTTGTCGGAACGCAAAAAACATCAACTACAACGGATGCAAAGGCAACAACCAATAATCAATCATTAATCGGCTCTGAAAAAGGCAATGTTGAGGTTTCGGCGGGCGGTGATATTAATGTCAAAGGCTCGCAAATTGTGGGTACAAAGGATGTAAATTTTGCGGCCAATAACATAAACATCGAAAACGCCACCGACACCTATTCAAGCAAAACCATAAGCAAATCTTCATCAAGTGGTTTGACAATTTCAAGCAATAATCAGGCATTGCAAGGAATTCAAAACACCGTGCAAGCCGCCAAAATTGCAAGTTCATCTTCTAATGAACGCGTTAAAGCAATCGCGGGCGCTGCGGCTGTTGTAAGTGCGGTTAATACATATGATGCAGTTAAAAATGGTGCATTAAAAACACCAACCTCAATTAAAGAAGGAATCCAAGCTGCTGGTCTTTCAGTATCAATTGGTTCAAATAAATCTGAATCAACCACGACCACCAATGGCGAAACCAATGTTGCAAGCACGATTGCGGGTAATAATGTATCAATTCGCGCGACTGGTGGTAATGTTAATGTTATTGGTTCAGGCATTAATGCCGATAAAGATTTGTCAATTGCTGCGACTGGCGATGTGAACCTTCAATCATCAACGCAAACCAACACGATGAGTTCGACATCTAAATCATCGGGTGCAAGTATTGGTTATGATTTTGCGCAGAATGCGGTAACCTTTGGTGTAAATGGTTCAAAAGGTAATGCACAGGGTAAAGATGTAAGCCATAGTGAAACGACATTGAATGCGGGCAATAATGTTACAATTAATGCAGGCAATGCGCTTAATATGACGGGTGCGATAATCAATGGTGATAAGGTTAAGATTGATGCTGCATCGTTAAAAATTGAAAGTCAGCAGGATGTTTCAACCTATAAAAGCGAAAATAAATCCCTAAGTGCGGGCTTGAAAATTGGCGCTGGCACGATTGGCGGTAATGTCAATGCAAGCGCAGAAAAGCAAAAGGGCGATTTTGCCTCTGTGCAGGAGCAATCGGGGATTTTTGCGGGTTCTGGTGGTTATGAAATCAATGTGAAAGATAAGACAAGCTTGGTTGGCGGCGTGATTTCATCAAGTGCGGATGCAAGCAATAATAATCTATCAACCGGAACATTGGTTGCAAGCAATATTGAAAATCGCGAAAAATATAGCGCAACCTCAACAAGTGTTGGCTTTAGCACTGATGGCAAGAAAATAAGCGCAGGCCTTCCAAGCGCGATGAATGCGGGTGGCGACCAATCAAGCACAACCAATAGCGCAATCGCCAACGGCACAATCAATATCACAAGCGGCGATAAAGCCAGCCAAGACGCGGCAAACAACATAAGCCACGACACCGCAAACGCCGCCAATGCGCTAACCAAACAATATACCGAAGAAATGCGCAACGAAATCGCCAACGGCTTCACCGCCACCAACATGCTCGCAACAGGCGTGGGGACTTTCTTGCAGAATAGAGAGACTGAAAAAGAAAAAATAAAAGAGAAAATTGAATCTGGTATTGATGAAAAAGGAAATAAATTATCAGACGAGGAAAGAGCGAAACTATTAGAAAAATATGAGAAACTTGAAAATACATATGGTTCAAATAAGCCTGGAACAATAATTTTAACGGCTCTGACTGGTGCTGCTAGTGGTAATGTGACTGGAAATATATCTGGTCTTGCCCAAGCTGCAGCTATAAATGCCGTACAAGCATATGTGGTAAATTTTGGAAAAAATTATGTCGATAGCCTCAAGGTTGACGAAAAAGACCGTGAAACTATACGTGCTTCAGTTCAAGCTTTAATTGGCTGCGCGGGTGCAGCCGCTTCGGGGCAAGGAGATTGTGGTAGTGCTGCAATTGGCGCTGCTGCATCGGTTGTACTAAATAATGTAATTGAAAGTTTAGATACAAAAAAAGCCAACGAACTTTCTGAGCAAGAAAAAAGTGAGCGCGAAAACTTAGTTGCATCAATAATAGCGATTTCATCTACGGCGTTGGATATTGATGCTGCTTCTGCAGTTAATGCAGGAAAAATTGAAACTGAAAATAACAAATTTGCGCCAAGATTACCAAATAAAGAAGATATTGCAAAGTTAGCTAAAGCCGTTGAGGATTTTAAGAACAGCATAGATACAAAGAAAGTTGAGAAACTAGCAAATGAAGCATATGAAGCATGCAAAAAATCAAATACAGTATGTTCCAATATTACTTATCAGTCTGGCCCACAGGTCACGCTAGTCGGTTTAACTGGATTAAATGCACAGGTTGGAGGGTATGTATATCTAGGTAGCGATGGTAGAGTAAGTGAATATGGTGTTACTTATGGTTGGACTGCGCGCATTGGACTCGAAACGGGTGCTGGTGTTGGTGTGGCACTTTCTAAAAATGCCCCTTCGAGTAGGGTGGGAGGGGACGTTTCAGTTAGTGCACTCGCATTCGGAGGACAAACCACTATACCAAATAAGGATGAGAAAGAAGTTTCAAACCAGGGTGGCGCAACATCAAATATACCAATCCCTTTTCCAAAAGAAATAAAGGTTGGCGCTAGTTTCGGCGGTGGCATTACCCAATATATTACAAAGGGCTTTAATAAAAAAGATATAGCTAATATTTCTAAAGGGCAATCAATAAACAACTGGAAGGTAATTACTTCTAATAATAATGGCTGGATGGTGTTAGAAAGTAAATTGTTGGGGGCAAATAGGGTTAATCAGATAATATGTAGGGCACAGGGTAAGGATAAGTTAATATGCAAATAAAAACTATATCAAGGATAAAATTTATGTTGTTTTTGCTATCTTACTTAATTATGCCTGTAAGTCTCATAACTGGTGTAATCAGGCCAAATATTTCGTTTTATGCGTTTTTTTTCTTCTTTTTAGCTGTGTTATCGATGTTTTTTTTGAAGTGCACTAATTGCAATCTTAAATATGCAATTGGAAAATTGGCTTTTAGAAATTCAGACGGGGAATTTTATTTAACAAGGCACTTCCCAAGTTTTTATTGCTCGCGATGTGGTCAAAATCATTGGCATCCTTGTGATCCACCAAATGAAGATTATAAAAAAGAAGGTTTTGACGTTAACGAGTTTATTAAAGCTAAAAAGAAGAAAAAACTGAAACCGAAATAAATGGTACAAGTGTTGTTAAATCAAACATCGCAGGCGGCGATGTAAATATTACCGCGAAAAATGGTAATATTTTGGTTCAAGGTTCGGATATAACAGGAACCAATAGTGCATCATTAAAAGCAACCGATGGCGTAACTATAAAATCTGCCGAAGAACTATATAATGAAAAAACAAAATCAAGCAATTCAAGCGCATCAATTGGTGTAAATGTTGGTGTTGGTATCACGGGGGTAAATGCAAGTGCATCTGCCAACGCGTCGGCATCAAATTCATCAAGTGACACCAATTCGGTAAATAATGTAAATAGCATTATTAATGGTGGAAATAATCTTTCGATTGTATCTGGCAAAGACACAACAATAAGCGGAGCAAATATAAGCGCGAAAAATGTTGATTTAAACATCGGCCGCAATCTAACCATCGCAAGCGTTCAAGATACTATGAACTCAAAAAGTTCGAGTGCAAATGTGGGTGGCGGGGTTTCAATAAGTCCAGCTAATGTTGGTCAATCTAATGTAGGAACAAATGCAAATATTGGCGTTAGCAATGGTTCGTCAAATTCAAAAGTTGTAAATAACCAAACTAGCGTAACTGCCGAAGGCGGCACGCTTAATGTAAAAGTGGGCGATACAACAGTAATTAATGGCGGCTTAATCGCGGCAAAAGATGCGGATGGAAAGGATAGTGGTAATTTAAATCTTACGACTGGAAAACTTGTTGTTACAGATTTAAAGGACACGAAAAATTCAAAAGATGTATCAATCGGCGTAAGTTCGGATATAAATAACCCATTCAAGAAAAGTGAAGCCAACAATGGCAACACACCAACCATTGATGGTTCATATTCAAGCTCAACATTTGCGCAAGATACAAAGGGAACAATTGGTAATGGTAATATCCAAATTGCTGACGCCACAAGTTCAACCCCGCTTGAGCAAATCAACCGCGATATAGCAAATTCCCAAGTTGTAACCAAAGACAAACAATCAGGTTTCACCGCCTATTATGACAAAGGCGCAATTGATGAAACCAAGGCTTTGTTAAGCGGTAACAAAGATAATAGCGTGATTTTACAAGGGGTTGAAGAATTTAAGAAAAATCCTTTAATAATTTACGATAATGCAAGCAATGAAGTAAAGGCCATATTAAATAAATCAATTGAATCGCAAACAGAAAAACTATTTGCAACGCTTGCGGTTCAGCTTGGAATTACTAGTGAGCAAGATATAGTAGAAAAAATCAACAAGGCTCCAGAAGTTATTAAAGCGAGAGAAGAAATTGACATAAAATATAAACAAGATATGTCACAAGTTGAACAACTTAGAAAAGATGGTAAAACAAATGAGGCCAACGAATTGGAGAAAAAAGCCAATGAAGGCCACGAAAAATCAAATGCCCTTATAAATAAAGCCATAGATATTTCATCGAAATCTCAATACGCTATACTAAAAAATCCAAAAGAGGCGCTTAACACTGCCATAGAACGCCCAGCGGCTATAGTCTTGGATGCATCAGGTAATCCAATACAGGATGACCATACCGTAATTGTGACTGGGACTACGGGTGACAAATATACTGTTGGTCGTGCGGTGGTAAATACGCTTAAGGATGGTCAAGAATTAGAGCAAAAATATAGTGAATATTGGAATGTTGTAGAGACAGCAGTCAAAACAATAGCAACAGGTGGGATAAAACCTATACTTGATTATGGATTACAAAAAGGCATTGAAGCAGGGATTGAAAATGCACCACCAGAAGTATTGAAACCAATCGTTGAAAACCTGTCAAAAGCAAATAAATATGTAGGCGATAATACTGCCTCTGTAATTTTAAACAAAGATGTTGATAAATTCAAAAACGCACAAGAAGGCACAAGACCAGCAACAGATTCAAGCGCATCTGCATGGGGCGTAGAAAAAGTAGTCGGCATTTCCGCAGCAACAATCATAGGAAAAGCAGCCAATAAAATACTCAATAATAGTGATAAGGTTGTCGATGTTAAGAAAGAAGTTAAGGCGCTTGAGAATATTAAAAAAAGCAATATCAATGCACAGGATTTGAGTTTAAAAGAACCGAATTCTATACTTTACAAACAGGCAGAAAAGATTTCTACGGCGAAAAATGGTCAAGTAACAGTACCTAGGGATTTGAATGAACAGACTTTGTGGAATCAGATTTTAAGGAATCCTGAATTAGGAGAAGCCAAGCCTAATTTGAATAAAGATAAGCGTTTTTCACAAGATGCTGGATTTATAAAGATGGAAGCTACACATAATCTACCTGACGGAACAAGTATTACTATACATTATCAGTACAATTCTATAACCAAGAAAGCCTATGATATGAAAATAGTTACACCAAAAAGAGTGCCGCCTCAACTTCAGCCAAGAAGATAAATTTAACTAAGGTATAAATATGAAAGTAATCGATAAATCAAATCCATATAGCAATGATGAAATATTAGAGGTTTATGGGGTTTATGAGGTAAATAATAAATGCTATTATTTATGCTCTCCGCAAAAATATGAAGGATTAATGGCGCTTAATGAGGGTAAAGTAGAAATAATTGATAATACTTTCTCAGAAAAAATGTATTTTCATCAAGATAAAGAAATATCTTTTGGAGTTTATCATTGGGCAATTTATGAAGATTATCTTTTTGATGGTCTCTCTGAACACGACCCAAACGCCTATGCGGAATTTGTACGGCGTTTAGGACGAGAGCCATAAATACTCGCTGCAAAAGATGCGGATGTAAAAGATAGTGTTAATCTAAATCATCGGGTGCAAGTATTGGTTATGATTTTGCGTCTAATGCGGTAACCTTTGGTGTAAATGGTTCAAAAGGTAATGCACAGGGTAAAGATGTAAGCCATAGTGAAACGACATTGAATGCAGGCAATAATGTAACAATTAATGCAGGCAATGCGCTTAATATGACGGGTGCGATAATCAATGGTGATAAGGTTAAGATTGATGCTGCATCACTAAAAATTGAAAGTCAGCAGG
Organism: Pseudomonadota bacterium; assembly: GCA_020161405.1. Classification (GTDB taxonomy): domain Bacteria; phylum Pseudomonadota; class Alphaproteobacteria; order Caulobacterales; family Aquidulcibacteraceae; genus Pseudaquidulcibacter. The sequence continues at coordinate 197,005 of JAIUOD010000001.1, read as the reverse complement.
ATGTTTCAACCTATAAAAGCGAAAATAAATCCCTAAGTGCGGGTTTGACCATTGGTGCAGGTACGATTGGCGGTAATGTCAATGCAAGCGCTGAAAAGCAAAAGGGCGATTTTGCCTCTGTTCAAGAGCAATCGGGGATTTTTGCGGGCGCGTGTGGGTTTGATATAAATATCAAAGATAAAACCACAAAGTTTTCATTTCCAATGTAAAAATAACTTATTCAAAACAACTGCACAATTTGAATTATTACGCTTCATATTAAAAAAACGCAAAAAATCATCAATTAAGTAGATGGCTATGATTTGAGGTTTTTTTATTATTCGCACTTGCAAAATATTTTTAAAAGCATTATCGCAATTTTGTGTTTGGTTGCCCGAAAGGGCATTAATAGGGAAGTTAGATAGCTAACGCTGCCCTCGCAACTGTGAATGGATAGTTTTAATCGAAATACCACTGCGAAAGCGGGAAGGTGATTAAAATGATGACCCAAAGCCAGGAGACCTGCCAAGCCAGTCGTTCTTTCTCGCGGGCGAGGTGTACCGTGCGATCAAGGAAATCCCTTTGGGTATCCTCTGTGTGGCGACATTAGTTTGGGTCGCCTATGGGAAATCATATGCGCCCCTTAATGTTTGGAAAAAGGGGAAGTTATGAAAAAAACTATCACAATTTTATTAGCAAGTTCAATTTTTACGCCAGTTTTGGCATTTGCCGCTAATTCGGAAGAAGTTGTAATTACTGCATCGCGCAAACCGCAATCAATCAACAAAGTTGGTCAATCAATAAGTGTGCTAAAAGCTGAAGATATTAAATCATCACAAGCAATTCAAATTCCTGAATTATTAAGAAGTATACCGGGTGTGACTGTCACACGAACTGGCGGCCCTGGAAATACGGTTTCGGTGAAATTACGCGGCGCACAATCTTATCAAACCGTCGCAATGGTTGATGGGGTGAAATTAAGCGATCCATCGGCTTTGCAATGCGATTTCAACCTTGGCACTTTAATGGTTGGCAATATAGAACGTATCGAAGTGGTACGCGGCGCACAATCTGTGCTTTGGGGATCTCAGGCGATTGGTGGGGTAATTAATATGATTACCAAAGCACCAACGCAAAAATTAAATGCCAATCTTCAGGGTGAATATGGCACTTATAATACACAAAATTATGTTGGTAATATTTCGGGCAAAATTGGCAATTTAAGTGCTTCATTGGGTGCAAATTATTTTGATACCAATGGTTATTCATCTTATACTGAATGGCGCGGTGGTAAGGAAAAAGATGGCGCGCATAATTTTGGCGCAAACACCAAATTAAAATATGAATTTAGCGATGCAATATCACTTAATTTAATGGGTTTTTACACCGATAGTGATGGCGAATTTGATAATTTTGGTTCCGATGCATTAAATACGCAAAGTGCAAAAATTGGTATTGGCTATATTGGCCTAAATGCCGGTGCATTTGAGGGCAAATTGCAAAACCAATTAGGCTATTCATATACAAAAACCAATCGCAGCTATTATTACCCGTCTTTTTCTTCACGCTATAATTATGAAGGCAAGGTTGATAGATATAATTATCAGGGAAATTTAAACATTGCTGATGATTTTGGCGTGGTTTTTGGCGCGGAAAGTGAAAAATTTGACTATTTAATCGATAGTGGTTTTTCAAAAGTCACCAAAGACATGAAAACCGATAGTTTATTTATCCAAGCTAATGCAAATCCAATAAAACCATTAAATATCGCGGCGGGTTTGCGTAATGAGCATCATAATCTTTATGGTGATCATTTAGTATTTGATATTAACGGATCTTATGCCTTGAATAATGGCGCAACAATAATTCGTGCCGCCTATGGTGAAGGTTATCGTGCGCCATCTTTGTATGAATTATATGATGCGTTTTCTGGTAACCAAGCCCTTGTTCCAGAAACTTCGCGAAGCAAAGATATTTCGATTTCGCATGAATTTATCAAAAACAAATTAAGCGGTGCAATCACATATTTTGACATAAAAAGCGATAATTTAATTGCTTGGTCCGGCAAATATATGAATGTGGATAAGGCAAAATCAAATGGTTTTGAGTTTGAGGTTAAATATGCGCCAATTAAAAATCTTAAATTGGTGGCAAATTATACGCAAAATGATGCAATTGATGACAAAACCAAGAAAACCCTTGCGCGCCGCCCAAAAGATAGCGCGAATTTAATTGCTGATTATGCCTTTGATAATGGTTTTAAAATTGGCGCGAATATTATTCATGTTGGCAATAGTTATGATAATGCGTCCAATACAATCCTAACCAAAGGATATACAATTGGTGACTTGCGTGCTTCTTATAAAATTAGTGATCTAGTTGAACTATATGGACGTATAGAAAATATAACCGATAAAAAGTATGAAACTGTATATAAATATGGCACATCTGGCCGCGCTTTATATGCAGGTGTAAGGATCGGTTTCTAATATGAATGGGCGTCGCAGTAAATTTATGCCTCGAAACCTATTATTTGCTGCGGCATTTGTTTTGCTTTGCGGGTGTAAGGAAACTGCACCCGCAAACGTAAATTTCCCCAATCATCCAATGCGCATTGCATCTTTAAGCCCGTGTGTTGATGCAATTTTGTATGAAATTGCCGACCAAAACCAAATCCTTGGGCTTTCGCATTATTCCTTTGATGAAAAATCATCATCAATCGACGTTAATTTTGCAAAAAAATATAGGCCGCTTTCTGGCAGTGCCGAAGATATAATTGCAATAAAGCCCGATTTAGTAATCGCTGGTTCGCATATTTCGCCGCAAACAATTGCCCAATTAAACAAATTAGCAATACCAGTCTTTACTGTAGGCTCACCCCAATCAATTGATGAAGCCAAAACCCAAATCAATGATATTGCGCAAAAAATTGGCCAAGATGGGCGCGGAAAAGAATTTATTCAAAAAATTGATGATGCGATTAAAAACGCCAAAACCAATGATAATCAAAACCCCAAAGCAATAATGTTTCAAGGCGGTGGAATAGTTCCGGGGGCGGGAACATTGGGCGATGAAATGCTAAAAACCGCAGGTTTTGAAAATGTTGCAAGCCAATATAGCAATAATGCATATAATGTTTTGACGCTTGAAAGCCTTTTATTTAATCCGCCGCAAATTATTTTATCTGATGCTAGTTTTGGTAGTGGGCGGGTTTTTTCGCATCCTGCGCTTAAAAAAGCTAAGGTTTCGATTTATACGTCTGATTTTCCGTCAAAATATTTAAATTGTGCAGGTTCAAAACTTGTGCCTGCATTAAATCGGCTTGCCCAAATTCGCGGCGAATATTTACAAAAGAAAGCCAATCATGCGCAATAAATCAAAAAATATAAATCTGAATTTATTTTTATTCGTGCTTTTGTTGTTTATTTGCGCTTTGTCACTTATGGCGGGCAAAGTCTTTGTGCCTTTGAATGAATGGATGTCGGGTGATTTAAAATCTTTGATAATCATGGAATTAAGATTGCCGCGTGCAATTATTGGCGTTTTAATTGGCGCAGGCTTAGGAATGTCGGGCGCAGTAATGCAGGGATATTTGCGCAACCCATTGGCAGACCCAGGGCTTTTTGGGGTCTCATCTTCGGCAGCGCTTGGCGCAGTAATTTCAATGTTTTTTGGCTATGCAATTCAGCCGTTTTTATTGCCAACATTTGCATTATTGGGTGCAGGCTTTGGAATGCTTGCTTTGACTTTATTGGCGGGGCGTTCGGCATCATTGGTTTTATTCACTTTATCGGGTGTAATAATCTCAAGTCTTACAGCATCATTGACTGCGCTTTTCATAAGCCTTGCACCCAACCCATTTGCAGCAAGTGAAATTGTTACATGGCTTATGGGGGCTTTAAGCGACAGGTCATGGGATGACGTTAAAATTGCTTTGCCTTTGATAATTATTGGAGTGGCTTTTTTATTATCAATTGCAAAAAACCTTGACGCTTTAAGTTTGGGTGAAGCAAGTGCAAAATCAATGGGGGTTAATCTTCAAGCGCTTCAATATTTCATAATAATTGGTATTGGGCTGTGCGTTGGTGCAAGTGTAGCTGTTTCAGGGATAATTGGTTTTGTAGGCCTTGTTGTCCCGCATTTAGTACGCCCTTTTGTTGGGCATAGGCCATCCTCAATGTTGATACCTTCTGCGCTTTTGGGGGCGATTTTGGTGGTTTCTGGTGATTGTTTGGTGCGCATCATGCCAACCCAAAGTGAATTACGTCTTGGGATTGCTATGTCATTATTGGGCGCGCCATTCTTCCTTGGTCTTTTATTTAAAATGCGTAGGGAAATTGTATAATGAATATCGAATTTAACAATTTATCCCTAAAATTATCAAATTCACAAATTTTGGATAATGTAAGCGGCACAATCCAAAAAGGAAAAATCACCGTAATATTGGGCGAAAATGGTGCAGGCAAATCGAGCCTTCTTTCATTATTAACAGGTATAAGGGATAATGATAGCGGGCAGATTAAAATTGATGGGCGCGATATTAAAGATTTAAAACCCAAAGAGCGCGCAAAAACCATTGGCTATCTTTCGCAGAGAAGCGAAATTCATTGGGATATTAGCGCACAATATTTGGTCGGGTTGGGCCGCTTTGCGCATGGTGATGATAATATTGAAATCATTCATGATGCGATGAAAAAATGTGATTGCTATAATCTTAAAGATAGAATTGCCAATCAATTATCGGGCGGCGAACAATCACGCGTAATGCTTGCTCGGGTTTTGGCAGGAGAGCCGCAATGGATTTTTGCCGATGAACCATTGGCAAATCTTGACCCCGCCCACCAATTAGATGCAATAAATATTTTCAAAAAAGCCGCAAAAAAAGGCACAGGTGTTGTTTTGGTTTTGCATGATTTAAACATAAGTGCGCAAATTGCCGATGAAATTATTATACTTAAAAATGGCCGAATAATCGCGGGTGGCGATGCCAAAGAAGTTTTAAGCAAAGAAAATATCGCCAAAGCCTATAATGTCGAAGTTTTTGAAACGATTGGGCAAGGCGGGGAGAAAATTTTCGTGCCAATTAAGCGCTTGTAGGTGAAATATCTATTCTATTGCAAAACTTAGTAAAAATTCCTAAATAGCAATCAAAATCAAAGGAAATTTTTATGAACCCGCTTCACGTAAAAACAAAATCGTTTAAAATTGGTGATGTTACAATTGGTGGTGACGAACCATTTGTTTTAATTGCGGGGCCATGCCAAATTGAAGGGCTTGATCATGCGCTTATGATGGCGCAAAAAATTGCCAAAGCGTGCGAAAAAACTGGCACAAAATTCATTTATAAATCAAGCTATGATAAGGCCAATCGCTCAAGTGTTGCCACACAACGCGGTATTGGCATTGATGAAGGTTTGAAAATTCTTGAAACTGTCAAAAAAGAATTTGGCGTTCCTGTTCTTACCGATGTTCACGAAACCACACATTGCGATATTGTTAAAGATGTTATTGACGTAATCCAAATCCCTGCTTTCTTGTGTCGTCAAACTGACTTATTACTTGCTGCGGGCAATACGGGGCGTGCAATTAATGTGAAAAAGGGGCAGTTTTTGGCGCCTTGGGATATGAAAAATGTTGCCGCCAAAATCGCATCAACAGGTAATGAGCGTATAATTCTTTGCGATCGCGGAACTTCATTTGGTTATAATACATTGGTTACAGATTTTCGTGGTCTGCCAATAATGGCGCAAACAGGCTATCCAGTTATGTTTGATGCTACGCATTCGGTTCAACAACCTGGTGGTCAGGGAACAACATCGGGCGGTCAACGTGAATTTGCCCCAATTTTGGCACGTGCGGCATGTTCAATTGGCGTAAGTGCGGTATTTATTGAAACCCACCAAGACCCAGATAATGCACCATCCGATGGTCCGAATATGATTCAAATTGATGAGATGGAAAATCTAATCGGCACACTTCGCGCCTTTGATGATTTGGCAAAGGGTAAATAATGACCCAAAATATTATCGAAATCGGCGCAAAAGTTATCGAGACTGAGGCAGCGGCATTATCATTAATGGCGCAAACCTTGGATGAAAATTTCACCAAAGCAGTTGAATTAATCGCCAATAATCAAGGGCGTGTAATTGTTTCTGGCATGGGAAAATCGGGCCATATTGGACGCAAGATTGCGGCAACTTTGGCATCAACCGGTACGCCATCATTCTTTGTTCACCCCGCCGAGGCAAGCCATGGTGATTTAGGAATGATTACCAAGGATGATATTTGCCTTGTAATGTCTAATTCAGGTGAAACTTCGGAATTATCGGATGTTATTGCCCATACGCGCCGTTTTGGTATTCCATTAATTGGTATTGCAAGCCGCGCCGAAAGCACATTGTTAAAATCTGCTGATATTGCGCTTTTATTACCAAATGCGCCCGAAGCCTGCGCGATTGGCATGGCGCCAACCACATCAACCACTTTAACGCTTGCGCTTGGTGATGCATTGGCGGTTGCAATTATGGATATTAAAGGCTTTAAGAAAGAGAATTTCAAAACCTTCCACCCAGGGGGCAAATTGGGCGCGGCACTTTTGAAAGTGCACACAATTATGCACACAGGTGATGAATTGCCGCTTGTAAAACCACAAACTAAAATGGGCGATGTAATTCTGGAAATGACCGCCAAAACCTTTGGTGTTGCTGGCATTATTGATGAAAATGGCAAATTATGCGGCATCGTAACCGATGGTGATTTACGCCGTAATCTTGACGGCTTGATGCAAAAAACTGCCGGCGAAGTTTCAACTAAAACCCCGAAAACTACAAGTGCAGACGCGCTTGCTGCTTCTGCATTGGGGACGATGAATGATAAAAAGATAAATTGTCTATTTGTTGTTGATGAAGAAAATTCGCCAATTGGCCTTTTAACAATTCAGGATTGTTTGCGCGCAGGAATTGTATAGATTAATATCTATATAGAGGGTTTGATTTGATAAAAAATAATGCCGCCATAACGCTTGCCGATATTGCAAGACTTGCGGGTGTTTCCGCGGGAACTGTTTCACGTGCATTAAGTGATACTGATTTAGTCAATGAAAAAACCAAATCGAAAATCCTTAAAATTGTTGAAGAATTAAATTATAAACCAAATATTGCCGCGCGAAATTTGCGCACAAGAAAAACAGGGGCGATTGCGGTTATAATACCGATGGGCCATGAAAAAGAGCAACATTTATCAGACCCCTTTTTTACAATCATGCTTGGCTATCTTGCTGATGAATTAAGTGAGCGTGGCTATGATTTATTATTATCACGCGTAATTCCAAAAAATGAAAATTGGCTTGGTGAATTTATTCATTCTGGTCGTTCGGATGGTTTAATTATTATTGGTCAATCTGATCAAGTAAAAGTAATTGATCAAGCGGCAAAAGATTATAAACCAATGGTGGTTTGGGGTGCGAATTTAAATGATCAAGTTGCCTGTACTGTTGGTTCAGATAATAGATTTGGTGGCCTGATTGCTGCGGTACATTTGGCGCAATGTGGCTGTAAAAGAATTGCATTTTTTGGCGACCCAAACCCGCCCGAAATCGCACAAAGGATGGAAGGCTGTATTGAAGGTGTTAAAGCTGCGGGTATCGATACACCAGTTGAGCTTTTGCACACACACCTTACCGCAGAGGCTTCTTATGAAACAATTTGTGAATATATAAAAAACAAACAACTTCCTGATGGAATTGTTGCCGCATCTGACGTTATTGCAATGTCTGCATTGCGTGCGCTTGGCGAAAATAAAATCGATGTTCCAAATCAGGTTAAAGTTATTGGCTATGATGATTTAGAGCTTGCATCATATACAACCCCGCCACTTACAAGCGTTAAACAAGATTTGAAATTAAGTGCGCATAAATTGGTTGATGTCTTATTTCGCCGCATAAATGGCGAAGAAACCCAATCAATTATCCTTCAGCCAAAATTAATGAAAAGGGCTTCCACAAAATTAGCTTAATTGAATCTATTGCAATCGATTGCAATTTGATTTATCAAGTCTATAGGGCCTAAAAAATAATAAAAGCCTTGGAGGAAAAAATATGGAAGCTGATGGCAAGCCACGCTTGAGCCTTGGCCAAATTTTGCAAATGAATTTGGGTTTTCTTGGTCTTCAATTTAGTTTTGGCCTACAACAGGCAAATATGTCCCCCATATGGGGTTATCTTGGTGCGCATGAAGAAAATTTCGCGTGGCTTGGAATTGCAGGGCCGCTCGCAGGCTTGATAGTTCAGCCAATAATTGGCGCAATGTCTGACAGAACTTTATCAAAATTTGGGCGTCGTACGCCTTATTTTTTAATCGGCGCAATAATGTGTTCGGCAGGTTTGTTTTTAATGCCATTAAGCCAAAGCGTTATGATGGCGTTTTCGCTTTTATTCATTCTTGACCTTGGTAATAATATTACTATGGAGCCGTATCGCGCCTATGTTAATGATAGGCTTAATCCATCGCAGCGTGGATTTGGCTTTCTAAGTCAATCAGCTTTCACCGGTCTTGCCCAAACTTTGGCATATTTAATGCCATCAATTTTGGTTTGGTTTGGTATGAGTAAATATGAAACTTCGGCAAATCATATTCCAGAATTTACAAGGGTTTCATTTTTAATTGGCGCGTTTTTATCAATAATAACAATTATTTGGTCAATAACACGCGTTCCAGAATTACCGCTTTCAACCCAAGAGCGCGAAAGAATTGAAAAATTACCAAGAAATTTTGTCGCAGATTTGAAGGAGATATTTTCGGCAATAAAAAAAATGCCAAAACAAATGCGTACAATGGCCTTTATGTCGCTTTTTCAATGGTATGCAATGTGTGGCTATTGGGGTTATACAACCAATGCAATCAGTCGATCTTTGTTTAATACATCAGATGCAACCACACAGGCCTATCGTGAAGCGGTTTTGACCAATGGGCAAATGGGGGCTTTTTATAATTTTATGGCATTTGTCGCGGCTTTAATTATGGCGCCAATAGCACGTAAAATGGGGGCGCATAAATTGCATGCGCTTTGCTTGGTTGGTTTTGGAATTGGTCTTTTAACGCTGCCGCATTTGCATGATAAGGCACTAATTTTTATACCTGCCGCGCTTATGGGTATTGGTTGGGGCTCTATTATGGGTAATCCATATGTTGTCTTGGCTGATTCTATTCCGCAAGAGCGCACGGGTGTTTATATGGGTATTTTCAATATGATGATTTGTGCCCCTATGTTGCTTTTTGCAGCTACAATGAAATTGATGTATGTCCCACTTTTGGGCGGCGATGCGCGAAATGTTTTAACACTATCTGGCGTATTTATGATTCTGGCTGCAATTTCTGTTTCTTTGGTGAAAACAGGAAAAGCTGAGTGCGAAATACAATCGATTGTATAAAAATTCTTTTTAGATGCAATATGTTATGAAGTAATTAGGTTTAAATGAGAAAAATTTAAAATAATTATTGCAATCGATTGCAATATGTGCAAAATAAAAATCAGGTTCGAAGAAACCACAAAATTATTCGGGAGGAAATATGAATAAGAATCTATTGCGCTTTGGCGCATCAATTGCCGTATTGTGTTCAGCGGCACCATTCTCAAGTGCTTTTGCGCAAGATGCAAAAGAGCCAGCAAAAGAAAATTCAGAAACAATTATCGTAACTGGTGTGGTTCGCGCCGCAAATAAACTTGATACTTCGATTTCTGTAAGTTCACTTGATATGAAATCACTTCAAAATAGTGCGCCGCGTGGAACTACTGAAGCGTTAAAATCTATCCCTGGTGTGCGCGCCGAAGCGTCTGCAGGTGGCGGCAATTCTAACATTGGTGTTCGTGGTATTCCTGTATCAACAGGTGGTCAAAAATGGGTTCAGGCGCAAGAAGACGGCCTTCCAATCCAATTATTTGGCGATAGCAATTTCAACGCGCCTGATGCTTATTACAAAGTTGATTCAAACCTTGCCCGTATCGAGGCGGTTCGCGGCGGTACTGCGTCAACAATGACAACAAATGGTCCGGGCGCGATTATCAATTTCATTTCGCAAACTGGCAAAAATGATGGTGGCTCAATCTCTTTTGAGAAAGGCGTAAGTTATAATAATAATCGTATTGATGGCGGTTTCGGCGGTCATTTATCAGATGATATTTATTATTTCATTGGTGGCCATTATGAATCAGGCGGTGATACGCGCGATATGGATTATAATGGCACTGAAGGCGGTCAAATTCGTGCATCTTTGACAAAAGAATTTGGCGGCAAAAACTTTATGCGCGTCTGGGTTAAAGGTCTTGATAAAAAAGAAGCAACCTTCATGCCGCAAGCCACATGGGTTGATGGTTGTACAGTTACAAGCCTAAGCTCTACAACGCCAGTTGGCGCATGCGGTAAATATGGTGATCCAGTTACACGCCAAGCAAATAATAGCCCATATTTAAACAAATTCATCACTGTTATCGATGGTGTACCAGTTCAACGTGATGGCGCAGATGGCATTCATGTTAAATCACTTTCATTTGGTGGCGAATTTAATGCCGAAGCTGGCAATGGTTGGGTTGTGAATGACAAATTCAAAGTTGCCAAAATTTCTGGTGATTTTATTGCGCCATTTACCGATGTTGTGCTTGATGCATCACAAATCGCATCACGTTATGGCGCGGGTGTAACTGCAACTTATTTTAACGGCCCACATGCGGGGCAGGCGGTTAATGCAACTAATCTTAGGGCAAATAATGGCAATGACTTGCTTCAAGAAATTGCAATGTTTGATACTGAGATTAAAGATGCGGGCAATTTTGCCAATGATTTGAAAGTTTCGAATTCATTTGATCTTGGCACTTATAAAGTGGATTTAACAATGGGTTATTTCCACATGTCGCAAAATTTTGTTGAAGCATGGCATTGGCAACAAATGCTTGCTGATGTTGGTGATAATACTTCACTTATCAACCTTTCAAATGGTGCAACACAAGGTGGACAACTTGGTTATAATAAAGGCTTTAATTGGGGTGGCAATGCGCGCAATTATGACTTTAAACATACTGCCGATGCGCCTTATATCGCTGCAACAATTAAAGCAGATAAGCTAACAATTGATGCATCGGTTCGTAGAGATTCAATCAAGCAACAAGGTGTTCAAACCGAAGCGACAACCAAAAATATTGATGTGAATGGTGATGGTATTATTTCACTTGCTGAAACCGGTATTTCGGTAAATAGCGGAATTAATGCGTCAACTACAAATATCAATTTCAAAGTTGATCATACAGCTTATTCATTGGGTTTAAACTATAAAATCCAACCTGATATGGCGGTATTTGGGCGCTATTCAAATGGCGCGTCTTTTAACTCAGAGCGCCAATATGGAAATTCTGCGGCAACTAATCCATCGGGAAATTTAACTGCCAAAGGGCGTGAATTCTTTGTTGATGTGGTTAAACAATATGAAATTGGTTTAAAGTGGCAAACTACAAAATTATTGCCAGGTAAATTGAATTTTGCGACAACTTATTTCCACGCAGATACAGAAGAATCGCAAACTAACACAACAACAATCCCACCTGTTCCATATAATATCACCTATACTTCCAAAGGTTTAGAGACTGAAATTATCTGGAAGTATAATGATTTAACATTGAATGGTTCGGTGACTTATACGGATGCGGTGATTAATTCTAACACTTTGACGCCAACCAATGTTGGTCATAGGCCTCGCCGCCAAGCACCTTGGATCTATTCACTTTCCGCTGATTATAAATTTGGCAAATTTGATCTTGGTGCAAACCTTAATGGAACCGCCGATTCATATGGTGACTTCCAAAATTGGTTCAAAATGGATGGCTTTGCAACTGTTGGTGCTTATGTGACCTACCATATGTCTGATAAATTGACCCTTTCATTGAATGCGAACAATTTGTTTGACACTGTTGGCTTTACCGAAGGTGAAACCGATAATGGTCGCTATTTCAAAGTCGACGGAAGCAACAATTATAACATGACTTCGGCACGCCCGATTGCAGGAAGAACAATTTCTGCAAGATTGAAATATAATTTCTAGTTCCCTCAGAGTGTGGGCTTTTGTTAAAATGCCCTCACTTTCTCTCTCCAACTAACTTCAAAACTCTCTAGACTTGCTCGCAAGAGCATCCCCAGAAGTCTAAAGGTTGGGCAGCGCTTCGGCGCTGCCCTTTTTGGAAGAATTAAGATGCAAAATATTGTTATTTTAGGCGGTGGAACTGCGGGTTGGATTGCGGCTTCTGGTCTTGCGCGCGTGCTTTTGAAAAATGGTTCAAAAAAGTTCAGCATAAAACTAATTGAAAGTGATGAAATTGGAACTATTGGTGTTGGTGAAGCAACAATTCCATCAATTTTAGAATTCATCCAATTTCTAAATATTGACCAATTAGATTTCGTAAAAAATACCGATGCCACATTCAAGCTTGGCCTTCAATTCAATGATTGGTTAGAAATTGGCCATTCTTATTTTCACCCCTTTGGAACTTTAGGGCCGGAAGTTGATAATAAGCCATTATTTCAACATTGGATGCGTGAAAAATTAAATGGTTCCAAACTTGAATTGATGGATTTATCGATTGCTTCACTTCTTGCAAAAAATAATAAGTTTTTGGCACAAAACCCACAAAATCAAATTTGTAATGATAATTTTGGTTATGCTTTGCATTTTGATGCAGCGCTTGTTGCAAAATATCTTAAAGATTATGCCCTGCAAATTGGCGTTGAACATATTAATTCAAAAGTAGGCGGCATCAAAAAAGATGAAAAAAATAATATTTGCGCGCTTATAACTATCGAAAACAAAGAAATAAATGGTGACTTTTTTATCGATTGTTCGGGCTTTCGCTCAATTATTTTGGGTGAAGCATTGGAAACAAAATATGAGGATTGGTCGCATTATTTGCCATGCGATAGCGCTTTGGCGGTGCAAACTGATGAGAAAAATGATTTAAACCCATATACAAATTCAACAGCACGTGATGCAGGTTGGACATGGCAAATTCCACTTAGAACAAGAATGGGCAATGGCTATGTCTATTCAAGTGAATTTGTAAAAGATGATGATGCACTAAATACTTTGCTAAATTGCGTGAAAGGTAACAAAATTACTGAACCAAGAAAAATTAAATTCAAAGCTGGTGCACGCGAAGTTTCATGGAAAAATAATTGCCTTGCCCTTGGCCTTTCATCAGGGTTTTTAGAGCCGTTAGAATCCACAAGCATACATTTAGTTATTTCAAACCTATATAGATTTTTAGATTTATTCCCAAGTGGTGATAATTGGCAAATATTACAACAAAAATTTAACAAGGCCGCCAAACAAGAGCTTGAAGAAATACGCGATTTTATAATCTTGCATTATTGTAAAACCCAAAGGCAGGACACGAAATTCTGGCAATATTGTAAGAATATGCAAATCCCACAAAGTCTTGCGCAAAAAATCGAATTTTTTGAAGCCAATGGGAAAATAAGCACTGATTATTATGATTTATTCAAACCAACAAGTTGGGTTTCAGTTCTTATTGGTATGGGCGTTAATTTCAATACTTATGATGCATTGATTGACGCCATAAAACCTGAATTTTCGCAAAAAATCCTTCAAAACTTTACTCAAATCATAAAGCAGGGTGCAAACTCATCGCCTTATCATGACGCTATTTTGAAAAATCTATGAAAAATGCTTGATATTATAAATAAAACTAAAATTGATTATCGCCCCAAATTACATTTTACGCCAAAGCAAAATTGGATAAATGATCCCAATGGATTAGTGTATTTTGAAGATGAATGGCATTTATTCTTTCAATATAATCCATTTGGCAATGAATGGGGGCATATGCATTGGGGGCATGCGGTTTCCAAGGATTTACTAAATTGGGAAGAATTACCAATCGCCATCCATGAAGATGAAGAATATATGATATTCTCTGGCTCTTGTGTGATTGATTGGAATAATAGTTCTGGTCTTGGTGATGGTAAAAATCCACCAATGATTGCAATTTATACCGGAAGTGCGCAAAATTGGGAAAAGCAGGTTCAATGCCTAGCCATAAGCCATGATAAGGGTCGCACTTTTACCAAATATGCAAATAACCCTGTTCTTGATATTGGCAAAAAAGATTTTCGTGATCCCAAGGTTTTTTGGCATGAAGACACAAAAAAATGGATAATGATAATGGCCAATTCAACCGAAAATACAATTTCCATTTATTCATCAAATAATCTTATTGCATGGGAATTAGAAAGTAATTTTGGCCCTGCGGGTTTGGATGGAAAATTATGGGAATGCCCTGATTTATTTGCATTAAAAGTTGAAGAAACGAACGAAATAAAATGGGTTTTAAAAGTCGATATTTTTGAACGTGAATTTGAAAAATATTCGATGGCTCAAGTTTTTATCGGTGATTTTGATGGCAAAAATTTTGAATGCGAAAAAGATGAAAATGGCGAATTTAAATGGCAACGCGCCGATTATGGGCATGATTTTTATGCCTCAATGTCATGGTCTGATGTGCCAAAAAATGATGGCAGAAGAATATGGCTTGGCTGGATGAATTCCCACCATTATTGCAAAAATACGCCAACTATACCATGGCGTGGTTCAATGACATTGCCGCGCGTAATTTCACTTAAGAATGTCGGAAATTCATATCATATTGTTCAAACACCAATCCAAGAAATTCAAATACTTGATAAATCGGCGGTTGCGCTAAATACCTATAAAAACATCGAAAAAAACGCTCATGAATTTTTTATTGAGGTTAAAAAACTTAAAAAAGAGGATGCAATTTTTGCCCTTAATTTTGAAGAAGGCGAAAAAATAATTTTTGGCTATGAAGCCCAAAATAATTCGCTTTTCATAGACAGAAGTAATAGTGGCGCACTTTCAGAGAGGGTCGAATTTGGCGCAAAGCAAAGTGCCAAAAGGATTTTAGATTGCGATAATTTAAAAATTCACTTTATAATCGATACATGTTCGATAGAATTATTCTTTGACGATGGGCTTATAGTATTTAGCGAGGTGTTTTATGTTAAATCACCCAAGTTTAAAATTGAATGCCTTTCGCCAATAATGGCAAAAATTACGGCCTGTGCTTTAGGGGTGCATGAATGAAAAATGATAATCAACTAATCGCGGGAATAGAATTAGGCGGCACAAAAACAATTGCACTAATTGCACGCGGGACAGAGATTTTAGACGAATTTCGCATTCCAAGCACATCGCCCGAAGAAGTTTTAGAGCCCGTTTCAAACTGGCTTAAAAAAGCGCGCGAAAAATATGATTTTAAAGCAATTGGAATTGCCAGTTTTGGCCCCGTTTGCCTTGATAAAAATTCTCCTGAATTTGGTTTTATAACTGCAACCCCAAAACCAAATTGGTCGAATACTGATGTTATTGGTTCGGTAAAAAAATGGTTTGATGGCCCAATCGGTTTTGACACTGATGTTAATGGCGCAGGCTTGGCCGAATATTATTGGGGCGCAAGCCAAAATTGCGACACTTCAATTTATGTAACAATTGGCACAGGTTTAGGCGGCGGGATAATTGCCAATGGTGTTCCGCTTCATGGTTTTATGCACCCTGAAATGGGGCATATGCGCATTAGGCGTAATCATCAGCATGATTTTAAAGGTGCATGCCCGTTTCATGGTGATTGTATCGAAGGTTTAGTATGCGGCCCCGCAATTAAAGCGCGCACTGGAAAACCTGCCGAAGAATTAATGAAAGAAGACCCAATCTGGGAAATCTTAGCCGATGAAATCGCTGAATTTTTGACAAATCTTATTTATGTTGCAAGCCCAAGAAAAATTCTTATTGGCGGCGGTGTTATGCATGATAAAGAGTATTTTTTCCAAAAAATTCGCAATAATATCAATGATAAACTTGGCAATTATATACATGACCTTGATTTATCGGCTTTGGGTGAAATGATAATTCCACCCAAATTAGGCGACAAAGCAGGGCCATTAGGCGCAATCGCGCTTGGCATTGCTGCGCTTGAAAAATAATTCCAAGCGCGTCTATTAAGCCCTTAAAACTGCACCCTGTTTAGAAGCTGCCGCAAGAATTTTTTGGCTTAGGGTGTCAATATCTGCGTCGGTTAATGTTGCACTTTGCGGTGCAATCATAACTTCTAGGGCAATTGAAACTTTGCCATCTTCAACGCCTTTGCCCGAATAGACATCAAAAACATTCACGTTTTTGATTAAATTCTTGTCGGCATTTTGTACGGCACGAACCAAATCGGCGGTGTTTTTGTCTTTATCAATGATAAAGGCAAAATCACGGCTTAAAGGCATGAAAGGTGATAATTCCAATTTTGTGCGCGCTTTAGATGCTTTTTGCTTGGCTTTTGGCAAAGTATCGATGAAAATTTCAAAGCCAAAAATATCTTGTGAAACACCCAAGGCTTTGGCTATTTTCGGGTGGATTTGCCCAAATTCAGCCGCCACAGCTTTACCCATTTTCAATTGACCGGAACGGCCAGGGTGAAAATGTGATGACGCACCATTTGACATCATAAGCCCGCCTATTGGCGCACCCATATTACCAAGAACCGCCATTAAATCGGCCTGTATTGAATAGACATCTGGCTTAATCGCGCCATTCCAATTGCGGGTTTCGCCCGTTGCAATTGCCGCAATTACAGATTTTTGACCATCAATTGCATCGGATAAATAAATTGGCCCTGCTTCAAAAATTGAAACCTTATCAAAGCCTTTGGCAATATTGCGACCCGCCGCAGCGATTAAATTAATCAATGCCGATGGGCGCATATATTCCAATTCATCATTAATCGGATTGGCAAGTTCAAGAGTTTTATTTTCAAGATTTGCGCCAAATAAAGCGGCATAAGTCTTTTTAACAAAAGACCAAGTAACAACTTCATTATAACCAAATGATGCCAAAGCGCGGCGCGCGATATTCAATGATTGCTTTTCACGGCTGATTAATTGACGATTTTTTGGCGTTGAAAGCTGCGCCATTGGCAATTTATCAAAGCCATAAATGCGCGCCACATCTTCAACAATATCGGCCGCTTCTTTAACATCACCACGCCATGATGGAACTTTGATATGAAGGCTTGCGCCATTATCAACACATTCAAAGCCAAGGCGACCAAGAATTTCAATGATTTGCGCATTGCTAAGTTCAAAACCAGTAAGACGGGTTATCTCTTTTGGATTGAAATCCAATGGTTTTGGTAGTGTAGGTTTTTCACCCGATACCGCCATCTTGGATGCTTCGCCACCGCAAAGTTCAAGCACCATTTGGGTTGCCAAATCCAAACCGCCGATAACAAAATCAGGGTCAACCCCGCGCTCAAAACGATATTTTGCGTCAGATTGAATACCTGTTGCGCGCCCTGTTTGGAAAATGCTCAAAGGTGCGAAATAGGCAGATTCGATGAATACATCTGTAGTGTTTTCATCGCACCCAGTGCTTTCGCCGCCCATAATGCCACCAAGGCCAAGAACGCCACTATCATCGGCAATAACACACATATTTGGTGTGATTTCATAGGTTTTGCCATCGAGCGCAACAAAGCTTTCACCTTCTTTGCCCATGCGCGCGGCAATATTGCCTTTTAATTTATTTAAATCATAGACGTGCAAAGGACGCGCACGGTCGTATGAAATGAAATTGGTAATATCAACCAATGTATTGATTGGACGAAGGCCAATTGCGGTCAATCTTTCTTGTAGCCATTTTGGCGATGGGCCATTTTTAACACCGCGCACCACACGACCCGCAAAAATTGGGCAGGCATCAGGCGCAGGGGTTAAAATTGCAACTGGGCAATCAAAACCACCATCAGTTTTCTTAATTTCTCTATCTTTAAATTCGCCCAAGCCACGCGCCGATAATTCGCGCGCAATTGAATTAACACCAAGCCAATCAGGGCGATTTGGCGTTACTTCAAAGTCAATAACTGCATCATTCAAACCCAGTGCAATCGCCGCAGGTGTGCCAACTTCAATGTCATTTGGCAATTCAATAATACCCGAAGAATCACCCTCTATGCCCAATTCAGAATATGAACACATCATGCCATTGGAAACCACGCCGCGAACTGGCTTGGCTTCTAAAGTTACACCTAATGCCTCAACACATGTGCCGATTGGTGCGAAAATTGTGGTCAAACCTGCGCGCGCATTTGGTGCGCCGCATACGATTTCAAGACGACCTTGGAATGTATCAACCTGACAAACACGAAGTTTATCGGCATTTGGATGCTGTACTGCCTCGATAATTTTGGCAACAGAAAACGCACCCAATTTTTCGCCAGGGTTTTCAATTTCTTCTACTTCCAAACCCGCCATTGTCATGGCTTCATGGATTTCGTCTATATTGGCATTGGTGGTTAAATAATCTTTTAGCCAGCTAATTGTGAATTTCATTTTTGTATTCCTGTCATCCCCGAAAAATCTTTGATTTTATCGGGAATCTCGTGGTTTATTCTCAAAGATCCCCGATAAATCCTTTGGATTTTCGGGGATGACAAACTATCGCGATAATCCGCTTGTAATGCTTGGTGCGAAAAAGGCTTCAAAGCCAAAATGTTCAAGCCAGCGCACATCGCTTTCAAACATATTACGTAAATCAGGTATGCCATATTTAAGCATTGCCAAACGATCAATACCCAAACCGAATGCAAAACCTTGATACACATCAGGGTCAATCCCACAGGCGCGCAAAACATTTGGATGCACCATGCCGCAACCCAAAATTTCAAGCCAATCATTACCCGTTCCGATTTTCAATTCTTTGCCAGAACGGTCACAGCGCACATCAACTTCGGCAGAGGGTTCGGTGAATGGAAAATGGTGTGGGCGGAAACGTACGGCTGCTTCTTCAACTTCAAAGAAGCGCGCCAAAAATTCCATTAACACGCCTTTTAAATGCCCCATGTGTACACCTTCTTCAATTACCAAACCTTCAATTTGGTGGAACATTGGCGTGTGCGTCTGGTCAAAATCGCAGCGATAAGTGCGCCCTGGTGCAACGATGCGAATGGGCGGTTTTTCACTTGTCATTGTGCGAATTTGCACAGGCGATGTATGCGTGCGCAATAATTTACGCGTTCCATCCTCTGAAGGTTGCATGAAGAAAGTATCATGCATATCGCGCGCAGGGTGTTTTTCTGGGAAGTTTAATGCCGTGAAATTGTGGAAATCATCTTCAATATCTGGGCCTTCTTTAACCGCAAATCCCATATCGGCGAAAATTGTTGAAACCTCTTCAAACACTTGCATAATTGGATGAATTGAACCCGCACGGCGCGGCGTAGCAGGTAGGGTTACATCAATACGCTCGCTCAAAAGGCGCGCTTCTAATGCCGCTTCTTGAAGGTTGTTTTTTTTTGCATTGATAAGGTCATTTAATTTGGTTTTAAGGCCATTTACTTTTGGGCCAAATTCTTGACGCTGTTCCGGTGACATACCGCCAAGGCCCTTTAAAAGTTCAGAAACTGAACCCTTTTTACCTAGTGCGTTTACGCGCAAATCTTCAAGCGCCTGCTCATCATTTGCACTTTCAAGTTGTGCGAATAATTGTGTTTCTAATTCATCAATATTTGTGGTCATTATAATTTCCATTTGCGCGTGACGCTATGGCGGATTTTGCTAGATTTTTCAATCACCAAAAACAAAAAGGCCTGACACTTTCGTATCAGGCCTTTTAAAACTTTTATCTAAAGTTTAAGCAGCTAACGCAGCTTTGGCCTGATCAACCAAGGCTTTAAAGCCTTCAGGGGCAGAAACTGCCATATCAGCCATAACTTTACGGTCAACTTCAATACCAGCTTTGGTAAGGCCATTGATGAAAGTTGAATAAGTCAATTCGAATTCACGAACTGCAGCGTTAATACGTTGGATCCACAAGCTGCGGAAATTACGTTTTTTCGCTTTACGGTCACGATAAGCATACTGGCCTGCGCGCCAAACAGCAGCAGTAGCAGTACGAATAGTGTTTTTACGACGACCTTGATAGCCTTTTGCGCGGGCTAAAATGCCTTTACGGCGTGCACGGGTTTCTTTACCAGCTTTAATACGAGCCATTGTTCAAATCTCCTTATTTCAAGCCGTATGGCGTCCAAAGTTTTACGCGTGTTGCTTCGCAATCTGCCAATACTGACATGCCGCGATTAGAGCGAATATACTTTGAATTGTGAGAGATAAGACGGTGACGTTTGCCAGCAGGGCCAGCCAAGACTTTACCAGTCGCGGTTATTTTGAAGCGTTTTTTAACGCCACTTTTAGTTTTCAATTTAGGCATTTTAATCTCCGAAAAGATGATGATATTTAGCCATCAAGGCATGCCATTTTAGCCCGATGACCGATGAAAGATGGTCGCTATATATTATACAGCCACATTATGCAAGTAAGCGCCCGCAGCAAAACTGTAGGCGCTTATCTGGGAGGATGTTTAAAAACGTAATTTCTTACGCGCGTTTTGCAAGTGAAATCGCACTTGCGGCGAATGCAGCCAAAGCAGCATAGCACCAACCACAATGACCAACTAAAGCCATTTGGTGGTAACCTTGAAAATTATTTGTGAATAAAGAGCAAAAAGCCTGACCAGAAATTTGTGCTTCTGCGGTTGTAGTTGTCAAATATGTAGCAACAATTCCAACCAATGCCCACAAAACAGCATTCAAGATGTTTGAATTTGTGAAGCTAATTGCCTGTGACATTTTCAAAGCGATAGTTTTCATCACGATTTCCCCTAATAAATATTGCATTACATATTATTCTTCGTATTGAAAAGTCATTATATAAGCAAAAAGGCGCGACATTTTCGCGCGCACATTAAAAATATAGCACAATGACCGATTCTGACGAGCCATTATAATATTTGTCAAAATATTGAGGGTAAAATGTCAGAATTAAAAAAAATACAAAGTGATATAGCGAAAGTTTCCAATTTTTATGCGCAAACATTTAAAATAGGGCGCGATAAAGATTGGTATATTTTAAAATTACAAGAAGAAATGGGCGAATTATCCAAAGCCTATATAAATTATACGGGGCGTGGGAAAAACAAAGATGGCAATTTCCAAAATGAATTGATCGAAGAATTAGCGGACGTATTTGCGCATCTGCTGTTACTTTGTGATTCTCTTGATGTTGATATTAATAAAGCAATTCAAGAAAAATGGCTTAGGTTCATCTGATAAATGGGTTTTACAGGCTGCAAATGGCTTATTTTTGCGCTTCAATGATCACGTACTTAAGTATTTTGCGCTTCGGTTCTAAAAATATACCATTTTCGCCGCATAAAAACCATTTATCAGAAGAACCTAGACATTTGGGTAATAAGGATTAATTTCATTCGTTATTTTCTTGAAAAATGTGCAATTGAATAGCAAAAGCGCATCTGTGCGACATTAAGTCATGTCCACAAAGTGTTAAAAAAAGTTCATTGACGAATTTGCCTTCTATCCGCAGGGGATAGAACGTTCGACGAGACTTGTTTGAGGGGTGGTTCGATGACTAATGCTACAACTTCTGCACCATTGCAGTTGAAAGGCTTTGGTAAGCCCGGCTCACGACCTGACATCTTAGTAGTAAGTGTCATTTGTGTGCTTGGTCTATTGTGGGCTATTAGTGCCGCTGCATTCTCCCATGATTTGGGAATGAGTGTTTTGGCATATATTTTTGCCGGTGCGTTTGCACTTGGTATTTTTGCTATTTCATTTGCTGGATCAAAAGGCCTTTTGGCTAATGATGATAGCAAATATATGGATGGCGTTCTGAAAGCGGGCGTAATTGCTTCTACTTTTTGGGGCGTTGTTGGTATGTTGGTTGGTGTAATTATTGCAAGCCAATTAGCATTTCCAGAATTCCTTTATTTTAAAGAACTTGGGTTCTTGAATTTTGGCCGTTTGCGCCCAATTCACACATCTGGTGTGATTTTCGCGTTTGGTGGAAATGTTCTAATTTCTACAAGCTTCTATGTTGTGCAACGTACTTGCAGAACTAGAATGTTTGGTGGCCTTCTGCCTTGGTTTGTATTCTGGGGTTACAATCTGGTAATTGTAACTGCAGCAACTGGCTATTTATTTGGCGTAACTGGTGGTCAAGAATATGCAGAGCCAAACTGGGTTGTTGACCTTTGGTTGACAATTGTTTGGGTTGCTTATTTAGTTGTATTCCTTGGCACATTGTGGAAACGTAAAGAGCCACATATTTATGTTGCTAACTGGTTCTATCTTGCATTCATTATTACAATTGCCATATTGCACCTTGTAAATAATGCAGCAGTCCCAGCTTCTCCATGGTCTTCAAAGGCATATTCAGCATTTGCTGGTGTTCAAAATGCGATGACCCAATGGTGGTATGGTCACAATGCGGTTGGCTTCTTCTTAACCGCTGGTTTCCTTGGCATCATGTATTATTTCGTTCCAAAACGTGCTGAGCGTCCTGTTTACTCATATCAATTGTCAATCATCCACTTCTGGGCTTTGATTTTCACTTATATGTGGGCTGGTCCGCACCACTTGCACTACACTGCATTACCGCAATGGGTACAAACATTGGGCATGACTTTCTCTATCATTCTTTGGATGCCTTCATGGGGTGGTATGATTAACGGTCTTATGACTTTGTCAGGTGCTTGGGATAAATTACGTACAGATCCAGTATTGCGTATGTTGGTTGCTTCAGTTGCATTCTACGGTATGTCAACATTCGAAGGTCCTGCAATGTCAATTCGTGCAGTGAACGCTTTGTCACACTACACAGATTGGACTGTTGGTCACGTTCACTCTGGCGCATTGGGCTGGGTTGGTATGGTGTCTTTTGGTGCACTTTATTGCATGACTCCTTGGTTGTGGCGCCGTGAACGTTTGTATTCAATGAAATTGGTTGAAACTCACTTCTGGCTCGCAACAATTGGTATCTTATTCTATATCACAGCTATGTGGGTATCTGGTATCATGCAAGGTTTGATGTGGCGTGCTTATAATGAATATGGCTTCTTGCAATATTCATTCGTTGAGACCGTAAAAGCAATGAAACCTTACTATATTATTCGTGCTTTGGGTGGCTTGTTGTTCACTGCTGGTGCTGCTGTCATGGCTTATAATCTATGGCGTACAGCAAAAGGCGATATATCAGTCAAAGAACCTTTGGCTAAAGCTCAAGTAGCGTAAGAGGAGGCTGACATGAACTTAATTAAAAATCACGGCATCTTCGAGAAAAACTCTTGGATACTTGGACTCGGTATTGTTGGCGCGGTAATTTGGGGCGGATTGGTTCAGATTGCACCATTGTTCTTCATCGAATCAACAATTGAGAAAGTGGACGGGGTTCGCCCTTACACTCCACTCGAATTGATTGGACGAAATGTGTATGTGCGTGAAGGTTGCTATACTTGTCACTCGCAAATGGTTCGTTCTTTGCGTGACGAGGTAGAGCGTTATGGTCATTATTCATTGGCTGCAGAGTCAATGTATGACAGACCATTCCAATGGGGTTCAAAACGTACTGGTCCTGACCTTGCACGTGTTGGCGGTAAATATTCAGATGGCTGGCAAGTACAGCATTTGACCAACCCGCGTTCGGTTGTTCCTGAATCTGTTATGCCTCCATACGAATTCCTAAAAGGTAAAGTTATTGATGCAAAATATATTGCTGATGACTTGAAAGCTAACAAACTTTTAGGCGTTCCATACACTGACAAAGACATAGCCAATGCACAGGCTGACGTGGCTGCACAAGCTGCTGCACCTGATACTGATGGCGCTGATCTTAACTCACGTTATGGTGGAAAAGTTAATGTTCGCGACTTTGATGGTAACGCAAAAGAAGTTACCGAGATGGACGCGCTCGTTGCTTATCTTCAGGTTTTAGGGACTATGGTTGATTTCAAAACCTATGAACCTAAAAAAGCCGAAAACCTTAGATAGAAAGTGCAGGGCATGACATATGAAGCCCTCGCTAAATTCGCGCAACAAAGCGGAAGCGTATATTTTGCAGTGATTTTCTTTGCAGTATGCGTTTACGCTTTGTGGCCGAAAAATAAGGATAAATTCGATCAAATGGCTCAGATGCCAATTGATGAACCTAATGATGATGCTCCGTTAATGTCTGAGCATTCGGGATTGGAGAAATAAAATGGCAAAACGCGAAGTAGATGAAATCTCTGGCGTGGAAGATACAGGCCATGAGTGGGATGGGATTAAGGAATTAGATAATCCACTTCCTCGTTGGTGGTTATATGTAATGTATGCATGTATAGTTTGGGCAATTGGTTATTGGATTGTAATGCCAGCTTGGCCAACTTTAAATGGATATACAAAAGGTGTTTTTGCATATTCAGAACGTGCGAAAACTGATGCTGATGTTGCAAATGGTCAAGCAGCTCGTGCGCCAATGTTCAAAAAACTTATGGCAACACCTATTGAACAAGTTAATGCAAATGCAGATTTGCGTAACTTTGCAATTGAAGCAGGCCGTGCAACTTTCAATGATAATTGTTCAACTTGCCATGGTGCAGGTGGTCAAGGTGCTGCAGGTTATCCATCTTTAGCTGATAACGTTTGGCTTTGGGATGGATCGTTTGCCGGTATCGAACAAACTATTAATTATGGTATTCGTTCTGGCCACGACCAAGCACGTTTAAGTCAAATGCCTTCTTATGGTAAAGATGCATTATTAAACGCAGAACAAATCAATGATTTGACTGATTATGTAATGACTTTGTCAAAGATGCCTGGCGCTGATGCTGGTAAAGCTGCACGTGGTGCGCAATTATTTGCTGAAAACTGCGTAAGCTGCCACGGCGCTTCTGGTACTGGTGACCCATTACAAGGTGCACCTAATTTGACTGATAAAGAATATCTTTATGGCAATAGCCGTGAAGCAATTCATGGTCAAATCTACAATGGTAATGGTGGTGTAATGCCAACATGGGAAGCAAAACTTTCACCTGAAACAGTTAAATCTTTGGTTGTTTATGTTCACTCTTTGGGTGGCGGTAAATAATTACTAATTACTGATTGCTAATTACAAATTGGCGGCATGGTAAAACCAGCCGCCAATTTTTTTGCTTGAATTTGTCAAAGAACACATTAGGCTTATCGAAAAACAATAGGGAATCTAAAATGCGAAAACTGATGATTGCTTTAGTAAGTTCAACAATTTTAATCTCCGGCGTTGCTTATGCCGAAGAAGTGCAAAAGCGTACACAGGGTAATTTGGTGATGGAAAATGTACCAATTGCTAGCCAAGAAATTAAAGACAGGCTTTTGCAATATCAAAATACCCGCGCCGCAGGTTTTCAAGGTTTCACCAAAGATGGCATTTTAATAACAACACGTTTTGCCGAAACCAGCCAAATTCATTTTGTAAAACAGCCAATGGGTGCACGCAATCAGCTTACTTATTTTAATGAACAAGTGGGTGGCGCATCAATGCGCCCGAAACATAATGGCTTTGTCTTTTCAAAAGACAAAGGTGGCGATGAATTTTTCCAATATTATTATTATAATCTTGATAATGGCAAAATCACCCAATTAACCGAAAGCGGCACACGTAACGAAGGCCTTAACTTCTCCAAAGATGGCAAATATGCAATTTGGACGGTTTCAAAATCAGGTTCATCAGTGCGTGATATTGTGCGAATGGAAATTGATAATCCTGCAAGCAAGAAAGTGCTTTTGACCAAGGATGGTTCATGGTCGGTTTTTGATTATTCAAATGATGGTAAAAAATTGCTTTTGGGCGAATATGTTTCGGTTACAAAATCGAAACGCGCAATTTTTGATATTGATTCAGGTAGTTTAAATGAAATCACACCGCAATTAAATGTATCTTATGATGGCGGCGAATTTTCAAAGGATGATAAATCAATCTATCTTGTAAGTGATGAAAATTCAAACTTTGCTTATGGCGTTAAAATCGATGTTGCAAGCCAAAATAGAACAAGAATTACCCCTAAATTAAATTGGGATGTCGATAGTTTTAACCTTTCCCCTGATGGAAAAAAACTTAGTTTTTCGACCAATGAAGATGGAATTTCAAAATTATATATTCAAGGTGTTGAAAATGGCGCAAAACCAAAAGCTGTGCCACTTCCGATGGGTGTATTAGGCAGCGGAACTTGGAATGAAGCGTCAAATAAAATTGGCCTTTCATTCACAACCGCCACCAGCCCTGCTGATGCTTATGTTTATGATTTGGCGACTAATAAAATCACGACATGGACGCAAAGTGAAATTGGCGGATTGAATTCTAAAAACTTTGTAGCGCCTAAATTGGTTCATTATCCAACCTTTGATAAGGATGGCGCAAATCAAAGAACCATTCCTGCCTTTGTATATGAGCCTAAAACCAAAGGTCCGCATCCAGTAATTATTAGTATTCATGGTGGCCCAGAAGGCCAGTCGCGCCCTTATTTTTCAAGTCAGATTAATTATTGGGTGAATGAATTGGGTATTTCGGTAATAGTGCCAAATGTTCGCGGTTCAACAGGCTATGGCAAGGAATATGTTGACCTTGATAATGGCTTTAAACGTATGGATAGTGTCAATGATATTGGTTCTTTGATTGATTGGATTGGCACGCAAAGCCAATTTGATAAATCAAAAATCGTGGTTTATGGCGGTTCATATGGCGGCTTTATGACCTTGGCGGCAATTACCAATTTTAATGATAAATTGGCGGGCGCGATTGACATTGTTGGTATATCGCACTTCACTACATTCTTGCAAAACACCCAAGGCTATCGCCGCGATTTGCGCCGTGTTGAATATGGTGATGAACGCGATGAGAAAATGCGTGCTTTCCATGAAAAGATTGCACCACTTAATAATGCGCAAAAAATCACAAAACCACTATTTGTAATTCAAGGCGCGAATGACCCGCGCGTACCAAAATCAGAAGCAGATCAAATGGTCGCTAAAGTGCGCGCTAATGGCGGTAAAGTTTGGTATATGCTTGGCATGGATGAAGGCCACGGCTTTGCCAAAAAATCCAATAGGGATGCGCAGCGTGAGGCAGAAACTCTATTCCTAAAAGAAGTATTCGGCATCAAATAGAAAAAGGGGCATTAATTGCCCCTATTTTTTTATGATTTTCAAAGAATAGCTTCCATATTTTGCGCCTTTGAAACATGCGGCACGGATAAAGATTTTTGTGTCTTTATCAGGGCTATATTCAATTAAAGACGCGCTTGGATTATCGCGAGCATCATCATTTTCCCTGTATTCATTTGCGCCATCTGGTTTGATGCCAATTAAAGTATCAAAATCTTTTGACCACATTGAAATTATATATGTTTCGCCCATTTTGGCATCAAAAGAATATAAATCATATGGCGTATCTTTTGCTCCAAAACTTGCGCTATTTATGCTTAGATTACCATTTATTTCGTCGCCAAGATTGATTGGAGTAAGAGATGGCGTAATGGAATTTTCAATTGGGACTATGTTAATTTGATAATTGCCATTGGTTTGAATTTCATTTGCTTTTAATTTTATTGCATAATCTTGTGTTGCCGTGGCGCGAAAATGGGTTGATGGGTTAAAGCCGCCATTACTATCGTTATCCTTTAAAACTGCTTCAAATTTGCCGTTTTTCATTGCGCCAATTTCGATTGAACTATCAAAATCTGCATTTGCAGAAACAAGAATCCTATCATCAATGTTTAGCGGCAGTGTGTATAAATCATAAAGCAAATTATTAACATCACGCGCCCCACCATCTTGCAACTTGCCTTTTATAATGGCTTCTTTAGTTGTTGAGCTTGGGGTTTTGGGTTCGGGTACAATATTGGCCTCGCGGATTGAAAAATTATAAGAACCTAATTTGGTTTTTGCACCATTTTCAAATGAAGGGCGAATGCGTGCAATTATTCGATCAGTGGATTGCGCTTTATATAATATTATGGCGCTATTATTTTTCCCACTATCATCGTCAATTGCAATTTGGTTAAATCCATTGGCGCCATTTTTTCCAATTTCAAGAAGTGGGTCAAAATCATTTGAGCTTAGTTTAATCCAATAAGATTTTCCTTTTTGGGGCGTAAAACTATAATTTTTCGCAATGATTTTATCGCCATTCTCAATAATAATATCATTATTCCCAATTTGCGATTTAATGTTTTGACCGGCATTGATTGGTGCAATCGCGTTTGGAGTTTTCGCCTTGGCATTATTTATAAGAAGATTATATTCACCAAGATTATAATCATTGGTTTTAACTTCGATTTTGTAATTTCCGCTTTGGTTTGCCCTATAGTTTAAAAAGGCATTTTTACCGCTCCCATTATCATCATCACTTATTTTTTTGCCAGATGGGTCGGTAATTTCAATCATTGGGTCAAATGAATTTGATTTTAAATCAATATCAATTATTTGCCCTTTTGAAAGTTTTACCGAATAAACATCTTTGAATAAGAAATCATCATCATTTGCATCTTCAAATGATAGTCTTCCAATTATTTTTGCGGGGAAATTAATGGTTTTGGGGATGGGTTCAATATAATCAATTAATTTTGTATCTATTGAATAATTACCAAAATTCTCGGGCTTTTGCGCCGAAATACGGATTTGAACTTTTTTGCTTTTTTGGGAATAATATTTTGCAAAAATTGCCCCCTTGGCATCACTTCCGCCAATGTTACAATCGGTGCAATTTTCACCTGCTTTAATATTGCCAATTTCAAGAAAGGGTGAAAAACCTTTGGCACTAATGTTAACAATAAGGATTTTACCCTTTGGTATTTCGAAATTCACCAAATCATAATGTGCACCACTAAAAGTAAGTGTGGGCTTGGTGACATCAATTATTCCGCTATTTTGGGCACTCAAATTGGGTTGCAAATTTTGCGCATTAAGATTTGTGGCACATAAAACCGCAAAAGCACAAACAAAAAATCCATGTTTCATTTCAAACCCCATTTGCACTCATAATAATGCAAATTATGGCAATTGGAAGGAAGCAATTGTTAAAATCATTGAATTTCAAACAAATAAATTATGGGAATATGTGTAATATTATGGCTTTGCTCTTGCTAAAATGGCCTTTGAATTCTAACTAACAACAATCGGAGTTTAAAATGTCAGACGTTCAAAGCCAAATTGATAATTTAGTTAAATCAAACGATGTTGTTCTTTTCATGAAAGGCAGTGCAGATCAACCAATGTGCGGGTTTTCGGCAACTGTGGTTCGTATTCTTGATTTGGTAAATGTGCCGTTCAAAGATGTGAATGTTATGATGGATATGGGCATTCGTGAAGGCATTAAAGAATATTCAAATTGGCCAACTATCCCACAATTATATGTAAAAGGCGAATTCATTGGCGGCTGTGACATTGTTCGTGAAATGTATGAAGCAGGCGAATTAAATGACCTTTTGGCACAAAAAGGCCTTATATAAATTGTCATGACGCCTGAATTCGAAGAAATTGAAGAAATTGAAGAAGCAGGCGCACAATTTCACGAAATAATTTCTGGTGAAAATGCAATTGGTGAACGCCTTGATAAATTCTTGGCAGACGAATTGCCACTTTTATCACGTTCACGCATAAAGCAATTGGTCGAAAAAGGCCTTGTTGCCATTGATGGTAAATTGCAAACTAATGTTTCGGCAAAAGTAAAAGCGGCAGGGCTAAAATATAGTATCCAAGTGCCCGCGCCGCCGCCATGTGACCCCGAACCTGAAAATATTCCTTTAAATATATTATTCGAAGATGATCATGTCTTGGTGATTGATAAGCCCGCAGGGCTTTCATGCCACCCCGCACCAGGGAATTGGACGGGCACATTGGTAAATGCAGTTTTGTATCATTGCGGCGATGATTTAAAGAAAATTGGCGCAACAGGGCGCCCCGGAATTGTGCATCGCCTTGATATGGATACGTCGGGCGTAATGGTGGTTTGCAAAAGCGCATTCGCCATGACAAGCCTTGGGCATCAATTTCAAAATCGCACAATTGATAGGCTTTATCATGCATTCGTAGTTGGCGCGCCAAAACACCCACTTAAAGCCACGGGGAGAATAGAGGCGCGCATTGCCCGCGATCCCGCAAATCGCAAACGTATGACGGTGATTGACAATGATTCAACCAAGGGCAGAAGCGCCGCCACCAATTACGAAACCCTAAAAATCTTTGGTCGCACCGAAGGCGGAACACCAATCGCAAGCCTCATTCAATGCAAATTAGACACAGGCCGCACACATCAAGTGCGTGTGCATATGAAACATATTGGCTGCCCACTAATTGGCGATATGGTCTATGGCGATAATAATGCAGGTAGAAAATTAATGTCCCGACTTCCAGAAGATGCGCGAATAACCCGCCAAGCCCTCCACGCCAAAACCCTTGCTTTTACGCACCCAGTGACGAGCGAGAGAATAAGTTTTGAGAGTGAGTATCCGGTGGATATGAAACAATTGGCTAACTTTTTGGCAAAATTATAATAGCGCTGTTAAATAGCATATTGGCTCTTGGTTTTTTTTGAAACCGCCCTATATTTCGATTATATCGAAATAAGCTTTGCCCGCAATAATCACAAAGCTATACAATTCAGAAATTTAGATAATGTCGCAAGAAACCGAAAACTTCCCAAAAGCGCCACGAAGCGCAAAAGAAACCCTTGATTTTGTTTGGCCCTATATTTGGCCCAAAGGTCGGATGGATTTAAAATTCCAAGTGGTCTTTGCCATTATTGCAATGATTTTGGGCAAGGTTGTTACGGTTCTTATTCCATATACTTATAAATGGGCAACCAATGCCTTTGGCGCGGCACACCCTGCGAACCTTAGTTTTTGGGAATTGATAATTTTATCGCCGATTATAATGGTTGTTGCCTATAATGGCGCGCGCTTTTTATCGCAGGCATTGAATAATTTACGTGATGCCTTGTTTGCCGCAGTGGGGCAACATGCGGTGCGTGGCCTTTCAAATCGCGCGTTCCAGCATTTGCATAATCTGTCGCTGCGTTTTCATTTAAAACGCCGCACGGGTGGCCTTTCGCGGGTTATAGAGCGTGGGAAAAACGGTATTGAAACAATTGTTCGCCTTGCAATGATGTTTGGTGTTCCAACTGTGATTGAATTTGTTTTAACCGCTGTCATTCTTACCAATCAATTCTCTTGGGTTTATGTCGTTATTATTACTGTGATGACCGTGATTTATGTTTGGTTTTCTGTTTGGGCATCAAACCAACGTATCCAAATTCGCAAAGACATGAATGAAGCCGATACAGACGCCATGAGTAAGGCGGTTGATAGTCTTCTTAATTATGAAACCGTGAAATATTTTTCCAATGAAGAATTGGAAATTAACCGCTATAATAAAGCTACCGAAAGCTATGAAAAAGCGGCAATTAAAACCTATACATCGCTTGCATGGCTTAATTTTGGGCAGGCGCTTATTTTCTCAACTGCAATGTTAATCGTAATGCTCATGAGTGCGAATGAAGTAATCGCAGGTAAGCAGACATTGGGGCATTTTGTGATGATTAATGCTTTTATGATGCAGCTTGCGATGCCGCTTAATTTCATTGGCACTTTATATCGTGAGATTATTGTTGGTTTGATTGATATGGGTGCGATGTTCTCATTACTTGATGAACCAAAAGAAGTTGAAGATGCACCAAATGCCCATGATTTAGAGATTAAAAATGGCGCGGTTTCATTTGAAAATGTTGAATTTGCTTATGATCCAGAGCGCCCAATTTTAAAAGGTGTTTCGTTTGAAGTTCCGGCGGGCAAAACTGTTGCGATTGTTGGGCCATCGGGTGCGGGTAAATCAACCATTTCACGCCTATTATTCCGCTTTTATGATGTGAAGGCGGGAAGCGTGAAAATTGATGGTCAGGATTTGCGCGATATTACCCAAAAATCACTTCGTAAATATATTGGCATGGTTCCGCAAGATACTGTTTTGTTCAATGATACTATTGCTTATAATATTGGCTATGGTCGCAATGGCGCTAGCCGTGAGGAAATAATTGAGGCCGCCGACCGCGCCCAAATTTCCGATTTTATCGCATCCCAACCCAAAGGCTTTGATTCCGAAGTTGGCGAACGTGGTTTAAAATTATCAGGCGGTGAAAAGCAACGTGTTGCAATCGCGCGCACGCTTCTTAAAGCCCCACCAATCCTAATTTTGGACGAGGCAACATCTGCGCTTGATACCCACACAGAACGCGAAATTCAGGCCGCCTTGGATGAAGTTTCAAAAAATCGCACCACCTTGGTAATTGCGCATCGCCTTTCAACCATTGTTGATGCAGATGAAATCATCGTTCTTAAAGACGGTGTAATTGCCGAACGCGGCACGCATGAAAACCTTATTGAGCAAGATGGTCTCTATAAATCAATGTGGGATCGTCAAAAAGACGGCAGCGACGAAGAAGATTTAAAAGTTGAAGCTGAGTAAAATAATAAATTTAATGCCGCTTAATTGCGGCATTTTTTTTAATTATTTTTACTCACGTGATATTTCATTCTTGTATTAAGAAAAATTAAAATTTACCCACTTGCATACTTATCGAAAAACGATAATATTAAAAAATTATGGAGGTTCTATGAATAAGAATTATGTATCAGCCTTGGCTATCTCTATTGCACTTTTAGCATCGACGCCATCTTTTGCACAAATCGCCCCTGCACCTGGTTTTGCGCAAGATAGATATAAAGAATTCAAAGTAGAACAAGGTGTGACCTATGGCACACTGCCAAATGGTATGCGCTATGCCATTAAATCATGGCCTAAGCCAAAAGGTGAAATTTCAATACGTATGCGTATTGCTGGCGGTTCGATGCATGAAAAAGATAATCAAGAAGGTTTGATGCATTTCCTAGAACATATGGCATTTAATGGCTCTGCAAATATCAAAGAAGGCGAAATGATACCATTGCTTGAGCGCGAAGGTTTGGCTTTCGGTGCGGACACTAATGCCCATACAAGTTGGGATGAAACCACATATCAATTGGATATGCCAAAATCTGGTCAATTGGATTTGGGTGTAAAGATAATGCGTGAAACGGCGGGTCGTTTAACGCTTGCCCCAAAGGCGATTGACCATGAACGCGGCGTTATAAAAGGCGAAGAACGCGCCCGTATGAGTCCAGGTTTCTTGCAATGGGTTGATTATATTAAGACTAATTATGATGGATTATTATTTACAGACCACACCCCAATTGGAGATATGAATGTAGTCGGAACTGCGCCGCAAAAAGAGTTTAAGGCACTTTATAATGGCCTATATCGTCCAGAGCGAACATTCATGGTAATTGTTGGCGACGTCGATACAAAAAAAGCAAAAGCGATAATCGAAAAATATTTTAGTGATTGGAAAGGTGTAGGCGCGCCATTAAAAGATCCAAATATCGGTAAGCTTGCAAAATCGAATGCTAAGTTCAAAAATTATGTTGATGCACAATTACCAAGCTCGATAAATGTAAGTGTTGCCGCGCCATTTGTTAAAGAAAAGGATACAAGCGAGGCGCGTAAAAACGATTTATTGCTTAATATTGCTAATTCTATAATCAATCAAAGGCTTGCGAAAATTGCGCGCAAAGATGATGCGCCATTTGTTTCGGCATCTGTCTCTGCGTACGATTATTTTAATCAAGTTGATACTGCAAACCTTGATATTTCGCCTAAAACACAAGACACATGGCAAAAATCACTTGAGATTGCGGATTTAGAATTAAGAAGCGCGCTAAAATATGGCTTTAGTGATGATGAATTTAAAGCCGCAATCCTTCAAAGTGCTGAAAGCTATGAACGCGCGGCAAATGAAGATAAGGCACGACGTTCACGCGAAATTGCCGAAGGGATAATCGCATCATTTGAAGATGATAGTGTTTATACTTCATCAAATGATGATTTGGCATGGTTTAATAAAGTCCGCGCAACTTTGAATGCCAAAGATGCATTGGCGCAATTGCAAAAAAAATGGAATATTTCGCCGCGTAATGTTTATATAGTTTCGCAAAAACCGATTGAAGGCGGTGATAAAACAATAGCCGAAAAATTTGCACAAATTGAAAACATTCCTGCGCCAACACCTATTTTAGAGGCCACGAAAGTTTGGGATTATACTAATTTTGGACAAGTAGCCACAAATTTCACTAAAGTAGAAAATAAGGATATTGTAACTACTTTTATTACTTATCCAAATAATGTGCGATTGGTTGTTAAGCCAACTGATTTTGAAAAGGGCAGGGTGCGTGTTTCTGTTCGATTTGGCGATGGTCAATTTGCAATTCCGGCCGATAAAATTGGTTTGAATCTTGCGGCAAGCGCGGCATTTGATGCCGGTGGCCTTGGTCACTTTACAATTGATGATTTGAACAAAACGCTTGCTGGCCATAGTGTTGGAACTTCATTTGGTGTTTCAAGTGATGTATTCGAATTTAGTTCAACCACAAATCAAAAAGATCTATTGCTTCAAATGCAAATATTTGCGGCATATATGACCGACCCTGCATGGCGAAAAGATGGTTTCAATCAATTAATTGCTGCCAAAGAAATGATTTATAAAGAAGAGCGTTCAACACCTGATAATGTATTCTGGCGCAATTATGCGGCAATTGTTCAAAGTAATCACCCAACAAGTATTTTCCCAAGTGCCGAACAATTTGATGCATTGAAATTTGATGATGCAAAACTATTAGTGGATACAGCGCGTAATAATTCTGCAATTGAAATTGTAATTGTTGGTGACACTAATGTTGATGCTGCAGCAAATGCGGTCGGTCAAACCTTTGGTGCTTTGCCAATGCGTTTAAATGCGCCAAATGCTTTGAATGATGCAAAAAAGATAAATTTCCCAATCGGGCGCAAAGAAACCATCCTTACCCATGATGGTCGCGCCGATCAGTCAATTTTATCTTTATTCTATCCAACAAGTGGCTTTGGCGATGGTTCAATGGGGCGCAAATTAAACGTATTGCGCGATATGTTAAATATAAAACTTACCGACATAATACGTGAAAAAGAAGGCGGAACCTATAGCCCTGTTGTTGTTTCAAATGCATCAACTGATGTTAATAATTATGGCAATATGGGGATTGTTCTTAATCTTAAACCTGAAGAAATCGCAAAATATCAAACAATTACTGAAGCAATTGTAAAAGATTTTGCCGACGGAAAAATTGATGCCGATTTACTAAAACGTGCAAAAGAGCCGCAAATGGCATCTATAAAAACAACGATGGCAAATAATCCATGGTGGTTAAATTGGCTTAGGGGGTCTTCATTTGATGCAAATAAAATTGCAATCATTAAAGATGGTCAGAAACAATATGAAGTAATCACTTTGGACGATATGAAAGCACTTTCAAAACAATATCTTGATGCACAAAAAGCGCAAATAATAAAAGTTATTCCAGTAAAAAAATAATATGCAATAATCATTATTTATTTGCTTGAAATACAATCATAACTATGTAAATATCCCCGAATATTATTTTTATAAATATTCGGGGATATTTTTTTGCGTAAAATTTCACTTTTAATTACAGTTTTTACTTTGGTTTCAACACCTGTTTTTGCGCAAATTGCGCCAAAACCTGGCTTTGCATATGAAACAAAAAAACAATATGTCTCTGATCCCAATATTATATATGGTCAATTACCAAATGGCCTTCGTTATGCCATTCAAAAATGGGATAAGCCTGAAAAAAGCGTATCGCTTAGATTGCGAATTGCGGTTGGCGCGGCAAATGAAGAAAAAAGCGAACAGGATTTAACCCATTTCTTAGAACATATGGCATTCAATGGCTCAAAAAATTTCCCAGAAGGGAAGTTGATTCCATTGCTAGAAAAAGAAGGTTTGAAATTTGGTGCGGACACAAATGCATCAACAACATTTTCAGACACAACCTATCGATTAGATTTACCAAAAAGCACGCAATTAGATTTAGGGCTTAATATTTTTAGCGATATTGCCGATAAATTAACGCTTTCACAAGGCGCAATTGACCGCGAAAAAGGTATTATTGAGGCTGAAGAACGCGGTAAACATAGCCCAATGAAAGACCTTATAAATTATGAAACTTCAAAAGTTTACGATGGAATGAAAATCAAAGATGCAATTGCCGACGTTGACTTAAACATAATTAGAAATGCAACCAAAGCACAAATAGAGAAGATTTATAAAAATTATTATACGCCAGACCGCGCATTCTTGGTTGTTGTTGGCGATGTAGATATTGAAAAAACCAAGGCAATGATTGCACAAAAATTTGGTGGCTGGTCAGGTAAAAATACTCTTGCTGAACCCGACCTTGGCAAAGTCAAACCAAGACCGAATGATGTCGATACATATGTTGATGCGCAATTGCCGAATAAAATTGAAATTTTAAAACTTCGAAATTTTAAGGAAGTTGAAGATAATTTTGAAAATAGCGTGAAGGGGACAAATCAGGGTATTGCTATTTCAATTATAAATGAACGTTTGGGCAAAATTGCAATTAGAAACCCCACTTTATATACATTTGCAAGCCTATCGCGGGCGCGTGATAAAAAAACCAATCTTGATGTTTTATCGATAAATATATTAATTCCAGATAATAAAAGCCACGTAGCGGCAATCAAAACAGTTGAAAATGAAATTCGCAAAGCCCTTGAGTTTGGATTTACTGAAGCCGAGATACAAGAAAAAATTGATGACTTAAAGCTATCAACAACACGTGCTTTGGATGCTGAAAAATCAAGATTTAATTCTTCTATCGCAGCCACAATTCTAAGTGATTTTTCAAATTATGACGTTACACAGAATGCTGCTGCTGATAAAGAAATTATGTTAAAAATTATCCCATTAATAAATGAAAAAGTTGCTAAAGACGAATTTATCAAACTATGGGGAAATGATGCGCCGCAATTTTTTGTTACACAAAATGCTAAAGTTGAAAATGTTGAGAATATTATAAAATCTGCGTGGGAAGATGCTGGAAAATTAAAACTTGCGGCACCTGAAAACGAGATTAGGAAAAAATGGGAATATAATAATTTTGGCAATAAGCCTGTAACATTTACAAAAAAAATCGAAAATGATTTTGGTGCAAGCTATTATAAGCTATCAAATAATGTAAATTTTATATTCAAAAAGCATAGCGAACAAAAAGGTAAAATCTTTATAAATGTTAGTTTTGGTGATGGAATATTTGTCTTTCCGAAGGGGCAGAAAGATTTATCTGCAATTGCCGATTTAACATTAATTTCGGGTGGACTTGGTAAGTATGATATAATTGATCTTGGAAAGTTAAACTCTGGAAAATTTGTTTCTACCGGCTTTCATAGTGAAGAAGATACTTTTGCTTTAAGTGGTAATACAACTAAAGAAGATTTTTTGCTTCAAATGCAAAACATTACGGCATATTTCACTGACCCTGCATGGCGACCACAGATGTATGATAAAGTCATGTCCATGGCTGATATGTTATTTGATATGCAAAGAATGACATCTAATTCGGTATATGGAAGATATATAAATTCAATAATTAGCCCTGACGACCCGCGTTATCGCGTAAGAAATAAAGAAGATTTCCTTGCGCTTAAACTAGATGATGCCAAAAAATATGTTGACGAGGCTCGAAAAAATGGGCCCGTCGAAGTATTAATAGTTGGCGATGTCGATGAAGAAATTGCCCTTGATTATGTTAAACAAACTTTTGGTCAATTGCCAAAATTTAAAGATAAACAAGAGCAATATTTATCAGAACGCGAGCGCAAAATGCTTCGTGAAAGAAAAATTGTTAACCTTGACCATGATGGTGCCAAGGATGATGCACTTTTGGTTTTTAACATTCCAACTACATCATTCAAAGATGGTAAAGAAGCGCGAATGATAAATGTTTTGGCGCAAATGTTAAAAATAGAACTTACTGATAAAATCCGCGAAAAATTAGCGGGTGATTATTCGCCATCCTCGAGTGATTATTCATCATCATACCAAAATGATTTTGGGTTTATTAGAATATCAGTTAGTCCAAAGCCTGAAGAAATTGATAAAATGCAAAATGCCGTTGAGGAAATAATAAAGCAATTTGCAAAAGGCGATATACCTCAATCCTTATTTTCGCGTGCTATTGACCCATATTTAGAAAATCTTTCAAAAGAGAAAAGCTACACTAGATATTATTTAGGCGTACTTGAGCAGACAACCTTTAAGCCGCAATGGTTAGATATAGAAAGAAGTCGTGAAATGATGTATAGAAAGATGAATCTTTCAGACATCAAAGCGGTTGCCAAAAAATATCTTGATGTCAATAAAATGCAGATTATTCGTGTTTTACCAAAAGAGAAATCCAATTAAATTAATTTAATTGGAAAATTGAACGCAAAACAAAGAACTAGTGCGGGTTTCAAGTGAAACTTGAAAATATCCGCGCTAGTGAAAAGGCGAAACAATCGGCTAAATAAGTATGTTTACTGCAAGGAAATTTGTATGGGGCTTGGCATTGTGCCATAAAAATAATATTACGCCCCAATTATCTGGAGAAATTGAATGACTGACGCGCAAAATAACGGTGCAAATGGCAGCAATGCTGTAGAAGGCCGCGTTGTATTATATAAAAACCCACAACCACTTGCAGTTGCTGCACATGGGAAATTAGCGCTTAAAAATATTGCGCGCCCATTTGGCTTTGTTGAAACAACACATGTTGTTCCTTTAACAGTTCAAGAATTTGGTATTGCATCAACTTCAATGCCAATCATTTTTGCGCCAGATAAAAAGACCCCATTGGCGGTAATGGCTGCGCGCGGTAATGAAAACCTTTTCGTTGATAAAGATGGCATGTGGGAAGTTGATTCATATATTCCTGCATTCGTTCGTCGTTACCCTTTTATCTTCGCTGCTGATGACCAAAATGAAAATTTTGTTGTTTGCGTTGATGAAGGCGCTGAAATGCTTGCAACTGACGGTGAAATTCCTTTGTTCAATGGCGAAGAGCCAACAGATTATACAAAAGGCGCAATGGATTTTTTACAAGATTTCGAACGTCAACGCCGTTCAACTGATGAATGGGTTGCGATTGTAAACCAATATGACCTTTTGGAAGAAAAATCTGTAACTTTCACGCCAACTAATGCTGATGGTTCACAAGGTGAGACTGTTAAGATTGCTGATTATTTGGCAATTTCAGAAGAGAAATTAAACCAATTAACTGATGCTCAATTCTTGGATTTGAAAAATAAAGGCGCACTTGCTGCGATTTATGCGCATTTGGTTTCTTTGCTACAATGGCAAAAATTAGTTCAACGCACTTTGCGCATTGGCGAAACTGCGGTGGCAAACGCGTAGTTTTAGCGAAAATATTGATTTTAAGGGCGCATAGATTTGCGCCCTTTTATTTTGGGCGCTTTCTCATCAATGTTCTTGTAAGAACGCTCATAACCAATAATTCATCCTTATCAAGAATTTCATGACCCGCCGTAAGGATGCCGCCATCTTCCCCACGTTCCTCAACCGACATGAAGGTAAGGCGAACAAATAATTCATCCCCCGCATAGCAAGAGCGATAAAAGCGCAAATTTTCTTGGGTAAGGCGTCTTTGGATTGGCCATGTTCTTGTTTCATCAAATAGCATTTGTCGCCAAAGCGCATAAATATGCGATTCTGCTGCACGCGGGCCGCGATGTTCAAGGCCGTCATCGCTTGGTTTTAATGGCAGATTTGGCGCAAATAAATCGTGAAAGATTTTTATATCTTTTTCGCTTACAAGAGCCGCACCAAAATCATAAGTGCGCCCAATTATAATATCTTCAAACCACCAGTTTGGTTGTTTTGGCAAAATTGTCATTCAATGTTCCAAGTTTTTATGATACAATATTATGCTTTGCTAACAAAGCAATGGAAACTAAAGAATTTTTACGCTAATAAGTTTCTATGACTAAATTTATTCGCAATTTATTAGCTTTTCTTCTTGTTTTTGGGTTTTCAAATATTGCCTTTGCGCAATCAAAAAATGTAGAAGTTTCTATAATTTCACAAAAAGATAGCGTTGCATCAGGGCAGAGTTTTTATATTGGCCTAAAGCAGAAAATGGCGCCTAATTGGCATACTTATTGGCGCAATCCTGGTGATGTTGGTGATGCAACACGTATTGAATGGCAAGCGCCAAAAGGCGTTGAATTTGGTAAAATTCAATGGGCTTCACCGCAAAAATTACCATATGCATCATTCATAAATTACGGCTATGGCGATGAAGTAATTCTTCCTATTGAGGTTAAAATTGCGCAGGGTTTAAGTGGGCCGCAAAATATTATTGCCAATATAAATTGGCTTGAATGTAATGATATTTGCGTACCGGGTGACGCCAAAATTAATTTCACCATTAATGTAGGTGCGGATAAAGATGGCGCACAAAAAAGTGAAATTGACAATGCACTATCAAAGTTGCCAAAACCATTAAATGGCAAGGCAACATATAATAAAGCAAAAGATACAATATTTTTTGGCTTCCTTCCTAGCGAAAAACTACAGCCTAAAACTGCTTATTTTTATCCATATGAATTAGATGGCGGCGCATTAATTGATCATGCAAAGCCGCAAATTCTTCAATTTGGTGATAAAGGTTTTAGCCTTGAAATTCCTGTTTCATTATCATTGCCTGAAAAATTACCAAATCCAATTGGCGGCGTATTGGAAATCCAAAATGGCAATGAAACCCAATATTATGAAATAAGTGCAAATCAAGACAGCCAAAAAACCATTGGAACTTATGGCAAGCAACCTACACCGCCTTTGGATATTAAAAAGGCATTGGGGGCAATAGGTTTTGCAATTTTGGGCGGTATAATTTTAAACTTTATGCCATGCGTTTTCCCTGTTCTTGCGATGAAAATTCTTGGCCTAACCAAAATTGCGCATGGTCATGAGCGCGAGGCAAAGCAATATGGTAATTTCTATGCGCTTGGAATTTTAACAACTTTTACAATTCTTGGCGGGCTTTTATTCATTCTTAAAGAATTAGGTTCGGCAATTGGTTGGGGTTTTCAGCTTCAAGATCCAAGCTTTTTACTATTCATGATTGCGGTTTTAATTGGTCTTGGCCTTAATCTTTTAGGCCTTTTTGAAATTGGCACTTCTTTGCAAAGTGTGGGTTCAGGGCTTGCGTCGCAATCTGGTAATCGTGGGGCGTTTTTTTCAGGTGCATTGGCGGTTATGGTGGCATCGCCATGTACTGCGCCCTTTATGGGCTCTGCGCTGGGTTTTGCGATTACACAAAGCCCTATTATTGGTTTATTGGTTTTCTTGGGTCTTGGCTTTGGGATGGCTTTGCCGTTTTTGATTCTGACCTATTTCCCAAAATTATTATCGAAAATGCCAAAACCAGGGGCGTGGATGGATACTTTGAAAAAGGTTCTTTCAATCCCGATGTTTTTAACCGCAGCATG
The DNA here is from genome assembly GCA_020161405.1 of Pseudomonadota bacterium. GTDB lineage: Bacteria > Pseudomonadota > Alphaproteobacteria > Caulobacterales > Aquidulcibacteraceae > Pseudaquidulcibacter. The sequence continues at coordinate 155,608 of JAIUOD010000001.1, read as the reverse complement.
GCTTATTTGGGTTTTAAGTTCAGTTGCCCATAGCAATTTGGTGATTGGTGCAATTCTGACGGTTTTAATCGCTTTTGCGGTCTATATAAGCTTTGTAAATAATAAAAAATTTGCACAATATGCGGCGGTTTTCTTGGTATTTTTAATTGGTCTTGCAATGATAAATGTGCGCCTAAATATTAATAGCCCAAAACAAGCCAATAGCGGGATTCATAATGGCGCAATCGAATGGTCAGATGAAAATGTTCAAACTGAATTGGCAAATGGCAAAAAAGTATTTGTAAATTTCACGGCCGATTGGTGCATTACGTGTAAAGTAAATGAAAATGCAGTTTTCAAAAACCCTAAAGTAATCAAAGCAATGAAAGATGCAAATATAACATATGTTGTTGCTGATTGGACAAAAAAGGATGAAAAAATAGCGCGCGCGCTTTCGTCACATGGACGTGTCGGCGTTCCATTGTATCTTATATATGACAAAGCGGGGCAAGAACCGCGGATGCTTCCGCAAATACTTACGCCGCAGCTTGTCATTGATGCATTGGCGAAATAATCTTTATAGAGATTAAATCCCCATTTTTTTGAAATCCACGGGGGTTAAATTGTCGAAACGTGGCGTGGCATTATTGTTAGGTATGTTGTTTGCCGCATTAATCACGGCAGCAGCCTTTATTGCGTCGACATACGAAGATAGCGCCCGCGCAAGTGAAATTGTACAAAACGCAAAAAAATAGCGCAATTATTAATTGCGCCATTTTTTTTGAATATTGCAAATAATTATTTTGCTTTTTCTTCTACTTTGAATTCGATGCGGCGGTTTTTGGCGTCTGCATCTTTGGTTTCAGATGTATCAAGTGGTTTTGATTCACCATAGCCTTTGATTTCTAATTGTGATTTTGTAACGCCTTTTCCAAGAAGATAATCAGCAACCGCTTGGGCGCGATTTTCAGAAAGGGTTTGGTTGGCAATTGCATCACCCTTTGTGTCGGTATGACCACCAACTTCAACGCTATAATCAACGCAACGATTTGCAACATCTGCAAGGCCGTTAAGAAGGCTTTGTGAATCTGGCGAAATTATTGCACTACCAGAATTGAAATTGATAACGCGGCCATCAAGCAATGTATTATATGCTGTTTGGCATGCCGCAGCTTGTGGTTTCTCCCCTAATGCAGAGGCGGCATCAGGAACATTATCAACTTTTTTCCCATCTAATGTAATGGCATTTTCAAAAGCTAAAACGCCAGAAGTGTCACCAAGTTTTTCAGATTTAATTTTATCCAAAACCGCATTTTTAACCGCTTCAAAAGCATTATGACGATCTTTTTCATCTTTGGCTAAGCCTGAGATAGCCAAAACACCTTTTTCAAAAGTAACGTCAAAGTTAAAACCAGATTCAGAAACTTTTTCGCGCGCAAATTTTGCCCAATCAATTTTTATATTTTCTGTGCTAGAAGGCTGTTTGCTGCCAATCGAAGTGCCAATAACAAGGCCAGTAGTGGCAACACCCATAATACTTGCAAGCCCAACAACACCCAATACAATTGCGTTACGTTTACGTTTTTTGTTTTCGCTCATAATTTTGGCCTTTTTTTGATTTTCACACCTCCTTTAAAGTTTTAAGCATATTTATCAAGACAAATTCGACCTTTCTTTCAGCTAAAATCACCGAAAAGTGTTTGAATTTTTGTACTTTGAGGTTAAGAAGCGCCGAAAGTTTAAAAACCATGTCTGATAATAAGAAAAATAACCAAAATAATGCGCCAATTGCACGCCAAGTTCGAGGTTTTGTTGATAATCGTGCTGATTTTTTAACGCGCCGTAACGCACTTGTTGGCAAAATCCTTGAAACCTATAAATTATGGGGTTTTGAAGAATTGGAAACCGGGGCAATGGAATTTGCCGATTGTTTGGGTAAATTTTTACCCGATGCCGATAGGCCAAATGAAGGTGTTTTCGCGCTTCAAGATGATGATGAACAATGGCTTTCACTTCGCTATGATTTAACCGCACCTTTGGCACGTTTTGTTGCCCAAAATTATGACGCAATTCCAAAACCTTTTAGGCGCGCGGCCTGTGGCCCTGTGTGGCGCAATGAAAAGCCAGGGCCTGGACGTTATCGTGAATTTTGGCAATGCGATGCTGATATTGTTGGCTCTGCTTTGCCGCAATCAGATGCCGAAGTTATTGCAATGCTTGCGACCGCTTTGGAAAATGCGGGTATAGCGCGTAATTCTTATGTTGTTAAAATTTCAAACCGCAAATTATTAGATGCTTTATTGGTTTCAATTGGCGTTCCTGTTGAAGATATTTCAACCCGCCTTACAATTTTGCGCGCAATAGATAAATTGGACCGCCTTGGCCTTGATGGGGTTGGCGCATTATTGGGCGCGGGGCGCAAAGATCAATCGGGCGACTTTACTAAAGGTGCTGGTCTTAATGCATCACAAATTGATAAAGTCCTTGCTTATATACAAACTCGCCAAGAAACCCGCGCGCAAACCCTTGCTAATCTTGCCAATCTTATCGGCAATAATGAAATTGGCGCAGAAGGCATTGCCGAATTATCGGCAATTGATGAAACCCTTGGCGCACTTGGTATATTACCGCAAATGGCGGAATTTGACCCTGCGATTGTACGTGGCCTTGAATATTATACTGGTACAGTATTTGAAGCAGAATATCTTGAAACTACAATTGATGAAGCGGGTAATGAAGTTCGTTTTGGCTCAATCGGTTCTGGTGGGCGCTATGATGATTTGGTCATGCGTTTTCGGGGTGAAAGAGTTCCTGCGACAGGGTGTTCAATCGGGGTTTCGCGCCTTTTGGCTGCATTGGAATGCGCAGGTAAAATGCCAGAAAAAATGGATGGCCCGGTTTTGGTTTTAGTTTTGGATAAAGACCAAATCGCAAATTATTTCCAAATGGTGCAAGAATTACGCAATGCAGGCATTAAATCCGAAGTCTATCTTGGAAGTGCAGGCATGAAAGCGCAAATGAAATATGCCGATAGAAAAAATTCCCCATTGGTAATACTTGAAGGCTCTAATGAGCGCGAGGCGGGCATTGTAACCATTAAAGACCTTAAACTTGGTGCAAAACTTGCAAGTGAAATCACATCAAATGAAGAATGGCGCCAAGGCCGCCCTGCGCAATTTGAAGCAAGTCGTGCTGATTTGGTGAATATTGTGCGCCAAACCTTGGAACAGGGCGCGAAATGATTGAATTGGCAAAGCGCGATGCAATAAAGCAAAAACTTGCCACCTTTGGCGGTGAGTGGGTGGATTTGCCAACTTTTTTACCTGCTGAAACGGTTTTAGAATTGGCGGGCGAAGCATTGCGTTCAAGGCTTTATTTTGCAACCGCCCCTGATGGGCGCGAATTATGTTTGCGTGCGGATTTAACCATTCCTGCGGCGCTTCATTATATTGAAAATCACGCGCGTGAAAATGGCAAAAAAACCTATCTGTGCTCTGGTAAGGTTTTTCGTGCCAATGAAATTAGTGATTATAATGCCCATGAATTTCGTCAAATGGGTATTGAGCATTTTGGCGACAAAGACGAACAAAATGCCGATGTTTCGCTATTTTTGGCGATAAATGACGCATGCAAAAGCGTTAATTCGTCTAAATTTAATTATGAATTTTTTGATGGCGGTTTAATAAAAACCATATTGAAAAACGCCCAAATTGATGATGTCTGGCGTGAGTTTCTACTCGATACTTGCTATGATTTATTAAGTTTGAAATCGCGTATTGAAATTGCAACTTCTGAAGATAAACAAAAGCCAAGCGCATTGGCGCAAAGTCTTGTTGATGTTTCAAATGATGAAGCAACAGAAATTGTCACCGAAGTTTTGCAAATTGCCAAACTAAAGACACATGAAGCGCGCGGCGCGCAAGAAATTGCAAAACGCCTTAAGCAAAAGGCAATGCGTGCCAATACAAAAGCTTTAAATGCTGATTTTGTAAAGAATTTTATGGCGATTTTGGAAATTAATGATGTGCCATTAAAGGCAATCGAAAAAATCACTATAATGGCAAAAAAAATTGGCGTTGATTTATCTGATTGGCTTGCAATTTGGCGCGATAAATTTGAAAAAATTGACCAAGATAATGCAAAATTCATTGCCGCAAAATTTGGGCGTTTTGAATATTATGATGGTTTTGCCTTTGATATTTTTAGCAAAGATAATGAGCGCGCAATTGCTTCTGGCGGGCGCTATAATGGTTTGATTTTGCAATTATCGAATGGCGAATTTGATATATGTGCCGTTGGTGCGGTAATTCGCCCTCAGATTTTATTGGGGGAATAAATGAAAAAAATTATTCTTGCCCTACCATCCAAAGGCCGCCTTAAAGAACAATGCGAAGAATGGCTAAAAAAGCGCAATCTTGTTTTAAAGCAAAGCAATGACAGAAATTATAGCGCCTATATTGATGGTAAAGATGATATTGAAATCAGGCTTTTATCATCTTCTGAAATCGCCAAAGGCCTTCTTTCGGGGGAGATTCACGCAGGAATTACAGGCGAAGATTTGGTTCGTGAACAATCATCGAATTCATATGAATTGGTTGATTTGGTTGCGGGTCTTGGATTTGGTCGCGCCGATGTTGTTATTGGTGTTCCTGATGGTTGGATTGATGTTGAAAATATGGCGGATCTTAATGAAGTTGCGCAAGAAATGCGTAAATTTAGCGGTCGCCGTTTAAAAATTGCAACAAAATATACACGCCTTACCGCAAGTTATTTTGAAAAGCATAATATTCGTGATTATCGCATAATTTATTCTGGCGGTGCAACAGAAGGCGCACCAAGTAACGGGATTGCTGACGCGATTGTTGACATAACTTCAACGGGTTCGACATTAATTGCCAATAATCTTAAAATGCTAGATGACGGTCTGATTTTGCAATCGCAAGCCTGCCTTTTCGTGTCAAAAGTAATTAAGTTTGATGCAAAACGTAAGAAGTTGCTGCAAGAAATTATAGGTTAAAACAAAGGCTTGGTCGCAAAAGGTAAATTAAAAGCTTTGATTAATAAGGTTTTACTTTACAAGCATGTGAAAAGCCCTTTAAAAAGCCTTAGTTTCCAGTGATTCTCAATCAAAAATATATCAATAGGGTGATTGATGAGCGAAGTTTCAATAGATTATGACGTGTTGTCAGGTTCCGTAACACGTTTTAATGATTCATTAGAGCGGTTAGAGAATAGCCTGCAAAAGGCTGTACACACAGTTGCAGATTTGGCGCGTTCTACTGGTTTTGAAGATGGTAAAGCCGCTGCGCTTGCAAATTTGGAAGCATCATCAGAAGATTTAATTTTACGCGAAGAATTAATGGCATCAAAAGCGCGTGAACGTGAATTGGAAAATGCAATTAAAGCAGCAAGAAGTGCTTTAAATGAGACGATTGATGAATTAAAGAATATTATCGGCAATGTGCAGGTCGCATAATAAATGGATGGTGTATTGAGCAATATTCAAATCGAGGTCAATGGAAGAAGCTATGGTATCGGCTGCGACGATGATCAAGAGGAACATATTCGCCGCCTTGTTCGCCAATTTGATAATCATGTAAAAAATTTGGCCCAGAATGTTGGGCAAATCGGTGACCAAAAATTATTTTTGATGGCGGCGCTGCTTTTGGCTGATGAAGCGCATGAATTAAAGCAAAAACTTTCATCTACCGAGGCTGAACTTGCAAGGCTTCGTGACCAACGAATCGATTCAAGTGATGCCCAAAAAGGTATGCAGGACAAGATTTCTGAGTTTGAAACTCAAATGCAACAGCTTGTTGAGCTTGCGTCGCAATCTTTTGATTCTGCTTCTAGCCGCCTAACCAATATCGCTGATAAACTTGATAATGCCTGATTCTATTAGTTTTTTTATTAAAAAATTTTAATTTTATATTCCCTTAAGCTAACCGATTAGTTACACCTTTTATTTATTTGATTGTTTTAATTATTTTGTTATTGATTTGTTCATTGCTTAGGTATAACCAATATGTATTGAACATTTAGCAAATAAAACCATATGCTCAATATTAATTGATACTATATCAGGTAGTTTATCTTGTGAAAAAATCATGCGAGGAGGGAAGCATGGCGCAATCACTTAAAAGCAAGAAACAAAATTATATTAGTATTGAGAATAATAGTTCGAATACTAATATTCCAAAATTTGATTCTATAAATTGTGTTGGTCATTTACCACAATTATGGAGCACGTATAATTCGCTTCCTGACTGTGTTGAGCGTGATTATATTTGGGATGAAATCTTTACTACACTGTCTTCTTTGTTAAAGGTTGTTCTTAAAAACACACCTGAGAACAAAACTTGTGCGGTTGAAGATAGGGCAAATTATACTATAAATTAAAAGTGCCCCATTTTCGAAAATGTGAAAAAGTGTTGAAACCTTGAATTCAATGTTGCAATCATTATTTATGGTATAACCAAAGATATTATTGAACATGAGCCAAATTTTACACCCGAAAATAGACGATATTAGCCTTGCAGGCGTATTATACGCGCTGGGCGATCCTATTCGCCTTAAAATCGTGGAAACAATTTTGAACCACACCGATGGCATGAATTGCACATTGGCTGCTCAACAATATTGTGAAACTGCAAAATCGACACTTTCAAACCATTTTAGAATATTGCGTGAATATGGGGTTATTCATACCACTAAAAAGGGTGTTGAAAATATCAATAAAGTTCGGGTTGAAGAATTAAACCAACTTTTCCCCGGATTACTGGACAATATTGTACGCCAAATGGCGCACAATAAATGTTGTCCAGCTTCCTAATTATATTTGCGCAAATCCACCATCTACGCTTAGTTCAATTCCGTTTACATAGGTTGAAGCATCTGATGCTAAGAATAATACCGCTGATGCGATTTCGCTTGGTTCTGCGAAGCGACCTGCGGGGGCTGCTTCTTTGATATATTCTTTAAAGCCTTCAATTTGTGCGTCATCCATTTTAAGGCCGTTTTTCATAATCGGCGTTAGTGTAACGCCAGGGCTTAGGGCGTTTACGCGTATTTTTCGTTCTTTTAAATCATTTGCAAAACTTCTGGCAAATGATCTAACGGCGGCTTTTGATGCATTATAAAGGCTTAAATTTGCCATTCCTTTATTAGACACAATGGATGCATTTAAAATCACGGACGAGCCATCTTTTAAAAGTGGCAAAAGCGATTGTACCGTAAAAAACACGCCTTTTACATTTATATCAAAAGTTTTGTTAAACTCTTCTTCTGAAGTTTGGCCAAAATTATTATTTTGCGCAATTCCTGCATTTGCAAAAAGAACGTCAATCTCAATTTTCTTTTCTGCTATAAAGTTTTTAAATCCTTCTATTCCCGATGTAGTTGAAACGTCACCTTGATAAATATGCGCAATATCGCCGATTTCTTCTTTTGCTTTTTTTAGGCTATCAAGGCTTCTTGCACTGATAAATATGTTGCTTGCGCCCTTATTTTTAAATGCAATGGCGGTTGCAAAACCAATTCCAGTAGAGCCACCAGTTATAACAATATTTTTTCCTTCAAAATTTTTTTCCATAAATCACCTATTATTCATTAGTTCGGAAATATCGAACAATGAATAATTAGGTATTAAGTACAATTTTGTCAATGACATTTCTTGTTGGTTTCTTGGCGGTAATTATTTTTGCTGCCTAAGTCATGCCTTTAAATTAGGCAATTTTATGAATATTATAGTGCAATTATTGCGCAAATAACTAATTTCACAAAGCAGGCTTGCACAAAATTAAGGCAGGTTCATACTCATCTTGAAGGTGGAAGCATGAAAAAAGCATTTGATGAGATGTGGGGCGATTGGGGTGGCGAAGATCCACGCGGCCCCTATGTTAATTTCGCTGCATGGCTTGAAGATATAAGTAATGAAGACTTAAATCTTAGAAAGCAAGCAGCAGAACATATTTTTCGTAAAACTGGTATTACTTTTGCCGTATATTCCAATGAAGAAGCCGAAGAGAGAATTATTCCATTTGATATAATTCCGCGCATAATATCTGGTAAGGAATGGGATGATTTATCCGAAGGCCTGATACAGCGTGTCAATGCGATAAATATGTTTTTATCCGATATTTATGGTTCGCGTGAAATCATGAAAGCGGGCATTTTGCCTGATGATTTAATATATTCAAATCCGCAATTTCGCCTTCAGATGACAAATATAAATCCGCCACATGATGTCTGGGCGCATATTTGCGGAATTGATATTGTTCGAACCGGAGCCAATGATTTTTATGTATTAGAGGATAATGCACGCACCCCATCGGGTGTTTCATATATGCTTGAAGATCGTGAAGCTATGGAAAGGCTTTTTCCAAACTTAATTGAAAAGCATAAAATCAGACCAGTTGAACATTATCCTGATGCTTTGCATCGTATGTTACGCTCGGTTGCGCCAAATAATTGCGGCGGTGACCCACGCTGTGTGGTAATGACACCTGGGCCTTATAATTCGGCATTTTATGAACATTCATTCTTGGCCGATCATATTGGTGTTGAATTGGTTGAAGGGCATGATTTATTCGTTCGTGACCGCCAAGTCTTCATGCGATCAACCAATGGCCCATTAAAGGTTGACGTTATTTATCGCCGTGTCGATGATGATTTTATCGATCCATTGATGTTTGACCCAAATTCAATGCTTGGCCTGCCTGGGCTTATGGATTGTTATGCGGCAGGAAATGTCACAATTGTTAATGCACCGGGAACGGGTATTGCCGATGATAAGGCGATTTATTCTTATATGCCCGAAATTGTGAAATTCTATACGGGCAAAGATGCCAAACTTCCGAATGTTGAAACCTATCGCTGCCGCGAAGCCGACAGTTTGAAATATGTTTTGGATAATCTGCCTGAATTGGTTGTGAAACTTGTTGATGGTTCGGGCGGTTATGGAATGTTGGTTGGCCCAACATCAACCAAGGCGCAAATCGAAGATTTTAGAAAACATCTTATCGCCGAACCCCATAGATTTATTGCCCAACCCACATTGGCGCTTTCAACCTGCCCAACTTTAACTGAAAAAGGGCTTGCACCGCGCCATGTGGATTTAAGGCCTTTTATTCTAACAGGTTCAAAAGGCGTTGAAATTGTGCCGGGTGGCCTTACACGTGTTGCCCTAACCGAAGGCTCTTTGGTGGTTAATTCATCGCAAGGTGGCGGAACCAAAGATACATGGGTAGTTGATGATATTGTGGAGGGTGCATAATGTTATCACGTGCCGCAAGTTCACTTTATTGGATGGGGCGCCATATAGAGCGCGCAGATTTTACCGCCCGCCTTATAGATGCCGCTATCAAATTTGACATGTTACCTTATTCTGATGGTCAATCGGGTCTTAAAAGCGCCTTTGATGCCGCAGGTGTGGGGAATTATTATCAAGGTGATTGTCAAAATCTTGATAAAAATGCCGTTCTTGATTTCATGCTTTTTGATGAGACTAATCCATCAAGCATAATTTCATGCTTTGCCAAGGCGCGCCATGATGCACGTTCCGTTCGAACAGCCGTAACGCGCGAAGTTTTCGAGACTTTGAATGAGGCATGGATTGGCTTTGCCAAAAAACGTAAAGATGCCAAAAAAGACATAAATTCTTTCTTGGCATGGGTTGAAGAAATAGCGCGCGGCTATGACGGTGCAATTCAACGCACCATGCTTCGTTCCGAACCTTTTTGGTTTGCAAGATTGGGTGCAGCGATAGAAAGGGCGGATAATACGGCGCGGCTTTTGGATGTGAAATATCACGTTTTATTGCCACGTGAAGATTATGTTGGTGGGCCAATTGATCATGCGCAATGGACGGCGCTTTTGCGTTCGGTTTCAGCGGAAACCGCGTATCGTTGGCTTTATCGTGAAGGTCTTTCATCACGCAATGTTGCCGATATGATGATTTTTAGGGATGTGATGCCGCGTTCTTTGGCGGCATGTGTTCTTGAAATTAATCTTCTATTGGGTCGTATGCGCGCGCAAACTGGCTTAAATGGTGCAGCCGATTGGCAGGCGCGGCAATTACAATCGAAAATTACCACTACGAATATTGAAAATGTTATCCAATATGGATTACATGAATTTTTAAGTGAGTTTTTGGCCGATAATAACAATCTTGGCTTCTCAATAGCCGAGCAATTTATGTTTTAAAATGCGTATACAAATAGATCACATAACCAAATACGAATATTCGCAACCCGCGCGCCAATTGCTTCAGGTTTTGCGGCTTACGCCTGTTACCAATGGCAATCAAAATGTGATTGCATGGGGTATTAATTTTGACACCAAGGGTAAATTAAATGCGTTTAAAGATGCCTTTGGCAATCAATGCCACACGCTTTCAATCGATAGCCAAATTCACAATCTAACCATTGAAACCATTGGAACGATTGATACGAATACTAATTCAGGCGTGCAAAAAGATGTTGTCGAAACATTACCGCCAAGTGTTTATTGCCGCTATTCACCGCTTGCAACGCCAAATAATGACATAATCGAATTTGCCAAAACTAATATGGATGGCAAGGAAAGGCTTAGTGGCTTGCATGATTTAATGGCTGCGCTTCATGCCGATATTAAATTTGATACGCAATCCACAACAACAATAACCGATGCCAAGGCTGCCTTTGAAGCAAAATCAGGTGTATGCCAAGATCAAGCACATATTTTCATTGCGGCTTGCCGTGCGATGAATATTCCATCACGCTACGTTTCTGGTCACTTGTTGCGCCAAGATGGCAATGATTATCAAGAGGCGGCACATGCATGGGCTGAATCTTATGTTGATAACCTTGGCTGGGTGGCCTTTGACCCTGTAAATGCAATTTGTGCAGATGAAAATTATGTTCGTGTAGCAATTGGGCTTGATTATCGTGACGCAGCACCTGTATCTGGTACTAGGATTGGCGGCGGTATTGAGACAATGTCGGTTGGGTTACACGTCAGACAGTCACAGAGTCAGTGGCAATCATAAGTTAGTCGGGGGCGGTTTTGACTTATTGCGTTGGAATGTTAATTGATGCAGGCCTAATTATGATGGCTGATACGCGCACCAATGCGGGCGTTGATAATATTTCTTCATATCGCAAACTTTATTTGTTCGAGGCTGATGACCGCGTAATTTCGATTGCAACGGCGGGTAATTTATCGGTAACACAGGCCACTCTTGCTAAACTTGAAGAAGGTATAAAAAACGAAGAAACTGGCGAAATTGAAACCCTTTATACGGTTCCAACCCTTTTTCGTGCCGCTGAATTAGTTGGCAAAGTTTTGCGCGAAACCCAAATTGAAATCAAATCAGGCTATGAGGCTGAAGGCATTTCATTTGGCGCGACAATGCTTTTGGGTGGGCAAATTGGCAAAGAAAAATTAAAATTATATTTGATTTATGATGTTGGCAATTCAATTTCTTGCGGCCTTGATACGCCATATTTGCAAATTGGCGAATTAAAATATGGCAAACCGATTTTAGACCGCGCATTACAATATGAAACACCGTTTAATGAGGCGGTAAAATTGGCGCTTATATCATTTGATTCAACTATGCGCTCGAATTTGGCGGTAGGGCTGCCGATTGATATTTTAATGCTAAGGCGCGGTGAGGGCGCAAAACCCGTTAAATACCGCGTTGAGCGCGACGATGCCTATTTCCAAGACCTTTCACGCGCGTGGGGGCAAAAACTACGCGAAGCGCAGGCATCAATCCCAAGGCCGCCATTTGTTGAATTGCCCGCAAATAAATAAATTAAATCACTTTCCCCATATTCAAAATCCCCTTTGGATCAAGGGCGGATTTTAGGGTGCGCATAAGGGAAATTTCATTTTCATTGCGTGAAACCCAAAGGAAATCGCGCTTTTCAACCCCTATACCATGTTCGGCACTTATTGAGCCATTAAGGGGTTTAAGCGGGGAATAGACATGTTCTTCGATTTTTCTATGTGTATCATCATTCCAAACTTTCGGTGATACAACAATATGCAAATTACAATCACCAATATGACCCCAAGTTATAACTTCGGCGGCATCGCCAAATTCATTTTTTATCGCGGCTTTTAGGTTTTTATCGTAATTTTCCATCTCAACAATCGGCATTGAAACATCAAAAATCGCAAGTGGGGCAAGTAATTGATAAAGGCCAATAATATCTTCACGGATTTTCCAAATCGCCTCACGTTGGGTTTGGTTTTGGCAGATTGTGGCATCAATTAGCTTTTCATTTTCAATCAAATTTTCAAGTACTTGATTGAAATTTTCACTATCTTTTTCCTCATCAAAACCTTGGGTTTCCACAATTGCATAATATGGCGCACCAATTGCAATTGGTGGGGCATGGCGGTTAGAACGTGTGGTTAAAAGTTCATAATGATTGCCCCACATTGCCTCAAAACTTGATAAAGCGCCGCCAAACGCATTTGAAACAAGGCCGAAAAATTCGGTTAATTGATTAAAACTATCAAAAGCCACAAGTGCGCAATTGGTTGAAACTGGCTTTGGATAAAGGCGAATAATCGCCTTGGTTACAAGACCCAATGTACCCTCTGTACCAATGAATAATTGTTTTAAATCATAGCCTGCATTATTTTTCAAAAGTGAATTAAGGCTTGAAACAATTGTTCCATCTGCCAAAACCGCCTCAAGACCAAGTACTTGTTCGCGTGTCATGCCATAGCGAATAACTTGATTGCCGCCTGCATTGGTCGAAATATTACCACCAATTGTGCACGAACCACGCGCGCCCAAATCAATTGCATACATAAGGCCATGTTCATTCGCCGCCTCGTGAATTTTTTGAAGTGGGCAGCCTGCCTCAACCAACATGGTTTTTCCGACTGTATCAATAGAAATAACTTTATTCATACGCTCGAAAGAGATTTGGATTTCATCATTTTGGCAATCAGTGCCGTGAACAAGACCAGTAAGGCCGCCCGCAGGAACAACTTTTAGATTTTCAGAATGGCAAATTTTCATGATTTGCGATAATTCATCGCTATTTTGCGGTCGCAAGACTGCAAGGGCATTGCAATTGCTTGAACCAACCCAATCAGCAGGGCGTTTTTTTACTTCATCACCATGAATAACGCCATTTTCGCCAAGAATATCAATGAATTGCTGAAACATATTTCTCTCCAAGTGGGGGAGATTATACATGTTTTTTCAAAATTCTATCCCTGCTTGCAGGATATTTAATTAAATGACGGGCGGGGCGTATTGGGCGCTTTTGCAAATCACCGCCACAATTGGGGCATGTGCCTTTGAATATTTCATCTGTGCAAGTTTCGCAAAATGTGCATTCAAAAGTGCAAATAAAAGCAGGGGTTTCGGGCGGTAAATCAATATCGCAACATTCACAATTGGGGCGTAATTCAAGCATTGATTATTAATTATATTATGCGAATATAATGCGCAAGGGATATATATATGCAAAAATATGCCGCTTTTCTACGCGCCGTTAATGTTTCTGGTACTGGCAAATTAACAATGTCAGAACTTAAAAACATGTGTGAAGATTTGGGCTTTGAAAATGTGAAAACCTATATTGCAAGTGGTAATGTAGTTTTTCAATGTGACCTTGAACCAAAATTAATTCAGGCAGCGATTGATTCAAAATTGCGTGAATTTTTTGGCAAATCAATTGGTGTTTATGTTCGAACTATAGAAGAAATAAGAAAAATAATTAGCGACAACCCATTCAAAAACCTTGAACCAATTCGGGTAATTATTAGCCTATTGGATGACATGCCTATTAATGTAATGGATGGTGTTAAAAACCATAAAGAAGAAAAAATAATTTCAAAAAATAATGTGATTTATACTTATTATAGCTACGGTATGGGAAGTTCAAAACTATCGGCGCCATGGCACAAAATTTCTACAGGGCGTAACGTCAATACAATATCAAAAATACTGGAATTATTGGAACAAATGTGATTTTATAATTTTTATGAAATTAAAATCTTTTATTGTTTTTTCGGCGCTTTTTTGTGTTTCTACTAATGCTTTTGCGGATAGTAAGAATGAATTTGTTTTTTATAATGGCAATGTTTTTACCGCCAATTCAAAAAATGAAATTCAAAGCGCAATTATTGTTAAAAATGGCAAAATTGAATTTGTTGGTGATGATAAAAAAGCCCTTAAAATTGCAAGTAAGAATGCCAAAAAAGTCAACCTAAATGGCAATACACTTATGCCAGGGATTATTGATGGGCATATGCATCCACAATCTGGTGGTCTTAAATTATCAATGTGCAGCCTTGAATATGCACCGCTTGATATGGCGCAAATGAATGCGAAAATTCAAAAATGCCTTGATGAAGATAAAAACGCCCATGAAGATGATTGGCTTGTAATTATCAATTGGTTCGAGCAAGAGATGAAGCCATTTGGTTTCGTACCAACTTATAAGGATTTGGAAGTCCTTAAAACACAACGCCCAATTTATATCAAAAACTCATTTGGTCATGCCGCGCTTTTGAACAAGGCGGGCATGGATAAGGTTGATTTAGTCCATCAAAAAGAACGCATTGGCGGGGTAATAGTACGTGATAAATCTGGTAATCCAACTGGTCGTCTTGAAGAGGCGGCAAAAGATATTGTTATAGAAGTTCTACCGCAACCAAGCGAAGCAAAAAACCTTGAAGCTGCAAGAAAGGCACAAAATCTTATATTATCGCAAGGCGTAACCACGATTTTGGATGCTTATACTGATTTGGAAACAATGGGTGCTTATAAAACCTTGCGGCAAAATGGCGAATTAAAGCTTAGGCCACATTTTGCGGTTTTGATTGATCCAGATAAAGAGCCTGATGATAATAAATCAATTGCCGAAGTTGTGCGTCAACGAAAAATGTTTGATGAAGGCGCGCCAAAAATTGCCCCAAGCCTTTCAGTGCATACCGTGAAAATGTTTTTGGACGGCACAATTGCATTGCCTTCATTAAGCGGTGCAATGCTTGAACCTTATTTTGAAAACAAAGGCACTGATGAAAAACCAAATTGGGTGCAGGGGGATAATTACGGAATAAAACCGTATATTTCGCGCGAAAAACTGGGCGAATTAATGGTTAGGCTTTCAGATTTGGGAATAGATTCACATCTTCATGCCGATGCCGATGGTGCGGTAAAGGTTGCCCTTGATGCAACTGAAATTTTGAAAAAGCAACGCCCAAATGATAAAACACGAACCGCGATTGCCCATGCCGAACTTGTTGACCCATCAGATTATAAAAGGTTTGGTAGATTGGGTGCGCTGCCTGTTTTATCTTTCCAATGGGGAAAACCTGCGGCCGATACATGGGAAGGCTCTAAAGATATTCTTGGGCCAAAAAGATTTTCGGTTTTTGAGCCGCAATCCTTATTACATGATAATGGCGCAAAAGTAGTTTTTGGTTCTGATTGGCCCGTTGACGCATTCAATCAATGGCTTGCGCTTGAAGTTGCAGTAACACGTATGGCGCATGGTGAAGAACGTAAAAAATACCCATTTAAACTAAATGATGCAAAACCACTTAAATTAAATGATGCATTAAAAGCCATGACAATTAATGGCGCATATTCGCTTCATGTTGAAAATTATGTTGGAAGCCTTGAAAAAGGCAAATTCGCCGATTTGATAGTTTTGGATAGAAACTTGTTTAAAACTAAACCTGAAACAATTGCCGAAACCAAAGTTAAAATGACAATGGTTGGTGGAAAAATTGTATATAAGGCAAAATAAAAACCGCGCCATTTGCATGGCGCGGCTTAAAATCTAATAGACCTATCAGACTAGAATTTGTGGCTTACTTCTATGAAATAAGCGCGACCGATAGAATCAAACCATTTGCTGTTATAATAAGGATAACCAGTCCAAGTAGGATCTTTCTTAGGATTAGTATCAAGCAAATTATTCACGCTGAATGAAACTTCGGTTTTATCATTAACATTCCAGTTTACATTTGCATTAAATAAATAGCTTTCACCTGTCCAAGCATCTTCAGCATAGTTTTGAAGTTTGCCAAGGCGTTTACCTGTTAAAGTGAATGCATATGGACCTTTTTCAAAAGTAACCGACGCAGTAGTTTTTTGTGACGGTATTGTATAGCCACTATCAACTGCCAATTGGTCAAGTTCTGCGTCACCAACATATTGAACAGATGTATGGTTAAACACTTCAGTGTGATTAATGCTAAAGCGATATTTACCATAGCTTACTGGTAATGTGTAATTAACACTAATATCTAAGCCATCAGTATCTTCGCGTGCAACGTTGATTGGGTTGATATAAACATGCGTAATATCACCATTTGAATCGCGGAATACACGTTTAAGGGCGTCGATACATGTTGGTGAACTTGCATTAACAGTTTTGCCACTTTCAGTAACACCAAGACGGCAATCAGCTTCATCACGTAGCAATTGATCAGTGCTTAAATCTTGTACTTGATCACGCATTGCAACATTGAAATAATCAACTGAGAAATCAAAATTACGCGTTGGCTGGTAAACAAAACCAATATTATAGCTTTTTGAAGTTTCAGGTCTTAATTTTGTTGAACCTTCGCGGTGTTTTAAAATATCCAAATCTGCATAATCAGAGCAATCACCCGCTTCATAAACACGGCAATTGTAATAATCAGTTACGCTTGGGTGGAATAAATCCAAGTTTGCAAACACATAGTGAAGGTCAGGCGCACGGAAGCCAGTTCCATATGCCGCACGAACCAATAGGCTTTTCACAGGGCGATATTCAAGGCCAGCATTATAAGTTACTTTACCAATATCATTGTCGCCAAAGCTATATGAATCATAACGGCTTGCAACATTTGCTTCTAAACTATCTAATAATGGAAGTTTTAATTCCACGCCTGCTGCACGGTGGTCACGTTCACCAGCGCCAGAGGTTGCCGCATAGCCATAATAATAACCAAAATCAGTAGCTTTTTCATTTGGTTTTACGCTGTAAGATTGATTGTCAACTTCGCCAACAAGCGCAACACTTACTGGGCCAGCAGGTAATTTGAACAATTCATCTTTAGTTACAACTAAACTTACACCTTGTGTTTGAGAATAAGCTTTTGTGATTACTCTTTCAGTGATTGAATCCCATTGCGCAGGGGTTAAAGCACGATAAAAATTAGAAAGCGGCGCACTAATTGTAGGCTCGCCATCTACAACATCAAGAATGTCGCCTAAGAATAGTTTATTTGCTTTTGCTGCCACTGTTTGCGGGCTTGAGATAGTAGAATTGTAACGTGAATAATTAAACCCTAAATCATAATTCCAAGTGCCAGCTGCAACACCTTTCAAACCAGTATTGAAAGAAACAGTATTAGACTTGTTTGAAGTCATGAATTTTTCAATTCCACCGGCTTCTTCTGGTGTGAAAATACGACGCCATTTATCCCAATCATCATATGAAGGGTCTTGGTTATAGAACCATTGTAATTGCCCATTTTCATCTTGATAACGCCAATAAGTAACGTCATTCATCAATTTAGTTTTAGCAATGCCAGCCTGTAAATTGGCATAAAGTGATTTATCATTGCCTAAATCATACTTCATAGAAGTATATGTGTTGAATGAAGATTTATCGCTTGTAATTGTTCCGTAAGATATAGCTTTTTGGGAACCGCAATAAGTGTCACCATCTGTGTCAGTAAATAATACCATTGTGCCGCCAGCAAGGTTCTTAACGGCATTACAATCAGCCGCAGTTGCATCGCCACCAGAGCGATAGAAGTTAAGAACAGCATTACGCGATTCAGGAGTTGGAGCATCAGCCCGTGAATCCTGAATGGCGCGGTCAAATTGCCAGATTGGATCTTTTTTATAATATTCAGCACCGAAAACTAATTTGAATTTATCAGTGTTAAAGCCAGTTGAAAGTGTTGCCAAATGTGATTGGCCATCACCTTGTTCTGTTATGCCATATTTATATGATGCAGAAGTTCCATCGGCTTTATCTTTTAGGGTGAAATTCATAACACCAGCAACAGCATCAGAACCATAAATCGCAGATGCAGAACCTGATAAAACCTCAATTTTATCAACCATTGAAACTGGAATATTTGAAACATCGGCAAAGTTTGAAAGGCCGTTAAATGGCATTGGGAAATCTGCAACACGGTGACCATTTACCATTACCAAAGTGTGATTAGGGCCAAGGCCACGCAAATTTACTTGTGATGCGCCTGGCGTCATAATACCGCCACCAAAATCTTGCTCCGATAAAGTTGCGCCGCTATTTTGTGTAACAGATTTCAATACGTCTGGAATAGATGCATATCCACCCGCTTTAATTGCCGCCGCATCAATCGTTGTAACTGGCGCAGGGCCTTCTTTATTAATACGTTTAATACGTGAACCAAGTACGGTTACAGTTTCACTTTTTGGTTTTGCTTCTTGTGCAAAAGAAGCGCCAGCGCCAAGGCTGATAAGGCTTACCCCCATGATGAATGCAAATTTTTTGCTTAGTTTTATAGATGCTGATTTCAATTCTTTCCCCTTTAATAAAAACCAAACGTCGTTACGTTAAGTGAATAAACTGGCAGATTATGTCATAACAATCAATTAAAATGTTGTAACGATATTAATTTTAAGGCAGTGTGTTGCAAAATTACTTTAATGTGTGAATGTTATAAATGTTTCTGCCTAATTTGGAGGCTTTTATGAAGAAAATAATAAGTTCGCTTGTGGCTTTCGCTGCTTTTTTTAACATTAATAATGCGTATGCCTTGCCTGCAAGTGGTGATGGTTATAAGTCATTTGAAATAGGAGATAGCCTTAAAAAAGCAAAAAAACCGCCAAAGGCAGGTATTTTGATGGCTGGCGGTGGTGAATGGCCTTATGAAGCCTTTCGTTGGTTTGCCGACCATACTGGAAATGGTCATTTAGTAATACTGCGTGCCCCAAATAGTGATGCAACCACAGAGGATATGACTGGTTCTGCCGAAGAAATGTATCAAAAAGTTGGTGGTTTTTCGGCGATTACAACAATCGCATTTTTCGATAGAAAAGCTGCATTTAACCCCGAAATCGCAAAAGAAATAAGAAATGCCGATGGTATTTTCATCGCGGGCGGCGATCAAAGCCGCTATGTAAATTATTGGCGTGGAACACCTGTAATTGATGCCATTAATGCACATGTTAAAGCTGGAAAACCACTTGGTGGCACATCTGCTGGCTTGGCTGTGCAGGGCGAATATATGTATGGGGCGATGGATGGTGGTTCTATAACTTCACCAGAAGCATTGAAAGACCCATTGGGTAAGGCCGTTACAATCGAGGGTGATTTCGTAAAAATCCCATTATTAAAAGGCATAGTAACCGATAGCCATTTTAAAGAAAGAAATCGTCAAGGACGTTTGGCGGCATTTTTGGCAAAATCACAAAAAATGGCGAAAAAACCTTTAATCGGGCTTGGCATTGATGAACAAACTGCGCTTGCGGTTGAAGGCGATGGAAGTGCAAAATTATATTCCAATATTAATGGTTTTGCATGGTGGTTTGAGGCAATAAATCCCAAAAATTTAAATAATGGCGCACCGCTTGTTGCAGAAAATATTAAAGTAACAGGAATTTCTTCTAATTCAACGCTAGATTTGAAGGATAAAAAGATTGAAAACCCCGCTTTTGTGCGCGAATATAGCGCAAGTAACGGGGAGTTTATACAAAAAATGAAATATTCATTGGCAATTCATGGCGGCGCAGGGGTAATAGAGCCCGGCGACTTAACGCCAGAGCTTGAAAAACAATATCGCAAAGGCCTTAATGATTCGCTTTTGGCAGGTCAGGCAGTATTGGAAAAAGGTGGTTCTTCCCTTGATGCCGTTGAAGCTGCGGTTCGTGTTCTTGAAGATAATCCTTTATTCAATGCAGGAAAGGGCGCGGTTTTCACTGCTCAGGGCACTAATGAATTAGATGCCGCAATCATGGATGGTGCAACCCAAAAAGCGGGTGCGGTGGCTGGCGTAACCCGTACAAGAAACCCAATTACTTTGGCGCGTGCAGTTATGGAAAAATCAGGTCGCCTTATGCTTGCGCGTGATGGTGCGGATAGATTTTCTATTGAAAATGGCCTTCAGCAAGTTGATCCAAGCTATTATTATACTGAAGAGCGTTGGAAACAACTTCAATTATGGCGCGCAAAGAAATTTAGCCAAATTGACCAAACCCATATTTTTGGAACCGTTGGTGCGGTGGCACTTGATTCAAATGGTAATCTTGCGGCGGCAACTTCAACTGGTGGTCTAACTGGTAAAGTATTTGGCCGTATTGGTGATACGCCAATCATTGGTGCGGGAACTATTGCAATTAATGGATATGCGGCGGTTTCATGCACTGGAACGGGCGAATATTTCATCCGCGAAAATGCGGCGCGCCAAATTGTTGATAGAATACGTTGGAATAATCAGGATATTCATACAGCAGCATATGATACAATTATGGCAGTTGGCGAATTGGGCGGTGATGGCGGCCTTATTGCGATGGACAAGGATGGCAATGCCGCATTTGCACTTAATGATGTTGGTATGTATCGCGGTTTTGTAAGCTCAACGCAGGCGCCTATGACTTCGATTTATCCAAAAGATACAATTAAAGTTGAAGGCAGACACGCCAAAACTTCAAAAGAAATGCACTAATGGAAGTTTTAAATTCCTATAAATATGCATGTAAGGCAGGCTCAATAACCTGCCTTACATTATTTATTTCATGGATGTTTTTACCCAATATTTTATTTAATATTTTCGCGATTGAATATAATAATTACACCATATTCCTTGGTCAAAGAATTGCCGCGCTATTTTTTGGGCTATCTATTATTTTATTTTTTTTAGCGAATGAAAATAATGCGCGTGTTCAAAAAATATTATCAGTATCATTTGCGATTTCGTGTCTAATTCTTGCTTATTCTGGCGTTACAGGCTTGCAAAATGGTGCGGCAGGTATTGGTATTTTAATCGCAATTATTGTTGAATTGTTTTTTGCTTTTTGGTTTTTTTATTCAACTTGGAAAATTAGTTTTTCAATTTTAATTAATGAAACTAATGAATAATTGGGCTTGCGCGGCCAATACGGCCAAGGCTTACATCTTCGATAAGGGTTTTGACGCTGCGCCATGCATCGGCGGCACCGTTAAAGCCATCATTTTCAAGCTCAATAATTGTTTTATTTGCAATATCAAACGCATTATCACCATGCGCATCAAACATTGCCCATGCAATTTTTGTCAAACTATAGACCGGTAAATTATCAAGACGCATCATACACCCCACTTTATTTGAATTATATATTCAATAATCGTGCCAATGAAATTGCATTGAATTTATTTGCTTTTTTTATTAAATCGGCAAATTGTGCCGATTACAAACTGTCCAATAGCAGAACAATGAAAATTATTGGCGCAATTATGGCGACAGATGAATAAACTGGTATCATTTGATAAATGAACAAGGCCATGCCAAAAATCACACCAATAATTGCAATCAAAAGCGCCGAACCTGCACCCCATGCAAAACGGTTTAGGAATTTAACAATTTTTGCCGCATCGCCAATATAATCACTTGTTACAATTGCGTTTGGATTAATATTTTCAGGGTCAGTTTCATGGCTTATGGCTTTATAGCCTTGGGTCGCAAGAATATTTGCTTCTTCAATAGGGCCACCAAAAGCTGCGAATGCAGTTGCAAACCTAACGCTTGAACGTGATTCTAAAAATGCATCTGATGTGCCTTCAATATAGGCAATTTCGCCCATAATCTCACCAAGCCAATTAAAACCGCCAAAGCCAGAATCACCAAAGGAAAAGAATTCAATCCTATTTATAAAAGGCAAATTACGCCCAAGCCATTCGTAAAAACCACCAATGATGGCGCAAAATAAGTCTTCGTGTGAAAGGGCGTTACATAAAAGGCCAAGGCGACCCTGATTAACAATCCTATCCCACGCAAATTCACGTGGTAAAATAGAACCAACCAAAAACATTGTTTCAATTTTAAGCGAATGTGTCTTGGAAAGCGTGTTGGCAACAACCCATGTGCCATTATTAATCGCGATAATACTTAGGCCTGCATATGGATATTGTGCCTTAAGTGATGTGCATAATGCCCCAAACCATTGGAGTGATTTGCGCCGCCTGCCAAAAATATCAAGCAAGAAGGAAAAGCGTGAAACCCTTTGTGGGGTTTCGCGGCATACTAAAATTTCATCATTCTCACCAAACATTCTAAATGCGGCTTGTTGGATTGTTTCAATCCATGCATCCTTTTGGTTTCTATCTTCATGTACAATTATAAGGCGTTTGATTTTCGCCCTTTCTTCTAATTGTGATTTAATTTCAATATTGGATTGAACAAGGGAAATTTCTTTTAATTCAGATGGTTTAAGGCTAAGCGCTTCAATCAATATATTGGCCCGCCTTGTTACAAGGCTTAATTCGCCATCTTCGATAAGTGACATATCCAAAATCGAAAAATGTGCCGTTCCGCCAATTTCAAGCGCATAAAGATTAGGGCTTATTTCATTTGCAATTTGCGCTTCTAAATCTTGTAAATTATCATCAGGAATAGCCCAATCACTATCACCTTCGATTTGTATGCAAATTGGCGCAGGCTTCCCATGAGGGTTACGGGTTAAATCAATCCATTCTTGCCTTAGGGTTTCAACAAATGGTGTGCCCGTTTCGCATGATAGAATAAGTTTTCCAATTCCCATAAATTCAAGCATTAAGGCAAAAAAACCAAACCGAAATTCACAATTTCTTGAAAAGCCCGAATGAATACCACCAAGGAAAATTATGCGCTCAAGCGCGTTTCGCCAATTAGAATCATTTGCACAAACGTGATTTTCAAATCCCTTGCGCCCTTTGCCAAATCCTTTTGATGCAAATAAAACTGCTTTTCTTACAAGAAGTGCGCCAAGTGAATGGGTTACAATTTGAACTTTTTTATATTTTGAGCCAGTTTTTGATTTTTTTTCAAATTGCGCATTTATTAAATCATTGATTTGACTTGCAATTTCATAAGGGCTTGAGTTTGAAATTATTGCATTATCAATGCGAAGTTTCAAAATATCACAATTTTGCGTGCCGCTTTTTATTGTATTTTCGGTTTTCCATAAAAGTATTTTGGGCGCACGAACGCCAGAAACTAATATAATTAGATTATCGCTATTGGGGTTTAGTTCGCCATTAAAGGCACGCACAATAAGGCGTGGTTTTTTAAAAAACTTGGCAATTCTACCGCTTATGAATAATAATATTCGCGGGGCAATGAATAAAAAAATTACAAATAAAGCAAAGCCTTGCGCTGTACTAATGCTCGCAAGTACAGAGCTTATGGTTTGGTAGAGCGAAAACCCAGTCTCCAGAATTGGTTTTAAATATTCCATATTCTTCCCCAAAACACTGCCGCTTAAAGATTAACATTAAAGGGCAATATTAAAGAGTCGAGTCATTTCATATTGATTGTATGTAAAATTCGCAATTATGAATATTTAAGAATAATTATATATGTCTTTGTGCCAATTCTTCCGTTGTAATCAAGGTTGCGGTCTTTGAAAAATTGTTCAATTGCTTGGATTGCTTTTTTTCCAATAATCCCATCTATTGGTCCGATATCATAGCCATTTTTGGATAGAATAATTTGTATTTCACGTTTTTGAGCTCGGCTAAGCCCTAAATCATCGGTGGGCCATTGGCCATAAATTCCTTTTGAGCCTTTAATTCTATCGCTAATAAGATTTACTGCCAATGCATATGATATTGCGGGATTATAAGAATAAACGGCATCAAAATTCTTGCCAACTAAAAACCACGGCCCATTTTGCCCCGCAGGTTTTACAAGGCCAAAATTGCCATATTGTGGTAATTCTTTACCATCTGCACGCATAAAATTATGGGATTTCCAATAGGATATTGGCTTTTTATAGGTTCTTGAGCTTGGACTTTTGTAATTTTGTGGAATAATTTCAAAGCCCCATTCTTGACCGGAAATCCAACCAGATTTTGCAAGAAAGTTTGCGGTTGAGGCAAGGGCATCTTTCGGTTCTTCTATTATGTTTTTAATTCCATCATTATTACCATCCATTGCAAGACGTAAAAAACTACTTGGCATGAATTGGGTTTGACCAAATGCACCCGCCCAAGATCCGACAAATTTATCGTGTGGCACGTGCCCACTTGCTTCGATTTTAATTGCGGCAATTAGTTCGGATTTGAAATATTTTGCGCGCCTATTTTTTGTGCAACCCAAAGTGGATAGCGCATCAATAATATTTCTTTTTCCAACTATATTTCCATAATTGGTTTCCATGCCCCAGACACCAATTATTGTGGCTTTATCAACACCAGTTTTATTTTCTAAATCATTCAAAAAAACATTATATTGATTAATCGCATTAATGCCGTCGGATGCGCGTTCATCATCAATTGCAAATGCCAAATAGTCCCAGATTTTCATATTGGTTTCTGGTTGAACTTTTGAAAGGGCAATTATTTCATCATTTGGCGCATAAATATCCTTGATTGCGAACATTGCCTTTTCACTATTTGCGCCTTTGGCAATTGCTGAATGGGCGGCATTTATAACGCATTTTTTAAAGGCAGAATTTTCGATATTTTGCGCATAACTAATTTTCGTATTTATTGGAAAAATACACAAAGTGAATATGAATAGTTTTATTTTGAAATTTGGTTTTGAAAATTTTGCCATTTATTCATTTTGCATGATTTGATAAATAAAGCCACGAAGTAAAATTGTTGCTTCATAATTCTGTATGAATAGCATTTTTCTTCAATAGCACTTGACCCATAAGCAAATTGCGACTAACCACCCCGAAATCACAGGAGTTTCGATTGGAAAAATCGCCAAAATTTGCGCCCAAAATTACGGGTGCGCTTGTGCTTGCCGACGGTACAGTTTTTTACGGGCAAGGTTTCGGTGCTATTGGTGAAACAATTGGCGAAGTTTGCTTTAATACCGCCATCACAGGTTATCAGGAAATTCTTACCGACCCATCATATAATCAGCAAATCGTGGCCTTTACCGCGCCGCATATTGGCAATGTTGGCGCTAATGATGGCGATGAAGAAGCATCAAGCAATAATGGCAAACATGGCGCAATTGGCGCAATTACCAAAGCCATTCCAACGCAACCTTCAAATTGGCGTTCGCAAACCGACCTTTCAACATGGATGGTAAATCGCAATATTATTGGCCTTGCAGGTATTGATACACGTGCATTGACCCATATTATCCGCGAAAAAGGTATGCCGCATGGCGCAATTGCCCATAATGTTGATGGTAAATTTGATATTGAAAATCTTCAAAAACGTGCGCAAATTTGGGCAGGTTTAGAGGGTTCGGATTTAGCAAAAGAAGTTTCAACTTCTGATGATTTTGATTTTGCCGAAAAAATTTGGCATTGGCCGCAAGGCGTTGAAGCTGTAAAAGATGCCAAATTCCATGTTGTTGTTATGGATTTTGGTACAAAAGCCAATATTTTACGTGACCTTGGTGAAATTGGCGCGCGTGTTACTGTTGTTCCTGCTAATACGCCTGCGCAAAAAATTATTGATTTAAAGCCTGATGGTGTTTTGCTTTCAAATGGACCAGGCGATCCAGCGGCAACTGGTGAATATAGTGTTGCAACGATTAAGGGTGTGATTGATGCCAAAATCCCTGTATTTGGGATTTGCCTTGGTCATCAAATGCTTGGTCTTGCATTGGGTGGAAAAACTTTAAAAATGAAACAGGGGCATCATGGTGCAAATCACCCTGTTAAAGATTTGCGCACTGGCAAGGTTGAAATTGTTTCAATGAATCATGGTTTTGCTCTTGATAGCGCATCACTACCTGATGATGTTATTGAAACCCATGTTTCATTATTTGACGGTTCAAATTGCGGTATTAGCCATAAAACAAAAAAAGTGTTTTCAGTCCAATACCACCCAGAGGCAAGCCCAGGGCCAAAGGATAGTTTTTATCTATTCCAAAATTTTGCAAAAAAGATGGACGAAGCTAAAAATAAAGGCGAAACAAGGATTGCTACTAATTAGCCGCGCTTTCTTAACTTGACATCGTAAAATTTTTTGTTCCTATTGAATTATGGGAAAATATAATAATTTAAAAATGTCACGTCGAAATATGGTTTTATCACTTGGTTTCGGCCTTGGTTTACCTTCTTTTCTATCGGCATGTGGCGGTAAGAAACAGGTTGAAAAAGGTGTTTTGCGGGTTGCGCTTAATGGCGGCCCTGATTCACTTGACCCTTTGCGCGCTGAATTTGCGATTGCCGATTTATTATTTCGTCAATTTTTATTGCCTGTTGTCGGTTATGGTGATGATGGCAAGCCATCAAACCAGTTTTCGATTGCGCAATCATGGTCTGCCAATCCTGATTTCACCTTATGGACATTTAAAATTAAGCCTAATTTGAAATGGTCGGATGGTTCGCCATTGGGTGCAAATGATGTTGTTGAAAGCCTTCAAAAGTCTGCTGATTATAAAACTGCATATCCAAATGCGCCTGAATTATATAATATTAAAAATTATCAGAATGTGAATTTAAAAAAGGGTGATCCAAAAACTATTGGTGTTAAACAAATTGGCGCTGATATTGTTGAAATAAATCTTGAAGGCCCTGATGCAGGTTTTGCAGGGCGTATGCAGGAATTTTACCCAATACCTGTTGCGGCAATCAATAAATATGGCGAACAATGGACCAATATTGATAAGATTGTGGTTTCTGGCCCATTCATTCCAAAAATCTATACACAAACCCGTATTCGCTTTGAAAAAAATGAATTAGGTGGTTGGGCAGCGCCAATGCCAATTGCAATTAATATTGAGGCCGTGGATGACCCTGCAACCCGTATAAGGATGTTTGAGGCAGGCGATATAGATTTAGCCCAAGACCCTGCTTTATTGCGATATTCAATTCTTGAATCCAAACTTGGTGATAAATTCAAACGCGTTAATGCGCCGCGCTTTATCTATATGAGTATGAATACCAAAAAGCCGCAATTATCAAACCCGTTGGTTCGTAAAGCGCTTTCTATGGCATTTAATCGCAATATTGTTTCGCATAATATCTTCCGCGATGCCGTTCACCCTGCAACCCGCTTTTTACGTGATCAGCCACCAATAAAACCTGATGTCGCAGGTGCCAAGGCGATTATGGAAAAACTTGGCTATTCGGCGACAAATCCGCTTAGGTTTGAACTTATTGTTACCAAGGATGAACGTGAACGTGCCGCCGTTGAAATCGCCAATGAATGGAAACAAATTTGGGTAGAGGCGACAATTGGAACCGTTGAATCAAGTGCAATATCGGCGCGCCTTAATGGTTTTGATTTTGATTGCGCCATTGTTCGGGTTGATAAGGGTATGAAATCTGACCCTGTTGATTTGATGGGAAGTTTTGCAACGGGTGGTAATGCCTATTCACACCAATGGCATAATAAGGATTTTGACGCAGCCTTGGAAAAAGTACGCGGAATTGGCGACCCTGTAAAACGCCTTGAGGCGTTAAAGGTTGCGGAAAAATACTTGCTTGATGAAGTGCCAATAATGCCGATTTGGTTTGGTGACGGTGCATGGCTACAGTCTGAAAAAGTAACAGGCGGCTATAAGAATATGCAACCGATTATCTGGCCAAGTTTGAAGATGGGCTAGGTCATAAACTCATTAATTTCACACAAATGGCATGAAAATGGCTAAATAATAAGGTGAAAAAGAAATTTTGTGATATAAATATCGGAAAATTTATTTTTCGCATTAGTATGACGCCATTTTCATGTCCGAAGGATGCGGCGCTTTTGCACGGCTCAGAGCGTCAGACGCCTTTGAAAATGCTTGCATTTCCTGCAGGCTTCTTCCTTCTGACCGCACAAAATCACTCGCACCATTTGGGTAAAATTAATGAGTTTATGACCTAAAGCCCCTCCCCTCGAAGGAGGGGAGGTGTCACCAAAAGGGTGACGGAGGGGTAGCGGCGTTTCAGTCTTTGACTAGATTCAAAGCATATTGCCTTATATTTTCCGCAACTTCTGAAGGATTTTTCAAAATCTCAATCGCAGGAATTCTAAGAATATTAAACCCTTTCGAAATCAAGAAATCATCACGCATTTTGTCTTTTTCAATTTGTTCTTTGAACGAATGATATTGTCCATCAATTTCAATATCCAATTTTGCTTTAGCGCAATAGAAATCGAAAATATATTTATCAAAAGGATATTGGCGACGAAAAACCAAGCCTAAATACCTGCTTTTTTTAATGGCATTCCAGAGTAACCGTTCAGGCAATGTTGCTTCTTTGCGCAATTTGCGGGCGGTATTATACAAGATGTTTGGTTTTTGTTTTTGGGTGGGCATTTGGTGATTTTATTGAGTGTTTGGGGATTCGCAACCCCCCAGTCTCGTTTCACTCGACAGCCCCCCTTCTTCAAGGGGGGCGGCTTGGGTCTCGCTTTGCACGACAGCCTACCTTCTACAAGGGGGGCGGCTTGGGTCTCGCTTTGCACGACAGCCTACCTTCTACAAGGGGGGCGGCTTATTGCGCCTTATTTCTTCCCCTTTTTCCCAAGCATTTTCTCACCAAGTTCAAGGGCTTTTTTCATTTCTTCTTTTAATTCTTTTGGGGAAATGATTTTGATTTTGCCGCCCCAACGGAATAATACCCATGAAAGTTCCTTTAATGACGCGCCGTGCATTATTATTTCAAGGCCACCATTTTTGAGTTCTTTGATTTTTTGATTAGGGTGGAATTGCCATCTATAGGCCTCATCGGCATATTCGGGCAGGACTTCTAAAACCACTTCATAAGTTATATCCTCTTGAAATACACCAAAAGAGCGTTCGGCAAATTGACGAAGTGAAAATTCTTCAGGTGGGCCGCCGGCTGCATCCATAATTTTTGCTTCACGTATTCTATCGATCCGCCAAACTTTCGGGCGTTCTTCAATTGCTTTATCAATTTCGCGCGCGATTAAATAGGCTTCGCCGCCAAATAAAATGCCATAAGGAACAACTTCACGGCGCAATTTTGATTTTGAGCCACCTTCATAGAAAAATGAAATTTGATGCAATGATAAAATCGCATCGCGCAAAATATTTAAAGTATAGGCATCATATTTTGGTTTTGGCCCTGGGGTTATTGCAATCGCCTCGGCCTCCATAAGGGCTTCAATGTCTGTTGAAAGCCTTGTGCTAGCTTTTGTGCCCATTGCAGAATTAATTTTGATTTCAAGCTGTCTTAAGGCGTGGGCTTGGTCATTATTTTGTTTTTCCAATAATTCTTGGGCAATTTTAAGTGCGGCCAATTCTTTGGCGCTTGGCGCAAGAAGGAAACTATCAAACCTTCCAGAAATACGCCACCTTTTGGTTGGTGGGTCTGGAATTTCTTCCATTGTATCAAACATCAAAAGTAATTGGTCGCGCATTCTTTCGGCAGTTCTTCGCCCCACACCCATACGGCTTGCCATATCATCAAGGGTAAGGCCCATGTGTGAAACCGCAAGTTCGCGGGCAAGTTCAATTAAATTGGCAGATTTTTCGTGGCGCATGTTTAGACTCCTGCATTTGTTCTAATATGCGTCCGAAAATGGCGCAAGTATGTTTTATATTTATTCACAGGAAATATCGGAGAATAAAATGTCACAATCACTTGCAATCAACGCACCGTTTCAATCTGATTTATTTGGAATTCAAAAAGTTCGCCAAAAAATCCGCAACACTTTCAAAAAACGTGAAGTTGATGGTCATTTAATTGCACTGATTCTTGCGCATTCTGATATTAGTATTGATCTTGATAATGGTTGCGTTGGCCTAAAAATCTCTAAGACACAGGCAATGAGTAAGAATTTGGTGCGCACAATTGGCGATGCATCAAATGATATTTGTGATATTGTTGTTATATGGAATGAATGGACATCGTCAATTGTAAATGTGCTTCATCAGAACCTTCATATTGATGCGCGTGGTTTAACACAATTGCATTAATGTAAAGGGTGGGCTTTGTTTGTGGCAAAAATCACTGATTGACATTGACTTTTGCATTATAAGTCGATAATTGCGCGCTCTACGTTTTAAATATAGTCTATAGAAAAGAGAAATTCGATGTCTCGCCGTTGCGAACTTACTGGTGTTGGCCCGATGGTTGGTCATATTGTTAGCCACTCAAACATTAAAACTAAACGCCGTTATTTGCCTAATTTGCAAGACGTTACATTGGCGTCTGATGCTTTAGGTCAAGGTTTCCGTTTGCGTATTGCAGTTTCTGCATTGCGTTCGGTTGACCATAATGGTGGTTTGGATGCGTTCATTTTGAAATCTGACCCATTGAAAATGTCAGATCGTGCACGCAAACTTCGTAGCAAAATCAAAGCTAAATTAGCTGCTGCTGCGTAATTTTTTTCCGATATTCTTATAAAAAACCCCGCTTTGTTTAAAGCGGGGTTTTTTGTGATTAATTATGTGGCGCGCACATTGTTGGTGGCGGTGGTGACATGCCTGCTTGCTGTGGCTTGCAATTGCAATCAGGTTTGAATGTAAGGCTTTGGCCGCCCATAGCATTTACAATTTTGCCAGTTTGTTCGCCATTACGACCCAAAACCATCATGCCTTGCGGTGTTGAAAGACCACGGCCAGTTACAAGCAATTCGCCAGTGTTGCGGTTCGTAACACTAAAACTACCTGTGCAGCCTGTAAGGTAAGAAACGGCATCATAATTTTGTGGCGTTGGTGGTGCGATTACATTGCCCTGCTGTTCAATAACGCGTGGTGTTTTAATATGATCAACGCCTTGTGGGTGGTGTGCAAGAGGGCCATCACCACGTGATCCATGCCCCCAATTTGGAACATTCGGTTCGTGTGCACAACCTGTTAAAGCGAACATAGCGCCAAAGCTTATTATTGCCGCAGTTTTAAAAAAATTATTCCTTACCATTTTTTACCCCTAAAAATTTGCAATACCCAATCTTGATAGCACAAATAATAAGTTTGTGATGGGCTTACCCCAATTTCGCGAAATATTGGCATGTTTTCAATCAAAGGGAATAGTGTTTGCAGTTGGGCAATTGGAAAATTACATAAATTTGTTATAGGGGGCGCGAAAGATAAAAAAATGAAATTAAGTGAAGAGCGTTTATTACGCGTAAGTGATAGATTTGAAGAAATTGATGCCCGCCTTGCAAATGCAAGTGACGGCCCTGAAATCATGCGCCTTTCAAAAGAGCGTGCCAAACTTTCACCCGTTGCAGAAGCCATAAATAAATTACGCAGCGCGCGCAAAGAACTTGCTGATCTTCAAGATATGATTGATAGTTTGCCAGCTTCTGATGAAATGGCATTAATGGCGCAAGAAGAATTACCACAAGTTAAAGAAAATCTTGAAAATATCGAACAAGAATTACAAATCCTTCTTTTGCCACGCGATGAAGATGATGATGCATCGGTAATTTTGGAATTACGCGCAGGTACAGGCGGCGATGAGGCGGCGATTTTCGTTGGTGACCTGTTTCGCATGTATCAACGCTATACCGCCAACCAAGGCTGGAAAATGGAAGTTGATTCCATGTCCGATGGTGATGCCGGTGGTTTCAAAGAGATTATCGCAACCATTAATGGCGATGGTGTGTTTGGTAAAATGAAATTTGAATCTGGCACGCATCGCGTTCAACGTGTCCCTGCAACCGAAACACAGGGGCGGGTTCATACTTCTGCGGCAACTGTTGCGGTTTTACCTGTTCCCGAAGAAACCAATATTGAAGTGCATGATAAGGATATTCGTATTGATACTTATCGCTCGTCTGGCGCGGGTGGGCAGCACGTTAATAAAACCGATTCAGCGGTTCGTATTACCCACTTGCCATCGGGTATTGTAGTTACGGCATCGGAAAAATCGCAGCATCAAAACCGTGCCAATGCAATGAAAAACCTTATTGCGCGCCTTTATGAAAAAGAGCGCGAGGAAAAGGCCAAGGCACGCTCTGATGCGCGCGCTTCACAAGTTGGATCGGGTGATAGGTCGGAAAAAATCCGCACCTATAATTACCCGCAAGGGCGGGTTTCAGATCACCGCATCAATCTTACTCTTTACAAATTGGATGATGTGATGGATGGTGGTGGCCTTCAAGATTTTGTAACTGCACTTATCGCCGATGATACCGCAAAACGCCTTGCCGAAGAGGGTGAGAATTAAAGGAAAAAAAGTGAAAAAAATCTTTTTTATATTATCAGTCTCTTTTTTGTTAAATAATACTGCTTTTGCGGATGATGTTTCAATTAAAGTTGAAAATCTCATAAATTGTAAATCTGATATTGATGATTATACGGATTTTGCCTATAATTTAAGCGATGAAACAATTGGTTTTAAGTCATATAATTGGGTTCAGGAAGATTCAGGAACGCCATTTTTCAACCAATATCGTTTACCAAAACCAATTAATATTTCAGGGTTTGATGCCTCTACAGTTATTTTAAGTGGGTCGGGCATATTTGCTTTATTAAGTGATGTTGACGCTGCTAAAGTTGCCCAAACCGAAGGTATTAAAAACTCAATCCCATCAAAAGCAGATTTGGTTAAATCCTTAGGGCTAACAGCCGAACAAGCCAAAGAAATCCCTGAAAATAATTTATTTAGCGGGCAAAAAATTATCAAAGATGTTGTCATTAAGGAAAAAGATATTGGTCGCGTACATACAACAATTACACGTCATATTGAAAATAAGGCAGCTTTTCCGAATAAAACCTTAGTTGGCTGTACTTATTCAATTGATATGCCAGATTTATAAGTGGCAATTAATATTCTATATATTTCCAAAGTCTAGGCGATTGTGCGCTGTTAAAAACTATATGTTTTAGCGTCTGGGTTTAAGGTATTTTGCCATTAAAGCTCGCGTAGGCGCGTCATAATATTTATTCATGAAAATGCTAAAGCCAATCATAAATACCATCAAGACAATTGCCGAATATGGCGCCGTTTGTTTTGCTGTAACGCCCGCAAGCTTACAAAAATAGTATGCAAGGGTTATAAACGCGGTTTGTAAAACATAAATTGTATATGAAATTGGCGATAGAAAATCGGTAATTTTTGCCAAAATACCATTAAAATCAACTTTTGTTCCCGCAATAAGCAAGAATGGATAAAGGATTAAAACGCTAAATAGCGAAATATAGGCATCTGCATCATGGTTGATTTTTGTAATACTAAAACTAAGCCCCATCATTGCGCATAAAGCCAATCCAACGAATGGTAAATTATATTGCTTTTCAAAAAAGCCATTACGCAAAATCCGAAAAAGTAAAACCCCAAGCGTAAAAGAGAATGTAAAACGACAGAACCCATATTTTAAATTCGATTTTATCCACCCCAAATCAAGCCCGCCGCGCGGATCAGAATGGAATGCACCATAGATAAGCCCAATTGCAGATAAAATAACAACAACCCAAAGCATCCAATTTTTAAGATATTTATATGTCAAAGCAAAGAAAATTGCCCCAACCATATCAACAAATAAATACCATGCAGGGCCATTAATTTGGAACATGAAATATGGCGCAAAAATATTTGGCCCCATTGTAAGGGATATTAACCACGCCTGCCAATATGGCATTCCTGCGGTGTTTACATTGGCATGTGCGCCAAAATAGTAAAATACACCCGATAATATTATTGATGCAAAATATAATGGATAAAGGCGAATGAAACGATTGATAATAACGCCCCATGCATCACTTTTGCCCGCAATTAATTTATCACCAGATGAAGGCACAAAAACAAAGCCAGAAATCAAATAAAATAAATCAACCGCAAGATAGGAAGTATAAAGATTATAACCCAAAAATTCCAATGCATGGCGAAACAAAATAAAAATTGCCGCAACACCGCGATAAAAATCAAGCGTAATAAACCGTTTCATACTGCCCCCGTATGATAAACTATAGCATTTGATTCGTTACAAGAAAGCTATTAACTGCAACAAAAAAGCGGCGAGGGGTAATCGCCGCTTTTTTTAAGCATAAAAATTTTGAAATCTAAATCTAAAGATTATTAGATTTAAGCTGCTTTCATGTCGCCTGTTGGGTCACGAAGAACATAGCCACGGCCCCAAACGGTTTCGATATAATTTGCACCACCCGCTGCAGCCGCAAGTTTTTTGCGAAGTTTACAGATAAATACGTCAATAATTTTCAATTCAGGCTCATCTAAACCGCCATAAAGGTGGTTAAGGAACATTTCTTTGGTAAGGGTTGTGCCTTTGCGCAAAGAAAGAAGCTCTAGCATTTGATATTCTTTGCCAGTTAAGTGAACGCGCATTTGGTTTACTTCAACTGTTTTTTGGTCAAGGTTTACAACAACATCACCAGTTTGGATTGTTGCTTGGCTATGGCCTTTTGAACGTCTTACAACCGCGTTGATACGTGCAACCAATTCATCTTTGTGGAATGGTTTAGTAACATAATCATCGGCGCCAACACCAAAGCCACGAACTTTAGTATCAATATCAGCAGAGCCAGAAAGAATAAGGATAGGTGTACCAACGCGTGAATTACGCAAAGTACGAAGTACGTCAAAACCATTCATATCAGGAAGGTTTAGATCAAGAAGGATGATGTCATAATCAAACAATTTGCCAAGGTCGATGCCTTCTTCACCTAAATCGGTTGTATAGACATTAAAACCTTCAGACTTCAACATAAGCTCGATTGCCTGTGAAGTAGCACGATCATCTTCAATAAGAAGTACACGCATTATTTACCCCCTAACGCGCCCATCAAACATGATGGGTCTCCAAAAAAAACAATTTTGCGCGAATCGCACAAAAAACGAATTATTAATTTTTACCTTTTGCGCGGTCTGGTTTAAGAAAAGTTAATTTTTTTGCGCAAAATGTAAGAAATCATTTAATTTTGTTAAGAATCACAGTTCGCGAATCGTGACAAGCGTTTTTATCAAAAAAAATACTGCTTAGATTGCAGTTTTAGAAAGTTGATTTGGCCAATGCGCCTTAATAAATTGGTTAATGACATTAATAAACTACCTACTGTAAATTATGAAGGTAGGGTAACTGCCGTTAACGGTTTGATAGTTGAAGCAATCGGCCCGCCCCAAGCCATGAGCCTTGGGTCGCGCGCCTTTGTGGAAACGCCGCAAGGTTTGGCACGGCTTGAAATTGTTGGTTTCCGCGATGGGCGCGCATTAATGATGCCCTTTGATGCGGTTGAAGGCTTAAGGGCGGGGTCGGTTTTAAGTTTTGAACCATCTGCACCAACAATTTCACCATCAATGTCATGGCTTGGTAGAATTATTGATGCATTTGGCAATGCAATTGATGGCAAGGGTGCTTTATCAAATGGCGTTGAATCAATCTTAATAAAAGGCTCACCGCCACCATCACAAAATCGAACCCGTGTTGGTTCGCGTATTGAAACTGGTGTTCGGGCAATGGATGCGTTTTGCGCAATTTGCCGTGGTCAAAGGATGGGTATTTTCGCAGGTTCTGGCGTTGGTAAATCGGTTTTAATGTCAATGCTTGCCAAAGGTGCAGATACTGATGTTATTGTAATCGGCCTTATTGGTGAACGTGGGCGCGAAGTTCGTGAATTTATCGAGGATAGTTTGGGCGAAGAAGGTTTGCGCCGTTCGGTTTTGGTGGTCGCAACCTCCGATGAAAGTTCTTTGAAACGCCGCCAAGCTGCCTATACAACAATGGCAGTTGCTGAATATTTCCGCGACCAAGGAAAACAAGTTTTTTGTTTAATGGATTCGGTAACGCGTTTTGCCATGGCGCAACGTGAAATAGGTCTTGCCGCGGGTGAACCGCCAACCACAAAAGGCTATACGCCAACCGTATTTGCCGAATTACCAAAATTATTAGAACGCTCAGGCCCTGGTGTACCGCTTCAAGATGGAAATAGCGGTTCGATAACAGGTCTATTCACTGTTTTGGTTGATGGTGGTGACCATGATGAACCAGTTGCAGATGCCGTGCGCGGCATTTTGGATGGACACATGGTATTGGAGCGCGCCATCGCCGATAGGGGGCGCTATCCTGCGATTAATATTCTAAAATCAGTTTCACGTCTTATGCCCGAATGTCACGAGCCACATGAGCGCGAATTAATCAAAGAAGCCAAAAACGCATTGGCAAATTATTCCGATATGGAAGAATTAATCCGCCTTGGTGCTTATCGTAAGGGCGCAGACCCCAAAATTGATAGGGCAATAGAATTAAACGAACCATTGGAAACTTTCCTATCGCAGGGCAAGAATGAAAGAAGCACTTTTGTTGAAACTTTTGAAAGATTACAACAAATTCTGTCTAATTAACAAATTGCAAATAGTTTAAGCGCTTTTTCTTAACCTTCTTGTGTTACTGTTGGGAATAACAATAATTCTGGGTAAAGATTAGAGGGCCAAATGAAGTCAGTAGAGACTTTGATAAAATTAGCAAAGCATAAGGTTGATAGCGTTCAAAAGCTTATTTTGGCCGCTCAGAAAATTGAATCTGACCTTTTGAAACAACTTGATGATTTAGATATTCAAGTTGATAAAGAACGCAAAATTGCGGAAACTAATCATGATTATGTGTCTTCATACAATCAATTTACCAAATCTGTAAAATTGCAAAAAGCCAATGTTAATGCATCGCTTGACGGTGTTCGTGAACAATTGCGCGCGCTTGATGATGATTTGAAAATTGCATTTGAAGAACAAAAGAAATTCGAAACTTTGTTTGAGCGTCGCACGCAACATGCGATTGACCAAAGAAAAGCACGCGAATTAAAAACTATGGACGAATTTGCCATCACAAGATCCCGCAGGGCTTAGGCTTTCAAAATAAAATAAAAAAAGACGCGGCATTAAAAGCCGCGTTTTTTTATGCAAAAAACTCAACCTGTGACACATTTGCCTATTGCAATTAAGAATTATTCGCAATAAAGAAGCGGCTTATTGCGAATGACTTGCAACTAGATGGGGAATTTAATGTCGCTTAAACGACCACAAGGTTTACGAACTGAATTATTTTTTGGCGCAATTGCAGCTTTAACAAGTGCTTCGGCTGGTGTGAATTATGCTTTTGCCGATGAAAAGCCGCCACATGAAACTGTGATTATTAGTGGTGAACGAAAAACAGATAATCCTTATGCCGATAGTAAAT
This sequence comes from Pseudomonadota bacterium, assembly GCA_020161405.1. Classification (GTDB taxonomy): domain Bacteria; phylum Pseudomonadota; class Alphaproteobacteria; order Caulobacterales; family Aquidulcibacteraceae; genus Pseudaquidulcibacter. The sequence continues at coordinate 118,436 of JAIUOD010000001.1, read as the reverse complement.
CACCTTATCGCGTTAAAGAAAGCGCATCTGAATTATTAGTTGAATCTGTGCAAGATACGGCAAAATCAATTCAAATTCTGCCCAAAGATTTGCTTGATGATATGGGTATAAGCACATTTCGTGATTTATTCCGCACCCAACCTGGCATAACACTTGGAACAGGTGAGGGCGGTAATGCCTTTGGTGATAGGATATTTGTGCGCGGTTTTGATGCGCGTAATGATGTTTATATTGATGGCGTGCGTGACCCTGGTGTGGCTTCGCGCGAGGTTTTTGCAACCCAGCAAATTGAAATCCTAAAAGGCCCATCTTCAACCTTTGGCGGGCGCGGCACAACAGGCGGCGCAATAAGCCTTATTTCCAAACAACCAAAAGCCTATGATGTCACCAGTGTTGAAACCACAATTGGAACACAAGATACAAAGCGCGTAACGATTGACGCAACTAAAATTATAAATGATGAGATTTCAGTTCGCCTTAATTTAATGGGCCATGATGGTGGTGTTGCAGGGCGCGATCATACATATAATAAGCGTTTTGGCGCTGCTTTGGCACTTTTATATAAACCAAGCGACACACTTAAAATAAATGCCGATTATTATCATTTGAACACTGATTATATGCCAGATTGGGGCTTTGCATGGGATGCCGCCAATAGCGCGCCAATTAATGTTCGCAAAGAAAATTTCTATGGCTTGAAAAATCGTGATTTTGGCAAAACTTTTTCCGATGTTTATACTTTGAATGTTGAAAAACAATTTAGTGAAAATCTGTCATTACGTTCAATCACGCGCTATGGGCAAACTTCAAATCAATATCAAGTTTCGGCACCAGGCGGTGGGATTATTACTATGACTGCGGCAATTAAAAATGCCGCCAATACGCTAACCAACGCCAATATTGGCGAACAAGCCGTAAGGCTTTCATCGCCATCGCGTGACCAATTAACCGATTATGTGACAAATCAAACCAGTATAAGAACAAAATTTAATACAGGCGCTTTGGAACATATTTTGGTTGGTGGTGTTGAAATAAGCCGCGAAAAAACCCGTATGATAAATTATTCATTCCTTGAATGTGGTTCAGGCACATGCACCGTCTTGGGTGGTGGAAATGTTCCCAACGTTTATCAATCGTTGGCAAATCCTGATTATTATCTTGCTTGGCCTGCTGATGGGCGTCAAAAATCAGGACAAACCAATATTAAAACCGACACGAAGGCACTTTATTTCATTGATTCAATTCATTTGGGTGAAAAATGGATTGCAACAATTGGCGCACGTCAAGATTATTTTGATACTTCAAGAAGGTCTGTATCTTTCAACTCAAACCCTGCAGCCGCGCCTGTAAGCTCGGATAGTCAGTTTTTAAGTTATAATCTTGGTCTGGTTTATAAACCAATTGAAAGTGCAAGCCTCTATACAAATTATGGCACATCAAAAAACCCACCATGTGAACAATTGGATTCAACCGGTGTTGAATATGGCGGCTGCACAACATCAACTAATGCGATTGATCCGATTGAAAACCGATCTTTCGAAATTGGTGGCAAGTTTAATGTAAATGGTCATTTTGACGTAACCAGTGCATTTTTCGCAATGGATAGAAAGGGCGTGCCATCGGTAGTTAGCAATGTCCTATATCTTGAAAAACAAAGTGTGCAAGGTGTTGAATTTACCGCCTCTGGTAATATCAATAAGAAATTGTCGGTCTATTCGGGCTTTAGTATGCTTGAAACCAAAACAGATGAAAGCACAAATCCAAATTCACAAAATCTTGGCAAAGGCTTTGCCAATGTTTCTGAAATGAGTTTTTCATTGACCACAAAATATCAATGGAATGAAAAATTTGCCATTGGTGGGACTTTTATTTCACAATCAAAGAAATTTGGCGGCACTTATTCGGCAGGAACAAATTATCTTGATGGCTTTAATCGCATTGATTTAATGGCGCAATATGAATTGGGTAAGGGCAAAGAATTACGATTTAATATTCAAAACCTGACTGATGAAACTTATTATGATGCGCTTTATCGTTCGGCTTCACCATTCGTTTATGTTGCGCCTGGGCGTTCTGCCAGTGTTACATTTGATTGGCATTTTTAGAGCTTTTCCCAAAAAGTGTTATGCGGTTTTTGGATAGGAAGCGCGAAAAAGAATATTGGAGGTCTTAATGTTAATTGTAATTCCTGAAGTTTTCACCAAAGACCAAGTGCGCGAAATTCGTGCCCTACTTGATGACAGTCAATGGATTGATGGCAATCAAACATCGGGTGCACAGGCCGCCCTTGCAAAGCAAAACAAGCAAATTGCAATCGAAAGCCAAATTCGTGAACAATTGGGTAATGAGATACTATCTGCCCTTGGCACGAATCCATTATTCCTATCGGCGGCATTACCCCATAAAATCTTGCCGCCATTATTCAATCGATATGATGTTGGCGATGGTTTTGGCATTCATGTTGATAATGCAATCCGCCCTGTCATTGGCACCAAGGAGCGTATTCGCACCGATTTATCAATGACAATTTTCTTTAGCGAACCCGAAGAATATGATGGCGGTGAATTAATAATCGAAACCCAATTTGGTCCACAATCAGTTAAATTAGAGGCGGGTTCTGGTATCCTATACCCATCCACAAGCCTTCATAAAGTCACTGAAGTAACACGCGGTTCACGCATTTCATCATTCTTCTGGATGCAAAGCATGATACGCGATGAAGGCGAACGCACAATATTATTCGACCTCGACCAATCCATCCAAAGACTAACAATGGAATTAGGCGCAAAAAGCCCACAAATAATTGCTTTAACCGCGACCTATCATAATTTGATTAGGAAATGGGCGGAAGTTTAGATTTAATTACTCTCCTTAATGCTCCCCTGCAAAGCGGGGGAGCATTTGGGTGTCAAAATTGGTAATTAATTATTCTTCCCACGCATCCAAAATAAAGCCTGCTAACCTTTTGGCGCTTGCGGGGACAAGGCCGCCGGCTATGAAGGGGCTGGCGCTGGCTTGGGCGAAGGAATATTCAAGGCCGTGAAAGGCGTTTATAAAGCCTGCGCGCCTTTTGGTTAAGTCAAAGCGTGTAAGGATTGCGCGTTTGGCGCCAATTTCATAAAAGCCAATTGCCAAATCGCGTAAATCATCATGGCGAAAATCGCAGGGGGCGCAAAAAACGGGTTCGGCCTTTGTGTCTTCAATCAGGTTTTGTAAGACGCGCATTGAAGCTGGTTCAATTGGTGTTGCCGCTGCGCAGTCGATTATAACAACCTTACCCGCGCCAATCCCTGAATCAATGAGGTTACGGGCAATGTTGGAATTATCGGCATAATTAAAGCCACAGCCAAGTTTTTTGGCAAGCATTTTCAATTGCTCGACCCCGCCTTGGCGTTCGGTATCGGTTGAAATTATCAATACTTCGGCATCCGCACTTAGGGCACGCGCCGCAAGTTTTGCTGCCGTTATGGTTTTGCCGCAACCTGCGGGGCCAACAAGGGCGATAGCATTAGTGGGTGCGCTTTGAATTGGTTTGAAGCTAAATTCACTATCCAAAAGATCAATCAAAGTTTCGCGCGCATTTTTATCTTTTAAATATTGCGCGAAAGGTTTTATTTCTTTTAGTGAAAGGCCAGATTTTGCCAAAATTGGCACTAAATCATGTAATTTTTCTTTTGGCTTTGCGGATTGTGCAACACTGGTCTTGGTTGGTTTTGCCTTAACCAAATTATCAATGCCGTGCGATTTTGACGGCTTATCTTTTGGCGCTGATTTAATTTTTTGCGCTTGTTGCAAAAGTGATGCTTTTAATGCCGCTTTTTCTTTGGCTTGTAATTCTTCTTCATGTTTAAAAACATCATAACGTGGGCTTAGGCCAGTTTGGGCAAAACCATCGCGGCCTTCTTCAAAACCTTGTGATTTGGTTTCATTAGAAGTGGCGGTAACTTCAATTTTATCGCCCAAATTCCGCCAAGAAACAATGGTTGCATTCGGGCCAAGTCGTGACTTAACCTCATGCATTGCTTCTTGCAAATTATCGGCAATTAAAGAAATCATCTATCAAACTGTACCAAGTGTTTTTAATTTTGCTTTCGGGTGAATTTCATTTTGGCTCATAACCACTGTTTGTGGTCTGAAACGCTCTATTAATGAGCGAACAAAAGGGCGAACCCCACCAGAAGTAAGAATAACAGGCACTTCACCCAATTGCGCCGCTTTATCAAGGGCATTGCGCACTGCGTTTACAAATTCATGAACTTGGGACGGGGCAAGTGCCAATTGTTTGTCACCCCTATCACCAACAATGGCTTCGCTGAAAGATTGTTCCCAATGCGGTGAAAGCGCCAAAATTGCCAATGAGCCATCAGGGGCGCGGTTTTGCCAACATAATTGACGGGCAAGGCGGGCGCGAACATGTTCAACCAATGAAATTGCATCAAGGCCTTGGCCTTCCATAATTGCTTCAACAATTGTTGCCAAATCACGAATTGAAATACGCTCTTTAAGAAGTGATTGCAGAACGCGTTGGAATAATGCCCATGAAACTTGGGATGGAACCATTTCTTCAACCAATTTTTGATGCTCTTGCGAAAGTTGTTTAACAAGACGTTGAACTTCAGAAACTGAAAGAAGCTCACTCATATTGTCTTTGATAACTTCGGTTAAATGGGTTGTAAGAACGGTTGCAGGGTCAACCACTGTATAGCCGCGGAATACTGCTTCTTCACGATGCTCTTCTGCAACCCATGCAGCAGTTAGACCGAATGCAGGTTCGGTGCATGATTCACCAGGAAGGGAAGGTGGGTTGCCCGAAGGATCCATAACCAAAAGCTGCCCAAGGCGAAGTTCGCCCATGCCAGCATCCATTTCTTTCACACGAATTGAATAGCCATTATTTGCAAGTGCCATATTATCCAAAATGCGAACACTTGGCATAATAAAGCCCAAATCTTGTGCTAATTGGCGGCGTAATGCTTTGATTTGGTCGGTTACGCGTTTGCCTTGAATTTCGTTCACCAAACCTAGAAGACCATAACCAAGCTCGATTTTTAATTCGTCAATTGCCAATGCATCGGTAATTGGTTCTTCGGCATCGGCGGCTTCAGTTGCGGCGGCGCTTTCTTCTGCACTGGCTTTATCGATAATATTTTGTTCGCCAGTTTTGATTTGTTGCCATGCTTTATAGGCAAGATAGCCTGCGCCTGCGCCAATTGTCCAAAATGCAAAAAGTGGCATACCTGGAATCATACCAGTAATAATTGCCGTTGCAGAAACCATGCCTAATGCTTGCGGCGAGCCAGCCATTTGTTTGACAAGTGCGATTTCAACGCTTTCTTCAACACCTGCTTTTGAAACCAAAAGACCAGCGGCGACTGAAATGATAAGCGCAGGGATTTGCGATACAAGGCCATCGCCAACGGTTAATTGTGTATAACTTGCACCCGCTTCAGCAATTGAAAGGCCGTTTTGCACAGTTCCAATAATAATGCCGCCAATAACGTTAATGGCAGTAATTAAAAGCCCCGCGATCGCATCGCCACGTACGAATTTAGATGCACCATCCATTGCCCCAAAGAAATTGCTTTCACCCTCAAGCTCTTTGCGTTTTGCACGTGCTTGATCTTCAGTAATAAGGCCAGAGGATAAATCGGCATCAATCGCCATTTGCTTACCTGGCATAGCATCCAGGCTAAAACGTGCGGCAACTTCGGCGATACGGGTTGAACCTTTGGTGATAACAACGAAATTAACGATAATTAGAATGATAAAAACAATCAAACCAATTACAAAATTTCCGCCCATGATGAATTCACCAAAGGCATGGATAATTTCGCCTGCTGCATTTGTCCCTTCATGGCCATGCCCCAAAATCAAGCGTGTTGAAGCGATATTAAGACCAAGTCTAAAAAGGGTTGTTACCAACAAAATTGATGGGAATGATGAAAATTCAAGTGGCTTTTTCATGAAAAGCGCACTCATCAAAATCAAAACTGATGTTGAAATCGATATTGCCAGCATGAAATCAAGCAATACTGATGGCAATGGTACAATCAAAAGAACAATAAGAAAGACAACGCCAATACCAACGGCAACGTCGCCGCGCATCATGCCGCGAAGTACGTCACTTAGTTTTAATATAGGGCCATTTGCCCCGATTTGCGTTGTGCCTTCTGCCACTTATTTACTTTCAATTATGAGATTGCGTATTTGCCATCTGAAATTTGTGGTGCAGGAATATCAAGCCCAGCATCAGAATATTGCTTTAATTTATTGCGCAATGTGCGAATTGAAATTCCCAAAATTACTGCCGCATGTGTACGATTACCAAGGCAATGTTTAAGGGTTTCCAAAATCATTTCTTGTTCAACATTTTCAATTGTACGGCCAACAAGGGTGCGATTTGCTGCATTTGCGGCAATTGAAGCCTGCATAATTGCATCTTGTCCAAGACTTGAAATTGGTGCCGAATTTTGCGTGTTTTGGGCATTTGTTCCCAATGTGCTTGCAAGATCTTCAACCTCAATTTGATTGCCGCGTGACAAAAGAATTGCGCGGTGCATTGCATTTTCAAGTTCGCGAACATTGCCGCGCCAAGGTGCATTAAGCATTGCATTTTGCGCCGCCAATGAAATTGGTTTTGCTTTAACGCCATTGGCTTCTGAATATTTTTTTACAAAGAAATCAGCCAAAGGCACAATATCTGCTTTACGCGCCCGAAGTGGTGGCAATTCAAGATTGATAACATTTAGGCGGTAGTACAAATCCTCGCGGAAATTGCCTTCTTTTACTGCGCCAACAAGGTCGCGGTTTGAGGTTGCTATAATGCGAATGTCAACGGGCACAGGTTTAGAACCACCAACGCGGTCAATCACACGCTCTTGAATGGCGCGCAATAATTTAGCCTGCAAACGAAGATCCATTTCTGTAATCTCGTCCAATAATAAAGTGCCGCCATTGGCTTCTTCAAATTTACCAATTCGGCGGGCAATTGCACCAGTGAATGCACCTTTTTCATGACCAAATAATTCCGATTCAAGCAAATTATCAGGAATAGCGGCACAATTCACGCTAATGAATGGTTTTTCGGCGCGTTTTGATTTCGAATGTAAAAAGCGCGCCATTACTTCTTTACCAACACCTGATTCACCAGAAATCATCACGGATGCATCAGATGGTGCAACTTGCGTTGCAAGTTGTAAAACTGCCATTGTTGACGGGTCTTTGGCAATCATAGGTTTTTTATCATCGGCAACCGCCGAAATAACCGCCGCGATTAATTCGGGATCAGGTGGTAATGGCACAAATTCGCGCGCACCTGCACGAATAGCATTTGCCGCATATTCAGGGTCAGTTGAAATTCCGCATGCAACCACAGGAACAAGAATATGTTCTGCCTCGTTTTGTGATAAAAGGCGGGCAATATCCAAACTTGCCTCTACCATCAATAAATCAGCGCCACGCCCTGAACGCAATGCAGAAGTGGCTGCATCAATATTATCAACTTGCATGACTTTAGCGCCGCGATCCATCGCAATGCGTGAGGCCAAAGCAAGGGGGCCACTCATTGATCCGACAATCATTAATCTCATTTTTTTATTCCTTTATACGCCATCGCCATCTTTAATAATCTCGGTCATGGTCACGCCAAGGTGATCATCAACCACAACCAATTCACCGCGCGCTACAAGGCGGTTATTGATAAAAATATCAATTGCCTCGCCGACTTTGCGGTCAAGCTCAATAAGTGAACCTGAACCAAGTTCTAAAAGGCTTGCAACATCCATTTTTGCGCGCCCTAAAACTGCTTTAACGTGAACTGGCACGTCAAAAACTGGTGCAAGTTCGGCAGCAGAACGTTCAAAGCCCGCTGCTTCGCCAATTGTTAAATCCTTTTCTTGGGATTCATCCCCAATATCAGGCAAATCTAAGGTCTGGTTTTCATCGCTCATTCAATTAACCTTTCAGGATTCGAAAAAGTCTAATTGCACACCAAGGCTTTTCTTGGAGGCAAGAAAATCTTTGGCTGCATCGTCTATTTTTTTAAGTGTTTGGGCACGGTTGTTAGAAATTGCGCCATTTTGCCATTCGATTGAACAATCAGCATGGGCAATATTTTCTTCACCGCGAATTTCAATTTGTCCGTCAAAACCTGCATCTTTTGCGGTTTGAATTAAGTGTGGTGTCACTAAATCGCGTACATCTGAATTAATTTTAACAAGAATGCGTGGCACATTGCGTAAATTACCGACCGCATCTTTAACGAATTGATTTAGGATTTTCGGTTCAAATTCATCTATGGCAACATTTGCAATCGCTTTTGCGGTTGCAATAGATAATTCTACTGCGTCTTCATTTAATTCATTAACTTCATTTTGTAATTTGCCGATAAGCATTTGCATCAAACCAGCGATTGCGCGCATATTTTCGGCAGTTTTGGTTTGCGCTTGTGCAATTGCAGAATTTTCGCCTTCTTTGAAACCTTCTTGGCGCGCTGCTTCTAAATCGGCATCGGTAATTATTTTTTTGCGCTTAATTGGCGATGGATCAATTATTCCATCATGAATAGGCGCAAATGCGAATTTTTGATAATTTGCCATCATTGCTCCTAATAAATTAACTCGTCATCGGAGCCACCCGCTGACAACATGATTTCACCATTTTGTGCTAAGTCTTTGGCAACTTGAACCATTGCAAATTGCGCGGCATCAACATCTTTAAGACGAACAGGGCCCATTGAAGCCATGTCATCTTTAAGGATTTTTGCCGCACGCTCTGACATATTGCTAAAGAATAGATTGCGAAGTTCATCAGATGCACCTTTAAGTGCAAGCCCCATTTGGTCTTTATCAACTGCACGCAATAGGGTTTGAACGCCACCTGGATCCAATTTTTTCAAATCTTCAAACACAAACATTAATGCGCGAATACGCTCAGCAGATTCGCGATTGCGTTCTTCAAGTGAAGATAAAAAGCGGTTTTCAGTTGCGCGGTCGAAATTATTGAAAATATCGGCCATTAATTCATGGCTGTCACGTTTTGACGTTCTTGCCAAATTGCTCATGAATTCAACGCGCAAAGTATCTTCAATTTTTTCCAAAATCTCGCGCTGAATTGGCTCCATATTCAACATGCGATTAATGCATTCAAGCGAAAATTCTTCAGGTAATGCTGATAAAACCCGTGATGCGTGATCTGGCTTAATTTTAGTTAGAACAACGGCAACAGTTTGTGGGTATTCATTTTTTAAATAATTTGCCAAAGTTTGTTCAGATACATTGCCCAATTTATCCCACATAGTACGACCAGCAGGACCGCGTATCTCTTCCATAATCGATGCCACTTTATCAGGTGGCAAGATTGACATAAGAAGTCTTTGGGTTTGGTCATAAGACCCCATAACTGCGCCAGTTGTTGACATTTTACCAATGAAATCAACAACTAATTCTTCAACCATATTTGCCTGAACAGTGCCAAGATTTGACATTGCTGCTGAAATCTCTTTGATTTCATCATCGTCAAAATGTTCCCAAATACCAGAATGGTCTTCCCCTAATGCCAATAGGAAGACAGCGGCTTTTTCTGGGCCTGACATTTCATTTAAAGATGCTGGCATTAACTACGCCTTTCCTGTAGCCAAGTTCTTATTACGGAAACTGTTTGTTCTGGATTGTCATGAACAACATCTGAAACTTGTTTCATTGCATTGGCATTAACTGCGCCTTGAATTCTTGCGATATCAACAGTGTCAGAAGAGCCGCCGCTTCCATCACCATTTGATGGAAGTGAATCAATTGAAGCACTTTGTCCCATTGGCAGGCCGACGCCTTGCGCAATCATTCCACCAACTTTGCCATTGCCGCCGACATCTGAAAATATGCCTTTAATCATTGGCCTTGCTACAAAGAATATCATAGCAATCGCAATCAATGCCATTGCAAGAATTTCAACACCGCGCATTATGTCATTTTTATCAAAGTCAAATTTCTTCGGCGCTTTTGCGCCTTCACCAATTGTTGCGCGTGCGAATTTCACTGGTGAAACCTCTATTTTATCACCGCGAGTTTCTGAAATACCTGCTGCAACGCGAACAAGTTCGGTTATTTTTTTCATTTCTTCTTCGCTGCGTGGCGCCCAAGTTGGTTGATCGCCTGCTTTTGCTGCTGGTGTGGTGACGCCATCAACCGCAACCGCAACAGAAAGGCGGGTTACAGTTCCCGGAACTTGAACTGTGGTTTTTGTGGTTTTTGAAATTTCGTTATTTACAGTTTCATCAGTTCTGTTTGTGCTTGAACTATTACCCGCACCAGTTTGCGCATTTGTTCCATCAGGAACATTATTGCCCTGTGTTACAGATGCATCAGAAGATTTATCAGAACCTGTTTCCTCAATTGTGCGTGTAGAACGCGGCACAACTTTATCAGGGTCAAAGCTTTCTTCGGTTGAATTAACTTGTGAAAAATCCATATCTGCAGAAACTTGAACGCGGGCGTTGCCAATTCCAACCACGCCTTCAACCATATCTTGAATACGTTTGCGAAGGCGTTCTTCATATTGGGCTTTTTGGTTGTCCATTGCGCCTGCTTGTGCTTCGCCAGTGGTTTGCGCACTTGCAAGTAAATCGCCACGTTCATCTAAAATAGTTACTTTATCAGGGGTCAGGCCTTTAACCGATGAAGCCACTAAATTACGTATCGCGCTTACTTGTTCATCTGATAATGAACCGCGTTGTAGGCCAACAACGATTGAAGCAGTTGGCGGATCTTGTGCTGTTTCAAATAATTGTTTTTCAGGGATAACTAAATGAACGCGTGAATTTTCAACAGTATCAAGACTATCGATTGTACGTGCTAATTCACCTTCTAAGGCGCGTAATTTATTGATATTTTGTACGAAAGAAGTTTGACCAAGCGCATCTTGTTTGTCAAAAATTTCATAACCAATAGATCCTTGCCCTGGCAATCCATCAGATGCCAAATCCATACGTGCTTTTGCAACCGCAGAACGCGGAACATAAACACTAGAGCCATCATTTGAAATTTCATATTTGATTTTTTGTTTATCAAGCGCTTGTGTAACCGCTGATGCATCTTTTGGATTTAGACCAGAATATAAAAGGGCTTTTTCTTCTGCACCAACTTTAAACATGATTGCAAAAAGTGCAGCCGCAACCAAGCCAGTAACCCCCAATGCTGCAATCAGCCTTGAGGGTCCAGCTTTACCTAATGCTTGTAAAAAACGCTCCAAGTGTTTACTCCGCCTTGTTCGTGCAATGATGCATTTCGAACACTAGGCAGCTTTTTCCCACCTAAAGAGTAAAATTCAGATTAATTTTTTCCCAAAAAAGTGTTTTGGGCTGCAATTTTTACCTATATGACTGCAATCTTGTTACACGAAGACCGCGAAGACCATGTTTATCGACCTGTCTTTGCCAAGAAAGAAACTCTTCCATTGAAAGATTATACCTATCACAAGCTTCTTCCAATGATAAAAGCCCGCCACGAACCGCAGCAACTAATTCAGCTTTACGGCGCGCAACCCAGCGCTCGGTATTAGGTGGTGGTAAAGTCGCCAATGTAAGTGGAATCCCCTCGGGACCAATTACAGAAGGTTCACGTGTTTGCATTTGTGCCATTTTACCCAATCTCCATACCTGTTCTTTTTTTTGAACATAATACGGCAAACAATTTAAACTGCGCCTAAGTTATAGGCTTAACAAGAGGTTAGGATACATACGCTTTTCTTGCGTTTATTGGTTAGAATTGGTTAACCTATTGAAGATTAACGCTTCATTCTTATCAATTCTTCCAACATTTCGTCGGCCGTGGTTATGATTTTTGATGACGCACTATAAGCGCGCTGTGTTAAAATCATGTTTGAAAATTCTAAGGCAAGGTCAACGGTTGATGCCTCTAGTGCACCAGATTTAACCACGCCTGCGCCCCCTGTTCCTGCTGCTTTCAATGCGGCAGGGCCAGAAGAATCAGAAACGCTATAATTGCCACCTGATGTTGCCTGAAGATCATCAGGATTTAAAAAAGTGACAAGCGGAATTTGATAGATTTTTTTGGTCAATCCAGAAGAGAAGATTGCCGTAACAAAACCAGATGAATCAATTTCAATATTTGATAAATCACCAGAGCTTGAACCATCTGTTGATGTTGAATCTAATGAGGTTGCAGATGAGAATTGTGAAATTGAGCCAATGCTTGTTGCACTTTGACCAACATCAAGTTTGAAAGTTTGCGCAGCAAGGCCAGTAGAATTTGCCCATTTTGCAGTACCCGCAGCAGGTGCACCTGCACTATATGCACCAATTGAGATTGGCGCCAAAAGGGCAGGGCTTGTATTTGCTGTATCAATTGTACCAGATGGTGTGAAAGCCATTGTACCAGTTAGTATTTGACCATTTGCAAGCGGCGCACCCGAAGTAATATTATTTGCAGGAGCTGAATAAACTTCAACATGCCATTGGTTAGGCGTTGCAGATTTTAAGAAACTCATGGTGAAGTTCTTAACACCACCCAAACTATCAATCATTTGGAACTGCCATGATGCATCAGGGGTAATAGTGCCAGAAGCCATATTATTTGTTGAAGCATTATATGCACCAGCCGATGCAGTCGCTGCCGCAGCTGCCGCCGCCGAAACCGTTGTATTTGAACGCAAGTTTCCATTGATTGCAACGCTTGTGCTTGGTGCGGCTGCGTTTGAAATTGTTCTTGTATTAATTGCTTCTAGTGCATTTGGTGATGTAGTATTGCCAACTGGCTTACCAGTGTCGTCAAGACGCCAGCCACGCAAAATATAATTTGCATGATTAACTAAATAGCCCTCATCATCAGGCTTAAAAGTGCCAACGCGTGAATAGAATATTTCAGGTGAAGTTGATGTCGCCTGTGTTTTAGGGCTTACAACAAAGAAACCTTGACCGCCAATTGCCAAATCTGTTGTGCTTGTTGTTGAATTTACATTACCTTCTGCGCGCACAAATTGACGTGTTGAAGCAGTAACCCCACCCGCATTATAAGTAGTTGAAGCGTTTTGAACGTTAACTAAACGTGTGAAATCAGTACGATTGCGCTTAAAGGCAGTTGTATTTACGTTTGATATATTATCCGAAATTGTTGCCATTGCTGACGAGTTTGCGGTTAAACCTGAAACACCTGCTAGCATTGCGCTGTTTAAAGACATTATTTGCTCCGATTATTGTTTTTTTGTTTTGAAGCATTCTGCCCTCCATACCATATCACTATACTTTGATAGTGTTGATTTTCGTAAGTTTTTTCTTTTTTTTTGGTTAATTATCAGCTTGATTGCAGTGAAACATTTTTAATTGCAGAAAGCGCAACTAATGCACCATTGATTGTAACCATTGGCGTTGATCCAGACATATCAACATTTGAAATCAAGCCTTTTTGCGTCATTGTCGCTTTCATTGCTTCACCTGATGAAGTTTTTGCATCAACAACCATAGTAAATTGACCTGATGTAAGTTTCGTTCCCGAAGTTGTTGTACCATCCCATTCAAAAGTGTGTGAACCTTTGGTTTTGTCGCCATCAATTGTTTTTACTAATTTATTATTTGAATCATAAATTTTCAAAGTCACTGAACCTGCTGCATTTGCAAGATTGTAATTCCAGCTTGCTTTACCATTAACGATGCCAGCTGCATTAGTTTCGGCAGTTGCACTTTTACCCAAATATGAAACTGCCAAACTTCCTGCGCTAAAACCCATTGTGGTTTGAAGGCTTGTAAGCAAATCATTGGTTTTAATTTGTTGCTCAACACCAGAAAATTGAACCAATTGATTGGTAAAATCTTTTGTGTCCAATGGCGACAATGGATCTTGTGCGCGTAATTGTGCCGTTAATAATTTCATGAAAGTATCAAAATTCGCGGCAAGTCCAGTTGTGGAAGACTTACTTGCAGAGTTTGCGGCTGCACTTGCTGCTGCATTATTATTTGTTCCTGTGACTGCCATTTTGACCTCTATATTACCATTGAAACACGGGCTCTATCCCATATTTCATGTCTGATTGTTTTTGATTTTGTGTTTGCAATTTCGGGCTGAATTTCTTCTTTTTGATTTTGCAAGTTTATTATTTTACCGTTTGATTTTTCTTGTGCTTCTTGGTTTTGGCTATTTCCGCTTTGATTGCCATTTGAGTTTAAGGAGAATGACAAATCATTTTCAGTTAAATCAAAACCTGCTTGATTAAGTGAATTTACAAGATCGCGTGCGCCTTTCATTAATTCATTCAAGGCTTGCGGGTTTTCAGTTTTTAAAATCGCACTTACTTTATTATCGCTTGAGATTTTAAGTTCAACTTCAATTTTCCCCAATTCTGGTGGGTCAAGGCGTACGAAAAATTTCTTGTCGCCATTTTGAAATTTTTTGACCATTGTTGCGGCAATAGTATGAAGATTATTGAGCTGTAATTTCGGATCACTTTTTTCTGAAACTTCTGAAGCCCATTTTTCAAAATTTTCAGCTTTTGGGCCTTGTTTTAAAGTTTCAATATTATTTGCTAATTTATCATCTTTTTGATTAATGGCTTCTTTTTCATCAGAATTAAGCAGACCATCGACATTTGCGATATTTGCGTCACTATTTTTTTGCCCGTCAAATTCAATAGAATTAGTTTTAGGTGTAATGTCTTTTGCTTCTGTTGATTTCTCAACTGCAGTTGTTTGCGAAATATTATTTGTGGCTTGCTTATTAGTTTTTCCATTGGCGTCGGTTTCTTGCGTTTGTGCATTGCCAATTTTTTTCAAAGCAGCTTCAAATTTTTGCGCATTTTCGCCAGTTAAAACTTGACCTTTAATGTTGACTGCATTTGTATTTGTTTCTGTCTGCGCATTTTGTGCAGGGTTTGCATTTGCATTTTGCCCGTTCACATCAACAGCAATTTCACCATTTGCAGATTTTGTGTTAGTGCCACTATTAATTGCTTGTGTGTTTTGGGTTTGATTAGGGAAAATTAATGCAAGGATAATTCCGTTTTCTGGTTTTGCTTTATCTTCAGATTTATCACTTTCCTCATCTTTAGAAGCTTCAATGTCTTTATCTTTAGAAACTTCTTGTGGTTTTTCGTCAATTTTATGTATTGAAACTTCTTTATAGTTTACGTCATTAGACGGCGTTTCTACAAGGCGTGCAAAATTATCCATGCTTTGCAATTTTGCAAAATCATCGCTTTTCGCTTTAACATTCTTAACAGCACTAACTTGCGGCAAAGGTTCGCCCTTAAAATCATTTATTTTCATGTTACCCAACACTTTTTTCCCAAATTATTTTTCACGGGAATTATTATGCCAAATTACAAAGCAATATACGTGCCGCGCCAAAAACCTGCATAAAGCCTTGAAATATATGGGTTAATCACTTGTTTACCACCTATTTTACCCATCAGTTTTTGCCGCATGAACCCTATAATAGGCACTCTTTGCCCAGCTTGTTTCAATTTTGATTAAACTTTTAATAAAGCCCAATTTGATTATTTCACCTTTTTTAAAAATTCTTTGGCGTATCATTTGCAATATATATTGTGGTGCAAAATGCCCACAAAAGCGTATGAGTTAAAAAACTAAATGTTTTCAATCGCTTAAGTGTGGTATGGTGTGCCAAGAATGATGGCGCTAGGCAAAGATTGTAGTGCGAATTTTACCAATTAGGTAATTTTCACATTGTGATTGCTTGTTTTAGTGCAATCAAAAAATGGATTTTGGTTTTTAAAGGCACGCAACATGTCAATTAATTCGATTTTAAATATTGCGACTTCTGGATTGTGGGCATCACAGTCTGGCATTAACAATGTTTCACAGAATATCGCCAATGTGAATACAAAGGGTTATGTTCGCGTTGACCAAAACCAAAGCGCTGTAAGCTTGAATGGAAAAGGTGCGGGCGTTAGCGCTGATTCACTAAGGCGTGCCGCAAATAGCTTTTTCCAAGCTGCATCAATTCGTGCATCTGCCGACGCTTCCTCAAGTGGAATTAAATCAAATTATCTTGATCAAGTACAATCTGCTTTTGGTGATCCATCTGGCGATTCATCAATTTTTGCACGAATAGACGCCGCTTTGGGAAGTTTTGAAACCGCAGTTTTAAATCCTGGTTCAATATCGGTAAGGCGCGATATAATAAATCAATTAAGCAGCGTTCTAAGCCAATTAAGCGCCGCATCTGGTCAAATCGATGAGACACGTAAGCAAATCGATAGCGATATAAGCGCAACAATTGGCGATATTAATAGTCTTTTGGTTGATATTACCAAAGCAAATAACGAAATTACACGCGGCAATATTGCAGGCAATTCAACAGGTGCACAAGAACGTCAAAGCCAATTAATCGATAAATTAAGCCAATTGATTGATATACGCGTTGATTATCAAGATGGTGGAACCGCAAATATTTATACTTCTGATGGCGCATTCTTGGCGGGAATAACCGCATCTGAATTGGGTTATCAGCCATCTGGCGCCGCGCAATCAACCTTTAATCCAATTACTGTTAAAGCAAGTGGCGATACAATTGTTCGCACTTTTGATAAATCAATTCAAAGTGGCAAATTACGTGGCCTTCTTGATTTGCGTAATCAAGACTTATCACAAATTAGCGATAGTTTGGGTGAATTTGCAGGTAAATTGGCCGATGCGATAAATTCGCTTCATAATACAAATGCCGCGCTTCCTGCAATTGAAAGTGCAACAGGTTCAGATACAGGCTTGCTTGCAGGTGATGCCTTAAATTTCACTGGCAAAACCACAATTGGGATTGTTTCAAGCGATGGAAAATTACAAAGAAAAATCGACATTGATTTCAGCGCGGGCACAATAAGTGTAAATGGTGCAGCTTTTGGCGCAACAGGTGGAACAATTGGTGCATTTGTTGCAAATCTAAATAGTGCACTTGGCGGAATGGGCACGGCAAGTTTTGCCAATGGCAAATTAAGCATGAATAGTGCAACATCGGGGAATGGCTTTGTGTTTGATGAACCAGCAGCAGGCGGTTCATTACGTGGTGACAAAGCGTTTTCACATTTCTTTGGCCTAAATAACCTTATTAATTCAAGTGAGCCGACATCATATTCAACTGGTCTTAGTGCTGGCGATGCACACGGGTTTGCCGTTGGTTCGAAATTTAAAATGCGTCTTTCGGATGCAAGTGGGCAAATTATTGCCGACAGGGAAATTACAATTCCAGCCGGAACAATGGGTGATATTGTTAATGCATTAAATAATCCAACAACTGGTTTTGGCATCTATGGAAATTATGCGCTTGACGCGACTGGTAAATTAAAATGGACGCCAACATCAGCATCAGAGAGTTTTCACATGAATATGACCCAAGATGTTGCGCCACGTGGCAATACATCACTTAGTTTGGGGCAGATTACAGGTCTTAATCAAGATAAACGATTTGGACGTGCAAATGCATTGACCATTAATTCAAACATAAATGCAAACCCACGATTACTTGCATTGGCGGATCCTGATTTATCAAGTGCAACAATTGGTTCGGTTGCGGTTGGATTGGCGGATTCAAAAGGTGCGCAAAAGCTATTCAATGCAACTAAAGTTTCTGGATATTATGATTCAGCACTTGGGCTTGCAGGGCGTAAAATGACGCTTGGTGAGTTTGCATCAACCCTTGCTGGTGATGTGGGAACCCGCGCTTCAACCGCAGAGGCACAAAAAACTTCTGCGACTGCATTGCAAACCGAAGCAGACACACGTCGCTCAAATATTGAAGGTGTAAATCTTGATGAGGAATTGGTTAAACTAACATCATTCCAGCAAGCTTATGCCGCATCGGCCCGCATGATTAAGGCAGCCGATGAAATGTATCAAACCCTTTTAAACGCAATTTAGAGGCACAAAATGACAAGAGTTTCTTCTTTTACAGCTTTTCAAGCAGGTGTTTCAGGTATCCTTGATGGTCAATCCAAAATGGATAGGGCACAAGCGCAGGCATCAAGCCAAAAAAATGCTTGGGATTTAAAAGGTTATGGGCATAATGCCAAAAAATTGGTTGATACGCGCGCAATGATTAATCGCCTTGAGGCACGCAATGAGGATTTAAAATCTTTAGATGCGCGGGCAACAGTGGAAGAAACCGCACTTACATCATTCACCACTGCAATCGGCAATGCACGTCAAGCAATAAATAATGCTTTGGCGCAACAAAATGGCGCAGGTCTTGATGCCGCTTTGGAGGCAGCGCTTAATACTGCGATGACATCTGCCAATACAACTTTTGCGGGGCAATCGATATTTGGCGGCGTAAATTCTTATGATACGCCTGTTATTTACGCTAATTTGAACACATTAGCAGGACAGCCAGATACAAATTCAAACTTCAAAGATATGGGTGAAAACCGTGTTGTCACCTTGGATGAAGGGCGCACAATTGAAATTTCAAAAAGCGCAAAAGAAGTGTTTCAACCCTTTATGGAATTTATGCGTGGCCTAAAAGTATATGAAAATGCAAATGGTACTTTTGAAGGTAAATTAACCCCTGCACAGCAAACGTGGCTTAAATCGCAATTACCCGCACTTGAAACCGTTCAAAATAATGCAATTGGTGTTGCATCATCACAAGGTGTAACAGCAAAAGAAATTTCGGACACATTGGCGCGTAATGAAGAAAAAGTCACACGCCTTAATGAGATTGTTGGCGATGTTGTTAATGTTGACCTTACAGAAGTTGCAGCACGACTTTCAGCAGCGCAAACCCAATATCAGGCGTCTGCAGCAATTTTTGGCCAATTAAAAGGTATGAATTTACTTCAATATTTACGCTAAAATTTAAAGTTTTTGCGTGCTTCTTTAACCAGTGCGCGCACATAACAATCATCATGATGGTCGTTCACAAGCCCCATTGCTTGCATGAATGCGTAAATTGTGGTTGGGCCAACGAATTTCCAGCCGCGCTTTTTCAAGTCCTTTGATAATTTGCTTGAATTATCGCCAATCTGCGCGCTTTGGGGCGTGAAATTTTCAGTAATCTGATTTTCATATTGCCAAAAATATTTGGCCAAAGAACCAAATTCCTTCACCATTTCTTGTGCGCGCTTGGCATTATTTATTGTGGCCTCTATTTTGCCGCGATGCCTTACAATTCCTGCATCATTCAATAGGCGCGCAATATCATTTTCATCAAATTGTGCGACTTTGTTGAAATCAAAACCTGCAAAGGCTTTACGAAAATTTTCACGCTTTACCAAAATGGTGCGCCAAGAAAGCCCTGATTGAAAACCTTCAAGGCAGATTTTTTCAAATAAACGAATATCGTCAGTAACCGGAAAACCCCTTTCGGTGTCATGATAGTGAATGTGCAAATCATCCGATGCGCCCCACTTACAACGCTCTTTGCCATCTTCGCCAATTATTGTGTTTGTCATTTATTTTCCTATTGAATGAAGCCAAGGCGCTCATCATTTTTATTGATAGAGATTTCATTTATTTCATAAGTCACAATATCATTTTGAACAAATGGATCTGATTTGACGATATTTTCAATTTCCTCAAAATCGGCATTATGGGCAATTATTGCGCCGCCTAAATTTGGTTTTAAACTGCCGACTATAAGGAATTTACCACTTTCGAAGCCATTTTTTATCCATACATTGTGGGCGTCCATATATTTTGGTGCATCAGGCTTATTGGTTGAAAATTTAAGATAGATTACGAACATTTTTCCCCTCTTTTTCGATTATTTCATCAATCCATGAACATGCATTATCAACTTCGGTTTGCACGAAATTTTCATCACGAAATGCATTGGCAATAACTGCCATTCCTTGTGTGCGCATAAGAAGATGCATGGCATGTTTATTGGCATTTTCATAAATTTCAATTTGATTAAATTGGCGCACCATCCATGTTTGGAAAAGAATGAATAATTCATTGGCATCATTTTGCGCTTTGTGATTTAGCTTTGATAATTCGGTGCATAATGTGCCGACAGGGCAGCCAAATTCCATTATTTTTGATTGATTACGAATTAGGATTTTAACAAAAGTCTTTAAACGCGCCGCAGGATTTTCATTTTCCAAATCCCAATTATCGACCATGTTTTGGGTGTTTTTTAAACGTTGCTTGATAACTTCATCAAGAATTTCATCCTTGGTTTTGAAATGATGATAAAAATTGCCGCGCGAAATATTTAAGTTCGCCGCAATATCGGCAAATGAAGTATTTTCAAAGCCTTTTTCATAGAAAAATTTGTCGGCAATATTGATAATTTTATCGCGTGTATTCATGGTGTTTTGATTATTAGGACAATTGTCCTAATTTTGCAAGCGTGAAATTGCTTATTTATAAAAAGTAATGTATTGGCGCTTTTTTAAATTTTGCTTTGGGCCTTGAACCCATTGGAGGATGAAGTGATAGATACTTTAAATGCGCCAGATTTGGGCGCAAATTTTGACATTCCCGAAATTGATTTAGGCTTTGATAAACCGCGTGAAAAAACCCGCGTTGTGGTTGCCATGTCTGGCGGTGTGGATTCAAGCGTTTGTGCGGCTTTGGTAAAATTATCAGGCTATGAAACCATTGGCATAACCCTTCAACTTTATGATCATGGCGCTGCTATTAAAAAGAAAAATGCCTGCTGCGCAGGGCAAGATATTTATGATGCCAAGGTGATTGCCGACCAATTGGGCTTTCCCCATTACACACTTGATTATGAAAGCAAGTTCAAACAATCAGTAATTGAAAATTTTGCCGATACTTATATGCAAGGGGCAACGCCAATTCCGTGTGTGCGTTGTAATCAATCGGTGAAGTTTCGTGATTTATTGGAAATGGCGCGTGGCCTTGGCGCTGATTGTATGGTGACGGGGCATTATGTGGCGCGCGTTGGCGGTGTTGAAAACTCCCAAATGCACCGTGCAAAAGATAAAGCACGCGATCAATCCTATTTTCTGTTTGCTACCACCCAAGATCAATTGGATTTTTTGCGCTTTCCCTTATCAGATATAGACAAGGATGATGTTCGCAAAATTGCCGAACAATTGGGTCTTGTGGTCGCCAATAAACCCGATTCTCAAGATATTTGCTTTGTCCCCGAAGGTAAATATCAAAATATCGTTCTAAACCTTCGCCCCGAAGCGGGCAAAGAAGGCGAAGTTTTGCATATTGATGGGCGCGTTTTGGGCAAACATAATGGCATTATCAATTATACAGTCGGTCAAAGGCGTGGCCTTGGAATAGCAACTGGTGAACCTATTTATGTGGTCGCCATTGATGCCCCAAATGCCCGCGTCTATGTGGGGCCAAAGGAAGCATTATTGGTGAAGTCCCTTACCCTTACCGAAATCAATTGGCTTGGTGAAAAGGTCAAAAGCGAGGATGAATTGGAAGGGCGCAAAGTATTGGCGCGTGTGCGCTCAACCCGCCCGCCAATCCCTGCAACACTATCAACCGCGCAAGGCTGGCGCATAATTTTCGAAAACCCCGAAGAAGGCGTCGCCCCCGGACAAGCCTGCGTCCTCTATGACCCCGACACATCAATCGGCGATTTGGGCGAGCGCGTCTTAGGCGGCGGCTTTATTTCAAGCACGCAGAAGGTTTGGGAGGGATAAATTTTCTACGAATTAGCAATTTGAATTTTATTGGTTAGTTCTTTTAAACGCTCCTTTAAATCAAGAATTTCAAGGCTTAAAGGTATTTCATTTCCATTTTTATCAGATTGATTACATATATATTTTGCGATTTCGACTTTTTTTGCAGAAAGAAATTGCTCATTTTTTTTGTTGGTGAATTTAAGGCAGTTATCGAATTGCTCCATATTGTTATGAGATAGAAATTGAGCTTCATGAACTTTTTCAATTGCCGCTTTAAGCGTTGCCTTCTCAAGGTAGTTTTCGGTTTCCCTTCCCTCAGTAATCCAACAAAAACTCCCATCTTTCGAGAATTCGTTTTTTATCCGTTTCTTAGTTTCGTTAATTTCATCCACATCGCTTGTTTTGTCACTATCAATAAACACTGCCATATTTGAATTCAGAGGATGAAGTTTTATTAATTCTTCTGTATTTGTATCTGCGCTAAAATGAGAAAGAATTCTGCCGCCATAAAACAAGATAGAGAAATGAATGCCTTCTTTAAGTTCTGCATTAATTTGGCCAAGCCATTTTAACAAATAAATTCTGTCTGATGGGCCTTCTACCCATATGATAAAGTTTGTCTGAAATAAGTCGGAAGCCTTATAACCTAAGTCACGGCACATTTCTATTTTCTCGTTCGTTAAATCAGAAGATTTGATAAATGTTTGTTCATCGCTTTTTGTGACATGAAAAACTGCAGACTTTTCAGCCTCTAAGCAATCTATTATAGTTGTTGAGTGTGTGGCGACGAAATATTGATTGTTTGTTTTTTCTTCAAGATATTTGATGAGCTTTCTTTGAAGAGTAGAATGCAAATGTATTTCAGGTTCTTCAATGCATACTATGCAGTCTTCATTTAAAGTACAATAAGTGGCAATAATTACCAGCTCTTGAATCCCCGTCCCTAAGTTAGTCAATGGTAAAGGTTCGCCATTGATTGAGACTTGTATTTCCGAGGCGTCATGAGCCACAATCAATTCAACATTTTCTTCTTCAATTAGAGTTGCTAAGAATTTTTCAATTTTTTTGAATTTAGTTCTATTAGTTCGCTTCTCTTGTCGTGGGTTGCTTAGCTCTAGAATTAATTTGAATAGGTTAGTTCCATCGCATTTTGTATCTGTTTGGTTGGCAGTCCGAATTTCTCGAATTGCTGGGATTATGATGCATTTAATCGGGGAATATGTCAAAAGGCTTTCAATTTTTGCGTGGATTTCAGAGTATTTAGGAGCGGATTGTTGGCTCATAAATTCAAATCTTGATTGAGTAAATGCCCGCTTCGCTTCAACTAATAACGTTTCGTCTAAAAGCATCTCTTTTAGTTCATCGAGATTAAGCCATGATTTTCGTGAAGTTTCTTCAAGTGTAATATTTCCATTTTGCATTTTACCGTTAATTGTTCTAGAAAATACTAATTCTGTTTCTGGACTAAATAGTTGTTGTATTTTAGAAGCGGCAGCACTGATATTTTCTCTTTCAAATTGAGATATCTCTTGCGGAAATGAATCTATTGCATTTCTTGTTACTGCATCAGATATAAACTTTGCAAAGAAGCTTTTGTCGAAAATCAAGTCATATTCAATTTTTTGTCCTAAATCGCCGCGGTGAAAGTCTAATTCTATTGGATGATACTGCATAAAAGCGTTATTAAAAAACGACGGACAGAGTGAAGAAAGGAAGTTAAGAATTGTGGACTTGCCGGAATTATTCTTTCCAATAAAGAAATTAAACTTCTTAAGCCCTGTTATGGTCTGCTTTAAATCTCCGATTCCTCTATAGTTGCGCAATGATAGGCCGTTAATTATTTTACTCATAGTTGTTCCGCGCTAAGTTGTATCACAATTATGCAGTATTCATCTTTTTTCTTCAACGTCAATTTTTATTTGAAATATTACAATTCTCACAAACTTTAATCTGAATAAAAACTAATGACAAACCGCATGCTTTCTACTAAACAACCCCCACAAATTTAAAGGTAAAATATAAATGGCGCAGATTGTTAATGCAGTGGTTTTGGGTGCATCGGGTTATACGGGGGCGGAGACTATCCGCCTTATCGAAAATCACCCGAATTTGCGACTTGCTGCGTTAACTGCAAACCAACAAGCTGGTAAAAAATTTGGTGAACTTTATCCGCATTTATTCAATTATGCCAATATGGATTTATTAAAGGCAGAAGATGTCAATTGGGACGATATTGGTGTGGCCTTTGGCTGTTTGCCACATGGCGCGTCCGAAGAATTACTTGCCGAATTACCATCGCATGTGAAGGTAATTGATTTATCTGCCGATTTTCGCCTTAGAAGCCCAACGCTTTATTCCCAAACCTATGGGCGCGAACATTTACATCCGCAAAAGACAATTGATGCCATTTATGGCCTTACAGAATTTGCGCGCGATGAATTAAAAAAATCACCATCAATCATTGCCTGCCCTGGTTGCTATCCAACTGCGACGCTTTTGGCACTTAAGCCATTATTGGCGGCGAATGTTATTTCGCCTGAAGATATTATTATTGATGCCAAATCGGGTGTTTCAGGGGCGGGGCGTTCGTTAAAACAATCCAACCTTTATTGTGAAATTGCCGAAAGCATGTATGCCTATGGCGTTGGCAAACATCGCCATGCACCAGAGATTGAGCAAGAATTAGGCTTTGCGGCGGGTAAAGACATGATTGTCAATTTCACCCCGCATTTAATTCCAATGACGCGCGGTGAATATGTTACTTCACACGTTAAAATGGCAAATGGCGCGAATATTGAAGATTTACGCAATGCATTATTAACAAAATTTAAGGATGAACCTTTTGTTCGGGTTGCACCTGTCGGCGCTGTTCCTGATAGTCGCTGGGTAAAATGCACGAATGCATGTGTTATAAATGTTTTTGCCGATAGAATCCCTGGGCGTGCAATTGTTATTTCAACCATTGATAATTTAATTAAAGGCTCAGGTGGGCAGGCAATACAGAATTTCAACGTCTCTTTTGGCTTTGATGAAACCGCTGGCTTGACCGCAACCCCTAGTTTTCCTTAATATGTTGAAAACTGAAGCCAGATAATGAAACCTAAAATCCTTAAATTAAATATTCCAGAGCCTTTACCAAAGGATTTTGACCCATTATTGGGGCGAAGTGTTGGCGATTATTTACGCGCTTTAAACCGAACACCAAGCTCTGAAACCAAACATTCAGAAGGTTCGGTTTTTGACGATCCAGATTTTGATTTTTCATTCCGTGAATCTGCACCAGTTCAACCAATTCTTGATGATGATATTGTCAAAAACACACCTGCCGAAATTACGCCATTTGAAACTATGGATGGCCACGCAAATGCAACAATTGACGAGGCTATTTTAGAAGATAATCTATCCGAAAAATGGACTTTTGAAAATGAAGCGCAAGAAAAAGAAGCGCTTGAAAAAGAAGAGTTTGAGGCTTCATATCAATCAATTACTGAAGAAATAATAATTGAAACCCAGATTATTGAAGAAGCCCCTATCGAAGAAATAATTGCGCAAGAAACTACAGAAACTGATGCTGCGCAAATTTATGAAGAAGATGCGATAATAAATTCTGATATTCAAACTAACGAAATAATAGAAACAGAAGCAATTATATCCGAACTGACAGTTGAAGAAACTGAAACAATTGATAATCCGCAAGAATTTATTTCTGAACCAATTCAAGAACAAACAATAATAGAAGAAGCGCCAAATGCACTTTTAGAAATTGAAAAAGTTCAACAAGAAGAAGAGCAGCAAGATTACGAAGAAATCCAAGAAGCCGCACAAGAAGTTGCGCGCGCGCCAATTATTGAACCAGTAGATAATATCCAAATTGCAAAACCTAGAAAGCCAAAGGCAAAAAATATTGCCAAGTCTAGGAAAGTAACAAAACAAACCAAACAACAAATTATAATAAGTTATTTTGTTGGTACTTTCGCACTTGGACTTTCGGCAATTTCGCTTATTATGTCTTTGCTTGCGCCGCTTGGAAAGCCGTTTGAAGATTTTGCGGCCTTTGATTTTTATTGGGCATTTTTGGCAATAATTGGCCTTGCAGCTTGGGCATATGGCAAGTCAATTCAAGGTGTTATTGCGGGCGCAATTTTATTTTTAATCTATGGTATCATACTTGCGCCAAATCTTGGGCAATTCCCAAGCGGTGGTAATAAAAACCCAATAATTATTGGTTGGGCTAATCTTGAAAATTCCCAAAAATCATTGGATGCCGTCCTAAAACAGGCGGAGGAAAGGCACGCAAGCCTTTTAATGCTTGCAGGTTCAAATGGCCTTACTAATGCGCCCAATGGTTGGGAATTAATAGAAGCACCAAATGAAAAAGATCCAACTGCATTGGCGGTTTTATCAAAAGGTAATTGGCGCGCTACAACCCTTCCTGATGAGCCAACAATGGCGCGCCCACTTGATAATAGTATTACTGTCATCGGTGTGAATCCAATCGATAAATCAAACACCAAACGCCAATCACCAGAGCGCGAGGCATTGATTAACCGCACCGCAAACCGTGCAGGTAATGAAGATGTACCAGTTTTAACAATTGGTGACTTCGCGGCCCCTGCATGGGATAGGCAGATGAAATTCTTTGCCCGTACTGCGCAAGTGAACCGAATTGTGTGCGGTGGTATTACAGGTTCAACCCAAAGCAAATTCCCATTTAGTGTTGCATTTGACCATGCATTCTCACGCGGGCTTAAAATTCAAAAGTGTGATGTCGGAAGCCGCCTTCCACAAGGTGGTCATAGTCCATTATGGATTTCGGTTGAGGGTAAGGGCGCTTAGATTTTACTAAATAAAACTGAACCAAAAAGCGCGAGTTTTGCACGCAAACCAAGGCGCTTTTCAATTATGTTTTCATATAAGGTCTGGCGTCTGCATAATTTAACAAAGCCAATTGCGGGCAATAGTTTTTGTCTTAAATCTTTTGAAAAACCATAAAGCTTTGAATTTAGGTTTTTGACATTTTTTCCATACAAAGTGAAGTCGCCCAAATTTGCGCCATTGATAATTTGTGCGCATATTTTGGAAATATCAAAATCGATTTTTTGAATTGAAATTTCTTGGGCAAGGTTAAAATAATTTTCCCAAATTTTTTCATTGGCTTGGTTTTTATTTGGGTTATCTATTTTTTCAATATGTGCCCAAATAAGGTTTTCAATTTGTTCAAGCGATTTTAATTTAATAAAAAAATCACCGATTGGAATTGTTGGCTTGCCATTGGTTTTGATGCGTTCGACTTCATCAATATAATATTGCATACGAATGCGCGC
This sequence comes from Pseudomonadota bacterium, assembly GCA_020161405.1. GTDB lineage: Bacteria > Pseudomonadota > Alphaproteobacteria > Caulobacterales > Aquidulcibacteraceae > Pseudaquidulcibacter. Next base: position 91,539 of record JAIUOD010000001.1, on the reverse strand, counting down.
CATCATTGGCTCTTTGGCATTTTTGGCGATGGCCCATAATTCATTGTCAAAATCTATGGCCAGTACCAATAAATCGCCTTGCCCACCAATGGCAAAGGCGGCCATTTCAAGCCGCCTTGGATCATTGTTTGCAATAAAGCTAACCATTATGGTCTGTCATCAACAATTTTTTCAGGGCGTTTCTTATCTTCACGTGGAACAAGTAAAGAGAATGGTGCCGCCACATAAATTGACGAATAAGTACCAATAATAACACCAAAAATCATCGCAATTGTGAATGATTGAATGGTCGAACCACCAATTACAGTAAGGCCAACCAATGCCAACAAAGTCGTCATACCCGTAATAATTGTTCGCGATAGGGTTTCATTGGTTGATAAATCAATCAATTCACTCATTGGTTTCTTTTTCCACTTGCGCATATTTTCACGAAGGCGGTCATAAACCACAACTGTATCATTCATCGAATAACCAATAATGGTCAAAATCGCCGCGATAGAGGTTAAAGAGAATTCAATACGCGTAACCGAAATAAAGCCAAGTGTTAGAATAACGTCATGCAGCAAGGCCACAACCGAACCCACACCCATCTGAAATTCAAAGCGGAACCAAATAAAGACAAGCATGAAACTAATGGCGGCAACCAAGGCCATAATACCATTACGATATAATTCACCCGAAACTTTTGAACCAACCACATCAGGGTGAGAGAAGGTTACGCCCGGTAGGGTTTTGGTCAAAGCATCTTTAACAACGCCAATTGCCGCATCATTATTATCATTTTCAGACAAAAAGCGAACCATGATTTGGTTAGGTTTATCAAAACCTTGAACCTGTGGATCGCGTACGGATAAAGTATGCATTGTATCACGCACTTTACCAATATCGATTGGTTGGGTTGAAATTGCCTCCATGCTTACGCCGCCCTTAAAGTCGATACCAAGATTAAAGGCATCGGCAAAGACCGCATCCATTTTTTGGACAAAGCCACCTTGGGTTTTGTTAAAGGCATCCATTGGGTTTTTGCGAAGGCCACCAGTTGCGAAAGACACAAGAGATAGAATACACAAAATCACCGAAAGACTTGCCGCAAGGCGCGCAAAATGCACAAAACCAAAATGGGTTTGCTTAGGAACTAGGCGAATTAAAGGCCATTTAGAATTTGAAACTGCCATCACACACTCGCTAAATAGGAAGAACTTTTGGTTTATTCTGACGATACCAAATTCCAATAAGAACTTGTGTCACCAAAACCGCAGTAAATACAGATGTTAAAATACCCAAAGATAAAGTCCAAGCAAAGCCACGAACAGGGCCAGAGCCGAAATAGAACAATATCAAGGCAGACAATAATGAAGTAACGTGCGCATCAATAATGGTTACAACCGCACGTGAGAAACCCGCATCAAGTGCAAGCGCAACCGAGCGACCCGCCGCATATTCTTCACGCATACGTTCATATATCAATACGTTGGCGTCAACCGCCATACCAAGCGTAAGCACAAGACCCGCGATACCCGGAAGTGTAAGGGTTGCCCCCGCGCTTCCCATGCCCGCGAAAATCAAAATCACATTCACCGCAAGTGCGATAATAGAGAAGCCGCCAAAGGTAAAACCATAAGCAAGCAACATGAATATCACAACCGCCACAAGCGCGATAATACCCGCCTTTGCACCCGCATTAACCGCATCTTGTCCAAGCTCTGCACCAACAGAACGTTGTTCAAGGATTTTTAGGGGGGCAGGTAGCGCACCAGCGCGTAAAAGCGTTGATAATTCGGTTGCGCTTTCAAGGGTGAAATTACCTGAAATTTGTGCATTACCACCCGCGATTGGTTCGTTAATAACAGGCGCAGAAATCACCTTGTCGTCAAGAACAATTGCAAATCTCTTGCCAACACCTTCGGTAGTTGCACGACCAAATAGGCGTGAACCAGTTCCGTCAAAGCGAATACTTACAACTGGAATACCGCGTTGCTGGTCAAATGTTGGTTGCGCATCAACAAGGTTTTCACCCGAAACCATTGCACGGCGTTTTACCAATACAAATGGTTCAGATGGATTATCTTGTGGTAATACAACTTCACCTGGGGGAACGCGACCTGCGCGTGCTTCATCGATTGAAACGCTGCTATCAACCATTTGGAAGGTTAGTTTTGCAGTTTGTCCAACCAATTTTTTCAATTTTTCAGGGTCAGATTCGCCCGGTGCTTGAACCACAATTCTATCTGTTCCTTGGCGGGTGATTGATGGTTCTTTTGTGCCTGTTTCATCGATACGGCGGCGAATAACCTCTACTGATTGGGTGACTGCGCGGCGTGTCATTGAAATTTTTGCTTCTTCGGTTAAAGAAACAGTGATTTCAGTGCCATTAACGCTTTGCGCAATATCAGTTGTTGAAACAGGGCCAGAAACACCATCAACAGGATTGCCAAGTTTTGCGATACGTTTTTGCGCTTCGGCTAAATCTTGTGGGTTATTAACGCTTACTTTTACGCTTTTGCCATCTGGCGAAACCGAACGACCAGAAAATGCAATCGCGGGCAAACGCTCTTTAGTATCTGAATTACGTTCAATACCGCGCAATGAATTTGAAATATCATCAGCAACAGTTTCAAGGCGTTGGCGATAAACCGTATCCTTATCAACCTCAAACAAAAGGTGGGAACCACCTTGAAGGTCAAGGCCAAGATTAATTGCATTATGTGGTAAAAATTTTGGAATTTTTTCGCGCATTTGCGGCGAAAGAACATTTGGAAATGCCCAAATTATTCCCAATAATGTAACGATAATAACGGCAATATAACGCCAACGCGAAACGCTTAACAATATTAAATCCCCTATTCTTATGCGTTATTTGCAGGTGGGATGATTGTTGGGCCACGCACTTCTGAAATTGCGCCACGAACAACTTTGATTGCAACATTTGGTGCAATCTCAACTGTTACTTCTGTGTCGCTTAAAGATTTTACTTTGCCGATAAGGCCGCCAGCGGCAACAACAGTATCGCCTTTTTTAAGTGCGCTTACCATTGCTTGGTGCGCCTTCATTCTTTGTTGTTGTGGGCGGATAAGAAGGAAGTAAAAAACAACCAAAATTGCCACCATTGGCAAAAGGTTCATAATAATACCAACTGGACCAGATGGTGCAGCCGCAGCCGCGCCTGCAGCTTGTGCATAAATAGGGGTCGAAAACATAATAACCTCAAGGTTTATAATTTATTTCTTTCTAAATAGTGGCAAATTTCAAAATCACAATGCTTATGCGCATTTTTCTCATATTGCGGGTGCGAAACTAAATAATGATATTGCTGACAAATCCTGACCATTATTAGTGCTAAAAGCAAGCAAGAGGTGGCAAATGGAAAAAATAGATCCAAAAAAACTTTATAAATCCTTATATAATCCAAAAAGACAATATGAATTTATTGAAATCCCAAAACTGAAATTTCTTTCAATCAAAGGATGGGGGAATCCAAATAATAGCGCCGATTATGCTAATTCTATTGGTGCATTATATTCACTTTCTTATGGCTTGAAATTTCATTCAAAGAAAAAATATCAAAAAGATTATGTGGTTGGTCCATTGGAAGGTCTATGGTGGGCCGATAATATGAATGACTTTATCACGCGAAATAAAGATAATTGGAAATGGGAAATGCTTATTTGGCAGCCAGATTGGATTGAAATTGATGATTTTGAATTAATGCTTAATCAAACCAAAAACAAAAAGCCAAATCCAAAACTTGATGAAGTTGAATTGAAAACCATCGAAGAAGGGCTATGCGTGCAAATCCTTCATATTGGTTCTTATGATGATGAAGCACCAATTTTGGCGAAAATGCATGATGAAATTATACCGCAAAATGGTTTTAAAATGCGCGGCCTTCACCATGAAATTTATCTTTCTGACCCGCGTAAAACAAAGCCTGAAAAACTGAAGACTATTTTGCGCCAACCTGTCTTGAAGGTTTAATAAATCGCGCTAAAGAAGTGGGTAATGATAATTATCCATAAACGCTTTTTTGATGTTTTATCGCGTGCAATGATTGTGGCACTTATGGAAAAGCGCGCCCATATTCATATTGTTGAAGTGCCACAATTTGAAGATCCACCTAATCTTTTGGCAATTGATAATCGCGGGCGCACGCCATTATTAATTGATGATATGTATGGTAATGGCTGTATCATCAAAGAACCAATGGCAGCGTTTGAATATATTGAAGACATTTTACCATTCCCCCCATTATTCCCATCAGGCCCCGTGGAGCGCGCTGAAGTTCGTTCTTATTGCTATGAATTATTGGGTGATTTCATGCCTTTATTGCAAAAAATCTTGGCTGAAAAAGTATATAAGGTTCAATATCGCACCGGCCCACCCGAAACCCATATATTGCGCGAAATTCGTGAAGAAACGGCGGTTTTTATGGAAATTATTGGGCGTCAAACCATAGTTTCAGGTCATGCAATTGGCAATAAAATCTCATTGGCGGATTTTATAATGGGTGCACAGATTTCTATTCTTGATTATCTTGATTTAATTTCATGGGACAAACAAAAAGGTGCAAAATTATACTATCGCACCCTAAAACAACGCCCAAGTTTTGCACCAATTTTGAATGATGTTTTCATTGGGATTGCGCCGCCTGAATATTATAAAGAGATTGATTTTTAGGATATGAAGGCGGATTTCAGCAAATCCCTAATAAAAACCCGCGCCAAAGATATTGGCTTTGATTGCGCTTATATTTGCGATGTGCGTGATGAATGGGATGCGGGTTTTCGGCTTAAGGAATTTGTTGAAAATAATTTTCATGGGCAAATGGAATGGATGCAGACAACGCTTGAAAGGCGTAGTCACCCCAATAATATGTGGGATGGGGCAGTTTCGGCAATTGTTTTGGGTACAAATTATGCACCCCATAAGAACCCACTTTTGGCAAATGATGCCAAAGAAAATGCCAATATTTCCTATTACGCCAAAAATGATGATTATCACGATTTAATCAAAAAACGCCTTAAAATATTGGCGGGTGAAATTCACCGCGAATTGAAATGTGAAGTTAAGGTTTTTGTTGATACTGCGCCATTAATGGAGAAACCACTTGCGCAACGTGCCGGTATGGGCTGGCAGGGTAAGCATACAAATTTGGTTTCGCGTGAATTTGGGTCATATTTATTTTTGGGCGTGATTTTGGTTGCGCATGAATTTGAAAACGATACACCCGAAATTGATCATTGCGGCAATTGCAATTCATGCATTGATATTTGCCCAACGGGGGCGATTATTGCACCTTATAAATTAGATGCACGAAAATGCATTTCCTATCTAACGATTGAACATAATGGGGCGATTGAAGATGAATTGATGGGGAAAATGGGTAATCATATTTATGGGTGCGATGATTGCCTTGCCATTTGCCCATGGAATAAATTTGCAAAGCCGACGCAAGAGGGCGCATTTTTACCACGCGAAATTGCCGATAATCCGCCATTATTAGATTTACTAGAATTAAATGAAGAAAGTTTTCGAGAAAAGTTTCGTAAAAGCCCAATAAAAAGAATTGGCTTAAATCGTTTCAGGCGCAATATTTTAATTGCAATTGGCAATTCAAATGAGAAAAAATATATTGAAAATGTGAAAAACTTTTTGCACGATGAAGATGATGGTGTAATAGCCGCCGCCCGTTTCGCCATTTCAAAGTTAAGCCAATAATGACTGATTTTCCACAGGACAAAATAGAAGAACAGATTGCTGAACCTGTAAAGGCAACCAATCCTGAACCTATTTCGCCGCCAAAACCAAAGCGCAAAAGGCCAAAGCGCAAAAAGAAAATTGGGTTTTTCAAATTATTTGGTTATTTTATAATAGGCCTTTTGCTTTGGGTGTTATTATTAAGGTTTTTGCCAGTGCCATTCACAATTTTAATGGTACAACGCGCATTTGAAGGCGATAAAATTCGCTATCACCCTGTTTCAATCAATAAAATTAACCCAAGCATGGTTGCAGCCGTAATCGCCGCCGAAGATGCAAGGTTCTGCCAGCACAATGGATTTGAATTTGAGGCAATGAAACGCGCGGCAAAGGCAAATTCACAGGGTAAAAAACTACGCGGTGCATCAACAATATCACAACAAACCGCAAAAAACGTATTTTTATGGCCTGCACGTTCTTATGTCCGTAAGGGTTTTGAGGCTGGCTTTACAGTTTTAATTGAAACACTGTGGGGCAAACGCAAAATAATGGAAGATTATTTAAACGTTGCCGAAATGGGTGATGGTGTTTTTGGTGTAGAAGCAGCATCAAAATATTATTTCAATAAACATGCCAAGGACTTGAGTTTAGGTGAGGCGTCAAGACTTGCGGCAATTTTACCAAGCCCACAAAAATGGCGTGTGAACCGCCCTGGGCCTTATGTTGCAAGGCGCTCATCAAGAATTGCAGGCGGTGGGCGCGTTGTTATTGATAATAATTTATATTCTTGTGTCTATAAACGTGGAATTATTTGAGCAAAAAATTAATTTTACTAAATTTTTGCTTTATTTTTCAAATTTTTACACTAAAACTGAAAACCATACTTTTCAAATTTAAAAATCTGACTAGGTTTTCATTTTTTGAACTAACTAATCGTTGGGGAACATGTTTTCATATACAATAAAACGGCTTTTAATAGCCATACCAACGATTTTTATTATAATTGCAGCCGCATTCTTTCTTATGCGCGCTGCCCCTGGTTCTCCTTTTGATTCTGAACGTGCAATGTCACCTGAAATTCGTGCAATGATTATGGCACATTATGGGTTTGATAAGCCATTATCAGTTCAGTTTCTTGAATATTTGAAAGGGCTTTTCACTTTAGATTTGGGGCCAAGTCTGATTTATAAGGATCAAAGCGTTACAAAAATTATTGCTTCTGGTTTTCCTAAATCAATTGTTTTAGGTCTAAGCTCTTTGTCTTTGGCGCTTTTTATTGGTGTGCCACTTGGTCTTGTTGCTGCGCTTAATCAAAATAAAGCACAAGATTATTCTATTATGGCAATTGCAATGGCGGGGATTTGTATTCCAACTTTTGTAACTGGGCCAATTTTATCGCTAGTTTTTGGTGTGTATTTGGGATGGTTTCCAACTGCGGGGCTTGATTTGGGGCGCATGACAATTGAAACCATGACTTTGCCTGTTATAACACTTGCACTGCCACAGATTGCAATTATTTCACGACTTGTTCGGGCATCTGCGATTGAAGTTTTGGGGTCTAATTTTGTAAGAACCGCGCGTGCCAAGGGTTTGCCTGAAATATGGGTTTTAAGTCGCCATGCAATGCGGGCGGCACTTTTGCCATTGGTTTCATATCTTGGCCCTGCATGTGCATCATTAATAACTGGTTCTGTGGTAATTGAAACTGTATTTCAATTACCAGGGATTGGGCGTAATTTTGTTACTTCTGCATTGCAACGCGATTATCCAGTGGTTATGGCGGTTGTAATTTTATACGCTGCCTTAATTATAATTTTAAATTTAATTGCCGACATTTTATATGGTGTCTTAGATCCAAAAGTGACCTACGAATGAGCTTGATTTCAACACCGAATGAAAATGCAAAATTGATGGAAAAATCGGCAATTGCGGGTCGTTCATTATGGGATGACGCACTTGTTAGATTACTTCGTAACAAGGCCGCTGTAGTATCAATGTATGTTCTTGGCTTTTTGGTATTATTGGCAATTTTTGGGCCATTAGTTTGGCCGCACAAATATGATACTGTTGATTATGATTTAGTTATGGCGCCGCCAACTTTTAAAAATTGGCATATATTTGGCGGGGATCAACAGGGGCGGGATTTATTCGTTCGGCTTTTATACGGCCTTAGAATTTCATTGGCAGTTGGCATTGTTGCAACAATGGTATCATTAACAATTGGTGTTGCATGGGGATCTATTGCTGGTTTCATTGGCGGCAAGGTTGACGCTATTATGATGCGTATTGTTGATATTTTATACGCATTACCATTCATATTTTTCGTTATTATTTTAATGGTTGTTTTTGGCCGAAATATAATTCTTATTTTCGTTGCAATCGGTGCTGTCGAATGGCTTACTATGGCGCGAATTGTAAGGGGTCAAACCCTATCTTTGCGCAAAAAAGAATATATAGAGGCTGCCCATGCCGCAGGGCTTGGAACTTTGGATATTATAAAACGCCATATTATTCCAAACCTTTTAGGCCCTGTCATTGTTTATGTAACGCTTACGATACCTGCGGTAATTTTGGCGGAAAGCTTTTTGTCATTCTTAGGTCTTGGGGTTAATGAACCAATGACTTCATTGGGTAATTTGATATCTATTGGTGCAAAAGAAATGGAAATTGCGCCGTGGTTATTGATTTTCCCTGCCGTCACAATGATGATAACATTATTCTGTTTGAATTTTATCGGTGATGGATTGCGCGACGCAATCGACCCAAAAGATAGATAATTATTCAACCCGTTTTACACGATAACCTTTTTTGGAACCCTTGATGCTCATCAAGTATGAACCAAAACTTGCAGATTCAATATTTACTTCCCATGGTGGGTTTCCAGATGTTGATATTTCTTCCTCATCACTGATTTGCCAAATTTGCCCATTATCTGTGAATATTGCAAGCTTGCCACCATTTCGACCAATGCGCGTAACATTTAAGGTTTGGCTTTCTTTTACAGAGCTTGGTTTTTCAATTTTATGGGTCAATATTTTAGGAAGGCTTGGCATTTTAAATCCAAAAGCTTCCGATTTAATCTTGTCCATTTTTGGGGTATCTAATGCAATGATTTCATTCTTTGCTTCTGATTGTGCAATCAAAGCAACATTATTATCATAGCATTCAAGCCTTTTATTATTATCGGTAATTTTTGCACATTCATATAAAGGGTTAAGCGGTGATTTTTCAGTGATTGCATTCTGTGCCAAAGAGTAAGTAGGCGCAAAAAAAAGCGAGAAGCCAGATAAAATTATAATTTTTTTTCCAAAAGCTAGTGTTTCGTTCATTTATTATTATTCCTTTACTGGCATAATCGCAAAAAATTGATTTATCACAATATATTAAAAAGATATTTTTAGTTAATTTATTTGGTTAAATCAAATTAATAATATTCCGATATCGTAGTCAATAATATAGGTAAGCTACGGGAGAAACTAATGAATAGAAGAAACGGGGTTCTTAAATTTGTTGGCCTTATGGGGCTTGGCGTTACTTGCGCGATTTCTTTTTCTTCCTGTAGCAAAAAAGAGGATACGGATGGCGCGCGTATTCTTCACATTGGTAATAGTGGCGAACCACTTTCTTTAGATCCGCATCAAGCTTCGGGCGCTTGGGAACGTCGAATTCTTACCGATTTATTCATTGGCCTTACAACGTCGGATAAGGATGGAAAACCTATCCCTGGAATTGCAAATGAATGGTCAGTTAGCCCTGATGGTTTAGTTTGGACATTCAAATTGCGGGATGCAAAATGGTCGGATGGTGTTGCCGTTAGCGCGGAAGATTTTGTGTTTTCATTTCGCCGCCTATTTACAATGAAACCGCCTGCACAATATGCATCATTATTGTTTCTTATAAAAAATTCACAGCCAATATTTGAAGGCAAATTACCTGCAGATCAGCTTGGCGTACGCGCAATTAATAATAAGACGCTTGAAATAACACTTAATAATCCTGCGCCATATTTGCCAGGTCTATTGTCACATTTTGCTGCGGTAGCACTTCCAAAACACGTAGTAGAAAAAATTGGCGATGAGTTTTTGAAACCCGGAAATATGGTTACCAATGGTCCTTTTGTTCTTACCGAATGGGCGCCAAATGATTATATTCACGTCATTAAAAATAAAAACTTTTATGATGAAGCAAATGTTTGTTTAAATGAAATGTTTTATTATCCGACCCAAGATGATGCTGCCGCAGAGCGTGGGATAAAAACCGGAAAATACGACGTACAAACAAGTTTTTCAGGAACACGCCTTGAGGAATTAGACAGAACTTTGCCAGGTTTTGCCCGTGTTGAACCATTTGTTGCAACTACGTTTTATGTTTTTAATACCAGTAAGAAACCGTTTGATGATGTCCGTGTTCGCGGTGCATTATCTATGGCAATTAATCGTGAATTTATTACCGATAAAATACTTAAGGGTGGCCAAAAGCCAGCTTACTCAATTGTTCCACCTGGCATTAATTTATATCATTCAGGTCAATCAACACCAGAATGGATGAATTTGGATCGGGCAACCCGTCTTGCAAACGCAAAAAAGCTACTTGAAAGCGCAGGCTTTGGTCCCAAGCATCCGTTAAAATTTAGCTTTAGGTATCGAAATTCAGGCGATAATCCACGAATTGCACCAGTTGTGCAACAAAATTGGCGTGAAATTGCACCATGGGTTGAGGTTGAGATTATCGGATCTGATGTTCAAATCCATTATGATAAATTGAGAATTAGGGATTTTGAAGTTGGTGATTCTGCTTGGGTTGCTGATTTTGATGATGCCAGAAATTTTCTATATAATTTCGAAACTTCCGCGGGAATCATGAATAATGGTAATTATTTCAACGCCCAATATGATGAAATTTTGAAACAATCTGACAATGAAGTCGATGCAAATAAGCGCGAACAATTGATTCTAAAAGCAGAGAAAATTGCAATAGATGATAATGCCGTCGCACCAGTATATTTCTATACAAGCCGAAACTTAGTAAACCCAAGGGTTACAGGATGGGTCAACAACGCCACCGACACCCACCCAGGGCGATATTTATGCACTAAGCAGGCAAAAAAATAGCGCTAATTTAACAATTGTCATTTTAGCGCTATTTATCAATTTATTTTTGGAATTTATTTTTTGCCAAAGCCGCAATCATTATTTAGGAAATCCTCAATTGCCGCAAGCTCCGTTTTTCTAACGCCTTCTGTCCACGCAGGGCCATGCGCATAATCGGCGATTTGAAGATATTTTACAGGTTTGCCAAGTTTTTTAGCTTTGTTTACAAATTTTAAAGATTGTTCAATCGGAACAGTTTGATCGCGCTCACCGTGATAAACAAGGATTGGAATTGAAATTTTATCAACAAATAATTCAGGTGACATGCCCTTAACAGTTGGTGCTTGCGCTTCTCTGAAATAAGGGTTTTGATAGAATTTAGCCCAAATTGTATCAATGTTTGAAACACCTGCACCCGCAATTGCACATTTATATATTCCGTTTGGTCGAATTGATGCAGCCATTGATGCATACCCGCCATAAGAAAAACCAAACATAGCGATTTTGTCTTTATCTGCTATACCCTGCGCGACAAGCCAATTTGCACCATCGTCTTTATCGTCTTGCATTTTTCCGCCCCACTCTTTGTCACCAGCAAGCCAGAGTTTTTTACCCCAACCATCTGCAGTAGCACGATACTGCGGTTGCAATACTGCATATCCACGTGACGTAAGCAATTGTGTCCAGTTTGACCAATCCCAATCCATATGGTCACGAGCCCAAGGGCCGCCATGTGGGTGGATTACGGTAGGGTAAGGACCTTTTCCATAAATTTCGGGGTTGGGCTTGTGAAGGAATGCAGGAATATCCAAGCCATCACGAGCTTTATAATAAACTAATTCTTCTGTACCTAATGATTTTGCATCAATTTCAGGGCGGGCACGACCAAGTAACATCAATTGCTTTTTATCTTTTAATAAATAATAAGCAGGGGGTTGTTTTGGACCCGCAACTTCGATAATTACAACATTTTTATCAAGAGAAGTATCTACTATATTATAGTAATTATCAATATCATATTCAGTATTGGCATAATTACCAGTTGCAGGATCTACAAATTTAACTTTGTCTTTTTTTATGTTCAAGGCATTTCTAATAAGTGCATCAAAAGCTAGTACCTTGTCATTAACAATCTCCTCATCTTCACGAGGGCCAGAATAGTTAAAGCCTATAATATCGCCAAAATTAGGCCCTTTTATATGAACCTGCTCAATTCCTGTTGCATCAAAGAATGTATGGGCAAAAATTTCTGCCCCAATTTTCTTTTCTTTTATATTGTATTCGTAAATCGCGATTTTATCGCGCCCGCGATTTGTAGCTAAATAGGCTATGTTTGGATCTTTGCTGAACCCAACAATACTTCCTTGGTCGCGGTCTTTTGCATATGACCTTAAATGCTCTTCCCATTCGCCTTTTTCATTCTTAAATTCAAGAGCAAAATAATATCCTGTGCTATCTGTATCCCCACGCGAGCGTGCACGAATATTTCCTTCTAAATCTGTTTGATAGCCACCAGTTTTTTCAACTGCGCGTTGGATTTTTTCGGCTTTACCATTCCTTATGTTTACTTTGTAAATATCACCTGAGGTAACGCCAAAGTTATTAACTAATAATACGTGATCAGGGTCATTAACAAGAGGGTCAAGTAATGAAGCACTAGATGCTGCTTGCTCTAACGCGTCCGTATTAGTTTTTGGCGCGGGTAAAGGAAGCGGGTCAAGCCATTTTGACCCAGTAATATCTGTAATTAATGTTTTGCCAATGAATGTTTTAACAACAGATTCGAATCTAAAATCAAATGGCTGAAACGTGCCAACCATCAAAACGCCATCTTTGATAAAAGAGACGTAAGTAAATTTCATAACTGCGGTACCAATTACATTAGGCGCCTTAGAAAGGTTTTCAGTCTCCCAAACTAGGATTTGGGTTTTTTCGCCATTCTTTTCTATAGCAGCAAAATGTTTTCCGTTAGGTGATACTGTAAATGAAGAGAATTTTGGGTTTTTTGCCAATTCATCTATTGTTGGTATTTTTATTCCTGCCGGTTTTATTTCTGCTGTGTTTTGGGCAGTAACTGTACTGCTGATCATGGTTAAAAGTGCAACAGACGATGCAAAGAAAACCTTAGTCCTTAACCCCATTTTATTCTCCCAAATCTTGCTTGATTGATAAAATCATACAAATTAAAAAAAACACTAAATTATATTTTAAAATTGTAAATATCAAAGTCACATGAGGAAGTGCTCTTAAATGCCTTTAATAAAATAGGTTTTTTGGATGCAAATTTAATTTTAATTTTGTTTCACTATTTTTTTTAGCCAGTTTTAACAAAAATAAAAATGCTAATTAAATGGTCTAAGATGCAGTTTTGTGCCAAAAATGTGACATTTTTTACTAAATATCACCGAAAATAAACTTTTTGTAAGATTTATGTCTTGCGTTAAGTTGAATCAACCTTAATAGTGCTTTTTAACGCGTGAACATGTTACTAGTTCAGCTTTTCCTATTCATTAAGATTAGCTTCGGTTTTTTGTTTTTCGTTATATTAAGGCGTTTTACCAAATGTGTATGATGTCCGAATATTTAAGGGATTTTTAGTATGAAACAATTTAAAAATAAGTTGCTTAAAACTAGTTTTTTTGTAGCAGCCGCAATTAGCGCTACATTTGTGGGCGGTTTTTCGTATGCGCAAGATGCAAAGAATAGTGAAGAAAAAACTAAAGTAGAAGAAAAAAAGAATACTGCTAGTGAAGTCGTTGTAATTACTGGTTCGCGCATTAGACGCGATGAGTTTAATTCATCTTCTCCAATCGAGGTTATTACACGTGATGAAGCAATTCTTGCGGGTACTGCTACTACGACAGAAGTTTTACAAAGTTCTGCGGTAACTTCTGGTTCTGCGCAGGTTAATAACGCATTCTTGGGCTTTGTTACTGAAGGCGGACCTGGTTCAAACACTGTTTCTCTTCGCGGTCTTGGTGCTGTTAGAACGTTGGTTCTTTTGAACGGTCGTCGTTTGGCTCCTGCTGGTACGCGTGGTCAGGTTGCTCCTGCAGACATCAACACATTGCCTAGCTCTATCGTAAGCCGTATTGAAGTTCTAAAAGATGGTGCTTCTTCTGTTTATGGTTCCGATGCGGTTGCTGGTGTTGTAAACATTATTACACGCCGTGGTATCAATGATACAACTTTTGAAGCTTTCACTGATCAAACTTTTGACGGTGGCGCAGAGCAATATAGTGCTTCTTTAGTTTCTGGGAAAACTGGTGATAATTTCCAAGTTTCTGGTTCTTTGGAATATAATGAAACTAAAGCTTTACTTGTTGGTGATCGTGATTGGTCACGATGCCCAACTGATAATAGATATGATCCAGTAACTCGCGCTTTCCTTGGGGTTGCAAACCTTGATGGAACACCGCGCTGCTTCCCAATTGGTGTAAATGGCGGCGGCGGTATCGCTCAAGATTATATGGTTGTGTCTGGTTTCTTCGGATCTCCGCGTCGCTATAATGTTGATCCTACAACTGTTGCTGGTGGTGGAAATTTGAATGGCTATAAATTGGTTAATGCTCTTGCGCTTCGACCGCAGGCTAACCCTGGTCAGCTTGAAGACGATATTTATTCGCCAGTTAAAACTTATAATGCTTATTTGAATGGTTCATATGATTTGCGCGCTCTTGGCAATGCGGAATTATATGGTGAGTTTATGTATTCTCACCGTGAGTCTGAAAATAATAGCAGCCGCCAATTATCACTTGATCCATTGGGCGCTGATCCATTGGGTTATCATTATGGCATTTCTGGTCTTGGTTATCCGGCGGATAATCCATTCTTCCCAACTGCTTTGGCTGCGATTGGTGCATATGCAATTAACCCGTTAATTTACTGGGGTCATTCAAAAACTGGTAGTGAAGTTGATTATTACAGAACTTCAGTAGGTATCAAAGGCGATCTTCCTTATAAAAACTGGAAGTATGATTTGAACTTGTTGCATTCAAAATCAAAAGGTGCATATACTTTTGGTTCATTTAACAAAGCGCACTTGTATCAATCATTTGACCTTGTTGTTGCACCTACTGGCACGCCTGCTAATTTGGTTGTAACTGCGCCAACTGGTACTGTAGGTGCTGGTAATTCATATACTTGCCGCGTTAACGTAACAAACCCAGGCACTGGATGTATTCCTGCAAATCTATTAACTGATGCTGCTATGTCTGGTAACATACCTGCAGATTTACGTGCTTGGTTGTTTGGTGATATTTCTGGTGACACAGATTATACACAAACAACTGCTCAATTATCTCTTGATGGTGACTTGTTCACTTTGCCGGCTGGTAAAGTTAGTGCTGCGCTTGGTTTTGAATTCCGTTGGGACGATCTAAATGATACGCCACCAATTGAAATGCAAAATGGCAATGCTTATAACCTTACAAAATCTGGTATCACAAAAGGTAAAGATCACGTATCTGAAGTTTTTGCAGAGATTGATGCTCCATTACTTGCAAACAAACCATTGGTTAAAGAGTTGAAAGCCAACTTATCTGGTCGTTTCACTGACTATGATTCATATGGCTCAAGCTCTACCTATAAATTAGGTTTGAATTGGACGCCTGTAAGCACATTCAAAGTTCGTGGTACTCTTGGTACTTCATTCCGTGCACCTGGTATCTTTGAACAAAAACTTGGTGGCCAATCTGGCTTCTACAGCTCTGCTGTTGACCCCTGTAATGAGTTTGAAAATGAATTGCCTACTTCAAACCTATACAAAAACTGTGCGGCTGCTTTAACAGCGGCTACTGGTGCGCCAGTAACTGATTGGTTGGCTTTTGCTGGTCCTGAGGTTTTTGTTGTGGGTGGCGATTTAGCTAAGCAACTTGGTATCACCAGTGGCTTGAAAGCTGAAAAATCTAAAGCTTCAACTTTGGGCATGGTATGGCAACCAGAATTGACTGGCCGTAGCTTCAGCTTCGCAACTGATTGGTGGCGTATTAAAGTTGAAGATCAAGTTGATAACTTCGGTACTTCAATTTTGTCACTTTGCTACAATGAATCAACTACTGTATTTAATGCAAAAGGTGGTTTCTGTGGTTTGGTTGATGACCGTGATGGAAATGGTAACTTAACTAAGTTTAAAGACCCATACACCAACGTTGCTGCACAGGCTGCAGAAGGTTTGGATTTCAATATTCGTTATAAACAAGATATTGGAACTGGCAGCTTGCGTGTAACTGCACGTGCTACTTGGATGTGGGAGCAATCATTCCAACTAAGTGCGGATGATGATGCTGAAGATTCAGTTGGTCGCACTCGTTATCCTGAAGTTACTGGCGATTTGACAGTTAACTATGAGTGGAAAGATTGGACATTCAACTACTTCCTAGAAGCAGTGTCTGCAATGAATACCAACGTATATTACGGCCTTGCTGATAATAACGCTTCTGGCTACCAGTTCAAAACTGAGCTTTATACATTGCATTCAATTTCGGCACGTTATGAAAGCCCTAAAAAATGGTCTGCAACTGTTGGTATTAACAACATCTTCAATGAAGATCCTCCATCAATCTCTTCAGGTGCTAGCGGTGGCTACACTTACAGAATTGGTAACTCATTGAACTATAGTGGTTATGACTACCGTGGACGTTCACTTTTTGCTCGTTTCACAAAAACATTCTAATAAAAACAATTGTTTTACCAAACGGCCCCTTAACAGGGGCCGTTTTTGTTTTTGGCGGAAAACTTGAACTACTAATAATGTTGACGTGCGCTTTGATGTAAACAACTTGCTTGACAAACATCCGCACTATACGCACCAAGCATGCGGCCCAATACTTATCCGTCAACTTTTGACGTATAGGGTGGTCCTTATTACTTTGGCGTGAAATTAAAATTCTAATTAATTTACAATATATTGATTTGTGAAAATAGCGGGCTTAAAACCCGCTATTTTTTTTTAAAGGCTTAGCTAATTGTGTGCTTCATATTTAAACTAATTATAGTAAATAAATATGTATTAGTAATACATATTAAATACTTAATGAGGCGCTAAAATATTTATTAAATATGCACAATAAATACATATTATACTTTCTTTTCATAATGTTTCTACAATAATAATTAAAATTTCATATGTTGCACAAATATGCGACAATGGTGCAACACTTTTTCTTTAATTGTATCTAAAACAAGTAATTGTTCCTTCAAAAGATTGACCGTAAAAATCTAATTTCATAGTCTAAAATATTGCGCGTGAATTGAGATTCATTCGCAGGGGAACTAAATGGAGGAACCCAACGTGAAATCTAATGTAAATCAAAATGGCTTGCGTACTGTATTGTTGGCAGGCACAATTATTTCAGGATTGGCTTTTGCTGCTCCTGCTTTTGCTGAAGAGGCAAAAGCATCTGAGACTGTTGTAATTACAGGCTCTCGTATTGCGAAAAAAGATTATACTTCGCCAAGCCCAGTAACTACTATTGGCGCTGCTCAAATCGAAGCAACTGGCTCTCTTACAACTGAAAAAATATTGAACTCTTTACCACAAGTTGTTCCTGGTTTTACTGCTGCTTCAAACAACCCATCTGATGGTACTGCTACTACCGACCTTCGCGGTATTGGTCCTGCACGTACTTTGGTTCTTGTTAACGGTCACCGTATGACGCCTGCTACAAAAGGTTCGTCTGCTATTGACCTTAACACAATTCCTGCTGGCCTAATCAAAAAAGTTGAAGTTGTTACTGGTGGTGCATCTGCAACTTACGGTTCAGATGGCCTTGCTGGTGTTGTTAACTTCATCATGAAAGATGATTTCAATGGTCTTGAAATCACTGGTCAAACTGGTGGTACTGAAGCTGGTGATGGCAAAAATTACAATGCATCAGTTTTATTAGGTACTGATTTTGCAAACGATAAAGGCAATATCACTGCTTATGCTTCTTACTACAAACGTGACCAAGTTTTGGCTGAACTTCGTGATTGGGCAAAATATTCAAATGCTGGCGGTTCTGCGACTGGTGTTGCTGGTCGTGCAGATAACGTCCTTTGAACCCATTCTCACCATTAGCAACTGCAACTGGTTGTGCGGCTTCTGCAACATCAAGAAATATTTCTTTTGCTGCGAATGGTGTAGCACGTGGTTATTGTAATGATTTCGATATGACTGCTGCAGTTAATGATCGTTACAATTTCTCACCTGTAAACAATTTGATGTCACCAGGTCAGCGTATTACAACGGCTGTTTTTGGCAAATATAATTTTGCTGATAACGTAACTGGCAAAATGGAAATGTTCTATACTGACAACCGTCAATCAAGCCAATTGGCACCTACGCCAATGACTGGTTTGTCTGTTGGTGTTGATAATCCATTTATTGCATCAAATTTTGCCGCTGCTTTGGCTGGTCGTGCAAACCCAACTGCTGACTTTGTATTCCGTAAACGTATGGATCAAGTTGGCGCACGTATTCAAGACCATAATAATAAACAATTCCAATTCTTCACTGGTTTAAATGGAACTACTAAAACTGGTTTCAATTGGGACGTAAGTGCAAATTGGGGTCGTACTGAATTTACAGACGCTACATTCAATGACGTTTCTCGTTCTCGTTTGATTGCTGCAACTCGTGGTACTGCATCTGGTGCAACTACAACTTCTTGTGGTGCTGCTATGCTTGCAATCTTCCCAACTTGTAAGCCTTTCAACTTGTTCGGCACTGGTTCAGCTTCAAAAGAAGCAGTTGATTTTGTTCGCTTGAACTTCACCGACTTGACTGTTTTTGAACGTGCAGTTCTAACAGCAAATATCGGTGGCGATTTGTTCAACCTTCCAGCTGGTGCAGTAAGCTTCAACGTTGGTGCTGAATATCGTAAAGACGATTTCTCATTCTCACCTGATGCTGCGCATGGTTCTGGTGACATCTTCGGCTTTAACGCTGAACGCCCTGTTGCTGGTGGCTATGACGTTACTGAATTCTACGGTGAGGTCGCTATTCCTCTATTGGCAAATGCGCCAATGGCAGAAGAACTTAACTTAGAACTTGGTGCTCGTAGCTCTCAATATTCTTCAATTGGTAACACTACTTCTTACAAAGCAGGTATCGATTGGAAACTTGTTAAAGATTTGCGTTTCCGCGCAATGTACCAAAAAGCAAGCCGCGCGCCATCTGCGTTTGAATTATATCAAGCAGGTGACCAAGGCTTCCCACAATTTACTGATCCGTGCTCTACTGTGAACGTAAATACTGGTGCGGCAATCACTTTGTCTGCTGCAACACGTGCATTCTGTACATTACAATTAGGTGTTGACCCTGTGACTTCTGGCTTCATTCAGCCAAACTCACAAATCGAATCATTCACTTATGGTAATCCAAATCTTAAAGCAGAAACTACTGATACTAAAACTATTGGTTTAGTATGGCGTCCGTCATATATCAGCAATTTCGCAATGACACTTGATTATTACGATATTGATGTTTCTGATTATATTGGCGCACTTCATGGTGGTGCATCTGGTGCTGTGGCTGCATGTTTTGCAACTGCAAACCTAACTTCACCAGAATGTTTCAATAGTGCAATTGGCAGACCAACTGTATTCCGTTCTAACACTGGTGAATTGAAAGTTAACAATTCAACCGGTAACGTTTCTGCGTTGACTACAAAAGGTGTTGATTTAACTGTTGACTACCGTGTTCCTCTTGGTTGGTTGGTTAAAGACAACTCATTATTTGATGATAAGTTGAACTTTAATTTGGTATTCAACTATTTAGATTCTTATATATTAGATGGTGTTGATTATGCAGGAACAATTGGTTCATATAACATATCAGCTACATTGCCTAAGTATAAAGCATCTATCGCACTTGGATACAAAATTGGCGATGTTAAATTGTCAATGAACACAAGCTATTACCACAAAATGGATAACCAAGGTAATATTCCTGATTTTGCAGATGGTGGTTATAACACAACACCTGCTTATTGGTTGACTGACGTTCAAGCACGTTGGGCAGTTAATAAAGGAACTGACCTTGTATTCGGTATCAATAACGTAGCAGACAAAGAGCCGTACGTGTTTGATAACGCTCCAGACGGTAACACTGATCCAAATACTTTCGATGCTTTGGGTCGTTCTTACTACGTTGGTTTCAAATTGAAATTCTAATCGAATTTAAAATTAAATTAGAGGGCGGCATTTATTTGCCGCCCTTTTTTTATCTCAATAAAAAACGATTAAAATCATATGATTATTAATCAGTTTCTTTCTCCGTAGTTTTATTAAATATGTATATAAACTACTGTTAATCGATTTGCGTTGTGTAAAAAAGTTAACAGATAAAGGCTTCAAAATACGCTCTAATTAAAGGTCGGTGTTCATATTTAAATATCAACACCGCTTATCGGAGGGTAAAATGAAATCAACGAAACAAGCAGGTAATATACGTACTATATTGCTTGCAGGCACAATTATTTCTGGAATGGCTTTTGCTGTTCCTGCTTTTGCAGAAGAGGCAAAGGCGGGTGAAACGGTTGTAATTACAGGTTCGCGTATTGCGAAAAAAGATTATACTTCACCAAGCCCAATTACTACAATTGGCGCGGCTCAAATTGAGGCAACTGGTTCTTTAACTACTGAAAAAATCTTGAATACTTTACCACAAGTTGTTCCTGGTTTTACTGCTGCTTCAAACAACCCATCTGATGGTACTGCAACTGTTGACTTGCGCGGTCTTGGCGCATCAAGAACTTTGGTTCTTGTTAATGGTCACCGTATGACGCCAGCAACAAAATCAGCTTCTGCGATCGATTTGAATTCTATCCCTGCTGGTCTTATTAAAAAAGTTGAAGTTGTTACTGGTGGTGCATCTGCAACTTATGGTTCAGACGCTTTGGCAGGTGTTGTTAACTTCATCATGAAAGATGACTTCAACGGTCTTCAAATTACTGGCCAAGCTGGCAAAACAGCAGCAGGCGATGGCGCAAATTATGATACATCAGTAATCTTCGGTTCTGACCTTGCTGATGGCAAAGGTAATTTGACTGCATTTGCTTCTTATTACAAACGTGATCAAGTTTTGGCTGCGCTTCGTGATTGGGCAATTCTTTCAAATGCTGGTGGCTCTGCTACTGGTGTTGCAGGTCGTGCAGATAACTTTGTTGGTAATCCATTTGCCCCTGTTGCAACTGCACCTGGTTGTACTGCTGGTGCTGATTCACGAAATATTTCTTTCGCTGCTAACGGTGCTGCGCGTGGTTATTGTAATAACTTCGATATGTCAGCGGCTGTAAATGATCGTTATAATTTCTCACCTGTAAACAATTTGATGTCACCTGGTGAGCGTATTTCAACGGCAGTTTTTGGCAAATATAATTTTGACGATAACTTAACTGGTCGTTTGGAAATCTTCTACACTGACAACCGTCAATCAAGCCAATTGGCGCCAACTCCTATGACTGGACTATTAGTTGATATTGATAATCCGTTCATTTCATCATCATTTGCTTCGGCATTAGCTACACGTACAAATCCAACTGCTAATTTCCAATTCCGCAAACGTATGGATCAGGTAGGCCCACGTGTACAAGAGCATAATAATAAGCAATTCCAATTTGTAACTGGTTTGGGCGGTACAACTGCTACTGGTTTCAAATGGGATATTTCTGGTGCTTATGGTCGTACTGAATTTAAAGATTCTACTTTTAACGACGTTTCACGTTCTCGCTTAATTGCTGCAACTCGTGGTACTTCTGCTGGTTCAAGCACAACTTCTTGCGGTGCTGCAATTCTTGCAATATTCCCAACTTGTAAGCCATATAATTTGTTTGGTACTGGTTCTGCTTCTCAAGCTGCTATTGATTTTGTTCGTTTGAACTTCTCAGACAGCACATTGTTTGAGCGCACTATGTTGACCGCAAATATCGGTGGTGATTTATTCACTCTTCCTGCTGGTGCAGTTAGCTTCAACCTTGGTGGTGAGTATCGTAAAGATAATTTTGAATTTGCGCCTGATGCGGCACATGGTTCTGGTGATATCTTTGGTTTCAACCGTGAATCATACACACAAGGTGGATTTGACGTAACTGAATTATTCGGTGAGGTTGCTATTCCTTTGATAGCTGACGCACCTTTTGCTAAATATGTTGGTTTAGAGCTTGGTGCACGCCACTCTAATTACTCAACTGTTGGTAATACTGATTCATACAAAGTTGGCGGCGAATGGAAAATTAATGATGATCTTCGCTTCCGTTCTATGTTCCAGCGTGCAAGCCGTGCACCTTCTGCATTTGAATTGTACCAAAGCAATGACCAAGGCTTCCCACAATTTACAGACCCATGTTCAACTAAAAACGTGAACAATGGCGCAACTCGTACTTTGTCTGCTTCAACTATTGCATTCTGTACACTTCAACTAGGTGTTAACCCAGTTACTTCTGGCTTTATCCAACCTAACTCTCAAATCGAAACCAGCATTTATGGTAATCGTAATCTTAAACCAGAGACAAGCGATACTATAACAATTGGTGCGGTTTATAGACCTTCATATGTCAAAAATCTTGCTGTAACTTTAGATTATTATGACATTAAGGTTAAAGACTATATCAACACTAAATTTGGTGGTGCTGCTGGTACTGTTGCTGCGTGTTTTGCATCTGGCAGCATGACTTCAGATGCATGTTTTGACTCATCAATCGGTTTGCCAGCTATCTATCGTGATGCTGCAGGCGAGTTAAAAGTTCGCACATCTACTGGTAACGTTTCTGAATTTAGAACTAAAGGTGTTGACCTTACTGTTGACTATCGCATCCCATTGGGTTGGATGGTTAAATCTGGCGGCATCTTTGATGATAAGTTGAACGTAAACCTTTTGGTTAATTATCTTGATACTTATGTTCTGGATGGCGTTGATTATAAAGGAACTGCTGGTTCTTATAATATCTCTGCTGCATTGCCGAAATATAAAGCGATTATGACGCTTGGTTATAAAATTGGCGATGTTAAATTGACCACTAACACATCTTATTATTACAAAATGGACAACCAAGGTAATATTCCAGATCTTCAAGATGGTGGTTATAATACTGTTCCTAATTATGCAATTACAGATGTTCAAGCACGTTGGAGTGTTTCTCCACGTACTGAATTGGTGTTCGGTATCAATAACGTAATGGATAAAGAACCACCAGTATTTGATAACTCGCCAGATGGTAACACAGATCCAAACGCATTCGACGTATTGGGTCGTGCATATTATGCAGGCTTCAAATTGAAATTCTAATATCCTTCTCCATTTAGGAATTGGAATAGAAGGGCGGCATTAATTTGCCGCCCTTTTTATATAAGGCGCCTAAATTTAACTATGCTCTTATCTGTTCACGGTTGATTTATATTTTGGCGTGTCTTAAGTATCAATACGGAATGCTTTTATCGTTATGCAAAGCAATTAATTATATGTTTTTGGAATATAGCAATCAGGATTAGGCTAATAAAAAAGGGCACAAATTAATTGTGCCCTTTTGTTTTATAAAATCAATCCAAACTAGCGAACCATCAAATGTTCTTTCATCTGAACTTTATTATCATTGGCAGCATTTATTTCGCTAAGCAGGGCATTGATTTTATCATTGCCCATAAGTGCGCCATAAATTGCCATAGCTTTTGCACTTTGTGTAGAGCCGCCCATAATAGAAGATAGAGCTTTTAAAGGGTCATCGGCTTCAGGATAAACGATGATTGAAACATTCTTTTTGGCATCAATTTTTGCCAAAACTTTTGCTTCGTCGATTGCAACGCGAAGGCCGCCAATTTTATCAACAAGGCCAATTCCTTGTGCCTGATTACCTGTCCAAACGCGTCCTTTTGCAATTTCTTGTACTTTTTCAATTGGTAATTTGCGACCGGCGGCAACTTTGCCAGTGAATTGTTCATAAATACGCGCCATCGCATTGTGGAAAGCTTCACGTTGTGAATTTGAAAATGGTGTCGCATCAGAGAATGCGGTGGCAAAAGGTCCGCCAACTTGGATAGAAGAAATATTTGCGCCAGTATATTTATTTAAAGCGCCATTAATTACCATTTTGCCACCCAACACACCAATTGAACCCGTAATGGTTGATGGCAAAGCCACAATCTTATCAGCGCCCGCAGAAACATAATAACCACCAGATGCAGCATATGCACCCATGGAAACTACAACTGGCTTTTTAAGTGCTTTTGCACGCTCAACTGCCGCCCAAATTTGCTCAGAAGCAATAGCAGAGCCGCCAGGGGATGAAACACGAAATACAATTGCTTTCACATTATCATCATCGCTTGCTTTGCGTATTGCATTGGCAATTGCGTCTGAATTCATTTGTTGGTCATTTGAAAATGGATTGGTTTCATCAGGACCGGTAACAATACCGCCTTCACCACCCACAATTGCGATAGTAGGGCCACTGCTATAAGCTGGCGAATATTCTTCAATACTTATTGTATTGGCTTTATCAGTGCCGCCGGCTTGTGCAATTGCATAATCCATTGCTTCTTCTGGCATGCCAAGCTTATCGATTAATTTGGCTTCCATTGCAGCTTTTGGCGAAAGTGGGGCGCTATCAAGTGTTGCTTTTAATTGCTCTACGGCAATTTTTCTATCATGCGAAATTTCGGCTAAAAAGGCATTATAAACGCCAGTTAGAAGGCTATTAGTAGCCTCGCGGTGTTTATCGGTATAATCTTTTTGAGTGTAAACATTGGCGGCATTTTTATATTCGTAAAATTGCTCAAATTGCGGGACAATTCCGAATTTTTCAAAAAGCCCACCAAGGAACATAGTTTCAGAAACCAAACCAGTTGACGAGAAATCAGAGCCATTTTGCATCCAAATTTCATTCGCACCTGCAACAGCCACATAATTTGACAATGTTGGCATTTCAAAACCTTGGGCATGGGCAATAACGAATTTGCCACTAGCTTTAAAATCAAGGATTGCTTGTCGAATTTCTTCGGCATGTGCAGGGGCCATTCCTGCTTCTGGTGCGCGAACAAATATGCCTTTTACATGACCATCATGTTCAGCCGCTTCAAGCTTTCTGACAACATCAACAACAGAAAGTTTAGCGTTTAAATTACCAAAAGGTGATTGCGGACTTTGATCATTAAGTTGATGCCTTAAATCCAAAACCAATATTGCATTTGATGGTGTCGAAGGTTTTGACGCCCCAGCAGCACTTGCAAGTAAAACCATAGGCAGAATTATAAAAAATAAAACAAGGCCAATAAAAACACCGGCAATAGTAAACAGAAATTGTTTCAAAAAAGGCCCCCGAGAAGCATGGTTTTGTATGTGAAATAATTGGTCACTCACTTGCATATTGCAATGCAATAAGCAATATTATATATCAAATTTTTATTGAAAAACAATAAGAATTATATTTTTTTAGCAGGAATTTGCCATTAAACATATTTAAACCTGTTTTCTTTACAGATTTAACGGCAATTGCCTCTTGCGAATATTCTCAAGGCGCATTATTGCGCTTTTTCTAGATTGTTGGGGCGTAGCCAAGCGGTAAGGCACTGGTTTTTGGTACCGGCATGCGGAGGTTCGAATCCTCCCGCCCCAGCCAATAAAAAAGGGTTGCACATTTTGTGCAGCCCTTTTTTATTGGCTGGGGCGGGCTGGACGAGAGCATTCACAGGTTCGAAAAAACGCACCGCGTTTTAGACGGCGCAGCGAAGCGAGCCGCCCCTTGAGGGTGAAAATTTTTGAGCTTACTCAAAAATTTTCATCAATCCTCCGGCGTAAACAATATATTTTACTATGATTTTATTTCTTTACACGGGCATTGCGGCATTGGATTTGGATGTATTTTGCCGATGTGTCTAAATTTGCTTTTGTGTATTGTGTGTCTTGTTTGATGTCGTAATTTTCATCGATTTTGCATTTATTTTGTTCGGCAAATTGTAAAATGCCTTCATCGTCACCATTGCTTTTTACAATTATTGTGACATTTTCATTCACGCAGCATCCGACATATTTTGTCATATATTCTTCGCCAATTTCAACCAAATCATGGCCCATAATTTTATATGGTTTATGTACGGCATACATATCATAATAATCAACACGCGCTTCGGGCTTTTTATTTACAATGCCAAGTTTCATAAATTCTTGAATAGCAAGACCAGAATCATAAGCGCGATAAGTTTCATCCCCATCAACAATTGTCATGGCCTTAAGAATTACTTTTTCTGGTGTGGCATTGTTTTGGCCTATAGGTGTTGCAGCCGCATTTGAAGCCATTTGCATAGATTGCGGCGCTTTATCTTCTTTCGCAATTTGTAAAGCACCTGCGCCTTCTGTTGACGCTTTGTTTTCGTTATTAGATGCTTGGGAGCAATTGGAAATTACCATGCAAAGTGGCAATATAAATAAAAGTGATAGTTTGGATAATTTTTTCATAAGCAAAAGCTAAAGCAAATAAGATGCATTGCAAGTGCAAATTTACGCTGCCACTGAAAAGCCTATAATTTGCCACATTTGGAAAGGGAAGGTGGGATGGAAATAATTGAAAAAAATGGTCAATGCCATTGTGGCGCGGTTAAATTCAAAGCTAAATTAAGCGATGGTTTTAATACAATTCGCCGATGCAATTGTTCTATATGTCGAATGCGCGGTGCAATTGCAGTTTCCGCAGAATTGGGCGGTCTTGAGATTTTGGAAGGTGCAGATGCTTTAACCGAATATCGCTTTAACACAGGGAAGGCGAAACATTTCTTTTGCTCAAAATGCGGAATATATACATTCCACCAAAGACGCTCTAACTCAAATCAATATGGAATAAATGTCGCCTGCCTTGAAGGCACAAGCCCATTCGACTTCCCAGAAGTCCAAGTCCTAGACGGCCAAAACAACCACCCAAAAGATAATGGGGGAAAATTGGAACTTGCGGGAATATTGCGGTTTTCAAAATCGTAAATATTAATTGACAATTCTTGCTTTGTGCATACAATGTAAATATGATTAATTTCACTTGGGATAATAAGAAGGCTAAATCAAATATAGAGAAACATGGCGTTTCATTTGAAGAAGCAAAAACTGTTTTTTACGATGAAATGGCACTTCAATATTTTGATAATATAAATTCCGATACAGAGGATAGGTTTATAATGCTTGGCCTGTCCGCAAAGCTTCGGCTTTTGGTCGTTGTTTATTGTGAACGTGGGGAAGGTGATATTATTCGTATAATATCCGCCCGAAAAGCCACGAAAAATGAAGGTAAGAATTATGGCGAATAAAATTTTAGATAACGAAATGAAAGATGAATATGATTTTTCAAAAATGAAATCACGCAAAAACCCTTATGCCGCAAAACTTAAAAAGCCAGTTACAATCAGGCTTGGTGATGACGTTGTCGATTATTTCAAAAAAATGGCCGAAGAAACCAATATCCCCTACCAAAGCCTAATCAACCTATATTTACGCGATTGCGTGAAACACGGGAAGAAATTAGAGTTGGATTGGAGAGGCGAGGCGGCGTAATTACAAATTGCCTCCCTTACTTCTTTCTCTTAGCAATTTGGATTTAAGCGGACAAAGATTTTCAAAAAAGCGTCGTTTTGAAAATCTTTGACGTGTTTATTTTTGATTTTTTTGCTTTTCTATTAAATGTAGGCAAGCCTGTATGGTCGCGAGGTAATAATAAAACATCCAACTACGCCAAATAGTTTTGTCATAGTTGTTCTTTTGTTTGCTATTGTGGTGGCGAATCCCAAAATTGTTAGCAATATCAAAAAGGTCAGATTCGTCTTTGCTCATAAGGACTTTTTTTATTTTTGGCCTTAGTATTTCCAAGGCATCAGATAAGTCTCTTACGGCATCGTCACGGTCTATTGCATTTGAATTGCGGTGCCGATACTTTCTTTTAGCGTTTTCAATTTTAGAAATTAGGTTATCGTCATTCGAGAGTATTTTAGCATCCAGTAATGTTGTAAATTCACTTGGTGCTATTTCAACTATTTCACCATAAGTTGTTAATTCATATCCATCTTTATATTTTGAAATAATTTTATTGATTTCGTCTTTAAACAATAATTGCCCCTGCTTAGAATCAAAATTGCTAAAATAAATATAACCGCCATCAAAAGTTGTCACATAATTAGCTTCTAGTGGCAAGCTTACATATTTGAATAGAATTTCAATCGTATCAAAGAGGTCAATTTCGTCATGTTCATTTATAAAATTTGAAAATGGCCATAGGTTGTCTTTCATTTCATTCAATAAAAGATAGGTTGGGATGTCCTCGCCAGCTATACCATTTAGTCTATCATCTTTATAATCGGGGTGATAAAAACCGAAATATTCAGCAAACAAGCCTTTTTCTTCAAATTCTAATATTTTCTTGTTTAATATTGGTTTGATTGTTTCTAGTGGTAGACTTTTAAATTTTCTTTTAAAGCCGTTTCGTTCACTATACAACAATGGGTTTTGATTTTTAGACATTGCTACTTTTTATATTAAATTATTAATGATTACTAGTAACATGGTAATGGCATGATTTTAAGTATAATCGAAATAAACTCAAATTAATTAAAAAACGCCCAAAGGTAACATTGGGCGTTTTTTGAAATATATGCCAACAAAAAAGCAAAAACCACGCTTTTTGATTTTTTGTTGTCGATATGAAAACACCCCCAAACGAGTTTGGGGGTGAGAAATTTTAGCGTTTTGAGAACTGGAATGAACGACGTGCTTTTGCGCGGCCGTATTTTTTACGTTCAACAACACGGCTGTCGCGTGTAAGGTAACCGAATGGTTTCAATACTGGGCGAAGCGCAGGTTCAAAACGGGTTAAAGCAGTTGCGATACCATGACGGATTGCGCCCGCTTGACCAGAAAGGCCGCCACCTTTTACAGTTGCGATAACGTCAAACTCGCTTGTGCGGTTTGTAACTTGACCTGGTTGGTTGATAACCATGCGAAGAACAGGACGTGCGAAATACACTTCTTGATCTTTGCCATTGATAGTGATTTTACCAGAACCGCGTTTTACCCAAACACGTGCAATCGCATTTTTGCGTTTACCAGTTGAATAAGAACGACCCAAAGAATCGATTTGTGGTTCACGAACAACAACTTCAACAACTTTCTCAGTTGTGCCCAAAGCTGCCAAATCTTCAAGAGAATTAACTGTATCAGTCATTATGCAGCCCTTACGTTTTTAGAATTCATTGATTTGAAATCAATTACAGTTGGTTGTTGTGCTTCATGTGGGTGGTTTGTGCCAGCATAAACGTGAAGTTTTTTGAACTGGTTACGCGCCAATGGGCTTTCTTTTGGAAGCATACGAAGAACCGCTTGCTCCAAAACGCGCTCAGGGAAGCGACCATTAAGGATTTTAGCAGGTGTAGTTTCTTTAATGCCGCCTGGGTGACCAGTGTGGCGATAATAAACTTTATTAGTCAATTTTTTGCCAGTGAATTTCACTTTATCGGCATTGATTACAACAACGAAATCACCAACATCAGCGTGTGGGGTGAAATCTGCACGGTGTTTACCGCGAAGGCGCTTTGCAATGAAAGTAGCAAGGCGGCCAACAACAACACCTTCTGCATCAACCACAATCCATTTGCGGTCAGCATCAGCTGTTTTTGCGCTTTTAGTATATGAACTAGACATATGGCGTCCTTATTAGTTAAAAACAAAGGCCGCAATCAATAAATTACGGCACGTGGCGCGCATAGACACTAAAGTTGGTTTTTTGTCAACACACCTACTGTTTTTGGTTTAAAAACAATGGGTTAGACATGTGGTATTATATTACCGCTTTCAAATTGTCTTTCATAATGTTTTTCTTGCAAACAACCCAAACCAATTGATTTTTAAGGTTTTTTACAGGTGCAACTTGTGAATAGATTTCATAGCCATTTTCAGTGAAAATACACTTGTTTTTCAAGGAATTGTAGAAATCATTACTTAATATAATATCGGCTTCAAACTCACGCGTAAGGCCTTCAAGGCGGCTTGCGCGATTTACGGTTGAACCCACTATTACATATGACATATTACGGTTTTTCCCGATTGTGCCGCACGTAACAGGGCCATAATCAAGGCCAATGCCAATATTGATACTTTCTTCGTTGTTTGAATTTCTTTCTTTATTCCAAATTCTTAGCGATTCCATCCAATTGATTGCGCATTTTGCCGCTTTATCGGCATCATATTTGGATTGAATTGGTGCGCCAAATGCAACCATTGCTGCATCGCCAATATATTTTTCCAAAGTTCCATTTTTCTTGAAAACTTCATCTTCAATGATTGAATGGAAATCTTGAAGGATTTTTAATACATCCTCTGGCTCTTTTCCTTGTGAGTGGGTGGTAAAGTTCTTTATATCAACAAAGGCAATTGCGGCATCAATAGTGTTTTTTTTGTTGGTGATTTTATTATTTGACAAAATCTCAAGTAAATTGGGCGAAAAAAACCTTGATAAAGAAGTCTTCTTTTGTTCAAGTGTAAGGAATTGAGTGACCATATTATAATGGTAATTTGCAACAATCGTGAAACCAATTGTCATAAGAATTGCAAGGGCAATATTTTCAAGTGCAATTTTAAAATCAACATTCAGCCCAAGTTGATGATGAACGCTTAAATAAGACAGATATATATATGACATTGCCCAAAATAATGAAATATAAGCACCCAAAGCGCGAACATATTTTGTAGAAAAATATAAAGTGGTCAAAGAATAAATAATGAATAACCATTTTAATTTTTGGTCATTATAGGCACGTAAAAATTCAAGCGTGAATTCTTTGGAGCCAAACGAATATTGCAATAAATTTGGTAAAGCCAAATATGCGCCAAGCCACAAAACATCAATCAACAAGAAAAGATATTTCATCCAAGGTTTATAGCGCCCAGTTTTCGCAATCCATAATTGGGCAAGGCCAATTGGAAGAAAACTAATCGTAAATAAAATATCTTGGTTTTTGTTAGACGCTACATCATTATTGCCGCCAAAATTTTTATTTACAAAAAGGGCAATAA
The DNA here is from genome assembly GCA_020161405.1 of Pseudomonadota bacterium. Classification (GTDB taxonomy): domain Bacteria; phylum Pseudomonadota; class Alphaproteobacteria; order Caulobacterales; family Aquidulcibacteraceae; genus Pseudaquidulcibacter. The sequence continues at coordinate 60,738 of JAIUOD010000001.1, read as the reverse complement.
GATCATTGGTGAATAATATAGAGATAAAGGTAAGCCTTAAATATATTTCGCGCAGGAGGCAGTGGTCTTGGCTTTTGACAAGAAATTTATCAAACTCCTTTTGTTCGGGAGTTTTGCTTTTTGAAATAAAACCCAGCTTTTCGCCTAGTTTTGTAGATTTGACCAATTCCATATTCATATGCGTTTAATCATGGTTACATTAGGCCTTTTTAATTGCTCAAATATTTTGTTCATCGATACCCTTGAGTATAGTCTTTTGTAAGCTAACCGAAAAGCCATTTTCTTCAAAAATATTTTTATTTTTCAACGCCTGATATAGATAATTGCTTATTATAATTTGCGCATCCAATTGAGCGGTTTCAATCAGGTTGCTATCATTATTTGATACAAGCTTTTGTATTTTCATTTAATTTTTTATCACTTTGCCTCTATCGTCATCAATAATTGCGAATAGAATGTCTATATTTTCAATCATAATTTTACCCCGCGATATGCTCACTATCCCTTTTCGTGCCCAATTGTTGAGGTATTTATTTATTGTTACCCTTGAAACGCCGGCAATGAAACCAATTTCTTCTTGCTTGATGCGGACAACTTTCTTTTGCTTACTGCCTGAAGATGAATTTTGTCCTGCTTCTATAAGTATTCTGGCGATACTTGATTCAAGTTGTAATGCGTTTGCGTCAATGATGCGGTCACTAACGCGGCGAATTTGCGCGCATAAAAAATTTATTATGTTTTGTGATAATTGGGCGTCTTTTTTGATTGAATTTCTAAAATTATTACTTGTAACGCTTGCCACTTGGCATTTTGCAATTGCAATTGCCGAGGCCGAACGTGGCCCATTATCTAGTACGGCAATCTCACCAAGAAGGTTGCCCTCGGAAACAACATTTAATCCTAATTGACGTCCGTCATTTGCAAATAGACAAACCGATAAATCACCTTCTAAAATAAAGTATAGGCTATTGGCTGCATCGCCATGCTGGAAAAGAATCTGGCCTGGCTCTAGCGTCTTAAAGAGTGCCATTTTGCTAATGTAGTCACGTGTATGGTTCGAAACATCTTTGAAAATGGGATTGCTAGAAAAGAACTCATTCAACGAAAGCGCCACTTTATAATACCCTATATAATTAGTATTTGATTCTTATCAGAAAAAAATAAATATAAACAATGATTTATACGCTATTTTTATAATTAATAACGCAAAAAATATCATTCAATTTAATCTTGATTATACGTATTTTCTTTTTGTGTAAAGCGCTTTGCATAAAATTTTTGGCGAAACTTTTAAAGCAAGGCCTTCCTTCCTGAAACAAAATGGAGAAAATAATGAATAATAATCCAAATCTAAAAATAGCCGCAATTATAAGCTCAGTACTTGCGCTTATGGCGACTTGCGCCAATGCGCAAAATGTTGAAACCAAATGGTCTGTTGGTGGTGGCGTTGCATATTTTTCTGCCCCATTTAAAGGCGCAAAAAATAAAACTGTTCCATTGCCATATATTGGTTATGAAGGCGAAAAATTTAGCGCAAGCATACTTGGCCTATCATATCGTGTTTTTGGCGATGAAAATTTTTCAGTTTCTGCAATTGCAAGCCCAAGATTTCAATTAATCGATCCAAAAGATTCAACATTTATGACCGGCATGTCAAAACGTAAATCAAGTGTTGATATTGGCGTATCTGCGGCATTGAAATCAGATTTTGGTGCTTTCAATGTTGATATCGTTACAGATGCGCTTTCGGTTCACAAAGGCTCGCAAGTAAGTGCCAATTATACATTCCCATTTGAAGTTGGAAAATTGGGTGTGATGCCTTCTGTGGGCGTAACTTGGCAAAGTTCAAAATTAGCGGATTATTATTATGGCGTGCGCGCAAATGAAGTAAAAGCTAATAGGGCAAAATATGTTGTTGGTGATGCAACTATACCGAATTTGGGCCTTAAAATAAGCTATCCCGTAAAAGAAAATATTGATTTAGTAAGCATCAATTCCTTTGAGTTTTTACCAAAAGATATCACTAGAAATAGCATTATTGATAAGAAAACCAATATCGGGTCAATGCTTGCGGTGATTTATAAATTTTAGCTTTGAATTCAAATTTTGCGAATCCTAGCGCTTGCCCCTTACCCAAGCATATTCGCAATTTAGCCAGCCAAGCGCACCCCCACCTTATTTTGCGCTTGGCTGGTTTTAAACTAGCAAAATTATTGAAATGTTTGTTTTCTGAATAGGTATAAATCACCGAATAAAAATTTAAAATCAGATGGCCATTATAGTTTGGCGAAAAATATAATGATTTTTATAATCGCCACTTTGCCAATTTATTATTTTACATGGGTTTTGATGCCCAAAATTGCGATAAATACAAAACAAATACCTAGCATAATTTTTTGATGGCTTATGATAATAGGAATGGCGCGGCAATTCCTTGTTTCTATTGTCTTTTTCTTAGTGAAAGAAACGATTGGACTTTAAAAAGCCTTAGAGCGCGTTTATGGCTTAATATGCCGTGAGATGAGAAAAATCGGGAATATATGCCTAATCTAATGATAATGCTAATTTCGGCATTATTATTCAATTTAATTACCAGAGAAATATTCTCTGATTATATTGATGGAATTTCTCAATTAGCTTTCCCAAATTTCATCGTTCCAGAATATATGGATATAAGAAGTTTGATACATTATGATTTCATGGCGTTTTGCTTTCGAAAATGCGTGGGGTTTTTGGAAAATGGGCATGCTTGCAAATGCCATAATTTTTGGTCTTTACCTTCTGCATTTAGTGTGGCGATTGCCGTCAATTATCATAAGTAATATTTCATATTCCTATACCTCGCAAAGATATAAAAGCAATTATTTCGCCTTAATAGTTCATGGTGTTGAGGGTGTAATTCTGCTTTGTGCTATTGTTTATGTCATTATGTAAAGTTCTGAAATCATTGTGTTAAATTTTAATCATTAGCAAAATTGATAATTTTTCTTTTTTTTGCATCCTTAAAAAAAATTAATCTAATTAATCGCGGCTTTTGTGCATTATATGTAAACATTTTTACACAACCCATCGCGAAAATAATGGATAACCTATGGGTACAGTTTGGTGAAAATCGGCAAATTATTTTGCCTTTTCAAATTGTTTTTTGCTTTAACTTAGCCGTGCTTCTTGTTCCCTTCCTTACCACTTGAAGCGCGGCTCTTTTTTAAGTTTAAAATTGAGTAAGCATGAAAGAAAATTCGCCTAGAGCTGTTATTGAAGATGCAAAATCAAATGATAATTTATTTGTATCGCGAAATTTTGAAGCGCTAATCTTAGCGGCAACAATTATATTAATTTCATTAGGTTTTTCGATTTGTTTTGCTTTACTGCATGTCGCAATTACGGCGCCTGAAAAAATATCTGTAATTTTTTATGGCGCGATTTTACTTGTAATTTTTTGCCAATTCATTGGTGCGATTGTGTCCCATTATACCCAGAATTTAATTTGGTGGACAAAGCTTCGTATGTTAAGAAAAACGTTTTTTGCAATGTTTGAGAAAAAAGGCTTTGTGTCGAGAAACTATATTTTTATTGCGGTTTTTGTAGCAATAATAATTAATTTAATCGTCTATAAAATTCTATATTTGCGCATAAATCCAATAATGACCCTAATTAGCGTAAAGCTTATTCATTGATTTTTATTGGTGCTTTTATAAGTTTTCTTTGCGAAATAATTGTTCCAATTCCAATCATTAATGCGAAAACCAAAAGCCAAGAAACGCGTGCCTGATATCTATCAAAAACACCAGAACCTAAAGCGCATAGGAAGTTATTCCCAAGCAAAAATACAATTGTAAATAATGGCAGAAGACTTTTATTGTCGCGCAAATTCATTAGTGATAAAATTGATAATAGAGACACTAAAATCAATGATAATGGGAACACAATATTATCAATATTAGCCAGTAATTGATATGGCAAAGCATCATTCGCCTGTTTGGTTTTAAAGAAAGTATCGCGGGCATTCATTCCATAAAAAATACGTAAAACCCCACGAACCGAACTTCTTGCCACAGACGAATTTAATTCTTTTGCCGGCGCATGAACAACAAAGGTTCGTTTAAAATCATTGAATGCATGAATGGCAACGTCTTTTGGATAGGTTGCAATAGTATCACGCACGATGAATTGCGCCTCATTGCTAAAGCCGCGGAAACTTCCGAGACTTTTATCTAATGGGCTTTTTCGTGACCAAAGGAAAAAATCTGATGAGTTTGGAATTGCATGCGTAAATTTACAAATTTTCAGCTGCTGGGTTGAACATGCCTGTTCAAGATAAAGTGTTGCCGTGCCATTTTGTATTAAATTAGCAAGTGCAAAAACACTTGATGCAGGCGATAATTTCCATGTTTTATAATAATATGCGTTAAGACCAACAACATAAGCCGCCGCAAATGCCAAAAGCCCAAGACCACGACCAAGAGTTTTTAAATTTGCTTTTGTATCTTCGGCGCGAATTAGAATTACGAATGCGCTAAAAATCACCAAACCAACACCAAGATAAATGTTGGTAATATGTGCCATTGCCGAAAAAACGACCAAAACTTTAAGATAATTTTTTTCTAAAATGCTTATTTTTTTGCGATGGAATAAAAGGATATAAAGTCCCAAAAACATGATTGGGGTAAAAATATCCGCCATAATTTGTGCGCTAACATATGGAAGGCTTGAAAATAATGTTAGGCCTATGATTTGCAAGGTATAAAGTTTAAGGTTAACTTTGCCAAAGCTTATTTTATTCACCAAATATATAAGGTGGGCAACAATAAGACCCTGCGCAATTGCAATTGGCCATGGCGTGCCAAATATGCGCCCAATTAAAGTGAAATTCCCATAAACTGGAAGGCGATAAAATCTTACCCAACTTGCAAGATAATCAGCTGAATCTTGAAAAAGAAAAACATAACCATTGTAAAAAGCAGGAATGGTCAAGATTAATGCGCAAGCAAAAATCACCGCAAAATTAGTTATTTGCGTTTTATATAGCGTAAAATATTTTTCCACTAATTCCAATTTTCCACTCTTCAAATCAACATTCATAAAATTTGCCAAAACCTATATTTTATCAAGCAATATTTTTAATCTTGCCGTAAAATGTTGCATATGCACAATTTTTGAACTTTTTCAATTAGATTCTTTTAAAATCGTCTAAAAACTTGCCCTTTTTATGCTATAAAATGAAAACTTTCCCCATAATAATATAAAAACACGACAAATTGTAACCAAAGCGATTAAATTTCGTATAAGATAACATCAAGAAAGACAAAGCATGTTATTTTATTTTCTATATTTCCTAGCCGGCGCATTAACAATTTTAAGCCCATGTATTTTGCCGATTTTACCATTCGTATTTGCGCGTTCTGATAGATCATTTTGGCAATCGCAATTTCCAATTCTTTTGGGGCTTATTTTAAGCTTTGTTTTAGTCTCATCACTTGCGGCAATTGGTGGGGCATGGGTACAAAGCGCAAATGAGATTGCGCGTAATATTGCCCTTTTTGCGTTTGCAATTTTTGGGATTTTGCTTTTGCTACCCCAATTATCAGAATATGTGATGCGCCCATTTGTTCGACTTGGTTCAAAAATATCAAATATTTCGGGTGGTGGATTTGGTGGTTCGTTTTTAATTGGTGTTGCAACAGGGCTTTTATGGGCACCTTGCGCTGGGCCGATTTTAGGGATTGTATTGGTAAGCGCCGCAACAAATGGTGCAAATTTTGTTCTGTTCATTGCGCTTTCGCTCTACGCGCTTGGCGCGGCATGTTCAATTGCAATAGCTTTATTTGCGGGAAGCAAAGTTTTTGGCGCATTGAAAAAAGGTCTTGGGATTGGTGAAAATATCAAAAAAGCACTTGGGGTTTTAGTTTTAATTGGCGTTGGCCTAATCGCAACGGGTTTTGACAGAAAAATCCTTACCCAATATTCGGCAGCAAATACCAATAAAATTGAACAAGCGCTTTTGGATAGGTTTTCAAAAGATAATAAAGTCAAAAAAATGGCGGATTTTGAAGGCAAAATGCCATCAATTCAAACCACTGGCGCATGGTTAAATTCAAAACCAATTACGAATGAAGAATTAAAAGGCAAAGTGGTTTTAATAGATTTTTGGACTTATTCATGCATAAATTGCCTACGAACTTTGCCTTATGTGAAAGCGTGGAATGAAAAATATGCCAAAGATGGCTTGGTCATTATCGGCGTTCATTCACCTGAATTTGCATTCGAAAGAAATTATGAAAATGTGAAAAAGGCGGTTCAAGATTTAGGTATAAAATATCCTATTGTGTTGGATAATGATTTATCAATCTGGCAATCATTCAATAATCAATATTGGCCTGCGCATTATTTTATCGATAAAGATGGCAATATTCGCGCCCATCATTTTGGTGAGGGGAATTATGATGAAAGCGAAAAAATCATCCAAATGCTTTTGAAAGAAACCGGCAAAAACCCAAAATTTGGCGAAACCAAAATCAATGCCAATGATATTGGTAAACAGGCCAAGGAAGATGAAATTGGTTCGCCTGAAACCTATATTGGCTATGAAAGAAGCGAAAATTTCAATTCACCACAAAATATAAAACAAGACGAAGCCCAAAATTACACGCGCGGCAAAAGTATTTTAAATTCCCAAAGCCTTGCAGGAAATTGGACAATCGAAGGCCAAAGCGCAACTTTAAATTCGCACCAAGGTTCAATATATTATCGCTTTAAAGCGCGCGATCTTCATCTGGTTTTAGGGCCAAGTGAAAAGGGCAAGCCAATAAGATTTAAAGTTTTGATTGATGGAAAACCACCAATTGCAAATCACGGCCTTGATATTGATGAAAATGGCAATGGCACAATCACTGATGAGCGCCTTTATCAATTAATCCGTATCCAAGGCGATATTGGCGAACATGATTTTGAAATTCAATTCTTAGAAAAAGGCGCGAAAGCCTATGCATTCACTTTTGGATAATTGTAACCAAATGGCATTTCAAAACGTATAGTAGGTAAGGAGAGTATAATGAACCGTCGATTATTTCTTGCCAATATGATTTTCACAAGTTTTGCAGCATCTGCATGTCAGGCAAAACCACAAAAAGAAATTGATGCACCATTTAAACTATCGGATGCAGAATGGAAAGCACGCCTTACGCCGCTACAATATAATATTTTGCGCCACGAAGGCACAGAAGCGCCGTTTACTTCAAAACTTTTGGATGAGCATGGCAAAGGAATTTTTGCCTGTGTTGGCTGTGATAATCCATTATTCACTTCAAATACAAAATTTGATTCAGGAACAGGTTGGCCCAGTTTTTATGATGAAATCAAAGGCGCATTGGGCAAGAAAAGCGATATGTTAATTGGCGAATTACGAACCGCATATTATTGCGCCAATTGCGGTGGTCATCATGGTCATGTTTTCCCTGACGGGCCCGAGCCAACAGGTCTAAGATATTGTTCAAATGGTGCGGTTTTGAAATTTATTCCGCAAAAGGTGTAAAATGCGCAAAACATATTTTTTATTACCAATTCTGATTTTGGGCGCTTGCACGAAAACCAGTGCCGAACCAATTTTTAATCCTGATGGTCTTGAAAAAGCGGTCTTTGCGGGTGGTTGCTTTTGGTCAACCCAAAAGGCATTTGACCATGTCACTGGCGTGGTTCGAACCCGCGCGGGCTTTATGGGCGGTAATGTTGAAAACCCAAGCTATGACGATGTTTCAAGCCAAACCACAGGCCATAAAGAGGCCGTGGAGGTTTTTTATGATCCCAAAAAAGTAAGTTTCAATCAATTGCTTGATACTTATTGGCATTCAACCGACCCAACCAATGAAAATGGCGTAATTTGTGATTTTGGCCCCGAATATGAAACCGCGATTTTCACTTATTCGGATGAGCAATTAAAGCAAGCCAATCAATCAAAAGAAGAAACCCAAAAGCAATTGACAAAACCAATTGTCACCGAAATTGTGGCCTCAAGCAGTGTGAAACTTCCATTTTTTGCCGCAGAGGAATATCACCAACATTATTGGAAAACCAATTCTTTTGCTTATAATTCATATCGTGTTGGCTGTGGGCGCGATAATGCCTTAAAGAAAATTTGGGGCGATAAAGCGCCGCATTGATGAGATTGTCATCCCCGAAAATTTCAAAGAAATTTATCGGGGATCTTGTCGAATAACCCACGAGATCCCCGATATTTTTATTGCATAAAAATTCGGGGATGACAGTAAGATTATCACTCAACTACTTTGAAAACATCGCAATTGCCATTGTCTTTGATACCCTCTGGCAAATCTTGTTTGTCATCGCCAATCCAACCTGTTTGCAATACTAATTTAGTGCGCCGTGCAAAGGCATTGGCTTGCCAACGCCCCGATTGCCCCTGCGCAATGCGGGAGCGAACATAGGTAAGGTTTAAAAGGTCAAAATCTTCTTCATTAAGGCCGTGTTTAATGCTCGAACACCATTTTTGAATGTTGAAATTGCATTGTTCAGTTTTAACACCTTGATAAATACCACCACAAAGCCCGCCATACCAATGTAAAATTGAATAGGCGCGCCCACGTTTCTTTTGTGCATCAAGGCCAAGATAGAGTTTGCGAATTGTGGTTACATCGGCAGGGTTAAGAAGATAATATTGATTATTATATTTCAAAAACCCTTGTTGAATTGCCAAATCAATGCCCCATTTAACCTGCTTATCGCTTGGACTTGGGAAAAGGGCGTTAAGTTTTGGCGCAAGGTCATTTAGAAAATCAATGAATTTTTCGGTCTGCACTTGGCGCATTGTAAGGGAATTAAAAAGCGCCTGATATTCGCCATCAATGATTGGGTTTAATTTCCCTTTCTCATCATGCGCGGCAAGGATTTGATCTTTGCAGCTTTGGGCAACAGGATTATTCAAACAATCAGATGAAAATGCCAATTTGCCATATTGCGGCATTATGCTTTGAATATTTTGGTCAAATTCCTCTTGGGTTTTGAATTTGGCGCGATATCTTATGAATAAATCTTGCAATGAATTTTGCCCGTAATTCCATTGCAAAACCCCAACTGATAGGGTTTGCGCATCAAAATTACCAACGGGCGTTGCCCAGCAACCATTGGTTTCATACAAAGAAGTGCGATATAAAGCGTCAAATAATTCTTTACGCCCATAATTTATGGCTTTGAGTGGGGCAAGTGTTTCATCGCTAAGTATGATTTTGCTATCATCTTGCACTTTCAAACAGGCGGCATGCGCCAAATTTGGAAAACAAATCAAACCCAAAGCCATAAATATTTTACGCATTTTCAATCCCTTATGCTATTATCCATTTTGTGGCAATTTGCCCGACTTTTTGCAAGACTAATTCGTCAATGGCGCGCATATCATCATAATATTTATCGGCCTGATAAAAGCAAGTAATGATATGGGCGGGTTTGTTTTTGGGCCAAATTATTCCAATATCATTATATTGATTGGCCATTTTTTCATCTTGCCCCGTTCCAGTTTTATGACCAAAAGTCCAATCTTTTGGCAAACCTGCAATTATACGCTTTTGGCCCGTCTCACATTCAATCATAAATTGGATTAATAATTTACGTGATTTTTCGCTTAAAAAATTGGGTTCAAGGATTTTCTTAATATCATCCGCAAAGGCCAATGGCGAAGTCGTATTTTCAATTGTATTTGGTAAAACAAGGCTCATGCCTGGCTCATCAAGGGTAAGATTTGTTATATTATCGCCAATATTATTTATCCATTTTGTAAATCCTGCTGGCCCACCAATATAAGGCAAAAGTGCGTTTGTTGTGATATTATCGCTAAATACAATTATTGCTTTAACGGCCTCATAAATTGAGATTTTACCTTTCTTTGCGGCTTCTTTTGCATAATCGCTATAAAATCTAAGGCCAGTGTCTTTAATCGGAATTTCTTGTTCTAATTTAAGTTTGCCTTTATCGACATCTTGCAAAATCATTGCCGCCAAAAATAATTTAAAGGTCGAGCACATGGCAAATCTTTCATTAGCGCGGTAAGAAATTGATTTTTGGGTTTGGCTATTAATAATAAAAACCCCAAGCCTTCCGCCATGTTCTTTTTCAAGTGCGGCAAAGTCAGGAAAGTTCGTATCAAGCTTTTTAACTTCTGGCTTTGCGAATGCATCACAACCCTGCAAAATTGGTGCGGCAGAAAATAAAAGTGATGCGCCTAAAAAATCGCGTTTTGATAAATTAATTTGTGACATTTGAACCTCTCAACTATTCCCATTGTAATAATTTGAATTTGCCCTATTGTAAAAGTATTATTAATTTGATTAGCTAATACTTTTTTTATGGTATAAAATGTCGCTTACGGAAATTTCGCTTAATGTTTTACGTGCTTTTGATGCATCCGCAAGGCATTTGAATTTCACCTCTGCCTCCAAGGAATTATTTGTAACACAGGCGGCGGTGGCACACCAAGTTAAGGCACTAGAAGACTATCTTGAAAAGCCTTTATTTAACCGCCTTGCGCGTGGGCTTGCCCTTACCGATGCGGGGGCAAATCTTGCGCCAATCATTGCCAAATCACTTGAAGATATTGGCAATGCACTTGAAATGATAAAGGGCGATGCACGCAAAGAGGTTTTGCATATTGGTGTGGTTGGCACATTTGCAATTGGCTTTTTAATGCCAAGGCTTGAAGATTTTCACACAAAATATCCCGATATTAAAATAAGGCTTCATGTGAATAATAATGTGCCTGATTTATTAAACGAACATCTGGATTTTGCCATAAGATTTGGGGAAGGGGCATGGCATTCATTACGCGCCCATTTTCTAATGAAAGCGCCAATGACGCCATTATGCAGCCCGCAAATCGCCGCAAAAATCCGAAAGCCAGAGGATTTGGCGAATTTTGAACTTTTGCGCTCTTACCGAAAACTTGAATGGACAAAATGGTTTGGCGAATGTGGCATTAGAAATATTCAGGCGCAGGGGCCAATTTTTGATAATTCGCGCTCAATCGGTGATGCCGCCGCAATCGGCATTGGAATTGGCCTTTTGCCATATAAATTATTCCAATCTGAAATAGAGGCAGGCAAATTAATACGCCCATTTGATCAATGTGTTGATGCAGGTTCATATTACCTAACCCATTTAGTGCAAAACCCAATGAGTGATGCAATGAATGTTTTTGCTGATTGGATAATGAAAGAATGTGCGCATTTTTAATTGATTTAAGTTGTGAAAATTACTAGTGACAGGCGTGATTGAAAATTTCCAACATACAAAGGGTCATTATCCCGTTATGCTGCCAGAGGTTTTGGCGGCATTAAACCCGCAAGACGGGCAGGTGATTGTTGATGGCACTTTTGGCGGCGGATCTTATAGCCGTGCAATATTAGAATGCGCAAATTGCAAAGTCATTGGCCTTGATAGGGATAAAAGCGCAATCGAACGTGGTAATGAAATTGCCAAAAATTATGATGGGCGGCTTTCATTAATTCAAACCCAATTCGGCGAAATTGCCAATCTTGAATTGGGGGAAATTGATGCGGTGGTTTTGGATATTGGTGTTTCATCTTACCAAATTGATCAAGCAGAGCGTGGCTTTTCATTCAATAAAGACGGCCCACTTGATATGCGCATGGGCGATGGCGAAACCGCCGCCGAAGTTTTGGCAACACGTAGTGAGGCCGAAATTGCAAAAATCTTCTGGGATTATGGCGAAGAAAAAAATAGCCGCCGCATTGCGCGCGCAATTGTGAATGATAGGGATGAAAAACCCTTTGTTTCCACCCTGCAATTAGCTGGATTGTGTGAGCGGGTTTATGGCCATAAAAAAGAAAAAATCCACCCTGCAACCCGCGTTTTCCAAGCCTTAAGAATTTATGTTAATGATGAATTGGGTGAATTGGAGCGTGCCCTTGATGGCGCTTATAAAATCTTAAAACCTAATGGGCGCATTGTTATTGTAACTTTCCATTCTTTAGAAGATAGAATTGTAAAAAACTTTTTTAATGAGCGCGCCAAAATTTCCCAAGGTTCACGCTTTGCACCAGTATTAGAAGAAATAAAGCCAACATTGGAATTATTATATCGCAAACCTGTTATTGCATCCGATAAAGAAATATCGGAAAACCCGCGTTCGCGCAGTGCAAAATTACGTGCAGTTATAAAATTATAAATTAACATATTGGTAACCCGATTTTTACCTTTATTTAAGCATAATCAGCTCAAGCATTTTTGAATATAGGTAGTTTGGGGCACGCTTTGGTTAAGCAAAAGCATTTTCTTTTGGGTTTTGGGTTTTTGGCATGTTTGGTTCCACTTTATTGGGCCAAAGCCGAAGCCGATAAAATGCGCGACCATATGCAACAATTACAATCTGATGTTGCCAAAGAACAAAAAGAAATCCACACCCTTGAGGCCGAACTTGCATATTTAAATACTTATGAGCGGATTGAAAAAACTGCCAAAGAAAATCTTGGCCTTGTTGCGCAAGATGCAAGTCAATTCATTGATATGAATGAAATTGATAATTATGCCCCAATTCATCAAGAACAAGTGCCAAATCCTACAAATCCGCCTACCACAAAAGATGAAATTGCCCCAAAGCCTGAAAATGAGGCAAAAAAATGAGCGCGCGCAAAAAGCCATTTGATTTTTTTGGGAATATGATTGCCAAAGCAAAAAACAAAAGCAAAGATTTTGTTGATGCGCAGGATGCAAAAGATTCTGAATTTGTTGATAAGACTGCAACCCTCCGCCCCATGCTAAAAAGCCAATTTTTGGGCTTGGTATTTTTGGGCGGATTTTCATTAATTGGTGCAAAATTAGCCTATGTAACTTTATTCAGACCATTTGATGAAGCAAGATCTTCGGCACGCGCCGAAACCCAAAGAATTACTGGGCGCGCCGATATTGTCGATAGAAATGGGGTTTTACTTGCAACATCATTGGCAAGTTTTGCGCTTTATGCCAATCCACGCGAAATTTGGGATGCACGCGAAACCGCAATTGCAATCCGAAGTATTTTTCCCGACCTTAATGAACAAGATTTGATAACGAAATTATCAAATAAAAACCGCCCATTGGTTTGGATAAAGCGCCGCCTTACACCGCAACAAAAACAACAAATTTGGGAATTAGGTCAACCTGGCCTCGCTTTTGAACAAGAAACCCGCCGCATATATCCAAATGGTGAACTTGCGGGGCATTTGCTGGGCGGCAATAATGGCGAAGGTAAGGGCATTATTGGCCTTGAAAACACCTATCAAGCGCAATTGGAAAATAAAGGCCAAGAGCCGTTAAAAACCTCAATCGATAGCCGTGTTCAATATATAGTTGAGCAAGAACTTGCCCAAGCGGTTACAAAATATCACGCAACATCTGGCGCTGCATTAATAATGGATATCACCAATGGTGAGATTTTGGCAGCAGCGTCAAACCCAACGTTAAACCCCAATAAATTTGGCGCAAAAGGTATTGATTCGCAGAAGAATAATTACCTTTCTAATACTTTTGAAATGGGTTCTACTTTTAAAGCATTCACCTTTGCGGTGGCTTTAAATGATGGAAAAATCACACCAAATTCAACCTTTAATGTAAGCCAGCCAATTAATGTTGGCGGTTTTGATATTTCTGATTTGCACTCCGTCGGAACTATCGCTGATGCGCGCACAATTTTGGCGGAATCTTCAAACATAGGAACGGTGCAAATTGCACGTCTTGTTGGTTCACAAAGATTAAAAACCTTCTTTAATGATTTGGGGCTTTTGAAAAAAATAAGCGGCGGGCTTTATGGGGCATCAAACCCTTCTGCACCTGAAAGATGGGCTTCAACCGAAACCGCAACTATTGCCTTTGGGCAAGGTATAAGGGTTTCACCATTGGCGGTAATTGCCGCTTATGCCGCGATTGCCAATGGTGGCAATTATATTGATCCAACTTTCTTGGTTCGTGACCCTGCAACACCACTTAAAGCAACGCGCGTTATTTCGCCGGAGGCATCGCGCCAAATCCTTGAATTATTGCGCGGTGTTGTTACAAGCGGAACAGGTAAATCCGCCGATGTCCCTGCCTATCCAGTTGCCGGAAAGACCGGTACCGCCGATGTCGCGGGTAAGGGTGGATATGAAACTAATAAAAGGGTTTCATCATTTGCGGGTGTATTCCCTGCAAATAATCCAAGATATGCAATTTTGGTTTTGGTGAATGAACCAAAGTCAATTGATGGTGGTCCTGCGACCGCGGCAATTGTTGCTGCGCCTTATGTTGCAAAAATAATTGCACGAATAGGACCAATTTTGGAAATTGCGCCGCAGCGCGTTATTGCGCAAGCGCAAACTTCTGCTATGGATGTGCAAACCAAATCAAGCGCACCGCAAGCAAATTTGCCTAATACCAAAATTGCCAAGCCAATTAGTATAGGGGCACGATAGCTTCGGTCATACAAGGTACTTTGTTACAAATGACCCAAGATAAAAGTTACGACTTAAAAGAGCTTCTTTCCAACCCGATTAATGATGAATATGGCGCAATTAAAATAAGCGGCCTTGCATCTGATAGCCGCAAAGTCAAAAACGGTGATTTATTCTTTGCCCTTCAAGGTGTTCTTAAAAATGGTGCTGATTTTGCCAAAGCTGCGCAAATTGCGGGCGCGGCGGCAATTGTTTCAGAAGTGAATGTTGATGGCGTATCAATACCGCAAATCATTGTAAAAGATGCGCGCGATGCATTATCACATGCGGCGGCAATCTTTTATCCTGCGCAACCTGAAACAATAATCGCAATTACTGGCACGAATGGTAAAAGCTCTACGGTTGATTTTTTAAGGCAGATTTGGGCGGCCTGTGGACATCGCGCAGCATCACTTGGAACGCTTGGTGCAATTACCCCTGAAGGTTCGGTAAATCTTGGTTTTACAACACCTGACCCAATATCATTACATGCCAATTTAGAGGATTTGGCGCAAAGAAATATTACCCATGTTGCAATGGAATCATCATCACATGCATTGGTGCAAAAACGTATGCATGGCGTGAAATTAAAGGCGGGTGGTTTTTCAAACCTTACCCAAGATCACCTTGATTACCATGAAACTATGGATTCTTATGCCGAAGCGAAAATGCTTTTATTCACTGATTTATTGCCAAAATCATCGCCTGCGGTGGTGAATGCTGATGCTGAATATGCACCAAAATATGAAGAGGCGGCAATTAATTCAGGGCTTGATTTAAAGCTTGTTGGTTGGCGCGGTAATTATTTAAAAATTCAAGAATTATGGCCAAAGCCTGCGTCACAACGCGTTGATTATCGCTTTGAAAATAAAACATACCCCGTTGAAATCCCCCTTATTGGTGAGTTTCAGGCATTGAATGCCACAATGGCAGCAGGCCTTGCGCTTTCTTTGGGTGAAAAGCCAGAGAATGTGTTTAAAGCATTAACTGAATTAAGGCCTGTTAAGGGGCGTATGGAACATATTGGTCAAACCAAAGAAGGCGCGCATATTTTTGTTGATTATGCACACACGCCTGATGGTTTGGATGTTTTATTACGCGCGGTTCGCCCACATGCGCCGGGCAAAATCATTCTTGTTTTTGGTTGCGGCGGTGATAGGGATAAGACAAAGCGCCCTAAAATGGGTGCAATTGGTGCAAAACATGCCGATATTATAATTGTAACCGATGATAATCCGCGCACCGAAGATGCCCAGATAATTCGCCGCGAAATCATGGTTGCAGTGCCCCAAGCCCAAGAAATCGCCGATAGAAAAACGGCAATTGAAACCGCAATAAAAATGGCGGGAGCTGGTGATGCCGTAATTATCGCGGGTAAAGGCCATGAAACAGGGCAGATTGTAATGGATAAAATCCTTCCATTCTCTGACCAAGAAACGGCAATTGATTATTTGAATGCAAATGGGGGTCAAATTGTCTAACCCGCTTTGGAGTGCCAAAGAAATTGCCGAAGCAACCAATGGTCAAATTATTGGTGATTTTAGTGCAAATGGCGTTGAAATCGATTCACGTGCCGTTAGTGCCAATGATTTATTCATTGCGCTTAAAGTTGAACGTGATGGTCATGATTTTGTGCAAATGGCATTAGAAAAAGGCGCAAGTGGCGCTTTAATTCATCACAAAGGCGCAGTTCACAATGCTCAAGGTGCAGTCCTGTGCCAAGATACAATGCTTGGCCTTGAAAATATGGGCGCTTATGCACGCCGACGCGCCACAATAACAAAACGCGTTGCGGTTACTGGTTCGGTTGGCAAAACTACGGTTAAAGAATTAACTGCGGCGGCTTTATCGGCGTCTGGTAAAACCCATAAATCGGTTAAATCATATAATAATCATTGGGGTGTTCCGCTTACACTTGCGCGCCTTCCACAAGATGCAAGGTTTGGGGTTTTTGAAATTGGTATGAACCATGCAGGTGAGATCGCAAGGCTTTCCCCCCAAGTTCGCCCACATGTCGCAGCAATAACAACTGTTGCCCCTGTTCATATCGAACATTTCGGAAGCCTTGAAGCAATTGCCGATGCAAAGGCAGAAATCTTTTTGGGTGTTGAACATGGCGGGTCTGTTCTTATACCTGCTGATAATCCAATGACTTCAAGATTATTGGCGCGCGCCAAAGATATTGATGGCATTAAAGCACTTACTTTTGGTAAGGCCGATAATGCCGATGCCCATATTATTGATGTGCGTACGGATAATAAAATCCGCCATATTCGCGCAAATATTTTGGGTGAGAATGTGGAATGGCAAATAACCGAACCTGGTGATCATTGGATTTCAAACGGCCTTTGCGCCCTTACCCTAGTTGCCCTCGCAGGTGGGGAGATTGAGGCGGCGGCAAGCGTTTTGTCAAACTTTGGCGCACTGGATGGTCGCGGTGCGGTTAAAAAAATTGCCTTTGCCAAAGGCGGTGAATTTACCCTTGTCGATGAAGCTTATAATGCAAATCCGACATCTGTTGCGGGCGCTCTAAGCGCGTTATCACACCGCGAAGGAAGCCGCCGAATTGCGGTTTTGGGTGATATGCTTGAACTTGGTGAAAAAGAAAACGAATATCATGCAGGCTTGGTTGAACCAATTTTGGCATCAAAACCTGATTTAGTTTTCCTATCTGGAAACCGCATGAAGCATCTTTGGGATGTCATTCCTGAACAAATGCGCGGCGCTTATGCACAAAATTCAAAGGAATTAGCACCTTTTGTGTGTGAAGCTATTTTACCAGACGATGTAATCATGGTTAAAGGTTCAAATGGTTCGCACATGAATGTGATTGTGGCCGCACTTGGTTCGCTTAAACATTAAGCAAAAATATCGAATAAAAGGGTTTGGAACAAAGATGTTTTATGAATTATTCCACAATCAGTTCAATCTTTTAAATTACATCACTTTCCGAACTGGCCTTGCGCTTGCAACTGCGGCTTTTGTGATTTTGGTTTTTGGCGGTCATATTATTGATTTTATGCGCGTTAAACAGGGTCGCGGTCAACCAATTCGAAAACTAGGGCCAGAAAGCCATTTTGCAAAACAAGGCACACCAACAATGGGCGGCGCAATGATTTTGGGCGCTATCGGCCTTGGGGTTTTTCTTTGGGGTGATTTGAAAAATCATTATTTGCAAATTGTTATGTTCGTAATGTTTGGTTTTGGCATAATTGGTTTCATTGACGATTATCGCAAAGTTAAAAAACAACATGAAGATGGCCTTTCTTCAAAAATGCGTCTTTTGGGCGAGTTTGTGATTGCCTTTGTCGCCTGTTATTTCATTGCTCAATGGCAAAATTCAACCTCAACTGAAAGCCCGCATTTGGGTTATTCAATTGCCTTTCCATTTTTGAAAAATGTTCTTTGGGATGTTGGGCCATTTGTATTTTTATTTGGCCTTATTGTTATTGTTGGCTTTGGTAATGCGGTTAATTTTACCGATGGTCTTGATGGCTTGGCAATTATGCCTGTTATGATTGCGTCATCAACTTTTGGCCTGATTGTTTATTTGGTGGGTAATTATAAATTTTCAGAATATCTAACTTTGCACCATGTTAAAGATGTTGGTGAGGTAGCGGTAATAATGGGCGCTGTTCTTGGCTCTGGCCTTGGGTTTTTGTGGTATAATGCCCCGCCTGCGCAAATTTTTATGGGTGATACAGGATCTTTATCTTTAGGTGGAACTTTGGGTGTTGTTGCGGTTGCCGCCAAGCATGAATTTGTTTTGGCAATCGTTGGCTTTGTTTTTGTGATGGAACTTTTAAGCGTGGTTGCACAGGTTACATCATTTAAATTAACGGGAAAACGCGTTTTATTAATGGCGCCATTACATCACCATTTTGAAAAACTTAATTGGAAAGAGCCGACAATCGTTATTCGGTTCTGGATTATGGCAACGATTTTTGCACTTATTGGCTTGGCAACCCTTAAATTACGATAGGTTTTTAAGCCATGTTCAAAATCACCACTTTCAAAGATAAAAAAGTTGCGGTGTTTGGGCTTGGCCGAACTGGAAACCCATGCGCTTTGGCTTTGCAAGAAGGTGGGGCAATTGTTTATGCATGGGATGATAATGAAAAGACCCGCGAAAATGCCGCAAATCTTGGCGTAAATCTTGGTGATTTAAACCAAATTGATTTTGACGAAATCTATGCACTAGTCATGAGCCCTGGGGTGCCAATTTATGGCCCGAAAATGCATTGGGCGGCAAGAAAAGCGGTTGAAAAAAATGTGCCAATCATTGGCGATATTGAAATTTTTGCTCGCGAAATTAATATATTACCACCTGAAAGCGCCCCAAAAACTATTGGCATAACTGGCACGAATGGCAAATCAACCACAACCGCATTAATCGCACATATTTTACAATTTGCGGGCAAAGATGTGCGCATGGGCGGTAATATTGGCACAGGCATCCTGTCCTTAGATCCGCCGCGTGCTGGCGCTTATTATGTGCTTGAGCTTTCATCTTATCAATTGGATTTAGCCAAAAGCCTTCGCCTTGATGTTGCAGTTCAACTTAATATTTCCGAAGACCATCTTGAGCGTCATGGAAATATGGAACGCTATGTTGCCGCAAAGCGCAATATTTTCGCCAATCAAACCAAATTGGACACCGCAATCATCGGCGTTGATGATGAATGGGGCGAGGCGCAATGTACAAATTTTGTAGCCGCCGGTAATCGTTTCATCGTTCCAATATCATCATGGCAATTTGTAAGCCCTGGTGTTTGTGCCGTTAGTGGTGTTTTGTGGGATGCAGGAACAGGCCGTGCCAAAGAGGTTGCCGACCTTCGCCTTGCCAAGGCACTCCCTGGTGCACATAATGGGCAAAATGCGGCGGCAGCCTATGCGGCATGTAAGGCGCTTGGCCTTTCGACCGAAATAATTGTGCAAGCAATAATGAACTTTGGCGGCCTTAAACATCGCCTTCAAGAAGTTGATAAAATTGGCAATGTGAAATTCTATAATGATTCCAAAGCCACAAATGCCGATGCTTCATTGCAGGCATTAAAAGCATTCGATAAATTACGTTGGATAGTTGGCGGGGAGGCTAAAACTGATGGCATTGACCCACTAATCCCATATTTCAATAAAATCACCAAAGCCTATTTAATCGGCGCGGCAAGTGATAGATTTGCCAAAACCCTAAAAGATGTTCCACACCAAAAATGCGGCGATATGAAAGCTGCGGTTCGCGCGGCATTTGAAGACGCCAAAGCAAATTATCCAAACGAAGAATTGGTAGTTCTATCCCCCGCCTGTGCAAGTTTTGACCAATATAAGGATTTTGAGGCGCGCGGTGATGATTTCATTGATGTTGTAACACAAATTGCATCTGAATCTGCGTCTGATTTAGGTGAAAATGTAATTCCTTTCACCACTCTTTAACCATATTTGCGGCAATGATGACCTAAGGATTTAGGTTATGAGCGGCAAAATTTCACCTTTTGGGTTAAGCGTAAAAATAAAACAATGGTGGGATAATATTGACCATGTGTCATTCATTTTGGTTTGCCTTCTTATTTCAATTGGCGTGATTTTATCCTTTGGCTCATCGGTCACGGCAACCGAAGATTTACATATCCAAAACCAATTTTATTTTGTTTATAAACAAACCGCCTTTGCCTTAATTGGCTTTTCGATTTTGATTTTTCTATCAAATCTATCAATCGATAATATAAGGCGCACCACAATAATTCTTTATCTAATTGCCTTTGCAATTTTGGTTTCGATTTTGGTTTTTGGTCATAGTGCAAAAGGCGCGCAAAGGTGGCTTAAAATTGGTGGTTTTGGCCTTCAGCCGTCTGAAATAATAAAACCATGCGCCATTGTTTTGGTTGCATGGGTCTTAACGCGCCGCATTTATGATAAAGAATTTAAGGGTGAATTATTGGCAATTGCGCTTGTGGCCTTACCAATTTCAATCTTCCTTTTACAGCCCGATGTTGGGCAAACCCTTTTATTGACAATTGCTTTTGTTTCAACATTTTGGATTGCAGGAATTGGCATTAAATGGATTATTGGAATAAGCGGCGTTGCAATGGCGGGTGTCATCGCACTCTTTAGCTTTATGCCACACGTTATTTCACGCTGGAACAAATTCATCGACCCCAATAATAATGATAATTACCAAGTCGAACGCGCCCTAGACGCCATTTCAAACGGCGATTTTTTTGGCAAAGGCGCAGGTGAGGGCGTAATAAAACATCTTTTACCCGATGCGCATACCGATTTCATTTTCTCCCTTGCGACCGAGGAATGGGGCTTTCTTGGGGCTTTGGTTTTAATATCTTTATTTGCAATTTTGGTTATTCGCGGCATTCATATTGCCAGCAAAAACCCCGACCCCTTCGCCCAAGTTGCTGGAATTGGAATATATACACTTTTCGGCCTTCAAGTTGGCATTAATTTGGCGGTAAATCTAAACATAATCCCTGCCAAAGGCATGACATTGCCCTTTATTTCTTATGGTGGTTCTTCGCTTTTGGGTTCAGCAATTACAATGGGCTTGGCGATTGCATTGACCCGCAGAAGGCCAGTTTCAAGCATATTGGGAATATAGCTTACAAATTGGTTCGACAAATCAAAACGAACCCGATAATAAAATCATAAGATTTTAAAGGGTATATATTTTGACAAAGCCAGTGATTTTAATTGCCGCGGGTGGCACGGGCGGGCATATGTTTCCTGCCAAGGCGTTTGCCGATGAAATGGTAAAACAGGGGTGTGATATTGTTTTAATCACTGATCCGCGCGGTAAAAAATACGCCGATGGTTTTCCTGCAATTGATACATTAATTTTGCCTGTGACCAATGCAGAAGAAGGCGGGATATTTGGCAAAATCAAGGGCGCATTTTCACTTTTACAGGCTGTTCAAAAAACATCGCCTTTTATGAAATCGCATAACCCTGCTGCGGTGGTTGGGTTTGGTGGTTATCCAACTGCGCCCGCTTTATATTGTGCCAAATGCCCGATTATTATTCATGAACAAAATGGGGTTTTGGGTCGCGTAAATAAATTTTTCCAAGACAAAGCCGCCAAAATATTTTCAGGTTTCAAAGATCTTGAAGGTTTAAAAGATAAATCAAAGCAGGTTTTTGTTGGCAATCCTGTTCGTTCCGAACTTGTGGCATTGCGCGACCAACCATATCCCGAATTAAAGCCACAGGGTGAAATTCGCATTTTGATAACTGGCGGCTCGCAAGGGGCGCGCGCTTTGGGTCATGCAATGGCATTATCTATTGTTGAACTTGATGAAAATATGCGCCACCGCCTTTTTATTTCCCATCAAGTGCGCGAAGAACAATGCGATGAAGTGCGCGAACTTTATTCAGATGCGGGCATACAGGCCGAAGTTTGGCCTTTCTTCAAAGATATGGCGGCACGCTTTGCCAAGGCGCATTTAGTAATAGGCCGCGCGGGCGCAAGCTCAGTTACCGAGGCGGCAATTGTTGGGCGTCCTGCAATCTTTATTCCATTGCCAAGCGCGATGAATGATCATCAAACTTATAATGCGCGCGCTGTTGTAGCAACGGGCGGGGCGGATGTTATGCGCGAAAGTGAGCTTTCAATCGCCAATATGAAAGACCTATTGGATGAGCGCCTAAATCGCCCCAACCAATTAATTGAGCGTGCCGAAGAAATTAAAGCGGCAGGCAGGCCAAATGCGGCGCATGATATGGCAATTCAAATTCTTGATTTAATAGGTGTAAATAATGCGTAGGCCAAATATCCCACTTGAAATTGGCAATATCCATATTGTCGGAATTGGCGGCATTGGAATGTCTGGCATTGCCGAGGTTTTGGCGCATTGGGGTTATAAGGTGCAAGGTTCGGATGCCAAAGATGGCCCAAATCTTGAACGCCTTCGTAAAGCGGGAATTATAACATTCGTTGGGCATAATGGCGATAATGTCAAAGATGCAGGTATTGTGTTGATTTCATCGGCGGTAAAGGCCGATAATGTTGAAGTTGTTGCGGCGCGTGAACATGGCATTCCCGTTGTGCGCCGCGCCGAAATGCTTGCGGAATTAATGCGATTAGGTTGGACGATTGCGGTTGGCGGCACACATGGCAAAACCACTACCACTTCAATGGTTGCAACCTTACTTGACGCCGCTGGCATATACCCAACAGTTATCAATGGCGGCATTATTAATGCCTATGGCACGAATGCCCGCGTCGGCTCTGGCAATTGGATGGTTGTTGAGGCCGATGAATCAGATGGCACATTCACCAAACTTCGCCCGAATGTGGCAATTGTCACCAATATGGACCCTGAACATTTGGATTTTTATGGCACAAAGGATGCCATGGAAAAGGCGTTTGAAACCTTTGTTGAAAGCGTACCATTCTATGGTTTTTCGGTTCTTTGCCTTGACCATGAAAGCGTGCAAGGTTTGGTGTCACGCATTAGTGATCGCCGTGTCTATACTTATGGTTTCAACCCACAGGCCGATGTTCGCGCAATAAATCTTGATGCACAGGCTGATGGCTCGCATTTTGATGTGGTTTTCCGTGAAAAGCGCGGGCAAGAAGTGCGCGAAATTAAAGGGCTTCATCTGCCAATGGCAGGAATGCACAATGTTCAAAACGCACTTGCGGCAATAATCGTTGCCGTGCAATTGGGCGCAAGTGATGAGCAGGTTCAAAAAGGACTTTCTTCTTTCGCTGGCGTAAAACGCCGCTTTACCCTTGCGGGTGAATATAATGGTGTGCGCATCATTGATGATTATGGTCATCACCCCGTTGAGATAAAGGCCGTTCTTGCGGCGGCGCGCCAAGTTACAAAAGGCAAAGTTGTGGCAGTGGTGCAACCGCATCGCTATACAAGGTTGCGCGACCTATTCGAAGATTTCTGCAAATGCCTAAATGATGCCGACATTGTCGCCATTGCCGATGTTTACGCTGCAGGTGAGCAACCAATAGAAGGAATAAGCGCCGACACATTCGTCGAAGGCGCAAGAAATCACGGACATAAAAACGTATCAAAACTTAATAGTCCCGATGATTTACCGAAGTTTTTGAAAGATAATTGCCAATCAGGCGATATTTTCGTCTGCTTGGGCGCAGGTGATATAACCAATTGGGCAAATGGGTTAGAAGCGAAGTTGAAAGGTTAATTCCTCCCTCCCTTGCGAAGCGGGGGAGGTGGCTCGCGTAGCGAGACGGAGGGGGCAGCGAGCAAAGCGAGCCTGCTGTCATTGTTTAAATAGCTAAGGCTCGTTTCACTCGCGCCCCCTCAGTCACGATAAATCGTGACAGCTCCCCCGCTTTGCAGGGGAGCAGAAATGTTAGATTGTGCAGATTTAATAATTGACCAAATTAAATTGTCGCTTTAGCTTTACCAAATGAAAAAACTATTCCCCCTTATCTCTATATTCGCCCTTTGTGGCTCTATCGCTCATGCGCAAAATACAAATCTTGCTTATGAAATTGTTGAAGGTCTAACCACCGAAGTTGGTCAACGTCTTGCGGGCACAGAAGGTGAGGCTAAGGCAAGGGCTTGGGGTGCGCAAAAGCTAAAATCCCTTGGTTTTTCAAATGTTCATATTGAAACTTATGATATGCCAACATGGGTGCGCGGCGCGGAAACTGGCGAAGTTGTAACGCCTTATAATCAAAAACTTATGCTTACCGCGCTTGGAAATTCTGCGGCAACACCGACGCAAGGTTTAAGCGCGAAGGTTATTGGTTTTTCATCATTAGAGGCTTTAAAACTTGTTCCTGATGAAGTGGTAAAGGGTAAGATTGTTTATGTGACCCATAATATGAAGGCCACGCAAAATGGTTCAGGCTATGGCGCTTTTGGTCCTGCAAGATTTGTTGGGCCAAATATTGCGGCAAAAAAGGGGGCGGCGGCTTATCTTTTACGCTCTCTCGGTACTGATAATAAACGTTCGCCACATACGGGCGTTACAAGGTTTGAGGATGGTGTTTTGCCAATTCCGTCTGCAGCACTTTCAATTCCTGATGCCGAAAATTTGGATAGAATGTTAAAGCGTTCAAAAGGCGATTTAACAATTCACCTTACCCTTACCCCTAAACAAATTGGTATGCAGCAATCAGGCAATCTAGTTGCCGAGGTTCAGGGGACAGACCCAAAAGCAGGTATTATAGTTGTCGCTGGGCATCTTGATTCATGGGATTTGGGAACTGGCGCAATTGATGATGCAGCAGGTGTTGCAATTGTTGCCGCCGCCGCCAAAAATATCATGGATATGGGAAAGCCAAAACGCACAATTCGCGTTATCTGGATGGGTTCAGAAGAAGTTGGTGGTTTTGGCTCTGATGCATATTATGAAGCTCATAAAAATGAGAATTTTGTTATGGCATCTGAATCTGATTTTGGTGCCGACCGCGTTTGGGCATTTGCATATAAACTTCCAGAAAGTGCCAAGGCCTTGGGCGAAAGATTGCAAAAAGGCTTTGCCAATATGGGTATTGTCTATGATAGGGGTGCGGCAAATGGCGGCGCCGATGTTGAAAAAATCATCGAAAATGGCGCTGCTGTTATTGATTTAAAACAAGATGGTACACATTATTTTGACCTTCATCACACACCAGATGATACATTGGACAAAATTGACCCCGCCGCTTTACAGCAAAATGTCGATGCATGGACTTTCATGTTAAAAGAAGTTGCCAATGCGCCTGAAGATTTGACGCCAGTAAAAAAATGACCCAAATTCCACCAATTAATGCGGCAATAATTCCCGTAACACCGTTTCAGCAAAATTGCACCCTTTTGTGGGAAACCACGAATAATGAGGGTGTATTTATCGATCCAGGCGGTGAGGCGGACAAATTAATCAAGGCTGCGCAAGATAATAATGTTAAAATCAAAGAAATTTGGATAACCCACGGTCATCTTGACCATGCGGGGGGCGCTATGGAAGTTGCGCGCAAACTTGGGGTTAAAATCATTGGGCCGCATGAGGATGATAAATTCTGGCTTGATCAAATTCGCGCTTCTTGGGAAAAATATGGCTATAAAAATATGGGCGAAGATTGCATTCCCGATATTTGGCTTAAGGATGGTGATAAAGTAAAACTTGGCAATTTTGAATTTGAAGTTGTTCATTGCCCTGGGCATACACCGGGGCATGTGGCCTTTATAAACCGTGAATTTAAACTTGCCTTTGTTGGTGATTTGTTGTTCCAAGGTTCGATTGGGCGCACTGATTTTCCAAAAGGCAATCATCAAGATTTGCTAAATTCTATCACCCAAAAACTTTGGCCCTATGGCGCGGATATTCAATTTGTTCCGGGGCATGGCGCAATGTCCACTTTTGGTATAGAGCGTGCAAATAATCCGTATGTTTCGGACAAGGCAATTGGTACATGATAATTCTTGCACATAGATTTCATGAAAATGACATGGCGCGATTTGAAGAAATCGCGCCCACATTTTTCGGTTGGGAAGTTTTGGAAAATCCGCAAAATTATTCACTTGATGATTTTCAAATCATAATCGCTAATGGCGGCGAATATGTTGATGATAAATATTATGATTTATTGCCAAATTTGCGCGTGATTTTTGTTTCGGCGGTGGGCTATGATGCCTTAAATCTTGATATGGTTCGCCAAAAAGGCATTATGCTTACCAATACGCCAAACATTAATACTGATGATGTGGCAGATTTGGCAATGGGGCTTTTGATTGCGGGTGAAAGAAATATTGGTGAAGCCGATAGATTGGTTCGCAATAATGAATGGAAAAGGGCTGAAAAACTAATACCATCATTCCGCCTTAGGGGGCGCAAACTTGGTATTTATGGTATGGGGGCAATCGGGCAGGCAATTGCCGAACGTGCATTACCATTTGGCCTTGAAATTTCATGGCATGGCCCAAGACCAAAGCCAGAAATCGCCTTTGAATATGTGCCAACATTATTAGAACTTGCGCAAAATTGCGATATTTTGATGGTCGCTTGCGCACTCAATGATGAAACGCGATATTCTGTTGATAAAACAATATTGTCCGCACTTGGCAAAGATGGGGTAATTGTAAATATCGCACGCGGTGCAATTATTGTTGAAGATGATTTGGTGAATGCTTTGCGAAATCGTGACATTCTTGGTGGTTGCCTTGATGTTTTTGACCCCGAACCAACTGATGGATCAAAATGGGCAAACATAAGCAATGTTGTAATAACCCCGCATTTTTCGGGAAAAACACGCGCAGCACGTGAAACTGCTTTAATGATAACATTTGATAACATTTTGCGCTATTTAAAGGGCGAAGAATTGCTTCATAGAATAATTTGAAAATAGAAAAATGCGCTTAAAAATAGACAGAATTGGCCATGAAGGTGATGGGATTGCCTTTGATAATGATGCTATCATTTATATCCCCTATACATTGGCAGGTGAAGAAATAGAAGTTGAGGTTTCGGGCAATCGCGGCATTGCCAATGAAATTATAACTTTGTCTGAAGAGCGTATAGCACCCATTTGCCCAAAATATAAAATTTGTGGCGGTTGTTCATTGCAACATTGGCGCGAAGATAAAGTTCTTGAATGGAAAGGCGCACAAATAAAGGGCGCACTTTCACGCACTGGCATTAATATTGATGATATTAAAGTAGAGGCTGCCTATGAAAGTGGGCGCAGACGCGCAAAATTTAGCGCAAAACGCATAAAAGGCGAATTGCAATTTGGCTTTGTTGGCGCGCGAAGCCATGAAATTATCGATATTGATGCTTGTCCAATCCTTACCAATAATCTTTCTAATCATATTCCAAAAATCCGCGAACTTGTTCGTTCATTGACCCAAGGTAATGAAGAATTGGGGGTTTTGGTAACTGATTGCGCCAATGGTATTGATGTTGAAATCACTGGGCTTAAGGCGATTTCCAAATTCAATCGTGGTGAATTGGAAAATTTGGCGCGTGCCTGTGAAATTGCGGGAATTGCCCGCCTTACAATTGATGGCGAAGATGCGTTTTTCCGCGCCCATCCCTTTATAAAAATTGGTGCGGCAAATGTTGAATTACCTGCGGGCGCATTTTTGCAAGCCACGCAAACTTGTGAAGATTTAATTGGCGAAACCATGTTGAAATGGTCAAAAGGCGTTAAACGCGCCGTTGATTTATTCGCAGGCATTGGCACATTTTCAATTCGTCTTAAAGAAATTGCGCAAACTAATGCTTATGAAATTCATCAGCCTTCAATTGTAGCACTAAATAAAGCTGCCAAAGCAATGGCGGGTGGGCGCACTTTACAGGGTTTTTCGCGCGATTTATTCCGTGTTCCAGTTTCGCCACTTGAATTAAAAAATATTGATTTGGTGGTTCTTGACCCCGCCCGCGCAGGCGCGGAGGCGCAGGTTAAGCAATTGGCGCGCACAAAAATTGCCAAAATTATCTATATTTCATGCGAAGCAACTTCATTTGCACGCGATGCCAAAATTCTTATTGATGCAGGTTATAAATTAAAAGAAGTCAAAGGCTTTGATCAATTTGCCTTTTCAACCCATGTTGAAATGATGGGGTTTTTTGTAAAATAATGCGCGACGGCTTTTGGAAAAATCTTCCCATAAATGATTGGACTAATAAGGAATGGGAAGGGCTTTGTGATGGCTGTGGTAAATGTTGCCTTATCCGTCTTGAGGATGAGGATACGGGCGATATATATAATACTGACGTGCATTGTAAATTATTAGATGGCGCAAATTGCCGATGCACAAATTATGAAAATCGCCGTGATTATGTTGAAGATTGTGTTCAATTAACCCGCGAAAATATTTATGAACTTTCATGGCTTCCAAAAACCTGCGCCTATCGCCTTGTTGCAGAAAACAAGCCTTTGTTTGATTGGCATTATCTTATTAGCGGGGATAAGGACACAGTGCATAATGCCAATATGTCCATCGCCCATATGACCACAAGTGAAATTCACGTAAAAGTGCGAAACCTTCCGCGAAGAATAAAAATTTGGCCGGGGGAAGGTGACTAAGCACTTCGCAATGATTTTATTGCAAGTTGGGGGTCGTTTGCGACAATTCGTAATAAAGCTGCGGCAGGGCCTGTTGGCGTTCTGCGCATTTGTTCCCAATTTTGAAGGGTTTTTATACTAACACGAAGGAGGCTTGCAAATTCAACTTGTGTAAGGCCAATTTTTTCACGTGTTTCACGAACAGATTGGCTCTCGACTTTAAAACTGCGTGACGGCTTGCTTTTGCCCGTTGAAATATCACGTGCTTCTTCTAGGCTTTTGACTAAATCATTGAATAATTCTTTTTCCATTTTAAATATCCTTGACCAATTGCGCCAAAATTGCAGTTTCTTGTGCAGTTAAATTATCTTTTTTGGATTTAGGGTATGCAAGCAACATGTAAATTTGATTTCGTGAGTTTATATAATAATAAATAACACGAATTCCGCCGCTCTTACCTTTGTTTCCAATTGCCGCACGAATTTTTCGAATTCCGCCGCCACCTTTAATAAGCGCCCCAGTCTCTGGGGCTTCGCTTAAAAGAATTTGCAAGTTTGAATATTCAACGTCAGTCAAATATTCATTTATTTGTTTTGTAAATGTCGGCGTTTCAACAAATTCCATGCTACATTATATACGCCAATGGCGTATAAGTCAATTTTAAATTTGTTGAAGCTAATTATAGATTAGTGGCGTTGAAAGTATCGCATTTTTCTGGGTCGCCAGAATTCATGCCGATATTAAACCATTTCATGCGTTGTGCGCTTGTGCCATGGGTGAAACTATCGGGAACTGCATAGCCTTGGGCGCGTTTTTGAAGACGGTCATCGCCAACCGAATTTGCTGCTTGCATTGCTTCTTCTATATCGCCTTGTTCAAGCCTTCCAGTATCTGCAACCGCCGCTTTTGCCCATGTACCTGCAAAGCAATCGGCTTGTAATTCAATGCGTACCGCCAAACTATCCGCGCCCTTATCCTCACCTGAGCGCGCCATGGCAGAATGGGCTTTTTTCAAAATGCCGAATTCATCTTGAACATGGTGACCAATTTCATGGGCGACCACATAGGCTTCGGCAAAATCACCACTTGCACCAAGGGAGCGACGCATTTCATCAAAAAAGCCAGTATCTAAATAAACTTTACCATCAGACGGGCAATAAAATGGCCCTGATGCTTGGGACGCAGTACCACATGCTGATTGGGTTTCATTGCGGAAAAGAACTAATGTTGGTTCATTATAACGACCGCCATTATCTTGGAAATATTTTCCCCAATAAAGTTCGGTTGAACGCAATACTTTTGCAATATGGTGCGCGGTTTTTGTATCTGTATCGCTTTGATTATTGGCATCATTCAAACCTTGTGTGTCCACCGATGATTGCGATTGATAACCTTGGTTTGAATAAGAACCACCGCCCGCAGATAGTAAAGAGCTTATAAGTCCTTTTCCACCGCCGAATATAAGAACAAGGATAATGACAATGATTGTACCCAATCCGCCGCCAGTTCTAACAGGCAATCCGCCGCCGCCAAAACCGCCGCCAAAACCACCTGAATCGCCACGTCGATCTTCAATATTCAACGAATCTTCAATGTCATCTTCACGCATACCAAAACTCCATAAATCAAGGATAGACAAGATTTAAGAAGCAAACAAGTATTACCAAGCATAAATTATTTTGTGCTTGATGCCAAAAGTTGAATTGTTTTTGTGATTGGCGTGGATTATCTTGGGGTTCGTAAATTGGCGCTTTGTCAAAGGCCAATTTTTCCAATGTCGGCGCATTTTGCCCCAAACGTTTGTGATATATCCAAAGATTAGTCATAACTTTTTTAACATAATCACGCGCTTGTTGGTTTGGCGTGGCCTCTATAAACATTAAAGTATCTTCGGAATTCTCGGCGCGGTTTTTCCACTTGTTCACATTCCCAGGGCCTGCATTATAAGCCATTAAAGCGCGTGCCACCGAACCATCGGTTACGTTTAAACTTAAAACATATTCAAGATAATTTTCACCCAAAGTCACATTAAGCTTTTGATTATGGAGTATATTAGGGTTTGATTTTAAAGATGGGCTTTTTGCAAGCCATGCCGCTGTTGCCGGCATTAATTGCATAAGACCACGCGCCCCAGCATAAGATATGGCATTAGCATTAAAGCGACTTTCTTGGCGCATTATTGCAAAAATCAATGCCCTATCTAAAACGAATGAGCCACCGTTTGGCGTAATATCAACAATTGGATAAGCACGTGAAATTGCGCCAAAATCATTATTGCCCGCAATTTTGCCTGCAAGTTCATCAAAACCCAATGCATTTGCAAGATATAGAAAGGAAAGATCATTGGTATCTGTATTTTTGCGCCACGCAAATTCAAGCTCGTCCTTTGATAGATTGGTTTCACCCAATTCATAAAGCCAAAGCGCATTTTTAACATTGCCATCATTATTGATAAGTTTTTTTGCGCCATTAGCCTCATCAAATAAGGTTGGAACAGGAAGTTCATCCCACTTGCCCAAACCCATCAATGCCAATTGCCCATAAAAACTTAATGGTGAATTGGCAGCTTTTTGTAGGAAATATTGTTGATAATCTTTTTTTCCAAGTTTTTGTGCGGTTCTTGCGGCCCAAAATGCGCCTTGGGAATGGGTGTAATCATCGCCATATTGCCAATGGGCTGTAATGGAAAAAAGTATGAAAGCCGTATCAAAATCACCGCTTCGGTAGGCCGCCAAACCGCCATACCACGCAGCAAGCCCTGCATAAGAACCATTAATTTGCGAAAGCGCAAGTTTTGCAGCCTCATTATCACGATTGGCGCGAAAAAGGGCGGCAATCATTTTTAAATTTTGCGCTTCTTGCTTTGTGGCATTTGGTGCGCGTTGATTGGTAATTTCTTTGGGTTGTTTTAATTGCGCAAATTTTGCGTGATTAGGGATTTCAATAGGCTGTTTAAGATTGGTAATATTGGCGCGGGTCGCAATTTCATAAATTGTTTGTGCACCATTAAATCCATTATATTTTTCAAGCCATGAAGTAACAAGGTTTTTATCTTGGAATTTTTGACTAAGAATTAATTCGCGCAAAATAATTGGTGTAAGGCTTTTGTCATAAGTTTTTGCCAAATATTCTTGGGTTTTAATTTCATCACCAAGGCGCGCAAATTTAAGGGCATTTTGATAATTTTGATTTTCATCAGCGCGTGTGATTTGAATTTTTGCTTGGGTGCCTTGCGGCGAATTTTGCGCATGGGAATTTAACGGCAACAAAAAAGCCGCAAGCGCCAAAACCGAAACTCGCTTATATTCTTTAAGCATAAAAACCCATTTAACTATCTGTTAATTTTGGGCTTGTTTGCTTAATAATTTATGAAAGCCCCATTTGCGAAAGCACATTTTTAATTGCCAATAAATCGCGCCAAGTATCTTGCTTTTGCTCTGGTCGTCTTAATAAAAATGCGGGGTGATAGATGCAATAGGTTGGAATTTCAGTTCCATTATCCAAAATATATTTATGTGCATTTTTGCGAAGTTTGGTTATGCCATCGCTTTTTTCAAGTATGGAAGATGCCGCAACCCCGCCAACCAAAATAATGAATTTTGGGGCTTTTAATTCGATATGTTTTTTAATTATCGGCAATGAAATTGCAATTTCATCCTTGGTTGGTGTGCGATTTCCAGGGGGGCGCCAATTAATCGTATTGGTAAGATAAAAGTTGGTTTTTCGTGATAGTCCAATTGAACCAAGCATTGCATCCAATAATTGCCCTGCTTGCCCAACGAAAGGTTTTCCTTGCTCATCCTCCTCCCGTCCTGGGGCTTCGCCGATTACCATAATCTCGGCAGTTTCGATGCCATCGCAAAAAACCATTTGGCTTGCGGTTTTGACAAGGTGAAAATTTTCGAAAGTTTTTAGTTTTTGCGCAAGTTCGGCAAGTGAATTTGCACTTTTTGCAATCTCTTTGGCTTCATCAACTGCATTATTTGGATTGATGATAGAAGCAGCAGAAGGGCGGGCAATATTTTCAGCCTTTGTTACAGGATTTGGCGTTTGCTGCGCACTTGCCCTAGGGGCTTCAAGCACTTCTACGCCATTTTCACGCCACCAATCGAGCAGAAAGGTAACAATCTGCCCTGAATCAAGGTTTGAAATTTTTTCTGTCGCCTGTGTCATCGTCATTCTCATATAAACATAAGTAAGAATAAAAGCCAAATCCTATTGCAATTGCGAAATCATAATGGCAAAAAACATTATAATTTTTTTGGGGAAGAAAATGTCTGATATCGAAATAGAACGCGAATCTATGGAATATGATGTTGTTATTGTTGGTGCGGGGCCTTCTGGCTTGGCGGCGGCAATAAGATTGAAGCAAATCAATCCTGATATTAATATTGCGATATTGGAAAAAGCTGCCGAAGTTGGCGCACATATTTTATCGGGCGCGGTTATTGACCCTTCCGGACTTGATGAATTAGTTCCTGATTGGCGCGATGCATCTGATTGCCCACTTGAAACCAAAGTTACCAAAGATGAATTTTACATTCTTGGTGAAGCGGGTGGAATTGGCCTGCCGACATTTTTAATGCCGCCTTTGATGAATAATCATGGCAATTATATTGGTTCTTTGGGCAATGTTTGCCGCTATTTGGGGCAGGTTGCCGAAAATCTTGGTGTTGAAATCTATCCTGGATTTGCTGCATCTGCACTAGTTTATAATGATGATGGCTCGGTCAAGGGCGTTCAAGTTGGTGATATGGGTATTGGCCGTGATGGTGAACCAAAATCAGACTTTACCCCAGGTATTGAACTACATGGCAAATATACAATTTTTGCCGAAGGTGCACGTGGTTCATTATCAAAAGAATTAATCGCAAAATACAATCTTGAAGATGGTCATGATGTTCAAAAATACGGAATTGGTATCAAAGAACTTTGGCAAATCGACCCAAGCAAACATAAAAAAGGATTGGTGCGCCATTCATTTGGTTGGCCTTTGAATGATAAAGATGGCAATGGCGGCGCATTCCTTTATCATTGGGGCGACAATTATGTTTCAGTGGGCTTTGTTGTTCATTTGAATTATAAAAACCCATATCTTTCACCATTTGAAGAATTCCAAAAATTCAAAACCCACCCGTTTTTTGTCGATACTTTTGAAGGTGCAAAACGCATTGCCTATGGCGCACGCGCTTTAACAGAGGGTGGTTATCAATCGGTTCCAACACTTGCATTCCCTGGTGGGGTTTTGGTCGGGTGTTCGGCGGGCTTTATGAATGTGCCGCGTATTAAAGGCTCACATAATGCCATTAAATCGGGGATTTTGGCGGCAAATTCAATTGCAAAAGCACTTAGTGAAGATGCGCCAAAAACTTTGACATCATACCAAGATGCATATGAAAATTCTTCAATCAAAAAAGAATTGAAATTAGTGCGCAATGTTAAACCACTTTGGACAAAACTTGGCACAATGATTGGGGTGCCATTGGGCGGCCTTGATATGTGGGTCAATACAATTTTTGGCGGGTTTTCATTCTTTGGCACTTTGGCGCATGGCAAAAAAGATAGTGATTGCTTAAAGCCAGCGTCAGAATGCGAAAAAATCACCTATCCAAAACCAGATGGAAAAATCACATTTGATAGATTGTCATCAGTCTTTCTATCAAATACAAACCATGAAGAAGATCAACCAGTTCACCTAAAACTTAAAAATCCAGAATTGCAAAAAACATCAGAACTTGAGGTTTTTGGCGGGCCATCAACACGCTATTGCCCAGCAGGTGTGTATGAATGGGTCGAAGAAAATGGCGCAATGAAATACGTAATAAACGCCCAAAATTGCGTGCATTGTAAAACTTGCGATATTAAGGATCCAAACCAAAATATAAATTGGACTACGCCCCAAGGCGCCGAAGGCCCGATTTATTCGAATATGTGATTTTTGGCGTTATATTGCTGCCAAGCCTTCTCGCAAATAGTTCACTATTTGCTGCGAGGGCTTAACAGCACTATTTAGCCAAAACCCACCTATTCGAATAAATAAGTCAGTTTTTCATTTATTATTGATTGGGAAACTGGCTTGCATTGGGTGGGGCTTCATTATAGACTTGGGGCATGAAAATATTAAAAAGCCATGTCTTAAGTGCTGTTTGTTTGTCTTTTATTTGCGCGCCTTTTGTAAATAGTCAAAATGCAAATGCGCTAGATGCAAAACCTGTTGTTATTGATCGTGGTTTTGGTGAGGTTTTATCGGCAAATCTTACGGGTTCTTATGCGGTTAAAATTGGCGATAGTAAAATGGCGGCGCGCGCGTTTGAACTTGCATGGCTTAATGATCGTGGCAATTATAATGCGTTTAAAAATTCCATCAAAGCATATTTAATTGCTGGTGATTTGGATAAGGCACTAAAGCTTGCAAAAATGGGCAATCAAAAACTTCGTGGCTCTGATGCTGATTTGGTGATTGCCAATGATGAATTCAAAAAAGGCAATTTAAAACCTATTCTTGCTTATGAAAATTATGTTGAATTATCTGAAGCCCGCGCGCTTTATGCGCGCCATTTAAAAGCATGGGCCTTGGCTTTATCGGGTGATAAAACTGGCGCAATTGATGCGATCGCGCAAAAAAGCGGTATAAGAAATATTGATAAAAACGCCTATTTTTCACGCGCCATTATGCTTCAATTTTTGGGCGATGATGAAGGGGCCAAATCAGCCTATGAAACGGCTTATGGTCTTGGTGGGCGAACAATAATTGGCGTTACCAATTATGCGCGTTTCCTTGCACAAACGGGTCATAAGGATGATGCGCTTGATATATTGCGTGCAACTGACAATGTTTCGGATGTAATTGTTCTTAATGACGTTTATGATGAAATAAAAAATTCTTCAAAAGTTTCAAAACCTAATGGAAAAAATATGGCTTCTTTGGCGCTTGCCAATATTGCGCAATCCATTGCCTATGACAATAAATCTGGTTCGCCACTTGGCGAACTAGCTATGTCACTTGCCTTGAACAAGGATTTGCAAATAATAAGAATTGATATTGCACGTTTTCAAAACGCCCTAGAGCTTGAAGATGATGCCAATACACAACTTGCAAATATTGATAAAAATTCGGTTTATGGGGATATTGCATCTTCTATTAATTCGGCGCTTTTATATCCGAAAAATGAAAAAGCGGCGATTGAAAACTTGCAAAAAAGTGCGAAAAATCGCCCGAACTTCTTTAATCTATCAAGCCTTGCCAATTATTATGTTGCGTCCGAAAAATTCAAAGATGCCCAATTGCTTTATGATAAACTTATCGAACAGAGCAAAGGCCTTAGTGAACAGGCTATGGGAACAAAAAAATGGCAATTATATTTTGGGCGTTCTAATGCGTTCACAGGTCTAAAAAATCCGCAAGCGGCGATAAAGGATTTGCGTGCTGCCAATGATTTAGAACCTGATAACCCGCTTTTGCTAAATAGTCTTGGCTATATTTTGGCCGACAATAATGTAGAGCTTGATGAAGCGCGTAAATTATTGGAAAAAGCGGTACAAATGCGCCCACAATCTGGCGAAACAATCGATAGTTTAGGGTGGCTTATGTTCCGCCAAGGTGATTATGAGGCAGCAATAGACAGGCTTGAATTTGCTATGATGCTTTCGCCAAATGTTGGCGAAATTGCCGAACATTTGGGCGATGCATATTGGACAACAAACCGCAAAGAAGAGGCAAAACTTGAATGGTCAAAAGCCGTAAGTTTAACCAAATCTAGCGATGATAAAGCGCGTATTACGGCAAAAATGCTTAAGGGTATTGATATTCCTGCGGCTAAGGCAATTGTTGCGCAATCACAATAATGCGAATTCTTGCACCTGCTAAAATAAATCTAAGCCTTGGCGTTAGTGCCCCAATTAAGGATGGGCGCTTTAAGGATTATCATAATCTTGATTCATTGGTGGTTTTCGCTGATTTTGGCGATGAGTTATTTTTTGAGTTGGAAGATGAAAATTCAATCGAAATAAAGGGTGAATTTGCGACTGAATTAATTGGTCATGATGTTTCCAAAAACTTAATTTTCAAAGCGATAAATGCGCTTAATCAATATTGTAAATCTGATAAAAAAATAAAGGTCACGCTTTATAAAAACCTTCCGATTGCATCGGGAATTGGCGGTGGTTCCTCTGATTGCGCCGCAAGTTTAATTGCACTTAATGAAATATGGCAATTGGGCCTATCTATTGATGAATTAATAAATATTGGCAATAAAATTGGCGCTGATATTGGGGTTTGTATAAAAAAGAAGCCAACAATTATGCGGGGTATTGGCGATGAATTAATGCCTGCACCAATTTTACCACGTAATATAAATGCAATTTTGGTTAATCCACTTTTGGAATGTTCAACCCCTTTAGTTTACAAGACTTTTGATGAATTAGGTGAGTTTAGCCAAAATTTTGGCTTTGAATATAATGATTGCAAAGGTTTTGAAAATTTGATTGCAATGCTAAAATCGCAATCAAATGATTTAACAAAAGCTGCGATAAAAACTTGCCCACAAATTGGTGAGCTTCTTTCATTCCTTGAAAATGAAACTAATGCGTCATTGGTGCGAATGTCAGGCTCGGGCGCAACATGTTTTGCGCTTTATGAAAGTTTAGAATTATCAAAAATTGCATCTGATAAAATCAATTCACTTTACAAGCAAAATGGTCAAAAGATTTGGGCCAAATCATGTTGTTTTTTAGGTGAATA
Source organism: Pseudomonadota bacterium (assembly GCA_020161405.1). GTDB lineage: Bacteria > Pseudomonadota > Alphaproteobacteria > Caulobacterales > Aquidulcibacteraceae > Pseudaquidulcibacter. Next base: position 23,549 of record JAIUOD010000001.1, on the reverse strand, counting down.
ATGGAAACAGATTTTACGCCAATTCAAATTGCAATTTTAACGGCCTTTGTGTGTTCATTTTTATGCACACGCCTTTTGATTACCGCCCATCTTAATGATAGCCCTGACGACAAACGTAAGCTTCATAATGACCATAAGGCAACATCGGGCGGTTTGGCAATAATTTTTGGATTTGCGGTTTCAACTATTTATATGCTGATAAATACCAGTATTATGGTTGATAATCAGATTTACATTACGCTTGGAATTGGGGCTTGCTTTGGCTTAATTGGCCTATTGGATGACTTATTTACTTTAAAAACAAGCATAAGATTGGTTTTGGCAATTTTTATTGCGGCATGTGTTGCGGGAACAAATTTAAGGGTTGAAAAAATCATTTTATGGGAAAATATTATTTTGCCTTTGGGGATGATTTTTGGCGCTTTTGGAACCATCCTTTGGATAGTTTATATGATTAATGCCGTAAATTTCATGGACGGTGTTAATGGTATTTCCCTTGGTTCAATGGCGGTTTCATTTTTTGGACTTGCATTTTTAACTTTTCATCATGGTGATCTTAATTCAAGTGTAATGATGCTTTGCCTTGCTTGCGCGGGGCTTGGGTTTTTGGTTTATAATGTGGTTCAAGGCAGTATTTTCGCAGGTGATAGCGGTTCATATTTCTATGGCGGGACTTTTGCAATAATGGGGCTTTATGCGGTGCGTGCAGGGGTTTCACCTTTTGCAATTGGGCTTTGTGTTTTGCCAATTATTAGCGAAACAATTTTTACAATCTTGCGCCGCATAAAATTGGGCGAAAATATATTTTCGGCACATAATAAACATCTATATCAAATCATTGCCCGAAGCGGAAAGCCCCATCTTTATGTGGCATCAATTTGGTGGGCTATGACATTAATATGTGTTGTGATAGCCAATATTATTGATACGATTGCACCAAAATATATTTTGTTTGGTTTTGTTATTTTGGTTTTGGTCTATGGAATTGGCGCAAAAATTATGCGGCCTAAGCTGTTGGCAGAAATTCCTAATTAGCGCGCGCAACAACCATATCAGCAATATTTATAAGGCAAGTTTTAAGTTCTGATTCTTCAAGAATGGATAATGCCAATTTTGCCTTTTCAGCGCATTCTTGGGCAACTTTTAATGTTTCATCGATTGCACCGCGATTGCGCAAAATAGTGATGGCAGTTTTTAAATCTTCATCATTATGTTTGCGCGCCAAAACTTTTTGCCAGAATTCTTTTTCATCTTCTTGGGCGCGTTCGATTGCGATAATCATTGGCAAAGTTGGTTTACCCTCGCGGAAATCATCGCCAACTTTTTTACCTAATTCTTGGGTTTTGCCACCATAATCAAGCGCATCATCGGCAAGTTGGAAAGCAAGGCCAAGTTCTTGACCATAAGTTTTAAATGCACTTACAATGCTTTCATCCGCGCCAGTTGAAATAGCGCCGCATTCAGATGCCGCAGAAAATAATGCCGCAGTTTTTGATGAAATTACTTTGAAATAAGTATCACGATCAATATCGCCACGATTTGTGCTTGCAAGTTGTAAAACTTCACCTTCGGCAATTATACTTGAGGTTTCGGCAAGAATATCCAAAATACGCATAGAGCCAGTGGCAACCATCATATTAAAGGCGCGGGCGAATAAAAAATCACCAACCAAAACGCTTGCTTTATCACCCCAAATCAAATTGGCAGTTTTAAGCCCGCGGCGAAGGTTAGAAGCGTCAACCACATCATCATGTAACAATGTTGCCGAATGAATAAATTCAACCGCAGCAGCAAGTTTAATCGCAGGGCGACTAACCTCACCACAGGCCTTGGCAGCGGCGATGCATAATAAAGGACGAAGCCTTTTACCGCCGGCGTCAACCAAATGATGCGCAACATCGGGGATAAGGCCAACTGAAGAAACCATTTGTGCACTTATTTCAACTTCAGTGTCCAACAACTCCGTTTTTAGGAGTGCAGACAATTGCTCAAGCGGATTGGGCAATTCATGCATATTTGCATGTTCAGCTGACTTTAACGGTGCGTTCAAAAGAATTCTCTCCAATTTTGATTTGCTTGATATTGATTATTTTCAAAAGCGCAAGCATTTGGGTGTTAATTGCGCATTCCAATCAACCCCACCACAATCTTGGATTACATGTTCAAATGCGTGTTGCCAATAGCATTTAGTGAACAATTACAATATGTAGATATGCATTTTCTAATATGTGTTGCGAATATGACAAATAATGCCGAATTAACATGCGATTTCTTCTTAGGGCAGCGCCTTGAGATTTTGCAGCCCAAAAAGGGTTATCGCGCGGGAATTGATGCGCTTTTGCTTGGAAGTGCGGCGGCAAATTTTGATTCTAAAAATATTTGCGAACTTGGAAGTGGGGTTGGGGTTGCAACTTTGACCTGTCTTGCGCGAAGAATGGATAATAAAAATCCACCACAAAAAGCCATAGCACTTGAAATCGATGAAAATGCGGCGGCATTATTTGCGCAAAATTCGAATAAAAATGGATTTACTGATATAGCAGCAATCGTGAATATTGATGGCCTAAAACCAAATTCGCCTTATGAAAATAAATTTGATTTAGTTTTTTCAAACCCGCCATATTTTGATGATTTTTCAAAAATACGTAATCCACACGAAAGCCGCCATCAAGCCTATGTTATTGGTGCGCCTTTATTAAATTGGATAAAGGCAATGATAAGACTGGTAAAGGCCAATGGGCGATTATTGCTTATTCACCGTGCTGATAGAATGTATGATATTATTGATGCCTTACAAGGGCGTGCGGGGGATATACGAATTCTTCCTATCCATCCCAAAACCCGCGAAAATGCCAATCGGGTTTTAATAAGTGCCAAAAAATCATCAAAAGCGCCAACTCAAATTTTACCACCAATTTTTCTGCGTGATAGTGATAATGACAAGGATTATTTCCCAATCATTGATGAATTTTGCAAAGGTGGTCAATTAGATGAATTAAAAGGGCTGTCCGAATGAAAGTGCATGCAATTGATAAGAATATAATGTCGCAATTTCCTTGGCCTGATATTGATGCCAATAAACACTCGCGTGGGCGATTGGCGCTTTTTTCAGGGGATGAGTTGCACACTGGCGCAATTCGCCTTGCAGCCAATGCGGGCGCGAGAATTGGGGCGGGTTGGGTTGTTATCCATGCGCCATTTGATGCCGCCAAGATTATTGCAGGCCATGAAACTTCAATAATGGTCAAAGCAATTAAATATGATGGCTATATTCCAAAAGATATTGAAGATTATGGCGCGCTAATAATTGGCCCTGCTTTGGGTTTTGATGGTGCAAAATATGCGTATTTGCGCAATTTGTGTCAAACAAATGTGCCAATTGTTTTGGATGCCGATGCAATCACTTATATTGCCAATTCGCAAAATGGGAATTTCTTTGAAATATTTGAAGAACGCGGCGCGCCCGTGGTTCTGACCCCGCATTCGGGTGAGTTTTATCGGTTGTTTAAATTCGAACAAGCCAACAATTTCGACCAAAAAATTAAACAGACAATTGATGCGGCAAATATGGCGAGTGCAACAATAGTTCATAAGGGCGCACAAACAATTATTGCAACACCTGATGGCGAATGCGCAATTTTAGAAAAATCGACACCCTTTTTGGCAAGTGCAGGAACAGGAGACGTATTAAGCGGCCTTATTGGCGGCCTTATTGCCCAAGGGCTTGATGAATTTATTGCCTGCCAAATCGCAGTATTCATTCATTCGCAAGCAGGCATTTCGCTTGGTGCAGGATTAATGGCGCAAGATTTACCAATAGAGATTGCAGAAATATTGAATCAATATTATAAAAAAACCTAATTTATTAGGTTTTATACAATGCTTAATGGGATATATTTTCTTAAATTATATATAGTTTATCTTTTATTCTTCAAAATGACATATGATTGTTGGATTGCATTTAATAAAAGCATTTTGGAAGGAAGTTCTGAAATAAATTTTCAAATTTTCTGTATTTTTTTTATATTATTTTCATTTATATCATCAATAAAAGTTTTGAGGGATGAAGATTTTATAAATTCAAAACCTGCTGAACAAAAGCCACTTACTGACAAATATTATTATAAATATTTAGCAATTATGTTTTTATTTATTGGCACATTCTTTACACGAAAATTAGACAAAATATTAGGCATTCCGCGGATTTATCATTTTGGAATGCAAGAATTTATGTTGGTTTTTATTTATGCTTTCATGATTTTATATAAGCCAAAGGATAAAATTGAACCCAACCAAACATAAAATTTTACCACTTTACCGCATTTGCGAAATCAAAATTTCGCGCTATAAATTTTCAAAGCGGGGTAAAAATGTCAAATCTTGAGAAATTTATTAATGGCCTTCCAAAGGCGGAATTGCATCTTCATCTTGAAGGCTCATTAGAGCCTGAATTAATGTTTGAACTTGCCAAACGTAATAATATTTCAATTCCTTTTGACAGTGTTGAAGCGGTACGGGCGGCCTATAAATTTTCCAACCTTCAGGAATTTTTGGATATTTATTACCAAGGTGCACAAGTCCTTATAAATGAACAAGATTTCTACGACTTAACATGGGCATATTTAACCCGCATGAAAGCTGATAATTGCAAACATGTTGAGGTTTTCTTTGACCCGCAAACCCATACCGATAGAGGGATTGATTTTGATATTGTAATAAATGGCATAAATCGCGCGCTTGAAGATGGTAAAAAAGAATTGGGAATTTCAAGTTTCCTTATTATGTGTTTTTTACGCCATTTGCCCGAAGAAGAAGCCTTTAAAACCCTTGCAATGGCAACACCGCATTTGGCGAAAGTCAAGGGTGTTGGACTTGATTCATCAGAAGTCGGGCATCCGCCATCAAAATTTGCCAATGTCTTTAAATCGGCACGTGATTTGGGGCTTAAAATCGTTGCCCATGCAGGTGAGGAAGGCCCGCCAGAATATATTTATGAAGCCCTTGATATATTGCAAATTGACCGAATTGATCATGGTAATCGCTGCCTTGAAGATGAAAAATTGGTGGCGCGAATTATTGAAGAAGGTCTTACACTTACGGTTTGCCCATTATCAAATCTATCACTTTGCGTGGTGAAAGATTTGACGCAACATCCATTGAAAGTCATGCTTGCTAAGGGGCTGAAGGCAACAATAAATTCCGATGACCCCGCTTATTTTGGCGGCTATCTCAATAAGAATTATATCGAAACCCAAAAAGCAATTAATCTTACCCGCGATGAATTAATCACATTGGCAAAGAATTCCTTCAAAGGCTCGTTTTTAAGCCAACAAGAAATTGATGTGCATTGCGGGGATATTGATGTTTATTCATTGGGTTAGTGGCGATAAGTTTTTCGGCCGCTGCCATTAATGCAATATCGACCGCCGCGTGGGCCAGTACAATATTTTTGCGCAGCACAACTGCAACCTAGTCCAATTCTTGGTTTGTATGATGGTTTTACTCGCCCATTAAGGTCTGCAATGCTTGTTTTTTGTGGGCGGTGGCAATGGTATCCGCCATGAACATAATCGTTGTGACATCCATTTTTATCAAGACCGCCGCCATGCGCTGAAACTATGTTTGGCATTATGCAAGTAATGAAAATAGCTATCAATAAAAAATTTAACCAAGTATTTGACATATATTATGTTCCACTTGGTTATTATGCTATAAAATTATAATTTTTCAAGAAAAACTATTCAAACACCATCCCAATACCAACACTTCCCAAATCATCCCAATATTTTGGATAAGTCTTTGCGGTGCAGGCGGGGTTTTGGATTTTTAGGCCTTCTATTACCAAGCCAGCCAAGGCAAAGGACATTGCGATGCGGTGGTCGTGATAGGTGTGGATTTGGGCATTTGATTTTGTGCCGATTAATGAAGTATCGGGGGTGATTAATAAATCATCGCCAATTTCTTGGGCAAGGCCGTTTTTGATTTTGTTTAATTCGGTGCAAACCGCATTAATCCTATCACATTCTTTGACGCGTAAATTGGCGATACCAACAAAGCGAACTGGGGTTTTATTAAATGCCGCCAAAACCGCAATGGTTGGGATGGCATCTTGCATTTGGCTGCCATCAATTATTGCGGGTAAATTTGGAAATTGGGAGATGAAATCATAGGCTTTGGCATCGGGTTGCATCATTTTATCAGGCGCAATTCCAATATCGATATTTGCGCCCAATAAAGCATTTATGCCCCAAATATAGGTTGCCGCCGATGCATCGGGTTCAACCCAATAATCGCGTGCAATATAGGGTGAATTGGCAATTTCCCAATCAAGTTTGCCAATTTCTTTAACCTCTGCCCCAAAGGCACGCATACATTCAAGCGTAATATCAATATAGCCAAGCGCGCCAATATCACCATCTTTAACGCCAAGCCTAAACGGGTTTTCGCCCTTATTTGCCGCCATCAAAAGTGCCGAAACATATTGCGATGAAAGGCTTGCATCAACTTTTATATTGCGGTTTTTAAAACTGCCATTGCTTTTTATTGTAACAGGTGGGCAATTTGTTGGGGCTTTTGCGTCTATTCCTGCATCATTTAGTGCGGCAATTAATGGCGCGATTGGGCGCTTTTGCATATGTTCATCGCCCGTAAGAATGGTTGTGCCATCAATTGTTGCTGCTGCCGCCGTAAGAAATCTTACCGCCGTACCCGCATTGCCAAGGAATAATTCACTTTCGCTTGGTTTTAAAACACCATCACTTGATACCAGAAATTCGGTGTCGCCAGTTTCATCAACTTTGACACCTAATTGGCGTAATGCCTGCGCCATATATTTTGTATCATCACTTTTTAGGGCACCGCTAATGTGGCTTTTACCCTTGGCTAGGGCCGCCAATAATAAAACCCGATTAGTAATTGATTTAGACCCTGGAAGGGCAATTTTACCCGCGATTTTAGTTTGCGGCGGCGTCAAAATTACGGCATTTGCATTGCTTGATATCATGCGTGCTTATTAGCATATAAAGTCTTTTTAACAATGTTTCATTTGCCAACGCTTGCGATTTTATGCATTTCAAAAATAGGGGGTAAAATTACGTGAAATTTGCTGCCGATTCCTAAATTGCTTGATAGTTTTATCTCTCCTTGCATAAGGTTCACCAAATCTGCAACCAATGATAACCCAATGCCAGTGCCACCATATTGGCGTGTTATAGATGCATCAATTTGCGTGAAACTTTTAAAGATTATATCTTTATGCGCATCCTCTATACCAATACCCGTGTCTTCAACTATTAGGTTTAAATTATTGAATTTATCAATATAAATCTCAAGACTAATAGAGCCGGAATGCGTGAATTTTATTGCATTTGATAAAAGGTTTTCCGCGATTTGTAAGATACGTTTGAAGTCACCAAAAAAATACAAATCATGCGAACAATGGTACTTATTTTCAAAAACTAGCCCTTTTTTTTGCGCGTTTGACTTTGCGTGATTATAAATTGAATAATATAATTTTTTAATTTCGATTTCATCACATTCAAGCGCAGTTGTTCCCAATTCTAATGCGCTTAGTTCGATTATATCTTTCATAACACTTTCAAGTTCGCGCCCAGATTGGCAAATTATATCGATTAATGAGGTTTGGGTTGCGTCAAGATTTGTCCCTTTTATTGCCTCCGCACAGCCAATTACGCCATTAAGTGGGGTGCGGATTTCATGGCTAATATTTGAAAGAAATGCGTTTTTTGCATCATTCGCACTTTGCGCAAGTGTTTTAAGTATTTCGAGGTTTTCAAACGCCTTTTTTTCATTGGTAACATCAACAAAACTTACAACAACATGTTGCGGAAATACCTCTGTATCAATATTGAGCGGTTTGGCAGACACCAAAAGCCAAATGCGTTCCCCGTCAGGGCGTTTGACACCTAATACTTCATCATTTACCGCTTTGTTTGAATGAAGGCATTTCATTGATGGATGCTCACTCCAACCAATTTTTATTCCTGCTTCATTTACCGCTTCCCAGCTTTCATCTTGCGAGCTTGCGTTTAGTAATTCATCGTTCGTATAGCCAAGAATTTCGCATGCACGTGGATTTGAAAATACTATTTTGCCCTGCGAATTTTGCAAAACCAAACCATCATGCATGGTTTGCAAAATAAGCTCGGCGCGTTTTTCTTTATTTGTATTTTCTCTTAATATGTTTTTATATTTAATTTCATTTTTCAATAAGACATGAAGGCTTATACAATTTTCAATATTCCGTGCGAGTAGTGAGAGATATTTTTCATCATTTTTTGAAAATGACTTTGGTTTATTATCAATAATGCATATTGTTCCTATAAAATGCCCGTCAACATTCAAAGGCGCGCCAGCGTAAAACCTAATATTTGGGGCATTTAATACAAGTGGGTTTTGAAAGAACCTTTGATCTTTAGTGGCATCTTCAACCACAAAAATTTTATCACTTTTTATTGTATGATCGCAAAATGCAATATTGCGTGGTGTTTCATTCACTTCTAGCCCGATTTTTGATTTGAACCATTGGCGGTTAGCATCCACAAGCGAAATAAGGGCGATAGGCACATCAAAATGTTGCTTTGCAAGCTCAATGACAGAGTCAAATATTGGATCTGGTGCAGTATCCAATAATTCCAATTCTTTGAGTTTATTTACTCGCAGATTGTCACAAATATTTGTTTGAGCATACATATTATGATTAAGGCCCAGATATTAAGTAAATTAGGAATCTAACATCATAAATTTTAACAGCCACTTAAGATAGAATATTTTATCACTACTAATATGGGTAGGTTTTTTTTAGGTATTTTTCTAGGTAATTTGAAGATTATAAAAATTTCGATGTCAAAATAATCGTTTGCAAATTAATTTTTCATTATCCATAAAAAATGCATAAATATAAAATAATAGCAATAATAGATTGAATGTAATGGTGTTTCCAACCTATAATTGCAATTTTTTAATCTTTTTAGTTTACCATACGTCAAAAATGGTGGGCTATGAATATTCTAATTATAGATGACGAACAATCACTTCATGAGGCTTATGGGCATATTTTTGCCAAGTCTGACAATCAAAAAATGAAGCTGGTGCAAAGTCTTGAGGAAGATTTATTTGGTGAAAACGTAAGTGATGATGTAATTTCGCTATTACCTCGCGCAAATCTTTCTTATGCCTTTCAAGGCGAAGAGGGTGTTGCACTAGTAAAGCAAGCCAAAGATAATGGGCAGCCTTTCCAAATAGTTTTCGTTGATTATAGAATGCCACCAGGCATTGATGGCAAAGAAACGGCAATGCGTATTCGCAAGATTGATCCTGATGTGAATATTGTAATTGTTTCTGCTTATGCTGATAAACATATAGGTGAAATTTTATCAGAGGCAGGGCCCGCGCATAAATTATTTTTTGTGCCAAAACCCTTTTCAAGTGAAGAAATTTCACAACTGGCAAATGCATTAGTTTCACGCTGGGAATATGATGCGTTACAAATCAAAGCCTTACAACAAAAAGTTTTGGAGCTTGCTGAAAGTGAAGCAAGGGCAACGCAAATTGCAAATCACGATTTTTTAACTGGCGCACCAAATCGTATGTATTTCATGCGTGAACTATCGATTAGAAGCCAAGAAAATACAAATAATTTTTCGCTTGCAATCTTGGATGTTGATAAATTCAAATTGGTGAATGATGCATTTGGTCATATTACTGGTGATGATTTGATAAAGAAAATTTACAATGAAATCACAACACAAATGCCACCAAATACATTTATTGCGCGCCTAGGTTCTGATGAATTTGGTCTTATTTTTCATGATTGTGGCGAAGAAAAAGCGCGCCAAAATTGCGAAAAATTATTAAGTATTATAAAGCGCCCTATAAAAATTCTTGATAAAGATATTCAAGTAAGCGCATCTATTGGTTTATTTGTTTGCAAATCTTGTTGTGACTTAGAGCCTATTGAAAAAATGCGTATGGCTGATACCGCGCTTAATTTTGCTAAAAATAATGGCCGTAATCAATATGCAATTTTTGATGAAAAACTAGACGAGAGTACGAAGTTTCGCCGAATGGTTATTTCGAGCGTTGAAAGTGCGATTAAATCAGGTGAAATTGCAAACTTCTATCAACCTATTGTTGACCGTGATGAATTGGAAATTGTTGGTTTCGAGGCGCTTCTTCGCTGGAATAGTAAAGAATTTGGCCCTATATCACCGGGAATATTCATTCCAATCATTGAGGATTCAGAATTAATTTATGATATTGGTGATTGGGTAATTAAAAACGCGATTAATGATTGTAAAAATTGGCCTAATCATTATGTGTCAATTAATTTCTCACCAAAGCAATTTAGACGGCCAAATTTCGTTGAATTCCTCTGTGAAGAAGCAAATTCCGCCGGCGTAAGTTTTGATAGAATTCAAATTGAGGTTACCGAAACCGCGATTTTCGATAATATTGAGAATGCCCAAAAACTACTTCGCAAGCTTCATGATTTAGGGTTTAAAATCGCACTTGACGATTTTGGTACAGGCTATTCAAGCCTTGTTAGCGTTAAGAATTTTGACCTTGATTGTATCAAAATAGATAAAAGTTTTGTTGATAAAATTGGCATTGAAAAACATTCAGATGCAATTGTTCATTCGCTTACAAATCTTGCAAAACGCCTTGGTATAAACATTGTTGCCGAAGGTGTTGAAAATGAAATGCAATGCCAAGCCTTGCGCTTGCTTGGATGTTCGCATCTTCAGGGATATTTATTTGGGCCTGCTATAAGTGCACATGATGCTTCTTTAATGGTTCTTGATAAAATGAATGAAATAGCCACAGCTACTAATGCAAAGGCAAGTTAATTTGTCCATAAAAAAAGCGATTAGAAGATTTATTTTAAAAAATAAAATCGATTATTATGATAATTTACAAATTGGCGAAAAGCTAAGCCTTGCTTTGTTAATTGGGGGCTTTTGCGGGTTTGTTATGTTGGTATTATTCGTTAAGACCACAGTTTACGCACGCCTTGATCGCCTTGAAAATGAACAATTAAATCATCACGCTTCGCAATTACAATCTTATTTGGATGATGTGAAAACTGTTGTGAAAGACAAAAGCCTTGATTGGTCAATTTGGGATGAGACCTATAAATATGCAACAGAATTTGGCGAAGTCTTTGCTGATAAAAACTACAGCTTTGAACCTATTAATGACTTTGGCCTAAGTGGGATTGGGGTTGCAAACCTCGAAAATAATCGCATCACAACTTATGTTTATGACAAAGAAACACAGAAATTAAATCAAGATAAAACCAATGAATTAAAAGAATTAATGCTTTCAGAGAAAATGAAATCGCAAATTCGAAAAACCCCAAATTTTCAGGGCTTTATAAGAATAAAAAATGAATTATATTCATTTAGCGCCGCGCAAATTCTTACAAGTAAGAAAAAAGGGCCCGTTCACGGTTATATGGTTGTTATAGAAAAAATCACGGCCGAAGATATTCAAAATAGCCTTCATTTTCCAACTACAATCGACTTGATGCGTCAAAAAGAAAATTTCAAATTTCACTATACACCTGATGTAGTTTATACAAGTGTGGCGATAAAGGGTATTGATAATATTACGATTGGTCGCCTTACAACTTCCTATCCAAGAAGTTTGAATAGTGTGAAAATGTCACTTTGGTGGACAATTGCCCTTGGTACATCGCTTTTGATGATTGCGGGTGTATTATTTTTGTATTCAAAGATACAATCAATTGTTATTTTTCCGATTGATAAAATTGTAAACCATTTACGCGAAATTTCATTAGATGGTGAAATGCGTAAAATAGGTATCAAAGACAGGAATGATGAAATTGGCGCACTTGCTAAGGCGTTTGATAGTATGATTGGTCGGTTAAACACCCTTCAATCAGAATTAGAACGTGAATCTTATCAATTAGGCAAAGTTCAAAACCAAATTGACCTAATGCATAATGTCAAAAATACATTAAGCCCTTTTAGGGTTATCACTAGCAAAATTGTCGATAAAATTGAAGTAATACAGCCTAATGTTTATCGTGCAATAAGTGAACTAAAGAACAATGATATTGATGAAACAAGGCGTAAAAAGCTTTTCCAATATTTGGAATCTTATTTAAATGCCAGTGATGATAAGACCGAAGAGGCCAAACATTTAATCCGTAAAGCACAAGAAAATTTAGATATGATTGTGCAGGCAATATCAAATGGGCAGAATAAAAGCGCCAATACAAATTTTGGTGAAAGTTGCAATATTTCTAATGTTGTTGACAATGCACTAAGTATTGCGCGCCACAATGAAATTCCTATGGCAATTAATTTTGATAAGGATGCGCAATATTTCGTAAAAGCCAATCGCATAATTATGGGGCAATTGTTTGATAATTTAATCACAAATGCTGTCGAAGCTATTGCGACATCTCATAATGATAATGGTTTAATAGATATAAAAATCAGCCCAGTGAATGATGAAAATGGCGATATGGTTGAAATATCAATTAAAGATAATGGCGATGGCATTGAAAAATACGATTTAGATAATTTGTTTAAACGCGGTTTCTCAACACGTGATTTCAAATCTGGTGGCCTTGGCCTTCATTGGTGCGCAAATACTGTAAATTCATTAGGCGGCAAAATTAAACTTTCAAGCCAAGGCAAAAACCAAGGCGCCGAAGTAAAAATCACCCTCCCAAGCGCAAATGCGGCTTAATAACATTAATAAAACAAAGTGAACAATTTTCGAAAACCACGCTTTTCGAAAATTTTTCGCAACTATAATCCAAATTCCAGAGTGAGGCCGCAGGCCGAAGGTGGGAATTTGAGGGAAAAAATGGTGGACATAAGGGGAGAAACTTCGAACCATACGAGCGAAGTGAGCGCGAGCATTGAGCGAGCCAGCCTGCGTGGCGCCAAAGAAAAAACCTTGGCTTTGCCAAGGTGTTTTTATGAACGCAAACTAAAAATGGTGGTGTGTTTATAGGGCGTATCATAGCTCTCAATTAAATATTCCCTAATAGGGGCTACATAACAGTGAAATTCTATTTTTGCAGGCTGGATATTAAAGTTTTAGACTTGTAAAGCTAAATATTTACAGAGGCTTACGAGGAAGATTTCCTAATAAATTATCAGGGAAATATTGTTTCTGAGCAGGTAAATAATTATAATTATAGTTTAACAAAAATGGCGATTTTTGGCTGTAGATAATTCAATTTCTTATGCGCAAATTTGCGCATTACATTAAATTTGGCGCCAATTGGCTTAATTATCAAAAATACGCTTGCGCAATTTTGCACCTCGTTAACTAGAATGGGATTTTTAAGGGGGCAAAAAGTTATGCACAAACTGAGAACAATTTGATTTGTAACTTAATTGAGCCATGAATCAATTAAGTTGTTGCTCAGATAAAATAATTGTGATAGCAATAGGAAATGAAAATAGTTAGCAACCTTGAAACTACAGAGAAACAGCCTTCAAAAGCCCGTGTTAGAGGCGTTTCTAAAAATTCCATGCTTGCGCGGCGCAAGATTATCGATTCGGCTACTTTGGTATTTGGTAAGTATGGTTTTGCCAATGCAAAAACTGAAGAGATTGCTGAGCAGGCAGGATATGGTCAAGCCACAGTTTTTTTTCATTTCAAAACCAAATTGGGTTTACTCGAAGCTTGCCTGGAAGAGGGTTTGGCTCGTTCTAAAGCAAATTTGATACTTTCAGAAAATTCCGGCACTATTGATTTTATACAAAGACTGGACCGGGCTTTCGATAATTCGGCAACCGCGGATTTATTTGCTCGGATGTTGGTCGAATTTAGTGACAATTCAACAATTCGTCCGGTCTATGCTGATTTTCACGAGCATTTGCGTCAGTTGATTTCAAACGAGTTGGTTAGTGAAACAGGCGCTACGGAGCGTCGTGCTTATATTGCTGCATCTTCGATTTTAGCAATGATGGTTGGCGTGCACGCCGAACAAAAACTCGAAAACAAGCGGTTAACGCGGGCTGATTTTAGGGCAATGCTAATATCGGTTACACGCCTAGTGCTGCTTGACCTCACTAAGCCTGAAGGATCAGGCGAATGAGGTAGCTCAGAGAAAATAACAAATAAATAGTTAAATTAGCTCGCTGAATCAGCGAGAGCGAGGGAGTATTGCCTATGGAAAAGCGTAAATTTAGACTAGTAAGTACGAGCGGTATTTCAATCGCAACAGTATTGTTAACAACTTCTGCAATCGCGCAGCAAGCGCCTGCTAATTCACATGAGGTAGAAGTAGTTATTGTCACTGCTCAGAAGCGTGAACAGGCATTGCAGCGGGTTCCAATGTCTATTTCCGCTGTTAGTGCTTCAACATTACGAGATGCGGGTGCAACTGGTGTTGCTGGCGTTGCCGCTTTGGTGCCATCCTTGGCTCTAGTGTCAAATAACCAGCCTTTAGCTCAGAGTTATCGTATTCGTGGCCTTGGTACGGACCCCAATATCCCTACCTTTGAACCAAGCGTTGCTCTATTCATTGACGGAGTTTATATGGCGCGTAGTGGGCTAGGCGTCGATGACTTGGTTGACCTTCAAAGGGTAGAGGTTCTTAAGGGGCCGCAGTCAACACTTTATGGTAAAAACGCCACCGCTGGCGTTATTAGTGTCTTTTCAAAAAGGCCATCGAACATATTTGGCGCAAGTTTAGAGGCATCTCTTTCGCAAATTGAAGGTGGCCGTAACGCAATGGCGGCTCGCCTGGCTGGTTCTGTTACTGGTCCAATTTCTGAAGGAATTCGCGCTCGTTTAACTGGTGTTTATTATGATGCGGAACCCAGCTATCGCAACCTAGCAGCCGTTGAACAAGCAAATGAGATGAAGCGATATGCTGTGCGTGGACAAATTGAATTTGACATTACTGATAAGACTACCTTCAATCTAACCGCAGCGCGTAGTGAAGTGCTAGATAGCAATGGCACAAATCCCGATTGGACGCGTGGCGTTGCACCTGAAACTAGTTTTGTGCTCGACAATAATGCCGCTCTTAATGCCAAGTTCGGCGTAATTGCATGTCCTGATAACAATCCAACTAACAGGGTAATATGCACAACTGATCCAAATCGCTCGAATAGTAGTACTGACATGATTTCTGGAACGCTTACAAGCGAGCTTGGGTTTGCAACTTTGACTTCAATTACAGGGTGGTCGAAATATAAAAGTGAATTGCTGGCCACAGATATAGATCAAGTGGCACTTCCCTTAATTACCTTCAGAGATACGCAAGCTGGCAAAAGCATATCGCAAGAATTGCGTCTGGTTTCTCCATCGGACAGAAATGTTCAATGGTTGATTGGTGGCTATTATCTTGACACAAAATTCGAACGCGGTGACCGTGGCCGAACTGCGATGTTTGAGATTCAGCCTGCGGCTGCTCTTTTTCCGCTTTCGCCAACCTTACCGTTACAAGTCGTGCAAGGACAACCAGGGGACAAAGGATATCAAGATTCCCGTTCAAGTTCAAAATACTTTGCCATCTTTGGCAATTCAACATATAAGTTGAGTGAACGCCTTTCTCTTTCCGGTGGCTTACGTTGGCAGGCTGAAACTAAGAACGCGTCAATAAATAATAGGGCAACTTTCACTCCTAACCCGAATTTACCCGCAGGCCACCCGCTAGCTGGGGTCAACATATTGACCGCGAGTTTGGTGCCGTCTGTAACTATCCCTGCTGGGGTGCCAATAAATGGAGCGCTTCCTACAATTAAGGATGATGACGTCACTTGGAACTTGACTGCAAACGTTACGCCATATCCTGACACATTATTTTACGCGACTTATGCAAAGGGAACGAAATCGGGTGGATACAATATTGGATTTGGCAGCGCAATTCCCTCAACTCGCCTATTTGGTGCTGAAACAGTAGACCATTGGGAATTGGGGAGCAAGTTTGATCTTGCAAATCGCCGCGCACGAATTGCGCTAAGCCTGTTCCTTTCAGATTATTCCAATTATCAAAATGCAGGCTTTGTCGGCCTTCAATATCTAGTCAATAATGCGGAAAGCGTAAAAGTTAAGGGTGCCGAAGCTGAGGGGACCTTTAAACTTGGCAAAGGCCTGAAAATGAATCTTGGGGCGGCCTATATCGACGCCGAATATGGTTCCTATAAAGGCGGAGCATGCTGGTTTGGCCGCGCGCCAGATGCCAATGCAAACGGGGCAGGAGTTTTCACAAGCTGCGATTTGTCCGGTTTCCAATTGCCGCTCTCGCCAAAATTACGTTTTACCGGCGCTTTGCAATATGATCATAGCATGCCAATGGGCGAGCTTTACGCGCGCACAGACCTTAATTGGCAAAGCAAGAGTAATGTAAACAGCGCAAGCCTTGACCCTCGCCACGTTCAGGGGGCTTATGCTATCTTAAATGTTCGTTTAGGTATGCGCTTCAATAAAGGCCTCGACTTGTCATTATGGGCAAGTAACCTATCAAATAAAACAATCGTCCAACAATCTGGCGTATTAAGCTTCTTTGGAACAACTTCAGGCTATCAGAACTACCTTGGTGCACCGCGCCAAGTCGGTATAACAGCTAGGGTTGGTTTTTAAGAATGCGCAGTAAACGAGTGTTTAAATGGGGTGTAGCGGGAGGAGCCGTAATGGCGATTATGCTTGCCTTCGCCATTATTTGCGGAGTTTGCGGAATTGGCACTGCCCAAGCTAAAACGCCCCAATCCGAAATTATAACACTAGGCACTATGGCGGGGCCGATGGCGAACCCATTGCGCGGCCAGCCTGCAACAATGCTGCGCTGGTCTGGTGGCATTATATTGGTTGATGTAGGCGACGGCACAATCGAACAGATGGCACGGGCGGGAATCGATTCTGTTCCACTAAAAAATGTAGTTATAACTCATATCCACGCAGATCATGTTGGTGGGCTGTTTGCTTTGCTTTCTAGGCGCTATCAATTGATGGATCCGCCAATTACCATTTACGGTCCGCGTGGGACAGAAATTATGGTCAATGGCCTTCTTGCAGCTATGGAACCATTGAAAAGGACCAGCCCTGCATTACCTGGCGCTCCCGTGCGTATTCCCTCTGATAGCGTCAGGGTTGTAGAAATTGGCGATGGTTCTGAATTTAAAATTGAAGACATAATGGTGCGCGCCGTTGCAAACACACACTATGTTAAGCAGGGGCAAGTTCTAAATCCGGAAATTGATCAGTCACTTTCATTAAGGTTCGAATTGCCAGGACGCAGCGTAGTATTTACCGGCGACACTGGGCCGAGCGAAGCAGTAATCGCAATTGCTCGTGGTGCAGATGTCTTAGTTTCATCAATTCTTGACATTGATGCGGCAGTCGCAGCTATTCGTACTAGCAGACCAAAAGCACCGCAGGCATTTTTTGAGGCTGCGCGTTTGCATTTCGCACAGCACCATCTAAGTCCAAGGGAGGCTGGACGTTTGGCACAAGAAGCGGGAGTAAAACGTATAATTTTTACTCATATAGGCATTACTCCAGACAGGATGAAGGCGGCGCAAGGCGAGTTGGCACAAACATGGAAAGGGCCGGTCGTGTTTGCACATGATTTTGGTCGATATTGAGGAGACTTAGCAATGGCAATTATCGATTTCTTTGACAGAGGTTGGGATATGGGCGGTGCGGAGACTGCCTATTTACAAGAAGACCGAGCCTATACTTTTGATGAAATTGGAGCTCTTTCGTGCCGTATTGCAAATAAGATGCTTTCGTTGGGTTTTGAAAAGGGAACCAAAGGTGCAATATGGTCCGCCAACGATGTGATTGGCTGGAGCTGCACACTAGGTTTGTGGCGCGCTAATATGACATGGATACCGGTAAACCCACGTAATGCGGTTGAAGATAACCGCTTAATCCTAGACAATTTTGATTGCGAAATTTTGTTCTTTCAACAATCTTTTGCAGAAACCATAGCTGCATTGCGTCCCTCTCTTCTCAAAGTGAAACATTGGGTGTGCATCGATGCGGATTTGTCTGATGCGCCGCTGCTTTCAAAATGGTGCAGTGATGAACCAGAGACAAAACCTGATGTTGTGACTGACCTTGATGACGTGTTTGTAATAATGCCAACTGGTGGCACTACGGGGGCGCCAAAAGGAGTTATGAATACGCACCGAGCAATTAATATTAGCATTGCCCATCTTCTTATTGTGTTGGCTTATCGTGATGGCACCAAGCCAATTAATCTTGCAGCTGCGCCGATGACGCATACTGCGGGGCTTCTGTCTTTACCATGCACAGCGCAGGGAGGCACGGTGGTAGTGCTAACAAAGCCCGACCCAGCATTATTAGTGAAGTCTATCGTAAAGCACCGTGTGACCGAATTTTTCTTGCCACCAACTATCATTTATGCACTACTTGATGCGCCTGGGATTGAGAAGATTGATTTTTCGAGCGTGCGTTATCTTTTTTATGGTGCGGCGCCAATGTCGGTGGAAAAACTAAAGAAAGCAATTGCGCTTTGGGGGCCAATTCTTTGTGGTGGCTACGGCCAAAGTGAGGCAATGGGGACAATTTCCAGCTTGCGCCCTGATGAACATATAGATGGCAGTAATCTAGCAAGTGATGAGCGATTATCCTCAGTAGGCCGTCCTAATCCATTAGTTCGTGTGGAAATCATGGATGAAAAAAACCAAATTCTAGCCCGTGGTGAAACCGGAGAAATTTGCGTTCGCGGAGACCTTATTATGAATGGTTATTACAATGCTCCAGAGGTGACGGCTCAGACTATTATCGATGGGTGGCTTCATACTGGCGATATCGGCCATATAGATGCTAGTGGATATTTGCATCTGACGGACCGTAAAAAAGACATGATAATCACAGGCGGCTTTAATGTGTATCCCGCAAAAGTCGAACAGATAATTTGGGGGCACCCTGCGGTGCGCGATTGTGCAGTAATCGGTGTGCCAGATCCAAAATGGGGTGAGGCAGTTAAAGCAGTGGTTGAATTTAACCCAGGCCAAAGTGTCGGCGCCGAAGAAATTATTGCACTGTGCAAAGAACAACTAGGCAGTGTTATGGCTCCAAAGAGCGTTGATTTTATCGAACAATTGCCGCGTAGTCCGGCTGGCAAAGTACTCAAAAAACAATTGCGAGAAACCTATTGGCGTAGCCACACCAATAAGATATGAAAGAATAAAATATGAGTGATATATATATAGCGGGAATTTCTATGACCGTTTTCGGTCGCCATTTTGAAAGAAGTCTCGAAGACTTGGCGCGCGAAGCTCTTGGAGGGGCTTTGAAAGATTCTGGTTGCAAAGCTAAAGACATTGGTACGGCATTTTATGCAGGAATTACTAACGGTCCTTTGCAAGGTCAATATGCAATTCCGGGTCAGATTATTTTGGGAAAGATTGGTATTGATGGGATCCCAATCTATAACGTCGACAATGGCTGTGCCGCAGGTAGTTCGGCATTTGCGCTTGCGGTGCAGAGCCTCAAGGCAGGAACAACCGATGTTGCGCTGGCATTGGGTGCTGAAAAGATGAATGTCGAAGACAAACTCTCGGTTTTAAAACTAATGGAGGCTGGTTGGGACGTTAGCCGGGCGGATGAAAACTATGCTCGCCTTGTGAAGCTAGGCGAAGGAATATGCGCACCTGAAGGTTCGGAATCTGTGAAGCCTTATAGCCGTTTCATGTCTATATATGCAGCGCTATGCCGCAATCACATGGCAAAATGGGGAACTACACAGCGTCAGATTGCGGCGGTATCGGCTAAAAACCATCAACATTCAGTGCATAACCCTTGGTCACAGTTCCGCAAGCCTTTTACAATCGATGAAGTTCTTGGCGCGCCACCTATAACATACCCATTAACATTGCCTATGTGTGCGCCAGTTACTGATGGAAGTGCTGCCGCTATTATTTGCACAGAAGAAGGGCTTAAGCGAATTGGCGCGGATCGCAGTCGATGCATAAAAGTTGCCGCAAGCGTTGTAAGATCCGCAACCAGCCGAACCATTGACCAGCATGAGCAAAACCTTGCCCGATTAGCGGCCAATCAGGCCTATGAGATGGCGGGCCTTGGCCCAAAAGATATGCATGTAGCTGAAGTTCATGATGCAGCTGCTATGGGGGAAATAATCCAAGTTGAAAATCTTGGTTTTGTTGAAATGGGCCAAGGCGGCCCAGCAGCTGAGCGCGGGGACTTTACACTAGGTGGCAGAATTCCCGTCAACCCTTCCGGTGGTCTGGAATCAAAGGGACATCCACTTGGGGCGACCGGTATTGGCCAGCTTTATGAGCTTGTGACGCAGCTTCGCGGAGAAGCTGGCGCCCGCCAAGTCGAAGGCGCTAAGCACGCCATTCAGGAAAACGGCGGCGGCAATATTGGCGTCGAAGAAGCAGCTGTAGCTATTCATATTCTAACAAAATGATTGGAGAATTCCTTGCGCCTTATTGACCTTACAGTTCTGCTGGACCCCGCCAATCGCGAAAAATTGCCGCCTGCATTACAGCATGTTGCGGGAGTAGTGGCACCCCGAATTGAATATAATAACCCTGCCGAACAAGCTGGAAAAGACGAATTCTGTGCGAGCCTTGGTTGCACACACTCCGACCTACCAGATGGTGAAGGTTGGGGCTCGGAGAACTTAAACGATTTCAATTCCCATTGTGGAACTCATGTTGATGCACCTTTGCATTCTGGCTCACTTTGTGAGGGCAAACCAGCCCGTACTATTGACGAAATCGATTTGAATGAACTCTACCGTCCTGGTATGGTGCTAGATTTGCGGCCTTGGGCAAAAGGCGGTGAATATATCACGCCAGATATGCTTGACCGTGCCATTAAAGCTGTTGGTCGTGCAGTTGCTCCTGGCGATGCGGTACTGTTGCGAACTGGACAGGAAGCATGGACAATGGATGACCCTCAATTCTATAACCAACCTGGCATGTCGGCAGAATCGACACTTCACTTGACTAATATGGGGGCTACAATTCTTGGCACTGATGCAGTTGGCTGGGACTTGCCATTTCGCCTAATGAACGCCAATTGGCAATCAAAAGGTGATAAGTCGCTATTGTGGGATGGACATAAGGCCATTACCAAGCGCGAAGCCTTTATTGTTCAACAGTTATGTAACTTAGCAGTTCTGCCGCCCACTGGATTCCACGTTGGCTTTTTTCCTATTAAACTTGCAAAATGCAGCGCAGCCCCATCGCGTGTCGTTGCCTTTGTGCCGAATTGATTAGATTATGGCTGTAAGAACACTAGTACAACTAATAGGGCTTGGCAAAGGACTTCGCTTCGCTGAAAGCCCACGGTGGCATAATAATAGACTATGGTTTATCGATATCCATGATTCCGCAGTAAAGTCAGTAAGCCTAAACGGCGACTTGCAAACCGAAATATCCTTGCCATTCAAACCGAATGGACTCGGCTTTTTGGAAGATGGTAGCGTATTATTCAGCGACGCGCTCCATCTTCGAATGAAACGGTGGGACGGATCGGTGCTACACGATTATGCCGATATTTCATCTACTAGCGTCTTCTGCCTCAGCGATGCCATAGTCTTGCCAGATGGGAAAACTTATGTCGGCGATATTGGTTATAATTTCTGGCTTCCAGATGCGAAACCTGTCGAAAGTTGCGTCATAACGCTAATTGATCCGGGCGGCATAGTGACCAAAGTTGCCGAGAGTCTGAGTTTTCCCAATGGAATGGTCATCTCGCCTGACGGTAAAACGCTGATAGTCGCTGAGACAAATGGCTATCGCTTGACGGCATTTGATCTAGCGGCTGATGGCACTTTTTCAAACCGACGCCTCTGGGCAAAATTGCCCGAAGGAGTGCAGCCCGACGGTATATGCATTGACGGAGAAGGTGCAGTTTGGGTCGCCAATCCTGCTGGCAGTCCATCAATTTTACGTGTTCGCGAAGGTGGTGAAGTAGTTGAAACTATCCTGCTTGATAACCATGCTTATGCGGTAATGCTCGGTGGTCCAGAGCGCCGGCATTTATTTATTTGCACTTCTTCTAGCCATAATCCTGTAGAAATTGCGGCAAATCCCAGCGCGAAATTGCTAGTCGTTGAAGTTGGTGTGTCAGGAGAAAGCACACCATGAATGATTACTTAAAAAGCAATTAACATTAACCAATTCTTTCATTACATTGAGATTTTCTCTAATCTAAAACGAAAACCATTAAAAAACGAAATTCTATCGTAAATTGATTTCAAAACGTTCAAATGTATTGAACACTTTAGTTTGCTTTCTATGGGAATTCAGATCATACTCCGCCGTTACAAAACTTCGATTTGACCGTGGTAAAAGCCGATTATACAGTGCTCTATGCCATTGGGTTTCATCAGTTCGATGAATTGGGAATTACTGTCGACCTGATTATCATATATGGAGCTAGGGAAGGTATTTAGCTAGCTCCTATAAGTCCCAAGCCATGTGGTCTAGTCGTGGAAATTCTTAAATGACAATTACGTTGTTTCTAGGTGCATTATTTTACCGCTCTAGCCGGACTTGGAAACCTTTTACCCTTGATATATTACTTGCTTTTAGTTGTAAATTAATTGATTACCCGAGGCTTTGTCTTCTATTAGAATTACTAGTGCTTTATGTTGGCTGGAATATTCAGCAATTGTAAGTTTTAATTCAAGGTGTTCTATTTGCCGCCGAAGTTCATTTAATAGCAAAGCTTGGTTATCCTTCATGCCCCAAGTAGTACAATCGCTATAATCATTGGCTTCTGCGGCCCAATGACGGAGCCCCAAGTTTATTCCATATTTGGATATCGCCTTGAGTTCAACTCTCATGGAAATCAGTACGCATGCTTGTAATATCGGCGGAACTTGTTGTTAAATTTAACTATTAAAGAATTTGTGCTTTATGATTTCATATGAATAACATAAAATCTTCAATTTTATAGCTATCAAATCATACCACGCCTAACTAAATCCTCATATCGCTCTCTATAGAAGGTAATAATCCCAGGCTCACGCCCATGTTCCTTGAACCACTCAATGAATTGAGAAGTTGAATCAACTTGGTCATCATGTTTGGTGCCGGGATAGCCTGTAAGCTCAGCAACATAATCTTTAAGCCATGGCGCTTCGTTTGGAAGAAAGACCGCACCATTTTCAAAAGGAAGCGATGCAGCTTCGAGGCGCATGGCTTTGTCACAACCAGCAGGCCGTTGAAAACCTTTAAGGCCGTAAAGCTGGTCAGCTTTTAAGTCTTGAATTAACTGGGTTCCTGAGGCTTTATCTTCAATAAGTATGACTTTGGCATTGTGGTGCTTTGAATGCTCAACGATGGTACGCTTAAGTGCTGGGTATTCAAGCTTACGACGTAATACATGCAATAAATAGGCACGATTTTCTTTAATACCCCATGTTGTGCACACGCTATAATCATTAGTCTCTCCAGTTTTGTTGGCAGTATCCCAAGATTGAACTATCCTTTCAAAGTCTGATGGTTGTTCGCCTTCAACATAATATTTCAACCAATCGGATTTGATAATATTGCCACCCTTAGGCTGAGGGTTTTGCT
>JAIUOD010000003.1 GCA_020161405.1 Pseudomonadota bacterium | reverse complement strand
CTGGTGATAACATCAAAATCACCGTTGAGCTTATCACTCCAATCGCAATGAGCCAAGGTCTACGCTTCGCAATCCGCGAAGGCGGCCGTACAGTTGGCGCAGGCGTTGTTGCTGGCGTTATTGAATAGTAAAACTCAACTCGCGACCTGAGGCCTACGGCCTCACTCAGCGAGTTGGATTCAATTCGACATAAAAAATCAAAAAGTGTCATTTTTGATTTTTTATGACATATAAGTTTAGAAAAACCCCAAGTGTAAACTTGGGGTTTTTTGCCTTATTTTGTTCTTATTGTTTGGTATATAGGGTTAAAGGAAGAAAAAAATGATTTTTAAGAAATTTATACAATCCAGTGCTCTATTAGGCTTTGCAGTTTTTGGACTTGGCGCGTGTGCGAGTGATCAGAATATGAAACCAAATGCCCAGCTTAAAGAGACTTATTGGAAACTAACTGAATTA
Organism: Pseudomonadota bacterium; assembly: GCA_020161405.1. Classification (GTDB taxonomy): domain Bacteria; phylum Pseudomonadota; class Alphaproteobacteria; order Caulobacterales; family Aquidulcibacteraceae; genus Pseudaquidulcibacter. The sequence goes on along the minus strand of JAIUOD010000003.1, from coordinate 593,376 downwards.
ATGGGTGAAAAAATCGCACCAACCCAAAATGAAGCCCATATGATTCTAAAAAATGATGGCAGCGTTAATGGCTCGTTCGGTTGTAACCGTATGATGGGTTCATACGAAGAAAAACCAATGGAACGCATTAAATTTGACAAAATGGCATCAACAATGATGGCTTGTGTCAATGGCATGGATGTCGAACAAAAATTTGGTGACGTTCTATCAAGGGCTGATTCTTACGTAATTGTTGGCGACACTCTACAGCTTAATCGCGCACGCATGGCGCCATTGGCAAAGTTTGAAGCAGTTTATTTACGCTAAATCGCATTCTTGATTTTTGAAAGACAGGCATTGGGATTTCCCAAAACCTCTTTGTCCTTAAAGCGTATTACTTCATAGCCGCCGTCTTTGAAATATTCATTACGCTCTTCATCTTTTGCGCGCTCTTGATTGGTTGGATTATCAACTTCAACAATAAGGGCGCGCTCATAACATACGAAATCGGCAAAATAGCCAATATCATCGCGCGCATGTTGAATTTTTTCCTGCCGCAAAAACTTTACCCCAAGCACTTTATCCTTAATCATAGACCAAATTTTAAACTCGGCCTTGGTCGGTTGATTACGCATATTTCGCTTACGCGCTTCTAAAGTTGCATCATCTGCTCTCTTGGGTGCTTTTCTCATGGGGCTTGATTAGCGTATAAAATAGGCAAGGGGAAGGCGGCTGAAACCGTTGTTAGCAATAATATCATACAAAATATATGATATTATTGGATTTTTTGAATGCTTTGATGCAAATCAAAGCATGAATATGCATGTTTTTTAAAATAAAAACAATTGCTTATCCTGATATTCACTTTTTTAAACAGCGCAAAATGTTATCAAATACTATCATTCTAACAGATCAAAATGTTAGGATTGGTTAGAAAATGGAACTTTACAAAAAAACTAATCATACACAATTTAAGGACAATGCGGATAAGTCGCGCCCTTTTGCCCCCCCCCTTGGGGGAGGGCCGAGATTTTGACGACTTACTCGTAAAAATTCGGGGTGGGGTTTTGGTTCAAGTGTTTACAAAATTATCATTGCGACCCCACCCCACATTTTTCGGGCATAGCCCTCAAAATTGTGCCCCTCCCGCAAGGGGAGGGCAAACTCATTAATCTATACAGCCAAGGTGTTGACATCCGAATCTTACCCCGCTATAGACCCCGAACTTGCTTGAACTGGCTGTGAGTTGTTTGACAATTCAGACGCGTTTATAGGGCAAAAACTAGGGTTGAGGTCGCCGATAATGACTTCATTGGCAATCGCCAGTAGATTTTTAAACTCGCAATAGCGAATTGGTTTTCTACACCTGTTTTTCTTATGAATGCTTTTCAGTTAGGCCGTGCGACTTTCGGGTTTGCGCGGTTTTTGTTTTGGTTTCAACACGTTGTAATCAAAACTTCAGTTTTAAGTTAAAGAGTTTTCGTGCGGCGGCGCCAAATGGGTTAAACCAAATGGCTTCGTCGATTTGTTGTTTGAAAGCGAACTATAGTGGTTCGCATTATTGAGGGTGAAAATGGCGCAACAAACCATTCGCATCAAATTGAGGGCATTTGATCACCGCGCACTAGATACTAGTGCAAAAGAGATCATCTCGACCGCAAAGCGCACAGGCGCAGACGTACGTGGGCCAATTCCATTGCCAACACGTATTGAGCGTTTTACCGTAAACCGTTCGCCACACGTTGATAAAAAATCGCGCGAACAGTTTGAAATTCGCACACATAAACGTGTTTTAGACATCGTTGATCCAACTCCGCAAACTGTTGATGCTCTTATGAAGCTTGACCTTGCGGCTGGCGTTGACGTTGAGATTAAGATCTAAGGATATAGTCGATGCGTACCGGTGTAATTGCTAAGAAAATCGGAATGACACGCGTGTTTGCCGCTGATGGCGCTCACGTTCCTGTTACCGTACTCGCGCTTGAAGGCTGCCAAGTTGTTGCCCAGCGTACAGAAGAAAAAGATGGCTATACTGCTGTTCAGCTTGGTGCTGGCACACGTAAAGCGAAAAACGTTGCTAAACCGCAACGTGGACATTTTGCAAAAGCTTCTGTCGAGCCTAAAGCTAAATTAAAAGAATTCCGCGTATCTCCTGAGAATTTGGTTGAGGTTGGTGCGGAAATTGCTGCTGATCACTTTGTATCAGGTCAAAAAGTTGACGTTGCCGCTATCACAATCGGTCATGGTTTCACAGGCGCTATGAAGCGTTGGAACTTTGGCGGTTTGCGTGCAACTCACGGCGTGTCATTGTCGCACCGTTCACACGGTTCAACTGGTCAACGCCAAGACCCTGGTAAAGTTTTCAAAGGCAAAAAAATGGCTGGTCACTACGGTACTGAACGTGTGACAGTTCAAAACCTTGAAATCCTACGTACTGATGTAGAGCGTGGTTTAATCCTTGTAAAAGGTGCAACCCCTGGCGCTGAAGGTACTTGGGTTGAAGTTCGTGATGCAGTTAAAAAAGCACTTCCTGCTGAAGCGCCAAAACCTGCTTCTATTAAATCAAATGCTGCACCTGTTGCTGCTGCTGTTGAAGCGGCGCCTGCGGTTGAAGCAAGCGAAGAGGGTCAAGCATAATGAAACTCGACGTAATTAATCTTGATGGTGGCAAAGCGGGTTCAGTTGAACTTAATGATGCTATCTTCGGCTTAACGCCACGCAAAGACGTGCTTTATCGCGTTGTTCGTTGGCAGCAAGCTAAACGTCGCGCTGGTACTCATGACACACAAAATCGTGGTGAAGTATCGCGTTCTCACTCAAAATTCGGCAAGCAAAAAGGCTCTGGCGGTGCACGTCACGGTTCTAAAAATGCGCCTATCTTTGTTGGTGGTGGTGTTGCACATGGTCCGCATCCGCGTTCTTATGAGCACAGCCTTAACAAAAAATTCCGCGCATTGGGCTTGAAAATGGCTTTGTCTGCAAAAGCACAAGCTGGTTCATTGGTTGTTTTGGATGATGCGAAATTATCATCTCCAAAAACTAAAGACCTTGTTGCTGCTTTTGAAAAGCTTGGTCTTTCAAATGCAATCATTTTTGGTGGTGCAGAAGTTGATGCAAACTTTGCATTAGCGGCACGCAACATCATCAATATTGATGTTCTACCATCTGCTGGTCTTAATGTTGAAGGTATTCTTAAACGCAAAACTTTAGTTCTTACTAAAGATGCGATTGATGCTGTTAACGCACGTTTCGCAACCGAAACTCCTGCTGCAGTAGAAGAAGCCCCAGCTAAAAAGCCACGCGCTAAAAAAGCTGATAAGGAGGCGTAATCATGACATTAGAAGTTCGTCATTACGACACAATCTTGGCGCCAGTTATCACAGAAAAAGCAACTATGCTTTCTGAAAATAACCAAGTGGTTTTCCAAGTTCCTTTGACAGCTACTAAACCAGAAATCAAAGCTGCTATTGAAGCTTTGTTCAAAGTGAAAGTGAAAGCTGTGAACACTATCCGTGTTGAAGGCAAAACAAAACGTTTCCGTGGCAAACTCGGCAAACGCGTTGACTTCAAAAAAGCCATTGTTACCTTAAATGAAGGTGACACAATCGACATTTCAACCGGTCTATAGGAGTAGGGAACTATGGCACTAAAGACCTTTAAACCAACTTCGGAAGGCCGTCGCCAGCTGGTGATCGTTGACCGTAAAGACCTTTATAAAGGCAAGCCAGTTAAGGCATTGACTGAAGGTTTAACTAAATCTGGTGGTCGTAACAATATGGGTCGCGTTACTGCGTTCCGTAAAGGTGGCGGTCATAAACGTACTTATCGTATTATCGACTTTAAACGTCGTAAATGGGATATGCCAGCTACAGTTGAGCGTTTGGAATATGACCCTAACCGTACGGCTTTCATCGCATTGATTAAATATCAAGACGAAACATTGTCTTATATCGTTGCACCTCAACGCTTAAACGTTGGCGATACTGTTATCGCGGGCGAAAAAGTTGACGTGAAACCAGGCAATGCAATGCCTTTGAAATCAATTCCAGTGGGCACAATCATCCACAATATTGAAATGAAACCAATGAAAGGTGCACAAATTGCACGCTCTGCTGGTTGCTATGTTCAATTGGTTGGTCGTGACCAAGGTTATGCACAAATTCGTTTGTCATCAGGCGAGCTTCGCTTGGTTCCAGATGGTTGCATGGCTTCAATCGGCGCGGTTTCTAACCCTGACAAAATGAATGAAAACTTGGGTAAAGCTGGTCGCAACCGTTGGAAAGGCGTTCGCCCTTCTGTACGTGGTGTGGCAATGAACCCAGTAGATCACCCGCACGGTGGTGGTGAAGGTCGTACCTCTGGTGGTCGCCATCCTACTACTCCTTGGGGTCAGAAAACTCGCGGTCCTAAAACCCGTAACAATAAGTCGACTGATCGCTTAATCGTTCGTCGTCGCCATCAGAAGAAAGCCTAATTAGATGCCTCGTTCAGTATGGAAAGGTCCTTTTGTTGATGGCTACCTTCTTGCAAAGGCAGAGAAGGCGGCTTCATCACCACGTCGTGAGGCGATCAAAACTTGGTCGCGTCGTTCAACCATTTTGCCACAATTCATTGGCTTAACATTCCAAGTTCATAATGGTCACAAATTTGTGCCTGTTAACGTAACAGAGGAAATGATTGGTCATAAACTTGGCGAATTTTCACCAACTCGCACATACTTCGGTCATGGTGCGGATAAAAAGGCTAAGAGGAAATAGTTATGTCTAAAGCTAAAACTCCACGTCCAGTCGGTGATGATTGCGCAGTTGCAAAATCAAATAACCTACGCACAAGCCCACAAAAATTGAACTTAGTTGCTCAATCAATTCGTGGCTTGAAAGTTGATAAAGCATTGGCTGAACTTCAATTCTCGCCAAAGCGTATCGCTCTTGATGTTCGTAAATGTCTGCAATCTGCGATTGCTAACGCTGAAAACAACCATAATCTTGATATTGATACATTGGTTGTTTCACAAGCCTTTGTTGGTAAAGGTCTTGTTATGAAGCGTATGCACACTCGTGGTCGCGGTCGCTCTGCACGCATCTTGAAACCGTTTTCAAATCTAACCATCATTGTTCGTCAAACTGAGGGAGCAGCCTAATGGGTCAGAAGGTTAATCCAATTGGTTTGCGTTTAAGCATTAACCGCACTTGGGAATCGCGCTGGTATGCAAATTCTCAAGATTATGCAAATCTTCTTCACGAAGATTTAGCAATTCGTGCTTATTTGAAAAAATCGCTTAAGCAAGCTGGCGTAAGCCGCATTGTTATCGAGCGTCCGCACAAAAAATGCCGCGTAACTGTTTATGCTGCGCGTCCTGGTGTTATCATTGGTAAAAAAGGTGAGGACATTTCTAAACTTCGTAACGAGCTTGCAAAGCGCGTTAAAGGTGCAGAAGTTTTCTTGAACCTTGTTGAAGTTCGCAAGCCAGAGATTGATGCAAATCTAATCGCTGAAAGCGTTGCTCAACAGCTAGAACGCCGTGTTGCATTCCGTCGTGCTATGAAACGCGTTATGCAATCTGCAATGCGTCTTGGTGCACTTGGTATTCGTGTTAACGTTTCTGGTCGTCTTGGCGGTGCAGAGATTGCGCGTACAGAATGGTATCGTGAAGGCCGCGTGCCTTTGCACACTCTTCGCGGTGACGTTGATTATGGTGTTGCAGAAGCATTGACTGCTTATGGCATCATCGGCGTTAAAGTTTGGGTATTCAAAGGTGAGCTTTTCGAGCGTGATCCTTTGGCTCAAGACAAACGTATCGCTGAGCATGCAAATGAGCAACGCCCACGTCGTGAAGATGGTGATCGTCCACGTCGTGACCGTGAAGATCGTGGTCCACGCCGCAATCGTAAACAAGAACAAGAAGCTGTTTAAGGGGATTTTGAAAGATGTTATCACCTAAACGTACTAAATTCCGCAAACAGTTCAAAGGCCGTATTCATGGCGTTGCAACTAAAGGCGCGACTTTATCTTTCGGTTCTTATGGTCTTAAAACATTGGAACCTGAACGTATTACTGCTCGCCAAATTGAGGCTTGCCGTCGTGCGATTACTCGTCAAATGAAACGTCAAGGTAAAGTATGGATTCGTATTTTCCCTGATGTTCCTGTTTCTCAAAAACCTGCTGAAGTGCGCATGGGTTCTGGTAAAGGCTCGCCTGAATATTGGGCAGCTCGCGTTAAACCTGGTCGCATTCTATTCGAAATCGACGGCGTTGCCGATGAGATTGCTAACGAAGCTTTGCGCCTTGGTGCTGCGAAACTTCCGGTTCAGTGCAAAATCATCACTCGCGCTGATTTCGGTATGGCATAAGGATTTATGATCATGAAAGCCCAAGATGCTCGCGCAATGAGCCCAGACCAATTAAAAGATGAGTTGCTAAAACTTAAAAAAGAGCAATTCAATCTTCGTTTTCAACGTGCGACCGGTCAATTAGAAAAGACCCATCGCATTAACCAAATTCGTAAGGATGTTGCATTGGTAAAAACTATTATCAATGAAAAATCCGCGAAAGCAGAAGTGTAGGAGCAATAGATGCCTAAACGTATTTTACAAGGTATCGTAGTAAGCGACAAAGGTGATAAAACCGTTGTTGTTAACGTCGAAAGAACCTTTTTGCACCCACTTTTGAAAAAGATTGTTCGTCGTTCTAAGCGTTACCACGCTCACGATGAGGCTAATACTTTCAAAGTTGGCCAAACAGTCGCAATCCAAGAATGCCCACCGAAGTCAAAATTGAAACGTTGGGAAGTGGTTGATCGCGTCAAAGCATAATCTTTTGATTAAACTTTGATTTTGTTTTGATACGGATCGATAGAAGGAAAAAACACGATGATTCAGATGCAATCAAATCTGGAAGTCGCAGACAACTCAGGCGCACGACGCGTGATGTGTATTAAGGTTCTTGGTGGTTCCAAGCGCCGTTATGCATCAGTTGGTGACGTGATTGTAGTTTCTATCAAAGAAGCTATTCCACGTGGCCGCGTTAAAAAAGGTGACGTACGTAAAGCAGTTGTTGTTCGCGTTTCCAAAGATATTAAACGTAAAGATGGTTCAGTAATTCGCTTTGACCAAAATGCTGCGGTTTTAGTTAACCAAGCTGGCGAACCTATTGGCACTCGTATTTTCGGGCCAGTTCCACGTGAACTTCGCGCGAAAAACCACATGAAAATCATTTCATTGGCTCCGGAGGTGCTATAATGGCTGCTAAAATTAAAAAAGGCGATAAAGTTGTTGTTCTTGCTGGCAAGGACAAAGGCAAAACCGGCGAAGTAACTAAAGTTCTTGCTGCCGAGGGCCGTTTGGTTGTTCAAGGTGTAAATCTTGTTAAAAAACACCAAAAACAAACCCAAACTCAAGAAGCTGGCATCCGCACTTTTGAAGCTCCTATTCAAGTTTCAAACGTTGCTTATGCTGATCCAACTGATGGCAAAGCTACTAAAGTTGGCTTTAAAGTTGTTGATGGCAAAAAAGTTCGTTTTGCTAAACGTTCAGGTGAGGTAATTGGCGATGTCAAATAATTATGAACCTCGTTTAAAAACTCAATATCGCGACGCTATCCGCGCAGTGATGAAAGAGAAATTCAACTATACTAACGACATGCAAATCCCACAACTTGATAAAATTGTTATCAATATGGGCGTTGGTGAAGCAGTTGCAGACAGCAAAAAAATGAAATCTGCTGTTGATGCTTTAACTCTAATCGCAGGTCAAAAGCCAGTAACAACAAAAGCACGCAAATCAATTGCAGGCTTTAAAGTTCGTGAAAATATGGCACTAGGCGCTAAAGTTACTTTGCGCAAAGACCGTATGTATGAATTCTTGGACAGATTGGTAACAATCGCACTTCCACGCGTTCGCGACTTCCGCGGTCTTAACGGTAAATCATTTGACGGCAATGGCAATTATGCCATGGGCCTTAAAGAACATTTGGTATTCCCTGAGATTAATTACGATCAAGTTGATAATACTTGGGGTATGGATATCGTTATTTGTACAACAGCTCACACCAATGAAGAAGCTAAAGCTTTGTTGACTGAGTTTAACCTACCTTTTAGGAATTAATCCAAATGGCTAAATTAGGTTCTATAAATAGAAATAACCGCCGTAAGGCTTTGGTTAAAAAATTCGCTGGTAAGCGCGCGCGTTTAGCCGCTATCGCAGTGGATGAGAATTTGCCAATGGACGAAAGATTTGCTGCACGTATTAAACTTGCTGCATTACCTCGCAACTCTGCACCAATTCGCGTGCGTAACCGTTGTGAAGTTACTGGTCGTCCACGTGGTTTTTATCGTAAACTTAAAATGTCTCGTATCGCTTTGCGTGAACTTGCTTCCGCAGGCATGATACCTGGCATGTTGAAATCTAGCTGGTAAGGGGTAGGACATGAATATTAGTGATCCCATCGGCGATATGATTACACGCATCCGTAATGCTCAAATGCGCGGCAAGGCTGTGGTTACCACGCCGAATTCTAAATTGCGCGCAAATGTGTTGGACGTGCTAATCAAAGAAGGCTACATCCGTAGCTATTCTGAAGTACAAGTTGGCAACCATACTGAATTAGCTATCGAGCTTAAATATTCAGATGGCACACCAGTGATTGAAAAAATCACTCGCGTGTCAAAACCTGGTCGTCGTGTTTATTCATCGGTTAATGATTTGCCATTAGTTCGCAATGGTTTGGGTATTTCCATCCTTTCAACACCAAAAGGTGTTATGAGTGATGCAACTGCCCGCGCTGAGAACGTTGGTGGCGAAATCTTGTGCCAAGTTTACTAAGAAAGGATATTTAGATGTCTCGTATTGGTAAAAAACCTGTTTCTACAGCTGGTGCAACTTTGAACCTTGCTGGTCAAACATTGACCGTAAAGGGCCCTAAAGGCGAGCTTAAATTTGAAGTCAACGAAGGTGTTGAACTTAAAATTGAAGGCGCTGAAGTTACTGTTTCTCCTCGTGATGAAAACAACCGTTTCCACCGTTCTTTGTGGGGTATGACACGATCAATGATCGCAAATATGGTTGAAGGCGTAACTAAAGGCTTTGAACGCGACCTTGAGATGGTTGGTGTAGGTTATCGTGCTGCTTTGAAAGGCCGTGATTTGGAACTATCATTGGGTTATTCACACCCAATCGTATATGTTGCACCAGAAGGCGTTACTTTCTCAAGCACTAAACCAACTGAAATTAAAATTGCTGGCATCGACAAGCAGCAATTAGGACAAATCGCAGCTGAAATCCGCGCTTTCCGTCCGCCTGAACCATATAAAGGTAAAGGTGTTCGTTACGCTGGTGAAACTGTACGTCGTAAAGAAGGCAAGAAGAAATAATGAAAAAAATTCTCTCAGCCCAAGACAAACGTGCAATGCGCAACCGCGCTCGCTTGAAAAAGTTTGGTGGCGGCAAATTGCGTTTGACTGTTTATCGCTCGTCGAAAAATATTTCGGCACAAATTATCGACGATACCAAAGGTATTACTTTGGCATCGGCATCTTCGCTTGAAGCAGATCTTCGCGCTAAAGACGGCGCGAAAACTGAACTTGCTACTTTCGTTGGCGAATTAGTCGCTAAACGCGCAATTGAAAAAGGCGTGAAAGAAGTAATGTTTGATCGTGGTTCATACATTTTCCATGGGCGTGTTAAAGCGCTCGCCGACGCGGCTCGTGCTGCTGGCCTAGAATTCTAAGGAGTCCTCTAATGGCACGTCGCCCTGAGCGTGAGCAAAAAGAAGAGCGCGAAAATGAAGTCATCGATAAATTGGTGGCCATTAATCGCGTTGCAAAAGTTGTAAAAGGCGGTAAAAACTTTGGTTTTGCTGCCCTTGTAGTTGTCGGTGATGAAAAAGGCCGCGCAGGTTTCGGTCACGGTAAAGCCCGTGAGGTTCCTGAGGCTATTCGCAAAGCAACTGAAGAAGCTAAGAAGAAAATGATCCGCGTTCCTTTACGTGAAGGTCGCACTCTTCATCACAATGGCGCTGGTCGTTGGGGTGCAGGTAAAGTTGTTCTTCGTTCGGCTCCTCCAGGTACTGGTTTGATTGCTGGTGGTCCAATGCGTGCGGTATTTGAAGTTTTAGGAATTCGTGACGTTGTTGCGAAATCTCTTGGTTCTTCAAATCCATACAACATGGTTCGTGCAACTTTCGATGCATTAGCAGAGCAAGTTTCACCACGCCAAATCGCTGGTAAACGTTCTTTGAAAGTTGCTGATATCCTTTCTCGCCGTAGAGATGGTGCATCATCACTTGAAGGTACGGAAGGTTAATTCGATGGCTACTATTCTAGTAAAACAAATTGGTTCGCCAATTCGCCGTAAATCTGACCAACGTGATACTTTGGTTGGTTTAGGTCTAAACCGTTTAAACAAAGTGCGTGAACTTGAAGACACTGCTGCTGTTCGCGGCATGGTTCGTAAAGTTGCTCACCTTGTTACAATTATTGAGGAGCGCGCTTAATCAAGCGTGAAAACATTATGAATTTGAACCAACTCAATGATAATGAAGGTGCGGTTAAAGGGCGTATGCGCGTTGGCCGTGGTGTGGGTTCTGGCAAAGGTAAAACTTGCGGTCGCGGTGTCAAAGGTCAAAAATCACGTCGTGGTGTTTCGATCAATGGCTTCGAAGGCGGTCAAATGCCAATTCACATGCGTATGCCAAAACGTGGCTTCAACAAATTGAATGCAAAAACTCATCAGTGGGTTAATTTGTCTGACCTTGAAGCAGCTGTAAAAGCTGGCAAACTTCAAGCAGGCGCTGCAATTGATGAAGCTGGTCTTGTTGCTGCTGGCGTTATTCGTCGCGTAAAAGATGGCGTTCGTATCCTTGGTGCGGGTGAAATCTCTGTTGCTTTGAAATTGACTGTTTCTGGTGCTACCAAAACAGCAATCGAAGCGATTGAAAAAGCAGGTGGCAGTGTTACTGTTCCTGCAAAGAAAACCGCAGAAGCTTAATCTTGTATAAATATGACAATAGCCCCATATAGGGGCTATTGTTATTTTTAACCTGCGGAACATTTTTTGAATAGGCTTTGCCTAACCTATCCATGAAATGTTCAAGCGTAAAATTATAGAAAGAAATTAAAATGGCTTCAGCCGCAGAACAACTTGCAGCCAATTTAAACTTTTCATCTTTTGCAAAAGCAAAAGATCTTCAATCTCGCATCTGGTTCACACTAGGTGCTTTATTAGTATATCGTTTAGGCACTTTTTTGCCTATGCCGGGAATTGATATTTCTGCTTTTGAACAAGCATTCAAGTCGGCGCAGGGCGGTATTTTGGGGATGTTTAACACGTTCTCAGGCGGTGCTGTAGAGCGCTTGGCAATTTTTGCATTGAACGTGATGCCTTACATCTCTGCGTCAATCATTATCCAACTTTTATCTTCTTTTCCTGGTCGCTTAGAGCAAATCAAAAAAGAAGGTGAGGCAGGACGTGCGCAAATCAATCAATATACTCGTTATTTGGCTGTTTTGCTTGCTGTTTTCCAATCTTGGGGCATTGCCAAAGGACTTGAAGGTCAAGTCGGCGTTGTTATTAATCCAGGTCTGATTTTTGAAATTTCTACTGTTGTTACATTAACTGGTGGCACTTTATTCCTTATGTGGCTTGGTGAGCAAATCACTGCACGTGGTATTGGTAATGGCGTTTCGCTTATTATCTTTGCAGGTATCGTCGCTGAAATCCCAAATACAATTTACCGCGCATTGCAATTATCACAAAATGGAACCATTTCTGGTTTCGCAATATTGCTTTTAATCGCAATTTTAATGGCCGCGGTTGTGTTCATCGTATTTATTGAACGTTCACAACGCAGGGTGGTTATTCAATATCCAAAGCGTCAAGTTGGTAATAAAATTTATCAAGGCGATACTTCATTCCTGCCTTTGAAATTAAACACTTCTGGCGTTATTCCACCAATTTTTGCATCTTCACTATTATTGCTTCCTGCAACGGTTTTAAGTTTCTTAGGAAATGGTGCAACTGGTCCGAACACACCTGCTTGGGTATCTGGCGCACAAGAGTTTTTACGTGAAGCAGCGGCACAAATGGGACATGGTAAACCATTATTCTTGTTCCTTTATGCAGCTTTGATTGTATTCTTTGCAATCTTCTACACTTCAATCGTATTCAATACAGAAGAAACAGCTGATAATTTGCGTAAATATGGTGGTTTCTTGCCTGGCATTCGCCCTGGCGCAAAAACTGCTGAATATTTGGACAAGGTATTAACACGCCTTACTGTTATAGGCGCAAGCTTCTTGGTAATCGTTTGTGTGGTTCCGGAGATTGTATTCTCATTAACTGGAATGCAATTCTATTTAGGTGGTACTTCAATCTTAATCGTTGTTTCTGTAACAATCGATACAGTTGGGCAAATCCATTCACACATGATGGCGCATCAATACGAAGGACTAGCCAAAAAGTCTAAGTTGAAGGGAAAGCGCAGATAAGGCAAAGCGTTAGTTCATAACGCAACTACACGGGGGAGACGGGGTATGAACTTAATTCTTTTTGGACCACCAGCAGCAGGTAAAGGTACGCAAGCCAAACGCCTTGTTGAAGAACGTGGTTTCATACAACTTTCTACTGGTGATATGTTGCGCGCTGCACGTGCCTCTGGTTCTGAGCTTGGTAATAAAGTTGCCGATATTATGGATAATGGTCAATTGGTGACCGATGAAATCGTAATTGCGCTTATTGCTGAACAATTAGAGTTAAATCCAAATGCAGCGGGCTTTATCTTTGATGGTTTCCCAAGAACTGTTCCACAAGCCGAAGCATTAGACAAATTACTTGCCGATAAAGGTCAAAAAATCGACAAAGTGGTTCGCCTTGTTGTTGATGACACTGCGCTTCTTGCACGCGTTACAAAACGCTTCGAAGATCAGGGCAGGGCAGACGACAACCCAGAGACTTTCTCAAAACGCCTTGATGCTTATAATGCACAAACAGCACCATTGCTTCCATATTATGCAACACGCGGCATCATAACCGAGGTTGACGGCATGGCAGATATTGCAAGCGTTGCAGCATCAATCGACACAGCTTTAGCTTGAATAAAAATTACAAATTACAATATTATAGCCCGAAACATTGTTTCGGGCTTTATTATTTGTGGAATTAAATTTTTAATCCAAGTGCATTCGCCACGCCCTCGCCATATTCCTTAGAGGCTTTGATGCAATTATTTATATGGCGCATTTGTATTTCTTTTGGTGCTGGTCCAATTGATCGTGCGGTATTTTCAAATAATTGCTTTTTTTGCTCTTTCGACATTAGATTAAATAAAGCGGTCACTTGTGAATAATAATCTTCATCAACTCTATGATTCCAATGATCCGCAACGCCCTCTATTGAAAGTGGTGGTTCAGAATAATCAGGCTGCTGCGGCCATTGTTTTTCATTGTTTGGCTCATATCCAAGGGTTGAACCAAAATTGCCATCAACGCGCATTGCGCCATCGCGGTGATAATGATGATATGGGCATTTGGGTGCATTAACCGGTATTTGATAATGATTTACACCAAGGCGGTATCTTTGCGCATCACCATACGAAAATAAGCGGCCTTGCAACATTTTATCAGGGCTAAATGAAATACCCGGAACAACATTTGCAGGGTTAAAAGCTGATTGTTCAACTTCTGCAAAGAAGTTTTCTGGATTTCTATTTAATTCAAATTCGCCAACATCAATAAGTGGATAATCGGCATGAGGCCATACTTTTGTTAAATCAAACGGATTATATGGAACTTTAGAGGCATCGGCTTCTGGCATTATTTGAATTTTTAGCTTCCACTTTGGAAAGTTTTTATTTTCAATTGCTTCATATAAATCCTTTTGATGACTTTCGCGGTCTTTACCAATTAATGCCTCGGCTTCGGCATCGGTCAAGTTTTTAATCCCTTGCTGTGTTTCAAAGTGGAATTTAACCCAATGGCGTTCATTTTTGGCATTAATGAAGCTAAAAGTATGTGAACCAAAGCCGTGCATGTGGCGATAGCTTGCTGGAATACCTCTATCAGACATTACAATTGTAACCTGATGTAAGGCTTCGGGTAGGGACGTCCAAAAATCCCAATTATTTTTTGCGCTTCGCATATTTGTGCGTGGGTCGCGCTTAACTGCATGGTTTAAATCTGGGAATTTTAATGGGTCGCGTAAAAAGAATACTGGCGTATTATTTCCAACTAAATCCCAATTACCTTCTTCAGTATAGAATTTAAGTGCAAAGCCACGAATATCGCGTTCTGCATCTGCGGCACCTCTTTCACCCGCAACTGTTGTAAACCTTGCGAATAATTCGGTTTTTTTACCAATTTCACTAAATATTTTTGCACGCGTATATTTTGTAATATCGTGTGTAACGGTAAAAGTTCCGTATGCACCTGAACCCTTTGCGTGCATCCTTCTTTCTGGAATAACTTCACGGTCAAAATGGGCAAGTTTTTCTAAAAACCATACATCTTGTAAAAGCATTGGGCCACGTGGTCCGGCGGTTATTGTATTTTGATTATCAACAACTGGCGCTCCAAAGGCTGTGGTTAATTTCTTTGACATTTCAATATCTCCTTAACTTGAAGATATTTCTATCTGCTCCATTAAGCAAATTAATTATAATGTTTATTAATATAGATTTTATCTATAGTTAATTATTGTTTATTATTGTCACAAAATAAATATAACTCTCATTCTATATAAATACCAATATGTAAGGTGAATAAAACTGCAGTTTCTTACAACTTAACAGTGCACGCGCTTGACGATTTCGAATCTTCATATATAGAGACCCAAACAATTTGTTTGGCGTTTCGCGCAACTGCTTTGTCTGATGATTCCTTAATTGGCGTAGGACGATTTACAGTTGCGCTTTTAGGCATGATTTAAAAATTATTTAAACACGTCTTGCGTCTTTGATATTTAAACTGGAGAGTGTGTAGTGGCCCGTATAGCTGGCGTCAATATTCCTACTAATAAGCGCGTAATTATTGCGCTTCAATATATTCATGGCATCGGTCCTGCGATGGCGAAAGAAATTTGCGAAAAAGTTTCAATCACCGAGGAGCGCCGCGTTAATCAATTAACAGATGCAGAAGTTCTTGCGATCCGCGAAGCTATCGACAAAGATTACCTTGTAGAAGGTGATTTGCGTCGTGAAACTTCTATGAACGTTAAACGTCTTATGGACTTGGGCTGCTATCGTGGTTTACGCCACCGTCGTGGTCTTCCTGTTCGCGGTCAGCGTACGCATACAAATGCACGCACTCGCAAAGGCCCTGCGAAACCTATCGCTGGCAAAAAACAAGCTGCTCGTAAATAATAGATTTTGAGATTGTAAAATGGCAAAAGATACCACGCGTTTAAAACGCAAGGAACGTAAAAACATTTCTACTGGTGTAGTTCATGTTAATGCATCGTTCAATAATACAATGATTACTATCGCTGACACACAAGGTAATACAATTTCTTGGGCGTCTGCGGGTATGATGGGCTTTAAAGGCTCTCGTAAATCAACTCCTTATGCTGCACAAGTTGCTGCTGAAGAAGCTGGTCGTAAAGCTGCTGAACATGGACTTCGCACTGTTGAGGTTTCTGTTTGTGGCCCTGGTGCTGGTCGTGAAAGCGCGCTTCGTGCTTTGCAAGCCGTTGGTTTTACCGTTACTTCAATTCGTGATGTAACTCCAATTCCACACAATGGTTGCCGCCCGCCGAAACGCCGCCGCGTTTAATAGGGTCTTCATTTTTATTTTGTTCGGTATTTAACGGAAATTGGTTTTAACATGAGTAATGAAGAAAACCCACAACCAGTATTAGAGAAAAACTGGAAAGAGCTTATCCGCCCTGATAAGCCAGTAATAGAGCATGGCTTTGATCCAAAACGCAAAGCCAAGTTAATTGCGGAGCCGTTTGAACGCGGTTTCGGGATGACTTTGGGTAATGCTCTACGTCGCGTGTTATTGTCTTCACTTCGCGGTGCGGCAATTACAAGCGTACAAATTGATGGCGCTTTGCATGAGTTTTCATCTTTGGCCGGTGTTCGTGAAGACGTTACCGACATTGTATTGAATATCAAAGGCGTATCATTGGTAATGCATGCTGATGGTCCAAAACGTATGTTATTACGCGCACTTGGCCCTGGTGAAGTTAAAGCAGGCGATATTGATGTTGGTTCTGACATTGAAATCTTAAACCCTGAACACGTAATCTGCACACTTGATGATGGCGCTGAAATCCGTATGGAGTTCACTGTTGAAGCAGGTAAAGGTTATGTTTCTGCGGGTGCAAATCGTCCTGAAGATGCGCAAATCGGCCTTATCGCTGTTGATGCGCTTTATTCACCTGTAAAACGCGTTGCATATAAAGTTGAAAACACACGCTCTGGTCAAGTTCTTGATTATGATCGTTTGGTTCTTGAAGTTGAAACAAATGGCGCAATTAGCCCAGAAGATGCAGTTGCTTATGCTGCGCGCATCATTCAAGATCAACTTGAAGTATTTATCAATTTCGAAGAAGCAAAAGGCAAAAAACAAGAAGATACACGCCCTGAATTACCATTCAATCCTGGCTTGTTGAAACGCGTTGAAGAACTTGAACTTTCTGTTCGTTCTGCAAATTGCTTGAAAAATGACAATATCATCTACATCGGTGACCTTATTCAGCGCACTGAAGGTGAAATGTTACGTACGCCAAACTTTGGCCGTAAGTCATTAAATGAAATCAAAGAAGTTTTGGCGCAAATGGGTCTACACCTTGGTATGGATGCACCAAATTGGCCGCCAGAGCATATCGATGAATTAGCTAAAAAATTCGAAGATCAAATGTAATTAATTTTGCCCTTAAGTCATATATGAAACTAAGGGCTTTGGAGTAAGAAAATGCGTCACGCACACGGTCATCGCAAACTAAATCGCACGCATGAGCACCGCGATGCTATGTTTGCAAATATGGCAGCTAGCTTAATTAAGCACGAGCAAATCACAACTACTTTGCCAAAAGCAAAAGAACTTCGCCCAGTTGTTGAGCGTTTGGTTACTTTGGCAAAAAAAGGTGGTCTTGCTAATCGTCGTCTTGTAATTTCTCGCATGGGCGATGAAACACAAGCGAAAAAACTATTCGACGTAATCGCACCACGTTATCAAGAACGTAATGGCGGTTACCTTCGCATCATGAAGGCGGGTTTCCGTCATGGAGATAATGCACCAGTTGCAGTTATCGAATTCGTTGATCGCGATACAGATGCAAAAGGCCAAGATTCTGGTCCTGTATTAGTAGACGCTGAATAGTTTTTTTAAAATCTATTATAAAAAGCCGCCCAAGATTGGGCGGCTTTTTGTTTTGATAAATTACATAAAAACTATTGAAAAATAGCTTTTAGAGCTGTAACGTTATAATATAACATTCAATAGTTCGGAGCTTTACATGTTTCTCGATGCGCCACCAGCAATTCACCAAAACACAAATTCAGAAACAATAATCGTAACTTCATCATACGGTCGTAGCAAAGACAAAATTAATCAATCGGTTGAAATTGTAAGCCGTAATGAGGCTTTGATTGCATCAATGGCAGGTGGAATTGGCGAAACACTTTCTGCAAAGCCTGGTATAAGTTCTACTTTTTATGGCCCAAATGCATCGCGTCCTATTATTCGCGGCCTTGGCGAAGATAGAATAAGAATGCTTGTAAATGGCGTTCAGGGTGTTGATGCTAGTACAATCTCGCCAGATCATGCGGTTGCAATTGACGGTCTTGAAGCGCAATCAATAGAAGTTTTAAAGGGCGCATCGGCGTTAAGATATGGCGGTAATGCTATTGGCGGCATTGTTAATATTAATGATGGTCAATTCCAATCTGTATTGCCAAAAGAAAAACTTACTGGCGACGTGTTTTTAGGATTTGGAAGTGTCGATGATTCAAACGCACAGGCATTGAAATTAAAGGCTGTTTCTGGAAATTTACTATTTCAAATTAATGGCTCGCGCCGCGAATCTAATGATTATAGAATTCCGGGCTATGTTCAATCGGGCGCTTTACGCGCAATAACCGGTGACGAAACAAAAGGCCGTGTGCCAAGCACTTATGGCGATATTAAAAATTATGGCGCAAGTGTAAATTATATTGCAAGGGATTGGCATGTTGGAATTGGTGCCCATAAAGAAGATAATCTTTACGGCATTCCAAATGAAGAAGCTCATATCGAGCTTGATCAAAAACGTTGGGATTTCAATGGTGCACATAATCTTGGCGGGTTTTTCAAAGAAATCACGTTCAACGGCACAAGCGGCAAATATTCACATGCCGAAGTTGAAAACACTGGCGAAATTGGCACAGTTTTTAACGTAAAAGGCCATGAAGCGCGTATCGAAATCCGCCAAGCTAAAACTGGTAATTTTGATGGTATGGCAGGTTTCCAATTTGCAAAACGTGATTTTGAAGCAATTGGCGACGAAGCATTTATCTTGCCTGTTACTAATAAAAATCATGGTGTTTTCTTTGTTGAATTATATGAAAATGCAAAATGGGGTGCTGAATTTGGCGCGCGTATTGATAATGTCGAATATTCTGGCCTTGCGGGCGCAAGAAAGTTTGACGCACAAAATTATTCTGCAACTGGTTTCATAAAACCTTTTGATGGTTTTAAAATAGCATTGATTGCAAGTTCAAGCGAGAGAATTCCAACCGAAACCGAATTATTCGCAAATGGCCCACATGCTGCAACCCAAAGTGTAGAAATTGGCGATCCAAATTTGAAAATAGAAGGCGCAAAATCAATTGAATTAGGTTTAAAATATAAGAAATCGAAATTCGATATTGATGCCAATATTTGGCAAATATCATTTGATAATTTCATCAGCTTTGCCAATACTGGCGATTTAGATGGCGATTTACCAATATATCAAGCCATTCAAAAAGATGCGACTTTAAAAGGTTACGAAGCAAGAATTGCTTATCACATCGGCGAATTTAAAAACCATGATTTTGATCTGGATTTAGGTCTTGATAAGGTTGAAGGCAAATTTAAGGATGATACTTATATCCCAAGAATACCGCCAATGGCCGCAAGGCTTGGTTTTGATATTCAAGGTGAAAATCATAAATTACGCCTTGAACTTGAACATATTGGTGCACAAAAGAAACTTGCCGAATTTGAAACTGCTTCAAAATCGGCAAATGTGGTAAATCTTGAAATGACTTTCAGGCCGCAAAGCGTGAAAAATCTTGAAATTATTTTTGCCGCGCAAAATATTACAGACCAAGAAGTCCGTGAACATACTTCTGTGCTTCAAGATTATTTACCAAGACCAGGGCGTAATTTTAAACTTGCGCTACATTATAAATTATAATTTTATAACATCCAAAGTTACACCATCAATGGCGTGAATTTTAACCTTATCGCCTTTTTTGATTTCAGCTTTGGATGTTGCCCGCCACATTGTATCACCGATTTGAAGCGCGCCAATGCCATTGATAAAATCTTCATTGGCGATTGCTTCTTGGTTTAAAAGGCGATGATTTGGGCTATTTAGGCTTTCATTATGTGACTTTGCGTGCGGGTTAAAAAATTTACGCCCGATTATAACGCTTAATATCGATAAAATCGCAAATATTGTTACCGATGCCCATAATGGCATATTCGGGAACATAAGAATTATAAGCGAATTAATTGCCGCCGCAACCCCTAACCATAAAAGATAAGTTGTCATAGTAAGCAATTCGGCAATCAAAAAAATGACTGCCAAACTTGCCCAAGCCCAAAAAGGATGGTTTTGAAAAAAGTCTATCATATCCAACTATTTATCGCCTTTATCTAAAAGTGATTTAATACCTTCAACCGTACCAGCAATGCCCGAAAAATCAGCTGGAACAATCAATGTTTTTTGCTGTGGTGAAGTGGCAAGTTTGCCGAATGCTTCAATGTATTTTTGTGCAAGGAAGTAATTAATAGCCTGTACATCGCCTTTTGCAATTGCTTCGGAAACCATTGTGGTTGCATTTGCCTCTGCTTCTGCGCTTCTTTCACGGGCTTCTGCATCGCGGTAAGCTGCTTCTTTGCGTGCCTCTGCTTCAAGGATGGTTGATTGTTTCAAGCCTTCTGCGCGAAGGATAGCTGCGGCGCGCGAACCTTCGGCCTCTGTGATTTCGGCGCGTTTATCACGTTCTGCCTTCATTTGGCGTGCCATAGCTTCAAGAAGGTTAGCGGGAGGAGTAATATCCTTAATTTCAATACGAACAACTTTAATACCCCATGGTGAAGTTGCGGCATCAATTGTTTGCAATAATTTGCTATTGATTTGGTCGCGTTGCGACAAAACCTCATCAAGTTCAAGGGAGCCAACAACAGTTCGAAGATTGGTCAAAACCAAATTACTAATGGCAAGGCGAAGATTTTCAACTTCATAGGCGGCCTTTGCGGCATCATAAACTTGGGTGAATACAACTGCATCGCAACTTACCATCGCATTATCGCGTGTGATAACTTCTTGGCGCTGTACGTCAAACACCGCCTCCATCATTGAGATTTTACGACCAACAGTATCAATAAAAGGAACAAGGAAACTAATACCAGGTGGAAGAATTCGTGTGAATTTACCAAATCGTTCAACAGTGAATTGATAACCCTGTGGCACAATTTTGATTGTGGATGCCACAAAAGAAATCCCCAAAACCAAAAGCACAATTGCAAAAATTGTCGAACCCATATTTTTCTCCTTAATTGTCTTTATAACGCCGCTTTAATTTTTAAGAATCATCTTTCTGTGGATAAATTGAAATCGATTCGTAAAATATTATATAAGTCATTGAAATGACAATTTAAATTTAATTAGGCAAAAAATCAAAAAATACTTGCTAAAATACAATTTAGATATACACTTCAATATAGAAAAGCATAATAGCAATATCGAAGTAAGTTGGCAATAATATTAAATACGTGCCATGTTAAAGTGGTGTGGTGGAAATTGCGAGATTTATTGATATTGTAAAAGCGCAGACTTTGGGCTTTTTTGTTTTTCGCTCCCCTTATGCAATATTGAGGGGTAGGGGTTGTATTATTAATTTAATGCAACCCCTTTTGCATTATTTGCTTATTTTTATTGCAAATATATTGTTGATTGAAAATTATTTAATTTAAAATGCAATTACACTTGACCTTATATGAAATACAGGTCAAATAGCCAAATATCTCCTCTGCGGGAGAGTGTTTAAATCACGCCGAAGGAGCAACCGCCCCGGAAACTCTCAGGCAAATGGACCGCAGACGGATTAACACGCTGGAGAGTGTGGGAAACCACCGCCGAAGGAGCAAATCTCTCAGGCACTGCTTATGCAGTTTAGACAGCGGGGGCGCAAAATATACGGGCTTGCCCGTTAGATGCGTTTGCGGGGTGAAATGTCACAAGAATTATTACAAACGCCATTATCAGGTCTGTGGGCCGAAATGGGTGCGCGCATGGTTGAATTTGCGGGCTATAATATGCCGGTTCAATTCAAAGATGGCGTTATTAAAGAACATATTTGGACACGCGAAAATGCGGGTCTTTTTGATGTATCGCACATGGGGCCAAGTAATTATGAATTGCTTGATAAATCTAATCTTACACCTGATGAAGCCCATATAAAAATCGCCAAAGTATTGGAGCCGATTTTGCCTTGCGATATTCAAGGTCTTAAACGCGGTCAAATTCGTTATACAACATTATTGAATGATGATGGTGGTATCATTGACGATTTAATGGTTGCCCGCCCAGTTTCTGATTTTGACCAAGGCGGTCTTTATATTGTTGTGAATGCTGGTGGTAAAAACGATGACTGGCGCATTTTTGATGAAATTGGCGCAGGAATTGCCAAAACAATTCGCCTTGATGAAAATGCACTTGTGGCATTGCAAGGCCCAAAGGCAAAAGAAGCCATAAAAATTATTGCGCCAGAGGCTGCAAATCTTGGATTTATGAATTTTGATAAATTCACAACCAAATGGGGCGAAGTTACAATTTCACGCTCTGGTTATACTGGTGAAGATGGTTTTGAAATTCTATTGGGTAAAGATTTTTGCCTTGAAGCCATTAATGAATTGCTTGCCAATGAAGATGTAAAAGCAATCGGCCTTGGCGCGCGTGATAGTTTGCGCCTAGAGGCTGGCCTTTGCCTTTATGGTCATGATTTAGACAATAGCATAAGCCCAATCGAAGCTGATTTAAAATGGACAATCCAAAAATGCCGCCGCGAACGTGCCGACTTTAAAGCAAGTGAACGCATTTTAGCTGAATTGGCAAATGGCCCAAGCCGTAAACGCGTTGGTATTGAATTTTTAGATAAAGCACCTGCACGTGAAGGCGTTGAAATCCAAGATCAAGATGGCAATAAAATCGGGATTATCACTTCTGGTGGTTTTGGCCCATCTTTGGGTGGCCCACTTGCTATGGCCTATGTTGATTCAAAGTTTGCCGAAATTGGCACGCCAGTTAATTTGATGGTGCGTGGTGTTGCGCGCCCTGCCAAAATCTGTGGCATGCCATTTGTTCCCCATAATTATTACCGCCCGTGAAAGGAATTTTTAAAATGAGTGTTAAATTTACCAAAGACCATGAATGGATTAAAACTGACGGCGAAACTGCCAAAGTTGGTATTACGCAATATGCCGCCGACCAATTGGGTGATGTGGTTTATGTTGAAGTTCCAGAAGCAGGCAAAACTATTGCAAAAGGCGATGCGATCGCAGTTGTTGAAAGCGTGAAAGCGGCATCTGACGTTTATGCGCCAATTGATTGCGAAGTTGTTGAAGGAAATGCCGAATTATCTGGCGCGCCTGAAACCGTAAATTCATCTGCTGAGGCTGATGGTTGGTTTGCAATTGTTAAAGTTTCTAATCCATCACAATTAGACGAATTGATGGATGAAGCCGCTTATAAAGCCTATTTAGAAAGCCTATAATATGCGTTATCTACCACTTAAGCCAGCCGATAGGGCGCAAATGCTTGAGACAATTGGTACACGCTCGGTTGATGCACTTTTTGGCGATGTTCCTGAATTTGCAAGACTTAATGCACCAATTGATGGCCTTTCAAGCGCCATGAGCGAACTTGCGGTTTCACGCAAATTGTCAAATATGGCGGCAAAAAACACCAATGCAGGAAGTGTTCCATTCTTTTGTGGGGCAGGGGCGTATAAGCACCATGTTCCTGCATCGGTTGATCACATAATTCAACGTTCGGAATTTTTGACTTCATATACGCCATATCAGCCAGAAATTGCACAAGGCACATTGCAAAGTCTTTTTGAATTCCAAACCCAAGTTGCAAGGCTTTTGGGTTGTGAAGTTGCCAATGCATCAATGTATGATGGTTCAACCGCCTGCGCCGAAGCAATTGTTATGGCTTGCCGGGTTACAAAACGTAAGAAAGTTATCTTCTCTGGCGGTATTCATCCGCATTATGCGGCGGTAACACATTCTTTGGCTGATAATATTGGCATTGAAATGGTGGTTTTACCCGCTTGCGTCGATGGTGAAGCCGAAGTTTTGAAGCATTTAGATAAAGAAACTGCCGCTGTCGTTGTTTCTTGCCCAAATGTGTTTGGAACAATTACTGATTTGTCGGATAT
The DNA here is from genome assembly GCA_020161405.1 of Pseudomonadota bacterium. GTDB lineage: Bacteria > Pseudomonadota > Alphaproteobacteria > Caulobacterales > Aquidulcibacteraceae > Pseudaquidulcibacter. The sequence goes on along the minus strand of JAIUOD010000003.1, from coordinate 569,772 downwards.
TGCCAAGGCGGCGCAAGAAAATGGCGCATTGGCAATTGGCGTATTCACCGAAGTAATGGCTTTTGGTGCGATTGAACCATTGGGCGCAATGGGCATTGATATTGTGGTTGGTGAAGGCCAATCAATCGGCAATGCGCTTAATTTTGGTGGCCCTTATGTTGGTCTATTCGCATGTAAAGAAAAATATATGCGCCAAATGCCAGGGCGCCTTGCAGGGCAGACAGTGGATTTGGATGGAAATCGCGGTTTCGTTCTAACGCTTTCAACCCGTGAGCAGCATATTAGGCGGGAAAAAGCAACATCAAATATCTGTACAAATTCAGGTCTTTGTGCGCTTGCCTTCACAATACATCTTAGCTTGTTGGGGCAAAAGGGTTTAAGCAAACTTGCAAGCGTAAATCATGCGCGCGCGTGCCAAACTTATGATACCTTAAGCGCGATTGATGGGGTGAAACCTTTAACACAGACTTTCTTTAATGAATTTGCTGTGGCACTTCCAAAACCTGCGGCACCAATTGTTGATGAATTGGCAAAACAGGGAATTTTGGCAGGTGTTCCTTATAGCCGTATAAATCCTGAATGTTCAGATGAAATGAAAAATGTTCTATTGGTTGCGGCGACAGAAACTGTGACTGATGATGATATTGCAGCTTTGGCAAATGCATTGAAAGGGGTTTTATAATGGCTATGAATAATATTGGTCGCCCAACCTCGATTGATGGAAATGTTGGGGAAGTTGTTCAGACGACATCGGGTTCTAAAGGGCTTTTGCAAAAAACTGAATTGATTTTTGAATATGGTTCAAAAGATACAACAGGCGTTGATATTGAAGATGTAACCACTGGTAACAGTCGCCTTGGAAATCTTGCCCGTAAAGAAGAAATCAATTTACCGGGTCTGTCGGAGCCAGAGGCGGTTCGTCACTATGTTCGCCTGTCACAACGTAATTATGCGATTGATTTGGGCCTATTCCCATTGGGTTCATGCACAATGAAGCATAATCCACGTTTAAACGAGGCAATGGCACGTTTACCGGGGTTTTCCGATATTCACCCATTGCAACCTGTTTCAACTGTTCAGGGCGCGTTAGAATTGATGCACGAACTTGCACATTGGCTTACGACTTTAACAGGTATGAAATCGGTTGCACTTTCGCCAAAAGCGGGTGCGCATGGTGAATTATGCGGTATGCTTTCAATTCGTGCGGCACTTGATGCACGTGGGCAGCAACATCGCAAACGTGTATTGGTTCCAAAATCTGCGCATGGCACAAACCCTGCAACTGCGGCGCAATGTGGCTTTGAAGTTGATGAAGTTGCGCAAACGCATGATGGTCGCGTTGATTTGGAAGATTTCAAATCAAAACTTGGCGATGATGTGGCGGGTTGCATGATTACCAACCCAAATACTTGCGGTCTATTTGAACCACAAATCAAAGAAATTGCCGATTTAATCCATTCTGCGGGCGGTTATTTCTATTGTGATGGTGCAAATTTTAACGCTATTGTTGGCAAGGTTCGCCCTGCGGATCTTGGTGTTGATGCAATGCATATCAATTTGCATAAAACCTTCTCTACGCCGCATGGTGGCGGTGGGCCGGGTTCGGGGCCGACTGTATTGTCTGAGGCTTTGGCACCATTTGCGCCTGTCCCTTATGTTGTTAAAACCTCAAATGGCTTTGACCTAATCGAAAATGAAACAGGTGAGGCGGCACAGGCTTTTGGGCGTATGGTGGCATTTCATGGTCAAATGGGCATGTATGTTCGTGCCTTGTCTTACATGCTTTCGCACGGCAATGACGGCCTAAAACAAGTTGCTGAAGATGCGGTTTTAAATGCCAATTATATTTTGGCATCCTTAAAAGATGTAATGTCACCTGCATTTGACGGCTATTGTATGCATGAAGCCTTGTTTGACGATCATTTCCTTGAAGGTACGGGGGTAACAACTCTTGATTTTGCCAAGGCGATGATTGACGAGGGCTATCATCCAATGACCATGTATTTCCCACTTGTGGTTCATGGCGCAATGCTTATCGAACCAACAGAAACCGAAAGCAAGGCGACATTGGATACTTTCATTGCATCAATGCGTGCATTGGCAGTTGCTGCTAAATCAAATGATAAATCAAGATTTGATAATGCACCGCATCTTGCACCATCAAAACGTCTTGATGAAACACAAGCTGCGCGTAAACCTGTTTTGAAATGGGCGGCTGAATAGTATCGCTAAATAGAAATTATTGGCGCGCAGGCATTAGTCTGTGCGCCATTTTCATTATTGGGCGCTCGAATAATAAGTGTAATATTGCGGCGGCAATAATCGCTACAATTAATGATATTACACAGAAAATTAAATTATCGGCCAATGAATTTGGGTTTGAAAATCTTGCCATTAATCGTCCGCAGGCGGCAAAGGCCGGCACATGGATTAAATATAAGGCATAAGAATAATCACCAATGCGCACCATATTTTTTGGCGCATTCCAGCCATCTTCCTCAATTTTTACTAATCCAAGAATGATTAATGCAAATGGAATTGCAAAAAAGATTACGCGATCATTGGTGCGCGCAAAAAAATCATTTGCATTTGGGGTCGCAATAAAAATTCCAACAATAAAAATCAACATTCCTGTTGCAAAAATTTGAGTTCCAAATCTTGTAGGCACTTTATTGGCAATTAATCCAACAATCGCCCCACATATAAATTCAAGGCCAAGTGGATGGGTTATAAGTCTTAATTCTGGTGATTGTGGGTCAAATCCAATTATAGCTAAAAAAATTAATATTGACGCCCAAATAGAAATACCTATTGGAAAATATTGCTTTGGAATTAAAAGTAAAATACCAAAAACCACATAAAACCATAATTCATGAACCAATGTCCAACCAACGGCATGAAGCGGCAATTCTTTTTGTGGCAATAAAAGAAAGCTTTTTAAAATATCTGGATTTGAATTATGGCTATGATAAACCCAATTAGGATGGATTAACCAAACAAAATAAATTGCCCCGCAAACTAAAAACCAAATTGGATAAATGCGTGCAATCCTTAAAAGCCAAAATCTTGGAAGCTTTGAAATTTGCCCATGGTTTTTCTTATTTGTCCAAACCATAATAAAGCCAGAGATTACAAAGAAAATATCAACGCCACTAAAGCCCGCTAAACTCCAAGTACCAAAAATAATAGGGCCGCCTAATTTGGCTTCAACTGCGTGCAAATGCGCAAATGCCACTAATAATGCGGCAATGCCACGAAGCATTTGTATTGAACTAAGCGCAGTTCTTTTCTTATTACGTTTTTTTGTTGGGGCTTCAATTTCAATAAGTTCCATAAAACACGCTTAACATTATTCAAAAATTGGTAATATAAAAAACTACATATTATTTATTACATTTTGGTAGTAATATTATCCAAAACAAAAAAAGCCCCGAAGTAAAACCTCGGGGCTTTTTGTAAAAGTTCTTTTATTACTGCACTTTAGAAATTGAAGTCTCAATATTCTTAAGGGATGAAGCAAATAATTTATCTGCATCTTTGCCTGAAGAACCTGCAATCATCATTTTTTGAGCCGCATCAATTGCCGCATTCGCAGCAAAAGAACGAACTTCATTGATTGCATTTGCTTGCGCGCGTTCAATACGATCATTCGCAGCTTTAGTTTTAGCCGCAATATCAGCTTCTAATTGCGATTTAGCACGCTTTTTAAGCTCTTTGGCATCAGTTTCAGCTTGCGCTATAAGCGCTTTTGCATCTTCTTCTGCTTGCTTTTGCTGTGCTTCATAGCTTTTACGCAATTCTTCAGCTTGGATGCGCAATTGTTTTGCGTGATCTAATTCTTTGGCGATGGCATTAGATTGTTCATCAAGGCTATTACCAATTACAGATGGTAATTTCACACCAAATATTAGGCCACAAACAAAAATCAAGAATGCAACAGCGGCAACAGTAGTGGCATCAAAATGTATCATTAATTTGCCCCTTTGCTTGCTGCTTTAACGATTGCTGCAGTTGGTTTTTTGCCAGTCAAGCTTTCAAAAATATCACTTGCAATATCCATTACTTCTTCAGAAATAACGGCAATTGCATCTGATTTTTTTGCATTAATTGCGTTTTCAGAAGCTTTGATTCCTTCTTCTGCTTCAGCAAGTGCTTTGGCTTGTGCCTTTGCTGCATCGTCATCAACTTTTTTGCGCATTGCATCAAGTTTAGAACGTGCACCATTGCGTGCTTCGTCATGTGCTTTTTGTGCCGCAGCTTTTGCAGCCTCTGCTTTTTGAGTTTCTTCAGCCGCAAGTTTCAAATCAGATTCGATTTGATTTTTGCGTGTCTCAAGAGTTTTTGCAATTTTTGGCAAAATTACAAAAGTCAAAAGCAAATAAAGTGCGCCAAATGATACCGCAAACCAAAATAATTGGTGCGGGAACAATGTGGCATCAAACGGGGGGAAGCCCCCGCTTGCACCCTCAGCACCATGACCAGCAGCTTGTGCGCCGTGCGCGACAGCTTCAGCCTCATGTGCAGCATTTTGTACTACTTCCGACATATAAATATCCTCAATCGGAATTAAATTATTGTTGGCGAAAATCTAATGATTAAACAACGAACAACAACAATAGTGCGATAAGCAAAGAGAAGATACCCAATGCCTCTGTAACCGCGAAACCGAAAATCAAGTTACCAGCTTGGTCTTTTGCTGCTGATGGGTTACGCAATGAACCTTCAAGGTAAGAACCGAAGATGTTGCCCACACCAATTGCGGCACCGATCATGCCAAAACAAGCAAGGCCTGCACCGATATATTTTGCTGCTTCTGCGTCCATTTTATACTCCTTAATGAACAAAAATTATTAGTGATCCCCTGCATGGAGGGCATCGTTAAGATAGATACAAGTCAATAGAACGAATACATATGCTTGCAAGAATGCAACCAATGTCTCAAGGGCATATAGTGCAACAGTCATGCCAAATGGCAAGATTGAGCCCACAATACCAAGGGCACCAGCGCCCACCATCGCAGGAACGAAACCTGCAAATACTTTTACCAACACGTGACCTGCGAAAATATTCGCCCACAAACGAACCGAATGTGACAATGGACGTGAGAAGAAAGAAACAATCTCAATAGGTGTAACGATTAAATACAAAAGCGGCGGAACACCAGAAGGGAAGAATATTTTAAAAAATTTAAAGCCCCATTTTGCAAAGCCAACAATAATTACCGTGAAAAACACAATCAAAGCCATAGAGGCAGTAACGATAATTTGTGATGTAGGGGTAAAGTTAAATGCCCAAAGGCCCACTAAATTCATTGTTGCGATGAATAAGAAAAGCGTCATAACCAAAGGCAAGAACATTTTCACGCCTTTTGCACCCGCAGATGAATATAAATTGTCATAAACAAATTTATATGTGGTTTCACCCAAAGCCTGTAAACGACCCGGAACCAACGCAGCTTTTGCAGATGAAGCTAACATGAAAGCAGCAGGAATTGCCGCACCAAGAAGCAAAAACGCACTTGCGTTAGAAAACGAAATATCAAATCCGCCAAGGTCCATCGGAACAATTTTCTCGATATGGAACTGGTGCATAGGATCGTTTGACATAAAAGCTCCGTAGTATGGGGATAAACCCGTTTAATCTTCTTCTTCATCAGGTACAGATTGAGCGCTCGAAACCACTGGTGTCATCGAACGCGCCGCACGTACCAAATTTGTGACCCCAGCTGCAAAACCAATACCAAGACCAATAATAAGGCCAATTGGTGTTGACTTAAGCCAATGATCAATCCCGAACCCCAAAAGTGCGCCGACTAAAATTGCCGAAACAAATTCACTCGCCATGCGCATACCAACTGCCATTGCGTTTGAACTTGCACTTCTATCAGGCTCAGGTGCCTGTTGGTGCGATTCTCTTGCAATAGCCACTTTGCGGCTCAGCTCTTCGAGAGTGTCTAGGTTTGATGTATTTGGGTTTTCTTCCATGTTATTGCCCACAAAATTCCCCAAATGCACTAAAAATATGCATCCCAAAGCGGGCGCAAACTACTTTTGAGCACCCCAATAGTCAAGCCAATTTGATGCATTGAATGATAAGTTTTTTGCAGATGCAATAATTTGCCGTAACTTATTGAATTTAAATACTATTATGTGCTGCAATTATTTATTGCGCTGCATCAATCATGCTTTGCGCTCGACTAAGGTCTACACTAACAACATGGGAGACGCCGCGCTCGGCCATTGTTACGCCAAAAAGCCTGTCCATTCTTGCCATTGTGATGGGATGGTGGGTGATTACGATGAACCTTGTTTCTGTGCGTTTGCGCATTTCATCTAAAAGGGCACAGAATCGGTCAACATTGGCATCATCCAATGGTGCATCCAACTCATCGAGGACTGAAATTGGTGCAGGGTTTGATAAAAATACCGCAAAAATCAAAGCCGATGCGGTTAATGCCTGTTCCCCACCACTCATCAAACTCATAGAGCTTAAGCGTTTTCCAGGTGGGCAGGCATAGACTTCAAGGCCGCCGCCCAATGGATCTTCATTTTCAGTAAGTGCAAGATGGGCAGTTCCGCCACCAAAAAGGCCAGTGAACAGTTCCACAAAGTGACCATTAACAATGTCAAAAGCCTTTAAAAGTCGTTCTTGACCTTCTTGATTGATTTCATCAATGGCTTTGCGAAGTTTTGAAACCGCCGCCAATAAATCATCACGCTCTTTAGAAAGTCTTTGGGCGCGCGTGCTTTGTTCTTCTAATTCAATATCTGCACGAAGGTTTACGCCGCCAATATCCTCACGCTCTTCAAAGGCTTTGGCAAGGCGGGCTTGGGCTTTTTCAGGGTTTAGGGTTTTTACGGTTTCACCCAATTGGGCATCAATAAGGCGTTGTAAATCATCTGCTGCGACTTGGTGATTTTGCCATATTTGCGCTTCTAATTCTGAAATACGCTCTTGCCAGGTTTGTAAAAGGATTTGTGCTGTGGCGATGGCTTCTTTAGTTGCGTTAAAAGCATCCTCTTTTTTGCGCGCATCAATATGCGCCTCGCGGATTGCGGTTTGGGCGATTGCAAGCCTGTCATCCGCCGCTTTTTTGCGGGCTTCAATTTTTGGAAGCTCAGCAAGGGATTTTTGTTTTTCTTGCTCAAGCATTTTTGGTTTTGCCTTCAATTGTTCAAGCTCAATATTGGCTTTTTCAACTTCCGCAGTCAGATTTTTAAGGTGCGCATTGGATGCGTCAAGGCGCTTTTGCCAATTATCACGCGAATTAATTGCATTATTACGACGCTGAATTTGGCCTTCAATCTGATGTTTAAGGGCGATTTTCTGCGATTTGATTTCAGTTAATTGAGTATTTAATTCATTGGTTTGATTGCGAATTAGATTTTCTTCGCTCTTGAATTTTGCAATTTGCGTTTCAAAAGAATTTGTATCAATTTCACCAAGTACAGATTTTTCTTTTTCTTGGGTTTCAAGATTTTGTTTTAATTCAGCGATTTGATTTTTCAAAACTTCCAATTGTGAATTGGCGCGTGAAAATTCGTTTTGCAAGTTTGAAATTTTATTTTGTGCCGCCGCAAATTGTTTTTGCCAATCGTTATTTTTTGCGCGTTTTGCAGATAATTTATCACGAATTGAATTTAATGAAGCGCGAATTTTTGCGTAATTTTGCGCGCTTTCATTTGCCGCTTTCTCAAATTCAGGAATTTGGCTTTCAATCTCTTTGATGCGGTTGATTTGCTCAAGCCTTATTGCCGCCGGCATTGGTGAATTGCCAGTGATTACAAAACCATCCCAACGTAAAAAACGTCCAGATTTAGTAACATAACGCATACCAAATGGCGGCATTTCTATATTGTCAATTTCACCATCATCAATAATCGCAATTGATTTTAGGCGCGCCAATAATTCCTTTGGCGCTTCAACAACATCTGATAAAAGATTTTGTGGTTTGTTTGGCCAATTTGGCGAAATGTCGCTTAAAGACCAATGATTTTCATTTGATTTGCCAATTTGGGCATTTAAATCATCACCCAATGCAGCACTTAGGGCTTTTTCAAAACCTTTTTGAACTTTAATTTGTGAAAGTGCTGAATTTGAACTTTGTGGGTTATTTTTATTTAGCGCTAAAAGGCCATTTAATTCTGATTTTAGGCTTGAATATTGGTTTTGCGCGTTTTGCGAATTTTTTCTTGCCTCATCCTCTTGGGTTTCAAGGTTTTTAAAATCGGCGTCTAAATTAGCTATTTCAGAATTGAATTCTTCAAACGCAATTTCAAGCTTTTCTAATTCATCTTGTGCAAGTTGAAGGCGATTATCAGCCTCTAGGTTTTTGATATTTTCATCAAGGCTTTGGGTTTTTGCACTAATTTGCGATTTTAAATTTTCAATTTGGCGATTTGCATTATTGAATTGGCGCTGTTTTTCATCAAATTGGGCGCGATATTGGGCATTTTGTGCGATAATTTGATTTAGTTTTAAATTCAAACCTTCAATTGATTTGACAAATTCGCCTTCTTTTTTCTCAAAGCCTGCAATTTCTTCGTCATGATTTTTAATGATTTGAATTTGTGAAAGCTCATTTTCAATTGCCAAAAGTGAATTTTTGGCATCTTCAATAATTTCATTTTCACGGGCAATATCACGGTTTAATTTGGTGATTTGATTGTTACAATTTTCAATCTTCTCAATTAATGCAGCTTCTTCGCGGGCAAAATCTTGGGCGCGGTTTTCAAGCTGGCGTAAGATTGCATCAGCTAGTGCCTGTTCTTCTAAAAGTGGTTTTAGGCCTTCTTCAGTTTCTTCAAGTGCGCGATTTGCGCGATTAAGGGCTATTTGCGCATCCGTATTTTGATTGGTCGCAATTTTAAGACTAGTTGTCACTTCTTCTAGTGATGCTTTAAAACCATTTAGTTTTTGCAATATCAAATACATTTCAAGGCCACGAATTTGACCTTGTAAATTGCGGTATTTTTGTGCACGTACGGCCTGTTTCTTAAGGCTTGAAATTTGATCTTCCATATGGATGATAATTTCGCCAATACGCTCAAGATTGGCCTCGGTGGCATTTAATTTGTTTTGCGCTTCATGGCGGCGCGCTTGCAGCCCTGAAATTCCAGCAGCTTCTTCAAGCACTTTACGGCGGTTTTCGGGGCGGGCATTTATAAGCTCCGAAATTTGACCCTGACGCACAAGGGCAGGGGAGTTTGCACCTGATGACGCATCGGCAAACATTAATTGAATGTCTTTGGCGCGAACTTCTTTGCCGTTGATTTTAAATGTTGAGCCTGAATTACGCTTTATTTTGCGCGAAATTTCCAAATTTGGTGTATATTTGAAGGGTTCAGGCGCAAGATGTTGGGTATTATCGATTTTTATTATTACTTCGGCAATATCGCGCGGCGGGCGATTATCGGTTCCCGTGAATATTACATCATCCATATCCGCACCGCGCAAAGCCTTGGCAGAGGTTGCACCCATTACCCAACGCATAGCCTCTAAGATATTTGATTTTCCACAACCATTGGGGCCAACAATACCTGTCAAACCTTGTTCGATGGGCAAATGCACGCCATCAACAAAAGATTTAAAGCCAGTTATTTTGACCTCTGTGATTTTCACTTTTTCTTTTTTCCAGATGGTTTTGGTGATTGTGAAGGCGTGGCGATTGCCTTGTCTAAAACTTTACTAAATGATGCAAAATCATAGGCTTCAATATCCTTTGGGCCAAGGAATTTGCCGTTTAATATGAAAGCAGGTGTCCCTGTCATTTTAAATTCTCTATCACCATTTTCAGCGACATTTATAACATGTTGGCGCATTTGCGCATTGTTTAAACAACTTTCGATAGTGTCTTTTTCAAGGCCTGTTCGCGCCTTTGTTAGGCGTGTTAAAATATTAAGTGGGCCACTGTCATTTTGGGCGGCATTTAAAATAGCATTTTGATTATTGAAAAAATCTTCAATCACTTGATAACGTTTAACACCCGCGCAATCTGCCATCAATTGCATTGCAAGAGAAAGGTTAAATGGTTCGGTTGGTAAGGTACGAAACGTATATTTCACTTTGCCAGTTACAACATATTTTTGATGGATTTGCGGATAGACTTCGCGTGCAAAATGCCCGCAATGCACACAAGTTAAAGAGCCATATTCAATTAAAGTAACTTTTGCAGCAGGGTCGCCAAGGAAATATTCTTTTGGCGCAATCTGCCCATTTTGTGAATTTGAACTTGCCGCGCCAAAAATTATTGTTCCAACAAGCAAAGCTGAAATGGTACGACGTGTATATTTTAAAAAATGGGCAGAATTCATATTATCACCTATTTTGCTTTGGCAATTGCCGCATCTAATGCTTTTGCAATTTCAGCATATTCATAACCTTTACCTTCTGGCGGTGTATAAGTTGCGCCATTGATAAGAACAGTTGGTGTTCCAGTTATTTTATCATGTTCAGAGCCATATTGCGTGATTTCTTCAAGGGTTTTTAGTTTTTCTTTATCATTTAGGCATTTTTCAAAATCACCTTCGCTCATGCCAGCAGACGCGGCAACAGTCATAAGTGATTTTACCCCTGCACCTGCTTGAGCCTGAACGAAAATATCTTTTTGATTGCTCATTAATGCGGCAATTACTGCTTCACGTTTATCTTTAGAGACGCAGCGCGCAATTAGGTGTCCAGCAGTTGCAAGTTCAACAGGTTGGGTAGGGAATTCACGGAAAACATAACGAACTTTGCCAGTTTTTACATAATTTTCCATGATTTGCGGAACAATATCTTTTTGGAAGTCAGAGCAATGCGGGCACATAACAGATGCATATTCAACCAAAACAACTTTGGCATCTTTTGAACCTTCAGGAAGATCGCTTGCTATCTCGTAAGGGGTTGCGCCAGCTTTTGTTGCACTGCCACCTTTGTCACCATTGCATGCCGATAATGATAAAAGTGAGATTGCCGCCATTGAAGCGCCAAAAATTGTTAATGCACGTTTTGTAATTCCAAATTTCATTTTTCACTCCAAGGGGAAAGAATCAGCTTTTTTCATAAAACTTATGGCAGGTTTTGAATATAGCAATTAAGCATACGAATAGCATTTTTTAATCTTTCGCTTTCGATATGTGTCATTGTTTCTTCGACTTTTGCAATTTCGCTTGCATCAAGTGGTTTTAATTTAGGTTTTTTAGCGTCTGGCTTTGGTAATTTGGTTTGCACCATATTTAATTTGGTTAATTCAATTCCGATTGCCAAAGATGCCATGCCCAAAATTTCTTTTGAACGCATTTGCAACAACGGGCTTGCGGCGCCAACCACTTTTAGATGCAAGGTTTTACCACTTATTGCGTCTGGGAAAGATAATTTGGCGATATTTTCGCCCATTATTTCACGCCATTTTTCTTTTAAATTTTGTAATTGGGTTGATTTATTATCTTTTGCATTTGGCGCAAATTGTTTGGCGATCTTACCCAAATCACGTGAGCCGCCATAATTGCCACGCCCACGCTTTATCGACAAAAACTTAAGTGCAAGACTTTCATCAGCTTGGTTTAATTTTTTTGGTCTTTGAATTTTTTGCTTGGGTAAGTTTAGCATGATTTACCCAAGCATAAGATGTGGATTTTTGCAATCATGCAGCCATTTTTTGACGCATTTGATGGCGTAAAAAATCAATCGGAACAAGGCCATTATCGGTGCGATAATGCCAATATGTCCAACCATTGCAAGCAGGTGATGATTGAACCGCCGCACCAATACGGTGAATAGAGCCGATTTTGTCACCACACATGATAGAACCATCAGAGCGAACACGTGCCGCAACTTCACCCTTAGGTGAATAAATTGCATCACCAGCGCGCAAAATTCCTTGTTCAACTAATGAACCAAATGGAACGCGCACTTCTTCTTTTTTAGATTTCAAAGGTGTTACATCTTCTAGTGAAGCGGGAACAACATTTGCGATACGTTGGTTAGCGGCCAAAGCATAGCCTTCATCACGTTCTAAACCAATCCAATTACGCCCCAATGCCTTGGCAACTGCGCCAGTTGTACCAGAGCCGAAGAATGGATCTAAAATCAAATCATTTGGCTTGGTTGCTGCCGTAATTACACGGTGTAATAAAGCTTCTGGTTTTTGGGTTGGATGAACTTTTTTACCAGTAATATCTTTTAAGCGTTCGCCGCCATTACAAATAGGGATTGACCAATCAGAGCGCATTTGAAGATCATCATTCAAAACCTTAAGTGCATCATAATTGAAAGTATATTTTTTCTGATTTGGGGTTTTTGTGGCCCAAATCATAGTTTCATGGGCATTGGTAAAGCGTGTGCCTTTGAAATTTGGCATTGGATTGGTTTTGCGCCAAACCACATCATTCAAAATCCAAAAGCCCAAATCTTGCATAATCGCGCCAACGCGGAAAATGTTGTGATAAGAACCAATAACCCAAATTGTTCCAGTGTCAGATAAGCAATCACGCGCCGCGCCTAGCCATTCGCGGGTGAATTTATCATAAGTAGCGAAATCGGCGAATTTATCCCAATCATCATCAACTGCATCAACTTTGGAATTATCGGGGCGGGTTAAATCACCACCTAATTGAAGATTATATGGTGGGTCTGCAAAAATCATATCCGCGCAGCCCTTGGGAAGGCTTTTCATGATTTCAATGCAATCGCCAAGGTGAATTTTGTTTACTATATCGTCTGTCAATTGATGCCCCCAAATGGAATTCATTTTGCTGTTTTTCGAATTCTTCGAAGGTCACGCGCATTTTGCGCTTATTGGAATGGGGGCATTAGAATCCTTTTTTATTAACAAAAGATTCACGCCGAATCATTTTTCGAATCATAGTGATTCTTTTTTGCAGTAGGTACGGAATTGCTAATTACGGCTTAAGAATTAATTCCTGTAATCCCCGTGAAATCGAAGATTTTATTGGCGATCTTTTTGTTTAAACCATGAGATACCCGATATTTTTCTTATAGAAAAATTCGGGTATGACAATAATTCTTAATTATTCGCTTTTCCCACCGCGTAACCAACTTGGGACAGGCGGTGGCGGGGCCATTTTGTGGGTTTCGGTTTGGAATTTATCGCTTTCGCCAGACAAAATATATTTTGTGTTTTTGGCTACAGCCTCACATAGGCGATTTACCCATTCAAAGTCAGAACTTGAGAAGTCGGACAAAACATGCCCCGTTACTTTTTCCTTGCCAGGGTGACCAATGCCAAGGCGAACACGCCTATAATCCGAACCCAATTGGGCAGAAATTGATTTTAGGCCATTGTGCCCCGCCGTTCCACCGCCAGTTTTAAGACGGCAACGCCCCGGTTCAAGTTCAAGCTCATCATAATAGACAATAATATTTTTGGGCGGGATTTTAAAGAAAGTTGCAAATCCACCAACCGAGCGTCCAGATTCATTCATATAAGTTTGGGGCTTTAACAAAAGGCATTTTTGCCCTTCTATTTCCCCCTCACGGTAAAGCCCCTGAAGTTTTTGTTTTTCAGTGCCAAAATTCCATTCGCGCACAATCGCATCCGCCGCCATAAAGCCAATATTATGACGATTTTTTTCATATTGTTTAGTGGGATTACCAAGGCCGACAAGTAGATACATTTTTTCTTCCTATCAATAAAAAAGGGCTTTGGAAACCCAAAGCCCTTTTGAATTCATATAAAAAGGGATTAGCTAGCAGCTTCTTCTGTTGCTTCTTGTGCGCCGCCGCGTGATGCGATTGATGCGATTGTGAAGTTTTCAGAACGGTTATGTGGGCGCGCGCCTTCCGGCATTTTTGCATCCAAGATGTGGAATACGTGGCCAAGGTCACGACCAGCCAAATCAACAACCAATTCCTCAGGGATCATGCCAGCAGGAACGTCAAGTTTCACAGTATGGCTAACAACGTTCAATACGCCGCCACGTTTCATACCAGGTGAAGTTTCGTGGTTTTTAAAGTGAAGTGGAACTTCAACAGTAATAACAGATGCTTCATCAACGCGATAAAGGTCAAAGTGAACCGGCATATCGGTTACAACATCCCATTGAATTGCTTTAGGTATAACTGGCTGGTGTTCGCCATTATATTCCAAATCAACCATGTGCGCGATAAATTTGCCCGAACGAATGGCTTTCAAAAGTTCATTTTGTTTTGCAGAAATCGCAACAGGGTCTTTCCCGCCGCCATACAAAATACCTGGAACTTTACCTTCGCGACGAACAGCACGCGCGCTACCTGTGCCTGTGTTCTCACGGACTTCTACATTAATTACGATACCGGTCATTGACCTTATCTCCTAATTTGAATTTATATAAAGCATGCTTATTCCCTAGGAACTTGAAGCATTTTGTCCAAGTTTCCGCATCGCAAAGTCTAAGCACACCAAACGGAAGCGGCGCACATAGCGCACAAAGCTAAAATATTCAAGCTATTCACTGCGTGTTGTAAGTATATTGACAATTATGTTGCGTATTTTATTGTCAATTATCGGGGTATGCAGCCCCCCGATAGGTAGTTTCACCCAAGCGTTGCTTTATTGCCATAATCTTATGGCAGTTGGAGTGTGCTTGTATGAATGAAGGTATGAAACCGAATATTTCCCAATTAACCAATGTTTTTGCGCGTATCGGCCTTTTAAGTTTTGGTGGCCCTGCGGGGCAAATTGCGATGATGCATAAGGAATTGGTTGAAAATTTAAAATGGATTGATGAAGATGATTTTCTTCATGCCCTTAATTTTTGCCATTTATTACCGGGGCCAGAGGCCCAGCAACTTGCAACCTATATTGGTTGGAAATTACATGGATTTAAAGGCGGTTTAATTGCAGGGCTTTTATTCATTATCCCTGGTGCATTGGTTATTTTGGCGCTTTCTATTATTTATTCATATGCTGCGCATTTGGAATTATTCAATTCAATCTTCCTTGGGATAAAAGCGGCGGTTTTGGCAATTGTTTTTGAAGCTTTATTGCGAATTTCAAAGCGTTCATTAAATACTTCATTTAAATATTATATCGCATTTTTTTCGTTTTTAGGGCTTTTTGTTTTTAATATAAAATTTCCAATAATTATATTATTTGCTGGTCTTATTGGCATTTTTGTGTCAAAATTTAAACCTGAATTGCTGGTAATTAAAAATATTGAAGATAAGCAAATAAGTTATAGCAAGCCCAAAATTTCAAACAGTATAAAGACATTTTCAATTTGGCTATTAATTTGGGTCTTGCCATTTTTAATACTATTTTCAATAGGCTTAAAGGACAGCCAGTTTTGGGAAATTGGAAAATTCTTTTCCAAACTTGCAATAGTAACTTTTGGCGGCGCCTATGCGGTCTTGTCATATATGACACAAGAAGCGGTGCAGCATTATAATTGGCTTAGTGCAGGGGAGATGGCGGATGGTTTGGGGCTTGCCGAAACTACACCAGGGCCACTTATTCTGGTTGCACAATATGTTGGATATTTGGCAGGTTTTAGAAATGCAATGCCGTTTTCACCATTATTAGGTGGATTAATTGGCGCTTCAATTACACTTTGGGTAACTTTTGTGCCATGTTTTGCATGGATATTCACCTTTGCCCCTTGGGTTGAGCATTTACAAAAAATCAAAGCCATTAAGGGTGGTCTTGCGACTATTACGGCGGCAATTGTTGGTGTGATTGCCAATCTTACAATTTGGTTTTCAATTCATGTGCTTTTTAAGAATATAAGCAAATTTGAATTTGGTTTTATTAAAATTGATATTCCAAAATTGCAAAGCGTTGATTTAATTGTTTTAACAATTGGAATTTTAAGTTTTTATCTTTTATTCAAGCAAAAATTGGGAATAATGAAATTACTTGGAATTTGCGCTTTGCTTGGTGGTTTAAGCTCTTTTTTATGATTTAAAAAGCCTTTTACAAAGTTTTATCGCTATGTCGTCATTGGCGGCATAGCGTAAATTCTTTGATTTACCTTCAACTGCGCGCACCTTTACCATTTGCTTAAGAACATTAGGCCTTATTTGCGATATAATAAGCATTATTTTTGCTTTGCGTAGCTTTACGAATACATCCAATAAAGCAGCTATGCCAGAACTATCAATATAGGGCACATCTTTCATATTAAGTATGAGTGCTTTTGGCTGCGCGCTCATGGTTTCTAATGCTTCTACGAATGCACCTGCTGCGCCAAAGAATAATGGGCCATCAAGTTTAAAGGCTTCGACATTTGGTGGTAATTTGGCGCGCAATTCACCCAATGCATCCTCATTTGTATCCTTAAGTGATGTATTATCACTCATAGCTTTCATAAATAAGATTGCTGATAGAATTACCCCAACTTCCACCGCAACAGTCAAATCAGCAAAAATAGTTAGGAAAAAGGTAAGGGTTAAAACAATTCTATCGCCATTTTCCGAATATAGAAAAAGCCGATAAACCCTGTCAACTTCCGCCATATTCCACGCCACAACCATCAAAATCGCTGATAGGGTTGCAAGTGGGATATAACTTGTAAGTTTTCCTGCAACTAATAATATTATAAGCAATAAAGTTGCATGTAATGCCCCCGCCATTGGCGAATAAGCGCCCGCGCGAATATTGGTTGCTGTGCGCGCAATTGCACCAGTTGCAGGAAGGCCGCCTGTTATCGCACTCATAAGGTTGGCAAAACCTTGACCCATTAATTCGGCATTGGGGCGGTGTTTGCCGCCTGTCATACCATCGGCAACGACGGCAGATAAGAGGCTTTCAACCCCTGCCAAGAATGCAATTGTTGCTGCCGATGGGAAAAGTGCCGAAATTGTATCAATATCAATTTTAGGGAAAACTATGTCGGGAATTGTGGTTTTAAGAACGCCAAATTTTTCGCCAACTGTTTGGGCCGGTAAATGAAAAGCATAAACCACAATCGAACTTGCAATAACAACAATCAAAAAATATGGATATTGTGGTTTTAATCGGCGAATTAATACTATTATTAAAAGCGAAAATAGCGAAACCGCGGTTGCCCATGAATTTAAACTTGGTAATGCATTCTTTATCGCAATTAATTTTTCCCATGTATCAATGGGTTTGCCAATAATTGTAAGTCCAAAAAATGCCGATATTTGGCTTACGAATATCGTGACGGCAATACCAGCTGTAAAGCCAATTATTACAGTCTGTGGCACATATTTTAACAAAACCCCAAGCCGCAGAACCGCTGCCGCCATTAATAAAGCACCTGCAATGAAGGTTGCAATTATTAATCCGTCCATTCCAAATTGGGCAATAATATTGGCAACTACAATTGAAAATGCCGCAGTTGGCCCGCCAATCTGAAACCTTGAACCACCAAGTACCGAAATCCAAAACCCCGCAACAAAGGCAGTTTTTAAGCCAACATCAGGTGAGGCATTCGACGCAATCGCAATCGCCATAGATAAGGGAAGAGCAACAATTGCGACCGTAAGCCCCGCCATAAAATCGGCGCGAAACTGATCTAATGTAAAGCCGCGTTTTAAATAGGTAAAAAATTTAGGCAGAAGATCACTTCTGTCTATGAAAGCGTGATGCTCATGCGATTTTTGGGACATGATGCATTATCAACTATATAGTTTAAAATTGCTTAAAATTTTTTTATATACAATTATCTAAAATTAAACTTTCCAAGTTTTAATTTGTATTTTTTTTACATTTATTTATTAGCCTTTTCAAAAAGGTAAAACTAAAATGAAATTTAAAAACTATTGTGTGTATAGTGCTTTTATGGGGTTATTGATAAATAGTCCTGCTTTTGCGCAAAATGATAATATATTCAGTTTCAACGAAACAACGCCCCCCATTATTGAGGTTGTTGTTAAATCCCAAACCCTAAGACTGGCGATTGATACAAGTATTTCAGAGGTTATCGTTATAAATCCTGATGCTGCGCGCCGCATTGGCTATAATGAAAAAAGCTTTTTTCATCTAAAAGGTGGTTTTGATGGCCAGAAACTTGACAGTGTTATAAAGTTTGACAAAGCAACATTCAAAGGCAAAACTGTTAATGCTGCAATTGTATTTTTTCCAAAATCAAATGGCCTAAGACCTATCGAGAGTAAATTTGCACTTGATGGAACAATTGGCGTAGCACTTTTATCAAGCCTTGGAAAAGTTAGTTTTGTTAATCCAAAAGGACTAAATTCAAACACTTTGAACGTGAAATTTAAATCCAAAACAACCAGCAATTTCAAACAAGTAATTAAAAATACTAAATTTAATGTAGCAATTAACACTTCTGATAATTCGCGTTTAAGCGATTATGCAGCTGATTATTTGATTGGCAAAAACCTATTGTCAGAAGAAGGTGAAATACGCGGTAAGAAGGAATATTTTTTAGGCTTGCAAAAGCAAAATCGTCAAATAAAAAACACGGGTTTGACCTTTATGGGTTTAACACCTGAATATTTTAATGTGGCATTACAAGATAAAAATTATGATGAATTAACAAGTTTTGAAAAAGAAAAAGCCGAAGCCGAAGCAAAAGGTATTGGCATTGTTAAAGTTGCCCAACTTAAAAACAAGAATAAGCCAATTTCAATTGAAATTGGTATTGAAACAATTGGAAAATGCTCAAATATGACGCTTGATTTTAAATCATCAATTATGAGTATTTCGTGCTAATTAATGTTTTTAGCTCTAAATTTTTTAATCAAAAAGTTTTGAGACACTTTCTTCATTTGCAATTCTGCGTATCGCCTCGCCAATTAGTGGGGCGATATTCACATAGCGAACTTTTTGCGCATTTTCCCCTGCATGGTGGGCGATTGAATCAGTGACCACAACTTCTTTAAATGCAGATGCGGCAATTCTTTCAAATGCCGCGCCCGATAAAACACCATGCGCAACATAGGCAGAAACCGATTTTGCGCCTTTATCCATTAAGGCTTTGGCGGCATTGCAAAGCGTGCCCGCACTATCAACGATGTCATCAAAAAGAACGCAATCTTTACCACTAACTTCGCCAATAATATTCATAACTTCGGATTCGCCCGGTTTTTCACGGCGTTTGTCAACGATTGCCAATAATGCACCAAGGCGATTGGCAAGTGAACGTGCACGCACCACACCGCCAACGTCAGGCGATACAATCATCAAATTTTCAAGATTATAATTGGTACGAATATCATCTTCCATAACCGGTGTTACGAATAGATTGTCGGTGGGGATATCAAAGAAGCCCTGAATTTGCCCTGCGTGCAATTCCATTGTTAAAACGCGATTTGCACCCGCCGCAGTAATCATATTGGCAACCAATTTTGCAGAAATTGGAGTACGACCACCAGTTTTTCTATCCTGTCTTGCATAGCCAAAATATGGCAAAACCGCAGTAATGCGGCGTGCCGATGCGCGTTTTAATGCATCAATACAAATCAATAATTCCATTAAATGGTCATTGGCAGGGTAGGAAGTTGATTGAATAACAAACACATCCTCGCCGCGAACATTTTCATCGATTGTAACGAAAATCTCATTATCGGCAAAACGTTTAACCGTTGTTTTGCACAATGGTACGTCAAGATAAGTTGCAATCTTGCCCGCTAAATCTGGGTTAGAATTTCCGGAAATAAGTTTCATTGCGCACCCCTCGCATTGGTTGGCTTCCTTTAATTCTTGTTGGTAAAAAGGGCAAGGCTTTGTGTGGATTTTAAACGTAAAATACAGCTATTTATTATTTTTACCTTTGGAAATTTTTCGCTTTACACCATGAATTAAAATATAAGCGCAAATCAAAATTCCAATAATAATAAACCCATAAAATTTATGTATTTGTTCGCTATGTTCTCCAAAAATGCTTTCTATAATATATTTAGCCAAACTCCAAATATAGTAAGAAATTGCAAATACTGAAAGACCTTCAACAAGTTCAGATAATTTCATTTGAATTTTTTGGCGTTCATTCATTGCGTGAAGTAAATCTTGGTTTTGTGTTTCGATTGTAGTTGAAATTTTTGTTCGTAATAAATCATTCACACGTCCAATTCGTGCCGAAATATCATCAAGTCTTTTGGATGCAGCTTCAACTGTTCGCATAGCAGGCGTAAGTCGGCGCTCAATAAATTCGCGCATAGTTGAATATCCAAAGACAGCGCTTTCATTAATGGTTTCAAGCCTGTCTTTGGTGATTCTATAATAAGCCTCAGTTGCGCCAAATCGAAAGCGTGTATCATGTATACGTTTTTCAATCTCGGCTGAAATTTGGGCAAGTTCGCGTTGTATCTCTATTTCTGAAACTTGCGGGTCAATTAATTGCTTGGTGATTTCACCTAATTGAATTTCATATTTTTTTATTGCGCCCAATTGTTCACGTGCAGGTAAAAAGCCCAAAAGTGCAAGTTTGCGATAATTTCCAATTTCAATTACACTTTGCAAAAGGCGCGATAATTCGTCATTTTTAAGGCCAAAATCTTGAATAATAACGCGGCCCGCACCTTTATGTGTTGCGCGAAAATCAGTCCAAAGCCTTGCGCGTTTATGAAAAACTTTACAACTTACTGCCTGTTGTAGATTCATTGTTTTTTCAAAAATCTCGGGGGCAATATCTTCATTATAGACATCAATTTCAATTGTTCTAAATAAGTTGCCAGGAGCATTTTCAATCCAAGGATTTTTTAGATTGTCAAACGCATCAATGATTCCATCTTGTTCATCAGTTTCAAAACATTGATACATTAAATATGTTGAAAACTCGCCATGACGTTCGAAAATAAGGCCGTTTTTTTCATTTATAATTTGGAAAAGCCCTCCATCTTTTCCTTTTTGCGCTTCAGGGGCAATTTCCCTGAGGTTTGCTAATTCTATGCCCCTTTCGTCATCATCAACCATTACCAACCAGCAGCGCAAAATAAGGGGTGCTTTTAATACGGGCAAAGCACGTTCGTGGAATAGATCGGTTAAAATTGTGCGTAATGGGTGGTTTTGCATTTATTCCAACATGATAACACTTATATTGCGGCCATAATCTGGTTCGCCAGCTTTGTTGCGGCGACGGTTTGAGAAGAAATCATTTTCCAGAGCACATGTATCATGTTTTAATATTTCAATGTTAGTTATGCCCGCTTTTTCAAGACGCGAAGCGCAATATTTTTTTAGTGAAAATTGATATTTTTGCGGCTCAATTGCGTCATTAAAAAATTGTATATTATCTTGTGATTGTTCTATAAATCTATCATAATATTCTTGCGAAACTTCGTATGATTCTTGGTCAATGCATGGGCCTATGGCGGCTTTGATATTTTCAACCATTGCGCCTTTTTCGATCATTAAATCAATTGTATTCTCAAGTACGCCATTAAACGCACCCTGCCAACCTGCATGTGCGGCGCCAATTATTCCATTTTTTTCATCGGCAAAGAGAACAGGTGCACAATCGGCAGTTAAGATTGCAATTGCAATTCCTTTTTTACCGGTAACAAAAGCATCAACCCGTGGCCCATCTTTGCGAAATGGTTCGTCAATATATTGGGCAATATTTGAGTGTATTTGATATGGATTTAGTAAATTTCCCAATTCAACACCAAAATAATCACAAACTTTTTGACGATTTTGTTTAACATTTTTCGGATTATCATTAGAGCTGAAACCGCAATTCAAAGATGCATAAATTCCAGTAGAAGTTCCACCTTTGCGCCCAAAGAAGCCATGCTTGATACCAGTAAGGTTTTCAAGATTTTGCGCGCCAACAATTAAAAGTTCACTCATGAAATTGGATCTTTTGAAATAATGATTGCTTTAAATAATTCACCCATTGCCGATTGGTCAATAAGTCTTTTGAGGGAGTTTGAAATTTCTTGTGTTTTTGTTGGGTTTTGTTGCATTAAATTCTGTGCCCGTGCCTCAATTCCAAGGGCAATCAATAATTCACGTTGTGTATCAAGGCCATTAATTACAAAATTATTTGCAATTGCATATTGCTCAACTTGGGCAAAATTCACATGCGCGGTCAAATCACTTTGACCTAAATTTTCCAGCGGGTTTGATTTTTGATGTTTGTATAAAGCCTGAAAACTGTCACCATTTTCATCGCCAAAATGCCCATAATCAATGAAAAGTGCATGGCCAGAAGTGTTTTCAAAAATCTCGCTTAAGGTTGCAAAAAAACTTTCAATGCCAATTGCATCTTCAACGATTGTTCCAATTTTATCATCTTCATTTGCATTTTTTGGCAAAGCCGCAAGTTTTGGTCCAAAGCCAAATTCAAGGACATTTTCACCAATTCCAATCAATTTTTCATGCCACCCTTTTTCAAGCCTTACAAACTGGCGAATTGGAAAACAATCAAGAAATTCATTAGCAATAAGGATTATTGGAATTTCATTTTTGGGAATATTTACAAATTCATCATGCCAAATAGGCGCAAATCCGATTAAAGTGGATTTTTGTAATTCTCGAAGTTCATGATTTGATTCGACAATTTCAATTTGCGCGGCATCGTCAATATTTTGCGATTTTAAAACACGCATTACATCTTTTAATAATGTACCGCGCCCTGCACCAAATTCTATAAGGCGAAATTTTTGTGGCGCGCCAAGATTTTGATAGGCGCTAATTACCCAAATCCCAATCATTTCACCAAACATTTGGCTTATTTCAGGGGCAGTTATAAAATCGCCATCGGCGCCAATTGGTCTATGGTTTTTATAATATCCATATTCATCATCATAAAGACAAAGCATCATGAATTCAGCAATGCCCATTGGGCCTGTATGCTGAATATGGCGCGTAATTTTATCAAGTAGTGACATTATTAGATGGTCACTTCCTTTTTACGCAATGAATTTAAAATAAACCCAATCCCTAAAAGCAATAAAGGGATTGAGTAAACCATGCCGCGCGTAAAGCCGAATATTAAGCCTGCATCAGGTTCACGGAAGTTTTCAAGGCTAATACGCGCAATCGAATATAGGCAAAGGAAAATCCCTGCGGTTAAGCCATTCTTTTGTAATGATTTGAATTTAAAAACTGCAATATACAAAATAATAAACGGCAAAAAGCCTTCAAAAATTGATTCATATAATTGGCTTGGGTGGCGTGGTAATTGTTTTTCATCGGTTTCAAAAATAAATGCCCATGGTACGTCGGTAACACGGCCCCATAATTCTTGATTTATGAAATTTGCAATCCTCACAATCCCAATCCCAATTGGTGATGCAAGGGCTACCGCGTCGGCAAGGCTTAAAAATTTTACTTTTTTAGAGATTGAAACCCAAAAAACAGAGATTGCAACCCCCAAAATACCACCATGAAAAGACATTCCACCTTCCCATGTTTTAAGGATTGAAATAGGGTTCAATAGCATTTGCGGGGCATAAAAAAATACATATCCAAGGCGCCCGCCTAATAAAATTCCTAAAATTGCATAAAAAATGAAATCATCGACATTTTCAGTATTAAAAGGCGCAATTTCTTTGCCCCAAATTTTACCATTTTTCGACAAATAGGCCAAAATATTCCATGCAATTATAATGCCCGCAATATAGCCAAGTGCATACCATCTTATATCTAATGGGCCAATCGACCAATCAAATATATGGAATTTTGGAATTTCAAAGGCAATTGGATTAATATGTGGGGCAGGTATGGCAATATCAAACATAATTTCTTATTAGCGCGAATTAATAATATTGAAAACACATTCTGTTGCGTTAATTCATAAATTGCATAATTTTATCTTGTTAGGTTTTTCGTTACAGCTAAAGTCATTGAATGTTATAAAAGTAATTAATAACAATCTATAATTGCATAAATTTTATACAGAATTTTAACTTATGAACACGCTAAAATACATGAAATTTAAACATGATTAATGTATGGTTTATGCAAAGGATAAAAACTTTCTGTACAATTTGTAGATTTATTGTTCTTTTTGTGTTAGCCTTAAAACATGCAAACAAGACATCCTTTTTTTGACGACATTGCGAAACTTGCCAATAGTGCAGCCGGTGTCGCACAAGGCGTGAGCGAAGAAGCACGCACTTTTTTTAATTCACAAATGGAACGCTTTATCGCGGACATGGACTTAGTTCGCCGCGACGAATACGACATTTTATTAGAGCGCGTCGAAAAATTGGAAGCCTTAGTAAGCGAATTAAGCGCGCCAAAAGCAAAAAAATCAAACAAGACAGACTAAATTATTTGGGGCGCAATTTTTGCACTATGCCCCGATGACAGAATTATTGTGTCAAATCGACGCTTAATTTCTTTATTATGCAAAACCTTTTTGGGTTTATAATGGAATCATTTTTAGTTCGTATCGAACTATGGGGGCATAGAAATATAATGATGATTAATGAGGATATTTTTGAAACTGGCGAAACTTTGGATAGTGTCGAAGCGGTTTTAATGTCCCAATCTCGTCCTTATGAGCGCGTTGATGGTGAAATCCATTTTTCATCGGCAACGACATACACTGAAATGCATGGTATTTTTGCACTTCGTGATGATAAATCGTCATGCGCGCTTTCTTATATTTTTGAACAAAAAGTTCCAAATCAGCGCCGCGTTGATGTTCAATCTTTAATTAGCATTTTGAATGAAACCCTATGGCTTGGTCATTTTGAAATTTCCTCAATTGAAGAAAATATTGTTTGGCGTCATGTCATAAGTCTTATTGGTCGCCCTGACCCAGAACCGCAAGAAATGGCGGCAATTATGGCAGCAGGCGCCGAGGCGTGTGAGCGTTTTTATCCTGCCTTCAATTTCCTTTTATGGGCTGGCAAAACCCCGCAACAAGCAGCGCAGGCCGCATTATTCGAAACTTCGGGTGAAGCATAATGGCTTTGAAAATTGCCCTTATCGGCGGTGGTCGCATGGGGCAGGCCATGATGCAAGGTTGGATAAATCAAAAACTTGATTTAGAAATATCATTATTTGATCCAATTCTTAGTGAAGAATGGCAAAACAAACTTGAATTAGCCAAATGGCATTATAATCCATACCCATCAAAGGGCTTTGATATTGTAATGATTGCGGTAAAGCCGCAAATGTTTGGCGATATTATTGATAATATTTTGGCGCAAATTAGCGATGAAAATTCAATTATCCTATCCATAATGGCGGGAATTGGTATTGATAAGATTGCATCATCATGCCCGTCAAAAAAAATCTGCCGTGCAATGCCAAATACACCGGGGCAAATTGGGGCAGGGGTAACTGGTATTATTGGTAATAATGCTTTTAATGCCGATGATTATGCCACAATTGAAAGCCTTCTTGCGCCACTTGGTGAAGTAGTTCGCCTTGAAAATGAGGGGCAGATTGATGGTCTAACCTCTATTTCCGGTTCTGGCCCCGCTTATATTTTTCTTTTTGCCGAAATGCTTGCGAAAGCAGGAATGGGGCAGGGTATAGAGGAGGCGCAGGCAAAAAAACTTGCCCTTGAAACCATTTATGGCGCGGCAATGTTGATGAAACAATCAGGGCGCGACCCCGAAACCCTTCGCAAAGAAGTAACCAGCCCCAATGGCACAACCCAAGCGGCAATTGAAGCGTTTAACGAAAATGACGCCTTTGAAAAAATCATCAAAAAAGCCGTTGATGCCTGTGCAGATAGGTCGAGGGAATTAGGCAAGTAAAGGCAAACGTAAACTTGCCTTAAGGCCGCCCATTTGGCTTTTGGATAATAATAATTCCCCGCCATGAGAGCGCGCAATATCGCGCGCTATTGATAATCCAAGGCCAACGCCTTTTTGGTTTTGGTTGCGCGCACTATCAAGGCGCGAAAACGGATTTAAGGCAAAATCAATTTCATTTTGCGCAATCCCTGGGCCATCATCATCAATATTGATAAAGGCAAATTTATCACCCTTTTCAAGCGAAATAATAACATTTTCGCCATAATGAAGCGCATTAGAAATAAGATTATTTATCGCACGTTTTAAAGAGGTTTCACGCCCCACGATTTGGCAATCTTCGATATTTTCATCAAGTTTGATATTATCATGATTGCGCGAAACATCTTTGAAAACGCTTTCTAAAATTGGTTTTATATTGAAGTTTTCGGTTTCTTCGGCCCATTGCCCGCGCGCAAAATCAAGATATTCATCAAGCATTTCTTCCATTTGCTTTATATCTTGCTTGGCATGATCCAAATCCTCGCTTTGTGGCATCATTGCCAGTTCAAGTTTAAGGCGGGTAAGGGGGGTGCGCAAATCATGCGATACACCCGCTAAAATATTGGTTCTTTGTTCAATATGGCGATTAATACGGGCGCGCATATCCAAAAAAGCCTGTGTGGCGCGGCGAATTTCGCGTGAACCTGCTGGTTTTAAATCAACCTTTTCACCAAGTCCAAAACTTTCGGCGGCCTCAGAAAGCCGTTCAATTGGGCGAACTTGATTGCGAATGAATAGAACCGAAACCGCCGCCAGCATAATGGTTGCACCAACTAACCATAGAATAAAAATTCCACCAGTTGATGCAAAAACTCTATCCCGATATGCCAAAAATCGCAAAACCCCTTGCGGAACCTTTACCCTAATATCAACATAATCAGGGTAGCGCGTGGTATCAAACCAATATTCTTGCTTTAAAGATGCCGAAAGCGCATGTCGCAAAGTTCGATCATAAGCGGGAATTTTGGCGCGCCTTATATCTTTCGGAAGTTGTGCATTTTCTTGTAATGCAAGTGAAAGGCGTAATTTATCCTGTGCCTCTTTTTGTAAATGGGCAAGGTTTTGCGGATTTGGTGCATCGGTATAAGATTTGGTTATATAAGCCACATCGCCCGCCGCAGATTCAGATAGAAATTGCGAAACCTGCCCCCAATGCAAATCAAAAAACAAATAAGTTACAAGGATTTGCATAATTGCAATTGGCAAAACAATAATAAGCAAAGAACGCGCAAAAAGCCCACGCGGTGTCCATTTAGACAGGCTAATATGAATTTTCAGGCGCTTTCGCTTATCAAAGAACATTTTTTGATATTAAAGCCGAAAAATAACTATTGAAAGCGATAATTCAGTTTAAACTTGTAATTGAAAATATTATTCTATCAAATCGCGATAGATTTTAAATTTCGGTTCAGACAACTTAAAATTGACAGCGCGAAAATATAAAAATAAGCCACCAATTAGGCCTGTTATTGCAATTACACCCAAAATTATTGATCCATATTCAACCCTTTTAAATCCTAAACTTAAAAGCGCGAATACTAAAAATTGTGACATAATAATTGATAATGCTGCACGGTATTGATAATTTGATGATAGCATAGATTTTAAAATTAATTCTTTATCATTTGTTGTCATTTTAAAACACCCTTTTCAATTACTTATATAGTTAAATTTATAACTGAAAATAGAGGTTTTACAAGTTTAATTTCAATATTTTTCTCTTTAGTCTTTGTTTTTCTTCTATCATTGTGTTTCTAGCACTAGGTGTTTGCAATTTTTATTCATTTTGTGTATAAGACCAAATCGAAATGGCCTGATAAGGAAATCTCGCCAGTTTTGGTTTGTTTGCTCCCTACTATCTCCATACGAATACAAACCCGTAATTTCGCGGGTGGATAATGATTGTTTAAAGGACAAACAAAATGATTACTGGTACAGTAAAATTCTTCAATTCCGACAAAGGTTATGGTTTTATCGCTCCTGATGGCGCAGGCCAAGATGCTTTCGTTCACATTTCAGCTGTTGAGCGCGCAGGTCTTCGCACTTTGGAAAAAAACCAAAAAGTTTCTTACGAACTTGAAACTGATCAACGCGGCAAAACTTCTGCGGTTAATCTTCAACCTGCATAAAAATCATAGGTCTGGGGCTAATCTATAGCCAAGGCCACGTATGGTTTGCAAATATTGCGGCTCGGACGATGATGGTTCGAGTTTGCGGCGAAGGCGGGTTACTTGCACATCGATAGATCTATCGGCTGCAACACCTGCCTTTCTTGCCAATTCTTCGCGTGTAATCGTTGCGCCAATTCGCGCTGATAATTCGCGCATCAATGACTTTTCTGATTCTGTAAGGCGAATTAATTCGCCATCACGCCTTAATTCTTCGCGATTAGAATCATAATTTGTGTCCCCAAATTTTAGAATTGGCGAAACAGGCATAGGCTTTATACGCTTTAAGATGTTTTTGATTCTAAGCAATAATTCTTCTGGTTCAAATGGCTTTGGTAAATAATCATCCGCGCCCGCAGATAATCCTGCGATTCTATCTGATGGTTCGCCACGTGCGGTAAGCAATAATATTGGTGTTTCGCGTTCAAGGCGGATTGCAGAAGTCAATGAAACACCATCTTCACCCGGCATCATTACATCAAGGATGATAAGTTCAAATTCAATCATATCGATTAATTTGCGCGCTTCGGCAGCATCTTTTGCGCTTATAACATTAAGGCCTTGGGATTTTAAATAACGCTTTAAAAGTTCGCGAATACGATCATCATCGTCAACAACAAGAATATTTACGCCACTATCCATATATTTCACCTAACCCAATATTGACCACAAAACTTGGTCAAAGCCAATAACCGCTTCTGCACCTGCCTGTTTATAGGCGCGGGTAAGAAAAATACGCATTTGTTTTGTTACTTCATGTTCGATTTCGCGACCTTTTGCTGTTAATGACATGATTTTACGTCTTTTATCAACCTTATCTTCAATTCGCTGTAAAAGCCCATCTTGTTCAAGTTTACGAAGGGTTTTGGTTAAGGCTTGCTTGGTAACCGCAAGTCTTATCCCCAAATTCATAACACTATCAGGCTTTGCACCAAGGCTTAAAAGGGTTTTAGTTTCTGCCCATGATAAACCGCAATTAGCGCGTGATTTTTCACCCGCAAGTTTTATAGCGCTAACTGCCTCAAAAAGAGCCGCAAGCGCAAGTTGCAACTCCTCATCGCGTAAAAAAAGACGCGAATAGGCAAGGGGGTCGGGTGATGTTTGTTTAAAAGGGTGAATAGCTGTCATAATATTTGAAAAAATATTGCGATTTTTTTTCAACAGGTTCAATAGATGTTTTCACTAAAATCAAAATAAGTATGTAAAATAGGTTAAGTTATGAGTTTTGTTCCGTATGATGATCGTGATGGCTGGATTTGGATGGATGGAAGTTTTGTTCCTTGGCGCGAGGCAAAAGTCCATATTCTAACACATGCGCTGCATTATGGTTCAAGCGTCTTTGAAGGCGAACGCTCTTATAATGGAACTATTTTTGAAGGTCATCGCCATTCAAATCGTTTGCTTAATTCTGCTAATATTCTTGGCATGAAAGCGCCATGCACCGCAGAGCAAATTGATGATGTAAAAAAAGAAGCAATGGCCAAAAATGGTCTTGAAAATTGCTATGTTCGCGCTGTTATGTGGCGCGGTTCGGAAATGATGGGCGTTTCTGCACAATCAAACACAATCCATACTGCGGTTGCGGTTTGGGATTGGGGTAATTATTATGCCGATAAAATGACGGGCATTCGTATGGGCCGCGCAAAATGGCAACGCCCTGCGCCAAATACTGCGCCGCATGATGCCAAAGCTGCGGGGCTTTATATGATTTGTACTTTATCAAAACATGCCGCCGAAGCGGAAGGTTATGCCGATGCCCTAATGCTTGATTATCGCGGTCAGGTTGCAGAGGCGACAAGCGCGAACATTTTCTTTGTTCAAGATGGCGCAATCCACACACCAACCCCTGATTGTTTCTTAAACGGTATTACACGCCAAACCGTTATCAAAATTGCCAAAGAAAAAGGCTATGAAGTAGTTGAGCGCAAAATTGAACCAGAAGAATTGGGCAATTTTAGCGAATGCTTCACAACTGGCTCTGCCGCTGAAGTAACACCAGTTAAAGAGATTGCCGGAATTCATTATCAACCAGGGCGCATTTGTGAAGACTTGGTTGTTTCTTATGAAAACCTTGTTCGCGGAAAATAAGATATGAAAAAAACATCCAATAAAATTATTTTGTTATTTGTAATTGTTTTATTGGGTGTTTTTTCAAATACCCCCGTATTCGCTGGTAATAAAGGTGAATTATTAAAGCGCGCAAAAGAAGCCATTGAAATTGCTGGGGAAACTGCCAAAAACTCACTTGATGTTAAAATCAGTGACGTAACTATGGGCGATGGGGTATTTGTCGATATTCTATTCAAAGAAGCTGGTTTTGCTTGTACTGCAGGGCTAGATGATAAAATTGAGATTAAGGTTTATGAAGAAGAAAATGGAAAAGCAACTGATATTGCTTGCAATTTGATTTCTTCATTCGGAACTTCAACTTATTACGCCTACAAAAGACCAGGTTCATCAATTCAAGCAGAATTAGATATGGCAGTAATGTCAATTAAAATGATGCGAGGTGATAATTTGGTAGAAATGCCGCCACCTCTTGAAATGGAAACTATTCCAAATCGGGCGAAATTTTCTGATTTTAAAATTTTTGAAGGCACATTGGCAAAGGCATTTGTGAATAATCAAGAAGATTATATTACATCAGTATTCATCGGGCAAAAAGACGATTGGTTCATAAAACTTAGGGATACAAGTAATTTAGCAATGCCAAAACGTGGTATTTATTATTGGTTTGTAATATGGAAAATGGTTAGGCCAGATGTCTATGAGAAGGACAAAGAAAGAATGAGGCAAAGCGTACAAAAACCAACTAATTAAAATCTTTGAATTATGACGTTGCAGTCATATTAAAGGCGCGCTATGCATATTAAATGCATTTTGAGAAAAAACACCTATTCCTAGTTTTATACTTTATCATAGCTGCCGTACATTTATTTATGGGGCAAATGCCAGAGGTTTCATTTTTAAGCAAAATCGCCCTTATACCTGCTTTGGCGGCTTGGCTTTGGTTCAATGATATAGATAAGGCTTATAAGAAGCTTTTATTTTTAGCATTATTCTTCTCTTGGATTGGCGATCTATTGCTTGGATTGCAATCAATAAATTCGAATTTCTTTATTTTTGGCCTTTTAGCATTTTTAAGTGCGCATTGTTTCTATATAAGTTTAAACCTAAAGAATATTGGTTTTAAAATCTCAATTCCAATAATATTGGCAACCTTGCCAATGCTTGGCTGGGCGGCATATTTGTTGAAAATGTCACATGAAAAAGCAGGCGGATTTTTTATACCAATCATCGCTTATGCTTTTATCCTTTGTATGCTTTATTATTCTACAATTATCGCGCGTGAAAAATTTTCACGCATGAATTGGGCAATTTTGTTTTACGGGGTTGTCTTATTTATCTCCTCAGATTCAATGATTGCGATAAATAAATTCATTGTAAAAATGCCGTTTTTCGACTTTGCAATCATGTTTACCTATATAATAGCCCAATTCATGATTGTTTTTTCATATTTGAGGAATTTTAAGCGTTAGAGTAAATATATTCTTGTTGTTGCTCGCAATTATTTTGCGAGTTTATGATTGCTTCAAGAAGTTCTTCAATCATTATTGGTTTGGCAATATGCCCGTTAAAGCCTGATTTCATAGTCTCTTCGCGGTGGTTATCCATTGCATTTGCAGATAATGCAAGTATTGGAATTGGTGTCAGTTTATTGATAATTTCAATTTCTCTTATTTTCTTTACTGCGCTTATGCCATCCATGATTGGCATTTGTAAGTCCATTAAAATTAAATCAAAAGGCATTGTTTTCCAAATTTCAATTGCTTCTTGACCATTATTTGCAAAGGTAATTTCAATTGGAAATTCACTTAAAAGTGTTTTTAAAACGTTTTGATTAGTTTGATTATCTTCTGCGGCAAGGATTTTTATATGTTCTTGTTCCATAGCGGCAATATGAATTTGATTTTCATACAAATTCTCTTCTTTTGTGATTTCAATAGGAAGTAGAACGGTGAATATAGTTCCGTGTCCTATTTTTGAATCTAAATATATTTTTCCGCCTAGTTTATTAATAATGTTTTTTGCAATTGAAAGTCCAAGGCCGGAGCCACCAAAACCGCGTGAATTTGAATTATCTTCTTGTTCAAACGCATCAAAAATTTTAGTTTTGAAATTATCACTTATTCCAATTCCGGTATCTATAATTCTGATTTCAAGGATTTCATCACTATTAACTACAGCATTTATTGTGACGCTTCCAACTTGGGTGAATTTTATGCCATTACTTACAATGTTTAAAATTGCTTGTTTTAAGCGTATTTCATCGGTTTTAAAGTCAATATTTGCACTTTCATCTATGTTTAGAATTAAATTAATCCCCTTTTCCTTGGCATTCTCGTGATAGGTATTGTGGATATCATTTAATATCTTGTGGCAATTTACAGTTGAGAAAGCAAAGTCAAACTTACCATTTTCAATTTTTGACATATCAAGTAAGTCATCGACCACACGCTTGAGGATTTGCCCTGAATCAAGTATTGTTTGAGACATAAATTTTGATTGTGTATCGCCATTCTTCAATAATGCTTGTGCCATCCCAATTATCCCATTAAGTGGCGTTCTTATTTCATGGCTTACTGTTGCTAGAAATCTTGACTTTGACTCTAGTGCATTTTGCAGGTGTTCTTTTGCAATTTGTAATGCATTTGCCTTATTTATTGCTTCTTCAGCAAGCTTTTTATATATGTCATTAATGTCTATAATGCCATGAAAATTATGGGCATCAAATACAAGCACGCAACAAGAGTTTCCAAAATCTTTTGTATCGGTAATTTTACGTGCAGATAGTTCAATTGTATCATTGACGTCTAAGTGAAGAAAATCGCCATTTATTAATGGTTTTATTGGCCGTTTTGAATATATGTCTCTGCCAAATACGCCTGATAATGCCCTAAGGAATGATGAACGTTCAATTATGCCGATAATATTATTTTTTTTATCTTTAATCGGAATTGCGCGTAGCGAAATATTTTTTGTAAAAAAATTTTGAACTTCTTCGCCAGTAGCATCTTCGGAAATTGGCGTAATTTTATTAATTATATTACGTAACGGCATCGTTGAATTCTCCTTACTGCCGAGTAAATAGAATTCAAGTTTTAATGTGGGGTAAACAGTTGAATTTATGGCTATTTATTCACTGAAATGTCACATAATTGTAAAGAATATTGCTAATTAATTTAAGTGTATGAATAAAATGTAGGCATGTTTTCATTCAAATGAAAAGGCAATTATTTTGTGTCACATTGCCGCATATATTTAAATTTCAAAATATTATGTTGCCATATAGACTATTTTGGTAATTACTATTTATTCAATTGAAAGGAGGTTGCAAATGACACAAGAGAAAGAAAAACTTTTTTCATATGGTACTTTGCGCCAAAAAAATGTCCAAATCGCATCATTTGGGCGTTTATTGCATGGTTCCTCGGATAAAATAAGTGGTTATCGCCTTGATAAAGTTGAAATAACTGACATTGATGTGATTTCTAAAAGTGGAAAAAATGTCCATGATATTATGATTTACACGGGTAATGATGAAGACACAATTGATGGCACAATATTTGAAATAACCAAAGAAGAGCTAAAAATCGCGGATAATTATGAAGTGGACGATTATAAACGCCAAAAAGTAACGACTATTTCAGGCGTTGAAACTTGGGTTTATATTGCCGCATAATTATTGTTCTAAATCTTTTTCAGGGTCTTTATTTGGTTTTGGTTCTTCAACTGGCCCACCTTCGCTATAGGCACCCGGCATAATTTTTATTGAGAAGGTTGGCGGAGGTTTAACGCCGCGTGATAGATCGTTTAATATGTTGATTTGCGCACTACCATTATTAAGGCGTGCACGATAAACTTGCATATTTTCCAATACCCTTTGAACATAATTGCGGGTTTCAGAAAAAGGTATCATTTCAACCCAGTCGATTATTTTATCAACATCTGTGCCACCACGAATTTCACCATAAGTGTCAATCCATTTTATAGAACGTCCAGGGCCAGCATTATAAGCAATAATAGTTAGAATATAAGAGCCATAAAAATTATCAACCAAATCCGCAAGATGCGCAGAACCAAGCATTAAATTATGCTGTGGCCTTGCCGTTAGCCATGCAGTTTGGTGATCAACGCCCATTTTGCGCGCCTGTGTTGCCGCAGTTGCAGGCATGAATTGCATAAGCCCAAGTGCACCAACTTTTGAACGTGCACGTTCATTAAATTCGCTTTCTTGGCGGGTAATTGCCAAGGAGAAGGCGTCTTCTGCCTGATGATAGCCGACAAGGCGCGGGATAGAAATTAAAGGGAAGGCGGCTTCGGTTGCCAATATACCGCGATTAAGGCCAGCTTTTGCAACACGAATACCAACAAGGTTTTCACCATTTTGGCGTGCATATTCACTTAATGCCTGATGCTCCCCATTTGTGGTGAGTACATCATCAAGCGAGAAGGCAAATTTTACGAATAAATCACGTTCCCCAATTTCATTCAAAGCACGTGCAATCTTCATCATTGGTTGCGAATTAAGCATTGCACGGTCTTGCGCACTTGCAACCAAATCAGGCGGCAAATTCAAAATCGCAGGCCTATTAAGCCTTTGACCAAGGCGCGCCGCACCCAATTGACCATAATAAAAAGTCGAATAATTTGCAGCTTTCATATAGGCATTATTGGCATTTTCATCTTGTCCAAGTGCTTCATAAGCGCGCCCTTGCCAATAATATCCACGCGCTTTTGACATTGAGGTTGAAACCAATGTGTCGAAACGCTGATAATGTTTAAGTGCAATTTGTGGTTGGTTTAAAAAACGAAGGGCAACCCAACCCGCAATCTGTTCACCTTCTGCAGCTTTTGCGCCAGAGTTTAAACCATGTTGAGAGACTATTTTATAAGCATCATTCCAACGTTTTGAACGTATGGCCTCAATAAGAAGGCGGCGTCTTTCTTCCCATAAATCTTCTTGCGCTATTTCTGGAAGGCTTGACCAATTGGTTGATGCCAATAAATCCAATGCCTCACTATCATGGTCTGCTTTTCTTAGGCGTTTAATGCGTTCATAAGTAATGCCCAGATCTGAAAGGCTAGGCCCCGATAAAACCGCACCTTCATCATTGACAATACCAAGGCGTAAATTGGCATTAATTCGCATTTGTTCAGAAACATAGGGAAGCAAATCCCTAGCTTGGCTTTGTTTATCAAGCCATAAAAGCAAATTTACACGTTCATCATGGTCTTGTGTGGTCAAAAGATTTGCAAAGCGTGAAAAATATTTACTTTGTAATGCTGAATCAAAACGATATTTGCGCCAAGCATTTGATGCATATTTACGCGCTAAATCGCTATTTCCATCATTTAATAATGCCCATGCAAGTGCCATTTGGCCTTCGCCAGAAATGGGGCCATCATTATTGATAATCGCTTCTTTGCGGGTTAGAAAATTTATCTTATCTTTGTTTGATAGACCATAATTTTCAATATTCTTTTCAAGTCTTATACGAACATCGCGCATTTGCGGAAAACCAATAAGGTTGGTTAATGCCTGTGACGTTTCGCTAAAGTCTGCATCATTATTTTCACTTGAAATTATGCACCATTCAAGCGCATTTTTTATATTATTATCTTTTACATAGGTCATTAAACGGCGAACTTCTGACCATTTTCTATCTTTTGCCGCACGCAAGCCCCATACTAATGCTTGATTGTCATTTTGCGGGATTTGTTCAACAATAGGAACAATTTCTTCGTCACTGTCAAAGTCAACTTTGACAGGTGTTGGCACACTTGGTGTAACATTTACGGGTGTTGGAATATTTTCATTTGGTTTATCTTGTGCATAAGCAAGGCTTGAAGAAAATACGATTGATAAAGTCAAAAAAGAAATATTTGCACCCAAATTGTATTTTTTTACTTTTTGCTTTTGCATTAAAAACTCCATAGGCATCAAGTTTAACAGGCGTTTGCACTTCCAATCAACCCAGCATTGTCATATTGGAACAATAGTCTATTCATTGATGTGTTTAAAAAGCGACCTTTAAATTAAAATAATGTTAGTTGTGCCTATAGCGAAAATTACAAATATGGACTATTTGCGAATTGAATTGGTATTATTCCAATTTATATTTCATATTTCATCAATCGACGATTTTTTGAGGAAAAAAAATGTCAAATAATATTCCAAATTTTTCAGGCTCAATAACTGCATTAATCACGCCTTTTAAAAATGGAAAAGTTGATGAAAAGTGCTTTCAATCACTAGTTGAGCGCCAAATTTCAGAAGGTATTCATGGCATTGTTCCAGTTGGTACGACTGGCGAAAGTGCAACCCTTAATGATGAAGAACATTGGCGCGTTTTTGAACTTGCAATTGAAGTTGCAAAAGGAAAAGTGCCTGTTATCGCTGGTTGTGGTTCTAATGATACTGTGGCGGCGATTGAACACATGCAAGTTGCTAAAAAACTTGGCGCAGATGGTGCGTTAATTGTTGCGCCTTATTATAATAAACCTAATCAAGCAGGTTTGATTGCCCATTTCAACGCCCTTGCAGGTGCAGTGGATTTGCCAATTGTGGTTTATAATATTCCGGGGCGCACAAATGTTGATATTTTGCCTGCAACTATGGGTGAAATTGCAAAACATAAAAATGTTGTGGCATTAAAAGATTCAACGGGCGACCCATCACGTACCGCATTACATAAAGCGCTATGTAAGCCTGAATTTAACATTTTGGCGGGTGATGATAATCTTGCGCTTGGTTTTGCCGCCTATGGCGCAGTAGGCGCAGTATCGGTTTTATCAAATCTATTACCTAAAACAGTTTCAAATATGCAAAATCATTTGGCAAAAGGTGATTTTGCGGGGGCACGTGAAATCAATCAAAAAATTGACCACTTACAGCGCGCTTTATTCATTGAACCAAATCCTGTCCCTGTAAAATATGCAATGGCGGAACTTGGGCTTTGTGAACCTGATGTGCGCCTTCCTTTGGTTGAATTGTCTGATGCTTCGAAAAAAGCTGTTAAAGAAGCGATGAAACTCGCGGGATTATAATGTCAGCAGATCAGAAGAAACAAAATGCACGTATGGCGGCACGCAAATTAATTGCCGAAAACCGCCGTGCGCGCTTTGATTTTGAAGTTGAAGATACATATGAAGCAGGCATCATGCTTACGGGGACTGAGGTTAAGTCACTTAGGCTTGGGCGCGCCAATATTGCCGAATCCTATGCTTCTTATGAAAATGGCGGCATTTATCTTATAAATTCTTTTATCCCCGAATATGCCCCCGCTTCACAATTTAACCATGCCCCAAGGCGTGCGCGAAAATTGCTTTTACGCGCTAAAGAAATCAATAAATTAGTGGGCGCAATTGAGCGTGAAGGGCGAACCTTGGTTCCGCTTAAATTATATTTTTCAGATAAAGGTCTTGCCAAAATAGAGCTTGCGCTTGCAAAAGGTAAAAAAGCCCATGACAAGCGCGACGCAACCAAAGACCGCGATTGGAAAAAAGAACAAGGGCGCTTGCTAAGAAACAAAGAATATAAGGAATAAGAGGTTAGAACCTGCAAATTAATAAAGTGAGACTTGATTTTTTTTTAAATCAAGCCCAAAGGGTGAGCTAGAAATGGCTTTATGGCGGCACGGAAAACCTTGGAATATGTCCAATATTGCTGCGGTTTCCCGCATCACCCTAAAGCCATTTCTAGCTCATTTCACTATATTAATTAACAGGTTCTAACCCTCCATGTCTGTTCAAAACGCAATTGATGCAATTTATGAAAGCCTAAAACAAGATAATCTTGAACTTGATTCACGTATCAAAGAATTAAAAGACGCGATGAATGCATCTGGTGAAAAAACCGCAATGTTTGATACAAATAAAATCGCCCAAAATAACCGCCAAGGGCGCAAATTAATGCAAAGCTATTTCAAACAAAAGGGTGTTAAAATCGACTTTTTGAAGTGATTATTTCCTAAGTTGTTCGAGCGCAATATAGGCTTTTGCAATTTCCTGACCTTGTAATTCGGGGGCGCTTTCTATTGGCGAATTTATTGCAATTATACCCAAATATATTTGCTTCATATTAGTCAATAAAACTATTCGTTCATTTGCATACTTATTGAGCATTTTATACTTTGAAATGTTTTCGTAAAATTCAATTTTTTTATCTATTTCGTTTATTTTAATTCTAAAGACAAGTTGAATATTTTCAATTCTTAAATTGCCCCTTGTGATGTTAGGTTTATCGCCTTTTGAACAGCCGATTTCAACTAATTGATTTAAGTTTTTACGATACTTTATTTGCTCTTGTGATTTATCAAATATTTCATAAGGCAATATATAGTCGATAAATTCATTGCTTTTGAGGCAAGATACTATGCTAAAACCATTTAAATAATTAGTATTATTTTGTTGGTGGACGATGTCATTAGGAAATGCAAATTTATCGAATGCTAATAATGATAACGCAAAAATCAGAATTACAAAAATAATATTACGCGAATCTTTATGCATTAAAATCGGCTTTATTTACCTAGCAATAGCTTGCGATGCAGATTGAAACTTATCGCCATCTTCCATGCTGCGGATAATGATTTTTTGTTGGTCAACGTAATCTTCAGCGGATTTAATTTCCTCTGGTGTCATTGAT
The DNA here is from genome assembly GCA_020161405.1 of Pseudomonadota bacterium. Taxonomy (GTDB): domain Bacteria; phylum Pseudomonadota; class Alphaproteobacteria; order Caulobacterales; family Aquidulcibacteraceae; genus Pseudaquidulcibacter. The sequence goes on along the minus strand of JAIUOD010000003.1, from coordinate 531,282 downwards.
TTTTTCCTAACATTAACAATGGCTTCGACCAGTCCGACTTGCATTTCCATGACTTTGGTTGCTTTTTCGCGCATCATCGCCTGTTGCTCTTCGTTATTTTCATACATTTTTCTATCTAGTTCAGCCGATTGTTCAGGTGTCATATTCCTAAGACTTTCTTGGACATCAGAAAAGCTTGTGCTTACGCGAGCGCTTAATTGACCGGTTTCAATACTTTGAGTATTATCTTTTCTAGTAATTAAAGTAATGCTTACTAGTATTATTATTAGGAAAACAAGTTGTGAAAAAGATTTCATGTGTATTACCTTGATATTTTATAATAAAAACACATAAATATTAATTTTTTAAAAACATTTAAAATACATATTTAAAAATGTGAAATTTTTAAAATACTTATATTTAAAGTCGTTAAAGTTACAAATAAGAGGACTGAAATGAAGAAAATAGATATATCATATTTAATTCTTGGTTGCTCGGTAATGTTTACATTGTTTGTAATTGGTAGAGGTTTTTTTTAAAACTATTATAGTTTTGGAAGTCCTTCAATTTCAAGTAATAAATCTGAATACATGCAAAAAATTGAACAAAATAAAAATACTAGTTTAGATGATTATAATGAAGAATTTCACAAAAAAATGCGTGAAGAAAAAATTGAAAAAGCGGTTGCTAGAAACAAAAAAAACGCAACATTTGCTGCATTGGCACAGCAGGCAAAAAATAAATTAGAAAGCCTTCCAGTAGAAAGAAGAGCAAAAATAAATGAGGAAATTCAAATTCTTATGAAGGATATGCAAGTTAGGCAAAATTATAATCAATCAAATGAAGAAGCCCAATTAGAAGAAGTGGAAAAATTTGAAGATAAAATGTTGCAATTATTCAAGCGACATAATTTAATTGATTAAAAATTTTCTTTAACCCAAATAGCCAATTCTTCCTTCGCCCTTTGTGATAATTGATATTTGCGGGACTTTTCACGTTCTTTGCCACGCACTTTCATGGCTTCTTTTTGGCGAGTTTCGTCAAGTTCAGGGAAAAGGCCGAAATTTACGTTCATAGGTTGGAACATACCTTTTTTGCCGCTAAAGTGACCAATGGTAACGTGGTTGTGAATTGCACCCAATGCGGTGGTTATTGGCGGTGGTATAAGTTCTTTACCGAGTGCCTCAAAAGCTGCAAAGCGTCCCGCCATTAGGCCCAATGCCGCGCTTTCAACATAGCCCTCACATCCCGTAATTTGCCCAGCAAAGCGAATATTTGGCATGGGTTTAAAGCGTAATTGCGTATCAAGTAATTTTGGCGAATTTAAGAAAGTATTACGGTGAATACCGCCAAGGCGTGCAAATTGTGCGTTTTCAAGCCCTGGAATTTTTCTAAAAATTTCGCTTTGCGCGCCATGTTTTAATTTGGTTTGAAATCCAACCATATTATAAAGCGTGCCAAGTTTATTATCTTGGCGCAATTGCACAACCGCATATGGGCGATTACCAGTATGTGGATTTGTAAGGCCAACAGGCTTTAATGGGCCATAACGCAACGTATCACGCCCACGTTCTGCCATAACTTCAACAGGCAAGCAGCCCTCAAAATATGGCGTGCCTTCCCATTGTTTTATATCCGCTTTTTCACCTTCTAAAAGCGCGTCAATAAAAGCATAATATTCATCTTTTTCCATGCCAAGATTAATATAATCGGCGCCATCACCATCAGGGCCAATTTTATCATAACGGCTTTGCATCCATGCTTTTGAAAAGTCGATACTATCCTTATAGATAATTGGCGCAATGGCATCAAAAAATGATAATTCATCCTCGCCAGATTTTGCCAAAATAGATTTTGCAAGGCTTTCGGATGTAAGCGGGCCAGTGGCAATGATTGTCAATTCATCGCCAAAATCTTCGATATTTGTAACTTCTTGGCGGATGATTTCGATATTTGGGTGGTTTTCAATTTTATTCGTAACGCTTTGTGCAAAACCTTCACGATCAACCGCAAGCGCAGAACCCGCAGGAACTTTATTTTCACCCGCGCATTCCATAATAAGCGAATTACACATGCGCATTTCATGGTGAATAAGGCCAACTGCATTATAATCTGAATCATCGGAACGAAATGAATTTGAACAAACCATTTCGGCAAAATTTTGGCTATGGTGCGCATCTGTCATCCTGACAGGGCGCATTTCATATAATTTTACATTAAGTCCAAGATTTGCCACCTGCCACGCCGCTTCAGAGCCAGCAAGGCCGCCACCAATAATATTAATTTTTTTCATATTTGCCATATTTGGTGATTTATACACTTGCACTTTCTTTTACTAGGGGGGTAAACTGAAACAAATAAATGGAATTATAAATGGCAAATAAGTTTTCACCATCTGACGCTGCGGTTTCAATTTTTACTTTTGCAAAATTAAACCCAAAATTTACAATAAAATTTATGGCAATTTCAGCTATATTATCACTTATATTCACTATTATGCTTTCATTTACAGGGATTATGGAATTTAGTGCCGCAGTTGAAAAACTAAACCCAAACTCCACTGACCTAGAGCCTTTTTACAATGCACTTAAGCTAATAAATACACCTGTTACATTTGGTTTCTTCATTACTGCAATTTTGGTCAGTGGTATTTTAAGCGCTATGGCGCTTCGAAAATTAGTTCGAAATCAAGAAACTGGTTTTTACGGCTTAAGTTTTGGCAATGATGAGAAAAATATAATTTTTGGCAATTTGATTATAGCATTAATTATTTTTGGCGTTATTTTTGCTATTAGTTTTGTTATTTCATTTGTGGCAGTATTTTTCCCACCCATAGCTTTTTTATTTCCAGTTTTTGCTATTCTTGGCGTTATTTTTCTTATCGGGCGTCTTGGTATTTGGGCGGTTATTTCAATTGCAAATCATACAATTGGAATAAAAGAAACCTATAAATATACAAAAGAACAATTTTGGTCTTTTGTTGGTGCTTATATTTTATGTGTTACTTTATTCATAATCGCATCAATATTTGTGAAAGCACTATTATCATTCTTGTTTTCGGCAATAATGCCCGCTGGCACTTTCTATAAAGCCCCAGCTAATGGGAATGAAATTCTAACAATTGGAACATTATTGTTTCAATTTATATTCTCATTCTTAAGCTCTTTTGGTTCTTTAGCCTTACTTTGCGTTGGCGCTTATGCTTATCACCAAATAGAGGCGGGTGAAGTTAAAGAGCAAGTTCAATAGAAACTGGCACGTGATCCGATGCCTTTGGCATTTCGCGTTCATTGCGCCAAATTTTGTGGGATTTAAGTAAATCTGCGGCCTGCGGGCTTAGAAGGTGGGTGTCGATATGGATGCCCAAATCACGCGGCCATGCACCGCCTTGATAATCCCAGAATGTATATTGATGCGCGCGCCCATCAAGCGCCATAAAGCTATCTGTAAGGCCCAAATTCAATAATTCATGCCATTTTGCACGTGATTCAGCGCGAAATAATGCATCATTTTCCCATGCTTTGGGATCATGGCAATCCTCGGGACGTGGGATAATATTCCAATCACCACAAACAACGAATGCTTCTTCAAGCTCTAATAGGTTTTTGCAATGGGCGATTAACCTAGCCATCCATGCAAGTTTATAATCAAATTTTGGAGTATCAACTGGATTACCATTGGGGCAATAAACACAAATAACGCGAATTGCCTTACCATTTGGGGCGCTAATAATTGCCTCTAAAAATCTTGATTGCTCGTCTTCTTCATTAAGGGGAAGGGCGCGTCTTTCTTCTTCGATTGGTAGTTTTGATAAAATCGCAACGCCATTATAAGATTTTTGCCCGTGAACAAGGCAATTATAACCCAAAGCCTCAATTTCCTCGCGTGGGAATTTATGTTCTTCGCATTTTAATTCTTGCAAACAAACCACACCGGGCTGTGCATTCTTAAGCCAATCAAGGACGTTTAAAAGGCGTGCATTAATTGAATTGACATTAAAACAGGCGATTTTCATACTGAAAAACTCATACCGCAACCACATGAAGAGCGGGCATTTGGATTAACAATTTTAAATGATGAACCTATCAATTCTTCAACCCAATCTACCTGCGCATTTTGTAAAAAACCAAGGGAAATATCATCAATAACAACTTTTGCGCCATTTTTTTCAAGAATAATATCATGGTCATCACTTTTGTCATCAAGGTTGAATTCATATTGAAAACCAGAGCAGCCACCTGCATTTACCGCAATTCGAAAGAATTTTTGGTTTGTATTTTCCGCCAGTAATTTCGCAATTCGCGCAGCGGCTTTGTCTGAAATGGAAAAATTATTTGATTCTAAATGCAATTTTTCCACAGAATTGGCGTTATTCATTGATTTTTTGTGCTTTCTTGTATGATTTACAAACTAAAAAGTAATGATTTGCATTATATATATGGTATATAATTTAAAAAATAAAAGTATATATTTTTATAGAGAGGTGGAAATGGCAAAATTTGACATTTCAACGCAGGCAGTTTTCGCAAGTGATCCAAACCAATCGCGCGGTCGCCGTTATCAGGAAGCAGAAAGTAAAACCCGTACCCCATTTGAACGGGACAGGGATAGGGTTATTCATTCAAGTTCATTTCGCCGCTTAAAAGGAAAAACCCAAGTTTTCGTGGCTCACGAGGGCGATCATTTCAGAACACGCCTAACGCATTCATTAGAAGTTGCGCAAATTGCGCGCTCCGTAGCGCGTCGCTTAAAGGTAAATGAAGACCTTGCAGAGGCTTGCGCTTTATCACATGACCTTGGGCATCCGCCATTTGGGCATACAGGTGAAGAAATTCTGGATGAAGCAATGAAAAACTGGGGCGGTTTTGACCATAATGCCCAAACCATTCGCGTTATCACGCGCATGGAACAGATTTATCCAAATTTTGATGGCTTAAACCTTACATGGGAAACTTTAGAAGGCACGGTAAAACATAATGGCCCTTTGATTGCCACTATGGATGAATATTCAAGCCTTGCACCTGTTTGGCGTGACTTTAATGAAGGCTTTGATTTATTGCTGACAACTTATGCATCAGTTGAGGCGCAAATTGCCGCCGTTGCTGACGATATTGCATATAATAATCACGATTTAGATGATGCATTACATGGTGAAATTTTCACTGTCGAAGAAGTTTCAGCCGCCGTTCCTTGGGTTGGCGAAGTTTTTGCACAGGTTCGAAATGAATATCCAAATACAAGCCCGCAAAGATTACGCGGCGAAGCAATTCGTCGTTTAATTGGCGCATGGGTAAATGACTTAGTTGAAGAATCTCAAAGGCGAATTGAAAAATACAAACCACAATCTGCCGAAGAGGTTCGAAATCTTGGCGCGCCTTTGGTTGGTTTCTCCAATGAAATGCTTGAACGCGCCGCAAGTTTGCGCAAATTCCTGTTTGCCAAAATGTATAGGCATTGGAAGGTCAATCGCGCCCGTTCACAAGCAAGACGAATCATTAAAGAACTATTTGAAGTCTTTCTGAATGAACCAGAAACGCTGCCACCACTTTGGCAAAGTGTAGATTTCAAAGATGTGCCGCGTCTTGCGCGCCATGTTTGCGACTATATCGCCGGTATGACCGATGATTTTGCCATAGATGAGCATCGTCGACTGTTCAATCTTGACAGATTCTTGTGACAAATTGCTGACGTCAGTCAAAAAATTCGCTAAACAAGCGAAAAACTTTGGAGAATAATTGATGCCTGGGCACCAAAACGACCATTTTGATGATTTTGACGATGATGAAGACGAAGGCTTTATGACCTTTGATGCGCGTGGCGACGATGAAGGTGTATCGCGTGGGCCGATAATTTTGGCGGCATTGGTGCTTCTGGCGGCAGTAGTTCTGGCAATTGTTTGGGTTTATTTCAACAATAATAAGGCTAATAAAGATGCAACACCTGAAATTGCATCACAAACTGAAACTTATAAAGAAGCCCCAATTAATGGCGTAAGCCCAACTGGCGAAGACCTTGATAAAGCGGTTTATAATTCAGTTGATGGAACCCAACCACCACCATTAGAAGTTCAAGCAGCAAATGGCGCAACTCAAGAACCAATGGTTCCTGCTAACCAAGTTGCGGCACCTGCCACTAAGCCTGTGGTTACAAAACCTGTTGCGATTACGCCAAAACCTGTGGTTACAACACCTGCGCCAACTACTAAAGTCGCGGCTGTTCCGACTAAACCTGCGGCTGAAGCGCCAAAACCTGTTGTTAGTGCGCCAAAACCAATTGCAACGCCAGCGCCTAAAACTGAGGCACCAAAATCAACTGGTGGCTCATCTGCGCAATTGGGTTCATTCCCGTCTAAAGACCAAGCGGAAAAAGCATTGGCATCATATCGTGCCAAAGGCTTTAAGGGAAATGCTGCAATTGTTGCCGCTGACTTGGGTGCAAAGGGTACATGGTATCGTGTTCGTGCAACTGGCTTTGGTTCGCGTGATGAAGTGGTTGCATTCTGTGCAAAGGCAAAATCTGCGGGTGCAAATTGTATACCTGCTAATTAATTGATGGGGGTTTTATCCCCCATATATTAGGAAATAAAATGTTATCTGCTGGAATAATTGATGTTGCCGCTACTTCTTTAAGTGCGGATGAAAAAGCGTTTTTTAAAGATGCGCAGCCTTGGGCTTTTATCCTTTTTGGTCGCTCATGCCAGACACCTGATCAAATTCGCGCTTTGACCGATGAAATAAGGGAAGCTGTTGGTCGTCACTGCTTAATTTTCCTTGATCAAGAAGGTGGTCGTGTTCAACGTCTAAAGCCACCAATTTGGCCGCAATTTCCACCGAATAATATTTATGGTGCACTTTATAATTCTGATAAAGAAAAAGCGATTGAGGCGGTGGTCTTGCATCATCAATTAATCGCCTATGAATTACGTAATGTTGGTATTGATGCCGATTGCGCCCCATGCCTTGATTTAGGGCTTGAAGGCGCGCATTCGGTTATTGGCGACCGCGCCTTTTCTTCATATCCGCAAATTATTGGTGAATTAGGGCAGGCGGCAATTAAGGGGCTTCATTCTGGCTCTGTTGCAAGTGTGATTAAACATATTCCAGGGCATGGGCGCGCCCTTGCCGATAGTCACCATGAATTACCCGTGGTTGATGCGTCAATTGAAGAATTGGAAATGGATATTGCGCCATTTTTGGCTTTAAAAGATGCACCAATGGCAATGACGGCACATGTTAAATATCCTGTTTTAGACGCACAAAATTGCGCAACCTTATCATCAAAAGTAATAAGTGAAATAATTCGCACTAAAATTGGCTTTGACGGCCTTTTGATGACTGATGATGTTTCAATGAAGGCTTTAAGCGGAAATGATGCTGATAAAGCAAAGGCGTCAATTAATGCGGGTTGTGATGTTGCAATGCTTTGTAATCAACCACTTGAAGCGCGTATCAAATTTATCGAAGCCTGTGGTGAATTAAAAGGTAAATCATTAGAACGCGCCAAAATTGCCGAAGCGATTGCGACTAAAAAGCCTGATGATTTTGATTTCGATGCAGCATGGCATCGTTTCACCGAATTAACAGGTATTGAAAACGGCGCAAAACTGGCTTTGGCTGCTGATCCAACTGAAAGACTATAAATGAAGCAAAGCGCCCCTGACCAAGCCAATTTGTTTGAGGGCGAATATGACAATAAAGCCTTTATTGTCGAGCTTGATGAATATGGTGGGCCACTTCATATTCTTCTTAATCTTGCGCGCGAACAAAAAGTTGATTTGGCGCGCATTTCAATTTTAAAACTTGCCGAACAATATTTGGTTTTCATCAACAAAGCCAAACGTGAAAATATTGAACTTGCATCTGATTATTTGGTGATGGCGGCATGGCTTGCTTATTTAAAATCGCGCCTTTTGCTTCCTAAGCGCGAAAATAAAGAAGATGAAGTCTCACCTGAAATTTTGTCATCTCATCTTGCATGGCGCTTAAAACGCCTTGATTCAATGCGAAAAGCGGGGGAGAAGATTTATGAACTTCCGCAAATGCGTATCGATAGTTTTGCACGTGGCATTAATGATGAATTAGCGCCCGAAGTGCTTTCAATTTATGAAGCTGATATAATTGATTTGCTTCGTGCCTATGGGCGGCAACGTAATAAAGTGAAGGCCAAAATCCATAAAGTTGCCCAATGGCCTGTTTATTCACTTGAAGATGCCCGCGCCGCCCTTAAACACAAAGTGCCACGCGATGATAAATGGCGTGATTTGGGTGAATTTGCGCCAAAAAAATATGAATTTAAAGGCGAAATCCCAAGTGCCAAAAGCCAATATGCAAGCCTTTTATCTGCAGGGCTTGAAATGGTGAAACAAGGTGAAATAAACCTTCGCCAATTGGAAATTTATGATAAAGTCTATTTGCAAAAGAATTTAAAGCCAAAATCATGAGTGATGAACCGAATACAGAACAAGAAATTGCCCGCGCCATAAAGGATTTGGCACGTCAAAAACTTGATTTGGTTGATACTGCCGAATTTTTGGCAAAAAATATTGACCAAGTAGAAAGACAAATAGAAGCTTTATTATTCGCTTCCCCAATCCCATTACGTGCCCAGGATTTGGCGGCAAGATTGGGTGAGGGGGTTGATATTGGTTCGGCCCTTGCGCGCCTTAAACGCCATTATGTTGGGCGTGGGGTGCAATTGATTGAAACTGGCGGTGGTTGGCGCTTTCAAACTGCTTTTGACCTTGCACCCATTTTAGAAGAACATAAGGAAGAGCCACGAAAATTATCGCGTGCTGCATTGGAAACTTTGGCAATCATTGCCTATCACCAACCATGCACACGCGCCGAAATTGAGGAAATACGCGGCGTTTCTTTATCGCGCGGAACATTGGATTTATTGATGGAAATCAAATGGGTTCGCCCCGGCGCAAGACGCAGAAGCCCCGGAAAACCCCTTACGTATCGAACAACAAATGAATTTTTGGCGCATTTTAATCTTTCAGGTCTTGATGATTTACCGGGCAAAACCGAACTTCAAGCCCAAGGCATATTAAGTGCAAATCTACCAAAAGATTTCGAAGTCCCCCGCCCAAGCCAAAACATCCAAAATGACGACGAAATCATAGAAAATCCTTTCGAAACTAACGAAAGCGATTTCGTTCAGGATTTTTTTGAATAGTGTTAATTACAAATATTATCTATAGTCATAAATTTAGGTTAGTATATAAAATCAATTATTGGTTTTATATTATGTATTTAGACTAAGATATATGGCACAATTCAAAATTATTGCTTCAATCATAATATTATTTATATCTTCTATTATTCTTACTCATTGCGAGAAAGAGAAGCATGGTTATGGCTATAAAGTTTTTAATAGCATGATTTATAAAGACAAGATGCATGAGGAAAAATATAAGAAAACCTGCTTTTTAAACAATGGGTATCCAGGGTCTCTCTTTGAAGATTCAGTTAATCAAATAAAACATGAAGCAATATTAAATACAAAGAAATTATTTGATGATTGTACAAATACGACACTAGAGAAGCGTATAAAAACTAGTGAAATAATGCTTTCAGATAAGCAACGCAAATGTATAGGTTCTAATTTATTAATTGGGGCCGTGGATTTAGATGCGGATACTGGTGGAAATATAGGTTATGAAATCGGCAAATATATTGCACGAACACCATATCTCTATAAAAAAAACGAAATAATGCGCCAAAACTCAAGAGAGATGTCAAAAAAAATAATTCGCAAAATAGTATCAGATGAAATCCCAAATGGCGGCGATGACCCAAATTCTCCAATGAGGATTAGTGCTTTTGACAAGGACAAAAAAGAATTGGGCATCTTTCAAAATGAAATTGGGAAGGCGGTATATTATCCTTCGCAGGGAGGTTCCAATTATTTAGCTTATTTTATTGATACATGCGGCTTTATAACAAGAACATATACCCTACCTGGTTACACTAAAGAAGATAATGCAATAAAGTATAATAAAATGTGGGAACCTGAAATAAGTCAGTCAATAATTGAAGATCCAAGTCGGCCAATTTGGATGATTTGGAAATTAAGGAATACTTATGAGGAATGAGAAATTATGAACAAATTTGTTTTAATTTTCATCTTAACATTGTCTGGCTGTGCTTCCATTTCAGGGGGAGTTAATGGCGATTTATCGAGAAAATCTTTGAACAAAGCGATTATTCATATTGAAAAAGATAAAAATTTTGGGTCTTGTTCGGGGCGCGCGCGTGAATCTGATGGCATTTTGAAGTGTCTTATAGATATAAATTACTATCTTAATTTAATTAAAGACCACAGCGTTGAATATCTTTATGATTGTAATCCAAATTCACCATCTTCAAGTGCAAAGGAGAAAGAAGCTTACAAAAGATTATCTAATTTGATTGAAAAAGGCTTGAAAGAGAAGCCTGATTCCGAATTAGTAAGGCCATTTTATTATGATACCTATGTTTTAATTTCACCTGCACTTGTTTGTTTTAATATACAGCCAAAAACATCATTTTTAAATCAGTCAAATAACAAGGGATTAATTGATGTTGCTAGGGATTTGTATTTCCCTGAAATACTGCAATTTATTTATTCTATAGATGTTGTTCCTAGCCCGAATTATGGTGGAGGTTTGGAAGAAGAAAAAATGGCTTATGATTTATATGTTCGTCAAGTGATGGTCGGTGATAATCCCTACGCTACTCTTGAGGGAGGCATGGGAAAAGCATATTGGGACTTAAAGAAAGAAGTTCAATTCACAATTAGAGAAGATGATAAATTTCATGATAAAACACGCATCGGTTTATTATGGTGTTTTGCGAAATCCTACAAAAATAATCCAATTGACCCTGAAATAAAAAAGTTTTTTGATAAAATTATGACGCAAACTAAGGGTGATATTTCAATACCAATTCAATGCATGTGATTTTTATAATTTCCATATAAACTCACTTACTGTGGTGTCTTTTTAATATCGAAAACTACAAAAATACCATAGGTTTGTGCGCATTGTTTTATAGTGATAAGTTGTAAATCAGGCCTATCCACGCCTTATGCTTTATCTTTATAATAAAATCATTGTTGGCAATCAGGTTTTCCCAAATTGCTAACATTTCCTAACATTTTAAAGGGGAATGATTACAATTGATAACATTTTTGAGGGTAAAAAATGTCAACAAATGTCAACATTTTAAGGGAGTGCGAAAATTATAAAAACCATGTCATCGCGCACTTGTTGCGCGATCTCGAAGAATAATCAACCAAGCCCGCGCAATGAACGCGCAATGACAGCCGAGAAATTATAAGATTCAAAATAAAAAATCTTTAATGAACCGTCAAAATCGCTTTGTGTTGGAAAAATTATGGTCTAAAGTCATAAAGTTATTTTAAAAGTGTTTTTTGGAGGCATTTATGCACGCACCTGGCTTGATGCAATTATTGTTGATTTTGGTTGTTGTGGTTGTTCTTTTTGGCGGAAGGGGAAAATTATCAGGCATTATGACTGATTTTGCGCAAGGCATTAAAGGCTTTAAAAAAGGTCTTGAGGATGAACCAAAAGCGCCAAGTGATGCGCCGCGCTTAAATGATGAAAAGACAATTGACGCATCGGTAAATAAAGATAAAACCCAAGCCTAAAGGCAAATTCTGGAAATAATATGTGGTCAGACGGCGTAGGCGTAAGCGAGTGGATTGTCATCGTTGTGGTGGCATTATTGGTTGTTGGGCCAAAGGATTTACCAATTGTAATGCGTAAACTTGGCGAATGGACGCGTAAATTACGCGACATGGCAAGTGATTTTCGCCATAATTTTGATGAACTTGCAAGGCAATCAGAACTTGATTCATTGCGCCAAGAAATTGATTCATTAAAACAATTAAACCCAATCAATGACATAAAGCGCGAAATTGAAAGCGCCACAAGTTTGGGTGAAAATTATATGAATCCAAACCCTGCAACTGAACACGAATTTGCCAAAGAAGAGCCTGCACAAATACAAGCGCCAATTGAAGAGCCAAAACCAAAAAAGCCCCGCAAACCGCGCGCCAAAAAAGTTGTAAACACCAATGAGTGATAATCTTCCTGCACCAATTAATGAACCTGCTTTAACGCATGATGAAGAGGCGATTGAGGCATCGCGCGCGCCATTGATGGATCATTTAGTTGAACTTCGAAATCGCATATTTTGGAGCGTTTTGGCAATTTTCATTGGTTTTGGCATTTGCTTTTATTTTTGGACGCCTGTTTTAGAATTTCTGCTTATTCCATATAAAACTGCGGCAATTCAGATTAAGGGTATTGATGCTTTACAAAAAGGCCTTGCGCTTATTTATACCGCACCAATGGAGCCGTTCTTTGCGCAAATGGATATTGCCATTTTTGGCGGTATTGTGTTGGCCTTTCCAGTTTTGGCGTTTCAATTATATAGCTTTGTTGCCCCTGGTCTTTATTCGCACGAAAAACATGCATTTTTGCCGTTTTTGATTGTATCACCTATTCTTTTTGTCGCAGGCGCGGCGATGGCATATTATGTTGCAATGCCAATGATTATGAACTTTTCATTGCGTCTTGAAGTCAAGCAAACTGTTTCGGGTGTTGGTGTTACTTATCAAGGTAAAATCTCTGATTATATTCATCTTATAACTACGATTATTTTGGCCTTTGGTATTTGCTTTCAAATACCTGTTATCCAGTCAATTCTTTCAAAGATTGGAATTGTTAGTGGGGATACGTGGCTTAAATCTGGGCGTTATGCGATTTTGGGCATTGTAACGCTTTCTGCCTTTATCACACCACCAGATATGATTAGCCAGCTTTTAATGGCTGCACCATTGGTTGCACTTTATTATGGTGGTGCATTTGTCGCCAAATTGGTTGAACCGAAAGATAATTAAAGCGTTTCCCAAAAATTGGGAGACGGTTTTTTGGATAATAAACGCGGCAAAAAAATCTAACGTCTCTTTTTACCGCTTGGTTTGCGTGAAACACCGCGTGGCAAACCGCTTTTTTGGCGTTTAAACCTATCATTTTGCCTTTGCATACCCATATTGCGCCCTTTTGGAACAGGGCCTTTCTTAGGTTCGGAAACCATATCGAACATAAGGCCGCCAGTAATAGGCGCCGCCTCCAAAAGGCGAACGCGAACTTTCATTCCCAATTGCCATCTATCGCCCGATTGGGTTCCAATTAATGTGCGTGCCGCCTCATCCAAAAAGAAATATTCATCGCCCAAATGGGAAACAGGAACCAAACCATCGCCCATTGTTTCATCAAGACGAACAAAAACCCCAAAGCCAGCAACCGATGTGATACGACCTTCAAAAATTGCGCCAATACGTTCGGATAAAAAGGCCGCCAAATATCTATCGGTTGCATCGCGCTCCGCCGCCATTGCACGGCGTTCGCAATCCGATATGGTTTGTGCAATTCTTTGAAGTTCGGGCAATGTTGGCTTGCGCGCGCCATAACCTTCGCCTCCCAAACCCAAAACATCAATCAATGTGCGGTGTACGCACAAATCGGCATAGCGGCGAATTGGCGAGGTAAAATGGGCATATTTTTGTAATTGCAAACCAAAATGCCCGATATTATCAGTATCATAAACCGCCTGCGCCTGTGTGCGAAGTACCATTTCATTAATGGTTTGGAAGTTTTCACCCTCTTTTGCCAAATGCAAAATTCGGTTGAAGCGCGCAGGTTTCACAACCTCACCTTTTGCCCATCTAATATCAAGACTTGCCAGAAAATCACCAAGGCTTGCGATTTTTGTCGCACTTGGTGTGTCATGTACACGGTAAATTAAAGGCGCATTTTTGTTCATTACTGCGGTTGCGGCGCAAACATTTGCAAGAATCATAAATTCTTCGATTAATTTATGGGCGTCAAAACGCTCTTTTTGTGTAATCGAAAGAATTTTACCTTCGGGCGACATTTCAATTCGTCGTTCCGAACTTTCAATTTCTAATGGCGCACGCCCATCACGCTCATGCTTTAAAGCGCCATATGCCGCCCATAAAGGGCGAAGGACTTTATCTAATAATGGTAGGGTTTTTTCATCGCCTTTTCCATCAATCGCAAATTGCGCCTGTGTATAGGTAAGGCGGGCAACAGATTTCATAAGTCCGCGATAGAATTTGAAATCTTTCAAAATGCCATGATTATCAACATTAATTTCAACCGCCAAACACGGTCTATCTTCATTTTCGCGTAAAGAACACAAATCTGCCGATAATTTAAACGGCAGCATTGGCACAACCCTATCAGGGAAATAGACCGAATTACCGCGCTTTATACTGCCTTTATCAAGGGGTGAACCATGTGTCACATAATGTGCAACGTCGGCAATCGCGACCCAGATTTTATGGCCATTTGCTGTTGCCTCTGCATAGACGGCATCATCATGGTCACGTGCATCATCGGGGTCGATTGTAACAAAGGGTATATTGCGCAAATCTTTGCGATACTCGAGTGGGGCGGGGGTGGCGCTATTTGCCTGCGCCTCTTCTTCTTCTGTAAAGCCCGTTGGAATATTATGTGCGGCAATGGCAAGGATTGACGCTGATTTTGGATCTGAAACTTTGCCAAAAATTTCCAAAATTTCGCATTTACGTGGGCCAAAGCCGCGCTGTGGTAATTCACGGCACGCAACCAAATCACCATTTTGCGCATCATTCAAATGCTGTGGCAAGACCATTAATTCATGCTTGTTTTTCCTATCGGCAGGGATAATTCGACCTACTTGATTGGGTTCAAGATGCAAGACCCCGAATAGGCGCGAAACAGTAGCGCCCAATTTCTTTATTATCTTGATTTCAAACTTTTCGTCAATTTTCGACTTGCGGGATACGCCAACAAATCTTTCGCCAATCCCAACACTATCTCCTTTGTCACGTCCAAAAGACATTGCGACAATGAATTTAGAGCCAATAAGGCCTTCATCGCCAACTTGGCGACACCATAAATCGCCATGTTCATCAACTTCAATAGCTTGATAGATTGATGATTTGGGCGGTGCGCCAAAACTTGAAACTTCTTTGCGGCGTTTTAGATTTAATTCACCTGATGCATCCAAATCGCGTAACATGGCATTTAATTTGCGCCTCTCATCACCCTTTATATTAAAGTGATTGGCAATGTCGCGCTTTTGAATATGCCCGCCCGATTGTTCAATAAACTTAAGCAAATTGGTTTTATCAAGAATAGGAAATTCCTTGTGGCTTCTTTTTACCTTCTTGATAATTTTCTTGCTCAAGATTTTACCTTTTTAGCTGTGGTGGTTTTTTTAGTTGTGGCTTTTTTAGCGGGTGCTTTTTTCGCCGCAGTTTTCTTAGTTGGCGCTTTACGCCCCTTTTTTGCAGGGCCTAACGCGGCACGCGCCGCCAAAAGTCCGATTGCAATTTCAAGCGTTAAACTATCTTGAGGCACATCCTTTGGCAAAGTCGCATTAGTTGTGCCATCGGTTACATAAGGTCCATAACGACCCGACATAAGTTTAACCTCAACACCATCGCTATTTTGCCCAAGTTCTTTTAAAGCCGCAGGGGCAGAACGTGCGCCGCGCCCGCCACCTGCACGTTTTTGTGCAAGTAAATCAACCGCTCGATTTATACCAATTTCAAATATCTCGTTGACATCAGGAAGATTGGCATAAGTGCCATCATGCAAAATATATGGCCCAAAACGCCCAATATTTGTGACAATATCTTTGCCGTCTTCAGGGTGTTGCCCGATTGTGCGCGGTAAAGATAATAATTGCATGGCTTTTTCAAAAGTCATGGCATCGGGTACCCAACCCTTTGGCAATGAAGCGCGTTTTGGCTTTTCCTTGCTGCCTTTTTCAGGGTCTTCACCTAATTGAACATAATAACCAAAACGCCCATTGCGCAATAAAACTGCAAGGCCTCTTGTGTCATCTATGCCTAATTCAACATCCCCATTTTCGCCATTTGAGGTTTCATTATCACCACCCAATTGGCGTGTAAATTTACATTCAGGGTAATTTGAACAACCAGTGAATGAACCATAACGCGAAATTTTAAGGCTTAAAGTTCCACTGCCACATTGTGGGCAGGTGCGTGAATTTACGCCATCAACTTTAGGGAAAAGATAATTTTCAAGGCGACCATTTAATTCATCAATAACTTGGGTGATGCGAACATCCGCCATGTCGGTAATACCGCCATGAAAATCAATCCAAAACTCACGCAGAAGCTTTTTCCATTCCAAAGAACCGGCGGAAACCAAATCAAGTTTTTCTTCAAGATCGGCGGTAAAGCCATATTCAACATATTTACCAAAGAAAGATTCCAAAAAGGCAATAACCAAACGCCCTTTGGTTTCAGGGTGGAAACGCCCTTTTTCGAGTTTCATATATTCACGGTCTTGCAGAACCGATAGGGTTGAAGAATAGGTTGATGGCCTTCCAATTCCCAATTCTTCCATTTTTTTGACCAATGTCGCCTCACTGTAACGTGGCGGCGGTTCGGTGAAATGCTGGTTTGGCTTTATGTTAGAGACGCCAATTTCTTCGCCGACTTTAAGGGCGGGAAGGCGGGCATTTTCATCATCTTCTTTTTCGTCAACACCTTCTTGATAAAGCGCTTGATAGCCTTCAAAAACCACAACTTGCCCATTGGCACGAAGGGTTGAATTTTTATCTGTCGCCTCAATATCAATTGTAGTACGCATAAATTCGGCAGCTTCCATCTGGCTTGCCACCGCGCGTTTCCAAATTAAATCATAAAGGCGCGCCATATCAGGGTCTAGGCGCAGTCTTGATGGTTCGCGCATCATATCGGTTGGGCGAATGGCCTCGTGCGCTTCTTGGGCGTTTTTGGCTTTGGATTGATAAAGGCGCGGAGTACGCGGCAAATATGGCGAACTATATTTGTTTTCAATATAATTACGCGCGCTTTGTATCGCCTCTGGCGCCATATCAACGCCATCAGTACGCATATAAGTTATAAGACCGACGGTTTCACCGCCAATATCAACGCCTTCATATAATTTTTGCGCAATTTCCATTGTGCGCTTGGTTGAAAAGCCAAGTTTGCGCGCAGCTTCTTGTTGAAGGGTTGAGGTTGTAAAAGGGGCGAATGGGTTTCTTTTTTGTGGTTTTTGTTCAACATTACCAACTACATAATTGGATTTTTTAATTTGTTCGGCAGCAGCTTTTGCCATCGCCTCATTGGCAATATCATATTTGCCAAGTTTTTTGCCGTTTAAATTTACAAGGCGAACATCAAAAGGCATCGAACTTGTCGATTTACCATTGGCAATTATTGACCAATATTCTTGGGTGATGAAATCTTCGATTTCTTGCTCACGCTCAACTACAAGGCGAAGGGTTACGGATTGAACGCGACCTGCAGAACGTGCCCCTGGTAGTTTGCGCCATAAAACAGGCGATAATTCAAAGCCAACAAGATAATCAATTGCGCGGCGCGCCAAATAGGCATCGACCAATTCTTGATTAATCTCACGCGGGTTTGCCATAGCCTCAAGAACTGCAGTTTTTGTAATGGCATTGAATGTAACACGCGAAACAGGAATTTTGCCCAATAGCTTCTTATCGCGCAAAATTTCAACAATATGCCATGAAATGGCCTCACCCTCTCTATCGGGGTCGGTTGCAAGGATTACGCCATTTGATTTTTTAACTAAATCAATGATTGCCTTTATTTTTTCTTTGCCGCGGCTATCTGATTCAAAATGCATAGCAAAGTCTTTTTCAGGCTCAACCGAACCATCTTTGGATGGCAAATCGCGAACATGACCAAAACTTGCGATTACGTCATAATCTTTGCCAAGATATTTATTGATTGTTTTCGCTTTTGCGGGTGATTCAACGATTACGACTTGCATTATTCTTCTTTATAAAATTCAATACTAAGCCCATGCGGCAATTTAAGGGGTTTTGTCAATATGGCATGTGGAGTTGTCATTTTCACTTTAAGGACAATTTGCAACCATATTTCCATTTTTTATAAAGGCTTTCCCATCTATTTCCAATTCAACAATTGCCGCCGCGATTACGCGCCACGGAATGCCTGTTTGCATACATAATTCATCCATTGAAATGGGGACGGGGGATAGAAGTGCCAAGATTTCTTGGTTTAGATTTTCATCTTTTTCTTGGTTTGAATACTGGTTTTCATATTCAAATCTATCTTCTTTGAATTTTCTTTGGCTTTGGATAATTTCGATTACATCATTGGCATTAGTGATTAAGGCCGCGCCTTCTTTGATTAAATGATTGGGGCCGAATGCACGTGGATCAAGCGGGGAGCCAGGGATTGCCATAACTTCGCGCCCCTGTTCATTGGCAAAGCGCGCACTTATTAGGGAACCTGATTTTTCTTCTGCCTCAACGACAATAACACCTAGGGAAAGGCCAGATATTATGCGGTTGCGGCGTGGGAAATCGCGTGCAAAAACCTCAGCGCCAAAGCGGTTTTCAGAGATTATTAGGCCGACTTCTTTGATTTTTTCGTATAATTCTTTGTGTTCGGGTGGATAGATATGGTCAATGCCCCCCGCAACAACCGCAATTGTGCCGTCATTAAGGCTTGCAACATGGGCTGCGCCATCAATGCCGCGCGCAAGGCCAGAAGTTATTATAAAGCCTGCCTTTGACAGATTTCCCGCCAATTCGCGCGCCATTTTTATACCAACCATAGAGGCATTACGCGCGCCAACAATTGCAATTTTGGGCTTTGATAAAAGTGAAAAATTTCCCACCGCACTTATAATTGGGGGCGGTGGGTTGATGTTTTTAAGTTCCAAAGGATATTCATCATCCTTGGCAAGAAAAAAGCGCCCGCCAAATTTTTGTGTGTTTTCAATTTCTTGATAAATCACATCATCATTTGGAATTTTATATTTTAATGCGCCCGATTTTGCCGTGATTTTTGGAATGGCATTAAGCGCCGATTTTGCATCGCCAAATTTTGCCAAAAGCCCGAAAAAACTAATTGGCCCAATGCCATCAGTGCGGGCAAGTTTAAGCCAATTAAAAATTTCGGTTTCGCGTGGGTTCATTATTCTTTTTTGCCGCCAATCTTGCTTTCTTGCCCTTTTAAAAGGCGGCCAATATTTTCATGGTGGCGAATGAAAATAAGTAATGTCATAAAGGCAATTGCACCAATCATAATATTGCTATGCGGGAATAAAAGCGCAAATAATGGTGCCAAAAATGCCGCAATCAATGCCGCAAGTGATGAATATCTAAATGTATAGGCGCAGGCCAGCCAAATTAAAATTCCTAAAAGTCCAACAGGCCAAATACCAACCAAAAGCGTGCCAAAAAATGTTGCCACACCTTTGCCGCCCTTAAACTTAAGCCATACAGGGAAACAATGCCCCAAATATGCCGCCGCACCCGCAATAAAGCCAATATCATTGCCATAAAGATTGCGAAAAATTACCAATGCAATCATTGCCTTGGCGGCATCAAGAATAAGGGTTGCCGCCGCAATATCTTTGCGCCCAGTTCTTAAAACATTTGTTGCCCCAATATTGCCAGAGCCAATGTCACGAATATCGCCAAGACCCGCAAGTTTTGTGATAATTAAGCCAAAGGGAATTGAACCCAATAAATAACCGCCGATAATTGATAAAGCGTATTCCACCCAATTTTTCCTTATATATTGCTTTGATTAAGGTCGAAAACTTTATCACCGTCAATGAAGCATTGCAGAACCTGCCCCTGAAGCAATCTCTCATCAAAGGCGGCATTTTTGCCTTTTGAATATAATTTTGCGGCATTAAATTTAATTGGATAACCTAAATCAACCAAAATAATATCAGCAGGCGCGCCAATTGCGATTTTACCACTTTCAAGACCCAAAATTTGCGCAGGATTATATGATAAAGCGCGCACAATTTCCATTAATTCCAAACTGCCATCATGATAAAGTGTAAGGGCGGCGGGAAGTAATGCCTCAAGCGCTGATGCCCCAAAACTTGCCTCATCAAAGGGGAGGCGTTTTTCTTCGGCGGGGCGGGGGTCATGACCTGAAACAATAACATCAATAATGCCGTTTTTGATACCTGCAACCAAGGCTTTACGATCATCTTCACCGCGAAGTGGTGGTGATAATTTGGCGAATGTTCTATAATCGCCAATGTCATAAAAATTCATGCAAAGATTGTGAATATTAACACTTGCATAGACATCAAGCCCATGTGCCTTGGCATTTTCGATTATTGGCAAAGTTTTCTTGCTTGAAATCATATCAAGTAAAAGCCGCGCACCTGTATTTTCGGCAAGGGCAATGTCACGATTAGCAAAAATAACTTCGGCATTTGCGCTTATGCCAGATAGGCCAAGGCGTGCTGATAATTCGCACGATGCCATAACACCGCCAGATGATAGCCATGGATCTTGTGGCCTTGAAGTAATAAGTGCGTCATAGGCGGTTGAATAAGTCATAAGGCGTTGCATGATTTTGGTATTTTCAATTGGCTTTTGACCATTTGAAAACATCACCGCACCGGCAGAAGCCATAAGCCCAATTTCCGCCATTTGCGCGCCTTCAAGCCCTTTGGTAAGTGCGCCGCATGGCAAAACCTTACATAAGGCATGATCGCGCCCGCGGCGTTTTATAAAATCAACCAATGATGCTTCATCAATAACTGGATTAGTATCGGGCTGCACCACAATTGTTGTTATACCACCTGCAACCGCAGCACGACCAGCAGATTTAAGAGTTTCGCGATGTTCCGCCCCTGGTTCACCCGTAGAGACACGCATGTCTATAATGCCGGGCATAAGGGCGTGACCATCGCAATCAATCACTTCACAATTTGATGGGATTGAAGATAGGGTTTCGGCAAAGCCAGTTATAATTCCATCTTCAACCAAAATTTCCCCTTGGGCATCAAAATTGGTTGCGGGGTCGATGATGCGGGCGTTTTTGAAATATATCGCACTCATTATTCATTTCCCCCGAATGATGCCAAGGCCTCTAAAATTGCCATTCGCATTGCAACCCCTGATTCAACTTGGTCGGCGATTAATGAGATTTTAGGGTCATCTGCAATATCTGAATCAATTTCAACACCTCTATTCATTGGCCCTGGGTGCATAATTTTTACGTGTGGTGCGGCATGTTTTAAGCGGTCGCGGTCAATTCCATAAAATCTAAAATATTCACGCGGACTTGGCAGGAATGAGCCTTCCATCCTTTCAAGCTGTAACCTTAATGCCATAATTACATCGACATTTTTGATGCCGTCTTCAAGATTATCAAAAATCTTCACACCCCATAAATCGGCACTATTTGGCATTAAGGTTGGCGGTGCGATAAGGCGAACCTCCGCACCCAGCATATTTAAAAGCATGATGTTGGAGCGCGCAACCCGCGAATGAAGAATATCGCCGCAAATGGCAATCTTAAGCCCTTCGATACGCCCAAAAGTGCGTTTTAGGGTTAGACTATCCAAAAAGGCCTGTGATGGGTGCTCGTGTTTGCCATCACCTGCATTGACCACGCTGCAAGATACTTTGCGCGATAATAATTGCACTGCGCCCGATGATTGATGGCGCACCACCAATAAATCAGGGCCCATCGCATTTAATGTGGTGGCAGTATCAAGAAGGGTTTCACCCTTGGCAACCGATGAAGTCTTCACACTCATATTTACCACATCCGCGCCAAGGCGTTTGCCCGCAAGTTCGAATGAAGCCTGCGTTCGCGTGGAATTTTCAAAAAATAAATTTACAAGCGTTCGCCCTTTAAGGGTTTCAAGTTTCTTTTCTTTGGCCTGTGTATAGGGAAGGAAAAGCTCTGCCCGCTCAAGAAGTTCAAGGGCTTCAAGGCGATTTAAATCATCAATTTGCAGCAAATGACGCTTGGTAAAAGCTGCGCGGGGCGGGGGTGCAATTAATATATTCACAAAATCTGTCTTTAAGCGCGAATCTTATGAAAGAGCAAGGGAAATATTCTGTGTTATTCTTTTTACAAATTAAACTTGATAAAATTTACAAATCAAATGCAATTTACTAAATTGATTAAAATTTAGGAAGAATAACATGATTGTATGGCAAGGGTTCGGTTTTTTGGTGGCGCTTATTCCAGTTGTAATATTGCTTTTGTTTTCTGTCCTCGGAATAGATAAAAATTTCAAATTTTCGGAAGAAGTCACATTGCTGGCAACTGCAATAATTGTATGGTTGGTCGGTAGAAAACTAAACTCCCAGCCTGCAAAAATACTTATAGATCCGCAAACAAACCAAGAAGTAATTTTAAAAAACAAACACACAATGTTTTGGATTCCAATGGAATATTATGCGATATTATTTGCAATTGGCGCAGCTGCGATTTTGTTTAAGAATATATAATAATTTAAAGTTTGAGGATTGGTTTAAAGCATTATGTAAATTTACCTTCCCAATAATTGGGAAATAGAAAGGTGTTTATCCACCCATTTCAAATATAATTTATATTGCCGCTTAACATATTAAAACGAAGGAGCTTTTCATAGTAAAATGCTAACAAATGCTAACATTTTTGAGCTATGGCAAAATTCGTAATTCGTAATTCGTAATTCGTAATTAATACCTTACCCTATCCAACAACCCCTGCAATACAAATGCCGCAGCCGCGCTATCAACTTGTTCGGCGCGTTTTTTTCTTGTCATGTCGGCTTCTATCATTTGTTTTTGAACGGCGGTGGTGGAAAGGCGTTCATCAACTAATAAAAGTGGGACATCACGAATTTGAATAAGGTTACGCGCCATTGCCCTTGCGGCTTGGGCTGATGGGCCTGATGTTCCGTCCATATTAAGGGGGTGGCCCATTATAATTGCGATACATTCTTTTTCATCAAAAGTTTTGAAAATTGCGGCTGCGGTTTCGCCAAATTTTTTGCGGGCGACAAAATTCATAGGACTTGCGATTGTGCGGGTTAAATCAGACACGGCAATGCCAATATTCTTTTCGCCATAATCAATACCAAGCAGCGCACCGCGTCTATTGGCGTTAAGGTTCAAAAATTCTTTAAATTCATCAAAATTTAGCTGTGGCATTTTTTCTTTATGGCTTGAGTTTTATCTATAAATCCCTTTAAAGGAAAAATATGGCCGTTTATACTATTCTTTCAGACCAAGATGTAGAATTTATCCGTGAAGCCTTTGGGCTTGGCGCAATTATGACCTTTAAAGGCATTGCCGAAGGAGTTCAAAATTCCAATTATTTCCTTGAAACCGAGGATGCGCGATATATTCTTACAATCTATGAGGCCATGACCGAGGTTGCCGAATTACCATTCTTCCTTGGTGCAACCGAATGGGCGGCAAAGCATGATTTGCCAACGGCATTGCCAATTCATACCAAAAGTGGCGATTTAACTTTAAATCTAAATGGCAAAACCCTTGCTTTGTGTAGTTTTTTAAAAGGCTTTTCACCCAAAACCCCAAATGTGAACCAAGTTAAATCGGCAGGTATTGCATTGGCGAAATTGCATTTGGCGCTTGAAAATTATCCCAATAAAAGAAGTAATGATTTGGGGCCAAAGGCATGGCCAAAAATGTGGGATGTAATTGCAGAAGATGCCGATAAGTTCGAAACTGGCGTTAAAAAGCTTATTGATGAAGACTTAAAAGAAATTGCACAAAATTGGCCGCAAAATTTGCCGTCTGGCTTTATTCATGCCGATTTATTCCCTGATAATGTTCTATATGTTGGTGATGAAGTTTCAGGGCTTATTGATTTTTATTTTGGTGCGAATGATTTTTTTGCATACGATTTGGCGATAATGCTTAATGCATGGTGCTTTTTACCATTGGGGCGAGAATTTGATTTAACCAAGGGCAGGGCGCTTATAAGTGGTTATGAATCAATTCGTCCACTTAATGAAAGCGAAAAAAGCGCAATGCCACTTTTGGCGCGCGGCGCGGCATTACGCTTTTTCTTGACAAGAATGAAAGATTGGCTTCGCCCCGATGATGGCGCGATTGTTACCAAGAAAGATCCAAAAGAATATTCTTCGCGCCTTGCATTTCACCGCGCGGCGCAAAGTCTATTCGATTATGGTGGTTAGGTATTTGATTTAGGTGGGGTTTCTTTCTTTGGTCGATTTGCCAAGTATTTTCTTATAAAAACGAATAAAGGAATTACAACCAAACCAATTGGCAATATTACAGCTAAAACCCTAACTAATTGGGCAATTGTGCCAAACATTAGCATAAAGAATTCTGAAAATGCGCTTTGCAATTCGCTAAATACGCCGGCTTGTTGCCCGCCATAGTTTGAATGATAATTAAGTGTCATCTCACTCATGGCGACGCGACCTTTTGCAAGGGCGATTTCAGAATTCATTGTATCAATTTCGCCTTGAACGCGTGCTAATTCTTGTTCAGCCTCCAAAAGGTCTGATAATTTACCGGGGCGGGTGGCGATAATGCCCTCAACGCGTGTTCTTAGGGTGGTGAGGGCGCGTAATCTTGCTTCATTATCAGTGATTTGGCGGGTCAAATCTTCGCTTGAAACTGTAGAGCTTGTGATTTTACCGCCGCTATTTTTGGCATCTTCGCCCAATTTATCGCGGAAAGACCCAAGGAATTTTGGTTCGGCACGTATAACAAGCACGCCATTTGCCGAACCATCATTATTGCTTAGGTTTGAATTTACAATCTGGCAAATTTGCGACCCTGCTTTTTCGCAATTGGCCTTATGAGTATTCATAAGGATTGGTAATTTTTCAGATGGAACTAATAATTCACTTGCATAAGTATAGGCAAGCATTGGGGTGATTATAGTTGGCGGTTTTGGGGTTTCGGCTTTTGGCTCCGCTGAGCCAGCAACACTCTGTGCTGCGTTAGGTGGAAGTGGCGCTGCCTTTTCCGCAACAAATGTTGCATCACTTGCAATATTTGCTGCTTGTTCGCCAGCTTTCCCGCATCCTGCCAAAACTGCAAAACTTAATGATATAATTAATTTAAACCGCATATTTAACCCCAAAGTAAAAGCTACAAATCCTTGACTAAGTAAAATTTGTGCCTATTAGCGCAATTAATATCGTCAAAAAGGCTTTTTTATGGCACATTTCGCAATTCAATTTGGCAAGCAAATTCCAAAGAAACAATATAAAGAAAGACCCGCAGTATATGGCATTTGCGTTGGCGATATGAATAAAATTGCAATTGCCCGCATTGGAACAAAAGATCATTATAAATATGACCTTCCTGGTGGCGGAATTGAAAATGAAGAAAGTGAGCCAGAGGCTTTAATTCGTGAATTTTCCGAAGAGGTTGGCCTTGATGTATGGCCTGTTCGCCAATTAGGTCGCGCGGGGCAGTTTTGGGTTAATAATGAAAACCCTGTAAATTCGCTTGCAAGTTTTTATGAAGTTGAGGTTACAGGTACGCCATTTGCGCCAAGTGAAAAAGATCATTCTTTGATTTGGCTTAATATTGATGACGCATTAAGGAAACTTCGCCACGAAAGCCATGCATGGGCATTATTGGCATGGGAACGTCAAAGATACCGTAGCGATCACGAAATATAAAACCGTAACTAAATTAATGTTTTTTAAGATGAAATTTGCAATATAAATGACTATTTTAAAAAAATGAGGCAGAAAATTGCAAACACTTCAAAAATAAATAAGCCTGATTGGAAAATCAGGCTTTCTTCATTATTATTATCGTGTTTAATTACGTCTTTGTCTTTTTGGGCAATTTTCAGCCAAATTATGAATACCAAAAATTATCCTGATACTGCGGATGTTACATTTGAATTGTCACCTGTAGAAATAACAAAACCAAAAATTATTGAAAAGCCTGAAATTCAAGACCAAAAAACTGATAATTTAAAACCTGAAAACCAAAACAACGCTAATCCCCAAAAGCAAAATGATTTTCCGCAAACACCATTACAAACACCATTAATTCCAAATCAGTATATTTCAAAAAATGTCTTAAATAATCAAAATTCGCAAAGCGGTAATAATCCACCAACTGGCCCTGTGGAAAATGGCGCATTCTTGCCAAAAACAAATGGTAAGGTTTTAACTGATGCAAGCCAAAAAACTTTGCATGATATTGAATGTCAAAAATTGGATGAAAAGCAACGCCCAAAAGATTGCCCACCAAGCAATCTTGCAAAGAAAATGATTGATCAAGCCTTTGCCCCAAAATATCGCCCCGAAAAGGTCGAGGCTTTTTCACGTGGCGAACTTAATTCAAAATATATGGGTGGATGGCGTGATAAATGCCAACGCGAAGATGGAAGCCAATATCAAAATTGTTTTGCAATGGGCAAAAAACCCCCGCGCGTAAAAACCCCATACGAATTATGTATGGAAAAAGGACTTGGTGGTTGTACGCGCCCACCAATGCCAGATGGTACTAAATCACCTTCACTAAATTATGGGAATTAGGGCATTTGCCCCATAGATTTTTTGCGCTAAACATATATTTGGGGCGAAAAAAGGGGACATTATGGCAGCGTGGCAATTTACTTTAATTCCGTGGGTTTGTTTGTTTATTGGCGCAATGATTGCCCGCTATAAAGCACCCAATGATAAATTATTAGCAGGATTACAACATCTTGCGGCAGGGGTCGTATTTGCGGCAGCAGCAACGGAAATTCTTCCTGATATACAGCATGGCGGTGATATTTTTGCCATTTTACTTGGCGGTGGTATCGGCTTTTGACCATGTTTGGTGTCAAATCTTTTGGTGAAAGATTTAGTGGGAATATGTCGCTTATTATTTTAATTGGTGTTGATATTTTTATTGATGGCGTGGTTTTGGGAATTGGTTTTGCGGTTGGTGCAAAGCAAGGCGCATTATTGCTTTTTGCCCTAAGCCTTGAAATTCTTTTCCTTGGCCTAACAATTGGTGCTGAATTAAAAGAAGTTTTTAAAAGCAAAATTTGGCAGGTTTTGATTGTTGCAATTGGCGGCGCAGTTTTACCAATTGGGTCTTTATTAGGTGCACCAGTTGTTCACCTTCCGCCATTTTGGGTTTCAGTTGCCTATAGTTTTGCATTAATCGCTTTATTATATCTTGTAACAGAAGAATTATTAGTCGAAGCCCACGAAAAACCCGATAATCCCCTTATAACATCAATGTTCTTCGTTGGGTTCTTAGGTTTGATTGCCCTTGAAGCGCATTTGGCGCATTTAGGATACTGACAGTTTTTGACAATTTAGGGCTTTAAATTGTTACGAGTTGCTATTATGTTCTAGTGATGGAAAAAACCAAATCGCCCGAACCAAAAAGCCCAAAAGCCAAAGCCAAATCTAATTTTGAGATTTTGCAAGATCATATGCAAAACAAGCCTAAATTTGTCTATGATTTTGATTATGATGTGCTTGATGCGCGCGGTAAAGAAAAGCCGCCTGAATGGGTTCCGCATTTGCCAGAGGTTCCGCCAAAATTAGAAGGCGGTAAAAAGTTTGAACTTGTAGCGCCCTATGAACCTGCGGGCGATCAACCTGCCGCAATCACTGAATTGGTAAAAAACGTAAAAGATGGTGAGCGTGAACAGGTTTTATTAGGTGTAACTGGTTCTGGAAAAACCTATACAATGGCGCAAGTTATTGAAAAAACCCAAAGACCTGCGCTTATACTTGCACATAATAAAACTTTGGCGGCGCAATTATATGGCGAATTCAAAAGCTTTTTTCCAAATAATGCGGTTGAATATTTTGTATCATATTATGATTATTATCAGCCAGAAGCATATGTGCCACGCACCGATACTTATATCGAAAAAGATAGTTCGGTTAATGAGCAAATTGATAGGATGCGCCATTCTGCAACCCGCGCTTTATTAGAACGCGATGATGTTATTATCGTTGCATCGGTTTCGTGCATTTATGGTATTGGCTCTGTTGAATCATATTCATCTATGACAATAACATTAAACGCAGGTGAGGCGGCGGATTTAACCCAATTAACTAAGGAATTGGTCGCGCTTCAATATAAAAGAAATGATATTGCCTTTACACGCGGCACATTTCGTGTGCGCGGTGATGTCATTGATGTCTATCCATCGCATATGGAAGATAGGGCATGGCGAATAAGTTTCTTTGGTGATGATGTTGAAACCATCCACGAATTTGACCCTTTAACTGGCAAAAAAACTGATGAATTTGAAACCGTCAAAATCTATGCCAATAATCACTATACTTTGCCGCGCCCAGCACTTTCGGCTGCAATGATAAAAATTAAGGCCGAGGCCGAGGCAAGGGTTAAATGGTTTGAAGAAAATGGCATGCTAATCGAAGCCCAAAGGCTAAATGAGCGCACAAAATATGACCTTGAAACCATGATGGCAACTGGCTTTTGTGCGGGCATTGAAAATTATTCACGTTATCTAACAGGGCGTTCGCCGGGTGAGCCGCCGCCAACATTATTTGAATATCTTCCGCAGAATGCCATTATCTTTGTTGATGAAAGCCATCAAACTGTGCCGCAAATTGGCGCAATGTTTAAGGGCGATTATAATCGAAAGCGTACACTTTCTGAATATGGTTTTAGGCTTCCATCTTGTATGGATAATAGACCCCTGCGGTTTGAAGAATGGGATGCAATGCGCCCGCAATCAATCTTTGTTTCTGCGACCCCTGGGCCTTGGGAATTAACAAAGACCGAAGGGGTTTATGTAGAGCAGGTAATTCGCCCAACTGGCCTTATTGATCCACCTGTTGAGGTGCGTCCCGTCCATGCGCATGGACGCACCCAAGTTGATGATTGTTTGGATGAATGCCGCAGCGCCATTCAAGATGGGCATCGGGTATTAATAACCACCCTAACAAAAAAAATGGCCGAAGATTTGACCGATTATTTATTCGAACAAGGAATGCGGGTTCGATATATGCACTCTGATGTTGATACAGTCGAACGTATCGAAATTGTGCGTGATTTACGTGAAGGTGTGTTTGATATTTTAATTGGTATCAATCTATTGCGTGAAGGCTTGGATATTCCTGAATGCGGCTTGGTTTGTATTCTTGATGCCGATAAAGAAGGCTTCTTACGCTCCGAAACTTCATTAGTGCAAACAATTGGACGTGCTGCACGTAATGCAGAAGCCAAAGTGATTTTATATGCCGATAAAATTACTGGCTCTATGGAACGTGCGATGAAGGAAACCAATAGGCGCCGTGAAAAACAAATTGCCCACAATCTTGCCAATAATATAACGCCAAAAACCGTGAAGTCTGAAATCAAAGATATTATGGAGGCGGTATATGGCGCAGAAGCCGCCGAAAACTATCGCAAAGGTGAATATAACGCCAAACCAAGCGCAAAATCTCAAGATAAGCCAAAACTAACAGGGCATAATATTCGCGCAATTATTCAAGATCTTGAAAAACGCATGTTAAAACACGCCCAAGAATTAGAATTTGAAGAAGCCGCAAAACTGCGTGACGAAATCCATGCTCTCGAAAAAGCAGAGCTTGAGATGTAACCTAAAATTGTGCGAATTTTCTATAATTTTGCCTTTTTTTAACCCCAATTGATATGTAACGCCATATCACAATATTGTTGTGAAAAATTAATGCCTAAAAATGCGTGAATTTCAGTTTTTGCCCTTGATTAAAAATGCGTATCAAGGCACGAAAACTCACAATCTAATTTGGCGGATTTGCGCCACATTTTAACTTTATCGGTGAAAAGAAGTTTAGAATATGTTCAACTGGTTTACGAGTGATATGGCGATCGATTTAGGTACCGCCAATACTTTGGTTTATGTTAAAGGTCGCGGCATTGTTTTGAATGAACCTTCTGTGGTTGCATATTCAACCAAACATGGTCGCAAAATTGTGCAAGCGGTGGGTGAACACGCCAAACTTATGCTTGGCAGAACCCCTGGGCAGATTGAGGCTATTCGCCCAATGCGCGATGGCGTAATTGCGGATTTTGAAGTTGCCGAAGAAATGATTAAACATTTCATTCGTAAAGTTAATGAAGATTCTAAATCATGGTTTAAAGGTCGCCCACGTATCGTAATTTGCGTTCCATCTGGTGCAACCCCTGTTGAACGTCGTGCAATTCAAGATGCGGCATTAAATGCAGGCGCAATTGATGCATGGCTAATTGAAGAACCAATGGCGGCGGCAATTGGTGCGGGTCTTGCAATTGATCAACCATCTGGTTCTATGGTTGTTGATATTGGCGGCGGCACAACCGAGGTTGCGGTTCTTTCACTTGAAGGCATTGTTTATGCGCGCTCTGTTCGTGTTGGTGGCGATAGAATGGACGAGGCGATTATTAATCACCTTCGCCGTACTGAAAACCTTTTGATTGGTGAAACGACTGCTGAACGTATTAAAAAAGAAATTGGTTCTGCTTGTGCACCTGCTGATGGCGTTGGTTTACAAATGCCAGTTAAAGGTCGTGACCTTATTAATGGCGTTCCACGCGAAGCCGTAATCACCGAGCAAGCGATTTCAACTGCTTTGGCTGACCCTGTTGAAGAGATTGTAGATGCGGTTCACGTTGCCCTTGAAACAACACCACCTGAACTTGCGGCGGATATTGTTGAAAAAGGCATTATGCTTACTGGCGGTGGCGCATTATTGCGTAACCTTGATGTGGTTTTACGTGCGCGCACTGGATTGCCTGTAAGTGTTGCTGATGATGCATTGTCTTGTGTGGTTTTGGGTACTGGTAAATGTGCCGAAGACCTTGAGCAATGGAAAGGCATCCTAACAAAAGTATAATTCAACTCGATTGAATGGATTAAAAAAATGGCAAGACGTACCAGTTCCTATCGCAAACAAGAAACCCCGTTTGGGCGTTTTGTTGGAATTGGTGTGATTATTGCCTTGGTCGCGGGCGGTGTTTTTCTCGTTAGAAGTCAAAAAGTACCTGCTTTATCTGGTGCTTTTTCTGACATTGGGAAAATTGGCGGCGATATTGTCAATGCACCTGTGAATTTAGTTCGTTCAGGCGTTGATTATGTTGGTTCAATTTTCACCTCTGCAGAGGAAGTAAGGCGTTTACGCGCTGAAAATAAAGCCTTATTGGAATGGCGCGACAGTGCACGCGCGATTGCCGAAAAACTTGAAACTTATGAAAAGCTAAATAATATAACAAGTCTTACGCCTTCAAAAATGTTGGTCGGCCGTTTGGTTGCCGAGATTAATGGGCCATTCGCAAAGTCTGCGATTGTCAATATTGGTTCTAATCAAGGTGTGGCGGCAAATTGGATTGTTGTAAATCAATTTGGCCTTGTCGGGCGCGTGGTTTCGGTTGGTAAAGATAGTTCACGTGTCCTGCTTTTGACCGATGGTGATAGCCGTATTCCAATTATGGGTGAAACCACACGTGGAAGGGCCATTTTAGTTGGTGATAAAACCGATGCCCCAAGTCTTGAACATTTAAATATTCCCGCACTTATTCAAGCAAATGAACGCGTACTTACTTCCGGTGATGATGGAATTATTCCGCGCGGTGTTGCCGTTGGTCAGGCTGCAATTGGGCCTGATGGTAAATGGCGTGTGAAACTTGCAATTAATTCAGGTGCTATTGATTATGTTAAATTGATTGCGCCAAATTATATACCTGCGCCAAATGACAAAACGAATGGCTATGTTATTGGTCAAGGAATGGTGCCAAATGCAAATACGCAATTAAATACGCCAAATGCAGGCGGCGCAATTTTACCACTTGATGCAGGTGCAGCCGCAATTCCTAGTGCTCAAACACCTCAGGCAATCGCCCAAGCCCAAGAATTACGCAAACTAAAAGCTGAGCTTGAAAATACTAAGAAAAAACAGGGTTCTAATAATTCGCAAACCAATGAACAGTCTGGAAATGTAATAAGCGCAAAACCGCCAGAAGGATTTAAAGTAAAAGTAATTGATAATAATGTTGAACCCAAAAAAGAAACAGGTCAAAATGAGGCTCCTAAAACTGCCAACCCTGAAAATGTTCAACAATAAGAAATTTGCAAATGCATGTTTGATTGGTGCTTGCCATGATTGATAGTGCAATCGAACTTCCTAAAATTAATTATCGCCAATTATTGCTTTGTGCGTTTTTGGTTGTTGGAATAAGCATATTAAATCTTGCTCAATTTGGTAATGTTTTGGGAACTTACATATGGCCTTTTGCACTTGTTTGGTTTTTGCCAAGCATAAGCAAATATGGATTTAATGCATATATTGCGCTTTTTCTATTCATTTTGGGAATAATTCAAGATTTGATTTTAGGGCAGAAAATTGGAATTTATGGCGCCGTAAATGTTGCATCATACGGATTATTGGCGGGTTTATTTGCTTTTTTACCGCTAAACTTCAAGAGTAATATTATTGATATTTTTGCCTCAACATTATGTTTTTTGGCTTCAATTATAATAGTTGGG
Source organism: Pseudomonadota bacterium (assembly GCA_020161405.1). Classification (GTDB taxonomy): domain Bacteria; phylum Pseudomonadota; class Alphaproteobacteria; order Caulobacterales; family Aquidulcibacteraceae; genus Pseudaquidulcibacter. Next base: position 498,960 of record JAIUOD010000003.1, on the reverse strand, counting down.
TTGTTAATTTCAGATATTCCAAACCTTAAAGGTCTTATTTTGCCATTGGCCTTAACTATTTTAATCGGCATTTTTGCTGCGCCCTATATTGAATTTAAAGAGGTGCGCTAATGAGTGATAGTGAATCTCTCTTTAATCGCCGTACCTTCTTTCTATCTGCAATGGGCGGGCTTGGGTTTGCAGCCCTTGGCCTTAGGATGGCAAAATTACAAATTTTTGAAAATAGTGAGTTTCGCTTAGAAGCTGCACAAAACCAATTTAATTTTACAATTATTCCTGCATCTCGCGGCCCAATTTATGATAGATTTGGTATTCCAGTTGCGGTTAATCGTCGTGATTTTCGCGTAATGGTAGTTCGTGACGAATTTGAAGATAGCAAACAATTATTCAAAACTATTGATGAATTATCTGGCTATTTCAATGTTCCATATGAAAAAGTTGAACAAACTAAAAAAGATATTAAAACCGCGCCGCGTTATTTACCTGCACAGATTGTAAGTAATTTGTCATGGGAACAATATTCACAGATAAGCCTATTTAAGGCGCAATATCCCGGTGTTTATCCTGAAATGGGCGAAAGCCGTAATTATCCATTGGGTGAAAGTTTCGCGCATATTGTTGGTTATGTTGCAAAAGCAAATGATGCAGAAACAAAGATTGATAAGGATGCTAAACACCCAGCTATTCGTGTTGGTAAAGAAGGCCTTGAGAAAACACAAGAAGTGAATTTAAAAGGCACGCATGGTGCACGAAAATTAGAAGTTGACGCCCATGGTAAAATTGTTCGTGAAATTCCTGATCCTGCATTAAACCCTAAATCAGGTGAACCAATTGTTCTTACTATTGATGCAGAAATGCAGCAATTGGCTTATGAACAATTAAAGGGTGAGGCAGGGGCAATTGTTTTAATGGATGTGCAGACTGGTGAAATTTTGGCCATGGCTTCGTCACCATCATATGATCCAAATAAATTTGTTGATGGTATTTCAGGGCCTGATTATAAAGCCTATCTAGAAAATGAAAGACATCCGCTTTACCATAAAGCGGTGCGTGGAAATTACCCTGCAGGCTCTACATTTAAGACCCTTATGTCAGTTGCCGCATTAGAGGCGGGCGTAATTCGTGAAGATGAGCATATAAATTGCCCAGGCTTTATTTATATTGGTGGTAATCGCTTTCATTGCGATGCACGTCGCGGTCATGGCTCAGTAAATTTACATTATGCGATTAAGGCATCGTGCGACGTTTATTTTTACGAAGTTGGTCGCAGATTGGGTGCGGATAAAATTGCACAAATGGCACGCCGCTTTGGCTTAGATAAGGCTTTTGATATAGGTATTCCAAGTGTTTCAAAGGCTCATATTCCTGACCCCGAATGGAAACAAAAAGTATTTAAGCAACCGTGGCATGTTACAGACACAATCAATATGTCAATCGGTCAGGGGCTGGTTGGCGTAACGCCATTACAATTGGCGGTATTAGCAACAAGACTTGGTTCATTTGGCAAAGAAGTTGTGCCAAGCATTATTAGACCTAAAAGTGGAATTGCACGCCGCGATTGGCCATCAATGAATATAAATCCTGACCATATGAAAGCGGTTCATGCGGGAATGGTAGGCGTTACAAGTGAACCAGGCGGGACGGCAAATGCACCATTTGGTATTGAAGGCATGAAAATTGCCGGTAAAACTGGTACTGCGCAAGTAAGGCGTATTACAATGGCTGAACGTGCGGGCGGTGTTCGTTCAAATGCAAGCCTTGAATGGAAGCTGCGTGACCACGGTCTTTTCATTTGCTTTGGACCTGCTGATAATCCAAAATATGCATGTTCAGTAATTGTTGAACATGGCGGCGGCGGCGCAAGGGCAGCAGCACCAAGGGCGCGAGAAATGATGAAAGCGGTAATTTTAAAAGACCCTTCAAGCATGAAAGCCTATAATCCATGGGAAAATATTGCCAAAAAAGATGGAAGTGAGAATGGCTAATGGTGCTTAATTTACTCGACATCACAAAAAATGAAGGCGTTAATTCAATAGGCGGCAAATTAAAGCGTATTGAATGGGGGATGGTCTTACTTGTTTCGCTTTTGGCATCTTTTGGAGCTGTGCTTTTATATGGTGCGGCGGGTGGTAATTGGATGCCATGGGCTTTGCCACATATTGTAAGATTTTGCATGTTTATCGTCATGATGATTATTGTGGCAATGATAGACATAAGGTTTTGGTATAATCTTGCCTATCCCGCTTATGCAATTGCTTTCTTACTTGTAATCGCGGTGGATTTATTCGGTCATACGGCATTGGGCGCACAGAGATGGATTGCAATCGGCCCAGTAAGAATACAGCCTTCAGAATTTATGAAAATCTCTGTGGTTTTGGCGCTTGCACGTTATTATCAGGATATGAATTTTAAAAATATGGGGCCATTAAAATACCATATTATTCCAATGATTATAGCACTTGCGCCCGCACTTTTGATTATGAAACAACCAGATTTGGGTACGGGGTCAACTGTTGCATTAGTTGGCGCTTTTATGGTTTTCCTTGCGGGAATTTATTGGCGATATATTATTGGGGCAATTGTTGGGGCAATATCATTATTTATAATCGCCTATGATTTTGTTTTGCATGATTTTCAAAAGAAGCGAATAACAACATTTTTAAACCCTGAGCTTGACAAGATGGGGCAGGGTTATCAAATTACGCAATCTAAAATAGCGATTGGATCTGGTGGCTTTTTTGGGGTTGGCTATATGAATGGCACACAAAGCCAATTAGATTTTCTTCCAGAAAGACAAACAGATTTTGTGTTCGCAATGCTTTTGGAAGAATTTGGAATGATGGGCGGTATTTTTGCGCTTGTTCTATTTTTTGCAATTATGGCAATGGGGTTTTTAATTGCCCGTTCTTCGCGCCACTTTTTTGGCAAAATGTTAGCCGGCGGAATTACAATTCTATTATTCATTTATGTAAGCATAAATGCAGCGATGGTTATGGGGCTTTTTCCAGTTGTTGGTATGCCAATGCCATTTTTAAGCCATGGTGGTTCGGTTATGCTTTCAGTTTTATTTGCGCTTGGATTGGTGCAAAATGTCAAAGTACATCGTGATAAAATAATGCATACAGGCTTTCAATCGGGCAAATAAAAACCCCCAAATGAATTTGGGGGTTCTTGCAGATAATTTGAAAATTTATTTTTTGCTATTTACAGCGATATAAGCAATTACGTCACGGCGATTTTTCTCATTTGGAATGCCGGCGAATGCCATTTTATTTCCAGCTACAAAGCCTTTTGGATCTTTCAAATATGAATCTATAGTTGCAAGGTCCCAAGTTTTTCCTGAAGCTTTCATAGCATCTGAATAAGTAAAGCCAGCTTCAGTACCTGCTTTGCGGCCAACAAGACCATGCATATTAGGGCCAACTTTATTACCTTCTGATGCTACAATTGAATGGCAGGCTTTGCAAAGTGCAAATTGTTTTTTGCCATTTGCCAAATCAGCATCTTTATACGGCGCAGGTAATTTTCCCAATGCTTCTTTATCTTCTTCGCTAATAGCGTCACCAGCAGCAGCAGGCATTGCTGCAACTTCGTTTGCAACGCTATTCGTTGATGCAGTATCAGCCGCATGCATGCTTGCAGCTTCAGTTGTTGCCTCTGGTGCTTTTGCTTCTTCTTTTTTTGAACAAGCTGAAAGACCAATCAAGCTTAAAGTTGCAATTGCAAGCAAAGGCAAATTATTGAATTTTGTGCGCATTAAAACTCCTCCAAAGCCAAAAATAATTGGCGTGACATGCTTCACTATCTAGAAATTTTAGAAAGTGATTATTATGCAATAAAACTTATATTAATAAGGCGCAATGTGAAATTTGTAGGTTTTAGGCGCGTCACATGCGCGCGCCCTCTTTCATTTAAATTGTAATTCAAAACTATTGTGAGTATATTTTTTCTTAGATTGTGGGGAAAAAATGTCTGCATTGTTGTTTGAAAAAAATGGTGAAATTGGAATTATAAAATTTAATCGTCCTGATAGTATGAATGCTATCGGCCTTGTTGGTGATGGCGCTGTTTTTGAAGAAATTTGTAACGAGATAAACAATGATAAAAACCTACGTGTAATAATAATTACGGGGCAGGGACGCGCATTTTCTGCGGGCGGTGATATTAAAAGTATGCGTGATAAAACTGGCATTTTTGCAGGGTCTGCCTATGAAATAGCCCAAAATTATAAAACCGAAGTTCGTAAAATGGTTCATGGGATTTGGAATATTGAATTACCATTAATTGCGGCAATTAATGGCCCTGCGGTTGGGCTTGGGTGTGATGTTGCGTCAATGGCGGATATAAGAATTGCATCAAATAATGCAAAATTTGGCCTTAGTTTCTTAAAAATTGGTTTGATACCTGGTGATGGTGGTGCATGGCTTGCGCCGCGTGCCTTTGGCTTTTCCAATGCTTCAAGGCTTTTGTATAGCGGCGAAATAATTGACGCAAAAAAAGCCTATGAATGGGGTTATATAAGTGAAATAACTGAAGCTGATGAATTAGAAGATGCAGCATTTGGCCTTGCGCAATCTATCGCAAAGCAACCACCACAAGCATTACGCTTTACCAAATCATTATTGCGCCAAGGAATGAAACTTGATTTTGATGCTATACTTGAAATGTCCGCAGATATTCAAGGAATGTTGCACCATACGCAAGACCACTTAGAAGGCATTAAGGCAATTATTGAAAAGCGTGAACCCAATTTCAAAGGTTGTTAGAGTTAATATTTGCCAAAAAAATTGGCAAATATAGCGAAAAATGTGTCAATTAGACTACACTTTTTTAAAAACATGAATTTTTAGAAAGATATACCAGTCAGTCGCCTTGAAAAAGTGCAGGTTTTGCCCCCAAATAGTGACAAAGCGCCGCAGTATGTCGTGCGCTCTAATGGTAGTTAGCTTTGAAAGCAATTCAAAGCATAACATGAGGGGAATTTTTATGAAAGTATCAGCCCGCGCTCTATTAATAGGGCTTGGAATTGCGTCAATCTCTGCAATTGCAAATGCACAAAATGCGCCAAAAGATTCAGAAACAATCGTAGTAACTGGAACACGCGTTGGACAACGTTCGGCATTAAACACTGCCGCACCTGTTGATGTTGTAAGTGCGCAACAATTAACACAATCAGGCACTTCAGAATTAAACCAAGCATTATCTGTTGCTTTGCCGTCTTTGAACTTCCCACGTCCTGGTCTTGCAGACGGTACAGATTCAATTCGTCCTGCAACTTTGCGTGGTCTTGCACCTGACCAAACATTGGTTTTGGTAAATTCAAAACGTCGCCATTCGGCTTCTTTGGTTAACGTAAATGGTACTGTTGGTCGTGGTTCTGCTGCAGTTGACATGAACACAATCCCCGCAGGCATTATCCGCTCTGTTGAGGTTTTGCGTGACGGTGCGTCTGCGCAATATGGTTCTGATGCAATCGCGGGTGTTGTTAACGTTCGCCTAAAAGAAGCAAATACAAGCGGCGGTTTCACTATTTCTTATGGTGAGCGTATAACTGATGTTGAAACTTTGGTAGCAAATGTTCCAACTGGCGCTAATTGGACTGTTGCTGATAAAGCTAATTATAAACGTCATGATGGTGAAACATTAAATCTATCTGCATGGGCGGGTCTGCCAGTATTTAAAAACGGCTATTTCACTGTTGCTGCTGAATATTTAAACCAAAAGAAAACTGTGCGTACTGCGCCAGATTGGCGCCAACAATATGCATTAGTAAGTGGTAATTTTGACCCGCGCGAAGCAACTTTTGATCGTTATAATGCATGGTATGGTGAGCCAAATATTGAGCAATTAAGTTTATTTGCAAACTTTGGCACAAAATTAGATAATGGTCTTGATTATTATGGTTGGGCATCATTCCAAAGTCGTTTTGCTGAATCTGCTGGCTTCTTCCGTCGGGCTTTAGATGACCGAAATGTTATAAGCATATATCCAGATGGTTTCCTTCCTTTAATTGCGCCGCAAGTTGATGATTTCTCATTTGGTCAAGGCGTGAAATGGAAAGCTGGCGAATGGGATATGGATTTGTCACTTGTTGGTGGCTATAATAGTATGGAATTCACCATCGAAAATACTTTAAACCGTTCATTCGGCTCTGCTTCACAAACACAATATGATGCTGGTGGTTTTGATTATAGACAAGCTGTATTAAACCTTTCTGCTGGCCGTACTTATGATGTTGGCCTTGCAAAACCACTTAATTTCGCTGTAGGCTTAGAAGCGCGCCGTGAAGGTTATTCAATTTTTGCGGGTGAATATGAATCATGGGCAAATGGTGGCGTATTACTTGGTACTGCCGCTACTCCATCTGGTGCACAGGTTTTCCCTGGTTTCCGCCCTGCAAACGAAGTTAGCCCAAACAGAAATTCTTATTCTGCTTATGTTGATTTAGAAGCAAATATTACCGATAATTTCCTTGTTTCAGGTGCGGTTCGTGCCGAAAATTATGATGATTTCGGAAGCACAGTAACAGGTAAATTGGGTGCGCGTTGGGATATTAATGACAATTTTGCACTTCGTGGTTCAGTTCAAAATGGCTTTAGGGCGCCGTCATTGCAACAAATTGGTTATACTGCTACATCAACCAACTTTATTGGTGGTGTGCCGTTTGATATCACAACATTCACCCCAGATAGTGCAGTTGCAAAAGCTTTGGGTGCAAAACCACTTGAACCTGAAAAATCGCAAAACTATGCAATCGGTTCGGTTATTCGTTTTGGTAAATTCAATGTAACAGTTGATGCTTATCAAATTAATATTGATAATCGTATTGTTCTTTCTGAAAACCTTACTCAACCACAGGTTCGCAGATTCTTGGGTAATAATGGTTTCCCTGGTATCGGCGGTGGCCGCTTCTTTATCAATGGTGTTGATACTGAAACAAAAGGTTTGGACATAATTGCAAATTACAAAGTAACAACTGAAGGCTTTGGTAAATTTAATTTTACTCTTGGTGCTAACTTTAATGATACTAAAGTTACAAGAGTTCCTTATATTCCATTGCTTGCTACATTACCTCTGAATCCTGGCGAAACTGCTATTCCTGCTGACGGTTTGTTTGCACGTGTGAACAAGCTGACCTTTGAAAAAGGTACACCAAAAGACAAATATAGCTTCTCAACTGATTGGTCTTTAAGCCGTTATGGCATTACTTTCCGTGCTACACGTTATGGTGAAGTATTGTCGCCGGGTTCAACCGGTGTTGCTGGTGGTTCTGGCGCTGACCTTATTCTTGAACCAAAAATTCTTTTGGACTTAGAGGGTCGTGTTCAATTGACACCAAAAGTTAAAATGGCGATTGGTGCAGATAATATAACTGACCAATATCCAACAAAAACGCCATTCTTATTGAATGGTACATCAAACACACCATACTCAAACTATTCACCATTCGGTCGTTCTGGTCGTTATGTTTATGGTAAAATCACTTATGAATTCTAGTTTATAGAAACATAAAAAGAAAAGGCGCCCAATTGGGCGCCTTTTTTAATTGCGGCAAAGAACATCGCCTAATTTATCAAAACTCATGCTTATTGACCCAAAGGCAATTGCCCCACTTTTACCTTGGCTTCGGCAAAAATCATCTGCATCTCTTTGGTTGTTTCTATAGCCATGTATGAAATTTGGGTAAAAAGTAGAATTTATCCCAGCTACTGGGCGACCTTCATAACGATTAGGTCTATCGGGACGTCCATTATTGCCACCAACATATCTGATAGAACTAATTTTGCGGTGCATATTGCCAAGGGCACGATTTTCACCGCTTATTACAACACATTTTCTATAATATGGATCTTCACAGATTTCCCAATTTCCCTGCGCCATAAGTGATTTTGTTCTATCGTTAAAGTCCATCATAGTAAGATCTGGAATATCATTTGTAATAAAGCGTCTTTCGCCTTGGAAGTCTTTCTCGTTGAAAAGTGTTACACTTGGCCTGCCGCTATTGTTTTCACGCCAACCTTGGGCATTTACAGTTTGCGTACCTATCGCAAGTGATGAAATGATTCCTATCGACATTAACATTAGTTTTTTGCTTTTCATGGCTGGTCTCCTTTTAAATTAGTATTGCATGACAAAGCTGAAGGTAAAATGATTTTATTGTTCAGATTTATTCATCTTAGAGAACGGGCAATTAAACACAAAATTCTTGATTGGTTTCATAATCGCTTTAAAATCAAATAAATCTTGAAAGGTAAAAAGATGGATTGTGCGTGCCATAAGATTGATGATAAAAAATCGCTTACAAGACGCGATATTGCCATAGGGCTTGCGGCTAGCTCAATAGCGATTGTTACAGGTTGTGAAACTAATTCTAAGACTGGTCGTTCACAGATTGTTTTTATTCCTGATGCTCAATTAGAGGCACTTTCAATTTCTGTTTGGAATGATATTAAGATAAAAACCAAAATTTCAACCGATAATAATGCGCGCAATCGTGTTGCATCTATTGGTGGGAAAATTACAAAAGTTGTTAATATTCCAAATGCTAATTGGGAGTATGAAGTTTTTGATACACCCGAAATAAATGCTTTTGTTTTACCTGGTGGCAAAGTTGGGGTTTATCGCGGTCTTTTGAATTTAGTTCAAAATGATGCCCAACTTGCCTGCGTATTAGGCCATGAAATAGCTCACGTAACAAGCAAACACGCAAGTGAGCGTATGTCACAGGTTATGGACACACAAATTGGAATGAATGCAATACAAACAGGCGTTACCAAATTTGCCATAAGCTCCGAGGCGCAAAAAAACTTGGTGACTACGCTTGGCCTTGGTGTTCAATATGGCATTTTGATGCCATTCTCACGCAATCACGAAGCAGAGGCTGATATTCTTGGCCTTCATTATATGAAGAAGGCTGGATACGACCCACGCGAATCTATAAAATTATGGGAAAGAATGCAGATAGTACAAAAGACAAGTGCTACAGAATTTATATTGACCCACCCCAATGAGGAAACCCGCATTGCGCGTTTAAAATCTGAACTCGTGAAAATGGGTTATCGAGTTTAGCAAAAATGTAATTGTTTCTTGTTATTTTGGCATCATGAGTGAACAAATTACCAAAAATGAAATTACAATAAGTACGCATATACCACAATTTATGCGCTATATTATAAGTTTCATAGCATTATGCGTAATTTGCCTTGCTGGATGGGACTTTATTAAAGCTGCACGTAATTTTTCAGTATTTTCTTTGTTTTTTGCTTATTAACTGGCACTGGCGTGTTTATGGGCGCAAAACTTATGTATGCCATATTGCTTTCATTTAATGAAGAATGGAAGATAAAACGTAAAGTCATTGAAATTATCGCATCACGTGGCAATAATATCCAAAAGCGTGAAATATTAAGTTCTAATATTAATGGATATAATATATTGGAACGAAGCTCTGATAGTGGGCCTGATACTTATGTTATTGAATTGCATGATTATAATGGTGATAAATACATTTCACCGCACTTCACTGAGCGCAAAGACGCCCAATATGCTATAGATTTATTTTTCGCTAAATCTTAGGCATATAAAAATCCAAATACCAATCGCAAAATGCCTTTACCCCATCCTTATAAGATGTTGATGGCGTTGAACCAACCAAAGCATTGCATAGCGAAGTGTCAGCACTTGTCGCACTTACATCACCTGTTTGAATAGGCAATTCATTTCTTATTGCCTTTTTGCCAAGGCAATTTTCAATTTGCGTGATAAAATCATTAAGCAAAATTGGTTCACCGCGACCAATATTTACAAGCCGCCAAGGTGCAACAGAGCTTATGGAATCATTGCCGCAAACTTCAATCCCAGTTTGGGGGATTTTATCAATTAAAGTGCAAACAATATTGGCAAGATCCTCAACATAAGTGAAATCACGAACCATATTGCCGCCATTATAGACATCAATTGGTTTGTTTTCGATAATGTTCTTTACGAATTTGAATAATGCCATATCAGGGCGCCCCCATGGGCCATAGACAGTAAAAAACCTAAAGGCTGTAACAGGGATTTTATGGGCATACGAATAGGCATGAAGCATTGCTTCACCCGCGCGTTTTGTTGCGGCATATATGGTTAAAGGTGTGTCGGCTTTGTCATTTTCGGCAAATGGCATTTTTTTATTCGCACCATAAGCAGATGAAGTCGATGAAAATAATAGATGCTTAATATTATTTTCGCGTGCAGCTTCCATAACGTTAAAAGTACCTATTACATTGGCATCAATATAGGCACGTGGATTTTCCAGGCTGTAACGAACCCCGGCTTGAGCGGCAAGATGAATTATTATTTCAGGTTTAAACGTCCGCGCTTCTTCTATGAAAATATTATCATCTTCAAGTTTGGCGATTTTCTCAATAAAATTAGAATGTTGTTTTAAAATATCGTGGCGCGCTTTTTTTAGTTCCACATCATAATAATCATTGAAACTATCAAAACCCAAAACTTCATGGCCTTGTGAAAGAAGGATTTTGCATACATAAAATCCGATGAAGCCCGCGCTTCCCGTGACAATTATTCTCATTTTATTTTTCCGAAATTAGGATTAGTTTTGCGCTTAGCAAATATATTTATCAAGGCAATTTTCATTGGCGCACAAAATTAACTGTATTATTGCCTACATTTACGGTGTAAAATCATGCTTGAAACGCTTGTTATACAAAAAGAAATGGGATAATTCCCACACTTCAAGACATGCCGTGATAGATCAGTTGGTTAGATCGCCAGTTTGTGGCACTGGAGGCCGGTGGTTCGAACCCACCTCACGGTACCATTGTTTTGGCCTTTATTAGATAGGTCATCCTAATGGATAATCAAAATAGCAAGATTACAATTATTGGCGCAGGGCCCGTTGGCCTGATGTGTGCAATTTATGCCATTAATAATAATTTTAGACCTATTATAATTTCACTTGATGAAGAAAACCAAAAAACTGCTGGCGTTGCGGCGGGTGGAATGCTTGCGCCTGCCTATGAATGCTTTGAAGAAGCAGATGATGATTTAACTAATTTTGCGCTTTGTTCTAGAAAAGAATGGGACAATATCGCAAAAGCCCTAGGGATTGATATTGCCCCATATGCACTTGCCCTTGGCAATGATGATGATGAATTGGCGCGACTAGAAAAAATTAAGGCACGGGCCAAAAGTTTTGACCTAATATTTGAATATATAAAACCATATGATTTTTTGGATTGTAAACATGCGCTTTCATTAACAACAGATGGGCTTTTAAATCCAATAATTGCGATGAATAGAATGCGTAAATATTGCATTGAAAATGGTGCAATTTTCATAAATGATGAAATCATTAACATTGAAAAAAATAAAATATTTGGACAAAAACAAGATTATAAAAGTGAACTTACAATAATTGCTAATGGCTTTAATGCCAAAAAATTCATGGAAAAAGTTTCAGCAACTAATAAGTTAATTGCCGTTCGCGGGCAGGTGATTGAAATTGATTGTAAGCCAAATTTTGATGGCTCTATGCGTCATAATTCAACATATTTAATGGCGCGTGGTGATAAAATTATGGTTGGTGCAACCTCGCAGATGAACGATGAAGATTGGCAAATTCGTGAAACTGATCACGAGTTTTTGTTTAAAAATGCTTGTCAATTAATGCCACAATTAACGGATAAAAAAGTTACAAATAGTTTTGCAGGATTAAGGCCACTTATAAAAGGCGAAGCGCCAATAATTGGCGAATCAGAAATTGATAATGTGTTTGTTGCAATTGGCGCATATAGAAATGGTTGGGCATATGCGCCCTATATGGGCAAAATTCTTATCGAAAATATTGCTTTAGGCACAAATATCCCAATGTATCTTAGTGGTAAGTAGGTTTACTAAGAATGCGTTAACCATGTTTTTGTATTAATTTGCCCACTTAAAAGAATTTTAGGGGCCAAAATTGGACGCAACATCAGAAATTGTTGGAAACTCACCTGTACGCCAAGCGATTGCCGAAGCGTCAAAGTCAACAGGTGCGGATTTTGGCTTCCTATTGGCAACTGCGGTACGCGAATCAAGCCTTAACCCAAAGGCAGAAGCAAGAACATCTTCGGCTACTGGTCTTTTTCAATTTCTTGACCAAAGTTGGCTTACAACTCTTAAGCGTCATGGTGCAAAACATGGTCTTGAAAATGAAGCGGCGATGATATCGTTAAATTCAGATGGCAAGGCTTATGTTGATGATCCGCAAATACGCCGTAAATTATTAAACCTTCGCTATGATGCCCGAATTTCATCATTAATGGCGGCAGAGTTTTCAAATGACAATGCGCAATTCATTAAAGCGCGAACAGGCAATGAGCCGCAGGCAGGTGATTTATATGCTGCCCATTTCTTGGGTGCGGCGGGCGCTGCTAATCTAATTAATGCTGCGCAAGATACGCCATGGGTTAAGGCAAGTGAATTATTCCCTGCCGCTGCTGCAGCGAACCGACCTGTATTCTACCGAGATGGCAGGGCGCTAAGTGTTGCAGAAGTTTTGCAAAACTTAAGAAAGACCACTGAAAACACTCCAAATATTGGTAAGGATGAGTTTTCAAATCCTGCCAATTTTCCAAATCCGCAATTAATTTTGGCGCAATTACAAACATCATGGAATCAAAGTCTATTGAATATGATGACTGATGGCGGCGTAGGTGAAAATTTAAACAATAACCAAAGTTTTAGCCCGCAAATGCTTGCCCAATTTTATCAAACCCAAGACCAAATAAGCCAAAATAAAGCAATCGAAATTGCCGCTGGCGCGCTTGAAAATAATGATTCATTGGCAATGGCATTATTACCAAAGGAGCAAGAAGAAGAACCAAAACAAGGCCTTGCGCTTCGTGGGCGAAAATAATTAAACGCCCAATATCCAGCCTTCTTCATTTTCAATAATGGCCTTTTGGGTTTCATCAATTTTAGCCCGCCCCAAAAACTCTTTTTCAAGTTTTCCATCATCGTCAATTTTGGCAAAATATTCTGCAATCGCACGAACTTGCGCTAAATCTTTGGTTTCGCCTTTATCTGGCTTTGTTTTTAAAAGTGATGGATAAATTTCACAGAAAATAACATCCAAATCTTCAATATCATCACGATTTAATTCTTTTAAACCTGTTTCAAAAGGCCAAATACGTGATTTTTCAAATTTATCGCGCAATTTTTGAACGTATGGAATGCCTGTAAGGCTTTGAGATCCAACAGACCCTGGCGTATATAATTTAAAAACTGAACTTGCAACTTTGCCAACAGAATCACAAATTCGCAATTCGTTCAAATTTAATATGCTTGTTGATTTTGTTGGCTGCAAATACGTATTCACCATTTTCGGCGGACAGCCCCAAAATGGCGTTGCAGAATTGCTAATCAATCGGTTCATTTTTGATGCAACCTGAAAGCGGTTATTATCATTATCTGCCTTATCAATAATTTCTTTTGATAAGAATTTCATCATTGAAGACCAAGGTGCATCACTTAATTTTAGCGCTGCTGATGTGCCATTAGGATAACCAAGCGCAAAATCAAAACCGACAAGGGTTTTATCACCACGTTTAGTAAAAGCTGATAGTTCGCGTTCAATTATTTCCAACGCAGCATGGCGGGTTGCGGGATTATGGCTTTCGCCGCGCAATTGAAAACGTACATCGCGCTTAAGTATATAAATCCAAATAGAATCGCTACCAGTATTAGGCTTTGAACTTGCCGACCAGTCGATCATTATATAATTATCAAATAAACGCGCCATTTTATTTCCTCAGCTGTGAGTGCGCTTTAATACTTTTTGTTTGCCTTTCAAAGACATTAATGCGGCAAATTTATGGTTTTTGGGTTTTCAAACCCACCTCATAGCTTTATATTTGAATTATGAGTATTTCAAAAAAAATCAAAATCCTAAGTGTACAAGCCAATCCAATTTTGGGTGATATTGATGGCAATTTAGAAATTGCGCGAAAATATTGTTCAATTGCAAAAAATGAATATTCAGATTTGGTGTTATTCACCGAATTATTCATTCTTGGCTACCCACCAGAAGATTTGGTTCGAAAGCCATCTGCGGTTTTGGATTGCAAAATTGCAATTGAAAAACTTGCCCAAGAATTTGAAAATGGCCCAAAAATAATCATCGGCCTTCCTTGGGCGCAAGATGGCAAACTCTATAATGCAATTGCGGTTTTGCAAAATGGGAAAATTGATGCGCTCCGTTTCAAGCATGAATTGCCAAATTATGATGTATTTGATGAAAAGCGGGTTTTTGATTCAGGCAATGAATTTTTACCTGTAAATATTGATGGTATTGATTTTGGTGTCCCCATTTGTGAAGATATTTGGTATCCAACGACCTGCGAAAATCTTACAAAAAATGGTGCAAAAATACTTTTATGCCCTAATGGTTCGCCTTATAGACGTGGGGTTATTTCACGGCGCAAAAACAATATTCAAAACCGTGTAAATGAAAATAAAATCCCTATGCTTTATCAAAATCAATTGGGTGGTCAGGATGAATTATGCTTTGATGGCACGTCTTTCATTGCAACAATTGATGGTAAAATACGCCAAACCTCTGGGCAATTCCAAGAAACATATTCGATAAGTGAATGGCATTTTGACGGTCAAAAAGTTGAATTAATAAGCGCCCCAGAAGTTGAAGAATTATCACCAGAAGAGCAAGATTATTCAGCTGCAGTTTTGGCATTGCGCGATTATGTAAATAAAAATCGCTTCCCTGGCGTTTTATTAGGTCTATCAGGTGGAATTGATAGTGCGATTTCGGCGGCAATGGCGGTTGATGCATTGGGGGCGGATCGGGTTATTTGCGTCATGCTTCCGTCAAAATACACATCTGATGAAAGTCTAAAAGATGCTAAAGAATGTGCCAATAATCTTGGTGTTCGTTATGAAATAGTGCGTATAGGGCAGGTGGTTGATGATTTTGAAGCCGAACTTGCCCCTTTATTCATTGGTCGCAATCGTGATTTGACAGAAGAAAACCTACAAAGCCGCGCACGTGCCGTTTTCCTTATGGCTATGAGCAATAAATTTGGGCATATGGTTCTTACTACCGGCAATAAATCGGAAATGGCGGTGGGTTATGCCACGCTTTATGGTGATATGTGCGGTGGTTATAATTGTTTGAAAGACTTCTATAAAACCGAAGTTTTCAAAATAACCGAATGGCGCAATCATAATATTGCAAAAATCGGCCTTGGGCCAAGTGGGATTGTTACACCACAAAATATCATTACCAAACCACCAAGCGCAGAATTACGCGAAAATCAAAAAGACCAAGATAGTTTGCCACCTTATGATGTCTTGGATGATATTCTTTATGCCCTTGTAGAGCTTGAAGATGAAATCGAAGATGTAATTGCGCGTGGGCATGATTTGGCGACGGTGCAAAAGGTGCAAAACCTTTTATATATTGCTGAATATAAACGCAGGCAGGCGCCGCCAGGGGTAAAAATAAGTCATAAAAACTTTGGTCGTGATAGAAGATATCCAATAACTAATAAATATCGCGATAAATTATAGTTTGATTTTTATTTAATATCAGGCATTATAAACCAAATAGGCGTATAAAATTGTCACGTGATTTGCTTATTCCTCATAATATTGGAGGTTTAAAATGCAAAATGTGTTTGTAAAGAAAACTATTGACGGCTTTAGCTTTAAAATTTGGCGCGGCGAATATATGTTTTTGCTTGCCTTTGATGTTGAAGCACCAGATGATGATTTCGTTGGTTTTGCAATTGCGGTTAAATCGCCAAATTCAGATAAATTTTATTATTTAAGAAACCGCATCGCATTTGATTACGCTAATAAAGAAGCGGTAAATGGCTTTAGGCTTTTTTCAAGTCTAGAAGCACCAATCCAAAAATTCCGCTGGCTACATTTTCCATATGATCCCAAGGATGGCATTTATACTTATAAAGCCACAATGATGCATATGGATGAAAATGACGTGCTTCGTGAGGGCAAAACAATCGAATTGCCAATCGAAGTTCAAAATCAAACTATTGATGGGCTTTTAGATGTTGGCTTCACTCGTAATTTTGCATCTTCACAGGCTTATAATGACAAGTTTGGAAGCCATAAAAACATTATTCCAAAATATTCTCACGATGGGTTGGAGTTTCAAAAACCAAATTTGATTGATAATTATAGCAAGAAAAGCGTCTATGACTGGCTTGGCTTTAAGGCAAAAGAAAAAATTGATTATTTTCTTGATAATGCTTTGGCAAAAGGCAATGAAATAAAAATCATGCTTTATGATTTTAATGAACCAGATTTATTGTTTAAATTCAAATCATTTGGCGCAAAACTTAAAGCTATAATTGATGATTCTGGCAATGAAAATAAGGGTTCTTCAAAACACATAAACCCATTTAGCGCAGAATCGAAAGCCGCCAAAAGACTAGAGGAAAACGGCTGTAAAGTTAAGCGTACTCATTTCAAAGGATTGCAACATAATAAAGTATTTATTGAAATTGAAAATGGCAAACCAATAAAGGCGCTCTTTGGCTCAACCAATTTTTCATATCGTGGCATTTATATTCAGGCCAATAATGTGATTGTTTTTGAAAATGAAGAAGTCGCAGGTCTTTTCAATCAAATGTTTGAAATTGCATGGGATAATCCTGATGATTTTGCCAAAAATGATTTTGCGAAAAAATGGCATGAAATTACACAAAATGGCCTGCCCAAAATGGAATTTTGTTTTTCGCCGCATAAGGATTCCGATTTATCAATGGTGAAATTGGCCGATGTAATTAAAAATTGCAAAGAATCTTTATTTTATTCAATCGCCTTTTTATACCAAACCAAAAGTGGCCCTGTTTTGCCTGCGCTTATGGCGGTTGAACAAAATCCAAATATTTTGAATTATGGAACATCCGATAAGAACGGAAAACTTACGCTTCATAAGCCTGACGGTTCATTTGGCCTTGTTAGTTTTGCATCATTAAGCAAATTTGCACCATCGCCATTCAAGGAAGAATGGTCAGGGCAGGGCGGAATTAATATTCACCACAAATTTGTTGTTGCCGACTTTCACACCGAAGATGCCACTGTATTCCTTGGTTCAAGTAATCTTGCACCATCTGGTGAGGAAAAGAATGGCGATAATTTGATGATGATAAAGGACCAAAGAATTGCGGTTTCATATGCTTTAGAGGCAATGCGGGTTTTTGACCATTTGCAATTTAGGGTAAAAATGAAAGAGGGCGACAATAAAGAAAATTATGTAATAAAACTTAGAAAGCCGCCACGTAATCCGAATGAATATACGTGGTTTAAGTCATATTATAAACCAAATTCACAAAAATTACGTGATAGGATTTTGTTCGCAAAATGAAAAAGGCGGCGCTTTTGACGCCGCCCTTTTATTATTTTCCATTCAATTCCGAAACAATATTTTCGGCATTATAGATTTTGGTCAATGCCTCTTGAATTGAGGCGGTTGATACCGAAACGGCGCGATTTAAACGCCCGTCATAGGCATAATCACCACCAAGTGAATGAATGTTACCATCGAAAACAGCGCCTACTACACGGCCTTGTTTGTCGATTAATGGTGAACCTGAATTTCCGCCAATAATGTCATTGGTTGTTGAAATATCAAATGGCAAATCTTTATTGATTTTGCTTTCTGCTGCCACCCATGATTTTGCAAGTTCGAATGGGAAAGAACCTGTTGCACGTTCATACGCGCCGCCCATCTTTGTGAAGGCAGGAATGTTGGTGCCATTATAAGTCCAACCCGTAACTTTGCCATAAGAAAGACGAAGGGTGAAAGTTGCGTCAGGATAAACATCTGCGCCATAGGCTTTAAAGCGTGCCGCCGCGACTTTTTCTGCCGCTTGCGACATTGGTGCGTCAACTTGGTTTACATATTGGCTTCTGATTTGGCGTGCTTGAGGGTCGATTTTAAGCATGAATTTAATCAATGGATCATCTGATGCCAAAACTGCCGCTTTCCCACCTTTCAAAAGCGCTTCACGAACTTTTAAGTCGTCAAGTTTTGTGCCGTTAATAAGGCGGCGCGCCATATCTTCTGGGCTTTCTTTGCCAAGAATGGTTTTTACATAAGGACTATCAACAGTAAGATATTCGCGGGTTTTTGACGCCCATGTTTCAAGGCCAATTATTTCTTGGTCTTTATATACTGGCGATGGCGCTAATAATTGACGCTCAAGGTTTTTTATTCCTGCATCAGAATAACCAGGAAGCCTATCAGAAGCAGGTTTTTCGCGTTCTTCAGCGGCACGGACGATTGATTTTGCAACGCCATAAAGCGATGAAATTGAACCTGCACGTGCTTCCAAGAAGTCAAATGGCATGAATAAATCACGCTGTTTTTCGGTTGCTTTATCAATTACTGACCATGGGTCACCAATCTCTTTTTTAAGCTTTGGATTTGCGTTTACTTTTTTACGTAAATCAGCCTCTTCATTGGCTTTAATTGCAAAGAATTGTGGATCCATCAAAGCGCGCATTTGACCATATTGTGCCTTATATGAATTTTCGAGGCTGAATAATGGCCCGCCCGCTTGTCGTGCTTGCTCTGTGCCTTCATGCATATATTGGGTTAAACGACCACGCAATTCTGAACGAACTAATTGGCGCGTTGGCAAAAGCCAATCGCGGTTAAATTTCAATTGCGAAACTGTGCGCAATCTTTGGGTTGAACCTGGGTTGCCCGCAACAAATACAAGGTCATTTTCTTTTGGAACTTCTGTTGTCCATGTTAAATGTTCAACACCACTTACAGGTTTGCCATTTTCATAGGCACGTAGGAAAGAGCTATCAAGATTATAGCGTGGGAAGTTGAAATTATCAGGGTCGCCACCAAAGAAGCCAACCGCATATTCAGGTTCGAATACAAGGCGCACGTCATTATATGTGCGATAGCGATAGACTTTATATTGACCGCCGCGATAAAGACTTATGACGTCACAATGATATTTATCTTTATCAAGACCTTTGCAGGCATCTTCTTCAGCTTTTGTGCGTGCTGCATTTTGTGCCGCAGCAAAATCACCGCCTGTTTTACCTTTGGTTGCTTCTTTTATATCATTGGTTACATCAATGATTTTTTCTAAAACTTCGGCCTGCATACCAGGGCAGGTTTTTTCATCTTCACGTTTTAAGGCAACAAAACCATTTTTTGCATAATCATTTTTAGCATCCGAAATATCGTTCACACAACCTTCAGAACAATGCCAATTTGTAAGAATCAATCCATCTTTAGATACGAAACTTGCAGAGCATCCAGTGCTAAGACGCACCGCAGAATTTTGAATATGGTTTAACCATTTTGCATCTGGTGCAAAGCCATAGGCCTTGGCAACTTTTTGCGATGGGAATTGGTCAAAAGTCCACATTCCTTCGTCTGCTTTTGCAGAATTTGACATTAAAGCCGTAATTGCAAAAACGCTTGATGCGGCAAAAAACATTGGTTTTAGATTATGCATATTTCAACCCTTTTTTTTTATGCGAATAACTATTAAATAATAGATACACAATGTTATATTGTAACGAATGGATCTAAGCAACTGGGGCAAGTGATATGGTAATAAATTTCAGCAATAAAGTGGCAATTATTACAGGCGCAGGACTCGGCCTTGGGCGTTCACATGCACTGGAATTATCAAGACGCGGGGCAAAAATTGTTGTTAATGACTTATCGTCTGAAAACGCGAATGCCGTTGTAAAAGAGATTGTTGAAAATGGCGGCGCGGCGATTGCCGCGATAGGGTCAGTAACCGATGATGCGGCGATTTCGCAAATGGTTTCACAAACAATGGAAAAATGGGGTCGTATTGATATTTTAGTCAATAATGCAGGAATTTTACGCGATAAATCATTTGCGAAAATGGCACAGGAAGATTTTGACATCGTCCTTGATGTTCATTTGCTTGGAACTTTTAAGCCGATTAAAGCGGTTTGGGAAATTATGAAATCGCAAAATTATGGGCGAATTATTGTAACTACTTCATCATCCGGTCTTTATGGAAATTTTGGGCAATCAAATTATGGGGCAGCCAAACTTGCACTTGTTGGTTTGATGAATACGCTTAAGATTGAAGGAAGAAAAAAAAATATTCATATAAATGCCATAAGCCCAGTTGCAGCAACCCAAATGACGCAAGATTTGATGCCGCCGCAATTTTTGGAAATGCTAAAGCCAGAATATGTTTCCCCTGCTGTTGCATATTTATGCAGTGAAGAAGCCCCAAATGGCGTTATTTTAAGTGCAGGTGCGGGCACATTTGCAATGGCAAAAATTATTGAAACTAAAGGTATTAATTTTAAAGGTGATGAAATAAATGCCGAAAATATTGCCAAAAATTTCGCCGCAATTAGCGATTCTAAAGACGCTGAAGCATATTTAGAAGGCAATAATCAAACCCAAAACTTCCTACACAAGGCTATTTCGTGAGCTAACAATTGCGCGCAATTTTGCGATATATTCGCGCATTTGATGATCAAGAATAAGTGGGTTTTTTGTTCCAAGCCAAAAAGTTACAAGCCC
This sequence comes from Pseudomonadota bacterium, assembly GCA_020161405.1. Taxonomy (GTDB): domain Bacteria; phylum Pseudomonadota; class Alphaproteobacteria; order Caulobacterales; family Aquidulcibacteraceae; genus Pseudaquidulcibacter. The sequence continues at coordinate 478,388 of JAIUOD010000003.1, read as the reverse complement.
AAAAATTTGGCGCGCGATTTCAACAATGTTGGATGTTGTGCGTCTTTGCGGTGCATTCCCCAATTGGGTTAAGATGCGCGCATCACCTGATTGTTGATAACCGCCCCACATTGCCCATGGAATTGTTGGCACTAAATCCCAGCCATTAACTATGCGATAATGCGGGCATTTAACGAATTCATCAAACTTATCATTACCAACACGCGGGCAACCATAAGTATAACAGGCGGCAAGATTATCCAATTTTAAAGTTGCGCTTGCAATCTGCGCCAATGCACCACCTAATGAATGGCCAGCAGTATAAAGCCCGATTTTATCGCCAACCAAATTATCAACATCTTTTTTTAATTCAGCCGCAAAGCTTTGATACGTATTCCAAAACCCCGAATGTATTTTTATAGTTCCAACATCGCTTTCAACATCAACAAGTTCGAAGTTAAAATTTGTTTTCCAATCGTTCAATGAAACTGAACCGCGAAAGACAAGAAAGGCAAAATCATCTGATTTTGCAAGATAACCTTTTATAGAACCAATTTCATAGGTTTTAAGTATTTTAAAGCCACCAATTTTAATTATTTTGGCTATTTGGTCAAAATCATACTTATATAAATGATAAGAAATTTTCGCCATTAATAAAGCGCTTCTATCCGAATAAGCCGCGCGCCATGTAGGAATATTTTTGCCTTCATCGGCATCAATTTCATAAAATTCGCCCATAATATTGCCTGTTTTTATGCAAAATTATCAATAGCTTTTTGCGCAACTTCAACGGAACGCGCCCAAACTTTTTCATTCCATTCACTTGATTGCGGATAAAATGCATCGCGCGATAATTGGGTAAGTTTTTTACCAAATTCGCTTTCCTTATCGCCATAAGTGTGAAGCCATGAAGTGCCTTGCGTTGATTTAAAAACGCTTAAGGGGTCAATTGTTCCAAATTCAATTGCAATAAAAGCAGGTGAAAGTTTTGATAATAATTTTGTAAGGCCGCTATCAAGTGTGCCGCTTAAATCCGCTGAAACTGATGCTTCGGTTTTGGTACTAACTACTTCGTCACCCCATATGGCGTGAAGGCGTTTATATTCTTCTGTATCTGGCGCGCAATCACAAAGAATTTCGCCATGCCCAAAAGGGCCAAGGCCAGTATGCATATCGATAATTACAATATTTTCGATATCTTGGGTTATTTCATACGCAAAGTTTTTAATAGTTTTATTCGACCATGAAGGGCCATTGCCGCCATAATAAACACCTTTTGGGTGATTATATTGCCCCGCAGTTAATGCGGATTGTAATTTGGGAAACCCATTTTTTTGTGCATATTCAACTAATTTCATCATAGCAAGATTTACATTTTCCTCGCTATAATCGGTTGGTAAAGCCCATTGTGATAATTCATCATAATCAGGGTTTTTCGGTGGATTGTTCCAGTCTTCAAGATAGTTTCGGTTTAAATCAATATTATCTTCATTAAACCTTGTATCCCATGCAAAGCCATAGGCATTATGCGCGTGTATAAAGGCGATTTTATATTTTTTTGCCCATTCATTGGCAATTCCAGATTTTAAAAGGCCATATTGGAAACCAGAACCACAATAGCCCTCAGGGCCATGTGTACCGCTTATTATTAAAAGCATTTTTTTTGCGTCTTCTGGGCCTTTAATTGCACAATCCATGAAAATATCACGATTTTGTGGCCCCTTAGCATTTGGGTGCTTTTCGCTTTTGATTACGAATCCATTTTCATTGCATGCACTTAGAAATTTTTCGCGCGCCTCAAAATAATCTTTTGAAAAATATTCATCAATCATATTAACCCCACAATTGCTCTTTTGGCGGTTGAATTATTCCATTATTAATTTCAAGGCCAAATTCGCGGTCTTTTGCCATGAATAACGGGCCATCCAAATCAACCCAATCAACCAAATTTGCCAATATTACGGCTGGTGCAGTAACAAGACTTGTTCCAACCATACAGCCCATCATAGTTTTTTGCCCCGCACGTTGCGCTGCACGAATAGCGGCCAAAGCTTCTGTAAAGCCGCCGGTTTTATCTAATTTTACATTAACCGCGTCATATTGCTGAACGGTTTTTTCAATATCACGACCGGAGTGAAAGCTTTCATCGGCGCAAATCGCAATTGGTGATGCGATTTTACGTAAAGCGCCATCTTCATTAACTTTGAAAGGTTGTTCAATCAAATCAACATTCATATGGCTAGTTTTTGAAAGTAAGGTTTTGAAACCATTTTCATCCAATGATTCATTGGCATCGATTATGAAATTGGCATCATTGCGAACTTTGCCAATTTCAACAATAGCGTCAATATCATCATAGCTTCCGATTTTTATTTTTAATAACGGATAGTTTTTAGCCTCAAGTGCCGCCTCAACCATTTTATCATGCTCGTCAATCACGATTGTATATGCACTTTGAACAGGTTTTGGTTCTGGTAAGCCTGCTAATTCCCAAATTCTTTTGCCTGATTTTTTGCAATTCAAATGCCAAATTGCACAATCAATTGCATTTCTTGCCGCGCAAGGCGGCATTAAATCTAATAATTGTTGATTATCAATTCCATTTTCAATGGTCTCACGCAAGGCTTCGATTTGTGCGATAACGCTTAATGGGCTTTCGCCATAGCGCGGGTAGGGGACGCATTCGCCGCGACCAGTTGTGCCATCTTCTTCAACCAATGTTACACTTACGACCCGCGCCTCTGTACGCGCACCATGGGCGATACGAAAAACTGTTTTTAAAGGCCAAACTTCTTCTTGCACAAAAAGGCGCATAATTTCCCCATTAGCTTAATAAGGTTAGATTAAGCAAATTTGGGATTATGTAAATGCTTAATTACCTTTTAAATTGCGAAACGAATTTCCAAATTTCATCATTTGCATCAATATCATAAGATGGCTCTGGGGCATTTTTACGGCGTGATGTTGCGCCAAACCATGTATGTGTGCCTTCTTTGACAATTATTTGCCTAACTGCTGAATTATAAGGGCAAATATAATCATTTTGGATAATATCATTATTCTCAAAGGTTTTTGGATTATTTTGGCAATGATTTGCATTTGCCCAAAATTGCGCCTGATAATTTGCAGGCTTCATTTTCGTGCCATCCCATGCTTTATCAAATTTCCCTAATGTGCCACCTTCAAATGGTAGCATTTCATCTTTCATGCCATTCATTATAAGTACTGGAACAGGGCTTGATGGTATTTTTTCATCACCAAACATAGTTCCAACATCGGTTGCTATTGCTGTGATTTTATTTGGTAATGCGATAGCCAATTGGTGCGTCATCATCGCCCCATTTGACATACCGGTTACGTAAATACGGCTTCTATCAACGCCATATTGTGCAATTGCTTTATCTATTAAAGCGCTAATAAAGCCAATATCATTAGCATTGTTTTCCATCGCATAACCGCAACAATGGGTTGCATTCCATGTTAGGAATTTATCGGCCTGACGACCACTTCCATTAGGATAAATAACAACGAAATTTTCTTTACGTGCTTTTTCACTCATGCCATAGGCAGATTTAGCCTGTGCAGCACTTCCGCCGCCGCCATGCAATACAATCATCAATGGCCTTGGATTAGATTTATTATAATTCACATTATCAACAATATAGGTGCGATTAACGCCATTTATGTTGATTTCTTCTTGGGAAGTTTGTTGTGATTGGCTTTTGAATTGTTCAATTCTTTGGCGAAAGTTTGGGCGCGCAATTGCCGTGCCTGCTAATAAAGTAAGAAATATTATTAAAGTAGAACGAAGTTTCATTGTTTCACCTATTTTATAATATTTGAACGAATGATGTTTATGATTCCGTTGCAAAATTTCAAACATCGTCCTATGAAACTTATATTTATTATTCAAAGCGCTAAGGGAAATATGGAACAATCACATATACAGAATGAGAATAATCCTGTGATTGCGCCAAAATTATTACTTTCTGGTGATGATAGCGGCGATAGAATATTAAAAATTATTGGTGATTTTGATATTGATTCTATTGGCCCAATGGGCGGCGTAATTGATGAAATAATAAATTATTTAAAAGATAATAATGCAAAAATTGCCACGATAGATACTGTGAAACTTGGTAAATTTGATACTTCTGGTGCGCATTTAATTTCAAAACTAATTGAACATGAAAATATGCCAAAAATAATTGGCAATCATCAAAGTTTTGAGCGTCTTTTGAATGAAATTGATAAATATCACGATACAGAATTTATAGAACCTGTCGAAACCGATATTTTTGTTTTGGTTGGAAAGCGCGTTTGGGATTCCTTAAAAAACGCATGGGCAGAATTAGTTTCAACCATTAGTTTTGTTGGCGCAACAATCTATAGTTTGGTTAAATCAATTTTCAGCCCACAAAAAATTCGTTGGACGCAAACTGTCGCAATAATGGAAACCGCGGGCTTTAATGCCATTCCAATTGTTTTTATGCTTACGTTTTTCATTGGCGTTGTAATAACTTTCATGGGTGCGCAGACATTACAAAGTTTTGGTGCTTCTGTATTTGTTGTAGAGCTTTTGGGATGGTCTGTCCTGCGCGAATTTGCGGTTTTGATAACGGCAATTATCCTTGCAGGTCGTTCGGCAAGTGCATTTACGGCCCAACTAGGCTCTATGAAAATGAATCAAGAAGTCGATGCAATGTCAATCATGGGGCTTGAGCCGATGGATGTTTTGGTTATCCCGCGTGTTTTGGCGCTTTTATTCATGATGCCAATCTTGGTTTTTTTCGCAATGTTAGCGGGATTGCTTGGTGGTGGGATTGTTTCAATCCTTTCCCTTGATATGAGCGTTCAGATGTTCTTAACAAGGCTTCAAGAAAATGTTGGCGCGCGCCATTTTTGGGTTGGTATGGCAAAAGTTCCGATTATGGCATCAATAATTGCAATTGTTGGCTGTCGCAAAGGCCTTGAAGTTGAAAATGATGTTATTTCACTTGGTCGCAATACTACTGCGGCTGTTGTGCAATCAATTTTCATGGTTATTGTTGTCGATGCAATATTTGCAATGGTTTATAACGAGCTTGAGATATGAAACCACAAGATGCGAAAACACCAATCCTTGAATGCGATGAAAGCGAAATCGCAATAAGGTTGCGTGGTGTAACCAATAAATTTGGCGACACAATTATTCATGAAAACCTTGATTTAGATGTTTTGCGCGGTGAAACTATTGGCTTTGTTGGCGGTTCTGGCGCTGGAAAATCTGTATTATTAAGAACAATTATTGGCCTTAATCGCCCATTCGCTGGCAGTGTTGAAGTTATGGGTGTTAATGTTTGGAATGATTTAGAGACGGCGAAAAAGAAACTTGCATCATACTGGGGCGTGATGTTTCAAGATGGGGCGCTTTTTTCATCAATGAATGTTCTTGAAAATGTAATGATACCAATGAAAGAACATACAAATCTTTCAAAAAAAATGATGGTTGAAATCGCTGAATTAAAAATACTTATGGCAGGTTTGCCCTTAAGTTCTGCGCAAAAACTTCCGTCAGAATTATCAGGTGGTATGCGCAAACGCGCTGCATTAGCCCGCGCATTATCTCTTGATCCATATATATTATTCTTAGACGAGCCAACCGCAGGTCTGGATCCAATTACTGCGGGTCGATTTGACGAATTAATAAATGAATTAAAAGAAACATTGGGGCTTACGGTCTTTCTTATTACGCATGATTTGGATACTTTGCGTGATGCGTGTGATAGGGTGGCGGCACTTGCCAATAAACATATTGAAGCAATTGGCCCACTTGAATATGTTCGCACACAAGCCGATGGCTGGCTAAAAGAATATTTTTCAGGGCCGCGTGGTCGCGCTGCTTTGGGGTAAAATCTATTTCTATGCAAAGGAAGTTTGCATTGCTATATTAATTTTCCACTTTAAAATGTGGAAGTTGTAAATAGTTTGATTCTAATTTTGGGATTTTGTTGGGTAATTTATGGAAACACGGGCTAATTATATATTGATTGGGGCGTTTACGCTTCTTTCTTTGATAATGGCTGCTATTTTTGCGGTTTGGATTGCTAATGCTGGTTTGGATAAATCCTATGCTGTCTATGACGTAAAATTCAATGGCCCTGTTCGCGGCGTTGAGCTTGGCGGCGAGGTAAGGTTTAATGGCATTAAAGTTGGCGAAGTTACCAAATTAGGCCTTGATAAAACCGACCCAAGTTCGGTAGTGGCGCGTATTCGCGTTTTATCTGATACGCCTGTAAAAACCGATTCAGTTGCGCAGCTTGAACCTGCGGGCCTTACTGGTCTTGCATATATTCAAATCCTTGCAGGAAGTAAAAGCGCAGGCCCACTTGTCAAACTTGCGGGGCAGGAACGACCGGTAATCACAACACGCTATGGCCAATTAGATAGATTATTCCAAGGTGGGCAAGGGGTTGTTGATACTTCAATAGAAACTTTGAATCGCATGAAAATGCTTCTTGATGATCAAAATCTACGTAATTTTGCTTTGACCCTAGAAAATACGCGCCGTGCAAGTGAACTTATAAGTGCGCGTGGCGCCCTTTTAGATAAGACAAATGAAGCGGCAAATAATATAAATAAAGCAGGCATAGAGGTTTCGCGCCTTGCCCAAACCCTATCACAAGCCACAAAATCAAGCAGTGAGAGTTTTAATACCGCGGCCGGCACTTATTCACAACTGGGGCAAAGCCTTATTGAACAAACGGGTACAATTTCAAAAAAAGCAAATTCAATTCTTGATGATGGGCAATTTTTGGTCAAGGATTTACGTGGTTTGACATCGGACACACGAAATTCATTAAAAGAATTTGATAAAACCAATTTTCAATTGCGCGATGCCACATTGGAAATTAAAAATGCGGCAAATGGTGTGAACAAAGCATCTGCTTCTGTTGATGATTTTTTCCGTATTGGGTCTAATGAAACGCTACCTGATTTAAGCGCTGCTGCTAAGGGAATTGCAAAAACAGGTGATAGTGTTGATACATTGGTTCAGGATTTAAACCAAAGCCCTTCGGGTTTGCTGGCTAAAGCGCCAAGTAAAAAAGTTCGCTGGAAAAAATAATGCGCAAAAAACCAATATTCACTTTATCAATAATCGGCTTAACCCTTCCTTTAATGCTTGGTGGTTGTGTTTCACTTTTACCAAAGCCTGGGAAACCCCCTTTAGTTGCGCCATTTAGTGCAGCGAAAAATATTTCAATTCGTGAGAATATTGGCAAATCAATAATTGTTGATGCCCCTTTAATGCCAAGAAGCCTTGCAACTAATGAGATTATGGTAAATTTGCCTGATGGTTCGCTTGCTTATGTTGATGGTTTAAACCTTATTGCGCCGGCGCCAAAAGCAATTCAAAACTTATTGATTGAAACATTCGATAAATCATTGGCTTTCAAATTGGTTGGACGCGAAACAACAACATTAAGGGCTGATTATTTTCTTGCTATTGATGTTACACGTTTTGATGTAACCGAACCTGGTTGGCGCAAGCCTGGTCATGCAAATGTTACAATAAGTGCGCGCCTAATAAATTATTATGACCGTACTGCAATTGCCAATAAGGTTTTTGAAATCGATACAATTGCTAAAAAAGGTAGTGCCATTGAGCCTGCAATTGCGTTACAAAACGCAACGCAAATTGCAGCGGATCAAATTCTTGATTGGGTATTAGAGCAAAATCAATCCAAAGAAGCTTCGGCAAGTAAATAGATACGCAAATCATTACCACGTAAACGACCAAGTTTCACAAGTTCGCGGCGCTCATCAACAAATCTTGCTAAGAATGGCCTTAATTCAAGATTTTCGGCAATCTTTCTTTGTAGTCCGCTTATTTGCATTGGCAGATTTGATTTAGTTAAATCTTTCGCTTTCATTGCATTGCGCGAATAGGCTTGAAGATAGCGTTCCAATGTCACATCGTTTAAAATTCTATCTAGGGCAAATTCATTCAAAATATCAGATTTGATTTTATCTTCAGTGGTTTGCTTTTGCGCGCCTGAAGATAATAAAACCTCGCGCCATGACCAATCACGATCAATGTCATGGTTTAAGGTTATGCTTGTTGGCGAATTTGTTTCTTGGGTTTCAATTGCTGTTGAAATTGGTTTTGTAGGCGCATTTGTATTTTGCGCATCCGAATGAAGATTTACTTCAATTGGTAGTTCTTCAGGCTTATTCGGCTTTAAAACTGCATCTTTGAAAGCATCTTTTTTATCGTTGTTTATTGAAACAATTTCATCATCAATATTAGATGTTCTTCCGCGCAAAACAAAAGTTGGTTTAGGCGGTTCTTCTAATTTATCGATTTTTTGTTCAACAGGCATTGGCGTATTTTGAATTGGTGTTGAACGAACAGGAATATTTGGCGATAATATTGAGCCAAAGCTGGTATTCTTGTTTATTGATGCCTTATTTTCCGCATCATTCAAATCACTGGTTTGTGTTTTATTTTCACTTATTGGCGAAGTTTGGGCGTCATGGTGAATTGGGCGACCAATGACAGAACGCGGGTCAGGCATAATATCATTATTATTTTCAGTCGCTATATTTGGCTTTGGCGCTTCGGGAATTGGCTTATTTATTGGCGCGCTAATTGGCGGTTGCACAATCCCAATTCCAGAGATTGCCGCAAGTCTTTGCGCAACCTCACCAAGCGCAGAATATGATTCTTGAAGCCTGTTTTGGAAGTTTTCATTCAAGCCTTTTGCTTCTTCTGCTGCCTGTTTTCCGGCATCATTTAGCTTGGCAAGGGTTTCATTTAAAAGTGCTTCAACCATATTGGCGCGGTTTTGCGCTTCTTGTGGAAGGCTATCAAGTTTATGATTTAAACCATCAATAATTGCTTCGATTGATTTTGCTTGCTCGATGCACACATTTGCAACATCGTTGAAGCGTGAATTAATTTTTTCACCCGCATCATTAAGAAGGCCAGAAGATTGTTCGATTAAATCCTTGGCAGAATTCAGGCGGCTTTGTGCAAAACTATCGGCCTCTTGGCTAAGTTCAAAGCTTTGTTGGCGAAGATTATCAATTCTATGTTTATTAGCCTGTAATTGCGCGGCAATAAGGTTTCCTGCTTCTTCGGTAAGTTTTTTTACAGATCCCGCAGTTTCTTCGAATGCTTGAACGCTTTCTTTTGCTTTTAAGCTTGCATTTTGAGCTTCAGCTTCCATTAGGCTAACGATATGTTTTGCGCTTTCTTCGGCAATGCGGCGAACATTTTCTATCATTGCTTCAGAATCATGAAGTGTGTTTTTATTTTCTTTGGCAACCAATTGCGAAACTTGCTTAGCAGTTTCAGCGGCATTATTCGCTGCATCATTGAGATAATCAATCGCGTTTGAAACCCCGCCAATTGCCTTATCTGCGCTTACACGTGCCATAACCATTAAGTCATGGGCGCGCCCAATTGCTTGTTCGCCACGGACTGAAGCTTCGTCTAAACTACTTGCGGCGCCAATTGCTTTATCGACTGCGCCATCAAGTCTTTGCGCGGCATTTTCAGCGGCATTTGCTGCATTGGTTGAGGTTTCAGTTAAGGCTTCTGCTGCTTTGGTTAGAAGTGCGGTTTTCTCATCAAGGCCAATTGTTGCTTGCCGTGCCGAATTTTGTGCCGATTTATTCAATTCAGCAAGGCCGTTTAGGATAGATGAAAGACGATTACGTTCGGCCTCCATAGTGTTTACTAATTGATCGGCACCGCCACGCGCCTCATTCGTAACTTCACGTAATTGAAGATTTTTAGTTCTTATATTTTCTTCAAGACCTGCCAATCTATTAGTCGCGGCATTAATTGTGATTTCTAGTTTTTCAATTTCTTCACGAACACTGGACAGGCGCGATTTCACCCCATCAGAAAGTGATTTTTCAGGCTCTAAAATTCGCTTTGCATAAAATGTTAGTGTCCTTGAATCCCGATTAGCTTTACTTATTGATTCGCCTAAAAATCCCGCAAGCACAGTCAATGCCGCTGGGCCAAGCAAGGTTACAATCATTGTAAAGACATCAAGTTCATTAATGGCTTTATTTTGAAGATTGTTAACATATAAAAGCGCGCCAATTATATATAAAGTGGCAACAACTAAGGAGAAAACTAATAAATAAGGTTGTGGCTTCTTCTTGCGACGTCTTTTGCGCTGCTTTATGGTTTCTTCTTCATCAGTTTCAAATGTAAAAGCTTCAGTTTGATTTGTAAGCGCATTTTCAGAAACACGTGCAGGTGATGTGCCTTCATTAGGGTCATGAAATTCAAAATCAGAATCTTTGTTTTTTTCAGCAATTTTATTATATTCGTTCTTATCGCTGTTATTCATTTTTTGTCGCCGTTAGAATTCAATGCAAATTTAAAATTCGATATTAGATTAGTCACTAAAACGCCATATTTAAACGTTTTGCAATATTATTAATCATCTATAGATGATAAGCTAATCATTATTCTAATGATTTATTTTTTATCTACAATTTGTGATTGCAATTATTCGCCAAAAGTAAGGCTTAGGCTTTTTAAGTGTGATTTCGAACTTGCACCCAAATTATCAAGATTTGTTGAACCACTTTGTGTATCCATAGTAGCCGTAAAACCGTGATTTGAACTACCAATTTGAATTTCAAATGCGGTTACCGAAGAATCGACTTGTGCATATTTTCCATCATTTGGTTGGTAATTTATTGCGCACAGACCAAGTGAAACAGCGATTATTTTTTGAATTAAAATGCTAAAAAACTGTTCCATAAGACATTCCCCAACCTAATTTGCCCTAGTTTTAACATATTATATTGCGTCAATTTGTCAATCATTAGCTTATAATTTTGGGGGTATTTAAGGGGTGATATGCAAATTATATAAGTTTTTGGCGCTTTTTTGCACAAAACTATATTTTTATTAATAATCGAGTAAATTGACTATGGTTTTATGTACTTAGGGGTAAGTATGTTAAAAATTCTCTATGCAGAAGACAATGCAGGTATGCGCAAAATGGTTTGCCATTTCCTTACTAATGTTGGCTTTGAAGTTATCGCAACAACTGATGGTGATGAAGCGCTTGAAAAGGCAACACATGAGCATTTTGACGTAATCTTGCTTGATGTTACAATGGAAAGGATGGATGGGGCGACTGCTGCCACTGAAATTCGCAAAGCCTCAATGAATACTTCTACCCCAATTGTTGGTTTAACTGGTCGAACTGAAACCTCTGAAATCGAGTTTTGTAAACAATCTGGAATGGATATTGTATTATCCAAGCCTGTCGATTTGGAGGCTTTGGCAAATACCTTACATTCATCAGCAGATGATTATTATATTGATGATACTAACATTGATGATGAACCTTTTCATGGTGAAAAAGCGCCACCAAAAATTATTGATGTTGCTGTACTTCAAAAATATGCCCATATAGCTGGAACGCATTCGCTTGAGGGGATTTTACACGATTTTTCAGATTTATGGCCGCGAAAAGTTGGCGAATTATATTCTTCAATCGTGTTAACTGATACAGATTGTTTTGCGCGTGCAGGCGAAGAATTATGCGCAATCGCAGCGGGTATTGGCGCCGGAAGGGTAGCTGAATTTGCAGGACGTGCCGTGGGTGAAGATAGTGTTGAAGGCAGGCAAGCAATTTTACCAGATATTGTTCATGCATGCCATGAGGTTCAGGCAATAATTAATGCCTTAAACCAAAGCACAAAGCAAAATTCGAAATTCATAGGTTAGAAATATAGGTTTAAATATATCAATAGGGCGCTTTTTCAAGCGCCCTTATTAATTGCAAATTACTAATAATCCCAGCCTTCGAAATTGCGTGTACCGCGAACTTCTTCATATTGGCCCCAGCGATTTAGGCAGGCAACGAAACTATAGATTGCGCGTCGTCCATATTGCCAATCACTGGCTTGCATTTTTAAGCATTGATTGCCGTAGGAATTATAATATGGATCGCCATAGTTTGAATAACTGAATCCCCAAATTCCATCAGATAGGAAGAATGAATACCAGCCACCCCAATCGTTCCAAAGGCTTGGGTGTGAATACCAAACATTGCCACGGCGCCAACCACGATATTTGTCATAAGCATCAAAGCCCCAGCGGCGCGCATAATAGTTTGGGTCGCCCCATGAATTATTCCAACGTGACCAATTGTTTCCATTTGGTCCCCAATAATTTTGTCCTTCGCGGCGACCAAATTCAAAGTGTTTACGCGAATTATTATCATAGTGATTCCATGAATAATTGTTGTTATATCTTTTATCGTCACGGCGATAATCATTATGGTTATTATTGTTTGAACCCCAATTCCAGCCATTATTCCAATTATCATTTCGCCTGTCATCGTGGCGTTTATCATTATCACGGCGTCTATCGTCATTGTGGTGTTCATTATTGTGATCATCACGACGATAATTGCGGCGTTCGTCATCGCGTCTTTCATCGCGTCTATTGTCGCGATCTGCAACTTTTGGCGGTTCTGGATTTTGCGGTGGGCGTTGATAATTATTTTGATTAGGGAACGGATTTGGGCGACCAAATTGCATTTGATTTATTCTTGATAAATCTTGCTGGCTTGGCCTTTTTTCTTCTTGCCTTGGCGGCTCTTGTCTAGGTGCTTCGTGTCTAGGTGCTTCTTGTCTTATTTGTGGTTGACGATATTCTTGGCGCTGTTGTTGGTTTTCATTATCTCGTGACAAATTAACACGATCGCTTTTATTATTGCGCCATTCTTTAAATTCTGGGTCGCGATCTTCTGCGGGTGGGCGCGTTAAAGCATTTGCTTTTGAGTTTAACAAAGTTGTTGATGCTAATATTGCGACAATCGCTAATAATGAGCTTGCCAATTCTGATTTTACAAAAACTTTTTTCATGACAATAAGTCCTTAAACTAAGCAGTAACGCATGCAAGATATTAACTTTGCAAAGCTGACTGTATAATGAACAATTTGTTTAGGAAGTTGTATTAATTTTAATTCATGGAAAATGATGTAAATAAAAAATCAATTATCGATATTGCCCATCTTGATGAGATGACAATGGGCGATGCCGCATTAAAATCTGAGGTGCTTGGTCTTTTTAGGCAACAGGCGGAAATTTGGGCAAAATTACTTGAGCCTGAAACTGAGACACCAAATTGGATGGTCGGTGCGCATACTATTAAAGGCTCTGCGCGTTCTATTGGCGCTTGGGGGCTTGCTGATATTTGTGGCGGCGCCGAAGAGGCCGCAAAATCTGGCATTTTATCCAAGGATGAGAAGTTCATGTGGCGCGAACAAATACTTCAAGCTTTGGATGACGTAATAATCGAAATTGCCAATTTAGAACATAAAATCGCAATGGATAGTCTAAAAAGCTAGGCTATTTGGGATATATTTTGTCAAAAGTATTGAATTCATGCGCGATGCATTTTTCAATCAAAAGCCTGTAAACTGGTTCAACAATTTCGTGTGAAAGGCCATGTTTACTTGCATGGTTTTTAACTTTTGATACTACATCTTCAATTCTTGCTTCGTCTCGAACAAGGTCGCGGTTTGCTTTAATTCGTGCCGCGGCATCCATAAAAGTTTGGCGCTGCGCAAGCAATTCGACAATTATTTGATCAAGCCTATCAACTTCATACCTTACATCTTGCATATTTTCGCATTCAGAAGATGATTTCAGTTGTTTTGGTGCATTAGTATCAGACATAAGCCTGCATTAAACCGAAGAAAATAATTTTGCAAAGACCAAATACAATTGCGCTATTTTTTTGGTTCATTTTTTATCTGTTGTATGAAAATATTGATGCGATTTTGGCAATCTTGTTGTAGTGCCTGATAAAAAAGATTGTAATTTGGTATTTTATAAAAAGTTCCAAGTTCGAACCATGGCGGTTTTATGCTTTGTGATCTATTATGTTCAACCAGTAAAATACCATCTTTACAAATCGCACCGGTTTCAAATGGTAAAAATGCAGGTTCCATACCATTTTCAAGATTATTTGCCGCAGCAGAACCCTTGTTTTGTGCGCTTTCGGCAATATCCGATGCACCACCATTAATCGGGTTAACGCAAATATTTTCACGATTTGCAAGTGTGTGATAATTTTCACTTTTTGTATAAAGTGGGCTTCTGTTTTTAAAAAGCCTTTGATTTCTTTGGTTGTTATCATCAATTGCATGATAAGAAATAATGCAATGAATTTGATTCTTATCGATACAGGCTTTTAAGTCACCATAATTTTTATTGACTAATTCATCTTTTGCAATTGTTTGATCGATTAAATAAACTGCGATTAATCGATTATTTAGCGGCGTATTTGCAATTTTAGCTTGCAAGAGGCGCGTAATATGAAGCGCGCCTTGGTTCATGCCTGCCAAGACATAGGGCGTATCTTTTCCAATTGCATTTTGAAAATTGTCAAAAGCAATTTCAATATCATGATACGCAAGTTCAAGCGCACCGCGTGTATCATCATTATAAGCAAGTGTTGAGAATAATGTTGCCTGCCGATACCTTGGTATCCATAAATTGCCATCAATATTGAATGGCATTGCGTGATTTGGAATTGCAACTTTTTCAAGTATTTCGCGCGATTTTGCATCATTTATGTCGTCATTCCAACCATATGAGCCTGTATAATCGGTTGTAGGATGTACATAAAATACGGCGGGCTTATTATTCAAAACACCTTGCGGCCTTTTCGCCCAAGCGGATGAATCGCTATAATCAGGGGCAGGGGGCGGTTCATCAACTTGGAATGGGATGTTTGGCCCTATAAGTTCTTTGAAGATATTGGTGCGGAATAAATATGTACCAATAGCAACAAAAGAGAATATGCCACAAAAAACATATATCCAAATCTTATTATTTTTTTGGTTTGTTATGTTTTTCGTCTTTGATGATGCCATTTTATTAGACTACAAAAATATATATAATTTGCCAAGTCATAGTATGAAATTGATTTGTTTTTAATGATAACATATATAACTAAGTATTCTATATAATATATACTTTTGGCGGCTTGTCATTGCTATTTTTGTTGTTTATGGCAAATTGTCGAAAATAGTTTGGGGACGATTATGAAACATATCATCGAAATGTTGGAAGCAAAACGTGCAGAAGCCGAATTAGGCGGTGGTCAAAAACGCATTGATGCACAACATGCAAAGGGCAAGCTGACTGCACGCGAACGTCTTGAACTATTATTAGATGAAAATTCTTTTGAAGAATATGATGTTTATGTTGAACATCGCTGTAAAGAATTTGGCATGGATTCTAAAAAAATCCCTGGTGACGGTGTTGTAACTGGACATGGAACTATTAATGGTCGCCTTGTTTATGTTTTCTCCAAAGATTTCACGGTTTTTGGCGGCTCGCTTTCACGTTCACATGCCGAAAAAATCGTAAAAGTACAGCAGATGGCGGTCAAAAATGGTGCGCCAATTATTGGTCTTTTTGATGCTGGCGGCGCGCGTATTCAAGAGGGTGTTGAATCACTTGCTGGATATGCCGATATTTTCCTTGAAAATGTTTTATCATCTGGGGTTGTGCCTCAAATTTCGGTGATTATGGGGCCGTGTGCAGGTGGCGACGTTTATTCACCTGCGATGACCGATTTCATCTTTATGGTTCGTGATACTTCAAATATGTTCGTTACTGGCCCTGATGTTGTTAAAACCGTTACAAATGAGCAGGTGACAGCAGAGGAATTGGGCGGCGCACGTGTTCACACCCAAAAATCAGGCGTTGCCGATGGTGCATTTGAAAATGATTTTGAGGCTTTAACCCAAATTCGCCGTCTTATGGATTTTATTCCCGCAAATAACCAAGAAAAAGCGCCAATTCGTGAAGGTCGCGTGGTTAAAAATGAACCTGATTATTCTTTGGATACTTTGGTTCCAAGCAATCCAAATCAGCCATATGACATAAAAGAATTGATTGAAAAAACTGTCGATGATGGTGACTTCTTTGAAATTGGTGCAGATTTTGCAAAGAACATTGTTTGCGGTTTCGGGCGCGTTGAGGGTGCAACTGTTGGTGTTGTCGCCAATCAACCTATGAGCCTTGCGGGCGTTTTGGACAGTGATTCATCACGTAAAGCAGCACGTTTTGTTCGTTTTTGCGATTGTTTCAATATTCCAATCATTACATTTGTTGATGTTCCAGGTTTTATGCCAGGTACTAAGCAAGAATATGGCGGCCTTATTAAACATGGCGCAAAATTATTATTTGCCTATGCAGAAGCAACAGTTCCAAAAGTTACAATCATTACGCGTAAAGCCTATGGCGGTGCATATGACGTTATGAGTTCGAAACATATTCGCGGTGACGTTAATTATGCATGGCCATCTGCGGAAATTGCGGTTATGGGCGCAAAGGGTGCGGTGGAAATCATTTTCCGTGCAGATATGAATGATCCAGAAAAAATTAAAGAGCGCACTGATGAATATCAAAAACGCTTTGCCAACCCATTTGTTGCGGCATCACTTGGTTTTATTGATGATGTTATCATGCCGCATAATACGAGATTTAAAATCGCAAATGCTTTGCGTACGCTTAAAAAGAAAAAACTAAGCAATCCTTGGAAAAAGCACGATAATATTCCGTTGTAGGTAATTTTTTAAAATATTTATTTAAAGGCTTGAAATATTATTTTAAGCCTTTTTTTTACATTGCATTTTTTTCTAGCACCAATTAGAAATTAGTATACAATTTTTTTGGAAGAGCGATTATTATTATTCGCATATTTCAAATATATTTATTCATTTATTGTGGTAATTGTATGCAGGTTTTTTTGAGTTGGTCCAAAGAGTTAAGTAATGAAATTGCAAAAACCTTTAAAGATATTTTTGAAGAGGCGTTAGGAATTACTGCGTTCAAGTCTGACCAAGATATTTTTTTCGGAGAAGCTTGGTTTAACAGGATAAAAAATGAAGTTCATGAGTCGGATATAGCTATAGTTTTAATAACTAATGAAAACATATCTATCCCGTGGTTGAACTTTGAAATCGGAGCGTTTGCATCTAAAATTGGCGAGGGTAATATAGTTCCAGTTCTGTGCGATATTACTAATTCTGATTTGGCTAGTCATCCATTATCAAACCTACAATGCACGAATCTAGAATGGTCTAGCTTTCTTGCAATCGTTAAACAACTCAACATATTATCTGCTTCGCCTAGAGCTGAAGATAAATTGAATTCGCTAATAGGAAGATTTAAAGATGATTACGAAAATAAAGTTGATGCGGCATTAGAAAAGTTTAGAAATAGAAAAAAGGCGCCGAATATTACGCTAAATGATCTAGCAAGTAGGATATCGTCGTTGGAAAAAATGCTTCAATATGGCTTTAATGGTGGATTCGGTGCAAATTTTGTAGCAGCAGCTATATCTGGTCAGGGTGATTTGGCTACAAAGAACACAATAGACATTCAGAACCAACTAATTAGCCCTGTTTTAAACAGATTAATTGCGCTCGAGAATATTTTAAACAATAATATTGCGCATACAGCCGGAGCCCTTAATAAAACAGATAAAACTGAAATAGAATTGAATAACATTCGTAACTTATTGCAGTCTTTAAAGTCTGAAATAGCTAGTATAAATAGCGGGTCTGCTGCTAATGCAAATCAATTATGGGCATTAAATGCTAAAATATCTGAATTAGAAAAAAAATTTCAAGATTCGTAGGTCTTTGTTGATGAGTTATTTCTTCCTAATCGGCAATAAGGCGTTGCAAATATCTACTGCGCCGGCAGGTTTTATGAAAAATGGTGCGCCGCGGTTGGCTTTGGCGTGAAGCCATTCTTGGAATGTTTTTGTATTGGTTTTTAGAACTTGATATTTTGGGCGCTCAGATTCTGGAAGGTCTGATGCTATTTTTGCACCTATTATTGGTTGTTTTTCTTCTTCCTTTTCATAAAAACCCATTGTTCCAGTGCCACGGGGATGCGCGGTCAGGTTTTCCATTCCGCTTAAGATACGCCCTGAAATATTGATATTTCTATCAAGATGGCGTGGGCTTTGACCGATAACGGTGTATAATTCTTGGCCTGTGCCGGTATCGGGCGACATATCGCGCCCAACGCCAATCGCGCCATAACAATGAACAGGCCATGCCTTCTTGCCATCTGTGGCAACAGGCCATGAGTTTATATAGCCAGTGTGCAATGCAAAAGTATCTTTAAAGGGAAGGGCAATAAAATCTTTTGGTTTTGCAAATTCATATTCAGCGGGCGGTTTTAAATTTATGCCATCTGGTAATTTTGTGTTTTCAGGTGCGCCCCATTGCACCACATAATTATCTTGAACACGAACAATTGAAGTTTTTTCAAACCAACCCGCGCGAACAAGCTTTTTGATATTAGCAACATGAATTGGCGATAATTTATCGGCAAGCTCGATTGTAAATTCTCTGCCATCTTTCAATGTGAAAATAACAATATCATCGGCATTAATTTGTGACCAAGCACTATCTGGTGCGGCTTGCGCGATTTCACTTGGTGACTTTGGTGCTTTGTCAGCCGCAGCCAAAGCAAATATGCTTATTATGCTGATATATTTTGCTAATTTCATCATATTTCACCCCCGTTTTATTGAAATATGATTGTTTTTTGAACTTAAGCAAGTGGCTTTTGCAAGTTTTTATTATTCACTAAATCAAACCAGCGATCAATTGGTTTTGATATTTTAGCTGGGCTTGTTTTGCTTTTGAACAATGATTTAAAGAATTTGCGTGATGGCGCTTCGTATATTTTGTAACTTAAAAAGCTACATATAATAACAATGCCAAGCCATGTTATGCCAGTTACAAATCCAGGTTTTATAATGCTTGTTTTATTCAAAATGGTTATGAAAACTGCCGCCATAATCCCATGCAATAAATAAATTGAAAAAGAAATTTTCCCTAAAAAATCACCAATTTTATTGTTTAATATTGCTGCTTGGCTATTTGCTGCGCCAATTACAATTGTAGGAAAGCCAACAAATATAAGACAGGTTTCTGTTGTGAAATGTGACTGTTTGCTAAAAATGCAATAAATTAATGTTAGCGTCAAAAATACAAAGGCGAAAAATTCAAAAATATTTATTTTTGATTTTTGATTTTTGTTTTTGATTTGCACATAAATTTCAGCGGTAAAAACCCCCATGAAAAAGCCTGTGAACGCACGCAGTCCACCAATTAAGAAATTGTGTGCCTGCCAACCGCCATCAATCGTATTGTTGGAAAAGGTTTGAAAAACAAGAATGCAAAAGCCGATAATTGAAATTAAAAATGCATAATTATTTTTATATTTTATATGAAAATAAAAAGCCAAAGATACAATTATTTCCCAAAAAATTGACCATGCTTGTGTTGCAAATGGGAAAACAGCACCAACTTCATCAAAAGGTTTTGAAAAATATGGTATTGCAATAATTGAGTTTATTATTGCCAATACATAATTTTTAAAATTTAAAAATAATTGCCCGTTTATAAAAAGCCACGCCGCAAAATAAAGTGCGCCAATAATGCTAACAAGCAAATAAAGTGGGTAAAGCCTTGCAAGTCTTACAATTGCAAAATCACTAAAGCTTATTTTTGAGGATTCTGATTCAATTTCGGGTGCATAACGTTGTACAAGTATGAAGCCACTTAGAATAAAAAACAAATCAACCGCCAAATATGCATGCGGCACAAGTACATTGAGGCCAAAAATCGCGTGTGCATGATACAAACAAATCGCAAGTGCAGCTATACCGCGTAATGTATCAATGCTTCTGAAATGTTGATTATCCATTTTGCACCAAATTTACCTAAGGCCAATTGCCTTTAAGTGATTTTCTTTCCATTGCTTGGTTTTTGGGTCGTAGATTGCAAAGCCAGATGCAAAATTAAAATAGCAGGTTGGCAATTTTGCCGCCTTAAAACCTTTTGTTGTATAATATGCCCAGTCGGTTCTTAGATGTTCTGGAACCGCTAAATCAGTTCCATATTCACCAACAAAAACCTGAACCCCAAGTTTGTCACGCCATTTGTTGATTTTTGTTATATCATCATTAAGCGATTGTAATTCGCCTTCATTGGGCCAATTTCGTCCTTTTGGTGGCGCTTGGTCGCCCATCCATTCAGCGCCTTGGTGGGTAAATTCAAATGGTGAATAATAATGAACCGTAGCAATAACATAAGGGTCATTAGGTGGAAGGCGTAAATTATCCATGCCACCCATGCCGCCCCATGCGTCACCCGCTAAAATAACTGTGCGGGTTGGATTGTGGCGTCGGATTAATGAAAGGGCGCTAAACTGGGTTTTATTCACCCTTGCGCCAGAGAAATTATCTTTAGGCTCATTTATGATTTCAAAAATCAGATTTTGTGGTGCTTTTGCATAATGATATGAAAGCTGATTCCATATTGCCAATAATTTAGCTTCGTTTTTATCAGGATTTTCATACAATTCTTCAAAATCATGAACATCGATTATTACATTCAAATTATATTTTAATGCCCATGATATAATAGTATCAACGCGTGCAAGGAATGTGGGGTCAATTGTGTAAGGTGCATTATCAGATATATGAAGTGACCACCTGATTGGAATTCTAACCGTATCAAAACCAACAGATTTAATTGCCGAAAAATTACTTTCTTCAAAGGTAAATGACCAATCACCCTCGTGCGGTGCATTAAGGCCATTACCCATATTTATACAATTATTTACTGGAAAATAGGCTTTTGATTCTGATGACTTATTTTGTGGGCCATATTGCCAATAAGTTTGGGCAATTGCCGCCCCGGAAACTAATCCACAGGCTAATACAAATGAAGCACATTTTTTGGCGTTTGATGCGCAAAGATTCCCTAATTTGCGTATAAAATGTTTCACTTAAGCACCGACTTTCTTTTAAAACAAAATAATGCAAGAAATGTGAAACAATTATAGAATATAACTTAAGTCATATAAGCTTGACAATTAATCCCGTATTTCACAAAAAAATCATTATGCATCCAGATCATCAAATCATCCACCATTTTTCATTAAGCATTACAATTGCCAGTGTTTTGGTATTTATTACTGCCACAGTTCACTTCATTGGACTTTCAATTTTAGCAATATGGATGCGAACCCGCGAATGGAATCAAAAAACACATGAAGTAAGACCATTATGGCGGCGATATTTGGCAATTCTCTGGGTGGTTTTTGGACTATTTGGAATGCATACAATCGAAATTTGGTTATATGCATTATTATATCGTTTTGGCCTTGGTGCATTTCCTGATTTAGAACAAGCGCTTTATTTTTCAACAATTACGTTTGTGTCATTGGGCAATGGTGATGTTGTAATGCCGCTTGCATGGCGTCTTGTTGGTGCGATTGAGGCAGTGAATGGTGTGGTGCTTCTTGGTTGGTCAACTGCGTTTTTTATCACTGTTGTAAGCCGCCTTCGTGTGCTAGAACATGAATGGCTAGAAAAGTATAGACCAAAGCATGATAATCAAAGCGTCGAAACACAAACAAAGCCATAGACGTTTGTAATTTTAAAATATATATGCAAATTATTCTTATTCCAAAAGGAATATTTATTTAACCTAGTTATATATGTAAGTTTGAGGATTCAAATATGTTCAACAAAATTTTGATTGCCAATCGTGGGGAAATTGCGGTTCGTGTTATAAAAACTGCGCGTCGAATGGGTATCAAAACTGTTGTTGTATATTCGGATGCCGATGAGGGTTCATTGGCGGTGGAAATGGCCGATGAAAAAGTTCACATTGGCCCAAGTCCTGCTTCACAATCTTATTTAGTTGCCGACAAGATTATAGACGCATGCAAACAAACTGGCGCACAAGCTGTGCACCCTGGTTTTGGTTTCTTGTCTGAAAATCAAGGTTTTGCACAACGCCTTAAGGATGAGGGTATCGTTTTCATTGGCCCAAATCCCTATGCTATTGGCGCGATGGGCGATAAAATTGAATCAAAAAAAGCAGCGCAAGCGGCAGGTGTTTCATGTGTTCCAGGTTTCATTGGCGAAATTCGCGATACTGAACATGCATTAGAAATATCAAAAGATATTGGCTATCCTGTTATGATTAAGGCGTCTGCTGGCGGTGGCGGTAAGGGTATTCGTATCGCCTATAATGACCAAGAGGTTTTAGAAGGCTTTCCTGCTGTAAAAGCTGAGGCCATTGGTGCATTCGGCGATGATAGAATTTTTATTGAAAAGTTTATTACCGCGCCACGCCACATTGAAATCCAAATTTTGGGCGATAAACACGATAATGTTGTTTATTTGTTTGAACGTGAATGTTCAATCCAACGCCGCAATCAAAAAGTCATTGAAGAAGCTCCATCACCATTATTAGACGAGGCAACCCGAAAAAAAATGGGTGAACAGGCTGTGGCTTTGGCAAAAGCGGTTAATTATGATTCCGCCGGCACGGTTGAATTTGTGGCATCTGGTGTTGATAAATCATTCTATTTCCTTGAGATGAATACCCGCCTTCAAGTTGAGCACCCAGTTACCGAAATGATTACTGGCCTTGACCTTGTTGAGCAAATGATACGCGTTGCCTATGGTGAAGCTTTATCATTCAAGCAAGAAGATTTGAAAATCAACGGCTGGGCAATGGAAAGCCGCGTTTATGCTGAAGATCCATACCGTGGCTTCTTGCCTTCTATCGGTCGCCTAAAACGTTATCAGCAACCGCAAGAGCGTGACTTTATGGGCGGCAAAATCCGTGTTGATTCTGGTGTGCGTGAGGGGGATGAAATCTCTATGCACTATGACCCGATGATTGCGAAACTTATTTGTTGGAATAAAGATCGTATATCGGCAATTGATACTTCGCGTGCTGCTTTAGATGAATTCATTATCAATGGTATCGCGTCAAATACACCATTTGTTTCAACCATTATGGGGCAAGATTTATTCCGTTCTGGCAATATTACAACGGCCTATATTGGTACTGAATTCAAAGAAGGCTTTAAAGGTGCACCACTTAATGAAGATGCAACATATCTTTTGGCATCTGTTGCCGCTTTGGTTCACACAAAAAAACGTGCGCAAGAAATGTCAACCGATGTGGCGCGTAACTCTTTGGCAAGTGCAATAAATCCGCCACGCCTTGATTGGGTGGTTTCAATTAATGATGAATATCATCCACTTCATATTGAGCCAAAGGAAAATGGTGCACTTATTACCTTTGAAAGCGGCAAAAAAGTTGAAATTCAATCAAACTTCCAAGCGGGTGAAAAACTTATTATTGGAAGTGTTTCAAGCGATGGATTATTCGATAATTTTGGTTTCACTGTTAAATTTGAAGATTTAACCGAAGGTTTCCGTTTCCATTATCGCGGCATCACCGAAACCGTAATTGTAACCACCCCAAGAATGGCAGAATTACATGCAAAACTTCCTGAAAAAATCGCGCCTGATACTTCTGGTTTGATTATTTCACCTATGCCAGGCTTGGTTGTTACAATTGAAGTAAGCGAAGGCGAGGCCGTAAAATCAGGGCAAGCAGTTGCAATTGTTGAAGCAATGAAAATGCAAAACATCATCCGTGCGGAGCGTGATGGCGTGGTTAAGTCAATTAAGACTTCTGCTGGTGCCGCAATCGCCGCCGATGAAATCATGATTGAGCTTGAGTAATTAAGCCAATTTTGCCTGTGCAATTGATAATAGCAAAGTTAAGTCATCACCCTCGGTGACTTGGTGAATATATTTATTGGTTATTACTGAAACCGCTTCGTCAGGGCCAATGCTAAAGGCGGATGTTTCTATAACAGCGCAAATTCTATTTATTGCATTATTAGCCGCAGCAGCATCAGCAGCAGGGAACATTATTGCAAAATCCAATGTATCGGTTTTGAAAGCACTATCTTCAACCCTGATTAGGCGCGCAATCATTGAACCTGCTTGGGTTAAAACACGCCTTAGGGTTTGGAAATTATTTGCCTTTTCATCATTGAAATTTGGGCTTATTCGCAAAAATCCAATGCTCAAATCCTGTTTTGATCTTCGCATGTGATAGATTGAATTTAAAAAATGGGTTGCAAAAAAATCTGAATTATAAAGCCCAGTTCCAGAATCGGCGACTTTTGCGGTTTTTGTCATAGCAAAGGCAATTGCCAATTGTTCGCGCCGCCTTTTTTCATCAATTAATGACATAAGGCGCGCGATTGCAAGCTCATCTTCTAGGCCAATATAATTGACATCACTTGCACCGCGCTCAATTAATTCTTCAAGATTATCAAAATCCTCATTTGCAAAAACCACGCATGGAAGGTGATAAAGCCGTGAATTACGCCTTAAACCATTGCAAAAAGCCCCAATTCCATTTTTATCATCTTTAGCAACAACAATTATTGCATCAAAATTTCCACGATGTAGAAAATCAAATGCGGTAAAAGATGATAAAGCAGCAATAGTATTTATGCCAACCGTATCAAGAATAGATGTTATTTTCAGGCTAAAGGGGCAAGGTTCGCCATATAATAAAACCCGAAAAGGTTTTTTCTCAATTTTATCGAAAACAAAGCGTTTGGGTTCATAGGTTTCAATGCTTTGACTTCTGACTTGTGCTTCTTTTGCCATGATTTTAATTCTTATGGCAGCATCAAGACGGGCACTTATGAATTTTGTTGGCGTAGCACTGGTAAAAACACCATCAAAACCAATTTCAATCATCTTTTTATAGTTTTCTGGCGTCGGGTTATCGTGTAGCCAGGCAAAAGTAAGAAGCCTTGTATTTGCATTGTCGCCTAATTTATCAATAATATCTTGGGCAAATTGCGAACGATTGCCATCCATATCAATCAATATAGCCAAATATTCAGCCTTTTGATTAATATCAATAGTGTCATAACCAGCATCAAAAATTGCCTGTTTTGCAATTTCATCCGCTAGAACAAGAATTTTAGGCTTTGCCATTAATTGATAAACCACCCAATTTTTTTTATGAATTTACCTATACTTTTCAACAAATCACGTGTTTACAGCATAAAAGCCGTAAAATATCTGTAAAAATGCGTAATTTTGGGTAAAAAAATGTTTTTAATTTAATTAATCTAGTTTAGTTCGCACATCATGGAAAAACAATCAAACGAGAATATAAGCCAAACCGCCTGTTTGCGTGCAATTGCAGCAGGGCGCAAGCCATCTTTTCAGGATATAATCCTTACATTGTCCGATTATTGGGCGCGTCAAGGATGTGTTATTTTACAACCCTATGACACAGAGGTCGGCGCAGGGACATTGCACCCCGCAACAACGTTGCGCGCATTGGGTGAGAGGCCTTGGAAAGCAGCTTATGTGCAGCCAAGCCGCCGCCCAAAAGATGGGCGCTATGGCGAAAATCCAAATCGTTTGGGGCATTATTATCAATATCAGGTTATCTTAAAACCTAATCCAATCAATCTACAAGAGCTTTATCTTAATAGTCTTTATGAAATTGGAATTGATCCAAAATTACATGATATTCGCTTTGTAGAAGATGATTGGGAAAACCCAACTGTTGGCGCATGGGGTCTTGGTTGGGAAGTTTGGTGTGATGGTATGGAAGTATCGCAATTCACCTATTTCCAACAAGTGGGCGGCTTTGATTGCAAGCCTGTTTCTGGCGAATTAACCTATGGTCTTGAGCGTTTGACAATGTATGTTCAAGGCGTTGAAAATGTTTATGACATTGATTTCAATGGTCAGGGCGTAACTTATGGCGATGTTTTTCATGAAAATGAAGTTGAACAATCAACATTCAATTTTGAATATTCCAATGTTGAGATTCTTGAACGCTGGTTCAAAGATGCCGAAACCCAATGCAATATTTTGCTTGATGCTAAATTGCCGCTTCCTGCCTTTGATTGGGCTTTGAAAGCATCGCATTTATTCAATCTTATGGATGCGCGCGGCGTTGTTTCACCAACAGAGCGCCAAAGTTTCATTGCCCGTGTGCGCGACCTTGCAAAGGGTTCTGCTGCGGCATGGATTGATAAATTAGAAGAACAAAAACAAGAGGCTTTAAAATAATGGCCGAATTCCTATTAGAAATATTTTCCGAAGAAATTCCTGCACGTATGCAAAAACGTGCGATGGAAGATTTGGCAAAAATGGTTAGTGATGCCTTGGCAAAAAATGGCATTGTGGTTGAAAACCCAAAATCTTGGGTAGCGCCGCGCCGTATTGGCCTTTGCATTGAAAACCTTCCAAACCAAACCCCTGAAGTTCGTGAAGAGAAAAAAGGGCCAAAACTTGGTTCACCGCAGCCTGCAATTGACGGTTTTATTCGCGCTTCTGGTATTAGTTCGATTGATGAAGCGCGCATTGAGAATGACCCGAAAAAGGGTGATTTTTATGTGGTGGATATTGTAAAGCCTGGTTCAAAAACCACTGAAATTTTGGCAAATGCATTGCCGCAAATCATTCAATCTTTCCCTTGGCCTAAATCAATGCGTTGGGGCGTTGGTAATTTGCGTTGGGTGCGCCCAATTCATTCGATTATTGCGCTTTTTGATGGTGCATTGGTTGATTTTGAAATTGAAGGCGTAAAATCAGGCAATAAAACCGAAGGCCATAGATTTCATGGTAATGGCGTTTTTGAAGTTTCAAATTATGCTGATTATCAAAACAAAGTGGCAAATGCCAATGTGATGATTGATAGGGAAGACCGCAAAGCCGAAATCATGCGCCAAATTGGCGATATTTGCGCCGCCAATAATCTTGAATTAATTGAAGATATTGGCCTTCTTGAAGAAGTTTGCGGCCTTGTTGACAAGCCTGTGGTGATTTTGGGGCAAATGGATGAAAGCTTCCTTGATTTACCGCCCGAAGTTATTCGTTTGACTTTGCGTATTAATCAAAAATATTTTGTTCTTAATTCCAAAACCACTGGCAAACTTGCACCAAATTTCATTGTGGTTTCAAATGTTGCGGCAATTGATGGCGGCAAAGCTATTGCACACGGCAATGCCCGCGTACTTGCCGCGCGCCTAAATGATGCCCGTTATTTCTGGGATTTGGATAGGAAAACCACACTTGAGAGTCGTGTGGAAAAACTTGATAAAATTGTATTCCATCAAAAAATCGGTTCATTGGGTGATAAAGTAAAACGTATTGTCGAACTTGCGGGCGAACTTGCACCAATTGTTGGTGCGGATGTTGAGCTTGCAAAACGCGCCGCACTTTTGGCAAAGGCCGATTTAGTAACTGAAATGGTTGGCGAATTCCCTGAATTACAGGGTGTAATGGGGCGTTATTATGCAAATAATGACGGCGAAACCCAAGATGTCGCAAATGCAATCATGGAACATTACAAGCCAGTTGGCCCATCTGATTATGTTCCAACAAACCCAGTTTCCATTGCTGCAGCATTGGCGGATAAATTTGACACATTAGTTTCATTCTTTGCCATAGGCGAAAAACCAACAGGCTCAGGTGATCCTTATGCATTAAGACGCGCGGCATTGGGGATTATTCGGATTATTTTGGATAATAATTTGCGCCTTCCATTAGGAATACGAGTAAATGGTGAACTTCAATCATTCTTCCTTGACCGTCTAAAAGTTTATCTCCGCGACGAAGGATATGCCCACGACGTTATCGACGCCGTTTTTGCAAATCAGGATGATGACCTTGTTCGTATTGTAAACCGTATCAAAGCACTTTTTGAATTCCTTAAAACTTCTGATGGTGAGAATCTTCTTGCAGGATTTAAGCGTGCAACGAATATTCTAAAGGCAGAGGAAAAGAAGGGTGATTTGGGGCAAATTCTTGTTGTGAACCCGCAACATTTAAAAGAAAATGCAGAAAAAGCGCTTTTTTCTGCACTGCAACAAAATGACGCTATTTTGACCGAAAAACTTCAAAAAGAAGACTTCGCATGCGCAATGAAAACGCTTGCGCAATGTCGGGCGCCAATTTATGATTTTCTTGATAATGTTTTGGTGAACGATAATGACCAAAACATTCGTCTAAATAGGCTTGCGCTTTTACAAAATTTGCGTCAACAGATGCGACAGGTCGCCGATTTTGAACAAATACGCGGCTAATATAAGCAGAATACAGTTACATTACGAGGAAACAATTACATGGCTTTGATTTAGGTCTCGACTGGGGGGCTTAATTCGAAGCCATGCTTTTATAAATGCAAAGTGTCAGAACTGGGGAAACGTATGACTAAATTTGTATATAGCTTCGGTGCAGGTAGCGCTGAGGGTGATGCTACGATGAAAAATCTTCTTGGTGGCAAAGGCGCCAACCTTGCAGAGATGAATAAAATCGGCCTTCCTGTTCCGCCAGGATTTACAATCACAACCGAAGTTTGCACCGCCTTTTATGAATTAGGTCAAAATTATCCGTCTGAACTTACTTCACAAGTTGATGAAGCAATTAAAAAAGTTGCCGCAATTGTTGAAAAAGACTTTGGCAGCCCTGAAAACCCATTATTGGTTTCAGTTCGTTCGGGTGCACGTGCTTCAATGCCGGGTATGATGGACACGGTTTTAAACCTTGGCCTTAATGATATTACGGTTGAAGGTTTGGCAAAGAAATCAGGCAATCGCCGTTTTGCCTATGATTCTTATCGCCGTTTCATTCAAATGTATTCAAATGTAGTTCTTGAACTTGAACATCATATGTTTGAAGACATTCTTGAAACCTTCAAAGAAATCAATGATTATCGCGATGACACCGAATTAGAGGCATCTGATTGGGAAGAAATTGTAAAAAAATATAAAGCCGCCGTTGAATCTGAAATGGGTAAACCATTCCCACAAGATGTGAATGATCAATTATGGGGTGCGGTTGGCGCAGTTTTCAAATCATGGATGAATGACCGCGCAATCTTCTATCGCAAAATGCATGATATTCCACAAAGCTGGGGTACTGCTGTTAACGTACAAGCGATGGTATTCGGTAATATGGGCGATACATCGGCAACTGGTGTGGCATTTACGCGCAATCCATCAACAGGCGAAAAATTATTCTATGGCGAATATCTTATCAATGCACAGGGTGAAGATGTTGTAGCGGGTATAAGAACGCCAAAATCAATAACCAAAACCCAACGCCTTAGCATGAATGAATCTGGCGAATCATTGGAAGAAAGCCTTCCTGATGTTTATGCCCAATTGGATGAAGTTTATAAGAAGCTTGAAAACCATTATCGTGATATGCAGGATATTGAGTTTACGGCGGAAAATGGCAAGCTTTGGATGCTTCAAACCCGTAATGGCAAACGCACAGCCAAAGCTGCGCTAAAAATAGCGGTTGATATGGTTGCCGAAGGCATGATTAGTGAAGAAGAAGCGGTGGGTCGTGTTGATCCAATGGCGCTTGACCAATTGCTTCACCCAACTATTAAAGCGTCATATAAGCGCGATATTCTTACTAAAGGCCTTCCTGCATCCCCTGGTGCTGCTGTTGGTGAGGTTGTGTTTGATTCTGATGAAGCCGAAGAATTAGCAAAAGCAGGCAAAGCCGTTATTCTTGTTCGCGAAGAAACAAGCCCAGAAGATATTCACGGCATGCATGCCGCCAAAGCAATCGTAACATCGCGCGGTGGTATGACATCACACGCGGCGGTGGTTGCACGTGGCATGGGCCGCCCTTGCGTGTCGGGTGCGGGTGATATTCGTATTGATGAAACGAGCGGTCAATTTACTTGCCGCGGGCGTGTAGTCAAAAAAGGCGATATGATTTCAATTGATGGCGGTGCAGGTGAAGTATTGCTTGGTGCGGCTGAACTTGAACAACCTGAATTATCGGGTGATTTTGCATCTTTAATGGTATGGGCTGATAAAGTGCGCAAATTAAAAGTGCGCACGAATGCCGATACGCCACATGATGCCAAAACTGCGCGTGATTTCGGGGCAGAGGGTATTGGTCTTTGCCGTACTGAACACATGTTCTTTGATGCCGAACGTATCGCCGCAGTGCGCGAAATGATTCTTTCAGAGGATAAAGCAGGGCGTGAAACCGCATTGGCAAAAATCCTTCCAATGCAACGCAAGGATTTTGAAGATATCTTCAATATTATGGCGGGCTTGCCGGTTACAATCCGCCTTCTTGACCCGCCATTACACGAATTCTTACCACATTCTGCTGAAGATGTTGAAGCTGTGGCGGCTGCAACAGGAATTGATGGCAAAAAACTTTTGCAACGTGCCAAAGATTTGCACGAATTTAACCCAATGCTTGGGCATCGCGGTTGCCGCCTTGGTATTACATATCCAGAAATTTATGAAATGCAGGCACGTGCAATTTTTGAAGCGGCGATTGCGGTTGCAAAATCATCTGGCGCAGCGCCAATTCCTGAAATTATGATTCCACTTGTGGCAACACAAAAAGAATTGGCAATTTTAAAAGCGCGTGTTGATGCAATTGGCGCCGAAGTAATGGAAAAAATGGGCACAAAGATTGAATATCTTGTTGGAACAATGATTGAATTACCGCGTGCCGCAATGTGTGCCGACCAAATCGCGCAAGAAGCTGAATTCTTTAGCTTTGGTACAAATGACTTAACCCAAACAACTTTGGGCATTTCACGCGATGATGCGGGTCGTTTTATGGGTGATTATTTATCGCAAGGTATTTTTGAAAAAGACCCATTTGTAACGATTGATCAAGATGGCGTTGGCGGCCTTGTTAAAATCGCGGTTGAGAAGGGACGTCAAGTGCGCGCAGGTATCAAGCTTGGTATTTGTGGTGAACATGGTGGCGACCCTGCCTCAATCGAATTCTGCGGCAAAGCTGGGCTTGATTATGTTTCATGCTCACCATATCGCGTTCCAATTGCACGATTGGCGGCTGCACAGGCGGCACTTAAAAACTAATATGTAATTTCGCCAATCTGGGGAATGGTGAAATTATTTTAGCGCGGGTAGGGAAACTTACCCGCGCTTTTGTGTTAATTATGCAACTGTGGTCAAAATAAAGCCATAATTTGACGTTAAAGAGTGCAAAAATTGCCTATTGCTGCAATTTTATTACAGTTTTTTGCAGTGCAAAAATTGCCGCAAAAACCTTTTTATTTCTATGGTTTACGCCCGCATGACAATTTGGCGATTGCGGCATTTTGACTTTATTAACCCTATTTTTGTTGCACTTACCCAAGGTTTATGGTTTAAGGCGTCCCATGTCTAAACGACTTAAGGGTATTTCAAACTCTCCCGTGCGCGATGCATCGGGCGTTTTTGGAACTGCTATCATTGCAACAGGCCTTTTAATGGCTTCAAGCGCGATGGCAGAACCGATGAGTGATGTTAATATTGCAACATCACGTGTAACGGTTGAAACCCCTAACAAAAATACTCCCAATGCTGGGAATAGTGTTAGTGCAGCTCTTGAATCCGCTGCCGCACAATTAGCTGGTTTGATTTCTTTTGATAAGAAACCAGAAGAAACCACAAATCTTTCTAGTGCAGATGCCCGCGAAGTTAATTGCTTGGCAGAAGCTATTTATTACGAAGCACGTGGTGAGCCTGAACGCGGGCAATGGGCAGTAGCAGAAGTAGTTGCCAATCGCGTTAAATCTAAAGCATATCCAAACACATATTGCGGTGTCGCTTACCAAAGAAAAGGCGCAACTTGCCAATTCTCTTGGGCATGTGATGGTCGTCGTGGTGCAAAACGCGGTGAACAATGGTCACGCGCTATGTCAATGGCAACACGCGTTTATAATGGCTATAAGCCAAATGTTGTTGGTGATGCGCTTTATTTCCATGCAACTTTCGTTCGTCCTAATTGGGCCAATGTTTTTACCCGCGTTGGTAAAATTGGTTCACATGTTTTCTATAACGGAAATTAGGATAGATTTTAAAAAAATTACGGCCTTTGGTTAATAGCCAAAGGCCTTTTTTTTGTCTAAAGAAAAGCCATGACACAGACTCAACGTGATATTCGTATCAAGCAATTAAAATTCCGCGCATGGCGCCGCGGCTTTCGTGAACATGACTTTCTAATGGGTACTTATGCCGATGATAATCTTGATGGGCTTTCAGATGCGGAACTTGATCAATTCGATGCCCTTTTACAGGAACAAGATTGGGATGTTTATTATTGGATAGTCGGTCAAATTGAACCGCCAGAACAATTCAAAACCCAAATCCTAAAAGATCTTCAAAGTTTTGCATCTTTAAAAGAAACTATGTGGAAGGGTAAGATTAATTCTTAATCTTCCTTTGAATATGCTTTCATAGCGCCAACTAGAAAGTCGCAAAAACCTATTGCCAAGGTTTCGTATCTTGTCACGAAATCTGGTGTATTCAAGTACATATCTGCAAGATTGTAATATGCAGGTTTTGGGCATGGCTGCGCCCACATATATGCCACCCATTCTCTATGCCTGTCTAAAATTGGTTCTATTTGTTTTGAACCAATTGCAACGCCTGATTTGTATGCATCAACCAAAGCGCTTTCGATTGTTTCAATGCGTTTCATAATATCTTGCTTTTCAGTATCATTTAGTTTTGAAAATGCCTTTTTAGAATGGGTGATATTATCTTTCATACTATCGCCGTATTTTTCAACTAGATATTCTTCATATTCTTTTTGGCGCTCTTCAGAATGCCATTGATATAATTCATTTCTCATTTTATTTTTCCCGTCAATCTCGTTTAAAGTTTGTTTGATGATTGCAAGTAACATTTCTTGCCTTTCAATTTGCTTTTCCACATGAATTTGATGGTTTATAAGTGCGGTTTTTAAATCAAAATCTTTGGCATTTATAATGTCCTTGATTTTTTAAGGCTAAAACCCATTTCTTTGAAAAACATTATTTGTTGCAATTTAAGCGCGTCAGTTTCGCTATAATAACGATAATTATTTGCCCCCTTATATGATGGCTTTAAAAGGCCAATTTCATCATAATAGTGCAAAGTTCGTATCGATATTTTTGCCAAATCGCTTAATTGCTTTACCGAATAATCTTTCAAAACTAACCTCATATCCATGATTGACCAAATAAGTAATCTATCACGTGGCGTTAGGGTCAATAGGTTTGGTGCTTTTTTTATTTTGCTACTATTTGCTTTAAAGCGAAATGCGCTAAATAGCGTGCAATGAATTCGGAATTTTTCAATCAAATTATGAATGCGCAAGGTGCGCTAAAAATTGAAAACCTCGCAAGTGGTGCAGAGGCGATGGTGGTCGCGCGTGCACTTGCTAAACATAATAATCTTGGTCTCTATATTGCAACCGATGATGCACAGGCACAGAAATTTTCCGATGCAATGGGCTTTTTCGCGCCAAAGACGCAAATACTTCGCCTGCCATCATGGGATTGCTTACCATATGATAGGGTTGGCCCCGCACAAGAGATTTCGGCGCGCCGCCTTGCAACTTTGGCACGTCTTGCGCAGAAAAATACACAAAATTCGATTTTGGTAACTACTGCATCGGCGATTATGCAAATGACATTGCCGAAAAGCGCTATAATTAATTCAAGTTTCTGCGCCAAGGCCAATGATGAAATTGATATTGATGCTTTGCAAAAATATTTAATGGCAAATGGTTATCAACGGACAGATACTGTGCGTGAAAAAGGTGAATATGCATTTCGCGGCGCATTGGTTGATTTATATCCGCCGCAAATGTCTTTGCCTGTTCGCCTTGATATGTTTGGCGATAATTTGGAATCAATTCGCACCTTTGACCCTGAAACACAGCGTTCAGTGGATAAATTGGACATAATCGAATTAGTGCCAGTTTCCGAAATAATGTTTGATGAAGCCAATATAAGTAGGTTTCGAAAATCATATCTTGAAAAATTTGGCGCATCCCAAGGTGACCCAATCTATCAAGCAGTTTCAGAGCGTATAAGAAGAAGTGGTATCGAACATTATATTTCAATGTTCTATGAAAAACTTGATAGTGTTTTTGATTATATAAATGATGATGCAATCATATTTGTTGAGCATGGTGTCGAAAATTCATTATTAGAGCGTCAAAAACTTATTGATGATTATTATGAAGCGCGCCTTGCACCTGTTCCCAAAGGTTCAATTCCCTATAAAGCAATAAAGCCCGATGCGCTTTATCTACATCCAAATAAAATCAACCAAATATTTGATAGTTTCAAAACCCGCTATTTTTCGCCATTCTTATCAGGTGAAGGCGGCGCAAGGTTAAATGCAGAAGTTCGAATTGGCCGTAATTTTGCGCCCGAACGCCAAGATACAAGTATCAATGTTTGGCAAGAACTTGCAAAACATACACAGGAATTATTAGCCAATAATATAAGCCCTATAATTTGTGCATGGTCTGATGGCTCTGCTGAGCGTTTGGGGCATGTTCTTGAAGAACATGAAATCAAAAATCTTTTCCCCGTTCCAAATTATGGCGCAATTTCACTTATTCCAAAGGGGCGGGTCGGGCTTTGTGTTTTACAACTCGAACATGGTTTTGAGTATGAAAAGACAGCCATAATATCTGAAACTGATATTTTGGGTGAACGTTTAGGGCGTGGCAAAAAACGCCGTAAAAAATCCAATTTCCTTATGGAAGCATCAAACCTTTCGGCGGGTGA
Source organism: Pseudomonadota bacterium (assembly GCA_020161405.1). Classification (GTDB taxonomy): domain Bacteria; phylum Pseudomonadota; class Alphaproteobacteria; order Caulobacterales; family Aquidulcibacteraceae; genus Pseudaquidulcibacter. The sequence continues at coordinate 443,903 of JAIUOD010000003.1, read as the reverse complement.
TTTAATTGTTCACACCGATCATGGTATCGGTCGCTATGAAGGCTTGCGAACATTGGATGTTATGGGTGCGCCCCATGATTGTTTGGAATTAATCTATCAAGGCGGGGATAAATTATTCCTACCCGTTGAGAATATCGAACTTATCACCCGCTATGGCGCTGATGGTGCCGAGGCGATTTTAGACAAATTAGGTGGTGTTGCATGGCAGGGGCGTAAAGCACGCGCCAAAAAACGATTGCTTGAAATGGCGGCTGGTCTTATCAAAATTGCTGCACAACGCGCCAATCAACATGTCGAAGAGATTGTTCCACCTGCCGGCTATTATGACGAATTTTGCGCTAAATTCCCTTATGATGAAACAGATGATCAAATCCATTCAATCGAAGATATTCTTGAGGATTTGGCAAATGGCAAACCAATGGATAGGCTTATTTGCGGTGATGTTGGCTTTGGAAAAACCGAAGTTGCATTGCGCGCTGCCTTTGTTGTCGCAATGTCAGGCCGACAAGTTGCCGTAGTTTGCCCAACAACCCTACTTGCAAGACAGCATTTTAGAACCTTCAGTGAGCGTTTTAACGGTTGGCCAGTTAGGGTTCGACAATTATCACGCATGGTTGGCAGCAAAGAAGCAAGTGAAATCCGCAAAGGCATTTCCGATGGTCGCATCGAAATTGTGGTCGGCACACACGCCCTTCTATCATCCCAGGTTGGTTTCAATGATTTAGGTTTGGTAATTGTTGACGAAGAACAACATTTCGGCGTGAAACATAAAGAGCGTTTAAAAGAAATGCGCTCGGATACACATTTCCTTACATTAACCGCGACACCAATTCCGCGTACTTTGCAAATGTCATTATCTGGCATTCGTGAAATGTCGATTATCGCAACGCCACCAGTCGATAGGCTTGCGGTTCGAACCTATGTAACGCCTTGGGATAGTGTGACAATACGCGAAGCAATTTTGCGCGAAAAATATCGCGGTGGCCAATCATTTGTGGTTGCGCCGCGTATCGAGCATTTGGATAAAATACGCGATTATTTGCGCGATTATATACCAGAATGTAGCTTTGCTATTGCGCATGGACAGATGAGCCCAACGGAATTAGAGCCGATTGTTAATGGCTTTTATGATGGCAAATATGATATTTTGGTTTCAACAACAATTGTTGAATCAGGAATTGATGTGCCGCGTGCAAATACGCTGGTGGTTTGGCGCGCTGATATGCTTGGTCTTGCGCAGGCTTATCAGTTACGTGGACGGGTTGGGCGCTCTAAATCGCGTGCCTACGCCTATCTTACTATTCCTGAAGATATGATGATTACGCCGCAAGCCACAAAGCGTTTAAAAATCTTGCAATCACTTGATAGTTTGGGCGCAGGCTTCCAACTTGCAAGCCATGATTTGGATATGCGCGGTGGTGGGAATCTTTTGGGCGAAGAACAATCAGGAAATATCAAAGAAGTCGGCGTCGAACTTTATCAACAAATGCTTGAAGAAGCAGTAATTGAAATCAAAGACGGGCAGGAGGCTTTGTCCAATAAATCTTGGTCACCAAGCATTTCTATTGGTTTGGCAGTATTAATCCCTGAAGATTATGTTTCTGATTTGAATTTACGCCTATCACTTTATCGCCGTCTATCCGAACTTGAGACCGAGGACGAGCGTGATGGTTTTGCAACCGAATTGGTTGATAGATTTGGCACAATGCCACTTGAAGTGCATCAATTAATCGAAGTTCAAGGGCTTAAAGCGCTTTGTAAAAAGGCAGGCATTGAAAAACTTGGTATCACGCCATCAGGTGCAGTAATCACATTCAAACAAGAATTAGCGCCAGATCCAATGAAATTAATCAATCTAATGCAAAGCGCACCAGCAATCTATCGTTTGCGCCCTGATGGCAAATTCATGGTTGCGGGTAATTGGGTGAATGATAAGCAAAAACTTGCGGGTGCAAGGAATGCCATTAACAATATTATCAAGGCTTGTTTTTAAATCCGCATCAGGCAAGAATTGGCAAAAGGGTATTTGATTTGTCAATTTGGCTAAAATTAAAAAAAATTGCAAATGATGTGAAATTAGATTCGCAAACTGCGATAGAAACCTCGCGCGCAAGGCTTGGTGCACAGGGTTCAATGCTTTTGGGCGCCATTGGCCTTGTTTTTTTAAGTTTTATTGTTTTGGCAATTATCGCGCCGCTTGGTGCTAAAACTGGTGGTTTATTATCTTATCTATTAAGTTTCATACCTTTTTTGATTCTACTTGGCGGGGTGATTATTGCCATTCGTGGTCTTTATCGAACTTTTAAAACCCAAAGCGCAGCTTCAAAAATCGTGCATAAGGGCGCAATTGCTAAAAGCGCGATTGATATTGCCATAAGTGAAATAGTGGGTGCGGGGCTTTTGGCGCAAAATGAAAGCGAATATTCAAATTGCCTAAGTGGTAATGTGCATGGCTTTGCGATTGTTAGTTTGCAAACGCAAAAAATGGGTTTTTGTGTCATAAGGCTTAAAGAGGATTTCAAATCAATTCTAATCGCATTGCCACGCGGCGAAATTTGGCCAATTAAATTGCCGACAGATAAAAAGCTATCGCCAGTAACCGCGCCAAATAATTCACTCGAAGCATGGAGTTTTGATAATTTAAGCGCCCGTGACAAAGCGCAAAATTTAATTGAAACACTAGCGCCAGTTATAAATATGGCGCAAATGGGCGGTGAATTACCCTTTATATGTGTGCAAGAACGCGCATTGATACTAGGTTTCAAAAATGCCGATTTGGGTGCAATAAGCCTTATTGGTAATGAAGCTGTACGCTGTATTGCATCGATTTAGGAATAAAGACTGCAAAATTTTTATCTTTTGCAGAAAAGATTATTGACCTTTTATCACTTTTCTACGACATAGGCGCCTCTTGATGCGGTCGTGGCGGAACTGGCAGACGCACTGGATTTAGGTTCCAGCGCCGCGAGGCGTGAGAGTTCGACCCTCTCCGACCGCACCAAGATAAATCTCAACTTGCCGCCCTCGGCGCTTCGCGCCTCACTTAGCAAGTTGGTTTAATCGGACAAGAAAAATCAAAAAGAGTGGTTTTTGCTTTTTCTTGGCATATTTGCAAAATGGCTCAAGCGTTGCTTGAGCCATTTTTGGTTTTAAACTGCTAAGAATCTTGACGAAAAACTAGACACATAAAGCGTTTAGTGGCATAGGCGCGCATTCGAGTTTTTTATGGTGCGCAAATGCGCCTCAATTACGTGTGAATTGGGCACTTTTGACATCATTGCTAAGGACTGCACAGCAGGAAGATAAAATGAAAATCGTTGAAAAATCAAAAGAAGGCCTTTCAGTAGTTTATAATGTAACTGTAGAAAAGGCAGAAATCGCAACTTCATTAGATACTAAAATTGCCGAAATCGCGCCTAATATGAACCTTAAAGGTTTCCGTAAAGGCAAAGTTCCTTTGGCACACATCAAAAAAATGTATGGCAAAGGCATTATGGCTGAAATGTTGAATGAATTGGTTCAACAAGGCGTTGATAAAGCAGTTAATGACAATAATGTTCGCCCTGCATCTAACCCTGATATCGCAGGTGTTGAAAATGTTGATGCTGTGATTGATGGCAAAGCTGATTTAGTTTTTGATGTTCTTTTTGATATTCTTCCTGAATTTAAAACTGTTGCTATCGAATCATTGGAAATCACACGCCCTGTTTCCGAGGCAACAGATGCCGAAGTTCAAACTGCATTAGAAGAAATTGCAAAACAATCACAATCTTTTGAAACCAAAAAAGGTAAAGCAAAAGAAGGTGATGCAGTAATTTGCGACTTCTTGGGCAAAATCGATGGCGTTGCATTCGATGGCGGCAAAGCTGAAGGCGCACAAGTTGTTCTTGGCTCTAACACTTTCATTCCAGGTTTTGAGGATGCATTGGTTGGCGTGAAAGCGGGTGATGAAACTGTTATTAACGTAACTTTCCCTGAAGAATATGGCGTTCCAACTTTGGCGGGCAAAGCTGCAACTTTTGATATTAAAGTTACAGATGTTCAATCGCCAAAAGAAGCACAGGTTGATGATGAACTTGCAACCCGTATGGGCCTTTCTGACCTTGAAGCTTTAAAACAAGCGGTTAAAGTTGATATTGAACGTCAATTTGGCGGTCTGTCACGTGCAAAAGCAAAACGTTCATTGCTTGATGCATTAGATGCCTCTCACTCTTTTGAATTGCCGCCTAAAATGGTTGCGGCTGAATTTGATGCGATTTGGCAGCAAGTTGAAGCAGACAAAGCGCAAGGCAATGTTGACCCTGATGATGAAGGCAAATCAGAAGATGATTTGAAAGCTGAATATAAAACTATTGCTGAACGCCGCGTTCGTCTTGGTTTAGTTCTTGCTGAAATCGGCCGTATTGGCGAAGTTCAAATTACTGATCAAGAAATTGGCCAAGCATTGGTTCGTGAAGCATCACGTTACCCTGGTCAAGAGCGTCAAGTTTATGAATTCTTCCAAAAAAATCCAAATATGATGGCTCAATTACGTGCGCCATTATATGAAGAAAAAGTTGTGGATTATATTTTGGAAAAAGCAAAAGTTACTGACAAAACTGTTACCCGCGAAGAATTAGAGTCTGATGACGAAGTTGAAACTTCGCCAAAAGCTGAAAAACCTAAAAAAGCGGCGGCTAAACCTAAAAAAGAAGCCAAAGCTGAAACTTCAGATGAAGAAGCTAAAAAAGCCCCTGCAAAGGCAAAAAAAGCGGCTAAAAAAACTGAAGAATAGTTTTTGTCACAAAAAAAACACAAAAGCCGCCCTTAAAAGGCGGCTTTTTTTGTTTTTTTCCACAGTTTGCAACATTGAATTAACTCTTTTTAGCCCAATATCTAGTACAGTGTCGAAATTCTGAATAAATTCGCGTAATTGAATACAATATCACCTATATGGGGAAAATATGATAGACGATTTTTACAATAATCCCGCAACCTCTTTAAACCTTGTTCCGATGGTTATCGAACAAAGCTCTCGCGGGGAGCGTTCGTTTGACATATTTTCGCGTCTTTTGCGCGAACGTATTGTTTTTGTTTCGGGTCCGGTTGAAGATGGTATGGCGGCATTAATTTGTGCGCAATTACTTTTCTTGGAATCAGAAAACCCGAAAAAAGAAATTTCAATGTATATTAATAGCCCTGGTGGTGTGGTTACTGCTGGCTTGGCAATTTATGATACAATGCAATATATTCGTTCGCCTGTTGCAACATTGGTAATGGGGCAGGCGGCGTCGATGGGTTCATTGCTTTTAGCAGCGGGCGAACCTGGGCTTCGTGCGGCAACGCCTAATTCTTCAATTATGGTGCATCAACCATCAGGTGGCTTCCGTGGACCAGCATCAGATATTGAACGCCATGCCGAAGATATGCTTAAAACAAAGCGTCGATTGAATGAGATTTATGTAAAACTAACTGGCCAACCGTTAGAGCGCGTGGAAAAAACCCTTGACCGCGACCATTTCATGACACCAGATGAGGCAAAAGAATTTGGTTTAATTGATAATGTGTTTGAGAAACGTGCCCTTCCTGAGGGTGCTTAATAAAGGCTGTTACAGTTAATATTACAATTTTTGCTTGGTAACATGCAAATTTAAGTTATTTTGGTAGCATTATTTTTAAATTGCTACTTTTTAGAAAGAATTATTTGACAGATTTGTTATAAATCTGTTGCAATAGAAAACCGAATTCGGTTTCGTTTTGGAGAAGCGAATGACAAAAGCGCAAAGCGGTGACACTAAAAACACCCTTTATTGTAGTTTCTGCGGCAAGAGCCAACATGAAGTGCGCAAATTAATTGCAGGGCCAACAGTATTCATTTGTGATGAATGCGTTGAACTTTGCATGGATATAATTCGTGAAGAAAATAAAACCCAATTTGTTAAATCAAAAGAAGGTGTTCCAAGCCCGCAAGAAATTAAAGCGGTTCTTGATGATTATGTAATTGGTCAAAGCAAAGCCAAACGTGTTCTTTCTGTTGCGGTTCATAACCATTATAAACGCCTTGCCCATTCTGCAAAAAATAATGATGTTGAATTGGCAAAATCAAATATTCTTTTGATTGGTCCAACTGGCTGCGGAAAAACCCTTTTGGCGCAAACTTTGGCACGCATCATTGATGTTCCCTTTACAATGGCCGATGCTACAACATTAACCGAAGCGGGCTATGTTGGTGAAGATGTTGAAAATATCATTTTGAAATTACTTCAAGCTTCTGATTATAATGTTGAACGCGCCCAACGCGGTATTGTTTATATTGACGAAATCGACAAAATTTCACGCAAATCAGATAATCCATCAATTACACGTGATGTTTCAGGTGAGGGTGTGCAACAAGCGCTTCTTAAACTTATGGAAGGAACAGTTGCATCGGTTCCGCCGCAAGGTGGACGTAAACATCCACAGCAAGAATTCTTGCAAGTTGATACAACAAATATTTTATTTATTGCAGGTGGTGCATTCCCTGGCCTTGATAAAATTATTTCACGCCGTGGTGTTGGTTCAAGCATTGGCTTTGGCGCAACAGTTCGCGATGAAGATGACAGACGCACAGGCGATGTTCTTAAAGATCTTGAACCTGAAGACTTGTTGAAATTCGGCCTTATCCCTGAATTTGTTGGTCGTATGCCTGTTTTTGCAACACTTGAAGATTTAGATGAACCAGCATTGATAACCATTTTGACCGAGCCGAAAAATGCATTGGTAAAACAATATCAGCGCTTGTTCGAAATGGAAAATTGCAAACTAACCTTTACTGATGAAGCACTTCATTCAATTGCATCAAAAGCGATACAGCGTAAAACTGGTGCGCGTGGCTTGCGTTCAATTTTAGAGGCTATATTGCTTGATACAATGTTTGATTTACCTTCTTTTGAAGGCGTTGAAGAAGTTGTTATTAATGTTGAGGTTGTCGAAGGCCGCGCCCAACCATTATTAATCTATTCAGAACGCCGCGAACCAGCAGCTTCAAAAGCAAGTTAATAACTAAACCGCTTTTAAATCTACAAAATGCCATTTATCCCCCTTGAAATTGGGGGAAAATAATACCATTTCTGTTTATTATAGGTGGAAACACCAAAAGTGAGTTTGAATGTCAGAAGCAAAAAATCTTCCATTATTGCCATTGCGCGATATTGTTGTTTTTCCAGAATTAGTAAGCCCATTATTTGTTGGGCGTGAAAAGTCCGTTCGTGCCCTCGAAGAGGCGATGAATGGTAATAAATTGATTATTCTTGCTGCGCAAAAAAATGCAAGCATTGATGACCCGCAGTCGAATGATATTTATGAAATTGGTACAATTGCCAATGTTATGCAATTGCTTAAATTGCCAGACGGTACGGTTCGCGTACTCGTAGAAGGGCAATCGCGCGCAAAAATCACATCATTTAATAGCGAAAATGATTTTTTCCGCGTTGATTATGAAGAATTAGAAGACGTAGTCGATGATGGTTTGGAAGTTAAAGTTCTTGCAAAAACCGTCAAAGAACAATTTTCTAATTATGCAAAATTAAACCGCAAAATCCCTGCTGAAATTCTAAATGGCTTGCAAAATAACGAAAATGCAAAATCAATATCTGATGTTGTTGCTTCTAATTTGACTGCTAAAGTTGAACAAAAACAAGAATTATTGGCAACTGGTAATATTGCAAAGCGCCTTGAAAAAATTCTTGCCATTATGGACGGTGAGATTAATGCACTTCAAGTTGAACGTAAGGTAAGAAATCGCGTTAAACGCCAAATGGAAAAAAGCCAACGCGATTATTATCTTAATGAACAAATGAAAGCCATTCAGCGCGAATTAGGCGAAAGCGATGATGACCGCGATGAAGTTAGCGAGCTTGAAAATAAAATTAAGCGCACCAAACTTTCAAAAGAAGCACGTATAAAAGCTAATGCAGAGCTTAAGAAGCTTAAACAAATGTCACCAATGAGTGCTGAATCAACCGTGGTTCGCAATTATTTGGATTGGTTATTAGCTCTTCCCTGGGGCACGCAAAAGAAAACCAAAAATGACCTTGTAAAAGCACAAGAGATTTTGGATCATGATCACTTTGGCCTTGAAAAAGTTAAAGAACGTATCCTTGAATATCTTGCGGTACAGGGGCGGGTTGGTAAAATTCGCGGACCGATTCTTTGCCTTGTTGGCCCACCAGGGGTTGGTAAAACCTCTTTAGGTAAGTCGATTGCACAGGCAACAGGGCGTGATTTTGTTCGTGTTGCTTTAGGCGGCGTTCGTGATGAAGCCGAAATTCGTGGTCATAGAAGAACATATATTGGTTCAATGCCAGGGCGTGTTATTCAATCTTTGAAAAAAGCAAAAAGTAATAATCCATTATTCTTGCTTGATGAAATTGATAAAATGGGCGCCGATTTCCGCGGTGACCCAGCAAGTGCATTGCTTGAGGTTTTAGACCCTGAACAAAACAACACATTTAATGATCATTATCTTGAAGTTGATTATGATTTATCAAATGTGATGTTCATTACAACCGCAAATTCATTGAATATCCATCAGGCATTACTTGATAGAATGGAGATTATTCGTCTTGCTGGTTATACAGAAGATGAAAAACTTGAAATAAGCAAAAGCTACCTTTTACCAAAGCAAATCAAAGACCATGGATTAAATCCAGATGAATTTGAGGTTGAGGATGGCGCGATTTTGGCGCTTATAAGAAATTATACACGTGAAGCAGGGGTTCGTTCCCTTGAGCGTGAAATTGCCAATCTTGCGCGTAAAGCTGTTCGTGAAATTTCACTTAAGAAATCAGAAAAAGTTATTGTTAATGGCGATAATATTTCTGAATTTGCGGGTGTTCCAAAATATAAATTTGGTGAAATCGAAGAGCATGACCAAGTTGGCGTCGTAACTGGCCTTGCATGGACTGAAGTTGGCGGCGATACTTTAAGTATCGAAGCAATTCAAATGTATGGCAAAGGTCGCATGACTGTTACCGGTAATTTAAAAGATGTCATGAAAGAATCAATTTCTGCTGCATCATCTTATGTTCGGGCTTTGGCACCAAAATTTGGAATTCGTCCAACTTTGTTTGACCAAACCGATATACATGTTCACGTACCAGAGGCTGCAACACCAAAAGATGGCCCATCGGCGGGTATTGCAATGATGACGGCAATTGTAAGTCTTTTGACTGATATTCCTGTTTCACGCAAAGTTGCTATGACTGGTGAAATTACTTTGCGTGGTCGTGTGCTGCCTATTGGTGGACTTAAGGAAAAACTACTTGCTGCATTACGCGCAGGGGTTACCAAAGTTCTTATCCCTAAGGATAATGAAAAAGATTTGGCTGATATTCCTGATAATGTGAAAGAAGCAATGGAAATTATCCCTGTTTCAAGCGCTGATGAGGTTTTGGCACATGCATTGGTTCGTAATGTAACCCCGATTGAATGGACAAATGAGGATCAGGAGGCTGCGCTGCGTTCGCGAATGGCAAATCCTGGAACTTCTGAAGGTAATGTAACACATTAATCTACAAAAGGCGGTCTTAAATGGGCCGCCTTTTTCATTTGCGAACACTTAAAATTAAAACATTTGGCATAGATATTGCGCGATAAATAATATTTACGGGGAATGGGCCAAATGGAATCATTAAATGTCTCACAAATGGATGGTTTGGGCAAAAATGCACCAAATAAGAACGTTTTATCAGCATCTATAATTGCTTTTGGCGCAATAGGTATTGCGGCCTATCTTGCTTTATCATTGTTTTTAATGGGGCAATTAAATAAATTATTTGCCGATGACATTACTTTAAATTTGTTTGGCCATACTAAAACCGTCCATAATATCCATGACAGGATTTCAAATGCATATCTGTTGATGTTTGTTTTATTTCCTGTCGGCTTTGGTGTTGAGGCGATTTTTACAGGTTGGAAACAATCATCGCTTTATCGAATTTTATTTGCACGGACAGAATCAATTAAACTTGATTTAGCGTGCCTTGCATATTCACAATTGCAAATTTACAATATTGTGAAACTAATTCTAACTTTTGGCTTGGCGATGATTATTGGTAAATGGATTAATGCCCATTTGGTTGGTATTTTTCCTTTTGCTAAAGCAATTTCACAATTGCCATTTTATGCTCAAATCCCGTTATTTTATGTTCTTATTACGCTTTGCGATTATTGGGATCATCGTATCGAGCATACAAAATATTTTTGGGTATTTCACCGTTTCCACCATTCAGCAGAAGACTTTTGTATGGTAACAACAATGCGCCAACATCCTGTGTCATTTGTTGGGATTTTTGTTATCAATTTGCCAATGGCAATATTGGGTGCTTCAACCTCCGTGATGATTTGGGTGAATTTATTGGTTACGATTGTTGGAATGCTTCAACATTCAAATATTGATACCGATTATGGTTGGTTTGGAAAATGGTTATTCCAATCACCAAATCACCATCGTAAACATCATGAACTTGATATAAGTGGCGGCGTTTATAATTTTGGCCTTATGCCATTATGGGATAAATTGTTTGGAACATGGAAACAAGAAGCCGACCAAACAATCGCAATTGGCGTCGATAAGCCCTATAAGCATGGATATGGTTTCTTTGGCGATGTATTGCGCGACTATTTTGATTTCTTTAGGGGATTAATGGGGCAAAAAGTTGATCCTTATGATTGGGATGCAGCAAAAGAAAAATAGCATAATTACAAAGCCCCCAATTTTTGGGGGCTTTTTTGTATTTTTTTGCATTTGCTGAGATTTGAACTGCAAAGAACTGGCATTTGCACTTTCAATTTTTTTTTTGCTAGGCTAAGAAGCCTCCACCTTGAAATTGGGCGATTAGCTCAGCTGGAAGAGCATCTCGTTTACACCGAGAGGGTCGGCGGTTCGAACCCGTCATCGCCCACCATTTCAAGATACTGTGATTGATGTGAAAATCATTGACCTTTATGGGTTGATTATTATTTACAAGGCGCTATCAAGCACCATCAATTGCTTGATATTGAAATGCGCGGGCGTAGCTCAGTTGGTTAGAGTATCGGCCTGTCACGCCGAGGGTCGCGGGTTCGAGCCCCGTCGCTCGCGCCATTCAAAATCTTAATGATTTTGATTGTCGTTTGCTCCGATTTTATTAAATCGGTTCTCGCCATTTCAAAAACAAAAAGCCACCTATTGGGTGGCTTTTTTGCTATTTGCGATTTTTAAATTAGTAAGTGAAAACTTCTGATTTAATTTTTGCTGCTTGGCTTTCTTGTGAATATGTTTGAGTTTCTTGCGGCTCATCATTAGGAAGCGCAAGTTTGGTACCAATCATGACAACCAATAGCCAATATAAATCCATCTTTCCAAGAAATACCATTTCAGTAAATGAAATAGTGATAAGTGAGCCAACAGCACCAAGGCATAAAGCTGCACCAACTGGCTTTGATCTTAAAAAAATTATTGAATCAAACATAGTCTTACCAATTGCAAAAACTAAAAGATAAAGACCATATTTGCCTAGCGTTAAAAGCGTTTCACGGTAGCTTGAATGGGCGTTTGCAGGTTTAAAATCTGCAATCTGCGCAATCCATTGATAAGGGGAGGTAAGGCTTTCGGTATCGTTCCAAATAACGCCATAGCCCCAACCTCTATCGGGTCTTTGTTGTATAAGAAAATCAATGCCCTCCCAGATTTCTTTTCGCCCTGTAAGGTCGTTACTTTTACCTGTAAGTTTGAAAATCAAATCAGGATTGGTTACGATAAAAGTACCAATCAAAGTTGCAAAAACCACACCAATAAGCGCAAGAATCAAAGATAATCGCAATTCTAATTGCATTGCTTTGGCGGCTGTAATTGCACCAATAGCGTATATTATCATGATTAAAGCGGTTTTCCCTTCGGTTCCCAAAATTGCAATAATTCCAATCGGGGCTGCAAGTAGCCACATTCGATATTTTGGATAATAAACCGCAAGAACAATTGCAAAAATTACCTGAATGGTTGATGCAAAGCCTAAACCTTGTTTTTCCGTCCATAGGCCTGACCATGCACCTGGATAAATTGTTTGCATTTGTCCAAGCTTTGGAACACCAACGGCAAGCAAAACCGAAAAGAAAATAAGACTGGTAAGGATTATTGTGGTTAATCGAATCAATTGAAACCAAGAATAACGTGCTGCCAAAGCAAAAGCGGTTATTTGGCTTAGAGTTAATAACATTGCCGCCTTGAATGTATCAGCGGATGATATAGACCAAGTAACAGATGCAAATACCCATAAATTAATCAATACAAAGGGCCATCCATAAATGGTGCATTTAATAATATCTAATGGCCTGGTTAAGGCTATTATTATACCCAATAGACCGCAAAAATACCAAATTGCACCCAAAATTGGCGGGGAAAATCCATTAGTTACCTTAAGCACCATCGAAACAGGGGTTGATGTATGGATTAAAATCACAAGTACGACCATACTTATAAAGGCAAAGTCCCAAAGTGAGTTTATCAAGTCTTTTGAATTGTAATTAACATTATTATTTGTGGCATAATTAAGCGTTTGATTTTTTATCAATTTATCATCATATTTATAAAAATTATTAGAATTTGATTTGCTGTTCATTAATTACGCCATTTTGATAATAAATATCTTTAAAATGTGAATTTGACGTAAAAATCATGTGACAGATTATTGTTTTTACCCATAATTATTAAAAGCTTATATACCAAAGTCTAAAAAATGGCTTTAGCATGCTTAAAGATGAATAAATATGCTAATATTTTTGATGATTTCTGCCGCTTTGGATTGCAACTATTACACAAGCAAGCTAGAGCCTTTGAAAATTGCGTGATATACGTAATCAAATTGTCGTAGAGGGAATAATGGCTTTATTAGTTGCAGCGCCCGGATTGGCTAGTTCAGATTTCTTATTAGAATATCTACCGGTCATCATTTTTATGGGAATTGCCCTTGTAATTGGGGTTGTATTCATTGTTGCGAACTGGTTGTTTGCACCTTCATCGCCAGATCCTGAAAAAATGTCGGCATATGAATGCGGTTTTAATGCATTTGATGATGCCCGTATGAAGTTTGATGTACGATTCTATTTGGTATCGATTCTATTTATCATTTTCGATTTGGAAGTTGCCTTCTTATTCCCTTGGTCATTGGCTTTGCGTGACCTTGGTGCATTTGGCTATTTTTCTATGATGGTATTTTTGGGTGTTTTGACAATTGGCTTTATTTATGAGTGGAAGAAGGGTGCATTAGAATGGGAATAATCAAACCACCATCATATGCAGGTGTTGAAGATGGCTTTTTGGTGAAGCCAGATGATCCATTTTTCACTGGCGTATCTGATGCCTTAGCGGATAAAGGTTTTATTGTCGCTGGCTCTGAAGATTTGGTTACTTGGGCGCGTACTGGCTCTTTAATGTGGATGACTTTTGGACTTGCATGTTGTGCGGTTGAAATGATGCATGCCGCAATGCCAAGATATGATGTTGAGCGTTTTGGTTTCGCGCCGCGCGCATCGCCACGCCAATCTGATGTTATGATTGTTGCGGGTACTTTGACAAATAAAATGGCGCCTGCGCTTAGAAAAGTTTATGATCAAATGCCAAACCCAAGGTATGTAATTTCAATGGGTTCATGTGCGAATGGTGGCGGTTATTACCATTATTCATATTCAGTAGTACGTGGTTGCGACCGTGTTGTACCTGTTGATATTTATGTTCCTGGATGCCCACCAACTGCAGAGGCATTGGTTTATGGCATTTTACAGCTTCAAAAGAAAATCCGCCGCGAAGGGACGATTGAAAGATGAAGCAAGAAATTCTTGATAAACAAAATGCAAAACTTGCGGAAGTTGCTTCAAGACTTGGCAAGGTTTCAGGTGTTACGGGCTCTCATACCTTAAATGATGAGCTTAACATAATCGTTCAATCTGCTGAAATTATTTCAGTTTTGAAGAATCTTCAAACTATCGAAGGTTTTTCAACTTTGATTGATATTACTGCGGTTGATTATCCCGAAAATGTGCAAAGATTTGAGATTGTTTACCATCTTCTATCTATGAATAATAATATTCGTGTTCGTGTAAAAACCGCGATTAAAGATGGGCAAAGTATCCAAAGTGCGGTTGAAATTTGGCCTGTTGCCAATTGGTTCGAACGTGAAGTTTTTGACATGTATGGTGTGTTATTCGAAAATCACCCTGATTTACGCCGCATTCTTACTGATTATGGTTTTGAAGGCCATCCACTTCGTAAAGATTTCCCGCTTACTGGCTATCAAGAAGTTCGCTACGATGAAGAGCAAAAACGTGTTGTCTATGAGCCTGTTAAATTAGTTCAAGAATTCCGTAATTTTGATTTCCTAAGTCCATGGGAAAATATGCTTCCGGGTGATGAGAAAGCACAAAAACAAGAAGGTGCAAAATAATGGCAAACACTATTTTGGACAGCAAAACCTATGACGAAGTTAAGGATCTTGTGAAAGAGCCTGGCAAACGTAATTTTAACATCAATTTTGGCCCGCAACACCCTGCGGCGCACGGCGTGTTGCGTCTTGTTCTTGAACTTGATGGCGAAATTGTTGAACGCGTTGACCCGCATATTGGTCTTTTGCATCGCGGTACTGAAAAACTAATTGAATATAAAACATATTATCAAGCGATACCATATTTTGACCGCCTTGATTATGTTGCGCCAATGAATCAGGAGCATGCATTCTGTCTTGCAATTGAAAAGCTTGCGGGCATTGAAGTTCCGCGCCGCGCGCAATTCATCCGTGTTTTATTTTCTGAAATCGGGCGTATTTTAAACCATTTGCTTAACGTAACTACACAGGCAATGGACGTTGGCGCATTAACCCCACCTCTATGGGGTTTTGAATCGCGCGAACAATTAATGGTTTTCTATGAGCGTGCATGTGGTGCACGTATGCACGCAAACTATTTCCGCCCGGGCGGTGTTCACCAAGATTTACCAGAAAAACTTATTCAGGATATTTATGATTGGTGCGACCCTTTCCTGACTGTTTGTGATGAAATTGAAGGCCTGATTACTGATAACCGCATTTTCAAACAGCGCAATGTTGATATTGGCGTTGTTGATAAGAAAACAATCCTTGATTGGGGTTTTTCGGGCGTAATGGTTCGTGGCTCTGGCATTGCATGGGATTTGCGTAAATCACAGCCTTATGAAATTTACGATGAATTAGATTTTGATATTCCGATTGGTAAAAATGGTGATTGTTATGACCGTTACCTTTGCCGTATGGATGAGATGCGCGAATCTGTAAAAATCATCAAACAATGTATTAAAATGATGCCAGCAGGCCCTGTTTTGCCTGAAAATTCAAAATTTGCGCCGCCGCGCCGCAATGAAATGAAGGCAACAATGGAAGGCCTTATTCACCATTTCAAACTTTACACTGAAGGCTTCAAAGTTCCTGCGGGCGAAGCCTATGCATGTGTTGAGGCGCCAAAAGGTGAATTTGGGGTTTATCTTGTTTCTGATGGCACAAATAAACCATATAAGGCAAAAATTCGTGCCCCAGGTTACCCACATCTTGCGGCTTTGGAGCATTTGTCAAAAGGTCATTTATTGGCTGACGTATCTGCAATCATCGGTACACTTGATATCGTGTTCGGGGAGATTGATAGATAATGGATTATGCCGCAATCGCTCAAGGACAATTGGATGCTTATAATTCCCAAGATTTAGATGCGCACGTGTCTTATTTTGCCGATGATATGACAATTGCAAATTTGCGCGAAGAACCAAATTTAAAAGGTATTGCGGCATATAAAGAACGTATGGGCGGCGTGTTTACACAATTCCCACAAAATAAAGTTGAGCTTTTGGGGCGTTTTGTGATTGGCAATAAAGTGCTTGATCATGAAAAAGTTATGCGCTCTCCGGAAGCAGAACCATTTGAAGTAATCGCGGTTTATACTATTGAAAATGGTAAAATCGCATCTGTTGATTTTATAAAGTGAGAAACTAAATGTCGGTTCGTCGTTTAGCACCAGAAGAAGTACAGCCAAAGTCTTTTGCGTGGTCAAAAGAGTTAGAGGCTAAATGTGCTTTTTGGCTTGCAAAATACCCGCCTGAACGCAAACGTTCGGCTGTTATCCCATTTCTTTGGCTTGCACAAAAGCAAGAGGGGTGGGTTTCGCAAAAAGCTATAGAGGCGATTGCTGATCAATTGGGAATGCCCGATATTCGCGTTCTTGAAGTTGCAACATTCTATACAATGTTCCACCTTGCGCCAGTTGGTAAAGTTCACTTCCAAGTATGTGGAACAACACCATGTATGTTGCGCGGTTCGGGCGAAATTATCAAAATTTGTAAAAAACGCATTGGCGAACATCATCATGTTACCAAAGATGGCAAATTTTCGTGGGAAGAAATGGAGTGCCTAGGATCTTGCGCCAATGCACCTGTGGTTGCAATCCATGATTATTACCATGAAGATTTGGACGCCGATAGTTTCAATAAAATCATTGATGATTTAGAAGCAGGCAAAGAGGTAAAACCTGGTTCTGCGATCGGGCGTCAAAAATCTGCGCCAGAGGGTGGGCCAACTACTTTGCTTGATCCAAAACTTTATGATGGCTCATTGGCAAAAAAAATAAAAATTCCAAACCTTCCTGAAAAGGCAAAATAATATGGTCGGAATATTAGAAGATAAAGACAGGATTTTCCTAAACCTTTACGGCCTACAAGATTGGGGTCTTGAGGGTGCGATTAAGCGCGGCGCATGGAATGGCACAAAAGATATTATTGATGCTGGTCGTGATTGGATTATCACTGAAGGTAAAGCGTCTGGCCTTCGTGGTCGTGGCGGCGCAGGTTTCCCGACTGCATTGAAATGGTCTTTCATGCCGAAAGAAGTGAAAGATAGACCGCATTACTTGCTTATCAATGCCGATGAATCTGAACCGGGCACATGTAAAGACCGCGAAATTATGCGCCATGATCCGCATTTGCTTATTGAAGGGGCATTAATTGCTTCTTTCGCAATGCAGGCTCATACCGCCTATATCTATATTCGCGGTGAATATGTTTATGAACGCGAAATCCTAGAAGCGGCAATCAAGCAAGCATATGAAGCCAAATTAATTGGTAAAAACAACAAACATGGCTGGGACTTTGATTTATATGTTTCTCACGGTGCGGGTGCATATATTTGCGGCGAAGAAACTGCACAGATTGAATCGCTTGAGGGAAAAAAAGGTCAACCACGTTTGAAGCCACCATTCCCTGCGAATGCGGGTCTTTATGGTTGCCCAACTACGGTTAATAATGTTGAATCAATTGCCGTTATGCCAACTATTTTGCGCCGTGGCGCAGCATGGTTTGCCGCAATTGGTCGCCCAAATAATACAGGCACCAAAGTATTCTCAATTTCTGGCCACGTAAACAAGCCGTGCAACGTTGAAGAGGCAATGTCTATTCCGTTCAAACAGCTTGTTGAAGATCATTGCGGCGGTATTCGTGGCGGTTGGGGCAATTTGAAAGCTGTAATCCCTGGTGGTTCATCGGTTCGTATGATTACCGCCGAAATGGCAGAAACAGTTTTGATGGACTTTGATAGTCTATCAGCTTTGAAATCTGGCCTTGGTACTGCGGCAGTAATTATTATGGACAAATCAACTGATTTGGTTGCGGCAATTGCAAGGCTTTCTTATTTCTATAAGCATGAATCATGTGGTCAATGTACACCTTGCCGTGAAGGCACTGGTTGGATGTGGCGTGTGATGGAACGCATGGTAAAAGGCCAAGCCGAACATCGCGAAATTGATTTATTATTACAAGTTTCACAACAAATCGAAGGTCATACAATCTGCGCACTTGGTGATGCGGCGGCGTGGCCTATCCAAGGTTTGATTTGGAATTTCCGCCACGAGATTGAGGCTAAAATTGATGCCTATCGTGCAAATAAACCGCACGTTCAAGGTGCAAGTTTGGCGGCGGAATAGAAATGAAAGGCGGATGCCAATGTGGCAATATCCGCTTTGAAATAAAGGGTGAATTGGGGAAGGCTTCAATTTGCCATTGCAGAATGTGTCAAAAGGCGTTTGGAAATTTCTTTGCGCCTTTGGTGTCGGTTCGTGAGGCTAGTGTAAAATGGTCAAATGAGCCAAGCCGTTTTCAAAGCTCTAACCTTGTTAAACGGGGTTTTTGCGAAAAATGCGGCACACCACTGACCTATGAAGCACCTGATGGTTTGGCAATTGCAATTGGTGCATTTGACAAACCTGATTTTATTGAACCTTCGGTTCAATTTGGTGTGGAAAGACGGATTGCATATCTTGACCATATAAATCAATGGTCATGTTTGCGAACCGAAGATGACATAGAAGATGCGCCTTTTTTAAATGAAATTATTTCATTCCAATTCAAAGATGAGGAATGATTTAAATAAAAGTAAAGGTGCAAAACTAAAGTTTTAATGCTTCAAAAAGGGGTTGCGCATTGCGCTTTATGCCTCTAGCAGAAGCGGGATTTTGGTGTTTAGTGGATTGATTCAATTGATTTGATTCACACATCATTGGGAGCGTAGCAAATGGCCAAGGCCTGTAAACTATGCCAATATGGGCGGTTGTTATTTTCATCTGTCCTTTTGGGGTGTTTGGTTTGGTATATTATGCTGCATATGGCTGTTGGCCTATCCTTACCTTTTTTGGTTTGGGTGGCGTTAATTGCAAATGTAATTTTGGTGATTTGGTCATTTTTGGGTGTTACCCGAATGAATAAAGAACCAAAAAACTTATAGACGGGGCGTGAGGATGGCGAAAATCGTCGTCGATGGACAAGAAATTGATGTACCTGCAGAATATACATTATTGCAGGCTTGCGAAGCTGCGGGTGCGCAAATACCGCGTTTTTGCTACCATGAACGTTTGTCTGTGGCAGGCAATTGCCGCATGTGCTTGGTTGAAGTAAAGGGCGCGCCAAAAGTTGTTGCCTCTTGCTCGCAACAGGTAAAAGACCAACGCCCTGGCCCAAATGGCGAACCGCCAGAAGTATTTACGGCCTCTGATAAAGTTAAAAAATCACGCGCTGGTGTGATGGAATTCATGCTTATCAATCACCCATTGGACTGCCCAATTTGCGACCAAGGTGGTGAATGCGATCTTCAAGATCAAGCGGTAATTTATGGCGATGCCGAAAGCCGTTATTGCGAAGTTAAACGTGCCAAAGAAGAAGTGAATATGGGGCCTTTGGTGAAAACCGAAATGACGCGCTGTATTCAATGTACACGTTGCGTTCGTTTTGTAACTGAGGTTGCAGGGGTGCCCGAAATTGGTGCGATTGGTCGTGGTGAAGATATGGAAATTACAACCTATCTTGAAATGGCACTTACATCTGAATTATCAGGCAATGTTGTTGATTTATGCCCAGTTGGCGCATTAACTTCTGCACCTTATGCCTTTAATGCGCGTCCTTGGGAATTGCGCAAAACTGAATCTATTGATGTTATGGATGCTTTGGGTTCAAATATTCGTATTGATGCGCGCGGCGCTGATGTTTTGCGCATTGAACCACGTATTAATGACGATATTAACGAAGAATGGCTATCTGATAAAGGCCGTCATGCCTGTGATGGTTTGCGCCGTCAACGTCTTGATAAAGCCTATGTTCGTAAAGGTTCAAAACTTGTTGAAGCTAATCTTGATGACGCTTTGGATGTTTTTGCAAAAAAACTTCAAGAAGCTCCTGAGAAAATTGGTTTCATCGGTGGTGATTTGGCAAATGTTGAAACCCTTTATGCCGCAAAATCTTTGGCAAATAGTCTTGGAATTAAAAACCTTGATTGCCGTCAAGATGGTGCTTTGATTGATGATAAAGCAGGTCGTGGTGGTTATATTTTCAATTCAACAATCAATGGAATTGAAGAAGCAGATTGCATTTTAATTATTGGCTCTAACCCACGTCTTGAAGCGCCTGTATTAAATGCACGCATTCGCAAGGCTTATTTGGCAGGTAAACTAAATAATATTGCACTAATTGGGCCGTCATATGATTTGACTTATCCATATGAAAATCTTGGCAATAGTGTAAAAATATTGGAAGATTTGGCAAAAGGAAAGGGTGACTTCTTCAAAACATTGTCGAACGCTCAAAAGCCAATGATTATTATTGGTATGGGTGCTTATGCACGTGAAGATGGTGATAAAGTTGCTAAATTAATTGCTGAAATTGGCCTTAAAGCTAAAATCGTAAATGATGATTGGAATGGCTTTAACGTTCTTCATCAAGCTGCAGGCCGTGTTGGCGGGCTTGATATTGGCTTCTTACCAAAAGATGGCGGTAAAAGCACTAATCAGATTTTGAAAGATTGCGATACAATAATTCTTTTGGGTGCCGACGAAGTTGAAGCTCCTGATAATAAATTTGTAATTTATATCGGTTCGCATGGTGATAAGGGTGCGCATAATGCAGATCTTATTTTACCTGCCCCTGCCTATACTGAAAAACAAGGTATTTATGTAAATACTGAAGGGCGCGTTCAATATGCGACACCTGCGGTTTCGCCAAAAGGTGATGCAAAAGAAGAATGGGCTTTATTCCGTGCTGTATCGGCAATGATTGGTAAAAAATTACCATTTGACAATATCAGTCAATTACGCGGCAAGCTAAAAGAAGAATTCCCGTCTTTTGCCGTAAATGATGGCGAAATCGCACAAAATACAAAACTTGATTTGCGTTTTGTTGGTGAAGGTGGAAATCCAACAAGTGAAATTTTCACGCCGCAAATTGATGATTATTATCTAACTAATGCTATTGCGCGCGCGTCGTTAATTATGGCGAAATGTTCTGCGCTTAAGGCACAATCAACCACCAAAGTGGCAGCGGAGTAGATAGATGCAAGGCTTAGTTCACGATTTAGGTGCTTTTTGGGGAACTTTAGCGGGGATTGGTTTATCTTTGCTTTATTTGGTTGCCGTTTTGCTTACTGTTGCTTTCATCTTGGTTTTTGACCGTAAAGTTTGGGCAGCGGTTCAAATGCGAAAAGGTCCAAATGTGGTTGGTCCATTTGGTTTATTGCAATCATTTGCTGATTTCTTAAAATTCGTTTTAAAAGAAATCGTAATTCCATCTGGTGCTAATAAAACTGTTTTTGTTATTGCTCCTGTAATCACTGTTTTAACCTCATTCATGGCTTGGGCGGTTGTTCCAATGGCTCCGGGTTGGGGCATATCTAATATGAATGTTGGAATTTTATATATTCTGGCAATTTCATCATTGGGTATTTATGGCATTATTATGGGTGGTTGGGCATCAAACTCTAAATACCCATTCTTGGGCGCACTTCGTTCTGCGGCACAAATGGTATCTTATGAGGTTTCAATCGGCTTTGTAATTGTTACGGTTTTACTTTTGGTTGGTTCATTGAACTTAACTGATATTGTAAATCACCAAAAAGCTGGCATTTGGGATTGGCATGCATTCTCATTCATCGGTGCAATAGTTCATGGCGGTAGCTTTGCAAAAGTTGCACTTGGCGTCGTAACTGGCCTTATTATGTTCATGATGTTGTGGATTTTCTTTATTTCCGCACTTGCCGAAACTAATCGCCCACCATTTGACTTGCCAGAGGCTGAATCTGAATTGGTTGCCGGTTATCAGGTTGAATATTCTGCGACCCTTTATCTTTTGTTTATGATGGCTGAATATGTGAACATTGTTTTCATGTGCGCAATGATAAGCATTATGTTCCTTGGCGGCTGGAATCTTCCGTGGGCTGAAGTAACAAATCCATTCATTGGCTGTTTGGTATTATATGTCAAAATTTGGGTTATTTTCTTCTTGTTTGCGATGGTAAAAGCAATTGTTCCACGTTATCGCTATGACCAATTAATGCGTATTGGCTGGAAAATATTCTTGCCAACAACATTGGTTGCGGTTGCTGTGGTTGGCGCATATGTCGCCTTTTTCGGAGGTAATGCGTAATGAGCATTTTTCAAGCCATAAAAGGCGCGGCAATGACCGATTTCTTGGGAACTTTTGTTCTTGCAATGAAAGTTTATTTCCGCCGCAAGCCAACAGTTAATTACCCGTTTGAAAAAGGGCCATTAAGCCCACGTTTCCGTGGCGAACACGCTTTACGTCGCTACGCAAATGGTGAAGAGCGTTGCATCGCCTGTAAATTATGTGAGGCGATTTGCCCTGCACAAGCCATCACAATTGAGGCTCAGCCACGTGAAGATGGCTCACGCCGTACAACGCGTTATGATATTGATATGACAAAATGCATTTATTGCGGCTTTTGCCAAGAAGCTTGCCCGGTTGATGCAATTGTTGAGGGGCCGAATTTCGAATATGCCACCGAAACCCGTGAAGAATTGTTCTATAATAAAGAACGCCTTCTTTCTAATGGGGATCGTTGGGAACGCGAAATCGCAAAGAATTTGGAGCTTGATGCACCTTATCGTTAAGTTGCATTTGGGGTTTTTAATCGACCTTATTATAGGTCAAAGAAGGGTAGGGCATTGCGATGATAAGTATCGCTGCTTTTTGGATACTAAGCGCGGTTGCGGTGATTTCGGCCTTGATGGTTGTGTCAGCGCGTAATCCTGTGCATTCGGTTCTATTTTTGATTTTAACGTTCTTTACAACGGCAGGTCTGTTCGTATTGCTTGGCGCAGAATATTTGGCGATGCTTTTAATCGTCGTTTATGTTGGTGCTGTTGCGGTATTATTCTTGTTCGTTGTAATGATGCTTGATATTGACTTTGTTGAATTGAAACAAGGTTTTATGCGCTATTTGCCGATTGGTGGTTTGGTTGCATTAATATTGTTTGGCATGTTCATCATGGTTACAAGCGCAAGAATTGAGGCCAAAATTGATCCTAATATGCTTGCCAGCCCAACGCCTGATGTAAGCATTACATCAAACGCCAAGGCGATTGGTGAAATCCTTTATACAAATTATATTTTATTCTTCCAACTTGCGGGTCTTGTATTATTTGTTGCAATGGTTGGCGCAATCGTATTGACCCTTCAACATCGTCAAAATGTTAAACGCCAAAGTGTTACTGCACAAACTGCACGTAATCGTAAAACTGGTGTTGAAATTGCCAAACCAAAAACTGGGGAAGGGGTATCATTATGATAGATTTGGGTCATTCAATTGGTTTAACCCATTATTTGGCGTTTGCCGCTGCCCTATTCACAATTGGGGTTTTTGGGATTTTTGTAAATCGTAAGAATATCATCGTTATTTTGATGTCTGTTGAATTGATTTTATTGGCTGTTAATGTGAATTTTGTCGCATTTTCGGTGTTTTTGGGTGATTTAGTGGGGCAAGTCTTTGCAATGTTTGTATTGACTGTCGCGGCGGCTGAGGCTGCGGTTGGCCTTGCTATTTTGGTGGTCTATTTCCGAAACCGTGGAACTATCGCGGTTGAAGATTTGAATATTATGAAGGGCTAGGAAAGTGTCTGTTGAAACTCTTGCTCTCTTAGTTGTGTTTTCGCCAATGGTTGGAGCAATCATTGCGGGGCTTTTTGGGCGCGTATTGCCGCAAAAAGTATCAATGGCTGTTACAACTGGTTTGTTGTTTGTTGCTTTCTTTAGCGCGGCAACAATTTTCTATGGTCATTGGTCAAAAACCATTGAATTACCTGAAGACCCAATTCGCCTTTTCACTTGGATTGATGTTGCAGGTTTTAAATCTACATGGTCAATTCGCCTTGATGCGATTTCGGCAGTTATGATGGTTGTTGTAACTTCGGTTTCATCACTCGTTCACCTTTATTCATGGGGTTATATGAGTGAGGATCCGCACAAACCACGTTTCTTTGCTTATTTGTCTTTATTTACCTTCGCGATGTTGTCATTGGTAACTGCGGCTGATTTTATGCAATTATTCTTTGGCTGGGAAGGTGTTGGTGTTGCATCATATCTTCTTATTGGTTTTTGGTATTTGAAACGTTCTGCCAATGATGCACAGATTAAAGCATTTGTTGTAAACCGCGTTGGTGACTTTGGATTTGTTCTTGGCATCATGTCAGTTTTCATGGTGTTTGGAACTATTGAATTCAAAGAAGTTTTCCATGCAATCCCACATCATTTAAAAGACACAATGGATTGGGGTAATTGGAAATTACCTGCACTTGAGGTAATTGGAGTTCTATTATTCATTGGTGCAATGGGTAAATCGGCACAATTCTTTCTTCACACATGGTTACCTGATGCGATGGAAGGCCCAACACCAGTTTCGGCACTTATCCACGCCGCAACAATGGTTACTGCGGGCGTTGTTTTGGTTACAATTTGTTCGCCAATCTATGAAAACACCCATTTTGCAGCGGGTATGATTACATTGGTTGGTGCGGTAACTGCGATATTTGCGGCAACTGTTGGCCTTGCACAAAATGATATTAAGCGCGTGATTGCTTATTCAACCTGTTCGCAACTTGGTTATATGTTCTTCGCTGCTGGTGTTGGCGTTTATCAAGCGGCAATGTTCCACCTTTTCACGCACGCATTCTTTAAAGCATTATTATTCTTGGGCGCAGGTTCTGTTATTCATGGCCTTCACCATGAACAAGATATGCGTAAAATGGGTGCGGTTTGGAAACCAATGAAAATTACCTATGCAATCATGCTTATTGGTACATTGGCAATCACTGGTATTGGTATCCCTGGAACAAATCTTGGTCTTGCGGGTTTCTTCTCTAAAGATGCGATTATTGAAAGTGCGTTTGCAGCTTCTCAAGAAGGTCGCCCATTTGCTAGCTTCGCATTCTGGATTTCAGTTCTTGCGGCATTATTGACCAGTTTCTATTCATGGCGCCTAATTTTCATGACATTTACTGGCACATTTAAAGGTGATGCACATGGTCACCATGATGATCATGCAATGTCTGACCATTTACATGCAAATGTTGCACATGGCGGCGATCACCATGATGCGCATCATGCAAAAGATGATGGTTCGGCACCTGCACACGAAAGCCCGCTTGTAATGCTTATACCATTATTCTTGCTTGCAATCGGTGCATTATTTGCGGGTGTTATTTTTGCCCCTGCCTTTGTTGGTGAAGGCGCGCATGAATTCTGGGGACATTCAATCTATAATTCGCCTGAAAATCATATTTTACATTTACGCCATGAAGTTCCTGAATGGGTAAAATTTGCGCCATTAACCGTTACTATTACTGGCCTTTTCGGTGCATTATTTGTTTATTTCTGGAATGAAGGAATGGGTAAGAAAATTGCCAAAGCGGCCGGCCCACTTCATGCATTCCTATATAATAAATGGTATTTTGACGAACTTTACGAAGTGATTTTTGTAAAATCTGCACGCGCAATTGGTGACTTTTTGTGGAAAGTTGGCGATGGCAAAATTATCGATGGATTGGGTCCAAATGGTATCGCAAATGATATTAATTGGGTTTCAAAAAAATCCGTTAAAGTTCAAACTGGCTATGTTTATCATTATGCCTTCATCATGTTAATCGCACTTGTTGCCTTTGGCGCACTTGCTTTGACAAAGGGGGGCTAAGGGGATGTTTGGTTTACCTATGTTATCGACCATTTTGTGGCTACCAACAATTGGCGCTATATTAATTCTTTTAATAAGTGGCCTAAATAAAGATGCCCAAAAAGCTGCGGCTTCGGCACGTATAATCGCTTTAATTACGACATTCGTCACTTTCTTGATTTCGGTCAAACTTGTTATGGATTTTGACCATACAAGTGCGGCAATGCAATTTAAAGAAAGCATTCCTTGGTATGGCAATATTAATTATGCCTTGGGTGTTGACGGGATTTCGGTTCTTTTTGTTCTTTTAACAACATTCCTTATGCCGCTTTGCGTTATCGCAAGTTGGAAGTCAGTTGAAAAACGTGTTGTAGAATATTTTGTGGCTTTCCTTGTTTTGGAAACTGTAATGCTTGGCGTGTTTAGCGCGACTGACATGGTTTTCTTCTATGTCTTGTTCGAGGCTGGCCTTATTCCAATGTATCTAATAATTGGTATTTGGGGTGGCAAAAACCGTTTCTATGCTGCTTATAAATTCTTCCTTTATACGCTACTTGGTTCGCTATTCATGCTTATCGCAGTTGCTTATATGGTGTTGAAAGCAGGCACTTCGGATATTTTAGCTTTACAGGCATTCCATTTTACAAAGGATGCGCAAATTTATCTATGGCTTGCATTCTTTGCTTCATTTGCTGTGAAGATGCCAATGTGGCCGGTTCATACATGGTTGCCTGATGCACACGTTGAGGCGCCAACTGCGGGTTCGGTAATTCTTGCGGGTATTTTGTTGAAAATGGGTGGATATGGCTTCATTCGTTTCTCACTGCCAATGTTCCCACTTGCAAGTTTGCATTTCCAACCATTGATTTTCACAATGTCTGTTATTGCAGTGATTTATACATCACTTGTGGCATTCCGTCAGACTGATATCAAAAAGCTTATTGCTTATTCTTCGGTTGCGCATATGGGTTTCGTTACATTGGGTATTTTTGCATTCAATGGCGCGGGTCTTCAAGGTGCAATGTTCCAAATGTTATCGCACGGCTTTATCGCAAGTGCATTATTCCTTTGTGTAGGTGTGATTTATGATCGTATGCATACACGCGAAATTGCTTCTTATGGTGGCCTTGTAAATCGTATGCCAATTTATGCGGCAGTATTTATGTTGTTCACTTTGGGTAATGTTGGCCTGCCAGGTACATCGGGTTTTGTTGGCGAAGTTTTGACTATGCAAGGTACATTCTTACAAAGCAGAATATTCGCAATATTTGCGGCAAGTGGTGTGATTTTATCTGCGGCTTATATGCTTACACTTTATCGCAAAACAGTGTTTGGTCCTTTGGTAAATCCAAAACTTGCCGATATTCAAGATATGGATTTGCGCGAATTTTTGGTATTTTTGCCTTTGATAATCGGTACTGTCCTTCTTGGGTTCAAACCACAATTAATTTTAGATTTCACAAATGTTTCAGTGATGCATTTGGTCGATAATCTACAAACAATGATGAAATAATGCCAGTTTGGAATTGAAAAATGAGTATAGAGAATATTTCAAAACAACTTCCCTTCATTATTCCAGAAATCACATTGGTTTTTGGTGCAATGGTGGCGGTTCTTATTGGCGCTTTTGCGGGTAAAAAATCATATCGCGCAGTAAATTATTTTGCCATCTTGGTTTTGCTTGCAGCAGGTTTTGCAAGTGTGAAACATTCAATCGAAACCCCAACATTATTGTTCAACGGTAGTTTGGTGATTGATAATTTTGGCTCTTTTGCCAAATTTATAATAAGTGCGGTTTCTGCTGGTGCGCTTCTTTTAAGTATTGATTATTTAGAAGATAGAAATATTCAAAAACCTGAATATCCTGTCCTTACGCTTTTAGCGGTTGTGGGCATGTTTGTAATGGTTTCTGCACACGATTTATTAGCAATCTATATGGGCGTAGAGTTACAATCTTTGGCGCTTTACGTATTGGCGGCTTATGCACGTGACAGCCAAAAATCTTCTGAAGCGGGTTTGAAATATTTTGTTTTGGGCGCTCTATCTTCTGGTATTTTGCTTTATGGTGCTTCATTAATTTATGGCTTTACAGGAACAATTAATTTCCAAAAAATCGCTTCATTAAGTGCGAATGCAAATGTTGGCGTAATTTTTGGTATGGTTTTCGTAATGTCGGGCATTGCATTTAAAATGTCTGCTGCGCCATTCCATATGTGGACGCCTGACGTTTATGAAGGTTCGCCAACACCATCAACTGCATTCTTTGCCACTGCGCCAAAAATGGCGGCAACAATTTTACTTGCGCGTTTTTGCTTTGAAGCCTTTGGTCCTGCAATTGCAAAATGGCAACAAATTGTTTCAATAATGGCAATATTATCGATGTTTATTGGTGCATTCTTTGCGCTACAACAAACAAATATCAAACGCCTTTTGGCTTATTCATCAATCGCAAATATGGGCTATGCACTTGTTGCAATTGCGGCGGGCCCTGTATTTGGTCCAAGCGCGTTATTAATGTTTGTTTCTATCTATGCCTTATCAGGTGTAGGTATGTTTGCCGTTGTCTTGTCGCTTCGTTCAGAGGATGGCCGTAAAATTGAAAGCATTCCAAGTCTTGCGGGTATTTCAAGAAAGCATCCAATGATTGCAATTGCATTCACTATGTTCCTATTCTCTGTAATGGGTATCCCGCCTTTGGCAGGCTTCTGGGGTAAATTCGAAGTGATTAAATCGGTTTGGAATGGCAGCCATTTATATCTTGCAATTGCCCTAATCTTGGCATCTGTTGTTTCTGCATTCTATTATTTACGTATAATCAAAACTGTTTGGTTTGATGAGCCGAAAATGGAATTTGCGGGCGGTCTTGCTGCAACAAGTATTTCTGTTAAAGGTACTGCGATTTTGTTTGCCTTACTTATGCCATTTATTGGATTATTATATACTGCGACACTTGTTGCGGGTAATATGTTTAAGTGAAAATAATAGAATTTGAAGAAGTATATTCAACTAATGATATGGCGCGTTACTTAGCCCAAGAGGGTGAGGATGCGCCATTTTGGGTTATTTCAAAAAAGCAAACCAATGGACGTGGTCGGCGTGGTAGGGTTTGGTCGTCATTAAGCGGCAATTTATTTGCAACCTATGTAATCAAGCTTGACGATGTATCTAAACTTTCGCCATTATATTCATTCATTATTGCCATTGCACTTAAGAATTGTATTGAAAAATATATTCCAAATAAGCAAACACTTCTGAAATGGCCAAATGATATTTTGGTTGAAGGTAAGAAAATAAGTGGCATTTTACTTGAAAGCTGGATTGATAAGCCAAATGCTTTTATCGCAATTGGCGTTGGTGTGAATTTACTACAAAGTCCTGATATAGAAGATAAAGAAACCACTTCTATAAAAGATTATTCAAAACCACCTGAACCAAAATATCTATTATCACAATTAGATGCTGAATTTAATATTTTGCACGAAATTTATATCAATGAAGGCTTTGACCCCATAAAAAAAATGTGGGAAGAAAATGCATTCGGATTTGGTAAGCCTGTTACAATCAAATCTCATAATGAAAATTTCTTTGGAATTTTCAATGGTATAAATGAAGCCGGCGAATTAATTTTAATTGATGAAGCACAAAATATAAAATTCATACAAGCGGGTGATGTAAATTTTACACACTAGTTTTTTATTAGTTGTTACCAATTGGATATCTCTGATATTTCAAATCATTTTTCGTTAAACAGTGATATTGCAACGATAAATGATAATCATGAAAAAGAATAAGCAAAATATAATTTATACAATCGGTTTGATGATTTTTACCGCAACCCTTTTAAATGGCTGCGATAAAAGTCGTGCTGAGAAAAGCAATGAAACAAAATTAAGTAATAAGAAAGTATGCGTTAGCGTAGCAGGCGGTACATTTGGGCGCGCGGGCGTAAGGGCGCGCCAATATGTAGGTAAAGGGCCCAAAATGCGCGTGGTTCAATGGAAAACCCCTGATTTCCAAGACGACCTTCAAGTTGTTAATGATAAAACCAATCTTGGAACTGCGCCAAATATTGCCGTTCAAATATCATGGCGCGTTGATGAAACTAAGAGTGCGATTGAATCAAGTTTTGAAAGTCTGGATGCTTACACTATCAATCTAAACACCGAACAAAGCATTAATGCCGCGTTTTGGGAGATTACAATATATGATGGCGAAAAATCAATTGTACCTTCTTCCAAAGCATTAGATGGAAAAGTACGCGATATTTTTTCAACCGAAAGCCGTGGAATAATTTTACCATCAAATATTGGTGAGGCATTGGGCGGCGTAAATGGTGGGCGCTTCCAAATTGCGCTTCTTGATGCGAATAAGAAGATTATTGTTAGACGTGAAATTATGCCATCAAAAGGCTATGAGTTTAAATCTGCGGCAAAAACTGCTATTGATGGTTTGTCGCTATTGCTTAAAACACCTGACAATTGCACAATTCCAACAACTCAACTAAGAACGCAATAATTTTCATAAACAAATAATGCAGGTTGCATTTGTTCTAAATGCGTTTATTGCGCATCTCTATATTATAAATTTAGAAAAGTAGGTATAAATTGGGTCAAGTTAGTGAAAACCAATTTGTTTATCTGCCATTGGGTGGATCAAATGAAATTGGTATGAATTTGAATCTTTATGGTTTTGGAAGCGAAAATAACAAAAAATGGATAATTGTTGATTGCGGCGTAACTTTCGCAAGCGAAGAACATATTCCAGGTGTCGAAATAATTCTTCCTGACCCTGAATTCATAAAAGAAATTAAAGATGATATTCTTGGTATAATTCTTACGCATGCGCATGAAGATCATATTGGTGCGCTTGGTTATCTATGGCCGCAAATTGGCGCGCCAATGTATGCAACACCATTCACTGCAGAGCTTATAAAAGATAAGCTACGTGAACATGGTTTATTTGATATCGCGCCATTAAATGTTGTTCCATTAAAAGGCAAAATTGATTTAGCGCCATTTGAAATTGAATATATAACCATTACACACTCAATCGCAGAACCAAATGGTCTTAAAATCACAACACCACTTGGCAGTATTTTCCATACTGGTGATTGGAAAATTGATCCAAATCCATTGATTGGTGAAACCACAGATATAAAAGCCATTAAACAAATGGGTGATGATGGCGTTTTGGCAATGATTTGCGATTCAACCAATGTCTTCCAAGAAGGTGAAAGCGGTTCAGAAATTGGGGTTCGTGATGAACTTGAAAAAATTGTAAAAACAAAAAAAGGTAAAGTTGCAATCGCATGTTTTGCGTCAAATGTGGCGCGTGTAACATCGGCTATTAATGCTGCCCATGAAGCAGGTCGTGCAGTTTGCCTTATGGGGCGTTCGATGGTTCGCATTGCAACTGCGGCGCGAAATGTTGGAATTATTCCACCAATCCCATTTGTAGAGCCTGATAAAGCAAAAGCTTATAAAGATAATGAAATCTTATTCTTATGTACGGGTTCGCAAGGTGAGGCGCGGGCTGCTTTAAGGCGTATTGCCGATGGCGACCATCCACATTTAAGTTTGGGTGAGGGGGATAGCGTTCTATTTTCATCACGCGAAATACCGGGTAATGAGCGCGATATTTATGATTTAATCAATAAATTAATCTTGCAAAATGTTGAAGTTATAACCGCGCATGATGCGCCAATTCACGTTTCCGGTCATCCATGCCGCGGCGAACTTGCGCAAATGTATTCGTGGGTAAGGCCACAAATGGCAATTCCAACGCATGGCGAACGCAGGCATATTATCGAACATTCACGCTATGCTAAATCATTGCAAATCCCTGCTTCGATTGCGCCAAAAAATGGTGATATGGTCGAAATTGCACCAAATGGGCCAAGAGTAATTGATGAGGTTGTTGCGGGTCGCCTTTATGTTGATGGGTTCTCAATGCTTGCTGATGGCAGCGAGACCATGAAAGAGCGTCAAAAAATTGGCGAAAATGGCTATATAATAATCGCCATAACACTAAATCATAAAGGTGAAATTATTGCAGGCCCTGATTTACGTACGCGTGGTCTTGCCCATAAAAATGATGATATTTTTGATAAAGCCCTTGATAGGCTTGCCGATATTGCTGAAAATGCCATAAAAAAGCTGAAGCCAGCCGAAAGGCTAGATGAAGAATTTGCCGAAGACATGGTAATGAAGGCCGTCAAAAAAGCATCATTCATTGAACTAAAGAAAAGGCCGATGATTGAAGTAATTATTATGACAATTTAATCTAAGACCGCAAGATTTGGGGAAAATCATGAAAATCGGAAAATTAAATCATATTGGTATTGCTGTTCCATCAATTGAAAAAGCATGGGAAACTTATAAAAACTTTTATGGCGTTGAAGAAAAAGACATAACGCCAATAAGAGGAATGGAAGCGCAAGGGGTAAAGTTTTCATTTGTTAATTTGCCAAATGCACAAATTGAACTTATTGAACCATTGGGCGAAAAATCACCCATATTAAAATTTTTGGAAAAAAATCCTGCAGGTGGTCAGCATCATGTTTGTTTTGAGGTTGAAAATATCTATGAAGCGCGTGATACATTGGTTGCAAAAGGTGCAACAGTCCTTGGTGAGCCAAGAATTGGTGCACATGGAACAATGATTATTTTCGTTCACCCAAAAAATTCAGATGGTGTACTGATTGAATTGATGGAAACCCCAAAAGAAGCGCATTAAAGAAAAAGCATGGATATATTTACCTCAATTGCAAGCTATTTAATTATTTGGTGGATAAGCCTTTTTCTGGTTTTGCCAATTGGTGTGACAACACAACAAGAGGATGGAAATGTAGTTAAGGGCAGTGTTAAAAGCGCCCCTACCAATATTAATTTCAAGAAAAAAATGATTATGGCATCAATTGTAGCATTTGTAATATGGTCTGTGCTACTAGCGCTTGTTTTGTTTAAAATTATAAAATTATAGGAGCCTATTATGCGCCTTTCGCGCTATTTCCTGCCAGTTGCAAAAGAAACCCCAAGTGAAGCGCAAATTGTTTCGCACCAATTAATGTTACGTGCTGGCCTTATTAAACAGCAGCAAGCAGGTGTTTATGTTTGGCTTCCCTTTGGTCTAAAAGTTCTTCGGAATATCGAAAAAATTGTTCGTGAAGAACAGGATAGATCAGGTGCTTTAGAACTTTTAATGCCAACCATGCAATCGGCGGATTTATGGCGTGAATCAGGTCGCTACGATGATTATGGCGCTGAAATGCTTCGTATCAAAGATCGTCACGAACGCGACATGCTTTTTGGCCCAACTGCCGAAGAAGTTGTGACCGATGTGGTGCGAACCTATATTCGTTCTTATAAGGATTTACCTTTAAATCTTTATAACATTCAATGGAAATTCCGCGATGAAGTGCGCCCAAGATTTGGCGTTATGCGTGGTCGCGAATTCCTTATGAAAGATGCCTATTCTTTTGATATTGATGCCGATAGTGCGGTTGATGCATATCGCAAGATGTTTTTGGCTTATTTGCGAACATTCCAACGCCTTGGTTTGCGCGGCGTTCCAATGCGCGCGGCAACAGGCCCGATTGGTGGTGATTTAAGTCATGAATTCATCATTCTTGCAAAAAATGGCGAGAGTGCGGTTTTCTATGATAGCGTCTATGAAGACAAGGATTGGACAACAACCGACATTTCATTTGAAAATGATGATGCATCAAAATCTGCGCGCAAAGCAATGGTTGATGAGGTTTTGGCCGCTTATGCCGCGACCGATGAAATGCATGAAGAAGAACAATTCCTTGCCAATGTTCCAGAAGATCGCCGCCGTGAAGGTCGTGGTATTGAGGTTGGGCATATTTTCTTCTTTGGAGATAAATATTCAAAACCAATGAATGCCAAAGTTATGGGCAAAGATGGTAAAGAGCATGTTTTACAAATGGGCTCTTACGGTATTGGTGTTTCACGCCTTGTTGGCGCAGTCATAGAGGCAAGCCATGACGAACATGGTATTATTTGGCCAACCGAAATTGCACCATTCAATCTTGGTATCGTTAATCTAAAATCTGGCGACACAGCTTGCGATGAATTATGCAAAAAAATCTATGATTTAGCGACTGCAAAAGGCCTTGATCCACTTTATGATGATCGCGATGAACGGGCAGGGGCAAAATTTGCAACAATGGACGTTATCGGCGTTCCAAAACAAGTTGTAATCGGCCCACGCGGCGTTGCAAATGGCATAGTCGAGGTTAAAAACCGCAAAACCCAAGAGAAAACCGAAATGAAAATTGAAGATTTTCTAAAAAGTATCGAATAATTTTCTAGAATTTCTTTGCAAGCGTTAGTTTCAAATTATTATAGGCATTTTGTGAAAAACTAGACTGATGGTAACTCTCAGTTTTAAAATATGTAGTGCTAATATCATGTGATAATTTTAAATCTACCTCAGATGATAAAACTAAGTTATTTTTAAATTCATGTGTCAATTTCATATTAACATTGTTATAGCCACTTGTTTTATTATTAAGCCCATATCTTGGACCATGAAAACCAAAATTGACTAATAAAGTGTCATTGCGCTTGTTTTTATATTCAATGATAATTTTTGCATCATGGGTTTGATAATCTAGGATTGTATATTTATCGGTTAGGGGCGTTTCAATTTTTGTGAAATATTTTGAAAAATCAAAACCATATGTTAGATTTTTTAATTCCTTGCGATATGAATATTCAATTGCATATTTATTCTGTTTGCCAATATTTAAATAAGTGGTTTCATAAATATTATTATTAAATACAGTTACATAACTAACGTCTTTTTTACGTTCTTTAAGCCAAAAAGTAAGACTTGTATTGGTTTTTCCCTTGTCATAATCAAACTCTAAATTGTAATGATTGTAATCACCAGGCTTAAGATTTGGGTTTCCGTAAGTGACGCTGTCAAGACCAGTTCTTATGATGTTTGGGTCCAATTGTTTAAGGTCAAATTCAGTGGCTTTATGCGAAGCGCTTGACTTTATTGTAATATATTTTGTCAAATTATGCTTAATTGAAATAATAGGATATATCCCATTTATTTCACCTTTTGACCAAGGTGCGTTGATGCTATTTCTAAATTTATAATTATATTTTGTGAAATCTGCGCCAATTTTGAAATCTATTTTTTTAAATTTGAATTTTTGATTAATATCTAAGTCATAGGCGATACTATCCGTGTAGAAATTATCATTATATATAGCGCTATTGTCATAACTTAAATTTTTAATATTGTTTTGCTTATTTTGAATTACAAATTTAATATCAATATTTTTATCACCTTTAGTTTTTTCAAAATAATGACCTATGCTATAGGTATTTTCTTTTATATGTTGATTATCCTGCAGATTATCAAAAATATTATTGTTTAATCTATCAATTTTTAGAGTGTTAGTTTTATTATTTTCTAAGTAATTTTGAATATAAATAAGGTCAGTATTCAATCCCTTTGAATTTTCATCACCTGATTTATGCATTATGCCATAAGAATACGTAAAATTATTTTTTTTATAATTTTTACTATAATTATAGGAATCAATTATATTTGTATTTGAGTAGTTTTTCCAAATTGATTCGCCATCAATTTTACCGTTTTGATAATAACCCTCTAATGCAATTATAAAATTTAGTGATTGTTTTTCTTTATATTGATAAATTATATTATTAAAAGACGTGAAATATGTCTTCTCAGAATTGCGTATAGTCTTTAATTCATTATCATTTGTTAATTGATTGTTCTTAAATATCTTATTATTGTATAAGAAATTATCATCATCAAAATAAAAGAAATGTGATGCATTTAGTTGCGCGTTAATTGTAAGTTTGTCTTTGAAATAGTTGAGTGCATAATCCGCGCCAAATGCACCTATTGTTTCACTATAAATATTAATATTACTATTGGTATTTTTTTTGTCTTTATTTGATTTTTTTAATTTAATTTTGATTTTTGCATAAGAATTGCTACCAGATGGGTTTGAAATAACTTCAATAGATTCTATCGAACTTGCCGCGATGTTTTTCGCGGAATCGTTTGGAACAATGTTATCACCAACATATATTTGTGCATATTCATCCTGAACCTTTATATTGCCATATGTATCAATATATATTCCCGGTAATATTGATAAAACATCTTTAACATTGGCAGTTATATTGCCAGGTTTTTGCTTTATTTTATATATATTGCTATCAATATTTCGAATTACATCATGACGTTTGCCAGTAACAATTATTTTTTCATTTTCGTATGTTACAGTTTCACTTTGATTGTTTTTATCTTGCGCATTTGCATACTCAGAATTTAACAATATTATTAAAGCTGCTAACAATATTAATTTAACACTCGTTCGTTGCATTGTGGTTTATTTTCAATTGTGTATAAGATTAAGTAATTATAATAATAATTGTTTTTTTTAATTATTAAAATTATTAAAATTAGTTTAAGTTAAAATCAACTTAAATTTAAAAAATTTATATATTTAAGTGTTATTAGTTTCATTATTAAGATTAATTATTGCAATAATAATATTATATTGTTGTGAATTTGTGATGGTTGACAATGAGCATGAATTTTAATATCTGCCCATTTTAAGGCGATTTATGGCAAAAATTTTCAATAACTGGGAAGCAAAAATTGCATTTCGTTACCTGCGCTCCAAACGTGAACAAGGTGGGGTAAGTCTTATTTCAATAATTGCCTTTGCAGGTATCATGCTTGCGGTTGCGGTTTTGATTATTGTTATGAGCGTTATGAATGGCTTTCGTACCGAACTTCTTGATAGGGTCTTGGGCGTAAATGGGCATGTTTTTGTTGATGCTCGTCAATTGTCGCCGCAAGATGTTACCCGTTTCATTGTAAATGCCAAGGCTGTTCCAGATGTAAAGTCGGTTCATCCACTGGTTCAGGGACAGGTGCTTGCACAAGGCGGTGCAGATAGTTCATCGGGTGCGATGGTTATGGGCTTGCGCCGCGATGATATAATGGAATTAAAGACAATATCTGAACATATTGTTGATGGTTCTTTGAACGAATATGGCAAGGGTGAATATGGTGGCGATGAAATAATTGTCGGAACTGGTCTTGCGCGTCAATTAGGTGTTATGGCGGGTGATTATATAACATTGCTTGCACCAGATGGGGCGCAAACCGCCTTTGGTTCAACGCCACGTTCAAAAGACTATAAAATTGGCGCAGTTTTCAATATTGGCATGAGTGAATATGACAAGAGCCTTATTTATATGCCATTAGAGCAAGCACAATTATTTTTTAGTCGTGACATGCGAATTGACATGATTGAATTGCGTGTCAAAAATCCCGATGAAAGTAGTAAAATCATGGGGCAATTGGCAAATTATGTTGATGGCTCATTATTAAGTGATTGGCGTAATCAATCGGCAAGCCTTGTTTCAGCATTGGGTACAGAGCGTGTTGTAATGCGCCTTATCCTTATGCTTTTGGTTTTGATTGCCGCGCTTAATATCATTTCTGGCCTTGTTATGCTTGTTAAAAATAAGGGGCGCGATATTGCCGTTCTTAGAACAATGGGTGCAACGCGTTTATCAATAATGCGTATTTTCATTATGATTGGCGCAAGTATTGGTGTCTTGGGTACGATTTGCGGTGTTTTATTCGGAACATT
Organism: Pseudomonadota bacterium; assembly: GCA_020161405.1. Lineage (GTDB taxonomy): Bacteria > Pseudomonadota > Alphaproteobacteria > Caulobacterales > Aquidulcibacteraceae > Pseudaquidulcibacter. The sequence goes on along the minus strand of JAIUOD010000003.1, from coordinate 406,718 downwards.
ATTTTGCGTAAATATCGGCCTTATTCAAAAAGGTGTTGAGACTGTTTTCGGTCCTGTTTTTCCATCAGAAGTTTATTTTCTATCGCAAATTCCCGCGCATGTTGAATGGTCAGAAGTTATCTATACCGCAGTTTTTGCACTCATCATGAGTGTCTTGGTAACAATTCCGCCGGCTTGGCGCGCCGCCAATCTCGACCCAGTTGAGGCACTACGTTATGAGTGATTTAGCTTTATCAATTAAAGGCCTAAAAAGAACTTATAAAACCCTTGCGGGCGAATTAGAGGTTTTGAAAGGCGTTGATTTAAACATAAAACGTGGTGAAATTATCGGCCTTATCGGCCCATCAGGCTCTGGAAAATCATCACTTTTGCATTCTGCTGGACTATTAGAAGAGCCACAAGATGGTGAAATAAAAATTGACGGTCAAATTGTTACCAAAGACGATAATTCACGCACTTTAATTAGGCGTGAGAAAATCGGCTTTGTATATCAATTTCATAATTTACTGCCTGAATTTGATGCACGCGAAAATATTGCTTTACCACAATTGATAAATGGCAAATCTTTTGTTCATGCGCTTGAGCGTGCTGAATATCTTCTTGAATTACTTGGATTAAAAGAGCGCATGAAGCATAAACCTGCGCAATTATCGGGAGGGGAACAGCAAAGGGTTGCGATAGGGCGCGCGCTCGCCAATGAGCCAATCTTATTGCTTGCAGATGAGCCAACGGGAAATCTTGATCCGACAACATCTATTCAAGTGTTCGAAATCTTTACAAAACTTGCAAAAGAGGAAAATGTTGCCGCATTAGTTGGCACTCATAATCTTGAATTAGCAGATAAAATGGATGCAATTGTGCGCCTTGAAAATGGGTATTTGCATAAAATATAAAAAATTTCAAAAAAACACTTGCCAATGAGAACAAAACATGAAATAAGAACAAACAAAGAACTTATTTCAGGGGTTTGTTATGAATTTACAATTATTGCGCTGGGAAGATATTCTTGGTTTCGCCGCTATCGTTGGTTTTTCTATGGTTGCGTCGGCTTTTGGTGCTTTATTCGGCTAGTGGTAAGGTGTTTTTTGTTGGGTATGATTGTTAATTCATACTGACATATTATTCGAATTTTGGCACAACCTTTTTATTCTAGTGTTCCATTTCGACTGAATCGAAATTCAACTCTAGATTCCTTCTTTTGTCGCGTTTCTATCCAAAAACCGCTTAACATTTTTTGGGAAACGCTCTATGGGGTAATTATGGCGACGCCGCAATTTGTTCATTTAAAAGTGAAATCTGCTTATTCATTGCTTGATGGGGCGATGACAGTTAAGAAGATTAATAATATTGCCAAATCGCGTTCATTACCTGCGCTTGCGATTTGTGATAATAATTTATTTGGCGCGCTTGAATTTTCCGAAAGTTTGGCTGCATCTGGTGTTCAGCCTATAATTGGCCTTAATGTTGTTATTAAAGCAAAAATTGAAGAACCAGAAGCGCATGAATTAAAAGGTCGCATCGCGCTTTATGCACAAAATGAAATTGGTTTTGCTAATATTTGCGCTTTATCATCTGCTACATTTCTTGAGATTGAGAATATTGATGACGGCATTGATATTGAACTGATTGCCGAATTATCAGATGGTCTAATTTGCCTAAGTGGCGGATTTGAAGGCATTTTAAATAATGCAATTATTGCAAATGATATTTTGGGTTTTGATTTTCTAACCCATAAATTATCTAATATTTTCAAAGATAGATTTTATATTGAAATTGGGCGACACGGCCGCGAAGATGAATTACAAACCGAAAATTCGCTTCTCGAAAAAGCCTATGAATTAGATATTCCAATTGTTGGCACAAATGATGTTCGTTATGATAAACGCGAAAAACATTATCCGCATGAAGTTTTGACTTGTATAAATGAAGGCTCACGTCTTTCCGACAATAATCGTAAACGCCTTACCGAAGAGCATTATTTCAAGACAGATGAGGAAATGATTGCGCTTTTTGCTGATTTACCAGAATGCATTGAAAATACTGTTGAAATTGCAAAACGCTGCGCAATACGTGCTAAAAAGCGCAAACCAATCCTTCCTAGTTTTCCATCAGGTCAAGGACTTAGCGAAAGTGAAGAATTGGCAGTTCAGGCACGCGAAGGCCTGCAAGAACGTTTAAGCAAACGCCCCCCCGTTACAAGTGTCGAAGAATATAATTCACGCCTTGAATTTGAATTAGATATTATTAATCGAATGGGTTTTTCGGGCTATTTCTTGATAGTATCGGACTTTATCAAATGGGCCAAAGCACATGATATTCCGGTTGGCCCTGGTCGTGGTTCTGGCGCAGGTTCTTTGGTTGCCTATGTGCTTAAAATTACTGACCTTGATCCACTTGAATTTGGCCTTCTTTTTGAGCGTTTCCTTAATCCAGAACGTATTTCAATGCCCGATTTTGATATCGACTTTTGCCAAACAAGGCGTGACGAAGTTATATCTTACGTTCAAGAAAAATACGGTTTCGAGCGAGTTTCGCAAATTATCACTTTCGGAACTTTACAAGCACGCGCGGCGGTTCGCGATGTGGGGCGGGTTTTGGATATGTCATTTAATGAAGTATCTGAAATTACCAAACTTATTCCAAATAATCCCGCAAATCCCGTGACACTTGCCAAAGCGCTAGAAATAGAACCAAAATTAAAAGAAAAATATGATACAAATGAACTTCATCGTGGTCTTTTGGATACTGCATTGGAGCTTGAGGGGCTTTATCGTAATTGTTCAACCCATGCTGCGGGCGTGGTAATTGCGGGGCGTCCATTAAAAGAATTAGTACCACTTTATAAAGACCCAAAATCAGATATTCCCGCTACCCAATATAATATGAAATGGTCGGAATCTGCGGGCCTAGTTAAATTTGACTTCTTGGGACTGAAAACCCTAACTGTTATCCAAAAAGCAATAGAATTATTACGCAATCGCGGCATCGAAGTTGATTTTTCAACCCAACGATATGATGATAAAATGGTTTTTGACTTCCTTGCAACAGGCCAAACGCTTGGCGTGTTCCAGCTGGAGGGGCAGGGTATGCGTGATACTCTTCGCAGAATGGTTCCGACATGCCTTGAAGATATTATCGCTTTGATTTCGCTTTATAGACCGGGGCCAATGGAAAATATTCCAACCTATTGCGATGTTAAAGCCGGACGACAAAATGCCGATTATTTGCATCCAAGTCTTTTGCCTGTTCTAAAAGAAACCCATGGCGTAATAATTTACCAAGAACAAGTTATGCAAATCGCCCAAATCCTTTCCGGTTATTCATTAGGTGAAGCTGACATGCTTCGCCGTGCAATGGGTAAAAAGCTAAAAGAAGAAATGGATCAACAGCGCCTAAGATTTGCAGAAGGTGCTGACAAAAAAGGTATCGACAAAAGCCTTGCGGGTACAATTTTCGATTTGGTTCAAAAATTTGCAGGCTATGGTTTCAATAAATCACACGCGGCGGCTTATGCGGTAATTTCCTATCAAACCGCATATTTAAAAGCGCACTATCCCGTTGAGTTCTTGGTTGCCGCCATGACACTCGATATCGAGGATACAAATAAATTGGGTGCTTATGTTCAGGAAGCAAAGCGCCTTGGAATAGTTGTAAATCGCCCTGATATTAACCGTTCACAGGCAAATTTTGCGATTGAAAATGGCGAAATACTTTATGCATTGGGCGCAGTTAAAAACGTTGGCGTTAAAGCCATGGAAAAACTTGTTGAAATACGTGAAGAAGGTGGTTCTTTCACCAATATTTACGAAGTTTTCGAACGTGTTGGCCCACGTAATTTAAACAAACGTGCTGTTGAAAATCTTGCTAAAGCTGGTGCATTTGACATTATTGAACCAAATAGGGCAAAGGTTTGCGCCAATGCCGACCAATTAATGTCACATGCGTCAGCAACAAATAACGAGGCTGATCAAAACCAATTTAGTCTTTTTGGTGAAAGCGCAACACCGCCACGCGCACCCCTATCAAATGTTTCCAATTGGGGGGAACAAGATAGATTATCTAATGAATTTGCCGCAATGGGTCTTTTCCTTTCTGGGCATCCACTTGATGATATTTCGCAAGAATTAATCGCACGCAAAACCATTTTCTACGGTCAAATTGAAGAATATATGCAAACTAATGAGGCGGTTTTCAGAATGGCGGGCGTTGTTCGTGCCGCTAAAGAGCGACCGGCAAAACGTGGCGGTAAGTTTGCATGGGTGACATTATCTGACCCAACGGGTGAATATGAAGTTTTTGTTCGTCCCGAAGATTTGGAGCAGGCACGCCAATTTGTTGTTGTCGGGCGCGCGGTTTCATGTGTTGCAAATGCCAAAATGCTTGATGGCGATTTAAAACTAAGCGCATCAAGATTTGATAATGTCGAAAACATTGCCAATACAAGGTATGAAGGCGCTAAACTATATCTTGAAAATGATGCAAATTTTGACGACATCAAGAAAGTTACAGAAGCAATTTCAGGAATGGAATCAACAAATTTTGGCGAGATTAGATTAGTTTTTGAATCAAGTGACGCGCGTGAAATTGAAGTCTTGCTTCCTGGGCGATATCCGCTAGATATTGGTGCGCGGCGTGCATTAAAATCAATTGGTGGCATTGCCAATATAGTTGAATATTAGTTTAACTGCTAAATACCATTGAAATTAGCTGTTTTTGGCAATTCAAGTCTTGCTTTTTTATGCTTTTTTTTCTATGGCGAACGCCAATTCACACGCAAGCCTTGGCCGTTTTGAAAATATCAAAATGTCCGTCCGGCGCTTTTTGGGGTGGTCCCAAATCGCACCTGCTTGCGGAGGCTAGCCGGAAAAGGATTATTATTATGGCACTACCTGAATTCACTATGCGTGAGCTATTAGAAGCTGGCGCACACTTTGGTCACCAAACACACCGTTGGAATCCAAAAATGCAAAAATACATTTTTGGTGACCGTGCAAACATCCATATTTTGGATTTATCACAAACTGTTCCTATGCTTCACCAAGCATTGGTAAAAGTTCGTGAAGTTGTTGCAAAAGGTGGCCGCGTATTATTCGTTGGTACAAAACGTCAGGCTTCTGACCCTGTTGCTAATGCTGCAAAACGTTGCGCACAATATTATGTAAATCACCGTTGGTTGGGTGGTACTTTGACTAACTGGCAAACAGTTTCAAAATCAATTGCACGTATGCGCGAAGTTGAAGCTTTGACCCAAGGTGAAAACCCTAAAGGCTTAACTAAAAAAGAAGTTTTGAACCTTTCACGCGAATATGAAAAATTAGAGCGTTCATTGGGCGGTATCGCAAATATGGGCGGCATTCCTGATTTGATGTTTGTAATCGACACAAATAAAGAAGCAATCGCAATCAAAGAAGCACGTAAATTGGGTATCCCTGTTATCGCTTTGGTTGATTCAAACTGCGACCCTGATGAAGTTGATATGCCAATCCCTGGTAATGATGATGCGGCACGTTCAATTTCTTTATTTGCTGATTTAATCGCTGGCGCAGCTTTAGACGGCCTTGCGCAATCACAATCTGATATGGGTGTTGATTTGGGTGAAGCGGTAAATCCTGTTGAAGCATTGATTGAAGAAACTGTTGCTGTAGAAGTTGAAGCTGCACCTAGCGCTGAAGCTTAATCGTCACAATTTTGGGTTAGATACCTAACCCAAACATTTTATAATTTCTAAAATAAAGGAGATCGGCAATGGCCGAGATTACTGCAAGTTTAGTAAAAGAACTTCGTGAAAAAACTGGCGTTGGCATGATGGATTGCAAAAAAGCCCTTGCGGAAAACAATGGCGATTTAGAAGCATCTATCGATTGGCTGCGCGCAAAAGGCCTTTCAAAAGCTGCTAAAAAAGCTGACCGCGTTGCTGCGGAAGGTTTGGTTGGTGTTGCTGTTGAGGGAACTACTGGTGTTCTTGTTGAATTGAATGCGGAAACAGATTTCGTATCTCGCAATGAGCAATTCCAAGCTGCTGCATCTGCAATTACAAAAATTGCATTGGGCGCAAATGATGTTGAAGAATTGTCTGCAAAACCTGCACATAGTGGCGAAGGTAGCGTAAATGACTTCTTGACCAACCTTATTGCAACTATCGGTGAAAATATGGCTTTGCGCCGCATGGCAAAAGTTTCAGTTTCAAACGGCGTAGTTGCACCATACATTCACTCTGCTGTTTCTGATGGCTTGGGTCGTATTGGCGTTTTGGTTGGTGTTGAAGGTGAAGGCGATGTAGCTTCACTTACTGATATCGGTCGTAAAGTTGCAATGCACGTTGCGGCAACTGGCCCATTGGCTTTGTCATCTGATGATTTGGACCCTGCGGTTGTTGAGCGTGAACGTCAAGTTCAAATCGATACAGCACGCGAATCTGGCAAGCCAGAAGCCGTAATCGAGAAAATGATTGAAGGCCGTATGCGCAAATTTGAAGAAGAAGTTGTTTTGCTTAAACAACCATTCGTTATGAACCCTGACCAAACCGTTGCTGACTTTGTTAAAGAAGCAACTGGTGGCAAAGCTGCGGTAACTGGCTTTGCGATTTTCAAACTTGGTGAAGGTATTGAGAAGAAAGAAGATGACTTCGCTGCTGAAGTTGCTTCTATGACTCAAGGCGCATAATTTTAAGAACAACTGTTTAATTTAGGGCGGTGCGCTTGCGTACCGCCCTTTGTGCAAATAGAGGAAGTAATTATTGTTCGCCAAAATGATTCATTTGTGGCATTGTTAATTTTAGAGGTTCATATGTCCGAAAATGCCAATGCATCCAGTGCACCTAATCAAAGCGTGGAAATAAATGCCCCTATAAAAAAGCGCCGAATTTTACTTAAAATGTCTGGCGAGGCTTTGATGGGGGATTCGGCCTTTGGGATTGATCCGGCAACTTGTGCCGCCTTTGCCAAAGAAGTTAAAGAAGTATATGATTCAGGGATAGAGGTTTGCCTTGTAATTGGCGGCGGTAATATATTCCGTGGTATTTCTGGCGCTGCACAAGGTATGGAACGTGCGACAGCCGATTATATGGGTATGCTTGCAACGATTATGAACGCACTTGCGGTTCAAAATGCGCTTGAAACAATTGGTGTTCCAACCCGTGTTCAATCTGCAATTCAAGTTTCAAGTATTTGTGAACCATATATTAGACGCCGCGCCCAACGCCATATGGAAAAAGGGCGCGTCGTTATATTCGCAGCAGGGGTTGGAAGCCCGTTCTTTACAACCGATACTGGTGCTGCACTACGTGCCGCAGAAATGGGGTGCGAGGCACTTTATAAAGGCACAAGTGTTGATGGTGTTTATTCTGCCGACCCGAAAAAAGATCCAAATGCAACAAGATATGATAATTTATCATATACTGAGGTTTTGCAAAAAAACCTAAGAATTATGGACGCTACCGCCATTAGCTTGATGCGTGAAAATGCAATCCCAATTATAGTTTTTAACATTCGTGAAAAAGATAGATTAAAACAAGTAATTAATGGGCAAGGTATTTGTACAACAATTTGTGGAAAATAAGTGAGTAAGATTATGAGTGATTTTTCTATTGATGAAATTAAACGTCGTATGGATGGTGCGCTTGCATCCCTTAAATCTGAATTTCAGGGTTTAAGAACAGGGCGTGCAAACATTAATTTGCTTGATCCAATTATGGTTGATGCATATGGTTCAACTGTGCCACTTAACCAAGTTGCATCAGTATCAGCACCAGAGCCAAGAATGTTGGTTGTCACTGTGTGGGATAAAGGCACTGTTGTAAGTGTTGAGAAAGCTATTCGCAATTCTGGTCTTGGTTTAAATCCAATTGTTGATGGAATGTCTTTACGCCTTCCAATACCGCCATTGAATGAAGAGCGTCGCCGCGACCTTGTAAAACTTGCTGCAAAATATGCAGAAGCAGCAAGGGTTGCAATTCGTAATGTGCGCCGCGATGGCATGGATATGCTTAAGAAGAACGAAAAAGACGGCAAAATCTCAGAAGATGAGCATAAAAAACTATCTCTTAATGTTCAAGAAGCAACTGATTCATTTGTTAAACAGGCCGATGCATTATTAAAAACAAAAGAAGAAGAGATTATGCAGGTTTAAGATGGGACGCATCGAACCTGATGATTCAAAAAAAAATGAAACGTGTGAAGGGGAAATGCCTTCACACGTTGCGATTATTATGGATGGTAATGGGCGCTGGGCAAAGGCGCGCCATATGCCACGAATTTTTGGTCATAATGCAGGTGTCGAAGCTCTAAGAAATATTGTTCATTGCGCAATAAATTATAATATTGAAATCCTTACAATATATGCATTTTCAACTGAAAACTGGCGCAGACCGCAAGATGAAATTGATGGTCTTTTTGCTTTATTAAAGCAATTTGTGCGTAATGATCTGACAACGCTCCATAAAAACGGCGTTAGAATAAGAATACAAGGGCGCCGTGAAGGCCTTAATAATGAAATTTTATCACTGATTGATGAAGCTGAAGAAAAAACAAAAAACAACAATAAACTTACACTTGTAATTTGCTTCAATTATGGTGGACAGGCGGAAATTTTAGATGCCACCAAAGCTATTGCGACCAAAGTTCTTTCAGGTGAAATCAAGGTCGATGAAATAGATATTGAAACTTTTGAAAAACATCTCAATAGTGCAGGGTGGTCGCATCCAGATTTGATAATTCGCACCGCAGGTGAGCAAAGATTATCGAATTTTTTGATGTGGCAAAGTGCTTATTCAGAATTAGTATTCACACAAGTTTTGTGGCCTGATTTTGAAACAAAAGATTTTGAAATGGCGATAAATGAATTTAAGAAACGCAAACGCCGTTTTGGGGGGATTTAATGGTGTCGGAGGCTAATGCATCGTCACAACCAAATGATGGTGTCAAACCAAAGAGTGAATTGCGACAACGCGTGATTTATTCATTTTTGATGATGGCGGGTGGATTGGGCGCTGCGATTATTGGGGGCCCGCTTTGGGGAATTGCCGCCGCTTTTATTATGGCCGTAACTGCGCATGAATGGGCAAGCCTTGCAAGTGCAAGCAATAAAGTAAGAATTACTACAATAATAATTTCTACAATATGTGGTCTTCTTTTTGTAATTGGCAACCCGCAAATTCAATTGATTTCGTGTGTTGTTTTTGCATCCGCGCTTAGTATTGCAAGTTTGAGGGGCGGGGCGATTGGAATTATTGGTTCAACCTATATTGCATTATGCGGATACTCGTTTGCAAATTTACGGATGGATCCGCAATGGGGTTTATTGTGGATTTTTGGCTTGTTTTCTGTTGTTTGGGCAACGGATAGTTCTGCTTATGCAATTGGTCGCTGGTTAAAAGGGCCAAAATTAATGCCAATTGCAAGTCCGAATAAAACATGGTCGGGTTTTATAGGCGGCATAATAGTTGGCACTTTGGCCGCTGGCCTGTATTCCATATTAGTGAATGGTGTTGAAATCCTTTTTGGCCACCAAGATTTGCCTTCAAAATCATTATTTAGAACTTTAATGCCATGGATGGGTGTTGGCTTTGTTTTGGCTATTTCATGCCAAGTTGGCGATTTATTAGAATCATTAGTTAAAAGATTTTTTGGTGTAAAGGATACGTCTTCTTTAATACCGGGGCATGGCGGTCTTTTAGATAGGCTTGATGGGCATTTTGCGGTTGCTTTGATGTTGCAAATATTTGTTCTAATTCCCCAAATTTCGGGGCTTTTGCATTGAGTATAAAAACTATTAGTATTTTGGGATCAACTGGCTCAATCGGTTGTTCAACACTTGATGTTATTGAGAAGACTAATAATAATTTTTCCAATGGCATTGGCGATGTTAAATTTGAAATTGTCGCTTTAACTGCAAACCGTGCACATAGACAACTTATTGAGCAAGCAAAAAAATTTAAACCAAAAATGGTTGTTTTGGTCGAAAAAGAGCATGGCGATGAACTAATTAGCGAACTTAAGCCTTTAGGCATAAAAATTAGCTTTGGTTCCGATGCGCTTATCGAAGCTGCTCAAATGCAATCTGATATGATTATGGCGGCAATTGTTGGTGCGGCGGGGCTTGGGCCAACAATTGAAGCGGCAAAACGCGGCGCAAATATATTGCTTGCTAATAAAGAATGTCTTGTTTGTGCAGGTGAAGTTTTTCTTAAAACTGCAAAGCAAAATGGTGCAAAAATTTTACCTGTTGATTCTGAGCATAATGCCATTTTTCAAGTCTTGCAAAACCCAAATGAGGTTGAAAAACTAATATTAACGGCTTCTGGCGGGCCATTTTTAAATACGAATATTGATAATTTATATAATGTCACACCAGAACAGGCAGTGGCGCATCCTAATTGGCAAATGGGGCGTAAAATATCGGTTGATTGTGCAAGCCTTATGAATAAAGGCTTGGAATTAATTGAGGCATCGATGCTTTTTGAAATGCCAGAAGATAGAATTGATGTTTTAATACATCCGCAATCAATAATTCATTCAATGGTTTCATACAAAGATGGGTCTTTTTTAGCGCAATTGGGGACACCTGATATGCGCATTCCTATTTCATATTGTATGGGTTGGCCAAATCGGCTTCAAATTGATAGCCCAAGGCTTAATTTGGCCCAAATTAGAAATTTAGAATTCCACGCCCCCGATAATAATCGTTTTCCTGCACTGGGTTTGGCAAGATTGGCAATGCGCCTTGGCGGGTCTGCAACAACAATTTTAAATGCAGCAAACGAAGTCGCGGTCAATGAATTTCTGAATTGTAAATTGCCTTTTATGCAAATTCCGACAATAGTGTGCAAGATTTTGGATATGGCGCAAGGAAATGGTAACATTGTGGCCTTAAATGATTTGAGCGAAGTTTTTAATGCGGACGAATGGGCACGCGCCAAAACTTTTGAAGAATTGTCCAAATAAATAGAATAGGGTTTTTTATGAGTGCGGTTTTAGATTTCCTATTAGGGGCGACATCTTTTATATTTGTGTTGTCAATTGTGGTTTTCGTTCATGAATTTGGGCATTTTCAAGTTGCGCGTTGGCTAGGTGTAAAAATTGATGCTTTCTCAATTGGTTTTGGTAAAGAATTAGCTGCTTGGAACGATAAACAAGGCGTAAGATGGCGTATTGGAATGCTGCCGCTTGGTGGATATGTAAAATTTACTGGTGATAAAGACGCAAGTTCTTTTCCAGATGATATTCATGAAGATGCTGAAGTTTTAAATATTGAGGATAAAAAAGGATTATTCCATTTTATGCCAGTTTGGGTTCGTTCATCGGTTACAATTGCTGGCCCAATGTTCAATTTTATATTTTCAGTTTTAGTTTTTACAATTCTTTATGCCAGCCTTGGTGAAACCATTAGAAAGCCTGTAATCGGCACAGTGATGGAAGGCGGCGCGGCACAAAAAGCGGGTCTTTTATCTGGTGATGAATTTGTAAAAATTAACAATAATTTTGTTGAAAATGCATCAGATGTACAACGTATGGTTGTTACTTCGGGCGGTGAAAAACTTAAAATAATTGTTCGCAGGTCAGGCGTTGAAGTTCCTTTAGTTGTAACGCCTAATGTTACAGAACGTGAAACACCATTTGGCGATAAAGAGAAACAGGGTTTCCTTGGTATTAATTTCTCTTCAGAACGTTCGGTCTTGAGTGAGAAAAAATACAATATATTTAGTGCATTTACCAAAAGTGTTAATAAAGTATATGAAGTAATAACAATGCAGGTTAAATTCATTGGCGCATTGTTACGCGGTGCAATGTCGCCGGGGCATCTAAGTGGCCCGCTAGGTATTGGTCAAAGCGCAGAATTAGTTGCAAAATCTAGCATTAATAGTGCAGGTCCAGACGCAAGCTTCATTGATAAAGTTGCATCACTTGGCATCGGGCTTATTGAATTATCAAGTATTTTATCGATTGCAATTGGTTTTATGAACTTATTACCTCTACCAATTCTTGATGGCGGACATTTGGTTTTTCAGGCTATTGAAGCATTAAGAGGCAAGCCTGTTTCACATAATATTCAGGCCGCAAGTTATAAAGTTGGTTTTGCTTGTTTGATGTTTTTATTCGTGTTTGCGACGATACAAGACCTTGATAGATTTGGGTTATTTAAGATATTTGGGCATTAATTTGTTTTACATTATCATTGAAATTGGTATTGTTGCGGAAAATTAACCTGTATAATGATGACAAATCACTTCTTTTTCCATTAATAACACTATGAAATTGCCAAAATCTTGGCTATTCGAAAACAGTGTTAGTTTAAGAGTATTAAATGAAAAGCGTAAGATTTATAGTTTTGAATAGTGTTGCTGTGATGGCGCTTACATGTGCAATGATTGGGAAGCCCGCATTTGCACAAGAACAACCAGCACCAGTTGCGCCAACTGCGCCAAGCCCAACGATTATCAGAGCAATTGAAGTTAAAGGTAATCAAAGGGTAGAAACTGAAACTATTCTTGCATATCTTGCACTTGGCGTTGGGCAAGCTTTTAATTCAGAGCTTGCAGATGCTTCGTTGAAATCGCTTTTTGCGACCGGCTTTTTTGCCGATGTTCAATTTGAACAAGTTGGAAATACTTTGGTTTTAAACGTAAAAGAAAACCCAACTGTAAACCAAGTTTTATTTGAAGGTCAGCACAATCTTACGACTGAAAAATTGGAAAAAGAGGTTCAGATTAAACCGCGCGCTTGGTTTACTGTCGGACGTGTTCAAGCTGATAAAAAACGACTTATAGAAGTTTATCGTAAATCTGGCTATTTCTCTACGCAAATTACGCCTAAAATTATTGAAAAACCACAAAATCGCGTTGATTTGGTTTTCGAAATTAAAGAAGGACCAAAAACTGGTATTCGTGCGATTAATTTCATTGGAAACAATCAATTTAGCGATGACCAATTGAAGGGCGTAATTGCAACTCAAGAATCGAAATGGTGGAAATTCTTTTCAAGCCGCGACAATTATGATCCAGATAAATTGGAATATGACCGCGAGGAATTGAATAAATATTACCTAAACAATGGTTATTATGACTTTGCAATCAATTCTGCTATTGCTGAATTAAGCCCAAATCAAAAAGACTTTTTGCTTACATTCTCAATGCAAGAGGGTGAAAAATATAAAATTGGCGATGTTAAAGTTAATGCTCAATTAGCGCGCCTTTCGCCTGAAATTTTACGAGCTGTTGTACCTATTAAGTCTGGTGCGATATATCAACGCGACCAGATTGAAAAATCTGTTGAGGCAATTACTTTTGCTGCTGGTGCTGCTGGTTATGCCTTTGTTGATGTGCGTCCACGTGAAGTTCCTAATCGTGAAAAAAGAACTGTTGACCTTGTATTCGATGTTGATGAAGGCCCACGTGTTTATATTGAACGTATCGATATTATCGGTAATACTGCAACTCTTGATCATGTGATACGCCGTGAACTTAGACTATCTGAAGGTGATGCATTCAATAGGGTTCTTATTGATAGTTCAAAAAATCGCGTAAAAGCACTTGGCTTCTTTAAAGAGGTTGATATTGATGAGAAAAAAGGTTCTTTACCCGACCGTACCGTGGTTGAGGTTAAGGTTGAAGAACAACCAACAGGTGAGCTTGCATTCTCTTTAGGGTATTCATCACAAGAGGCTTATCAGGTCGACGTTTCAATCACCGAACGTAACTTACGTGGACGTGGCCAATTCTTCCGCTTCAGGGTTGCATCTTCTGCATATTCTAAAAATGTTGATATTCGCTTCACTGAACCAAGATTTATGGGTCGTAATATTGCCGCGGGTATTGATATCTTCTCTGTTCAGACGGATTATTTGCAATATGCGAACTTCATTTCTAATACAACTGGTCTAAATTTACGTAGTGGTTTCCAATTAAGCGAAGATATGAATCTTGGTCTTAATTATACGTATCGTAAAGATAATATCGAAGTTCCGCGCTCCTCTTGCTATGATATTAATGGCGTATTGCTTCCAAACGCAGACACAATCTGTTCGTCTGCGGGTAATTATGTGACTTCTTTACTTGGTTATACATTTGATTGGGATAGAAGAAATATGCCATTCCGCCCAACACGCGGTTGGGATGTTCAATTTAGTCAGCAATTTGCCGGTATTGGAACTGGTGTAAAATATATTCGCAATGAATTTAATAGTGCCATTTATCACGGTATTGCACCTGGTTGGGTTGCAAGTGCTAAATTGTCCGCTGGTTATATTACGGGATATGGTGGCGACCAAGTTAGAATTCGTGATCGCTTCTTTAAAGGCGGCCAAGAATTTAGAGGTTTTAAAATCGCTGGTATTGGTCCGCGTATTGTGCGCGCTGAATGTACTTTCAATACTACAACCAAAACCGGCTGTACTGATGCGCCAAAATATATAAATGGCGAAGCATTGGGTGGTAAAGCCTATTATATTGGTACTTTTGAACTTTCGGTTCCTTCACCGCTTCCTGAAAGCTATAAAATTGGTGCCGCATTATTTATGGATGTTGGTTCGTTAGGTTTGCTTGATTCTGCCGATAAATATAAGGGTGATATTGCCCCTGGTATTTATGGCACAACACGTGATGGATTAGCATTACGTGCTTCTGCTGGCTTGAGTGTGTTTTGGGAATCGCCATTTGGGCCTGTTCGTTTTGACTTCTCTTATCCATTCTTAAAAGAATCATACGACCGCCCAGAGAATTTCCGTTTCTCTACTTCGACTAGTTTCTAATTCTATTGGGTGTTACCCACAAAGGGAGTTTTAAAAATGTTAAAAAAAATCTTGATAAGTGCCACTGCATTTGGCCTTGTTGCTTCTAGTGCTATGGCGCAAACTGCACCTGCACCAATTGCAAGTGTTCAGCCGCCTAAACCAGCTACAAGCGTTGGCGCACGTACTCCTGTTTTAGTTGCTGATATTACTTATGTATTACTTATGAGTGATGCGGGCAAATATCGTGCTGGCGAAATGGATAAAATCCGTGCAACTATTCAAAAAGAAGTTGAACCACAAGCTAATGCCCTTAAAGCAGAGCAAGATCGTATTGCGAAAATTGAAGATGATATCGCAAAACTAGAGAAAAGCATCACTGATAAAGGTGGCATTCCACAAAAAGATGGTGATTTCTTGAAAAAATATGGCGATTACCAAACTCAATTAAACGCTTACCAAAAGAAAGAAAATGATTTTTCAAGGCTTTATCAATTTGCGGTTGCAGATATTAAAGCAACAGACGAAGCATCAATCCGTGAATTGGGTAAGGCATTAAATCCAGTTATTAAATCATTGGTTGCGTCAAAAAATGCTGACATTTTATTGAATGCTTCGCCACAAAGCATTGCTTATTTTGTTGATTCTGTTGATGTTTCTGATGAATTATTAGCAAAATTTAATTCTGCAACTAAAACAGTTCCTGTTGCACGTGTTAAAGTTCCGCGTGAAGCACCTGCACAAGCTAACCCTGGCGCAACACCTGCACCTAAAAAGCCAGCTGCACCACAAAAAGTGCAATAATATAATGGTAATTTAATATGATTGACCCAAAATTCTATGAAATAAAAAGTAATATTAAATCTTCTTATATCTGTGAGTTTTTGGGTCTATCAGGTGATTGCTTCATTGGTGGTGATATTTCAATTGATAATATTGCCCCTCTTAATGAAGCAAAAAAAAGCGATTTAAGTTTTTGCGAAAATGCAAATGATAGCCTGCTTGAAGCCCAAGCAGGCATTATTCTTATTAGCGCGAAGGATTTTGAAAAATATTCGCCAAAAAATAATATTATAATTGTTAAATCTCCGCGTGCCGCATTTTCAAAAATCGCTACACATTTAGTGAAGCCATTATGTGATCTGGACTATGACTTTGGCGCCCCGAATTTAGAAGAAAATATAAAAATTGGGGCTAATGCAATTATTGCAGATAGTGCATCAATAGGAAATAACACAAGAATTGGGCATAATGTTATTATCGGTCCAGGTGTTTCAATTGGCCGAAATTGCTTAATCGAAAATGGTGTTACTATCAATTGTACTTTTATTGGCGATAATGTTCGTATTGGCGCCAATAGCGTTATCGGAAAGTCGGGTTTTGGGGTTGCTGTTGATAGTGGTAACTTAATTGATGTGCCGCAATTTGGACGCGTAATAATTCAAGATGATGTTACTATTGGGGCATTATGCACAATCGACCGCGGTGCATTTGATGACACAATTATAGGTTTGAATTCTAAAATTGATAATCATTGCCATATTGGTCACAATTCAAAATTGGGGCAGGGTGTGGTAATTGCGGCATTTGGTGGCATTTCAGGTTCTGTTGAAATTGGTAATTATGTAATGATGGGTGGTCGCGTTGGAATTGGTGACCATTTTAAAATTGGGGATGGGGCAAAGCTTGCTGCGGGGGCGGCGGTTTTGTCTGATGTAGGCGCAGGTGAGACTTTTGCTGGATATCCTGCTAAACCCAAAATAAAGTGGATGAAAGAAACAATTGCTTTGTCTAAATTAATCGACAAAAGCAAAAAATAAATTTGAGGGGCATTAATGACACAAGTATTGGAATATCTTGATTGCGATGAAATAACGAAACGTATTCCGCACCGCTACCCATTTTTGTTAGTCGATAAATGTCATTCTTATTTTGAAGGTAAATCGATTGTTGGCATTAAAAATGTCACCTTTAATGAACCTTTTTTTCAAGGGCATTTTCCAAACCGCCCAATTATGCCCGGTGTTTTAATTATTGAAGCAATGGCACAGGCGAGTGCGGTCTTAATGTCAAAGACCCTTGATGTTGATATTTCAAAAGCGGGTATTATGTTTATGTCTGTTGATGGCGCAAAGTTTCGCCGTCCAGTGCGCCCAGGTGACGTATTAACGATGAATGTTGAAGTAACACTTGCAAGGCGCAATATTTTCAAATTTAAAGGCCAAGCTTTGGTTGAAGGTGAACTTGCCTGTGAAGCCGAATGGGCGGCAATGAAAGTTGATATTTAGGGGGCGATAATGGCAAATATTCATCCAACTGCATTTGTGGATAAAGGCGCCGTTATTGGTGCAGATGTGGAAATTGGCCCTTTTTGTATTGTTGAAGCCAATACAATAATTGGTGCACGAACCATTTTAAAAAATAATTGCGTAATTAGAAATCATACTGAATTGGGTGAAGATTGCGTGGTAGATGCGTTCGCCGTTTTAGGCGGCGCGCCACAGGATTTATCCTATAAAAATGAACCTACTAAACTGATAATTGGTAATCGTTGTCATATACGTGAATATGTTACTATGAGCAGGGGGACGCCAAACGGTAAAGCGGTTACAAAAATTGGTGACGAATGCTATTTTATGGCAAATTCGCATGTTGGGCATGATTGCGTTGTGGGTAATAACGTAATTATGGCGAATAGTGTTGCACTTGCGGGTCACGTTACAATTGGTGAACGTGTGATATTAGGTGGCCTGTCTGCGGTTCATCAGCATTGCCGTGTTGGTCGCCATGCTTTTGTTGGAGGTCTTGCTGCGGTTGTTGCAGATGTTATACCTTATGGCTCTGTTGTCGGGGTTCATGCGCATTTGGCAGGTTTGAATATTGTCGGCCTTAAACGACGTGGTTTTTCGCGCGCACAAATTCATGAATTGCGCGCCGCATATCGTATGTTATTCGCCGAAGAAGGCACATTACAAGAGCGTATTGACGATGTAATCGAAAGATTTGCAAATATTCCAGAAGCAATGGAAATTATTGATTTTGTAAAAGTGGAAACTTCAAGGCCGCTTTGTTTGCCAAGAGATTAAGATGAATAATAGCACTTATGATTTTGCCTTTATCGCTGGCTCTGGCGCATTGGCGTATGAAATCATAATAAATGCACGTAATAATAATATAAATTTATACGTAATTGCGCTTAATGGCATTAGCGATGCAAATGTAATTGAACTTGCTAATGATATTGTTGGAATTGGCGAAATTGGTAAAATTATAAAGATTATTAAAAATAATGAAATTAAAAAACTTGCCATTGCAGGTTATGTGAAGCGCCCAGATTTTAGTAAAATTGCATTTGACGCTACTGGCCTTAAAATATTGCCAAAAATTCTTTTGTCAGCAAAAAAAGGCGATGACGCAATTATGCGCACTGTCCTTGGTGAATTTGAAAATAATAATATTGAAATTGTTGGCCCCGAAGTAATTTTGCAAAATCTTTTAGCGCCTATTGGTGTATTAGGTGAAATTATACCTAACGACAATGACTTAGAAGACATAAAAAAGGCCGCAAAAATAGTTCATACAACTGGTCGCTTTGATATAGGTCAGGCAATTGTAATTTGCGATGGTAATATTCTTGCAATCGAAGCCCAAGAAGGAACGGATGCGATGTTGTCGCGTATTAATAGCCTTCCGCCGCACTTGATTGGTTCTGATAGTGAAAGACGCGGTATTTTATTAAAGGCTGCCAAACCGATACAAGATAAAAGAATTGATCTTCCTGTTATCGGGCTTGAAACTTTTAAAAATGCAAAAAATGCAAACTTAAAAGGTATTGCAATTGAGGCAGGTGCTGGTCTTATCTCTCAAAAAATTGAATTAATTAATGCCGCAAACGAAAATAATATGTTCATTTATGGTTTTGATAGCAAAGATATAGATGATGAATAATATTAATAAGGTTCTTATTGTTGCTGCCGAACCTTCTGGCGATGAATTAGGTGCTGAATTTATTCAAGCATTGCGCGATAAATCACCAAATATTGAAATTCGCGGTGTTGGCCTTGATAAAATGGCGCAAATGGGTGTCAAAAGTGAAATTTCACTTGATGGTCTTGCCATTCTTGGTCTTGTAGAAGCATTGGGTGCATGGAAAACCGCGGTTAAACGTGCAGATGAAGTCGGGCTTTTGGCGCAAGAGTTTAAACCTGATGCTGCCGTTTTAATTGATTCATGGGGGTTTAACCTTAGGGCGGCCCGTGCAATCAAAAAATATTCGCCAAATACGCGTTTAATAAAATTTGTTGGCCCGCAAGTATGGGCAACACGTGCAGGGCGCGCCAAAACACTTGCAAAAAGTTTTGACGAAATTTGGTGCATACATGATTTTGAATTGCCATATTATGATGGGCTTGGAATAAAAACGCAAGTTGTCGGTAATCCTGCAATTGGTCGTGCAATTATTGGCAATAAAAATAATTTTTTGAAAAATCATAATTTAGATGGTAATAAAATTATCGGTCTTTTGCCTGGTTCTCGGAAAAAAGAAATCACCAATGTTTTGCCAGATTTTATTGAAGCGGCAAAAATAATTGCGAATAAATTTGATGACGCAGTTTTTGTAACAATTGCGGCTAAAAATGTTCGTGAAATGATAATGCCATTTAAAGAAAATTGTGGATTTAATTGGCAAATTTTTGATGAGGATGAAAAAGCTGATGCCTTTGCATCTATGGATGTTGCAATGGCATGTTCGGGAACTGTTACAACTGAAATTGGGCTTGCAGGCGTGCCATTTTGTGTTGGTTATCGTTTGGATGGTTTGACATTTTTTATAGCGCGTAATTTCTTGCTTAAATCAAAGTTTGTTACTTTGATTAATGTCGCTGCGGATAATGAAATTGCCCCTGAATATCTTCAAGGTGATTTGAACGCTCAAAATATATCAAATTATATTTTAAAAACTCTATCAGAACCAAACAAAAGATTAGCGCAAATTAAAGCACAAAATCTTGCACTGGAAAAAATGGGGCGTGGTTCAGACACTACGGCAGTTCGCGCCGCAAACTTATTGTTGAAATAAAAAAAGCCCCGAATTTCCGGGGCTTTTTCTTAATGTCTTATAATTTCTAACGTTTATCAGCAGGTGTATAATCACGCGTAGTTGCACCAGTATATAATTGGCGTGGACGACCAATTTTTTGTGCAGAATCTTCGTTCATTTCTGTCCATTGTGAAATCCATCCAACTGTACGTGCCAAAGCAAACAATACAGTGAACATTTCAACAGGGAAGCCCATCGCTCGAAGTGTTATACCAGAATAGAAATCGATATTTGGATATAATTTACGTTCGATGAAATATGGGTCAGAAAGTGCGATTTTTTCCAATTCAACCGCAATTTCAAGCAATGGATCATCCTGAACACCAACCGCTTTAAATACTTCATGACATGCTTTTTGCATAACTTTTGCGCGTGGGTCATAGTTTTTATAAACACGGTGACCAAAGCCCATAAGTTTTACGCCAGAATTTTTATCCTTAACTTTTTCGATAAAAGCAGGGATATTTTCTTTTGTACCAATTTCTTCAAGCATTTTTAAACATGCTTCGTTGGCGCCGCCATGCGCAGGGCCCCAAAGTGAGACAATACCTGCTGCGATACATGCAAATGGATTTGCATCAGAAGAACCCGCCAAACGAACAGTTGATGTTGATGCATTTTGTTCGTGGTCCGCGTGAAGAATAAAGATTTTATCCATCGCTTTTGCAAGCACAGGATTAACAACATAATCTTCAGCAGGTACAGCAAAGCACATGCGAAGGAAATTTGACGCATAATCTAAATCATTGCGTGGGCTAACGAATGGTTGACCAATCCAATATTTATATGCACGTGCCGCAATTGTTGGCATTTTTGCAATCAAACGGTGCTGAGTAATCATGCGTTGAACTGGATCATTAATATCCAAACTATCATGATAGAATGCAGACAATGCACCAACTGTACCAACCATAACCGCCATTGGATGTGCATCACGGCGATAGCCTTCAAAGAAGCGATCAAATTGTGCATGAAGCATTGTGTGACGTGTAATTGTGGTTTTGAAATTATCAAAATCACCAACACTTGGCAATTCGCCTTTTAGTAGCAAATAGCAAACTTCCAAGAAGTTTGATTTTTCAGCCAATTGGTCAATTGGATAACCGCGGTGAAGCAAAACGCCCGCGTCACCATCAATATAAGTAATTTGGCTTTCGCATGATGCAGTTGATGTAAAACCTGGATCGTAAGTAAACATACCAGTTTGCGCATATAGTTTGCGTATATCGATTACATCCGGACCAGTCGAACCTGAAAATACAGGTAATTCAATTTTATTACCATTAACTTCTAAGGTTGCTGAGCCATTTGGTTTTGCTTTGCTTTCCATATTCTATCCCCTAAAAACTCAATTGCCATATATGACTTTTAACAGCTTTCTCAAGCATTATTTGCGTGCGGCTTCAAGTCTTACTAAAGTCTCATTCTTACCGATTAATGCTAAAGTAATATGAATATCAGGTGCAATTAACCCGCCAGTTACAGCAGCACGTATAATCGGCCCAACTTTACCTAATCCTAAGCCTTTATTTTCGGCGATTTTATGAATAACTTCTTTTATATTGTCGCCATTCCAATCAACAACTTCTTTAAGACTTTTTATGGCTTCGTCAATTATATTATTTTCATCATTTTCAATTTGTTTTTGCGCTTTTTCATTTATTAAAATTGGGCTAGTTCGCCACGCAAATTCAGTTAAATCGATAAGTTCAATAATTGTTTTTGCACGTTCCTTGATAAAGGGAATTGCATCTAATATTTTCTGCTTTTGATTATCATCAAATTGCAGGTTTTTTGATGGCGCAAATTTAAGCGTCAATTCCAAAAGTCTTTTATCATCTGCGATTTTTATAAAGTGCGAATTTACCTGCGCAAGTTTTGCAAAATCAAGTCTTGAAGGGCTTTTGCCTAATCCTTCTAGATCAAATAATTGTATTGCTTCTTCAATAGGGACGATATCTAAATCGCCTTTTGACCATCCAAGACGCAACAAATATGAAAGCATTGCTTCTGGTAAATAGCCAAAATTTTCATATTCACCAACAGCAAGTGCGCCATGACGTTTAGAAAGTTTCTTTCCATCGTCACCATGAATAAGTGGGATATGCGCATAAATCGGCCTTTGCCATCCCATTGCATCAATAATAACGCTTTGGCGCGCAGCATTTGTTAAATGGTCATCGCCACGAATTATGTGTGTGATTCCCATGTCATAATCGTCAACAACAACCGCAAGCATATAAGTTGGGGTTCCATCCGAGCGTAAAAGTACCAAGTCGTCAATATTTCTACCCTTGGTTGTCACTTTTCCTTGGACTTTATCATCAATAACTATTTGCGCTTCATCATCCGGTGCACGTAGCCGTACAACGTATTTACCATCGCCATTACCGTCTTTATCGCGCCAAAGGCTTCTTAAGGCGCGGCCTTCTGACATTGCAATTTCACGTTGTGCGTTTATTTCTTCTTCAGTCATGAAGCATTTGAATGCTTTTCCTTGTTTAACCAATTCATGCGCGATTTCGGCATGGCGATTTGCGCGTTCAAATTGAAAAACTGGTTCTTCATCTGCATTAAGACCAAGCCAATCAAGACCATATAAAATTGCATCAACTGCCTGTTCGGTTGATCTTTCCCTATCTGTGTCTTCAATGCGAAGAAGGAACTTTCCACCATTGCGCTTTGCGAATAAATAGTTGAACAATGCGGTTCGCGCCCCACCAATATGTAAATATCCAGTTGGTGAAGGTGCAAAGCGTGTAACAATTTTATTTTGCGAATTGTCTGAATTCATGTCTTTAAAATGCCATTCTATTAATAATTCGGCTATGCCTGATGAAAATGCGGCTTTAAAGCTAAAATCGCAGATAATTAATAATGCCACAACATTTTTTACAAGTTTGAAGCTTTTTTTAGAAATTAATGCACCAGAAATAACAAAAAAAGAAAAAAATAGAATTATTTTATTTGCACCTTTTTTATTCGGTTGTGGCGCCGCTTTTGCAATAAGTTTCTATTCTCTATCATCCATCAAGCCCGCAGTTATTTTAGCAATCATATTTTCTGCTATAATTGTTTTGCTTGCTATTAAATCGAATAAATCAAATTCGATTATATTGCATTCATTTCTTCTATTTATTTTTATGCTTCTTATTGCCGATTGTGGTTTTATAAGTGCAAAATTACGCATCATGCAGGTAAAGGCGCCTATTTTAAATACAATATTATATGATGCCAAGATTTCGGGCGAAATAATATCAATAAATCGATCCACTTATGGGGCACAGCGCGCAAAAATAAGAATTAAGTCAATTGATAATGTTAAAACCTCTGATTTACCAAAATATGCAAGAATTAATCTTGAGGGTTTGCATTATGACGATATTGGTAAAATCCTTGAATGTAATGCATTTTTAGCGCCACCATCCAATAAAGTTCTTCCTAATTCTTATGATTTTAGAATGTGGGCATATTTCTCACAAATTGGCGTGATAGGTAAATGTAAAGGCGAATTTAAAGTTATAAACACGCAAACAGATAATGTTAAAAATAACATTATAGGGCAATTATCGTATTTAAGAAGTAAGAAAGCAGCGCAAATTACGCAAAATCGCGTTGGTGGTGGTGCAGGTTTCCTTGCCGCAATTGCAACAGGTGATAGGTCATATTTATCACAAGAAGACACGCAAAACCTTCAAACTTCGGGGCTTGCACATATAATATCGGTTTCAGGTTTACATGTGGGCTTATTGGGCGGAATTTTATTTTTTGTTTTTAGAAAGTTTCTTTCTTTATTTCCAATCATAGCTTTGAAATCTGATACAAAGAAGATTGCCGCCATTTTAAGCCTTGCAATTGTTATACTTTATACTTTTTTTACGGGTGCAGAAGCGCCAGCCTTACGTTCAATGATAATGTTTTGTGCGGCTACTATTGCAATTCTAATAAATAGACGTGCCATTTCGATGCGTGGCCTTTCGATTGCTGCCCTATTTTTACTTGCATGGCATCCTGAAAACTCTTTGGATTCTGGATTTTTGATGAGTTTTTTGGCAACAATGGCATTAGTCAGCCTTTGGGAGTTTTGGCAAAAATCAAATATACCAAAACCATTGAATTGGTTTGAGAGACTAATTTTTTGGCTAATTGGTGCAATTCTTACAAGTCTTGTCGCGGGCATCGCAACAATTCCAATCGCATTATATAATTTTCAAAGCATGAACACTTATGGTTTAATTACAAATGTGATTTGCGCGCCCTTAAATGACTTTATAATTGCACCAAGTGCAATAATAGGGGTTAGTTTTCAGGGCACAGTGATTGGTAATTGGTTTTTGAATATTGCAATTTGGGGCTTACAAAAAGTACTAGATATAGCAGGCTATTTTGCGAATTTACCAAATTCCACAACCTATGTTCATGGCTTTGACGAAATCTGTGCATTTTTGTGCGTTTTTGCAATAATATGGTTTTGTTTTTTACATTCAAAAATTAGATATTATGCAATTATTCCAATATTTTTTTCATTTTTTATTTGGACAAATGCACCAAAATATGAGGCATATTTTAGCGCCGATGGCGCCGCAATGTTTAACCTGAATGATTCTAATTTATGCTTTGAAAAAAGTGGAAAATTTAGTGCACGACAATTAATTAATTTAAGCCAAATTGATAGGGCGCAGAGGGCTAATAAAATTGATGAAATTGCGCAAACTTATTCAAAACCATGTTCAATAGGAAATGGTGACTGGGAGGCGCATTTCCTAAAAAATGAAAAATCAAATAAAAATAATAATTTTACAAAAAAAGATACAAAAACTCTTATATCTGTCTTGCTACGTGGTAAAAACTACATAATTGACGCAAATCATACGCCAAATGGCGCAATTATGAAACGAAAAGACGATGATTTATTCATTGATTCAAGTTTCAAGATCACGCCATGGAATGCCAATATAAAATCGCAAATCGGCGAAAATATTATTGAACAATAGTAAGTATTAATAACGTCGATAAAGCGACACAAGAACACCTTGAACCTTAACTTGATCAGGGCCAAAAATACGTGTTTCGTATCTTGGATTTGCAGCTTCTAAAGCGATTGATTTTCCACGTTTGCGAATACGTTTTAATGTTGCTTCTTCGTCATCAATAAGGGCAACAACTATATCACCAGTTTCGGCGCTTTCGGTTCTGCGCAGAATTACAATATCACCCTCTAAGATACCTGCTTCAATCATAGAATCACCACGTACCTCAAGGGCATAATGCATTTCAGGTGCTAGTGTATCGGGCGCATTCACACTTCCAATTTCGTTTTGAATTGCAGCGATTGGAACACCTGCCGCGATTTTGCCAAGGATTGGAATATTTTGATTTGCAACACTGGAATGCGTTGGCTTTTCAAATTCAACAACATTGCGTGGTTTGGTCGAAGAAGTATTTTCCAATTGCGGAAGTTTGATGACTTCAAGTGCGCGCGCACGATGTGCAAGGCGACGCAAAAAGCCACGTTCTTCTAATGCTGAGATAAGGCGGTGAATACCCGATTTAGAAGCAAGGTTAAGGGCATCTTTCATCTCATCAAATGAAGGCGATACGCCGTCTTTTTGTAAACGCTCGTTGATGAATAAAAGTAATTCGTGTTGTTTTGAAGTAAGCAATTCAAAAACTCCCTTAAATAAATTTAGAAACGATAAAGCGAATCTAATTTAAAAACCTTCACAAAATGTGAACTAATCAAGAACGTTCTATCTATGTTCTTTTGAAATGTAAAGTATTAATATGAATTTTAGCATAGATATTGTGATGCGGGTTTTTGCCATTTTAACTTATTTGTTCTAAGGGTTTTATATGAAAGTAAGATTTGCACCATCACCGACCGGAAAATTGCATGTTGGCAACATCCGCGTCGCACTCATGAATTATTTGTATTGTAAGGCTAACGAAGGTAAATTTTTACTTCGTATTGATGATACTGATTTTGTTCGCTCAACAAAGGAATTTGAAGAAGGTATTCGTACTGATTTAAATTGGCTTGGAATCAAATGGGATGAAATTGAATATCAGTCAAAAAGAAGCGATATTTATGATAAGGCACGTGATGATTTAATTGCAAAAGGTCTTTTATACCCTTGCTATGAAGATGCCGAAGAATTGGATGTAAAGCGCAAAATTCTTACATCAATGGGTAAGCCCCCAATTTATGATAGGGCTGCATTAAAACTTAGTGATGAAGAAAGAAAAGCATTGGAAGCAAGTGGGCGTAAACCACATTATCGCTTTAAGCTATCTGGTAAACGCGTTGTTTGGAATGATTTGGTTCGTGGGCAACAAACTGTTGATACTTCATCAATGTCTGACCCAGTTCTAATCCGCGAGGATGGTGCTTATTTATATACACTTCCAAGTGTGGTTGATGATGTTGATTTGGCGGTGACACATGTGATTCGTGGTGAAGACCATGTAACTAATACTGGTGCACAAATTGAAATTTTTGAGGCAATATCTGGCACAAGGCCTGAATTTGGCCACTTCCCATTATTGGTTGGAAAAGACGGCGAGGGGCTTTCAAAACGCCTTGGTTCGCTTTCAATCGAAAGTATGCGCCATGATGGTACGTCGCCAATGGCAATTCTAAGCCTGCTTGCAAAACTTGGAACTTCTGACCCTGTTGAAGCAGTTAAAAAAATTGATGACTTGATTGCTGGCTTTAGTTTTACAAAAATTGGCCGTGCACCAGCACGCTTTTCGCCCGACGATGTTGCACGCCTTGATATTCAATTGCTTCATATGTCTTCATATAATGAAGTAAAAGAAAAATTGAGCGTACTAAATGCTGATTTAGGTTCTGATTTTTGGGAAATTATTCGCCCTAATATTCACAAAATTGAAGACTCGAAAATTTGGGTTGATGTTGTGAATGGCGCAATTGATCCAATCATTGATGACGCACAATTTTGCGAAAAGGCGATTACTTGTTTGCCAAATGACAGTTTAAATTTAGAATCATGGTCGCAATTCACTAACAAAGTTAAAGAATTGACCGGTGCGAAAGGTAAGGACCTTTTTATGCCTCTTCGTAAAGCACTTACGGGGCAATCACATGGCCCTGATATGGGTCGATTATTTCCGATGATTGGTTTGGAAAAATCGAAATCAAGATTACAAGGTCAAAAATCATAAAAAAAGCCCCGATATCGGGGCTTTTCTTTTATATTGTAATTTATATTACAGTATTTTTTATCATATCTTCCATCGCCGGAATAACTTCTTCGGCACTATCAACAACGCGATAAGAAGTTAAAAAAGCTTCTGGAACAAGGTTTTGTTTTGCAAATTGTTCGATTAAATCAATAAGTGGTTGCCAGAATTTTTTATCAACAAAAACAATTGGCTTTTTATGAAGTTCAAGGCGGTGCCATGATAAAGTTTCAACCACTTCTTCCAATGTTCCAATGCCACCAGGAAGAACGGCGAAAGCGTCTGATTCGGCGAATAAAAGCCATTTGCGCTCATGCATTGTATCAACCATAATTGTTTCGATTTCTGGATGTGGCAATTCCCATTTTGTAAGGAAATGTGGCATTACACCTAGAACTTTTCCGCCCAATTCATGCGCTGCACGGCTAGAGGCGCCCATAAGGCCAACATCACCACCACCATAAACCAAACGCCTTCCAGATTGGGCAATTAGTTTGCCAAGGCTTGTCGCAAGATCAATATATTTTTTATCTGCTTTGTTAGAAGCGCTGCAATACACACAAATAGAATTTATTTTCATTCTTCCTCACATTCTTATTGTTTTTAAATAGGTCTTTTTCATTACATTAACATGAATATATGCACTAAATCCTTAAAGGCAAATTCGCTATGCACAGACGCTAATGTAAAAACAAAAAACCGCAGGTATAAACCTGCGGCAATTTTTGTCGGTAGTATTTAAAGTGGCTCCCCGAGCAGGGCTCGAACCTGCGACCCAGCGATTAACAGTCGCTTGCTCTACCGACTGAGCTATCGAGGAACAACGAGGGGGTGTTTAAGCAATGTGATTTGAATTGGCAAGTACTGTTTGCATACAAATAACACAACAATGTCACATACTTAATTTAAACACAAAAAAATAACGGAGAACCAGAGGTTCCCCGCTTGGAAGTGTTGGGTATGGTGGGGTGTCTAAAAGAGAAGACATTATGGTTAATAGATTAATAACCTTAATGAAGCGTTAAAAAACGAACAGCTTTGCGCAAATTTCCCAAATAATTGTGAAATTGAATGTGCGCTAAATAATTTAAAAGGAAAAGTTGGAGGCCTCGCCCGGAATCGAACCGGGGTACACGGATTTGCAATCCGCTGCGTCACCACTCCGCCACGAGGCCAACAAGGCGCTATCTATCAGAGGAAATATAAACACTCAATAATTTTAAATGTATTTTTTAAAATTAAACTGCAATTATAATTGACTACTAGCTTTTGAGAATCTTTAGCAAATTCAGATTTGCGTCATGCACTAATAAGTGGTATTAGTTCATTTGGCGTATAGACCTTTTGTCCAGTCTGCGATATTGCAGATTTATAACATATATATGGTATTAATCGCATTCAATATGCAATTTTATGCAGGAATTTAACCGTGACAGTTTCTTATGAAGAGCAACGCAAAAATATGATTGAAAGCCAAGTTAGAACAAATGACGTTTCTGATCTTGCTCTAATAAACGCTATGTCTATCGTTGCACGTGAAAACTTCGTTGATGAAGGTAATAAAAGATTTGCATATGCAGAATTAGAAGTAAAATCTAAAACTGGGCGCCCATTGATGAAAGTTCGTGACTTTTCAAAACTAGCGCAAGCTGCAAAAGTTAATTCTGGCGAAAAAGTACTTATTATTGGTGGTTCTTCTGGTTATAGCGCCGAAGTATTTGCCCAAATTGGTGCGGATGTAACGATTGTTGATTCTATCAAATGTGATTTTAAAAACTTTGTATCATCTAACCTTGATAAGCTTGAGAACATTGCCGATGATTCTTTTGATTTGATATTTGTCGATGGTGGTGTTGAAACAATTTCAAAAAATTGGTTTGCAAAATTAAAAAACAACGGGCGTCTTGCTGTTATTAATTACCTTACTAATGTTGGCGTTGCGCAAATTTATGTTAAGTCTAATAATGTGGTAGCTTCAAAAAATTATTTCGAGGCAAAACCGCCAAAAATGCCTGAATTTATTCGTCAGGCGGAATTTACCCTATAGTTGCAGAATGCACCAGAAAAAAGTCTAGTGAAAATTTTGTTTATTTATTAATTGAATCGGGTAATCGTATCATTTGGTTTAAACCAAATTTGAAAGTGATTCCTTTCAAATTGATATGCAGCCAAGTTTAGGGGGCTATATGAGCGCGGCAGAAGCACAATCAGAACCGACCATGGAGGAAATCCTTGCCTCTATTCGTAAGATTATATCTGAAGATGATGTGAAACCTCAGGAAGATGTAATTTCTTCCGATGTAGGTGGCTTTGATGATGTCCTAGAACTTAGTTCTGCACCTGAACCTGTGGCAGCTAATGAGCCTGAACCACAACATGTTGAGGCGGATTTTGACTTTGATTCTTTAGGTGTTGAGCCAGAGCCTGCTTTTGAAGAGCCTGAAATTCATCAGTTTGATGAAGAAGATGAAGTAATTGCTGTTGATTATGAACCAGAGCCTGAACCAGTTTTCGCACGCCCTGAGCCTGTTTCTTTTGACGAGCCGCAAACATATCAAGAGCCAAGGGATTATACACCGCGTACAACTAATATCCCGCCACATCTTGCAGAATCAATTGGTTTGATTGGTGCTGGTGCTGCGAACGCCGTTTCTGATTCTTTTGCTAAGCTTGGCCCTGCTTTACCTGGTCATTTTGCATCTGGTGCAAGTGTTGAAGAATTGGTGGCTTATTTGCTTAAACCAATGCTTAAAGAATGGCTTGATAATAATCTTCCACGCATCGTTGAAGAGCGTGTAGAGGCTGAACTTGCGCGTATTGCGCGTCGTGGGTTCTAAATATTGCATTAAATTGCACTATTTATTTCAGTTTTAAGGCTTTTTAGGCTTCAAATTTCATTCCCTCGCGTGATAATAGCGCGAGGGTATTTTATTAAGCGATAAATCGCACAGGTATATTATGATTGATCAACATTTCACGCCAAATTCATCTGAACCAAAAATTTATGAAAAATGGGAAAAGTCAGGCGCATTTTCACCAATAGAAGATAAGAATGCGCAAACATTCTCAATGGTGATTCCACCGCCAAATGTTACTGGTTCATTGCATCTTGGCCATGCGCTTAATAATACTTTGCAAGATATATTGGCACGGTTCGAGCGTATGCGCGGTAAAGCGGTTTTGTGGCAACCAGGCCTTGATCACGCAGGTATTGCCACGCAAATGGTGGTTGAACGCCAATTGGCGCAAGCGGGTGGTAATGAAAGCCGTGCATCATTAGGTCGTGAAAAATTTATAGAACGTGTATGGGAATGGAAAGCCGAATCTGGTGGAACAATTGTATCCCAGCTTAGAAGGCTAGGTGCATCATGTGATTGGTCACGCGAACGCTTCACAATGGACGAGGGCTTGTCAGCGGCGGTTCGCAAAGTTTTTGTTCAATTACATAAAGAAGGTTTGATTTACCGCGATAAACGCCTAGTAAATTGGGATCCGCATTTCCAAACCGCCATTTCAGACCTTGAAGTTATTAATGAGGAAAAAGACGGGCATTTTTGGCATTTCAAATATCCACTTGAAAATGGCGAAACCTATGAATTCCCAATTGCCTATGATGATGAAGGCAATCCAACCGAATTTGAAACACGCAATTATATTGCAATCGCAACTACACGCCCAGAAACAATGCTAGGTGATGGCGCGGTTGCGGTTCACCCATCAGATAAACGTTATGCGCCAATTGTTGGCAAACGTGTTTTACTTCCGCTTGCTGATAGATATATTCCAATCATTGCCGACGAATATCCTGACCCTGATTTTGGTTCGGGTGGAGTGAAAATTACTGGTGCACATGATTTCAACGATTATAAAGTTGCAAAACGCCATGATTTGCCAATGTATATCCTTATGGATGAACAAGCACGCATGATGGATGCCGATTATGTGCCTGCAAAATATCGCGGCCTTGATAGATTTGATGCGCGCAAACAAGTTGTTGCCGATATTGATGAACTTGGCTTGCTTGAAAAAGTTGAAGATAAAAAAATCATGCAACCAATTGGTGATAGGTCAGGGGTTGTTATCGAACCATATTTGACCGATCAATGGTATGTTGATGCCAAAACTCTGGCAATTCCCGCGCTTGAAGCGGTTAAATCAGGTGAAGTTAAGTTTGTTCCTGACACATGGAAAGAAACTTATTATCAATGGATGGAAAATATCGAACCTTGGTGCGTTTCGCGTCAATTATGGTGGGGACATAGAATTCCTGCTTGGTACGACCAAGATGGCAATATTTTCGTTGAAGAAACCGAAGAAGAAGCAATTGCCGCCGCAAAAGCAAAACATGGTAAAGACGTTGAATTACGCCGCGATGATGACGTTCTTGATACTTGGTTCTCATCTGGCCTTTGGCCATTTTCAACGCTTGGTTGGCCTGAACAAACACCGGAACTTGCGCGTTTTTACCCAACTTCAACACTTGTAACCATGTTTGATATTATCTTCTTCTGGGTTGCGCGTATGATGATGTTTGGTTGCCATTTCACAGGTTCGCCACCATTTAAAAACATCATTATTCACAGTCGCGTGGTTGATGAAAAAGGTAAGAAAATGTCAAAATCAAAGGGTAATATTATTGACCCTGTTCCTTTGATTGACGAATTTGGCGCCGATAGCTTACGTTTCTGCCTTGCAATTGCCGCTGGGCCTGGGCGCGATATTCGTATGAGTGCGAAACGCGTTGAAGGTTATCGTAATTTTGGCACAAAATTATGGAATGCCGCACGATTTGCACAGATGAATGAATGCGTGCTTGGCGCTAATTTTGATCCTTTAAAAGTTGAAAATACAATTAATAAATGGATTGTTTCTGAAATCGCAAAAACTGCCAATAATGTTGAAAACGCATTATCGGTTCATCGTTTTGATGAAGCGGCAACTGGACTTTATAATTTCATTTGGGGCGTTTTGTGTGATTGGTATGTTGAACTTATCAAACCATTATTAAATGGTGATGATGAGATTGCAAAAAATGAAACCCGCCAAACTTTGGCTTGGGCAATTGAAAACACACTTAAATTATTGCACCCTTTCATGCCATTCCTAACCGAAGACTTGTGGGAAAAAACCGCTGAATTTACACTTAAACGCGATGGCCTATTGATTAGTGAGCAATGGCCAAAATTTGGTGATGGGTTTATAAATGATGCATCTAATAAAGAAATAAATTGGGTGATTGACCTTATAAATGGTATTCGTTCTTTACGTGCACAAGCCAATATTTCTGCTGGTGCAAAAATCCCTGCTATATTGGTTGGTGCAAATGATGAAAGCGCCAAATTACTTGAAAAATATCAAAGCGAGATTGATCGTCTTGCGCGCCTTGAATATTCTACGACTGCAAAAGAAACACCGAAAGGGGCGGTAAGTTTCGTTCATAATGAAGCAATTTTGGCGCTTCCGCTTGAAGGTGTTCTGGACGTAAATGCAGAAGTTGCGCGTTTAAAGAAAGAAATTGCACGTTGTGAAATGGAAATTGGCAAGGTAGCTGGCAAACTCTCAAATGAAAATTTTGTTGCCCGCGCCCCTGTCGAAGTTATTGAAGAACAACGCGAACGTATGGCATCTTATGAATTGGAAAAAACACAATATAACAACATATTAAAGACTTTATCTGAGATTTAATATTAACTATTTTTATAGAATAATATTCTAATCACACAAAGAATATAGTCATTAAGCTCTATTTTTGATGCTTAATAATAATTGCTATATTGATATCATTCCAAAACTATTGGAGATGTTATGGCAAAATATTTTTTAATTCCTGGGTTTCGTGGAAGTGATGAAAATCATTGGCAATCATATTGGCTTAAATCAATTCCGAATGCCCATCTTGTAAATCAAGATAATTGGGGCGCAAATGTTACAAAAGATGATTGGGTTTCACACCTTGTTGATGCTCTAAATCATGAGGATTTATCACAAGTCATCTTAATCGGTCATTCATTGGGTGTTGCCACAATAATTCATTGGGCAAATCAATATGGTCATAAAATACGTGGTGCACTATTAGTTGCCCCAACCAATGTTGACGAATTAGCGCAACCAATTGATGCAACAGGTTTTGCCCCAATGCCACTTGAAAAGCTGAAATTCCCAACAATAATAGTCGCAAGCACAAATGATATATGGATTAATATTGAAAAAGCAGAAGAATATTCGAAAATTTGGGGTTCCGAATTTGAAAATATTGGCGCACAGGGGCATATAAATTCTGATTCAAAGCTTGGCGAATGGGAAATTGGGCGTAAGATTTTGGAAAGATTATGATATTTTTTCAAAAACCTTATCAAAGAACTCATTAATCTGCGTCATATTTTGATTTAGAATTTCAAAAATTTCGTCACGGTTTTTGTTCATTAAACCAAATCTGATGAAAATATCTTCATGGAAATTGTTTGAAACCGTGCGCAGAACAAGCCTTAATTGTTCAAGCAAATCTTCGCCGCGATGTGATGCGTGAACAATGAAAATATGCTTATCAATTATTTCTTCGTTTGGAACAAGCCAGTCTATAAGGTTTTTAATGCCACCTGGGATTGAATGAATATATTCAGGGCATGAAATAAGAATTGCATCGCAATCTCTTATTTTATCCAATAATTGTTTCATAATTTGTGGCGGGTTTTCAATATCATCAATGTCAAAAATTGGTAATGATTTAACAGAAGCATAAATTTCAATTTTTAAATTATTTGGCGCATATTTGCTTAAAAATTCGAGGAATAATGAATTAGTGCTTTGTGAGCGTACGCTTCCAGAAAATGCAAGGATTTTTCCAATTTTCCCCATTATAAAGCCTTTATCGCCATTCTTGCCAATTCATCGCAACGCTCATTTTCAGCATGTCCTGCATGTCCTTTAACCCAATTCCAATTAACTTTATGCCGCGCGTTTGCAACATCAAGTCTTTGCCATAAATCGGCGTTTAAAACTGGCTTATTATCGGCTTTTTTCCAATTTTTCTTTTTCCAACCAAAAATCCATTTTGTAATGCCGTCCATCACATATTTACTGTCAGTAGTTAGTGAAACTTCACAAGGCTCTTTAAGGGTTTCAAGTGCAATAATTGCGGCCATTAATTCCATGCGATTATTGGTTGTATCTTTTTCTCCACCCGAAAGTTCACGCTCTTTATCGCCATAACGTAATATTGCACCCCAACCACCAGGTCCAGGATTACCAGAACATGCACCATCAGTAAAAATTTCAACAAGTTTTTTTGACATAAAGAAGCAATAATATGCTTTGTAAATTGTGCATTAGGTTTTTACAGGTATTTTTCGCTTGCCAAATCATATAAAGATATGTTTATATGTTGAAATGATTTTCGAGGTGTGATTTGAAAGAAGTAATTGAAATTTTAAAAGCCGCTGGCGAAGATACAAGACTTCGCATAATTGCGCTTTTAGCGCAAGGTGAACTTGCCGCGCAAGAGATTTCAAATGTGTTGGGTCAAAGTCAACCACGTGTTTCGCGCCATATTAAATTACTTGCTGAAGCAGGTATAATTGAAAAGCGTGCCGAAGGCTCATGGGTATTTGCAAAATTATCATCTGATCCAAAACTATTATCGATAATAAATCCAATAATTGAAGCCATTGCCGCTGACGATTATATTATTTCAAAAGATACACATAAATTAGCAGACATACGCAAAGCACGCGAAATTGCGGCACAAAACTATTTTGATGCAATTGCGCCCGAATGGGAAAGTTTACGCAAACTTCAACAACCTGAAAAATTGGTTGAAGATGCGTTATTATCATTAGTAAAAAAATCAGAATTCGAATTTCATATTGATTTGGGTGCCGGCACAGGCAAAATATTAGATTTATTTTCGGGGCAAACCAAACGTTCTGAGGGGATTGATAAAAGCCGTTCTATGCTTGCCCTTGCACGTTCGCGCCTTGATGAAATAAAGGGCGCGAATATTTCAATTCGTATGGGGGATATTTTTAATCTTCCATATGAAGATAATGTCGCAGATTTAATAACAATTCATCAAGTTCTACATTATTTAGATGATCCACGTGATGCGCTAAAAGAAGCTGCGCGCGTAATAAAATCAAACGGCATATTGTTGATTGCCGATTTTGCACCACATCAGTTTGAAGAATTGCGCGATAAACACGGCCATAAGCGCCTTGGTTTTACTAATCAAGAAATTCAAAAATGGTGTGATGATTGTGGTTTCGAATTTATCGATGGTCAATTAGTTGGGGGCACACAATCAACAAAAAATACTGACAAGCCACTTTTGAACGTGCATGTCATGAAATTTAAAATGCGACCAAAAACTATAAAAATAGATACACCAATAAATAATAATAGAGAATTTGTATGACTGACTTAAGAATATCTTTTGAATTCTTTCCGCCCAAAACTGAGATTATGGAAGAAAAATTATGGGAAAGCATAAATTTGCTTGCCCCATTATCGCCAGAATTTGTATCGGTAACATACGGTGCGGGCGGTTCAACACGCGAAAGAACGCATAGAACAGTAAATAGAATTCTTAAAGAAACCAATCTTAAGCCCGCCGCACACCTGACATGTGTTGATGCAAGTAGCGATGAAGTCGATGCGGTTTTACGTGAATATTGGGCATCAGGCGTAAAAAGCATTGTTGCATTACGCGGTGACCCGCCATCAGGTGTTGGTACAAAGTTTATCCCGCGCCCAAATGGATATAATAATGCCACCGAAGTTGTGAAAGCTGCAAAGAGAATTGCGGACTTTGACATTTCAGTTAGTTTTTACCCTGAAAAACACCCTGAATCCCCAAGTCTTGATCACGATATTGATGTTTTAAAAGCAAAAATAGATGCAGGAGCAAATCGTGCTATTTCACAATTTTTTTGTGAGGCTGATAAATATTTACGCTTTAGGGATGCAGCAACCAAGGCTGGTATCAATATTCCATTATTACCAGGGATTATGCCAGTTGGTTCGGTCAAAGGTTATATGCGCATGG
Source organism: Pseudomonadota bacterium (assembly GCA_020161405.1). GTDB lineage: Bacteria > Pseudomonadota > Alphaproteobacteria > Caulobacterales > Aquidulcibacteraceae > Pseudaquidulcibacter. The sequence continues at coordinate 370,653 of JAIUOD010000003.1, read as the reverse complement.
CGCAAGCATGTAATACTGAAATCCCGCAATGGTTTAGTGAAGCCTTTAATGGCCTTGATGATAGTCCCGAAGTTCGTGACTTAGTCGCAGCATCAGTTGCTAGTGATTTATGCACAAAGCTTCAGGGCGAAGGCGTTAAAGACTTTCATTTTTATACTTTAAATAAAGCCGCACTTAGTTTGGCAACCTGCCGTCGCCTTGGTGTAAAGGCAAAAGAGAAAATATAATGGCAATTTTTAATTCACGAAAAGAACGTTTCATAGCTATTGAGGAATTAGCAAAAACCAAAATCTTAGTGCTTGATGGCGCTATGGGTTCGCTTATTCAAGGTCTTGGATTTAATGAGGATGATTTTCGCGGTGAACGTTTTAAAGATGTGAAAATATCGCAAAAAGGCAATAATGACCTTTTGGTTATTACACAGCCAGATGCAATCCAAAAACTTCACGAAAATTACTTTGCTGCTGGTATTGATATTGTTGAAACCAATACTTTCGGCGCGCAGCGCGTTTCGCAGGCTGATTATGGGATGGAAGATATTTCATATGAAATGAATAGAGAGGCCGCGAAAATCGCGCGTCTTGCGGCTGATAAATATGAAACCAGAGAAAGCCCAAAATTAGTTGCTGGTTCAATTGGCCCAACTACAAAATTATTGTCTTTATCACCAAAAGTTGATGATCCTGCATTCAGGGATATTGATTTTGATACAATGATGGCAGCTTTTAAAGAGCAGATACGCGGTCTTATTGATGGCGGTTCCGATGTTCTTTTGATTGAAACTATAACCGACACATTGAATGCCAAAGCGGCAATTTATGCGGCTGAAGAAATTTTTGACGAAATCGGTGAACAATTGCCAATTATGATTTCTGGAACAATTACCGATATGTCGGGGCGTACTTTATCGGGGCAAACCGTTGAGGCGTTTTATAATAGTGTGCGTCATGCAAATCCATGGTCAATTGGCCTTAATTGCGCATTAGGGCCAAAGCAGATGCGTGCGTTTTTAGCGGATTTGGCGCGTGTTGCCGAAACTAAAATTTCGTGCCACCCAAATGCTGGCCTTCCAAATGCCTTTGGCGGCTATGATGAAACACCGCAGGATATGTGTGATGTGATTTCGCATTGGGCACTTGATGGCATGGTGAATATTGTTGGTGGCTGCTGCGGCACAACACCTGATCATATTAAACATATTGCACACGGGGTTGAAGGTAAGAAACCGCGTCAAATCCCACAACACGAAACCGCACTTCGCCTTTCTGGCCTTGAACCTTTTGTACATGCATAGATTATGACCCAAGAAAATATTTTATCACCACGCGCCTTTGTTATTGTTGGCGAAAGAACAAACGTAACAGGTTCAGCAAAATTCCGTAAACTTATTGAGAATGACGATTATGTCGGTGCACTTGCGGTTGCAAGGCAACAAGTTGATGGCGGGGCAAATATTCTTGATGTGAATGTTGATGCTGCCATGATTGATGGCGTAAAGGCAATGCGCACATTTTTAAATCTTGTTGCAACCGAACCTGACATTGCCAAAATTCCGCTTATGATTGATAGTTCCAAATGGGAAATTATCGAACAAGGTTTGAAATGCACCCAAGGAAAGGCGATTGTAAATTCAATTTCCCTTAAAGAAGGGGAAGAAAAATTCCTTGAACTTGCACGAAAAATTAAAAAATATGGTGCCGCAACTGTCGTAATGGCATTTGACGAACAAGGGCAGGCGGATACAAAACAGCGCAAAGTTGAAATTTGTATGCGCGCTTATCACTTACTTGTAGATAAAATTGGCTTTCCGCCTGAGGATATAATTTTCGACCCCAATATTTTCGCCGTTGCAACTGGCATAGAAGAACATAATAATTATGCCGTAGATTTCATAGAAGCAACACGAATTATACGTGAAAGCCTTCCACATTGTCATATTTCGGGTGGCGTTTCGAATGTTTCATTCTCTTTCCGTGGTAATGAAATCGTTCGTGAGGCTATGCACACAGTATTCCTTTATCATGCAATCAAAAACGGCATGGATATGGGTATTGTTAATGCAGGGCAATTGGGAATTTATGATGAAATAGAACCCGAATTACGCGATGCGTGCGAAGATGTAATTCTAAATCGTCGTGACGACGCCACCGAAAGATTACTTGATATAGCCCAAAAATACGCAGGCGCTGCAAGCAAAAAAGATACTGGCCCTGATTTATCATGGCGCCAATTACCAGTGCGTGAACGCCTAACCCATGCAATGGTTAAAGGCATAAATGAATTTATCGTTCAAGATACAGAAGAAGCCCGTCTTGAATGCGAACGCCCACTACATGTTATCGAAGGCCCATTAATGGATGGCATGAATGTGGTTGGCGATTTATTTGGCGCAGGAAAAATGTTTTTGCCCCAAGTTGTTAAATCAGCGCGTGTAATGAAAGAAGCGGTTGCCCATTTAATTCCATATCTTGAAGAAGAAAAAGAAAGAATGGGCCTAGTAGGTAAGTCAAACGGTAAAATCCTTATGGCAACTGTAAAAGGCGATGTTCACGATATTGGTAAGAATATTGTGGGCGTTGTTTTACAATGTAATGGTTTTGAGGTTGTCGATTTGGGCGTTATGGTTCCGACCGAGAAAATCATTGAAGAAGCAATTAATCATAAAGTTGATATAATTGGCCTATCGGGTCTTATCACGCCATCGCTTGATGAAATGTGCTATGTTGCGCAAGAGATGGAAAAAGCGGGATTAAAAGATATTCCATTGCTAATTGGTGGTGCGACCACATCGAAAACCCATACTGCGGTCAAGATTGCACAAAACTTTAGTGGCGTAACTTTATATGTAAGTGATGCAAGTCGCGCCGTTCCAGTAGTACAAAAATTATTAGGTGATGAACGCGCTGATTTTATTAAATCTATTAAACAAGATCAAGAAAAATCGCGCATTGCCCATGCAAGCGGCCAAGATAAAAGGAAGCGTGCAACGCTTACAGAGGCAAGGGCAAACGCGCCAAAACTTGAATATTCACCTGTAAAACCTAAATTTCTTGGAACCAAGGTTTTTGATAATTATCCACTGAATGATTTAGTGCCCTTCATTGATTGGACGCCATTCTTTTCATCGTGGCAGTTGGCCGGTTCATACCCAGCAATTTTGCAAGATGATTTAATCGGTGAGGCGGCGACTAATTTATTCAATGATGCGCAAAAAATGCTTGAAAAACTTGTTGCAGAAAAATGGATAAAAGCACGCGCTGTAATCGGCTTTTGGCCTGCTAATCAAATTGGTGACGATGTCGCAATCTTTGATGATGAAACTTGCCAAAACCAAATCGCAACTTTCCATACTTTGCGCCAACAAATGCAAAAAGATTCCTCAAAACCTAATTTTGCACTTTCTGATTATATCGCACCAATTGGAATGAATGATTATATTGGCGGTTTTGCCGTTACTTCTGGCATTGGTGAAGTAAATAAGGCCGAGGAATTTAAGGCCAATAATGATGATTATTCGGCAATTTTATTTCAGTCTTTATGCGATAGACTTGCGGAGGCTTTGGCAGAGCATATTCATTACAGGGTTCGTAAAGAATTTTGGGCTTATGCACCTGACGAAAATCTATCTGTGAAAGATATAATTGGTGAAAAATACCGAGGTATTCGACCAGCCGCTGGCTATCCTGCCCAACCTGATCACACTGAAAAACTTACACTTTTCAAGCTTCTTGATGCAACGAAGAATACAGGCATTGAACTTACCACTTCAATGGCAATGAATCCCCCATCATCTGTGAGCGGTCTATATTTTGCGCATAATTCAAGTGAGTATTTTGGCGTTGGTAGAATTGAAAAAGACCAAGTTGAAGATTATGCCAATCGTAAAAATTGGGATATTAAAACCTGTGAACGTTGGCTTGCACCAATTCTTAATTATGATGCTTAGTTTCTGAGGCGTAAATTTTCAATTTCAATTTTTGGTATATTGCGTGTCTGAAAGGTCACATAAGACACGTAACCAGAAACTATCAATAGTGCCAAAGATAGAATTGCAACTGAATCATTTTTCTGATGCAAATATTTTCGTTCCATTTTGCTACGTGAGTAGGTGGCAAAATTTTTCGTGTTTTCACTCTTTTTTATGATGTGAAATGATAAAGCTAATACAAGTGGAACAATAATAAGAATATTTACAGGCACACCCACAATTGATGAAATCCTCTGAAATAATTCAGCAAAAAACATGTTTTCCCCCACCTTTTTTTACATATTAGCAAAAACTGGTGAATAAAAAGTTTTTTTAATCAAATTAAACGCATTACAAAATTTTGTGTAGTTTCAACAACATCGACATCTGCATATCTTTTCAGGCAGACTATTACACAAAAAATTACAAGGAAGCCAATAACAAAGGCGCCAACACCTGGACCTTCAAGTTTTGTTTGACGGCTAGTTAATGAGTAATCGCGCGGCCTAGTAATACGGCTAAAAATTGATAAAAATAAGAATGTAGCAATCGGAATCATCATGAACATGGTCTTTTGTTCACCATAATTTGCATTGATCCAATTTGAGACAGTTTCAATTATCATGCCCTATACACGCAATTGGTGTGCCAATTATCCAATTAAGGGAATATTTTTTTATTATTTTACTATTGAATTATATCTGCTCAATGGGATAATATAAATCATGTCAATCTGGAGAGATATTTTTGCCAAGGCTGTAACGCTATTTTGGCCCACGAACAAAAAGCCAAGCGATAGTCGGGCACTAATAATAAATTCAGAACAGATGGATATTGATTTTGCATCGTCAATTGTTGCACTTGCTGCAAAAATGGCGAAAGCAGATGGCATAACAACTATAGAAGAAGCCCAGGCATTTCGTGCCGCATTTCCTATAAATCCCAAGGATGAAATTATTATTGATAAATTATTCTCATTAGCGGGATCAAGTGTGTTGGGTTATGAAAGTTATGCGAAAAAAATTGCCCGTAAATACCCACAAAATCGAGTATTAAAAATGGATATTTTAGCAATTTTATTTCTTGTTGCGGCTGCCGATGGTCAAATTAAGGCAGTTGAAAAGGATTTTTTATTTTCTGTTTCGCAAAATCTTGGCCTGACAGAAAGTGATTATTCAAGGGTATCGCAATTATTTATAAAAGAAGAAAACCTTAACCCTTATGTCGTACTTGGGGTTCATGAAGAAGATGATGATGCTAAAATCAAGTCTGCATGGCTTAAAATTGTAACGCAAAATCATCCTGATAATTTTATTGCGCGCGGGGAACCAAAAGAATTTCTTCGCATTGCTAATGAACAAACTGCTTTAGCTAATGCTGCTTATGCAAAAATAAGATCGCAAAGAAATAATTTAAGCACCTAACTAAGTGGTAAATTGAAAAAAATATGGCAAGATTGATTTAATGAAAATAATTGACATTGGCCTTATTTTAATATGTTGCCTGTTTTGGGGCGCTAATGTTCCATTAACGCAATGGGCATTGCATGATGCCCCGCCAATGTTTTTTGCGGCATGTCGTTTCTTTAGCGTTGCGATAATTTTATTGCCCTTTGCATTTCCAGTCCCGCGTGAGATATTCAAAATATTTTTAATCGCGATGTTAGTGGGCGGTTTAAACTTCGTTTTTCTATATTATGGCCTTGAAACTACACCATCAAGCATATCGGCTATATTAGGCCAAATGTCTTTGCCCATGAGTATTGTTTTTAGTGTTATACTTCTTGGTGAGCGCCCATCAAAATATAGGATTTTGGGCATTATAATTGCGTTTATTGGCGTATGGCTTAGTATATATAAACCAATTCATTTTAAACCTGGAATTGGGGTATTATATGTTCTTGCATCGGCTGCATTAACGGCATTTGGAAATATTTTACTTAAAAAAGTAAAACCTATTAGCGCAATTAAATTACAAGCTTGGATATCGCTTTTTTCGTTTTTTCCGGTTGCCATTGGTTCTTATTTCTCCGAGAGGATAGATGAGCATCATCTTTGGCTTAATGAATTTAAGATTGTATCTGTATTATTTTTTTCTGTTTTTTTTGTTACAATTTTTGCGCATACATCTTATTTTAGATTATTGAAAAAATATGATTTAAGCCAAGTTGTTCCTTATACTGCGACAACACCATTTTGGACTGTATTAATTGCAAGGTTTGTATTTGGTGAACATGTTGATCCAAAAATCTTTATAGGGGCAATTATTTGTGCTTTTGGAATTACGCTGCTAAGTATTGATTTTAAATCAATAAAATTTATGAACACACCTAAACACGAAGTAATTTGATGATACCATTTTCTACCCATGCACCAAAGCCAAAGCGAATGCATAAAAGCGTCGAAGAAAAGTATGAAATAATACAAAACCCATCACCAAATTTTGATGAAAGAAATGGTATTATAAGGTTTGTAATCCTTCATTATACAGGTATGAAAAGCCAAGAGGCGGCGCTAAAATTATTATGTGATAAAGATCCAAGGCGCGTTAATTATAATAATGATGTTGTTCAGGTTCCTAAACCAAACCCTGATGGTAGTGTTGTTGCACCACCGCCAAATTTACATCGTGTTTCAGCGCATTATTTGGTTTATGATGACGGGCGTATTTTCCAATTGGTTGATGAAAGTAAGCGTGCGTGGCATGCAGGTGGCGGCGATTATGCTGGTGTAAAAGATATGAATTCACACTCAATCGGTATTGAAATTGCCAATGGTGGTCATGATTTTGGCATTCCTGATTTTCCAGTTGCGCAAATAAATTCTGTAATGTGGTTAGTTGAACAAATAAAAAAACGCCACGGCCTTGATAAACAGCATATTATTGGTCACGCAGATTGGGCGCCAAAAAGAAAACTTGACCCTGGTGAAAAATTCCCTTGGCAAAAATTTGCGGACAGGGGAATTTCATTAAATATTCCACACTCCAAAGAAGATAATGATAAAACTATTCTTGCAAGTCTTATCGGCACATCTAATGATTATGTTTTACGTGCCCAAAAAGGCCTAAAAATGATTGGTTATGGCGTTAATTTAAATGGTATTTATGACCTTGATTTTACGCCTGTATTAGTCGCCTTCCAAAGACGTTTTAGACAAAGTGATGTTATGGGGCTTCTTGATGTCGATACTTTGGGTAAAATCGAAAGACTGGCAAAAATTGTTTCGCCTGCTTGATATTACTAAGTAAATAAGCCATTTTATCATTATCAGATGGTCGGGCGATTGCACCACTAATTGCCAAAAGGTAGGTGGTGAGGAAAGTCCGGGCTCCAAGCATTAATGACGGCGGATAATGTCCGCCAAAGGTGACTTTAGGGAAAGTGCCACAGAAAACAAACCGCCTAATATATTGGGTAAGGGTGAAAAGGTGGGGTAAGAGCCCACCGCTTTATTGGTAACAATAGAGGCATGGTAAACCCCGTCAGGAGCAAGACCGAATAGGAACACGTTTTGGGTAACCAATGGCAAAATGCATGCCGATGTTCGGGTAGGTCGCGTGAGGTAAGGGGTAATCCTTATCCAAGATGAATAATCGCCATCCAGCAATGGATACAGAACCCGGCTTATAGACCATCTGATAAATTTTTTGCTTTTTATTCTCAACCAAAAAATTATTTGGATGAATTGATACGATTTTCTCTGTAAAAGCCTAAATTGAATAAAAAAGAAGGGCGCAAAATGCGCCCCTAAGTTCCCCAGAAAAATTGTTTCTAACGAATTCTAATATTCATGCCCCATTGCTTCTTTGATATATCGCAATGCATCGGGGTCTTCGATTGTCGGAGGTACTGGAACATTTTCGCCAGAAGCTATTTTGCGCATTGTTGCACGTAAAATTTTACCAGACCTAGTTTTTGGAAGTTTTTCAACCACATGGGCATCTTTAAATGCCGCAACAGGGCCAATTTCTTTACGAACAGCGGCGATTAATTCGTGTACCAATACGCCCGGTTCAACATAATGACCGTTTTTAAGAACAACAAAGGCCAATGGGTGCTCACCTTTTAATTCATCAGGCACGCCAATTACTGCGCATTCTGCGACAGCAGGATGTTGTGCTACTACTTGCTCCATTTGACCTGTGGATAAGCGATGACCTGCGACATTGATGATATCGTCAATACGGCTCATGACATGGACGCGGCCATTTGTGTCAATTGTCCCCGCATCACCCGCGGTATAAAAACCAGGATGACGTTCGAGATATGAAGCTACAAAATGGTCATGACGTTGCCATAGGGTTGGTAAACATCCCGGCGGCATTGGCATTTTAATTGCGATTTCACCAATTTCATCCGCCGCTAATTCATTATGGTCTTCGTCAAGAACTTTGATAATAAAGCCCGGTACAGGGTGACCAGCAGAACCCGCAAGGGTTTCGGTACGCCCAAGACCCAAACATGTCGCCATAGCGGGCCAACCAATTTCAGTCTGCCACCAATGGTCAATAACAGGTTTTTTAAGATTTTCCTGCGCCCATTTAACTGTTTCAGGATCAGCGCGTTCACCTGCAAGGAATAAAGCACGTAATTTTCCAATTCCTTCATTCGCTATAAAGCTACCTTCTGGATCATCACGGCGAACAGCGCGAATTGCGGTTGGCGCAGTAAAGAATACATCAACATTATAATCACGAATAATGCGCCAGAATGTGCCTGCATTTGGTGTTCCAACTGGCTTACCTTCAAACACAATTGTTGTGCAACCACGAATTAATGGTCCATAGACAATATATGAATGTCCAACAACCCAACCAATATCAGACGCCGCCCAAAATGCTTCATTAGGTTGCATACCATAAACATTTTCCATCGACCAATTAAGTGCAACCGCATGACCACCATTATCACGAACAACACCCTTTGGAATACCAGTGGTCCCTGAAGTATATAGAATATAAAGTGGGTCAGTTGATTTTACTGTAACGCAATTATGTGGCGCAGCTTTATTATATTCATGCGCCCAATTTAAATCATTTTGTGCATCAAGATGTGCAGGGTGAACTTCGCGTTGCAACACAATCGCTTTATCAACTTTATGCACTGCAAGATGGCGCGCATTATCAAGAAGCGGTTTATATTCAACCAAACGCCCAGGTTCAATACCACATGAAGCGGTAAGAATTAATGTTGGTTTTGCATCATCAATACGCTTTGCAAGTTCAGCGGGGGCAAAGCCGCCAAAAACAACCGAATGAATTGCACCTAAGCGTGCGCAAGCAAGCATCGCAAAAATTGCTTCAGGCACCATTGGCATATAAATAATTACACGGTCACCTTTTTTAACGCCATTGGAAGCAAGCATACCAGCGGTTTTAGAAACGCGCTCTAATAAATCAAAAAAGCTATATTTTTTAACCGTATTTGTAACGGGGCTATCATAGATAAGGGCAACACTATTTCCACGACCTGCTTCAACATGGCGATCAATTGCATTGTAACAAGTATTAAGCTCGCCATCAGGAAACCATGCATTACCATCATGTCCAATTTTTGGTTCTTTTATCCAATCAATATTTTGCGCAGCCTTCAACCAGAAAGCCGAAGGATTGCTTACACTTTCTTGGTATACTAGGTCATATTTGTCTGCCATTGTAAATTTCCCCTTGTTGGGTGTTTAAATAGCAAATTTGGCAGGCTACTTATATTAGGCTAAGGTCTTATTTGTAAAACTTACTTGCCTTTATTTTTATTTCCTACAAAAATAAAATTCAATAAAAAGTGTGGTGATTATGCCGGGTGCAACAGTATTTATAGTAGCAGGTCTTTACGCAAGTTTATTATTCGTTCTTGCAAATTGGGCAAAGGAAAATGGCGGTAAAGGTTTTGGCTCTGTTATGTTCAAGCCAAAGACACGAACTTATGCCTATAGTCTGGCACTTGCCGTATATTGTACATCATGGACATTTTTTGGCGCAGTTGGAACAGCATTTGCCGAAGGTTGGCCATATTTGCCAATATATTTAGGACCAATATTACTTTTTGTTTTCGGTTCTAATTTCCTTGAAAGATTGGTCGAGGCTGTAAAACAAGAAGGCGCAACATCGATATCGCATTTTATCGGTTCAAGATATTCTAATTCACGTGGTGTTGCCGCGCTTGTAACTTTATTGGCACTTTTGGGGACTGTGCCATATCTTGCACTTCAATTAAGGTCTGTTGGTTCAAGTTTTGTAAGGCTTGCCCATGAAAGTGACCCAACGGGGCCGATGGCGTTAACTGCCCTTACTTTGGGTGTTTTTGCAATGTTGTTCGGTACAAGATCATATGAAGCGGCAAGCCGCAATGATGGCGTATTATTTGCGATTGCAGCAGAATCGATTGTCAAATTAGTTGCATTTCTTGCAATTGGAATATTTGCAATAATTGCATTTTTTTCAGCCCCAACCGAGGCGCAAAATTATGGTATAGAGCGTATAATTGCCAATTTTAACCCGCGCAAAATAAATATAGATTTCTTTGTTCTTGGCTTTCTTGCCTCGATTGCCGTTATTTGTTTGCCGCGCCAATTTTATGTGGGAATTATTCAAGCAAGTGGTGCGGATGATATAAGAAAGGCAAGGTGGCCTTTTGTTTCATATCTTCTAACAACAACAATTGTTGCACTACCGATTGCGATTGCAAGTTTTGCAATTTTGCCAAATGGTTTTCGTGCCGATCTTTTAGTTATTGATATCGCACTTCAGAAACAGCACACATTGCTTGCTTTGGTTGTTTTTCTTGGCGGTTTTTCGGCGGCAACAGGAATGGTTATTGTTGAAACAATTGCCCTTTCAACAATGGTTTCAAATGATTTGATTGCCCCATTATTGATGCAAAATACTAAATGGTCAAAAAATACGAATTTTGGTCATGTAATGCTAATTGTAAGGCGAATTATGATTGTCGCACTTATGAGTGTGGCATTTCTATATGCAACAAAAATCCCGGCGGGTGAAAGACTTGCTTCAATTGGCCTTATAGCTTTTGCTGCAGTTGCCCAATTTGCGCCTGCTTTAATAATGAGTGTATACAGTCCAAACCGCGACCCCGTAGCCGCAAAAGCGGGTTTGCTGACTGGGCTTTTGGTTTGGGCATATACATTACTTATACCAAATATAATTGATGATAATTTGTTATTGCCATTAAATGGCACTCTATTAGACCCATCTGCATTATTGAACATTGGTGGTTTAAGCCCAATTTCACACGGCACAATCTGGAGCATTGGATTAAATCTTACTGTTCACGCAATGGTAGCGGCAAGAAGTTTCAATCCTGCAAAATTACCATTCAAATTAGGTCGCAAAGTTTCAGTTCAACAAGTTACAAGTGTTGGCGAATTAATCGATTTAGTAGGAAGATTTGTTGGCAAGGAACAGGCGCAAACAAAATTAATAAAAAATACTGATGATGAGACAAACCCACTTAACCTTCCAATTGATAGGGTTATGGCGCGCTCTGCAGAAAGAATGATTGCAAGTGTTATTGGTGCGCCATCTGCGCGTGCGCTTATGTCGTCTGCATTATCAGGTTCAAGCATAACGATTTCAGATATTACGCAAATGCTTGACCATACTGGCCAAAGCCTTCAATTTTCAAAGGATTTATTGGCCGCAACCCTTGAGCATATTGACCCTGGTGTAAGCGTGGTCGATAGAAATCTTAATTTAGTTGCATGGAATAGCCGATATCTTGATTTATTCAATTATCCCCCAGGTATGGTAAGAGTTGGCGCACCAGTTGCCGATTTAATAAGATATAATGCCTTGCGCGGCGAATGTGGCCCAGGTGAAGTAGAGAATCATGTCGAACGCAGGCTTAATCATATGCGTAGAAGAAACCGCCACTCATTTGAACGTGTTCGCGAAGATGGTCGAGTTTTCAAAACTGTTGGTGGGCCTATGCCTGGTGGCGGCTATGTAATGTGCTTTACGGATATTACAAACGAAGCAAAAGCGCGAATTGGCCTTGAAAAGGCACGTACTGAGCTTGAAATTCGGGTTGGACAAAGAACTTCAGAATTATCACGTGCAAATCGTGCACTCGCACAAGCCACTGCAGATAAGACACGGTTTTTAGCTGCGGCAAGCCATGATTTGTTGCAACCACTTCACGCGGCACGATTATTTGCCGCGGCTTTATCACGACAAATTCCAGAAGAGAAAAAGCAATTATTGAACAAAGTTGACCAATCTATTGAAGCAGGTGAAAAGCTTCTTAGAAGATTGCTTGATATATCAAAACTTGATGCAGGGGGTGTTGTTCCACAAGTAAGAGAGTTTCCAATTAAAGCGAAAATTGCCGAAGTTGTAGAAATATTTAGGCCGCAAGCCCTTGAAAAAGGTTTGGAAATTCGATTTGCGGGTATTGATGCTATTATAGAAACAGACCCAACTTTATTACGTTCAATTGTTCAAAATCTAATATCTAATGCCATTCGGTACACTAAAAAAGGTGGTGTTTTGGTCGGCATAAGAAAACATAATAAGAAAATTATTGTTGAGGTTTATGATACCGGCCCCGGTATTCCAATTGAAAAGCAAGAAAAAATCTTCCAAGAATTTGAGCGTCTGGAAAATAATGAAGAGGGCGGAATTGGTCTTGGCCTATCTATCGTTGAACGAACCGCGAGATTATTAGGCGCAAATATCAATTTAAAAAGCAATGAAGGCAAGGGAAGTCGTTTTAGCGTTTCCTTACCTTATAAAGAAATCATTACGCAAAAATCTGAAATAATTATTCCAATCCAACAAGAATATAATGATTCAAGTGAGAATATTATTTTGGATGAAAATCATGATGATATGAAATCAATGTCATTTATGATTGTTGATGATGATATGATTGTTGCCGAAGCAATGGAAACTTTGATGCGCCAATTAGGGCATATAGTAAAAACCTATCATAAATATCATGATGCAGTTGCCGACAATGCGCATTATGACGCATATTTTTTAGACTATGATTTTGGTTCTGGTCCTAATGGTTTTGATTTGGCGCATGCAATTAAATCTGTTAATGAAACCGCAAAAATTGCAATAATCACGGCAAATACAATTGATGAATTTACATCTGGCCTTGATTACGATGACATAGAGATTTTACGCAAACCACTTGCGCAAGAAGCATTATTAAATTGGATTAGCAAAAACCTAAGAACCAATTCCTAATGCGCGGGCGGCAAGGGCAGCTTGAGTTCTATTTCCGACGTCAAGTTTTTTGAAAATTGCCGTTAAATGCGCCTTTACAGTGGCTTCACTAATTCCAAGGTCATATGCGATTTGCTTATTAAGTCTTCCGCTTAAAACGCCTAAAAGAACACGCAATTGCATTGGTGTAAGTGATGCAACTTTTTGTGCCATATCATCAACTTCAGCATCAATAGAATAATTATTTTCCGATGATGATTGGTTGAATTTGCCATCTAAAGCGTCTTTAATTGCAATTTCAATTGCACCAAGGTCATTATCTTTTGATATGAAGCCGATAGCACCAAATCTTTTAGCCTCTGATGCGGCTTTTGCAGGCTCTGCGCTTGAAATAACAAGAATTGGTGAATCTGGCGCTTCAGAATGAATAAGCGCAACACCAGAATAGCCATTTGCCCCTGGTATCTTTAAGTCTAAAAGAATAAGCGAAAAATCAGAATTTTCAGAAACAGCATTTACAGCAGCTTCTAAGTTTCCTGCTTGTGTAATTTGCGCGTCAGCATCCACATTATTAGTCGCCATTACAAGTGCTTGGCGGAATAATGGGTGGTCATCAACAATAAGAATACGCTTAGTCAAAATAACCCCCGATATATATTTTTCTCACACTATAACTATTGTTCAAAAAAAACAGAATGTAAATGCTTTATCCTCATTACATTAGTGAGTTCTAAAATCCAAATGTGAAAATCACTATGAAATATATAGTAAATTATTGAAATATATAAATAATAATATTTATTTAGTGCGCCGCACAATTATTTGTGCATTGCAATAATTCATGGCAGCTATACAAAAGTTCATAATACCAAGGTCTATCTTACGAATTTGTCAAACTTCCCGCAAACATCCAAACGCGAAATTTTGTCGATTTGCGTTACAAATTTATTTGAAAGAAGCAAACGATATACGCAAGGGGAGATTAACAAGGATGAAAATTTCGACACGTAAAAATGTTGTTCTTTTGGCTACTACTGCAATGGCGATTGCATTGCCGCTTTGCGCACCTCAAAGTGCAATGGCGCAATCAGCAGACACTGCGCAATTAGAAGCACGTTTGAAACAACTTGAAGCATCAATGGATGCATTAAAAGCAGAACTTGCAAAAGCAAAATCAACGCCTGCACCTGCCGCAGCTGCACCTGCTTCTGCACCAGCTGAAGGTTTTAGGGTTGGCAATACGACTGTTAAAGTTGGCGGTTTTATTAAAACTGTAGGCACATTCTCTAATTTTTCGTCGGGTGAAGTAGCTGCAAATGCTTTAGGACGCGATTTCTATTTACCAGGTCAAATTCCAACAGGAACAGGTCGTGGTTCACGTGTATTTGATGCATCCGCAAAACAAACACGCCTTTGGACTAACCTAACTACTGACGTTGCTGGTCATACGGTAAAAGGTTATATTGAGGCAGATTTCCAAACTACTGCAGGTGCTGGTTCTGAACGTACAACGAACGGTTATAATATGGCGGTTCGTCGTGCATATGTTCAGTTAGATGGTCTAACAATTGGTCAAGATTGGACAACATTCCAATATTTAGGTGCAATACCTGAATCTACAGACTTTGTAGGCATAACAGAAGGTACGGTGTTCGCACGTCAACCTTTAGTTCGTTATACTAAAAAGATTTCACCAATTACAACCTTTAATATTTCACTTGAAAATTCTGAAACAGCTTCTGCAGTCTCTGGAAGTCCAGCATTAACTGAAAATGATGATGATAGATTGCCTGATTTAGCAGCGCGCATTCAGTTTAACACAAAAGTTGGTGAATTTTCCGTTGCAGGTCTTGTGCGTGAATTGGCTGTAAACAATGGCGTTGTTACTGCAAAAGATACAGGAACAGGTATTAGTATCGGTGGTAAAATTCCGTTTGGTGAAAAGAAAGCAAATGATGTTCGCTTTTTGGTAACTGCCGGTAATGGTATTGGCCGTTATGTTGGTTTGAATATGGTTCCAGACGCGATTTATGCGAATAACAGCCTTTTCAAAGTAAATAATTTTGCGGCAACTGGTTCAGTGCGTTTCATGATTAATCCGATGACACGTGTGAATTTGATGGGTTCATATCAGTCAGCTGATTATCCTGCAGGTTTTGTAACTGGTGCTTTCAGCGCTTACACTAAAAAATCACAATCAGTTGCTGCGAATATTTTCTATTCGCCAGTAAAAGGTATCGATTTGGGGGTCGAATATCGTCTTGGCAAACGTGAATTGGTTAATGGCCTTGATGGTTCATTAAACCGTATCGAATTTGCCGCTAAATATTCGTTTTAATAATTAAATAGGGAGAGTAAAATGTCAGATATTGATGGTTTGCCAAAGCATCACAAAGCGACGCATGACGAGAAAATGGTCATCGGTGCAAGTTCGCTTGGCACAGTTTTTGAGTGGTATGATTTTTATCTATATGGTTTGCTAGCTTCGCAAATTACCGCTAATTTCTTCTCAGCAGTGGATCCGGGAACTGGTTTCATTTTCGCATTGGCAGCGTTTGCAGCTGGCTTTGCTGTTCGTCCATTTGGTGCGGTTGTTTTTGGTCGCTTAGGTGATTTGGTTGGACGCAAATATACATTCTTAGTAACTATGGGGCTTATGGGTCTTGCTACTTTTGGTGTGGGTATTTTGCCAAGCTATAATACAATTGGTATTGCTGCTCCAATTCTACTTATTCTTATGCGCCTTGTTCAAGGTCTTGCATTGGGCGGTGAATATGGTGGTGCGGCTACTTATGTTGCTGAACACGCGCCAAATAATAAACGTGGTTTGTACACTTCGTGGATTCAAACAACTGCTACATTTGGTTTGTTTGCTGCATTGTTGGTTGTTATTCTTTGTAAACAAGCAATGCCAAAAGAAGCATTTGAGGCTTGGGGCTGGCGTATTCCATTCCTAGTATCTATTCTTTTGCTTGGTGTTTCTATGGTAATTCGTTTAAGACTAAACGAAAGCCCAGTATATCAGTTGATGAAAGAAGAAGGTACAGTTTCAAAAGCACCATTAGCAGAAGCATTCGGTAAATGGGGCAACTTGAAATATGTATTCATCTGCTTATTCGGTGCAGTAGCTGGTCAAGCTGTGGTTTGGTACACTGGTCAATTCTATGCATTATTCTTCTTGGAAAAAATGCTTAAAGTTGAATCATTGACTGCTAACTATATGATTGCAATTTCACTTGCTATCGGTACACCATTCTTTATATTCTTTGGTTGGTTGTCTGATAAAATTGGTCGTAAGCCAATTATTATGGCTGGCCTTGCACTTGCAACTTTCACTTATTTCCCAGTTTTCCATTCTTTAACAAACGCAGCTAACCCTGCTTTGGCAAAAGCTTTGGCTAATTCACCGGTTTCAGTGTCAGTTGATAAAGCAGAATGTTCAGTTCAGTTTGACCCTGTTGGCAAAACTAAATTTGATAAAAATTCATGCGATATTGCTAAAAACTTTTTGGCAAAAAGTGGTGTAAGCTATGCGCAAACTGATGCTGCACCTGGTACAATTGCCTCTGTTAAAATTGGTGAAACAGTAATTGCGGCACCAAATGCAAAAGATCCTGCTCTTACTGGTGATGCCAAAAAAGCAGCAATTGATAAGTTCCAAAAAGATGTAAAAACTGGTCTTAAAGCTGCTGGTTATCCAGACAAGGCTGACCCTGCATCTACTAATGGTCCATTAGTGATTGCAATCCTTGCTTATTTGGTAATTCTTGTAACTATGGTTTATGGTCCAATCGCGGCATTGCTTGTTGAATTGTTCCCAACCCGTATTCGCTATACCTCTATGTCATTACCATATCATATCGGTAATGGTTGGTTCGGCGGATTCTTGCCAACTATCGCTTTTGCGATGGTAGCATCTAAAGGCGATATTTTCTATGGCCTTTGGTATCCAATCGTTATTGCTGGTGTAACATTAGTTCTTGGCATGTTATTCTTGCCTGAAACTTACAAACGCAATATCGATTAATTGTCTCTATAGTGCCTCTGTTTTGGCGGCGACCTTTGGGTTGCCGCCACTTTTTTTGTGTAAATGAATTGTGTAATTTATCTGCAATATGCAGTAAAAATATGTTTTAAGGGCTTGCTTCTTTTGTAAGTTTCTTTATTTCAGCCTTTATGGACAGGTGGCCGAGTCCGGTTTAAGGCAACGGTCTTGAAAACCGTCGTAGGTGGAAGTCTACCGTGGGTTCGAATCCCACCCTGTCCGCCATAAAGCCCGCTTCGTGCGGGCTTTTTTATTAAAAAAGCCCTGAAACTCAGGGCTTGTTTTTTTTCAAATACATCAATAATTTTTTTATGGATTGCAATATATTTTATCCAATGCAACCAATATTGCCATGGCATTTGATGAGTTTAGCGAATAGAAAACTAATTGTGCATCACGCCTAGTTGTTACCAATCGCTCACGCCTTAAAATTGCAAGATGCTGTGATAATGCAGATTGGCTTAAATGTACTTTCTCCATAAGATTAGTAACAGATTTTTCGCCATCAACTAATTGGCATAAAATCATAAGCCGCGTTTCGTTTGCCATTGATTTAAGCAATATAGTCGCTTCACTAGCGTTTTTTTGCATTTCTTCAAAGCTGATACTTGTATGTTTATTCATATTTTTTTTATGCCCAAATTGTTTGTTATTGGCAAGCATAAAATTTTGATAAAGATTCGCAATAAATAAATACTTATCGGTATTTAGTAAAAAAAATTTACTGGCTAAAACATTGTATTTAATATAAAAATTATAGATAATATATATATTATACAAAAAAGTAATATAATTCAGTTGCTTAAAATATGTATTTAGTATATTGCAATTGGTTAACAAAGTATTAAGCCCTCCAGTAGGGCTCAAAAGCCGTTTCAGCGGGTCGGGGATTTAAATGAATTTGGGAATATTCAATCGAACCTTAATTAGGTTGGTTTCAGTCTTTTTGATGGTAGTAACTTTATCAATAATTGCACCTTTAAAAGCACATGCAGCTGGTGGAACATCTATTTACTGTCCAACATTGAACGCTTCTGTTGTTAGGGGCGGTTCTGTAATGATTGATGTTACAAATTGTGATGGGCCATGGAATATTGGTGTGGGCGGTTATGACCCAAATGACCTTGCCCCGCAGCATGGATCATATATAATTGGTTTGCAGTCAGGGCCTGGAACTCAATTTGTTACATATACTCATAATGGCGATAGTGCTACTAGTGATGCTTTTCAAATCGAAGATCAAAACGAAGACCGTATAACAATTAATATTACAATTACCCCCCCAACTTCATCTATTGCTATCGCACCTACGACACTACCGACGCTGAAAACTGGGGCTTCATTTAATCAAACGTTAACGTCAACAGGCGGCGTTGGACCATACACATATTCTGTCTCTGGTGGTGCACTTACTGCCGGACTTAGTCTTAGCCCGTCAGGTGTAATATCTGGTATCCCATCAGAACGTGCGTTATATTCATTTATAATTCGTTCTACGGATTCTACTAATGCTTATACCGATAAAGGTTATAGCGATTTTATGCAAAATCCTACGCTAATCTTGGATACGCCAACAGGTACGGCGGGGCAGGGTGTCGCATTCTCGCAAACATTGTCAACTTCGGGCGGTATTGCGCCTTATACTTATCAGATGGAAACAGGTTCTTTACCCGCGGGATTAGCCTTTCCTCGTCAGGTGTTATTAGCGGCACAACAAGCGCCGCACTTGGTTCATATCCTGTAACAATAAGGGTTACAGATGCGAGTACGGGCCCAGGGCAATATTTTGAGGTAGAAAATTATACTTTAACAGTATCGAGTCTTCCGACAGTTTCAATTGCTGTATCGCCTTCTTCTGTTAGTGAAGACGGTGCAATTAATCTAACTTATACAGTTACACGGTCAATTAGCAGTGCTTCACCATTAACTGTTAATATATCAAACGCCGGTACAGCGGCCGCAGGTACTGATTATACTGGAAACGTTGCAAACGTTACTATTCCTGCAAATGCTACGACTGCTACAATAACAATTAATCCTATTGTTGATAGCGTTGTTGAACCAGATGAAACTGTTACTTTGGTGGTTGATGCAGGTTCAGGTTATATCGTTGGTGCACCTTCAAGTGCAGTTGGAACAATTTTGAATGATGACGTCCCAACAGCAACAATAAGTGTTTCGCCTGCATCAGTTGCAGAAGACGGTGCTCCTAATTTAGTTTATACAGTAACACTAAACCAAGCAGCGTTTAATCCAATCAGCATAAACTACACAACTGGTGGAACAGCAACATCTGGTACTGATTACGCGACTGTTACATCGCCACTTACAATTAATACTGGCAATACAAGTGGTACGATCACAATTAATCCAACCGCGGACGCGAGTATTGAAAGTGATGAAACCGTAAGTATTACATTAAATGCTGGAACTGGTTACACAGTTGGTGCTCCTAATTCTGCTGTTGGTAATATCTTAAATGATGATTTACCAAATCTAACAATAAATGATGTGACTGTTACAGAGGGTAATTCTGGAACAACTAATGCCACCTTTACGGTTTCATTAAGTGCGCCTGCGCCTGCCGGTGGTGTTACATTTGATATTGCGACTGCAAATGGTTCTGCAACAGATGGTGCTGATTATGTTGCCAATAGTTTAACTTCACAAACTATTCCTGCAGGAAGCAGCACATATTCGTTTACTGTTCTATTAAATGGTGACGCTCTAAATGAGCCAACAGAAACCTATTTTGTTAATGTAACAAATGTTATCAATTCAGTTGTAATTGATGGGCAGGGTGTTGGAACAATTACGAATGATGACCCATTACCTATGCTTTCAATCAATGATGTAACCATCTCAGAAGGCGATAGTGGCACAACCAATGCTACATTTACAGTTTCACTTGATGCCGCAAGCGGACAAACAGTTAGTGTTAATTATGCTAGTGCAGATGGCAGTGCAGGAGTGGGAACAGATTATGTTAGTGCTTCTGGAACTTTAACATTTACACCAAGCCAAACAACAAGAACTGTTGTTGTTGCAATTAATGGCGACATAATTCCTGAGGCTGATGAAACTTTCACAATTGGTTTATCGGGCGCAACTAACGCAACAATCATTGATGCAAGTGGCCTTGGAACAATTACTAATGATGATATTCCTGTTAGTCTTTCACCTTCTTCTTTGCCAAATGGCACAGTTGGTCTTTCTTATAATCAAACTATAAGTGCATCGGGTGGCACATCGCCATATAATTATAGTGTAACCGCGGGTTTACTTCCTGCTGGTATGACTTTATCGGCAACTGGTGTGCTTTCAGGGACGCCAAGTGCGGGTGGAACATTCAATTTCACTTTATCTGCAACTGATAATAGTAATTCGCCTGGACCATTCACTGGAAGCAAAGCTTATTCACTTGTTATTGACCCACCAACAATAAATTTACCTGCAAAGTCATTGTCACAGGCTACTTTAAGTACCCCGTATTCTGACAGTCTTGTAGGAGCAAGCGGCGGAACTTCGCCTTATTCTTACGTGATTTCTTCAGGTAGCCTTCCATCTGGTATGTCATTAAATAGTTCAACTGGCGCAATCACAGGATCGCCAAGTTCAATTGGAATATTTAATTTCTCTGTTGTTGTATCTGATAGCAGCACAGGAACCGGCCCTTATATTGGCAACCAATCATATTCAATAGAAGTAATTGATATGGTTCCTGTTGCAAATAACGTAATCTCAAACGTAAATTATAATAGTAGCAATAATAGTGTAACTTTAAACATAAGCGGGGGAACGCCTGCAAGTGTTGCAATTGCAAGTTCACCAACTCACGGTACTGCAAGTGCATCTGGAACTTCTATAACCTATACACCAGTTGCGGGTTATGCGGGTTCTGATAGCTTTACTTATACAGCTACCAATACAAGTGGTACATCATCGCCTGCTATTATTAATATTAATGTTGATGACCCTGTTATTACTATTTCACCAAATGGTAGTTTGAACACAGATGCAGGTACAAATTATAGCCTGACATTCACTTTCGAAGGTGGTGCGCAACCTTGGTCAAATTATCAGGTTACAAATCTGCCATCTGGACTTAGCATAACAGGCACAACCGCAAATAGTGTAACTATTTCAGGAATAGCTACTGTAGCTGGTACGTTTAATTTAGATGTATCTGCTACAGACACTTCAACAGGTAATGGGCCATATAGTGTTAGCCAAACCTTTGCACTTAATGTTGGTGCGCCAACAATAGTAATAACGCCTTCAACACTTCCAGGCGGTGCTGTCGCTGGTAATTACTCACAAACTATAAGTGCAAGTGGTGGTATTGGTTCTTATTATTACACAATTATTTCTGGCGCTTTACCAAATGGTCTATCATTATCAAGTGGTGGTGTATTAAGTGGTACGCCAAGTGAAGGTGGAAATTTCAATTTCACAATAAGCGCTACCGACACAAGCAATTTTAGTGCAAGCCAAGCTTATTCAATAAGTATCGCTGCACCAACAATTGTACTTCCAACAACTAATTTGCCAGTTGGAACACAAAACCAAGTGTATAGCGCACCAATTAACCCTGCTACTGGAGGTACTGCGCCATATTCATATTTTGTAAGCGCGGGTGCTTTACCTAGTGGTCTATTGTTATCAAAAAGCGGTACAATATCTGGCACACCAACAGTTTTTGGAAATTTCAATTTCACAATTACTGCTAGAGATAATAGTACAGGGACGGGCCCATACACAGCATCAAGAGTGTATAGCCTACAAGTTCTTGAACAAGCGCCGATAGTTGGTAATGTTACACAAAATGTAGGTTATGGCAGCACTGCAAATAGCATAAGCCTTAATTTAAGTGGTGGTGTTGTTACTAGTGTTTCAATTGTTACACCGCCATCAAATGGTAATGCAGTAGTAAGTGGAACTAGTATTAATTATACACCTAATGCAGGTTTCGCTGGTTCTGATAGCTTTACTTATAATGCTTCTAATAACACAGGAACTTCTAATAATGCGACAATAAGCATTAATGTTGCCAACCCAACACTAACTATAAGTGCTACAAATGGATTGAATACTAATGTTGGTCAAAATTATTCGCAAACTTTCACATTTGATGGTGGATTTGGGCCGTATAATAATTATTCAATAAGTGGATTGCCTGCTGGTCTTACACAAACAGCATCCACAAGTAATAGCGTAACAATTAGCGGCAAACCAAGTGCACAAGGAAGTTTCACAATTGGTGTTAGTGGACACGACAGTTCTACTGGAAATGGTCCATTCAATATCGCACAAAACTTCACTTTAGCTGTTGGTGCACCAAACCTAGCATTGACACCTAATGGTGGTAGTTTGAATGCTACTTATGCAAGTGCATATTCACAGACTTTTGCAACAAGTGGCGGTATTGGACCATATCAATATTCTGTAATTGGAACTTTGCCGAATGGTATAAGCCTAAATGCAAATAGTGGTTTATTGTCAGGTTCAGCAACACAAAGCGGAAATTTCAGCTTTGCGATTAAGTCAACTGATACGGGATCTACTGGAAGCGGTGCACCATTCTCTGTTCAAAATAATTATACTTTGAATGTTGCCGCACCAACTATTGCAATAACACCAACAAGCCCTGCTGATGGTGTGTCAGGTAATGCATATTCAGCAAACCTTAGTGCAATCGGCGGTATTGGGCCATATAGCTATAGTTTATCAAGCGGTGCTTTACCTAATGGCTTAACTATATCTTCTAGTGGTCAGATTGCTGGAACTCCAACACGTGTGGGTACATTTAACTTTGTAATTCTTGCACGTGATGTAAATGGTCAAACCGGTACGGCTAATTTGACAATCAATATTGGTGTTGCGACCTTAGTTGTTACACCAACTTCATTGCCAAACGGTGCGCAAGGAATTGATTATATTCAAACCATAAGTGTCACTGGTGGTGTTGCCCCATATAGCTTTGCAATATCTGCAGGTGCTTTACCAAGTGGATTGTCACTAAATGCTACAACAGGTGTCATAAGTGGTAACCCAACCGCTTCAGGTGCTGCAAACTTTACTGTTAAGGTAACTGATAGCTCAGGTGGTACACCAGCAAGCGCAAGTGTAACCTATAATATGGACATTATAGCAAGGCCAAATCCTGCGAATGATGTTCAAGTCCGTGGTATTATTCAGGCGCAAGCAAGCTCAACAAAACGCTTTAGTGCGGCTCAAATCAATAACTTTACTAGTAGGCTTGAAAAATTACACAATTCTGGCAATGGCGGATTTGATAATTCTGTAAGTCTAACTTCAAATAGATATTGCTTTACTCCAGTAGCCGTATTGAACAATTCAGGATGTCAGAAAGTAAATTCTAATTCTTATATGTTGAATGGCGCTAGTAATTCTAAAAACGCATCAAATGGCAAAAACCAAAATGCTGATAATGGATCAACTTCAAATTGGTCTGCATGGGCAAATGGTAATATTAGATTTGGTGATGATTTGGGTATTGCCGGTGCGAACAAGCAAGAATTTAAATCAGATGGTGTATCATTCGGTGTAGACCGCAGATTTAATAATGATTTTGCAGCTGGTATTGGTTTCGGTTTCGGTCACGATAATACAGACATTGGAAGTAATGGCTCTAAAACTCGCGGCGAAGCAAAAACAATTGCCCTTTATGGAAGCCATAAATTAGGCAAAATGTTCTATGTTGATTGGCTTGGTGGTTATCAAATGTTAGATTTTGATATCAATAGATATGTGACTTCTAATGGTTCGATAATCAAATCAAATCGTTCTGGTAATCAATATATTGCATCGGTTTCGGCTGGCGCGGATATAGATAAAGGTAATTGGCAATTTACGCCTTATACTCGCCTTGATTTAACCCGCGCGAAACTTGATGGATATGTTGAAAAAAGCGGTTCAATTTTTGATCTAAAATATTATGACCAAAATATTGACTTCTCATCATTAACATTGGGTACAAGATACACAACACATATTGATCGTGATTGGGGTCAGGTTTTGCCGATGTTCAGGTTTGAATATCAATATGATTTGGAACAAAATTCTGATGCACGCGTTGTATATTATGATCAAATATCAGGGCCACAAAATTCAATTTCGCTTACAGGAATTTCTAGATCACAATTCTTATTAGGATTTGGAACTGAAATTCTTTATGGTGATGATTTATCACTAAGGATTGAATACCAAAACCATCAAAATTCTGGAAGTGGTTCAGATCAAAGTGTACAAATTGGAATTAAGAAACAATTCTAATTAATCAAAAAGCCCCGATTTATCGGGGCTTTTTTATATATTCTTCTAAATTAAATTGAGCATGCGATAATAGTACCGCTTGGCTTTTCAATACCAAGCTGTTTCAATTCGCTGTCTTCAAACATTCGTGATCGCGTTAAAAATCTTTTTTCGCGTCCATTATCAAGCGAAAACATGCCGCCGCGGCCAGGCACGACATCCAAAATTAATTGCGTATGTTTCCATACGTCAAATTGGCTTTCAGAAATGAAAAATGGAACGCCATCGATTTGGCCAAGCTCTATATCATTAGATCCAACCCGATAATCATCAGCAGGATAACACATAGGGCTAGAACCATCACAGCAGCCACCAGATTGATGAAAAAGAATATTTGGGTAATCTTTTTTTATTTCATTTATTAATTCTAATGCAGCATCAGTTGCTTTTACACGAACAATATCCATTTGCACCTCACGAAAAAAGATTTTAACCCAATTGAATAATTTAGCCAATAAAAAAGCCCCGAAGTATAACTCCGGGGCAGTGTAGGGTTAGAATGAAAATTTAACCGATGCTACGAAAGCAGAGTCTAAATCTTCAGCATCATGATATCGGAAATCCAAACCAACATTTTTGTTGATAGTATAACCAACGCCAAGATTCCATGTGTTATAGTCGCCACCAGATCCTTCAACATTTTGACGGGCCAATGCGCCACTTAACGAAACTTTTTCGCTTAAATTTGCAACACCTGCGACTTCATAATATGTCGCTGATTTTTTTGAACCAAAGAAATTTGATGTTGTGTAAACTGAACCAGTAAGTGAGCCTTTACCAATAGTTTGTGTAAGCGCTGCTTTAAATTCAGTAGTGTCAATATTTGATGGCGCATCTACATAACCATAGCGAACAAAACCAATATCAAGGCTTGTTTTTTCGCCAAGTTTTGCAACATAGCCGCCCCAAATATCATATTCTTGATTGATGCCACCAAAATCAACATTTTCAGTGCCTGCACCAACATAAAAATTACCGATATTTACTTGACCAGCTAAGAATACGGCAGCTTTATTGTCGGTTTGGGTTGCACCGCGCCAAATATAATCATTTGCAAGAGTTATGCTTCCTGAAAATTTAGGCGTCATGTCTTGCGCAAATGCAGGAATTGCACACACGCTCGCGATTGCACTTAATGCAATAATAGTCTTTTTCATATTTTTCCCCTGTCTGATTTATTTTAAACAAAGTGAAAAGACGGGCTAATTTAGTTGCGGAAAATTAGCCCGCTGCAATTGTTTATTACTAAAGCAATTGCTTATTCACATTTCGTAATTGCCAATGGCAAAACGACTTTTTAGAAGAAGCCCAATTTGTTTGGATTATAGCTAACCAACATATTTTTGGTTTGCGAATAATGATCCAACATCATTTTATGGGTTTCACGGCCTATACCTGATTGTTTATAACCACCGAACGAAGCACCCGCTGGATATGCGTGATAGCAATTTGTCCATACGCGGCCAGCTTGAATTGCGCGTCCAAAACGATAGCAAGTGTTTGCATCGCGTGACCATACACCCGCACCAAGGCCGTAAAGTGTATCATTTGCAATTGCCAAAGCTTCTTCATCAGTTTTAAATGTCGTGACTGAAACAACTGGACCAAATATTTCTTCTTGGAAAACACGCATACGGTTATGACCTTTGATAACAGTTGGCTTAATATAGAAACCACCTGCTAAATCACCTTCAAGTTCATTTGCTTCACCACCAATAAGAATTTCAGCGCCTTCTTGACGTGCGATGTCAAAGTAAGACATGATTTTTTCTTTTTGCTCTGATGATGCTTGCGCGCCAATCATGGTTGATGAATCAAGTGGGCTACCTTGGATGATTGCTTCAACGCGTTTCAACGCACGTTCCATAAATTTATCATATATATCTTCATGAATTAAAGCACGTGAAGGGCAGGTGCAAACTTCACCTTGGTTAAGTGCGAATAAAACAAAACCTTCAATCGCTTTATCAAAGAATGCGTCATCTGCTTCGGCAACATCCTTAAAGAATATATTCGGTGATTTACCGCCCAATTCCAAAGTAACAGGAATAAGATTTTCAGATGCATATTGCATGATTAGGCGACCAGTTGTGGTTTCGCCTGTAAACGCAATTTTCGCAATTCTTTTATTTGTTGCAAGTGGTTTGCCAGCTTCAAGACCGAAACCATTAACGATGTTAAGAACGCCAGGTGGTAATAAATCTTGGATTAATTCCATAACAACCAATATGCCAACTGGTGTTTGTTCTGCCGGTTTCAAAACGATGCAGTTTCCAGCAGCTAGTGCAGGGGCAACTTTCCATGCTGCCATCAAAATTGGGAAATTCCAAGGAATGATTTGGCCAACAACGCCCAATGGTTCACGGAAGTGATATGCAACAGTGTCATGATCAATTTCACCAATTGAACCTTCTTCTGCACGGATACAGCCCGCGAAATAACGGAAATGGTCGATTGCCAACGGAATATCCGCCGCCATAGTTTCACGAATTGGCTTACCATTATCCCAAGTTTCAGCAGTTGCAACAAGTGCTAAATTTGCTTCAAGGCGATCGGCAATTTTATTCAAAATATTGGCACGTTCTGCAACAGAAGTTTTACCCCATGCATCTTTTGCTGCATGCGCTGCGTCTAATGCTAATTCAATATCAGAGGCATCAGAGCGTGGAACTTCACAGATTTTTTTGCCTGTCATTGGCGTAATATTATCGAAATATTTGCCTGCTTTTGGTGGTGTCCATTTGCCACCAATAAAATTTTCGTAACGCGCCTTAAATGGCGGTTTGCTTAGGTCACTCATGATTTACTCCCTAGTAAATATTATTTAGTCACAATGTCTCTTGTGACGTAACAAAAGGATATCGAAAGTGATTAAGTTTTAAAGATAGGGTACAGATTATGATTTTTAAAAGTGTCTCAAGTGTGAGACACTAATATATAAACGTGTATATAAACAATATCTTAGAGTTAGATTTTTAACTGATAATCTATGCATAAATGCGGCCACATTATGCGAATAAGCATTAATCAATGCCGCAACGTTTCATTCGACGATAGAAAGTTGCACGTCCAATACCTAATTGCTTGGCAGCTTCGGAAACATTTCCTTCGGTACGTGCAAGGGCGCGCCTTAATGCCGAACGCTCACTTTCCAATAATTCCTGTGATACCGAAGTATTGCCCAAAATATCGCGTGCTGGCAAAGTGCTTGCAATCATCAAGTCATCAAGCCCAAACATACGTCTTGCTGCGCGTGTTGCGCCAATAACTAAATCATCATTATCAACAGCTAAAAGGGCAGGGGCTTGATCGCTTGCATTTCCAGCATGAACGATTCGTGCGCGCGGGAAAGCTTGACGGAAATAATCACCTTCAATTTTACGCGCAGCATCGGTAACGATTGATGATATTAAACCTAAAATTGCTTTATCATGATCATGGCGGCAAGTTGAAACATCAAGTGCGGCAAGCAAACGTCCACGATGGTCACGAACAGGCGCATCAACGCACGACATACCGATGTTTTTTTCATAAAAATGTTGGTCGCGATAAATTGTAACCGGGCGCTCATCAATAAGGCAGGTTCCAATACCATTAGTGCCTTCTTTTGCCTCACTCCAATTTGCGCCAGGTGTAAGGCGTGCATCTTCAAAATCATTTGCCTCAGCAGCGCTGGTTCGGCTTTCTAATATAAGGCCATCACAAGAAGTAAGAATTACACAACACCCAGTTCCACCAACGGAACGAAAAACATTATCCAAAATTGGGCGCGCAACAGCAAGTAAAGCACCATGTCTATCACGCTCTACAGCAAGTTCAGAACCAAGCATTAAATCTTGCTTTTGATTTATCTCAGGATTTAATCCAAATTTCATTGCAGAACGAAACCATGAAGCAGCAATCGGCGAATTTACCGCGCTACTAGGGGATTGAATGGTGTTTATAACCATTGCACTATGATGAATATTGCGTTCCAACCTTTTACCCTTGTTTACGTTTCTAATGGGTATTTATATGTTATGTGAAGTTTGTATTTAGTCAAGCACATAATAAAAATACAATTATTTCAATGGATTATATCGATTTTTCACGCAAAATAGAAAATTTGAATAAAATCCAATCTATTTTTGAAGGCCTGCCTTTAACTTTTCATTCTATAAAAATTGAAATATAAGGGGAAGGTATCCCCTAAGGCATAGAATTGCCGCATAACGGTTTAAAACGGTGGGAACCAGAATGGTGAAATTTGAAAAAGGGAAGATTCTATCTTCTTTGATTGTTATTGCTTTGTTATTTGGTTTTAATACTAAAGCGAATGCGACTTCAAAGATTGAGCTTTCTTACGAAAAAACCAAAAAGAATAATGATAATTCGTCAGAAGCCGCGTCAAATGATCCGATTGTTTCAAAAAAAGTAATTATAAAGTCACATAACACTAAAATCATTAGTGAAAAGGTTAACAGCACTAAAGAAGTCAAAAAAGCTTTACCACAGCAAAATGGCTTAACTAAAGTGCCAATTAAAAAAGCTGAATTTGTTTCTCTTGCACAAATGAATTCAGAATTAGGCCTTGAAAGCGGCAAATCAGGAAATAGTAATTTTATTCAAAAAAACAACGCACCAACAGGTGTTGCCGCATGGCAAAAAGTTGGCGCACCTTATCAAGTTAATGGTGTTTGGTATATTCCAAATATTGAAGATGATTTCAATGAAATCGGTAATGCCTGTGCTTACAAGAAAGATTTTCAAGGCCGCCTAACTGCGGATGGCGAAGTCTTTGACAATAATGTTGTAAGTGTTGCGCACCCGACATTGCCTATGCCTGGCATGGTTGAAATTACCAATCTTGATAATAATAATTCAATTATTGCGCGCGTAAATGATCGCGGGCCATATACTAAAAATTGTATGTTTGGCGTGTCACAAAAAGCGGCATCCCTTTTAGGTTTTAATTCAAAAGCAAAAGTTCGCGTGAGGTATGTTGGCTATGCACCGCCACCAGCAAAAAAACCAATACAGCAATTTGCAATAAATAAACTTAATCCAAAAATTAATCAAAGATCTAATGATACACAGACACAATTTGCGTCTAACCAAGATATTCTATCTAGCAAGCCAAAAAACAAATCATCAATCATCCAAAATCAATCAGATAATCTTGCTAATATTGAAAATGTGAATTTCGTTAAACCTGTCAAAAAAGAGAAAATTGATTATAATTCAATTTTGGCCAGCCTATAATTTTTGCCACATTTTTGCTTGACCTTGGGTGAAAATAATCTGAAACAAAGATTATGCAAAAATCACCTCTATTCATAACGCTTGAAGGCGGCGAAGGCACTGGAAAATCCACGCTTATTCGTAGTTTGAACGATTATTTCGTTTCCAACGGTAATCAAGTTATCCTTACCCGTGAACCCGGCGGCACTGAGGGCGCAGAGGCAATTCGTGATTTACTTGTAAAAGGAAGTGCAAATCGTTGGAACGCTATGAGTGAGATATGCCTATTTTATGCTGCGCGCGAGGATCACATTACAAGGGTAATTAAGCCTGCACTTTCGGATGGAAAAATTGTTATTAGCGATAGGTTTTTTGATTCCACACGCGCATATCAAGGTGAATTAGGTTTTCATGAAAACAATGTTATCAATTGTCTTGAGGCAAATATTGTTGGTCAATGTTTGCCCAATTTAACACTTATATTGGATATTGATGTAAATATTGGCCTTGCACGTGCTAATTCACGTAATGATGATGAAGGGCGGTTTGAAGCAAAGAAAATTGAATTTCATGAAAAGCTTCGTCAAAACTTCTTAAACATCGCCAAAAAAGAACCTTTAAGATGCAAAGTTATTGATGCCAGCCAATCCAAAGATGATGTTTTTAATGAAGCAATTAAACATATAGCATCACTTCGTGGTGATAAAAATGGTTGAGGCTTTACCAGACCAAGCAAATTCAACTTTACATCCACGTGAGAATTTTGAATTTATTGGCAATGAAAATGCAGAAATTTCTTTATTTGAAGCGCTTAATGGTGAACGTATGCATCATGCATGGTTATTTCATGGCGCAAAAAATATTGGTAAAGCAACTTTAGCCTATAGATTTGCAAGGCGTTATTTGGGCGCCAAACCATCACAAGAAAGCCCTCTTGCTTCTTTTGTAGATGACCCAATTTGTCAAAATACTGCACAAAATTCCTGCCCTGATTTACGTGTCGCAACAAGATATTGCCCGCAAGATGAAAAAGTCAAAAGCGTAATTAGTATTCATGCAATTCGTGAATTAATTTCAATGTTTGATTTACGTGCAAATAATCAATTAGGGCGGCGTGTTGCAATTATTGATTGTGCAGACGAAATGAACGAAGCATCATCAAATGCATTGTTAAAAACCTTGGAAGAGCCGCCAAAAGGCGCGATTATTATTTTAATCGCAAATTCTTTAGGTAGGGTTTTGCCAACCATACGATCACGCTGTCGTTTATTGTCACTTGAACCATTATCAGATGAGAAAATGAAAAATAATTTTCCAAGAATTGATGATGCAAATTTGGTTTTGTCACAAGGATGCGTTGGGCGTGTCAAAGTGCTTGAGAATTTTGACATTGAAAACACTTATAAAATTATATCACGTGCACTTGAAACAATGCCAAATCCAACAATTTCTTCAATTATCGAAGCAAGTAAACTTGGAAATGATATTGAAAAATTCGAAATTATTATGGCCATTATAGAAAATTGGCTTTCACGAGCTGCAAGTGCGTCTATGGGGTTGGAAATTCGGGAAATATCACCTGGTGAAAGCGCGAATATGGCGCGTTTATTTGGTCAAACTAATTTGCCAAAAATATATGATGCATGGAAAAATATTGCCACACTTAAACAGCAAGTTGCAAACCAATTAGACAAATCAACCGCAATTATTGAAGTATTTAATCAAATTAAGGCACAAATAGCGCGATGATTGATACACATGTAAACCTTCACCATCATTTATATCAAGATGATTTAGAGCAAGTTTTAAATCGTGCAAAAGAAGGCGGCATTCATGGAATGCTTACGATTTGTGATAGGTTTGGAAATCGTGATAAAATCATGGATATCATTCAAAATAAATCTAATTTTTGGATGAGTATTGGCGCGCACCCGCATGAGGCAAAAGATCATCTTGAGCTATCAATCAATGATTTAGTTTCATATTCAAAACAAGAAAAAGTTATTGGGATTGGCGAATGTGGCCTTGATTTTCATTATAATTTAAGTCCGCATGAGGATCAAATCAAAGTATTTGAAACCCATATAGAGGCCGCGCAAGACTGCCAATTACCTTTAATTGTTCATACGCGTCTTGCCGATGAAATTACTGAGGAGCTGCTTAAAAATGCGATGCGTTATAAAGAGTTTCCGCTTTTAATGCATTGCTATACATCTGGAACAAATTTGCTTAAATCAATGTTAGATATTGGGGCATTTGTTTCGATTTCGGGTATTGCGACATTTAAAAATGCCACGGATGTTCGTGAAAATGCATCTCTTATCCCAAAAGATAAGCTTTTATTAGAAACAGATTGCCCATATCTTGCACCAATTCCTATGCGCGGACAACGGAATGAACCTTTGTTCATTAAGCATATTGCGCAATTTATGGCACAATATTTTAATATGGAATATGATGATTTAGTTGATATTGTTGATTCCAACTTTTTTAGTTTGTTTAAAAAAGCGAAAATACAATGAGTTTGAAAATTACTATATTGGGATGTGGTTCATCTGGTGGCGTTCCGCGAATTGATGGTGATTTTGGGGCATGTGATCCTAGTGAGATAAAAAACTATCGTACACGTTGTTCAATTTTAGTTGAAAAAACAGATAATGAAATTGATTATACAAGGGTTTTAATAGACACATCACCAGATTTGCGCGCACAATTATTAAATGCAAAAATCACTGATTTGGATGGTGTCCTTTTTACTCATGACCATGCTGATCAAACACATGGTATCGATGATTTAAGGGCAATTGTTTATAGGCGTAGGAAAAGGATTGATGCTTATTTTAATCTACCAACACGTAGAATATTATTAGAGCGTTTTGGCTATATATTTAATGGATATGAAAAACCAAATTATCCATCACTTTTAAATCCAAAACTTTTACCACCTTATGGTCAAGAGTTTTTTATTGATGGGGAGGGTGGCCAATTATCATTTGTACCAATTGAACTAATACATGGTGATATTGAGTGCGCAGGTTTTAGGTTTGATAATATTGCTTATTGTAATGACGTAAATGAAATTCCAAACAATAGTATGAACTATCTTGAGAATTTAGATATATTAATCATCGATTGTCTGCGTTATTCAAAACACCCAACCCATGCACATCTTGAACAAACATTGGAATGGATTGAAAAACTTAAACCCAAGAAATCAATACTAACCAATATGCATATTGATCTTGATTATAATGACCTTAAAAACCAATTGCCTGAAGGAATTATACCTGCTTTTGATGGCATGATTATTGAAGCCTAATTATTTAAAAACCAAATTAGAAATTATGTGAATTATAAGGCCAACGAGGCCACCAATTACCGTTCCATTTATTCTTATATATTGCAAATCGCGGCCAACAGCAGTTTCAATTTGCGTAACAACTGTTGTGGCATCCCATGATTTGATCGTATCGGCAACCATGCGTCCAACTTCATTGCCCTGGGCCGCTGCAAGCTCAACTGCCCATATTTTAAGCCTTTCATCAATTGCAGAACGTAATTCATCATTATTTGCAAGACTATTGGCAATATTTTTTAGGGCATTGTCGATTGCTTTGATAAGGTTTTCTTGACGCTCATTACCCATGTTGCTTAGATTTGATTTTATAGATTGCCAAAGCCCATTAATATATTCGTTTATTTGCGGATGATTAATGATTTCTTCTTGCCACGCTTTAATTTGTGAACGTAATTCATCATCATTTCGTAGATTTTGTTCAAGATGACTTATTGCGTCATTAATTGAATTTCTTAATTCGTGATTTGGATCGTTTGATGCTTCATGCAATGAGTTTTTAAGTGCGCTTATTAATGCATTAGATGCCGTGTCATCAACCGAAAATAGTTTTGGAAGCCAATTTGTGTTTTCACTAACTTTTTCACGAAATTTTGGTTCATAATTTGTAAGAGCAAGGTCGGCATGGAAGATTATTAAGTCAATTATCTTCACGTGTCTTTTTTGCACGGTCAGTAGTTTTAATCCATCTGCAAATAAAGTAGGAAAATCCGATACTTGTAATCGTGACTTAATAGATGATTGTAACCAATCCATTATTGGTCCATCTTTTAATAGGCTAAAAATTCTTGGCAGGGCTTTTGCAAATGCTTCGCTGAATTTTATTCTTTTTTCATCATCAACAAGGAAATCTGAAATTCCTTTTCCAAGGTCTATATTTTCGAGACGTCGTTTTACCTGATCAGGTTGAAGGAAGTTGCGCGATATGAAATTACCAAGGCCAGACCCAATCCTATCTTTTGAATTTGGTATAATCGCCGTATGTGGAATAGGTAAACCTAATGGATGGCGGAATAAAGCGGTAACGGCAAACCAATCAGCCAATGCACCAACCATCGCAGCTTCGCCAAATGCACGAATATATGAAACCCATAAAAATTTTGTTTCAAATGTTTTTGCAATTAAAAAAACAAAAACCATCAATATAAACAAAGCAGTCGCAAGCGATTTCATTTTTCTATAAGCATTTAAAGCCTGCAAATCGACATTATTAGGAACATTAGTCATAAAAACACTTTACCGCCCACCAATCTTTCGTCAACAAAACCAAACATATTAATTTCGCATATTATTATAACTCGCATATTATAACTCGCATATTATGGGATATGTCCCATAATATACCTTATGCGAAGCACTTATATTTAACCTGTTGACACCCCTTGTATATTTGTAAATTATAGGATGCTTCCTAAAGGTTTGAAATATGTATAAAAAATTCTTTCTATTAAGTTCATCTATGTTGATTTTAACAGGATGCGAAACTATTTCCAATGAAGAAACCAAGCCAACAATTATAAATGTACAACGTGGCCAAGGTCTTCCATTTGAAGTTATTGGTTCACAAGTTTGGGATGTAAAAGACCCCTTATCCGAACGCACATATCAAATTTATGTTAGCCTTCCATCTTCATACGCGCGCGATACTGAAAGAAAATATCCAACTTTATATGTTACCGATGCAAACTATGCGTTTCCAATAATAAATCAATTAAGGCGCCGGGTTAATGGACTTGAAGATTTTATACTTATTGGCCTATCTTATAATAAGGGTGAAGATGGTGGTTTAAGCCGCCGTCGTGATTATACGCCTACTGCAGCAGGAGCAATTGGCGCACCACCAAAGGCAGTTTACGGCGGCGCAAATCATTATATGGAATATATTAAATCCCAAGTAATTCCATTTGTCGAAAAAAAATATAGATCAGACGCATCAAGACGTATCTATGCTGGTCATTCTTATGGCGGCTTATTTGGTGCAAATGTATTGTTGAATGATCCAAGTCTATTTAGTGGTTATATT
Source organism: Pseudomonadota bacterium (assembly GCA_020161405.1). Lineage (GTDB taxonomy): Bacteria > Pseudomonadota > Alphaproteobacteria > Caulobacterales > Aquidulcibacteraceae > Pseudaquidulcibacter. The sequence continues at coordinate 335,516 of JAIUOD010000003.1, read as the reverse complement.
CTTGGAAGCCCATCGCTTTGGTATGATAATCGCTATACTTTTAAACATGAAGAAGAATATTCAAAAAATAATACGGACTTAAAAGCAGATGTTTTTATGTTCATTGGCGAATATGAACAAGCTGGCCTTGGCGACCCAAAAGATCCAAATCGATATAATATGGTTACTGATACGAATGATTTTGAGAAAATTCTATTAGAGCGAAAATACCCGTCACTAAAAATTAAATCTGAAGTTTTAAATGATGAAGATCACAATACAATTGCGCCACGTGGTTTTACACATGCATTAAAATATTTTTTTCAAGAGAAATCTAAATAAATATTCTGTAGAAACGAATTAGAATCTAATCTATATACGTTTTATAAGTTTTAAAAATAAAATTGAGAGAATGATTTGAATAATCCAGCAACAAAAAAGCCAAAAGTTTCATTTGGTCGCATATTGGCGTTTTCCGCCCCCTCCCTTCCTTTGGCTGCATTTGGTTTACCAATTGTTGTTCAATTACCGCCTTATTATGTTGAATATGTTGGCCTAAGCCTTGGTGTTGCAGGCACTATTTTTATGGCGGCACGAATTTTAGATGTCTTTATAGATTTTGGTCTTGGCATTTTAATGGATAAGACAAGCACTAAAATAGGCCGTTTTACGCCATATTTGCTTGTTGGGTCGCCAATAATGGCCTTTTTTGTCTATATGTTATTTATGGCAAAGCCAGGGGCATCACCTTATTATTTGGTTTTCTCACTTATTGGTTCTTATTTTGCGTTTTCGATTTGTATGTTGGCGCAGCTTGGCGTTGGAAATTCTTTATCCCATGATTATAATGAAAGATCGCGTATTTTCTCATTATGGCAGGTTGGAAATATAATTGGGATGCTAATGGTATTGGCCATTCCAGTTATTGTTGAAAAAATGGGTGGCTCTACTGCGGTTGGTACGCAGTCAATGGGTGTTTTCATTATGATTATGATGCCCCTTACTGCAATTATATCATTCATTTTTGCCAAAGAAGGCGCGCCTGATGTTGCTGCAAAACATTCTGATTTAAAAGACATAAAACTTTTATTAGGAATTAGTGCTTTTAGGCGCCTTTTATTATCCGATTTTACGGTTTCATTCGCTATGGGTGTTACTGGTGGCATGTTTTTATTCTTTTTAAGCGCCATTAAAGGGTTCCATACACAATCCCATGCACTAATGTTGATATATTTCGTAATCGGTCTTTTATTTACGCCATTATGGACATTCATCTCTACAAAATTTGGAAAGCATATAGCATTCGGTATTGCCGCAATTTATACAATAATTTCGCAATCGTTTTTATATTTCATGCCAAATGGTAATTTTCCTATTGCAGCGCTCATGATTGCCCTTTCGGGCATTGTCTATGCTGCCCCTATCTTACTTTTAAGGGCAATGGTTGGTGATGTTGGTGACGAAGATAAATTAAAATCTGGTCATGATAGAACTGGATTATTATTTGCAAGCATGACGCTTACATCAAAGGCAGGCTATGCGGTTTCAGTTGGTGTTTCATATTTGTTGCTTGATATGATTGACTTTAAAAGCGCAAAAGATGCAATAAATACTAGTTTCGCATTAAATGGTTTGCAAATGATTTTCATGGGCTTCCCTGCGATTGCTTATGTGATAATTATTTTGCTTATGAAAAACTATCCGCTAACGCGCGCACGTGTTGAGGATGTTCAACGTCAATTAGCCGAAAAACAAAGTTAGAATTATGCAAAATGATGATGAAAAGCTTTTTGCCGCAATAAAAAGGCAAATTGAAATAATGTCGGCTCTGCGTCATCCTGATACTGGCTGTCCTTGGGATATTGTTCAAGATTTTGATACTATCGCCCCCTACACTATTGAAGAAGCATATGAAGTTCATGATGCAATTCAAAAGCGCGATTATAAGGCATTAAAAGAAGAATTAGGCGACCTGGTTTTTCAAGTTGCCTTCCACGCACGTATGGCTCAAGAAGCCAAAATGTTTAATTTCGCGGATGTAGTGAATGATTTAAATGACAAAATGATTTCACGCCACCCACATGTTTTTGGTAAAAATGAGTTTACAAATCCCAAAGAAGTAATTGAAAATTGGGAAAATCTAAAGGCAAAAGAGCGCCAAGAAAAAATAAAAAACGATAAAAGTATTTTGGCCGATGTTGCAATCACCCTTCCCGCATTATCGCGTGCTTGGAAATTATCGAAACGTGCCGCACGTGTTGGTTTTGACTGGCCGAATGCAGATGAAATTTTTAAAAAACTTGATGAAGAAGTAATTGAAACCAAAGAAGCAATAGAAGAAAATGATATTGCGCACATAAGCGAGGAAATTGGTGATTGCCTTTTTGTTTTAGCAAATCTTGCACGTAAATTCGATATTGACCCAGAGGCAAGCCTTAGAAATACTAATTTAAAATTCGAACGCCGCTTTCGTGCAATCGAAATTGCGCTTGAAAAACAAGGCAAAAACCCAAAAGATGCAAGCCTTGAAGAAATGGAAAAGCTATGGCTTGATGCCAAGTTGAGTGAGCGTATCTAATTCAATTTGTTGAATATTTGGAAAGTTGCGTAAAAATTGCGCTTGTTCCATACGATTTAAAGCCACATGTACAATTTGATTTCCATTATCGCGTGGATATTCATTTAATATTGCCCCACGCTTAAATAACCAAGATCTTGCGGCAAAATCCTTGGGCTCAATCTCTATATACCCTGTTTTTGAACCGATTTGTAATTCTTTATCTATTTCACCAAATAATTCGTCAAATCCTGTTTTTTGTTCCGCGCTTAAAAGAACGCATTTAACGCCATGCTGTTTGTGATATTCATTGGCAAGCTTGCGTTCATTTTCTAATTCTTCTGGTGATAAAAGGTCGCTTTTGTTCCATACTTCAATTATTGCAGGAATTAATTCCTTATCTGCAAGGATATTTTCCAAAATATCATCAACGTCTTTCTTTTGTGCCATAGTTTCGTTTGATGAAATATCACGAACATGAAGAAGAATATCTGCTTCGGCAACCTCTTCTAAGGTTGCACGGAAAGCCGCAATCAATTCATGCGGCAAATCAGTGATGAAACCAACAGTATCAGAAAGAATTATTTCGCGTCCCGACGGGGTTTTAAGGCCGCGCGATGTTGTATCAAGTGTCGCAAATAGCATATCTTTTGCTAAAACATCGGCATTTGTGGCCCTATTGAATAGGGTTGATTTACCGGCATTTGTATAACCGACAAGTGCGATTACAGGGTAAGGAACACGTTCGCGCCCACCACGTTGGAGGCTTCGTGTTCTTCTTACCTCATCTAATTCTTTTTTGAGTTTCAGAATTCGGTTATTTATCAAACGCCTATCAAGTTCGATTTGTCGCTCACCTGGGCCGCCGGTTTTTCCTGTACCGCCTCTTTGGCGTTCAAGGTGGGTCCAAGTTCTTACAAGACGTGACTTTTCATATGAAAGTCGCGCTAGTTCTACTTGCAGCTTACCTTCTTTGGTGCGCGCCCGTAATGAGAAAATTTCAAGTATAAGACCAGTTCGGTCAATTACTTTTACGTTTAATTTTTTTTCAAGATTACGTTGTTGAACCGGGGAAATTGAATCATCGACAACAACAATTGTAATGCCTTTTTCTTCTATAATTTTATCAAAGGCTTCAATTTTGCCACTTCCAAAATAGGTTGATGGCTTAATTTCACGCATATTTTCAATTGTGGAATGTCCAATCTTAATCCCAAGCGCAAGTGTAAGCCCAATTGCTTCCTCGAGGCGCAGTTCAGGTATACGCTCGCTAGAATCATCGTCACGAACTGGATGGATTACAAGTGCCCATTCTTCGGGCGGCTTGGTTTCAAACAAATTTAATCCTCTGATTCGGGGCCATCATTGTCGAATAAGGCAACAGGGCCACCAGGTGCAATCGTTGAAATTGCGTGTTTATATACTAATTGAATTTGACCTTCACGGCGCAAAAGAAGGCAGAAATTATCAAACCAAGTTACAACACCTTGAAGTTTTACACCATTAATCAAATAAATCATAAGTGGTGTGCGCGATTTGCGAACTGCATTTAAGAAGGCATCTTGAAGATTTTGTTTTTTATCGTTTGACATTTTATACCCGTTTATCTTTATTTGCCTTTTTGTGGCCTTTTTTATGATTAGCTAGTTTTTAAAATATTTCAATGAGACAAGGTGACCAATTGTAAAATTTGTTCACATAATCAAGCTAAAGTTGCATATAGAATTACAATATTAATTAAATTTATAAAATCAAACGCTCAAATATTCTTTTCTGAGCATTTTAACAACTTCGCCAACCTTGCCGTCATTAATATTATTGCCATTAACTTTTATAATTGGCGTAACAAATGATGTTGCCGATGTTACAAATGCCTCGTCGCAATTATATAATTCGTCAATACTAAATGCACGTTCAACAATTTTTAAATTTAGGCTTTGTATTAATTTCAAAACTGATTGACGTGTAATTCCTGCAAGAATTTCATTTGATAGCGGTCGTGTAATTATAGTTTTATCTTTAACAATCCACGCATTTTGTGCCGAACCTTCGGTGATAAAATTATTATCATCAACAAACCATACATCATCAAAATTATTATCTAATGCATTTTGCTTGGCTAAAACGTTCGGTAAAAGGTTGGTGGTTTTAATATCAACCCTTCCCCATCTATTATCTTTTGTGGTTTTAATATGGAAACCTTTTTGCGCCTTTGCTTCTAATTGTGAAAAGTTTTTAGGGCGCGCAGTGATAATTATGTTTGGCACTAAATCATTAGCAAAAGCATGATCACGTGGCGCCGTTCCACGGCTGATTTGCAAATAAATTATGCCATTTTTAACACGATTACGAGCTATTAATTCTCTAAATATTATTTTTAAAGAGGCTTTATTAAAAATATTATTAATTGCCAATTCATTCATTGAACGATTTAGCCTTGTAAAATGGCCTTCTTCATCCAATAATTTACCGTTTATTACTGCCCAAACTTCATAAATTGCATCACCAAACTGAAGCCCCCTGTCATTAATTGAAATACTTGCGTATTCCGTTGGGATAAATTCGCCATTAACATATGCAATATTTGGCATTATTCAAAATCCTCTGATTTCAAATCTTCTACTGAAAGTGATTTTAATTTGCGGTGAAGTGCCGATCTTTCCATTCCAATGAAAGAGGCGGTACGTGAAATATTGCCGCCAAAGCGCGAAATTTGCGCCGCAAGATATTCACGTTCAAAAGTTTCACGCGCTTCACGTAATGGCAGTGAAACAAGGTGATGAAGTCCTGTTTTATCTGCAAGTTCGCCAAGGCCAGCACCCTCAATCGATAATTGCTCAACGCCAATCATCTCATTTTCATTTGGAGGCGCAAGAATTAAAATACGTTCGATAAGGTTTCTTAATTCACGAACATTACCTGGCCAAGATGCCGCCTGTAATGCTGCAATTGCTTCATCTGAAAATTTACGAATTGCAACGCCATTTGCTTTTGAAATTCTTTCGATGAAATATTCAATTAAAAGCGGCAAATCTTCGCGCCTTTCTGCAAGGCTTGGAACTTTTATAGGAACAACATTCAAGCGATGATATAAATCTTCACGGAATTTTCCAAATTCAATAAGGCCACGTAAATCGCGTGCTGTTGAACTTAATACGCGTACATCAACATCAATATTAGTGCTTCCGCCAACACGTTTAAACTTTTGCTCAACCAATACCCTTAAAATCTTTGTTTGAGTTTCAAATGGCATATCGGCAATTTCGTCAAGAAGTAAAGTTCCATTATGCGCGCGTTCAAAAACACCAATTTTAGTTGGTCTCCCATCTGAATTTTCTTCACCGAACAATTCACTTTCCATGCTTTCAGGCGCGATTGATGATGCGCTAATAACAATGAAAGGACCTTTTCCACGCTGTGATTTTTGATGAATTTGGCGGGCAACAATTTCCTTACCAGAGCCTGATGGGCCAGAAATAAGGATACGCGAATTCATAGGCGCAACTTTATCAATTGAGGTGCGCAAATGGTGCATTGAAATGCTTTTACCCAATAAATCATCGCTTTCAAAAGTTCTACTTTTCAAAGCAATATTTTCGGTTCTTAATTGCGCGGTTTCAAGTGCCCTTTGAACAATTATCAACAATCTTTCGGTCTTGAATGGTTTTTCAATAAAATCATATGCACCGCGTTTAAGCGCAGTGACAGCAGTTTCAATAGTTCCATGACCAGAAATCAAAACCACAGGTATGTTTGAATCAATACCCGATATAATTGATAAAATCTCTAAACCGTCAAGCTTTGAACCTTGAAGCCAGACATCAAGCAAAACCATATCAGGGCGCCTTTGCTTAAACGCTTCAAGGGCGGCATCTGAATTTGCGGCATAGCGAACAACATAGCCCTCATCTTCTAATACACCGCCAACTAATTCACGAATATCGGCTTCGTCATCTACTACAAGGACTTCAAATGCCATTTTCTACTCCACTTGTGATTTTATATCTGCTACTGGAAGGGTTAGAATAACTGACGCACCCCTTTGTCCGTCATTTCTATCTTTTAGTTTTATTGAACCTTTATGTTCTTCAAAAATACGCGCAACAATCGCAAGCCCAAGGCCAGTTCCTTTTGCGCGCGTTGTTACATATGGTTCTAGTAATTTAGATCTATCTTGCTTGGGAAAGCCTGCGCCATTATCTTCAATTATGATAATAACATTATTATTTTCAATTTGCCCAATAACATTGATTAATGGTGTGAAGCTTTCCGTAGTCTGTGTTGCATAATGGGTTACTGATTCAGCTGCATTTTTTAAAATATTCAATATTGCCTGAGAAATAAGGCGTGAATCCATTGAAACTGGTATTTGTTCTGGCGGTGCGCTTACTGAATATTCCACATTTGGAAATGCGATTTTTTGACTGAAAACTGTTTGCCTTATAATTTCACAAATATCATCAATTTGGAATTTTGGCGTTGGCATTCTTGCAAAGGAAGAAAATTCATCAACCATTCGCCCAATATCAGTAACCTGTCTTACAATTGTCTGGGTAAGATTGTTGAACAATTCATTTTCAGAACTAATTTGCTTCCCAAATTTTCTCGAAAGTCGTTCAGCGGATAATTGAATTGGCGTAAGTGGATTTTTAATTTCATGGGCAATACGTCTTGCAACATCGCGCCATGCAGCCTGCCTTTGACTTGCGATTTGGCTTGAAACTTCATCAAAAGTTAAAACGATATCATCACCTGCGAATGCAGATTTTACATCAAAAACCAGTATATTGTTCCCAAGGTCACGCTCTACATGGCCTTTGGAAATATTTGCTGTGCGTGTTGTTTTTGCGATTTCCATAAATTCAGGTGCAATTTCAAAAAGTCCATTTTTTATTAAATCCTCTTGACTTACACCAAGTAATTTTGCGGCTGAAACATTTGCAGTTTTGACATTAAAATCTTTGTCCAAACTGATTACGCCTGCCGAAACCCCCTCTAGAACCGCTTGAATAAAGGCAGAACGGGATAAAGCTTCTTCTTTTGATTGCTCAAGCGCAATTTTTTGACTTTCAAGATCTTGTGTCATGTCATTGAAAGTATTGGTAAGGGTTGATAATTCTTCAACTTTGGTTTCTGGATTAATTCGAACCGAATAATCCCCTTCCCTAATGCTTTGTGCAGCAACCGCTAATTGCGCAATTGGCATTGAAATTCTGGTCGCAGAATTAAGACCAATCCAACCTGCCCCAATTATTACTAAAATCGCAGTCTCAAGGAAACCAAGCGCGAATACAGTTTGTATTTGCGTCTGCCTTTGTTCAATTATTCTATAAGAATCAGAGACTTGTTTTGCTTGTCGCAATAATTGTATCACATTATCTGGGGCAAGTTTTATTGCCTGAATATAAAGATCATTAAATGCCGAAAGCCTGAATAAGGCATTAGCGACACCCTTTTCATCTAAATTAAAGCTAATATCACCTGCATCCGCAGTTATAAAATCATCATTTTCTTCTTGTGTTCGTTTTGGTGCGCCATTTGGTCTTTCGGCTTTTGCAATTATATTGTTTTTTCTATCAATCAAATATACTGCAACAAAGCCGCGCCTATCAGCTTGTTCGGCAAGGTATTTTTCGAACATTGGATTATTGGCATTAAATTGCGATGATGCGGCGTTCAAATCTGCTGCCATCGCAAGAATTTCAACCTTAACGTCATTTGAAATTTGCGAAACTTGTTGTGTGCCTAATTCACGTGTTGCACCTATTGCAGTTTTAACCTGCCCTGATAACCATGCTTGAACACCGCGCCCAATTGTAAGGCCTGAAAATGCCGCGATAATAACTGATGGTATTGCAGCCGCAAGCATGAAAAGACGAACATATCTAACATGTATTTTTGTGCCTGCGCCATCAAGTTTTCCACGCGGAATGCTTTGGGAAAATTTATTCCAAAGCATATAACAAAACAAGCAAATCAAAAGTAAGACTATAACCAAAAGCCCTAAAATCCAAAGATTTGCTGCGCCGATTAATTGGCTTTCAGATACAGCAAGATATAGCGCGAAAAACGCGCTAAACAGACTAAAGAAATATAGAAAAATTACGCCACGCGTTGCCAAATTTGTTCCAAAATAGTCAATATTTGACGACAAACTGTCTGCGAAAAAAGTAAACGCTATTTCTTTATCTTTGTTATTTTCATTAAGCTTTTTGGGCTTTGAACTTTGCATGTTGTAAATATGGCACAAATGTTACACGTACGCAACACTTCAAGCCTTAAGAATAATTTATTATTGTATATTCAATTCACTAAGTCTTTTGCGTAAGGTATTACGGTTTAAGCCTAATAATTCGGCTGCACGGATTTGATTGCCCCGCGTTTCCTTTAAGGTCAGTTCAAATAACGGCTTTTCGACAGATCTTATAGCATAAGAATATAAATCAATAATTGGCTGTCCCTCACTTTTTGCCAATGCAAATAAGTTTATAAAGGCATTTCTTGCCGCAGATGTTAAATCTTCATCGCCATTTGTATTGCTAGAAACAGGTGCAGTTATTGTTTCAACCATTGCAGATGAAATCACACCTGAATTTATTGTTGCTTCTGATGTTAATGCACAAATACGTTTCATCAAATTTTCAAGTTCGCGCACATTTCCCGGCCAAGTCCAAGTTTCAAGTTCATCAATTGCACCTTTTTCAAGGATTTTTTCGGTTAAACCTTCTTTTGCTGCGCGGCTTAGGAATAAACGTGCTAAATCACCAATGTCGCCAATACGTTCCCTTAATGGTGGAACCTTAATGCTTACAACATTTAAAAGATGATATAAATCTTTTCTAAAACGACCATCAATAAGCATTTCACGAATATTTTCATTTGCAATTGCTATTATGCGCGGTGCATTTTCTCCAAAATTGCCAATTATGCTTGCAACGCGTGCTTGTGTTTGTAGTGGTGCATCACTTATGCCATCTAAAATGATTGTTCCATCAAGACATTCATCAATTATACCGCCGCCTTGTAAATTTTGACCCAATAAAATTTGTTCAAAAGCATAGGCATCAGAAAAACCTGCAAGATTAAGCGTACGAACGGGGGCATTCTTTCTTTGTGAAAAATCACAAATAGTTTTGGCAACTAATGTTTTTCCAACCCCAACTTCACCTTCAATTAAAACAGTTAAATCAGAAGGCGCAACACGTGATAGGGTTCGATAAACTTCCTGCATCGCATTTGAGCGACCAAGTAAAGGAAGGCTTTCATCACTTTGTGCACGGCGTTTTTGAACAACCGCCCTATGTTCTGCAATTGGTGATAATGCGCGTTTCACAAGGTCAATCAATTTATCCAAATCAAATGGTTTAGGTAAATATTCATATGCCCCTTGCTCCGCCGCAGAAATCGCGGTCAGGAGTGTGTTTTGCGCACTCATAACAATTATTGGCAATTTGGGGCGCTCTTGTCTGATGCGTGGCAAAAAGTCAAAAACACTTCCATCTGGCATCATTACGTCAGTTAGAACCAAATCACCTTCATTATCTTTAACCCATTTCCAAAGCGTAGAAGCATTAGATGTTGAACGAACCTGAAAACCTGCACGCGCTAAAGCTTGTGACAAAACTGTTCTGATTGATGCATCATCATCAGCAATTAAAACGGTATTTCCAGTAGGTTTTCCGCTTTTACCATTTGCCGAAAAGTTTTTATTATTCGTGCCAATCATTATATTTCTTCTCCAAACGCTTCTTGCGCAACCATAAGGCGAACTTTAAAAATTGTTTTTCCAGGCTGACATTCAAGCTCAACAACGCCACCATGTGCCGCAACCATTTTACGAACTAATGACAAACCTAGCCCAGAACCTTCACTTTTTGTTGTTACAAAAGGGTCAAAAACTTGGTTGCGAAGTTCTGCGGCAATTCCGTAACCATTATCTGCAACCGATATTTCAATCGGGAGACTTAATGACGAATTATCGCCATTTATAATTTTTTGCCCATGACGATAGCGGGTTGAAAATATTATTCTCCCTGCGCTTCCTTTTTCATTTGCTGCCTCTGCGGCATTTTTTGCAAGGTTTAAGAATATTTGCGTAAGCCTATCTGGCTCGCCTAAGACGGGCGGCAATGAAACATCATATTCACGCGAAATGTTTAATCCTGATGCAAAGCCATTTTGTGCAAGTTGAATAACCCGATCGATTATCGAATGTATATTTAATGCACGTAGCGGTACTTCATCATCAGATCCAAGGCTTTCAACCCTATCAATAAGTCTATGTACACGGTCAGTTTCTTCAATAATTAATTTTGCCAATGGTTTTTGTGAATTTGGCGCATCAAGCATTAATAATTGCGCTGCACCCCTTATTCCCGCCAAAGGATTTTTGACTTCATGTGCAAGGGCGCGCCCAATTTGACCGAATGATTTATCTTTTTCTTTCGCTGATTTGCGCTCCATAACTTCGGCGGCATGGCTTCTTGGCCATAAAATTATAACGCATTCATCAGATTGCCAATTTTTTCCAACCGAAATATCAGCAACAATTTCTTGAACAGCGGGTGTTATAAAACTTACGTCACCTGCGCTTACGCCAAGACCAGTTTTAAAAACTTTTTCAATTAATGACTTAATAGTTAGGCTAGGTTTTATGATTTCAAAAAGGCCATTACGCTTCATGAATTTTAGTGATACAGAAAACAAATCCTGTGCGGCCGCATTTGCATAACGAACATCACCTTCTGTTCCAACGACAAGAAGCGGTAGATGTATTGTTTCTAGATATGATAAATCACCTGACATATATTTTGGTATTTTTCCAAATAGTGTGCCTAATTGCTAGGCAAATAAAGTATATGTGTAAACTATTCAAACATGAAATACAATTCATATTTGAGACCGCGCGGTAATGTGCCTAATATTTAGGCAATATGCACAAGAAAAATCGCTTCTATTTTTTATTAGCCATGTTTATTAATAGATATGGATTTAAACTTTAAAAAATCGCTTGCAATTATTGTTGCCGCCGGAAGCGGGACAAGAGCCAATACGCAAATACCAAAGCAATTTATGCCTTTTTTGGGAAAAACCTTGATTAGTCATTCGGTGGAAAGCTTTATAAAATGCGACTTTATTGGGAAAATAATTATTGTTATTCCGCAAGGCGATGAATTCCATAAAAAGCTAAAATTTTCTAACCATAATAAAATTGAATTTATACATGGTGGCGAAACCCGCGCTAAAAGTGTGGGAAACGCTTTGAAGCATGAAAAAGAAAATGATTATTTTACTGTTTTCATTCACGATGCTGCGCGCCCAGGCATTGATTTGGATATGCTTAATTTACTTCAAGGTAAAATAATTGATAAATTTGACGGCGCATTACCCGCTTTAAATATATCTGACGCATTATGGATTAAAGATGATGACATTCTTACTAAAAATCAAAACCGTGATAATTATTTAAGGGCACAGACGCCACAAGCTTTTGATTTTAAAAAATATTACAATGCTTTTTTTGCAAATACTAATATTAATAATTCATTTGATGATGCACAAATTGCCGTTAATCATGGCTTGAAGATTGGCTATGTAGCAGGTAACCATAGACTTGATAAAATTACTAATAATGAAGATTTTCAACGCTTGGGGGTTATTTTGGAAAATGCCACACATTCTGTTCCAAGAATTGGTAATGGTTTTGATGCGCATAGATTTTGTGATGGTGTTTTTGTAACCATTTGTGGCGAAAAAATTCCACACGAATACGGCTTATTGGGGCATTCAGATGCCGACGTTGCGTGGCATGCATTGGTCGATGCAATATTAGGTGCACTAGCCGAAGGTGATATAGGTAAAGCATTTCCACCAAGTGAAGAAAAATGGAAAGGCGCCCCATCAAGTATTTTCTTAGAATATGCCCGCGATAGATTGGCGCTAAGAAATGCAAAGATTTCCAACATTGACCTTACAATAATATGTGAAGCGCCAAAAATAGGCCCGCATTCACAAAAATTAGCCCAAAACACAGCTGATATTTTGAATATTCCAATTGATTTGATTAATATCAAAGCAACCACAACCGAAAAAATGGGATTCACGGGTCGCAAAGAAGGCATAGCTGCAATGGCAAGTATATGTATTTTGATGAATGGATAAAAAATGTTTGATGATGAAACCTATATTCTTGCGAAAAATGTAATTGAAACAGCATTGCGCAATAATACAATGCTTACGATTGCTGAAAGCTGTACTGGTGGTCTTGTTGCGGCTTTATTGACGTCTGTTGCGGGTTCTTCGAATGTGTTTGACCGTGGTTTCGTTACTTATTCCAACCCTGCAAAGCATGAAATGCTTGGTGTTTCTTTAGATATGCTTCGTGATTATGGTGCTGTTTCTTCACAAGTGGCAAATGCAATGGCAATTGGGGCGTTAAAAAATTCAAGTGCAAAAATCGCGGTTTCAATAACAGGTATCGCAGGCCCTGGAGGTGGAAGTGATGAAAAGCCTGTTGGCCTTGTTTATTTTGGCTTGGCAAAAACAGGGCATATTGGCCGTAATTTTGAATATAAATTCGGGGATATCGGCCGTGATAATGTGCGACAAGAAGCTGCTAAAACCGCACTTTCTTTATTTTTACGTGCTATGCAATAATTTATTTTCACCAAATCTTTTATTGGCTTCTTGAGTGAAATTATCAATTAATTTTTGTGTTGCGCGATCTAAATTTGCGCCAACAAGCGCACCGATTATCATGTCACGAAACTCAAGATTGATTAAAATATTTATTTGCGTTTGATTGTTTTGCTCCTGAAAAGACCAAACGCAATCAAGGCTTTTTATTGGGCTTTTGAACCCTAAAAATCCGCCCTTTTTATCTTCAATATTTTGGGTATGAATAGTATGATTTTCATTATCAATCATTACATGGGTTGAAAATGGAATTCGAAAATTTTTATAACCAATCATTAATTCCGCATCAAAACTTTTATCTAACTTATTCCAAATTCTTACAGCCTTAACCCATGGAAGAAACTTTGGATAATTTGCAACATCACATGCAAGGGATAATAAGTCACCCTGAGAATATGGCAAAATGCGCTTTGTATTAACTCTATGCATTTGTCCTTGCCAATTGCTTGTTACGGTTTTCGCGCAATTTTGCAAAATCATCACCTGCATGATGGCTAGAGCGTGTTAGTGGTGATGCTGAAACCATTAAGAACCCTTTTGAATAGGCAATTGTTTCGTAATTTTTAAATTCATCAGGTGTTACAAAGCGATCTATTTTTGCATGCTTAACAGTTGGTTGAAGATATTGGCCGATGGTTAGGAAGTCGATATTTGCATTTACCATGTCATCCATAACCTGCATGACTTCTTCTTTAGCTTCACCAAGGCCAACCATAAGGCCAGATTTAGTAAATATGCTTGCATCGCGCTCTTTTACAAAATCGAGCAATCTTAATGATGCATAATAGCGTGCCCCTGGTCTAATTGATAAATAAAGACGTGGAACAGTTTCAAGATTATGATTGAAAACATCAGGATGCGCATCAATTACTTTTTCAACCGCACCTTTTTTACGAAGGAAATCAGGTGTCAAAATTTCAATTGTAGTTTGTGGTGCTGATTTTCTTATTTCATTTATTGTATCAACAAATTGCTGTGCGCCGCCATCATCTAAATCATCCCGGTCAACAGATGTAATCACAACATGCGCCAAGCCCATTTGTGCAACTGCATCAGCAACACGGCGCGGCTCATCGCTATCAACTGGCGCGGGTTTACCAGTTTTTACGTTACAGAATGCACAAGCACGCGTGCATGTATCGCCAAGAATCATCATGGTTGCATGTTTTTTTGACCAACATTCGCCAAGATTTGGACATGCCGCTTCTTCGCAGACAGTATGTAATTTGCCATTTTTAACCAAATCAGCGGTCTTTTGATATTCGCCGCCACCTGGTGCTTTTACCCTTATCCAATCTGGTTTTCGTTGAATAGGATTGTCAGGGCGATTAACTTTTTCTGGATGCCTTGGGCGCGCTGATTTTTGATTGTCGATTAAATTGACCATAAAATTTCCAATTTGTTTTGGCCTATATGTAATTTTTATCAGTAATTATCAAGGCAATAAAGCAAATAAATTGCTAGAAATTATAATATAATCTGTGATTTTTATATCAATACAAGCCTTCAATTGTTGAAACAATTTGCAAAAATAAGTGATATGGCTAAAATTAACAGAAACTAACACAATATAGGAAATGCAAAGCGATATGGCTAATTCGCGGTTTAAAATAGAAAAATCAAGAAAATCTTTATTTGAGGCATTAGTCGATGCCCGCCATAAATATGGTGGTTCTACAAAAATAATTGAAGATATTGAAAGAAATCCAATTGATTATGATCGCCTTATATTAAGCGCCATGATTTTGGGGCGTAAATTAGCTAATGTTACCCAAAGCGGTGAAAATGTCGGTTTAATGATTGCCAGCTCTATTGGTGGTGTTGCGGCATTATTTGGTTTGAATGCCTTTGGTCGCAAAGTTTCAATGATTAATTTCACATCAGGGGCACGCAACATAAGAAGTGCATGTGATGCAGGACGAATTAAAACAATCATTACATCGCAGCGCTTTATAACGCTTGCAAACCTTGAACCATTGGTTGAAGAATTATCAAACAACATAACTTTTATATATCTAGAAGATATAAGATCAAAAATTTCTGGCCTTGATAAGGTTCGTGGATTATTAGAAGCCAGAATGCCAAAGGCTTTTATTCCAAAAGCTGACCCTGATGAAATTGCCATCATGCTTTTCACGTCAGGCACAGAAGGTGCGCCAAAAGGCGTTGCGCTTAGTCATGCAAACCTACTTTCAAATGTCGAACAGATTGACGCACATATTGGTGAATTTGATTCAACTTTTGTTTGGTTCAACCCGCTTCCAATTTTCCATTCTTTTGGCTTAACAGGCGGGGTTTTACTTCCGCTCATTAAAGGTATGAAAACCTTCTTATTCCCTTCGCCATTACAAGCGAAGAATATTGTGAAATTAATTCGTGAAACAAAATCAACAATATTGTTTGCAACCGATACTTTTGTAAACCAATATGCTCGCGTTGCCGAAGATGGTGACCTTGCTAGTTTAAGATATATTGTTTGCGGCGCAGAGCGTGTGAAACCTGAAACACGTGATTCGCTTATGTCTAAATTTAATATTTCAATAATTGAAGGCTATGGCGCAACTGAGGCTGCACCAGTTGTAGCAGTTAACCAGTTGCGTGAAAAAAACCGCCCTGGAACCGTTGGTCGTCTAATGCCAAACTTAGAATGGAAATTAGAATCAGTTCCGGGAATTACTGGTGGTGGTCGCCTTTATGTTCGCGGCCCGAATGTTATGCTTGGTTATATGCGCGTTGATGCACCAGGAGAGTTGCAAACAATGCCAGGTGGCTGGCATGACACGGGTGATATCGTTTCAATTGATGATGAAGGTTATGTAAGCATCAAAGGCCGTCTAAAGCGTTTTGCAAAAGTTGGCGGTGAAATGGTTTCACTTGGTGCGGTTGAAGGTTATGCAACCAATATATGGCCAGAAAATCTACATGTTGCGCTATCTGTCAATGATCCAAAAAAAGGCGAACAAATTGTATTGCTTACTAATTGCAAAGAAGCAAATAGAAACGTTATACAGGCATGGTACAAAGATCATCACGTAAACGAACTTGCGCTTCCAAAACGCATTGTATTTGTTGACGAAGTACCAGTTTTAGGAACTGGAAAAATTGATTATGTCGCCTCGCAAAAAATTATTGAGGGTAATAATTCTTAAAGTCTTGTAATACCGTCAATTGCAATGCCAAAACCTTGGAGCGCGGCAAATTTGGGATTTGAACGTGTGATTAGATTTATAGAATCAACGCCCATATCGCGTAAAATTTGCGCGCCAATACCTACTTCGCGCCATATTGCTTGGCGCGTTTGACTATCTTCTTGTTCAATATTTTTTGATTTTAAAGGTGCATTTGGAACACCAAGTGCACCATCACGTAAATATATTAAAACCCCGCACCCAGCATTTTTGATTTTTTCAAGGCATTGATTAACTTGTGTCGAACCACCAAAAACATCGTCAATAATATCAGCGCGATGCAAACGTGTTGTAATATTTTTTTTGCCCTCAATATCACCATAAACTAATGCTAAATGCTGTAATGTATCAAACCGCGTTGTGTAACTTATTGCTTTTAAATCGCCAATAATGCTTGGAATTATGAATGATGAAACGCGTTCAACAAGCTTCTCTTTAGATTGTCTATAAGCAATTAATTCGGCAATAGTAATATGTTTTAAATTATGTGTTTTTGCAAAATCGGAAATTTGGGGGCCGCGCATTACGCTTCCGTCATCATTTACCATTTCGCAAATCACACCAACTTCTTCATGACCAGCTAATTTACATAAATCAACCGCTGCCTCAGTATGGCCAGACCTTACTAGAACACCACCTTCGCGTGCTACAAGTGGGAAAATGTGACCTGGACGCACAAATTCATCTGGGCCATTATTATTATTTACCAGGGCATGAATTGTTACATTTCTTTCTTGCGCAGAAATTCCAGTCGTTGTTCCATATTTTGCATCAATTGAAATTGTAAATGCCGTTGAATGTGGCGCATCATTATCTGCAACCATTGGCGTTAAATTTAAACGTTTTGCAATTTGTGATGAAATCGGTGCGCAAACTATCCCTGATGTATGACGAACAATAAAAGCCATTTTTTCAGGTGTGCAATGGCGGCCACTTACAATTAAGTCCCCCTCATTCTCACGATCATAATCATCTGTAACAATTAGAATTTCACCATTTTTAAAAGCATTAATTGCGCTTTCAATATGGCGAAATTGTTGATTATTATCGATAAAATCACCATCATCTAAAAGCCCAACACGTTGCATTATTTCCATTTTATTGGTTTTAAATGCCTTTGCAATTGCTTCTAAATATGAAAATTTAAATTCAAACTCACCAGAGATTAAACGACTAAAAGTTGATCTATCTTTTCCAATAATTCGCCCCATATCATCTTGGGTTAAATTATTGTCGCGCATTTTTTGCTTAAACCATTCTCTATCAATCATAACAACCTCGTATATGTGCGTATAGCGCACATTTTGGGTTTTGGCAATTTATGATTTGATTTTATTCACTTCTTGTTGGTTCAAATTCCGCCAAAATCCTTCTTTTAAATCGCCAATTTCGATATTACCAATTCGAACACGATATAAATCGTAAACTTCAAGCCCAACTTTTGCACACATGCGTCTTATCTGGCGATTACGGCCTTCTTTTAGAATGAAGTTCAAACAATCATCATCAATTTGCCTAACAATTGCGCGTTTTAATTGGCGACCATCAAGACTTAGACCAAATTGTAATTTTGCAATTTTCTTATCATTAATAGTGCCATGCACTTTAACAAAATATTCTTTTTCAATTTTAGATTCTGGACCAATTAAGTTTCGCGCTAAAATTCCATCTTCCGATAAAATCAAAAGTCCACGACTATCTTTATCAAGCCTTCCGACTGGGGGAATAGTTTTTCCACTTGGAAAATCTGGCCCTTCCCCGCTTTTATTATTATCCTTAATCAATGCAATTGCAGGTGTTTCATTTTCTTGTGCTTGCCCTGAAACAATACCAACAGGCTTATGATAAATTATTGAAAATTGCGTCTGTAGATTATTATTTGCTTTTTCAAGAATTTTTATGATTTGTTTGTTTTGAAGCTTATAACCAAGCTCTTCAATGATTATTCCATCGACTTCAACTTGCCTATCTTTAATTAATTCTTCAGCTTTTCGACGTGAACAAACCCCAATTTGGGCAAGATATTTATTGATACGCATCGGCGCATCTTCATTGAATTGATATTGATTAAGATTCATATGTTCTTGTAGCATTACAATAAGCAAAAACCAAACACATAGATTTCCACATAATCTTGGTAATTATGCTTAATCTTTAGCAATAATACAGTAAATTTCATCGACTTTCGATATGAAATGTGGAATTCTTTGCCAAAATTTTTACAGGAGTGAAATATGCGTCGTCGTAGTTTTTTAGGCGGAGCGGCAATAGTCGGTCTTACATCTGCAAGTGCGGGATTTGGTTTTGTTACCAATGCGCTTGCTGCAACAACTAAAGGTAAAGTTATGAGCGATAATCCATTATTACAACAGTGGAAAACACCATATGGAACGCCACCCTTTGCACAAATTAAACCGCAGCATTTTGTTCCTGCCTTTGACGCCTCTTTCAAAGCACATAAAAAAGAATTGGCCGCAATTGCAAATAATAAGGCAGTTCCAACATTTGATAATGTATTTACAGCAATGGAAAAGTCAGGTGCAGACCTTACCCGCGTTTCATACGTTTTTAGCCATCTTGCTAGCGCGAATACCAATGATGAAATACAAAAAATCGAAGGCGATATTTCATCAAAATTATCAGCACATTTCAGCTCTATTAGCCAAGACGCCGCCTTATTCAATAAGGTTAAGGCAATTTATGATAAACGTAACTCACTTAAATTGAATTCTGACCAAATCCGTCTTGTAGAAACACAATATAAATCATTTGTTCGTGGCGGTGCATTACTCTCTCAAGCTGATAAGGAAGCAATTGCAAAAATTGATTCACAACTTGCCGAGAAACAAGTTAAATTTGACCAAAATGTTCTTGCTGGTCAGTCAACTTTTTATGTACCACTTACAAAAGAAGAAGATTTTGCAGGTTTAAATGATAGTCAAATTGACGCCGCAAAAGCTGCTATCAAAGAGCGTAATATTAAAGATGCAATTGGCGCAATAACGCTTTCGCGCTCTTCATTCGAACCTTTCCTTACAAATTCAACACGTCGTGATTTGCGCGAAAAAGTTCAAAAAGGTTGGATGTCAGTTGGTTCAACTTTTGGCCCAGATAATAGAGGTTTAATCAAAGAAATAGTTGACTTACGTACGCAACGCGCAAAAATAATGGGCTTTAAATCATTTGCCCATTATGAACTTGATAGCAAAATGGCAAAAAATCCTGAAAATGCAATGGCGACTATGAATGCGGTTTGGGCAGCATCACTTGCAACCGCTAAAAAAGAGCGCGCTATGCTTCAGGAAATGGCCCAAAAAGAAGGGCTTCAAGGTGAATTGAAATCTTGGGATTGGTGGCATTATGCGGAAAAAGTCCGCAAAGCAAAATATGACATTGATGAAAGCGAAACTAAGCCATATTTTGAATTATCAAATATGATTAAGGCAATTCATTATAATGCGGGCCGTTTATTTGGTTTAAAATTTGTGCCACGTAAAGATTTACCTATTTGGCACCCTGATGTTGTTTCATACGAAGTTTTTGACAAAGCAGGTAAATCAGTTGCGATTTGGT
Organism: Pseudomonadota bacterium; assembly: GCA_020161405.1. Classification (GTDB taxonomy): domain Bacteria; phylum Pseudomonadota; class Alphaproteobacteria; order Caulobacterales; family Aquidulcibacteraceae; genus Pseudaquidulcibacter. Next base: position 315,524 of record JAIUOD010000003.1, on the reverse strand, counting down.
ATGGCGATTTTTACACACGTCCTTCGAAACAATCAGGTGCTTGGATGTCATCATTGCGTGATCAACAAAAATTGATTGGCGATGTAAAAGCAATCGTATTCAACGTATGTAATTATACTAAACCATCAAAAGGCAAACCAACATTATTAAGTTGGGATGATGCGGAAACTTTGTTCCACGAATTTGGTCATGCGCTTCATGGTATGCTTTCAAATGTATATTACCCAAGCCAATCGGGAACAAATGTTCTTCGCGATTTTGTTGAATTCCCAAGCCAAATTATGGAACATTGGTTACCAACCCAAGAAATATTGGGTCGTTTCGCTCTTCATTATGAAACTAAAAAACCAATACCTCAACCATTAGTTGATAAAATCCTTGCGGCGAAAAACTTCAATGAAGGATGGCGTACATCTGAATATATGATGGCGGCAATTATGGACATGAAAATGCACATGATTGAAGGCACGGCACCGTCTGATATTGATGCATGGGAAAAAGAAATCCTTGACGGCATTGGTGCAATTCCTGAGATTGTTGTTCGTTATCGCCCTGGTTATTTCAAACATACATTCTCTGGCGGTTATTCAGCTGGCTATTATTCATATATTTGGGCTGCTGTTTTGGAAACAGATGCGTTCAATGCCTTTAAAGAAACTGGCAATGTATATGATGTTAAAACAGCCGAGCGTTTGAAAAAATATATATTCTCATCTGGTGGAACTAAAGATCCAATGGATTTATATATTGCCTTTAGAGGCCGCGCACCTAAAGTTGATGCGCTGATTGAATATCGTGGATTAAAGGGTTAAATGGATAAAGGGCGCGAATTTCGCGCCCTATTTTCTTGCCTTAAAGCATAGATGCTCAATTGGTTTTGTAAATTTGCCTTTGACAATTCTGTCAACATAAATTCCTGGTGTATGGATAAAATCAGGATCTAAAGTGCCATTTGGAACGATTTCTTCAACTTCAACAATTGTGATTTTGCCCGCTGTCGCAATATCAGGATTAGAATTTCTTGCAGTTTTTCGATAGATTAAATTGCCTTCTTCATCTGCCTTATATGCTTTTACTAATGCAATATCGGCGGTTAAAGATGTCTCTTCTATATATTCGCGACCATCAAATGATTTGATTGGCTTACCTTCGGCGACAATAGTTTGATAACCAGTTCGCGTATAAAATGCGGGAATACCTGCCCCACCACATCTTATTGCCTCCGCTAATGTGCCTTGTGGTCGCAATTCAACTTCTAAAGTTCCCGCAACCATTTGCGCCGATGCAAGTTTATTAGTTCCGACATAAGAAGTTATGAAATGCGAAACTTGATGGTCTTCAAACCATGTTTCAAGGCCAAAACCATCACCACCTGCATCCATAGCAATTAAGTTAATTTTTTGAGTATTTAACCTATCAATTTCAGCAATCAGGTTTTCAGGAATGCCACAAAGGCCAAACCCACCAACCATAATTGAAATTCCATCATGTATAATATCTCTAAGTGCTTCTTGCGCACAATTATATATTTTTGACAATCTATTGACCCTTATTTTGGGCCCTTCTTAACGTTTCCATTATTTATAAAGTCTTATTATATCTGTTTATTTTAAATCCAATGCGACAAAAAACCCGCCAATTTCTTGGCGGGTTTTATGCAAATATTTATTAGAATTTGTATTCTAACAATAATGTGAATGATCGGCCACGTGGGTCGGCAACACGTGGTTCCCAATTACCACCTGAACCACCATTAGAATCATAAGTGATTGCAAATGGCGGGTCTTGATCAAGAATATTACGAACACCTGCTACGATTTTTGTATTTTTAAACCCTCGATAGGTTAAAGAGGCATTTAACAATGAATAATCATCAACAGTTGTAACTAAATCTGGTGGTGTAACTGTTCCAGCGGCAACACCAGGAAGTCTACCATTTGTATAACCTTTACGGAAAATTTGCGACAATGTACCTGTCCAATTACCCTTTGAGTAGGTTGCAGAAATATTATGTTTCCACTTAATCCCAAGGTCGCCAGCAAGTGTAAACACGCCAATTTCACTTGCACCCCAAGGCGCTGTATCAAGTGCACGTGATTTTTTAGTCAATAAATAAGTGCCGTCCATTGAAACTGACCATTTACCGCCCCACATTTCACCACGACCTTTGGCACCGACTTCAAGACCTTCGGTAATTGAACCCCCGGCATTTCCGTAACGTCCATCAATTAAGACAATTGCACCAGTACCATCTCTATAGAAACGATCTTTAAAAAGTTCATAATTTGCCGCCATTTTTGCAACCCCAAAATCAGATAAGAAATTGAAGATTGAGTTGCTTCTTTCAATATGCCACCAATCAAGCGTTAATGAATAATTGTTTGTTGGCTCAATAACAAAACCATATGAATATTGTTTTGCTTTTTCCGGTTGCAAATTAACATTACCACCAGAAACAACTTCAGGGTGAATAGCCTCACAACCTGAAACAGCAGGATTTTGAACACCACCAGGACATTTTGCAGGATCAGCAAGCGTATTACCAACAAATGTTGATATAGCATTTCCATTAAAAATTTGGTTGAATGATGGAACTCTAAAACCAGTATTGTAAGAACTTCTGAATAATAGTTTATCAAAAGGACGATATTTGAATGAAATTTTTGGATTTGTTGTAGAACCAAAACCTGAATACTCGTCACGGCGAGCAGCTAATGTCAGTTCTGCATTTTTGATAATTGGAAGTGCCAACTCAGCATAAAGTGCATTCACAGTTCTGCTTTTAGGTGTCAAAGCATTTTGGTTATCGAATGGTGCTAAGAAAATTTCAGGCTGAATAGCGCGCGAGTCACCATTGAAATTATATTCCTCTTTACGAAGATCAAATCCAACCGCCCCATAAACACGACCACCAGGTAATTCAAATAATGGACCAGATGCAGACCCATCAATAGAAGTTACAGAATATTTACCGCCATAAAGTGTAACACCTTTAGCAGAAGCACTTTCAAGTGCCGCTAAAGCAGCAGCGGATTGTGTTTGTCCTGCAGGTAAGAATACATTGACAATACCAGAATTTAGAACGTCAACGATACCAACTTTTCCTACTTTATCAGCACCATTTCCACTTGGTGTCGTTGTATGCCTATAATAATAACCGCTACCTAATAGTGAAGAAGTCTCACTCCATGCGTAAGATGCGCCTGTGCGATAATTCCAACCAGCGCCTAATGGACCATCAGCACCTAGGAAATAACGGCCTGTTTTTGAAGTTGTTTCAATTTCCCTTTGTCCGCATACATCACAACGCCAACGGAAACCAATTGGAAGACCGTATCTTGGCGCAAGAAATGAAGCCCAAGCCGATGAAACCCCAGATAATGTATTAAAAACATTATCATATGTAGCTTTGGTAGTAGGGTTCAATGGATAAAAGAAACGTGAATTTGACTCACTTGTTCCTAAATCAGATGATGTCAATTGCGGGTTAGAAAATTTCTTTGCAGCCACCGATTCAGAAAGCATTAGTTCAGCTGAAATTTCATGCTCGCCAATTCTATAGATACCTTTTGTAAGGAAATTCTTTTTTGTAATTGGTTGTTGTATAACTACTGCGCGACCTGTGTCCCATGCGCAAGCATATGCAGCGCTTGGAGTATTCCAAAGCAATTCATCATAAGCCTGCATACCATCAATACTGTCACAACCCGCACCGCCAGGAATATCTAATAAATTTACACCGCCGTTCGCGCGAACAGTTGTCGACCCAGGAAGAAAAGGTGATAGATTTGTACTACCTGTACGATTTCCGAACAATGTCCCGCTTGGGGCCGCAGTATTAGCATTAAAAGGGAAAATTGTCGCAAATGGTGTTCCTCGCGTGTCAATTGAAAGACCACGATTTGGCTGGAATCCGTTAACCCAATCCCTATCTGTACCATTTAAAATCTTATTATCACTATATGAAGCACTTGCCATTATATTAAAATGTTGAGTGTCTAAATCACCGAAGCCGCCCGTTAAGGAATAGCGGAAAATATTACCACCACCTTGTTCAGTAATATCTGTGAACGCTTGCGCAGTAAGACCTTTATAATCTTTTTTAGTAATGTAGTTAATAACACCACCAATTGCATCAGTACCATAAATCGCAGAAGCACCATCTTTAAGAACATCAACTCTTTCGATAGCAGAAAGAGGGATTTGGTTAAGGTCAACAACAGAGCCGCTTAAACCATTTGATGCAATACGGCGACCATTGAACAAAACCAATGTTCCACTTGAACCTTGGCCACGTAAATTAGCAGCGGAAACACCATTTAAACCGCGTTGCGAACCAGAAACTACATCCGCGTTTGATGCCAGATTGTCAGGTCCAGTAGAGCTTGCGGTAAGGTACATAGACAATTGCTCAGCGCTTACGATACCTTCTTTTTGTAAGTCGGCCTGCGTTACAATTTGTAAAGGCAAAGCATTATCTAAAACTTTTCGTTTTATGCTTGAACCTGTAACGATAACTGTTTCATTAGCTTTAGTTTTTGTTTCTTGTGCATATGCATTGCCACTAATTGCAAAAAGAGCAATCACGCCCATGCTAACTGATGATGACAATAATGCACGATTCTTATTTAATTTTGATATCATTATATCCCCCAAATGACCTTTTTAATTTAATTTATAGCAAAACATATTTGCTTAAAAAAATTTAATTAAAGACACTTAGCAAAGTGCCAGTAGTATGTTTTTTGTCAAGCCTGCTATTCATTATTGCCGCCAAATTATGGCGCTTTGTCAAATTATGTAACAAAAATGTTATAAATTTAGGCGTAAATAGAAAACGGCGCCCTTTAGAGCGCCGTTTTTACATTTATAGGAAAATATTTTTAATACTTCCAAACCAAGCTTAAACCATAGCGACGACCAACAACGTCATAAACAGACGGTATTGTGTTGGCATCGAATTGTGCGCTTCCTAACATTGGCGGCTCTACATCGCCAACATTTGTTACACTAAGTGATGCACGCAATTTAGGATTAATGCGCCATGTTGCACCAAGGTCAAAATAATTTTGCGCATCAATATGTTTGATGAAGTTTGTTGTTAATGCACCTGTAGCTGATCTACCTTCGTCAACTTCACCGAAATAACGCCATGTTCCACGCAATGTGAAATCATTTATTACCCATGAAGTAGAGAAGCTACCACGCCATTTTGGCATTGGACGACTGCCAACACCAGAATCAGAGCATGAGCCAGCAACACCAAATTTGCCTACGCAATTTACTTTTGCTTCTAGTGGAGTTGCTTGTTTAACAAAGTTTTCAAGCCAGCCACCAGTCAAAGCAAAGTTCAACTTTTGACCAGGCATGAATGATGGCGTATTCATGCTATAACGTGCAGAGAAGTCAACGCCAGATGTTTCAAAATTTGCAACATTGATATCAACCAAACTTACAGAAGAAATTTGTCCATTTGATGCGCGTTTAACGCGTTGGCAATATGTTGAATTTACATCTTTGGTTACTATATAGCATAGGTCTACTGTGGCCTGTGCAGTAAGTCCGCCAATTGCATCCTCAAGTTTAATATTCCAATAATCTGCCATAAAAGTAAATCCAGGCAGGAATGTAGGGGTTGCAACAAAACCTAATGTATATGTATCACCTGTTTCAGGCTTCATATTTGGATCGCCACCAAATGGTGTAGTTCCATTAACAATAGCCTGTGTATAAGGAGAGCCTGGCGCACCAGTTGCAGCACAAGTAGCGGCGTCGGCACTATAAAGAGTTACATCACGGCATCTATCAATTACACCAGTATTTGAAAGAACGCTTGCACCAACTTCACCCCATAATTCACCAATGTTTGGCGCACGGAATACAGTTTGTTTCGATCCTCTTAAACGAATATTGTCATCAACTTGCCAGTTAAAGCCAATTTTTGAATTATTATAAGTACCCGCTTGCGAATGTTGTGATACGCGGTATGCGCCCTCAATGTCCAAACGTTTAATGAATGGCAAATCAGAAAGCACAGGCGCACGCATTTCTGCGTAAATTTCTCCAAGGTCAAATTTTGCAAAACCATTTTGGCGTTTTGTTCCACCAAAATAATCACCTGCAAGAATTCTTGGATCCCAATACATATCGCCATATTCATAACGATATTCAAAACCTAGAGACCATTGAACTGGGCCACCTTTGAATTTGAAGAATTCTTCTGTATCGCCATAGAAGTTTGTAGAAACGACATTTTGGTCGCGATTTCGACCATAAGCTAGGGGTGCGCCCATAATCCAAGCAGCTGCTTCTTTTGAAATACTATTTGGACCAAATAAATTTACAGGTACACAACCATTAGAAGTATCAGTACATTGCGCTACACCATTAACAAGACGTGCATTTGCAGCTTGTGCTAAGCGCGCAGGTGAGCCTTCACCATATCTCATGGTGTCCTCATCTGAATGTCCTGATAGAATGCTGAAATCCCAACGAAGATGATCAGTGATTTCACCTTTGAACCCTACCGCAAATTGATAAGACGTACGTTCATTTTCATCTGTACGTGGCCCAAATTCAGTGAACGAACGGCTTGGAACAGCAAGGAATGCATCAGTACCAGCGGCAGTATTAGTGAAATTGCGATTATAAGCACCCGCAAAAACCTGCGCTAATTGTGTTGTAATATATGGATTATCGCGTCTAATCAAAATTGGCGAGCCGACAGTGCCAGCTGGGTTTGAGAATGTGAAGCTTCCGGAATTATTGATTTTTGATACCGTAGCACGCGACCAAAATTTAAGTTTATCACTCAAATCATATGTAAAGAATAGAGCGCCATTAGTTCTATCTTGCGGATTAATAAATGATTCAAATGAAGTTTGTGAATCTGTAAATGCAGAGGTTACTAATTGTCCGTTATTGTTGAAATTGAAGGAACCATTAGAAGCTACACCACCAATAGAACTCATATTGAATACGCAACCTACAGTACATACACCATTTACGGATTTAAAATCTGACCTTGTGAAGTTACCGCCGCGTGATGTAGTTGTTCCTCGAACCAAGTCAATTTTACCAGTTGCGCTATTATCAACATACTCAGTAGCCGCCCAATCACGGTCAATACGCAACAATCTTCCACGTTCTGCATAACCAACATAAGCAGTTAGATTTCCACGACCTTCGTTGAAGTTTTTACCAGCTGTCAAACCAACCGCAAATTGTGTTGCATCGCCTTCTTCTGCCATGCCGCCAGAAGCTGTTACTTCCATTCCATTATATTTATCTTCAAGGATAAAGTTTGCCACGCCAGCAACCGCGTCAGCACCATAAACCGCAGATGCACCACCTGTTAGATATTCAATACGTTTAATAAGTGTCGAGGGAATTGTATTAATGTCAACAGAATTACGGAAACCAAATGGTGTTGCACGTGTTCCATTGATTAGAACCAAAGTTCTATTTTGCCCCATACCACGCATATCAAGCGTAGATGCGCCTTGCGCATCTGTACTAGCAGGTGTTGCAGTTGAACCAATTGATGCAGCAAATTGATTTTCTTTTTTAAGCTGATCATCAATATCAACAACCGCATTTTCAAGTAATTTATCTTTATCAATGATTGCAACGGGCGAAACCGCACGTTCAATTTTACCTTGAAGACGCGAGCCAGTAATGATTACAGTTTCAGTATTAGTTTTTTTTGCGTCTTGAGCGAATGCATTCGTACTGTAAGCAAATAATGCCATCACACCCATGCTTACGGAAGCTGCAAGGTGCGCGCGATTTTTAAGTCCATTAGATATCATATTTTCCCCCAATATCTATTTAAGGCAATTTAAGAAATTTTTTTAACGCCAAAATAGCAGGCATTAAAATGTGACATTTTTACAAACTGCCACTCGTTGATTTTTTGTCAAGCCTAAATATAGGTTTTAAATTAACCATTACCAACCAATAAGTGCTTGTAATTATATAGATTTAAAAAGAAACTACCGCCATTTTCACTCTAAAAATGGCGGTAGTTTTAAATTGGTATTTACGCAATTAATTAAATGGCAACTTCGAATTCAGCCTCTGTTTTTGCCTTGATTTCGTCTAAGGTGACGCCATCTGCAAGCTCGATAAGCTTCATTGGTATTGTCCCCTTTTTATCAATTTCAAAAACACCTAAATCTGTAATAACTAAGTCAACAACATTTACACCTGTAAGCGGTAATGTGCATTTTTTAAGCAGTTTAGAGCTTCCGTCCTTTGCACAATGATCCATTACAACCACGCATTTGCGAACACCTGCGACCAAATCCATTGCGCCGCCCATGCCTTTTACCATTTTACCAGGCACCATCCAATTGGCTAAATCACCGTGTTGTGACACTTCCATAGCGCCCAAAACAGATAAATTGATGTGTCCGCCGCGAATCATTGCGAAACTATCTGATGAAGAAAAGAATGATGAATGTGGCAATTGTGAAATAGTTTGTTTACCGGCATTGATCAAATCTGCATCAACTTCATCTTCGTAAGGGAACGGCCCCATACCTAACATTCCATTTTCAGACTGCAATGTTACATGCATACCTTCTGGAATATGGTTTGCCACCAAGGTTGGAATACCAATACCAAGGTTCACGTAAAAACCATCTTGCAATTCTTTTGCTGCACGCGCAGCCAACTGATCTCTATTCCAAGGCATTACGCATTCTCCCGTTTTGTCACAGTGCGATTTTCAATTCGTTTTTCAAATGTCGATTGTACGATTCGGTCAACATATATGCCAGGTGTGTGAATTTGGTCAGGGTCTAAAGTGCCGCATGGGACAATTTCCTCAACTTCAACAATAGTAATTGCGCCAGCAGTTGCCATCATTGGGTTAAAATTACGCGCAGTTTTGCGGAAAATTAGATTGCCTTCTTCATCAGCTTTCCATGCTTTAACCAATGAAATATCAGCCTTAAGACCAGTTTCAAGAATATAGGTTTCGCCATTAAATTCTTTATGTTCTTTACCCTCAGCAACCAATGTGCCAACACCAGTTTTAGTGTAAAAACCCGGAATACCTGCGCCACCTGCCCTTATACGCTCGGCTAAAGTGCCTTGCGGATTAAATTCAAGTTCTAATTCGCCAGATAAATATTGACGCTCAAATTCTTTATTCTCACCAACATAAGATGACACCATTTTTTTTATCTGACGTGTTTCAAGTAAAAGCCCAAGCCCAAAACCATCAACACCGGCATTATTTGATATTGCCGTAAGTCCCTTTACTCCGCTATCACGTAGAGCAATGATTAAATTTTCGGGCAAGCCGCAAAGACCAAAACCACCAGCCATAATGGTCATATTATCTTTTGGTATTCCCTCCAATGCGCTTTTTGCGTCTTTGTATATTTTTGACAAAACATCCTCCCCAAATTCAGTGTCGCCAAACATGAATGATGGTTCATATTATGTTTGGTTTGCAATTACCAGTCATACTTGTGATAAAACAACATTACAAATCAAAAAAAAGCCTTGCCCGAAGGCAAGGCAGACTCACAATAAAGGATCATAGAGTAAGGGCGATTGGGACGGGTATCCCCTACTCTATCCAAGCTATATAGTTTAACTTTTCTGAACTATAGCTGAATGTATAATTGCGCATTGCACAAAAAATGGACAGATTGACGCATTCTTGCGAATAATACAGCGTAATTATTAAGCAGGCACTGCTTATATTTTGTGCATAATGTGATTGAGCGTAAAATATATATATTTTCCACTCGCAAAGAGAGCTTAATTTCTCTAGGTGGTCAATATCACTTTGAATCCCAAATTGGGTGGAGACTGCGAATGAAAAAAATTGAAGCGGTAATAAAACCATTTAAACTTGATGACGTTAAAGAAGCGCTTCAAGAACTTGGCATACAGGGCATGACTATTGTTGAGGCCAAAGGTTTTGGTCGTCAAAAAGGCCATACCGAATTATATCGCGGCGCAGAATATGTTGTTGATTTTCTTCCAAAACTTAAACTGGAATTGGTTGTTAACGATGACCAAGTTGATGCGGCCGTAGAAGCAATCCTTCAAGCTGCACGAACAGGGCGTATTGGTGACGGTAAAATTTTTGTTTCAGATATTGCACAAGTTATTCGCATAAGAACTGGTGAAACTGGCGCAATTGCAATTTAGTATTTTTATGGATTTTGGGGAAACCCTATAATTACGGAGAAGATAATGTCCAAATTTGACAAAGTAATGCAACTAATTAAGGATGAAGACGTTCAATACGTAGATTTCCGTTTTTCGGATGTACGTGGAAAAATTCACCACATCACTTATGACGTTGGTATGGTTGATGCTGATATGCTTGAAGATGGTATCATGTTTGATGGTTCTTCAATTTCTGGTTGGAAAGCTATCAATGAATCAGACATGGTAATGATGCCTGACCCTGATAGTGTTATTATCGACCCATTCTTCCAACAAACAACTTTGGGCATTATGTGCGACGTATTAGAACCAGGCACATTAAAACCATATAATCGTTGCCCACGTGGTATGGCTAAAAAAGCGGAGCAATATATTAAAGCTGTTGGTATCGGCGATACAGTTTATTTTGGACCAGAACCAGAATTCTTCATCTTTGATGATGTTAAATGGTCAACTGATGCAACTAACACTTCATTCTCATTTGATTCAACTGAATTGCCACAAAATTCAAACAAAACCTATGAAGGTGGCAATATGGGGCATCGCCCTGGCCCTAAAGGTGGTTATTTCCCACTTCCGCCAATCGATTCATGCCAAGATTTACGCGGCGAAATGCTTGCAGTTATGAAAGAATTGAACCTTGATCCTGAAAAACATCACCATGAAGTTTCGCCTGCACAACACGAATTAGGTTTGAAATTCCAAACTTTGGTAAAAATGGCGGACAACACAAATCTTTATAAATATGTTGTTCAAAACGTTGCAGCAGCTTTTGGTAAAACTGCTACTTTCATGCCGAAACCTTTCTTTAAAGAAAATGGTAATGGTATGCACGTTCACCAATCAATTTGGAAAGACGGTAAACCATTGTTTGCTGGCGATAAATATGCCGATTTATCACAAGAATGCTTGTATTATATTGGCGGTATTATCAAACATGCAAAAGCAATTAACGCATTTGCAAATTCATCAACCAATTCATACAAACGCTTGGTTCCAGGGTATGAAGCACCTGTATTGCTTGCTTATTCTGCACGTAACCGCTCTGCATCAATTCGCATTCCATATTCAACTTCGCCTAAAGCAAAACGTCTTGAAGCGCGTTTCCCTGATGCGATTGGCAATATGTATCTAACATTTGTTGCTTTGTTGATGGCTGGCCTTGATGGTATCATCAATAAAATCGATCCAGGTGGTTCTTTTGACAAAGACCTTTATTCATTGCCACCAGAAGAATTAGCAGGCGTTCCAACTGTTTCTGCTTCTCTTGCTGAAGCTTTGGACAATTTGGATAAAGATCGTGAATTCTTAAAAGCTGGCGGTGTTATGGATGATGATTTCATCGATTCTTTCATCGAGCTTAAAAAAGAAGAAGTTGACCGTTTGGCGCTTCATCCGCATCCAGTTGAATTTGATATGTACTACAAAATGTAATCATAATTACATTTTTCTATTAAGCCCGACATAATTGTCGGGCTTTTTTATTTTTTGCAGTGGTGTAAAACGTGGTAATACTACGTTAAGTAGTGTATGATAGATTCGCCTCCGTTACATAGTTAATCTTTGTAACAGGTAAACCGCTGGAAACTTTGGCTCTCTTTCTCTCCCGTTTGATGAATATGAGCCGGGCAGGTGATGAAAATCACCTGCCTTATTTTTTTTCAGACAAACCCTTGAAATATAAAAACGCCTTCTTATATCATCCATAATGATTGCAGAGCCGGGCCCCTCTGGTGGAAGAGCTGGACTTCCACGATGTCGGTGCTGCTTAGTGCAATCCTTATCCAGCTTGTGATAAAATGGAATTTCTAACAAAAGAATTTTTTGGTACCGAAATATGGCTTTGGCTATCTTTTGTGATGATTGTGCTTGGCTTAATTGTTTTTGACCTTGGAATAATAAATACAAAAGAAAAAACTATGACGATGAAACGTAGTTTCATTCTTTCAGGTTTTTATATTGGGCTTGGGCTTTTATTTGCAATTTTTGTTGGTCAGCAATTTGGAAAAGATGCAGCTTTAAATTACGTAACAGGTTTTGTTGTTGAAAAAAGCCTTGCAATTGATAATGTCTTTGTAATTGCAATGATTTTTAGCTATTTTGCAATCCCACAACAATTACAACACCGTGTATTATTATATGGCATAATTGGCGTATTGGTCCTGCGTGCAATTATGATTGCACTTGGCGCAGTAATTGTCGAACAATTTGAATGGGTTTTATATTTATTCGCAGCTTTCCTTGTAATTACTGGTGTTAAAATGCTTTTCCAAGGAGATGGCGGACATAAATTAGAAGACAATAAAATTGTTAAATGGTCGCAAAAAATCATTAATGTCAGCCCAAATTTGGACGGTGATAAGTTTTTTACAACATCAAAAGATGAAAATGGCAAAATTCGTAAAATTGCAACGCCGCTTTTTCTTGCGCTTATAATTGTTGAAATTTCAGATTTAATTTTTGCAATTGATTCAATTCCTGCAATTTTTGCAATCACTAAAGATCCATATATTGTTTTTACCTCAAATATATTTGCAATTCTTGGTCTTCGTGCATTGTATTTTGCATTGGCTTCAATGGTTGAGAAATTTAAATATCTAAAAATATCGTTGGCGGTGTTATTGATATTTATTGGTTCAAAAGTTTTTGTGGCTGATTTAATTGGGCTTGAAAAATTCCCGCCAGTAATTTCACTTTCAATAACTGGATTAATCTTAGGTCTTGGAATTTTGGCATCAATTATTAAAAACCAAAAAGAAGAACAAAATATATAATTCACCAAATATCCACCATTTTTTGTTATTATTATCAAAAAATGGTGGGTAAAGTGAAAAAAATTGTTTTGATAACTTGTCTATTATCTTTGGGTGCGTGCGCAACAATTGATAAAACGCCGCCCAAGCAGGTTAAGAATGCCTGCCTAATACTTGATGAAAAAGACAAATGGAAAAAGCCAATTTTCCAATCTTCTTATGAATGGGGCATAAGCCCTGGTTCAATCCTTGCCATTATGCGCCAAGAAAGTGGCTTTAGACGTGATGCAAGGCCCGTTGATAAAAACGGCAATAAATTATCAAGCGCACACGGTTTTTCACAAGCACTTGACGGCACATGGGCTAGTTATGAAAAAGCACGTGGCCAAGGCAAAAGAAATCGTTTTGACGATTCCGCCGATTTTATCGGCTGGTATAGTGACGTTATTTCAAAACAAACAAGCATAAGAAAAAGCGATACAAAATCTATTTATCTTGCCTTCCATGAAGGGCCGACAGGCTACAAACGCGGCACCTATCAAAACAAAGCATGGCTAATAAATGTTGCCGATAAAGTCGCAAATAATGCCAATATGTATGATGACCAATTATTTGATTGTGAAAAAAGTAAAATGAAAAAATTCACACGGATTGCAGATAAATAAAATTAATGCCTGAAAATCGGTATCACTATTTTGTGATATAATATAATTTAGGTTGTATGGATAATTCGGTAAATTATTATAATGCACTTTTAAGGCGCGATAGGGCGTTTGATGGCAAAATATTTGTATGCGTAAAAACCACCAAAATATTTTGCCTTTTGTCATGTGCGGCAAGAAAACCACTTGAGCAAAATATTGAATTTGTAAACTCTATAGAAGAAGCCAAAGCAAAGAATTATCGTGCATGTTTGCGTTGTCGCCCTGAAAATATTTCAAAATCTCTTTCACCAATTACCGAAAAAATGGTCGCAATATTAAAAAATAACCCAAGCAAGAAATGGGATGGCGAAGAAATAAAAAAAATTGGCATTGATGAAAGCACATTGCGCCGTGCATTTTTAAAAGATTTTGGAACAACATTCCTAAAATATGCCCGCGAACATAGATTGGGCGCAATTGTTACAGAAATTGAAAATGGCGCAAACATCATAAACACCCAATTAGATGCAGGTTTTTCATCATCAAGTGGCTTTGTTGATGCAGTTAAAAAGCAAATTGGAACAATACCTACAAACTTAAAGTCGCAAAGAATCCTAAGTGCCAAATGGATAAATACACCAATTGGCGCAATGCTTGGGATAGTTGGCGATGATGGCTTGCATCTTCTTGAATTTGCCGAACGAAAAGGACTTCCCACAGAGATAGAGGACACAAAGAAAAAAACAGGCCCAATCTGTTTTCGCAATCATTTTTGGTTTGATAAATTAGAAGATGAATTATCAAAATATTTTTCAGGTGAATTTGTGGATTTCACAATTCCAATCGCACAATTTGGAACAAAATTTGAAAAAACTGTTTGGGATGAATTACAAAAAATCCCAATCGGCCAAACCCGTTCTTATTCTGCCCAAGCAATTGCAATAGGAAACCCAAATGCAATTCGCGCAGTTGCACGTGCAAATGGTGCAAATAAAGTTTCAATATTAGTTCCATGTCATAGAGTTATTGGGCTTGATGGCTCAATGACAGGCTATGGCGGTAAAATATGGCGTAAGGAATGGTTATTGAAGCATGAAAATGGTAAATGATTAAAATTTAAAATTTGTTTTTTTACTTGGTAATAAAAATATTATAAATAAAATTATTATGCATATCAAAGCAATCCATTTAACAAAGCCTGTAAAATATAATAAATTTACCATTGTTGGATTACTTGCCATTTCATATATTTTTGCCATAGAAGCCTTAGCATTACCAAAATATGCGCCCATCACTAAATTATTAACATATTGTCCAATTATTGAGACAAATAAAGATGGCAAAATTAAAGACATCCACCATATTGATAATCCAGTATCGCGCACCCTTCGAAAGCATAACGACCAAGATGATAAACATAAGGCAATAATAATTGCAAGATTTACAATAATTAATATTCTAAAGCTACTAAAGAACTGGAAAAAACTAAAAATCGATAGTGCAATTATAATTACATTAGAAAATAAAAAATATAACCAAAATTCTTTTCGATTAGAAATACCGCCAAAATTAAAGCAGTTTTTTATTGGGTCTAGTAAATAATTCATGTAAATACCTATGCTATATTTTAATTATACAGCATTATAATTTAAAAATTGTTTAACCTAAACAATATTAAATTTTGGCAGGAACAATCGTAACGCTTTCGCCACACCCGCATGCATCGGTTTGATTTGGGTTTTTGAAGGTGAATTTGGAATGGAATTTTGTGGTTTCAATATCAATTTGGGTACCGATTAAAAACAAAACTGCATTGGCGGCAATAAGGATTTGTACGCCATTATCTTCAACCAATTCATCATATTTTTCAGGTGTATCGGCATATTCCAAAACATATTCCATACCCGCACAGCCGCCATTTTTAACACCAACGCGCAAATATGGCTTATTTGATTTTTCCATTATTTCCTTGATACGCGCTGCTGCGGCATCGCTTAGGGTAACAATTTTTGGTCTTGGTCTTTGGCGGGTTTCCATGATTTTGCCTTAAAACATATTCAACACCAACCTTGCCTCATCAGACATATTGTCCTTGGTCCAAGGTGGGTCAAAAGTTACGATTGCTTTAGCCGATGTAACGCCTTCAACCGTCAATGCCGCCTCCTCTATTTGCGCAGGTATAATTTCTGCGGCGGGGCATGCGGGCGCGGTTAATGTCATTGTTATATCAACATGACCTTCATCATTTAAATCGACTTTATAAATCAGGCCTAGTTCATAGACATCAACTGGAATTTCAGGGTCATAAACAGTTTTAAACGCCGCCACTAATTCATCAGTGATACGTTTTTGATCATCGGTTAAAACTGGCTCTATAATATTATTTTCCATTATCCTAAAAACTCAATCGCTTTATCAATTGCATTTAAAAATTGTTCAACATCATCCATATTATTATAAATACCAAAACTTGCGCGTGCGGTTGCGCTTACGCCAAGTCTTGCCATTAATGGCTGTGCACAATGATGCCCTGCGCGTATCGCAACCCCATATTTATCAAGGATTTGCGAAATATCATGTGGGTGAATATTATCTATTGAAAAGGTCAAAATCGCGGCTTTATCTTTTGTATTGCCATGAATTTTGACTTTGTTTTTGCCGCGTAATCCATTGGTTGCGGCATCTAATAATGATTGTTCGTGGGCATTAATTTCATTGCGGTCAAATTTATTTATCCAATCAATCGCAAGCCCTAAACCATGCGCCTCAATGATTGGCGGTGTCCCTGCTTCAAACCTAAAAGGGGCTTCATTGAACGTTACATTAGTTTTTGTAACTGTTTCAATCATTTCACCGCCACCCAAAAATGGCGGTAATTCATTCAATAAAACACTTTTCCCATAAAGCACGCCAATACCAGTTGGCCCATATAATTTATGCGATGAAAATATATAGAAATCACAATCAATTGATTTCACATCAACTTTTTCATGCACAATACCTTGCGAGCCATCAATAATAACTTTCGCGCCAAAATTATGCACCAATTGTGTTAGTTCATTGATTGGTAATTTTGTTCCCAAAACATTTGAAATATGGGCGAATGATGTAATTTTAGTTTTATCACTTAAATTGGCTTTGAAATCATCAATATCAAGCGAACCATCATCATTAATGCGCGCCCATTTCAAAACCGCACCAGTTTTCGCGCAAATCATATGCCAAGGAACAATATTGGCATGATGCTCTAGTTCGGTAATTAAAATCTCATCACCAGCTTTAAGCGATGCGCCCAATGTATTTGCAATTAAATTAAGGCTCTCGGTGGCACTTTTTGTAAATACAATTTCACCTTCATCAGCATTTATAAAATTTGCAACTTTCTTGCGTGCATTTTCATATGCATTTGTTGCTTCATTACTTAAAGTATGAATACCGCGATGAACATTGGCATAAGAAGTTTTGGCGAAATCTGCCATACCATCAATAACCATATTTGGTTTTTGCGCACTTGCCCCGCTGTCAAGATATGCAAGGCGGGCATTATTGATTTTTCGTTCTAAAATCGGAAATTGTTGGCGAATATAATTAACATCAAGGGTCATAATATTGCCCCTAATTTATCTTCAATACGCGCCATTATATCACTATGGATTTTTTCATCTTGAATATCGTCAAAAACCTGTGCCAAAAACGCATTTACCAAAAGCATTTTGGCTTTTGCGCGCGAAATACCGCGCGCTTGCATATAAAATAGGGCTTTATCATCCAATGCGCCAATCGTATTGGCATGTGAACATTCAACATCATCGGCATAGATTTCAAGGCATGGTTTTGCAAAAATCTGTGCCCCTTCTTCAAGCATAATGCCGCGATGTTCCATTTTACCAATGGTTCTTTGTGCGCCTTTTTCAACCTTTATAAGACCTTGAAAAACATTGCGTGCACCCTTAGTGCAAATTCCGCGAACAATTTCATTGCTTTGGCAATTTGGGGCGTGATGGTTGATTATAGTGGTCAAATCATTTTGCGAATTTGAAAGAATATAAGCGCCATTTATATTGGCAATTGCACCCTCACCAAATAAATTCACATTCGTATCAATGCGCACCAATTTGCCGCCAAAACAAAGCGCAAATAAATCAAGGCGCGCATTAGCTTGAAGATTGATTGTGCTATAACGCAAATCCTGTGCGCCAATGGTTTGCATAATCATAATACGGCGTAATGATGCGCCCGCGCCAATATTTACATTAACCAAATTTGATGAAAGCCCGCCATCAGCTGCTTGTTCTTCAATAATTTCAATTTGTGCGTTTTCGCCAATATCAATTTCAACTGCGCTTCGCGAGCCTGCGCCGCGCTGAATTGCAATTCGCGCCTTTGTATTTGGGGCAATGTTTATTTTTGAATTTGATTTTGAAAGACCAACGCATAATTTTGCGCCAATTTCATCTGAAATTTCAATTTGACCATTTGGAATTATTGAAATCCCATCCTTTTCACCCGAGATGATTTCACCAAATTGGGTTGAATGAATAATTATATCGGCATCAATATTGGCAAGTGGGATTTCGCCATTTGGCTTTTCAATTTTTTCCAAACCACGTGCCAAATCAGTGAAATGGTAGGCTTCATTACGGCGCGTTGGAATGCCATGTACAGCAAAATATTCGCGCGCATCATTCCCCACCAATGTGTCGGAAAATTCTTTTAAAATGGCGTGGAAAATTGCCATTATGCCGCAACCTCATATTTATCATAACCTGATTTTTCAAGCTCTAGTGCCAATTCTGGCCCGCCTGTATCAACGATTTTGCCATTTGCCAAAACATGAACTTTGTCGGGCTTTATATAGTCCAAAAGCCTTTGATAATGTGTGATTACAAGCATGGAACGATTTGGCGCGCGCATATAATTCACACCATCAGCAACCACGCGCAATGCATCAATATCAAGACCTGAATCGGTTTCATCCAAAATCATGAAATTAGGTTGTAAAAGTTCCATTTGGAATATTTCCATGCGCTTTTTCTCACCACCTGAAAAACCAACATTAAGGGGGCGTTTAAGCATTTCATTGTCAATTTTCAAACGACTTGCCGCTTCACGTGCCAATTTCATAAAGGCAGGGGCGGAAATTTCATCTTCACCGCGATATTTACGTTGCTCATTTAGCGCAGTGCGAATGAATGTAAGGGTTGGAACACCTGGAATTTCCAATGGATATTGGAATGATAAAAACAGGCCCTCGGCCGCGCGCTCTTCAGGTTCAAGTGCCAAAATATCTTTGCCATTAAGCAATGCAGAACCGCCAGTAATTTCATAATTCGGACGCCCAGAAAGCGCATAAGAAAGCGTTGACTTCCCCGCCCCATTCGGCCCCATAATCGCATGAACCTCACCATCAGGCACAGTCAAAGACAGGCCATTGGTTATAAGTTTTCCATCAATTTCAACTTTAAGGTTTTTAATTTCTAACATTAGCCAACGCTACCTTCTAAACTTATTGCAACCAATTTCTGCGCCTCAACCGCAAATTCCATTGGTAGTTTTTGCATTACATCGCGTACAAAGCCATTTACCAAAAGTGCGGTTGCGCTTTCTTCTGACAGGCCGCGTTGGCGGCAATAGAATAATTGATCTTCGCCCAGTTTGGTTGTTGTGGCTTCGTGTTCGAAAACCGCGCTCATGCAATTATTTTCAATATAGGGCACAGTATGGGCGCCGCATTTTGAACCAATAAGCAAACTATCACATTGGGTAAAATTACGCGCATTTAAAGCCTTTGCATGCGCCGAAACAAGTCCACGATAAGTTTGGTTAGAGCGACCCGCAGATATACCTTTTGAAATGATACGCGACGAAGTATTTTTGCCCAAATGTATCATTTTTGTGCCTGTATCGGCCTGTTGCAGATTGTTTGTGACCGCGATTGAATAAAATTCGCCAACGCTTTCATCGCCGCGCAAAATACAGCTTGGATATTTCCATGTTACGGCAGAACCTGTTTCAACCTGCGTCCATGAAACTTTGGATTTTTTGCCACGGCAATCGGCGCGTTTGGTAACAAAATTATAAATCCCACCCTTGCCATTTTCATCACCTGGATACCAATTTTGCACAGTTGAATAACGAATTTCGGCATTGTCCAAAGCCACCAATTCAACAACCGCTGCATGAAGTTGGTTTTCATCACGCATTGGCGCAGTACAGCCTTCAAGATAGGAAACATAGCTATCTTCATCGGCGATAATTAATGTGCGTTCGAATTGCCCTGTATTTTCGGCATTAATACGAAAATAGGTTGATAATTCCATCGGGCAACGCACGCCTTTTGGGATATAAACAAAAGTGCCATCTGAAAAAACTGCGCAATTTAATGTGGCATAAAAATTATCAGATTGCGGAACAACTGTGCCCAAATATTTTTGAACAAGTTCGGGATATTCGCGTATTGCCTCCGAGATTGAGCAAAAAATTACGCCCGCTTCGGATAATTCTTTACGGAATGTTGTGGCAACTGATACACTATCAAAAACCGCATCGACGGCAACTTTTGGTGCGCCTTTTACACCCGCCAAAACCTCTTGCTCACGGATTGGAATTCCAAGTTTTTTATAGGTTTCAAGAAGCTTGGGATCAACTTCATCAAGTGAATTTAATTCCGGCTTTTGTTTTGGTGCAGAATAATAATAAATTTCATTGAATTTTGGTTCAGGATAATGAACATTTGCCCAATGTGGTTCATCCATTTGCAACCAACGTTCATAGGCCTTTAAACGCCAATCAAGCATCCATTGCGGTTCATTTTTCTTCGCAGAAATAAAGCGAATTGTGTCCTCTGAAAGGCCAATTGGTGCGGTTTCGGATTCAATATCGGTTGAAAAGCCATATTTATATTTATCGCCTTCTAATTCGGCAACGGCTTTGACAGTTTCTTTGTCGATATTTTCTTTGATATTTTCCATTATGCGGCAACTTTCCCAGCGCGAATAACGGCTTTTTGAATTGCGTCAATAATTATATCAGCATGGCTTTCATCGGATTGATAACCAAAACTTACACGAACAAAACATTTTGAAAGTTTTTCATCTAAATTCAATGCCGCTATCGCGCGTGAAACTTTGGTAGAACCACTTGAACATGCAGAACCTGCGGAGATGCAAATGCCATCTAAATCAAGTGAAATCACTAAATGCTCGGCAAACATATTTGGGATTGCAAAACATGAAGTATTGCCAATTCGTTTTGCGTTTTTACCAATGATAATTACATCACGAAAAAGCACCTGTAATTTATTTTCAAAATCATCGCGGATTGATTTTATTTTTTCATTTTCATCAATATTATTGGCAATTTCAATCGCAGCCTTGCCAAAACTTGCGATAGCGGGTGCATTCATTGTTCCGCTGCGGATTGATTTTTCTTGACCGCCGCCGGGGCGGTTAAAGGATGGTTCAATTCCTGCGGCATAAATTATTGCGCCAACGCCAACACATGCGCCAATTTTATGGCCCGATAAAATCGCCCAATCGCAATAGCCAATAAAGCCAGAAGCATCAATTTTGCCAAAAGCCTGAACCGCATCAACTAAAATTGCACCACCTTTTTGACGCGCGATTGTAGAGGCTTTTGCAATATCTTGAATTACGCCAGTTTCATTATTAACCGCCATTAAAATAACAAGTGGTCTATCGATGCCTTCAATTTCACCCGAAAGCCAATTTATATCTGCAATGCCATTTTCATCATTAGGTATCAATTTAGCATTTGGGTATTTTGATAGTGCATATTTGTAAACTGCATCATGTTCAGATGCATTTAAAAATACATTTTTAAAGCCCATTGAGGTTGCACTTTCAATTGCTAATTGCGCGCTTTCTGTTGCACCTGATGTAAAAATTAACTCACCAGAAATATTGCCAATCGATTGATTGATTTCTTTACGCGCATTTTCAATTATACGGCGAAGTTTTTGGCCATTTTTATGAATAGAGCTTGGATTACCAGCAATTTCAATAGTTTCTATTAAAATTTCTTTTGCACAATTGCGCATAGGCACATTGGCATTATAATCTGTATATATTGAATTTTGTGTCATTATGCTGCGTCATATTTAATCATGTGGGCGTTTTCAAATTTGCCGTTCACAATATCTTCAAGCGTTACATCACGCATATAATCTTGGATATGAATTGTTAAAGCAGCCCATAAATCATGGGCAACACATTTTGACGTACGCCCATTACAACCACCAGTTTTTGATTTATCACACGCAGTTGCCTTCATTGGCTCATCGACGGCGAAAATCACACTTGCCATATCAATATTTGCCATTGGTTTTGCAAGCTTATAGCCACCATTTGGGCCACGCTTAGCTTTTACAAGGCCTTTTTTGCGTAATTTTGCGAACAATTGCTCAAGATATGATAAAGAAATTGTTTGGCGTGTCGCAATTTCAGATAGGGAAATAGCATTTTCATCTTTTGAATACATCGCAAGATCAATTAAAGCCATAACAGCATAGCGGCCTTTAGTTGATAATTCCATTTCAAACCCAATCTATAAGAAAGAAAAACATGAAGTGTAAAAAAATTGGCGTTTTGCAAAGTGAATATGCTAGAGCAATTTTAACAACTAGATATTTAGTATTTCCGAGTTAATTAGTCAAGAATAGGATACATAATGGCTGAACTTATTTTGTCGGGCCCTGCGGGTAGAATTGAAGCAAGATATAATCAATCCGAGGTTGAAGGCTCGCCAATTGCGCTTATATTGCATGGGCATCCACGCGCCGCCTCTTCTATGCAAGACCGTGTTGCAGTTATGATGCATAAATTATTTGTTGAACGCGGTTATTCAACTTTGCGCTTTAACTTCCGTGGCGTTGGCAAATCACAAGGTTCATTTGATAATGGCATTGGTGAACTTGCCGATGCAGCGGCAATGCTTGATTGGCTGCAAAGCATAAATCCAAATACAAAATTTACTTGGGTTGCGGGTTATTCATTTGGTGCATATATCGCACTACAATTATTGATGCGCCGCCCAGAAATTGACGCCTTTGTTGCAGTTGGCACACCTTGTAATCATTATGATTTATCATTCCTTGCGCCATGCCCTTCATCTGGCATGATGTTTTATGGTTCAAATGATTTGGTTTCACCGCCAATTGAAGTTGAACGCGCAGTTTCAAAAATTCGTACACAAAAAGGCGAAGAAGTAGAATGGCAAGAAATCCCTGGTGCGGATCACTTCTTCAAAGACCAATTGGGCATTTTGCGTGATAAAACTTCTGAATATGTTGATAGAATTATGGCGCAACCGCGCAAACCACAACCTACAGGAAGAAGATAAGGCTTGCTTTTGAGAGTGAATTGCAATTAGGTGCGCATATTAATTTATGAGGTCATCATGAAAAAGCAATTCACTTCCCTTATCGCATTATCATTTTTATTTGCTGGTTGTGCATCAACAGAAATTAAAAATTCCACTAGAAACGATTATTCGCAATCCTTGAACATAAATCGTCCAGCGGCAGATGTTGCACGTGATTCAAATCGCAAACCAAAAGAAATTCTTGAATTTGCTAATATTAAATCGGGTCAAATAATTGTCGATTATATACCAGGAAGTGGATATTTCACGCGTATCTTTAGTAATGTTGCAGGCAAAAATGGTAAAGTATATTCGCTTACGCCACAATTATTTATCGATAAATTTTCAAAAGGTGTAATTCCAAATATTTCATCTGAAAAAGGTCATGAAAATAATATTGGCCTTGCCTCTAATAATGATAATTTAAATATTCCACAAAATATTGATGTTTTTTGGACATCACAAAATTATCATGATGTAAGATTATATTTAGGTGATGACACAACACAAAAACTTAATCAGGCCGTATTTGCAGCATTAAAATCTGGCGGCTATTACATCATCCTTGACCATTCTGGAACACCGAATCTATCAGAAGATGGGATTAAAAACCTTCATAGAATTGATATTAATACAGTTATCAAAGAAGTTACTGCAGCAGGCTTTGTGCTTGACGCAAGTTCTGACGTTTTAAAAAATCCAGCCGATGATTTAAGCTTAAATGTTTTTGACCCCGCAATTCGTGGCAAGACAGATCAATTCTTGTTAAGATTTAAAAAGCCATAATTAATTGGCAATTGTGACATGCCCGAAGCCAGCAATTCGGGCAATTTCACTTTCCTTTTGTTCATTAAAGCCATGAACATATATGAAACCATGACATGATTTTGTTATGTGTTGCAGGGTTTTGATATAATTTATAGTCTCTTCTTTGCTTCGATTTGCATTTATATATTCCAAAGAAAAACCATCTATTTTTGCGTTTTTATATTCGTGCATTATGTTAATATCAGTTATGTTTTCACAAACAACAGCGATATTCTTTGATTTCAAATAAGATACTTGCTCAATGACACGGTATTGTGGAACATTGTTTACACCATGTATTTCGATAATGGCCTTGATGCCATTTTCATTTGAAAAATCTGTTATAGTATCAATAATCTTTGTTCGCGCACTTATTGCGGTTAGCGTGTTAAAAGCCACGGGGGCAATAAATAATATTTTACGGCTTTCATTTGAAATATTATTATAAATTCTAATGCCAATTTCTAAACCAATTATATCAATTTGCTCACGCTCGGTTTGCGTTAGTGTTTCAATACTTTTCAATAATGGCGAATTAATATTTGTAATATCATAAAGATTGTAACGTAACCTATGACCAATAATACCCATATTTTTTAATTGATAAAATTTTTCAAACGATACTTTGAT
This sequence comes from Pseudomonadota bacterium, assembly GCA_020161405.1. Lineage (GTDB taxonomy): Bacteria > Pseudomonadota > Alphaproteobacteria > Caulobacterales > Aquidulcibacteraceae > Pseudaquidulcibacter. Next base: position 291,115 of record JAIUOD010000003.1, on the reverse strand, counting down.
ACCATAATTAACTTCTTGCCCACTTTTAGACATCAAAGTGATTTTTTGCGTATCACTGAAACTATCACTTACCTTTTCAGGTGTTTCAGTTTTTGTTTTTTTTGGCGGTATTACGTCCGAATAAACCTCTGCATTAATGCGTTTTAGGGTAAGTTTAGTTACTGTTTCGACAAAAACATAGTAAATTGGTAAACTTGTGCTTTCTACATCGCCTACAAAAAACTTTGTTGTAGCTTGAAGTATGTTTGCGCTTTCTTTCGCGCCTTGCCTTGGTAAAAGTGTTGGTAAAACAAAAATAAAACTTTCCTCATTAACTTGTGAGCACCAATTTGGATTTTCATGTACACGCTCAAATGAAGATTTAATATATTCGCAAATTTGCTTTTTTTTGCCTTCCCATTTGTTACCTAAAATTCGTTTTATATCTTCGAAACTTACAAGAAAAACCTGACCATTGGTGTCAAATTCAGTACCCCTTAGGCGTTCGGCAATTTTTGGAGATACAAAATCATAGAAAATTTCTTCGCCATTACTAACGACGCGTTGCGCAAAAGGATGCTTTTTATCATTGTTAAATTGCGGCAATGCATTTTGCATAAATTTTCTCCAAACCAATGATAAACAATATTGTTTTAATAAGATTGAAATGGTTTGAATCAATTTTACACATTTATTTAATATTATCTATATTAATCTAAAAATTACTAATAATTCCGCCGCTAATTGGTGATTTTACGCCAGTTGTATTGGGAAAAGAGATTGGCAATTTTTTTGCGGAACGAATTGCCAAATAACCAAAGCATTCTGCTTCTACTGCGTCACCACGAAGACCTATTTCATCCGCATCAATTGTAACAATTTGTGCGCGTGATTCTATGGCATTTATAATTATCGGGTTTTTTCGCCCGCCGCCTGCCAATACCAAGGTTTTTGGTTTTTTTGGTAATAATGATAATGCTTTATCTACACATTCACCAATTAATGCACAAAGTGTTGCCGCACCATCTTCTACGCTTAAATGCGACACTAAATTCGCATCAAAATCATATCTATCAAGTGATTTTGGATATTTTTGTTTAAACCATGGATTTGAAACGATTTTTGCGATTGTTTCTTCTGAAACTTTACCGCGCGCTGCAATAAGGCCGTCTTTATCATAGGTTCCAAGGCCATTCTTTTCGATTAATTCGTTCAATGGCCCATTTGCTGGGCCACAGTCAAATGCGATAACATCATCTGCCCCGCCCCAATAAGTGATATTTGCGACCCCACCTAAGTTTAAAATTGCGCATGGTGGTTTTAAATTTGCATAACGTAATAAAGCAGCATGATAGATTGGTGCAAGTGGTGCGCCCTGCCCAGCATTTACCATATCATTGGTTCTAAAATCATATACAGTTTTTATATTAGTTATTTTTGCAAGCAATTCACCATCAAGAATTTGTAGTGTTTGACCATTTTGTCCATCCATAGGTGGGCGATGGACTAATGTTAAACCATGTCCGCCAATATAAGCAATTTCATCAGGCTTCATATTGGTTTTTTCTAGAAGTGCAAAAACAGCCTCTGAATATATTTTTGTTACTATTTTTTTCGCGTCTTCAAAAATAGCGGGTTTTTCGCCCTCAAAATTCCATTTAAGGGCTATTTGCACAGCTTCAGCTAAAATTTCGCGGTCTTGGTTATTATATGGATGAAGAATAAATTCGCCTAATTCATAGATTTCAACACCATCAGTTTTTATAAAGGCGGCATCAACAAAACCATCCAAAGCTGTGCCGGTCATTAAACCAATTGCCCATACTGCGTGCATTATGAATTAGTCCTTTAAAAAATATCTGTGCTAATATAAAGGCATAACAATACAACCAATCATCAAAAAAGGTATAGTTCTTTGTCAGTTGAAGCACCCAATCTAAATCTTGGCGCGGTTAAATCCGATTTCCTCAATTTAGTTATTGAACGTGGTCATTATTATCAAGCAAGTGATTTGGAAGGCTTGGATAAAGCCGCACTTGAGTGCCAAAAGGGCGGAAAACCTTTAACCGCTTATATTGGTTTTGATTGTACTGCCCCAAGCCTTCATGTTGGCTCACTAACCCAAATAATGCTTTTGCGCCGCTTTCAGCAGACAGGCGGCACGCCAATCGCACTTATGGGTTCTGGAACAACACGTATTGGCGACCCAAGTGATAAAAATGAAGCACGCCCAATTTTAACTTTGGAAAAAATTGCGCAAAACAAAGCTGGCATTCAAAAAGTTTTTGATAATTATATTGATTTTTCAAAAGCCAAAATGGTTGATAATATTGAATGGCTTGAAAATGTTTCATGGCTTGAAATGCTTGCAACGATTGGGCGTCATTTTACTGTTAACAAAATGATTGCCCTTGATATTGTTAAACGCAGGCTTGATCAAGAATTACCAATCACATTCCTTGAATTTAATTATATGCTTCTTCAAGCCTATGATTTCCTTGAACTTTCGCGCCGCTATGATTGTAATTTGCAAATGGGCGGTTCGGATCAATGGGGTAATATTATACAAGGGGTTGAACTATGCCGCCGCGTTGATGGGCGTGAAGTTTTTGCGCTTACACAGCCTTTATTGATGAATGCGGCAGGACAAAAAATGGGTAAATCGGTATCTGGCGCTATATGGCTTGATAAGGATTTATTGCCTGTTTTTGATTTCTGGCAATATTGGCGAAATGTTGATGACGCAGATGTTGGTAAACTACTTCGCCTTCTAACTGAATTACCAATTGAAGAAGTAAAACGTCTTGAATCATTGCAAGGCGCTGAAATTAATGATGCCAAAATCATTCTTGCCAATGAAATTACAAAATTATTACATGGCGAGGAAGATGCAAATCTTGCCAATGCAGCCGCTTCAAATCAATTTGGTGGCGATGGCGATGGCGCAGGATTACCAGAAATCACAATTTCAACATCTGAATTTAATTCTATCGCAGGGCTTTTTGTAATCGCTGGGCTTTGTGAATCTAACGGCGAAGCAAAACGCCTTGCAAAAGGTAATGGAATTAAAATTGATGATAAAAGTGTTGCCGATGTTTCGCAAAACCTTGATAATGAAACTATAAATGGTGGTAGTGTTAAATTGTCACTTGGCAAGAAACGTCACATTAAAGTGAATTTTAAATAGGGATATAACATGGCAGAATTGAATATCGGTGATTTAGCGCCAAATTTCACACTTCCAAAAGATGGTGGTGGAGAAGTAAGTCTTGCTGCATTGCGCGGAAAAACTGTTGTTCTTTATTTCTATCCAAAAGATGACACTTCTGGTTGCACAAATCAGGCGATTCAATTTTCTGAAAAGAAAGACGAATTTGAGGATAAAAATGCAATAATCATCGGTGTTTCAAAAGATAGCATCAAAAGCCATGATAAATTCAAAGCAAAATATGATTTGAAAATAGATTTATTAAGCGATGAAGAGCTTGATGCTGCCAATGCCTATGGCACTTGGGTTGAAAAATCTATGTATGGTCGCAAATATATGGGTATGGATAGGTCAACATTTCTGATTGATGCCGACGGAAAAATCAAAAAAATATGTCGCAAGGTTAAAATACCTGGTCATATTGATGACGTAATTAAGTCTATATAAACTGTAATTAGATTCTACATTTCAGTGATTTTAGTTGCGATATAAGAAAATAGGCGCAATTAATTATTAAATTAAAAAAGAGGTTATCATGTGGGGCAAAAAGCCAAAAATATTTGAAGACGAACCAACAATTGTTGAAGCAACCCATAGTGAACCTGTTGTTCGTGAAGTTGCGAGTGCGCCAAAGGCAGCCGCATCAACTATAGCGGCGCAAATGACAATTATGGGCAGCATTTCTTCAAGTGGCGATATTTCAATTGATGGTATTGTTAATGGCGATGTTAATTGTTCACTTTTGACAATTGGTAATCACGGCAGTGTGAACGGTAATATTATTGCTGAAACCGCCACAATACGCGGCAAGGTTACAGGAAATGTAACTGCGCGCACAATTTTGCTTGCTGGATCTGGTTCAATTGAAGGCGACTTAACACATTCAGTCTTAATAATCGAAGAGGGTGGCTATTTTGATGGTCGCTCAAAACGTGTTGCCGACCCGCTCGCAAATGAAACCAAGGCATTGCAGGCGCCAACAGAATAGTGAGTTTATAAGCCCCGTTTTCTAGCGGGGCTTTTTATTCATCACCAATGATTTCAACCCTTTGCGCCAAAGCTGCCGCCATAAAGGCATTCAAATCACCATCCAAAACACCCGATGTGTTTGAAGTTTCAACTTCTGTTCTTAAATCTTTGACCAATTGATATGGTTGCAAAACATATGAGCGAATCTGATGCCCCCAACCAATATCAGTTTTACTATCTTCAAGTGCTTGTGATTGTGCCTCACGTTTTTTTAGCTCAAGTTCATAAAGCCTTGCCCTAAGCATTTTCCACGCAATATCGCGGTTTTTATGTTGCGATCTTTCTTGTTGTGATGCAACAGCAATGCCAGTTGGTATGTGCGTAATACGCACGGCAGAATCGGTTTTATTAATATGCTGACCACCCGCACCTGATGCACGATATGTATCAATACGCACATCTTTTTCTTGCACATCAACTTCTATATTGTCATCAATAACAGGATAAGTCCAAACACTTGCAAAACTTGTATGGCGACGCGCATTAGAATCAAATGGCGAAATACGCACCAAGCGATGAACCCCAGCTTCGGTTTTTAGCCAACCATAAGCATTTTCACCCTTAATAAGCAAAGTACAAGATTTAATTCCCGCTTCCTCGCCTTGATTTTCATCAATTTCTTCACAACCATAGCCATTTGCATTGGCCCAACGCATATACATACGGCGCAACATTGCCGCCCAATCTTGCGATTCTGTTCCACCTGCACCCGCATTAATCTCGATGTAGCAATCATTTGCATCCGCCTCACCTGATAAAAGTGCATTTGTCTCTGCGATTGCGGCACGTTCTTTTGCTTTTTCAAGATTTGATTGCACCTCATTTATAAGGTCATCATCATTTTCTATTTCTGCTAGTTCAACTAATTCAATATTATCTTTTAAATCACGCTCAATTTCTTTTATAAGCGCCATTGAACTTTCAAGCTTATTTTTTTCACGCATTAATTCTTGCGCGCGCGCCGCATCATCCCAAAAATTTTGGTCGTGCGACATAGCTTCTAATTCATCAAATCTACGCTCTGAAGCATCCCAATCAAGACGTCGTCTTAATAGTTTCAATGACTTTTGTATATCGAGGTTTAAAGCCTCAATTTCGGCTTTCATAAAATAAATGCTCCTGAAAATGCTTTAGTCTTTTGGTTTCGGCGGCGGCGCATCACCAATAACTTCATTTGCATCAATTGTGATTTTAGTATCTGCTTCAGGCGTTTTGGCATTATCAGCCATCGGTTTAGCGGCCTTTGGCGTAGTTGTGCCACCTGATTGCAAAGAAGCAAGGATATTAAGCCTTTCTTGCGCGCCAATTTCACGTAGAACCTCTGGTGAAGGTGCAAATTGTTCAACTGGTTTATCTGCAAGCATAGACATCATAAAATTGCGGAATATAGGCGCAGAAACCTTACCACCAGCTGCACCACTATAAATTGTGCGCGGTTGATCATAACCAACAAAAACACCTGTTGCATAAGATGGCGTAAAGCCAACAAACCATGCATCTTTATAATCATTGGTTGTACCAGTTTTACCACCAACAGGGTGTGAGAATTGTGCAGAACGACCAGTACCATTGGTAACAACCTCACGTAAAATACCCGTCATTTCCCATGCTGTACGCGGGCTTATAACTTGTTTACCCCATGGCTCTAGATGTGGCGGTGGAATTGTTGGGTCAAAATTTCCATCACAACCCGCGCAAGATCGTCTATCTGCACGCCAAACAGTATTACCACGTGCATCTTGCAATCTATCAAAGAAAACAGGGCTTATGTAACGTCCACCATTAGGGAATACAGCAAAGCCAGCGGTTATCCTTAAAACTGTGGTCTCGCCCGCACCTAGTGCCATTGTTAAATCATTCGGCAAATCATCATAAACGCCAAACCTACGCGCATAATCAGCAACGCGGCGCATTCCAATTCTACGTGCAATACGAACAGTCACCGTGTTGCGTGACAATACTAGCGCTTGTTTTAATGTCATAACACCAAAATAGCGTTTATCAGAGTTTTCAGGCCCCCAACCGCCGCCACTAATTTTACTATCAGAAACTTTGGTTTCAGGTGTCATGCCCTGTTCAAGTGCTGCGGCATAAATAATTGGTTTGAAAGATGAACCAGGTTGTCTTTTTGCTTGCGTTGCACGGTTAAAGCCTGAATCCTCCGCATCATAGCCACCAGCCATAGCAATAACAGACCCATTATGCGCATTCATACTTACAATTGCACCTTGAATATTTTCGTGACGTAATAATTGATATGTTTTATCGTCACGATTTCCAAGCCAAACTAATTGACCGTCTGATAATGGTTTTCCAGAACGCGTGGTCCAGTCCTTATCAGCCTGCGGAATTGGTGCTTTTTTACCATTTTGAAGGCCATAATTTTGACCATTATCAAGAACAACGGCAAATACAGCGCGTGGATTTGGGCGCCAATATTTTGCATTGGCAATTTTGCCTTGCCAATTTGCATCGGCATTTATCATGCCAACCGCACCGCTAAAACCGCGTTGGCGACTTGGGTTTACGGCATCCAAACCTTTTTGTAATGCAGACCGCGCAGCTTGTTGTGCAGATAGGTCAACAGTTGTGCTTATCAAAAAACCACGAGAATATGGCGCATCTTTACCAAAGCGGCGAATTAAGTCGCGTCTTACTTCTTCAACAAATTCCCCAGCTTGTGGATCAGTCCATGAGCCTTGCGGTTGCGGCGTATAATCAAGTGTTTCAGCCATAGCAGTATCGCGCTGCTGCTTCGTAATAAAGCCATTGGCAAACATACGCCCCAAAACCCAATTACGGCGTTCAATTGCGCGATCTTTATGTGAAACTAAATTATAATTATTTGGCGCTTTCGGAAGTGTCGCAAGATATGCTGCCTGCCCAATTGTTAATTCTGAAACCGGCCTTGCAAAATAAGTTTGCGCAGCAGAACCAACACCATATGACCTAAAACCAAGGAAAATCTGATTCAAATAGATTTCCATAATTTGATCTTTTGTCAAAATATCTTCAATACGTAATGAAACTAATGCTTCTTGAAGTTTTGATACAAATTTTTCAAGGCCATGCAAATTTGCCTGTGAGGTTAGAAGAACGTTTTCGGCAACCTGTTGCGTAATTGTTGACGCGCCCTGCATACGACGCCCTTCACCAACACTTGCAATATTATTTATAATTGCACGCGCAATACCCATTGGGTCAACGCCTTTGTGCGAATAAAAATCCTTATCCTCAGCAGCCATAAAGGCGGCAATCACATGATTTGGAATTTTTTCAAGTGGAACATAATTGCGGTTTTCGCGTGCAAAAAGGCCAATTTGCTTACCATCTGATGAATAGACCTTACTAGAAACCGCAGGTTGATATGATGCCAATTTATTATGGTCAGGAAGCGTTTTCATAGCCATAGACATCATAATAGCAAGCATAATTATGCCAAAAGCTATGAAGCCCAAAACCATGACCGCCATCAATTTCATAAAAGTGCGCATTTAATTCCCGCAGTCAATCGTTAGTAATTTCAAATTGCTTATGCCAAGGTTCTTTTCGTCAATAAAGCAAAATTCGCATATTTTCTTATTTATGTGCGGATTTTAATGATTGCCTCTATTTTTCAAATCAACACCATCAAAATATTCAGATATTGCGCGGGCAACACCACCCATTTGTTTTGCCCTAAATCCATTATTTAATAGCCTATCTTGGTCTTCTTTATCTGTTATAAAACCCATTTCAAGTAGAACTGCTGGTGTTGTAGGCGATAAAAGAACAAAAAAACCTGCACGTCTATGTGATGATGATGTTAAAGGCCCTGCACTACGTATATTGCGAACAATATTTTCGGCAAAAACTGCGGATTGGTTTTTTGTGTCCCTTTGTGTCAAATCACGTAAAATTTCAGTAACATTATTATCACGCGAACGATTTGGTGGAACAACCGTCCAATTGTCACGATTTAAAAGGCGTCGTGAACGTTCCCCACCTTCTTCACTTAAAGTATAAACAGTTGCACCTTCGGCATTTGTGCCAACTGCGGCGGCGTCAGCATGAAGCGATATAAAAAGATCTGCACGAATATCGCGCGCTATAATAATGCGTTGCTCAAGCGGTAAGAAAACATCCGAATCGCGGGTCATAACAATATTAAATCGCGGGTCACGCTTTAACTGATCACGCAAATATAATGCACTTGCTAGTGTAACGCTTTTCTCAAAAGTATTTGGATAAAAACCAATTGCACCAGGATCATGCCCACCATGTCCCGCATCAATTACAATTGTATATTTTTTTGAAGAAAATTTTGGTGATATAGGTGACGGAAGTGAATTAATCGCATCCTGTTGCGCAGGTTTTGGAACATTAGCTGCAAAGACCGCATTATTAGTAGGCGCAAGCTCAATATGAAGAATTTTGCCCCCCATATTATTTGTAAGATTTTGTGAAACAACCTTTGCAGGCCCTGCCAAATCAACAACAATTCGCGATTCGGTTGAAGATTTGTGCGCATAGCGTACTTGTTTAATTAAACCATTAGAAGAAATAACGCCACTTTCACCACGTCCCATTGACCATTGTACGCGCGCCATATCAATAACAATACGCGGCGTGGGGTTTGGTAGCGAAAAAATTTTATAATTTAGATTTTTATCTAATTTTATATTCAAAAAAGCACTGTTATTTTCATTATTTTCAACGCTCAATTGAAATATACGCGGCACACCGCCAGAAACAGCTTGTGCCTGTGCCTTGCCTAAAAAAGTAACACTAATCCCAATTGCCCCCAAGAACAGGGCAATAAAAACAATCAATGTTATTATATTATTTCTCTTCATTTTATTTGAAAAAAACTACGCATAAAAATGGTTAATGAATGACAAACAAAATCCATTATAATTATAACCAAAACCTTAATTTAACGGCAAATATATAATTTGTAATATCTCATAAGAAAGGCATAAAAATGGCATTACAATCAAATGTTGTAACCGCTATTGATATTTTAAGATTTTAGTCCTAATTCATATTTGTTACTTTGCATAATATATCAAAGTAAACAAAGGCCGTGTTTTACGGCAAAGTTTTTTGGGGCACAATCAATGGTGCGCGATGCAGTTTTAGATGCTGATTATATAAAATGGTCAAACGACCTATCAATCATGCATGGCTTTGGCATTGCAAATAATAACGCGTCAATAAAATCACGCTTAGATTGTTCCCGTAATTATAATTTTCATGAGATTTTGGGTTGCCGCCTTGCAAGAACCTATAAGGGTTTTCAAAATGCGATTGTGCGCGCCCTAGGAGTTTCCATTAATGACAAAGACAATGTTAATCGATGCTGCCCATGCGGAGGAGACCCGGGTAGTAGTTCTTTCTGGCCAAAGTTTAGAAGAATTTGACGTAGAAACCAAAGCAAAACAACAAATTAGGGGAAATATATATCTTGCAAAAGTAACGCGCGTAGAACCGTCTTTGCAGGCTTGTTTCGTTGATTTTGGCAATATTCGTCACGGCTTCTTGGCCTTTTCTGAGGTTCATCCTGATTATTACCAAATTCCAATCGCTGACCGCGAGGCTTTGATTGCCGAAGAGGCACAACATTCGGTTGAGGAAATCGGCGAAGATGATGACGAGGCAGGCCGTGCACGCCGCGCCCAAAATCGTAAATATAAAATCCAAGACGTTCTAAAGCGCCGCCAAATCATGCTTGTGCAACCTGTTAAAGAGGTTCGCGGCAATAAAGGCGCAGCTTTGACAACATATTTGTCACTTGCTGGGCGCTATTGTGTATTAATGCCGAACACGCCACGTGGCGGTGGCATATCACGTAAAATTTCTGCGGTTGGTGATAGAAAGCGCTTGAAATCAATTGTTTCCAGCCTTGAAGTACCAAAAGGCATGGGTTTAATCATCCGTACCGCTGGCGCAAAGCGCAATAAAACAGAAATTAAACGCGATTATGAATATTTATTGCGCCTTTGGGACGATATTCGTACACGCACTTTGGAATCAGTTGCCCCTGCCCTTATTCATGAAGAAGAGAGCTTGGTAAAGCGTGCAATTCGCGATCTTTATAATAAAGATGTTGGTTCAATCGTTATTGAGGGCGAATCTGCTTACCGCGAGGCTAAAGACTTTGTAAAAATGCTTATTCCAAGCCATGCACGCAAAGTTCACCAATATAAAAATTCACACCCTTTATTTTCACGCATGGGCGTGGAAAGCATGTTGTCTAACATACACTCAGGTGTGGTTCAGCTAAAATCTGGTGGCTATATCGTTATCAATCAAACCGAAGCATTGGTAGCAATCGATGTTAACTCTGGCAAATCAACGCGTGAACGTTCAATTGAACAAACAGCGTTAAAAACTAATCTTGAAGCTGCTGAAGAAGTTGCACGTCAAATGCGCCTTCGTGACCTTGCGGGTCTTATTGTTATCGACTTTATTGATATGGATGAGCCAAGAAATGATCGTGCCGTTGAACGTAAAATGAAAGATGCATTGCGTCTTGATCGTGCGCGTGTTCAAATGGGTAAGATTTCAAGCTTTGGCCTTATGGAAATTTCGCGTCAACGCCGTAGAACTGGCGTTCTTGAAGGTTCAAGCCATGTATGCCCACATTGCGAGGGTTTTGGACGTGTGCGCTCTCCTTCATCAGTTGCAACATCAATCATTCGTGAAATAGAGGCAACTTGTGGTGGTCGCAAAAATTGTGAAATTGAAGTTCGCACAGATAGTGATACCGCGCTTTATCTTTTGAATGAAAAACGCAAACATTTGGCGTCTATGGAAATTGCGCGCCATATATATGTTCGCATAATAACATCTTCTGAAATTGCACATTCACATTATGAAATGGAAATCATTAATCATGGTGATGAAATTGAAGAATCAGATGCAAGTTTTGCATATCTAAAAGAAATCGAAGCGTCTTCTCATGAAGATGAAGAAGATGAAATCATCAATGAATTTGATGATGAAGCAGATTCTCAAGAAGAAAAAGAAGTTCAAGAAACAAGCGTACCAAGCCGTAACAAACGCCGCCGTCAAAGACGTCGTGGCCGTCGCGGTGAAACAAAAGAAATCGAAATGGTTTCAACTGAAAATCAGAATGAAGTTAAAGAAAATACTTCTGATGATAGTTCTGAAACCGATGACGAAAATGCTTCTTCCGAAAATTCTGAACAAAACAATCAAAGACGTGGTCGTAAACGTTCAAGATTATTTGGCCGCAACCGCCGCGATAAACAAAATCGTGTTGATGGGCAAAAATCTGAAAACCAAAACCAAGTAAGCGAAACTGTTGAACAAGAAGTTGTTCCTGTTGAAGTTGTTGAAGTTGCAAGTGAAAATGTAATTTCTGATGAAGTTTCAGTTGAGCCAAAGAAAAAACCTGTGCGTAAGCCACGCAAAGCTGCAAAACCAAAAACTTCTGAAGAATCACCATCTTTTAGTGAGACTGTTTCAGAAGAAGTTGTTGTAAAACAGCCAAGACAAAAGCCAAAAGCTCAGGCTGAGTCAAAAACTATAGAAACACCAAAAGAAGAAGATAATAGTGAACCAAAAGCACCAACTAAACGTAAAACTGGTTGGTGGGCACGTAATGCCTCTAAACTTTTTGGTGCAAATGATGAAGAATAAAACATTAGTTTTTTCGCTTTTACTTTTAGTTTCATGTTCTTCCGTGAGTGGGCGTCCCAAAGATGCCCCACCACTTTCACCCGCAACTAATGTTATTAGCGAAAAATATTTGGGTAAATGGTATGAAATTGCCCGCTACCCAAATAGTTTTGAAAAAAATTGTATCAAAGTTACGGCGCAATATAGCATCAGAAAAGATGGTAATATTGAGGTTTTAAACTCTTGTATTAATTCAACTAATAACAAGCTAAATGTTGCAAAAGGCGTTGCTAAATTTGTTAGTGCTAATAATATTTTATCTGTAAATTTTGCGCCAATTCCACTTCCTGCAGGTAAAGGAAATTATTATATTTTAAGTGTTGATGATAATCATACTTATGCAGTAGTTGGTGAACCAAGTGGCAAATATTTGTGGTTTTTATCGCGCACACCAACAATTGATGAAGCAACTTATGATAAGATGTTAAAAGTTGCCCGTGAAAATTCTTATAATACAGATTTTTTAGAAAAAGTTGCACAATAAGACTTAATATTGCCAAATTTTTAGTGTCAATTTAAAAATAACTTAGCTAAGTTGAGATAACATTTTTCTATATAGAGTTTTCTATGCGCCTTTTTTTGGCATTTTTTATTATTATCCTGTCAAATATATTAAATGCGCCCGCAATGGCGCAGTCACTAATTCGTGATGCTGAAATTGAAAACACTATTCGGGGATATAGCGATCCTATTTTTACAGCAGCAGGCCTAAACCCCAAAGATGTTCAAATTTATATTGTGAATGACAAAAGTTTAAACGCCTTTGTGACCGATGGTCAAAAAATGTTTTTGAACACAGGCATTATACTAGAAGCAAAAGCCCCGAACCAATTAAAAGGTGTTATCGCACACGAAACTGGTCATATTGCTGGCGGTCACCTTGCCCGCTCAACTCAGGCCGAGCGCGCGGCAATGGTGCCTGCTTATATTAGTATTGCGCTTGGGATTGCCGCAATTGCAGCTGGCGCACCAGATGCGGGGGCAGCATTATTAGCAAGTTCGCAACAATTTGCCTTATTATCTTTCTTTACCTATACAAGAATTCAAGAAGCAAGCGCAGACCAAGCAGCACTTCAATATCTTGAAAAGACCCACCAATCTGGTCAAGGTTTGGTCGATTTTTTTGAAAAATTTCGTTATAATGAAGTAATGAGCGATGCCCGTAAAGAGCCTTATTTTCGCTCCCACCCATTATCTGGGGATAGGATTTTAGCGCTACAATCCAAATTATCAAAATCTGATTATGCAAATACAAAAGACACACAAGATGAAATTGACCAATTTAAAATGATACAAGCCAAAATTTTTGGTTTCGTTTCTACCTCAGAACAAACATATTTAAAATATAATTATCGCGATAATTCAAAGCCATCATTATATGCACGCTCTATCGCTTTTTATCGTGCGCCAGATTTACAAATGGCGGTTTCAACTTTGAATAAATTACTAGTTCAAGAGCCGAATAATCCTTATTTTAATGAATTAATGGGGCAAATTCTATTTGAAAATAGTAAATCAAAAGATGCAATTTCTTATTATGAAAAAGCAACACAATTGGCGCCAAAAGAATCATTATTATATGTCGGCCTTGCGCGTGCCTATATCGCGCAAAATGATAAAATTTACTATGAAAAAGCCGATATTGCATTAAAAAGCGCGATAAGATTCGAACCTGAAAATTCATTTGCATGGAATCAATTGGCAATTGTTGCGGATCGCCAAGGAAAAGCAGGTCTTGCGCGTCTTGCAACTGCTGAAGAAGCCTTCACTTTGGGTGATTTTGCGCGCGCAAATCGCTTTTCTCAAGTTGCAATGAAGAATTTAGAACGCAAAACCCCCGAATGGCAACGCGCAAGTGATATTCGGGTTATAACTGACCCAATCGTTGCCAAAATGGTGCGTAAAGGTAATTATAATTAATCATAAAATTAACAATTCAATTGCTACTATGAACAATCAAAGAATTTGATTCGGGAGTTTTTAATGAAAAAGTCATTAATAGTAAGCGCAATATGCGTAAGTATGGCGTTTGCTTCGTGCAATAAAGCAGTTTCACAAACAAAAAATGATACTGCCCAAAAAACACAAAATAGCGGTGAAAAAACTGCAATTTTATCAAGCCTAACAAAAGAACAACAAGAGGCCGTAAAATTATTAATTCGCGATACTTTGGTTAGTAATCCTGAAATTCTTTTAGAAGCCCAAGAAGCCTATGAAGCTAAAATGGCACGGGAGCAAAACGAATCTGTTTCAAAACAATTCGATAAAATAGTTTCTGAGGCAAATGAATTAAGTTTTGGCCCTAATAATGCAAAAATCACATTTGTTGAATTTTTTGATTATCGCTGCGGTTATTGCCATGCTGCAAGTCCATTTGTTATGAAAACAATTTCAGAAAATAAAGATATTCGTTATATTTTCAAAGAATTGCCAATACTTTCGCCAAATTCATTACTTGCTGCAAAAGCTGCAATTGCATCAAAGTCGCAAGGTAAATATCTTGCATTCCATCAGGCTTTAATGGCGGCAAAGGGCGATTTAAACCTTGACCAAATAATGGGCATTGCCCAATCAGTTGGAATTGATACGGCTAAACTTAAAACCGAAATGGAAAGCCCAAAAGTTCTTCAACATATTGAAAAAGTTAAAGAACAGGCGCAAGCAGTCGGTATAAATGGCACACCTGGCTTTATCATAAATGGTAAGTTGGTTTCAGGCTTTAATCAGCAAGAAATTGAAGCTGCGATTGGTGCAGCGCGTCAATAATTATATTAGACCTGCCAAAGGGCTTGACGGGTCCGCATAGGATTTTTTCCCCATGCGACCCGCAAGATATGCTTCACGGCCCGCAATAACGGCATGCTTCATTGCACTTGCCATTAAAACTGGATCTTTGGCTTCTGCTATTGCAGTATTCATTAAAACACCATCGCACCCAAGTTCCATTGCAATTGCGGCATCTGATGCAGTGCCAACACCTGCATCCACCAATACAGGAACACGTGATTGTTCGACAATAAGGCGGATATTAACGCGATTTTGAATTCCAAGACCTGATCCAATTGGCGCCCCTAAAGGCATAATTGCACATGCACCTGCATCTTCTATTTTGCGTGCAAAAACAGGGTCATCTGTGCAATATGCCATTACATCAAAACCTTCTTTTACAAGAATTTTTGTGGCTTCTAATGTTTCAAGCATATCAGGAAAAAGGGTTTTTTGATCCGATAGAACTTCTAATTTCACCAAATTCCAACCACCTGCTTCGCGCGCAAGCCTTAAAGTCCTTAAAGCATCATCGGCGGTAAAACAGCCCGCAGTATTTGGTAAATATGTATATTCTTTTGGATTAAGATAATCAGTCAAAAGTGGTTTTGATTTATCCGTAAGATTAACGCGGCGAACCGCAACCGTAACAATTTGCGCATTCGCAGCAATCGCTGCCTGTGCATTTTGTTCATATGACGCATATTTGCCAGTGCCAATTATCAAACGTGATGAAAATTCGCGACCTGCAACAACCCAATTATCTTTTGTCATTATTATTCCTATAATCCACCACCAACAAATTGCACAATTTCAATTTTATCGCCATTTTCAACTTGGCGATTTTCCCATTCAGATTTGGGTAAAATTTCACGATTAAGTTCGATTGCAAGGCTTCTTGGTTCAAGTTCTAAATGATTTAACAATTCCAAAAAATTTAAATTGATTGGGCATTGAATGGCTTCACCATTTAAAACTATAGATATATTTTCTTGCATCGGCATGATTTTGCTTTAATCTTATTTTCTATAAACTCAACAATAAAGATTTATCAGATTTTTTAAAATGAACAAACCACTTTATGTGCTTAATGGGCCGAACTTAAACCTACTTGGAACACGTGAACCTGAAATCTACGGAAGCGCAACATTATCTGATGTTGAAAATATGTGTAGAAAGCGTGCTTCTGAATTTAATTATGAAATTGATTTCAGGCAATCAAATCATGAAGGTGAATTAGTTGATTGGATTCAAGAAGCGCGTGAAAAAGCATCAGGTATAATAATTAATGCTGCGGCATTTACACACACATCTGTTGCAATCCATGATGCATTAAAATCTGTAAGCGTACCTAAGATTGAAGTACATATTTCAAACCCGGCAACACGCGAATCCTTTCGACACACTTCTTTTGTTGCCCCAGCGTCAACTTCTGTAGTAGCAGGATTTGGAATAAATTCATATGATTTGGCGATTCTTGGAATAGTGCGTATATTACAGGCAGTTTAACAGGTTGTTATTGTTGAAAATTGCGTTTAAAGCGCTTTAATATCAATTTGCCAATTATAAATTGGTTCTATAATTTTTGTGTTTGGAGTAAGAAATGTCCACTAATGGTTTTGATACAAAACTTGTAAAAGACCTCGCGAAAATCCTACGTGATAGCGAATTAAGTGAAATTGAAATCGATAATCAGGGCACAAAAATAAGGGTAACACGTCAATTAAATGTTACATCTTACGTTGCTGCCCCGCAGGTTGCACCTGTACAAAATTATGCGCCAGAAGTTTCAAATAGTTCACCTGTCGCTAATGTAGAAGCACCAAAAGCAACTTCTAGCAACAGTGCAAACAATGTTACATCACCAATGGTCGGGACTGCTTATCTTGCATCTGAACCTGGCGCAAAACCTTTTATAAATGTTGGTGACACCGTCAAAGAAGGCCAACAATTATTTATTGTTGAAGCCATGAAAACATTAAACGCCGTTACTGCAACGCGTTCAGGTGTTGTTTCCGCTATTTTCGTAAAAGATGGTCAGCCAGTTGAATTTGGTGAACCATTGTGCACAATAGATTAATTGGAATATTTGCGTGTTTGAAAAAGTTCTAATAGCTAATCGCGGCGAAATTGCTTTACGTGTACATCGTGCATGTAAGGAAATGGGTATTGCTACAGTTGCAGTCCATTCAACCGCTGATGCCGATGCAATGCATGTTCGCCTTGCCGATGAAAGCGTATGTATCGGCCCGCCGCCAACATCACAATCTTATTTGAATATACCTGCGATTATAAGCGCATGTGAAATCACTGGCGCACAGGCAATTCACCCTGGTTATGGTTTTCTATCTGAAAATGCGCGCTTTGCTGAAATTGTTGAAGCGCATGGTATTACTTTTATTGGCCCAAAATCAGATCATATTAAAATGATGGGCGATAAAATTGCTGCTAAGGCTGCGGTAATGGCGGCAGGGATTCCTGTCGTTCCGGGGTCAGATGGTGCGGTTGGCTCTGATGAAATGGCAATGAAAATCGCCAAAGAAATTGGCTTCCCTGTTTTAGTAAAAGCATCAGCAGGTGGCGGTGGTCGCGGTATGAAAATCGCCCAAACTGAGGCTGATTTGGCAAATTCACTTGCGCAAGCGCGCCAAGAAGCCAAAGGCGCATTTGGCGATGATACTGTTTATCTTGAAAAATATCTTACACTACCGCGCCATATTGAAATTCAGATTATTGCTGATTCTCATGGTAATGTGGTTCATTTAGGCGAACGTGATTGTTCATTACAACGTCGCCACCAAAAAGTATGGGAAGAAGCACCCTCACCTGCACTAAATTCACATGAGCGTGATGAGATTGGTGAGATTGTAGTTAAAGCGATTAAATCACTTGGTTATTTAGGTGTCGGCACAATTGAATTCCTATACGAAAATGGCAAATTCTATTTCATTGAAATGAATACCCGCCTTCAAGTTGAACACCCTGTTACAGAAGCAATCACTGGTATTGATTTAGTACGTGAACAAATTCGTATTGCGGCTGGTTTACCATTATCATTCACACAGGATGATATTGTATTTAATGGCGTTGCAATTGAATGTCGTATAAATGCAGAAGACCCTGTAACATTTGCACCATCACCTGGCACTATCACTGATTATCACCCGCCGGGCGGTCTTGGCGTGCGTATGGATTCGGCAATTTATGCAGGATATAAAATTCCGCCATATTATGACAGTTTGCTTGGTAAGCTTATTGTTCATGGTAAAAATCGCGCAGAATGCTTAATGCGCCTTAAGCGCTCATTAGGTGAAATGGTAATTGGTGGAACTAAAACCACAACACCATTATTCCAACGCCTATTACAAGAGCGTGATATTATTGATGGAAATTATAATATCCATTGGTTAGAAAAATGGATGGATAGCAATAAGCCAGAATAAAAAATTATAAGGGGTGAAATTTGTTTGAATATTTTGGCCCTAATGAAGTAATCGAATTATATAAACAAGGTATTTTTCCAATGGCTGATGGGCGAGATGATCCGCGCATCATGCTTATTGATCCTGAATTTCGTGGAATATTTGATTTAGATAATTTCCATATTCCAAAACGATTAAAGCGTGAAATTAGAAAAACACCATTTAAAATAAGCGCGAATAAGAATTTTCGGGCCGTTATAGAAGCATGTGCACTAACACGTGTAACACGCCAACAAACTTGGATAAATGATAAAATAATCCAACTCTATGACGCATTAAATCGTATTGGCAAAGCACATTCGATAGAAGTTTGGCATAATGATGAATTAGTTGGCGGCCTTTACGGCGTTTCTATAGGAAGCGTATTTTTCGGCGAAAGCATGTTTAGTACAATGACAAACGCAAGTAAGATTGCATTGGTTCACCTTGCAGCCGCTTTAAAATTTGCAAATTACAAATTATTAGACGCACAATTTCATAATGATCATCTTGAACAATTTGGAATATTGGAAATACCACGAATAGAATTTAGAAAATTATTAAATTCTGCGCTTTTAAGTGAATGCAAATTTCCTGAAGTAAATTTTTTAGCCGAAGAAAATCAAGGCGCTAACCTTTGTTCTGGTCCTTATTGTCTGGCTTTACTGAATCAGTAGTTGTAACAGGCGCCACAGTCTGCCCGCCTTCGCAAGCAAGAAGGGAAATATTATATATTGGGTGATCAATTGCAGTTACATAAGGACTAGAGGCAATAATCCAACCCTTGCGCAAACGATGCGGTCCTTCAGCCTCGCGCATTTTAGCGCGGTTTCTTTGTGCAAGAACCGCCACTTGTGGCAAAGGTGGTTCGCCCATATCAACAACATCAACATAAGCCCATGACTCAGGTAAAGCATCAGGGCGCGATTTATAACACGCGCTAACAGCGATATTTATATTTTGATATTTTACCGCAGAACCAACAGGAATCCTAAATTTTAGTGACTGACCAGTTGAACGATCAATTCCAAGCATAAGAACACTTGTTCCTGATAATTCTTCAATTTTAGTATTAGCAACCTGCTGCGTTTGGCCTTGTGGGAAAAGTAAATTAACCGGAATTGTTGGAATATTTGCGCCAACTAAATGCGGCATTACGAGACCTGAATTTTCAGATTTCTTATCATCACCACCAAATGCTTGCTTTAATTCATTAACATTATCAGGGTCAATTTTTGTTTTTGTTTTATTATCATCATTCGCATTTGCCAATGACGGGTCAAGATCAACGCTATCTGGTTCGTTAACCTGAACTAATTCAGGGTCAACACCTGTATTTGGCGGCTCGCTTTTTTTATTATTTTCAGGTGCAAGCGGAATATTGGGCTGCGCGTCATTTCCTGCTTTTTGTGCATAAGAATATCGGATTGATACAAAGCCAACAATAGAAATAATTAGCGCACTTGGAATAATCCATTTAAGCACTTTTTTGGCTGCCATTTATGGCCTCCAAGATTCGTAAGAATTCTTTTCTTCGAGTTTTTTGCCAGCATTCGCCAAACTATTATCAGGTTTATAAGCAAACAAAGTGCCAGTTAGATTTGGTCTATGTGGCAATTCCCAGCTTTTAAGTTTGAAAGGCGTTTTGGTTGGCGGCTCATCGAAAGTGTAATGCATCCAACCATGCCAATCCACAGGGATTTTTGATGGTTCTGCATAACCTTTATAAATCACATAACGGCGTTTACGCCCTTCCACAGTTGCATGTGGTTCTTCAAAATATGAATTGCCATATTCGTCTTCGCCAACTTTTTTTGCACGACGACCAATATCAAACAATGCACCAATTGTAGCACCATTCCACCATGTGAAAATTTTCTTAAGCATTAAACACCTTAAATCTTAATTTTAGAAGTTATTAGAGCATATCAAAATAAACTCAATCTTAAAAGCCACACAAAATTTAATTTTGTGCAATTTAAAATAACAAATCACCCCAAAAGCCTTAATAAATTAGTATTATTTGCGCAAAATAGGAAAAACAAAAAGCTGAAAAAGATTGTAGTTTTACCCGAATTATGAGCAAATTAATAATTGATTCGAATTTGGTAAAAACATGACGCAAAATAGTATAAATCCACTGCGCGCTGATGATTTAAAACAAATGATTTCGCACAAAGCATTTGATGTCACTTCAGATTTACCGGCACAGGCAAAGCGTGAAATTACTGTTGACGATTTTGGCAATCTAATCACATGTTTTGCCCCAATAAATTGGCCACTTGATTGCGTAAAACAGGCCTTTTTCGCGCTTAAAATGAATGACAATGAAGATTTATCGATACATCTTCATAATATTTTCAACAATTATTTATCGCCCGATTTTGATGCAAATTATAATAATAAAATAAATAATATTATACTTGTTGCAACATTACGCCGTCGGGTTTTCATTAATAAAATTCTTGGCCCATCATCATTTAATAATGATTTGCCAATCAAGGATGCAGAAAAAGCAAAATTTGCAATTCATGATGAAATTGCACGCCAATATCGAATTGCTTGTTCATACACAGGAAACAATATTATCAATGAAGCAATTGAAGACATTGATGATGCAATTGGTCGGGCAATGGGTGAAGGTAAATTTGACCCAAAATCTAACCCTGCACTTGCAAAAGTAATCGCTAAATCATTTGGCCGCGGCGTTCCAGCTGCGATTATTAAGCGCGCAATTGAAAATTCTATGCAGCAACAACAAACTAATTTCCCAATTAGTTTCGTTGAAAATGATACAAAAAGACCGAAGGTTCAATTTGAAGCTATAAAAAATTCACTTGAAGATAAATTCCTATGCGATTTGATAGACGCCCAAACACAAATATTTTTTAACTCAAAAATTATTGAAAATAGCTTTTGTTTAAATCTTCAAGAATATGTTACCAATGGCAACTTGGACTATAGCCAAATTGCACTTGATGTTTTTGCATGCAATGAGGCTATAAAAACTGAAGGCGATGAAATCTCAATTGGGATTACTGGTATTGGCGCGGCTATCATGTCAATTGGTAAAACATATGATGCCAATAGTATCGAACTAATTCTATCTGACCTAAAAAATACAATTCATGGCCTTCAATTAGATAAAAAAACATATCTGCAAACGGAAGAAGATGAAATAATTTGCGCAATTTTAGGGACAGATTCTTTAGGAATAAAGCCTGTTGAAAATTTACGAATTGAAACCTCAATTAATGCAACAGAAACCAGAATTGGCATCAGAAATTGCGTTATCAACTCTTGCGAACTCATTGGTCAAGATCTTGAGGAATTATATGATAATCTTTTAGGTCGTCAAAGCCTGTCAAATTGCCCTACTATAAACTATAATAACTTAAGTGTGCTTGGCTTTGATAATGATGCAATCGCTGCGATTGCCGATGAGATACCAAAAAAACGTGATTTATATGACGTAATCAATCCTTGGGTTTTGGGAATAGATTTTTGCCAAACCCTAACTGGAAATGATATAAATCGAATTATTGCCCCTGAATTTTGCCTTTTAAAAGAAATTGGATTTGATGATTTCCAAATTCAAGAGGCAAATAAATGGGTTTTCGGCGATAGCAAAAAAAATAATTTATCACCAATTTTAACCCAAACTTATAATAACGATTTAGGTATAATTTACAATGCTATAGCGCCATATATTAATAATATTTCTGCATATAACATCATAACATCAAACGACTTAAATGGCGCAAAAAATTTGGCAAAATATATTGAAATTGCCAAAGAAAAAAAATGGCCTGGTATTGATATTAAAAACTCTGGCAAAGGTATTAGCGATATAAGCGAAGAACACTATCAATATCGCAATTACGAACCAGAGCCACGCATCGAAAAAATAGAAGTTGAGAAAATTGTCGAAAGAACAATTGAAACACCAGTAAATAGAAAGAAACTTCCGCAAAGGCGAAAAGGCTATATCCAAAAAGCAAAAGTCGCCGGTCACAAAGTATATTTACATACTGGCGAATTTGAAAATGGCGAATTAGGTGAAATCTTTATCGACATGCATAAAGAAGGTGCCGCCTTTAGAAGCCTTATGAATAATTTTGCAATCGCAATATCAATTGGTTTGCAATATGGCGTACCACTTGATGAATATGTTGATGCCTTTATAGGCACAAAATTTGAACCATCAGGGCGTGTTGACGGAAATGACAAAATTAAAAATGCAAGTTCTATACTGGACTACCTTTTCCGTGAACTTGCAGTTTCATACCTTGATAGATATGATTTAACATCTGATCCTTCGCCAACTGATTTTACATATAATGAAAAAGACAATGAAGAAGATTTTGATGCCTCAAAATTTATCTCAAAGGGTTTTTCACGTGGGAATATTCCAAACAATTTAATTCAGCCACAATTTGGAAGAAAACGTGAAGTTTCAATTGATAAACTGGTCGAACCTGGTCGCTTGGTAAAAGAAGAAGTTAATTATCAAGGTGATCCATGTGATACTTGCGGACACTTTACGGTTAAGAAAACACTTGATGGCACTATATGTGATGCTTGTGGTCAAATAAAAACAATAAATGATATTACCAACATCAAAGGCCAAAGTAATAATTAGGTGAAATTGATAAATTCACTTTGTATTAACGCTAGTTAGCTACTCAAATTGAACGGCATATTTAATGCATAGATAATGGCATTTAAAGCATTTATTACCGGAGTGTCCGAAAATGAAACAATTGGTTGCAATCACTTTAGCTCTAAGCACAATCGCTTTTCCTGCTTTTGCACAAAATCAATCACAAATTGATGGCGTTATGGCGGGTAAAAAATCTTGTGCAGGCTGCAATCTATTTCAAGCGGCTTTGATGAACCAAGATTTATCGCGTAAAAACTTTTCAGGTGCTCGTCTTCGCCAATCTGATTTATCACTTGCAACACTTGATTATTCTAATCTTGCTGGTGTAGATTTATCAATCGCTAATCTATATGGCGTTCGCGCTACTGGCGCTAATTTTTCACGCGCTAATTTAGAACGCGCTTCACTTGTTGGTGCATATTTCAGCGGTGCAAATTTTGCACGCGCAAACCTAAATGGCGCCAATATTTCTGGTGCTGAATTAGGGCGCGCACGTGGCCTTACACAAGCACAATTAAATGGCGCATGCGGTGATGAGGCAACAGAGTTACCACGCGGTCTTCATGTCCGTTCTTGTGTGCAATAATTCAGTTAAATTACCAATTCTAACAGTCATTTAATTGGTAAAATATTTAAATTATGGCTATAATTTAGAATGTCCAAATTGAACCATTATTTATTGCAGGCGATTACTATCCTTGGGGCAATGATATCAACTGATGTTATGGCCTTTAATTGGGGTGATGGTGTTAGCGCTTGGGGTAAAGTTGGTCGCCCAAATTCGGTTACTTTTTCACGCGGTTTCTCTGGCTCTTGCATAAATTGTGATCTTGCGGGGCGTAATCTTGGTGGTGCAAGGCTTAATAATGGTAATTTTGTTGGCGCACAATTTGCGGGCGCACAAATGCGACGTGCTGAATTAGATGGCGGCAATTTTTCAAATTCTGATTTTAGCCGCGCCGATCTTGGATTTGCTTCATTAGAATCTGCACATATTTTCAACGGTAATTTTGTTGGCGCAACTTTGAATAATACTGAAGCATCCGGGGCAACATTGTCACATGGCAATTTCACTGGTGCTATTTTGGATAATGCCGAATTTATTGGTGCCAATCTTGCCTATTCTAATTTTACCGCATCACGCGCGCGCTCTACTGAGTTTAATGGCTCTAATCTAATGGGCGCACGTTTTGATTCTGCTGAGATAAATGGTGCTGATTTTTCTAATGCCAATATGCGCGGTGTAAAAGCTAATCGTACGCGCTTTAGCCAAGTAGATTTCACTGGCGCTAATCTATCTGGCGCCGATTTATCTGGCTCTATTGGCCTAAATAGAAGCCAATTAGATGGCGCATGTGGCGATGATAAAACCCGCCTTCCCGATGGTTTAAGCGTTCCGCCCTGCAAGAAAAGATAATGCAAGAAAAATAGATACTACGAGATAAATATAAAAAAGGCCACCAATCGGTGGCCTTTTTTCTAATCCTGTACCGCAACCCGTAAACTTAATTCACGTAATTGTTTATTACTTACATTTGATGGCGCTTGCATCATCAAATCTTGTGCGTTTTGGTTCATTGGGAACATTGTTACTTCGCGGATGTTTGGCGTATCTGCCAAAAGCATAACCATACGATCAACACCAGGTGCCAAGCCACCATGCGGCGGTGCGCCATAACGGAATGCATTTAACATGCCGCCGAATTTTTCTTCGACCACTTCGGCACCATAGCCCGCGATTTCAAATGCCTTAAGCATGATTTCAGGGCGATGGTTACGAATTGCACCAGATGATAATTCAACACCATTACATACGATGTCATATTGATATGCATTGATAGTAAGTGGATCTTGGTTAAGCAACGCATCCATACCACCTTGCGGCATAGAGAATGGGTTATGAGAGAAATCAACCTTCTTCTCATCTTCATTCCATTCAAACATTGGGAAATCCACAATCCAGCAGAAGCGATAAACATTCTTCTCACATATACCTAATTCATCACCAATACGATTACGTGCTTGGCCTGCAAGTTTTGCAGCTTTATCTTCAGTGTCACAGGCAAAGAATACAGTATCATTCTCGCCAACACCAGAAAGTGATTTAAGCAATTCTAGAGCTTCTGGCGTAAAGAATTTTGCAATTGGCCCTTTTGCTTCACCCGCTGCAAATGTGATATAACCAAGGCCAGCGGCTTGCATATCTTTGCGCGCCCATTCATTCAATTTGTCAAAGAATGAACGTGGCTTATCAGCAGTATTTGGCGCAGGAATGGCGCGAACAACACCGCCATTTGCAATTGTGCCTTTAAATGCATTGAAAGTAACGTCATCGCGTTTAAACACTTCTGTAACATCAGAAATAATCAATGGATTACGCAAATCAGGTTTGTCCGAACCATATTTAAGCATTGCTTCTTTATATGGAATACGAACAAATGGCGCTGCATCTGCTTCCCAAGTTGAGAATTCGCTAAATACGCCCGATAATACAGGTTCAATAGCTGCGAAAACATCATCTTGAGATACAAAGGACATTTCAATATCAAGTTGATAGAATTCACCAGGTGAACGGTCAGCGCGCGCATCTTCATCGCGGAAACATGGGGCTATTTGGAAATAGCGGTCAAAACCTGCAACCATAATCAATTGCTTAAATTGTTGTGGCGCTTGCGGCAGTGCATAGAATTTACCAGGGTGCAAACGCGACGGAACCAAAAAGTCACGCGCGCCTTCTGGTGAAGATGCTGTCAAAATTGGTGTTTGAAACTCAAAAAAGCCCGCTTCATTCATGCGGCGGCGCAATGATGAAATAATATTCGAACGAAGCATAATATTTTTATGCAAAGTCTCACGGCGTAAGTCCAAGAAGCGATAACGCAAACGAACATCTTCTGGATATTCCAATTCACCAAAAATAGGCACTGGCAAATCTTGGGTAACTTCTGAAAGCACTTCAAAATTCACAACGCGTAATTCAATTTCACCAGTTCCCAATTCTGAATTTTCAGTACCAGCTTCACGGGCAATAACCTCACCCTCGATTGAAATTACTGATTCAGCACGTAAATGGGTTAGTTTTTCGAAATGTGGATTTGTTGGGCCACATACAACCTGTGTAATGCCATAATGGTCACGCAAATCGATGAATGCAACACCGCCATGGTCACGGCGACGATGAATCCAACCTGCGATTTTTACAGTTTCACCAATGTTTTCTTTTCTTAATTGGGCACAAGTGTGGGTACGATATAAACTCATTTCAAACCTTTAGTGTGTGAATACACATTTTATGAACTAATTTTATGGCGATAGACTAAAACAAAAGGGTTTCGTCAAGGTTTCGACTGCAAAGTTTCGTCAAGTGTGACAAATAAAACCTCGCACATTTTGAATAAATACGCCATAGAATCTTTTTTATGAACCTTATTACAACCAATGACGCACTAATTGAAGCGTGTGAAGCGCTAAAGAATAATGAATTCATCGCTGTTGACACTGAATTCATGCGTGAAACTACATATTGGCCCAAATTATGCCTTATTCAAATCGCAGGCCAAGGAATCGAGTTTGCACTTGACCCACTTGCAGATGGGTTAGACTTGAAACCTATGCTAGATTTGATGCGTGATGAAAAGATTTTGAAAGTTTTTCATGCGCCGCGCCAAGATTTGGAAATTCTTTATCGTCTAATGAATAATAAATTACCAAGCCCGATTTTTGATACACAAATAGCGGCAATGGCATTAGGCTTAGGTGAGCAAGCCGCATATGATAATTTAGTTATGGCAATGCTTGGCCATCATGTTGACAAATCGTCACGTTTCACAGATTGGGCACGCCGTCCACTTACCGAAGCACAAATTAGATATGCAATACATGATGTAACCTATTTGCGTGATTTATTTCCATTAATGATAAAAAAGCTTGATGAATTAGGCCGCAAATCTTGGGTTTTGCAAGAAATGGAAGCATTAAGTTTGCTTGAATCATACGACCAAACCCCAACAAACGCATGGAAACGTATGAAGCCACGTAAATTTTCAACCGATTATTTGGCGGCGTTTTTTGCGGTTACAACATGGCGTGAATGGTTTGCACAAGAAAAAGACATTCCAAGAAGCCGCGCCCTAAAAGATGATGCAATATTTGAAATTGCCGAACAAAGACCAAAAACTTTGGATGCAATGGAAAAATTACGCGCTGTCCCAAAAGGTTTTGCACGCTCCAAAGGTGGGGAGGCTTTGTTAGAAGCTTTAAATGAGGCACTTGAAAGCCCTGAAGAATTCGCACCAAAAGTTCACAAACCAAAACCAAACCCTAATGGTATTGGCGCGATTGTTGAACTTTTAAAAGTATTATTGCGCGCAGTTTCCGAGGAATTAGAAGTTGCACCGCGCCTTATTGCAACGGTTTCAGACCTTGAAGCAATTGCAATTAATGATGAAGCTGATTGTGAAGCTTTGAAAGGATGGCGCCGTGAGGTTTTTGGCGAAAAAGCCATAAAACTTAAACATGGCGAAATGGGGCTTTCAATTCAAAAAAGAAAAGTGACCATGATTGAAATCATGGCCACTTCTGAAGATAATCAATAAATTATTTTGCTTCTTCTGCTTTAATCATAACGGCAATTTCATCCAAAATTGCAAGGCGTTGTTTTTCTAAATCATGAAGAGTTTTATCGTCTGTTGGCGTTACATCAGCTTGAATATTCTTAATTTGTAACCATAATTCATGGTTTTTTTCCATTAATTTATGGAAATGCGCATTCGAAACTTTTAATGAATGAATGGTTTGTGCATGACCTTGAAATTCTTGTTCTAAAGCGTGGTCAAGGTGGGTTGCTTCATTTACCATTTTATACTCCCTATATTTGGTGATGCTATTGTATTGCATTCTTAAATTTGGGGAATAATGCGTTTTGTCACACCACTGCTTTTCTATAAGTATTTACCAATTGATCAAGGCGTTTGCGAACCGATTCGGAAACTAGGTTTTTCATTTCTTGCGGCAAGATTAATTCAATATCAACATTGGCAATATTCAATTTTGTTTGCTTGATAATTTTCGAACTATTTGAAGTTAAGTTTGCACCAAGCCGCATAGAAGCGCCAATAACATCCGCCAAAGCCGCATATTCATTAGAGATTAGATTTGCGCATTCAAAGCCATTAATTTCATCATTTTTCGCGCCATATCGCCTTGCAATTGTTCGCGCCAAAAATACGCGCTCATTATGCGTAACCGCAGGATATGGCGCACGTAAAACTAATTGATACGTCAAAAAAGCACGATGGTCAGGGTGCAATCCAATACCAATATTTGCAAGCAAACAGGCCGCAAGGCATAAAACCTCAATCCGCTCATTACTAATTTTGAAGTCTTTCGATTGCAATAATGGCCTAATCCAATCATTTAATGCATATGCAAAATCAACATCCTCTGGGCGCGATTTGCAAATTCCCCATGCGCTTTCAATCAATGGATCACGATTATTATTTTGCAAAAATCTTTCACTTAATATGCCTTCACGAAGACCATATGATGAAATCAGAATTTCTTTGCAATTTGTTGATTTTATAATCTTCAAAAGCAATAATGCGGCATATTGCAATGTATCAGCACGCCTTTGTGAAATACCTTGTATCTTTTCAATTAATCTTTTGGGTTGCAACATCACCCATTCACATAATTCAATTGCCTGTATTTGATTTAATGAAAAATTTTGAAGCACATGCAAATTGTAATTATTTCGCCACATGGCAATCTGTGCAAGATTACGCCAACCACCACCAACTGCGTGAAACTCTTCGATATTTGGAAGTCTTAGGACTTGGGAAATATCCAATTCACTATCAATAGATTTTTCAATATTATTTATGTTGCGTGTAAAATTTCTTGATTGCGCACGTTCACCAATTGCCAAAGGTCCAAGGTGCCATGATTCACGCTTTTCAATATTATCAAGGGAAACAAGTTCAAGGCTTGAACCACCTAAATCACCCATAATACCTTTCGCATTTGGGGCACCGTATTTAACACCAATTGCCGATAAGCGCCCCTCTTCTTCACCACTTATTAGGCGAAGTTTAAGGCCGATATCTTCATTAATAATTCTGACAAACTCGCCGCCATTTTTTGCATCACGTGCAGCAGCAGTAGCAATTGCATCATAAGATTTAATATCAAGCGCATCAATAAGTAATTTAAATCGTCTTATTGCATTTAGTGCAAGCTCAACACCAATAGGTGAAAGATTGCCAGTTTCATCAATCCCGCGCCCAAGCCCCGCCAATACCTTTTCATTATGAATTGGAACGAATGATTGACCCGTGATTTGGTAAATCACAAGGCGAACAGAATTTGACCCAACGTCAATAACTGCATGTTTGAAATTTATGGTTTCGTTAGAATCAATCACCGAATTATCTGTCTTGAACGTGTTTGGCTATCTTTAGTAGCGCGACCACGTCCTGACAAGCTAGGATTAGCAATGAAATAATCATGTGCACAGAAAGGATTTTTTTCTTCTTTCGGTGCCTTTTTCAAATAAGTGCCATCTTGTTGCATATACCAAGATTGTGCTTCATCTGCAAAATTAGTTACCATGATTTCTTCAAGAATTTGGCGGTGTACAGTTGGGTTTTCAATCGGCACCATTGCCTCAACACGGCGTTCAAGATTTCTTGTCATCCAATCGGCGGATGAAATAAATACTTTTGCCTCTTTACTTGGTAATGGTTTTCCATTTGCAAAACAAACAATACGCGAATGTTCCAAAAAGCGTCCTATAATTGATTTTACGCTTATATTTTCAGACAAGCCAGGAACACCAGCGCGCAAACCGCAAACACCGCGAACTATCAAATCAATTTTTACACCCGCACTAGAGGCTTCGTATAATTTATCAATTACGTCACGATCAATTAAAGCATTTAATTTCGCCCAAATCCCAGCTGGTAGGCCTTTTTTAGCGTTTTCAATTTCATTTGTAATCATACCCAAAAGCGATGATTTCAATGAAATCGGGCTCATGAATAATTTTTCCATATCGTTTGGAACAGCATATCCCGTTACATAATTAAATAATTTACCCGCGTCAGAGCCTAAAGCCTTATCAGCGGTAAATAATGATAAGTCAGTATAAATTTTCGCGGTAATTGGGTGATAATTGCCCGTCCCAAAATGCGCATAAGTTCGAAGTGATTTACCTTCACGACGTATCACAAGCGAAACTTTGGCATGGGTTTTTAATGATACAAATCCAAAAACAACATGCACACCCGCGCGTTCTAAATCGCGCGCCCATTTAAGATTGGCCTCTTCATCAAACCTTGCCTTGATTTCAACAAGCGCAGTAACTTGCTTACCTTTTTCTGCCGCTTCAATAAGGGCGGCAACGATTGGGGAATTGTCTGATGTTCTATAAAGCGTTTGTTTAATGGCAAGAACATTTGGATCTTTTGCAGCTTGTCGAATAAAACCGACAACCACATCAAAGCTTTCAAATGGGTGGTGAACCAAAATATCTTTTGCCCGTATTGCCGCAAAACAATCACCGCCAAAATCTTTGATACGTTCTGGGAAACGTGGGGTGAATGGTTTAAATTTTAACTCAGGCCTATCATCGGGTATTAATTGCGATAATTGGGCGACACCCAAAATTCCATTAACAACTACAACATCATTTGGCGCAACATCCATTTCTTCACGGATAAATTCGCGCAAAAATTGCGGCATATTCACATCAACTTTCAAGCGAACAACTTCACCACGGCGACGCTCACGTAATGCAGCCTCAGCCTGAAGGATTAAATCTTCGGCTTCTTCTTCTAGCTCAATGTCACTGTCACGGATTATTCGGAATGCACCGGCAGCTGTTACTTCAAAACCTGGAAAAAGTGTTTCGGGAAACAATTCAATAATCGTTTCAAGTGGAACAAAATAACGTGTATTTTTATCGCGTTTTAATTCCATAAAGCGCGGTATCATTGGCGGAATTGGAACAAGTGCGTTTAATTGCTTGCCATCTTCAACCCTTGATAATTGAAATGCAACCGCAAAACCAAGGTTAGGAATAAAAGGAAATGGGTGCGCAGGATCAACCGCAAGTGGGGTTAATAATGGATAGACTTCTTCCATAAATCTGGCACGAAGATTTGAAGTATCCATTTCCAATGCTTCATGGAAAGATAAAACTTTAAAACCCGCCTTTTCCAGATCTTTTTGAATATTACGCCAAATTTTTTGCTGATTAGCCATTAGGCTACCAGCATATTCATTTATTTTTGCCAATTGTTCAGTCGGTGAAAGCCCATCTTGTGAGACAACTTTTGTGCGGTTTTTTACAAGCTCACGAAGACCCGAAACGCGAACCATATAAAATTCGTCAAGATTATTACCGCAAATAGAAAGAAAGCGTAATCTTTCCATTAATGGATGCGACATGTGCTCTGCTTCTTCTAAAACCCTTGAATTAAAATATAGCCACGATAATTCGCGGTTAATATAACGCTCTTTGTTAGATAGCGAATGCGTAAGTTTTGTTTCTTCTGATTTTGTTATTAGCTTTGCATCAATCACGTTCAAACAATCCATTTCCCATTATCTTGCTTTCAAAACCTACAATCAAATCTTCAATTTTATCTGATTTAGATTGAAGCCCCATCGGATATTTTTGCATTATATATGAAATGAGTTGAGAAATTATGACGAAATCAAGATTTAAATCAGTAATTATTTTTTCTTGGTTCTTTGAGCTTATATTTATGCCAGACTTTTTAAGTGCAATGGCCAAAACTTCACCAAGTTTAGCTTTTGTTGGGCGCATTGTTTCAATATAAGTAACATTATCAAACCGTGATTTTAAATCAGGTGATTTTATTTCTAATTCATTTTTATCAATGAATGATAGAATCAAAAGACTTATTTCACCACGTTCCGCCATTGTGAATTTTGCAAAAAGCCCATCTTCATCGAAATTTTTATCATTTATAATGAATAAGTGATTTTGTTTTTCATTCCATTTTTCAAAGATTTTTTCATCGCCATTCCCCCAAAATTGGCGAAGGCATAAAATTGGATTTGGCCAATCATTTGGATTATCAAGTAATTGATTGCACTTAACGTCTAATTGCGCGCAAATTTCCCCAATTTGCGGTTTTATAGGCGGTATAATATCAAGGTTCAGTTGGGTTGGGTGATTTGTCATTATTTTTTCGTTTTTTTACGCCTTAATATGGCACTTATACTTGTAAAAAAGCAATAAACATATTAGTTGCGGCGCATGAAAAATGACAGCACAAAACAAACAAACGGCCTTTCCTATAAAGATGCAGGTGTCGATATTGATGCAGGCAATGAATTAGTTAAACGCATTGCCCCATTAGCAAAAGCAACAAATCGCGCAGGTTCAATGGGAAGCCTTGGCGGTTTTGGTGGATTATTTGATCTAAAAGCCGCAGGTTTTAAAGATCCAATTCTTGTTTCTGGTACTGATGGCGTTGGCACAAAACTGGAAATTGCAATCGAAACCAATAATCATGACACAATTGGTCAAGATTTGGTTGCAATGTGCGTTAATGATGTTTTGGCACAAGGTGCACAGCCTTTATTCTTCCTTGATTATTTTGCATGTTCAAAACTTGATATTGAAACTGCAACCAAAGTTGTTGCTGGAATTGCCGAAGGATGCAAATTATCTGATTGCGCGCTTATTGGCGGGGAAACCGCCGAAATGCCGGGTATGTATGATAATAATAAATATGATTTGGCAGGTTTTTGTGTTGCCGCCGCAGAGCGTGACGCTTTATTGCCAATACATGATAAAATGCAGGTTGGCGACATTCTAATTGGCCTTTCATCATCTGGGCCGCATTCAAATGGTTATTCGCTTGTTCGTAAAATTGTTTCTGTATCTGGCCTTTCATGGAATGATGAAGCGCCATTTGCAAAAGGACAAACACTTTCGCAGGCACTTTTGACCCCAACAAAAATTTATGTGAAACAAATCATGCCATTGATTAAAGATGGCCTTATCAAAGGTTTGGCGCACATTACTGGTGGTGGCCTTACAGAAAATACGCCGCGCATGTTGCCAGATAATCTTGATGCGCAAATTGATTATTCAGCAATCGAATTTCCACCAGTTTTCAAATGGCTTCAGGAAACTGGCAATGTTGCTACCGAAGAAATGCATCGCACATTTAATTGTGGGATTGGTATTGTTTTATGCGTTGCACCGAATGATATTGAAATTGTTCTCGAACGCTTAATTGATGCGGGTGAAGATGCGTTCGTAATCGGGCAATTGGTTGCAAAATAATGCAGAAAAAGCGCGTTATTGTTCTTGCCTCTGGCTCTGGCTCCAATTTTCAGGCCTTGATTGATTATGCAAAGAATAATGATATTTCTTATGAGATTTGTGGCCTGATTGTAAATATTCCCGATATCTATGCAATTGAACGTGCAAAACTTGCCAATATCCCTTTTAAAATAATTAGTCATAAAAGCTATGAAAGCCGCGCTGATTTTGAAATAGCTTTACATGATGCTTTGATTGAAATGGGCGCACAAATTGTCGTTTGTGCGGGCTTCATGCGAATTTTGGGCGCTGATTTTGTTGATAATTGGGATGGTAAAATGATTAATATCCATCCATCATTATTGCCAAAATACAAAGGCCTTCATACACATAAGCGCGCAATTGAAGCGGGTGATAAAGAAGGTGGCTGCACGGTTCATTTCGTCAATTCTGGCGTTGATGAAGGCGCAATTATTGGTCAGGCACAAGTTCCAATTTTCGAAAATGATAATGAACAAGACCTTGCAAAACGAGTTTTGGAAAAAGAACATAAATTATTCCCATTTTGCCTTGAAATGGTGGCAAGCAATCAGGCAAAATTGGAAAATGGCAAGTGCTTAATTGACGGCTCTGAAAAAATAATTTCGCTATAGGCATACAAAATGTCGCAAGAAATAACATTAAATCAACAATGTGAAATTGCGATTTCTAGATTACAAAGCGAAATGCCACCTGAAAATTCACCAATTTTCGCATTTCATCGCAATCAAACCAACATTGCAATCAAAGGTATGGCGCGAATTGATGAATTTGAAAATCCCGATTGGTTCCGTCACGTGATGGTTGATTTTGTAAATGCATATCTTGATAAAAATGATGATTGGCAAAATTTAATTGATAAATGCAATAATCGTAAAATCTTTTACGCTTTAAAGCTTTTCTTAGCACAACGTGAAATGGCATTTTACCATATAAAACACGACCTTCCCAATAGCCTTATGAAATTCGGATGCGGAACCGATAAAGATTGGGCATTGCTTGAAGATGTAATAAAATCATGTGTTGATGATGCCAATTATTCAAAATTCCTTAATTGGCGCGTGAAATATCGAATTATAAAATTACGCAATCAAGTTCGTGAAAATGTATTAAAGCTTAATAAAATTATGAACGATTAAATTTTTAATCACCGCCGCCGCCATCACCGCCACAATCGCCCCCAAAATCGCCACTACAATTTGAACTAATATCATTGTTACCGTCAGAAGAAATGAAATTAGGCTCTCCATCACTATAGCCTTCATTTCGCTTTTTTTCTTTTATTGGATTAATAATTGCAAAAATAGCAGCAAGCAATAATACCCCAACAAAAATAATAATTTCAGACATAAATATAACCCTCTGATGATTAGATATATAGAGAAAAAAATAAGCGCAACTAAATAGTTGCGCTTATAATATTATAATATGTCAAAAATTTAATTAGCCAACAATTTCATTACCGCTAAAGAATTGTGCAATTTCGATTGCTGCATTTTCAACACTGTCAGAACCATGAACAGTATTTTCACCCATTGAAACGGCATGAACTTTACGGATTGTGCCTTCATCAGCATTTGCAGGATTTGTTGCGCCCATTACTGTACGATAAGCCAAAACTGCATTGTCACCTTCAAGAACTTGAACAACAACAGGTGCAGAAGTCATAAATTCAACCAATTCACCAAAGAATGGGCGCTCGCTATGAACTGCATAGAATGTTTCTGCTTGTGCTTGTGTCATGTGAACGCGTTTTTGCGCAACAATGCGAAGGCCAGCCGCTTCAATCATTGCATTAACTGCACCAGTTAAATTACGGCGTGTGCAATCAGGTTTTAAAATAGAAAAAGTACGCTCTAAAGCCATTATATAAACTCCTCGGGGAAATATTTTAGTTGCGCGGCTCTATAGCGGGTTTAAATCTCAAGAACAATAAACCCTTCTGACAAATGTCTTGTCATCAAGTTCGATATTTAGGCGGTTTTTAGTTTTATCATATTGAGCCGCCTCGTCATCATAACGATAGATACGTGTGTTTGGCGGTAATTTAAGCGACAAAACCTCTGAAAGCATGTGCCCTTTTAGGTATTTATAAGGCTTGGCATTGCATTTGTATGGTTCAACAATTGGCGCAACCTGATTACTCACTTGATTGGTAATTTGCGGCAGCGTTTCGCCCTGACCGATAAATAAACCAAGTAAGAAAAATAATTTCACGCCTTCTTCTCCCACTTGCCATTTTCATTTTGTTGCCAATAGGCAAGTTCGAAGCCTTCATCTTTGGCGCGTTTATATTCAATTCGTGCCGCTTTGACCAAATCTTCATTATTGCCATCAATTAGATAGAAAATGCGTTCAACGCCATCTATATCACCTAATGGCGCATTTTCCAAAATAAAAAAGGCTTGTGAAAAATTGCTATTTTCCTCCGAAGTAGTAAGTAAAATGGGTTGTTCCGAAGCCTCCACCCCCTCACCTTCAATGGCGTGTGGAAGCCATGAATCGGGTTTGAAGGACCAGATTTTTTTATCCAATTCATTTAATGTATTTGCATTTTGGGCGCGAATTAAACACGCCCAATCATTTTGCAAACATTTTTCAAGAAGCGGCACAATTGCCGCTTCTATTGATGATCTTTCAAGATGATAAAACCAATATTGCATTATTTTTCAAAATTATCTGCGATATAAGTGTCAATCAAGCGAACGCCAAAACCTGTTCCCCATGATGGGCAACGCGCATCGTCACTTCCTGATTGCCATGCAGTTCCAGCAATATCCAAATGCGCCCAATTTGTGCCATCTTTGATAAAGCGTTGTAAGAATTGCGCCGCTGTAATTGAACCCGCACCTGCGCCAGGGCCAGAGCGTTGAACATTTTTCATATCGGCAATATTTGAATCAAGTAATTTGTCATAAGCAGGCGAAAGTGGGAAACGCCATACTTTTTCACCACTATCATAACCCGCTTTTGAAAGGCCATTTGCCATTTCATCTGAATTTGTGAAAAGACCCGCAAATTCTGAACCCAATGATATTACAATTGCACCCGTTAATGTTGCCGCATCAATAATATATTTTGGAGAAAACTTTTCTTGTGCATAAGTAAGAACATCACACAAAACCAAACGCCCTTCGGCATCTGTATTCAATACTTCAATGGTTTGACCAGACATAGAGGTCACAATATCGCCCGGACGCTGTGCACCCGCATCAGGCATATTTTCGGCAAGGCCAACAAGGGCAACCACATTTGCTTTGGCTTTGCGCCCTGCTATTGCTTTCATTGCGCCCGCAACTGCTGCAGCGCCGCCCATATCACCTTTCATATCTTCCATACCGCCAGATGGTTTCAAAGATATGCCGCCAGAATCAAAGCAAAGCCCTTTACCAACCAATGCAACAGGCGCTTCATCACCACCGCCATTATATTTCATTACTGCGATTTGTGGCGGGTTAACCGAACCTTGACCAACACCTAAAAATGAAAACATTTTAAGTTCGGCCATTTTTGCGGCATCAATAATTTCAACTTCAACACCCAAAGATGATAATTCTTTAAGACGGTTTGCAAATTCATTTGTTGTAAGCACATTTGGCGGCTCATTCATCAAATCGCGTGCAAGATAAACACCATCTGCAATCGCATCATATTGCGAATAAAGGCTTGCCGCCTCTGCAACATCAATTGAAACCTCTTCTAATGCAACTTTTTGGCTATCTTTCAATTTAGTGCGATATTTATCAAAGCGATAGCTTGCAAGTTTTGCGCCCAATCCCGCACTTGCGGCAAATTGAACGTCATTTTCACCAAAACCTTGAACCAAGATTGCCGCGCTTTTTGCGCCATGCGTTAAAACAGATTTTACTGCTGCAGCACTTGCTTTTTCAATTGCCTCTGCATTGACTTTATCCAAATCGCCAAGGCCAACTAAAACACATGTTGCAAAGCCATCTATTGGTGCATGAATTGTAAGAACAGAATTCGCCCCACCTTTATAATTTGCAGCTTTCGCAGCTTGGCTAATTTTGTTGCCACAATTGTCATCAAATTTTGCCGCAGGCGCGCTAAAAGCAAATTCATCATTCTTAGAACCGCCAAAAATTATTTGAATTGATGCATTTTCGTCGCTCTTGAAACTTATTTTCATATTTTAACTCCAAATTCGCTTAAATTCTTAGCGAAACTATATATAGGGATAATAAGGTATGTTTTTTCAATTAGCTAGGGTTTGACATCATTAATGTAAGTTAATTGAATTGCAATTTATACGGACTATATAAGTATTCAGAATGCTAAAAATACAAAAATATATATTAATGGTTTCCTTGGGGCCGTTTCTTGCAATTACCACAGGTCTTGCATTACTTGCACTATTCACCCAATCCTTAACCCAATTGGATTTGTTGATTGAACGCGGTCAAAACCCATTAACAATCCTTTCAATATCGGCACTTGCGACACCTCAATTCATGGCAGTTGTTGCGCCCATCGCAATTTTTGCAACTATTGTTATGGTTTATGGGCGACTTTATTCGGAGAATGAAATTGTTGTTGGCTATTCGGGCGGCCTAAGTATTTGGCAAGTTTGCCAACCAATGATTCGCCTTGCAACAATTGTTGCTTTGATTACTTTATTTATCAATTTATTCATCCAGCCGCTTTCTTATCAAGCAATGCGTGCAAAATTATTTGCAATACGTTCTGATGTTGCCACAACCTTGGTTCGGGAGGCGCAATTTCGTGAACCAATAAAAGGTCTTACAATTTACACACGTAAAATTGATCCAGGTGGTGATATGGGTGGCCTTGTAATCTCTGATAATAGGAACCCAAATTCACCTGTTTCTTATGTTGCCCAATCTGGATCAGTTGTGAAAATTCAAGGTATTCCCGCTATATCAATGAAAGATGGTGCGGTTCATCGTTTAAATTCGAAAGGCCAACCAGAAATTATTGGTTTTACCCAATATGTAATGGAATTATCCGGCTTTCAAATGGAAGAGCGCGAACTTTTCTTCAAACCGCCCGATAGATATACCCAAGATTTATTCTTTCCTGACAAAACAAATTATTGGGACAGGTCGCATAAGGGTGAATTACTTGCAGAGGCGCATAGAAGGTTTTCTTCGCCACTAAATTCAATTGCTTGTGCAATGCTTGCTTTATGGGCAATTTTAGGCGGGGAGTTTTCGCGTCGTGGTTTTGGTCGGCAAATCTTAAATGCTTCTATTGGTATGCTAATGTTATTACTTGCGCAATCGGGTTTGCAAGGTGTCTATACCGATAATTCAGGCCTTAATTTTCTTCAATATTTAATTCCAATTGGAACAATAATTTTTCTTGCTCGCAAAATGGGTATGTTAAAATCAGCTAGTGCATTTGGCCTTAATGCAGATTTTAAAGCGGGAAAGGTTGGTTTAAATGCTATTTAATCGCCTTGATAAATATATATTCACACAGGCTTTATATGGTCTTTTGATTGCACTAAGTGCAATTTGTGTTGCCATTATATTGGTTGATCTTGTTGAACAATTACGCGCAATTTCCGGTATAAAAGGCGCAGGATTTGGAACCGCACTTTATTTTACAGGCTTAAGATTGCCAGGTCTTGTGCAGCAAACCACCCCATTAACTGTCTTAATTGCCTCTATCTTGACCTTTACAGGTTTATCAAGACGCTCTGAAATCATTGCGATGCGCGCAGCGGGTATTTCTGCATGGCGCTTTCTTGCACCATTAGGGGCGCTTGCGGTTGGCTTGGGATTGGTGATTGTATTGATTATAGGTCCCGTTGCGGCACAATTAAATCAAAAATACGAAAATATAAAAAGCAACCTTAATTCAAACATTGTCACGACTCTTCCAAATTCTACAAGTCGCAATTGGACAACTATGCCAACAAAAAATGGGCAGGTTATTATATATGGCACTTTGGAAAATCAAAATAATGGAACAAAAATATATAAAAATGGTGCAATTTTTGAATATCAAAAAGATGGTATCAATTTTATAAGGCGCATTGATGCCAATGATATTTTAATTAGCGCAACTAATATTACCGCTAATAATGCAATGGTCTCGGCAACTGGAATTGCTAATGTTGAAAATGCAAATATCAAAATTGAATTAAATAAAGATAGCCGCGATTCGACAAATATGGACGTTAAATCATTGCCGATTTGGGAAATTCCTGATGCAGCGAAAAAAGCAAAAGCGTCGGGTGGGTCACCAAATAAATTCTGGCTTCAATTTTATAAATTGTTGGCACTTCCCATTACCATGCTATCAATGGCATTGTTTGCAGGTCTTATGTCAATTAGCCTTGATAGAAGTGGTGGCAAAATACAATCAGTTGCGATTGCAATTTTCGTTGGCTTTTTAATGTTCTTTCTTGGCGACATGACAGGGCTTTTGGCGACAAGCGGAATATTACCGCCATTTATTGCTGCATTTTGTCCGCCAATTTTTATTTTAGCTGCAACCCTTGCCTTCTTCTCCATGCGTGAAGATGGCGAAGTAAATTTTAATGATTAGTATTATTGCCAAATCAAAGCGAACAAGTTTAGACAAATAAAATGAGCTCAAAACGCAACCAACATAAAAATGCAATTTTCTTTGCCGGTATTTTTATTGCCGCAAGTTGCCATGGCGTTGCACATGCACAAAATAGCAACTTAAGCTCAAAAAGCGATACACTTTCAACAAATGGTCCGAACGAAAACGATAATGTATTATTAAATGCA
The DNA here is from genome assembly GCA_020161405.1 of Pseudomonadota bacterium. Taxonomy (GTDB): domain Bacteria; phylum Pseudomonadota; class Alphaproteobacteria; order Caulobacterales; family Aquidulcibacteraceae; genus Pseudaquidulcibacter. The sequence continues at coordinate 251,235 of JAIUOD010000003.1, read as the reverse complement.
GATAATGTTTCACGTTCAGAAGATGATTTCACAATTGTTGCAACCGGTCATGTAGAAGCACGTCATCAGGGTAAAAGACTTATTTCTGATAAACTTACCTATGACCAGAATACCGGTATAGTTAAAGCATACGGCAATGTTACCATCATTGAGAAGGATGGAACCACAACCTATGCTGACGAAATAACCGTTGATGACACTTTGGCATCTGGCATTGTAACAAATTTTGCGGCGCGCCTTGGCGATGGCAGTACAGTCGCCGCTAAGGTTGCATTGCGCAATCAGAATGGACGCAATATTCTATCAAAAACCGTATATTCTGCCTGCCCTGTCTGCGCAAAACACCCGCGGCCAACATGGCAAATACGGGCGCGAACTGCGGTACAAAATCCAAAAGAACGTACTTTAAGTTACAATGATGTTGTATTTGAAGTTAAGGGCGTGCCAATTCTATATATTCCATATTTTAGACATGGCGACCCAACCGCTGGGCGTCATTCTGGTCTATTAATGGGAACACCTGGACATTCTGGCCGATTGGGCACAACTTATAAGCAGCCATATTTATGGGTTATTGACCCATCATCAGAATTGATTTTGGCGCCACAATATAATCAATATGTAAATTCAATTTTATTTGCCGATTATAAACGCAATTTTTACTCTGGTAAGGTTTTACTTGAAGGCTCACTAACCAAGGAAAAATTCTTTAAAAAAGATGGTGAAAAATTTGGTGATAGTACTTGGCGTGGTCACTTGTTTGGAACGGGCGCTTTCAAAATAAATGATACTTGGACTTGGGGTTTTGGCGCTGAAAATGCGTCTGATGACCTATATCTTTTTAGATATGGAATTTCAGGGCACGATGATCATCGCGGGCCAATATTTTCTACTGGCTCAAGATTGTTAAACCAAATTTACGTTGAAGGAAAAAGAAAAAACTTTTATTCACGTATTTTGGGCGTTCATTTTCAAGATTTAGTTTCAGCACAAAGACGCTTAAATACACCTATTGTAATGCCTGCGATTGATATTGAAAAATCATGGCATTTTGGCCCTATGGCTGGCAATCTTAATGCTAAATCATCAATGCTATATCTTGACCGCAAGGATGACGGTCAAAAGACTGCGCGTGGCAGTGTCGCATTGAATTGGACTGGCCAAAAAATATTAAATAACGGCATCATAATAACGCCAAATATATATGCACGCAGTGATTATTATAATTATAAAAATCAACGCAATAATTTGGGTGTTAATATTGGAAATAATAGCTTAAGTCGCGCAAATGCTTCTGCTGATATAGATTTTCGTTGGCCTCTGGCAAAATTTAATGACAAGACAACTTTTACAATAGAGCCAAGAGTTAATATAGCGACCGCTACAATCGACAAGAAACAAGGCAAAATCACACTCGAAGATGCTATTGGCCTAGAAAATGATACTCAAAGCTATTTCCATTCCAATCATTCAAGCATTTATGATTATTGGGATGGTGGCTCAAAAATTACCATTGGTGCAAATTTTGGCATAGCGACCAAAAAAGATATTTCTGCTAACCTATTTATAGCCAAACAATATAGAAGCGATGCAAACCCATATCTTGACCGCATAAGCAATTTTGATTCTAAAAAAAGTGATTGGGCAATACAAACTAATTTAAAAATCAAATCCAACCTTAATATTGCCGGTGATGTAAGATTAAATGATAAGGGAAAATTGGTGCGCACTTCTGTTACGGCAAGTGCAACCTATGGCCCTGCGCAATTTAATGCACGCTATCAAAAATTGGCTAGCGGCCTTGGAACTTCTCATTTACCAAATGATGAGATTACATATGGCGGTTCATATCAATTGACCAAAAACATAAAATTATTTGCCGATGATTGGTATGATTTAAACGCTAAGCGCCACTGGTACACACGTGCAGGTATTGACTTGACCGACGATTGCACAACTTTGCGTCTTTTCTATCAGGAGACCAATACAACCAATCGCTTTGTTGAGCCGTCAAAGAGCTTTAAGGTTCAAATCGCTTTCAAATCGCTCGGTGTGCTTGATGATAGTCCGTTTAAACCATATTAATTCTGTATAATTTATGATTAAAAATCATTAATAGCATAGAGTTTAGATTGAGAAATTTATATTTTAGCCTTATTGAGGCTTATAAAGTTATTTAGATAAGAAATGGCGATAGTTTAGGCATGAAAATTTCAAAAAGCAAAACTGGCTTTTTAGCGAAAATTGTCACTTGCGGCGTAGGTCTTGCAACATTGTGCAATGGCACATCCAATGTGGCGATTGCTCAATCATTCCAATTCAATGAAGGCGTATCAGCAATTGTGAATGACGTGCCAATTACTTCATTTGATGTTCGCCAGCGCGTTAGATATTTATTTGCACGTCAAAACATTACGCAACCAACTGATGAAATTATCGCACAGGCCGCAACGCAAGCATTGGACGCACTAATAAATGAGCGCTTACAATTGCAAGAAGCTAAAAGATTTAAATTAAATATAAGCGATGCCGAAGTTGATCGTATAATCGATGGGCGCGTTAAAGCAAATGGTGGTACCCTTCAGCAATTATATTCTGACCTTAATTCATCTGGTCTTTCTGTTGCGTCATATCGTGATACTGTACGTGCTGAAGTTGCATGGCAAAGAATTGTTGTTGGTCGCTTTGGAAGCCGTGTAAAAGTTTCACCAGATAGGGTTAAAGAAGCCGTATCACGCATTCAGGCATCTGCGAATAAAACACAATATTCCGTCTCAGAAATTTTCATTGAAAGCCCAACACCAGAAGAAGATGCGCAAACTTTAAAAGGCGCACAAACACTTGTTCAAAAACTTCGCGCTGGTGATAGTTTCAAAACTACTGCGGAAATTTATTCTTATGCGCCATCAGCTGCGACGGGTGGAAATATTGGTTGGGTTCTTGCTGGTGAATTACGCCCTGAAGTTGCCGCCGTTGTTGATAAAGTTGAAACTGGTCAAGTTTCTGACCCAATTAAAGTGCAAGGTGGATATATGATTATTGGCGTTGCCGGTAAACATGAAGCAAAAGATCTTACAACCACTTACACATTGAAACAGATTTCTAAAAATCTAGCGGCTAATAGTGACGATGCAAATACACGCAAAGTTCAGTCACAATTACTTGCATCAAAAAGCCAAGTAAAAGGCAATTGTGCGAATATTGAACGTGTTGCCAAAGCGAATGGTCTAAGCGCAAATAATCTTGGTTCAATTGAAGATAAAGACCTTAATCCAGAACTTTTGGCGGCAATATCAAACCTTCCGCAAGGTGGAAGCACTGAAATAATGCGCACTAAAAATGGCTTAAACATAACTTTCATGTGCGAAAAAGTAATTTCAGGTGAAGACATCCCAACTGCCGAACAGATTGAAGATAATTTGCATGATCAAGAATTAAATCTTATTGCGCGCCGTTACTTGCGTGATATTCGCCGCGATGCCGCGATTGTGAAAAGATAATATGCCAATTGCGGTTTCAATGGGTGACCCTTCGGGTATTGGCTGCGAAATCGCAATTAAGGCATGGCATGAAATCAAGAATGAAGATTATGCCGATTTTATAATTTTTGGTGATTATGATGCAATGATTGATTGCGCAAAAGCAATTAATATTGAAACGCCATTATTACGCCTAGAAAGCCCGCTTCAACGCTTTGATTATTCAAAATCTATCGGAATTTACGAGCCTATAAAACTTAAATCGTCGCCAATATTTGGCATTCCAAATTCAGCTAATGCAAGCGCAATAATAAATTTTATCGAAAGCGCTACAAATAGCGTGACTAATGGTGAATGTAGCGCAATTTGCACTTTACCAATATCAAAAGCACCACTTTATGAAGCCGGTTTTAAGCATCCAGGGCATACTGAATTTGTTGCGTCAATATGCGAAAATGTAAATTATAATGGAGTACGTGGCCCTGTTATGATGCTTATGATTGATGGGTTAAAAGTTGCATTAGCCACTATTCACACGCCATTATCCAATGTTTCAAAAATATTAACCCATGATTTAATTGAAAAAATTATAATTGCGACTTATGAATCTTTAAAACGTGATTTTGCAATAAATAATCCAAAAATTGCCATATTAGGTTTAAATCCACACGCTGGTGAAAGTGGAATGATTGGTAAAGAAGAACAAGAAATCATAAACCCAATATGTAATAAATTACGGCAAAATGGGATTGATTGTACTGATGCCCTGCCAGCAGATAGCGCGTTTTCATCATTTAATCGCACAAAATATGATGCATATATTGCAATGTATCACGATCAAGGCCTTATTCCAATTAAAGCACTGGATTTTTGGGGCGGTGTAAATGTTACATTAGGTTTGCCAATCATTAGAACTTCACCTGATCATGGAACTGGCTATGAAATTGCAGGTAAAAACATTGCCAATCCACAAAGTTTTATTAATGCATTGAAAACTGCGCACTTAATGGCACAAAATCGGCATATGTATGGATAATTCACTCTCACAAATATTACATGAAAATGGGCTTTTTGCAAAAAAAAGCCTTGGTCAACATTTCTTGCTTGATATAAATCTTACTACTAAGATTGCTAAACTTGCCGATATTGATGAAAATTCAATCATTTTTGAAATTGGCCCAGGGCCTGGCGGCCTTACACAGGCATTACTTAATTCACCTGCAAAAAAAGTAATTGTTATTGAAAAAGATGAAAGATTTGCCGCCCATTTGCGTGAATATTTCAATGGATTTGGTGATAGATTTCAAATTATAGAAGGCGATGCCTTAAAAATAAAACCACATGAAATCTTAAATGAATTAAATATTCCTGATGCAAAACCAACAATTATCGCAAACCTTCCATACAATGTCGGTACACAAATGCTTATTAATTGGCTTTTAGGGCCTGAAAAAGCATGGCCAATGACATTAATGTTCCAAACCGAAGTTGCGATGCGCATTAGCGCTAAAACCAACATGCAGCATTATGGACGCCTTGCAATTTTGACATATGCCTGTATGGACGCACAAATCGCAATGCATGTCCCACGCCTTGCCTTCACACCGCCGCCAAAGGTTGAAAGCGCAATTGTAAATTTACGCCCTAAAACTCAAATTTATACAAATTTAGACGCTTTATCAAAAGCAACTGCGGCGGCCTTTAATCAAAGGCGCAAGATGCTACGCTCTAGTCTAAATTCAATCGGAAATGCAGCGCAGATCTTAGAAAAAGCAAATATAGATCCGACCATCAGACCTGAAAATCTTGATCCCGAAGGCTTCTTTAAAATTGCGGATATAATATCTGGTAATTAAACGTCTTCACGTAAAAGATTTTGAATAAATCCACCAATCCAAGGTTGACGATAACGGCGCATACGTTCTGCAATTATAATGGATTTTAATTTTTCATAAGTCCATTCAAGATCTTCATTCACCAAAACATAATCATAAGTATCGGCGCGCGCAATTTCACCATAAGCATTTGTCATACGCTTTTTAATTATTGCATCACTATCTTGACCGCGCCCGATAAGGCGATTTTTTAATTCAGCCATTGAAGGCGGCAAAATAAATACTTTGACAACATCCGAAGGCGCCGCAAGGCTTAATTGTTGCGCACCTTGCCAATCAATATCAAACATTACATCGCGACCATTCGCAAGCGATGACATAATTGGCTCACGCGGTGATCCATAATAATTGTCATGAACCTCTGCCCATTCAAGGAAGCCATCTTGGGCGCGCATTTTTCTAAAATCATCTTTAGAAACGAATACATAATGTTCGCTATCTTCTTCGCCTTCACGTTTTTGGCGTGTTGTCCACGAAATTGATAGTGATATTCCACCATCTTCTTCAACAAGACGGCGCGATAAAGTGGTTTTTCCTGCGCCAGATGGGCTTGAAAGTACCAACATCAAACCACGGCGGCGTTTTATAATATCATCATTGCTAAGCATTATTGTGCGCCCCTTAATTGCAATTCTTGTTCTTTTTCTTCTTGCTGTGCCCTAAATTGACGCCATTTAGCAACATTTTTTTCATGCTCTTCATAAGTATTAGCAAACACGTGCCCGCCGCTACCATCTGCAACAAAGAATATTGCCTTGCTATTTGCAGGGTTTAGAACCGCTTTGATTGCCTCTTTGCCAGGATTACAAATTGCCGTTTTTGGTAGGCCTTCAATAGCATAAGTATTCCATGGTGTTTTGGCCTCAATTTCACTTTTAAGAATTTTACGACCAAGTGGAAGACCTTTGGTAATTCCATATATAATTGTTGGGTCAGATTGTAATCTCATGCCTTCACGAAGGCGATTAAGGAATACAGCGGCAACAATCGGACGCTCCTCGGCAAGGGCGGTTTCTTTTTCAACTATTGATGCCAAAATAACCGCTTCTTCTTTGCTTTTTAAAGGCGAATTGGCGGCCCGCGAAAGCCATAATTCATCAATGATTTTTGATTGCTCATTTACCATTTGCTTGACAATCATTTCGCGTGTATCACCACGTTTGATTTGATATGTATCAGGCGCCATATAACCTTCAGGCGGCATTGGCGGTAATTCGCCGCTTAAATTTTCATTTTGCTTAAGGCGTTCATAAGTCATAGCAACAGTGAAGCCTTCAGGCATTGTTACTTTACGATTGATTATGTCACCATGTGCGATAATATTTAAAATTTTAAGCGGTGTTGCGCGTGATGGAATTTCATATTCGCCGGGTTTAATATTTTTGCCCGCACCAGTAAGAATAGTTAAAACACGAAATGCAAAAGGGGAACGGATAAGATGTTCCTTACCCAATTTAGACGCAATACTTCCCGCGCCTTTTCCATTTTCAACATAGAATATTGTTTGCTTTCCATGCTGTGCCTTTGGGCCTGCACCAAAGAAAAGCCAGCCAACCAAAATCACACATAAAAGCGCAAGAAAAGCGCCAACACCAATGCCGAATCTTTCAAGCAATTGATATTTTTCGCGCTTTTTTGCGTTTTTCTTTTCCCTAAATTCCTTGGCAGCGTCAGCCATTTTCAACCTAAACTTTTTTGAAAACTAAAGCAGCATTTGTACCACCAAATCCAAATGAATTTGATAATACGGCATTAATTTCCATTGGTTTCGCTTTCAAAGGAACAAGGTCAATTTTGGTTTCAATGCTTGGGTTGTGAAGATTTAAAGTTGGCGGTGCAATTGAATTTTTAATTGCTAGAACACTAAAAATGGCCTCAACAGAACCCGCAGCGCCAAGCAAATGCCCAATTGCAGATTTTGTTGATGAAACTGTCAAACCATCACATTCATCGCCGAACAAACGCTCAATTGCACGCAATTCAATTTCATCACCCAATGGGGTCGACGTGCCGTGTGAGTTTACATATTGAATGTCTTTGGTTGTAAGATTTGCATCTTTTAATGCATTACGCATAGCGCGGAAACCGCCATCACCATCAGAAGCAGGTGCAGTTATGTGGTATGCGTCACCTGACATACCATAACCGACAACTTCGGCATAAATTTTAGCACCACGCGCTTTGGCATGTTCATATTCTTCAAGAACAACAACGCCAGCACCCTCACCCAAAACAAAGCCATCGCGGTCTTTGTCATATGGGCGTGACGCTTGCGTTGGGTCATCATTAAAGCCAGTAGATAAAGCACGTGCAGCAGCAAAGCCAACCATACCAAGGCGACAAACCGCAGCTTCTGCACCGCCTGCAATCATAACATCTGCATCGCCATATTTAATCATTCGTGATGCATCGCCAATTGCATGGGCGCCAGTTGCGCAAGCGGTTACAACCGCGTGGTTCGGCCCTTTAAATTGGTATTTTATAGAAACATGGCCCGATATTAAATTTATCAAAGCAGAAGGCACAAAGAATGGTGAAATTCTGCGTGGGCCTTCTTTTTCAAGTTGTAACGCAGTATCTGCAATCGCAGATAGGCCACCAATACCGGCACCAATCATAACGCCAGTGCGTTCTTTATCTTCGTCAGTTTGAGCAACCCAACCAGAATCTTCAACCGCCTGTGTAGCAGCAGCAAGACCATATAGAATGAAATCGTCAACGCGTTTTCTATCGCGTGGTGCCATATATTGATCAGGGTCAAAAGATCCCTCAATATCTGCACCGCCGCCGCCAAGGCCGTTTACTTGTGGCACTTCGCAAGCATAGCGAACCGCAAGGTCAGAAGCATCAAAACGTGTTACAGGGCCACAACCCGAAACACCATTAATTAGCTGACCCCAAACGAAATCGGCCCCGACCCCCAAAGGAGTAACGAGGCCGATACCTGTTATTACAACACGACGCACTCTGGAATTTTCCTCGCTTACGCGCCAGTTTTCTCAGAGATGAATTTCACAGCGTCACCAACAGTTTGGATTTTTTCCGCTGCATCATCTGGAATTTCTACTTCAAACGCTTCTTCAAACGCCATTACAAGTTCAACTGTATCAAGGCTGTCCGCACCAAGATCGTCGATAAAGTTTGCGTTTTCTACAACTTTATCTGCTTCAACGCCCAAATGCTCAATAACGATTGCTTTTACTTTTTCCAAAACTTCAGACATATTGCCCTCGACCTTTTGTTGTGGTGTGTTTGTAACTCAACACCCGTCCTTGTTAAACCGTGATTTTCAAATCAGAAAATCATACTCGTTTCCCCAATGTCATCTTTATAACTAAATTTAAAGCCCTTGACGAAATATTTATCAGTTACAAAGCCTAAATTATGCATTTTTATTGGTGAAATCTTTTAAATCATAGCCATGCCGCCATTAATATGCAAGGTTTGACCCGTAACATATGCCGCCTCATCTGAAGAAAGATAAACAACACCTGCCGCAATTTCTTCTGCCTGCCCCATTCTTCCAGCTGGAATTGAAGACAAAATACCTTGTTTTTGGGCATCATTTAAAACATCAGTCATAGGCGAAACAATAAAGCCAGGGGCAATACAATTTGCGGTAATCCCACGTGTTGCAACTTCTTGGGCTAGTGATTTGGTAAAACCAATCATACCTGCTTTTGATGCCGCATAATTTGCCTGCCCTGCATTACCAGTAACACCGACAACGGATGAAATACCAATGATTCGACCATGTTTACGCTTCATCATGCCGCGCATTGCCGCTTTTGCCATTGCAAAATACGAATAAAGATTGACTTTTAGAACAGTATCGAAATCTTCTTCTTTCATACGCATCAAAAGGCCATCGCGTGTAACACCTGCATTTGCAACAAGAATATCTAAACCGCCCAAAGCCTCTTCGGCACGTGCAATAAGGTTTTCAGCTGCGCCATCCTCTGAAAGGTTTGCCGTCAAAACAATTGAATTTGGAATTTCTTTAGATAATTCGCTTAAAATATTTTCACGTGTGCCTGAAATTGCAACTATTGCGCCTTGCGCAGCAAGCGATTTTGCAATCTGACTTCCAAGGCCGCCAGTTGCGCCAGTTATAAGTGCTTTTTTACCAGTTAAATCAAACATTACGGACACTCCGTTAAATTATAATATTAAATTGTTTCTTGATATTTTTTGAATTCTTCAACACTTGAAAGCGCAAAATGTTTTGCTTCTGGCGCAGTACGTTTTGACATTCCTGTTAAAACTGATCCTGCACCAATTTCAAGGAAAGTATCAATTTTTTGCGCACCGAAGAATTCAATGGTTTCGCGCCAACGAACACGGCCAGTCACCTGCTCTACAAGAAGTTTTTTTATTAATTGTGCATCTTGGGTTGGTTCAAGTGAAACATTTGGTACAAGTTTTACAATTGGATTTTGAATTTCAACATTTTCCAACGCAGCCTTCATTTCTTCAGCCGCAGGTGCCATAAGTGGGCAATGGAATGGTGCAGAAACATTTAACGGAATTGCGCGTGCGCCCAATTCTTTCGCTTTTTCTATGGCTTTTGCGACCGCCGCCGCCTCACCTGAAATAACAATGTTTCCGGCATTATTGTCATTGGCAACAGTACAAACGCCAATTTTCGAACCTTCATCGGCCGCGGCCTGCGCAAGTGCCAAATCGGTTTTTGGTCCAATTAATGAAGCCATAGCACCAATGCCCGCAGGTGTCGCGCGCTGCATTGCCTGACCACGTAATTTAAGCAATTTTGCGGCATCAGCAAGTTTGAAAGCACCTGCTGCCGTTAATGCGCTATATTCACCAAGTGAATGACCAGCCACAAATTCTGCTTTTGATAAATCAAAGCCAAATTCGGCTTCAAAAACTCTCAATAATGCAATAGAAGCCGCCATAATTGCGGGTTGTGCATTTTCAGTAAGCGTTAGGGTTTCGATTGGCCCTTCAAACATCAAGCCTGAAAGATTTTGACCCAAAGCATCATCAACTTCTTGAAAAACACGTTTTGCAACTTCAAATTCTTGCGCAAGGGAAGCGCCCATTCCCACCGACTGGGAGCCTTGACCCGGAAACTGAATAATAAACATTCCTTTGCGTTAGCTTTTTGCAACGATTTGGGCAAGAGGAATTCACAACACATCCAAATCCATATCCTCTTTCCACAAAAGTCTAGAATATCCATAGCTTTCAAAACTTTCAGCATTTGACAATTGCTTTAACATTTCGACACAATGAATTTCTGCAAATTTAAAAATATCATCGAAACGACTAAAACCGTCAAATGACATTTCTATACAAAAATTGAAAACTTCATCGAAATAGTAATGGCTTATCTCATAAATACTTTCAATATTAATTGGATGAAATCCAGAATGAATTAAATCATTACGCGCCCTGTAAATACGTCTCAACTCATTGTTAGTAGCTTCTTCTATTTCCCTTAAGAACGATACTAGTTTCTTTGGCGATAAAAACATTTTACTAATTTCAAAAAGTCGAAACCTTAATAAATCATTTCCATCTAATGCAGCTAATAAATTTTGAAGAGAACCTCCAGCTTCACTATCGACTAAAAGCCTAATTAATGCTTGATTTTTAGTAACTCTATCAAGACCTTCAAACTTTTTAAGCGCTGAGTTTAGAATTTTTGAATTCCATAACTTTAGATCCTTATATAAATTTCTTATTATCGCTTCAACGTGACTAAGAACAATAACTGGAACCACACATTTTGAAACATTGCTAATATTAGTAGCTGTTATATTTTTTGGACTAAATGATTCCAGCGCGGTCCATAGACCGGTTATTTGACTCTCAATTACTTCAGATCTTGTGCTTATCCCATGAAATTCCAATGCTGAAAAAAACTTAAGCTTATCTTTACCAACTGCCAAATGAGAACCTGAAAGCACCGAACTGCAATTGTTAGCAGCAAATTTTGGCCTAGTATCAGCAATGTTTTTTGAAGACTTGGTATCAAGTCTAATCAAAACCGAGCCTTTTTTACAGCACTGTTTTATTAGAGCATCTTCAGAAATCACATAATCTGATTTATGATGAAATAATTTAAATACATCATGCAATAATTTTACTTTTTTCCTCGCCTCTTTTAGCGCTGAAATGGGGTCAAATGCTTTTACATCTTCTACCAAAGCATACATTGGTAAATCGTCTGACTTTTTTTCTAATGCATAATTATTTACTCCTATAAATTCATCTGAGGGAAAAGTATCATATAATTTAACGCTAAGTTTTTCTCTTGATTCTTCTATGTTCTCAGTTATGGGAGTTTTTAGCCTAAAGCATATTGTGAAATTATGTTGTAGCGGCAAAATCTCTTTAAAGAATTCATCTAATGAATTAGGTATTGTTACGGCAAATTTTGGTGATTTGAAAATTCTGTCAATTTGTTTATAAATGTGTGCCTTTCCCATCCCATAACTTAACAACATAGAAACTAACTCACATGTCAAATTATAGATTAATTTCTTTTCTTTACATGTAACATCTAACAAAAGATTTTTTAAAACCAGAATACAGATTTCAATTGTTTTAAAAGGTGAAAATTCCACCAGCAGAATGTTAAGCATGCTAAGAGTGTCATCACTATCTACAGAATTTAACCCGTCTAAGTAATTTGATTTTTCAATTTTACTTACGTAGCTAAAAACTGAGCTTTTTGATATTTTTAATCTAAGCTCCTTCAGAAGATGTAACGCAGATTTTTTTTTATCTTCCCGGTTTCTTGATAATAAAATAGCCGCTTTACATTCATTAGCTAAAGTAAATATTGTTGATGTGCTTGGTTTGAAATAAATTAAAGTATAGTCAAAAGTTAACTCACTCATTATTTCTACAAAAAATTTTAAAAGACTTAATTTTGCATTATCATCCCAATGCGAAGTAAGGATATTTCTCATTTTTTTCAAACATATTAATTAAATTATAGTTGCGAATATCAAATATACATAATTTTGATATTTCTACAAACTAAAATTTTGAAAAATACAAGAAATTAAACTAAGTTAATTACTGTATTCAAGATAAAACTTTACACTCGGCTTCATATAGTTTTTTTATGGCTTCTATATCTTCATCTGTCTGTGGCAATTGAATATTCATCCCCTCCATATAGTCAACAAGAATCTGCGAAATCGCCAAATCGCGGAACCATTTTTTATCAGCGGGTATAACAAACCAGGGCGCATTTTCTTTCGAACATTTATTCACCATATCTTCGAATGCTGCCATATAATCATCCCATAGCGCGCGCTCTTTAAAGTCACCAGCGGCAACTTTCCAATGTTTTAGAGGGTCATCGATACGGTCTTTAAAGCGCTGTAATTGCGTATCTTTTGAAATGTGCAAAAAGAATTTAAGGATGTGGGTATTATTTGACGCCAATAATTTTTCGAAATCATTGATTTGATCATATCGGGTTTTATTAATTTCTTTCGTCTCTAAATCATGGACGCGAACCACCAAAACTTGTTCATAATGGCTGCGGTTAAAAACAACAATCTCGCCCTTTGCAGGTGTTTGCGCATGCACGCGCCAAAGGAAATCATGGTCAGCTTCTATTGGTGTTGGAACTTTAAATGATGCAACACGGCAACCCGCAGAATTTAACGGGCCAAAGACATGTTCAATTGTTCCATCTTTACCACCGCCATCAATCGCTTGAAGAACCACTAAAATAGATTGTTTATGCTCGGCATATAATTTTTCTTGTAGCTCTTTTAATTTTTCAATATTTTTTTCTAAAATAGGCGCGGCTTCTTCTTTTGATAATTTGAATTCTTTTGCCTCGGTATCAATATTTGAGAGTTTAATTTCTTTGCCACTTTTAACTTTTAATTTATCAAAATCTTGCGCCATTTGCCACCTATAGTTTTAAAAGCAAAAGTAATATTGCAATTATTGCAGGAAGCGCTTGAACAAAAAATATTCTTTTATTCACGGTTTTCGCGCCATAAAGGCCAGCAACAATCACACATGATAAAAAGAAAATCTTTATATCATGGCTATTATTTTTTGCCAGCAATCCCCAAATCAAACCCGCACTTAAAAATCCATTATAAAGACCTTGATTTGCTGCCAATGCTTTACTTGCGTTTGCATATTCTTGTGTTGTGCCGAAGGTTTTCATGCCCTTTGGCTTATCCCAAAGAAACATTTCGAGAATAAGGAAATATAAATGAAGAAGCGCAACCAATAAAACCAAGATATTTGACGCCATAAAAACCCCCAAATTTTATTTTTTAAACCAAATTAAAGCGATTTTGAAATGGCTTTTCTAACCGCCCTAAATGGCATAGCGGGATTATTATCTGCATTGCATAATATTGCAATTGTTATCTTTGATTTTACAAAACTTGCTAAATAAGAAGAAAACCCACTTATAAAACCATAATGGAAAATCAATTCTTCTGGATTGGAATTTTTATCAATAAGCAAACCCATTCCATATTGAACATCGCCATAATTTGCATCTTGTTCTGAAAACCTATTTGCACCACTTATTCGACTATCACGCAAAAGACCAGCTTTTACCATTTTATTGCGGCTTTCATTGTTTAAAAAATTGCCAAAAAATAATGCATGATGCCACTTACACAAATCATCAGTGTTCGAAATTAATGCGCCCGCCGCGCCCGCTTCTGCATATTCAATTGCTTGCGCTTTTTCAAATCTTGGGGTTTCTGCCTCTAATGGCGTATAGCCATTTACAAGATTTTTGTTTTTACTATGCCCGTTTTCAACATAAGTATTATTTAACTTAAGCGGCTTAATTATAAGCATATTAATCGCTTTATCATAAGATACGCCCATGATTTTTTCGATAATAGCACCTAAAATTATATAATTTGCATTGCTATACAGCCATGACGTACCAGATGAAAAATCAAAGACTTGCTTTTGTGTGGCTATTTCTTTTGCAAGTACAATATGGCTTCTTGGTTTGCCAAGGATAGAAGTATCAGTTTCATCACTATGAATTCCTGCTGTGTGCCATAAAAGTTCTGAAATGCTAAAGGGCGCATGTTTCGAAAATTCAGGAAGATGTTTTGACGCATTATCTGATAAATCTAATTTCTTTTTTTGCGCCAATAATAATATCGCTGCTGCGGTAAATTGCTTGGTTAATGAGCCTGTACGAAATACATCATTTTGCTTAAGCGAAATTTTATTTTCTAAATTTGAAAATCCAATTGCTTTTTTGTAAATTGGTAGGCCCTGTTTAAAAATGCTTATTTGAACACTTGGGCTTGCGCCATTTGTAATGGCATCCATAATTCCATTGTCGATATCTTTAAGTAATGCATCGCTTAATTGAACATCTTTTGCAAAAACAGGGCTTGCTAAAAGGCTTGATAGCAAGGCAATTGAATTAACATTAAAGCTGCGCCTGTTAGTAATATGCATTTTAAACTCCATATATTAAGAGCTTTAAATGCATATTGTTTATAAATCAAACGCTTAGATATTTAGAAATCAACACCAAATCACTATCAATTCCTTTTGCGGGAATGCGGATTTGATAGTGGCTGCCTAATGCAACATCCATTGGTTCATTGGTTTCTGCATTACGCATATCATCAATCACTATATCGCGGTTTTGACCATTTGGCAGAACCATTTCAACCTTATCACCTTTTTCAAAGCGATTTTTAACCTGAACAATCAAATCATCGCCATCACGCCCAATTGCTTCACCAACAAACATTTGAAGTTGGCTGCGCGATGCATTTTCAATATATTTTTGATATTCAGAAGTATCATGGCGTTTATAAAAGCCATCAGTGTATCCACGATTTGCAAGATTTTCGAGAACGCCGATAAGTTTTGGATCAAATGGCTTTCCTTCGACCGCCAAATCAATAGCTTTTGAATAGGCCTGCGCGGTGCGCGCCACATAATAATGGGATTTTGTACGGCCTTCGATTTTAAGACAATCAATACCCATTTTTACCAATCTTTCGACATGCTCAATGGCGCGAAGGTCTTTGGAATTCATTATATATGTGCCATTTTCATCTTCATAGACGGGCATTAATTCGCCTTTGCGGTTTTCTTCTTCAAGGAAGTAAACTTTATCGGCTTCTGGATGGCGTTCATGCCCTGCGTTTGAAAATAATTGTGGGCGTTCGAATGCCTTGATAGGGAGAATATCACCAGTTTCGGTTTCCTCCGCCTCATGTGTGTTATATTTCCAGCGGCATGTGTTCGTGCATGTACCTTGGTTTGCATCGCGGTGACTAAAATAGCCAGATAATAAACAACGCCCAGAATATGCAATACAAAGCGCGCCATGAACAAAAACTTCAAGTTCAGTATCAGGGCATTCTTGGCGAATGCGTTCAACATCATCAAGTGATAATTCGCGCGATAAAATCACACGTTCAACGCCAATTGATTTCCAAAACCTAACTGCCTGATAATTCATTGTATTCATCTGAACCGATAAATGAATTGGCATATCGGGCCATTTTTCACGCACAAGCATTATTAAACCAGGGTCTGCCATGATTAAAGCATCAGGCTTTGCCTCTATTACTGGTTCCATATCCTCAATAAAGGTTCCAACCTTATTATTGTGCGGGAAAAGATTGGCGGCAACGTAAAGTTTTTTACCAATCGAATGCGCCTCATGAATTGAGTTTGCAAGATTATCGTCTTTCGACATTGTATTATTGCGCACACGCAAAGAATAGCGCGGAACCCCCGCATAAACAGCATCAGCACCATAAGCAAAAGCATGGCGCATAGATTTCACAGTACCCGCAGGCGATAATAATTCAGGGCGTTTTAATTTTGTCATGCGCGGGCTATATTATATTTCCTACCTCTGGACAAGGATTTGTTGCAAGGCTTTCTCAAACAGAATAAAACGAAAGAAATATCATAAATAATCAAGAATGAATTGTTGACTTTAAGAACAAAACTTGAAATTTAAAATATAAACAAAAATGTTATTTATTTAAGGCTTAATTAGTTGAGGCACGAATGGCAAAAAAATATGAATATAAAGTAGTAATTTACCGTGAAAGCATGATTGGCTCATTATTTTTAGGGGGATCAAAAGTTGACCCTGTTAAATTTACTGATTTTTTAAATAGAAATGGAGCAGAAGGCTGGGAAGTTAAATCAATGGAAAAAGAATCTCGCCGTATGTTATTATTTTTCTCACGCGAGGCTTTTTTGGTTATTATGCAAAGAGAATTGGTATAAGTGAAAAACAGTAGTCAATTACAAAAAATACTTCTAACGCTATTGATATTATGCGTTTTGTTCGCGGCCGCACTACTAATTGGACAATTATGGTTGAAAATTGCCAGCGAAGTGATTTTTATTAAATTACTTGCAACAATTGGTGTGATTTTTCTGGCGATTTGTTTTCTTATGATTACATTTTTAGAAAATGGTTCAAGATATAAAGCATATTTGTTAGTCCCATACGTAGAATTGGCAGGATTGCTTGTTCTAGATCAAATTTGGACTTCAATCTTTGCTATTGATGTTTTTATAAAAGCATTGGTCACATTGGGGGTTTTATTCGCAATAACCGGTTTGATTATTGTTATAAAGTCTGATTTTTCTTTCAACAAAAAATTAAAAGATCAAAATTTTATGGAATAAAAAAGGCGGTTATTCAAAATAACCGCCTTATAAATTGGATTTTAAAAGATTTAGTCTTCTGGTAATTCGTCATAATTATTGCCGAATGTTCCCCAACCTGCAACTTCACCGCCAAATTCAGATGCGATTTCTTGAAGTTTAGTTTGTGCATCGCCAACATTTTGCGCTGTCAAAAGCATTGATACATTAACACAAATTCCAAGCTCATCAGTTTCTTCATCTTGGAACATGTCAAAATCATATTCTGCGGCTTCTAATTTATCACAAATCTTTTGGGCTGTTTCTTCATCTTTTACCGCAATATCGATTTCAATAATCATTGGCTGCGACATATCCGAACCATCAGAAGCGATTTCATTAATCAATTCAATATCTTCTTGGGAGTAAAAATTTGGGGCATCAGTCATAATATATTCCTTATTTACGAATCACCATTCGCTTGTTTGAGCATAAATAACAACAAAACATGTCAACTAAAAGAAAAATGACCAGTACGAGTTAATCATAATATTACCAAAGTATAGCCAATTTTGCGCCCATTTTTGAACATGTTTACATTTCACACAAAGTATGAAAGGTAAAATCATGTCAAATACTAGAATTATTAAATTTAATAATAGAACAGATATAAAAATCTTAGTTTCATTATTACTAGTAACGATTGCAAATTTTCTATTTTTTAATAGCCCAATTGGTTCCACAATTGGGCTTTTTAGTATCTTATTACTTGGTTCAATTTGGTATTTTCAACCTAAATTGCACAGTTTATCAAATGCCCGATTATTGGCACTTTCATGCTTGATTAGCGCTGCATCTATGGTTGAAGCACCAAACTTATTTCAATTTGCTTTTTTTATGTTTCTAAGCTTTTCCTTAGTTTTAATGCCGAAAATACGTAAAAACATTGCTCTACCGAAAATTATAGTAATTTTCCTTGGTCAGGCTTTGTCGTTTTGGACACGAATAATAATCGACACAAAACGAATTTTAAAAATTTCTAATAACAATACAAATAAGAAATTTGGTTTTGGAAAAATTATCCAATTATCAATAGCACCAGTATTTTTTGGAATTGTTTTTATTGCAATGTTTTATAATGCAAACCCAATTCTAGAAAATGCATTAGATAAGATTGACTTAAGCGTAATTTTTAAAGCTATATCAATTGAAAGAATTATTTTCACCGCATTCACATTATCGGCAATATGGTATTTTATTCGTCCACAAATCAAATTAAAAATTCTTTCAACCATCAAAGTTGAAGAAAAAAATGAACAGAATAACTCATTCTATAATTATATTTTTAACCCACAATCGGTGTTCATTTCACTTCTTTTGTTCAATGCAATTTTTGCAATACAAAATTTATTAGATTTAACTTTTCTATGGAGCGGCAACCCGCTTCCTGATGGCCTTACGCATGCACAATATGCACATAGGGGTGCATATCCTTTAATCTTCACAACTTTTCTTGCCGCGTGGTTTGTCTTATTCGGTTTGAAAAATTCACAAGGGAATAATAAATCAAAATATCTGGTTTATTTTTGGATCGTACAAAACATATTTCTTGTTACATCATCCATTTTGCGCACTTTAAATTATATTGATGCTTACTCTCTAACATATTTAAGGGTTGCGGCTTTGATTTGGATGGGACTTGTTGCATTTGGGCTATTTTTAATCATCGTCAAAATACAATTTAATAAAGATAATTTATGGCTGATAAATACAAATTTCTGCTCATTGGTCGCAACAATTTTGATTTGTAATTTTATAAATTTCGGAAGCATAATTTCATGGCATAATGTGAAACATTGCCAAGAAATTTCGAAAAGTAATTATAAATTGGATACTAATTATTTATCAAGCATCGGTGTTGAAGCATTACCGGCCACTTTGTGGGCAATATCGCAAATTTCAAATAATCCAAATGAATTGGAATTGAAAACTTCACTTAATGAAATTGCCACCAAATTTAAGGAAGAACTTGCGCTTAACACTGGCGACTGGCGCTCAATTACATTAAGACAGTATCGACTTTCGAATGAAATTGCTGCGCTTAAATAGTAAAAACGCAATGAAATAAGGGGCGATTACAGTTTGCCCCTTTATTTTTCGAACCTTTTATGCCATACGCCCCCTCTAATCGAATGATTGCGGTCAGCCTTGGTATTGGTTTCATGGTGAAATCTTGCGAAAGTGTCTGATCCATCGGGAAATTGCCCAACAATTCTCCTGCCGCAATCGCAATATGGGAAATGAACAATGCCTTTTTATGAGCATGTTTTAATCACGCGGCCTGATATTTCGCCGCAACAAGTTGATACACTTGTTGAAGAAGTAACAAATCAAATCAATGCTGCTGGTGGTAAAGTTGCAAAGACTGAATATTGGGGTCTTCGTAATCTTGCTTACCGCATCAAAAAACACCGCAAAGCACATTATTCTTTGTTGAACATTGAAGTTTCGGCTGCTGCAATGACAGAAGTTGAACGTCAATTGAAAATCAATGAAGATGTTTTGCGTTATTTGACTATTAAAGTTGAAGAATTGGACAATGAGCCTTCTGTTATTCTTGCTCGTCGTGAGAAAGAAGAAAAGAAAGCTAAAGCACGCGCTGAATTTGCAGCTTCTGAATTTGAAGTTGAAGACGAAGCAGAGGAGGCATAATCAATGGCTACTAAATTTACCATTTCAAATCTTCCGACACGTCGTCCTTTCCAACGCCGTCGTAAAGTATGCCCTTTTTCGGGTGATGCTGCGCCAAAAATTGATCACAAAGATGTTAAATTGTTGCAACGCTTCTTGTCTGAAAAAGGCAAAATCGTTCCTTCACGCATCACTGTGGTTTCACAAAAGAAACAACGTGAGTTGGCACGCGCAATCAAACGCGCACGCTTCCTTGCTTTGTTGCCATATGCTGTAGCTTAAGGGGGTAATTATGGTTGAAGTAATCCTTCTTGAACGCGTTGGCAAACTTGGTTCAATCGGCGATGTTGTTAAAGTAAAACCTGGTTTTGCACGTAACTTCCTTTTGCCACAGAAAAAAGCTCTTCGTGCAACTGCTGCAAACAAATCTTTGTTTGAAGCGCAGCGCGCACAAATCGAAGCTAATAACCAAAAAGCTAAAGAAGCTGCTATCGCAAATGGTGAGAATCTTGCAGGTCAAGCATTCGTTCTTATCCGTTCTGCGGGTGAATCTGGCCAATTATATGGTTCAGTAAGCTCACGCGATATTGCTGAAGCTGCTATTGCTGCTGGCTTTAAAGTTGAACGTCACCAAGTTCTTTTGAACGCACCAATCAAAACAATCGGCTTCCACAGTGTGAATGTTAAACTTCACCCTGAAGTTGAAGTGCAAATTCAAGCGAATGTTGCACGCACAACTGAAGAAGCTGAACGTCAAGCTAAAGGTGAAGACGTTGTTCAAGCTAAATTGGCAGAAGAGCGCGCTGCTGCTGCTGAACAAGCTGCTGAAATCGCTGAAAATGCGGTTGAATTAGACGGCCGCGAATAGTTTTTCGACAATTAAAATTTAAAAGCCCCGCAATTTATTTTGCGGGGCTTTTTTATTCTTTACACTATACATTAGCTTATGCTAATGTTTAAATATAGGAGTTTAATATGTTTGACCATGCAGCTTTGATCTCAAATCCAGATTTTGCAAAAGAATATCCCGAAATTTTCAAAGGTTTAGCGGACATGAATGGCGCGACCAAGGCCTTGGATAATGACAAACAATTGACTGAGCTTGTGAAAATTCGCGCTTCACAATTAAATGGCTGTGCCTATTGCGTTAAAGTTCATATTAATGTTGGCAAACAAGTTGGCCTTGAACAAAGCAAAATTGATTTAATTGCGGTATGGCGTGATTCACCCCAATTCACCGTCAAAGAAAAAGCCGCGCTTGCTTTATGTGAAGAATTAACGCGTATAAATGCAAACTTTCCAAATATGGAAATCATGCATGAAACCCGCAAGCATTTTACCAAAAATGAATTGATTGTTTTGATAAGTGCAATTGCAAATATCAATGCATGGAATAGATTGGGCGTTGGCCTTGGATTTACGCCTTAATAACTGTGGATAGAACTTTCATATTGTGGGTAAATTCAATACAGGTATCTTTCTTTCCCCAAACTTGTGTAAGTTAGGCTATGGCTGAAAAAGAAGAAGATATCAAAACCCTGCCCCATAATTTGGAAGCTGAACAAGCCCTATTGGGTGCAATTCTGCTTGATAACCAGGTTTTGATAAAAGTTGGTGACAAATTCGCGCCAGAGCATTTTTACGACCCAGTTCACGGTAAAATCTTTGAAACCATTCGTAATCTTAATGCCAAAGGTCATATTGCAGATGGCGTGACGCTTCATGCGCGTTTTTCACAAGATGGAACGCTTTCTGATATTGGCGGCGCGACCTATCTTGCACTTTTAGTTAATGCGGCTGCTGACCCTGCAGCTGCGCAAGATTATGCAAAACTGATTTTTGATTTGGCCCTAAGACGTGACCTTATAAGAATTGGTGCTGAAATTGGTTACGAAGCCAAGATTGTTAATGATGATATTTATTCAGCCGAAAAAATCATCGAAGAATCAGAAGAAAAACTATATAAACTTGCCGAAACTGGCGCAACATCAACAGGTTTTATTCCATTTTCTGAAAGCCTTGCAACAACAATTGATAATGCATTCAAGGCACTTAATCGTGACACGCAATTAGTTGGCGTTACAACAGGTTTTTCCGATTTGGATAGATGGCTTGGCGGTCTTCATCCATCGGATCTATTGATATTGGCTGGTCGTCCATCAATGGGAAAAACCTCCCTTGCAACCAATATTGCATTTAATGCGGCACGAAAATATCGCTTTGAAACAGATGATTTTGGCAATCGAGTTCGTAAAGATGGCGGTGTTGTTGCCTTCTATTCCCTTGAGATGAGCGCCGAACAATTAACCCTAAGGATTTTAGCCGACTGGACAGGTATCGGCTCTGATAAAATTCGCAAAGGTGAGATGAGTAAGGCGGAATTCAAACATCTTGAAGAAGCGACACGTGAAATTGGTCAATTACCTTTATATATTGATGATACTGGTGGCCTTTCAATTGCGGCTTTAGCGGCGCGTGCAAGAAGGCTTCAAAGACGCCATGATTTGCATCTGATTGTGGTTGACTATTTGCAATTAGTAACCGCAACTGGTGGCAAAGCTGGTGAAAACCGTGTGCAAGAGGTTTCGGCAATCACGCAGGGGCTTAAAGCACTCGCTAAGGAATTAAACGTTCCAATTATTGCATTATCACAGCTTTCAAGACAAGTTGAAAACCGCGATGATAAACGCCCACAACTTGCTGACCTTCGTGAATCAGGCTCAATTGAGCAAGATGCCGACGTTGTAATGTTCGTATTTCGTGAATCTTATTATCTTTTACGTACCGAGCCAGAACCCGGAACAGATAAGCATTTTGAATGGCAAGAAAAAGTTGCGGCCTGTGAAAATACCGCAGAAGTTATTATAGCCAAACAACGTCATGGCGCGATTGGTAAAATTAAACTTGGCTTCCAAGCCGAGCTTACTAAATTCACCAATCTTGATCATAATGGCGGCCTAATATCATTAGAAGAATGATGAAAGAATATAATGAGTGACCATACACAATCCGTGTTAGATATAAATCTTAGTGCGATGGCACGAAATTGGTCTAAATTTTCTAAATTAGGCGCAAAAACAACTGCTGCAGTTATAAAAGCTGATGCATATGGTCTTGGTGCAAAAGAAGCAGCGCGCGCATTCCAAGATGTCGGTTGCAAAGATTTTTTCGTTGCCCATTTTGATGAAGCCGTAAAAGCTAGAAGTTTTATTTCGGCAACTTCAAGAATTTTTGTCCTAAATGGCGTTTTTTCAAATCAAAGCGAAATTATGGCTGAATTTGATTTAATCCCAATAATAAATTCAATTGAACAATATGAAATCTGGGAAAATCAAAATCTTCCATTTGCCCTTCATATTGATACGGGAATGAATAGATTAGGGCTTAGATTTGATGAATATAATAATTTTGAAAAAATAAGTAAGAATGCGAATCTTAAACTTGTTCTAAGTCATCTTGCTTGTGGTTCTGATCCTAATTCGTCAAAAAATATCACTCAATTATCATTATTCAAAGATGCGTGTGAATATTTTGAATGCGAAAAATCACTTTCGGCATCTGGCGGCGCATTACTTAGTGATGATTATTTATTTGATTTAATACGTCCAGGCATTGGCCTTTATGGCGGAAATCCGCATGATTTTGGTGATAATTTTAGTGAAGCTGTTGTAACTTTAAAATCGCCGATATTACAAACCAGAATTGTAAAAAAAGGCGAAAGCATTGGCTATGGCGCAAGCTTTATTGCCAAGAAAGATATGAATATCGCAACGGTGGCATTGGGATATGCAGATGGCTTTTTAAGAAGCGCATCAAATAGCGGTTTTGCGATAATCAAAAATACAAAATGTAAAATCTTGGGTCGCGTTTCGATGGATTTAATCGCAATTGACATTTCAAATGTCGAAAGCGTAAAATTTGGCGATACAGTTGAATTCCTTGGAAAAAATGCACTAATTGATGACCAAGCAAATTGTGCAAATACAATATCATACGAATTTTTGACGCGCCTTGGAAATCGCTTTAAGCGTAATTATTTTTACGAGTGATTTAAGAGTGATTAATGGCTAAATCTGAAGTTCAATTTACATGCCAATCTTGCGGCGCCATTTATAAAAAATGGCAAGGGCGCTGTGATGATTGCGGAAGTTGGAACACTTTAAGCGAAGAAGCCGCCCTTTCCCCAACTTCTCATGCAATTGGAAACAAAAAGGGGCATAAAAGCAAAATTGAATTCACCGATTTATCACATGTAAGTGACGTCCCCAGTCGGATTAAAACCAATAATAATGAATTTGATAGGGTATGTGGTGGTGGCCTTGTACCTGCTAGTGCGATTCTTTTGGGCGGCGACCCCGGAATTGGCAAATCAACTCTATTACTTCAAATCACTGCAAGCGCCGCCAAAAATGGCGTAAAAGCATTATATATTTCCGGTGAGGAAAGCGCCGCACAAATTCAAGGCCGCGCCCAAAGGCTTGGAATATCTGATGCCAAAGTTGATTTGGCAATTGAAACCGAATTATCAAATATTCTTGCCGCATTAAAAGAAAAAAAGCCCGATATTGCAATAATTGATTCAATCCAAACACTATGGACTGATACAATCCCCGCCGCCCCAGGCACTGTAAGCCAAGTTCGAACATGCGCACATGAATTGGTGCGTTATTGCAAAACCCACAATACTGCATTGATTTTGGTTGGCCACGTAACCAAAGATGGCCAAATCGCGGGCCCAAGAGTGGTTGAACATTTGGTGGATGCTGTTTTACAATTTGAAGGCGAACGAGGGCATCATTTTAGAATTCTTCGCGGTTTAAAGAATCGCTTTGGCGCAACCGATGAAATTGGCGTTTTTGAAATGGTTGGGGCCGGCCTTCAAGAAGTTCCAAACCCTTCGGCATTATTCATTAATGAACGCACAAAAGGCCAATCAGGTTCTTGCGTTTTCGCAGGCCTTGAAGGCACACGCCCGATTTTAGTTGAAATACAGGCGCTTGCCGCCAAAACCGCCTTTGGCAGCCCAAGGCGCGCCGTTGTTGGTTGGGATAGTGCGCGCCTTGCAATGATATTGGCAGTTATTGAAACGCGTTGCGGCATCGCCTTTGGCGGGCATGATATTTATCTTAATGTTGCGGGCGGTATGAAAATAACCGAACCAGCGGCTGATTTGGCATTTGCAGCGGCATTAATATCGGCAATTTCAGATTGTGCAATTCCCGATGAAACGGTGCTTTTTGGTGAAATTGCTTTATCTGGGGATGTAAGAAATGTTCCGCGTGCTGATGCGCGTTTAAAAGAAGCTGAAAAACTTGGGTTTATAAGTGGTATAATTCCACCACTTATCGCTAATGCCACTAGAAACCAAAACAGTTTAGAGCTAAAGGCAAAAGAGATTTCGCGAATTCAGGATTTGGTTCAAATTATTACGGGTGAAACCGTGCAAACTGATTAGAAACGGGCAAAATTAATGAATGGCTTTGACATTCTGGTCTTAATAATAGTTGGCATATCTGCATTACTTGCTTTTGCGCGTGGTTTTGTGCGTGAATTACTTTCGATGGCAGCTTTAGTTGTTGGTGTTTTAGCCGCCGTTTGGGGATTACCTGCATTTCGTGAGGCAGTGCGTGGCATGTTACAACCAAATTGGGTTGCTGATACTACTACTGTTGTTGGTATTTTCCTTTTGGTTTATATTGCGGTTCGTGTTCTAACTGGGCGTATCCATGAATGGGTTCATGATTCTGAACCTCTTGGCATTTTAGATAGAAGTGCAGGCATTTTATTTGGTGTTGCACGTGGTTTTATAATTGCTGCCATTCCTGTTTTATTATTAAATTCCGTTGCAAAAAAAGAAATGCGCCCAAAATTTATTACCGAGGCGCATTTATACCCTTTCCTTGCAATAACTGCTGAAGGCATCAAAGCCTTTACCCCAAGCGCAACAAAAAGCGCGACAGACCTTGCCAAAAATGCCGCAACAGCAGGCGAAGAAGTTGCAAAATGGCACGACAATGCCCAAATGTTACAAGATGCAACCAATGCCATAAGTTCAGGTCAAGCACCAACTTTTGACGCGCCTGAAAATGAAGTTTCAACGCAAAAAGAAACTTCAAAGACTGAAAAAAAACCTGTTTCCAAAAACGCCCTTAAAATTGAGAAAACTAATGACAAATAATGCCAATATTGTAAGCCATGACGACATTGATTGGTTCGACCCCGATGCCGATAAATTACGCGAAGAATGCGGCGTTTTTGGCATTGCAGGAAATGAAGAAGCCGCTGTAATCACTGCACTTGGGCTTCATGCCTTACAACATCGTGGTCAAGAGGGTTGTGGCATCGCAACTTTTGACGGGCAATTATTTTATAATGAGCGCCACCTTGGCCTTGTTGGTGATCATTTCACACAGGCAGATTTGCCACAACGCCTACCTGGATGCAATGCAATCGGCCATGTCCGCTACGCAACCCAAGGCGGAACGATTTTAAGAAATGTGCAGCCACTTTTTGCCGACCTATCTCATGGTGGAATTGCAATCGCCCATAATGGCAATTTAACCAATGCACGTGCGCTACGTGAACATTGTGTACAATCTGGCGCTATCTTCCAATCAACCTCGGATTCCGAGGTTTTTTTACAATTAATTGCCCGCTCAAAAGCGCCAAAAGTTGTAGCAAGATTAATTGATGCACTTACTCAAGTTGAGGGTGCTTATGCACTTGTATGCCTAACCAAAAACAAACTTATTGGTGCACGTGACCCAAATGGTATTCGTCCTTTAGTTTTGGGTGATTTAAAAGGTTCTTATGTACTTGCATCTGAAACCTGTGCCCTTGATATGATTGGTGCCGAATATATTCGTGAAGTTGAAGCCGGTGAAATCGTTGTAATTTCAGGCGGCAAGATTGAAAGCCATTTCCCGTTTGGCAAACGCAAAGCAAGACCATGCGCTTTTGAATTTGTATATTTTGCGCGCCCTGATTCAATTCTTGGCGGCAAATCGGTTTATGACGTTCGTAAACGCATGGGTATGCGCCTTGCAAAAGATACTGCCGTTGAGGCTGATATTGTTGTTCCCGTTCCTGATTCTGGCGTCCCTGCGGCACTTGGATATGCCGAAAGCTCTGGCATTCCTTATGATTTAGGAATTATTCGCAATCATTATGTTGGGCGCACATTCATTGAACCAACCCAACTTACAAGATCATTAGGTGTAAAACGTAAGCATGCGGGCAATAAGGCCGTGCTTGCTGGGAAACGCGTTATTTTGGTTGATGATTCAATTGTTCGCGGCACTACATCCAAGAAAATTGTTCAATTAGTTCGTGAAGCAGGCGCAACCGAAGTTCATTTTAGATCTGCAAGCCCACGTATTGAATGGCCTGATTTTTATGGCATTGATATGCCAGATAGAGATTCATTAATGGCTGCCCGCATGAGCCTAGAGGAGATGACTAAGGAGCTTGGGGTTGATTCCCTTGGTTTCTTATCAGTTGAAGGGCTTTATTGGGCATTGGGTGAAGAAGCACGTAACAATACAAACCCACAATTCACGGATCATTGTTTCACTGGCGAATATCCAACCCGCCTTGTAGACCAAGATAATTCGCAATCAGATAAAATGACGCAATTATCCTTCCTTGTAGAGGCATAAATGAGCGATAAACCAATTGTTTTAGTAACTGGTGCAACCCAAGGTATCGGACGTGCTGCATGTTTGATTATGGCGCGCGCTGGCTATCATGTTATTGCAACCGCAAGACGCCAAGAAAAACTTGAAGAATTAGACGATGAAATCGTCAAATTAACAGGAGAGAATGCAACAATTGTTCCGCTTGATTTAAAAGATGGCGCAGGTATTGATAGGCTTGGCGGCGCTTTATTTGAACGTTATAAAAAGCTTGATGGTCTTATCCATTGTGGCGCAACTTTGGGCGATTTAACCCCAATTGCACACGTAACACCACGTGAAGCGCAAGGGATTATTGATGTGAACCTTGTTGCAACCTATCGCCTTATCGCTTCAATGTCGCCTTTATTGCAAATGGCACCAAATGGGCGTGCAATTTTTTTGACCTCATCGGTTGGCACTAATCCACGCGCAAATTGGGGGATTTATGGTGCATCAAAAGCAGGTGTAAACGCAATGGTTCAGGCATGGGCATTGGAAAACGCCAGCACTAATATAGTTGCCACAATCCTTGACCCTGGCGGTGTTGCAACTGGTATGCGCCGAAAAGCATTCCCTGGTGAAGATTTTTCGAACCTACCAAAACCAGCAGATTTGGGAACAATGATTTTGGAATTAATGTCACCCACACGCGATAAAGCCCTAAATGGCAAAATCATAAGCTTCCGCGAAACAGAACATTTTAAAGCACTTGGACTTTAAAACCAAAAGCAGAATAATAATTTTATTTGAAAGGTCTTTTGCCTGGATTATTTGAATATTTTTTATTCTTACCGGTCGCCAATTTTTTCGCCGCAAGTGCTTTTTTAGGATTTGAAATCTTCCTTGTTCGCTCTTGCTTTGGTTTCTCCAGTTTTGGAATCATTGGCGCTTTTGTGTTGCTTTGATATTTTGGCTTTTCTTCTACACCATCAACAAATGGATTTTTCGGCGCACGCACAAAGAAACGTAAAGGCACAGCAGGCATATCAAATGCCACGCGAATACCATTCGTCAAATAACGAACATAAGTTTCAGGTAAAGCTGCTGCACGATTTGCCAATAAAACAAAAGTTGGCGGGCGCGCTTTAATTTGCGAAATATATTTTGGCTTAATGCGCTTACCTTCGACCGCAGGTGGCGGTTGTTTGGCAATTGCCTCACGCAGCCAATCATTTAAGTCGCGGGTTTTAATGCGCGCATTCCAATCTTCATGGACTTCTTTTGCCGCAGGGATTAATCGTTCAAGCCCCATACCAGTCAAAGAAGAAACAACAATCATTGGCGCACCACGAAGTTCTGGCAATGCTTTTTCAGATTTTGCCACCAATTCCTT
Organism: Pseudomonadota bacterium; assembly: GCA_020161405.1. Taxonomy (GTDB): domain Bacteria; phylum Pseudomonadota; class Alphaproteobacteria; order Caulobacterales; family Aquidulcibacteraceae; genus Pseudaquidulcibacter. The sequence goes on along the minus strand of JAIUOD010000003.1, from coordinate 222,542 downwards.
CATTCGCGCTTCAGGATTTTCAACCGCATCCCATTTTGTAATTACATAAACAAGGCCACGGCCTTCACGGGCAACAAGATCCGCAATTTGTAAATCTTGTTTTTCAAACGCCTCATCCGCACCCATAACAACAAAGCAGATTTCAGCAAAACGAATTGCACGAATTGTATCGGCAACCGATAAAACCTCTAATTTTTCTTGAACACGCGATTTTTTGCGCATACCCGCAGTATCAACAAGGCGAATACGTGTTCCATTATCTTCCCAATCAATACCGATTGAATCGCGTGTAATCCCCGCTTCTGCGCCTGTAATAAGCCTATCTTCGCCAATAAGAGCATTGATTAAAGTGGATTTGCCCGCATTAGGGCGCCCAATTATCGCAAGTCTTAATGGCGGGTTATCTTCATCTTCACCAAAACCCAAATCAGGTGCTGCGCGCTCACCAAGGATTTTTAGGAATTCGGAATAGACATCCCCCATCCCTTCACCATGTTCGGCAGAAATTCCAATCGGCTCCCCAAAACCAAGTGAATAGGCCTCTAAAACGCCATTTTCAGTGGCTTTTCCCTCAGCTTTATTTGCAAGAAGGATAACAGGTTTGGTTGATTTTCTTAAAATTGTTGCAAAGGTTTCATCCAATGGCGTAACACCAGACCTTGCATCAACAACAAATAAGCATATTTCAGCTTCTTCAACTGCCGCAATCGTTTGTTCGCGCATACGCGCTTCAAGGCTTTCATCATCAATTTCTTCAAAGCCTGCGGTATCTATTAATAATAAATCTAAATCGCCAAGACGACCTTTTGCTTCACGCCTGTCGCGCGTTACACCTGGCATGTCATCGACAATCGCAAGCTTCCTGCCCGCAAGGCGATTAAATAAAGTAGATTTACCTACATTTGGTCTTCCAACGATTGCAGTTTTAATTGCCATTTAATAAGCCTATTTTACCGCAACTAAAACGCCATCGGTTGACATATAATATAAAACACCATCTTTGTAAGCAGGTGTAATTGTGAAGTTAGCTCTAGTTTTAAAGCTGTTTATAATATTACCATCTTGCGGATTTAATTCCAAAATTGTCCCCTCAGTAGAGCCAAGAACTAAATTGCCAGCAATGATTACTGGACCTGTCCACATGATGCGGTTTTTACGTTTCTTTTCGTTTTTATAAGCATCAAGTTGTTTAATCCAAACAACTGCGCCATCTTCACGTTTCATACAATATACTTTTGAATCTGTAGAAACTACGAAAATAAAATCACCTGCTATCCAAGGGGTTTGAATTGTTGGAATTTCTTTATCCCAAATTTTAACGCCAGTACGCAAATCAATTGCGGCAACAATACCTGATTGCGAACCTGCATATACAACGCCTGAATGAATAACTGGGCGACCTGCAATATCATTAATTGAACTTAAAGAAGTGCCAGAACCTGCACGTGTTAAACCCTCACTCCAAAGTTTGCGGCCATTTGAAACAAGGCTTGCAATAATTTCGCCAGACGCGAAAGGTGTTACAATTGTTTCACCACTAATGGCTGATGATGGGCTTGAAAGAACGCGCGCACTTTCAGGAAGCGAACTTTGTGTCCAAGCGCTTTCGCCTGTATTTTCATCTACTGCCCATAAAACACTATCAACAGAAACCGCATAAACTTTTCCGCCAGAAACAATTGGTGCAGAATGGACAGGTGAATTAGTGCCCAAAGTCCAAATTGTCTGCCCATTCTTTGCATCAAGTGCAATTATTTCACCAAAGCCAGACGCTAAAAATAATTTACCATTATTAAACGCAAGACCGCCACCCATTGCTTGGAATGAATGAGAGAACCAACCTTTTTTACCAGATTTTGCAAAATGACGTGACCATATGCTTTTGCCATTTGTTATATCACTTGCATGAACACTGAAATTACCATCGATTGTATAAATTACGTTATTATCAATAATTGGCGGCGCAATAATACCATTTGCTGCTGTAGAGGAAGCGCCAATTTTACGTGTCCATAAAAGACCAATTTTACCATCGCCTTTAAGATTTTGAATGTCATTCGCGCCATTTCCGCCCGAAAGATGCCAATCAGAAACATCAACAGCATCAGGAATTGTAACTTTTAAATCTTTTGTTACTTCGTCAACTTTAATTTCATTATCAATGCCCAAAACTGCAATACGACCATCTTTTGGCGCTTTTGAGCCACCTTCATCTTTATCGCGCATGAAGGGGATTTTTTCACGAACACTTGCGCATGAAGATAATGCAAATGTCGCAGCAATTGCCAAAATAAAAGGTGAAATTTTGATTTTTTTCATATTAAACACCCAATCAATTATTGTTTTGTACCGCTTGACGCATTGGCAATTTCATCAACTTTATCTTGTTGAGCCTTGGTAACAGCTTTTTCTTGTTCCATTGCTTTTTTGCGCTGCTCTTCAATTTGTTTTTGTAAACCAGCTTTGGCCGCATTTTGTTGCGCTTGCATTTTAGCTGCTTGCTCTGGTGGCAATGGCGTTTCGATTACGCGAACATCAGGCGGAATTTTTGTTCCAGGGGGTAATTTAACACCAGGTGGAAGGCGAACAATACGCTTACCATCAGGGCCAATTTCCACACCCTTTGGTGGCGCGCCAGCTTGCGCATTGGCAGCACCTTCAACAGAAGGTTGTGCGCCTTCTTGACCATTTTGATTTGGAATCTCCATTAAATCAGGTGCGATTTCAGCTTGTGCATCGATAATTGCCGATGCTTGCCCTGCCCGTTGACGAACACCTTCTGGGGCATTTGGATCAATTTGCAAAAGGCTATATTCATCCTTGGCTGCTTTATAATCTTTTGCATACCATGCAGCCGCCGCCTTTAATTCACGTGCCAAAGGCGTAAGCGAATTATTAGCTTTAATAATAGGGTCAAGACGTGCATTTAATTTTTCACGTGTTTCAAGATCAGCAGCAATATAAGCAGCACGCATTTGCGCCATCGCCTTTAAATCAGCGTCAGACGCCATATTCGCCGCAGCATCAAAAGCAGCGAGTGCGTTTGCGGCATCACCTTTTTCTTGAATCACATCTGCTTTTTGGATTGCCGCCAATGTGGCAAAACCTTTTGGCGCGTGTTTAGATAATTCATCCAAAGCTTTTATGCCGCCATCCAAATCACCTGATTTAAGTTTTTCCATAGCAGCATAATAATCTAATGAAGCCTGCTCACGTGCTTTATCTTGATTATTGCGCCATACTTGGAATGCGCCACCCGTAATAAGCGCAAGAATAATAGCACCAATAAAGAATGGCGCTGCTTTCTTAGCAGTCCCTTCAATAGTTTCGCGGCGAATTTCTTCTTCGGCCTCACGCAATAAATCAGTCAAAACAAAAGCTCCAAAATGTTGTTTGCAATGGCTTAGACTAAACCAAGCCATGCATCAATCCAGCTATGCGCAAAACACAACATTTTGCGCACACAAATCACATTGTTCTATTGGCAGATTTTATCAAACAAGCCAAGCGGCGTAAGATTAAATTGAATTTAATTTACAATTATATATGAACCGCGCGACCATAGGCATCAAGAACTGATTCATGCATCATTTCTGATAATGTTGGATGAGGGAATATTGTATCCATTAATTGCACTTCTGTGGTTTCAAGGCCCATAGCCACTACATAACCTTGAATCATTTCGGTTACCTCGGCGCCAACCATATGTGCACCCAAAAGTTCGCCAGTCTTCGCATCAAAAACAGTCTTTACAAGGCCTTCAGGTTCACCAAGTGCAATAGCTTTTCCATTTCCAACAAATGGGAAGCGACCAACGCGAATTTCATAACCTAATTCTTTTGCTTTTGCTTCGGTTAGACCAACTGATGCAACCTGCGGCGTAGCATAGGTACAACCAGGAACTTTGCGTGGATCAATTGGATGCGCGTGTTTGCCCGCAATTTTCTCTACACATGAAATACCCTCATGTGAGGCTTTATGTGCAAGCCAAGGTGCACCGGCGACATCGCCAATTGCATGAAGGCCTTTTACATTTGTTGTCCCCATCCCATCGGTTACAATATGTGTGCGGTCAATTTTAACACCCAATTCTTCAAGGCCAAGATTTTCAACATTTCCAACAATGCCAACCGCCAAAATCACCCTATCGGCAGTTATTTCTTGGGCTTTGCCACCAATTTCAATTGTTGCGGTAACCTCATTAGCGGTTTTCTTTAAACCTTTAACATTGGCAGAAGTAAGAATATTCATGCCACGTTTTTTGAATTGCTTTGCCGCAAAATCAGAAATTTCTTTATCTTCAACTGGCATAACGCGATCAAGCGCTTCGACGACTGTAACCTCTGCACCCAATGCTTTAAAGAAAGATGCAAATTCAATACCGATTGCACCAGAACCAATAACCAATAGGCGTTTTGGCATTGTATTTGGAACTAATGCTTCTTTGTAGGTCCAGATTAAATTGCCATCAGGTTCAAGACCAGCCTGTGGAATTGTGCGCGCACGCGCACCAGTTGCAAGGATTACATTTTTGGCAATAATTTCAGTTTGCTTGCCATCTTTTGCAATCGCAATAACCTTTGGCGCATCAATTCCTTTTACAAGTTTTGCCGTAGCATCAAAAACTGTAACCTTATTCTTTTTAAGAAGAAAACCAACACCAGTTGATAATTGTTTTGATACGCCGCGTGAACGTTCAACAATCTTGCCTAAATCAAATGAAGCACCTTGAACCGAAAGGCCAAAAGCCGCCGCATGGTTCATTTTTTCATAAATATCAGCCGATGCAAGAAGTGCTTTGGTTGGAATGCATCCCCAATTTAGGCAAATACCGCCCAAATGTTCACGTTCGACAAGGGCAGTTTTCATACCTAATTGTGCTGCACGAATTGCGGCAACATAACCACCAGGGCCGCCGCCAATTACTACTAAATCAAAATTTTCAGCCATATTCCTAACCCTTATAAGTGAAATGCGCCTTTAAGGCCGTCTATAACAAATTGTGCCGCAAGTGCCGCAAGAATGATTCCCAAAATACGCTCTAGCATTGCAGCAATGGTCGGCCCCATTGCCTTGGTAATGCGGCCTGCAAGTAAAAATACGACAAGACAAATCAATAAATTTGCCATTGCACCGCCAAGAACCGCCATTTTTGCCATAAAATCTTTATATGCAGCAAAATGAAGCATTATTGATGCAATTGCCCCTGGCCCCGCCAATAATGGAATTGCTAAAGGAAAAACCGAAACATCTTCAAAACGTTCGCGGTGCTTTTTCGCCTCGGTCAAAACTTTTTCATTGCGTTCGTCACGGCGTTCAGTTCGCTTTTCAAAAAGCATATCAACCGCGATTAGGAATAATAATAAACCGCCAGCAATACGGAAACTATCAAGCGAAACGTGTAATTTGCCCAATAACCATTCGCCGCCAAAGGCAAAACCAATAATCACGAAAGCGGCAACAAAAATGGACTTATAAGCCATTTTCTTCTGCCATTCACGTGATGTATTTTCCGTTAAGGTTGCGAACATAGGTGCAACCCCTGGCGGGTCAATTATGACAAAGAAAGTTACAAAGGCGGCAACAAATATTTCAAACATAGGGATTTATTATACGACCTAAGTCGAAACGTCACCCCCTTATATGTGTGAATTTACGCAATGCTGATATTGATTATCTGTAGATATAGCGTCCGCTATTATCAACACGCCTTTGACGCGGTTCACGCAATTCAGAACGTGGACCACGTCTATCTACTAAGCGCGCCTCTACATACTCGCGTTCATCACGGCTAAAAAAACCACGCTTTTTTGATACACGCTCTTCACGTGTATTATCATTCCACCAACCCATTACGAAATCCTTGTTCCGTTTATTATTGGGTTAGTATAAATGATAATGGTTTAAATTAAGTGATTTTTGGGGTAATTTGGCGTTAACTATATTATTAGGCCTCTTGTCTTGGCCATCTAACTGCGTGATACAAAACCCCTAAAAGGATAAAAATCTCAATTGTGGCGAAAAACATATAGAATTGTGCCGCGCCAATCGAACTTGCGACCATAATTGCAATGTAACATATTGGAAAAATAATATTCAAAATTCTATTGAATGATGGTTTTAAAATCACACTAAGACAAATCATTACACTTGGAATTGCCATCATAGAAGAAACACCAAGCATAATTTGTGGCGTAACCTGACCTAAAGGCCCCATAAAACCTTCATTCATCTTCATAATAGCGCCTTTTTCATAAAGGCCAAAATAATCACAATATATAAAGCATGACATTAAACTTGCCCATAAAGCGGCGATTTTAATTTGAACTGGGGCATTATATTCAAAAAGTTTTTTGCTCATTTTTTTACAATCTCATTTCTATATTTGCTTATCAAATGTAAATTATGATTGCAACAAAAATTATCGTTAAACAATAAAAAAGCCCAAAGCAATAACTTTGGGCTTGAATTTATAATGTATCAAGATTTACAACATTAAACTTATTGGGTTTTCCAAGAAGCCTTTGAATGATTGAACCCATTTTGCACCAATTGCGCCATCAACAACACGATGGTCACAAGTCAAAGTAACAGACATTACAGTTGCAATTGCAAGTGCGCCATTTTTCACAACTGGGCGTTGTTCACCCGCACCAACTGATAGAATGCAACCTTGCGGCTCATTAATGATGCTAGAGAATGATTTAATGCCAAACATACCAAGATTTGAAACACTAAAAGTGCCGCCAGAATATTCTTCAGGAAGTAGTTTTCTATTCTTAGCTTTTGACGCTAATTCTTTAATTTCATTTGAAATTTGTAAAATGCCCTTAAGTTCTGCATTGCGCACAATTGGGGTTATTAAACCACCATCAATTGCGACCGCAACCGCAACATCGGCATGGTGATGCATTAATATACCTTCATCACTGAAACTTGCATTGGCTTCTGGAACAGCCTTTAACGCCAAAGCAGTTGCTTTGATGATAAGGTCATTCACCGATATTTTGCCACCCATTGTTTCAGCTTGGGCATTTAATTGTTTACGAACCTCAAGTAATTTGTCGATTTCAATATCAACATTAAGCGGGAAATGCGGAACATCGCGGAAAGATTCCGACAAACGTTTTGCAATTGTACGGCGCATACCATCAAGCGGCACAATATCATATGAACCTTCTTTATAAGGCATATTTGCAATAGTAGCAGGCGCTTTTGCGGCAGCTTGTGGCGCATTCGACGATGCAACAGAAGGTTTTGCACCACCCTTAACACCTTCAACATCGGCCTTTACAATGCGTCCATTAGGTCCAGTACCTTTGATTGATGCTAAATCTACACCATTTTGTTGCGCAATACGGCGCGCCAATGGCGATGCAAATACACGCTCACCAGAATTATTTGATGGCGCAGCATTGACTGAAACAGGTGCAGCCGAAACCGCTGGCGCAGGCGTTACTGCTGCTGGTGCGGGCGCAACAGTAGGCGCAGGTGCAGCAAGGCCACCATCACCTTCAATACGTGCGATTACAGTATTAATTTTCACACCCGAAGTGCCATCAGGAACAAGTATTTCAAGCAATTTACCTTCGTCAACAGCCTCAACTTCCATAGTTGCTTTATCGGTTTCGATTTCAGCAAGTATATCACCTGATTTAATTTCATCCCCAACTTTAACGTGCCATTTTGCAAGCACGCCTTCTTCCATTGTCGGGCTAAGGGCAGGCATTAAAATATCAATTGGCATTTCAACACCCCTTATTTATTACAAATTTTGCGCACAGCGGCGACAATATCTGATGGTTGCGGCAAAGATAAAGCCTCAAGATTAGCAGCATATGGAAGCGGGCAATCTTTTTGGTGAACGCGAACTGGCTGTGCATCAAGCCAATCAAAAGCCTGATCAACAACTACTGCAATCACTTCTGCGCCAACACCCATCGGGCCCCAGCCTTCTTCGGCAGCAACAAGACGATTAGTTTTTTTAACTGAATTAATAATAGTTTCAGTATCAAGTGGGCGAAGTGTTCTTAAGTCAATAACTTCAGCGCTAATACCCAAACCTTCTAGTTCTTCTGCGGCCTTTAAAGCATGACCAACCATTCGTGAATGCGCAGTGATTGTAACATCTGTACCCTCACGGCGGATTTTTGCTTTACCGATTGGCAAAACATAATCTTCAACATCTGGAATATCGAATTCAATGCCATAGAGCATTTCATGTTCAAGAAATACAATTGGATTTGGATCACGAATTGCAGCTTTCAAAAGACCTTTTGCGTCAGCAGCATCATAAGGAGCAATAACCTTAAGCCCTGGAACATTTGAATACCATGAAGAATAATCATGGCTATGCTGTGCACCAACACGTGATGCAGCACCATTTGGGCCGCGGAAAACGATAGAAGTCGAAATTTGACCGCCAGACATATAAAGCGCCTTAGCAGCCGAATTGATAATATGATCAATTGCCTGCATCGCAAAGTTGAAAGTCATAAATTCAACAATTGGCTTTAAACCCGCCATTGCCGCACCAGTTGCAAGACCTGCAAAACCATGTTCGGTGATTGGTGTATCGATTACGCGTTTAGGACCAAATTCATCCAACAAACCGCGTGATACTTTGTATGCACCTTGATATTGCGCAACTTCTTCACCCATAAGAAATACTTTTTCATCACGACGTAATTCTTCAGCCATAGCGTCACGAAGTGCGTCACGAACAGTAATTTTAATTGTTGGTGTATTTGCATCCCAATCAGGTTCAACAAGATTTGAAACCACTGAAACTGGCGTTGAAATATTTGCAATAGCAACGGAAGCAGCTTCAACTTTTGGCGGAGGTGCAGAAACACTACCCTCACCAGAAATTAGCGCGATAGGCGTATTTACTTTAATGCCCGCAGTGCCAGCATCAAATAAAAGCGCTTCAATTGTGCCTTCATCTATAGTTTCGACTTCCATAGTAGCTTTATCAGTCTCGATTTCAGCCAAAACGTCACCCGACTTGACTTCATCACCGACCTTTACCAACCATTTTGCAAGTGTTCCCTCTTCCATGGTTGGGGAAAGTGCGGGCATTAAAATCTCAATCGCCAATTTCTCACTCCATCCCTATTTTTTCTTTTTTGGTGCAGGCGCTTTAGGCTTTACACCAGTTTTTGCGGCTGGTTTGCCACTTGTGTATTTACGTGCAGTTTCAATTACTGATTCAATAATACCTAGTTTTTTATCGTATTTATCGACAGAAGCTGCCCATGATTTATCAAAGCTTGCCTTCATTGAAACTTGTAAAGCCTCATAATCCTTCATTGCATTATCAACGCGGCATTGTTCATGCGCTTTACGACGCGTCGGCTCTGAATTTACGTAATCACTTAAAGCAGTATATCTTTCTTTAGTGCGGGTTTTATTGAAATCATCTGCCGTAATTTCAACATAATAATCAGGGCAACTACCTTTATATGTTATCTTATCAACGGTTCCAGCAGTAATTATTCCAATATAACGACCTTCAGGGGCTTTCCATTTACTAAAAAATGTAGGCTCAGCAGGTGGGGCAGGTTTACCTTTTTTAATATCTGCAACAATTTGGGTAAATGCTTTATCAGCCGCGGCAGTAGTATCCGCGCTTATGCGTGCCTCATTAGTTGCCGCACCAACATTATAATCACGTAAACGTGAAATAAAATCTTCGCGGTCACGACCAAAATTCACAACCATACAATTTTGGTATTTTTCAATACCTTTTTCAATTTCAGGAAGTCTTGCAGCCTGCGCTTCAACATAGGCTTTATCTTCAGATACCTGAACTTTTGCAGTATCAAATTCAATAACATATTCAGGGCAAGTTGGCGTATATTGAATTTTATCAATTGGGCCCGCCGTATAAACACCCATATAACGTGGCACATCGGCATTTGGGTCAGGTTTTGTTTCAGTTGTTTGTGCATTTGCCATACCAAATGATGCAATTGCATAAGCCAAACCGCAAACCCCGCCTTTGATGAAAGTGCTGCGTTTAAATTTCATAATTCTCTCCAAAGCTGGCAAATACTATAAATAAATGTCTGTCATTAATTGTGAAGCATCAGGTTCAGGGCTAGTTTGCGCAAACTCTGCTGCATCAGCCACAATTTCTTTTACTTCTTTATCAATGATTTTCAAATCATCTTCGGTAAATATGCCTTTTTCAAGGCCAATATTGCGGATATGATCAATAGGATCACGGGTTTCACGCATGTGCTTTGGCTCATCTTTTGGGCGGTATTTAGCAGGGTCAGACATTGAATGCCCGCGATAACGGTATGTTTTCATTTCAAGCAAATAAGGGCCTTTGCCGCTTCTTGCATGGTCAATCGCACGGCTTGCGGCTTCTTTAACTGCCACTACATCCATACCATCAACAGCCTCACCAATGATTTCAAAGCTGATACCACGTTTGAATAATTCAACCTCTGATGAATGGCGATCAATCGCAGTACCCATCGCATATTGATTATTTTCAATAATATAAACTACAGGAAGTTTCCAAAGGCTCGCCATATTGAAGCTTTCGTAAACTTGGCCTTGGTTTGCTGCGCCATCACCAAAATATGCCAATGAAACACCATTGTCATTATTATATTGATGTGCGAATGCAAGGCCAGTTCCTAACGCAACCTGTGCGCCCACAATACCGTGCCCGCCATAGAATTTCTTCTCTTGGCTAAACATGTGCATCGAACCACCTTTACCGCGTGAACAGCCAGTTGCACGACCTGTAAGCTCTGCCATGATTTCACGCGCAGAAATTCCAGCAACCAACATATGACCATGATCACGATAGCCAGTAATAATAGAATCGGTTTCATTTTGCGCAGCAGTTACACCAACAACAACTGCTTCCTGACCAATATAAAGGTGACAGAAGCCCGCAATAAGACCCATGCCATATAATTGCCCCGCCTTTTCTTCAAAGCGGCGGATAAGCAACATTTGGCGATAATATTCAAGCAATTCCTCACGGGATGCAATATTTGATAGCGAATTATCGATTATCTTTGCGTCTTTGCCTGATGCGCCTTTTTTTGCAGCCATCAACAAGCCCTTCCTCATACTAAAGTTTTATATTTTTAATACCACTAGATATCAACTTACCTTGCGACAAGTGACAAAAACGTAAGGAAGGTATGCTAGAAAGCAACGTTAGGGCAAGCGATAAATGCTGTAATAGGGGAAAAATAGGTGAAACTTCACCAAAACATATATTAATTAGGCAATTTTATTATTTTATCTTGCGCAGCTACCATATCAAGTTTTTGCAATGCCTGCTCTTCGATGAAATCTTGATTTGGGGCTTGAGATTTTAAAAGCTTGATTTGATTCTCTAATTGCGTTTTTTTCAACACAAGCTCTTGTTTTTGCCGTGCAAGGGCATCTGATTCAATTGCATATTGACGCCACATCAAAATACCCTGCTGTCCTGTAAATGCCTGTGCACCAAGCATTATTAGCAAAAGTAAAAATATAACTTTAGCAGGGGAAGTGGGGATTTTTTTTATCATACCTCTTTATCGTAAAATATGGTTTACGGCACGTTAAAAATTGAAAAGGCCCAAAACAAAATATTTTGGGCCTTTCAAGATTATTATTAAAAATTTTATTATCTTTTTTGTCTTAAAGCGCCAAATCCAGCATAAACCGCTTGATTGCCCAACATTTCTTCGATGCGAATAAGTTGGTTATATTTTGCAATCCTATCAGAGCGTGACAAAGAACCAGTTTTGATTTGTCCGCAATTAGTTGCAACCGCCAAATCGGCAATTGTTGAATCTTCTGTTTCACCAGAACGATGGCTCATAACCGCAGTATAGCCATTGCGATGCGCCAAATCCACGGCATCCAAAGTTTCAGAAAGGGTTCCGATTTGATTTACTTTAACCAAAATTGAATTGGCAAGGCCGTCATTAATGCCCTGTGCAAGGCGTTTTGGATTAGTTACGAATAAATCATCGCCAACCAATTGGATTTTTTTGCCAAGTGCAGCAGTAAGTTGCGCCCAACCTTCCATGTCATCTTCACCCATGCCATCTTCAATTGAATAGATTGGGTATTTATTTGCAAGGTCAGCCAAATAATCGACCATTTGTGAACTGGTTAGTGATTTTTTCTCACCTTCCATTTCATATTTACCATTTTTGAAGAATTCAGTTGATGCACAATCAAGCGCCAATCCAATTTCATCACCAACTTTAAAGCCTGCTTTTGTTATTGCTTCAACGATAGTTCCCAAAGCCTCATCAGCAGAAGAGATATTTGGTGCAAAACCACCCTCGTCACCAACATTTGTATTGTGGCCTTTGGCTTTTAGGATTGATTTTAATGAATGGAAAACTTCAGCACCCCAGCGCACACCTTCTGCCAATGATGGTGCAGCAAGCGGCATAACCATAAATTCTTGAATATCAATTGGATTATCGGCATGCGCGCCACCATTGATAATATTCATCATTGGGACAGGAAGAACACGGGCATTAATGCCACCGATATAATTGAACAAAGGTAAATCAACAGCCTCAGATGCCGCACGGGCAACAGCCAATGAAACACCCAAAATCGCATTTGCACCAAGGCGTGATTTATTTGGCGTGCCATCAAGCTCAATCAAAATATCGTCAATCTGACGTTGATCCAATGCATCAAAACCAGATAGAGTTTGGAAAATCTCACCGTTTACAGCTTCAACAGCGTTTAAAACACCCTTGCCAAGATAACGTGATTTATCACCATCGCGCTTTTCAACTGCTTCATGTGCACCAGTTGACGCACCAGATGGAACCATCGCGCGCCCATGTGCGCCAGATTCAAGCAAAACATCAACTTCAACAGTTGGGTTCCCACGGCTATCAAGCACTTCACGGCCAATAATATCGATAATTGCGGTCATATTTCTAACTCCTTGCAAGCAAGCACCTGTTAGCAAGTTGAAATGAATATTAAAAGACGTTTTTGTTTCTTAGCTGCGATAATTTGGATAGGTTTTCCACGCAAGAACAATCATACAAAAAGTAATGGCACCACTTAATTGATGCAAAACACCAACCATGACACCTGTAATTGTAGGTGGTGGTGATATAGTGAACATGTGCAAAGTAAATATACCAAGACCTATTTGAACCAAAATCATAAAAGCTGCACGCAAACGCCATGCATTATGGTCTGGCTTCTTAATTTTGCGTCGCGTTCTAAATTGCAATAAAATTACTATTGCAAGCAAATAGCCAATCATTCGGTGATTAAATTGTATATTTTGCGTGTTTTCTATGAAATTAAGCAAAATAGGTTTTAATTGAAAATATGCATCAGGAATTATTTTGCCATCGATTAAAGGCCAATCATTATGCATTAATCCAGCACGTGTTCCAGCAACCATTGCCCCCAAAAGAATTTGCAAGAAGGCGATTATAACAATAATACTCCAAGGGTTTTTGGTGAAATGCGCCTTCTCACCTGATAATCTATAATGGGCAGCATTAATCAATAATCCTAATAGGAAAAATGCCATTCCCAAATGCGTCGCAAGCCTTATTGCTTCAACATAAATTCGATTACCTTTTAGACCTGAACTGACCATCCACCAGCCTAAAAACCCTTGCACACCAATGAGCAAAACTATAGAAACTAGCATAGGTATATCTTTACGGCTTAAATAACCGCGCACCCAAAAATAAATTAGAGGTAATAGATATAATATTCCAACAATACGTCCCAAAAGCCTGTGCGACCATTCCCACCAAAAAATAAATTTAAAGTCAGACAGAACCATTTGGCTATTTATAAGTTTAAATTGCGGAATGGTTTTATAAAGCGCAAACTCATCATTCCAATCTTTTTCACTTAAGGGAGGGATAATTCCATGAATAGGTGACCAATGGGCGATTGAAAGGCCAGAATCTGTTAGTCGTGTAGCGCCGCCAACAACAATCATGGCAATCACGAGAATTGCCATTAGTATCAGCCAATTTGCAACCAATTTACCGCTTAGTTTTTTTGTAATTCTTCTCAAAGTGCACCTTAATATGAATATTGCATAATTTCATTCAAAAACAAATATGTTTGTCATTTAAAAAAATTAAAGCTATTGGAAATCAAGAGGTTTAATATGCAAGTTCAAAATAGGCGAATGATTGGCCTTTTGGTGGTTCTTTTATATATTGTTCTTTACCTAATTCTAGCAGGACAAATTGGAAATTTCTTTGTTAAACAGCCACCAATTATCACGATAACATTTTTTATAATTGCCGGAATAATATGGATTTTTCCGCTAAAACCACTTTTTAATTGGATGCGCGCCAAGCCCGAAGAGATCCCACAAGGTGAGAGGCCGCCCAAAGTTGCAATGATGAAAAGAAAACGCAAATAAATTTTGCTAATTAATATTGCCCGAAATTGTGCCGAAGGTTATCAAATAATTTTCGGAATATGAACTAATGCATATTTTATAGATTTTTTTCCATTATGATGACTTCTAAATTTTCAACGCCATCTTTTAGAATTACGTATGGGTGTACTTTAACAAAATCAATTCTTTGCCCAGTGTCTTTAAAGCCGCAGCGTAAATAAAATTCTACAAGTTCTTTACGCTTTGATATAACTGATAATTTGAGTTTTTTTTCACCCCAAACTTTAGATACAAAATTTTCAACATGATTGATTAATCTTCGACCAATTCCACCACCTTGTAGATTTGGTTTTACCGAAAACTTTCCAAACTCTATCCAATCATTATCCTTTGAAACACAGATTACACCTATCAGATTTTCGTTTGAATTATCTATTGCAACAAACATTTTAGAGTTTACGTCATCTAATGTTTTTGCAATTTCACCTTCTGACAGCCTATCGCCTGATAAAATATCGGTTTCATGTGTCCAACCAAGACGAGCTTCGTCTTTTCTATAACCTGCTTCAATAAGGTTTTCTATTGCACTTATATCTTTTGATTGCGCATCCCTAATTACAAAACTAATAGACAAATTACGACCCTAATGCTTTGTCCAAAATATTGCGTGTTTGGGTAAGGCGTAAAAGTAATTGATTTAATGCCGGCAATCCTGATTTATCAATATTATTTTCAATTGATGAACCAAATGTTTTTGTATCATCTTCAATTTCAATAGAATGCGTTTCAATATTCATCGCGCGATTACGAACAGATTGAATACCAGAATCTTTGATTAGTTTTTGAACACCGCGAATAGTATAACCATCATCTTGCAATAATGCCTTTAAACCGCGTAAAACGGCCATATCTTGCGGCCGATAAAAACGCCGACCACCTGCCCGTTTTAATGGACGCAAATGATTGAATTTACCTTCCCAAAAACGTAAAACATGTGGCGGCACACCTATTTCATCGCTTGCTTCTGAAATGGTGCGAAATGCATCTGGTGATTTTACTTGCTCAAGTTCGTCGGACAATTAATTGCGCTCCACACGCGTTCTAAGAATTTGCGATGGCTTGAAACTTACAACACGTCTTGCGGATATTTTAGCCTCAACACCTGTTTTTGGATTACGTCCAACACGTGGTTTTTTTTGCCTTACAGCGAAATTACCAAAACGCGCAAGCTTTACCAATTGCCCTTTTTCCAAAGCAATAACCAAATGTTCAAGCATTTTTTCTAATAGATCCGAACCATCAGTTTTTGAAAGTCCAAGCTCACGGCTTAAAACATCAACCAAATCAGCTCTCGTAAGTGTTTTTCCCATTCTGCCCCTCAAAAGGTACTTAAATACCCTCTGCCCTTTGTTACCTTGTTTGAATAAGACTCATAATACCAATTAACCAACAAATTCCATTTAGGTAAAGTGATTATCCATGGAAAATACACATAATTTAGGCTTTTTTGAGGTTTTTTAAGCTTTTTTTTGAATTTATTTTCGTTTTTTGAATGAAAAACTACAAAAATTCAATAAATGACGCATGTGTCAACAAATAAAAGTGTTTTATAATTATTTAATTTAAAGGCGTACCAATGTTGCACCCCAAGTTAAACCACCACCCATTGCTTCAAATAAAACTAAATCACCTTTTTTAATTTTACCTTCTTTTTGCGCATGGTCAAAAGCTAACGCAACGGAAGCTGCTGAAGTATTACCATGTATATCGACAGTAATTATTACTTTTTCTTCTGGAATTTTTAGTTTTTTTGCAACGCCATCTAATATTCTTTTATTGGCTTGATGCGGAACAAACCAATCAATCTCATTAATATTAACGCCAGCTTTTTCGCAGCAAAGAACAATAGCTTCGGATATATTTGTAACGGCATGGCGAAATACTGCCTGCCCTTCCATATGCAATTTACCGACTTTAGAGCCTAAAGATGCACCACTTGAAACATTTAATATTGAATTGTAACGACCATCAGCACGTAAAATATTTGCAAGAATGCCTTTATTCTGTTCATCAGACGCCCGTATCACCGCTGCCCCAGCGCCGTCACCAAATAAAACGCATGTTGTGCGATCTGCCCAATCCATAATTCTTGAAAAGCTATCAACACCAATTAAAAGGGCATTTTTAGCTTGACCTGCTTTTATCATCGCATCAACAACACCAAATCCATATACAAAGCCTGAACATACAGCTTGAATATCAAACGCAATACAAACAGGTATTCCCAAGGCTTCTTGTATCAAGGTTGCAGTGGCAGGAAATGTTCTATCTGGCGTTGATGTTGCGCAAACGATTAAATCAATATCATTGGCATCAATATTTGCTTTTTCAATTGCAAGCTTTGCGGCGCGCGTTGCAAGTGTTGAACTTGTTTCAAGGTCTGAACAAAAATAACGCTGCTCAATTCCAGTTCTTTCCTTAATCCATGCATCCGATGTATCAACGATATTTGCCAATTCATTGTTTGTTACTAATCTATCGGGCGTAATTGCGCATAGTGAACTAACAATAGATGAAATAGTCATATTATTCCCAATCGATTTTAAGCTTCAGCAGGTGTTTTTTGTTGCACTTGGCGTAATTGATTTAATCTTGCAACATTCTCAACTATTGTAGACTGATAATCAGATGAGGCAAGGCGAAGCGCAACAAGCAAAGCATTGGAAAAACCATGTGCATCTGTTCCACCATGTGATTTAACCACAAGGCCGTTTAAACCAAGTAACATTCCGCCATTAAAAGCGCGTGGATCCATTTTAGATTTAAGCTTATTAAACCCACTTGTTGCGATAAATGCACCAATTTTAGAAATTAAATTTGATGTCAGTGATTCTTTTAGAAAGGTTGCAAATAATTTTGCAGCACCTTCTGCGGCTTTAAGTGCGATATTACCTGTAAAACCGTCTGTTACAACTACATCGGTTGTGCCTAACGACAAATCATTGCCTTCAACAAAGCCATAAACATCCATGCCAAGGCTTGAACCATGAAGGCGTAATAGGCGCATGGCTTCTTTTATGTCTTCATGCCCTTTAACTTCTTCAGATCCAACATTGAGAAGGCCGATGCTTGGTCTTTCTTTGCCAAATAAGGCCTTGGCATAAGCCTCACCTAATATTGCGAAATCAACTAATTGATCAGGGTCAGAATCAACATTTGCACCAATATCAAGAACAACAGATGCACCTTTTGGATTAGGCCATGGCGCAGCAATTGCAGGACGATGTATCCCAGGAACAGTTCGTAATTGCAAATTTGAAACCGCCATCAATGCACCAGTATTACCAGCCGAAACCGCCGCATTGGCGACGCCTTCTTTAACCGAAGCGACCGCCGACCACATTGACGTGTTTTTACGGCGCATTGCTTGTGATGGCTTAGCATCCATTCCAACAACTTCATCTGCATGCACAACTTTGGCATTTTTCAAAGCAGGATTATGCGATATTATTGAATTTATTTTATCACTATCACCATGCAAAATAAGCGCAACTTCTGGATGTTTTTTCGCGAAAATTGCGCAACCTTCAACAATCTCTTTCGGTGCAAAATCGCCACCCATTGCGTCAATTGAAAGCGTTATTTGCGCTGTAGTTTCATTATCGCTCATTAAATATTATTCCTATTTTATATGGAGCTGCCAATGGTTGGCTTATGTGACCTTGATGACATATTAGTAAAATCTTTGTGGTTTTACAAAAATTATTACAGTAACGTCAACTTGCAAAATTCAATTCACGTATTTCGCCAGCCAATTTAATAAAATTATTGGATAATTCATGGCTAAAATCATTAGTTCCATTTTCAATACTTAAAACATTAAGCGCGATTTTCTTGCTTAATGCTTCCATATCACCACTGTCAAAAGCTTTTATATATGATGTTTGCCGCCCATAAAAACTTTCGGCCATAATTTTAACACGTGAACCAACTTTTAAATCGCTTATTCCAAATTCACGCAATGCCTGATCAAAGCTTTTAAAAATTTTATCAAATAAATTTTGTGCGATTTTAGTTTCCAATTCGCCGCGCTTTCCTAGGCCACAAAAAATTGCGGTTGCAAATAAAGCAACTAATTCAAAACGCCCATCAGGGTCATCTTCAACGCGGTTTTCACCGAAGAAATTAGGGTTTCGTGCATATTCATTCATTTTAATGAATAAAGTGTCACTTGCATTTTTTATTAATTTGCGATTTTTAAAATAATTAAACATTCTTCATTTACTGGTGCTAGTTGTTGGCGACGCTTGAACCTTGTGGCAATGACGTATAGTAGGGTATATCGTTTTGAATTGGAAAGTTAAATGCGCAAACTGATATTTGCTGGAATTATTGGGTCAATTTTGATTTCTGGGGTTTCTATTACTGGATGCGCCCCAATTGTAACACATCATGGTTTTGTTGTTGATTCACCTGATATGATGAAAATTGAAAATGGTACTGATAATAAAACCACAATATTAACACGCCTTGGAAACCCTTCACAAATAGGCGCTTTTGACGAAGAAGTTTGGTATTATATTTCATCTATCCAGTCGCAAAAAGCCTTTTTGAAACTTAAAACTACTGAGCGTAACATTACTGCGATTTCGTTTGATGATGCAGAAAATGTTGCATCTGTAAAAAAATACACTTTGGTTGATGGTCGTATTATTAATTATGACAAAGATAAAACGCCAACACGTGGTCGTGAAGTTACATTCTTAGAGCAGGTATTTGGTGCCGTTGGTCGTTCGCCTGTTGCCCTTCCTGGTCAAGATCCAAATCTGCCAACAGCTGCGGGTGGACCAAGAACACAATAAGTTCTTACATCATACAAAAATGGCGCCTTTTAAGGCGCCTTTTTTTATTTTGGTGGTTCGCTTTGATTAGATGGTGACGGGGCTTCAACAGGTTTTGGCACCTCGTTAAAATCAATTTTAACAGGATTGTCAGAACTAACATCTTTTTTACCCTGTAGTGTATCAGGATTTATTGGTGTCTTTTGCCCTTGTGGAACATTTGGGCCAGGGGCTTCAGTGCCATCAGGATAGACCCATTTCCCCTGCTTTTCAGAAACAATAATTGAGGTTTTTGGAATAAATCCTTGAGTGCCATCATCAAGGCGCACAATATACCACCAATCATCTGTCTTGGTCTGCCCCAAAACCCCAACACTATCCCCCTCCATGACAGAGCGCAAAACACGACCATCAGGATAGGGTGTTGCCTGTATATTCGACACAATCTTAACTGTGCCAGAAACACCAATTTTTGAAGCTGCAAAACCTTCGTTATTTCCTGCTCTATCATCATCTGGCGTGGTAAAGCGCGCCATAATAAAGCCAACCTTATCCCCAAATCTTAGGCGTAGCCAATCTTCACCCTGTGATGAAACATAGCCATCAGTTGTAATTCGCGTTCCGCCATCCAAATAGCCAATTAAATTTCCAGATAAAGATGGCGTTGAACGTAAATTAATTGAAGTTGAAGTAACAACGCGCCTGATACTATCTTGCACTTGTGATAAATCAGCGCCTTCACCAACTTTTTGTAACCCACCCATTGGGGTAAAGCCATGAACGCCATCAACCGACGTAACCTCGGCCCATTCAACACCATCAACGCTTCCGACAGATTTACCAGAAACTATAGAGCCTTCCTTTAAATTTGCGCGAACATTTGAGCCGGTTGATTTTGATTCGAATAATTCAACCTTACCTTGGGTGCGATAGGTAATATAATGCGCATTAGAATTTCTATTTGCGTGGTCAAAAGTTCCCGCAAATTTCAAACCCGCAAAAACACCCCCCGCAAGCACCAAAATGCCAAAGGCAATAATAGCTATATTAGAGCTATTATTGCCAAAATTTGCCCGTTTTTTTCCAATTGATTTATCAATTTCTTCGTTCATTAAACCATGCTTCCAGTTTCAAATCCCAAACGGGCGTAATTACAAGATTGTCTAAATGAAGCCGCAATCGTTTCCAAGCAAAATTTATAGTTTGCTATGCAAGCAAAACCTAGTTTTCAACTTGTTTTACAGATTTTGCATCGACCCAGCCGTCAATATTGAAACGGTTTGAATGAACATGATACCAAGTGCTGCCACCTGAAGATTGAACTTCATCAACCAAAACAACCATACCTTTTTGTGTTTCGTCAGTATCAATTGTAGCAGCAGCGTCAGGCGATTGGCGAACTTTCACTTTATCGAAAGTGAAAACCACATTGCTTCCTTCGCTTATTGTGCTTGATTTAGGGGCGGCACTTTCTGGCGTTGCAGCAACTGGCGTAATTGATAATAGGCTTGAACTTATCCAACCTTGACCACCTGACGGAAGATTTACGCGATACCAAGTTTTACCATCAACTGTTCTTGTTGCACTTGCGCTTAATGTATCACCTCTAAGCATTTCTGCAACTTTTTTGCCGTTTAAGCCTGCTTGATCGCGTATATTTGCCTTATCGCCCGATATATAGAAAATAGTCTCTGGAATTTCGCTTACTTCTGAAACAACAGGGGTAGTGGTAACTTGATTGGTTAATAGTGAACCACCATCAAGCGGCATAACATCTGTAACTTTAACATAGCCAGTTTGACCAGATTGATTCGGAACTAAAATGCGATACCAATCAATTCCATCAACATTCACTTTGCCATTAATTTCAACGCCAACACCTGCGCCAATTTTTCCAAGGCTTTGCGCACTTTCAGCAGGGGACGCTTTTACATCAATAATGGAAACACTATTGGCAATAAGATTCGGATTAATATCAGTAACAGACATTTGACCAACACTAATCTGATTAGTGGTTTCATTGCCAATATCTGTATTATCACCACGCGATGTAAAATACCTTAGGCCAAAGAAAACAATACCCGCCACAACTACAAACATTGCCGCCATTTTGGCAAATTCAAGCGCTTGGTTAGGTTTTTCATCTTCATAATCGTCATCATAATCTTGGACGGGTGGTGGTGCCTGTCTTTGTGTATTTACTGGCGGCGGGGTTGACGGCTGCGCCGATGCATTCCCCTCACCTGCAACTAGTGCAAGTGGTGCGCCGCATTCAGGACAAATTGAATTTGTACCTGCATAAGCCAAAAGAGTGCCATTTGCCGCGTTTGAACATTTAGACGGGCTATTAGAACATTGACCACGTTTAATCATTATTTTCCCCTATTTACGAGCCAATTGGTGATTTACAAACTGATTGTGTTTTAATTTGGACAAAAAAGCCACAAAAAAAAGCAAAAAACCCCGCACGAATGCGGGGTTTAAATGATTAAATTTGCAGTTAATTAAGAATGCGCCAATACCGCCAAAAGCAATAATGCAACGATATTTGTAATCTTAATCATTGGATTTACCGCAGGGCCTGCTGTATCTTTGTATGGGTCGCCAACAGTGTCACCAGTTACAGATGCTTTGTGTGCTTCTGAACCTTTCATGTGTTTAACGCCATCTTTGTCGGTGAAACCATCTTCGAAAGATTTTTTAGCATTATCCCATGCGCCGCCGCCAGATGTCATTGAAATAGCCACATAAAGGCCAGTTACGATAACGCCCAAAAGCATTGCGCCAACTGCCGCCAATGCGTTCACTTTACCGCCAACAATCAAGATAGCAAAGAAAAGTACGATTGGTGACAATACAGGAAGCAATGACGGAACAATCATTTCCTTGATTGCTGCTTTGGTAAGAATATCAACTGCACGACCATAATCAGGTTTTGCCTTATATTCCATAATGCCAGGGATTTCTCTGAATTGGCGGCGAACTTCTTCAACCACCGCGCCAGCTGCACGACCAACCGCAGTCATTGACCAACCACCAAATAAATATGGCAACAAGCCACCGAATAATAGGCCAGCAACAACATATGGATTTGAAAGGTCAAACATGCCCTTAACTTCGATATTAGCAAAGAAAGGGAATTCAAGCGGATTAGCGGCAAAATGCTTCAAATCCTCTGTATATGCAGCGAATAATACAAGTGCACCAAGACCAGCAGAACCGATTGCATAGCCTTTGGTAACTGCTTTGGTTGTATTTCCAACAGCATCCAATGCGTCAGTAGTTTTACGAACTTCTGGTGGTAATTCTGCCATTTCTGCAATGCCGCCCGCATTATCAGTAACAGGACCAAAAGCGTCCAATGCAACGATAATACCAGCAACTGAAAGCATTGTAGTTGTTGCGATTGCAATACCAAAAAGGCCCGCAATTTTATAAGTAGCAATGATACCAAACACAATCACCAAAGCAGGCAATGCAGTTGATTCCATCGAAACAGCCAAACCTTGGATAACATTTGTACCGTGACCAGAAACAGATGCCTGAGCAACCGATTTAACAGGTGCATATTCTGTTCCTGTATAATATTCGGTAATCCAAACGATTGCCGCAGTAACAATAAGGCCAACAACACCAGATGCAAAAATTGAATTCGCACCAATCGCCATTCCACCAGTTTCAGCAGTAGTAGTAAATGCATTTGGAACAAATAGGTTAGCTACTAAATAAAGGCCAGCCGCAGACAATACGCCAGCAGCAATAAGGCCTTTATATAAAGCACCCATGATATTGTTGTCTTTGCCTAATTTAACAAAGAATGTTCCAATGATTGAGGTTATGATTGCCATCGCGCCAATTGCCAATGGTAATGCCATCATAACGGCGGCACCATTTTCGCGGAAGAAAATTGATGCCAAAACCATTGTTGCAACTAATGTAACAGCATATGTTTCGAATAAATCCGCTGCCATACCTGCGCAATCGCCAACATTATCACCAACATTATCCGCAATAGTTGCAGGGTTGCGTGGGTCATCTTCCGGAATGCCCGCTTCAACTTTACCAACCATATCGCCACCAACGTCTGCACCTTTTGTAAAGATACCACCGCCAAGACGGGCAAAAATCGAAATAAGTGATGCGCCAAAAGAAAGCGCAACCAATGAATCAATTACAACACGATCCGTAACTTTGTGACCAAGCACTTGGGTTAGAATATAAAAATAAACCGAAACCCCCAAAAGCGCGAGACCAGCAACAAGCATACCAGTTACCGCACCAGAACGGAACGCCATATCAAGGCCACCCGCAAGGCTATTTCTTGCAGCTTCAGCAGTTCTTACGTTTGCGCGAACCGATACAAGCATTCCAATATAACCGGCGGCACCTGATAAAACCGCACCTAAAATAAAGCCAATTGGAATTAATAAATTTTTGAATACAACTAATAATGCAACCGCCAAAACAACACCCACAATACCAATTGTTGTATATTGACGATTTAGATAAGCATTGGCGCCTTCTTGAATTGCCGCCGCAATCTCTTGCATTCGTGCATTACCTGCACTTGATTTTAAAACTGATTGTATGGTTATCGCCCCATAAATCAATGCTATTAGGCCGGCAACAATAGCAGCCAACACACCTGTAATACTAGGATCCATTTTTCCCCTCTCTGTCTTTCGGTGATAATTTCACCGGTTTCTCCCTGTTATTGCCCAATTATTTTGGGCTATTATTATGGGCTTGAGATTGGCATGGATTCTCTAATTACGCAATCACAATCCACTGATTGGGGAATGTTAAGATTGTCGCAGGAATAAATTTTATTAGCGCTTCATCATTTGTGCATTTTGAACTTCGATTTTATTAATTCTAGTTCCCGGAAATGCCTGCGCGATTGCTGGCATCACGGTTCTAACAAAAGTGTTCGCATCAAAAATACTTGCTTGTGGTAATACAGGTATTGGGCTTTTTGATGTGGCGCGTGAAATGGCATCTTTCACCAAGAATTGATTGTTTCTTATGTTGGTTGCGCTTTTATCATCTGCGCCATGCACAACAATTGTCATAAAGCAATAATTTACAAGCCTTTTTCCATTTACAATCGGAACAACTATCCCCGGTATTTCAACCGTTAATGGGTTAGACATTGTTCCTTCTTTTGGTTTTGAAGAGGCAAATGCATCATTTGAAAAAAGCGGTGCAGAAATAGAAATAAGAAGTGCGAATAAAATCGGGGTAAATTTTGGAAATTTCATTCTTATATTATCGAATAAAATTCTTAAAAAGGCGTCAATTTGAAAGCTATAAATTGTTTCTATGCAGTAAAATTGTGGGAATAGGATTTTGGTAAATCCCCAATGTCATGTTTAACGTTTGCAATTTTTAAAATTGGTTTATCGCTTTTTCTAACCTTACCTATAAAATATATTTTTTGACTGATTGAATTAGCCATCTCTATGAGATCATTTTTATTGACTTCATCAATTGTAAAAAGTGATTGATAATCATCACCAAAACTTAGAGTTTTTAAAATATTATCAAAATCATACCCATTTTTTTCAAGATATTTTTTTACTTCATCAGATAATGGTATTTTTTCAAAATCAATTTCGTAATTATGAAAACTATCTGGCATTAATTTCATCGCGTCACCCAATAGCCC
Organism: Pseudomonadota bacterium; assembly: GCA_020161405.1. Taxonomy (GTDB): domain Bacteria; phylum Pseudomonadota; class Alphaproteobacteria; order Caulobacterales; family Aquidulcibacteraceae; genus Pseudaquidulcibacter. The sequence continues at coordinate 197,650 of JAIUOD010000003.1, read as the reverse complement.
ATCTGAAATATCAAGCGATGAATTTGCATATTTGCTTATGATGTTTGCAATTTGTAATTTGGGTATTTTTGGTGTTTGATAATGCGAAATTGCATTTGCAAATTCAATATTTTCAGCATTATTTAGAGCCTCGAGGCCAATTTTTGCATCGCCAATATTACCGCTTAAACAAATTAAATCGTTGGTTTTTGCATTATGTCTTTTAACAAGCTTATTAATGGGTTTCCCAAAGATTGTAAGGCTAATGACGATTGGGCCATCAATTTTTGTTGTATCGCCGCCAATAATTGGCATCTTATTCGCGCACTCAATTAATGCATCTTTTAATCCATTGGCAAATTCAACAAGGCCTTTATCGCCGCGTTCATTATTCCATGAAATATTCAAAAAGCCCGCAATCGGAAATGCGCCTTTTGCAATAATATCGGAAACATTTACACGAATAAGTTTTTGACCAATGGAATACGAAGAGTCTTCCTTACGAAAATGCGTATTTTCAACCAAAGTGTCAGTACTAATTATAATATCATTAAATTGCGCAACATCATCTTTTAACCCCATTGCACCTTCGTGATTAAATGACAATGGAAGGAAAAGACTTTCTATTGCGTCAAATTCATTCATTTATTCGGGTGCAACGCGCGCTAAATCTGCTTTGGTTTCTTTGGCGATACGCTCCAATATGCCATTAACGAAATTTGGTTCTTTGCCCTCATGGAAGGCAGCCACAACACCAACATATTCGTCAATAATGACCGCGATAGGTGTCTGTAATTTATTCATTAACTCATAAGTGGCAAGACGAAGCGCAGCACGAACAATAGGGTCAATACGTTCAAGCGTCCAACCTTTAACAAGGCGACTTGAAATCTGTGCATCAACCATAATGTGATTTTCAACGGCTTCTTTTACAAGCTCTTGAAAGAATTCACCATCGGCATAGATTTTATCTTCGCTTTGGGCATTATCAGTTATTCTGTGATCAATGAATTCACTAACAACTTTTTTTCCTGCTTTGCCTGTTAAATCAATTTGATACAAAGCCTGAACAGCACATAATCTTGCACCGCGTAATTTTTGAGTATTAGTTTTTGTTTTTGCGCTATTCATAAAAATTCCGTTTAAACCCCGCCAAGGTTAAGCCTTTTTTTGACTTCAATCAAGGTAAGACACGCAATTGCCGCCTCACGACCTTTATTCTTGCCCTTGCGTGATGCACGGATTATCGCCTGATCTTCATTTTCACAAGTCAAAATACCATTACCGATTGCAAGGCCTTGCACAGTCATATCCATAATTGCCCGCGCGCTTTCTCCGCCAACATGTATATGGTGCGTTGTCTCACCGCGAATTACCGCACCCAATGCAATAAAACCATCATAAGAACGACCAGCAGGGCGATGGCTTGAACGTTCAGCAGCAGCAATAGTTGCTGGAATCTCAAGAACGCCAGGAACACGAACCAATGAATGCGTTGCCTTTGCAGAATCCAAAGTCTCGATTGCACCGGCAACCAGTTCATCGCAAATATGGCGGTAATAATCTGCGACAACAATTAATATATTCAACGGATCGGCAGCAATAGACATATTTAATTCCCTAATTATTAACTTCTAAATAGCGCGCAACATAACGTGCGATTGGATCAATTTCTAAATTAACTTTCATACCAATAAAGAATGAACCAATTGTTGTATTTTTTATTGTATGCTCGATTATATTCACACAAAATGAATTTACACTTACCTCATTAACCGTAAGTGATATACCCTCTATTGCAATAGAACCTTTTTGGGCAATGAATTTCATCAATTCATTTGGCGCTTTTATTGTGATTTTTGTACTTTCAAAGATTTTTTCAATTTCAGCAACAATCCCAATTCCATCTACATGGCCAGAAACCAAATGTCCGCCTAGTTCGTCACCAAATTTTAGTGAAGGTTCGATATTAATTTGGGTTCCAATTTTCCAATCTGATAAATTGGTTAATTCAAGCGTGTGTGTAGATGCTTGAACTTTCCATTTTGATTCTGTTTGATCGATTTTTTGCTTTTCAATCAATGTAAGGCATACACCATTATGCGCGATAGAAGCACCAATTAAGTGATTATCAACATCCAGAGGGGCAATTATTTCAAATATCGCATCTTGGTCATTATTTTCAATATTACTAACACGCCCAATGTGATTAATTATACCTGTGAACAATTTAAACCTCATATATTTCAAGAATATCTGTACCGATTTTCTTGATTTCAATAAGACGTAATTTCTTTGCTTTATCCAAACTCTCAGGATTTAGACCGTTGAATACGTCTTTTGCTTTATTACCCATTATTATTGGCGCACGAAACCAATATAGTCGATTTATAACACCAGAAGCGATACAATTTGAAAGTAAAATTGAACCTGCTTCAAGCATTATTGATTTTGCACCCAAAAATGACAATGCTTTATAAGCTTCAATAATATTGATTTCACCATCTTGGTTAATATCAATATTTTTCGTAATTGCACCTGCATTATTTAATTTTTCCAACCTAAATTCTGATGCATTTTCACCGTGAAATATTATTGTTGGCTTTTTTGTATTTTGCAAAATTTTTGAATTAATTGGCGTTCGTGCATTCGAATCAAAAACTACGCGTTGTGGCTGATTGGGGTATAGAGTTTCACCATCACGTGCGCTTAATTGCGCGTCATCTGCTAATATTGTCCCAATACCAGTAGCGATTATATCGGCTTTTGAGCGCAATTGATGAACAAATTTTCGTGATTCTTCGCAACTTATCCATTTGCTTTGCCCATCTTCAAGGGCAATTTTTCCATCTAAAGAAGTTGCAATTTTGGCAAAAAATTCCATTTGCCATTAATCTTTCTTTTTCTTCATCGACCCTAATTCGTTTTCAACGAACTTACTAAAATCCTCGGCCTTTTCAAATTCGCGGTAAACCGATGCATAGCGAACATAGCCAACAGGGTCAGTTTGCGCCAATGTACGCATTACAACCTCCCCCAATTGCGCAGTTGCAAATTCATTTTCACCAGTTCGCTCAAGCTCTTTTACGATTGTATTTATCATCTGATCAATTTGTTCATCGCTTATTTCACGCTTTCTAAGGGCGATTGAAATTGAGCGGTGAAGCTTTTCATGCATAAAATGTTCTTTAGTGCCATCACGTTTTATGACTTTAAGCTCGCGCATTTGAACCCGTTCAAACGTTGTAAAACGACCGCCACAATCAGGACATAGTCGCCTGCGCCGAATTGATGCACCATCTTCGGCGGGGCGGCTATCTTTTACAATTGTGTCTTCACATGAACAAAACGGGCAGTGCAATTATAATATCCATTAATAGATTGGGAATTTTTTACAAACTTCCTCAACTTCTTGTTTTACTTTGGCTTCAATCTCTTTATCACCATCAGCTGATTTGACCAAGCCATCAAGAACTTCAATGATTTTTTCACCAATGAATTCAAATTCTAGGGTGCCAAACCCACGCGTTGTTCCCGCAGGCGAACCAAGACGAATTCCAGACGTTACCATTGGTGAAGCAGTATCAAATGGAACACCGTTTTTGTTGCATGTTAAGCCAACACGCTCAAGTGCTTTTTCCGCATCGCGGCCAGTTAAGCCTTTAGGACGTAAATCAACCAATACAACATGTGTATCAGTGCCACCTGAAACTAAATCAAGGCCGCCTTCTTTAATTTTGGCGGCTAAAACCTGCGCATTTTTAACAACATTTTGCGCATAAGTTTTAAATTCAGGTTGTAATGCTTCACCAAATGCAACTGCCTTTGCGGCAATTACATGCATTAATGGACCCCCTTGAATACCAGGGAAAATAGCCGAATTAAACTTTTTACCCAATTCCTCATCATTTGAAAGAATCATACCGCCGCGTGGGCCGCGCAAAGTTTTGTGAGTAGTAGTAGTCACAACATGCGCATGATCAAGTGGATTTGAATGTGCGCCGCCCGCAACAAGACCTGCAAAATGCGCCATATCAACCATTAAATAAGCACCAACTTCATCTGCAATCGCTCGGAATTTTGCAAAATCAATTGCACGCGGATAAGCCGAACCACCAGCAATAATTAATTTTGGTTTATTCGCTTTGGCAATTTCAAGAACTTTATCAAAATTAATCTGATGATCGTCTTCATTTACTGTGTAAGGTACAACATTAAACCATTTACCCGACTGATTAACTTTAGAGCCGTGTGTTAAATGACCGCCAGCAGCTAAATCAAGCCCCATGAAAGTATCACCGGGCTGTAAAAGCGCGTTAAAAACCGCTTGATTAGCTTGAGAACCTGAATGTGGTTGTACGTTCACATATTTACAGTTAAAAAGCTTTTTTGCACGCTCACGTGCCAATTCTTCAACAACATCAACGCATTCACAGCCACCATAATAACGCTTACCAGGGTAACCTTCCGCATATTTATTTGTAAGAACTGAACCTTGTGCTGCCATAACAGCTTTTGAAACAATGTTTTCAGAAGCGATTAATTCAATTCCGTTTGCTTGACGAATAGCTTCATGACCAATTGCATCAAATATTTCCTTGTCAGTAGCTTCTAGTGCGCCAGTGAAAAAGTTCGCAAGATACGAATTACTATACATAAAACTCAACCTTTCAAAAAGCTTCCCTATTTGGCAATGTGCAAGGGATTAATGGAATTATGTGGCGCTAACTGCCCGAATTTTTATAAAAATGAAAGCGCAAAATTACATTTTTACATATAATAATGCTTATTATAGCCGTATCAAAGTATTTGAAATATATTTAAAATATAGATTAACATATACTTTCAAGTAATGCGTGAAAGCTTGATATATAAATTATAAAATTCACTATTTTTTTATAGACTTATACATTAGATTTTGGTACAAGATTTAAGTCGTTAATTTTTTTAAATTACCAACAATAAATAATAATAATATTAATTGCTGAAACTTTTGAAATTCATGGTTGATTTTGAATTTCTGGGGTAGTAACGTAAACTTGGGTTGATAAATAACTATATTCCCAAATATAAAAAGTCACGTCACAAAAACTTAATTATAAAATAAAGGTAAGAACTAATGAGCGAACTTAAATCTGAATCCAAATCTGACTTGCTAGAAATGACAACAAGAATTGTTGCTGCATTTGTTGGTGCAAACCAGATTAATCCTGACGCAATTCCTGGGCTTATTTCATCAGTTCAACGCGCACTAGCAGGTGAAGCAGGAAGCACAATTGACAAAGCTGGCGAAAAACCAAAACCTGCGGTTTCAATTGCAAAATCAATTACTGATGATTATATCGTTTGTCTTGAAGATGGCAAAAGACTTAAAATGTTGAAACGTTATTTACGTTCTAATTACGGTCTTTCACCTGAAGATTATCGTAAGCGTTGGGCTTTGCCTGCTGATTATCCAATGGTTGCGCCTAACTATGCAAAACGTCGTTCTGATTTTGCAAAACAAATTGGCTTGGGTCGCGGCGTCCGCGGCTAATTTGAAGCAACAATTCAAATACAAAGGGTGGCTTTCGCCACCCTTTTTTATTGGATTATTCCATTTTTCTTTAGAATCATTATCAATTTGTTTTTTGCAACCAAGGTTTGCGAAGAACGTGGCGCGTTAGTTGGCGTTATCACCGAAACTTCGGTTCCACTAATAACATCGATTGCGGAAACTTTCGTTTGATTACCAATTTGAATGAATTCGTAAATTATTTCGCGCGAATTCAATTAAAGCACAATCTTATGCAGCAAGTGGCAATTGCAATAATTTGAACGCACCAAGTAATTTATCAACCAACTCATCACACATTTCATTTGTATGTAATGGGCTTGGAGTAAAGCGTAAACGCTCCGTACCACGTGGGACAGTTGGGAAATTAATTGGCTGAACATAAATGCCAAATTCATCAAGCAACAAATCAGACAATTGCTTACACTTCGCCGCATCACCAACCATTAATGGAACAATATGGCTAGTAGAAGTATCCATCACTGGTAAGCCAGCTTTTGCAAATGCATCTTTTAGATATTGCGCTTGTTCTTGGTGTTTTGCTCGTAAATCACGGCCATACTGGGTTTTAAGCATTTTCACACTTTGCAAAGCCCCTGCCGCCAAAACTGGCGCAAGAGAAGTTGTAAAGATAAAACCCGGTGCAAAGGAACGAATAGCATCAATAATATCAGAAGTCGCAGTAATATAACCACCCATAATACCAAAGGCTTTACCCAAAGTTCCTTCAATAATATCAAAACGGTGCATCAATCCTTCACGCTCGGCAACCCCTGCCCCATGATCACCATAAAGACCAACGGCATGAACTTCATCAAGATAGGTCATGGCATTAAATTCATCGGCAAGATCCAAAAACTCTTCCATTGGCGAAATATCGCCATCCATTGAATACACGCTTTCAAAAGCAATTACTTTTGGTGCATCTTGTGGCGCAGCCTCTAATAGGGCGCGCAAATGTGCAACATCATTATGACGGAAAATGCGTTTTTCACAACCAGAACGACGAATACCTTCAATCATAGATGCATGATTTGATTCATCAGAGAAAATGATACAACCTGGTAAAATACGCGCCAATGTTGCCAAAGTTGCATCATTTGAAACATAGCCAGACGTAAATAAAAGCGCGGCTTCTTTTTTATGTAAATCAGCAAGTTCACGTTCTAATTCAACATGATAATAAGTTGTACCAGAAATATTGCGTGTACCACCCGCACCCGCGCCAACATCATCAAGTGCGGTTTTCATTGCATCAATTACTTGTTGATTTTGGCCTTGGCAAAGATAGTCGTTGGAACACCAAACAACAACTTCTTTATCGCCATCCTCTTTATTCCAACGTGCATTTGGGAAATCGCCTTGATAGCGGCGCAAGGTTGTGAAAACACGATAGCGACCTTCTTTTTTGATGTCATCAATCGCGGTTTTAAAAGCCCTATCATAATTCATGCGATATTGGGGATTTTTCCCCCTCCCTGATTGCCACACATTTACGAATTAGAACCTATACACGAACGTATTTTGATTTCACCTAACGCAAAATGTCGCACTATACATTCCTTAAATGTGTTGATTTTGAATTGCAATAAAAAGGGGCATATTTACAACCAAAGAATATACAAAACAAATAGCGCCCAACAATTCTGTGGGCGCATCTGCTTGGGTATGAATTATAAATTAAAGACGATACTTAATTTGATCGCTCCAGAAGCGCTCAAGACGTGACAAGGTTTTATTTGCCCCTTCAAGTGCGTTGCAATCAACGCCGCCAACAGGATGAACAGTTTTTGCATGACGTTCAAACATAATATCTAATTGATCACGCACCGCACGACCATTTGCTGTTAAACGTAATTTTATCTGACGTTTATCAAATGGTGATTTTTTGCTTTCAACATATTCAAGCTCATGTAGTTTCTTAAGATTATAAGAAACATTTGAACCAAGGTAACAGCCTTTGGCACGCAATTCGCCAGCCGACCATTCATGTTCGCCAATATTATAGATTAATAGTGCTTGCACAGGTGTAAGTTCTTCATGGCCGCATTTATCAAGATCGTCTTTAACAACATCCAATAATTGACGATGTAAACGCTCAACAAGTGAAAGTGCGTTTTTATACACCGAAATTTGTGTGTCATTATCGACTGTTTCGCCAAAGCTACCCCCGATATAATCAGGGATTGCGCCGATTTTAATATTGGCTTTCTCGCCAATCTCTTTTTTAATCGCAACCATATTCATACCCCATGCCAAGTTCTTCGACTTTGGTTCATTCGGGAATGATACTATAAAACTTCTAAAAACTGCTTAAGGTGTTGTTTAATTTTGCTTAAGCATGTTCAATAAGTCGTTGATAATCATATACTTAACACATTAACCATTTGGAAATCATAAAAACAATTCAATTTGAATATTTTATCAATTTTAATACTATTAACAAAATAGATAAAATTTTATTCAAATTTTATTTTGCAATTATCAAATCCCATAATGAAACACGCTTAATAATTAATATTTTAAATTTTATGCAGCATTGATTGCGTTAAAGGCAATATCAGGGAAATCACAAAACACCCCATCAACACCTAATTCAATAAAAAGCCTAATTTCGGAAGCTAAATCGCCATGTAACGCCATGAATTTTGTATCATTCTTATCACCATTTTGATATTCAAGCGGTAAGAAATAGTTTTCCGCCCTGAATGTCCATGGATGAAGTTTTAGGCCGCTTTCATGTGCGTCTTTCACAAGGTTGGTTGGCAATGTTGATTTATTATTGGCATCGCGCGGCAAAATCATTGTTTTTTGCGGACCGATTCCATAGGCATATTTCGCAATTTCCTTAAGACCCTCTTTGCTTGTCATGGATTTATACGTAACAACCCATTTTTCCTGACTATCCCAAGGTCCATCATCTTCTTGCATTAATTGTATTAATTTTACTTTGGTTTTTTGTGATAGTTTTTTTAGATTTTGTGTTTCAAAACTTTGAATAAAAACAGGCGCATCATTCGAATTTAAGCCATATTTATCAAGATGCGCCAATAAAGCATCATCATAATATAGGCCATTTTTTGCAAAATATGATGGATGCTTTGTTTCAGGATAGACACCAATTTCACGCCCCAATTCTTTTGATTTTTTTTCACGCAATTGTAAAACTTCTTCAAAAGTTGGAACTTCAAACTGATTATCATAATTTGTATTATCATGGCGTAATTGCGGAAGCCTTTCTTTGGCGCGCAAAGTCTTTATTTCTGCCAAAGTAAAATCTTCGGTAAACCAACCAGTCATGCTTTCGCCATCAACTATTTTGGTAGTTTTTCGGCCTGCAAATTCAGGATGCATTGCAACATTAGTGGTTTCGGAAATATTATTTTCATGACGACAAATTAAATGACCATCTTTTGTTATTACCAAATCAGGTTCAATAAAATCGCAATTCTGCGCAATTGCTAATTCATATGAAGCCAAAGTATGTTCAGGGCGATAACCAGATGCACCGCGATGCGCTATTATTATTGGCTTTTTCATATTATTTTTCCCCTGCCCTAATTTATTTTTTTCAATTGGCAAATTGGCACAAGCACTAAAACTTAATGCAGCAAAGCCACCCATAATTTGGCGTCTATGTATTTTCATTTTTTCTCCATGGGCTAAATTATTCGGCTTTAAACCATGCGTCAATGACATAATTTTGACAATTAACTATTGAAATAGGTGCAAGTCAGCTTATTGTTGTTTGTTTTTATGGGGAAAAAAATGATTGCAAAAGTAATTAAACGCATTGGCTATATCGGTTTTTGTACATGTTTTATACAAACAACAGCTTATGCAAAACCTTTGGAATTTGGACTAAACAAAACACAAATCAGCAGTTTAAATCAAACTATCAATGATAATTTTGAAAATATAATAAACACTACAATCGACCTTACCCAAACTGCTGCGCCCCCATTTAACGAAACTAACCGTGCAAAGAAATTCATGGAATTATTGCGCCAATCTGGCCTTAATGACGTTGAAATGGACGAAGAAGGCAATGTGATGGGTATAAGGGCAGGCAAAAATAAAGGCCCTTTATTGGTGGTTGCCGCGCACCTTGATACAGTTTTTGGTATTGATACTGATGTTAAAGTAAAGAGAGATGGCAATCGACTTTATGCACCCGGAATTGGTGATGATACGGTTTCATTGGCGATAATGCTTGAAATCATTAAAGCAATGAATAATGCCAAAATTCAAACTAATTATGATATTTTATTCGTTGGCGATGTTGGTGAAGAAGGCCCAGGAAACCTTCGTGGCGTACGTTACCTTTTCCAAAAAGGAAAATATAAAGATAGAATCAAATATTTCCTAAGCCTCGAGCCCGGTTCAGGCGGCGGCTATGTTGATAGGGCAATAGGTTCAAAAAGATATAAAGTTGAATTTGATGGCCCAGGTGGGCATTCTTTTAGTGATTTCGGAATTGTAAACCCTGCCTATGCAATGGCAGATGCAATAACAAGATTTTCAAATTATCCAGTTCCAACCAAAGATCAAACAACATTCAATGTCGGAATAATAGAGGGCGGAACTTCGGTTAATTCAATTCCACATTCTGTTGCAATGACTGTTGATATGCGTTCGGCTTCCAATTCTGAACTTAATAAAGTTTCGGAATATTTCCTTGCGCAATTGCCAATTGCGGTTGAAGCTGAAAATTCAAAGCGCGCTTTAAATCGCGGCAAGATTTCATATAAGGTTACAAAAATTGGCGAACGTGCAAGTGGTTTTACAACCAAGGATAGTTTTATTCAAAAATCAATTACTGAAATTTATAAAGCTTATGGTCTGTCAATTGAAACAAGTGCAAGTTCTACTGATTCTAATATGCCGATGAGCATGGGTATAGAAGCACTAACAATAGGTTCTGGCATTAATGGCGATGGTGCACATTCATTAAATGAATATATTGAAATTGATAAACCCAATAATGTGAAATCAATTGTGGCAAACATTATGCTAATTAATGTTTTAGCAAATGGAAAATAAATTCAATTCTTTTATAATGTATCATGAGTGAAATTTCAGCAAACCGTTTATTCCCGTTTTCGCGCCCAAGACGTAATCGCAAGGCAGATTGGTCGCGCCGTCTTGTTCGTGAAAAAGAATTATCAATCAATAATTTAATTCTTTCAATGGTCATTCATGACCGTGATGAAGCACCTGAACCAATACAATCAATGCCAGGTATTTTTAGGCATAATCTTGAAAGCGCAATTAAAACTGCGATTGAGGCGCAAAATCTTGGCATTCCAATGATTGCCGTTTTCCCACATATAAGCGCAGATAAAAAAGATGAACATGGAAATGAAGCCCTAAATCCAGAGGGGATAATTCCAACATTTGTTTGCGAAGTAAAAAAACACGCACCAAATATTGGGATAATGTGTGATGTTGCTTTAGATCCATATACAATTCATGGGCACGATGGCATTATTGATGATGATGGCTATATGCTTAATGATGAAACCACGCAAATGCTTGTTAAACAGGCATTATTGCAGGCAAGCTGTGGCGCCGATGTCGTCGCGCCATCGGATATGTGCGATGGAAGAATTGGTGAAATTCGTGACGCCTTAGAAGAAAATGGTCTCATAAACACACAAATCATGTCTTATGCCGCTAAATATGCATCAGCATTCTATGGCCCTTATCGTGATGCCATTGGTTCAAAAGGTGCATTAAAGGGTGATAAGAAAACCTATCAAATGGATCCATTAAACACTGATGAAGCTTTGCATGAAGTTGCATTAGATATTGCCGAGGGTGCGGATATGGTAATGGTAAAACCTGGAATGCCATATTTAGACATTTTAAGTAGAATAAAATCTGAATTTAAAATGCCAACCTATGCATTCCAAGTTTCGGGCGAATATGCAATGATGGAAGCTGCGATTGCCAATGGATGGCTTGATGGCAATCGGGCGCGTTTAGAAGCGTTGCAATGCTTTGTTCGCGCTGGCGCTGATGGTATAATAACTTATTGGGCAAACGAGGCTGCAAAAATTTTGAGGGATGGAAAATGAAAAATAATTTGAAATATTCTTTTCTTACATTAATTGCATTTGCATCATTTCAAATTCCTTCAAATTCTATTGCGCAAATTGCAATTACAAACCCGCCGATTGTTGGTGGCGATATTGATGCAAATGGTTGTAAACCTTCAACTGGCGCGTCTTGGTCAAAGGTTTTAAATCGTTGTGTTAGGGTTTGGGAGGTTGGTGCTCACCTTCAAAATTTTAATGCCCCATATGATTATCAAAATAATATTATAATTTTCCAAGGCAAAAATCGCCCCGCTGAATTAGTGGGCGCGGATTATAAAAATATAATCCTTAAACCAAATGGTTCGCATAAATGGATTAGTGAAGATAAAACAATTATTGCAAAACTTGTTGATTATGATGCCAAAACAATTGCGCAAAATAATGCGGCAAATAATAATATTCCAAAAAACATTCGTAAAACTATAAAAATTTGGAAAATTGTGAACGGTGCAAAACCAAAACCAATTGGTCAGGCAATTGTGCTTATACATAATTAAATATATCAAATAAAAACCAAGCCTTAACTAATTTGGTGCATTTTATCTTAATCTGTTAAGGGAAAATTGGTTTATGGCCGCAAATCGACCGATTATTGTAAAAAAAGTCAAGAAGATCGCTGGTGGACATCATGGTGGCGCATGGAAAGTTGCTTATGCAGACTTTGTGACAGCTATGATGGCATTTTTCCTTTTGATGTGGCTTATCAATACAACATCGCCAGAGCAAAAACGCGGTATTGCCGATTATTTTGCCCCTGCTTCTTTATCCGCATCAACATCAGGGGCTGGCGGAATTTTAGCAGGTACTGCATTAGGTGAAAGCGGCGCAATGCAAAAAGGCTCTGCGCCAATGCTTGATGCGCCATCTACACCGCAAGAAAAATCATCTGCAGACGCACAAAAAGAAGCCGAAGCACAAGCCAAAGCGCAAGAAGAAGCTAATGAATTTCAAATGGCCGAAATGTCTATCCGCCAAGCTCTACAAGATTTACCAGAACTTTCAGAATTATCACATAATATTATTGTTGACCAAACCCCAGAGGGTTTAAGAATCCAATTAGTTGACCAAGAAGGTAAGCCAATGTTTGCCCCTGGTTCTGCTGAACCAAATGAAAATGCAAAAACCCTTTTAAGGGCTGCGGCGCGCATTACTTTGCAATTACCAAATCAGATTATAATTTCAGGGCATACAGATGCCGCGCCCAATCCTGATGGCGCAAATTCAAATTGGGAATTATCGGCAGCACGTGCAAATTCTGCGCGTAAAGTACTTATGCAAGCTGGCCTTCCTGAGGCGCGCATTTCACAAATTACGGGAAAGGCAGGCTCTGACCCATTATTTGCCGACGACCCATACCAGCCCGCAAATCGCCGCATTGCAATTATTCTTAAGCGTGCAGCACCACCATTGCCGGTTAATTCTAGCCTTTAGCTTGCATTGGATAGATTTTTTGATAAAGCATAAACATGTCTAGCGATATGTTTCCAAAAGCTGATGACCTTTTTGCCGATAAAAAGCTTCGCTTTTATCTAACAAGTCCGCTTGAATGCCCTTACCTTCCAGATAGATATGAACGTAAATTATTTACGACTTTAAATGATTTGGACGCACATTATTTGAATGAAACCCTTACACGGGCAGGATTTCGTAGATCTCAAAATATCGCTTACCGCCCTGCATGTGACATGTGCACAGAATGTGTTTCAATAAGGGTTTTAGTAAAGGATTTTAAATTCAATAAAAATTGGCGCCGTGTTTTAAAAATTGGCAAATATATTGATGCCCAATCAAACTTCCCTGATGCCAATGAAGAAAGATACGCATTAATTAAGAAATACCTCAATACGCGTCACCTTAATGAAGGCATGAGCGATATGGATGGCGAAGATTTTATCGCCATGCTTGAGGAATGTACTAGCTATACAAGAATTATCGATTATCGCCTAAATCAAGATTGTGAATATGGTAAGAAAGGGCAATTAATTGCCTGTTTATTACTTGATGAATTAAATGATGGAAAATCACTTGTATATTCATTTTATGATCCAGATTTACAAAAACATTCAATCGGAACGTATATAATTTTGCACCAAATAAATGACACTCGTCAAAGCGAACGTGATTATTTATATCTTGGTTATTTAATAAAAGATTGCCGTAAAATGGCCTATAAATCACGCTTCACACCTTATGAACACCTTGGCCCACGCGGATGGGAACGCCAAGACAATGTTGCAAAGTAGCACCAATTAAAACCCTTCATAATTTTTGGTTAAGATTCGTTAACCAAATTAAGCCATGACTTTCCTTTGTAGGCCACATTGATTCCATTTCGGCTTTAGGGAGTTTTTTAAGATGCGCGCAAAATATTATATGGCAGCAGCTTTATTGGCAGTTTTATCTTCGCCGGTTTTGGCAGAAGGCTATTCATCACCTTGGATTTTTTCTGCTAATTTTGGCACTGAAGTTCAAACATCAGGCAATATTTTAGGCGCTGCAAATTCTTCATCGCTTAATATGAACACAATTAATTCAAACCTTACTGGTCAGGGTATAATGCACCTTAAAGGTCGTAAATTCTCTGATATGTATTACCCTTCGATGAAGGCATCTGTTGAGGTTCGTTATGCACTTTCAGATCTATCTGAAATTTATGGTTCAATTGGTTATTTAAAAGCACAAAGCCGTTATATGCGTGACCTTGGCTGTTTGGAACAAGGGGCAAATACATGCGCGCTTCAATTGCAAGGCCATTTAAAAGATTTAACCCAAATTAGCGTAGAAGCTGGCTATCGCCAATGGTTTGGAACTGGCCTTTTGTCAGAAGCAGTAAGACCATATTGGGCAGTTCATGGTGGACTTGTGCAAACTGGCGCAATTCATGGTGCATTCTATGCAGGGACAAACGGTCTTGGGCATTGGAAATTATATGATAAAGGCTATTCAGCTACGATTGGCGCAGATTTAGGCGCATCATACACAATTTCAGATACTGCCGAATTAGCGGCAGAAGTTGGCGTTCGTTATACTGGTAATCTTAAAAAACAATCGGGTGATTTGAATGCACTTGGTCTTGCTGCTGCGCTTGATGATTCGCACGCAATTAGCATTCCAGTTAATCTTCGTTTCCATACTACTTTCTAAATTTACGCAAATACTATTCAAAAGCCCCCATTTGGGGGCTTTTTTATTGCCCAATCATATAAAATTAATCCGAAATTAACCAAAAAACCAATATAAACACCTGACTTTAAGAGGTAGGGATATGCGTATTCGTTCAAGTTTAGTAATCGGCCTTATTGGCAGCATAAGTATAGCATCAATGGCAATGGCCGATGGCGATAACCCATCTTGGCATTGGAGTGGTGATCGCACAGCAAAAAAAGTAAAAAAAGCACCGGCTAAAAAACCAGTTGCAAAACCTGCTTATGTTGCACCAAAACAAAAGAAAGTTGTTGATTACAACCCGCCAGTT
This sequence comes from Pseudomonadota bacterium, assembly GCA_020161405.1. Lineage (GTDB taxonomy): Bacteria > Pseudomonadota > Alphaproteobacteria > Caulobacterales > Aquidulcibacteraceae > Pseudaquidulcibacter. The sequence goes on along the minus strand of JAIUOD010000003.1, from coordinate 182,541 downwards.
TCACAAACTTATGAACCTGCACCGCAATATCAACCACCAGCGCCACAATATCAGCCACCGGTTCAAACATATCAACCGCCACCTCCACCACCTGTTCAGACTTATCAACCGCCTGTACAAAATTATAGTGACGCAAATTCATCTATGCGCTCATATTCGCAGCAAACCTATGTTGCGCCGCCACCGCCACCTGTTGCTTATGCGGCACCTGCGGTTGCATATGGCGCAACACAAAATAGCGCGCAAAAACAATCTTCGCCTTGGGGCTTTGCAGTTTCAGCAGGTGTTGAAAGCTTTGTTGGTGGTAATTTTGTACAAGCCGCAAATAGCGCAGTTTTCGCCGGAACAATTTTCAATGCTTCAATGCCTGGCAATGCGAAAATGTATTTAAAGGGTCGCAATTTTGGCGATATGTACAAACCTGCATTGCGTACTGCAATTGAAATTCGCCATGCTGCGGGTGAATATAGCGAATATTTCGCCAATATTTCATACTTAAAAGCCCAAGCAAAAACCAATGTTCTATTCGGTTGCTATGAATTACAAACCGCCGTTGGAACTTGTGCATCCGAACTACGTGGCGATGCAACAGATTTGAAACAATATGCATTTGAACTTGGATATCGCCAATGGTTTGTAGTTGATGGCTTTGCTGGCTTCATGCCATATTATGCGGTTCATGGCGGCATTGTTCATACCGATAAAATCCACCTTAATATGAATGCTGGCGCGAACAGCCTTTATAATTGCTGCTATTATGAAGCAACAAATTCATATACTGTAGGCGGTGAATTGGGCGTTTCAAAACGCATCGGAAGCTCTGCTGAATTTGCTGCTGAAATTGGTATTCGCTATACTTCAAAACTTAAAGGCGCAACAAGCACAAACTTTGATCTTGCTGGCCTTGGTGCAATTAATGATGATGCAAGCATTCTTAGTGTTCCTGTGAACCTTCGCTTCCAATCTTCGTTTTAAGAAATTCAATAATATAAAAGAAAGCCCCCAATTTGGGGGCTTTTTTATTGCAAATTATCTATTTGAATTTGCCTGATTTAGAAAAACCACGCGGAACCATTCGACCAATTGACGCACGGCGCAGAACATAATCACGCCATTCAGGCATTTCACGGTTACGCCCCGAACTATCAACCCAAACAAGGCCATCTTCACCCTTGAATGATAATACGTCCAAAGTGCCGCCATCCTTATAAGATTGTAATTTAACGCCTTTACCGCGTGACATTGTCGGCAATTCTTCAATATTGAAAATCAAAAGTTTGCGATTTTCACCAACGATTGCCACAAAATTACCCAAAACAGGGGCGCAAATTCGTGCTTTTTGCTTAGCATCAAGGGTTAAAACATTTCTCCCACCGCGCTTTTGGCTTAGGAATTCCGTTTCGTCCATTACAAATCCATAGCCTTTGGAAGATGCAATAATGCGTTTTTCGCCATCTTTTGGAATGAACATATCCAAAATATCATGCTCTTCTGGCAATTCGATTGAAAGACGAATTGGCTCGCCCAATCCCCTGCCCGATGGCAATTTATCGCCCATAAGTGTAAAGGCGCGACCATCGGTTGCGAATAAAACAATCTTATCAGTTGTCATACATTGAAGTGATAAAGCCAATTCATCATCATCTTTGAATTTAACGCTGGATAAATCATCAATCTTACCTTTAAGTGCGCGTATCCAACCACGTTTTGAAAGCACAACAGTAATCGGTTCTTTGACCACCAAACTTTCAATCGCAAGGGCAGCACCTTTTTCAGGGGCAGTGTCGAATGTGGTTCTACGTTTTGCGCTATCGCCTTGTTTGGCAAATATATCGCGCGTTGCAGATAATTCTTTGCCAACTTTTTTCCATTGCAATTTATCGCTCTCAAGAAGTTTGTTTAATTCCTCAAGTTCTTTTTTGAGGGCTAAATCTTCTTTTATGATTGCTTCTTCTTCTAATTTACGCAGATTTCTAAGACGTGTATCCAAAATTGCATTGGCCTGCACTTCATTTATGTTAAATGCTGCCATCAAAACTGGTTTTGGTTCATCTTCTTCACGAATGATGCGGATAATTTCATCAAGATTTAGATAGGCAATTAATAATGCCGCCAAAATTTCAAGGCGTTTTTCAATTTTTCCCTTGCGCCATGAAGCGCGTTTGACCACCAATTCTTTTTTATAATCAAGGAATGATTTCAAACATTCAATCAAACCCATGATGCGCGGAATACCATTTTTATCAAGAACATTTAAATTCATTGAAAAACGATTTTCCAAATCGGTTAAATGGAAAAGGCTTTCCATCAATTGTGCAGGTTCAACAGTTTTAGATTTTGGCTCTAAAACAATGCGCATATCCTCAGCGGATTCATCACGAACATCGGCAAGCAATGGTGCGCGCTTGGTTTCGATTAATTCGGCAAGTTTCTCAACCAATTTTGATTTTTGCACCATATAAGGGGTTTCGGTGACAATGATTTGCCATGTCCCACGCCCCATATCTTCAACCGACCAGCGCGCACGTGTGCGAATTGCGCCCTTACCTGTTTCATAAGCGTTTTTAATGCTTTCCTTTGGTTCAACAATAATGCCGCCCGTTGGAAAATCTGGCCCTGGAATATAATCCATAATGGCATCAAGCGATAAATCGGCATCATCAATAAGCGCCAAACACGCATCAATTAATTCAATTGCATTATGTGGCGGGATATTGGTTGCCATACCAACGGCAATACCCATCGCCCCATTTGCCAATAAATTCGGAAATGAAGCAGGCAGAACCACAGGTTCCATATCTTCCCCCGAATAGGTTTCGCGGAAATTTACGCAATCCTCATCAATGCCTTCAAGCAGCATTGAACCAGTATTGGTTAAACGCGCCTCTGTATAACGATAGGCGGCGGCACTATCGCCATCTATATTGCCAAAATTCCCTTGACCATCAACAAGTGGGTAACGAACCGAAAAATCCTGCGCAAGGCGAACCATTGTGTCGTAAATTGCACTATCGCCATGCGGGTGGAATTTACCCATAACATCGCCAACGATTTTCGCGCATTTCTTAAAGCGCGCACTTGAATCAAGACCTAATTCACCCATTGCATGAATGATGCGGCGCTGCACAGGTTTTAAACCATCGCGCACATCGGGCAATGCACGGCTTGTAATAGTCGATAAAGCATAAACCAAATATCGACTTTCAAGCGCGCGATCAAAAGGTTCATCAATAATTTTTTCGTTTTCGTCGTCGATAGTTTTTGTCATTTTTCTATATATTATCCGAATCAGACGCGATAATAACGATTTTAAGGGATTTGGCGATTGAACTAATGCAATTACCCACAGGCTTTAGCCTTTAAATCAAGTCATACTTTGTTAATTAATAAGTCCTGACCCTAGCATCAATCTTGCGAATATATATTCGGCTTTGCAATTTCCATCCACTTATCTGGGCTTTTTATTTCTTCCCAGCCAAATTGCTTATAAAGTCCATGTGCATCACCCGTAAGCAATATCCAACGCCTTAGGCCTTGCAATTCTTTATGGTTCATAATTTGGGTCATAAGTAGTTTGGAAACACCCTTGCCACGAAACTCTGGAAGCACATAAACATCGCCCAAATATGCAATAGTTGCATAATCTGAAATCACGCGCCCAAAACCAATTTGCTTTTCATCTTCAAAAACCGCAAAGCAAAGCGAATTATCAAATGATTTTTTAAATACATCAAATGGAATGTTTTTGCACCAATATGCATGATTTGATAGAAAATCATGGGCGGCTATTACATCTATTTTATTCTTGTCAGTTGTAAAAAAATAACCACCGCTTTGCAAATTCAAATCTTCCACAACATTCTCCAATAAAATCAATATTATGAATACATAAATTGCTTTTTTAAACTTTGCAATTCATTACACATGATGCAAACACTTGACCCAAAGGGCGAATTGGCTTTTTGGTTCGAGGTTGTTAAAAGGCTTGGGTGAAAAATGACGCAAAGTGCGGAAAATCTTTTTGGTAGTGAAATTAAGTCGGTAAAACCCGCTGCAAGTACTTACACGCCGCCCGATACTACAAGCTCTGATTATTCTGCTTCATCAATCGAAGTTCTTGAAGGTCTAGAACCTGTTCGTAAACGCCCCGGCATGTATATTGGCGGCACAGATTCACGCGCACTTCACCATCTTTTCGCCGAAGTTCTTGATAATTCAATGGACGAAGCAGTTGCAGGTCACGCAACACGTATCGAAGTTTCATTAGAAGCCGATGGCTCATTAGTGGTTATTGATAATGGGCGCGGTATTCCGATTGATCCGCACCCAAAATATCATGGCAAATCCGCGCTTGAAGTAGTTTTAACTGTCCTTCATGCGGGTGGTAAGTTTTCGGACAAGGCATATCAAACATCTGGCGGTTTGCATGGTGTTGGTGTTTCGGTTGTAAACGCATTATCGGATGCATTACGCGTAGAAGTAGCACGCGATAGAAAACTTTATGCAATGGATTTTTCGCGTGGCAAACCTGTTGGTGAGCTACAAGAATTGGGTGCAACCCAAAACCGCCGTGGCACTTTGGTTAAATTCCATCCCGATGCCGAAATTTTTGGCGAACATTTGCAATTCGATGCAGGGCGCATTTATTCAATGGCGCGCTCTAAGGCATATTTGTTTGCAGGGGTTGAAATTCGCTTTAAATGCGCACCCGAACGCATAAAACCCGGCACAAATACCCCACTTGAAGATACATTCTGTTTCCCCAATGGTTTGGCAGATTATTTGAAAATTGTGGTTGAAAACTCACCAACCGTAACCGCTGCGCCATTTTGTGGCAAAACCGATAAAACCCAAGGTCATGGCTCAGTTGAATGGGCGGTTGCATGGGGGCTTCGTGGTTTTGGTGACCATGATAGTTTTATGCGAAGCTATTGTAACACCGTTCCAACCCCTGAGGGCGGAACCCATGAGGCGGGTCTTCGCGCCGCAATTACCAAAGGGCTTAAAGCCTATGGTGAGCTTTTGAATGATAAAAAGGCCGCTTTAATAACTGCCGATGATGTTTTTGATTCTGCTGCATCCCTTATTTCAGTTTTCATCAAAGAGCCTGAATTTGTCGGTCAAACCAAGGATAGATTGGCAACTACAGAGGCGGCAAGAATTGTTGAAAATGCGGTTCGTGATAAGTTCGATCACTGGCTTGCAGGTTCAGCCAAAGAAGCGCGCGCACTGCTTGATTGGTCAATTGCACGCGCCGAAGAACGTTTAAAACGCCGCAAAGAAAAAGAAGTTCAACGCGCATCTGCAACCCGCAAATTACGCCTTCCGGGTAAACTTGCCGATTGTTCGCGCCAAGATGCCGAAGGCACCGAATTATTCATCGTAGAAGGCGATTCGGCAGGTGGAAGCGCGAAACAAGCGCGCAATCGCCAAACCCAAGCTGTATTGCCATTACGTGGGAAAATTTTGAACATTGCCTCTGCGGGTGTTGAAAAACTGGCGGGCAATGTTGAATTGAATGATTTGGCGCTTGCGCTTGGCGTTGGCATGGGAAGTAAATTTGTTCTTGATGATTTGCGTTATGAAAAAATCATTATTATGACCGATGCGGATGTGGATGGGGCGCATATTGCCGCCTTGCTTGCTACATTCTTTTACCGTTCTATGCCAAAATTGGTTGAAAATGGGCGGCTTTATTTGGCGATGCCGCCGCTTTATCGTTTGTCACATGGTACAAAAAGCGTTTATGCGCGCGATGATGCCCATAAAGAAGAATTGCTAAAAACCGCATTCAAAGCCAATGCAAAAGTGGAAATTGGCCGTTTCAAAGGCTTGGGCGAAATGATGCCCGCGCAGCTTAAAGAAACCACAATGAACCCCGAAACCCGCACCCTTGCAAGGCTTTATATACCTGAGGATGAAGAAACAACTATTGCCGATTTAGTTGAGACATTGATGGGCAAGAAAGCCGAATTAAGATATCACTGGATTACGGCAAATGCGAAATATGTTGAGGAATTGGATGTTTAATTAATCAAAAGCCCACCATAGCTTTTTATTGAAAATTTGCCATAGCAAATTTTGGCTCTTCGCCTTATCCAAAAAGTCTGCAACTTTTTGGGGCTCATCGCGGTGACATACTGTAATATTGTAGTTACGTGAGCAAAATCATGGTTTTTGGTCTTTATTCTCGCTTGATACAAATGTGATTAGAACCATAGATAAACTGACATAAATACCACACTTTAATATGCTAACCTGCACATGTGCCCCAATTTTCTTGACTTTTTAAAGGTTTTGACGCACTGCAAACAAAACAACTAGATGTGAGATAATATGTCGGAAAATTCCGAAAAAAAATATGACGCCCTAAGTGAAACTCCAGAGGGTACAACTTTCCAAGATTTGGGTCTTAGCCCAACAATTTTAAGCGCGGTAAATGATTCCGGCTATAACACACCAACGCCAATTCAATGGCGCGCAATACCCGAAGTTTTAAAAGGCAATGATGTTTTGGGCATTGCCCAAACAGGAACTGGCAAAACCGCTTCTTTCGTTTTGCCAATGATTGAAATTCTTTCGCAAGGCCGCGCGAAAGCACGTATGCCACGCACAATCATTCTTGAGCCAACCCGCGAACTTGCGGCACAAGTTGCTGAAAATTTTGAAAAATATGGCAAAAATAATAAACTTACTATGGCGCTTTTGATTGGCGGCGTAAGTTTTGGTGATCAAGATGCACTTTTGATGAAGGGTGTTGATATTCTTATTGCCACCCCTGGGCGCTTACTTGATCAATTTGAACGTGGCAAAATTCTTATGAATGGCGTTCAATTATTGGTTATTGACGAAGCTGATAGAATGCTTGATATGGGTTTTATCCCCGATATTGAGAAGATTGTTAAAATCACGCCATTTACCCGCCAAACACTTTTCTTTTCGGCAACTATGGCCCCTGAAATTGAGAATTTGGCAAATCAATTCCTTCATAATCCAACACGTATTGAAGTTGCGCGCCCAAACCAAACCGCAAGCACGATTGAACAATTTTTGGTCAATGCGAAAACCAATGACCACAAACAAAAACGCCTTATTTTGCGTAATATAATCAATCAAGAAATTGCTGAATTAAAAAATGGCATCATCTTTTGCAACCGCAAACGCGATGTTGATATTGTTGCAAAATCTTTGAACAAACATGGCTATGAGGCCGCGCCAATTCATGGTGATTTGCAACAAAGCGTTCGTACCGCCACCCTTGATAGATTTAGAAATGGTGATTTGAAATTATTGGTGGCATCCGATGTTGCCGCACGTGGCCTTGATGTGCCTGATGTTTCGCATGTTTTCAATTATGATGTTCCAAGTCATGCCGAAGATTATGTGCACCGTATTGGTCGAACAGGCCGCGCAGGCCGCTTGGGCAAAACTTATATGATTTCATGCCCTATTGATAATAAGCATTTGGCGGGTGTGGTTGATTTAATCAAAAAAACAATTCCAGTTTTGGAAAGTGATGTTGGTCAAAATGATGAACCATCACACGAATTTGCAAAACCACGTTTTGATAAAAGGAATGGTGAAAAACCTGCGCGCCCTGCACGCCCGAATAATAGAAACGTAAAGGTTGAGGCCGAACCCCAAGAACAACCAAAAGAGCGTGTACGTAATCACGAACCACGCGAACGTTCATATAATGAAACACGCCGTCCACAAATTAATGAAAATAGACGTGTTTATAAAAACCACGACAATGAACCAAGCTTTGTTGGCTTTGGCGATGATATGCCTGCCTTTATGCGCATTATCCCATTCCCTAACAAAGAAGCACCAATTGTTGAGGAAACGAAAACTGTAGAAGCTGAAAAGCCAGTTAAGAAACCACGCACACGCCGCAAAAAAGTTGAGAAAACAGTTGAAGTTGCTATTTCCGAATAGTGAATTCTAAATATTTTTCCAAAACTTTTCCGTAAGGGGCGCGGGTTGCTTTCAAAAGGAAATTATCAAAAGGCGATTGTTTAAATATCGCCTTTTGATGTGAAAATTCTAAAAATCCACGCTTGCCGTGATATGCGCCAATACCAGATGCGCCAACACCGCCAAATGGCAATTCTTCCATCGCAATATGTAATATTACATCATTTATTGTAACGCCGCCCGAAATTGTTTGGTTTAAAATCCTATCTTGTGCATTTTTATCATTATCAAAATAATATAATGCCAATGGGCGTGGGCGCGAATTTACATATGCAATTGCTTCGTCAATATTTTTATATGTTTTAATCGGCAAGAGCGGGCCAAAGATTTCATCTTGCATGATTTTTAGATTATCATCAGGATTAATAACCAGATATGGCGCAATTTTGCGTGAATTAATTGGCGTCTCATCACCATCAATTTTAATAACTTTCACACCGCTTGCCTTTGCCTCATCAATATAAGACATTAATCGTCCATAATGGCGATCATTAATTATTGCCGTATATTCAGGGTTGGAATAAATTTTCGGATATTGAATTTTAACCTGTTTCATTAATTCATCGACAAATTCATCAAGATAATTTTCTTCAACTAATAAATAATCAGGTGCAAGGCACACCTGCCCTGCATTCATTAATTTGCCGCCCATGATGCGCGCCGCCGCAAGGCTTTTGTCAAAATTACGTGTAACAATAACAGGGCTTTTCCCACCTAATTCCAATGTAACGGGAACAAGGTTTTTTGCCGCCTGCCCCATTATAATTTTGCCAACTTCGGTTGCACCAGTGAATAATAAATGGTCAAATGGCAAAGCTGAAAATTCTTGAGCAACATCAATGCCACCATTTATTATTGCAATTTCACTTTTATCAATTTTTTCGCCAATTAATTCTTCAATCAGTTTTGAAGTTTGTGGTGTAAATTCTGATAATTTAACCATTGCACGATTACCAGCAGCAATAGCGCTTGCAAGTGGGCCAAAACTCAAATTAATCGGAAAATTCCATGGTACAATTATACCAACCACTCCTTTGGCTTGAAATTGAATTTGCGCACGTGCACCAAATAGACCCAAAATCGCAGGGCTTGTGAAATGATTTTCAGGCTTCACCCATTTATCAATATTGGAAAGCGCATGCTTTAAAGTTGATACAGCAGCGCCAATATCAGTAAGCAAACTTACTTGCGGCGCGCGATTAGAAAAATCATCGTTTAATGCATCACAAATTGCGGAACTATTATCAACCAATAATTCAACCAGTGTTCTTAAAATCTCTTTTCGCCTTACTACCGAGAGGTTACCTTTGGTTGTAAATTCGCTTTTTTGCACAGTAAAGCATTGTTGCATGATGATATTTTTTCCAATTTTTCAAAATTTATACACAAATTACACATAAATTTACTTATTATCTACACTCCTTGTGTAATGATATGAAAAAAACGGGAAGACATCGTGACTAAAGCTACTGATACAAACAAATCTTGGGAATTCGCCAGACTTGCATTTTCATCTATGGAAAGGCATTGTTTAAAGCCTTCTGCAAATGCTTTTGCTGTTTGGCTTGCATATCATGCCAAAGATTACCCTGTATTGTGTGAAGATATTGATGCCGCACTTATGCAAGGCAAAGAAATTGATGATTATCTTTGCGATAGCCTTTTTGAAATCCATATTGAAAGCGGGATTATTTCTGATCGCCTAATAAATGCGGGCGGAAGTTTTGAATCAAAAATGCACGGTGTTTTAAAAGATATCGAAAATGTTCGCGATGATGCTAAATCTTTCAAAGTAAAATTAACAAGCGCCAAAGAAGAATTAGTAAGAAACCCTGAAATCGAAAATGTAAAAAATGTTGTTGGTGATTTATCTGATGCAACCGATCAAATGGTAGTGTCTTCATCAACATTAGAAAAACGCATTGCACAATCACGTGATGAGATTGCGGCATTAAAACTTGAACTTGAAGAAGCACGTATGGAAGCGTCAAAAGATGCTTTAACTGGCGTTGCGAACCGTAAGACATTTAACAACTTCATCAAAGACAATGCCTATAGATGTGATAAAAACTCACAGCCTTTATCAATAATCATGGCCGATATTGATTATTTCAAAAAAATAAATGATCGTTGGGGACATCAAACAGGCGATCAAGTTATATGCTATGTCGCGGGCGTTCTTTCACGCGAAACCCCAATCGGCGGCCTTGTTGCGCGCCTTGGTGGTGAAGAATTTGCAATCGTTGCACCTAATATTGCTTCGGAAAAGGCACATGAGATTGCAGAACGAATTCGTAAGCAAGTTGAAAAGAAAAAGCTTATACGCCGTAACTCAAAAGAAGATTTGGGCCAAATTACAATTTCAAATGGCGTGGCACAACTAGAAACCAATGAAGCAGTTGCCGACTTAATCGACCGCGCCGATCAGGCATTATATACGTCGAAAAATGAAGGTCGCAATCGCACAACAATGGCTGTAGCAGCAATTTCAAAAGCTGCATAATATTACAAAAGGTTTTTGCGCCCTAATGCATATATTAGGCGCGCCCTTGCCTCTGGCATTGTTTGAAAGTTTTGGCGTAATAAATCACGTTCTATGAACCAACCGCAAAGCGCGAAGCCGTCTGCTATATCGCCTTTATTAATTTGCGCGTCTGGGTCTAATAAAAATTTGGGTAGCGCCAATAATTTATCCGCAAATGGTAGTCCTGCCTCATATGTTGCGGCACGTCCGGTTTTCGGGCTTATCCATGCAAGATTATCTGTCGAATTAGTTAGTGCACACTGGCTTAAATCAAGTCCAAAGCCTGTATGTTGCAAAAGCCCAACTTCCCATGCAATATAGGCAGCAGGCCAATCATTTGAAGAACCCAATAAATCAATCAATACAGAAGTTGCGTCAAACAGGCTTTCATATTTTTGCTGCTCTGGGATTGCATGATGTAATAAGGCGCTAATAGAGCCTAAAGCACATAAAGCGGCATTATCGGAAAAAATAGGTGCGATTGAACCAATTGGTTCAAGACGCTCGAAATAACCCAATTGCCCCTCTTGTCGCGTAGTCCATGCAAGATGAAGTTTTTGACATGGTTCTAATAATGCGCGTTTGCGTTTTGAAGCGCCGCCATAAACATAGGCCTTGGTACGCCCAATTTGCCGACAAAAAACCTCTAATATGGCGTCATTTTCGCCATATTTGGTTGCATTGAGGCAAATTGCATCGCTTTCCCATTGGTTCATGTTTTTGAAATTGGCCTATTCGGCATCAAAATCAAGACCACGCTCAGTATAATGGGATTTATCATCTGTCCAATTTTCTTTAACTTTTACATGGACGAATAAATGAACCACTCTTTCAAGTTCTTTTATAATATCTTCGCGTGCGGCACGGCTAATTTGTTTTAAGGTTTCGCCGCCTTTGCCAATTACCATTCTTTTGTGATTTTCACGCGTTACATATAAAGTTTGATCAATCCTAACTGATCCATCACGGCGCTCTTGCCATTGGTCGGTTTCAACTGTTGACTGATATGGTAATTCATCATGTAGGCGCTCAAACACCTTTTCGCGTGTAATTTCGGCGGCCATTAATCTTAATGGCAAATCAGATGCTTGATCTTCTGGATAAAGAAATGGGCCGTCCGGCATTTCTTTAGATATTGCATTAACTAAATCACCTACACCTTTGTTTCTAAGCGCAGAAATCATCATTATATGTTTGTAATTTACATCATCAGAACATCTTTTTGCCAAATCTAAAAGGGCAGATTTTTCAATTTCATCAATTTTATTAAGCGCCAATATTATTGGGGTTTTTACATCTTGAAGCGATGCAATAATACGCTCATAATCCTCTAAAACCTTATTATCACCCTGATTTTCGCGCGCAAAGGCACGATTTATTGAAGGCGCATCAAGCATAAAGACAATGCAATCGGCATCCTTTGTGCCTTCCCAAGCAGATGCCACCATTGCCCTGTCAAGGCGTTTTTTGGGCGCAAAAATCCCTGGTGTGTCTACAACGATAATTTGCGTATCACCATTCATTACAATCCCTTTTACAGGGAAGCGTGTGGTTTGTACTTTGTGTGTAATGATTGAAACTTTTTGCCCAACCATTTGATTGGTAAGCGTTGATTTACCTGCATTTGGCGCACCAATAATGGCAACATAGCCGCATTTAGTGTTCTTATTATCGGCCATTTTGACTTAATCTTTCATATAATATTTGCGCCGCAATTTGTTCTGCGGCTTGTTTTGAACTTCCATTTGCTTCGGCACATTTCCCCTCGACACAAACTTTTATCAAAAAATTCGGGGCATGATCTGGGCCTTCGCGGCTTATAATTTCATAGGATGGTGATGGAAACTTTCTTTTTTGTGCCCATTCTTGAAGCGCGCTTTTATAGTTTTTGGCACTATTTCCGCCTGTTTTGGCGCATTCAATAGCTAAATCAATCAATTTTTGACATGCATCCATACCGCCATCAAGATAAATAGCGCCAATCAATGCTTCGTAGGCGTCGCCAAGAACATTGTCATTGCCATGCACATTTTCAATTGATTTTGAAACTTTCATATATTTGTGAAGGCCAATTTTACGCGCCGCTTCTGCGCAATTTGTGCCATTTACAACATTGTTGAAAAGGCGCGTTAAACCACCTTCTTCAATACTTGGGTAATTATTATAGATAAAGCGCGCACTCATAAGCCCCAAAACCCTATCACCAAGCCATTCTAGGCGCTCATTAGATTTAAAGCCTGACATACCCTCGCCCGCGCTTTTATGAATAAGCGCAAGTTGCAAGTTTTCTTGATTTTGGAATTTATAGCCTATTTCTTGCTCAAATTGCGCCAAATCATTTGGATTTGACGCAATTTCAATATTCTTTGGTGCTTTTCTATAATTTTTTGACATATTAATTAATCGGTTTTGCCATACGATTATAGCGTAAATCAGTAAACCATGTCCATGGTTTGATAAGGCTTACACCTTCATCCCATGAAAACATTACGATACGCGCTTTACCGACAATATTTTCTTCAGGAACATAACCAACGCCTTGCTCTGCAATTGGGTCGGCGCGGCTATCAGTTGAATTATCACGATTATCGCCCATCATGAAATAATGACCTGCTGGAACCTCAAAAATTTTGGTATTATCAAATGGGCCAGCTTCATAAAAATCATAAACAGTGTATTTTTTACCTTCAGGAAGGGTTTCTTCCCAACGATTTGTACTTTTATAATCATTATTAGAATCGGTAATCATTTCAGGGGCAAGCGGCTTTCTTTCAACCGGTGTTCCATTAATGATAACCTGACCACCAACAACTTGAATTCTATCACCTGGAAGGCCAATTACGCGTTTGATATAGTCAACATGTTCATGCACTGGATGTTTGAACACAACCACATCACCACGATGAATTTTACCGCCGCCAATACGGCCTTTGAATAATTCAGGTTCAAAAGGAATTGATGCTTTTGAAATACCATAATCCCATTTAGAAACAAACAAATAGTCACCGACAATAAGCCCAGGGCGCATTGATTCAGATGGAATATTAAATGGTTGGAAAATAAAAATTCGAAGTGCAAGCGCTATAAGAAGCGCAAAAAGTAATGTCTTTACAATTTCACCAAAAGATTCCTGCTCTTTAACTGGCTTAGAAGAATCTGGTTTTGCCTCTTTATTGTCACTTACAGTGTCGCTCATAATTATTTGTTCTTTTCCTAAATTTGCAAAAATTCAATTATTACATATGCAATAGCATAAGGATAATCATCACTCATAGTTAAAAAAATGTTGGCTTTGTTACCTTGGGGAATTATTTTGTCAAATTTCTCTTTGGTTTTGCCTGTTAATTTTATTGTTGGTTTACCTGATATATCATTTTCAACGCCAATTTCGCGCCATGCGACACCAAATTTAATTCCTGTACCCATTGCTTTTGAGAATGCTTCTTTTGCGGCAAATCTTTTTGCATAAGATGAAGCGCGCAATTTTGGGGTTCTATTTGCCTTGGCCTGTTCGATTGTTGTGAAACAACGATTTTCAAAGCGCGTCCCAAAACGTTCAAGTGTTTTTTCAATTCTTGAAATCACACAAATATCAGAACCAATCCCATAAATCATGTTTGCGCAATCTCGCGAACTTCATCCATTATGTTTCGCATCTTTTCAATCGCAGCTTCAAGGCCAACAAAAATCGCCTCGCCGATTAAGAAATGCCCGATATTAAGCTCGATAATATGTGGGATTTTTGCAATTTCTATGACACTTTCATAAGTTATGCCATGGCCTGCATGAACTTCTAAACCAAGGTCGGAGCCAAGTTTTGCCGCCGCTTTAATATTTTCCAAAACTTCATTGGCAAGGTCAATGTTACCATCTGTAATTGCATCACAATATTTACCAGTATGAAGTTCAATAGCGCGCGCACCAATATCATGCGCCGCCTGCACCTGTGCAAGATTTGGTTCAATAAATAGGCTTACGCGCGAACCATTTTCCTGCAAGCGCGCAACATAAGGGCGCAAATAATTAGCGCCAGATTTGGCATCAAGGCCACCTTCTGTTGTTCTTTCTTCACGCTTTTCGGGAACAAGACAGATTGCATGGGGCGCAAGTTTAAGCGCAATATCATGCATTTCTTGGGTTGCCGCCATTTCAAGATTTATCGGCAAATCAATCGAACCCGCGAGTGTAATCACGTCCAAATCACGAATATGGCGTCTATCTTCACGTAAATGAACCGTGATTGAATCAGCACCAATTTTCTTTACAAGTTCTGCGGCACGCATAGTATCGGGATGATTGCCGCCACGTGCATTTCTTATGGTTGCGACATGGTCAATATTTATGCCAAGGCGTAGTCTATTCATTTTACTTTTTCTTTTGTGATAAAGCGCGGCTTCCAGGTTTTACTGCTGTAATATCTTTTAAATCATCTGGAATTTCGTCTGGCGCAAAACTTTCAACTTCAAAAGATGCCAATGCAACCAAAGGCGCGCCGACATCTGATTTGCCCGCAGATCTATCAATTAAAACCGCCGCCCCAAGAAGATTAATTGGCAAATCTTTGATTGCATCCAAAGTTTCACGAACCGAAAGGCCAGTTGAAATAATATCTTCAACCACAACAACTTTGGCATCTTTTGGAATTTCAAAACCACGGCGAAGTTTAAAAACCCCATCTTCACGTTCTACAAACATTGCCTTTGCACCCAAATGACGCGCAGTTTCATAGCCAGGGATAATTGCACCAACCGCAGGCGAAACAATATATTCAACTTCGCCAAATTCTTTTTTGATTTTTTTTGCCAATGCCTTGCACAATTTTTCAGTGGCCTTTGGGTTCATAAACACAAATGCTTTTTGCAAAAATTGGCGACTATGACGACCAGAAGAAAGAATGAAATGGCCATTTAATAATGCGCCTGCTTCTTCGAAAATTTTAAGAACTTTTTGCGTTTTCATAATTCACACCTTTGCAAAACGCTTTAACCTCTAATACGTTCAACATCAACCACGACAGGCAAAGAACGCAGTGATGCCGCGATTGAATTTAAATGCTTGGTTGATGCAACTTCAATATCGATTGCTAAATCTATAAAGTCTTCACGGCGATTTTCGGTTTTTAAATTTATGATATTACCATCTGAATTGGCAATAATTCGCCCAACTTCGGCAAAAACACCTTTGGAATTCTCGCAAGATACCAAAAGGCGTGCAACCGCAAGCCCGTGTTTATTGGCTTCTTCATTCCAACTTAAATCAACCCATGCCTCATCATCATCATGATTGGCAAGGTTTTCACAATCAATCGTATGAACTTCAATTCCGCTTCCTTGGGTAATAATCCCAACGATGCGTTCCCCTGGTAATGGCGAACAACATGGCATGAAATGAATTGCAACACCTTCGGTTAGCCCCTCACCCTTCAAGAAATCTGAACCATGTTCATCATCAATTGAAACGCGCGAATGCCCAAGTGCAGTTTTGGTTACAAAACCCGGTACCACCGCCTCGGCAAGTTGGGTTCCCGTAAGTTTGCCACGACCGATTGAAAAATATAATTCATCGGCTGACTTAAATTTCAATGCTTCAATTGCATTCTTTAAATCTACTTCTTCGGGATTAATACCAAAGCGTCTTAAAGCATGGCCCGCAAGGCGTTTGCCAAGAATCACAAACTCCTCCCGCTCGGTTTCACGTAAAAGGCGGCGAATGCCAGAGCGTGCCTTACCCGTTATAGCCAAGCTTTCCCAATTTGGCGGCGGTTTGCGTTTATCAGAGCGTAAAACTTCAACAATATCGCCATTACGCAATGGTGTTCTTAATGGGGCATTTACACCATTAATTTTCGCGCCAACAATTGTATCACCAATTTTTGTATGAACCGCATAAGCAAAATCAACCGAAGTTGCACCGCGTGGAAGGGCGTGTAAGTCACCTTTTGGCGTGAAAATGAAAACTTGGTCTTGAAACATTTCAAGTTTGGCATTTTCAAAAAAATCCTCGGCATCGCCGCCATCTTCGAGGATTGAGAAAATACCACGTAACGCCGCCATTGGGTCGGTTGAAATGCCATTATCAGGGAAATAACCATAAGAATGGTTTTTATATTTCCAATGCGCCGCAACGCCATATTCGGCAATCCTATCCATATCATCGGTACGAATTTGAATTTCAGCGCGCATGCCAGCAGGCCCAACCACCGCAGTATGTAAAGAGCGATAACCATTAGGTTTTGGAACTGAAATATAATCTTTAAAACGCCCCGGAACATATGACCATGCCGAATGTATCGCAGCAAGCGCAAGATAGCATTGTTCAGGACTATTCACCAAAACCCGGAAGCCATAAATATCGGAAATCTCACCAAAAGATACGGCTTTGCGGTCTAATTTGCGCCAAATTGAATATGATTTTTTTTCGCGCCCTGAAACCCGTGCATCAATATTTGCTTCTTTAAGAACTTTGATAAGCCTATCTTCGACATTATCATTAGCTTTGTGGAAACGTTCACGATTTTGCGCAAGTTGTTGATTTATAGCAGCGCAAGCATCAGGATATAAAAATGAAAATGCCAAATCTTCAAGTTCGGATGCAAATTTATTCACGCCAATACGGCGCGCCAAAGGTGCATAAATATCAAGGGTTTCACGCGCAATACGCACGCGCTTTTCGTGTTTTTTGATAAAATGTAAAGTTCGCATATTATGCAAACGATCCGCCAATTTAACCAATAAAACCCGAATATCCTTTGACAAGGCTAAAACAAATTTTTGAAGGTTTTCAGCTTGGGTTGTTCTTTCCGCCGTTACCTCTAATTGCGTTAGTTTGGTAACCCCTTGCACAAGCCCCGCAACTTCTTCACCAAAAAGGCGCGCAATATCGTCATAAGTTGCATCTGTATCTTCAACAGTATCATGCAAAAGCCCCGTTACAATTGACGCCTCATCAAGTTTTAATTGCGTTAAAATCCCTGCAACCTCAACAGGATGCGCATAATATGGATCACCCGATGCCCTAAGCTGCGAACCATGCATTTTGGTGGCATAAACATAGGCACGGTTAATCATATCCTCGTTTAATTCGGGATTATAAGCGCGAATAAGCTCTAGCAATTCATATTGCCGCAAAATCCGCGCCTTTGGCTGTGCAATGGTTTGTGTTTCAGTCATTATTTATATTGTGCATAGATTGAAAAATATATGCAACTACAAATATGTAATGAATATTAATAATAAAACAAAAAAATCCGAAACACTGTTTCGGATTTTTCTAAATTAATAAGTCAATAAATTATAAAAACCACGCTTTTTATAATTTATTGTCCGCTTAAATCTAAATTGCTAAGTGAGGCGCAAAGCGCCGAAGGCGGCAATTTAAGAATTAATAATCATTATCTCTTGCAGCTTCTTGTTCCTGTTGCAATGCGCGCATAACGTCATCTTCAGAAACAATAACTGGTGCTTCAAGAGCAAGCAAATCAGATTCTTCTTCTTCACGAACTGCTTGTGGGCGATATTCACGAAGTGAAGCAATCAAACCATCGCGCAAATCGAAAGATTCAACCGCAGTTTCAGCGATTTCACGAAGCGCAACCACAGGGTCTTTATCGCGATCGCGATCAACCGCCAAAGGTGCACCGCCAGAAATTTGACGTGCACGATGTGCCGCATAAAGAACCAAAGAAAATCTGTTTTGGACGCGTTCTACGCAATCCTCTACTGTTACACGTGCCATTTATATTTCCTGCAGGGTATTAAATATGATTTGCCTATAGTTTAAATGTTAAAATTTCTCAATAGGCTTGAATGCGCTTTGCAGTAAATTGATGATTTAGCTGCAAATATTGTGCTTTTATCTTTGTAATTTCTATTTGTTTGGATTGATTAAACCAATTTGGCGCAATTTCTTTAAGTGGTAATATTACGAAATCGCGTAAATGCATTCTTGGGTGTGGCAGATTAAGGTGAATATTATTTTTTATTTCATCTAAAATAATTCCGCCAAAATCAACAATATCTATGTCCAAAGTTCTTGCAGCCCATTGATTTTCTTTGTCACGTACACGCCCATATTTTTTTTCAATTTCCAATAGGTTTTGCATCAAATCAAAAGGGTCATTATTATTATTTTCAACCTCTATTACGCAATTTATATAATCAGGTGCATCACTTCCAACAGGCCATGCAGGTGATTCATAAAAAGATGAAATTTTCAAAACTTTGTATTTTTTTGCAATTTCATCAATTGCGCTTTTTAAAACATCCAAACTTTGCATATTTTCAAATTCAAGATTTGAACCAAGGCCAATATAGATGTTTTTACTATTTTCCAATTTGTTTTTTGCCTTTATAGGGATTGATAATTATTAAGGCTATTAAATGACATTCGCAAAAGAAGCACCAAAAAATTGCAATTTATGCCCACGTTTGGTTGAATATCGTAATAAAAATGCTGCTGAAAACCCTGATTGGTTTAATGGCCCCGCCCCTTCATTTGGCGACGAAAATGCAAATATTTTGGTTGCAGGGCTTGCACCTGGGCGAATGGGTGCAAACCGAACAGGAAGGCCATTTACGGGTGATTATGCGGGTGAATTATTATATCAAACATTGAAAAAGTTTGGCCTTATGTTTGGCGAATATAAGGCCGACCCTTTGGACGGAATTGAATTAAAAAATGTAATTATTTCAAATGTTGTACGTTGTGCACCACCTGAAAATAAGCCGACCCCGCAAGAGATAAGTATTTGTAGTGGCTTTTTAAAAGCACGCTTGGCGGCTTTACCAAAATTACATACAATTATTTGCCTTGGCAAAATTTCACATGATTCAATTATTCGAACTTTGGGCGCAAAACCAAGTCAATATAAATTCGCCCATGCCGCAGAACATATTATTGGTAATTATCGCATTGTCGATTCATACCATTGCAGTCGTTATAATACGCAAACCAACCGTTTAACGACACCAATGTTTGAAAATGTATTTTCGATTGCGCTTAAGAATTAAGCGTGTGAATGAATATTTTTTGGTTTAATTTTCAAGAAATTCCAAAAATGGTTTGCAACCATAATCAAGCTTGCACCTAATATTACCTGAAATAGCATTATAAATTTTATCAATATTGGTTTTTGCATTGGCCTCTTCCCTTTATATAATTATCTTGCGTAATATGTTCCACGCAATTGAATTTTTTCTTCTTGTTTAACTTCTTGTATTTTTGGCATTTCTTCAGTTTTAGCGACTGAAGCATCTGTATTTATTGAATTTATTTTTTGTGCAATTTGGGTTGCATCTTGTTTGTTTTGCACCATAAAATCAGGTGATTTTATTGCGAAAATACCAACTAAGCCAAAAACTAAACCAAGCGCTGGTGCGGCATATAGATTATTCATAAAGGGGTAATTTGCACGCAATAGTTTTAATGTGGGCGGCATTAGAACCAAACCTGATAACAATGTTGCAAACCCGCTAAGCAAGATAATATTTTTTGCATTTGGGCCGAATATTGACATTAAATCAAACCCATAATGTTTTTTGATATAATCAAACCCTAAAATCAAAAGAAAAGCACTTATTCCGCTTAAACATTGTGGTGTGCCAATCCACCACCCTAACCTTGAAAAGAGCTTATTATTTCTTTCTTGTTTTTGCGGCTCGTTAAAAGAATTTACAATTTCCACTTTTGCCCCCGTTAAGGCAACATAGGGCAAAGCAGATAATTTGAATTTAATATTTTAATTAAAATTTTATCTAATAAAAAAGGCCGCCCAAAAGCGACCTTGTTTAACTAAAAATTTTTGATTAGCTTGAGTTAAGTAGCAGGAGACAAATTTTTTAAATATTAAACATATTTAAAAAATTTTCGACGCCCCAATTCGCCAAGATAATCAAAAAAAACTAATCTTCTTTTACGGTAAGAACTTGACGACCGCGATATTGACCAGTTTTCAAGTCAATGTGGTGAGGACGGCGAAGCTCGCCAGAGTTTTTATCTTCAACGTAAGAGTTTACACCCAAAGCATCATGAGCGCGGCGCATGCCACGGCGTGATGGGGAGGTTTTGCGTTTAGGCACAGCCATTTTCTAGTTCCATTTCACAAAAATAAATTTCGAACCGCGTCTTTAGACACAGTTTTACAAAAAATCAACAGCATCCAATGATTTTAAACCAATCTTGATTGCACTATTGCAGCGCGAACAAAATCTTTGAACAAAGGATGCGGTTCAAACGGTCTTGATTTCAATTCTGGATGGAATTGAACCGCCACAAACCATGGATGATCTTCATATTCCACAATCTCTGGCAAGCGCCCATCAGGTGATAGGCCAGAGAATTTAAGACCGCATGCTTCCAATTGGTCTTTATAGGCAATATTAACTTCATATCTATGGCGATGGCGTTCTTGAATATGCGAATTACCATAAATCTCTTTGGCACGTGTGCCTTCCTTTAAAATGGCTTCATAAGCACCAAGGCGCATTGTACCGCCCATATCATCATCATTACCACGCTCAACTTTTTCATTTCCTTTAACCCATTCGGTCATGATACCAACGATTTCGTTTTTACATGGGCCAAATTCGGTTGATGAAGCATCTTCAAGTTTTGCAAGATTTCGCGCAGCTTCTACACATGCCATTTGCATACCAAAACAAATGCCAAAATATGGAATTTTATGTTCGCGGGCAAATTTAATTGCCTTGATTTTTCCTTCGGCACCAGAATCACCAAAAGCACCCGGAACCAAAATTGCATTCACTTCTGATAATTCCGAAACAATAGAATCATCATCACCATCAAAAGCGCGTGCATCAATCCAATTCAGATTAACTTTAACACCATTTGCAAGTCCGCCATGATGCAAAGCCTCGATAAGTGATTTATAGCTATCTTTCATCGCCGTATATTTACCCACAATGGCGATATTAACCTCACCATCAGGATTATTAAGGCGGCGTGACACTTCTCTCCATCGCGTTAAATCAGGCTCTGGGGCGTCTTTAATACCAAAGCACGCCAACACTTCCTTATCAAAACCGTTTTTATGATAATCAAGCGGCACTTCATAAATATGGGTACTGTCTTGCGCCTCAATTACAGATGAAGGGCGCACATTACAGAAAAGCGCGAGTTTACGCCTCTCCTCCTCTGGGATTTCGCGGTCACAACGACAAAGTAAAATATTTGGCTGAATACCAATAGAGCGTAGCTCTTTAACGCTATGTTGCGTTGGTTTAGTTTTCATTTCACCCGCAGTCGAAATATATGGCATCAAAGTAAGATGGATATAAATCGCTTGATCGCGCTCTAATTCTTGGCCTAATTGGCGGATTGCTTCAAAGAATGGCAAGCCTTCAATATCGCCAACTGTGCCACCAATTTCGCATAAAACAAAATCTGCATCACCTGCATCAGAAAGAATAAATTCTTTAATCGCGTTGGTTACATGTGGGATAACTTGGATAGTTGCACCAAGATAGCCGCCTTTACGTTCTTTTTGAATAATATCTTGATAGATGCGCCCTGCGGTCACATTATCGGCACGCGTAGCAGAAACGCCAGAGAAACGCTCATAATGCCCTAAATCAAGGTCAGTCTCTGCACCATCATCGGTTACAAACACCTCACCATGTTGATATGGCGACATAGTGCCAGGATCAACATTCAAATAAGGATCAAGTTTTCTTAGGCGGATTTTATAGCCACGAGATTGCAAGAGCGCACCAAGTGCCGCCGCCGCAATACCTTTGCCAAGGGAGGATACCACGCCCCCAGTTATAAATACATATCGGGTCATGGGAGATTACAATAGCAAAGATTTGCTATTGAATGAAAGCCTTATTTTGAAGGTTTAACAGAATTTGTTGCAGTAACTTGATTAGAAACCGCATTTTTAGCAGCTTCTTGCGCTTTTTGTGTATCGATTGTTGAAGTATCGAATGCACTTGGCGCCGCTTGCGATGATGGAATTGCACCAACTGAATTTGCAACAGAATTAGTTGCAGGTTTAGTTGATAAATCAATTTTAGCAGGAATATTTGTATCTTGCTTCATTACGGAGCCAGCATTTTTATTGGCAGTTCCACTCAAAATTGTAAGCGTTGCAGAAGTCACAAAAAACAATAAAGCCAAGAAGCCAGTGGTTTTTGTCATGAAATTAGCCGCAGAACGCCCACTCATAAGTGAGCCAGGGCCGCCACCGATACCCAATGCACCGCCACCTTCAGATCTTTGCATTAAAATAGAGCCAATCAAAGCGATACAGATAATAATATGGATTATCAAAATGGTTTCTAACATTACACACCAGACTATATGGATAAAAAACGCTATTTGCCGCTTTTATCGGCAATTTTCAAGGGGCATACTGCAATGCGAACGAATTAATGCGGCATTATTTCAAAAGACTATATTTTGAAACGTGATTTTTTTCTTCTTCATATATTTTTTGTGATACTTCAAAAAAAGAATCATTTGCCTTGGCTGTATCATTGCTTGAATTTTCAAACCCTGAATAATCAATCGATTTTGCCAATGCACGACGGCGTTTTTCACGCTCTGTTGCTTTATTAAGGCGCAATCTTACAAGGTTCAGCGTTTTATCAAGTTCTTTTTTGAATTCTTCGCCCTCATCAACAGCATAAGCAATATAAATTGCCAATGCTAATTGACGCGCAAGCTCCGCACTTTCGGCACGCTCGCTACTAATCGCAGTTTTTTCAACTACATTTTCAAGAACAATTGCAATATCATGAATTTCATCTTGCCCCATACGACGTGCAGTTTTCACAAGCTCGCTTGAGGTTTCGATTAAATCTATGACAAAACCACTTTCATCTGAATTATTGTGTTTTGCCTGAATTGTTACTTCTGCGGCCATTGCAATTCGGCGCGCAAGTTTTGCCAAACGCTCTTTATTCATGCGATTCTTGGCGCCTTCAATCATTTCATTATGACTTACAAGGTCCATTTTTATTCCCATAGCAACATCACGCAATGGATTGGGAACTTCAAAAGCATCAGTTTTTTCATGACCGCTACTTGGCGTACCACGATCTGGCCCAACATAATCAGAAGTAACAACAAAATTTTTGCGGCATTCAATTAAATTTTGGATACGCTCAGTAACTTTTGTAACCGAAAATGGGCGCAGTAAAACATCATCGCAACCGCAATTCATTAATTCTGCGACTGAATTAGTAGAACCTGACCATAATGTCCCAATAATTGGCAAAAATGGATTTGCTTTAGTTTCTGCAAGACGAATTGATTTAACTAGTTTAGAAATTTTACTAATTTCATCACTTGCTTCTAAAAATAAAAGCGAAACTTCAACATCCTTGATTCTGCGTTCTAGCGCAGCAAAACTTGTGACACCTTCAATTCGGCGCAAACCCATACCGTGAAGTAACCCGCGCGTAGTAAGCATATTCCCGCGTATGGGATCATACACTATCGCCAAAACTTCAGTCAGGTCTTTATCATTTAATGATGCCATTATCTAAGCATTTCCTTACTTGAAGGATATATTTATGGCATCTTCATTGAAAGTTTCTTACCAAGCTGCGAAAAATTGCAGCAATAAATTCAGTTTATCAATTACTAACGTTTATTGCTGCATCAATGATTGCGATGAAGTCTGGTGCCTTAAGCGAAGCACCGCCAACTAGCGCGCCATCAACATTTTGCGTTTGCAATATTTCTTCGGCATTTTTGGCATTTACAGAACCGCCATATAGGATTTGGATTTTTTTGCCATCATGACCATAAATTTCAATTAATTTGGCGCGAATTTCATTATGCATTTCCAAAATATCTTGTGGGCTAGCAACATTACCAGTACCAATTGCCCAAACAGGTTCATAAGCAACAATTATATTCGCATTTTCGGCAGGACATGATTGTTCAATTTGGTTTAAAACAACTTTAATTGCATTTCCTGATTTACGCTCTTCATCGGTTTCGCCAACACAAATAACAGGTTTAAGACCCGCCAATAATGCTGCTTTGGCTTTATCACATACTAATTGCGAAGTTTCGCCATGATTTGAACGGCGTTCAGAATGCCCAATAATAACAATTTTAGCGCCAATTTCTTTCAATAAAACCGCAGAAACATCACCAGTATGCGCACCGCTTTCTTTAAAATGGCAATCTTGCGCACCAATATTAATTGGGCTTTCCCAAGACCATTCATTTACAAGACCAATAAGTGGAAATGGTGGGCAAATTCCAACGGCAACTTTATCGCCTAATTTTGAACGGCAAAAATCATCAATTTCACTAACCAAACCCTTAGAGTTTAGCGAGCCATTCATTTTCCAATTTCCAATAATGTATTTCTGATTTGCCATTTTAACCCCCTAAAAGAAGAAATATGTGTATTTTTTTGTATGTTACGAAAACTTCATGCACTCCTTAGCTTGCTTGATATGCTTTCGGCAACTATGGAATAATCAATCTGGTGATTTGAGGAAAGAAATAAATGCTTTCGTTTGTTCGTAAAGCTGCGCGCTCTTGGGTTGCAGCAGTACTAATTGGTCTTTTGGTTGTATCTTTTACTATTTGGGGCATCAATGATGTTTTCAAAGGTAATAGCAAGGATAATGTCGCATTGGTTGCAGGCAAACCTATCACTTCTGCCGAATTTAGGGCAGAATTTGATAAAATCCTAAAACGTGCAAGCAAGGATGCTGGCAAGCAAATCTCCATTAAAGAAGCACGCGAACAAGGTGGCGATACTTCAACTTTAGAACGTATGGTTGGTGAACGTGCCTTTAGTTGGTTCTTTGATAAACTGGGACTAAAAGTCGCAACTGCGGTTGTTCAGGGTGAAATCAAAAAAATCTCTGCATTTGAAGATCCTGCGACCCACACTTTCTCTGATTATAATTATCAACAATTACTTGCCCAAAATGGTATGGACCCTACATCATTCGAGCAAAATGTTCGTTATGATATGGGTAAAAGACTTTTATCGCTTGCGGCAACTTCGGGATTTAGAGCGCCAAAATATTATGCGGTTCAAACTTTAGCATTCGGTACAGAGCGTCGCCTTATTAGCATGATACCTGTCCCTGCAAGCCTTGCAGGTAGCGCGCCAATACCAACTGATGCACAAATCAACACGCTTTATGAAGAAGTAAAGCCGCGTATTATGCGCCCTGAAACTCGTGATTTAACAATTGTTTTGGCAAAACCTGATAAATTTATCGCCAATGCAAAAGTAGACCCAAATCAGGTTAAACAAATTTTTGAAACCCAAAAAGCAAAATTGGGAACACCAGCTAAACGCACTTTTGTTCAAATCGTTGCACAAGATAAAGCAAAAGCAGATGAGGCAGCGAACCGCCTTAAAGCTGGCGAAGCGCCAGAAGCAATTGCAAAGGCGTTGGGACTTCAAGCACCACTTAATTTCACCGATAGCGCAACCGACCAAATCCCAGATAAAGATGTTGCCAATGCAGTATTTGCGGCAAAAGTTGGTGATGTTGGCTCTGTTAAAGGCGCGCTTTCATTTAGTGCGTTTAAAGTTAGTGGTGCAAAAGCTGAAATCCCTGCTGATTTTGCAAAAGCATCACCTGAAATTATCAAACAATTATCAAAAGAACTTGGCGCACAAGCATTAAGCGATGCAGCGGCTGCATTTGATGATGCAATTGCGCAAGGTGATGATGTTGAAAAAGCCGCCACAAAAGTTGGCTTTGAGTTTGTAAAAATGGCGGGTGTAACTGCACAAGCAATCGATCCAAAAACTAATCAACCACTTGCAATCTTCGCACAAAATCCAGATGTATTAGCACAAGCATTCCAATTAGCCCAAGGCGATGCGACCGACCTTTTAAGTGCAAAAGATGAATCATATATCGCCATTCGCGCTGATAAAATTAATGTTTCATCCCCTGTTCCTTTGGCAGAAATAAAAAGCCAATTGGCAAAAGAATGGACATCGCGCGAAATTGCAAAACGCCTTAAAGAAAAAGCTGATGCTATTTCAAAAGAAGCAAGTGCTTCTGGCCTTGAAGCTGCCGCGAAAAAATTCAACCTAACAATTGTTAAACCACCAAAACCATTATTACGTGGTCAAGGCGGTCAAGAATTAGGTGCGGCTGTATTCACTGCCAAAAAGGGCGCGATTGTAAATGCACCAATGGGCAATGGCGTTGAATATGCAATCATTCGAGTTGATGGCATTGTTCGCGATGATGAAAATAAATCCCCTGAACGCCTTGCAAAAGCTGAAAACAGCGTTCGCGGTTCAGTTCAACAAGATCTTGCCGATGCAATTGACCTTATGGCGCGCAAACGTGCCAAAGCAAAAACTTTCCCAGATCGTATGAAGGCACTTTTTGGTGATGAAGCCGAAAGTGCAAAACCAGCTAAAAAATAAAAGGTAATGAAGTGAGCGCGTTTATAAAATCCATTTCGCCAAATTTTGAAAATGTCGAAAAAGAATTTAATGAACGCGGTGCTTCCCTTTTATGGATTAGAAGAATTGACGATATTGAAACCCCGATTTCGGCACTTGCCAAATTGGGGGCTGATAAGTTTGGGGCGTGCCTTTTTGAATCGGTTGAAGGCGGCGAAACACGCGGGCGTTATTCAATTGTTGCAACCGACCCTGATGTGGTTTTTGAAATCAATAAAGGCATTGCCAGTATTTGTGAAATTGACGAAAATGGTAATCGGCAAACCGCGAAAACTATTGATGCCAAGCCACTTGATGCACTTCGCCAATTCATCAAACAAAGCGAATTAAAAATACCAAATAATTTACCGCCACCAATTGCGGGAATTTATGGTTACTTATCTTATGAAATGGTGCGCTATTTCGAAAAACTTCCAAAAAATGCTGATGAACCTTTAGGTTTGCCAGAGGCCGTAATGACACGCCCGCGCATCATTATTGTTTTTGATGGCGTAAAACAAGAATTATTAATCGCGACAACAATTCGCACAAATAAAAACGAAAGCCATGATGAAACCTATCAAAAAGGTATAGCAAGATTAAGGAAGGTTTGGGAAATCCTTGATGCGCCCTGCCCACTTCATGCGCCGCGCCTTGATAATCATTCGGATGAATTACCACATATTCACGCCCATCAAAGCCCTGAAAGCTATATGGATGCCGTGAAAAAGGCCCAAGAATATATTGTGGCGGGTGATATTTTCCAAGTTGTGCCAAGTCAAAGATTTTCAATTGATTATAAAGGCAGTTCACTTGCGCTTTATCGTGCATTGCGCCGCACCAATCCATCGCCATTTTTATTCATGCTTCAAATGAATGGCTTTTCGATAATTGGTTCAAGCCCTGAAATTTTGGTTCGCCTTCGTGATGGCAATATTACCCTTAGACCCATAGCAGGAACAAGGCCACGCGGCGAAACCCCTGCATTGGATAAAGCATTAGAAGAAGAATTATTGAACGACCCCAAAGAGATTGCCGAACATTTAATGCTTCTTGATTTGGGGCGTAATGATGTGGGTCGGGTTTCAATTTCTAAGCCACGCGGTAATGGCGAACCGGGGCAATTGAATGGTGGAATTCGTGTTACCCAAAAATTCGTTGTTGAACGCTATTCACATGTAATGCACATTGTTTCAAATGTTGAAGGCACTTTAAAACCTGAATATGATGCATTGGATGCTTTATTGGCGGGCTTTCCTGCGGGTACTGTATCTGGCGCGCCAAAAATTCGGGCAATGGAAATTATATCCGAACTTGAACCACATGAGCGTGGGATTTACGCGGGTGGCGTTGGTTATTTCTCATCAGGTGGTGATATGGATATGTGTATCGCCCTTCGAACTGGTGTTCTAAAAGATGAAAAATTATATGTACAAGCAGGTGCAGGTGTTGTTTTAGATAGCGTTCCTTTAAGTGAGCATAATGAATGTGTAAACAAGGCCAAGGCGCTTATATATGCCGCCCGCGAAGCGCAAAAATATGAAGGCGGTAAATAATGATAAACCTATTACTTATCGA
The DNA here is from genome assembly GCA_020161405.1 of Pseudomonadota bacterium. Lineage (GTDB taxonomy): Bacteria > Pseudomonadota > Alphaproteobacteria > Caulobacterales > Aquidulcibacteraceae > Pseudaquidulcibacter. The sequence goes on along the minus strand of JAIUOD010000003.1, from coordinate 154,051 downwards.
TAATTACGACAGTTTCACCTATAATTTGGTGCATTATTTTGAAGAATTGGGCGCCAAAGTTACAGTAATGCGCAATGATGCCAAAACCGCGCAAGAATTTCTTGATATGGGATTTGATGCAATTGTCTTATCGCCAGGGCCCAAATCACCAAATGAAGCGGGTGTTTGTCTTGAATTAGTTGAAAAAGCGCCACTTGATTTACCGATTTTGGGTGTTTGCCTTGGTCATCAAACCATCGGCCAAGTTTTTGGCGGCAAGGTTTTGGGCGCACGTGCCATTATTCATGGCAAGGTTTCCAATATTGAAACTAATAATACAGGGCTTTTTGAAGGCCTACCAAAATGCTTTGATGTTACGCGTTATCATTCATTGGCGATTGAGCCACAAAGCCTTCCCAATGATTTACAGGCCGATGCCTTTACTAAAGATGGGGAAATAATGGCGGTTTCGCATAAAAACCGCCCAATATATGGCGTTCAATTTCACCCTGAATCAATTGCGACCGAATATGGGCATGAAATGCTTGAAAACTTTTTGAAAATTGCGGCAAAATATAAAAATGGCACCAATTAATATTAAACCACTTCTAACCGAACTTGCCGCAGGTCGCCCATTAAATGGTGACCAAATGCGTGAAGTTTTTGACGCAATTTTGGCGGCAGATGCCACGCCTGCACAAATTGGCGCCTTTTTAATGGGGCTTGAATGTTCTAAAATTGATGCCGCCGAAACATTAATTGCGGGTGCATCGGCAATGCGCGCACAAATGATTAGGCTTGAAGTGCCATTTGAAACAATGGATGTTTGCGGCACAGGTGGCGATGGCGCACATTCTTTAAACATTTCCACCACAACCTCATTTGTTTTGGCAGGTGGCGGTCATAAAGTTGCAAAACATGGCAATCGCTCTATGTCTTCGATTTGCGGTGCGGCAGACGTTTTAGAGGCAATGGGGATTAAATTAACATCCAACCCTAAAATCCAAACTAAAGCACTTGAAGATGCCAATCTTGCATTCTTTTTTGCCCCAAATTATCACCCCAAAATGGCCTATGTTGGCCCTTTGCGCCGTGAATTGGGTTTTGGCACGGCCTTTAACATTATGGGGCCATTATGTAATCCAGTCGGGGCACAGCGCCAATTAATTGGGGTTTATCGCCCCGAATTATTACATGCAGTTGCACAGGCTTTGGCAAAATTAGGCTCTAAATCATGTTGGGTAATTCATGGCGATGGCGGCATTGATGAAGCGATATTGCATGGCGAAACCCAAATTGTTGCCTATAATGGCAAGGATTTCAAAGAATTTTCAATCTCCCCACAAATCGCGGGATTAAAAGATGCCCCGCTTCAAGATTTAAAAGGCGGAGATGCAAGTTTTAATGCTAATGCATTGATGAATTTATTAAAGGGCGAGAAATCACCATATCGTGATGCGGTTTTGCTTAATGCATCATGCGCCCTTGTTATGGCAGGGCTTGCCGATGATTTACGCCAAGGTGTTGAAATTGGTGAAGCCATTATTGATACGGGCTGTGCCATGAATTCTTATGAGACTTTAAAATCTATTACAAATGAGGCAATATAATGGATGTGCCTGACGTTTTGGCGAAAATTTGCGCCTATAAAGAAGATGAAATTGCATCATTACGTGCGCGTGATTTGAGTGAACTTCAAAATATGGCAATGGCGCAAACCCCGCCACGTGGCTTTTTAAAAGCGCTTGAGGAAAAGGCAAAAAAAGGCTTTGCCCTTATTGCTGAAATCAAAAAAGCCAGCCCATCAAAAGGCCTTATTCGTCCTGATTTTGACCCGCCATCATTGGCGCGCGCCTATCAAGATGGTGGTGCTGCCTGTCTATCAATTCTAACCGATGGGCCAAGTTTTCAGGGTTCAAATGATTATTTCATTGCCGCCCGTTCGTCAGTAAAATTGCCGTGTATTCGCAAGGATTTTGTAATTGATCCAATCCAAGTTCTTGAAAGCCGCGCAATTGGCGCCGATTGTATTCTTATCATAATGGCCTGCCTTGATGATGATAAAGCCAAAGAGATTTTCGATATTGCCACCCAATTGGGCATGGATGCCTTAATCGAAACCCATGATGAGTTTGAAATGGAACGCGCCCTTAAACTTGGTGGGCGCTTAATTGGAGTGAATAACCGCAATTTACGCACATTTGAGGTTGATTTATCAACTACCGAACGCCTTGCTAAAATGCTTCCTGATAATGCCTTATTGGTCGCCGAAAGCGGGATTTTCACCAATCAAGACATGATAAGAATGCGCGAATGTGGCGCAAACGCATTTTTGGTTGGCGAAAGCCTTATGCGACAAGATGATGTGAGCGCGGCAACCAAGGAATTATTGGTGCTTTAATTCTCCTTCCCCGTAAAACGGGGAAGGTGTCACCCATAGGGTGACGGAAGGGGCGCGAGCGCAGCGAGCTACAGCCACTTCAGCAAAGACAGAGGCTTGCTTCGCGCGCCGCCCCCTCCGTCTCGCTTTGCGAGCCACCTCCCCCGCAAAGCTTTGCTTTGCAAGGGAGGAGAAATTTTGTCATAACCAATCTGGCGCCTTGGTTTTACGCCATTTAAGCAATTTCTCGCCTTTGCTTTTGTAGAAATTGCGATATGCTGTGATTGTATCGCCTTCGATTTTATATTTATCGGATATTGCCTGTGGTGGTTCGGAAAAATCGCCCATGGGGATATTTTTTGGTGGATTAGCCAAAGCACCAACCAATCCTTCGCGAACTAAAATATGGGTTTTGCCATTACGAATTTCAAATTCATTGCATATTTCATTCAAAAGCGAAAAAGCCCATTGATAATTTCCAATGCTTTGACGTACCCATTCATTTATGGGCTGGTTTGGTTCGCTAACTTGCATCAAAATTTCATCAAGCTCATCTGGCAATTCCCAAATCAAGGTTTCGCGGCCTTTATTATCGGTTTTTACCCTCTCCTGCCCATCTATAATCCTGTGTGTAGTTGAAAGGATCTGGCAATATTCGCCAACCATTTTGTTGCAATGAACATCGCAATGCATTTGTGCACAAAGTTTGGGATTGCTATCAAGGTAAAATATATTCAAAACTATGTCTCTTTAACTGCGAATCTCTTTAATTTTTGCGCCATATAACATATACAAACCATAATGAATAAAATTACTACAACACTTGCCAATTTACCAAACCATGAAGGGGAAATAATTGGGCCATCTGAATGGCTTGAAATTACCCAAGAGCGTGTAAATAAATTTGCCGAAGCCACCAATGATTTCCAATGGATTCATGTTGATGTTGAACGCGCCAATCAAGAATTAGATGGCACAATTGCGCATGGTTTTTTAACCCTTGCCCTTATCCCATATTTATCACACGGATTTTTGGAAATCACCGATAGTTCGCGCGGTATGAATTATGGTGTCGAAAAAGTTCGCTTCACAAAGCCTATAAAAGTTGGCAAACGCATTCGCGCCATAACAAAAATTATCGAGGCGCGAAAACGCGTGAATATGTATCAAATCACCCTTGAAACCACAATTGAAATAGAAGGTGAAAGCCGCCCTGCTTGTGTTGCCACAACTGTTGGAATCGCTTTCCCAAATACTGGAGAATAGAATGTCGAAAATTGACGAACGTTTAAAAGAATTGAATATCGAACTGCCAAATCCGCCGCTTCCTGTGGCTTCTTATGTTCCTTATGTTCAAACTGGCAATCAAGTTTTAATCTCTGGCCAAATTTCAATTGCACCTGATGGCGGAATAAAAGGTAAAGTTGGTGAATTATCACTTGAAGAAGGTCAAAAAGCGGCGCGCCTTTGCGGGCTTAATCTTTTGGCACAAATGAAAGCGGCATGTGGCGGGGATTTGGACCGTGTGGTGCGTATTGTAAAACTTGGCGGCTTTGTGAATGTAACGCCTGATTTTGACCCAATTCCTGCTGTTATTAATGGCTGTTCTGATTTAATGGTTGAAGTGTTTGGTGATGTTGGCAAACACGCACGTTCTGCGGTTGGGGTTGCCAATCTTCCACTTGGCTTTGCCGTTGAAGTTGATGCAATTATTGAGGTAAAATAAGATGGATATGGGTTTAAGCGGTTCGTATGACCGCGAAAATATTTTTGCAAAAATGGTTCGCGGCGAGTTTAATTGCCATAAAGTCTATGAAGATGAATATGTTCTATCCTTCATGGATGCATTCCCACAGGCGCGCGGTCATGTTTTGGTTGTTCCGAAAGTAGAAGCACGCAATATTTTGGACATTGCGCCCGATGATTTGGCAAATCTTATCACACGCGTTCAAAAAATCGCCAAAGGCGTAACAAAAGCTTTAAGCCCTGATGGAATTTCACTTTTCCAATTTTCAGGCGCAGCAGGTGGACAATCAGTTTTCCACATCCATTTCCATATTGTCCCGCGCGTAGAAGGCGCACTTCTTAAAGGTCACGGAACATTTGATGCCGCAAATACCGATGAATTGGCACAGCTTGCCAAAGAGATTGGCGCAGCGATTGAATAATAAAAAAGCCCCGTAAGGGGCTTTTTTTACGCCTTTGCATCCTTTTTGTTTTTCACCACTTTTGGCAAAGGCGGCTCAAAGAAGAATGCCAGTTTTTCGGCATCTTTTTCGTCAATATCAATACGAACCAAACCGCCATTTTTAAGTTTGCCAAATAGCAATTCTTCGGAAAGTGGTTTTTTGATTTTTTCTTGAATAAGCCTTGCCAATGGTCTTGCGCCCATCGCACTATCATAACCACGTATCGCAAGCCATGAACGCGCTTTTTCAGAAAGTTCGATTTCAACCTGACGTTCTGTTAATTGGGCTTCCATTTGAACAATGAATTTATCAACAATATTACCAACAGTTTCAGGTGATAATGGCGCAAATTGAATTATTGAATCAAGGCGATTTCTAAATTCAGGTGTGAATAGGCGTTTCATTGCCTCATCCTCCTCACCTTCTCGTTTACCACGACCGAAACCAATGCTTTCACGCGCCGCATCCGCAGAGCCAGCATTTGTGGTCATAATCAAAATCACGTTGCAGAAATCAATTTTTTTGCCATTAGTGTCGGTCAACATGCCATTATCCATGATTTGCAAAAGTATATTGTACAAATCAGGGTGCGCTTTTTCGATTTCATCCAAAAGCAATACGCAATGTGGGTGTTGATCAATTGCATCGGTTAGCAAGCCACCTTGATCAAAACCAACATATCCTGGCGGTGCACCAATAAGGCGTGAAACAGTGTGGCGTTCCATATATTCGGACATGTCAAAACGTATCATTTCAACGCCCAAAGTATCGGCAAGCTGCTTTGCCGCCTCAGTTTTACCGACACCGGTTGGGCCCGCAAATAAATATGAACCAACAGGTTTGCGATAATCACGAAGCCCAGCACGCGCCAATTTAACCGCCGATGACAAAGCTTCAATTGCCGGCTCTTGACCAAATACAACGCGGTTTAAATCAGATTGCAAAGTGCGCAGACCTTCAAGGTCGTCTTTAGATACAGATTTAGCAGGGATGCGTGCGATTTTGGCAACCACCGCCTCTATTTCTTTAACACCAATGACTTTTTTGCGTTTGCCTTCGGGAAGCAGCATTTGCGCCGCCCCAGCCTCGTCAATGACGTCAATTGCTTTATCTGGTAACTTTCTATCGCCAATATAACGGCTTGAAAGTTCAACCGCTGATTTGATGGCATCATTAGTATATTTCACACTATGGTGATTTTCATAAGATGGTTTAAGGCCATTAAGAATTTTAATCGCATCCTCAATAGATGGTTCATTCACATCAATTTTTTGGAAACGACGAACCAAAGCGCGGTCTTTTTCAAAATGCTGTTTATATTCTTTAAAAGTAGTTGATCCCATGCAGCGCAAAGAGCCATTTTGCAATGCAGGTTTCAAAAGATTTGAAGCATCCATAGCACCGCCAGATGTTGCGCCCGCGCCAATAATGGTATGAATTTCATCAATGAACAAAACTGCATGTGGGATTGCCGCCAAATCTTTTAGGACTTGCTTCAATCTCTCCTCAAAATCGCCGCGATAACGTGTACCCGCCAATAAAGCACCCATATCAAGCGAGAAAATGGTTGCATCAAGTAAGATTTGCGGAACATCGCCTTCAACAATTTTGCGTGCCAAACCCTCGGCAATTGCGGTTTTACCAACACCAGGGTCGCCAACCAATAAAGGGTTGTTTTTTTGGCGACGGCAAAGAATTTGAATTGCGCGTTCAACCTCTGCCTCGCGGCCAATTAATGGGTCAACCTCGCCAGTCATGGCTTTTTCGTTTAAATCAACGCAATAATTAGTAAGTGAATCAGGATTTGATTTTTCTTTATTGGCATCATCGGCGCGGAACAAATCTTCTTCTTGCTCCTCATCGGTGCCACGAATGCGTCTTTGTTCAGTAAAACCTGCACGCTTTGAAATGCCGTGTGACATGAAATTTACAACGTCATAACGTGTAATATCTTGCTCTTGCAAAAAGAAAACTGCATTGCTTTCACGTTCTGAAAACATTGCCACCAAAACATTTGCCGAAGTAACTTTTTTGCGCCCTGAACTGTCAACATGGGAGACCGCGCGTTGAATTACACGCTGAAACCCTGCGGTTGGGCGGGCATTTTGAACGCGATCATTAACAATATCGCGCAATTGATGGTCAATGTAGGAAACCAAATCGGCGCGTAAACGCTCAAATTCGGCACCGCACGCGGTAAGAACTTCGATTGCATCCTCATCATCAAGGATGGCAAGTAACAAATGCTCTAAAGTTGCGAATTCATGTTGCCTTTCATTGGCATAACCGACCGCGCGCTCCAAAGTTTGTTCAAGGTTTCGTGAAAATGTTGGCACTTTAAAATTCCTTTGTTACGCAAGGTAGTAATTGCTACTTTAAAAAATCATTCTTTCTCCATCACACATTGTAACGGATGTTCGTTTCGCCTTGCCAAATCTGCAACTAATGCAACCTTGGTTTCGGCGACTTCATATGTAAATATCCCACACACACCAACGCCAGATTGATGCACATTAAGCATTATACGTGTTGCATCCTCAAGCGATTTATTAAAATATTGCTCAAGAACATAAACCACGAATTCCATTGGCGTATAATCGTCATTTAAAAGCAAAACTTTATAATTTGATGGCTTTTTGGTTTTTGTGACAGGCTTGGTTGCTGCCACAATTGTGGATTTGGCGCCGCCATTATCAGACGAGCCATTTTTTTGGGCAGTAATTATATTCAACCAATTCATCATTTTTATATTAGATAGGAATTCGATTTGATTTTGAATAGAGCTTGCGCATAATTTTTCACATATAACATTATTTTTTAATTAAAATTATTCAATGAAAATAAAATTCCAATAAAAAAGGCCCATAGCATCGCCATGGGCCATTATGGGATATATTCCCAAGGGAGAGACTATTATTCAGCTGCAGCTTTGAATTTGCTCATCAATTCATTCGCACGCTCAGAAACTGGTTTCACTGCTTCTTTTGAAGTTGAAGTAAGGATTTCAGAGATTTTGTTGAAATCAGCAACCCAATTTGCAATTGCAGTTTTTGCATATTCAGATTGAATTTCAGCTGCATCTTTTAAAGTTGTTACTGAACCCAAAGTTTTTGCAACTTCAAGACCTTTTTCAAAAGCAGCTTTTGAATGTTGAGAAGCAATCGCTGCAACTTCATTCATTGCTTTACCAAGGATTTGAGTTGATTGAACAACTGCTTCTACATTTGCTTGGCTTTGGCTTGAAGCTTCTGATAAATTGGTAGTCAATTTTTCAACGCCTTCTTTGAAATTTTTCAAAGTAGCTTCTTTTACAGTTTCGAAATTCTCAATCATGTCTAACTCCTAGAATATTTTTATTGGCAAAATTATCTTGTTCGCAGGTGCAATATAATATCCCGCACATGCGTTGTCAAGATATTTTTTGTGCACTGCACAAAAAATATTGATAAAAATTAATGCAGTTAGAAAACATTTATTAATCATATATGGGAGAAAATGGTGTATAATGTGATTATAGTTTGTTTTAATTGACTATTTTTTTGGCACATATGAAAATGTGCATCACGTAAACGCAAAATGCTTGTTTAAGTGCCCTATTGATTTATTGCTTTATTGATGTTCAAATGAATGTTGGAGTGCCAAATTGACCAAAAAAGATCTTTCATTGACAACTTCTGCTATTAATAAAAATAGCCTTACAACTATTAGTGCATTCGCATTATGCCTTAGTCTTATGGCAAGTAGTGCTATTGCTGCACCTAAAAAAGCGGAAATAGTTGTTGATGCGGATACGGGTCGTGTTTTGTATGAAGATATGGCGAATGAAAAACGTCATCCTGCATCCATTACAAAGGTTATGACACTTTATCTTTTGTTTGAAGCGATTGAAAATGGTCAAATAAGCCTTGATGATAGGGTTGTTTTTTCTAAATATGCATCAATTCAAAGCCCTACAAAACTTGGTATTCGCGCAGGTGATTCGATTGATGTTGAAACCGCAATTCTTTCTTTGGTTATTAATTCATCGAACGATACTGCGGTTGCAATTTCTGAAAAACTTGGCGGTACTGAAAAAGATTTTACCGTTAAAATGAATGCAAAAGCGCTTGAAATTGGTATGACTAACACCAATTTTGCCAATGCTTCGGGTCTTCCAAACCCAAATAATATTTCAACCGCCGAAGACTTGGCAAAACTTGCAATTGCCATTCGCCGCGATTTCCCACGCCAATATCATTGGTTTGCGCGTGAAACTTTTAGCTATAATGGGCGTTTATACCGCAATCACAATCATTTAGTTGGCAAAGTTGCCGGTGTAGATGGCTTAAAAACAGGACTAACCCGTGCTTCAGGTTATAATTTGGCGGCAACAACGACACGAAATGGGCATCATATTGTTACGGTTGTTCTTGGTGGAAACACATGGAAAGCGCGCGATGAGCGCGTCGAACAATTGATTGAAACTGCTTATAATCAAATTGGTGTCGGTAAAACGCAAATGGCATATCAAGATGCCTATGAAGAACAATATTATAATTCACGCGATAATAACGAAACACAATCGCAAATTACTGAAAATAATTTTGGCAAATCACAATCAGCAAATGTTCAGCTTAATGTAAATTTCGCACAATTAGAAAACACAAAAAAAGCATATGCCTTGCCACTGGAAATGCAATTTGATGGCGCGCAAAACCTTAATGATAACGAAGAAGACGAAGAAGTTACGCGCGTTGAAACAACAAACAATCTAAAATTGGCCACTAACCAACAAAGTATAAAAGTTGATTTTGGAAAAACTAATCTAAGCGTTCAAGAGCCAATTGAAAAAATTACCCCGCCGCCTGCGCCACAAGAAGTAATTCAAACTGCAAACCTTCCTGAATTTACAATACCTGAAGTTAATGGCGCGCCAAAGGAAAACAGCATTCAACTTGCTGAAAATCAAACTGAGATTTATGCAATTACAACATCACAAGCAAGCGCGGTTAAAGTAAATTTTGAAGACCTTCCTGCTGATTTGAAAAAAATAATTGCCGATGAAGAAGCGCAAAAAGCCGAACAAAAACATCTTGCAGAAGAAAAAATTCACCTTGCAAAAATAGAGCATCAAAAACAACTTGCCCTTAAAAAGGCCAAAGAAATTGAGGCTAAAAAACTTGCCGATGCCAAAGCCAAACAAGAACGTGCACTTGCCGCAAAAGAAGAAGATGAACGTCAATTGGCGCTTTTAAATAAACGTGGCAATGTTGTTGTTCAAGTTGGCGCATTTAAAGAAAAAGATGACGCACAATTTGCACTTACGAAATTTGCAAAAAACTTCCCTTCATTTGCTAAAAAAGAAGTTTCATCCACCAAAACAGATAGTGGAACTTGGTTTCGCGTTCGCTTTTCGGGAATGGCAATTGGTGCAGCAAATAAAGCCTGTGGCATTGTCACACGTAATGGCGGTGTTTGCCAAATAATCTCTAAATAGTAATTCTATCGCCATGCGGATTGATAAATTCGTTTTATCTATGCTTGTGGCGGTTTTATTATCTTTTTTAGCGCCTTGGATAGGCGCCAAAAATTCACCTTTGCATTTGGAAACAATAAGCAAATGGGGCGTTGCACTTGTATTTTTTTTGCATGGGGCAAATTTATCTTTTGATGCAATTAAACTAGGTGCATCAAATTGGCGGCTTCATTTATTCATCCAAAGCTGCACGTTTATATTTTACCCATTAATTGGCTTTGCGTTTTTCTTTTTTGCAAAAGATTTTATATCATTTCCTGTAAGATTGGGCTTTTTCTATTTATGCGCCCTTTCTTCGACTATTTCATCGTCCGTCACCCTAACGGGAATTGGTAAAGGCAATGTCGCTGGTGCGGTTTTTGATGCTACAATTTCAGGGATTTTAGGGATTTTTATAACCCCATTCTTAGTTTCAATAATAATGCATGATGCCAATCTTGGCCATTTTGATATTAAAAAGGCAATTTTTGATATTGCAAAAACCCTTTTATTACCATTCATATTAGGGCAATTCTTCCGACCAATAATTATAAATACAATAAATAAACATAAAAAAATAATTGGGTTCGTTGATAAAAGCGTTTTAGTTCTAATTGTTTTTGTGGCGTTTTGTAATGCAAATTACGACAAAATTTGGAATAAAATTGCGCCTTTTGAAATTATAATCATTTTAATTTCAATAATCACTTTGCTGGCCTTTGTTTTATTTTCAACAATAGAGGTTGCAAAATTATTTGGCTTTTCACATCAAGATAAGGTTGCCGGTGTGTTTTGCGGCGTTACAAAAAGCCTTGCAAATGGTGCACCAATTGCGGCCATTTTATTCGCTTCAAGCCCATATTTGGGAATTATATTAATTCCAATTATGATATATCACCAAAGCCAATTAATAGCCTGTAGCTTATTGGCAGGGAAATGGGGTGCAAATAATTCAATTTCTAATTGATGATATGAATAGATTTAGCGCTTTTTGCATTGCAATTTGTGCATCATCTTTGATATTCCATTCGTTGAAATGCCTATCAACCCACATTCGCGCAACACCATAAACAAAAGCACGAGCGGCAAATATCAAATCATTTGGGTCTAATTTCTTGTTTAATATCCCCTGCTCTTTTGCCTTATTAATAAGGCGTATCATTATTATTCTTATGTTTTCATTTTGCTCAACTAATTGTTTTGATGAATTAAAATCAATCAAATTACGTGAACTTATAATTTGAAAATGGGTTGGGTTATTTAATGCCCAATTCAAATAGGCGCGCCCAAGTGAATGAAAAGTTTCAATCGGATCTTCTATACCCTCATTTTTAATTTCATTTTGAATTGCAATTGTAAGCCTTGCCATTGCCTGTTCGGCAACCGCGGTTAAAAGCGCAGTTTTGTTTTTAAAATGACGAAATGGCGCCCCTGGCGAAACATTCGCACGCTTTGCAAGTTCGCGCACTGAAAGCTGTTCAACGCCCTTCTCTTCAATTAATGATACCGCAACCTCAAGCAAGGCCTCGATAAGATTACCATGATGATAGGCAGTTTTGTCAGGTTTGGCATCTAAATTCATTATAAACCTTAGCACATATAAATATTTTGTAACACACAATTATAGCACTTGACACTTAATGCGCCATAAATGTAAACAGTGATTACATTATAGGAAATAGGCATGAATAGTAAAAATCAAGTTTCGAATGATTGGGGTTTAACATCCATTATCGCTTTAATTTTATTTGGATTATGTGCGATAACTTATTTGCATAGTCCAATTGAAATTGATGGCGTGCGCGCAACAATACGTCTTACGGCGCGAACATCTTTAACATTATTCTTGCTTGCTTTTATGGCATCAAGCCTAGTAAAATTATTCCCAAGTGATTTCACAAAATGGATATTGAAAAACCGCCGTTCTTTCGGGCTTTCATTTGCTTTTTCGCACTTAATTCACGCAATTGCCATTTATAGATTGGCAAGCATTGACCTTGCACTATTCAAACAACTTACAAATATTGTTTCATATGTCGCCGGTGGCTCATGCTATTTTGTTATTATTATGTTGGCAATAACGTCACTTTACCCTGTAAGAAGGCTTATAAAACCGCAAACATGGGTAAAGATACATACTTTTGGTATTTGGCTTATTTGGGCATTTTTCTTGATTAACTTTGGAAAACGTGTGCCGCATAATCCAATGTACTTAATCGCAATTGCACCGATACTAATGGCGCTTGCAATAAGATTAATCGCAAAGAGAAAGCCTAATTTGAACCAATAAAGTCGATAAAATTACTTAAGCCAGTAGAATTGCGCTTGAATAATTCGGTATAGCCACAATTTGTGCATGAGAAAGCGACAAATCTTTTGTTTGAAACATCAAAAAACCTTGACCAAGCACCACCATTTGTTGAAATTTCTTCTTTTTCATAATCATGATTGCCGCATTTGCTACATGTAAATTGATTTGCCACTTCTTACTCCCACTCAATCGTCCCTGGCGGTTTGCTTGTTATATCATAAGTAACGCGATTTATGCCCTTAACTTCATTGACAATGCGGGTTGAAACCCTGCCCAAGAAGCTCATTTCAAAGGGGTAGAAATCGGCGGTCATTCCATCTGTGGAATTGACCGCGCGTAATGCGCAAACATAATCATAAGTGCGCCCATCGCCCATTACGCCTACTGTTTTAACAGGCAAAAGAACGGTGAAGGCTTGCCAGATTTTATCATAAAGGCCAGCATTACGAATTTCTTCAAGATAAATCACATCCGCTTTACGTAAGATTTCGCATTTTTCGCGCGTAACTTCACCAGGGATACGAATTGCCAAACCTGGCCCTGGGAATGGGTGGCGGCTAACAAATTGGTGATTAAGGCCAAGTTCTTCGCCCAATGCGCGCACTTCGTCTTTAAACAAATCACGTAAAGGCTCAAGAAGTTTCATATTCATACGCTCAGGCAGGCCGCCGACATTATGGTGGCTTTTAATTGTAACCGATGGGCCGCCGTCGAATGAAACGCTTTCGATAACATCGGGATATAATGTGCCCTGCGCCAAAAATTCAGCGCCGCCAATAGTTTTTGCCTTATCTTCAAAAACATCAATGAAAAGCTTGCCAATGGTTTTGCGTTTAACTTCAGGATCTGTAACCCCCGCCAAAGCACCCAAGAAACGCTCACTTTCATCGGCGTGAATAAGTGGGATATTATAATGATTACGGAATAAATCGACCACTTGCTCGGCCTCACCTGCGCGCATTAGTCCGTGATCAACGAATACGCAGGTTAATTGATCGCCAATTGCTTCATGGATTAAAACCGCGGCAACCGATGAATCAACACCGCCAGAAAGACCACAAATAACTTTTGAAGTGCCTACTTGTTCGCGAATTTTGGCGATTGCCTCTGTGCGGAATGATGCCATTGTCCAATCATTGTGGCAGCCCGCAATTTTGGTAAGGAAGTTTTTTATTAATGCCGCGCCATCAGGTGTGTGAACAACTTCAGGGTGGAACATGAATGTATATTGTTTTGCAGCCTCATTGGCGGCAATCGCAAATGGGGCGTTTTCTGAATAGGCCAAAACCTCAAAACCATCTGGCAATTGGGTTACGCGGTCGCCATGTGACATCCAAACATTATATTTGCCGCCAACATCCCAAATTCCGTCATAAAGCGGGCTTGGTTTTACAATTTCAACATCGGCGCGGCCAAATTCAGCGGCATGACCACCTTCAACCTTACCACCCAATTGCGTAACCAAAGTTTGTTGACCGTAACAAATACCAAGTATTGGAACGCCCGCATCAAACGCAGATTGTGGCGCTCGTGGTGAATTTTCGCGCAAAACACTATCTGGACCACCAGAGAAAATAATCGCTTTCGGTTGGTTATTTTTCAAAAACTCATCGGCGCGATTATATGGGTGAACTTCGCAATAAACCCCTGCTTCACGAACGCGGCGGGCGATTAATTGGGTAACTTGTGAACCAAAATCAATAATTAAAACAATTTCGTGATTTGGGTTTGTCATCTATTGCTCCGATAAAATTAATGGCGCGAAATAAAAGCCATCAGTATTTGATTTTAATGGTGTGAATTGAATGCCATATTTTGTGAAATGAACATGATCCGCCAAATATTCCATGCCCAATTCTTGCAAATGTTGCATGATTGGTTTGGCCTCATATTGTGGATAGGCATTAAGGAATTTTTCAACGCTTTCATCATTTTCACATGGTAAAATTGAACATGTAACATAAGCCAATAGGCCGCCCTTTTTAACTAAAGGCGCCGCCATTTTTAAGGCAGATTGCTGATCATTTTGACGTTTTTCAATATTTTGGTCAGTTAATTTCCATTTTGTATCAGGTGCACGGCGCCATGTTCCCGCCCCTGTGCATGGTGCATCAACCAAAACCACATCGCATTTGCCATTTATGTCTTTGAATGTATCAATTCCACGCCTATCAGTGCGCACATCGGCATCCACACCTGCACGGCGTAATCTTTCATAAATTGGCGCAATACGATTTGGGTCAGTGTCATAAGCGATTATATTGGCTTTATTATTGGTCAATGCGCCAAGTGCAAGGGTTTTGCCACCACCACCTGCGCAAACATCGGCAATTTTCTGCCCTTCTTTTGCACCAGTTAACTGGGCGCATAATTGGCTTGCTTCGTCTTGAACTTCAAATTCACCGCGTAAAAATGCTGGCTCAACGGCGAATGGAAATGCCCGCCCATTTGACCATGCAAGGCGTGCACCAATTTTTGATAAAGGTGTTTTTAAAATTTCAGATTGCAATTTAGGTGAAGATGATAATTCTTTGATTAAATTATCAATATTTGACTTTATACTATTAACCCGAAAATCAAGCGGCGCAGGTTTTGACAATGCAGCCAATTCCGTCCCACGATTATCGCCAAAGGCTTTTTGCAATTCGCCATCAAGCCATTTTGGATAATTACCAATCACCCAAGGATCACAATTCTCAAATGATTTTTCAAAGCATTTTAATTCTTCTTCATTTGGGGTGGCAAATGAATGCTCATTATCATGCGACCATGCAATGATTTCATCATTTGACATTCCAAAGCCGAATTTCAAAGCCCCCAAAACCCACGCGCGCGGGTTTTCTTGCCCAAAAGCATATGATGATTGCGCCCTTAGGCGCATTGCCATGAAAACAATATCACCAATCGCGGATCTATCTTTTGAACCTGCGAACCTGTGCTTATTTGCCCAATCTTTCAAACATAAAGCGGGTGGACGCTTTGTATCAACCGAATCTTCTAAAACTTCTATTGCGGCCTGCGCCCGTGCACCATCTCTCATATTATCCGCCTACTGGGTAATTGGGCGCTTCACGCGTTATCGCCACATCATGAACATGGCTTTCACGAAGCCCCGCCGAAGTAAGTCGAACAAATTTTGCACGTTTATGGAAATCCGCCAAAGATTCTGAACCTGTATAACCCATAGCAGCACGCAAACCGCCGATTAATTGGTGCAAAATTGGGCCAACTGGGCCTTTATAAGGAACCCTACCCTCAATACCTTCTGGCACTAATTTCATGCTATCGGTAACTTCTTTTTGAAAATATCTATCGGCTGAACCGCGCGCCATTGCACCCAATGAACCCATGCCACGATATGATTTATATGAACGCCCTTGATAAAGGAAAACTTCCCCCGGTGCTTCATCAGTGCCAGCTAATAATGAGCCAAGCATTGCAACCGATGCGCCCGCCGCCATTGCTTTGGCAAGATCACCTGAATATTTAATTCCACCATCTGCGATTACAGGTATATTTGTCCCAGCAGCTGCCTGAACCGCATCCATAATTGCCGTTAATTGAGGAACGCCAACACCTGCAACAATGCGTGTGGTACATATTGAACCAGGACCAATACCGATTTTTATTGCATCAGCGCCCGCATCAATCAATGCCTTTGCGCCATCATAAGTTGCAACATTACCTGCGATAATTTTGGCTTTATTTGATAGTTTTTTGGCTTTTGTCACACTATCCAAAACCAATTGCGAATGCCCGTGCGCAGTATCAATAACCACAACATCAGCGCCCGCATCAATCAAAGCTTCTGTACGTTTAAAGCCATCATCACCAACTGTTGAAGCTGCGCCAACGCGCAAATGACCATCTTCATCTTTGCAAGATAATGGGAAAGCTTGGGATTTCTCCATATCTTTTACGGTCACCAAACCAACGCAATGATAATCATCATTAACAACTATAATACGTTCAATTTTATGACGTTGCAGAAGTTTTTTGGCAGTGTTTAAATCAACGCCTTCATTGACAGTAATTAGATTTTCTTTGGTCATTAAATCTTTGACCAATTGATAATCTTCGGCAAAGCGAATGTCACGATTGGTAACAATACCGATTAATTTGCCAGTTACACCCTCCGGCGAAGGTTCAACTACTGGAAAGCCCGAGATACCACGTTGTTCACGTATTGCGCGAACTTGTCCAACAGTAGTTTCAGGATAAACAACCATTGGGTTGATTACCATGCCACTTTCAAAGCGCTTTACTTGGCGAACATGCTCGGCTTGAATTTCAATATCAAGATTACGGTGGATAATGCCCATGCCGCCATATTGCGCCATAGCAATTGCAAGTTTTGCTTCGGTAACTGTATCCATTGCCGAAGATATAAGTGGAATATTTAATGTGATATCACCAGCAAGGCGGGTTTTAACATCAACATTAGCAGGAAGGATATTTGACGCGCATGGTTCGAGAAGAACATCATCGAAAGTAAGGGCGTCACGAATTTGTATTTTATGGTCAAACATGGCGGCTAATAGTTTAGGTTTAGAGGTTTTGTCAATCCCAATGCACCAAAATTGTGACTTTTTTATTTTCGCCCAGTTGCAACCAAAAACAATTCAACACTTTCTGAACGGCTTGATTTTGGTTTGAAGTGATAAACTTTTTTGAAGTTTTTCTTCAATGCATCAAGCATTTCGCCAACCCCGCCACCTTGGAAAACCTTGGTAATGAATGAACCGCCGGTTTCAAGAAATTCAATAGCAAAATATGCCGCCGCTTCCGCCAATGCAATGGTTCTTATATGATCGGTTTCGCGGTGCCCAACAGTGTTTGCAGCCATATCAGACATTATTAAATCTGGTTTTCGCCCTAGCATTTCCAACATTTGATTTTGAATTTCTTGCTCAGTGAAGTCGCCAACGATCAAATCAACACCTTCGATAGGATTAACATGTAGCAAGTCAACACCAATAACTTTTTTTGCGCCACGTTTAATTGCAACCTGTGCCCAGCCACCCGGTGCTACACCTAAATCCAATACATAAGAATCGCGTTTTATTAATTTATAAGCATCATCAATCTCAATTAATTTAAACGCTGCGCGTGAACGCCAACCTTCGGCGCGTGCACGTTTAACATATGGGTCATTTAATTGGCGTTCTAGCCATCGTGCTGATTGTTCGGTTCGCTTTTTTGCAGTGCGCACTTTTTCATGTGTATCGCGTATTTCAATTTTTTCTTTTGAAAAATTTACACGGCGGCGTTTATTGTCTGGTTTTGTTGGTTCTGTCATTTAATTCTCTAAATGCTTCATAATACATAAATGTTCAAAACGCCAATATTATGCAACATTTTGTTTTAAACCATTGAATTAAATTGTGGCGCACATTATCTCATGATTGGAGATAAAAAATGGAAGCTAAATTAGCAAAATTCGCAATTGGTCAAATTGTAAAACATCGCCATTTTCCTTTCCGTGGCGTAGTTTTTGATGTGGATTCGGAATTTTCAAGTTCTGAAGAATGGTATGATTCCATTCCTGAAAATATGCGCCCGTCACGCGACCAACCATATTATCATTTATTCGCTGAAAATGATGAAACCCATTATGTAGCCTATGTTTCAGAACAGAACCTTACATTTGATGATAGTGGCGACCCCGTATCTCATCCAAGTGTGAGTGAGGTTTTTGGTAAGTTTGACCCTAAGAAACATAAATATAACGCAAATTTGCGCGCCAATTAAATTATAATTGATTGACTAAATTATGTCTTAGACTAAATTAGTTACAAAAGTAACTAATGTGGTTCTTATGTCTATTAATAATGTTATTTCTCGCGTTCAAATCAATCAAAATTGGAAGTCATATACGCCAATTGAACATGAAACTTGGGCTAAATTATATAATCGCCAGATTGAAATCCTAAATGACATTGCATGCCAAGAATTTCTTGATGGAATTAATATTTTAAATCTAAATGACGGTGGCATACCTGATTTTGATAAGATAAACCCTTTATTGTTTGAAAAAACAGGCTGGAAAATCATTGCCGTAGAAGGGCTTGTAGAAGATGAAGATTTCTTTGAATTATTGGCAAATCGAATTTTTCCCGCAGGTCAATTTATAAGAAAGCCAGAGCAATTTGATTATATTTCAGAGCCTGATATTTTCCATGATGTATTTGGACATGTTCCACTTTTAACAAATCCAATTTTTGCTGATTATATGGAAGCCTATGGCAAAGGCGGTATGCGCGCTATTGAGTTTGATAGTTTAAAAGAACTTGCAAGGCTTTATTGGTATAGCGTCGAATTTGGTTTAATTTCACAAAATAATCAATTGAAAATATATGGCGCAGGAATTTTATCTTCCCCACTTGAAAGCGTTTATTCGGTTAAAAGTAATGAGCCAATAAGGATTAATTTTGATCTTTTGAGGCTTATGAAAACTGAATATCAAATTGATAGATTACAAGAAAATTATTTTATCATTCAAAGCTTTCAAGATTTGTTTGATGCAACCTTACAAGATTTTGCAAAAATATATGAAACCTTGAAACCAATGCCAATTCATGCGCCAAAAGTGATTTTACCGACTGATAATATATATCAGATTTAAGATTTCATTTTTTTTTGAACAATAAAAAAGGCCCATCAATGATGGGCCTTCTTATTATGATGTTACTTATCGCTTATTGGAAAGTGAAAGTAACTTCAGTACGACGGTTCATAGGCTCTTTAACGCCATCAGCAGTTGCAACAGCTGGTTTAGTTTCGCCGAACGCTTGGCCTTCCATCAAATCAGATGGAACGTCACGTGCAACCAATGCATCATGAACAACAGTTACGCGTTTTTGAGACAAGCCAACGTTATAACGTGCATTACCAGAAGTATCAGCGTGACCTTCAATCAATACAGATTTGTAAACACACTCATTAGCTTTGATTTGGTTTACAGTATTGTCGATTTTAGCAGTCGCTTCATCAGTCAAGAATGATTTGTCATGCTCGAAGTAAACAATCATTGATTGTCCGTCACATGCCACATGAACTGGTGGTGGCGGTGGTGGCGGTGGTGGTGGCGGCTCTTCAGGAGGAGGAGGCGGTGGTGGCGGTGGCGGTGGTGGCGGAGGAGGCTCAACAACCGGTGCAGCAGGTTTAGCAAACGCATAGCGGAAGCCAAGACCAACAACACCACCAGAACCAAGACCAGCACCTTCAGAACCACCAACAGTCAATGCTTGAGTAGCAGAATTGCCATATTGGTTAGTACGGTAACGACCAGTACCAGCAAAAGTAAGATCAGGAACGTTCAACCATTTATAAGAAAGGTCAGCGCTCAACTGGTCAGTAAGTTTCAAGCCAAGACCAGCAATCAATTGCCAAGCAAAGCTAGAATCAGTATCTGAAATGTGAACAGCAGACTGACGAGAAAGTGCAGTCAATGGATTTGAAGCATTTGCTTGATCATAAGAAGAAGCATTAACTTTAACGCGTGCCATACCAACACCAGCACCAACGAATGGATTTACTCTACCGTCACGGTTAAAGTCATAAAGACCATTCAACATAGCAGTCCAAGTAGATTGGCTACCAAGAGTTGCACCATTGCCTTTGTTTGCGAAATCAGCAGAAGTTTTACCAAGCTCAGCTTCTGTACGGAAGCCATTCTCAAAAGCATAACCAAGAGCTAGAGCACCGCCCCAGCCGCCGTCACCAACAGCACCAGAACCGATATTGTAAGGTGATGCGCCAGCGCCAGTAGGATTTGCAACAGCGTCAAAATCAATACCGCCGTTAGTGTTGTAACCAGCAGTCGCGCTACCATACCAACCTTGCGCAGATGCAAGGCCAGGAGCAGCAGCAAGAGCTACTAATGCAGTAGCACTAAGCCAAAAATTTTTCATGGGTTAATTTCCCTCTCTATACAATTAATCGCGCGAATCCGCGCAACCCGAACGACCCAAAAAGGTCGTCGCCGATATAGATTAGCGGAAAGTAAATATTGGTCAACTATTTATCTGCGATAACAGCGTCTATTTGGCATAAAATCGTTGCATTAAACACATATTGTTGCATTTACGCCACTTAACTAATAAGTAAATAGATACGTGAAAAAGATTCAATTGCAAGTATCTGAATGGAATATGAATTTTATATAACAAGTGCATAAAGTTTGGCAAAAAAATACACAAATAAAAAAGCGATTAGTTCAATTGACATTGAACCAATTTTGAAATTGAATATTAGTTTTTGAGAGTTTTTACAATATAGTTTGAGTGGTGGGCCGGGTGGGGATCGAACCCACGGCCACTCGATTAAAAGTCGGGTGCTCTACCTCTGAGCTACCGGCCCATTCACATTCGCAAAGTTTGCATAAGTGAGGAGTGCGATTTAGCGATTGTTTCGCAAAGGTCAATTCCAAAACAGCACAAATTCCTGCTTTTTTATAAATTAATTCAGATAAGAACACTTTTTTTAGTTAAATTACGCCCAAAATGGCTTTTAATGACAAACATTCCGCTATAGAAAACTTGCAATGATACAAAATTTCAATGCAGACATTTTTTAGCCACGTTGTTAAATTAAATTTTTCACGGAAAAATTATGCATAAATTATGATAAGGAAAACTAATGAACGCGAAAATTGCTTTTAATTATAAGGCCAAAGTTCAAAAACCTGTTACTTTATTGCTATCTAGCGCTTTATGCCTTGTGTTTGCTTCTTGTGCATCATCAAACAAAAACAAAGATAATATTATGGATGAGCCTTTGTCAGACATTGGCCTTGTTAAAAAAGGTGTTCCACCTGCCCTTGCGCAAATTACCAACCCATACGCTTATACAGAAGGCTATGATTGCGCATTTATTTCATACCAAATCAGCCAGCTTGACGCGGTTCTTGGCCCTGACGAAATGAAAAGTTCAAATTTTGACGACAGAAGCATGGCACAAAAAAGTGGTGAATTCGCTTCTGCAGCCGCAAGTGATGCCGTTAAATCTGCTGCAAAAGGAATCATTCCCGCGCGCTCATTAGTAAGAAAACTTACGGGCGCCGAAAAAGCAGATAATGAGCTTAATAAGGCAACAAACCTTGGCAAAATACGCCGTGGCTTCTTACATGGTCTTGCTATTGGCAAGAAGTGTCAGCTTTAATTTTTCGCCCATCTAGCGCGCATTTCATTGGCGAATTCGTTTAGACTTCCATTGCCAATGTGTGCACGAATCTTTGACATCATGTCTTGGTAAAATGCGATATTATGCCAACTCAAAAGAACCTGACCCAAAATTTCATTGCATTTGAACAAGTGATTAAGATAGGCTTTGGAATAATTATTTGATGCTTCGCAATCAATTGATGATTCTAAAGGCGTTAAATCCTCAATAAATTTTGCATTTTTGATATTTATTGGCCCGTCCCATGTCCATGCTTGACCATGGCGGCCTGCGCGTGTTGGCAAAACACAATCAAACATGTCAACGCCACGTAAAACCGATTCTAAAATATCAATTGGCTTGCCAACACCCATTAAATAGCGCGGATGCGTTTCAGGAAGATGCGGAATGGTTACATCAATTGTCTGACACATTAATTCATGCCCCTCACCAACCGCAAGGCCACCGATAGCATAACCATCACACCCCATATCAACAAGTGATTTGGCACTTTGTTCACGCAAGTTAGCAAAAACTGAACCTTGAACAATGCCGAATAATGCCTGTGATTTACGATTACCAAATGCAGTTTTGCAGCGCTTTGCCCAGCGCAAAGATAATTCCATCGATTCGCGTGCCTGATTCTCATTGGCGCCAAATTTGGTGCATTCATCAAGCTGCATAATAATATCAGATTGAATTTGATCAGCCTGTAATTCCATGCAAATTTCAGGTGTGAGCAAATGGCGCGAACCATCAATATGACTTGCAAAGGTAACACCTTCTTCTGTCATTTTGCGAAGTGATGATAATGACCAAACCTGAAAACCACCAGAATCAGTAAGAATTGGCTTATCCCAGCGCATAAATTCATGAACCCCGCCAAGGCGTTTTAGGCGCTCACCGGTTGGGCGAAGCATAAGATGGTATGTATTTGCAAGGATAATATCCGCACCCGTCGCTTTAACCTGCGGCACAGTAAGTGATTTAACCGTAGCAGCAGTTCCAACAGGCATAAAGGCAGGTGTCCTTATTTCCCCGCGCGGTGTTTTCAACACACCAAGGCGTGCTTTGCCATCTTTTGCTTTAATTTCAAATTCAAAATTCATTATTTTTCCACCACAAACCGCAATCACCATAAGAGAAAAAGCGGTATTTTTGTTCTATTGCGTGCCTATATGCTTTTGACACAAATTCTTGACCGCAAAATGCGCCTAACAACATTAAAAGCGTTGATTTTGGTAAATGAAAGTTAGAAATCAAACCATCGGCACTTTTTATTTTTTTTCCAGGATAAAGGAAAATATCAGTTTCTTTATTCTGCGCGATGATTTTTCCATTTTCATCAATTGATGATTCTAAAGTTCGCAATGAAGTTGTGCCTACGCAAATTATACGCCGCCCCTCACCTTTTGCTTTATTGATAATTTGGGCGACCTCATGTGGGATTTCGAAATATTCAGAATGCATTTTATGCTCAATTATTTCATCTGTTTTTACAGGTAAAAATGTTCCCGCACCAACATGAAGCGTTACAAAACAGGTTTCAACACCGATTTTTTCCAATTCATTGAAAATTGATTCTGTAAAATGAAGCCCTGCTGTTGGGGTTGCAACCGACCCTTCATCTTTGGCATAAATTGTTTGATAATCTTGATTATCTTTATCGTCCACTTTACGTTTTTGGCCAATATAGGGGGGAATTGGCATTTGCCCTTGGGCGTCAATTTCTTTTATTAATTCATCGCCATATGAATTAAATTCAAGCAAAATTTCCCCATCATTTTTCTCCAAAACCTTGGCTTCAAGATTATTATTGAAATAAAGAATGTCGCCAATATTCACACGCTTTGCAGGCTTTATAAACGCATACCAAGAATTTTGGTTTTTAAATTTATGAAGGTTTATATTTATTGTAACATCAGGTGAATTTTCATCACGCTTTTTACGAATAGCATTTAATTGGGCGCGAATTGTTTTGGAATTATTAAAAACCAAAACATCACCTTTTTTAAGCAATTTTGGTAAATCAAAAAATTGCAAATCTTGTAAAGAATTATCATTTGGATTTGCAATTAATAAACGCGAAAAATCGCGCTGGCTTGCGGGCCTAAGCGCGATTAATTCTTCAGGTAGCTCAAAATCGAAATCAGATAGTTTCATTCGCCTTAAACGATTTTTGCGCTCACAATTTTACCAGGGTTACGTGGTGGCTCACCTTTTGGAAGGGCGTCAACCGCTTCCATACCATCTGTAACAACACCCCAAACTGTATATTGGCGGTCAAGGAAAGTTGCATCATCAAGACAGATGAAGAATTGCGAATTTGCAGTGTGCGGTTGATTTGTGCGCGCCATTGAACAAACGCCACGAACGTGCGGCTCATTATTAAATTCAGCTTTCAAATCAGGTTTTGAAGAACCACCAGTTCCAGTGCCCTTAGGGCAACCCGCTTGCGCCATGAAGCCATCAATAATACGGTGGAAAATAATACCGTCATAAAAGCCTTCTGAAGCTAATTCTTTGATACGCTCAACGTGGTTTGGCGCTAAATCAGGGCGCAATTGAATTGTAACTGTGCCAGTTGATAATTCTAATACTAATGTGTTGCCTTCAGACATTTTCATAACCTTTAAAAAAATTTTGCGCCGCTTAACATAATAAGCGGCGCATTACTATTTATTTATGCAAGAATTAAAGACCGCTAAATTCAGCGCCAGCCAAATTTGCATTGGCAAAATCCCAATTTACAAGATTTGAAAGGAAGGTTTCCAAGAATTTAGGGCGAAGATTTTGGTAATCAAGATAATAAGCATGTTCCCAAACATCCACACAAATCAATGGTTTATCTTCGCCAGTAATTGGGGTTTCAGCATTTGCAGTTTTTGTTACTTTCAATTTGCCATCAGCGCCAACCACAAGCCACGCCCAGCCAGAACCAAATTGGGTTGCGCCAGCTTGTTTGAAAGCATCGGCAAATGCATCATAAGAACCGAAATCAGCAATGATTTTATCAGCAATCGCACCAGTTGGCGCACCGCCACCATTTGGCTTCATTGAATGCCAAAAGAATGTATGGTTCCAAACTTGCGCCGAATTATTGAAAACACCCGCATTTTTTCCTGCAGATGCTTTGATAATTTCAACCAAAGTTTTGCCTTCAAATTCAGTATCTTTGATAAGGTTATTTAGGTTTACAACATATGCATTATGGTGTTTAGCATGGTGAAAGCTAAAAGTTTGCGCTGAATAATGCGGTTCTAAAGCGTCATTAGCATAAGGCAAAGCAGGTAATTCAAAAGCCATTTTCAATCCAATCTATGATTAATTATTCCATGTTTAAATAGGGCAGTGAAAGCAATTTTTCAATGCAAATCTGGTTATTTAATGTAAAATCTTGATAAAATTAGTTGGTAATTATTTGCACATCAGGAACAAAGTCGCAAACACCAAAAATTGCACCCTTTTTATCCATAGCAGCGGCAAGACCTTTGTTAAAAGTTTCCGTACCACTTTGGGCATAAAAAACTTTAACCTGATCTTTTGCCGGTAAATCATCCATCATTGTAACCTTAAGCATTTTATCAAGGCCAGGTGCATTTGGGGGCGATTTTTCAGGGTTTACCAATTTGATACTTTTAACAACTTCAAGCCCAGAAACTACATATCCCCATGCCGAATATTTTCTATCCAATTGTGAAGATTTATCGCGCATAAAGAAAAATTGCGAATTTGCTGAATTTGGATCCTCAGAACGGGCCATAGATGTAATGCCTGGGCAATGATTAATCCATGCTTTGGTTTTGCCATCCGATGTTACATCCATAACAGCATCTTGCTGTGTTGTAATTGGCATAAGGCCAATCCAACCAAATTGATTAGCGCCTTCATCTTTGCCTTTTACAAATGGCATTTCGCCGCTTCTTCTAAATTCGAATTCGCCTTTAATATCAGGTTTTGATGAACCACCAGTACCAGTTCCAGTTGGATCACCAGTTTGATCCATAAAGCCATCAATTACACGGTGAAAAACAATTCCATTATAAAATTTTTCACGTGTAAGTTCGGTTATTCTTTTAACATGAATAGGGGCAATTTTGGGCGCAAGTGCAACAATTATGCGCCCCTTGGTAGTATCAACGACCATTAATTCATTTGGCGGAATTTGCACATAATCTTTCAAACTTGCAGGTTTTACCACCGTAGCTTTTGGTTTCGCAACCACCGTTTCGGCTTTTATTTTGTGATAATCTAAAGTTTTTTCACCTTTTGCAGGTTTGGCATTTACGATATTTGGCGCAAGTGAAAAACCGCAAACACCAATCAATACACCACTTAAAACCTTTGAAAGCAAACCTTTATTTACCACTTATTTTCTCCACTAAAGCAGTTTTTACGCCCTCTGGCACAAACATTGATACTTCACCATTTAACATCGCAATTTCTTTCACTAAACGCGAAGCGATTGCCTGATATTGCGGTGCAGCCATAAAAAACACAGTTTCAATTTCCGAATTTAAACGTTGGTTCATACCAACCATTTGGAATTCATATTCAAAGTCAGAAACCGCGCGCAGACCACGAACAATACAATTTGCATTATTTTCTTCTGCAAAATGCATCAAAAGACCATCCATTGGTACGGCTTTGATTATTGTTTTTGTGTTTATTTTTGCAACCTCTGCCTCAACCATTTTAACACGCTCTTCAAGCGTGAACATTGGATTCTTGCCAGAAAACACTGCAACACCAACGATTAAGACATCAAATAATTTTACGGCACGCCTAATGATGTCTAAATGGCCAAAAGTAATAGGGTCAAAAGTCCCCGGATACAGGCCAATTCTTGGTTCATGTGTCGTCTGCATTGCTTTTACTCCCCTGTTAGCAAAGCTTTTGGTCTTTTTTACAAGAATAAAGCAATAAAGAGCTTATGACACGCATTTTTTCATTGTTGCAGTGCAAAAATATTAAACATCCGAATTTTGGTTAGTTTCCTGAACTACTTCAGCCGCCTCATCATCACCAGTTTCGCTTAAACGCTCTACGGAAACGACTTTTTCGTCATCGCCAACGCGGATAAGTTTCACACCTTGTGTTGCACGGCCTTTAATTCCGATTTGACTAACTTGGGTTCTAATTAATTGACCGCCATCAGTAACCATCATTAAATCATCACTATCCTCAACCGCAAATGCAGCAACCAAAGAAGTACCTTTACGAACTAATTTATGCGCCACAATACCTTTTCCGCCACGACCAGTTAGGCGATATTCAAATGAAGAAGAGCGTTTACCAAAACCATCATCCGTAACCGCAAGAATGAATTGCTCACTGGCTTTTAATTGGGCATATCTTTCATCAGATAATGCACCAATTACATTTGCAGTTTCGTCAGTTTCGATTGTTTCAACTTCATCTGATGCTTCTTCACCACGTTCCGCACGTGAGCGTTTGATATAGGCATTACGTTCACTTGAATCAGCTTCAACACCTTTAAGGATAGACATTGAAATAACTTCATCGCCATTGGCAAGATTTATACCACGAACCCCAGTTGAATCACGCCCTTTAAAGACGCGAACATCTGTTGCACTAAAGCGGATACATTGCCCCATTTTAGTTGTCAAAAGAACATCATCAGAAGGCGAACAAATCGCAACATTTATGATTTGGTCTTCATCCTCTTGTAATTTCATCGCAATTTTTCCGCCGCGTGAAATACGTTGGAAATCTGTCAATGAATTGCGGCGCACTGTCCCTTTTTTGGTGGCGAACATCAATTCCAATTCGCCCCATGTGCTTTCATCCTCAGGGAGTGCAAGAACGCTTGAAATACGTTCATCCTTATCAAGTGCCAAAATATTGGCAACTGAGCGGCCTTTAGTGCGCGGGTCACCTTGTGGCAAGCGCCAAACTTTTTCACGATATACCAAGCCCTTATCAGTGAAGAATAATATTGGCGTATGGGTTGATGCCGCAAATAGGCCAACTACCCAATCTTCATCCTTCGTACTCATACCCGCGCGACCACGACCGCCGCGATTTTGGGTGCGATATTCGCTTAAGGCGGTACGTTTAATATAGCCTTGATGCGAAAGCGTAACCACCATTTCTTCGCGTTCGATGAAATCTTCATCACCTAATTCAAGGTCAGCCTCTATAAATTGGCTGCGGCGTGGAACGGCAAAACTATCGCGAATTTGGATTAAATCCTCTTTGATAATTGCAATAATGCGTGCACGTGAACGTAAAATATCCAATAAATCGGCGATTTTTTCCGCCAAAGTATTTACTTCATTTGATAATTCATCACGACCCAAACCTGTTAGACGTTGCAAGCGCAAATCCAAAATCGCACGTGCCTGATCCTCTGACAAGCGAAC
Source organism: Pseudomonadota bacterium (assembly GCA_020161405.1). GTDB lineage: Bacteria > Pseudomonadota > Alphaproteobacteria > Caulobacterales > Aquidulcibacteraceae > Pseudaquidulcibacter. The sequence continues at coordinate 126,150 of JAIUOD010000003.1, read as the reverse complement.
CGTATTGCTTTCGCTAAGATGAGAACGTGGGTCTGCAATAAGCGCAATCAATGGAGCCAAATCTTTGGCAGGCCAATCACGATTAGTTAAAGCATGGCGCGCAGCCGCAGGATCGGGCGCCTCGCGAATAAGTTTTACAACTTCATCAATATTGGCAACAGCAATCGCCAAACCAACCAAATCATGCCCCCTATCGCGCGCTTTAGACAATCTATAGCGTGTGCGATTTGTGATTACAGTTTCGCGGAAGCGCAAGAATACTTGCAACATGCTGCGAACATTCATTTGGATTGGCAATCTATCAACCAATGCCAACATATTCACGCCAAAAGAAGTTTGAAGCGGTGTTAAGCGATATAATTGATTTAAAACCACATCAGCAGTTGCATCGCGCTTAATTTCGATAACAACACGCATACCACGGCGATCAGATTCATCGCGTATCGCAGAAATGCCTTCAACCCTTTTATCGCGCACCAATTCGGCGATTTTTTCAATCATCGATGCTTTATTAACTTGGTATGGGATTTCGTGAACAATTATCGCCTCGCGGTCGCCGCGGATTTTTTCAACATCGGTTTTTGCACGCATAACAACCGAACCACGACCTTCAAGCAAGCCTTTACGCGCGCCAGCACGCCCAACAATTTGTGCACCAGTTGGAAAATCAGGGCCAGGGATTATTTCAAGAATTTCCTGGTCTGTTGCCTCTGGTTGTTCAAGTAATAAAAGTGCGGCATTACAAACTTCGCCCAAATTATGTGGCGGGATATTGGTTGCCATACCAACCGCAATACCACCTGCACCATTCACTAAAAGGTTTGGATATTTTGCAGGTAATACCGATGGTTCGGAATATGAACCATCATAATTGTCAACAAAATCAACGGTATTTTCGTGCAATTCGTCAAGTAAAGGAATTGCCGTTTTGGCAAGTTTTGATTCCGTATAACGCATTGCCGCAGGCGGATCGCCATCAACCGAACCAAAATTCCCCTGCCCGTCAATAAGTGGCAAAGACATTGAAAATGGTTGCGCCATACGAACCAAAGCGTCATAAATCGCACTATCACCATGTGGGTGATATTTACCCATTACTTCGCCAACAGATTGCGCAGATTTGACGTATTTTTTATCAGGCGTGAAGCCAACATCATACATCGCATACAAAATACGACGATGCACAGGTTTCAAGCCGTCACGCGCATCAGGAAGCGCGCGCGAAACAATCACACTCATGGCGTAATCAAGATAGGATGATTTTAATTCATCTTCGATAGAAACCGGCTCGATACCATCTTCTTCTATTGGTGGACGCCCCCCGCCATCATTTGGTGGCAAATTTTCATTTTCAATTGTTTGTTCGTTATCACTATTATCTTCTGACAATTGTTTTACCCATCATATTTGTTGATTTACGACCGCTTTTAAGCGCCACAGAATCGAAAAATCAGCCTAGCAGTATTTATAAAAATGCGCAAAATATCTTACTGAAATATATGGGTATAAACGGTTTTTACTTTTTATCTCCACGAATTTGCTTCATGGCATCTTTAAAGCCTTCAAAATATTCATTGCGGGTTTTTTCGGAGATTTTGGCCCATTCATCAATTGGCAGGCTTCGAATACGACTTTGCGCCTTCTTATCCCCCAATTCATCCATCATTGCGCCCATTCCATGAAGGTTTATCCATCTTTGATCGTACAAATGCTTGGTATTTTTATCGAATTCGATAACTTTAGTCATTATCTTTTCAAATTTATCTAAATCTTCGAAAGCATATTTATTAATTTGTTGGCCGTAATTTTCGTTTAAAACCGAAACTGCCGAACGTGCCGTTTCATCTGCACATCGATTTGCATCATATCTTGCGCGCAATTGTCCTGAATAAAACCAAAACATGGCATCATCTTTTTTGCCTTGCAGAAATAATATTTCTGCTAATTTGTAAAAAACTGTTGGATTATAAAGTTCGGGATTTCTAATTATTGTTGCAATGGCATTATCGCGTATCGCAATATTTTCGCTACCCAATGCTTCAAATGCATTTAAGCTAGAGGATACGTCGATTTGCGTGCCTTCTGCTTTGCCTTCAATTATTATTCTTGAAGCCATAACAGGTGAAGATAAAAGAAAAACGCACGAAAAACTCAGGATTATTTTATTTATAATTTTCATCTTCTAACCTCTATGCCATAATATGCACTTAATTTGCAGATAATAGTGGCGAAACTTTGGCACGGGACTATTCGAAAAAATAAATCATGCAAAAACTAAAAGCTCAAATTTCAAAAGGTTTTATATTATTATCATTTGTAATGATTTGCGCGCTGGATAGACCAAATTATTCAGGTTTTTGGTCGCATGATACTTATATGTGCGAAGCCGAATGGGGCAGCCAACCATGCACCGCGCAACAAATTAAAGAAGCACGCATTGAGTTTGAAGATGAAAGAAAGCAAACCCCCGCTTTAAAATGGCCCAATATGCCGGTTTGCGGCAGGAGCTTTACTTTAAAACAGATTGGCAGCCGCGTTTGCGGTGTATGGGCCGAAGGCTGTTCATTTGGTCAGGTGCAAATGGGCTATATTGTTGCCAATCAAAAGGGGAATAAAATCATTGGAAAATTTGGTGAAAATATAAATGAAAGCACACCAAAATTCCCCAATCAAAAATATGAAAACACAATTTTGCAAATTGATAAAAATGGCAATCTAAAAGACTATCAAACCTATAAAAGAGAAAACAACACCAAAAAAATCGATAAAAATGACCTAAGCCTTGATGAAAATGATAATTTTTATGCTCAATGTTTTAAAGGTGTTGATTTTAAATAGTCTATTCTTTGCTTAGATGGGCAATTGATTTGGCCTGTTCCCAATTTTTGCCATCAAAAGGTTCAACGATTTTAAAGGGCAAATCCCCCCATTCATCAAGACAGCGTGCATTAACCGAATAGCCATCAGGGTTTGAACGTGGGATATAAAACGCCTTAACACCACAATGTTTGCAGAACATATGGTCGGCGATTCCCTTGTTAAATTTATAATGCGTAAGCGCATCTTCGCCTTGTAGGATTTTAAAGCGACTTTTTGGAACAATTAAATGAATAAGCGCGGTTTTGGTGCAAATTGAACAAGTGCATTCACGAATTTCTTCATGCCCTGTAATTTGCACTTCAAAACGAACCGCGCCGCAATGGCAACCACCATTATGATTTTTGAAACTGCCCATAGATAAAACTATATTACAATTAATCTTGCACTAAAACGGGATTTCATCATCCAAATCATTATTAGAGAAATTCTGTTTCGTGCCAGAAACCTCACGTGGGCTTCCGCCAAAGCCTGCTGATTCATAATCAGAACCACCACCAGATGCGCCGCCGCCATTACGTCCATCAAGAAGTGTCAATTGGCCGTTAAAGCCACCAACAACAACTTCGGTTGTATATCTATCATTGCCGTCTTTATCTTGCCATTTGCGGGTTTGTAATTGACCTTCAAGATAAAGTTTGCTGCCTTTTTTTACGTAATTTTCAACAACTTTAACCAAGCCTTCACCGCGCACAACAATATTGTGCCACTCGGTGCGTTCCTTACGCTCGCCAGATTGGCGATCACGCCAGCTTTCAGAAGTTGCAACCGAGAAATTGGCAATTTTATCACCAGATGGGAAAGATTTAATCTCGGGATCGCGCCCCAAATTTCCAATCAAAATAACTTTATTAACCGAACCCGCCATATCCAAATTCCCTATTTAACATCTTTAATAACATAAGCCGTCCTGCGGTTGCAAAATGGCGGTAAAATCTCTTGATTATAATGCAGGACAGCACGCTCACCAGAATCAAGTTTTGCCTGAACAAGTGGTACGATTTTTGAATCAGTAACACTAAATTGGAAAACATTTGGAACGGACGAATTAATATTAGATTGGTCAAGCTGATTGCGCATACCGCCCATAACCAATTCACCTTCCCAAGACTTGCAAATAAAGCCTTTGTGCGAAAATTTTGAAACCACACCTGCGCGCGAACCATCTGAATAAGTACAGCCAGTAAGTGCAAGACCCAATATCATAACTCCCGCCAATATTGCTTTGCGTTTAATGTTTGCCATACCATATCCGTTCACAAATATTCAAAATTAATAATCCATTACATCACGCAAGCGCAAATTTGCAAGTGCGTATGACTTTTAGTTTTGTATTTTTATTTGTTCACTATATGTTCGCTTTATAATATTTGTCAATATGGAACTTGATCAATATAATTTCCCGCAGGATCATAACGACATACAAGATAGGTAAAGTTTGCATTTGTTGCATAGGCACAACCAAATTTCTTGGTATTTTTCCAAATCATTTGCGTGTAATGCCCAACTTTTGACAAATGGCCTTCTTTGATAAGGTTTGGAAATTTGCCATATTTGAAATATTTTCTTTCATCTGCCCACATTTGCGCCATATATTCAAAGGAATAATAATCCTTACTTCCCATCCAAAGATTTTCGCCATGACCATTATTTTGGTGCTCATTTGCATGTTTAAATTCACCCGTTTGCGCCATATGGGCTGCCCATGCCCCCGCTTCTTTAGATAAATCCTCATCCCATTCTAATGGTGCGATATTAAGTATGGCGCGTTCATTATTATGGATTTTCAACATCGTGCCTTTAAAATCTTGTGCGATTGCATTTTGGGCGCAAATGCATAAAATCATAATAATAGAAAAGGCAATAATTCGCATAAGAGTCACTTATTTATCTTGTTTTCAGATTATATTTTTAAATCCCTAAAAAATGCCTATATAATCTTGAAAGCCATAATAGTTTTGCATTTTAAAATTATATATCAGCAAATGACTTGAATTGTTCTTATTACGTTCTATTTTTAGATATAAATTCGAGTCGCAAATCGGGGCAAAATGTCAGAATTACCTTTTATAAGAGTGCGCGGGGCGCGTGAACATAATTTAAAGAATATCAATGTTGAAATACCGCGCGGTCAATTGGTTGTGCTTACTGGCATGTCTGGCTCCGGTAAATCATCGCTTGCCTTTGATACAATCTATGCAGAAGGGCAAAGACGTTATGTTGAAAGCCTTTCGGCCTATGCGCGTCAATTCTTGGAAATGATGCAAAAGCCCGATGTCGATGCAATTGAAGGATTGTCGCCCGCGATTTCAATTGAGCAAAAGACAACATCAAAAAATCCGCGCTCTACGGTTGGAACGGTTACCGAAATTCACGATTATATGCGTCTTTTATGGGCGCGTATCGGTATTCCCTATTCCCCCGCAACCGGTGAGCCAATTCAATCACAAAGCATTTCGCAAATGGTTGATAGAACAATGGCACTTGAAGAAGGTGCAAAATTATATCTTCTTGCCCCTGTTGTTCGCGACCGCAAGGGTGAATTTAAAACCGAGATCAAATCATGGATAAAACAGGGCTTTAATCGCGCCCGCATTGATGGCGAATTTTACGCCCTCGAAGATGCACCAGAGCTTGATAAAAAGTTCAAACATTCAATCGAGATTGTGGTTGATAGGATTGTTATTAAGGAAGGTTTGGAAACCCGCCTTTCGCAAAGTTTTGAAACCGCATGTAAATTATCCGATGGATTGGCAATTATTGAATATGCCGATAAGGATAATAAAAAAGAACCAATATTATTTTCGCAAAAATTCGCATGCCCTGTTTCGGGCTTTACGATTTCAGAAATTGAACCACGATTATTTTCATTCAATAATCCAGCGGGTGCATGCCCAACCTGTGATGGTTTGGGTTTGCAATTGAAATTTGACCCTGAATTATTGGTTCCTGATAAGGAAAAATCAATTCAAGATGGCGCTGTTGCGCCTTGGTCAAAGGGTAATTCACCGCTTTATTTTCAAACATTAATGGCGATTTGCCATCATTTTGGCGAAAATTCCACGACAGCATGGTCAAAATTAAAAGCTGAAACCCAAAAGACAATTATTTACGGCTCTGGCAAAGAAGAAATTCAATTTGTCTATGAAGATGGTTCGCGACGTTATGAAACGAAAAAGACATTTGAAGGTGTTTTGCCAAATCTTGAAAGGCGCTGGCGCGAAACTGATAGCTCTTGGGTGCGTGAAGATATGGAAAAATATCAATCCGCCCAAACCTGCCCATCATGCGGCGGTAAACGCCTTAAGCCAGAGGCATTGGCAGTTAAAGTCGCGGGTCTTGATATTGCCGATGCATCAACTTTTTCAATTTCAAATGCCCATAAATGGTTTGGCGAATTAGATGATGTTTTAAGCGATAGGCATAAAGAAATTGGCGCGCGAGTATTAAAAGAAATCCGTGAACGCTTGAATTTCTTGGTCAATGTTGGCCTTAATTACCTTACCTTACAACGCTCTAGCGCCACATTATCGGGTGGCGAAAGCCAAAGGATACGCCTTGCAAGTCAGATTGGCTCTGGCCTTACTGGTGTGCTTTATGTTTTGGATGAGCCGTCAATTGGTCTTCATCAAAGGGATAATACGCGGCTTTTACATTCTTTGCGCGGCCTTAGGGATTTGGGTAATTCAATTTTGGTGGTTGAACATGATGAAGAAGCAATCCTAACCGCCGATCATGTAATTGACATGGGGCCAATGGCGGGTGTTCATGGTGGGCAAGTGATTGCACAAGGCGCGCCAATTGATATTGAAAATTCAAAAGAAAGTATAACAGGGCAATATTTACGTGGCGAGCGCGAAATTCCAATCCCTGATAAACGCCGCAAAATCAATAAAAAGAAAATGCTTACCCTAACTGGCGCCACAGGTAATAACCTTAAAAATGTTACGCTTGATTTGCCGCTTGGTGTGATGACCTGTATCACTGGTGTTTCTGGTGGCGGTAAATCAACCCTTATTATTGAGACTTTATACAAGGTTTTGGCGCGTAAATTAAATGGTGCTGCTGAACACCCTGCACCATATAAGGAAATTGAAGGGCTGCATCATTTAGACAAAGTCATTGATATTGACCAAAGTCCAATTGGGCGCACCCCGCGCTCTAACCCCGCGACCTATACTGGCGCTTTCGGGCCAATACGTGATTGGTTTGCTGGATTACCTGAATCAAAAGCGCGCGGCTTTGGCCCTGGGCGTTTTTCGTTCAATGTTAAGGGTGGGCGCTGTGAGGCATGTCAGGGCGATGGCGTTCAAAAAATTGAAATGCACTTTCTGCCCGATGTTTATGTTACCTGCGATACGTGTCACGGGCAAAGATATAATCGCGAAACTTTAGAAGTAAAATATCGCAATAAATCAATTTCCGATGTACTTGAAATGACCGTTGATGAAGGCGCTGAATTTTTTACCGCCGTTCCAAGTATACGCGATAAATTACAAACCCTAAGCCGTGTTGGCCTTGGTTATGTAAAAATCGGCCAACCCGCAACAACTTTATCGGGCGGCGAAGCCCAAAGGGTTAAATTATCCAAAGAGCTTTCAAAACGCTCAACTGGGCGCACATTCTACATTCTTGATGAACCAACAACTGGTCTTCATTTTGAAGATACGCGCAAATTAATGGAAGTACTCCAAGAACTTGCCGAAGGTGGAAATACAATTGTAATCATCGAACATAATCTTGATGTTATTAAAACCGCCGATTGGGTGATAGATTTAGGCCCTGAAGGCGGCGATGGCGGAGGTCAAATTGTTGGTCAAGGCACGCCCGAAGATGTGGCACAAATCGAAGGCTCGCATACTGGAATATATTTGAAGGAAACACTTTTGAAACACAAAGAGAGACAGGGCAAAAGGAATTCAAAATAGAAGCAATATAATTTGCCCCCTTAAAACCTTGCCCAAAGACCAATAATAATGCGCCCTGGCGCATATAATTTGTCATTACCTATACCTTCACGATAACCAAATTCAATTGCAATTTCTTTATCTATAGGTTTTAAATCTATTGATTTAACATATGAAATTTGCGCGCGGCTTATACCTTTTGCGCATCCATCATTTTCACCAAAGGCTTTTAAAATAAATTTGTCGCTTTTGAATGCATTAAAGCCTATTGTACTTTCCCACCTTAATGAGTTTGAACCTAAACATTGGCGTGACCCTATTTCAACATTTGCCCATCCATTGGAAAAACCTTTTCCTACCAAGGCTCTTATTTCATAATTTATTTTTGTGTCTTTTAGTGTTGAAAACTCATTGGCAACAATTCCAAATTGTGCTGCCCCAACCCAATTATCTTTTTCATATAATTTATATCTAGTTGCTATAAGCGCTTCGCCAATTTCATTAGCGCCATTTTCAATTGCAATTCCTTGTTCATAAACAAAAGCAAAGTGATTATTTATTCCATGTTCAAAATAAATTTCAATATTTTGATTATTATCATTATTTTGTATTGCACTTATGATAATTTGATTTTCATGTTTAGACGGAAGCCATGCACCTGCATTGGATATATCACAAGAAAAAACCAAGAAAAATATTATTGAAATATATTTGATATTATTAGCAATCAATTAGATTAATCCCCCCAAGCGAAAGATAAGTTACAATAATATTTATAAAATATTCCATATAGACTATGTTTACGCGGAATTTACCTAAATAACATAGGGTAACAAATATGTTAAATGCCAAAATTGATTTAATTGCACTTGCGAAAGATAAAACAGATTCGGGTAGACGCGCTCTAGCCGACGTAACAGCAAATGAATTATTGTCCCATACAAGGGATTTTAACGATGCAGAATTACAATATTTTGGCGAGATTTTTTCACATTTATATAATTACATCGAACCAACTTTAAAAAAGAAAATTGCAAACGCTGTTTCTTTAGCAGACTGGGCACCAAAATCATTAGTTCAATCAATCGCTCATGATGATGCAGATATTGCGGCACCTGTAATAAGTTTTTCGCAAAAGTTTGAAGATGCCGATTTAGCAAAAATCGTTAAAAACGGTACTATTGACCATCATTTACGTGTTGCAGAACGAAGCAACATTGGTGAAATTGTTTCTAGCGCATTAGTAGATGTAAATGAAATTCGTGTTGTAGAAGTTTTAAGCAAGAACCACACCGCATCAATCAACGAAGAAACCATGCGCCGCGCAATCGAAATTGCGAAGTCTGACACAACAATAATTGATAATTTCATGGTGCGCCGTGATGTTTCAAATAAATTACGTGAAATAGCCAGTGCGCTGGGTTCTAAAATCGCCCAAGACCATATTCAAGAGAAAAAAGTTTATCCTTTACGTGCAAGTATTGAAAAAATAGAACATGAATTCACAATCACTAAGCGTCCAGCCGATACTTATAATGCGCTTGAGGCTTTCAATCAGCTTGAAAGCGGAAATAAAGAAGATTTCCTTGATGTGATTTGCAAACGTTTTGAAATTAACAAAGAACAACTTGAAATATCATTAGGTAAAGAAAAAGTTGAAACTTTCGTTCTTTTAGCGCGCGCAATTGATTTTGAATTAGACCAAGTATCGCCAATGATAAAAGCCCTTGGGCATGGCCATGTATATCGACCTGAATTTAGGTTGGCAATTGAATCCTTATGGTCAAAATATGATAATCATTCTGCCTTGGAACAATTATACAAACAATTCAAAGCACAAAGCAAAGAAAAATAACCCAATAGTAAATTTATAATATTTGCAAAAACGCTTGAAAAGATTTCAAATTTGTAGCACTTGGTTCTTATGCAAGATTTGTCACATTATGAAAAAATAGCCTTTGTGGCAAGTCCGCGCGACGAAGCGCAAGATGCATTGGTTAAACTTCGCCATAAATATGGCGCTTTCCCTGAAGCTAATGCAAATATAGTTGTAGCTTTGGGTGGCGATGGCTTGATGCTTGAAGTTTTAAGGCGCCATATGAATGATGGGCTTCCTGTATTTGGATTAAATCAAGGAACCATTGGCTTTTTGATGAATGATTATTCCGAAGACAATCTTATTGAACGAATTTCAGAAGCAAAGCCAACAATTATACATCCGCTTAAAATGCGTGTCGAAACCACTGAGGGCAAGTGTTTTGAAGAATATGCCATCAATGAAGTTTCACTTTTGCGCCAAACCCATCAAGCAGCAAAAATTTCAATTAAGGTCGATGGCAAAGAGCAAATGACCCGCATGATATGCGATGGATTAATCATTGCAACTTCAGCTGGATCAACCGCATATAATCTTTCTGCGCATGGCCCGATTTTGCCAATCGGTTGTGGTTTATTAGCATTAACGCCAATAAGTGTGTTCAGACCAAGGCGCTGGCGCGGCGCATTATTGCGCGAAACTTGCAATGTTGAGATTGAAATTATCGATCCCAAATTACGCCCCGTAGCAGCAAGTGCGGACAATCAAGAAATTCGAAATATTGTTAAAGTTACAATATGTTTGGAATTATCAAAGTCCATGGTCATTTTATTTGATAAAGATAGATCTCTTGATGATAGGGTTTTAGCCGAACAGTTCGCATTTTAATTAAATTTTCCGTAATAGTAACGAAAATTTAGCTTGTTTGTAATATTGTTCATTATTAAACCTGCCGAGGGAGCAAACTAATGAGTGCAGACAGCGCAAAAGCTGAGGTATTTTCGCCGCCAAATACTTTAAAAAATAAATTAGGCAACCGCTTCAAAAGCTTTGACGCAGAGGCAATTAAACGTGCTGAGGCTGCCCTTGAAGGTATGTCAAGCCAATTTGGTGCATGGCTTGATGATGAATTACGCAAACTTGAAGAAGCACATAAACTTATGCTTCAACCTGGTGCTGGCGACAAGGAAGTTGAAGAATTCTATCGCCGCGCACACGATTTAAAAGGTCTTGGAACAACTTATGGCTTCCCAATTGTATCACAATTTGCAGGGTCATTGTGCCGCCTAATCGATAGCCCAAATGGTCGCGCGAAAGCGCCAAAAGCATTGCTTACAGCGCATGTGAATGCAATTGTTGCTGCGGTTCACCAAAAAATCAAAGATAGCACACACCCAATTGGTGCGGCGCTTCTTACTGAATTGGTAAATCAAGTTGCAAAATACGGCCCTGTTGATTGATTGAATTAAATTCTAAATAAAAAGACCCCCAAAAATTTGGGGGTCTTTTTTATGCAACTTTTTGACCTTCATCATCGCTTGAATTCTTATAATCCAATTTTTCAAGCAGATAATTTAAATCAGAATCAGGTATTGATTGGAAGCGAGTTAATACACGCTCAATCATACGTTTTTTGAAGCGGTTTCTATCCTCAAAACTGCCATCAAATTCAGTTTCATGAAGAACATCAATTGCGGATCTGAATGCCGGATATAAATTAGATGGCAATTGTGCACGTTCAAATATTGCCTTAAGCCCCAAATGCCCACCATCATGCACCAAAAGCCATGCTTTTTCATGCGGAATTCCGGCAAGTTCAGCCATAGCAAATTCGACAAGCCTCACCTCACCTTGGCAAAGCGCACGTAATACAAATGATGGCGTAAGCTTGCCATTAAGGTTAAGTTGTTGCACGAAACGACGCAAATCACTTTGAAGACCTGCTTGAGCTACCAAATCAATTGACGCACGTTCGCGGGTTGCAGTTGCAATATCAATTGCCATTTGTGGCGGCAATTGATGAAGCTCAACCAATTTATCAAAGACAATACCAGAGAATTTGGATGCAATTTTCTCAGCAACATTGATAGGTAGAATTGGGCGCTCCACCATTGCAATTGCCATGTCTTGCGCACTTGGATAGCGCTCAATGGCAGTTGTAAGACCATCTTCGGAAAATTGGTTGGTTATATTTCTAAGCGCTGTAGTAATCACTTCTGAAATTGAATGTTCACACATCGCATCAGTGACACCAACAGAAAGATTAGATCGGCGCGCAACAGCCAATTGACGTGCAGGTTCCGCAGCTTCAATAATCTCAATTAAATCTTCATCAGTAAGGCTTGGTGAATTTTCCAAAATTGGCATTGCAATCGCGTCAATATCGCGCGCAAGTTTAGACGCCACATCAGATGGCAAATTTGGTGATGATTTTAAAGTAACCGCAAGCGCACGTCTTACACGTTCCGCAGCCCCACTAACAACAAGCCTTAATATTTCTTCTGCAAAACGACGTTCTTTATCGTCTAAATCTGCGGTTTCAATACGTCTGCAAAGCCTAAAACAAGCCATAGCTTTGTCTTCATCAGATTCACCCCTGATAAGTGATCTAATGTCTTCGTCGGTAAGATTAACCCTAAGTGTTGTTACACCCATAAAAGCCCCCAAGGCTTAATAAGTTTTCTCAAACTATGTAAGCCAAATATACTGATTCCTTTAGCTTAACATGGTGACGAAATAGGGTTAACCAATTATTACTTTTGCATTAATATTTAACAGATTTAATGGTTTAATCTTCTTAAAAATTTATCTTTTTGTGACCCAGCCAATAATTGCGCCCGCAAAAATAGCCGCAATCAAATATACCAAATCATTTTGCGGCACTCTTCCGCTTACAATTGCATATAGAGCAATAGGAATCATTGCAACGGTAAGGCCAAGCATGGATAAAAAACCAAGCGCGCCTAAATGCCTTATAATTGGGCGATTAATATTCATATTGCGCATCCTCACCAATAGATTGGCTACATTGTTCCAAAATGGAAACCTGCAACAGATTACGCAAATTTCGCGCCGAAATTATATATTTAACTTCGCACGCAGCCAATCACGTGAATTTTGTGCAACTTCAAAGGCAGAGCGAATTTGCGCCTCACCTGGCATTTGTGGTTCAATATGTGTTGCCGCATCAATTGCCTGTTTAAATGCAATTTCCGCTGCACCAATCTGTCCAGAACGTAAGTAAGCCCATGCCTCAATCAAAGAAGGTGACATTGGATCACGTGCCAAAAGCGTAAAAAACGGCTCATCACTTTGGGCTTTTTGATAGGCGTCAAATTCACTTGGCTCTAGTTTATTATTCATGTTTTGCCTCTTTGATTAGTAAGTCAAAATACTATACCCATTGCAAAGTTTGTTCAATAGTTTTGGGAATAAAATGGCTGATTTTGAATTAGAAACACAATTAATAAAATCAAAAGACCTAAAATATATTTGCGGCATAGATGAAGCAGGTCGCGGCCCATGGGCAGGGCCAGTTGTGGCAGCTGCCGTAATTTTAAACCCAGATAAAATTCCAAATGGTTTAAATGATTCCAAAAAACTAAGCGAAGCCAAAAGAAACCAATTATTTGAAGAAATAAAAAACGTTGCCATTGACTATAATATATCATTTATTGATAGTGAAATAATTGATAGTATCAATATATTACAGGCAACATTTAAAGCAATGTCGCAAGCAGCCTTGGGACTTAAAACCAAGCCTCAATTCCTTCTTATAGACGGCAATCGTGACCCAAAAATTGGAATTGAAACCCAAACAATAATAAAGGGCGATAGTAAATCATTTTCAATTGCTGCCGCATCAATCCTTGCCAAAGTTTCGCGTGATAGATTTATGGAAGAAATAGACAAAGAATTTCCCCAATATGGTTTTGCAAAGCATAAAGGATATGGCGTTACAGCGCATCATCAAGCAATTATAAAACATGGCCCCTGCCCTATTCACCGCATGAGCTTTAAGCCATTAAAGAAATATACAACTAAGAAATAACAACAATAAAGAATTTTCTTTCATATTTCTTGTTTCCAATTAGAATTTTTTCGCGTATTTTTTGTGAATGAAATTTTCTAAAAACATTATCGAACTTATTGGCAACACGCCCCTTATCCGCCTTAATGCAGCAAGCGATGCAACTGGTTGCGAGATTTATGGCAAATGCGAATTTTTGAACCCTGGGCAATCGGTAAAAGACCGCGCTGCTTTATGGATTATTCGTGATGGCGAAAAATCTGGTGTATTAAAACCCGGCGGCACAATTGTTGAAGGAACAGCGGGCAATACTGGAATTGGTCTTGCAATGGTTGCCAATGCGCTTGGCTATAAATGCAAAATTGTAATCCCGCGCACCCAATCCGAAGAAAAGAAACAGGCAATTCGTTTAATGGGCGCTGAACTTATTGAGGTTGATGCCGCCCCTTATTCAAACCCCAATAATTATGTTCGTTATTCTGGGCGCCTTGCCGAAGAAACAGGTGCATTTTGGGCAAATCAATTTGATAATATTGCCAATGCGCGCGCACATATTGAATCTACTGGCCCTGAGATTTGGGAACAAACAGAAGGCAAAATTGATGGCTTTATTTGCGCAATTGGTTCAGGCGGGACGTTGGGAGGAATTTCACAATATTTGAAATCAAAAAATCCAAATATAGCAATTGGCCTTGCCGACCCAATGGGTGCTGCGCTTTATGAATATTATAAAAATGGCGAATTAAAATCCGAAGGAACATCAATCACCGAAGGAATTGGTCAAGGTCGCGTTACCAAAAATATTGAAAATTTCAAACCTGATTATGCGTTTCAAGTGTCTGATGAAGAATGGCTCCCTATAATATTTGATTTGGTTAAGAATGAAGGTTTGGTAATGGGTGGCTCAACTGGTGTAAATATTGTTGGCGCAATGAAATTAGCACGCGAATTAGGCCCTGGGCATAAGATTGTTACTATCCTTTGTGATTACGGTCACAGATATGCAAGCAAGATTTTCAACAAAGAATTTTTAATTGAAAAAGGGCTTCCGGTTCCAGATTATTTATAAATTAAGCATTGGCAAAAATTTTATCAAACATTCCAAATTTGAATATATTTTTTTGCTTTTTTTGTTTTCTTTGCACCAAAATATTTGCCAATTCATCTTCCCATTGGGGTTCAATATGTTTGCCAACGCGATTATATAATGGCTCCAAAACCTTATCACCCAATAGGGCAACTTCCATAACGCGGTTTAAACAGCGAATATAATCGCCATCAATCGGGTTTTCTTGTGGCTTTAATAATTCTTGCCAGCGCCAAAATAGTGTTTCAAAGGCATCAACAAAATTTGGTTTGCCGATATTCTTTTCCAAAATCACAAATGCGGTTTTGGCGGCATCATAATTACGCATAAAGCGTCTGTGATGGGTTATATTAAGCAAAAACTCGCAATATTTATGCGCGCGGCGCCAATTATTACAAAGCCCAATTAACACACCCGATAATTCATAATCATCAATATCCGAATTTAACAAACGCTCTAGCAATACAAGATTGCTGCGGTAAGGCCGTACACCATTTGAAAATGCAATCGCCAATGCGTGAATATCATCTTTCGCACTTGGCGAAATAAGGCGAAGCTTTATTTCATGCGCCTCAGAGCGGGTTAGCCTTCCACCCCATTGCAATTTATCATTTATCTTTGCAAGATTTAATACGACCCGCTTTGTCATCTAACCCCGTTATTTTTTGGGGCTTGTAGCACATAAGGGTTAATCTATTTCAAATACTTGGCATGAAAACGCAAATGATCTTCGATAAAAGTTGCAATAAAATAATATGAATGATCATAGCCATCTTGCATTCTTATTTCGGCCTTTTGGCCGCTAATAAGCAAGGCATTTTCGAATAATTGGGTTTTCAACTGACTTTCAAGGAAATTATCCGAACTTCCTTGATCAATCAAACATGGAATTAATTCGGCGCCATCTTCAAGCAAGGCACAGGCATCATATTCACGCCAAAGAATTTGATTAGAACCCAAATAACCCGACAATGCCTTTTGCCCCCAAGGGCAATTGATTGGCGAAACAATTGGCGCAAATGCCGAAACCGATTTAAACAAATCAGGGTTTTTAAGCGCAATCGTAAGCGCGCCATGCCCGCCCATTGAATGCCCCGTAATGGCAACGCGCGTCATATCAACAGGTAAATTGGCGCCAATTACTTCCATCAATTCTTTTCCAATATAAGATTCCATACGATAATTTTTTACCCAAGGCTCTTGGGTTGCATCCACATAAAACCCCGCACCAAGCCCAAAATCATAGGCTTTTTCGACATCATCAGGAACATCATCACCACGCGGTGAAGTATCGGGCGCAATAAAAACCAAACCAAGTTCGGCACACACACGCTGTGCCCCCGCTTTTACCGTTACATTTTCTTCAGTACTTGTAAGGCCAGAAAGATAAATAATAACAGGGGCATTTTTCACGCCATCAGGAATAAAGGCCGAAAAGCGCATTTTGGTTTTGGTTTCAACGCTTTCATGGGCATAGACAAATTGCGTGCCACCAAATGTTTTATTTTGCGAAACTATTTCAATTGCCATAAATCACCGCCCCCGATATTAAGAATCAAACTTAAAAAGTTGCCCCAAAAAAGTCAAATAAAAACAAGGCAATCAACCAAAAAATGTTAGCATTTGTTAGCAATTTACTATGTTAAAAAGTTGATATTTGTTGATATTTTATTTTCGAAATTTCTTGCTATAAATACCATAATAATTTTCAATGGGGATTGGGTATATTTTAAAATATTCAAAAGGGTAAATATCTTTGGTTTCCCAAAGCCCCTAATATGTCTCCCGATAAATCTGACGGCAGAAACTCAAACGTCCTACAAATTATTATGCGGCATGAGCAGATTTAGACGCCAACGGAACTTCCCGTCCCATTGAAACTTGTACTTTAATCCATGCATCAATTGCATCTTCTATATTTGACGCAGCCTCGGCACGGGTTTCGCCATCCGAAATACAGCCTTTTAAATCAGGCACAATCGCAACAAACCCACCGCCATCTTCAGGGCTTAATGGGCGAATTATAATTTCGTAGTCATATATAAATATAATGTGAGAATTACAATCCAAATATCAACAAATAAAATTTACTTACGAAAAATAGACACCGAATAATTTTAAACATTGCAAAATTATTTATAATAAATATTTTATTATATTTTCTAGATTCGCGCCAAATAAATCACTTTAGGTATAAAGCAAATGCCATTTTATTTTAGAAAATCAGTTTCTGCTGGACCTTTTCGTTTTAATTTCTCAAAAAGCGGAATTGGACTTTCAGTTGGGATAAAAGGATTAAGAATTGGTACTGGTCCACGTGGACATTACATCCATGCGGGCCGTGGAGGACTTTATTACCGCGCTTCAATTGGAAGAGCGGGCATGAAAACCAGTCAAAAAATACCATTAGAGGAAGTTAGTTACCGCATATTTGAAGACGCTGATATGCGAGAAATTGAGTCTAGTGATGTAATGTCAATGAAAACAGAAACTCACAATGATCTTTTAAAAGAACTAAATACAAATTCTTTGAAACAAAAAATGTCATTTATGATTTCAATACTAAGCGCAATAATTGGTGTATTCATTGCATCTACATTTTTTCAAAACTCAATAATTTTGGGTTTTATTTTATGTTTTCCTGGGTATTATTTTGGCAAATGGTTAGATTCATACCGACGTACGTCTGTACTATTTTTTGAAATCGATGAGAATTTTAATACTGCCTACCTAGCACTTGTCTCAAAATTTGAAGATTTATCTAGTTGTGGTGGCAAATGGCATATTTCAGAAAAAGGTGACATTGTTAGTCTTGATGCAATGAAACGTAATGCTGGTGCAGCAGTACTTGTAAAGAAAAATGTTACTCTGCTTACCTTTTCACTACCAAGTATAATTAAATCAAATATAAACCCACCTAGGATTGGTGTTGGAAAACAAAATCTTTATTTTTTTCCTGATGTTATACTGGTAGAAGAAGGAAATAAATATGGGGCTATATCATATAATGAGCTACTTTTTGAAGTTGGCAACTCAAGATTCATAGAGGACGGAATAGTACCCCATGATGCAAAAATTGTTGATTACACTTGGAGATTTGTCAATAAAAACGGCTCACCAGACAGGCGTTTTTCAAACAATAGGCAAATCCCCATCTGTTTATATGAAAGCTTAATGTTATATAGCAATTCAGGTTTGAATGAATTATTAGAATTCTCAAAACAAGGCGTTGCAGTTGATTTCGCTATAACGCTTAGAAAAATGGCAGATCTCTCTACTTACAAACAGTAACAATTTATCTCCTATTCCGCCGTGATATTTTGTATTATTTCAATACAAGATGTCGCTAATTATAGGCTATTTACAACCTAAAACGTCACAACGCTCCTTATACTCTTCCCCTCATGCATCAAATCAAAGGCTTTATTGATATCGTCCAATGGCATTACGTGCGTTATTAAATCATCGATATTAATCTTGCCTTCCATATACCAATCAACAATTTTTGGCACATCTGTGCGCCCGCGTGCGCCGCCGAAGGCGGAGCCTTTCCAGACGCGGCCTGTTACTAGTTGGAATGGGCGGGTGGCGATTTCTTTGCCTGCTTCGGCAACGCCAATTATAATGCTTTCGCCCCATCCGCGATGGCAGCATTCAAGCGCTTGGCGCATAACATCGGTGTTTCCTGTTGCGTCAAAGCTAAAATCTGCGCCGCCGCCTGTTAGGTCTTGGATAGCTTGAACAACTTTGTCATTGCCAATTTCTTTTGGGTTGATGAAATGCGTCATGCCGAATTTTTTTGCCATTTCTTGCTTGGCAGGGTTAATATCAACGCCAATAATTTTATCGGCGCCAACCATGCGCGCGCCCTGAATAACATTCAAACCAATGCCGCCAAGACCAAACACAACAACATTCGCCCCAGGCCAAACTTTGGCGGTATAAATAACCGCGCCAATACCAGTGGTCACACCGCAACCAATATAGCAGATTTTGTCAAATGGCGCATCTTCACGAACTTTGGCAACCGCAATTTCTGGCAAAACCGTGAAATTAGAAAAGGTTGAACAGCCCATATAATGGAAAACTTCTTGCCCTTGGCATGAAAAACGACTTGTGCCATCGGGCATTAACCCCTGCCCTTGGGTTGAACGAATTGCGGTGCAAAGGTTCGAACGTTGGGACAAACAAGTTTTACAACCACGACATTCGGGCGTGTAAAGTGGGATTACGTGATCACCTTCTTTAACGCTTGTAACGCCTTTGCCGACCGCGCGAACAATGCCCGCACCTTCATGCCCAAGAATTGCGGGGAATTTCCCTTCTGAATCCAAACCATCAAGCGTGTATGCATCAGTATGGCAAATACCCGTCGCCATAATTTCCACCAAAACCTCGCCTTCTTTTGGTTCTTCAAGGTTTACAGTTTCAATTGTTAAAGGCTTTTTTGCTTCCCATGCAATTGCCGCGCGCGTTTGAATCACTTTTTCTCTCCCTGATAATCTTTGTAATAGATTGGGGGAAAATTAGTTTTTCCGCAAGTGGGAATATTTAAACTTGCATGAAATTAGAAATCGAGTTTCAATATATTTAAATTAATGGAGAATAAAATGAAATTCAAAAAATTTGTGATTTTACCGCTTCTATTTTTGCCATTTTTCTTAAGCGCTTGCGCAGGTTGGTGGCTGCCAAATGATTGATTATAATAGTCGCCTATTTCAAATCCTTCGCCACATATTTTTCCTTCAAGGTCACTAATTCTTCCGCCATTGTTGGGTGGACTGCACAGGTTGCGTCGAATTCTTGTTTGGTAAGGCCGTGTTTGACCGCGATTGCGATAGCTTGGATAATCTCTGGGGCATCAGGACCGACGATGTGAACGCCGAGTACCACTTGGTCGGATGCGCGAACAACAAGTTTCATCATAACGCGGGTTTCATCGCCGCTTAGGGCGTAACGCATTGGGCGAAAGCGGGTTTTGTATATATCAATTTGCCCAAATTTTTCGCGTGCATCATGTTCGGATAGGCCGACCGTTCCAACAGGCGGGTCGCTAAAGACCGCGCTTGCGATATTTGTGTGGTCCATTGCAATTGGATTATTATTGAAAACAGTGCTGGCAAAGGCCGCGCCCTCACGAATTGCAACTGGTGTAAGGTTTACACGATTTGTAACATCACCCACCGCATAGATATTCTCAACATTGGTTTGCGAATATGTATTGACCACAATCGCGCCATTTTTAGTTTCAACACCTGCATTTTCAAGGCCAAGGCAATTAATATAAGGGTCGCGCCCCAATGCCAACATCACCTGCCCAAATTCGCAAATTTCGCCATTTGAACATGTGGCAATCACGCCATTATCACTTTTCTCAAGTTTTTGGATTGTGGCATGGGTTATAACGCGAATTCCTTTGCGCTTAAGTTCATTATGAACATCAAGGCGTATATCATCGTCAAAACCGCGCAACACAGTGTCACCGCGATAAATAAGGCTTACATCAACCCCCAAACCTTTAAGCAAAAAGGCAAATTCAACCGCAATAAAACCACCGCCCGCTATTAGAATATTTTTTGGCAATTTATCCAAATGGAAGATTTCATTTGAAGTTATCGCAAAATCCGCGCCCACCAAATCACTTGGAACAAATGGCGCGCCACCCGTTGCAATTAAAATATATTTTGCGCTTATTTCACGGCCATCAGAAAGCCTAACAAGGTTTTTACCTGCAATTTCTGCGCGGGTTTCAAATATTGTGACGCCTGAATTATTGATATTTCGTTGGTAAATCGCCGATAATCTATCAACTTCGGCGGCAACATTATTGCGTAATTTGACCCAATCAAATTTGCCACCATCAAAAGACCAACCATAGGCAGGGGCGATATGTTCAATTTCATGGGCAAATTGGCTTGCATAAACCAATAGTTTTTTTGGAACGCAGCCACGAATAACGCAAGTTCCACCAATGCGATATTCCTCTGCAATCGCAACCTTCGCGCCATAGCTTGCCGCCATGCGCGATGCCCGCACCCCGCCAGAACCTGCACCAATTACGAATAAGTCAAAATCGTATTCCATAACACCCGCTAACTGCTTCACTTGAGGGAAGCTGTCGCCAGAGGCGACTAAAGGGTGGCTGTTTCAGATTTTACAAATGACGCCACAAGCCACCAATGCCGCGCCACCCATCCGTCACGCCTTTGGCGTGCCACCTTCCCTCAAGGGGAAGGAATTAAATTTCAATCACACGCGCGCCATTTGGTGAACCTAAAATAAGCGTGCGTTTTGCGCCCTTAAAATTTGGAAAAATGCCATTTTCAACCACACCCGGAATTTTATTCAATTCTATACATAGGGTTTCGGGGTCAGGTATTTCAAGACATTGGCAATCTAAAATATAATTTCCATTATCGGTTATGAGGCTTTTGCCATCTTTTTGGCGAATTGCCATTACAAGGCCTTTAACGCCGCATTGTTCCAAAACCAATTTGATTTGGTTAATTGTTATTGTGGTTGCAAATTGAATAATTTCAATCGGCAAAGGAAATTTACCAAGTTTTGAAACCAATTTGCTTTCATCGGCGATAACAATCATGTGCTTTGATGCTTGCGCAATTACCTTTTCGCGTAAAAGCGCCGCGCCGCCACCTTTGATAAGGTTTAATTTATTGTCGCTTTCATCCGCGCCATCAATCACCAAATCAAGTGTGGTGATTTCATCAATATTCAAAAGCGGAACCCCAACTTCTTTGGCAAGTTCCTCTGTTGCAATAGAGGTTGGCACACCAGCAATCTTAAAGCCTTGTGCAACTTTAGCGCCCAATTGGCGCACAAAATGCGCCGCAGTTGAACCAGTTCCAAGGCCAAGAAGCATGCCTTCTTGAACGAATTTCAAGGCTTCACTTGCGGCCTGCGCCTTTTGCTCGTCTGCACTAATCATTTTTTTGCCTTTTTCGCTTGGGATTCGGCGTGGAAATTATTGGCCCAGCCATCAATATTTCTTTGTTGTGCGCGCCCCACCGCAAGGCTTCCTTCTGGAATATCTTTGGTGATTGTTGAACCTGAACCTGTCATTGCCTTATCACCAACTTTAACAGGCGCAACCAACATTGTATCGGAACCGATTAACACCCCGGCCCCAATTTCGGTTTTATATTTGAAATAGCCATCATAATTACAAGTAATCGTGCCCGCGCCAATATTGGTTTTTTCACCAATAGTAACATCGCCCAAATAAGTAAGATGATTGGCCTTAACGCCTTTTGACAGTTTGGCATTTTTGGTTTCAACGAAATTGCCAATATGTGCATCTTCACCAATTACTGATCCAGGGCGGATGCGCGAATATGGGCCAATTATTGCGCCCTTTTCAATCTGACCACCTTCGATATGCGTGAATGATTTAATATGCGCGCCAGTTTTGATTGTAACACCCTCACCAAAAACCACATGGGGTTCGATAATAACGTCATTTTCAATTTGTGTATCATGACTAAAGAAAACGGTTTCGGGCGCGGTTAAAGTTACGCCTTTTGCCATTAATTCATTGCGTTTTTTGGTTTGGAATGAACTTTCGGCAGCTGCCAAATCGATACGTGAATTAACACCCAAAACCTCATCTTCTGAACCACGAACCGCTACACATCTTTGCCCTGCCGCAACCGCCAAACCAACAACATCAGTTAAATAATATTCGCCCTTTGAATTATTATTTGTAACATTAGCTAAATGCGTGAATAAATCTTTTGCAGATGCCGCCATAACACCGGAATTGCAGAAATTGATTTTGAATTGTTCGGGGGTTGCTTCTTTGGCTTCAACAATTTCTAGTAAATCACCTTTTTCATTTTCAATAAGGCGACCATAAGGTGTTGGATCAACAGATTCAAAGCCTAAAATTGAAACTGCCGCGCCATTTTCAATCGCTTCAAACGCCTTAATTGCGGTTTCTTTGGTGATTAATGGTGTATCAGCATAAAGAACAATAACATTGCCATCAAACCCTGCCATTGCGTCTTTGGCGCAATTAACAGCATGACCAGTTCCCATTGGCGGATCTTGCAATGCAGTTGAACCCTCGCCCAATTGTTCAATGGCTTTATTTGTTGCATCCTGATTATGCGCGCCAGTTACCACAATGATTTTTTCACATTCTAAATCTTTGGCAAGGGCAATTACCCAATCCATCATTGCGCGCCCTGCAACTTTGTGTAGAACTTTTGAAAGGCTTGATTTCATTCTTGTGCCATGCCCAGCCGCTAAAATTATGGCTGCACGCTTTTTGGAATTTGGCATATCCCCTCCTGAATGAATTTATACAAATATATGGGCTTCTTGTTAAGGTTCTTGGGTCAAAAATACAATGTGTTATTTACAATAAAAATGTAACAAGCCTTTGCACTTTTGGCGCAAGCTAATTATCAGATTTGCCAACACAGCGAGATGCAATGGCACTTTTATTCGAAAATTATACAATCGCGTTCGACCTTGACGGTACTTTAGTTGATACAGCACCAGATTTAGTGCGCGCAACTAATGAAATTATGGATCTTTTGGAGCTTCCACATTGCGATCTTGATGATATGCGCAAAATCGTTGGTCGCGGTGCACGTGCAGCAGTTGTTAGTGCTGCGGGCCTTCATGATCGCACATTAAGCGATGAAGAATTACAAGTTCTTTTGCCTATATTTTTGCAGACCTATGAAAAAGGTATTTCACTTCGCAGTAAGGTTTATGATGGCGCGCATCAATGCCTTAAACTCCTCAAGGAAGAAGGCGCAAAATTGGTAATATGCACCAATAAGCCAACCCACCTTGCCAATAAGGTTTTGGAAGAGCTTGGAATTTTGCATGATTTTTTAGGCGTATATGGCCCTGAATCAACACCAAAAATAAAGCCAGATCCACTTCATCTTTTGACCGCAATCAATGGTGTTAATGGTGATAGAAACAATGCAATTTTAGTCGGCGACAGTGAAAATGACGTAATTGCCGCACAAGAAGCCAATATTCCTGTAATCGTAACTTCTTTTGGCTATACAACTAAAAAAGCATCAGACCTTGGGGCTGATGCTTTTTTTGATCATTATGATCAGCTGTTTGAATTATTAGTCAGCTTCATAAAACCGACATAATAAATCTTTATTATGATTCTTGTGGTGCACGACGGCGTGGTAAGCCATTTATCATGTCCGAACGAACATCAGTACGGCCAGAACGCATAGCAGGCACAAAGCCTTCATCCACAAGGTCAACGGTTACATCATAACCGCGATCGCGCCAATATTCTTGAATCTTTGTCTTTAAACGACGCGCGCCTTCACTTGTGCAGAAATCGCCTTCCATTTTATCCTCTTAAAAAATTCTATATAATAGTAAATTGTCGAAAAAAATTGCCGCACGGCATCGGCGGCAATTCAATGGGCGCCTTTAACTGCATATTGCAAAAAAATGCAAGCAAAAAAAAAATTTTTTTTTTAATTAAAAAAAACATTGCGCAAACGCTTTCGCGCTACTTGACAAGTAAAATATTCCAAAAATCCCATTAAAACTAAATAGATATGGCATTTTCTTTCATTTTTGCACTAAATATTCCAATAATAATAACCGCTTGGTATGCAAATATGAACCAGATTTCATATTTTTTCGCAAATTTTTACCATTCATAGCCGCTATGCATTTTTGCAATACACATCAAGAAGCGCCAAACCCATTAAAAACCCCACCCTAATTGCAAATCAATCGCATTTATAATGCACGAAAAAGTGATATTTCTTGAAAAGATTTGCAAAAAAAACCTCAAGAATCATAAACAAAAAAATTATGTGTGTCATTTTGCATGTTGCATAGTTTTGAATCACACTTTAATAATGAAGCATGAAAGTCAAAGGCAGTAAAAAAAACGCGATTTTTTATTGCGCACGAATGTTATTATTCGTGTCATTGGTGCTGCGCTTTCTAATACCGCAAGGCTTTATGATTGATGATAAAGCAAATGGTGACAATCATATAAGAATTGTTCTTTGCAAATCCCAAGGTAATGAATTTACAACTTTGGATTTGTCAAATCCAAAAATTCAAAATCATGAAAACAACGAACACGGAAAAAACAATTCAAATCAAAATATGGAACATTGCAACTTTGTTGGCTTCAATGCCGCAATTGATGTGCAAACTGCCGATTTAACATTTAACAAGCCTTTTTTCGAAAAAACAACCGATATAAGTGACAAAATAAATATTTATATTGGTAATGGTCTTGCCGCGCCGCCGCCGCCAGCTACCGGCCCACCTACAAACGCATAAGCAAAACTAACTGGGAAATAAAACCCTTGAAAGCGCTTTCATGCGCAATTTTATGCTTTTGTAGGATATATAATGTACAATCAATCAAAAAAGACGCGTCTTAATGCGCGCAAAATATATGTGAATAGCTTTGTTTCAATTTTAGCCCTCTGCGCAAGCGGCGCAATTGCACAAGAAACACAAAAACAAGAAGATGCAAAAAAAAGCGAAACTGTTTTCGTAGTCGGTCAAAGAAACAGTCCGATCACCGTTGTTCCACGCGGCCTTTCAGTTTCATTAAACAGAGCGGATTTCGAAGCCGTAAACGCAATTAACGTAGAAGATTTGATGAAATATGCACCTAACTTTTACGTTCGCAAAAGATTTGCGGGTGATGATAATGCCGTTGTTGCTCTGCGCGGCGCAAACACAACACAATCGGCGCGCGTAATTGTAATGGTTGATGGCTTCTTGGTTTCAAACTTTCTTGGTAATACATTTTCAACATCGCCAAAATGGAATGTTGTGGGGCCAAATGAAGTAAAACAATTTGATATAGTATATGGCCCATATTCTGCACGCTATGGCGGCAATTCAATGGGTGGTATTGTTTCGGTAACTACCGAAGTTCCAAAAGAAAATTCAGGCTTTATATCCGCGCAATATACTTCGCATTCTTATAAAGAATATGGTGTTGATGAAACTTTCACAGGATATAATATTGAAGGTGGCGCAAATTGGAAACAAAAAAATGGCCCATTAAGTGCACGTTTTTCATTCCGCCATTTTGATAGCATTGGGCAACCAATGTCTTATTCACTCCTTACCCCAACTACAGGAAGTGGCACAATTGTAACGGGAGCTTATGTAGATAATCGCCTTGCCAATCCTGTTTTTGGTGGCGCTTCATATGGTGATGTTTTACAAGACCAAATACGTGGGCGCATTGGCGTTGAATTAGGTGGCGATTGGGCATTTGACATTTTGGCTATGGGCTGGCGTACAGAACAACGCCAAGAAAACCCTTATCCATTCTTAAAAGATGCAAGCGGCAATATTGTTGGACAAGGGAAAGTTACATTTAATGGCAAAACATATAATGCCACTGGTCTTGGAATTTCCAATTTTAACCGCGATGAATTTCTTGTTGGCGCTAAATTAAGCGGAACTATTAATGGTTGGAAAACCTCCACTAATTTATCCAAATATTCCATACCAGTTTGGGAAACTCATTCAGCTGGTGATTACTTAAAAGGCAAGACAGATGGCGCTGGAACCTATACAGAAACTGACAATCCGTCATGGTGGGCATTAGATAGTGGTGCTGTAAAAACATTTGGTAATCATAAAATTGCATTTGGCGTAAACGGCAATTTATATGAAACTTATTCAGACACTTATAATGTAACGAATTGGCGAACTGCCGCTGGGCAATCTTTTAGTGCGGCAAGTGGCGGAAAAACCAGAACACTTGGCGTATATATTGAAGATGAAATCAATCTAAAGGATAAAGCTACCCTTACCCTTGGCGCAAGATATGAATCATGGAAAGCCTTTGATGGTTCAATTTCAAAACAATCGGGTACAAACAAAATTACCGATTTCTATCCTGAAAGAACCAATCATTCATTCAATCCAAAAGCATCAATCCAAGGTGAGATTGCCGATGGTTGGCTTGCGCAATTATCGCTTGGTTCTGCAACCCGCTTCCCAACAGTTGGTGAGTTATTCCAAGCGAAAATTGATGATGTAACTAAAGAAATTGACCCACAATCATTTGACCCAAATCTACGCCCAGAAGTTTCAACTGATATAAGCTTCTTGATGCGTCATTCATTTGGGCCAGTTCGACTTACTTCAAGTGTATTTTACCAAGATATTAAGGATGCAATCGTTTCATTCCAAGGTTTAAACCAATATGGCAACGTTGTTTCAAGTTATAAAAATATTGATTTGACCACTCAATACGGTATTGAAGTAATTGCTGATGCAAAAAATATCTTTAATTCTGGCCTTGATGCCGAACTCTCAGTTTCACGTATGGAGGCGCGCACAATTCGCAATACAGCCAATCCTTCAGCCGAAGGTGTGATGTTACCACGCATTCCTGCTTGGCGCGCAAATGGTAATTTTAGATATAAATTTGCACCAAACCTTAAGGGAAGTCTTGGATGGCGCTATGCTTCGCGTCCAAATTCAGACCTGTTTGGTCTTGTTCGTGGCGATGCTTATGGTTTCCAATCTGAATATTTCTATGTTGATGCGCGTATTGTTTGGGATGTTAATAAACATATAAAATGGGGTTTTGGTGTTGATAATATCAATAATGACCATGGCTATGTTTCACACCCGATGCCACAGCGTACATTCGTAACCGACATTAAATACACATTCTAAGGGGGGAATTATGGACAAAGTCGAAAAACAAGGCCGCCTCTATAGAATGCTATGGCGTTGGCATTTTTATGCAGGCATTATATTATTGCCTTTCATAATTATCTTATCACTTACTGGCATGGTTTATTTGTTCAAGCCACAAATAGAACGTGCAATTGATAAGCCATATCACAATTTACAACTTAGCGGGGCAATCGCCCCGCCAAGTGCGCAGGTCGCGGCGGCTTTAAAAACCGAACCAAATGCGCAATTACGCCATTATGAAATGCCTGAATTTAAAAATGATGCACCGCGCATCTATATATTTTCAAAAGGCAAAGAATATGTCGTTTATGTTCACCCTGTAACATTACAAATTTTGAAAAAAGTGCCAAAAGAAGGGCGCTTTATGCAAATTGCACGCAATATTCATGGTGAATTATTAATTGGCAAAAAAGGCTCTTATATTGTTGAGGCGGCGGCTTCTTGGGCAATTATTATGGTTGTAAGTGGGCTTTATTTATGGTGGCCGCGCAATCAAAAAGGACTTGGTGGCATTTTATATGTGCGTGGCGGAAAAAATCTATGGCGTGATTTACATTCTGTAACGGGTATATATGTTTCAGTTTTTGCAATGTTCTTTTTATTATCTGGACTTCCATGGACGGATGTTTGGGGTGAAGGTTTTAAAGCTGTTCGCCGCGCAACCCACACAATGCCAGAGAGACAAGATTGGACCACAAGCCGCAAAGAAGAACATAATCGCCTTATGGAAGAAATGGGGCATGAAGGCCATGAATTGAATGCTCCATATTATAATCTTAGTGTTGATGATTTGGTGGCACATGCAAAATTGGAAAATCTTAAATATCCTATTGAAATTGCGCCGCCAAATAAGAAAACCAAAAATTGGGTTTTGCGTTCGCAATCACAAAACCGAACCCAAAGAATTGAAATTGAATATGATGCCAAAACAGGCCAAGAATTAAAACGTACGCCTTTTGCAAAACGTCATATTATCGATAAAGTCGTTGGCGTGGCGGTTGCGGCGCATGAAGGGCAATTATTTGGGCCGATTAATCAATTGCTTGGGGTTTTGACCGCACTTGCTTTATCATTAATGTCGGTAAGTGCATTTAAGATGTGGCTATCACGTAAACCAAATGGAATATTAGGTGCACCGCCACCAATCAAAGATCAAAAGATTGGTTTTGGAATTGCATTTTTGATTTTATTTTTCGCGCTATTTTTGCCAGTATTAGGTATAAGTCTTGTAATCGTGGCATTGATTGAAACACTTATTTTAAAGCGCATTGCACCAGTTAAAAACTGGCTTGGCATTGCTTAAGGAGGAAGAAATGAAAAGAATTCTTATATCACTAATCGCATTAGGTCTTGCAAGTTGTGACCAAGCCCCAAAAACTGTGTCACAAACCCCGCAAGCAATGCAGGCTACAAAGCCAATTGAATATACTGATGCACGTGTTCGCCTTGCCCCGAATGGCATGGATATGACGGCTGGTTATTTGACGGTTAAAAATAATAGCGACAAACCAATTGAAATCATTGGCGCTTCAACTGATATTGCCGACCATATCGAACTTCATACACATATCAAAACCAATGATGGAATGATGTCTATGCAGCAAGTTGAAAAGTTTGATGTGCCAGCAAAAGGTAATTTTGAACTTGCACCAAATGGCGCACATTTAATGATTTTTGGCGTCAAACCCAATCTTAAAGAAGGCGATGCCGCAAAAATCACCCTAAAAATCAAAGACAATCCAGACCTAATAGTCGATGCCAAACTTGTTGCCAATCCAAACATAGAAATTGATGGAATGAAAAAAGATGGCAATAATAAAGCTGAGCACTCACACTAAAGGTACACTGATGAAAACTATGTAAATAATAATCACTAATAAGATAAAAATTCACTAATATTTAGCTATTCTATCCTATATATTTTAGGGAAGAATGAATAAAGAATTGTGAATGTTAAAAAATAAAACTAATACTGATGTGCGGGTTGAAGAATTAGAAAGTATACGCGCAATTGCGGCACTTTTTATTGTGCTTTTGCATTTTCCTAAATTCAACCCAATTGTTGATGGCGTATTTATAAATAATTCTGGCTATATGGTTGAATTATTTTTTGTTTTGTCTGGTTTTGTTATTTATAAAGCATATAATGATAGAATAAAAAATATAAATGATGTTGCGCGCTTTCAATTCTTAAGGCTTGGGCGAATTTACCCCGTACATTTTCTTTTTTTAATTGTCTTTTTAAGTTTTGAAATTATTAAATATATTGCATATCACAAATATAATATATCAAGTGGAAATTCACTTCCATTCAGAGAAAATAATTGGTCAGTTTTTTTTAAAAATCTTTTTCTTATTCAAGGGATTGGTTCTAAAAATACATTACTAACTTTTAATTATGTTTCATGGTCAATAAGTGTAGAATTCATAGCCTATTTTGTCTTTGCGCTCTTAATTTTATTAATTCCTAAGCATAAGATTTTTAGTTTCATCATCATTGCTTTTTTATCAATATTAGCAAATATATCGGGTAATGATTCAGACTTTAAACAATTGCTTGATTGTTTTGGTGGCTTTTTTATTGGATGTATCATTGCTTTTGTTTGCGAAAAATATGAGTTTAAATTTCCAAGATACTCTTCACTTATAATTTTCTCATCACTAGCAATATATCTAACATTTAATCACACATTATTCACAAGTTTTATCGTATATTGTTTTAGTGCCGCATTAATTATTGCGATTTCAAAGTCTTCGGATGATGGCTTTAAAGCAATATTACGTACACCAGTACTAATTTACCTTGGGCAAATTTCTTATTCAATTTATATGGCGCATCCGGCGGTTGAATGGGTTATTAATCAAATTGTACGTAAATTGTTTCATCCAATTGAACATATTGACCCAAACAATGGGTTTTTAGTTCCATCATTAGGGGTTTTTGAAACATTATCTTTAGTTTTTGTTGCTTATGCGGTCACAATAATTTTGGCAGGCTTAGTATATCATTATATCGAACAACCACTTCGTTTAAAATCACGGATTTTGGCCGATAAATTATTCAATAAAAAAAATAATGTATTATTAGAAAATGTGTGATTTTAATATTATCCAAAAAGTCAAAATGATTTAAAATCACCAAAATATTTCCTTCAACCATGTAACTGCTTTAGTTAGTGGGTGATTGAAAAGTTCATTTTCGTTTTGGCGTGCAATACGCGTTAAATCAGTTGGTCTATCAATGCCCCATCTTAAAAGACCTGCACAAACCGCAAAACCTGGGCCTGAAACGGCATCGCCAAGACCAACAAATCTTTGTGGGCGACCAACGCGGACATGGCTTTCAAAAACCCGTGCTGCTAGTTCACGCACACCATTTAATTGTGCGCCGCCACCTGTAAGGATGATACGGCGGCCAAAGCCACCATTTTCAATTCCATTGGCAATTAATCTATCACGCAATAATTCAAGTGTTTCTTCAACACGCGGACGAACAATGCCAGTAAGCAATGATTTTGGCGTCAATGAAGCCACCAATTTGCCTTCTTCATTAAAGCGCGGGGCATCAATCATTTGCTCGTCTTCATTAATATTGGCGATTGCCGAACCATGAACGATTTTAAGCTTTTCAGCCGCAGAGGCCGAAGTTCCAAAGCAATGGGCAATATCTTGGGTTACATGATCTGAACCAATTGGCACAGCGTCAACATGGGCAAGTGCGCCATTTCTAAAAAGGGCCGCAGTTGTAGAGCGCGCACCCATTTCAATCAAAAGCGCACCGCTTTCTAATTCATCTTCTGCCAATGATGCCAATGATGACGCGAATGGTGCGGCAATAACCCCTGCAATATGGCGGTTTGTGCGCTCTACGCACAAAACAATATTGCGCCAAATTGGGGTTGGTGCGGTAACAATTGTCACCGAAACCTCTAATTTGCGCCCAACCATGCCAAGTGGTTCTTTGACAATATTGCCATCAATTTTGAACCAAGATGGGGTTGAGTGTAAAATCGTACGACCTTCAAATCTTTTATTAGCTAGCGCAGCAGCGACAACACGGCGTTTTTCCTTAACGCCAATTTCACCAAGTGGAAGAGAAATCCCACCCCTTGCCTGTTCAGTTTTAAGGCCAAAACCTGAAATTGAAACCACGGCTTCTGAAACTGCGGCACCTGCCATTTCTTCAGCTTGATGAAAAGCCTCAGAAACCGAGCGTTCAACAGATTCAAGGTCAACAATTGCGCCATTACGAACACCGCGTGATGGCCTTGCACCCACGCCATAAACACGCATTGGCCCTGGCCCATTAGATGCACGACCAATAAAACACGTTATTTTAGATGCACCAATATCAAGGGCTGCCACCATTGGCGAAATGTTCACTTGTTCACGCGATTGCGCTTTTAGTTTTTGTTCTAATGAAGACATTTTATTCCTGTTGCCTGCCAATTATGTGTTTGTTTTGGTTGCGTCAGGAGCTTCTGCTCTTGTTACTATTTCTTTAGGTCGTAATATTAATTGCCCTGGTTTTCTAACATCAAGGCGGGCGAAATCTCTATCCAATAATTTATATTGGGCTTGTAATTGTTCTAAATTATCAAGTGAGTTAGTATAATTATCTTGCGGCAATAAAATCACGCCACCAGTTTTTAATCTTATATTCCAGCGTCTTTGCTCTACCCGAATAAGGGCATGTGTATGGCTTGCAACTTGTGGGCGTTTTGCGATTTCTTCAAAAATTTCTGGCGCCGCTATTCCTGCATTTTCACCAATCACTAAAGGAAGATTTTTTGCACTTTCAGGATCAGCAGGGCCAAGTTTTTTGCCTTCTGGATCTATTAATTCCAAAGTGCCATTATCTTGCCAAAGCGCATTGGCTTTGCGTGGTGTTACAATGATTTGAACACTTTGCGGCCAAAGCCTACGAACAATAACATCTTGCACCCAAGGAAGAACCATAATTCTTTCACGAATGGTTTTTGGTTCAACATTGAACATAATTTCATCATCAGGAATGCCCGCAATAGCAGTTACTTCGGCAATTTGCGGCTTGGTTAAAACCATGCCAGGATTAGCAATCACATTAACATTACGGCTTGCAAGGCCAAAGGCGCGCGTTACTTGTGCAGTTTTTTGCGAAACGGCTTGCCCAAGTGATGTAAACACACCGGTTGCAACAAAAATTGCGGTAAAAATGGCAAATAATACCGCCGCCGATAAGAATTGGAAAAAACGGCGCGATACACTATCATATTGAACTTCACGCCATCTTGCATGTGCCCAAGCGCCAAGTTTCATTGACCATCCAGATGTGGTTTTACGCCTTGGAACAGGTTTATGCTGACGCGGGCGACGCGAATTACTTCTTTGTGGCTGTGCATGATATCTCATCTTGGACATGATGCATCCTCTAACATCCATTTTACAAAGTCTTTGAATTCAATGCCATTATGCGCCGCCTGCTCTGGCGCAAGTGATGTTGGCGTCATCCCTGGTTGGGTATTAATTTCCAAAACTACAAGGCGACCATTTGTTGGATCATATCTAAAATCTGTACGTGTAACACCGCGGCAACCCATTACTTCATGGGCAATTACCGCTTCTTTCATTA
The DNA here is from genome assembly GCA_020161405.1 of Pseudomonadota bacterium. Taxonomy (GTDB): domain Bacteria; phylum Pseudomonadota; class Alphaproteobacteria; order Caulobacterales; family Aquidulcibacteraceae; genus Pseudaquidulcibacter. The sequence goes on along the minus strand of JAIUOD010000003.1, from coordinate 93,111 downwards.
TACGATCTTTAACGTCGATAGGTAAATCTGAAGGATTGATAACATGGATTGAGCCGCCGGCAGAATATTTTGCATCATAATCATAAAATTCATGTCCAGTTTTGATTTCTGTAACCGCAAGGGCTTTCCCACCCATTACAGCACAAGTTAATTCGCGACCTTTGATGAATTCTTCGACCAAAACCTCGTCCCCACAGGACCAGTCTGCGTCTAATAATTTTTGCGGAGGTCGATTTTCACCTTCACGCACGATAAATACGCCAAAAGATGAACCATCAGCATTAGGTTTAACCACATAAGGCGCCGCCATCGGATGCTCTTCCGCAGCTTCAAACCTGCTCATTAATTTGCCGTTCGCAACATCAAGACCTGCGGCTTTAAAGACCATTTTTGCCTTGGTTTTATCCATAGCCAAAGATGAAGCAAGAACACCAGAATGGGTATAAGGAATATTTAAAATCTCAAGAACCGATTGAATACGGCCATCTTCGCCCCATTGCCCATGCAATGCATTGAACGCAATATCAGGATTTGCAGCTTTTAATTGATTGGCAATATCGCGATTTACATCAATTTCAATCACCTCTGCCCCAAGTTCACGAATAGCTTTTGCGCATTCCGCCCCTGAAACCAAAGATACCGGGCGCTCACTTGCCCAACCACCCATTAAAACCGCAATTCTTTTACCTTGCACCTTACCCGCCTTATAATTTTTGGCATAAACTGCCCCAAGCTTAAAATTGATGAAGCATTAAGGTGAATATGTGGTTAAAATTATGGCAAGATTTCATTAATTTTCACAAAACTATTTTTAAAATCTGATTTTCCGTTACTTTTAAAAACCCCATAACTTACAATTGCATTCTTCAAATAAAAACAACAATTATTATTATCTATTATAATGTAAATATTACATTTTTAGTATTAACAACTATTGATTTTGAATAAATCATAATTATCATTATGTTATGAAAAATTTTAATAAGTTGAAAATAGCCACTGTAGTTGGGATTTCTAGTTTTATATTATCATCATGTGGCGAACCATATGAAGAAACACAATATCAATATCGCGCTTGCGCAGATGCTAATGACTGGCGTATTGACGACGAAGAATGTGATAATCCTAGTAAAAATAAGCACGCAGGTTCACATTATGTATTCTTCTCTAATAGTTCAAATTATTACCCAGGGATCGGTCAAAAAGTCTCGGGGGCAAGTTCTTCACCTGTTGGGGATGCCGCTATAGCAACAATTCCAACCCATGGCATGCGTGGCGGCTTCGGCGCAAGTGGACATTCATATTCAAGCCATGGCGGAATATCATAATGCAAAGGCATAGCATTGTCCCAAGGAAAAACTGGCAAGAAAAAGTTCAAGAATATGGGCTTGTATGGCACACTATTGATAAACAGCCTTATTGGAATGAAGCTGCTTATTATTCTTTTGAATTAAGTCAGATAAATCAAATTGAAAGAGCATCGTCAAAAATATACGAAATGCTTCTTGAAGCTGGTGAATATATTATCAAAAATCACCAGTTTTCCAAATTATTAATCCCTGAATGGGCGATTGAAACAATAATAAACACATGGAATGATGAACCGCCATGTTTAAATTATGGGCGCTTTGACTTCGCATTTGATGGAAATCAATTAAAATTGCTTGAATTCAATTGCGAAACGCCAACTTCACTTTTAGAAGCATCAATTATTCAATGGTTTTGGAAAGAAGAATTATTCCCACAAAAAGATCAATTCAACTCAATTCATGAAACATTATTGTCAAAATGGCGCGACATAAAACCATTGCTTCCAAACCAAAATGTTCATTTTGCTTATTTTGACGAGCCAAGTGGTGAAGATGTTATAAATACCGCTTATATGCTTGATATTGCGAAAGATGCTGGAATTGAAACAAAATTACTTAAAATTGACGATATTGGATGGTTAAATGGTCAATTTATTGATTTGGAAAATAATCCAATAAATTCATTATATAAATTATATCCATGGGAGTGGATGTTAAATGAAGAATTTGGGAAAAATATATTAAAACTTGAAAATTATACAATCTTTATCGAGCCAATTTGGAAGATGATATGGAATAATAAGGCGATTTTGCCAATTTTATCTGACCTTTTCCCCGATAGTCCTTACATATTAAAATCAGCATTTTCACCACTAAATTGTTCAAATTACGTGAAAAAGCCCATCCTTGCACGTGAGGGCGCAAATATTGAAATATATAAAAACAATATGCGAATTGCAAAAAGCAATGGCCCTTACCACAGTAACTGCATTTATCAGGAACTTGCAGATATTCCTGAATTTGATGGCAATTATCCAATTATAGGTGCATGGATTGTAGATGGTCAACCATGCGGTATGGGCATACGCGAAGATGGAATGATTACCTCAAACTCGGCACGATTTGTCCCCCATATTATTGTTTAATATCAACAATAAACATTCAAACTTTCCGCCATCTAAAGGGGCTTTAAAATTGCTTCGATTTGAGATTTTGAAAACAAACCGATATTTTAACACCCATTTATATTATCTTCCGCATAGTTTTTCAAAATTAAATCGATTTGCGATTTTGTGATTTCTGAAAATGGGAAATATTGCAAATAATAATTGCTCAATTCATCAATTGTCGCCTTATATAATGCATTATTTGATTTTATAAGTTTCAAACTATTTGCCGATATTTTTGTATCTTTTGAATTTTTTCCCAATAATTCTTCAAATTGCGCAAGCATGATTTCATCTAATGTTTTGGAATTATCACGATAAATCGCAAACCTTATTGTCCCTTCACATTGTGGCATTGCCTTCATTATTTTACTGTTTAAATTGCTTAGATTTGGCAATGGCGGTAAAGTTGCATAACAATCATTTCGTATTAATTGACCGTCATAAGAACTTCCAAAATATGCGCTCATGGAAGAAATAAGTTCTGGCTTTTTGAAAAGCGCGGTGCATGGCATTATTAATTGCTCTTCCAAAGCAATTCCAAGAATTGCAATCGAAGTGCCAAATGATTTATCAGAACTTATTGTATCACTTATTTTATTGATTTCTAAATCAGCTAAAATTGACGCTGGATATTCATATTCTTTTTGAAGTTTTTCATAATAAGGCTGTAGCCAATTCATGATTTTAGCGTCACGATTTTGGCTTTGTTCTTGGCTTATATATTCATGTATCGCACGATAAAAAGGCGCGCTATTTGGTTGAAGTTTTTCTATTTGCGCGATTGAATAATCAAAATCAGTGAATAAATCTGCCACAGAAAGTTCAATAATACGTTCTTTAAAACTATATTCTAAACAATTATCCACATCGCCAATTGATTTAAGGCAAGTATCACGATCTTTGACCCATTCGCGCTGCTGCTTTAATTGATTTGAAGGCCCCGTTGCAAACGCACTTATTTTCGCTTTTTGATAAAGCGTATTTATAATGACATCGTATTTAGCGAAATTTTTATTGCTACATATTTTCTTTTCAATTGCGCTTGTCGCCTTGGCACAATCAAAACTTGGCGAAACATTGCTTGGGCTTTGTGCGAATGAAAATGGTGCGGATAGAATAACGACCAATAAAACAGAAAACGATAAAATAAAGCGCATAAAACCCCCAATGATTATATGTATCACACTCTACCTCAATTATGATTTTTTTATGTCCTTTAAAAGCAAAAAATATTGCACACCTGCCCCCCTTCAAAAATATCACAATGCAGGCTAAAGACGGCGCACTTAAAAGGATTTTTATTATGGGTTTTAAATGTGGCATTGTTGGTTTGCCTAATGTGGGTAAATCGACACTTTTCAACGCTTTGACAAAAACGGCATCAGCGCAGGCGGCAAATTATCCGTTCTGTACAATAGAACCGAATGTTGGCGAAGTTGCAATGCCAGAGCCGCGCCTTAATGAGCTTGCAAAAATTGTTGGTTCAAAAGAAATTATCCCAACCCGCATGAATTTTGTTGATATTGCCGGCCTTGTAAAAGGCGCGTCAAAAGGTGAAGGTTTGGGCAATCAATTTTTGGCAAATATTCGTGAATGCGATGCCATTGCCTACGTTTTGCGTTGTTTTGATAATGATGACATCACCCATGTTTCCAACAAAATTGACCCATTGGATGATTTGGAAGTTGTTGAAACCGAATTAATGCTTGCTGATCTTGAAAGCGTTGAAAAACGTATTCCTGCATTGGAGAAAAAGGCAAAAACAGGCGATAAAGAGGCCAAGCAAACTTTGTCACTATGTTTAGAGGCCAAAAAACTTCTTGATGATGGAAAGCCTGCGCGCCTTTTCACACCTGATGCCGAAGATGAAAAAGCATGGAAAATGATGATGCTTTTGACCGCAAAAAAAGTATTATTCGTTTGCAATGTTGATGAAGATGCAGTTGCAAATGGCAATGATTATTCGCGCAAAGTCGAAGAATATGCAAAATCGCACAATGCCGAAAGCGTTGTAATCTGCGCACAAATGGAAGCTGATTTAGCCGCGCTTTCCGATGAAGAGGCCGCAGAATATCTTGAAGCGGTTGGCATGGAAGAACCAGGGCTTAATCGCCTTATTCATAAAGGCTATGATTTACTTGGCCTTGCAACTTATTTCACCGTTGGCCCAAAAGAAGCACGTGCGTGGACGATTGAAAAAGGCTGGACCGCGCCAAAAGCGGCGGGCGTTATTCACGGTGATTTTGAAAAAGGCTTTATTCGCGCCGAAACCATTGGCTATGAGGATTTTGTAAAATTCAATGGCGAATCTGGCGCTAAAGAAAACGGCAAAATGCGCCTTGAGGGCAAAGAATATATCGTAAAAGACGGCGATGTAATGCACTTTCGCTTCGCGAATTAGATTGCCGCCCTCGCTTCGCTCACTTAGCAATCTAGTAGGATATGACAACAAAAATCAAAAAGCGTGGTTTTTGATTTTTGTAGACTTTAAACTTGGAAAAGCCTTGAAACATGGTTTCAAGGCTTTTTAAATTCGTAACTCGTAATTCTATTCAAAAACCTTCACCACCGCATTTCCTATTTTGTGACCGCTGTCGAGATAGTGGTGGGCTTGTATCATTTCTTGGAAATTGTAAGTTTGTGAAATTACGGGTCTATAATGTCCATTTTGCGCAAGGTCAGCGAGGAATTTTAAATCTTCGACTTTGGGGGCAAATGAACCTGTTATGGTCTTTTTTGAATTTGTAAGATTTGTATAAATTGAATAAAGCATTTGCGGTAAATTTGTAAGCACCGCCAAAAAATAGCCATTCTTTTTCAAAAAATGTTGCGAATTTTTAAATGGGAAATTTCCAACATTATCCATGATAATATCAAAAACATCGTCAATCTCTTCAATTTTTTGGGATTCATAATCAAAAACTTGGTGTGCGCCCAAGGATTTGACCAAATTTGCGTTTTTTTCGCTACATATCGCGCTTATATGTGCGCCATAATATTTCGCCAATTGAATTGCCGCCGTACCAACGGCGCCCGACGCACCATTTATAAGAATTTTCTGGCCTTCTTTTATTTTGGTTTTGCGCAAATATCCCAAGGCTGTTATGGCGCCAAAACACATTGCGCCGCCTTCTACAAAACCAAGATTATCTGGTAAGATGCAAATCAAATCGTCTTGGTTGAATGTTTTATATTCCGCATAACAGCCAAATTTCATGTCTGAACATGCAAATACCCTGTCGCCTATTTTAAATTTGGTTACATTTTCGCCAACTTCTTCAACAATTCCTGATAATTCTGTTCCTAGAATTTGAACTTTCGGCTTGGGATAACCAAATTGCGCCTTAAACATTGGCGTGAAACCCTTTGGAACTGTAAGGCTTCTTACGCGCCAATCGGCGGCACATACACTTGTTGCAAAATTTTTTATCAAAACCTCATCAGCTTTTGGAATAGGCTTTTCAATTTCCTTTATTCTTAGTACTTCTGGCGGGCCATATTCTTCAAAAATATATGCTCTCATAAAATCCCCAATTAATTGATTTATTTTTATAAAACAGTTAATCAAACTCAACGGTAAAGCAATTAACTTTTACATTTTTAAATATTACGGATTTTGTGTGTAGATTTGTCCATTTCTTTTATTAAAAATCTTGAATTTGAATATGGTAAGGTCTCGAAACTTTCGCCATTAATTTCGCGTGTTGTTTGCAATAATCCATCCCCATTTACATTCTATGGCACGGGAACTTATTTAATTGGACAAAGTGATTTAATTATTATTGACCCCGGCCCCATTAATGAATCACATTTAAATTCCCTTATTATCGCAATTGATGGGCTAAATGTTTCCCATATTTTAATTACCCATCCCCATGCCGACCATTCCCCTTTGGCAACTAAATTATCGGGAATTACAGGGGCAAAAATATGGGGAAAATCTGATTTAAAGCCACATAAACCAATGGCAAACGAAACCGAAGAAGGTGATGATTTTGGTTTTATACCTGATTATGAAATTAATGATGGGCAAATAATTCAAGCAAATGAATTTGAAATTGAATGCATAGCAACACCAGGGCACACTTCGGGGCATTTTTGCTTTGGATTAGCGCAAGAAAACGCCCTTTTTTCTGGTGATCATATAATGGGATGGTCAACATCGGTTATTTTGCCACCTGATGGTAATATGAACCAATATATCTCAAGCCTTGAAAAAATTAAGGCGCGCGATTTTAAAACCCTTTATCCAACGCATGGCGCACCAATTCCAAACCCACATGAATTTATTAATTCATATATTTCCCACCGCCTTGAACGTGAAAGTCAAATAATTGAATGTCTTAAAAACCATATTTCAAAAATTAGTGATATGGTTCCAATTCTATATGCAAATGTTGACAAACGCCTATGGCCCGCTGCGGCACGTTCTATTCATGCGCACTTGATTAGATTGGTTGAGAATAAAATTGTGCAATCAAATGATGCAAATAATTTAAGCGCGCATTTTGAATTGAATTAATTAATCAATTGGAATCTTGGTTTCAAAGCCATCAAAACTTTTTTGATTTTTCTCTTTCCAATAGTTTTTTACACCTTCTTCACCTTTTTTATCGGCCCAATCAACTAGAATGTCGCGCTGTTCAACTAATTCCATTTGTGGGACGGCATAGCCGCATGATGTGATTATATCAAAGACATTAATAATAATAATTTGCCGCTTTCCGGGAACATCATTAAAAAGGCCGATATAATCCCCCCATTCTTCATCATTTGCATGAATGGCCTTGGCATTGCCATAAAGGCGCAAAATCATTGGCACTTTATCAAAGGAACAGAACATAATTGTAATTCTATCATTCTTTAATAAATGTGCCGCAGTTTCATTGCCACTTCCAGTAAGGTTTAAAAATGCAACTTTATTTGGCGAAATTATTGCAAAAGTACCATCAAGGCCTTTGGGGCTAAGATTTACCCGCCCCTCTGCGGCAGCTGTTGCAACAAAAAACATTGGCTGTGCTTTAATGAATTTTGCCAGTTTTGCATCAATTTCTTTGTGGTGCTTTGCCATTTTTACCTATTTTGGAAATTCATAATCCTTGAACATTTCGCGCAAGGCAACTTTGTTAATTTTACCAGTTGCCCCAAGTGGAATTGCATCAATGAATTGAACATCATCAGGCATCCACCATTTTGCGATTTTGCCATTTAGATATCCAAGAATTTCTTCTTTTGAAACTTCAAAGTTTTCCTTGGTTTGGATTACTAAAAGTGGGCGCTCATCCCACTTAGGGTGATAATGTCCAATAACGGCGGCAATTGCCACGCCATCAACACCAATTGCGATATTTTCAATATCAATTGAAGAAATCCATTCACCGCCAGATTTAATAACATCTTTTGATCTATCAGTTATTTGCATATAACCTTGCGGGTCAATATTGGCCACGTCACCAGTATCAAAATAGCCTTCTTCATCAAGGATTTCACCCCCCTCGGATTTGAAATATGATTTTGCAATAGCAGGGCCACGTATCATTAAATTGCCAAAAGTTGTGCCATCGCGAGGTGCAGCTTCATCATCGCGCTTAATCTTAAGTTCAACACCAAATGGCGCACGCCCTTGCTTAAGTTTGATTGCAATTTGTTCGTCCTTGGACATTTCCATCGCTTCAGGGGTGAGAGTGCAAACAGTACCCAAAGGCGAAGTTTCGGTCATACCCCATGCGTGGCGAACTTCAACGCCATATTTATCTTCAAAAGTGCGTAATATACGTTCTGGCAATGCAGCGCCGCCAATTAACACACGTTTAAGACTATTTAGTCTTTGATTTGTGCTTTCAAGATATTGCAAAAGCATAAGCCAAACTGTTGGAACCGCAGCCGTGAAATTAACTTTTTCAGTTTCCAATAATTCATAAATAGATGCGCCATCCATTTTCGCGCCGGGCATAACAATTTTTGCCCCAACCATTGGCGCAGAGAAAATCACGCCCCAAGTATTGGCATGAAACATTGGCACAACAGGTAAAACCACATCACTTGAACTAATGCCCATAACATCGGCAGTAAGCGACATATATGAATGCAAAATATTCGAACGATGCGAATATAAAACCCCTTTTGGGTTTCCCGTTGTTCCCGATGTATAACAAAGGCCACAGGCGGTATTTTCATCAAATCCGCCCCACTGGCATTCATCATTTTCATGTTCAAGAATTTCTTCATAACAATGAACATTGGCAAGTTTTGTTTGTGGCATATTGGCCTTATCGGTTAAATAAACCACCGATTTAACACTTGGGCAAAGCGGAATGATTTGTTCAAGCAAAGGCGCAAAACTAATATCGGAGAAGATAATTTCATCTTCAGCATGTTTGATAATATATATCAATTGGTCGGCAAAAAGGCGCGGATTTAACGTATGCAACACAAGGCCAATCCCCATCGCCCCATACCAACATTCCATATGCCGACCACTATTCCAAGCAAGACTTGCAACGCGCGAACCAAAGCGTAGATTTTGCGATTTTAGCCAGTTTGATAGCTTTTTAGAACGTGAATGCACCTGTCCATAATTGCTTCTTAAAATTGGGCCTTCAACACTTCGTGAAACGATTTCACGATTCGAATAATTTAAATTTGCATGGTCTATTATTTTATCGACGGTAAGCGCCCAGTCTTGCATTAAGCCTAACATTGGTTTCCCCTATTTATATTATTTCAGACTATAAGGGTTTTACTTTTGGTCAAGTATAAAATGGGTGTTAATAGTCTAATTTATGTTGATTTAACTGCGATAAATTATCCCAACTTAGGGAAACTGGCGTCTAATTTTCCAACTTTCATTATTCTTAGCGCGTGAATATTCAACACGTTCATGAAGTCTGAATGCACGGTCGCGCCAAAATTCAATTCGGGTAGGAATGATTCTAAAACCTGACCAATGCGGCGGCCTTGGAACTTTGCCAATTCCAAACTTCAAACCAAATTGCGCAACATTTTTTACAAGCTCACCAAGGCCATTCATGGTTTGTGATTGATGCGATGCCCATGCGCCAATTTGGCTTTGTCGTGCGCGTGATGCAAAATATTCATCTGCTTCTTTATCGCTAACGATTTCAACATTGCCACGAATTCGAACTTGACGGCGTAAAGACTTCCAATGGAAACAGATTGCGGCTTTTTTTGCGCCCAATATCTGCTTACCTTTTGAACTTTCAAAATTTGTGTAGAAAACAAATCCGTTTTCATCAAAATCTTTTAGCAAAACCATACGAACATCTGGCATTCCATCTTCATCAGTGGTTGCCAAAGAAAATGCGTTTGGATCATTTATTTCTTTGTGATTAGCATCCTGTAGCCATTCACCAAAAAGCGCAAAGGGATTTTGATTTTCATTAATCAAATTTTCTTCGGGGTTTGCGTTATTTTGATATTCGTTTTCACTTGGCGTATTTGCAATTATATTTTGGTTTTCCATAATTTCTTATAATCTTGCGGGGTGAAAATTGCCATAAAAATAATGCAATAAATGCAAATTTTTACCATTTATAAATATAAAATTTACCTGATGCTAACCAAGATTAAGCAATATCATATTATGTCATCACCATATTACATTCTTGGAATCCCGAATAATGCCGACGCAAACGAAGCAAGGCGTGCATTTCGCGCGATTGCAAAAACTTGCCACCCCGATATAAACCCTGACCCAAAGGCACAGGAAGTTTTTATTGCGGCACAAGATGCCTATCGCCAAATCACTGGCGCAGTTTCAAGCGCAGACATGCGACTAGAGCCGAGGTCAAGAATGCAGCGAAATACTGAAATCGATTTGCCAATATCTATTTGGACGGCGGCAATTGGTGGTTCTGTTAAAGGTTCATGCCCATTAGGCAAAGCAACAATTAAAGTGCCAGCTGGCGCAAGACAAGGTGATAGAATTCTTGCACAAATTGGCGGCAAAACAATTGCATGTGTTGTTAGAATTATGGAAAGCGATGGCTTCCGTGCCGATGGCGGTGATATAAGTGCAATTTTACGTGTATCAACTTCACAGGCAAGACTTGGAAGTTTTGCCGATATTGAAACACCTATGGGCAAGTTACGCGTAAAACTTCCACAAAACACACCTGATGGCGCAAGATTACGCGTTGAAGGCAAAGGTCTGCCACAAACCCAAGGTCGCAAATCTGGTGATTTATATCTTGATGTGGAAATTGTTGAAACAGCAACAGATAAGGCAGTTTCAGCACTCGATAAAATTCTTGAGATTGCAAAACGCCCGAGGTCTTCGGAAAATAAAACTGGCTTTTTTGGAAAAAAGCGCGCTTAAACTTCGAATATGAGCGCGCAAAAATTTATTCCTGCTGCAACAATTATTCCAATCTATGAAGGCAAAAATGGCCTTGAAGTGCTTATGGTAAAGCGTAATGAGAATTTACGCTTTGCAGGTGGGCAGCATGCTTTTGCAGGTGGGAAAATTGATGCCAAGGATTATGAATTTGCAAATGGCAATGAATTATTAGCCGCCAAAGTCGCTGCATTCCGCGAGATGCACGAAGAAACAAGCATTATTTTCGACAAAAACACAAAACTTATTGCAAACCCAAATATCAAAAATAATTTTTATGATTATGTTCGGGAAAACGAAAAGGCTTTTGATTTTGATAAGGCAAAGCCATTATCACGTTGGCGCCCGCCACCCGAAATTCCACTCAAATTTGATACATATTTCTTTTTCACAAAAATAATAGAACGCATAATTCCAAATGTTGATGGCAATGAAATTGTTGATGCAAACTGGCTTAATGTTACAAATGCAATTGAAAAATACAAATCAGGCGAAATCAAAACCTTTTTTCCGACCATTATAAACCTTCATTTATTGGCAAAAATGCAAAGTTTTGATGCTTTGCTGGAATTTGCAAACTATGAAAATCCGCCAATAATACAAACCCAAAGCGAGCGCATAGGCGCAAATACATATCAGTATATCGATATTGCATTGGGATATCCCCTTTACCATGCGTCACATTTGAATTAGAGTTTTATGTGAATAATATCATTAGATTATAAATTTTATTCTGGGGAGGATAAAATATAATGACTTCTTGGTCAGAGCCGCAAATTCCGCTTGTAACAACTGATTGGCTTTTGGAGCATATAAATAGCCCCGATGTCCATATTATTGACGCTTCATGGCACATGCCAAATGCGGGGCGCAATGCCAAACAAGAATATGAAGATTGCCATATTGAAGGCGCTGTATTCTTTGATATTGATGAAATAAGCGAATTAAACACTTCTTTGCCGCATATGATTCCAAGCCCTGAAAAATTTGCCAGCCGCGCGCGAAATCTTGGCCTTGGTGATGGCGTTAAAATTGTGATTTATGATTCTGTTGGGATTTTTTCTGCGCCCCGCGTTTGGTGGATGTTCCGCCTTATGGGGCATGAGGATGTGGTTGTTCTTGATGGCGGCCTTAAAAAATGGCTTGCTGAAGGTAAACCAACCGAAGATATGAAACCATTTAAACGCGATCGCCATTATTCAATAAGAATGCGTCATGATTTAATCAAAGATTTCAATCAGGTTTTGTCGGCCTCGCAAAATTTAAAGCCACAAATTCTTGACGCGCGCTCCCCAACACGTTTTTCAGGTGAAGAAGCAGAGCCACGCCAAGGGCTTAATTCAGGACATATACCAAATTCAATCAATGTTCATTATGCCAAATTAATCAATGAAAATGGTACTTTAAAATCAAAAGATGAATTGGCTATAATTTTCAAAGATAGCGGCGTTGATGTTTCAAAACCAATTATCACAAGCTGTGGCTCGGGCATTACTGCATGTATTTTGGCACTTGCGCTAAGTGTTGTTGGCAATAATAATGTTGCAATCTATGACGGTTCGTGGGCTGAATGGGGCTCACGCGATGATGCACCAATTGAAAGTGTGAATTTTGAAGCAATCTGAAAATACAAAAATTGAAACCCAATTTATCCAAGGCGGCAAAAACCCAAAAAACCAAGATGGTTATGTAAACCCGCCGGTTCAACGTGGTTCAACAATTCTTTTTGAACGCGCTGAGGATTTATATAATGATGATTTAAGGTCTTATGGCCTTGAAGGCAGTGTTACACATGATAATCTAACCGACCTTTTAAGCCAAACAATGGGCGGCGCAGGTTGTGTTTTAACGCCTTCTGGTTTGAATGCCATTACATTAGTTTTACTGGCGACATTAAAATCGGGCGATCATATTTTAGTTTCTGATTCAATTTATGGCCCAAATCGTCGTTTTTGTGATTTGGTATTAAAGGGCTTTGGCGTTGAAACTACTTATTACCCGCCCCGAATTAGTGATAAAATTGAAGAATTTATCAAACCAAATACCAAACTTATATTCCTTGAAAGCCCAGGTTCTTTAACCCTTGAAATTCAAGATGTTCCGGCGATTGTTAAAGTTGCGCAAAAACATAATATTATTACCGCGATTGATGATACATGGTCGGCGGGCGTTTTCATGCAGCCGCTTAAGATTGGGGTTGATATTTCAATTCAGGCACTAACTAAATATCAAGGCGGTCATTCTGATGTTCTGCTTGGAAGTGTGGTCTGTAAAGATATTACGCTTCATAATAAAATGGTGGCGATGCATAAAAATCTTGGCCTTGGTGTTTCTCCTGAGGAAGTATGGCTTTGCTTGCGCGGCATAAGAAGCATGATGTTACGGATAAAACATCAAGATATGGCGGCACGTAAAATGGCGCAATATATGCAAACCCGCCCAGAAATCACGCAAGTAATTCACCCTGCCCTTGAAGATAGTGAAGATTATGCGATTTGGTCGCGTGATTTTACTGGCGCAGGCGGCTTATTCTCTGTTTATTTAAAACCTGAATTAAGCGATAAAGTGAATACAATGCTTAATTCCTATCAGATTTTTTCAATGGGCTTTTCATGGGGCGGATTTGAAAGCCTTGTGATTGATTGCACACCACAATTACGCCGTAACTTCCCAAATAAGGAACAAAAAGGTGCATTAGTTCGTTATGCAATCGGCCTTGAAAATATTGATGATTTGATTGCCGATTTAGAGCGCGGGTTTGAAGCGCTTAAAGTCTGATATTTGGGTATTGGTGCCAATTAAAATTAACATCTTTAATTTCAAAATGCCCATCAGGCTTTTGGCGTAGATTTTCATTATTCAATTCAACTTTGCCAAATCCACCCGGTATATCCAAAACATATTTTGGAAGGCCAAGGCCGCTTATAAGTGTGCGCAATTGGCTAAAAATTTCCATGCCTTCAATCGGGTTCAATTGAAAATGCCCTGTACCACGCGCAAGGTCAGGATGATGGAGATAATATGGCTTGATACCATTTTCTAGCAACGCATTAAAAGTATCGGCAAGGATTTGTGCATCATCATTCACACCACGCAAAAGCACGCTTTGTGATAAAAGAGTGATACCATTTTGCTTTAATATGTTGATTGCATTTTTAACATTTTGCGTAAATTCATTATAGTGATTGATATGTAGCACCATAAAAATTGGCAAATTTGCTTCTTTAAGTGCGCTAACCAATTCATTATCAATAATTTGCGGCATTATAATTGGAACGCGTGAATGGATACGTAGAATTTTAACATTCGCAATCTGCCCGATTGCTTTTGCAATTTTCCCAAGGCGCAAATGACCAATCGCCAAAGAATCACCACCCGAGAAAATTACTTCGTTAATTTCCTTATGCTCTTTTAAATATTGAATTATCGCATCAATCTCTAAGTCCGATAGGATTTTGGCATTTTCACGCCCCACCATTTCACGCCTAAAACAAAAGCGGCAATAAGCAGGGCATGCATTAGTAAGTTTCAATAAGGCGCGCGATTTATACCTATGAACCAAGCCGTTTAAAGGCGAATGCGCAACATCGGCAATCGGGTCGAAAAATTCATATTGCGAAGTTTCTAATTCTTCTTTTTGAGGAACATATTGGGCAAAGATTGGGTCTGAATTATCAAAAACTTTAATCGAATTCATAATTTCAGGCGTTATCGCAATTGAATGCTCATGTGCGACCGCTTCAATTTGCGCAATTTCGCTAGCTTCAATTAAATTGTGCGCTAAAAGTTCGGGAATGTTTTTTATGATTTTCAATTAATTTCTCTTGTGCACCCAATAGAAAAATTAATAAAAAAAATCAATCCTTGCGATTTTTTAATGTAATTACTCAAAAAATGTGAAAACGATACCACATAATAAGTTTTTGTTTTTGTTACATTTTTAAAAATTTTAATTAAAATATCTTTCTGTAACCTGAACGTAACATAAAACATTATTCAAGAGGTCGTTCATTTTGAATATGCAAATATTAGGGCGTCGATGACACGGGGTTACATCCTCCCCCCTCCTCCCCAAAGCCCCGGGTCAAAGACAAATCAACGCCCAAAAGGGCAAGGAGATATGAAAATGAAAAAAGTTACTTTAATTGCCTTGGCCGCTTTAACAATTGCAATGCCAAGTCTTGCTTCTGCACAAGCTTACAATTCAAATGTTAATGGGCATTCTAGCGTTAAAATTATTGACGGTCCAGATCGTAATAAACGCCCTGATACAATTTTGATTGACGGTCCAGACCGTAATTCACGCCCTGATATTGTAATCAATGTTCGTGATGATGAGCGCCGTGATTATTATCGCTATGATGACCGTCGTAATAATGACCGTCGCTGGGACGACCGTAGATATGATGACCGTCATTTTGATTATCGCAAACATGATTTCTATCGTGTTCGTCACGGCTATTATAATGCGCCGCGCAATTGGGGTCGTAACCGTTGCGGATTTGGAACCGTATCGTATCGCTTGCCAAACGGTCGTATGATGTATGATAATGTTTATATGTGCCAAACCCCACGTGGTGACTGGGTAGTAGCAAACCGTTAATATTAAGCAAAAATATTCAAAGCCCCCGAAGAAATTTGGGGGCTTTTTTGCATTAAAAATATTTAATTACAATTACTTAGTAAGATGAACGAAGATTAATATCAACTTCAGATTTCGTTCAGAATCGATATGACATAATGCGTATGTTGTTAAGGCAACAACAATGGCAAGTCACGAGAAAGTGATTTAAAGGAGTTTTCAAATGGCCAAAAAGTTTATGTTAGTTTCATTGGCCGCTGCAGTTTTGGCGGCACCATCTTTTGCTTCGGCGCAAAATGCCGCTGCTTATGATTATCGTGGTTATAACCCTGATACTCAATGCCAACAAAAAGTTAATAATCAACGCACAGCTGGTGGTATTATCGGCGCTTTGGCTGGCGCTGCAATCGGTTCAAATGTTGCAGGTCGCGGTGTTCGCACAGAAGGCGCAGTATTAGGTGCAGTTGTTGGCGCGGTTGCAGGTTCGCAAATCGGTAAAAATAACGCTGCTTGTGATGATAGATATCAATATGAGCGCGGACGTTATGATAATCGCAATTACAGCTATAATAATCGCGAACATCACCATCGTGACCGTGACCGTAACCGCGATGATTATTATGATAATTCATCATACCAATCTTATGGAAATCGCTATCCTTCTTACCAAGCAAGCTATAGCATTCCAACATCTTACGGTCGCGACAATTGTGGTTGGGGTAGTGCAAATTACCAAACCCCAGATGGCAGATGGACACGCGAAAGCGTTTATATGTGCCGCCGCTATGACGGAAGTTGGGTTGTAACTAACCGCTAATAATCACGTCAAACTTATAGCCCGCCTTTGAAAAAAGGCGGGCTTTTTCAAATAGGGGCAATGGATTACAAATCTTCCCTAAATTAGGGAAAAGTATAGATAAAATTTTAATCATTAATATAATGCGCAGAAAGTGCATTCGAATAAAAATCCAAGAAATGGAATAAATATGTCTTTATTGGCAAAATCAAATTTAAGTAAATTAGTTTTTGGCGCAGGCTTTAGTATAATTGCTTTTTCATTTAGTCCAAGTTTTGCGGGCTGCCATTATGTTGCTTGCCCTAACCCTGCCCCACCAGCGGCGCAAGAATATCATCAAAATTCATATTCAAGCATTGATACAAGCCGATATGATGATGATAATTACAAACAAGGTTATAGTGATGGATTACGCGCAGCGAAAACTAATTCGAAAACACGTGTAATTACAAAAGTAATTTATAAAAATAGCAATAAAAAACCCGTTGCAAAACCTGTTCATTATAAATCTACCAAAGTGCGCACCCATAAAACTTATGCTAGCACTTCGGCGCGTTCAAATTATTCATATAATCCAACACCAATGCGTGACCGTGCCGCCACATATCATGCGCAAAATGGTCAATCAGTAAGCGCGTTAGAAATGATGGGCCGCGGTGAAAGCTGGCAATCAAGCCATATTCGTATTGTTCGCTATTCAACGCCAGTGATTATTCAAAATGTAAATGGCAGGAATTGTGGTTGGGGAAATCCAATCATGTCTGATGGTCGTTACTTACAACAACAGGCTTATGTATGCCATTGTACAGACGGCTGGCAATTACCAAGATAATAACCTCATAAAAACCTGAGGAATAAGGAGAAATGGGTATGAAAAAATTAGTTTTAGGATTTGGTATAAGCGCTTTTATTATTGCGTCTGCAACCTCAGCAATGGCGCATGAAGGCCGCAATACTGAATGCCGTCAAGATAGAAATAATGCAGCCGTTACTGGCGGGTTTTTAGGCGCAGGCGCAGGCGCAGCAATCGGTAAAGCAGTTGCTGCAACACAAGTTCGCCCTGAAGGCATTGTATTGGGTGCATTAGTTGGCGCAGTTGTAGGCGCAAATATTGGCAAAGATACTGTTGCTTGTGCGGATCACAATTATACACAAAATCATGGCCGTTCACATGGCGATCATTATTATGATGGACACCGCCCATCTGCACCTAGCCATGTTGTATATTATAATACGCCACCAGTTTCTTATGCACCGGCACCGCAAACTTATTATAATAACCAAAATGTTGGTTGGTATCAGCCGTCACCTTATGGATATTATGGCTCTGGCGTTCAAGTTTCTAATTCACAGCAATATTATCAATCACAAGTTCAAGTTCAAGAATATTCAACTGGCTGGCAATATGTTCCTGCACCAGTTCAATATGCACCACCGGTTCAATATGTTCCACCGGTTCAACCTATGCCACAACCTGCACCATGCGGAACTTGGGTTTGCCACTAGTTGCAAATCTTGTAATTTTTAATATTTTTCAAAACTCAATTTATCCATTCAAGCGTTATGCTTGAATGGATTTTGTGTTTTTAATAACTATTTTTTTTTACCTGGTGCAATGATATCTATAAAAACCCATTGTAACTCACTATTTTTAGTGATTTTTTTATAAATATGTTAACAAACCTCCTTAAAACTTCTATCATAAGGTGAAAATATGAGTCAATTTATCCTAGATAGAAACAAGCAATGTGAAATAATTAATGACCAAAAATCAAACACAGATTTCAAAAAAGTTTTACAAGAAATATCAAATATAAGTTCGACACTGGGACTTGATTTAGTTTCAGCACATGGTGCGATTGATGATGTTATAAAATCACATTCGATTCAAACCGAAAAATTCGCTCTGCTTGCTCAGATTGCAAAAGATTTAGCTAATCGTAACCATGAAGTTACACAAAATGCAAATGATGCACTTGAAATTACAATAAGCTCGGCTGCGGATACTGATACTAGGATAAGCCATGCGATGGTTGCCATTCGTAACTGGGCAAGTTCAGCGTCACAATCATCGGTTCGTATCAATGCATTAGCAAACACAATTGACCAAGTTCAAGTAATTGCAAAATCTATTGAAGACATTGCATCTAACATCAATATGCTTGCGCTTAATGCAACAATTGAAGCAGCACGCGCTGGGGAATTTGGACGCGGCTTCGCCGTTGTCGCTGGCGAAGTAAAGGCATTATCAATCCAAACGCGCTCTGCTACAATTAATATTCAGCAAACATTAAGCGCGCTTACAACTGAAATTTGTGCCCTAAAAAACGCAAGCTCAGAAGACCTTCAACAAGCAACATCAATGGCAGGCGACATGGATGACCAAAGCCAGTCATTGGGCGCACTAAAAGAGGGCTTTATAAACATCCAAAATAGAATTGCCCAAGTAGTTGATAACACAAAAGAAATTGAACTAAAGTCTGGCGATTTATATAATCAAATCAACGAAATGACAAATGAAGTATACTATTTAGATGAAGTTTTGAAAGATGGTGGGAAGAAACTTGAACAAATCGCTATCAAAGGCGAAAATATAATGCAGGCCACTTCCAATATCGGTATAGATTCGAGCGATTCCCAATTTATTGAAACAGCAAAAACGGCAGCCATACAAATTGGCGAAGAGTTTTCAAAAGCGATATTATCACAAAAGATTCAAAAATATGATTTGTTCGATACAAATTATGTTGAAATTGCCAATACTAACCCTGTGCAATATATAACAAAAAATATTAGTCTTTGCGACGAAATATTACCAATTATCCAAGAGCCGATATTACAAAAATCTAATAAAATAGCGTTTTGCGCCGCAGTTGATAAAAATGGTTATCTGCCAACACATAATAATAAATTTTCCCAAGCACAAAGGGCAAATGATGTTGCATGGAATACGGCAAATTGCAGAAATCGTCGCATTTTTAATGACCGAGTGGGCCTAAAATCAGGGCGAAATTCTAATGGCGCATTAGTACAGGCTTACCGCCGCGATATGGGAAATGGCAATTTTGCAATGATGAAAGATATTTCCTACCCGATTTTTGTTAATGGCACGCATTGGGGCAGTTTCCGTATCGGCGTAATCATCTAATCGAGTATAATTACCTTGCGCTTTTTCAATAATGTAATAGCTTCATTCCCATCCTTGGGAGGGAAATATGGATTTAACACGGCGTGCGGCTGTAAAATATAGCGCGGCATTATCAATAACACTTGGTGCGCAAACCGCATGCGCTAAAGCCAATAATAGCCAACTTGAACCTCGATTTGCCGATGCAGTCGAAACCGCAAGACGCCTTAAAAGCGGCGAATTGGATGTTGAAAAAAATCTTGAAGCAACAATTGAAAATGCGCAAAAAATAAATCCAAAATTAAATGCCTTTGTAACCACAACTTTTGATGAAGCGCGCGCAATTGCCAAAACCAAGCCACAGGGGATTTTTGGTGGCCTTCCCTTTGCCATTAAAGATTTAAATGATTATCACAAAACCCCAACCATGCATGGTTCGCGTGCTTATAAAGACGCGCCGAGTTTGACACAATCACAATTTTTAAACCAAGTTGATAAATTGGGCATTATATCAATTGGGAAAACCCAAACCCCTGAATTTGGCCTTACGGGGACAACCGAACCATTACTTACAGGCCCTGCGCGCAATCCATGGAATACAAATCATTCAACTGGTGGCTCATCTGGTGGTGCGGCGGCATTGGTTGCATCTGGTGTTTTAAAAATGGCACATGCAAGTGATGGAGGTGGCTCTATAAGAATTCCTGCGGCATGTTGTGGATTAGTTGGTCTAAAAACCACACGCGGTCGCTTAATTCGCCCACATATGGAGCGCGACCCAAGAACCGATATTTCGGTTCAAGGGGTCTTAACCCATACAATGCGAGATACGGCAATTTTCTTGGCTGTAACAGAAGATCCAAATAGTGTGCTTCCAATAATGGAGCTTGTAACAGACGCCAATAAAAAGCGCCTTAAAATTGGCTATTGTATCGAAAGTTTCAATGGCAGCCATATTGATGATGAAATCAAAGCAGAGGTTATAAAAACTGCTGATATTTTAAAATCTTTAGGGCATGAAATAATTCCATTCACGCCAAAAATTGATGCAAAATCAATAGAAAATGCTTTTATGCTTTTATGGGCCGCAGGTGCTGCTTCTGGTGTTGATGAATGGGCCAAAGCAAGCGGCAAAAAACCAAACCCCGAATATTTTGAACCTTGGACGCTTTATCTTGCCCAAACCTATGCTAAAAGGCGCGAAGAATTTCCAAAAGCCTTGGAAGTATTAGGCAATCTTCAAAAGAATTTCAAACCGCAATTTTTACCAAATTTTGATATATTATTATCACCAGTTGTTGCAACAACGGCGCCAAAAATTGGCTACCTTTCAACTGCGATAGATCCAGAATTACACTATGCACGAATTGTTGAATTCGCCCCTTTCTTTACCGCAATTATGAATGCATCGGGTGCACCCGCGATTTCCTTGCCAATGGGGCAAAGCAAATCAGGGCTTCCGATTGCAATACAATTGGCAAGTGATATTGGTAATGAACGTGCGCTTTTAGAATTAGGTTTCGAACTTGAAAAAGCAAATCCATGGATAAACCGCAAACCACAAATTTGGGCTGAATAAAATAAAAAAATTATAAATCTATAACAATATTTTTACTTTCGTTTTTAAGTTTTTGCGCCACTTGCGCAAGTGCCGACCCCATAAAAGCCGATGGTTTCGAAATCCAAGGTCAGGTGATTGCACCAAATGGTTCACGAATTAATTTGGAATATTGCGAAAATATAAAGGCTAAAATGCATATTTAAAAAATATGAATGCACCAACACCAAGCATTATTATGGTGTCCACGATGATAAAAATAAAAAGGTGTTTTTTGGTTATTTTAAATTTTTCCATATTTTGAAATATCACAAAAATCCTAAAAATTTATTTTTGCCGCGCGCGCCATTCATCGCGCGTGATTTCCCATGTCTCGCTTAGTTTTTCGCCAGCGACATAATTTCTTGTTTCGGTTTTTATAACCCGCATACCTTGCTTAATTGAGATATTACGTGATGAAACATTATCTATGGCTTTATGGATTTGCATTTTTTCCATATCCAAATCATCAAACCAAAAATCAGTTACAATAGCTGACGCCTCGCTCATAAGACCCTGCCCGTGCCATTTAGGGTCAAGCCAAAAACCACGATGCCGCCCTTCTTCAAGCCCAAGATTGACTATTCCAATTAATTCATCAGGTGATGATTTTAAAAATATTGCCCAATACCATGCCTTATGTCGCGCCATACTTGGTAAAACAATATTTTCAATAAAATCAATTGCCCCATTTTCAGGATATGGCCAAGGCACACGATCCGATAAATATTTCACAATTTCCCATTGCGGAAATGTCTTTTGTATTTGCGGCGCGTGTTCAACACATAATGGCACAAGATTTAAGCGTTCGGTTTCTAATGTTCGAATTTTATTTAGCATTCTAATTTAAGCTTTGAATTTGTTGAATATGTCTGCCCGTTTTTGACATAATGTTTTACGCCACTATTTGCGCCTTTATAAGTTACATCAAATGAAACATTTTTCTTAATATTACCAATTAAACCTTTGGTTTGCCCCATATCATCGCTTTGGAAGGTTAAATCAGAATAGATTGTCCTTGGCCCTTCTGGCGCAAGTTCTACCAAATCAGTTGTTGAACAGGCCACACCTTGCGACGAACTTGAACCTTCAATAAAAATAACAATATTAGATGTGATTTCATCATTAAGACCAATATCGGCAATATGCCCCATCGAGCCTGATTCAAGCGTAAAATCTTTTAAATTCACTAATTGATATTCGCCATTTTTCACATCAAAATAATGAATTTTGACATATCCTGGATTTATTGGATATGGGTCAATTGCACCACCAACGCTGATAAGCGCTTTCTTATTATTGCCAATATCAACAAGGTTTTGAGCTTCAAATTCAATACCATCAATTTGGGTTTTAACCGCCGGCGCTTTTAATTTCCACGCCATCATAAAAGCTTTATCTTTTGAAAGTTCAACCTTAAACGCATTATTTTCTTGTATCGCTACTTGGTTGGTAATTGCATTTGTTATTAGTGATTGTTCTTGTACACCAGTGGTTTGCAAATCCATATTCATACTTTTTGAAGACACTTTTGAATAAGCGAAATATCCAATTGCACCAAAAATTACTGCGATAGGAATTATTATCAATTTATTTGATTTTTTCATTACAAGCCTCTTTATTCGCATTCATAATAAAGGTTTAGGGCAAAAAAATGGCGGGCACAATGCCCGCCAAATCTTGTAAAATGTTTTAAATCCTACTCAATCGGTGGAACAGATGTTGGCGGCGCATCATCATCTTCTTCATGAACTTCAACACGGCCTTTACCAACGTGTGAATGATTTTTCGAATAAAGGAAATAAACCAAAAGCCCAATCGTTGCCCAAACTACAAACAACATTAATGTGTAGAATGACAATTTAAAGAATAAATATACGCAACCAATAATCGAAATCGGCGCAACAATATAAACCCAAGGAGTTTTGAAAGGACGTTTGCGATTAGGATCAGTTTTACGAAGGATCATAACAGCCAGTGAAACCATCGCGAATGCAAACAATGTTCCCGCATTTGAAATATCCGCCAATGCACCAACAGGGAAGAAGGCCGCAAAAATCGCAACAAAAAAACCAGTTAAGATAGTAATAACATAAGGGGTTTTAAATTTAGGGTGAATTTTTGAAAACACTTCAGGCA
Organism: Pseudomonadota bacterium; assembly: GCA_020161405.1. Lineage (GTDB taxonomy): Bacteria > Pseudomonadota > Alphaproteobacteria > Caulobacterales > Aquidulcibacteraceae > Pseudaquidulcibacter. Next base: position 70,035 of record JAIUOD010000003.1, on the reverse strand, counting down.
AAAGACCGTCACGGCTCATAACAAAGAAGATACGGGTTTGACCGAACATCATCATCAAAATAACCGATGGCAATGCAATACCTGCCGCTAGGCCAACCAAATTACCCGCTGTTGCAAAATTAACTTTGCGAAGCGTCCAAGCCAATGCTTCTTTTGAACAAACAACCGCATTATCGCCGATATTTGCGCAAGCCGCCGCCAATTCTTTTGAGCCAGGGGCATAGCCATGGGTTGCATCAATCATCATTGGTTGCGCGCCAACTGTACCAATAACGCCACCAGCAACAAGCATGTAGAAAACGGTACAGATTGCAAGCGAACCAATAAGGCCGATTGGCATATTAACTTGTGGATTTTTTGTTTCCTCTGCCGCAGTTGAAACCGCATCAAAGCCTACATAGGCAAAGAATATTGACGCTGCTGCCGCAGAAACCCCACCAATACCCAAAGGATACATAGGATTAAAATTCATTGATGCAGTCGCAGGATCCGCCAAAATAACTTTATAAGATAAGAAGATGAAAAGCGTCAAAGCAGAAACTTTAACTGCAACCAAAATAGCATTTACAGTCGCACTTTCAGTTGTACCAATTACCAAAAGCCAAGTTACAAGGCCGGCAATAATCATTGCGGGTAAATTGATAATACCGCCATCATTTGGCCCAACAGCCAATGCATGTGGAATTGTAATATGCAATTGATGTTCTAAAAGGCCAACAAAATAGCCTGACCACCCAACTGACACCGCGCCCGCTGCAACCGCATATTCAAGCACAAGCGCCCAGCCAACCATCCAAGCAAGTAATTCGCCCAAAACAGCATAAGTATAAGTATATGCCGACCCAGAAACTGGAACCATTGCCGCAAGCTCTGAATAGCAAAGTGCAGCAACCGCACAAACAACACCTGCAATAACAAAAGACCAGATCATGCCTGGCCCTGCTTTTTGCGCTGCTTCTGCAGTTAGTACGAAAATACCCGTGCCAATTACCGCACCGATACCCAACATTGTTAATTGAAACGCGCCAAGTGAACGATGCAAAGATTTCTTTTGCGCCGTTGCAAGAATTGCATCTAATGGCTTAATCCGCCAGTTTTTCATTATAATCCCTCCAGCCTCTTAATGGTTGGTTATGACAATTAGAGTCTATTATTATCCGCAATGGGGCCAAAATAGCACCATTCCATTGAAGCACACGCTAAGGGCAAAATTTCAATTCTGCAACTGTCTTTGCATTACAAATTTGCGGTAAACTGTATGAATATTGCATAAATAGTGCGAAACATGCTGCTTTTTTGCGCGAAATTTGTTATTTACAAAAAATGACTGATAATAAAAATATATATTCAAACCTTGAAAGCCTTGGAAAAATGGTTTCGGGTTATGATTCACCTGAAACCGCGATTTTGGAACGTGTTTCCAACCCGCATGACGGCACAAATTATGTTGCGCGCTTTACTGCACCTGAATTCACTTCCCTTTGCCCTGTAACTGGACAGCCTGATTTTGCGCATATTGTTATTGATTATGTGCCGGGTAAATATCTTGTTGAATCAAAATCTTTGAAACTTTTCTTAACATCATTTCGTAACCATGGTGCATTCCATGAAGATTGCACAATTTACATCGCAAAGCGCCTTGTAGAATTGCTTGAACCTGTTTGGCTTAGGATTGGTGGTTATTGGTATCCACGCGGCGGAATTCCGATTGATGTATTCTGGCAAACTGGAAATGCACCAGAAGGAACATGGATACCTGAACAAGGTGTTCCAACCTATCGCGGGCGCGGTTAGCTTATAATTGACACTAGATGTGTTAGTGTGATAATACACCATGCATTAATAAGGATTGCATGATGATAAACCCTATTTTGCCCAAAAATATAGACAATAATTACAATGGTTCAAAAATCGCAATTGCGATACTTGCAATAATCACAATTGTAAAATTATTGATGGGAATAAATATTGGCGGCTTCAACCCCTTTGTAAAAACCGAATATATTTTATCCCATATAGACGGTATTCCACTTGACACTTACCCAATTGAAGCAAGCAAAACCATAATTTCAATGGCGCAATCTTGGGGTCTTGATATGCTTATTCTTAGCTGTTTAAGCATTTTAATCATGTTAAAATACCGTGCCGCCATACCAATAATGTTCGTTATTTATCTTTGTGAAAATTTTATTCGCGAAGCACCCGCATTAATGCGAATTTTTGAAAAGTTTATAACAGGAACACCATTATCAACTGCGGCAATTATAAACCTATCACTAATTGCACTTTTGTTAATTGGTCTGATATTATCGATTTACAACCCGTTAGCAAAAGCAGATAAGCAAAAATAAAAGGGCTAAAAATGGCAAAAATTAAGCGCACTGATGCGCCAATTGATTTAATAGATTTACAAGATACTTCAAATTCGCAAATTAAAAAAATTCTGCATTTGAATAATCAATTTGCCAAAGAATGCTCTAAACTTGATATAGAACGCCTTGAATTCATGATTTCAGAGGCTTTTGCAGCAATTGCAATTTCGCCAGATATTGCATTCTTTTTGGCCTATGATGAAGATTCAAAATATGATGGTGTGCACTTCACCTATCTAAAAGAAAATTTCGAAAACTTTATATATCTTGATAGAATTATTGTAAAAAAAGCCGAACAAGGAATGGGAATTGGCACTTCGCTTTATGAATGCCTTTTCGAACTTGCCGAAGAAGCAGGTGTGCAATCAATCCTATGCGAAGTGAATGTGGAACCACCTAATGATATTTCACACGAATTCCACCTTGCCCTTGGTTTCGAAGAAATCAAAGACAGGCAAATAAGCGAAGGCAAAATTGTGCGCTATTATAAATATGAATTATAATAGCGCAAAAATTGACTCCTACGCACCTGATTTTATTTAATTAGTTTCAGAAACTACATAAATAAGTGATTTGCCATCTTTTGAATGGATTGTAACATAATCTGCAACCCAAAGGCGGTGATCGCCAAGGTGATATAGGTTTTCATCTGGGCCTTCTTTGGCTTCATCATATTCAAAATACCATTTGTCGCCGCGATGCGCCAAAAGGCCATCGGCTGTGTCATCTTCATTGCCATAGCGAATAACTTTGCAATCATTTTTGTATTTTTTCCAAAGTTCAACATCCAATTTGCCATCAGCGCCAATTGGGGCATTTAAAATATAGCCTTGATGACGGTCACCATCAGGGAAGCCCGCATCAGGGTTACGCCCAAGTTGAAGAACTACACGTGTTAAAGCGCTCATATTATTTTTCCTTCTTGTATGATTAATTTGAAATTACTATTAATGTGAAATCACTAAATGCGGCCCATCTTCACAGCGTAACATACATCTTGTTACACCGCCAAAGACAAATTCGCGCGCCCTTGAATGCCCATAAGCACCCGCGACCATAAGCTCGACATCAAGTTTGTTTACAAGTGATAAAAGGGTATCGCCAACGCTTTTACCGATTACATCTTGAACCAAAACTTCGGCCGCTATGCCATGATTTGCAAGTTTCGTTTTAAGTTTATTTGGGTCTTTTATCAAAGTTTTTGATTGTGTTGGCCCACCCAAAACATGCAATATAGTCACGTATTTTGCCGCTTTTAAAAATGGCATTGCCGCCTTTACTGCGCGCGCTGATTGGGGCGAACCATCCCATGCGATTGCAATATTTGAAAAATCAAATTTCTCACGGTCATGCAAAACCAAGGCAGGAATTCCATTATGCATTAATGCTTCTTCAAATGCCGGCGAGATTGTTGATTTTCCACATGCACAATAATCAGAAACAACCATCAAATCGCATAATGCTGCACGCTCTGGCAAAATAGAATCCATTAATCCTATCTCGCGCTCTAATGCAAAATCACTATATTTCCCTGCTTCTTGAACAATTTTTTCCCAAACTTCTTGGGTGGATTTTTTCATTGTTTCAACAAGGTTTGCATTCATTCCTGAAACCATTCCATCAGCCGACCAAACCAACATATCGGATGGGTCAGGTTCAGCATAAAAAAGAGTTACAGGATTTGGAAAAACCTTATGAAAAGCTGCTACACGTGGCAAAATTTTTGCGTCATCCACGCCACCACTTATCGGTACTAAAAATTCTCCATATGTCATTGCACCCTCACTTATCAACAGCTTTAAATCTATAAAGCTATGGAATTTGATTTTGCGCACATTATAACACTTCACATAAAAAATGTTTCAGACAATTGGTCGCAGGACAAAAAATAAATGAAAAAAACAATTAAAACAGCGCAATCGCCACGCGCATGGCAAAGAATGTTATCAGGCAGAAGGCTTGATTTAATCGACCCCTCACCGCTTGACATTGAAATTGAGGATATTGCACATGGCCTTGCGCGGGTTGCGCGTTGGAATGGGCAAACCATTGGCGATAATGCATTTTCGGTTGCCCAACATTCAATAATTGTTGAACAAATTGCATCATTTTTAAAACCCAATCTGACACCACAAGAGCGTATGATGGCGCTTTTGCATGATGCCCCCGAATTTGTTATCGGCGATATGATAAGCCCGTTTAAAAACGCCCTTGGCATTGATTATCGAATTTTCGAAGATAAATTAGAACGTGCAATCCATTTGCGCTTTGGCCTTTTACCCAAAACCCCGCCAGCATTAAAAAAACTAATCAAAAAAGCCGACAGAATCTGCGCATGGTTCGAAGCCGTTAATTTAGCAGGATTTTCCATCGAAGAAGCCGACAATCTTTTCATCCCCCCACCCGAAGGTTTGGAAATAGATATTAAACCTTTAAGCGCGAAAGAAGCGCAAATTGCTATGGTGGATAGATACAATATCCTGCAAAAAGAAATATAATAACTTGAAATAATCGCTCTTAATCGCGATATATAAACCACGCCTTTCAAAGGAGCAGCGAAATGAAATTTGAAGCATGTGAAATTGATATTTCAGCTAATAAAAAAGATGCTGAGCTTTTGAAAATTGACCCGCAAGTAAAGGCGGAAACTGACCATTTATATGAAGGCGTAAAGCATGTTATGCCTTATGATGAATTTGTAATTCATGCGCCTTATATTGCCGCAATTAACCGATTAAAGAAGGAAAAAGATGCGGTAATTTTGGCGCATAATTATATGACCGCCGATATTTTCCATTGCATCTCTGATTTTCGCGGTGATTCACTTTATCTAGCGCGCCAAGCACAAAAAGTACCGCAAAGCCTGATTGTTCAATGCGGCGTGCATTTTATGGCTGAAACTTCAAAAATATTATGCCCTGATAAGAAGGTTCTTATCCCTGATTTACGCGCTGGCTGTTCATTGGCGTCTGGAATTACTGGACGTGATGTGGCGCTTATTAAGCAAAAATATCCGGGGCTTCCTGTGGTAACTTATGTTAACACCACCGCCGATGTTAAGGCGGAATCTGATATTTGCTGTACTTCATCAAATGCCGTGCAAGTGGTTGAGGAAATCGCCAAACAATGGGGCGTTGATCGTGTTATTATGGTACCCGATGAATATTTGGCGCGCAATGTTTCTGCGCAAACCGAAATCAAAATCATTGCATGGAAAGGCGCGTGTGAGGTGCATGAATTATTCACTGGCGATGATGTCAAAGAATTGCGTGCCGCCTACCCTGGCATCGTGGTTCTTGCCCACCCTGAATGCCCGAATGATGTAGTTCGTGAGGCGGATTTTGCAGGTTCAACAGGCGCTATGAATGATTTTGTATTCACACAAAAACCAAAACAAGTGGTTTTGATAACTGAATGCTCGATGTCCGATAATGTGGCGATTGAAAACCCAGAAGTTGAATTTATCCGCCCATGTAATCTTTGCCCGCACATGAAACGTATATCACTAAAAGCAATCTATGAATGCTTGCGCGATGAAAAATACGAAGTTGATGTTGACCCTGACATGATTGTTAAAGCACGCGCAGCGGTTGATGCCATGCTCGCGCTGCCACCACGTAATGCAAATGTTTATGATGTAAAAGCCATTGTTCCCGATACATTTGAATTGGTTAGCGCCTAATGGCTAATGATAGAGTTTTAATCATTGGCGCAGGTCTTGCGGGGCTTTTTTTGGCACTAAAACTTGCGCCGCGAAAAGTTTTGGTTTTATCACAATCACCAATTGGCAAAGGCGCATCATCCGCATGGGCGCAAGGTGGTATGGCTGCGGCTTTATCAAAGTCTGACACATCCGAACTTCATGCCCAAGATACAATTGCGGCGGGCGCGGGTTTGGTTGACGAAACCGCCGCGCTTTTAATTGCCAAACATGGCCCCGATAGAATTCGTGATTTACTTGAATATGGCGTTCCATTCGATAAGGATGAAAATGGTAATTTAGAATTATCACTAGAAGCTGCCCATTCAAAAGCACGCGTTGCACGGGTAGCGGGTGATTTGGCGGGGCGCGAAATTATGCGCTCATTAATCGCCAAGGCGCAAGCGGCAGAGCATATTGAAATTCTTGAAAATCATTGGGCTTTGGCACTTTTACAAAATGCAAATGGGCAAATTGGCGGGGCATTATGCGCCAATTCAAACGGCCCCGTTCGCATTGATGCGGCCTATACAATTCTTGCAACTGGTGGGATTGGCGGGCTTTATAAGGTTACCACCAACCCAATTGAAGCGCGCGGGCAAGGTTTGGGAATGGCGGCAAAAGCGGGGGCATTAATCCGTGACCCTGAATTTGTTCAATTTCACCCAACTTCAATAAATATTGGCAAAGACCCCGCCCCTTTGGCCAGTGAGGCTTTACGTGGCGATGGCGCGATTTTGCGTAATCAAGATGGCACACCTTTCATGGAAAAATACCATGAATTAAAAGACCTTGCACCACGTGATATTGTTGCGCGCGCGGTTTTTGCGGAAAATCAATCTGGGCGTGGTGCATATCTTGACGCGACCAAGGCAATTGGAAATCATTTCCCCGAACATTTCCCAACCATTTTTGCAAGCTGTATGGATTCGGGGATTGACCCGCGCACCCAAATGATACCTGTTGCTCCTGCTGAACATTATCACATGGGCGGTATTCTTACGGATTTATGGGGCAATACCACACTTGATGGACTTTGTGCGATTGGTGAATGCGCTTCAACGGGTGTTCATGGTGCGAACCGCCTTGCATCTAATTCATTATTAGAGGCTGTGGTTTTTGCCGAACGTGTGGCAATTAATCTTTCAAATCGTGAAATTAAGGCCAAGGAAAATTGCGATGCCAAAACCTATGCCCCGCTTTCGCATGATAATTTGCAAAAATTGCGCCTTTCTATGAGTGAAAACATCGGGGTTTTGCGTGATGCAAATGGCCTTAATAAAAATCTTGAATTAATTGAAGAACTTGAAAAAAGCGAAAAAAATTGCAATGAATTAGTAAGCGCCAAATTAATCACATTGGGCGCAATTAATCGCCATGAAAGCCGTGGCGGACATTGCCGCACTGATTTCACCCAAACCAATGAAACACCCCAACATACGTTTTTAAAATTATGAGCAAACTTCCAATTTCCACCTTCGAGAATATCGTAAAAATCGCCCTAAATGAAGATTTTGGGCGGGCGGGTGATATTAGTGCCATGGCATGCATTCCACCTAAAAACACTGCCACATGGGTGATGCGCGCGCGTGATGAAGGTGTGATTTCAGGCCTGCAACCTGCGCTTTTGGCACTTGAATTGATTGATAAGAATGCACGTTTAGAAATACTTCTTGATGATGGTGAGCGCGTAAAAAAGGGTGATATTGTTGCCAAAGTTTCGGGCAATGCCAGAAGCCTTTTAATGGCAGAGCGTACAATGCTTAATTTCATTGGGCGTATGTCGGGCATTGCAACTTTGACCGCCAAATTCGTTTCTGAAATATATGGCACAAATGCCAAAATTACCGATACACGCAAAACCACCCCTGGCCTTCGCGCCCTTGAAAAACAGGCCGTAAGAAATGGCGGTGGGACCAATCACCGCTTTGGCCTTGATGATGCAATCCTTATAAAAGATAACCATATTGCGGCGGCTGGTGGCGTTGAGGCTGCATTATTAGCTGCCAAAGCCAATGTTGGGCATTTGGTTCCAATTGAAATTGAAGTTGATTCAATCGAACAAATGAAAATCGCAATGGTGCATTTTCCAAGTGTTATAATGCTTGATAATTTTGACACGATTAGAATGGCGCAGGCGGTTAAAATACTGCGTGATTTTGCGGGTAATAGAATTATTATTGAGGCCTCTGGCGGGGTTAACCTAAAAACCGTGCGCGAAATTGCTCAAACTGGTGTTGATGTGATTTCAGTTGGCGCACTTACGCATTCAGCGCCCAATTTTGATATTGGTTTGGATAGTGAATAATGCGCAAACCCGCATTCAAGCCAGCCCAAATCAAAAATCAATTATCCCAAGATGATATAGATTATATAAAATCATTGGTAATCTATGAGGATGAAACCTGTATAGTTTTCAACAAACCCTCTGGCCTTGCCGTGCAAGGTGGTTCAGGTGTTTCGCGTGATTTGGATAATTTATTAAACGCATTTTGCAAAAATCCGAAAAAAAAACCTAAATTGGTTCATCGCATTGACCGCGAAACATCGGGCATTGTTTTGGTTGCCAAAAATAAAACCAATGCGGCATTTTATAGCGAACAATTTGCCCAAAAACATGCAAAAAAAATATATTATGCAATTGTTTCGGGCGTGCCAAATCCACCAAATGGAATAATTGATATCCCGCTTAAACGCGGCAAAGTTCAAGGTATTGATTTAGCTTTGATTGCCAAACCAAATGATAAAGATGCCCAAAATGCAATCACGCATTATGAAAGCGTCAAAACCAATGGTAATGCCACTTTATTGAAATTATCGCCCATTACAGGGCGTATGCACCAATTACGCGCCCATTTATCCCATATTGGTCATCCAATTTTGGGTGATAATAAATATGGCGGCTTATTATTTGCCAATAATAAATCGATAAAGCGCCTAATGCTTCATGCATTAACACTACAGATAAAACTACCAGAGGGTAGCGAAATTGAACATAAAACAACCCTTCCAGAAGATTTTTCAAACTTAATGGAATAAATTACTTCTAACCAATAAGTAATTATAAATAATAGGAAATTTTAACTTCAATTTGACAAAAAACTTTACAGCCCTACCATGTTCCTAAATAAATATGGAGGCAAGATTGAAGAAACTATTTGCAGAATTTTTTGGAACTTTTTGGCTGGTATTTGGCGGTTGCGGCAGTGCGGTTTTTTCGGCGGCCTATCCTGAATTAGGAATTGGTTTTACTGGCGTCTCATTAGCTTTCGGCCTAACTGTTTTGACTATGGCTTATGCTGTTGGGCCAATTTCTGGCGGTCATTTTAACCCTGCTGTATCTGTCGGGCTTTGGTCAGTGGGGAAATTACCTACTAAAGACATATTACCATATATTATTTCACAAGTTCTAGGCGCAATTGCCGCTTCATTGGTTTTATATTTTATCATTAGCGGCAAAGGTGATTTTGTTTCAGTTGGCGGATTTGCAAGCAATGGTTATGGCGAACTTTCCCCCGGAAAATATTCACTAGGCTCAGCCTTAGTTGCAGAGGTGGTTTTAACCGCATTCTTCTTGATTATCATTCTTGGTTCAACCCATGAAAATGCGCCAAATGGATTTGCACCAATTGCCATTGGCCTTGGTCTAACTTTGATACATTTGATTTCAATTCCTATTACCAATACTTCGGTAAACCCTGCGCGTTCAACTGGTGTTGCTTTGTTTGCGCAAAATGGGGCTTTATCGCAATTGTGGTTATTTTGGGTTGCACCAATTTTGGGCGCAATAATTGGCGCGCAAATTTTCAAATTTGTTTCCAAAAACAATTAAAAACAAACATTGCATTTTTTTATAATGATTTTAAAGGAAGGGTAATACCTTCCTTTATTTTTGGATGATTATGTGAATAATTTAGTTTTAGTTTTTATTGGCGCTGGGATTGGCGGCGTTTTGCGCTTTTTGTTTGGTAAATTCACCATACAAACTTTTGGCGATGCCCTTCCCTATGGTACATTTGGCGTTAATATAATTGGCGGCCTTGTAATTGGTGTAGCCGCTGGCCTTTTAGCAAAACATTCACAGCATCAGCATTTCATTCAATATTTTATCATGGTCGGAATTTTAGGCGGTTTCACCACTTTTTCAAGCTTTTCACTTGATGTGGTTCGTATGTTTGAACACCAAAGAATGATTGAAGCATTCACCTATATTATTGCATCTGTTGTGCTTTCAATTGGTGCGGTGTTGCTTGGCATGGTAATTTCACAAAAGTTCGTATAAAGAGCGCGCATGACATCACCAATTACAATTCCTGTGCGCGAAGAAGACGGCGAAGTTCGCCTTGATAGATTTTTGCGCCGCAAATTTGAAGGCCTTAATCAAGGCCGCATAGAACAATTCATCCGCAAAGGCATAATCCGCGTTGATGGCGTTCGCGCAAAAAAATCATCTGACAGATTACAACCTGGGCAAGATGTTATTGTCCCTGCTGATATTTTCCAAACCATCGCTGAATCCAAAGCCAATAAAAGCGTAATTTCAAAAGATGATGAACGTTTTTTACGCGCCCTTATAATCCATGAAGATGATGAAGTTATCGCGCTTAATAAGCCTGCTGGCCTTGCGGTTCAGGGCGGCTCTAAAACAACGCGTCACCTTGACGATTTGATGGCGGTTTTTGCCACCGAGGAATTTGGCAAACCAAAACTTGCCCACCGCCTTGATAAGGATACATCGGGCGTTATTGTTTTTGGTCGCACACCCGATGCAATCGCCAAACTAAACAAGGCCTTTGCAAGCCGCACAACCCAAAAAGTATATTGGGCCGTCGTTTTGGGTGTTCCGCATCCGATGAGCGGCGAAATTCGTGGATGGATGAAAAAGCAAGGTAGCGCAAAAAACCCTGAACTTGAACTTGTACGTCGTGCCGCGCATGGCGATCCTGACGCTTTATTTGCAATTACTGATTATGAAGTTATTTCCAATGCTGGAACACGTGCATCATGGGTTGCAATGAAACCAGTAACAGGGCGCACCCACCAATTACGCTTTCATATGGCCGAAATGGGAACTTCGATTGCTGGCGACCCTAAATATCGCTGTGACCGCCCTGATATTGGTGGTCTGTCAGAGCAGCTTCATCTTCATGCACGTGCATTGAAAATTCCGCACCCAAAAGGCGGGATGCTTGAATTAAAAGCTGAATTACCAAAACACATGAAAGATGCCTTCGAGCTTTTGGGATTTGAAGAATATGAAGGTAAAGACCCATTTAAACCATTTAAATAAGCTCTTTTGACAATATGTTTTTAAGGTCAAGGAATGGCTATTTGTGTGCTTCGGCTCTCAAAATATGCCATTTTCGCAGTATAAAAACACATTTGCCATTAGAACCTATACAAACGATTTAAATAGTATTGCGCAAATTTTATAATCGCTTATATAGGCGATTCATGAAAACCCATAATATAGTTAAAGCAACAGCGTTAGCAGTTTTAGCAACTGCGATTTACACCAACACAGGCATTGCGCAAACGGGCGCAACGCAAAAAACAACTGTCAAAACAGCGACTAAAGAAGCTGCGCCAAATCCAACAAATCCAAAGCCGCAACCCACCAAAAGTGAGTACCCAAAGGTAATTGTTAAAAAACCAAATGTCAAGCCAGCACCAAAAAAACCAAATGCACCAGTTTCTAAACCAGTTGAAAGAGAAATAGTTGAAACAACGCCTATTTATAGCGAACAACAAGTGCTTAATTTCGACATTTCAGGTGTAAAATTACTTATGTCACCTAATGAAGCACGGGCAGCTTTGGGGCGCAATGGATATCAAACTTATGATTTGATGGGCGGAACTGATTGGAAAAATGCCCTTTCAATGGAAGTTAATAAGAATAAAGATAATTCAAAATTAATTACCTATGATTCGTCAAAAATAATTTCTGCAATCGAAGCAACCCACCTAAATGGTGAGCGTATTCGTATTGAATTCATGCCATATGCTGATAATGCCGATGGTGTGGCGGTTGTTTATGTTGGCTATACACCAAATGAAGCAATTGATGAAAAGTTACTTGAGCAAAAAATCATTAATAAATATGGTCAACCAACAAATAGCGGCAAACAAATCAATAGCCTAAGCTGGACATGGTATAGATTATTACCTTATGAATCGATTGATAAATCGCCATATCTTGGTTGGCGCCGTTATGATCGTACTTTGCTTTTGAGCTTTAAGGATGAATATAAAATTCGCCTTCAAAAACGCATCGAAGCAGAGATAGCAAAACAATTGATTTCAAAAACTACTACACATTTCTAGGAATCTGTTCATTGGCAATTTCAGGGCACAAATTTTATAAATCTGTGAAAGCGGACGTATTGGGCGATGGTTTTGGAATATTCCTTGATAATCGTCGTCTTGTTACGCCCGCTAAAAACCCTTTAATATTACCAAGTTTAAACGCCGCACAATTAGTTGCAAGCGAATGGGAAAATCAGGGCGATAATATTGATACTGATACAATGCCGATTACGCGCCTTGTAAATGTTGCAATAGATAGGGCGCATCTTACGCGCAATGAATTAGTTGCAGAAATACAAAAATATGCATCTTCTGATTTATGCTGTTACAGAACAAGTGCCCCACAAATTTTATATGAAACCCAATGCAAAATTTGGAATGAACAAATAAAATGGGTAAAAGATAGGTTTGATATTGAATTTATCGCTAAATCTGACAGCCTTGGATTATTCCAAACCGATATTACAATTAAAAAAATCGGTGAAATATCGCAAAAATATGATGATATTCGCCTCACAATTCTTGCCTTTGTGACCGCATTGGCAGGTTCGGCAATTTTGGGTTTAAAGCTAGTTGAAAAGGCTGCTTCACCCGAAGAAATATTCAAAGCAATAAGAATTGAAGAGGATCATAATGCCAATATTTGGGGTTATGATGATGAAGATTTGTCAAAGGCAAATGCCAAATTTGACGATTTAAAATCTGCATTTGCATTGATAAATAGTATTTAGTTCAAAAGAATTAATACAATTATTGTTGAAATTGTTATCGCAACTAAAACTGCAAGCGCATATTTTACAAAACCATCAATTTTTGAAGCTTCAAATTCATTTTCAGCATCATAAATAATTTTATCATCCAATATGTCACCATCTGGTACTTCAAATTGGTTTTGAATTATATTTATTGGCGCATTTTCATGCTTATGACCAAATTCAATATTCTGCTTTGTAAATTTATGCCAAAGCGAATTTTTTAGAAGTATTTTTCTTATCATTATTATAATACCTTTATCACATAAAAACAAAAACAGATAATTAGTGCGATAATCATAATCGCAATATAATTTTCCACCTCTTGTTGCGCATACATTGTCTCTCGGTAATTTATCAAATATGCTTTTTTTTCATCTTCACGTTCGATATTTTTATTACCAAAATCTTCAATATTTCTATCATTTGAATTTAAAGTTTTTTTGAATGCGTCATGCATTTCAACCCCACCTAAACACAACCAAAGATAGCACAGGCAAGCAAAATAAATTTTAAAATATATTGTAAAATTTTATAGATTTCAAATTGATTGACATAATTCCCAAAACATACAATAAAACAAACCATGAACAAAGACTTTTTAAAACTTGACCCCAAATTCAACCAATTATATGAAAAATTTGGCCCCTGCCCTATACCTTCAGAACGTGGATATTCCGCCTATGAGGCATTGTTTCGCGCAATTGTTTTTCAACAATTATCAGGTAAAGCCGCAAGCACAATTTTGGGGCGTGTTTTAAAACTTTTTGATTTGGAAATATTGGGGGATATTGTTACTTTCCCTAGCCCTCAGGCCTTTATTGCAATGGATGACGAGGCTTTGCGCGGCGCGGGTCTTTCATGGAATAAAATTGCGGCGATAAATGATTTATCACAAAAGAAAATTGATGGAATTGTTCCTGACAATCATGAAATTGGGCATTTAAGTGATGATGAAATTGTTGAGCGCCTAAGTTCGGTTCGTGGAATTGGGCGTTGGACAGTTGAAATGTACCTTATTTTCACTTTGGGCCGCGAAGATATTTGGCCTATTGATGATTTAGGGGTTCGAAAAGGTTTTCAGCATGTCTACGGCCTTGAAGAAATGCCAAAGCCAAAGGAAATAATGACTATGGCAGATCATTTAAAACCGTTTCGCTCTTATGCCGCATGGTATTGTTGGCGCGTATGTGATGAATTAAAACCCCAAAAAGCGCCAAAAGGACCACCAAAAGCAAAGGGTGAAAAATAATGACAACATTAATTACCGGCCTAATAATTTTTCTTGGTTCACATTTAGCTTTAAGGGCTAAATTCATTCAAGATTTCAAGGTAAAAATTGGCCAAATGCCGTTTAAAGGGATTTTCTCGATAATTTCTCTGGTCGGCTTAATTTTGATTATTGTAGGATATTCCCAATTTCGCCCAATAGCGCCCGAATTATATATAGCGCCCAAATGGGGCAAACATTTGAATTATCTTTTTACGCTTGTTTCGATGATAATGCTTGTATCGGGATATTTGAAGGGCAAAATCGCGGCAATTTTAAAACATCCAATGCTTAATGCGATTAAATTTTGGGCCTTCGGTCATTTGATTGCAAATGGCGATTTGGCAAGCTTTATTCTATTCGTTTCATTCCTTGGCTTTGCAATTATTTCACGAATCTTACAGCCAAAGACCGAAAAATTGGCTGTGAAATGGGGGCGCAATGATGAGGCATCAATTGCATTCGGAATTCTTTTATGGATTGCCATTGGCTATAAACTTCATCCAATTTTATTTGGTGTAAATGTGTTATGAAAATAGTTTTTATATGCCTTGAAATAATTGTATGCATATTTTTACTCCCTTTCAATGCATATGCACAAGCCAATATAACTAATTCTACCAAAAAATTAGGTGAATGCAAAAATTCGCAAGATTTGCCACTTTGCTTGTTAAAATACACTATTTCAACAACGGAACCAAATTATTTCATTCCAGTCGAAATTGAAACTGATGAAACAATATTGGCATTGCTTGGTTTTAAAAAAAGTGAAAAAAAAATAGATTATAACTTATTCCCTGACGACCCAAATATTTCAAAACTTTTAAAATCAAGGGAAATATTATCACAGGTATTGGTTGATGATGCCAATGGCATCGCTCCTGAAAATTCTTTAGTCAGATTAAAAAATTATGCAAAAGGCCATAAAAGCAAACCACTGCCATTCATTGGTTATGGATTTCCAAATGGTCATGAAATTCGGGCAATGGCATATCAAAATATTACGGAATTATATTTTAGGAAGAAAGCAAAAGCCCGCCCAAGCCTTGCACTTACCAAAGCTGCAATGCTCGAATGGGAAAATGAGCACAAATATATAGAGGATAATTATATTCATTATTGGGTGCGATGGACTGAATTAGTAGATTTTTACAATGAACTTGGTGATAAACAATCAATTGAACGCATGGCAAAAGAGCAGCCAAAAACCAAAGGCTATATTCAGTATACACAATTTGCACTAGCCATAAAAAACAAGGAATTTTCGCAAATTTCAAAATTCGCACTTTCTGAATATGAAGGTATTAGAAATTTAGAAGAAGATACTTATGAGTATAATTTCAATAATTTAAAGCCCATAGCAATTCAATTGCTTGCTAAAAATGACTATAAAGCCCAAGCAATTGAAATTGGAAAACATTTATTAAGTGAAAAATATAGGATTGGTTACGGCGAAAAAGCAATCATTGCCCTTTCAGACCTTATGGATAAAAATGAGTTTTTAGAAACCATAAAGCCATTTGACCAAATTGCATTAATTTCAAAATATGCCAATCACCCAAAGCTTAAAGAAGGTGAGCAATTCATAGCGTCAAGCGCAAATGGCAAGCCAATAGATTTCAATGATATTTTTATCTCTATGATTGGGCATAAAGCAATAAATGATAATAGCTTGAATGAAACCATTTTAAAAAATTGGCAATTTATTGGCTCACCTCCGCCGCAAAACCTCTTACATACTGATTTCACACCTGACGGAGCTTATTTTGGAATTTATCATAAAATGCTTCTCATTGCTGATAAGCCAATCGAGGCGATTGAAAATTATCAAATGCAACCTTTAACAGCCATTTATTGGGATTTAACCCATGGGTACGGTTTTAAAAATATTGATAAATATGCAAAATATGCAAATTTCACAGAAGATTTAGAAATGGCAAGCGCAAGATGCGCATACCCAAATTATGATTATATCGAAAATAGGGCAGATTGTGTTCGGCAACACGCCAAATATTCATTAAATCGACAATTCTCCGATGAAGAATTGTCATTTATAAATGATGCACCACATAATCCGCCACCATATAATAATTCTGCAGCAGGGCTCATTATAATAAGCGCTATTCAAGCCGCCGAATATGCGAAAATTTATGATATGAAAACCGCCGATGAAATGATTGAAATAATGTTCAAAGCAATTGAAAAATCACCCGATCATGAAAGCAATTTTTATATTAGCAATTCGTTAGAACACTATGCAATTGCAAAGTTAAAACAACAAAATAGATTGAAGGCAAATTAAATGGCACGTCTTGATTATTTAGAATTAGCCGTAAAAGACATTAATGTTGCCAAGGAATTTTATTCATTGGCACTTGGTTTTAAATTCACAGATTTTGGCCCTGAATATTCCGCAACCACAACTAATGATACCGATATTGGCTTTCATGAACAGCCACAAATCACCCCGCCAATGGGGGTAATTTGTGTTGAAAACCTTGACGAAGCCTATCAAAACGTAAGACTCGCGGGTGGTGATATTATCGTTGAAATTTTCGAATTTCCAGGTGGAAAAAGGTTTGAATTCCTTGATCCTTCAGGAAATAGAATTGGGGTTTGGGAAAAGATTTAGCCGCAAATCACACTTGTAATAATTCCTTTTTCATCGGTAATAATGCGTGTACGCTCGGCGCTATATTCCATTGTGTACATCATTCCTGGTTCTTCAATGCGAATTGGCTTTGCAAATTTCATAGTGGCAAGAACGCTTTTGTTTTTGCCAACTAAATGCTGCAAACCTTCAGCTTTGCAAGTTACAAGCATAGGATCAGGCTTTGGCAATTGCGCAGGTGGCATATTTGCATGATGTTTATGGTCTTTGCATTTATGCTTCTTAGAGTGATGATGTTTTTTACATTTCGCGGGGTCTGAACAAGCAAAGGCCATAGACGAAACCAAAGTGACACTTGCAACAGCACATAAAATCAAGCCAAATTTTTTCATTCCAAACTCCTATATAATCCATCAATAAAATATACATACTGAATATAAAATTAATAACAACCAATCACGATATTAAATTATTTTAAATTGCTCGATAGCAAAAAATCATTTTGAAAAAAAAGCGCGATAATTGATTTTATGTTTTTCACTTTATGCATTTGAATAACATCTATTCTTGTTTAAAATTCGTATTTCACATATTGAGGTGACATGTCTTATAAATCAATGCGTGAATTTATCGAAATTCTTGAACGTGATGGCAAACTTGTGCGCGTTAAAGAACCTGTTTCAACTGTCTTGGAAATGACCGAAATTTCAACAAGGCTTTTGAATGAAAGTGGCCCTGCGGTTTTATATGAAAAGCCAATAAAGGCCGATGGTACAATTTCGAAAATCCCGGTTTTAAACAATTTATTTGGCACTGTTGAACGCGTGGCAATGGGCGTTACAATGGGCAAGAAACAACGCAAAACAGGTCAAGATTTGCGCGAAGTTGGTGAATTATTGGCATTTTTGCGCGAACCAACCCCGCCCGCCAATTTAAAAGACGCTTTGTCACTTTTGCCACTTGCAAAAACCGTAATGTCAATGCGCCCGAAAATTGTAAAAAATAATGCGCCATGCCAAGAAATTGTGATTAAGGGCGATGATATTGACCTTAATATGCTTCCTATTCAAACCTGTTGGCCGAACGAGCCTGCGCCATTGGTAACATGGCCGCTTGTGGTTACAAAAGGGCCAAGCGCGGAACGCGTTGATAGCTATAATCTTGGCATTTATCGTATGCAGCAGCTATCGAAAAACCAATTGATTATGCGCTGGCTACACCATCGTGGTGGGGCACAGCAATTTAGGCGCTATAAAGAAAAGAATAACGCCCCCTTCCCTGTGGCAATTGTCTTGGGCGCTGACCCTGGCACAATTTTGGCGGCAGTTACACCTGTTCCCGATACTTTATCAGAATACCAGTTTGCAGGGCTTTTGCGCGGCAATAAGGTTGATTTGGTGGAATGTAAAACCATTCCAATTCATGTCCCTGCCCATGCTGAAATCATTATTGAAGGCCATGTAAGCCTTACCGAAACCGCCGATGAAGGGCCATATGGTGACCATACTGGCTATTATAATTCGGTTGATAAATTCCCTGTTTTCACAGTCTCCGCGATTACAATGCGCAAAGACCCAATTTATCTTTCAACCCATACAGGCCGCCCGCCCGATGAACCAAGTGTTTTGGGCGAGGCATTGAATGAGGTTTTCATTCCGCTTCTGAAAAACCAATTCCCTGAAATTGTTGATTTTTGGCTTCCGCCCGAAGGCTGCTCTTACCGAATTGCGGTGATTTCGATGAAAAAAGCCTATGCAGGACATGCCAAGCGCGTCATGATGGGTGCATGGTCATATTTACGCCAATTCATGTACACAAAATGGATAATTGTGGTCGATGATGATATTAATGCGCGTGATTGGAAAGATGTAATGTGGGCGGTTTCAACCCGTATGGACCCTGTGCGTGATACTGTTCAAATTGAAAATACGCCAATTGATTATCTTGATTTTGCATCCCCTGTTTCAGGCTTAGGCGGCAAAATCGGCCTTGATGCCACCAATAAAATCGGCAATGAAACCACACGCGAATGGGGCGAAAAAATCTTTATGGATAAAGAAATTGTCGATAAAGTTACAGAAAAATGGGCAAGCCTTGGACTTGGTGGAAGCGGTAAGCCGATTTGGGATTGAAATAATAAATAAATCGAGCCTATTGAATTATAGGCAGAAATGTTTAAAAATTTAATACATGAAAACAATTTCAAATATATTGTTATTAATTGCTGTAATTATATTTACTAGCTCTTCTAGTCAACAAGATTATTGGAGTACATTTCGAATTTCAACATTATCGATATTGTTTATTATTATTTGTATATGCATAAATAATTATAGAAAAATTTTTCCAGTCGGAGTTACAGGCAAGTGTAATAATTACGAGTTAAAAAAAACTGCTAGTTCAATTGTTGGAGTATTAATTTTTTCTGCTCTCTTATTTTACATTTGGTCTTTTTATTACAAAAAATCTTATGGAAATTTAGCATGTATTTTTCTTGGCTTTAATGCTTGCTATATAGTTTGGACATTAATTTCGATCATTAAAGTGGTTTTTAAAAAATATTCAAAAATTTTATTGTATAAAAATATTTTCGGCCTTTTAATTCTAATTTTGATTTTTAAAATGGCGGTTACATCTGTTCAGAAACAAATATTAAGTGGCGATACTCACCCAGATTTGCCTTTCTTTTATAATTTTGCACTTGTTTACTGGCCTGAAATATTAAAACAATTCAAGTCATTGTTATTATTTAAAAGGTTAAAGACCGAATCCAAGGCAATATTTATTGAAAAAGCAAGCGTAGCAATTTTTTATATTGCAGCATTCATTCCAATGTTAACAATTAGCAATTATCCTGAAAACATTATTTTGTTTTTCATTTTTATAAGTGCTGCAATTGCATATCAAAATATTTTATTGAAATACTTAAGGCTGTACTTCATAGAAATTGCCAAATTCTTTGAAAAATCAAAACCATCTAATTATAAACACCTACCCAGTTAAAAAGATGACCATATAATCAAAACGGCACCGCGCAATGTAATATAACGTATTTATTGCCTGTTAGGTCGGTTGTGTTCACTTCCATGATTTTGCGGGCAAAGAAATCTTCATCGACGCCTTTGTCTTCAACAAAAAGATTTTCGCGCGACGGGTCGGCATCGGTTAATTGACCAAGCTCTAAATCATAAGGAAATTCAGGTAATTTTTTCCATTTGGTTTTGCCAACGGCTTTTTGATATTTTGAAATAAAATCAGATGGCGGATTTATAAGTGAGAAAGTAAGCATTCCAGTGCCGTCACCCGGCATAAATTCGGCGCGATATACATTTGCACCTAAATATGTTGTCCCTGGTAAAAAATAATAATAGGTTTTTTCAACATCATTCATTTGCGAAACACCAGAAACAATTATTTCGCGGGTTTTTCGCACGCCTTGAAGTTTTGAACCCTTTGCACAAGCATCAAGGTAAGAATCAAATTCTTTAAGCCCTTCGCTATCAAGTATTTTTATATTATTCACTTTATATGCTTCGTCATTAGACGCATTCGCAACCAAGGGGGTGAGTGCGAAAATTGTAAGAAGTGTACTTACAAGTTTTTTAGATAGGAATGTGTTTTTCATTCCTTTTCTTTAATATAAGTTACAGATTATGCAATTCTATTTGTCGAATTTTAAATCAACAAAACCTGAAAAATCCACCATACGTTCAGGCATTAATTCTTCGAATTTTTCACTCATCACATTTAAAATCGAACTTACAAGCAAATAAGCGCCAAATACAAATCCAATTGCGACTGCACCAAACACTGCATATACAAACATTTTCCATTCCCCTTGATAATAAGCTCTAATGGCTTTTTATATATTCTACATGACAAGGGCGTAGAAATAATTTATCCAATAGATAAAATTTTATTGAATTGTTATTTTTGATAAAAAATAAAAAAAACTTTTGGATTTGCACTTTGGGAGACGGGTGATGAATTATTTTTCGATTGCGGCACTATATATTGGTATTAATATTATTTTGAAATTGGCCTTGGCTTACCGTGTTATTTTTATGCGTAGAAATATGAAAACCGGCATGGGCGATGGCGGTAATACCAAATTACAACGCGCAATCCGTGCCCATGCTAATGCAACTGAATATATGCCATTGGCAATGATTGGGCTTTTGGCATTGATGCAGACTGGTACAAATCCAATTGTTGCGCACACACTTGGCGCAAGCTTTACAATTGGGCGCTGCCTCCATGCCTATGGCTTAAGTACAAATGGCGGCATTTCATATGGGCGCTTCATTGGCACGGTTTTAAGCACGCTTTCAATGTTTGTCATCGCGATATTATGTATCCTAAGCATTTTTGCATAAATTTATAAGAAATTTCACTTTTGCTTCTTCACATTCCCTTTGGTTAGTTTCAAAAGAAATTATGACTATTGAAAATGATGAAAAAATAAAAAGTGATTCTAAAAAACTTTATGATGCAACCGAATATTTGCTAAAGAAGGCAAAAGAATTGGGCGCTGACGCCGCCGATTGCACATGTGACTTAGGCCAAAATCTAGAAGTTTCGGTTCGTATGGGCGCATTGGAAAATGTGGCGCGCGCCGAAAATCTTGGTGCCGGCCTTAGGGTAATGATAGGCAAACGCCAAGCGGGTGCAACAACATCATCATTTTCAAAAGAAGCATTAGATGAGCTTGCAGACAGGGTTGTTAAAATGGCGCGCCTTGCCACTGATGACCCATATTGCGGCCTTGCCGATAGTAGTGAAATTTGCAAAAATACACAAGATTTAGGGCTTTATGACGCCACCCAACCCGACATTACATGGCTTGAACAACAGGCATTGGCGGCTGAAAACGCCGCTATGGCAATTGATAAAATCACCAATATTGCGGGTTGCGGCGCGTCGTGGGATTATCATTATAAAGTCTATGGCGCGACCAATGGTTTTATTGGCGGCTATGGCAGTACTGATTGGGGCCTATATGTTGCCCCAATGGCGCAAGATGGCGATTGCCGTGAACGCGATTATGATATGAGCGCGGAAAGGTTTTTATCAAAACTAAAACCTGCAAGCGAGATTGGAAAAAAAGCGGGCGAACGCGCCGCAAAACGCCTTAACCCACGTAAAATTGCGTCAACTAATGCCCCCGTTGTGATTGAACCACGTGTTGCGAAATCAATTATCGGTATGATGATTGGCGCAATTTCAGGTTCAAGTGTTGCACGCGGTATTTCATTTTTGAAAGATAGTCTTGGCAAAGAGATTTTTGCGTCAAGTATAAATATTGTTGATGATCCAACAATAATTGGCGGTCATGGTTCACGCCCCTTCGATGGTGAGGGTTTGAATGTTTCAAAGCAAAGCATCATTAAAAATGGTGTTCTTAATCAATGGCTATTGAATACAAGTGCGGCAAAGCAATTGGGTTTAAAATCAACAGGCAATGCATCATTTGCCCAAGGTGGCCCGCATGGCATTACAATTTCCAACCTTATTGTTGAACCATCTGATAAATCGCAAGCTGATTTAATAAAAATGGCGAATAATGGCATTTTTGTTGCCGAAGCAATGGCGCCATCTTTCAACCCCAATAATGGTGATTATTCAGTTGGGATTTCGGGCTTTATGATTGAAAATGGAATTCTAACTTTCCCAATTTCAGAAATTACAATCGCGTGCAATTTGTTCGAACTTTATAAAAACATCATTATAGCCAATGATCTTGAGCATAAGGGAACAATTGATTGCCCAAGTATTTTGGTTCCAAACATGATTATTGCGGGTGAATAATGGGGTTTAGTGCCGAATTAGAACTTGCCAAAGACGCTGCCTTCAAAGCAGGCGAATTGGTAATGCAATATTTTAACAAACCCATAGAAGTAATTGAAAAATCACCAAATAATCCTGTTACCGAAGCTGATTATAAATCCGACGAACTAATAAAAAAACTCCTTAAAGAAGCGCGGCCTAATTATGGCTGGCTATCGGAAGAAACAGTGGACGATAATAGCCGTAAAAATAGCGATTTGGTTTGGATGGTTGACCCAATTGATGGAACTCGCGCCTTTATCAAAGGCTTGCCACATTTTTCAATTTCAATCGCATTGGTAAAAAACGGTCAAGCAATTTTGGGTGTGGTTTATAATCCCGCGACAAATGAAATGTTTTACGCCCAAGACCAAATTGGTGCATTTAAAAATCAAAACCAAATTTTTGCAAGCGATACAAAAGCACTTGAAAGCGCCAAAATGCTTGGTGATAGGCATATGTTCCAGTCAAAAAAATGGCCTATTAAATGGCCTGACTTTAAAGTTGAACAAAGAAATTCAATTGCCTATCGCATCGCCCTTGTTGCAAGTGGTGAATTTGACGGGGCAATTGCCACCACACCTAAAAATGATTGGGATATTGCGGCGGGCGCAATAATTGCCAAAGAAGCCAATGCAAAATTCACCGATCATTTGGGGAAAGATTTTATATTCAATCAAGAAAGCCCGCTACAACGTTCACTTGTGGTAAGTAATTCCAATATTTTTAACGATATATTGGGGCATTTATCGCATATTGTGTAAAAAGCAGGTTGAATATTGGATTTATTCATAAAACTGGGTTATTTGGAAAAAAATTTTTAAGGGTAAAAATATGGCAAAACAATTGCTTCATTTAGTAATCGGTGGCGAACTTGATGACGTTGCTGATATTCGTTTTCGTGATTTGGCTAATTTAGATTTTGTTGGCGCATATCCAAATTATGCAGATGCCAAAGAAGCATGGAAATCTGCGGCACAACGCAGCGTCGATAATGCCCACATGCGTTATTTTGTGATTCACGCGCACCGTCTTTTGGATGTTGCTGGCGCGCAAAAATGTGATGAAGATCATTAATTAATGGCTGACGCCAAACAAAATAAACCATTATTGCGCTTTTGGCGTAATTGGCTTGGTAAGCAAAAAGCTATATTAGCATTTGCCGCAATTATGATGATAATTGTGGCATTTGCGGTTTCTGCACAAAGCTTTATGGTTGGTTTTGTTATTGATGCCTTGGCAAATCTTGGCACAAATCCCGATAAAATAATAAAATTTGGCTTTACAGCCAAGCAAATTGCATTTTATGGCCCGATTGCGGTTGTTATAATTTCATTATTGCGTGGCATTGGTTGGTACACATCAAATATTGCCACCAATATCGCCTCAATGCGCGCTACAACTGATTTGCAAAATGATTTGTTTTCTAAAATCCTTACGCTTGATTATGCGCGCATAACCCGCGAACAATCGGGCGCATTTTCGGCACGCTTTCTAAACGACATTAATGCCATCCGCGAGGCGGTATTAAAAGTCACAAACAGCCTTGTAAAAGAAAGTTTCACCCTAATCTTTATGGTTGGAATGATGCTTTATATGGATTGGCAATTAGCATTGGTAACATTGTTCATTTTGCCCCTTGCCTATTTGCCAGTTGATATGATTGGTCGCAAGATCCGCAAATCTGCAAGTGTTGCCCAAGAGCAAGCAAGCCATTTATCAGGCGTCATCGAAGAAAGCCTTGGCGGCATTCGCCTTGTAAAAACCTATTCCCTTGAAAAGAGTGAGGCATCCCGTGTTGAAAACGCCCTTCTAGCGCGCATGAAATTAATGCTTAGAATGATTGAGCAGCGTGGACGACTATTGCCAATTCTTGAAAGCATGGGCGGCATTGCAGTTGCCGCTGTCATCGCCTTTGCCGCCTATCGTATAAGTCAGGGGCAATCGACAGTTGGCAATCTTATGGCCTTTATTGCATCTTTGTTGAATGCATCGGCATCACTTCGCAGCTTTGGCGATATGAATAATCAGCTTCAAGAAGGTATTTCAGGGCTTCATCGCTTTTATGAAATTCTTGATGAAGAACCGTCAATAAAAGATACGCCAAACCCAATTCACATTGAACGCGCTAAAGGTGACATAAAATTTGAAAATGTGGATTTTGCAATTGGTGAAACCAAAATTCTAAATAGCATAAGTTTTAATGCCGAATTTGGAAAAACTATTGCCTTTGTTGGTGCATCTGGTGCGGGTAAATCATCAATAATCAACCTTATCCCGCGCCTTTTTGATGTTACTGGCGGCACAATATATCTTGATGGCATTGATATAAGGCAGATTGAATTAAAAAATTTACGCGATCAAATCGCCCTTGTTTCGCAAGACGCAATCTTGTTTGAAACCACAATTGCGCAAAATGTGTGCTTTGGTGCTGGTCAAAAAACTGACGAAGAAATCATTAGTGCGTTAAAACAGGCGGCCTGTGATTTTGTTTTCGAACTTCCTGATGGAATAAATTCACACGTTGCGCCAAAGGGCAGCAATTTTTCGGGCGGGCAACGCCAAAGGCTTGCCCTTGCACGCGCGATTTTGCGCAATGCCCCAATCCTTATGCTTGATGAACCTACAAGCGCACTAGATAGTGAGAATGAGGCAAAAATCCAAATCTCACTAAATGAATTTTGCAAAAACCGCACAACTTTGGTGGTCGCCCATCGCCTTTCAACCGTTGCAAATGCCGATAAAATCCTTGTGATGGCAAATGGTGAAATTGTGGAAACAGGCACACATAATGAACTACTTGCTAAAGGCGGTATTTATTCAGATTTAGCAAAACTTCAATTAAGATAATTACTCGCGCTTAAGAAGATTATCGGTAATCCATGAACCCACTGGGGTTGGTTTGAAATCATCGAATAATTTATCGCGTTGATAAACATTATCAACCCAATCCCAAAATTCGATACCGCTTTCAATATGGGCTTTTTCAAATTTATTCCAAAAATGCCCCAATATTCCAGTTTTGCCTGCGCTTACATGAAGATATTTGAATGATAATTGTTTTTTGGCTTCTTGAATTGAAACCTTATCAATCAGATATTTATACAAAGAGCTTGCAAGACCCGCGCGGTCAGCGCCTGATTTACAATGCAAAAGGATTGGATATTCGGCGGTTTCAAATGCCTTGACCAAATCGCGCATTATAACAGGGTTTGGTGCGCCGCGACTTTCAACCTTAAAAAACAAAAGCTTTAAACCAAGTTTTTGGCATGCATCTTTTTCCAAAGCAGTAAAAGAAGAATCAATATCACCCCGAAGGTTGATTATTGTCTTTATCCCCTTTTCTTTCCAAACCGCCAATTGTTCAGGGCTGGGCTGGTTAGAGCGCCAAACACCTTTTGAAATTTCATGGGCATTTTGGAAATTCTTGCGTAAAAACGCATGATCATGCCAACAATAATCGGAATATGCCTGCTTTTTGCCTTCAACAGTCGTAAGATCATATTTTGACAAAAGCTGTACCCCGATATTAATGCTGTAATTATGTGACAATCCATGCCCCTTTTGCAATAGTATTTCAAGCGCTATATAGAAAAATATAACAGAAGATTGTAACAGTTTTAAATGTTTAAGAAAATTATTCGCTCCCACATTATGCAAGAAATATTGGCGCATATTATCGCGCTTTATATGTATTTGGTTCGCATTACGACCAAATGGGAAATTATCGGGCAAGAATATTTAACAAGATTTGCCGATGGCAATGAAGGTGTGGTTGCCGCTTATTGGCATTCGCGCATTATGATGGCGCATTCAATTTGGCCAACAAAAGCAAAACCTTATAATATGATGATTTCATTATCACCTGATGGGCAATTTGTTGCGCGCGCCGCCGAAATTTTGGGGCGCAATGTTATTCGTGGCTCAAGCTCTAAAAAGCGTGATGGCGCAAATCAGGACAAGGGCGCATTAAAAGCGTTTAGATTAATGGTGAACGCCGCAAAAAATGGCGAAGGCTCATTCATAACTCCCGATGGCCCACGCGGCCCACGTCAAAGAATTCAAGATGGCGCAATAAGAATGGCAAAATCAGCAGGGGTTGAGCTTTTACCCGTTGCAATGTCCATCAAAGGTTCAAAATATATGAATTCATGGGATAGATTCGTTATCCCGCCTTTATTTTCAAAAGGGCTTATAATTTATGGTGAACCTGTGAAAATTGCGGGAAGCGATGAAATATCATTAGAAAATGCCAAAATTCAATTGGAAACCCGCCTTAATGAAATAACACAAAAAGCAGATATTGATTTAGGTGGCCCTTTAATTGAAGCAGAAGACCAAATTCAAAAATTGGCAGGAATTAATGATTAAATTGCCATTTATATTTTCGCTTTATCGTTTTTTTACAAATGCAATAAGCCCTATTTTACCCGCAATTTTAAATTCACGCGTAAAAAATGGAAAAGAGTGTGAAAATTCACACCCACAACGGTTTGGCGAGATAAATTTTGAACGCGATAAAAATAAATTAATTTGGATACATTGTGCAAGCGTTGGCGAAACTATGGTTGGCCTTTTACTTGCGCAAAAATTATTAGAAAAGAATAAAAATTTGCAATTTTTGTTCACGGCCCAAACCATTGCCGCGAAAGAAGTTTTTCAAAAATCCAACATAATAAATTCACATTTTCAATTTGCGCCAATTGATACACCGACTATTGCCAAAAAATTTGTTGAAAAACTAAAACCCGAAATTGCAATTTTTGTTGAAGGTGAAATTTGGCCAAATTTAATTTTTGCCCTCGATATGGCAGGAATAAAACGCGCACTAATTAATGCCCGTATGACAGATAAATCAATTCAAAATTGGAAAAGATTTAAAAATTTTGGTAAGCCAATTTTTGGTGGTTTTTCCTTTATCCATTGCGCCAATAAGAAAACCGAAAATGCTTTAAATGAAATTATAAATTCAAATAATAATCTCTTAATTGGTAATTTAAAATTATCCGCACCCGCACTTAAGATTGAACCATCATTAATTGCGAATATCAAAGAGCAAACTAATGGGCGAAAAATTTGGCTTTGTGCTTCAAGTCATTCGGGCGAAGATGAAATAATAATTGATGCCCATAAAATACTTTTGCAAAAACACCCAGATAGTCTTTTAATTATTGCGCCGCGCCACATAAAACCAATTATGAATATAATGCCATATTGTGGAAAATTAGGTATTAAATCAGTTTTACGAAGCCAAAATCATATTATTGACAGACAAACCAAAGTTTTGATTTGGGATACTTTTGGTGAATTAGGAAGTGCATTTAAAATTGCCAATTGTGCATTTATAGCAGGTTCTTTATTGCCATATATAGGCGGTCATAATCCAATTGAACCTGCACTTTTAGAATGTCCAATAATAACAGGTCCATATTTTCATAATTTCAAAGATATTTATGATGAATTATTGCAAAATAATGCAGCAATTAAAATTGAAAATAGTGATCCAAAATCAGTTTATGATGCCGTAAATAAAATTTTGTTTTCAAGCGACTTAAGTGAAAAGCTTATTACTAATTCGCGTGAATATATGAATAAAAATCGTTATATGCTTGATAAAGTAAGTGATGAAATTATGGGGCTTTTATAATGCGTGCACCAAGTTTTTGGAATATTAAACATGGCAGGGACAGTGCGCCATTTTTAAAAATCCTGTTGCGCCCCCTTTCCTATTTATATGATTATTTCACCCAAAAACGTATCTATGAGGCCAAAACCACATATCTAAATGTTCCAGTTATTTCGATTGGCAATATTACATTGGGCGGCACTGGCAAAACCCCGATTGCGATTGAAATTGCAAAAATTGCGAATGAGATTTGGGGAAAACCTGCCATTGTTTCGCGCGGGTTTGGTGGTTCTTTAATCGGTGCGCACAAAGTTGAATGGGGCAAATCAGACCCCAAGGATGTGGGTGATGAACCTTTAATGCTTTCAAAATATTGCGATGTCTTCATTGGCAAAGACCGTGTGGAAGCTGCCAAACTTGCAATTAAAAATGACGCCAAGGCAATAATTTTGGATGATGCCCATCAAAATCCATATTTGAACAAGAATATCAGCTTTGTTGTTATTGATGGCAATGTTGGCTTTGGCAATCACGAAATTTGCCCCGCAGGGCCATTGCGTGAAAGCATTGATGTGGGTCTAAAGCGCGCCGATGCAATTATTTGGGTTGGCAAACGCGAACTTGAAAAAGAAGAAATTGGTGATTTTAAGAAACCGCGTTTTTATGCCAATATAAAAACTAAAGCCAAAGAATTAGAGGGAGATTATCTTGCCTTTTGCGGCATTGGTCGCCCTGAAAAATTTGGGGAAAGCCTCAAATCAATTGGGGCGCGCTTAATCGACCTTATCCCCTATCCTGACCATCATTTTTATACCCAAAAAGAATTATTATATCTTCAGGCGCGCGCGCAATCGGAAAAATTAAAACTAATCACCACTGAAAAAGATTATGTGCGCCTTCCAGAGTGGTTTGCTGAAAATTGTGAAGTGTTGGAAATTGCAATTGAATTTGACAATCCCCATTATATAAAAGAATTTATTGAAACCAGTTTGAAACGCGCATTATAATGTTTTCCAAAATCCTTACCGCCCTTGAAAGCCTTGCCTTTGATGCATATTGGGGTAAATTTTCCAAACTTGATATTGATAAGGCATCAAATGAAGGCGCAAAATTTGCCCGTTTTATTGGCCCGAAAACTAGTGCGCATAAAACTGCCGAACGCAATATTCGCATGTGTTTCCCTAATTTTACAGATACACAGGTTCAAGAGATTTTGGACGCTATGTGGGATAATTTAGGGCGTTTGGCGGGTGAATTACCCCATCTTGGAAACCTTGGTTATTTCAAAGAAAATTCGCGCGTTTCAATGACAGGTGTTGAAATACTTGATAGATATTTGGAACCCAATGTCGGGGCGGTTTTTGCGTCGGGGCATTTTGCCAATTGGGAAGTAATGCCAGCAGCAATCGTGCAACGCGGTGTGCCCTGCGAAGTTACATATCGCGCAATGAATAATAAGCATATTGACCAAGTTATTCGTGATGCGCGTGCCTCCTATGGCGTAACGCTTTTCGCGCCTAAGGGCAAAGAAGGTGGAATGCGCCTTATGCGCATTTTGGCAAAGGGTGGCTCTATCGCCATGATGAATGACCAAAAATATGATACGGGCGTTTCATCACCGCTTTTGGGGCATAATTGTATGACCAATGATGCAGCCGTGCGCCTTGCCCACCGCTTTAAAAAGCCCATCCAAACCATGAGCCTTAAAAGAACGGGCGGCGCAAATTTTGAAGTGGCCATTCAAGAGCCAATAATGCTTGATTTTGAAAAACCAATCGAAGAAATCGTGCAATCAGGCGTTGATACAATAAACAAATTCCTAAGCGATAAAATCACCGAAGCCCCCGACCAATATTTCTGGGTCCACAAACGCTGGCCCAAAGATGCATGGAAAAATGCGGGGGTAATTTAAACGGCGTGCAATATTCTTGGTGATTTAATTTTATATTCTGGGATAAAATTATTGGCGCTTGGGGTTTTTAAGTGATTTTCTAATAGTCCTATAATCTCTGTATCTTCATATGAATCAAATTTTCTTGCGAATAAGTCAGGGCTTAGGGTAAGGCGCATAAAATCTGCCTTGCCAAAGTTTCGCGGGCGCAATTTTATATCGCCATCGGGAACCCAATCAATTGTTCGCAAATCATCATTGATTACATTATTGCTTTTGAAAACATTCATCATCACAGTTTGAAAGAAACTTTCATCGGCGATAAAACTATTACGATAGAAATTTTTAAAGCGATTGACCAATGGATCATTTACAATCAAATCGCAAAACTCACGGCTCACAACTTTCCATTGCGTTCCAATATAAGGGCGCGCATTTTTAAGGAATTTTCTTTTTATTCCTGTGCGGAAAATCTTTCTAAAAGCCTCGATAAAAATGCTATTTATTCTGTTTAATGTATCAGGCCTTATAAGTTTTTGGTCAAGCGAACGTATATATTCACGCCCAAGGTTTTCTTTTAAAAAATCTTCTATATATTCTTGGCTTTTTAAGGGGAAATCTTGACCGCTTAAATTTATATAATATTTCCAATTTTTATCCATTTCTAAGAGGCGCGCCATACCGCGAACTTCTGCATCAACTAAACTATAACCGCCCCATAATACATTTTTTGGCTCAAGGATTTGTGCGCCATAATATGGCGCTAAAAAATCTTCAATTTCATCTGATAATTCTTTTCCAGAACTTTTATCAATATGAACAAGATATTGATTTCCCTCACGATAAATAGCCTTAAAAAGGCGTTTAAACTGGGATGGGTAGCGGTGGACAAGAATGAAATAGGCAATCATAAATTTGCTTTCTGCCGATAATAATCGGAAAATAGGTATATTTATCGCAGAAAACTCAAACAGCAGAAAACCATTTGTAATGGGACAAGCCCAAGCAAAACTAAATAATTTAGAAAATGCAAGTATGCATTCTATATAGGCATTAAATAATATATTGTAAGTAACAAAAAATTATTACTACAGATAAATATTTTTTATAACTATATCTGATACTTCTCTTCCAATATCCCCACCATATCGCCCATTATTTCGGTAATTTTGAAGTCTTTGGGGGTATAGATGCGTTTTATTCCGAATTGTTTTAATGCCTCGGCATCTTCGGGTGGGATGATGCCACCAACGACAACGGGAATATCGCCCAATCCTGCCTCGCGCATTTTTCCAACCACATCGCGCACTAAATCAAGGTGCGAACCTGATAGAATTGAAAGACCAACAATATGTGCCTTTTTATCTTTTGCCATTGCCACAATTTCTTCAGGCGTTGAGCGTATGCCTTCATAAATTGTATCAAAACCCACCGCGCGGGCGCGGGTTGCGATTTGTTCGGCGCCATTTGAATGACCATCAAGGCCAGGTTTGCCGATTAAATAACGCGGTGTCTCGCCAATTTTTGCCGCAATTGTTTGAAGGCGCGCTTTTACCCCTTCAATATCTTCTCCATCAATATCAACAACAAGGGCAACACCAGTTGGGCCGCGATATTCGCCGAATATTTCGCGCAGCGACTGCCCCCATTCGCCAATTGTAACACCCGCTTTGGCACATTCGATTGAGGCATCCATGATATTATCGCCCGATTGCGCTATGGCTTTTAAATTGGCCAGTGCAATTTCAACCTTGGCATTATCACGCTTTGCGCGCCATTCTTTAAGCCTTGCAATCTGATCTTGTTGCGCCATTGGGTCGGAGGTTTGGATTGCCGCCTGCCCCGCGCCAAGTGGCGATGGTTCGGATCCAGTCCATTTATTCACGCCAACCACGATTTGCTCTGATACTTCAATGCCAATCAATCTGTCTTTATTGGATTTTACCAATTCAGATTTCATATAATCAATGGCCTTTGCCGCGCCGCCCATATTGGCAATTTTTTCCATTTCGGTTTTAGCAAGGTCGATTAATTCTTGGGTTTTTGCATTAATTACGTGGCTGCCGTTAAAAATATCCTCAAATTCAAGCAAATCGGTTTCATAAGCCAAAATTTGCTGCATCCTTAAAGACCATTGTTGATCAAAAGGGCGCGGCAGGCCAAGCGCCTCATTCCAAGCGGGAAGCTGTACGGCGCGCGCACGTGCATCTTTTGACATTGTCACCGCCAAAGATTCTAATAAAATACGATATACGTTATTTTCTGCCTGCGGTTCTGTTAATCCAAGGGAGTTTACTTGCACGCCATATCTAAAGCGGCGGTCTTCAGGATTTTTAACGCCATAGCGTTTTTCGCAAATCTCATCCCATAATTGGGTAAAGGCGCGCATTTTGCAGGTTTCAGTAATAAAGCGCATTCCCGCATTAACAAAAAACGAAATACGACGCACGATTTTGTTGAAATCATCGCCCATAATAGCCCCACGTGCCTTAATCTCATCCAAAATTGTTATTGCGGTTGCAAGGGCGAATGATAATTCTTGTTCAGGTGTCGCGCCTGCTTCTTGAAGGTGGTAAGAACACACATTCATCGCATTGAATTTGGGTGAATTTTTATAACACCATTCAATTGTATCGGCCGTTAATTTCAAACTTGGAACAGGTGGGAAAACATATGTGCCGCGTGATAAATATTCTTTGATAATATCATTTTGGGTTGTCCCCTGTAATGCCGAACGTGGAACCCCCTGTTCATCGGCAAGGGCGACATACATTGCAAGCATATAGGCGGCGGGTGCATTAATTGTCATTGATGTGTTCATCACACCCAAATCAATGCCATCAAATAAAGTGCGCATATCGCCAATATGGCAAATTGGAACCCCAACTTTACCAACTTCACCCTTAGACAAGACGTGATCAGAATCAAGCGCGGTTTGGGTTGGCAAATCAAAAGCAACCGAAAGCCCTGTCTGTCCTGCCGCTAAATTGGCGCGATAAAGCTCATTAGATTTTTTTGCGGTTGAATGCCCTGCATAAGTACGAAAAATCCATGGTTTGTCTTTTGCATGTTGGTAATTTGTGCCGTTCATTTTGTTTCCCCATTTTGCCTTATGATGGCAAATTTATTTTTCAATCTCTATCAAAACATTACGTTACGTAACTGAAGTAGCCTTTGCAGCTTTATGAAATTTGATTTGTTTTCCTAAAAATAACACTTGACAATCTTGTGTGCAATGCAGCACATTTAATGTGCGCTGCAAAGATACAAAATGCAAATTAGGCTGAAATATTTTTCATACTTTAGGCTAATTTACTCAAAAAGCGTTGTAATACATAATATTTTAGTCGCCCACGCGATTATCTTTAAGGGAACGAAAACAATGTCTGCGAATGCTGCAATTGCGAATGAAGAGCCAGTTTTAAAAGATTTATACCCAATGGGCGAAATTCCGCCTGCTTTCCATGTTCCCGAAAAAATGTGGGCTTGGGCAATTCGCCGCGAACGCCATGGTCGCCCAATGAAAGCGATGCAGCTTGAAGTCGTACCAACCCCAACCATCGATAATGATGAAGTTTTGGTTTTAGTTATGGCAGCAGGCGTAAATTATAATGGCATTTGGGCAGGCCTTGGCGAACCTATGAGCGTGTTTGACGTTCATAAGCAAGATTATCACGTTGCTGGCTCTGACGCCTCTGGCATTGTTTGGGCTGTTGGTAAAAATGTTAAACGTTTCAAACCCGGTGATGAAGTTGTCGTTCATTGTAACCAAGATGATGGCGATGATGAAGAATGTAATGGCGGCGATCCAATGTTTTCAACTTCACAACGTATTTGGGGATATGAAACCCCTGATGGCGCATTCGCGCAATATTGCCGCGTTCAAGCACGTCAATTAATGCCGCGCCCGAAACATTTAACATGGGAAGAATCAGGCTGTTATGTTCTTACATTGGCAACCGCATATCGCATGTTATTTGGTCACCGCCCACATGTTTTAAAACCTGCGGATAATGTTTTGGTTTGGGGTGCGTCGGGCGGTCTTGGTGTGTTTGCAACCCAATTATGCGCAGTGGCGGGTGCAAATGCGATTGGCGTTATTTCCGATGAAACCAAGCGTGATTTTGTTTTATCACAAGGCGCAAAGGCGGTTTTAAACCGCAAAGATTTCAATTGCTGGGGCCAATTACCACCAGTGAATGGCGAAGAATTTTCAAATTACATGAAAGAAACCCGCAAATTCGGTAAAGCGATTTGGGATATTACGGGTAAAAAAGATGTTGATATGGTGTTTGAACACCCCGGTGAACAAACCTTCCCTGTATCGGTTTTTGTTGTAAAACGCGGCGGCATGGTTGTAATTTGCGCGGGCACAACAGGCTTTAATTTAACAATGGATGCCCGTTTTCTATGGATGCGCCAAAAACGCGTTCAAGGCTCTCACTTTGCGAATTTAAAACAGGCGTCTGCGGCAAATAATTTGGTTATTGCGCGCCGTATTGACCCATGTATGTCCGAAGTATTTTCATGGGAAGATATTCCATTGGCGCATGAAAAAATGCTCGATAACAAGCATCAACCAGGCAATATGGCAGTTCTTGTAAATGCCCCAAGACCGGGGTTAAGAACATTTGAAGATGTTGTTGAGGCTTGCGCCAAAAGCTAAGCCTATTTCCTAAAGCTTTACAGGCGATTTTTGTGCAATTTTAATTTGCTTACTTAATTACGTTACTTATTAATTTAATTATCTAAGCAAATTGAAAGCAAAAAATGATTGATAAAAGAAATTTCATGCAATTATTTTCATCTTTATTGATGAATAGCATGATTGCTAATACTGCCTGTAAAGCAAAAGATATTAAGCAAGAGGAAATTGTTGTTATTGGCGCAGGTATTTCAGGGCTTTCAGCCGCTAAAACACTAAAAGCCCAAGGCTATAAAGTAAAAATTATTGAAGCCAGAAATCGAATTGGTGGGCGACTTTGGACAAGTAATAAATGGCAAGATTTACCGGTTGATTTAGGCGCAAGTTGGATACATGGCGTCGATAATAATCCGATTACCGAAATTGCAAATCAATTAAATGCGACATTGCTAAAAACCGAATATGATAATTCCGTAATTTATAATTCGGATGGAAAGATTTTTAGCGATGCTCAACAAGAAGAAATTGAAAAGCTATCTAATAAAATATATTCAATTATTGAAAATGCACAAAATAATAATCAAGATATTTCAATCAGAAAAGCCATTGAAACATTTGTAAAAAAATATCCAAAAAATTCGCAAACTTATCAATTAATAAATTTCATCCTAAATAGCGAAATAGAACAAGAATATGGTGGCAGCATAGATGATATTTCAACTTTTTGGTATGATAGCGACAAACAATTTGGCGGCGATGATAAGATATTCAAGGATGGCTATAATATTATAAGCAATTTCCTTGCCCAAGGCATAGATGTTGAATTAGGTCAAAAAGTAAATTCAATTAATTGGTCATCTGGTAAAGTTAAAATAACAACAAATGAGAAGGTCTTTTTCGCCGATAAAGCGATAATAACAATTCCTTTAGGCGTTTTAAAACGCAATATAATTCAATTCACGCCAAACCTTCCAAATGAGAAAAATATTGCCATAAATAATATTGGAATGGGCGTTTTGAACAAATGCTACTTACGCTTTGAAGAATGTTTTTGGCCAGATGATGTTGATTGGATAGAATTTATTTCAAAAAGCCAAGGTGAATGGTCTGAATGGGTTAGTTTCCAAAATGCCGCACAAATGCCAATATTATTGGGCTTTAATGCCGCCAATAAAGGTATAGAAATTGAAAATCTAAGTGATAAGAAAATTGTTGATAGCGCGATGTCAGCTTTAAAGGTGATGTTTGGCGCAAATATTCCAAAGCTAATTGATTACCAGATAACAAGATGGGCAAAAGATGAATTTAGCTTTGGGTCTTATTCATATAATAAATTGGGCTATAATCCAAAAATGCGTGATGCACTTGCAAAACCATTAAATAATAAACTATTTTTCGCAGGCGAAGCGTGTGAAAAACAATATTTTGGAACCGTTCATGGCGCATATTTATCAGGCATTCGCGCCGCAGGGGAGATTATAAAAGCATGAAGAAAGCCACAAATTATGATATAAATTCAATAATGCTTTTTTTATCACAAAAAATTGCGGGCGGTTCAAACATTGCAAATAGCGTTTATGGAACAATTGTTTCAATTGCGGTTATTGGTGCATTTTATGACGATCCAACCTCTGGCGGACTTGAAACTGCTTTAAGCGTAATATCAACACTTTGTATATTATGGATAGCACACGCATATTCGCATTTGGTTGTAAGCGGCATTAATAAAGACAATATTTTCAAAACCTTAAAACATGATTGGCCACTTGTTCAATCAGGCTTCTTACCTATCATAATTTTGCTATTGGGTGAATTTGGTATTATTGGTGAACGAAAATCCCTATTATTTGCAAGCCTTGCAAGTGCCTTCCTGCTTGGCTTTTTTTGCTTATCAATGGCGCGCAAAAACGGCAAAAACTGGACACAATCAATTCTATTATCACTATTTATGTCAGGCCTTGGAATATTAGTTGCACTAATTGAAATGGCGATGGAATAGAACACAAATTATTAGAAATAAAAAAACTCGAACAAATGTTCGAGTTTTTTAATCCAAAATGTCAATAATTTTTGAAAACCACGCTTTTCAAAAATTATTGTCGATATTATCCAGATTGCTGAGTGAGCGGCGAAGCCGCGAGGGTGGCAATCTGTGGCGCTAGCCTTCCGCCTCGCGTTCAAAGGCTGCTTGACCACCGATTTTTTCGGAAATTTTGCCAAGTATTGCTAAAACTACAATTGCCAAAACTGTTGCTAAAATCGCATAAGTATAAAGCCCCGCCAAACTATCTGATAGATTCAATAGTTTCAAAGTTGCTTTAATAGCTTCATTCCAAGCCAAAGCCGCAACCAGGCCCAAAGAAGCCGATGCCAATGCAATCATAGTCTGAATAAACGCCTTAGGATCCATATTCTACTCCAAATATAAAAACAAAATGTCATCAAAAATAAAAAACCACGCTTTTTTATTTTTGATGCCCGCTTTTTCCAAATTGCCAAGTGAGCGCGCAGCGCGAAGGCGGCAATTTGAGCTACTAAATTGCCATCCTTGATATCTCTTGATAGGCCTGAATTGCTTGGTCGCGGAAGGCAATCATGGTTTCCATTTGCACTTCGGCAGCAGAGATTGCGGTAACAACATCAACCAAATCAGCTTTACCAACAGCAGCTTTCGCCGCCTGCCCTTCGGCGGCGCGGCTTGCGTCAACAGTATTAGAAACTTGTGCAGCCAGTAGAGAGCCAAAATTTGGCGCTTCGCCAACTTTGGGGCCATTTGAATTTGGGGCAATATTACCCGCGATACCATAGGCTTTTGATGCTAAAAGAGCGGCGGAATTCATTTAAGGTTTCTCCTTAATATTTTAAATTATCTTCTTAATAAATCTATGGTTTTACCCATCATGGCGCGCGCACTTTCAACCACATTCAAATTGGCTTCATAGGCACGTTGGGCTTCACGCATATCCATTGCTTCTAATAATGAATTTACGTTTGGAAGCTTGACATAACCATTAGTGTCAGCCGCAGGGTTTGACGGATCATAACGCATTTTAAATTCGCCTTTATCGGCGACAACTTTGGTCATTTTTACTTCATTAACGCCAGTTTCGCGGTTTAAAACCTGCCCAAAAGTTGCGATTTTACGCTGATATGGGTTACCACCTGCATTTGGTGAAGTTGAATTGGCATTTGCGATATTTTCGGCAATCACCTTCATACGTGCAGTCTGTGCACGAAGCCCAGATGCAGCAATTGATAAGGTTGAATTAATTTCACTCATTCATTATCCCCCTGGCCTTTTTGCGGCAAGGCGCATTAATTGTAAGCCTTTTTGATAAAGGCCAATTGCCATGTCATAATTCATACGCGTATCGGCAACTTTAATCATTTGTTCTTCTAAAACTACTGAATTGCCATCTAATGTGGTTTCACTATCAGGTGATTTAATGGTTCGCGCCACACTTGATTCGCTTGAAGGGCCATTTATGTGACCCGATTGTGTCGCCAAAAGGGTCACAGGGGCAACATTTCCAACGCCCGCACTTCCTATACCTGATGTCGAAAAACTGCGTGAAAAAGATTGGTTAAACGCCTTTTCATCTAAATCTTTTGGTACAAATTTTGGCGTTGATGCATTAGCAACATTATCTGCAAGGATTTTTTGCCTGTCATTTAAAAATGTCAGGCGATTTTTTAACATCGCAAAATATGGTGCATCACTAATGGCCAAAACTATAACCTCTTGGCGATATTATGAATGAACATGGTTAAGGTAGGCTTAATTTTTGCCTTTCGATATTAAGGTTTGATTAATCGACATAAGCAAAAATAACCAAATGGATTTCTTATATGTTTTACGCGCAATTGGCGCTTTAATGCTTACATTGGCGCTATTGGCACTTATCGCATTTTTGGCGCGAAAATATGGGCTTACAGGTGAAATGATTGCACCAAAGGGCACTAAAAAGCGCTTAAAATTAATCGAACAATTATGGCTTGATGCTGGGCGTTCGCGTATAATGATTATTGAATGCGATGGGATAGAGCAAACCATTTTATTATCACCCAATGGCGCAACAAATCTTAATTTAAAAACCAACCCAATCGAAGGCGGGAAAAATGTTTAGTGAAAGAATTATAAGTTCGAAATCCTACATTAGACGCCTTAATCAATGGCGAAATCTTGCAATTATTGGTTTTTGCGGCCTTTTGCTTGGAATATGTGCTTCAATTGGGCAAATTTCGAACGCGAATGGTGTTAACTTGCCAATTTCAATGCAATTCTATACGATTTTTTCCATATTTTCGTGTGTTCCAAGTGCTTTCATTTTGGCGATTTCATTGAAGAATTTTTCAAAATTGCACAAAATAAATGTTAAAAATACGCAAGCTTCATTTTCAAAATAAACGAATAATGCCACTGAGTTAAAAGAGTGAATCTAAAACTTGGAAAATGGCAATGAAACAAGGCAAAACATTAAACAAGCAACAGGCAATTAAAGCCCTAAAATTTTGGGGTATGACATTTGCATTGGGCTTTATCGGCACTTTTTTAGGTGTTGCATATGCTTTTGCGCAAAATGTGAATGTTAATTTGGGTGATGGCGCAGGTCTTACAGAACGCGTTGTACAAACTGTTGCACTTCTAACCGTTTTATCCCTTGCCCCAAGCGTTGTTATTATGACCACAAGTTTTGTTAGGATTGTGGTGGTTCTATCGCTTCTTAGAACCGCAATGGGTTTACAACAAGCCCCGCCAAATGCCGTTATTATTTCTTTGGCTTTGTTTTTAACCGCATTCATTATGGGTCCAACATTTGAAAAATCTTGGACCCAAGGGATTGCGCCATTAACAAAAAAAGAAATCACAATGGAACAGGCATGGCCACAAGCAACACAACCTTTAAAAGTTTTCATGCTTGCACAAACACGTGAAAGTGATTTGGGATTATTTGTTAAATTAGGTAAAATTCAAAAGCCACAAAATGCAGTTGAATTGCCAATGCGAATTGTAACCCCTGCTTTCATGATTTCAGAATTGCGCCGTGGTTTTGAAATTGGGTTTTTATTATTCGTACCATTTTTGGTGATTGATTTGGTAGTTTCATCAATCCTTATGGCAATGGGTATGATGATGTTACCACCCGCCGTGGTTTCATTGCCGTTTAAGCTTATTTTCTTTGTTTTGGTTGATGGTTGGCGTTTGGTATCAGAAAGCCTTGTACAAAGCTTTAAGATACCAAATTAACTATCTGCCAACCGCGATAGGCGGATCTTTTGGCGCTTGGAAACCACGATTATTAGGCGCAGCTTGCGGCGCAGGATTTACGGATCTTGCAGGCTTAGTATTTTGTGCAACACGTTTAATTGGTGCCGCAGGTTTTGCTTGTGCTGTTGCTTTTGGCGCAGCATTAGCAACGGGTTTTGCAATTTGCTGTTGTAGAGCTTCTGCATTTTGCGGCGCTTTCACAGCCTCTAAATTCTTGGCAATTTTTTCGTTTAATTTATCAATATCTGGCGAATATGAACCAACATGATTGGCATTTGCATCAGTTGGGCCAACAATATTTGCAAGCTGGTCACCATCTTTTGGAGCGTTCATAACAAAGACTTGACCGCGAATATTTTTCAATAAATTCCCGAATGGTGATGAACCTTGAACCGATGCCATTGCCGCTTTAATTTGTGCGGCACTTGGAATTTCAGTCGAATTTACAACATTAAAGGCATCTTTGAACGCACTATTTTGCATTGCCGCACCATAACCATTGGCAAGTACTTTAACCCCTTGCCTATCGCCCGCAAGTGATTTTGCAATTGCGGCGCGTAATACTTCGCCCGCTGAAATCGGGTCTAATTGTTTTGCAGGCGCAGGCAGTGTTGACCATGCATATTTAGCTGCATTGGCATAATCACCCTTGCGCCAATATAATTCGGCACGAATACGGTCTGCATCTTTTGAATTTGTAAATTCTAATAATTCAAGCGCATTATCATGGCGACCCAAATCAGTCATTGCAACGGCTTCAATAAGTCTGCGATAATCGTTTAAATCAGCAGGTAATTGGGTTTCGCGTGATGACCAAAGCGCCTCTAATGCTTTTTCAGGCTTTTTATCAAGCAAATAAATTGCCGCCAAATCACTTGCAACTTGGGCTTTTGCAAAGCCTGTAAGGCGTTTATCAGCTTGGTGTTGAAGTAATTCTTCGGCTTGGGTTAGAAGGTCAAGTTTAACCAATTTATCAGCAAGACCGCGAACCATTTGGTCACCTTCTGGCCCCATAGGAACTAAATCTTGGAAATCAACAAAAAGCGCCAATGCTTGAAGCGAATCCATACCATCTGCGCCGCCTTCAAGGAATAAATGCTTAAATTCAGCGCTCAAAGTATCACGCAATGCGCGCGCAGAAGGCAATTCAGGGCGCAATGTTGATGCATCGCTTAATGTAGCAAGGCCAGAGCGAATATCACCCGCTTGAATATAAAGTTCACCCAAATTACGTAAAATATCAATTTCCAAATCATCGCCGCGCCATGTATAACGCAAACTATCAAGAATTCTTATTGCTTCTATATGGTCGCCATTTGGATCTTTTGCCATTTGAATGGCTTTGCAATAAATTGCACGCGCAGATATTTGGCGGAAAGTAGATTTTTCAAGTTCGGCAAAAATACGATTTGCTTCATTATCTTGACCATTTTCCGCTTGCGCCATTGCTTTGCGTAATTTTGCATTCTCTTTTGTGAATGGTTCAGTTGCAAGATCATATGCCGCTTGTGCATAAAATGCTGAACCTTGGAAATCACCTAAATAATAGGCAGCTTCGGCCTCATTTAATTTGAATTGCGCCTGCATTTGCGGTGAAAATGCCGCCAATGCAGGA
Source organism: Pseudomonadota bacterium (assembly GCA_020161405.1). Taxonomy (GTDB): domain Bacteria; phylum Pseudomonadota; class Alphaproteobacteria; order Caulobacterales; family Aquidulcibacteraceae; genus Pseudaquidulcibacter. Next base: position 28,152 of record JAIUOD010000003.1, on the reverse strand, counting down.
ACGCCTAATTGGAATTGTTTGCGCGCTTCTGTTGGGTCACCTGTTGCTTCTGCAGCCATAGCCGCCCATAAATGCGAGGCTGCATCTTGCATTAATTCGGGTGAGTTTAATATTTCCAATGCTTCACGTCCGCGACCCATTAGCGCCAATGACGCACCATAAAGCCCCAATAATTCTGGTGTGCGCGCATAATCAGGTTGATTATCTTTTATAGCACGTAAAACACCCAAAGCTTCTGGCGCTAAATTCCATGCAAGGTAAAAGCGCGCCAAATCCATTTGCGCTTTAATTCCTCCATTTGCTTCGCCAACTTCTTTTGAAGCTTCTAGCCTTAATTTATTTAGGTTTTTAACATAATCAGCCTCTGGCCCCATGCGCCAGTTTTTGAAATCAACAAAACTTGGTGATGAAATGGTAAAACCCGCAGGGCTTTGCGCATTTGCCGCTTGCGAAAGCGACATTCCATTTGGACGCTCAAGAACAAACCCATCAAGCGCAGGCTTTATTTCTAAATCATCAGCGCGTGGAATAACCGCAATCCCTTGAAAAGTCTCTGGCATATAGGCTTCAAGGAAAGAGCGTGATTTTTGCAATGCACTTGGCGGCCCCATTGCAAGACCAACAAGAATATCATCGCCAACATCACTATCCGTGATACTTCCTGCGATTTGGGCATCTGCAATTATTGCTTTTAAGCGAATATTGTTTTCAAGCGTTGTTTCAGACTTCACCTCAACACTACGTGCATTTACAGATGCAGAATTTGATAAAGTGATTAGCCATTTTGGCCCAATTGCTACAGGGCTTGCAAATACACCTTCTGGTGCAGTGATTTTTACACCTGCAACACCATTTCCTTTAATTGGTGTTATCGCACTTGCCAAACCATTTGGTTTAAAACCCTGAACTTTAAAGTCGGCAGAAGTTGCAAATAAAACAAAAATATTCGCACCACGGCGGAATATTGCCGATGGTGCCATTTTTTGGAATGTGAAATCTATGGCATAATTTGGCTTTGCATCGCGCGCATTTGCAATAACAATTCCGCTTGGCGCAGGTTCTTCAAATACTGGCTTTGGTATTGCTTGCCCAAGATTACTTGGTGCAAGAGGTGGAAGCAATGCGTTATTATGTGCTGTTTTTTCTTCTTTATGTTCGCCATTATTTTCGTGCTTGTCAGAATTGGCACTTTTCGTTTCGGCTTTGGCATCTTCTTTTGCTTTGTTTGCTTCTTCTTCCAATTTCGCAAGATTTGCATCTTTTGGGAAAATATCAACATAGGCGCGGTCATAGTCACGCCCCATTCTTATTTGCGCGCCAGGTTCAAGGTCCATAACAACAGATGTGTGCGTCGCATCATTGTAACGCACAGCATCTTTTATCAATCTTGGAAAATGCGAACGTAAATTGGCAATATCAAGCGCATAAAGCCCCGGTATAGTAAGCGCCATACGATCGCCAATACGCCCAATTTGCGGTGCGCCAATCCCTGTTCCGACAATTGATACCCTTGTGAACATTTCGTTTTGCGCAGATTCAACGCGTAATCTTCGTGCATCTAATGGCGCGGGCCAATTTTTAAGTGGCTTATTTAAGCCATTATCTTTTTTTTCTTTATGCTCAATATCATTTTCGGCAACATGTTCTTGAACTGCTTCATTGCGCGAATATGAAGGTGGTGCAGGACTATCGGGATTATATAAATCAATTGATTCAATTTCCCCATCCTTTGACCTTGAAACACGAACCTGCTTTGATAATGCAATTCGTAAAGTCTTTTTATCGGCACTTAATGCCGCTGCAACAACATAAGATGGCGCGTTACTTTTAATACTTCCAGGATCGGCATTAACAGGAATTGGCATTGTTACTTCAAGCAAAGAACCGCGAACATTTATCCTTGAAGGTGACGGAATATTTTTCGCCCATTTAAGTAAAATTCGTGCGTAATTATCACGTTCAACCGCATCAAATACAATAACTTTACTGCTTGCAGCCGCATTATCTGCTTTCGGTGTAGGGGCATTTTGCGCCAATAAAGGCTGTGCCACCAATGAGAAGCAAGTTAGATAAGCAAGGACACGACGTGAAACCACTTTAAAACCTCTTTACTTTTCTTTGCCAGTTTTTGCAGGCGCAGCACTTGGCGCACCTTGATTTGCGGCGGGCTGATTTGCGCCATTTTGCGGCGCGCCCGGCGCTTGCGGTGTTGGAACTTTAGGTGCGTTTGGCGCATTAGGTGTTTGGACACCATTTGGCGGGTTTTGCACTGGCGGCAATTTATTGCCCGTTCCATTATTTGCAACTTTTTGTGGTGCAGCACTAGGTGCAGGCGGCGGATTCATTGCACTTTGAATTTGATTATCATCAATTTGCGCAAGCATTGAAGTAATTTGCCGCGCACGAACCGTATCCATTTTCGCCAAAATAAGCGCCAATGATTGGTCTTTCATTTTGCTTGCAATCGCAATCACGGTTTCATCGCTTAAACCCTGCATAACAAGGGCCGCATCTTTTGGTTTCATTTTTTCATAAACGCGCACAAGGCCAGCGATTCTTTGGGCTTCCATTTCATCAACTTGACCAAGAAGTTTTTGAATATTGCCTTCAACCTGATGAAGATTATCAATTTTTGCCTGAACTATTGCTTCGGCAGTTTTTAAAATTCCTTCACGGGTTAAAATATCATTCTCGCGCGCATCAAGTTCGATACGGCGATCTTGTAAATTAGTTAGAAGGTTGAATTCGGCGGCACTTATGCCTTTTTCTTTTGCTAAATCAACGGGAACGCAAGTGTTTGTTTTGGCTTCAGCCGTAGCAGCTTCCCCCTCGCCGCCCGCTTCATGTTTTGCGCCTTCTTCGGCGGCCTGTTCATGCTCATTACCTTCGGCAAAAGCTTGTGTAGCCTTTAACCCTAGACGACCAGCCTCAATCGCGCCAAATGTGGCGAGTAATATTGCAATTGTAGTTAAAGGCCTAAACTTCATTGTCTAATTCCAAATCCCCTTAACGAAGGCCACCCCAAACATTGCGTTTTGAATTATCAATTGGTGGCAAATCATCAAAGGCATCATGTCTTTTGCTTCTATATTCACCACTTTTATAATCATTATGGGTTTTCAAATCGTTATTAAGCGTTGATTTTGGTGTATAATTTACAGCTTTAACTGCAGAAGCTGCGAATTTTAGTGTCTCAACGGCTTTGTTTGCCTCATCGATTTGTTTGGCAAGCTCATCATTTGCAATTTGGCTATTGGTTTTTAAGGCAATTATTGCATTTTGCGCACGTTCGATTGCGCCATTAAGCTCAACAATTGTATTTTTAATGCCATCAGTACCTTGGCGCATTGCATTTAGCTTTTTGTCCAAAACCATAAATAATCCTGCAACCCAAAAAAGTGCCAAAATTAGGATAAATTGAACAGCATGCGCAAAATATTGGCTAATATTTGCCAAATCTATTGTCATTTAAAAATCTCCAACTTAGTGCCACGATTAAGCGGTCTATCAACACGCAGCGCAATATTATTTCCAACGCGGCCCATACGCCCTTTAGTAAGGCTTATTTCGCCACATCTTAATTCAATAGGGCCATCTTGGGTTTGATTAAGCATTACAGTTTCACCAACCGACAGATTTAAAATCCGCCCAAGTGAAAGCGGTAATTCATCCAAAACCGCCTCTATTTCCATATCGGTTGACCATAATTCGGTAGCTAAGTGGCCTTCCCAAATATTATCACGGCCGAATTTTTCACCCATGAATTGCTGAATAAGCATGTTACGTACAGGCTCTAGGGTTGCGTAAGGAAGTAGTAATTCAACCCTTCCGCCCCTATCTTCCATATCAATACGCATTTTCACCATAATGGCAGCATTTGCAGGACGCGCAATCGCGGCAAAGCGCGGGTTAGTTTCAATCCTATCAAGCGTGAAATCAACTTCACGAATTGGTTTAAACGCAAGCGCCATATCCTCCAAAATCACATCAATCATTTTGGTTACAAGCATACGTTCGATTGTTGTATATGGTCGCCCCTCAATACGCATTGCGGTTGTGCCTTTGCGGCCACCCAAAAGAACGTCAACAATTGAATAAATCAAATTAGAATCAACAGTCATCAAGCCAAAGTTATCAAGTTGCTTTGCACGAAAAACCGCTAAAATCGCAGGCAATGGAATTGAATTTAGATAATCGCCAAAACGAATTGATGAAATATGGTCTAAAGAAACCTCTACGTTATCAGATGTGAAATTGCGAAGGCTTGTAGTCATATAACGAACAAGTCGGTCGAAAACGATTTCAAGCATTGGCAAGCGTTCATAAGAAACCAATGCAGAATTAATAATGCCGTTGATTCCATTTGAACCCTCGCCATTTTCATCGCCCATATCGAAACCAAGAAGATTATCAATCTCATCTTGGTTCAATACGCGTTCAATACCAATTGAAGATGCAGTTATGGTTTTGCCAGTTTCAGCACCAACCATTGCCTCCCATTCGGCGGCAAAGGCGTCGTCGGCACCGCCGTCACCTGACATTTCCGCTTCCCAAGCAGCCGCCATATCGTCTTGATCATCAGCCATTACGAAACCAACATTTCCTGTATAAGAATTGCATCAACTTGTGCAGGTGCAACCGCAAGATTTGCACGCTTTAATAATTCCAATTGAAGACGCGAATAACCTTCAGATCCACGCAAATCCTCCATGCGTAATTCACGCAAAAAGCCTGTATATTGATCTTTAATGCGTGGCATAGCTGGCAAAATAGCATCTGCAACTTCTTGATTTTTCACTTGAAGTGACAAACGTAACTTTAAGTAAATAGGGCGATTATCCGCAGTTGTGATATTTTCAACAATATCTGGCAATGTAATATAAATTTCGCCATTTGGCCCTTCTTCGGTTTTTATAGCGCTTTTTTCATCACCGCCGCCACCGCCGCCGCCATGCTCACCTTTTTCTTCTTTTTTACCATGACCACCGCCTTCTTTTTTTTCTTCTTTCTTGCCGTGTCCACCTTCTTCCTTTTTGCCGTGTCCACCTTCTTCTTTTTTACCATGGGCATCCTCTTTGCCATGGCCATCTGCACTTGCTTCAGCGGCAGGCTTTTTGGCAAAAATAAAGAAATATGCCGCGGCACCACCGCCGCCTAACAAAAGGATTGCAGGTAATACAATGAATAATATTAAGGTTTTACCCGCCATTTTTTTCTTTGCTGGCGGACCACCTTCACCTTCTTCAACTTTTGCGACTTCATTGCTCATAAAAAAATTCCGATTTGCTTATTTTCAATGGCTAAACCCAGTCCCTTAACGAAAAGTGACTCGGATGGGAAAAATTTGCCGATTTTTTGTTAATATTTTCGAAACATACAAAAAATAATCGGCAAAAATTGCCATTAATTACACATTAACCAATTATCTATTTGTTTTTATACATTATTTTATTGGCATTATTATTGCAGATAATTGCATGAAAAAGAATTTTTAACGCCAAGAATGTGACGTAAATGGACAATGCAATATTAATTACGCTGTCAGCACAAAATGCGCTTCAACGCCAGATGGATGTTGCCGCCAATAATATGGCTAATATTTCTACAACAGGCTTTAAGGCCGAAAGCATTTTGTTCGAACCAATCACAAAAAAACCAGCCTCAATTGTTGAAAATCCAAAAACTGTTACTTTTGTTCGTGACTATACAATTGCGCGCGATTTTCGCCCTGGCACGCTTCAACAAACTGGCAACCCACTAGATATTGCATTAACCGGCGAAGGATTTCTTTCGGTTGGTGGTGGCACACAAGGAACATTATATACGCGCGATGGCCGCTTAACCCTTGATCCAAATGGTCGTTTAATAAATCATGATGGCAAACCAATTTTAGACAATGGCGGTCAAGAAATTACGATTGATGGCAATCGCGGCCCTGTTCAAATTGCAAAAGATGGAAACATTACTCAAAATGGCGTTTCAATCGCAAAATTAGGTGTTTTTACGTTTAATAAACCCGGCGCACTTGATAAAATTGGCGATAATTTACTTAAACCAACCCAAGCATCAGGTACGGCAAGCGAATCACAAAGCTTTGAAGTAGTTCAAGGTATGCTTGAAGGCTCCAATGTTGTCGCAATCCAAGAGTTGACAAAAATCATGGAAATAAGCCGCGCTTTTGAAAACGCAACAAAGTTACAAAGACAAGCCGAAGACTTAAAATCAAAAGCTATTGACCGCCTTGGGCGGGTACAAGCATAGGAATAATTAAATGCGTTCAATGAATATTGCAGCAACTGGCATGTTGGCTCAACAATTAAATGTTGAGGTAATATCGAACAATATCGCCAATATGAGCACAACGGGCTTTAAACGCCAACGCGCCGAATTTCAGGATTTATTATATCAAAACCTTGAACGCCCAGGTGCTTCAACTTCTGATGCGGGTAATATTGACCCAACAGGTGTTCAAGTTGGTTATGGTGTTAAGACTGGTTCGGTTTATCGTATCACTGAACAAGGCCCGATGACACGTACCGATAATCATTATGACATAGGAATTAATGGGCGCGGCTATTTTCAGGTTTTAATGCCAGATGGCAGAACAGCCTATACACGCGCAGGTAATTTCTCTTCTTCACCCACTGGCCAAATTGTTACCGAAGATGGTTATGTGGTTCAACCCGAAATTCAAATCCCTGAAAATGCACTAGATTTTTCAATTTCACCATCAGGAAATGTTCAAGCACTTCTACCAGGGCAAACCGCGCCACAGGATTTGGGTCAATTAACACTTGCAACTTTTGTAAATCCAGCCGGCCTTGAAGCATTGGGTGACAATTTACTTGTTGAAACCGCAGCCTCTGGCCCTGCAACAGTTGGAAATCCGGGGTCAACAGGTTTTGGTAGCTTGAACCAAAATTATGTTGAAAGCTCGAATGTGAACCCAGTTACCGAAATTTCGGCATTAATTATGGCGCAGCGCGCTTATGAAATGAATTCAAAAGTAATTAATGCCACCGATGAAATGATGCGAAACACATCGCAGATTTTAAGATAGGCTAAAAAATGAATTGGCATATTTCGCGTGAAAAATTTGGGCCATTAATTTGGTTTATACTTGCGGGCTTTTTGGCATTCGCACAAATCAATAGCGCGCGTGCCGATGGCCTTATTTTACGCGAAAATCCTGTTGCAAGCGGTAGCCATATTTTAATTGGCGATGTATTTGATAATGCGGGGAATGCGGCGAATAAACCACTTGCGATTGCGCCAAACGCTAATCAAAAAACCGTTTTTAACACTGATGCATTACGCGCAAGACTTGGTTCTTATGGTTTAAAATGGCAAGCGCCCAATAATCTAAAAAGTATCGAGGTTTATGGATCTGAAAATACGCTTTCAAGTTCAATGCCCATTAGTTCAAACAACAAATCTAATGGCGATATTCCAGTTTTAAACCGTGATGTAAGGCGTGATGAAGCAATTACTTATGATATGATTTCATATATTGAAGCCAATAATTATAGTAATAATGTAATTTCTGACCCTGCACGGCTTATTGGCGCGCGCGCAAAAAATGCAATTAAAGCAAATACACCGATTAAAAATAATGAGATTGGCGATGCATTAATGGTGAAAAAAGGCGGTAATGTCCTTTTGGTTCACCAAATTGGCGGCCTAAAAATTACTTTACAAGCTAAATCATTAGATGATGGTTCAACAGGATCAAAAATACGCGTTGTAAATGTTCAAAGCAATAAAATTTTTGACGCAATAGTAGATGGCGATGGAATTGCCCATAGCCTTGGCATAAATAATCAAACCCTTGCAGCCCGATAGGTGAAACATGAGAAAAACTATAAATAAAACAGCAATATTTGGCGCAATTGGTATTTGTTTTATCGGTTTTGGTGGATGCGCGGGGACGCTTGAAGAAGTAAAAAATGCTGGGCGTCCCCCTGCACTTTCGCCAATTGAAGACCCTGCCTATGCCGCAACTGGTCGCCATCAAATTGTGATGCCAATGCCGCAAGATTATTCGCGTGCAACAGCATCAAATTCACTATGGCAAGCGGGAAAACAAACATTCTTTTCCGACCCACGCGCTTCACGCGTTGGCGATATTCTTACGGTGAATATTGAAATAGATGAAAAGGCACAATTGAACGATTCATCTACGCGCACACGCTCTGGCAAGCAATCTGGCGGGGTTTCACATTTCTTTGGTCTTGAACAAATACCGGGCAAAGTCTTACCTTCTGGTTTTGACCCTGCCAATATGATTGGAACAACAACATCGGGTGATTTTGCAGGTTCTGGTCAAGTTAATCGCCAAGAAAAAGTGAAATTAACAGTTGCCGCAATGGTTTCCCAAGTTCTTCCTAACGGCAATTTGGTGGTTGCGGGGCGTCAAGAAGTTCGAATTAATAATGAAATTCGTGAACTTATGGTATCTGGCATAGTACGCCCACAAGATATAAGTGCTGCCAATATGGTTCAACACACCCAAATGGCAGAAGCAAGAATTTCTTATGGTGGCCGCGGCATGATTTCAAACTACCAATCCCCACCAAAAGGCCAACAAATCTTAGGCGCAATCAGCCCGTTTTAAAATCTCAAATTACCGCCCTCGCTTCGCTCGCTTAGTAATTTGGATTCATTTCGTCAAAAATTTGACAAGGCAAAGCCTCGCCAAATTTTTGGCATATACTAAAAAGCCCAAGCTTTGCTTGGGCTTTTAAATTGTTAATTATGTATTTGACTTTTGTCGTGCAATATAACGCGATATTGCCCCCATTCCGCCAAAACAAATACTATCACTTAAAATAAGCAACATGAAGCCTGGGAAAAATATAACTCCCTCTTCCCAATATTTTTTTAGGTTTTTAAAATCTGGGATTTTTAATGACAAATTGAATACTAAATGTAAAAACAAAATAAGGAATATAGATTTGATTAGATTTTTAATATCATTTTCAATTTCATCTAAATCTGAAACTTCACAACTTCTAAAAATTGAAAACATCACCTGAAATAATAAAAACACACCTAGAGCTAGGAAAAAAGTGCCATTTAATAGAGTTTTTATTATTAAAGAAAATTTCTGGCAAATAATAAAAATAATTGAATATAAAACACCATATATCCAATAATAAACTTTGGCTTTTTCTACATCTGTTCTGTATTTAAATTTATTTATAAATTCCATTTCTAAATTAAATACTTTTATAGATTGTATGTCAATAATTAAATAGAAAAGGCTCAAGCAATGCTTGAGCCTTTTTTAATAAAGCCAATAATTTGGCGAGGCTTTACCTTGTCAAATTATTGCCGAATTGAATCCAAAACCCTGAGTGAGGCGCGAAGCGCCGAAGGTGGGGTTTTGAATATTACTCATCCCTATGAACACGTTCCGATTTTTCGTGGCGTTCTTGGGCTTCTAGGGATAGGGTGGCGATTGGGCGGGCGATAAGGCGGCCCAAAGAAATAGGTTCGCCGGTTTCTTCGCAATAGCCATATTCACCGTCAGAAATACGCTTCAAAGCCTCGTCGATTTTGGCAATTAATTTGCGTTGGCGATCACGTGTTCTTAATTCAAGACCTTTTTCAGTTTCAGAAGATGCGCGGTCAATTGAATCAGGCAAAGAAATTGAATCTGATTGAAGATGTGAAATTGTATTATAGCTATCCGCGATAATATCAGCTTTCCATTTTTCCAATTTTACACGAAAGAATTGCAACTGACGTTCATTCATAAATGGTTCGTCTTCGGTTGGGATGTAATTGCCCAATTCCTCATCCATTTTTTGAATTGCGGCAATGCTAGGAGAGAAGTTCATTTCAGTGGCTGGCGAATTCATATTACCCCCAAATATCTCAAAAAAGAAAGTGTCTCAAAAAGGTGCGAACAGCATCCATAGTTTTAGAATCACAATTCTAATTGCAAATTTTGTGCCCTCTATAACGAGTGACATGCATATCTTCAAACCGCTTATGCTGTAATTCATGCTAAATGCAATATTTACTATGAATTGACCATGAATACGCACAAAAATCGCACATTTACAGGTAATATTGATAGATTTTACGAAAAATATTCTAAAATTTAAAAAGCACGTTCAAGCTTAGCAAGTTCAACTGCTGCGCGCTGTTCAATTGCTTGAAGGACATTTTGCAATTCAGGATCTTCAATATCTTCAAGACCGCCACTTAAATTTGCCTTCAAAGTTGCAAGATGCGATGGATTAAGGCTTCCGGTTAGGCTGGCAATTTTAATATCTTCAAGATTATCCAACAAATCATTGGCGCGTTTTGTAAGGCGTTTTTTCTTCTCTTCGCGGGTTTCAGGTAATGCCTGAAGGGCAAGTAAAGAACCAACATTTACCATTGCCTGCGTATTAGCGACAGGGCGCGCAAATTGTTGTTGTGCAACTTCTTGTGTTGGAATTGAAAAGCCAGGCGCAACCACACGTTCTGCACGGCGATGCGCAGCTTGTGTTGATGATGATGGCCCTTCTACTTTCATATATAATTCCCTTTAATAATATTGCACTAACATGGTTAATAGTGCTTTAACATTTACCAATTTTACAGGCACGGAAATTATTGCCTAATAGGGCAAATTACCTATCAGTCCTAACTTATTTTTTTATTATTTTTCAAACACTTAATAAATAAAAAATTGGCACGAATTTCGCATTGTGAATTATGATGAGAAATTATATGAAAAAAGCGGCAAAAATTGCATTCCAATATTTATTGGTTTTGGTGACATTAATTGGCTTTGTACCCTTTAATGCAATGGCACAATCACGCATCAAGGATTTGGTATCCGTTGAGGGGGTTCGTGAAAACCAATTGGTTGGTTATGGTATTGTTGTTGGCCTTCAAGGCACAGGTGACGGTTTACGTAATTCGCCATTCACGCGCCAAACTTTGGACGCAATGCTAGAGCGCATGGGCGTCAATACACGCGATAGTCAAGTGCAAACTAAAAATGTTGCCGCTGTAATGGTAACTGCGACCCTTCCCCCTTTTGCAACCCAAGGAACAAAACTTGATGTTACTGTTTCTGCGATGGGCGATGCCAAAAGCCTTGCGGGCGGTACATTGGTTGTTACCCCTTTAACTGGTGCGGATGGTCAAGTTTACGCGGTTGCCCAAGGTCAGCTTACTGTTGGTGGGTTTGAAGCAACAGGCAAATCGGGTTCAACGATTTCCAAAGGCGTTACAACCAATGGGCGCATTGCAAATGGCGCGATGATTGAACGTGAAATCCGCTTTGACCTTGCAAATATGACAGAACTTAGGCTTGCGCTTCGTAACCCTGATTTTACCACCGCAAAACGTATCGCGCAGGCAATTAATGAAAATCTTGGGGTTAAAGCTGCAAATGTTGATAATCCATCAAATATAGTTTTGACAAAACCTATTGGTTATCCTGGTGATATGGTTGGCCTTATTTCACGGGTTGAGCGCTTAACCGTTGTTCCTGATCAAGTTGCCAAAGTTATTGTTGATGAATCAACTGGTATTGTTGTTATGGGTGATAATGTTCGGGTTTCAACCGTTGCAGTTGCCCAAGGCAATTTAACAATTTCCGTACAAGAAGACCCATTTGTTTCCCAACCTGCCCCATTCTCGCAGGGGAAAACTGTTGATGGTTCTAAATCATCTGTGAAAGTTGATGAGGAACAGGGCAATTTATTGATGGTAAAAGGCGGCGTTCCATTAAAAGATTTGGTAACTGGCCTTAATAATCTTGGCGTTAATCCGCGCGATTTAATTCAAATTCTTCAAGCATTGAAAGCCGCTGGCGCGCTTCAAGCTGATATAGAGGTGATGTGATGAATAACACAGGCATAAGCAATAATATTATTGCGCAAACTCTTGGATCCCTTGGCAATAAAACAAGTACCGAACTTGATAGGGTTGCCAAAGAATTTGAACAAATGACATTATCACAATTATTGGCTTATTCAGATACCGATAATGATAATTCAGATTCAATGTTTGGCGGCGGCGCCGGCGAGCGCGCATTTAAACCATTCCTATACGATGAATATGCCAAAGGCTTTACCCAAGCAGGCGGCATCGGAATAAGTGATGCGGTAAAAAGCGAAATGATTAAAATTCAAGAAGCGGCGAAAAATGCATTCGCAAACGGGGGGCAATAATGGCAATCCTTGCAAATAATGCTGCTGATTTGGTTGAACAAATGATATTACTTACCAAGCGCCTTGCTGAAATTGCGGATGCGCAGGTTAATATGTTTTCGCCAAATGACATAGAAGAATACACAAAAATGAATGATGAGGCGTCAAGACTTGCGGCAACTTATACGATTGAATGTAATCGCATTGCCAATAATCCTGATATATTAAATGGCCTTGATGTTCATTTGAAAGACACACTTAAAAAAGAAACCAAAAGATTTCGTGATATTTTGGCGGCTCATGAAGATGCAATAGAGCGCGGAAAAACCCTTTCCGAAGGCCTTGTAAAAGCTATCGCAACCGAAGCGGCAAATGCGCGCCCAACCCCACAAGCCTATTCACCATCTTTGCGCGGCATTGAAGGGCCAAAACGTGATACATCTGCGATTGCGTTGGATAGAAGGGCGTAATACCCCTTACCCCTAAAATATCACGCTACGCGTGAAACCTTTTAGGGGTAGTTTCAATTGGCGACAAATTTTTAAAAAGCGTGGTTTTTAAAAATTTGCCACTTTATTATTAATTTTAATTTTCAAATTTGCAATTTTGCACCCAAACATGATCACGGAATTGGTCATATTTGAAGAATGTGCCCGTCATTACAATTCTGTCTTTTTTGCGTAATGATAATGCTTTGGCATTTTGACCTTTGGCGGCATAGCAAGAAATTCCAACATAAGTATATGGCGCATTCGAAAGTTTAAATGTTTCTTTTGATGCATCAGGCGTAATGAAAGCAATGCGATATTGATCGCCATCTTTAATTACATAATCCATACGCCCAGAAATAGTTAGAACTTTATTTTTATAGCGTTGTTCAATTATAGATTCATTTTCTTGGGCTTCTTGTGAAACAGTGCGTGAAAACATTTCCGCATCAACCTTCATCGCAGAATTAACCACGCCGACCGAACCCGCGCCTTTTGCCGCCATCTTGCCCGCTTTACCAGTTTTTACATTTGATAAAGTTGAGCACATAAATCCCTTCATATCATCAGCTTTTGATATAACACCAGCAGCAGTTTTAATTGACATGCCAATTCGAACCACACTACCTTCATTTGTAATATCATAAGTGATTGGAATGGCACGTTTCACACCACCAGAAGGATCCTCAACCATTAATGAGCCTTCTTTTGGTTCATCAATAATAATATTCATATTATCTTTGATAGAAACCGCCTTTAATTGGGCATAGGCATCAAGGGTTGATATATCAGATAGTGAAACACTTGTTTTAAAGTCATTGCCAGTAAACGCATTACCAGATTTAACGAAATTCTCCTCACACTGCCCTGCGAAAGCGTTGCCAGCAATTAAAAGAACAGTCATTGATGAATATTTTAAAATCTTCATTTTTCACCTTAGATAAGTAATTTGATATATTCAGAAAAACAAATTGAAGAAACAATATGTTCAAAATATGGAAAACTTTTACCAATTTAACAATTTAGCGGAAATATGCAATCTATAAACATTTTTTCTTACATGAAAAACAGCTTTAATATTGAAGCTTAAATAGCTATCACAATTTTATGAAAACCCCTGATGCAATTCAAACCTCAATAGTTGATAAAGCGCCAAAATCATGGCGTCCATATTTACAGCTTTCACGCTTTGATAGGCCAATTGGTTTTTGGCTTTTGGGTTTGCCATGCCTTATGGGGCAATTATTAGGGCGTATTGGAATTGGCTTTTCATGGCTTGATTTGCAATTAATTCCACTTTGGGCAATTGGTGCAATCGCAATGCGCGGCGCAGGTTGCACAATTAATGACATTGCAGATAAGGATTTTGATGCCCAAGTTGAACGCACCAAAAACCGCCCATTACCAAGTGGACAAATCACAACTAAGCAAGCTTATATTTGGCTTGTAATACAATTATTCATTGGCCTTGTGGTTTTGCTCTTATTGCCACGCCCCGCGCAAATTATGGCACTTTTAAGTGTTCCAATGGTTATTGCCTATCCCTTTATGAAGCGTATCACATGGTGGCCACAGGCATGGCTTGGCATGACTTTTAATTGGGGGATTTTGGTTGGCTTTGCCGCAGTTGCACCACTTTCACCCGCCGTATTTTTATTTTGGTTTGGCGCCATTTTTTGGACATTGGGTTATGACACAATTTATGCCATGTCAGATATTCAAGATGATGCATTAATTGGCGTTAAATCCACCGCAAGACGTCTAGGCGATAAGGCAATTTATTGGTGTGAGCGTTTCTATTGGGCGGCATGTTTCTTTTTTGCGGCGGCAATTTTTTATCAAAGCAAAGATTGGCTTGCCCTTATGTTTGGCGCACCATTTTTTTCAATTTTCCAACAAGATTTGAATAAACAAATCCTATCACTTAAAAATGGTGATAAGGATTATACAAAATTATTCCGTTCTAATAAAATGTCGGGAATTTGGTTAATAATAACTATTTTAGCGGCTGAAATTGCTGATATTGCGATAAAGTTTTATATGCCTAATCTGCAATAATTTGGCTGTTTAATTCAAATAATTCAAGCAAATCACCAATGGCCTTTCCACGCATGCTTTCAAGATTTGGGTCTTGAGATAATAAAAGCCGTGCATCTTGGCGCGCGATTTCCATTAAATCCTTATGGGAGAATAAATCAATAAATTTAAAATCAGGTAGACCTGTTTGCTTTAGGCCCAAAATATCGCCCGCCCCCCTTAATTCAAAATCGGTTTCGGCAATAGCGAAACCATCATCAGTTTCACGCAATTTTTTCATGCGAATTTTGCCATTCTCGGTAAGTGGGCTTTGATAAAGCAAGAAACAAAATGACTTTTTATCACCGCGCCCAACCCGCCCGCGCAATTGATGAAGCTGTGCAAGACCGAAACGTTCGGCATGTTCGATTATTATTATGCTAGCTTCTTTAACATCCACCCCAACCTCAATAACAGTTGTTGCTACCAAGATTTTGGCATCACCATCTTTAAAACGCGCCATTGCGGCTTCTTTTTCGACGGGTTTCATTTGACCATGAACAATTTCAACCAAATTGCCAAAGCGCTTTTTTAATTGATTAAACCGTTCCGTGGCGTTTGAGATTTCTAATTTTTCGCTTTCTTCAACCAATGGGCACACCCAATAGACGCGGTCATCATTTTTAATTGCGCGCGCAACCGCCGCCTCTATTTCATCCAAACGCTCTAAATCAAACAAAAGCGTGTCAATTGGTACACGATTGGCGGGTTTTTCGTCCAAAATCGAAATATCCATATCGCCATAAAGCGCCATTGCAAGTGTGCGCGGGATTGGGGTCGCACTCATGGTTAAAACATGGGGCATTATCCCCTTTTGCATCAGGCTACGGCGCGCATTTACGCCAAATCGATGCTGTTCATCAATTATCACAAGGCCAAGATTGTGAAATTCCACTCCTTCTTGGAATAATGCGTGTGTGCCGATTAGGATTTTAGTTTCACCACTCGCAAGTGATTGCAAAATTTCTTTGCGTTTCAACCCCTTATCACGACCCGTTAGGATTTTACATTCAATTCCAATTTGCGCCAATAAAGGTTGCAAATTGGCAAAATGTTGGCGCGCCAAAATTTCGGTGGGCGCCATTAAACATGATTGCATTTGATTATCCGCCGCCCGCACCATTGAATATGCCGCAACAAGGGTTTTTCCCGCCCCCACATCCCCTTGCAAAAGGCGCATCATCGGAATGTTTTGCGCCAAGTCATCTTCAATTTGTTTGAAAGCGCGATTTTGTGCATTGGTTGGCGAATATGGCAATTGTGACAGGAATTTTTGGGTAAGACCTGTTTTATCAATCAATGGAAATGCCTGCACCTTCCTACGGCGCACCGAATTTAGATTTATCAAAACCTGCCGCGCCAATGCCTCATCATAAGCAAGGCGGCGGCGTGCCCAAAATTCGGGCTTTATTTCATCGGGATTTTGCGGGTTATGAATTGCTTTAATCGCATCATTAAAACTGCCCCATTTTTCGCGCTTTAAAAGATTTTCATCAATCCATTCAACAGGAATATTTACCAAACCCGCCGCTTCATGGCAGATTTTGCCAAGCGTTTTCTGCGACAGTCCGCCAGTATTGGGATAAATGGTTTCAAATGCCACATTAAGCGCTTCATCACCCAAATTTAAAATGCGCGATGGATGCACCATTTGTTTTTCATTAAATTTTTCAACAACTTCACCCGAAACCACACGCTTTTCACCAATTGGCAAACGCGCCTTTAAAAATTTTGGATTAGGATTGAAAAATACAAGCGTCATAAAGCCCGTATCATCGGAGACAATCACGCGATATGGGCGGTGCTTATGGGCGTTTTCATGGGAAAGGATTTCAACTTCAAAATTGGCACTTATGCCAATTGGCGCATCGGAAATTTTTGAATTAAAACGCCTATCAATAAGGTTGGATGGCAAATGAAATGCCGCATCGCGCACAATTTCACCCTCAATCGCCTTGGCAAGTAATGGCGCAATTTTCGGCCCAACACCATTTAATTTGGTGATGGGCAAAAAAAGCGGGTTAAGATAATTTGGGCGCATATAATATAAATATATATTTTAACCCATTGGCGCAATTATAAAATACCAATTCGAATTTTATTAGCGTCCATATTTTGCGGTTATTGTTGCGCTATCTAGTGCATTTGCGCGCACCATATAGCCAACCATTGCCGCACTTGCATCCTTATCAAGTGGCAGTTTTTCAACTTTCAAAGCATAGACAGTGAATTTATAGCGATGTGCTTTATCGCCAACAGGTGGGCATGCTCCGCCAAAGCCATAAGTGCCAAAGTCAGTTCGGCTTTGAATTATTCCATCATGGTCAGAAGCGCCAAAATTTTCGGCAACAGAATTTGTGTCCCTTGGTATATTAAACGCCACCCAATGCCACCAGCCCGAACCGGTTGGCGCATCAGGGTCATAAGCCATAATTGCATAGCTTTTGGTTGCAGCAGGTGCACCAGACCAGCTTAATTGCGGTGAAATATTCTTACCTGTACAGCCAAAACCCGAAAATACTTGATCATTTTTAAGCACCTTGTTTTCAGCAATTGTTTGCGATTTTAGCGCCATTTTCGCCTGTGCAAAATTTGCGAATGAAAATATTGACGCGATTACACTTAAAGCAATTATTTTTTTTGACATTTTACCCTCATTGTTTTGAAAATACTTTAGATGATAAAATCACAAATTTCTTGCCTATTTTGATAAAAAACTATCCTTTAATGATATTTTTCTCGTGCAATGATAATGTTTTTGGTGAGATTCCAAAGCGGTTTTTAAAACGTTCACTAAAGCGAGAAACCGATGAATAGCCAACACAAAATGCAATATTAGTGATTGATTTATTTGTGGTTTGTATCAATTCAAGGGTTTGAATCATGCGCGCTTCAATTATTATTTTTTGAAAACTTGTGCCTTCTTGCGCTAATTTTTGGCGTAAGTTGGAAACCCCAATCCCCATTTTTTTGGCAATTAATTCCAAAGTCCATTCAAATGAAATATCACTAAAAATAATTCGTGAAACCACAGATTTAATATTATTATTTTTATTGATTGGGAAAAAATAATTATGTTTTGCAAGCCAGAATACTAATTCTTGCTTACGTAATTGCAAAATTTCATCGGGGATGTTTTGGGAATTTGGTGATTTTTCAATATTAAAGAATGCATTTGCAATATCTTCAACACCATTCGTGATTTTTAAGGGCGTGGGCTTTTCTTGTGTGATAATATCAAAATGCTTATTTGCCTTTATAAAGAAATCACTTTCGATATTTAAACAACAGGCTTCATATATGCCGTTTTGATTGGGTATATTTTCACTATGAAAATCAACACCATTTGGCAAAATCACCATTTCACCTTCGTTTATTTCATATATTTCGTCATTAAAATAGACCTTTTTTATGCCCTGTTTAACAAAAGCCACCAAAGGTATATCAACCCATAAATTATTAAAACGAACATGTTTTATTTGATATATTATATTCATTTTTTGCGTAATCTTCGCCATTCTTCAAGTTTGGGAACAATCCTTGCCTCCGCGCCAATTTCTTTTGGTTCGAATAAAACTGGTTGCCCCATCCGCTCTGGGAAGCCAGAAAGGCCAGAAACGCCGCCTTCTACATCATGGTCATATTGGTAATTTTTGCCATAGCCTAAATCACCCATCATTTTAGTTGGCGCATTAAGGAAATGTTTGGGCGGCATTTCACCTTGGGTTGATTTTGCCAATGCCATCGCACTTTTAAATGACACATAGGCCGCATTAGATTTGGGGCAACAGGCAAGATGCAATGTCGCCTGTGCCAATGCCAATTCCCCTTCAGGGCTGCCAAGCATTTCATATGCATCGCGCGCGGCAATTGTAACCGCCAATGCACCGGGTTCAGCAAGGCCAATATCTTCGGATGCCATGCGAATTAATCGGCGCGCAATAAAAAGCGGGTTTTCACCACCATTTAACATCCTTGCAAGCCAATAAAGCGCCGCATCGGGGTCAGAGGCACGCACAGATTTATGAAGCGCGGAAATTAAATTATAATGTTCATCACGATTTTTATCATAGGCTTGGGGCTTGCGCTGCGCAAATTTTGCGACATCATCCTCATTAATTGCGCCAGATTTTAAACCCAATATTTCACCAACAAGATTTAAAATATAGCGCCCATCACCATCACAAATGGCAATTAAGGCCTTGCGCGCATTTTCATCAAATGCCCCGCCCCTATCAAATGCCAACTCACCGCGGGTGATTAATTCGCTTAAGGCATCATCTTCAAGGCGATTTAAAACAAAGACACGCGCGCGCGATAAAACAGCGCCATTAAGTTCAAAACTTGGATTTTCAGTGGTCGCACCAATTAAAGTTACAAGCCCGCTTTCAACATAAGGCAAGAAACCATCTTGTTGTGCGCGGTTAAATCTATGGATTTCATCAACAAATAAAAGTGTGCGTTTACCCATTTTTTGATAGGTTTGCGCGGTTTCAAATGCTTTTTTTAAATCCGCAACGCCCGAAAAAACCGCCGAAATTGGCAAAAATTCATAGCCCGCTTCTTTAGCAAGCAATCTTGCAATTGTGGTTTTACCAACCCCAGGAGGCCCCCAAAGAATCATAGAGGCAAGGCTTTGATTTTGCACCATTTCGTAAATTGGCGCACCCTTTGCCAATAATTGATCTTGGCCGATTATTTCACTTAAATGCTTTGGACGCAGTTTTTCGGATAACGGGCGATTATCCTTGCCCGTTTGGACTTGTTTGGTATTTTCACCGAATAAATCACTCACAAAATGATTGGCCCACGAATTGTTTTGCCTTCACGCATAATAGTTAGTATTGCTTGTTTGCTTTTTCCCAACATGCTTTCAAGGCTTTGGATATCATTAATCGCTTTGCCATCAATATCCAATACTAAATCACCAGCTTTAAGCCCTGATTGCTGCGCATTTGAACCATTGGCAATCTCGGTGATTACAATGCCTTTTAAAAATGGATCTATTCCTTTTGAATCAGCAATTGAAGGCGTTAAAATCGCAACTTTTGCGCCGCCAAAGGAATGATTGCCGTTCAATAATTTTTCGTCGGCTTTACCACCTGGAAGTTCGGAAAGTTTAAGTTCAACATTTGATTTTGAACCACCGCGTATATATTCAATATTCACTTTATCATTTGGCGCCTTGGTTGCCGCCAAATATCTTAGACCCGCTTCATCGGCAACCGCAGTTCCATTGAAACTTGTGATTACATCGCCGCGCTTTAAGCCCGCATTTGCCGCGCCAGAATTTGGATAAATATCGGTAATCAAAACCCCTGTCGGTTTTGATAAATTAAGGGTTTGGGCCATTTCAGACGTGATATTTTGCCCCTTAACCCCTGTCCATGCGCGAATAATACGCCCATTGGCAAGAACACCATCAACCACACGTTTCACCATTTCCGCAGGAATGGCAAAACCAACACCCGCCGATGACCCACTTTGAGAGAATATGGCAGTATTAATACCAACCAAATTCCCTTGCATATCAACCAACGCACCGCCCGAATTACCAGGATTAATCGCCGCATCAGTTTGGATGAAGAATGAATAATCAGTAATCCCCACATCGGTTCGTGCCAATGCCGAAATAATACCAGAGGTTACAGTTTGACCAACCCCAAATGGATTACCAATTGCAAGCACTTGGTCACCAACTAATGCCGCCGAAGTATCAGCAAACTTAAGTGCAGTTAGTTTTTCACCCTTGGTGTCAATTTTCAAAACCGCAAGGTCAGAACGCGGGTCGGCAACCAAAACTTTGGCGCTATATTCACGCTTATCACCAAGTAAGACCTGTAATTCCTGCGCACCCGCTACAACGTGATTATTGGTTACGATTACACCATCTTCACGAACAATAACCCCCGAACCTTGGGATTGTGATGCCCTATCAGGGATTTGGAATGGCCCCCAAAATGGGTCAATCGCCACCCTGCCCTTTTGGACGGATCGCGCATAAACATTTACAACCGCACCCGATGCATTTTTCACGATTGGCGCATAAGAAACAATCGCCGCACTTTTACTTTGTGGAACAATTCGGTTGATTTCATTATTATTGGTTTGAACCTGTACCGCTTTATCTTTATCCAAAAATTCCACAACTTTTGGCGCGGCAGTAACAGCGCCAGCGCCAAGGCCAGCAACCAATAATAATTTTAACATATTTGAATTAGCTCCGAATTTCATGGATATAATTTAGTGCCTAATGGCAAGTTTACCAATAGGCACTAAATTAAAATACATTAAACTTATTTTTCCAACTCAAATTGAACGTTTAGTTGAAGGCTTACGCTTACTTCGCCAGGTGCAATTGCAGTATCCGCCATTGCGGCTTTTTCCATTCGTGCCATTGCATACATTGGAACAGGTTGTGGTTGGTAACCACCGGATTCGCTTATTGACATAACACGTTTAACGCGCATTCCAAAACCTTTGGCATAAAGATTTGCGCGGGCATTTGCTTTATCAATTGCCTCTTGGCGCGCTTTATCAAGTGCTTTATCAGGATCTTCAACAGAGAATGTCGGGCCAGAAATTTGGTTTATCCCTTGCAATACCAATGCATCCAAAACTGGACCAACTTTTGACATATCACGAATTTTAATGCTCAAAGTGTTTGAAACTTGATAACCTTTAATGACTGGCGGTTTGTTTTCTTGATAAACATATTCAGGATTTAGATTTACACCCGATGTTTGCATGTCTTTATCGGCAATCCCCGCCGCTTTCAAAGCCGCAAATGCCGCGCTCATTTTTGTTGCATTATCAGCCATCGCCGCTTTTGCAGTTTTTGCCTGTGTAACCACACCTGCGCTTACAAGCGCAATATCGGGGGCTTGTTTGATTTCTGCACTAGTATTGATATTTAAAGTGCTTGGGCTTGGATTATTGCAGCAAGTTTGCGCCATAGCCGGCATAGAAAATGCAATAGCAGCGCCAAACGCCAAAAGAGCTGCGGTTTCAAATTTGTTTTTCATTTCAAACTCCCAATTAAAATTTGTATTCATCTTATAGTGTTTGAAAAGCAACGCAACATGACCCAAATAAGGCAAAATTGCGACGCTTCATTAAATTGATTACAGAAATACCTTACATTTCCACTTGCAGCCACAAAAAAAGAACATTAGGTATGCCAATCAGAATGGGTCTTTAGCTCAGTTGGTTAGAGCCGGCCGCTCATAACGGTCTGGTCGTTGGTTCGAGTCCAACAAGACCCACCACTTCCGTTTTTCCGTAGACTTTTCGTCTCTACAGCGGCTTCATATTTTTCCCTATTTATCTATTTTTAAAGTGTTTTTTCGAAATTTCACTACAACGTATATGATGGTTGTACGATTCTCGTGTCTTACACCACTTCCAATTTCTTGTAAGCTTTCTGTATCCAAAAAGCTTAATATTTTCCCCTATTTAGTTAATTTTATCAATATGTGATTTCCTCCTACTGTGATTCTGCCTCTAAAGTTTTTTGATGTGTCGTGTTATTTGCTAATTTATATTGGCGCCATAATACTAATTTGCATATCTGAATTAACTGACCAATATAAAAAAGTAATCGCTTTCCCTGATATTTTTTTATTAGCGAATTTCAATTACATTAATGATTTTTTTGCCAGCAAAAACAAAGCCGTAAAATAGAAATTCCCTAAAGAACGTTTCAGGGAATTAATTAATTGAATTGTGAATTTTTCATCGAAGCTCAAGGTGAATTCTTAAAATAAGATACTATGTTTAAATAGCAAATCTCAATTTTGTATGCCATAATATTTGGCGCAAATTTGCGCTTGTATGTGCGCAAATTTGCGCCAAATATTAAATCGCTTATTGGTTTTTGTCACAGATTTTAAAATACTCGTCTTCCTGCTTTGACCATATCTGATTATTAGATACGATTTGAATTATCCTTGCCTTTGAAAAGGTTGAATCGCTTAAATGATCTCTCATATGCTTAATTATCTTTGGTGATAAGAAAGCCAACATAATGTTATTACCGACACAGTCTGAACTTAAATTCATGGAGGCAGCAATTTGGGCTATGCTTTCACTTTGATCCATTATAGAATTAAAATACCAAACTCTTGCAAGATCAATCCATTTTAAAATGAATTGATTATCACTTCTGTAGTATTGCTTGAGCCCTCTCCTAATTTTGAAAAACGGATTTGATATAATTATCCTAAAATCAATATACTCGTCACGATCCCCATTTATAAATTTATTACCGTATAAATATTTCAATGGTAGTTTTACTTCGATATTAAATTTATCCTCTACAGCTACTACCTTATTTATAAATCGGTCGATAAAATCCCTAGGTGAAATTACATACGAAAGCTGCGATATAATTTTCTTAATATTAATTTTTGAATAATTTTCATTTTCTGAATATACGAAGTTCAATTCAGCAACGTGTTTTTCTAGTAATAAATCTTTGAAAAACTTTAATAATAAATTCTCCAATTTATCACACGGAATACGATCACATGAAACTTGACTGTCAATTAAAGTGCTTGAATTAGTATAATAATATTTTCGAATATTTCCAAGCTTGATTTGCTCAACTGCATATAGTTTACCGTTCAAATTAAACAATTTGTTTTTCAAAAGCCAATTACTGGTAGAATATTTACCAGATTTTTTACCAAAATTTTTTGCCAAAATGGTTTGAACATTTTTAAATACATCTTCACTAATAATAGGTTCATGCAAGCCAGTAACTAAAGTTTCTCCTAATTTAATTTTACCAATATAAATTGGGTTACTTAATATACCATATAACTTGTTTTTACTCATTATAGTAGAACTTACTACTGCACCAATTTTTCCAATGTTCTTTACAGATTTTTCGCAAAAAAGAGATCTATTAAGATAACGTTGCAAACTCGAAACACTTTCATATTGAATATACAATTCAAAAATTTTCTTCACCAATCCACAATTTTCTGCGTCTATGATAAGTCTTTTCTCTAAGGCTTTATAGCCAAAAGGAACACATCCCCCCATCCACATTCCTTTAGCTTTTGAGGCTCTTATTTTATCACGAATTCTCTCTCCAGTTACTTCGCGCTCAAATTGAGCAAAAGAAAGCAACACATTCAATGTCAAACGTCCCATAGAACTTGTGGTATTGAATTGCTGAGTTATCGAAACAAACGACACGTTAGCATTGTCAAATATTTCAACTATTTTGGCAAAATCTATAAGCGATCTAGTTAACCGATCCACTTTGTAAACAACTACGATGTCAATCAACCCTGATTTGATATCTGAAAGAAGATTTCGTATTGAAGGACGTTTCAGATTTCCACCAGAATAACCCCCATCATCATACGCTGTTGCTATTACGTTCCAACCTTCGTGTTTTTGGCTCTTAATATAGTTTTCACATGCCTCTCTTTGAGCATGTAATGAATTAAAATCTTGCTCTAATCCTTCTTCAGAAGATTTTCTTGTATAAATTGCGCAGCGTACAGTTTTTTTCTGAACCGTCATAACTAACCATTTAGCCCAAAAAATCTTGGTCCCGACCATCTAGTTCCCGTAATATCTCGCGCAATCTCTGATAACGAATTGTAGACGTTATTTTCGAAAATAAATTTTTCGTTCATAACTTGAACCTTAATTTCTTTTCCTTTCCAGATTTTACTTAAAACAGTTCCACTTTTTAATTTTGTCTGCGCTGGTAAGGCTTTCACGAAACTAATGTCTTGGACATCAACTGTTTCAAATGTTTTATCTGTTATTTGGCATCGTTTAGAAAATAACATCGTTTGGAGGCTATATATTGTAGCGGCTTTAAGCATCCTTGTGCTTAAGTTATTTGGTACTTGTCGCTTGAAATGTTCTGCCCAAATTTTAAATAAATATTTTCTGTCTTTGCATTTTTCTAATTCACTCAAAATCACTTCTAAGTCTTTTGTATTCTTTTTTGCCATTTATCGAACCTCCGCATTGTTAGTTACGGCTTCGATAAAATAGGATCTAACATTGCCAGTAATTCTTGATTGAACTTTTAGGCCAAGCTTCTTTTTAAGGCTGCCAGAAATTACACCCCGTATTGAGTGCTTTTGCCAATTTGTGGCCTCTATCATTTCTTCAAGGCATGCACCGCCTTCCCGCGATAATAGGTCAATGATGATTTGTTGCTTTGTTGGTTTGCCTGAAGTTGGTGATTTTACTAAATCACTTAAAAGTTCCACCTTTGTCTCTGATGATATTTCCAATATCACTTCGTTCTGATTGTGATTGATTTCATCAATGCAGATAGCTTCAACATCAACTTTCGAATTAGATTTTTTACTGCTCATAATTGCACCTGTAGTTTCGCAATCAGCCAATCCGATTGCTACTACTGAGCAAAGCCCGCGTCGCGGGTGTTACCAACCAATGCTTGGATATATGACTAAGTCCAGTTCTAAGTGCGCACCTATTGCGTTTTTATTATATTCGGCTGAAATTAGATGTATGACTGATTTAGAGCCCAACCATATCATTTTTGATTTTGCGGTTACCGAACCTTATGAAATTGCCGCGACATTATTCTCACTAATTGCTTATCCCCCTACGCAATACAAATCAGATAAAATCGACCTGTGTATGATGGGTCTAATTACTAAGTACCTTCATTATAAAAGAAAAACTGACGACACCTGGGCTTCATCCTATCAAAAAATAAAGCCGATATTTCTTGATTTGAAAGAAAGCCAGTTCGAACAAATTGAAAAGAAGTTCGATGAAACATTACAAGTTCGGTTGAATGCAACCTTCATAGCAAAAAGGTGGTTAGAAGAAGCGAAAAATCCAGAATCTAAACAGCGCCCAACCATTCAAGCCTTTATTGACGAGCTGGCTGATTACGAAGGAATTGGCGATATAGATAATCTAAGAGCGCGGGTTTGGAGGAAAAGCATCCCTGTCATTCATTTATCTATGGCCTTAGCAAAAATCATTGACCTGTTGGATAGCGAACATAAACTTAGACCTACTTATTTCTGGTTTTTTGAAAACCCTGAAATAGTAAAGAATCTTATCAATCTTTCAAATGAGTTTGCTGAAGCCTTAGTCAAATCAAAATTAAAAATAAATTCAAACCAATTATTGAAAGTTACCTTTGAAAATTAGAAATAGTTCAAAACATTCTTGCATTTTTGAACTATAAAATTTGATTCCCTGTTTATATTTAAGAGCCTTTCTAAATTGAAAGGCCAATTATTATGACCATACCTAATCAACCACCCAATATGTTCACCAGGGTCGCTGTTGAGTATATTAATCCCGCACTTCTAAAGCCCAACCCAAAATCACCACGCAAACATAGTCTATTACAAATCAGGAAGATTGCGAAAAGCATAGAGGCCTTTGGAATGGTTATTCCAGTGCTGGCTGATGCCGAAAATATTATCTATGCGGGCCACGGCTGCGTTGAGGCGGCGATTAAGCTTGGTTTGCCTGAGGTTCCAATAATTCGGGCTGATTATTTATCTGCAAATGAACTAAACATACTGATGATAGCACTTAATAAGTTGCCAGAGCTTTCCTCATGGGATGAAAACAAGCTTGGCGAATTATTCTTAGAACTTTCAGAATTAGATATTGAATTAGATTTGGAATTGTCTGGCTTCTCGGTCGGAGAAATAGATTTAAGAATTGAAGGTATAAGCGACAACGACCCCGACAAAGCTGACGAACTTCCGAACCTGCCGCCGACACCACCAATCTCCCAATTTGGTGATGTTTGGCAACTTGGCCCGCATCGTTTGATTTGCGGCAATTCGCTGGAAGCTGAAACTTACGCTGCTCTTTTTATTGATGTTGGAAAAGAGAAATTGGCCTCAGCGATTTTCACCGACCCACCATATAATGTGAAAATCGATGGTCATGTATCTGGAACGGGTAATGTCAAACACCGGGAATTTAAAATGGCATCAGGTGAGATGACCGATAGCGCTTTTATTGATTTTCTTAAAGCTGCTTGTGCCTTGATGGTAGAATTTAGCAAAGAAGGCTCACTTCATTTTATTTGCATGGACTGGCGCCATCTTGAGCATCTCTTGAAAGCAGGTAGCGCGCATTATAGCGAACTTAAGAATATATGCGTGTGGGTCAAAGATAATGGCGGTATGGGCAGTCTTTATCGTTCAAAGCATGAAATGATTGCGGTCTATAAAAACGGCAAAGCCCCTCACCGTAACAATGTTGAATTAGGCAAGCATGGTCGCTACCGCACTAATGTCTGGGAATATCCATGCGCCAATACATTCTCCAAGCAATCAGATGAAGGCAAGTTAGCTGAATTACATCCAACAGTTAAGCCTGTTAAAATGGTGGCTGATGCCATTCTAGATACTACCACCAAGGGCGAAATCATTCTTGACCCATTCTTGGGTAGTGGCACCACCTTAATGGCGGCAGAACGCGTTGGACGCGTTTGCTATGGCATCGAACTTGATCCTCTTTATTGCGATACCATCATCAGGCGTTGGCAGAATTATACGGGTGACGAAGCAATACATATTGCCTCTGGCCAGACATTCAATTCAATTGCAATATTGATGGAGGCGTCCAATGCCTAAAACTCCTCCTCAACCAATTAACTTGCCAGAAAATCTCGATGATGCTCCATATGACATCGGCTATGGCAAACCACCAAAGCATTCTCAATTCAAGCCCGGGCAGTCTGGCAACCCAAGAGGTCGCCCTAGTGGTTCGAAAAGCATGTCAACTATTTTGCGCAAAGCGTTAAGCGAACGTATTGAGGTTAATAAGGGTGGCAAACGCATTAAGCGAACCAAGCTTGATATCGCTGTAGAGCAATTGGTCAATAAAGCTGCTGGGGGAGACCTAAAGGCTATCGTGCAATTGGCCCATTATATTGAGCGCATGGAAGATGCAGAGGCCGCCAAACAAGCCAAATCTGTGCCTTTGCAGGCTACTGAATCTGAAGCTAATGTCATGGCGAGCATTGCCAATCGTATCCGCAATACAATCCCCATGAATGATTCCGAAGACACCTCATAGGTCAAAAGCTTAGTTCAAACTTATAGCATCCCGCCAATTTCAGCCCGCCCAAATCGTAGGATTTTCCTGCGAGCGAAATCCCTTGTTCAAAATCCCAATTTTCAGAAAGATTAATACCATGACCCAACAACAATTTACTATGGAAGAATATTACCATATCCTTCGTGCCGACTTCTGCAGCTTTGTCGAAGCGGCTTACGAAATTGTAAGCCCGCAAGATAAATTACTAATGCATCAACATATCGAATTAATGTGTTCCAAATTACAAGATTGCGCGGAAGGTAGAATTAAGCGATTAATTATCAATATCCCGCCACGGCATTTAAAATCTATATGCGCCTCTGTTGCGCTACCTGCTTTCATCCTTG
>JAIUOD010000002.1 GCA_020161405.1 Pseudomonadota bacterium | reverse complement strand
CATAAGCCATAGCTTTTGCACCACCAGCTTTCGCCAATGTCATAGTAATCGCAGCAGTCAATGTTGTCTTACCATGGTCAACGTGACCAATTGTTCCAATATTACAATGCGGCTTAGTCCGCTCAAACTTTTCCTTTGCCATTTTAAAAATCCTATAAAATGAATTGCAAAAATAATTATTCGCTTGATTGTGGACTAAAACCCGCCAATCTCCAAAGCGTTCGGCTCTTTAGGTGAAATTTAATTTGCGTGCAAGTGCCCTAAACACAGCAAAAATGCAATTATAGAAAAATGAAACAATTTTGCATCAATCAAAAGAAATTTATTTCAATAATCTACCAAATAAAGGAATTATTACGACAATTTATAAATGAATGGATTTTGTGTTGCTGCCTCAAGATGAAGCCGCCCCTTGTCTGTTAGCATTGATCCTATTGTATGCCTTATCACTTTTGAGACAAAGTTTGGATCATTATATTGGGTTGGCGCAAATTGTGGCATTGATTCGAGAAGAAACATTTGCGCAATTCCATAAGTGGTTGATTGTAAAAATGTGATTGCAATTTCCCTGTCTGCATCAATAAAAAGCCCACTTTCAATACAATCATTTATAAGACTACGAACAAGATTTTGAGTAAAATCCCTTTGTTTTATATATTCTTCCGATGACAATATCTCTTTGGTTTCAAGGTTTTTCATTAACATAAAAAACCCAGGATAAATGCGCGAAAAATGGATATAAGCAAAACCAATTGCTGTTAATTTGTGAATTGGTGTTTCACAATGAACTTCAAGGGCAATATCACGGTATTTTTTTTGCAAATCATAACCAAAAGTAGCCGCAGCAACCAAAAGCGCCTGTTTATTTTCAAAATGTCGGTAAATGGCAGGTGTCGATGTATTAATTAATGATGCTATATCCTTAAGCTGAAAATCAAGCGACTTTCTTTCTTTTATCAAACTAGTGGCGGCAATAATAATTGCTTCGTGCATATTTCCGTGATGATAAGCAGATTTGCGTGTAACCTTAAGGTTTTTTTGAATTTTTTGCGCCTTGTTGATTACTAAATCGGCCAAATCAAATCTCCATTTTGCAATATAAATTAGCAAAAAAACTAATACGATAATTTAACGATTGACATTTCAATGTTAATTAATTTAACAATGTTAATTCAATTAACTTAATCATTCAATGATTTGTAACATGGGGGACGGCAAAATGAAAAAAATGAAATCAAATGCCAAGATAAAAATGCTTTTAGGTGTAAGTTCTTTGGTTCTTATAAATTTTATGTCGCCTAATTTTGTATTGGCGCAAGATAATAATTCGAAAAAAAAACCAACAAATGAAGAAGAAATTATTGTTACGGCAACAAAAAGAAGTGAAAAACTTACCGATGTTCCAATTGCAATATCGGTTGTAAGCGCACAATCTTTATCACAAACCGGCGTGCGCGAATTATCGCAATTAACAGGTTTTGTTCCGAATGTTCAAATTTCAGAACATAGTGATTTTCGTTCGGCAATAACCATTCGCGGGGTTGGATCAAGTTCACGTAATATTGGCTTTGATAGCCGCGTTGGCGTGTATGTTGATGGCGTCTACATGGGGCAATCACCAGCAACAAACCAAGAATTATTAGATTTAGCGCGCGTAGAGGTTTTACGTGGCCCACAAGGTATGCTTTTTGGCAAAAACACTGTTGCAGGCGCAATAAGCTTGGTAACCGCAAAACCTGCCGATACATTTTCAGGTCAAATAAGCGCCAATCTTGGAAATTATGATTATCGAACATTAAAAGGAATGGTAAATATACCATTAGGCGACAAAGCAGCGGCAAAATTCTCTGTTTCGAAAACCCTGCAAGACGGTTATATAAAGAATATTGTTACGGGAAGCATGTTGGATGATAAGGACGTTCTTGCTTATCGCGCACAATTACGCTTTACCCCAAATGAAAAATTCGAAGTAAATTTTGCATATGATGGCTTAAAGGCTGATAATAAAATTATCGCAGGTAAACCTGTAAGCGATATGCTTGGAATTGCGCCACTTTCTGGAAGCATTGGTCCAGAAGAAGTTGCGTTTTCTTTTGACCCGTCTGAAAAACGCGATATATCAGGTGGGGTTCTAAATCTTGAATATAAATTAGATAATGGAATGATTGTAAAATCAATCACAGGTTATCGTGATACTGATGCAACTTATAAAAATGCGACTGATTATTCACCTGTTGATGTTGTATCAATTGAATATAACGATATTTTCAAACAAACCACCCAAGAATTCCAATTAATTTCGCCAAGAGATGGTAAGTTAACTTATATGGCAGGCGTGTATTTTTATGCGCAAGATGCCGATACAAATCGTGATGTAACATTAGGAACTAGCTTTGATGATGTATTCATTGCAAATGCGGTTGCGCCTTCTGTTGCACCATTACTTAATTTAGATCCAAACAATCTAACCAAAGCGCAATTGGCACTTATTGGAAGCGTTGTAGGATTTGGACCAGAAGGTTCAAAAATCTTCAATAAAGGTAGCGTACGCACCGAAAGTGTCGCAATTTATTTTAATGGCGCTTATAATCTAACAGAAAAACTTAAACTTGGCTTAGGTGGACGTTATAGCACTGAAAGCAAAAGCGTAAATTGGCTTTTGGATGGTCGTAATTCTGGTGTGTTCAACCTTGGCTCAACAGCGTTAGATGCAAATGGTGTCCCCCACCCTTTGCTTAATGACCGCAGTGATAATTTCTTTTCACCCGCTGTAAGTTTGACTTATAAATTTGATAATGGCCGCAATCTTTATGCAAAATATTCATCAGGCTATAAAAGCGGCGGTTTTAATCTTGATTATATAAATAAAGCCGAACTTCTGGCAAATTCGGGCCTTACATTTAATAAAGAGACAGTCAATTCATATGAGATTGGTCTTAAGGGGCGCTATTTTGATCGCCGCCTTGGTGTAAATATTGCCGCATTCCAAGCTAATTATAATGATTATCAAGTTAATCAATTCGTTGATTTGGGCGGTGGAAAAACTTCTATTCGAATAACGAATGCTGCAAAGGTTATTACAAAAGGCATAGAGGCAGAATTTAATTTACGTGTAACTGATAATCTTAATATTGACGCTTCAATTGGCTTATTGGACGCTAAATTTGATAAATTTGTTGGTGGTGGCACGGGTGGCGCGGATGCATCGGGCAAACAACTTGTTAATGCGCCTGATTTAACCGCAACTTTAAGCGCAGTTTATAAGCGCCAATTACCAAGCATAAATTCTACGCTTTTGGTACGTGCAGATATTATCCATAGTGATGGTCAATTCACTACGCCTGATAATATTAAAACCACTAAATTATTAGGCGGGGCATTTGTTCCATTTGGCTATATTGATGCCCAAACTGAATATAATGCGCGTATCGGCTTAATGAGTGCAGGTGAAAAATATCAAATTTTCCTTTGGGGCAAAAACCTTAGTGATGAAAAAGGAAAAATTGACGATTTCCGTGATTTCTTTGGAACAATTGTTTATCACCCACGTCGTGGTCGAACTTTCGGTCTAGAAGTTACAAGCAAATTTTAAAATAATAGATGCCATTTTGATATTATGTGATAAATCAAAATGGCATTTTTAATTTTTGGAAGATAAAATGGAAAATAATTTTATTGAAATAAATGGCATAAAACTGGCATATAATGTTACTGGTAATGGTGCAAAAACCATAGTTTTTATTCATGGCAATTCATCTTCAAAAAATGCCTTTAAAAATCAAATAGAATATTTTTCAAAGAATAATTATGGGGTTTTGGCAATTGACCTTCCGGGACATGGCGCATCTGAAAATGCGCCTATTCCAAATAATGTCTATACAATGCCAAATTACGCCAAAATTCTAATGGGCGCGATTAAAGCAATTGTTAAAGGCGATTTTATTGTTGTTGGTTGGTCATTAGGCGGTAATATTGCTTTTGAAATGGCGGGAAATGATATTGTAAATCCTGATAATAATTTCAAAGGCATTTTTGTTTTTGGTGCACCGCCCGTTGGCCCAGGACAAGAAAAATTGTTTGAGGCATATCTTCCTGCAACATTCGCATCAGCGGTTGGCGAAGCTGAACCAACCGATGAAATGATTGCCAATTATATTAGTGCGGTTTACGGCACTTTAGACCCTGTTCCATCAGAATTAATCACTGCTGCAAAGCGCGCCGATGGCATTGCACGAATGACAATGGTCAATCATTGGGTTAGCGGCACCGATGGTCACAAACAAATTGAAACCATCGCAAATTGGGAAAAACCAATCGCTGTTTTACACGGTCATAAAGATATATTCGTAAACCTTGAATACTTACGCACAGCGCCATGGAAAAACCTTTGGGGCGAAAAGATACTAGAAATGAAAAACATCGGCCACGCCCCATTTCTAGAGGACGCAAACACATTCAACCAATATCTTAAAGACTTCGCATACGAAGTCCTATAAATTTCAAAAAAAATGAAACGTAAATAATTTTTGAAAACCACGCTTTTCAAAAATTCTTTTCCGCTTGAATCCAAACGACCAAGTGAGCGAAGCGAAGGCGGGAGTTTGAGTTTTTGGAGCGGGTAGACGGGATCGAACCGACATCCTCAGCTTGGAAGGCTGCTGCACTACCATTGTGCTATACCCGCATTCCTTTTAGCAATTGGAAATCAAATGGTGGTGAGGATAGGATTTGAACCTATGTACTCTCTCGAGGGCAGATTTACAGTCTGCTGCCATTAACCACTCGGCCACCTCACCATATTGATTAATCGGCCAATTGCTAATCAAGGTGGCTGTCTTTATAAGGCATTTTACTTTTGCGCAATATCCAATGTGTGCTCAATTACACTATCAACTGAAAAATCTTTGTTTCAAAGAAATTTTTGACGACAATAAATATGATTTACGCTATTTGGGTGGAATGAAAAACCAAAAACCAAAGAAATCATTCAAATCCGCCCCTTCTTCTAACCGTGATAATGCGAATTCAAAACCATGGGAAAAGGCGGCGCGCTCCAATAAGAAACCTATCAATAGAATTAATGCCGATGCCAATGGGCTATGGTTTTGGGGCATTCATGCAGTTGAGGCGGCAATTAAAAATCCGAATCGCGAAGTATTGGAAATCATGGCAACCAAAAATGCCGCAAGTCATTTGCCAGCCAATACAAAAAGCAAAATTGTAGATCCCGAAGATTTAACTGATTTCTTGCCACAAGGCGCAGTTCACCAAGGCATTGCAGCGCGCCTTAAGCCCCTTCCCGACCCTGATTATGATAAAGCATTAGAAGGCGGTAAATTCGTTTTCATTCTTGACCAATTAACCGACCCACAAAATATCGGTTCAATCTTCAGAACTGCGGCTGCCTTTGGTGCATCTGCGGTAATTCAACAGGACAGAAAGGCGCCGCCAATAACAGGTGCACTTGCAAAAGCAGCGCAAGGCGGCGTTGAAATTGTTGCCGATTTGCGGGTTGTGAATATATCGCAAACTATTGTTGATTTAAGCGAACAAGGATGGTGCGCAATTGGCCTTGATATGGCTGAGAACTCGCCAAGCCTGGCAAAAGCAATTGAAGGCGAAAAACGCCCTATAGCAATCGTATTAGGCGCTGAAGGCAAAGGTCTTCGCCAATTGGTTAGTGAGCGATGCGATTGCATAGCCCACATTCCAATGCCTGGGCAAATGGAAAGTTTGAACGTATCAAATGCGGCGGCTATTGCGGCATATGAAATTTGCCGAAAATAAATTGGGGATATAGTCTGAAAATAAAAGTACATAATAAGATAAGTGAAATAGGAAAAGAAATTTGGGATATATTAAATGATGGAAACCCCTTCACTTCTTATGATTATCTATACGCATTAGAAGAAACCAATTGCCTTGGCACGCAAAATGGCTGGCAAATAAGCCATGTTTCGATTTATCAAGATGATGAAATTATCGGCCTTTGCCCTTTATATTTGAAATATCATTCACAAGGTGAATATGTTTTCGACTATGCATGGGCGGATGCATATGAAAATGCGGGCGGTCAATATTATCCAAAATTATTATGTGCCGTGCCCTTTACACCTGTTCAAGGCTTAAGAATTTTAGCAAAAAACAAAGATGCCGAAAATGCAATAATTGATGCCTTAAAAGCAATTTGTATCAATAATAACCTTTGAAGTGTCCATATTAATTTCCCTGAATTTGAACAGGTAAAAAAACTTGAAGAAAATGGTTATTTAATTCGTAAAGATTTGCAATTTTGGTGGGAAAATCAAAATTATAATGATTTTGACGATTTTCTTTCACGTCTTTCGTCATCAAGGCGCAAATCAATCAAACGTGAACGGCGTGACGTTAATTCTAAAATTTCAATCAAAACCATTATTGGCGATGAAATTAATGAAAACCATATGGATAAATTATATGAATTCATTTGCGATACTTATGCCCGCAAATGGGGAAATGGCACGCCATATTTAACGCGTGAATTTTTTAGCAATATCTTGCAAAATATGCGCGATAAAATCGTGCTTTTCTTTGCTTATAAAAATGAAACGCCAATTGCGGGGGCAATTAATTTCATTGGTGATGACGTTTTATACGGCCGCCAATGGGGCTGTATTGAAGATATTGATTTTTTGCATTTTGAATTATGCTATTATCAAGCAATTGAATTTGCCATTAAACACAAAATAAAACGCGTAGAAGCAGGCACACAGGGGCAACATAAACTGGCCCGTGGCTATTTGCCAAATACCGTATATTCGGCGCATTTTATTGCCAATCAAGGTTTTAAAAACGCAATTGCCGATTTTTTAAAACGTGAAACCAAAGCAATTGATATGCATATTCAAGAGCTTAAAGAAACCCAATCACCGTTTAAATCAATGCCCGAAGATTGACATTGGCAAAGCTGCAACCACAGTTGCCGAAAGCATTGTTGCCAAAAAGCCAGGGATAAGTGATTTCCACGCAAGCGCCAAAATCTCCTCGCGGCGCTCTGGCATAAGGGCGGTCATACCACCTGTCATAATACCAATAGAGCCAACATTGGCAAAACCGCAAAGAGCATAAGTCATAATCATTCTTGTACGTTCCGACATGGCTTCTTTTGGAATTGCGCCAAGGTCAATATAAGCAACAAATTCGGTTAAGAATAATTTAGTTCCCATGAGGCTTCCTGCTTGTTTTGCCTCCCCCCAATTAATGCCCATAAGCCAAGCAAGTGGTGAGAAGATATAGCCGAAAATTCGCTGTAAAGTTATTGGTGAATCGCCAACATTTCCAAATATTGAAAGGATATTATTGGTTAAATAGACCAAGCTTACAAAAACCAACAAAAATGCGGCAACATTGACAACAACCATCAAGCCATCTTGAACACCATGTGTAATCGCATCCATAGAAGATGAATATTGCAGGTTTGAAGAATGATCAAACCCCTCACCCGTATCATGCAATTCATCAGGGATCATGATTTTAGCCACCAAAATACCCGCAGGCGCCGTAATGATTGAAGCCACCAAAACATGGCCCGCCGCATTTGGTAAAGTCGGTGCAAGAAGCATTGCATATGCAACCATGGTTGAACCCGCCACAGTTGAAAGGCCAACCACCATCATCATAAATAATTCAGATCGTGATAATTTATCCAAATAACCTTTGATTACAATCGGGCTTTCAACCATGCCCATGAATATGTTCGCGGCAGTCGCAAGGGCAGATGCACCACCAATATTCATTGATTTTTCAAAAATATAACCAAATCCACGCGTAATCCATTGCAATATTTTCCAATGCCACAATAAAGCAGAAAGCGCCGAAATAACCAAAATTAAAGGCAAAACTTGGAATGCAAACAAAAATGGCGGGGGCGCATCGGCTGATTTCGGTTGATATGGCATATCGCCACCACCAAGATAGCCGAAAATGAATTTTGTACCTTCTGCGGTTGCACTTGCAACGCCATCAACAGCACCATTAATACCGTTTAAAACGACTTGAGATTGTGGGATGGCAAATAAAACCAAAATTAAAGCCGCCTGAACCAGCATTGCCCCCAAGGCTAAACGCCATGGAAAGCGTTTACGATTTTCTGACAAAGCCCAACAAAAACCGATAATAAAAAGTGCGCCTATAATTGCGCGGCCATTATCCATGCCCCAATTCATATATTGCCCCTATTTTTTTGCCAAACTAAATATTATTTATGCAATCGCAAGTTATTTACGCAGGTTTATATTTATTTTAAAAATTTGCAAAATTATTACACAATTTAATCCTTGTATGAGCTAAAAATATGCCTAAATTAAGCAAAATATTGGAGATTCTAAATGAGCCGTGCAGACGTAATTGATTATCAAATTTTTGGCGAAGAAATGCAATTTGTCGAGGTTGAACTAGACCCCGGCGAAAGTGCTGTCGCTGAAGCTGGTATGATGATGTATAAAGACCCTGCCATTGGTATGGATGCGGTCTTTGGCGACGGCTCTGGCAAAAGCCAAGATCTTTGGGGTGCTTTGGTTGGCGCGGGAAAACGCCTTTTAACTGGTGAAAGCCTTTTCACAACTGTTTTCCAAAATCGCGGCTTTGCAAAAGCAAAAATGGCATTTGCCGCCCCCTATCCCGGTCATATTTTGGCACTTAATTTAAGTGAATTTGGTGGGCGTCTTTTGTGTCAAAAAGATAGTTTTTTGGCGGCTGCAAAGGGGGTTTCGCTTGGAATTTATTTTCAACAACGAATAATGACGGGGCTTTTTGGTGGTGAAGGCTTTATAATGCAAAGCCTTGATGGCGATGGCTTGGTCTTTGTCCATGCGGGCGGTTGTATAATTCGTAAAGATTTGGCGGCGGGTGAAACATTGCATGTTGATACTGGCTGCGTGGTTGCATTCACACAAAATGTTGATTTCCAAGTTGTGCGTGCTGGTTCAATCAAAAGTATGATTTTTGGCGGCGAAGGTGTTTTCTTTGCCGAATTAAAAGGCCCAGGCACTGTATGGATACAATCATTGCCATTCTCACGCCTTGCTGGGCGAATGCTTGCAAGTGCACCGCAGGGCGGCGGACGTTCAACTGACGAAGGCTCTGTCCTTGGGCAATTGGGCAATTTGTTGGATGGCAGATAATGGCAAGAAGATTATTTGCCCTATTGTTCGGAATTTTTGGCGCAAGTTCAGTATTATTAATGGCCTATGCACGGCATGCAGGTGGTGATGCCGCGCATTTAATGAAGCAAGAATATCTTACAATTGCGGCGAATATGCTTTTGCCACATGCGTTTTTGGGTATTTTCGCAATAAGCCAGTTTGACAAAATTGGGCGTTTTTCATTTTTTGCTGCCACTCTTATTATGTGTGGCATTTTTATGTTTTGTGGCGGTTTAATTTTAACTGCATTTGGAATTACAACCCATGCACCTACTGCCCCTTTTGGCGGAATTTGCTTTGCCGCAAGCTGGCTTGTGATTGGAACGGCATTTTTCGCAAAAATCGAAGGTAAAATCCTATGATTTTGCTTAAAAATCGCGGCATAATTGAAATTAGCGGCGAACAAGTGACCGAATTTTTAAATAATATTCTTACCAATAATATTGATAAAGCCGATAAAAAAAATGCAATTTATGCCGCCCTTTTGGGGCCACAGGGTAAGTTTTTGTTTGATATCTTTATTATAAAAACTGGTGAAAATTCTTACCTAATTGATACTAATGATGCGGATGAATTATATTCAAAATTGCGCATGTTTAAACTTCGTATGAAAGTTGATATTATTAATTTATCCAATAAACTAGGGGTATTTTTTAATAATCAATCTAAGGATGAACACACTTCTTTCCAAGATACACGAAATAAGGATTTAGGCTTTCGCATTTTCGCATCATTAGATACCCAAACAGATGGTGATTTCGAAAAATATGAAGAGAACCGTATCAGTCTTAACATCCCCGATCCAGCAAATGATTTAATACGCGATAAAGACTTTGCATTAGAGGCAAGGCTTGATGAAATGGGCGCAATTGATTTTCACAAAGGCTGTTATATTGGTCAAGAAATGACGAGCCGAATGAAGCGGCGCGGAACATTAAAACAAAAACTCCAAAACTTTAAATATGATGGCGATACGTTACCCTTTGACTGCCCAATAATGGCCGATGATGTTGAAATTGGGCGGGTTCGAACCAATGTTAAAAATCATGGAATGGCGCTTATAAGGCTTGATAGACTAAAGAATGCACACGAAAATGGCGTAAAAATGCTTGCCGATGGAAAACAAATCTATATAGAAGCCAATAAATTGCTTGAGGGTTAGATTTGATGAAGAATTTTCCAAATGAATTAATTACTTCATATAAAAAATTCAAAGCGCGCGTTTTTGAACCAAATGCCAAACATTATGAAGATTTAGCTTCATTTGGGCAAAACCCTGAAACAATGATTATTTCGTGTTGCGATAGTCGGGTTGACCCTGAAACCATATTCAATATGGGCCCTGGTGAATTATTCGTGGTTCGTAACGTTGCCAATCTTGTTCCACCATTTGAAACCCAAGGTTCATATCACGGTGTTTCGGCGGCAATTGAATTTGCGGTTTTAAACCTTCATGTAAAAAACGTTGTTATCCTTGGTCACTCAAAATGCGGCGGTATAAGTGCGGCGCTTGATTCGTCAGCAACCAAACAAACAGAGGCTAATTTCATCTCTAAATGGATGTCTATACTCAATGGTCCAAAAGAAAAAGTTTTAAGTAAGTGTGCGCATTGCGATCATGACACCATGGCTTATGAACTTGAAAAAGATGGCATCATCCACTCCTTAGAAAACCTTCGCACCTTTCCATGCGTAAAAATATTGGAAGAAAAAGGCCGCCTTGGACTATATGGCGCACATTATGACATTAAAACCGGTGAACTGAAGATATATAATGAGGTAGAGAATAAATTTCTAACCGTGTAAAAAGGTTGAATTTGACTAAGAAATGCATATTATAAATCATGATTAAAAATATTGCGAAACTTATCATTTTTTTATTCTTGGTTTCCCCTATCATTTCCTGCGCAGATGAATTTAAGACAATAGAAGCAGACTTGGCACAAACGCGGGCTCAATATGATTTGTTGAAACCCAGTAACCCAAATTTTTTAATAGAAATTGGAAAATTTGAACAAAAAGTTCGCAAAAACATCTATTTAATCGAACAATCCAAAATTGATGAAAAATCAAAATTCGAACTTGAACAAGCAAATTACGAATTAATGAATTATATCGACAATAAAAACATTGAATTTTTACTCGACCTAAAACCAAAGGATAAATGGTTTAGCCCCAAAGAAATTGGCCATGAAGCTGCAATGTATGCTTTTTTAATAATGCAACATGCAGATGCAAAAATTCAACAAAAATACTATCCTGAATTAAAAAACTCTATGCAATCTGGCGATTTACCGAAAGAAATATTTGCACTTTTTGAAGATAGGGTGCTTGTTTCAAAAGGACAAAAACAAATATATGGTTCCCAATTTCATTGCGAGGCAGGAAAACTTGTTCCATTCCCAATTGAAGACTTTAAAAATATAGATACGCTAAGAAAATCAATGAATTTAAAACAAAGCTTCAAAGAATATGAAGATCAACTAAATAAATTTTCAAAGTGCGATTAGTTATAAACTATTTTGCCTGTTCAACTACCAGAAGCATGATTGCCATTGATTTTCCGATATTCGAGATTTCATGTTCAACATCAACATTATAACGCGCCGTTTCACCTGCCACTAATTTCTTTTGTATCTCACCTGATTTTACAAGTACGGAACCCGATATAAGCGTCAAATGCTCTTTGGTTCCAATTTCGTGGGCATTTGAAACAAGGGCGCCGCCTGCTTCTATTCTTAATTCATACCATTCAAACTTCCCTGCAAGCTCAACAGGGCCAAGAATGCGTAATTCTGTTTTGCCTTCGGTATTGATAAAAGATGGCGTTTCGCTTGCACGAATTATTGAGATATTATTGGCTTTTGGTTTGTCTTTTCCACTGACTAAAAAATCAGTTATTGAAATCCCCAATGCACTTGCAAGACGCCATAAAACAGCAACAGTTGGATTGGTTACATTACGCTCAATCTGCGAGAGCATAGATTTAGAAACCCCTGCCCGCTTTGATAATTCATCCAAAGAAAGCTTTTGCGATTGCCTTATTGATTGTAAAGCCTCACCTATTGCTGGCTGCTCATTATTATTTGTTTTCAACATTTGGACTTGCAACTTTTAAAATTGTTTAATATAACATACTTATTGTGCGTTATACTGCAATATGTTCAATATTTCGTTACACTAACTCAAAGGAGTAATCATGTCCAGCCATACAAATCAAAACAACCAAGATTCTTTCTATTCGAACATTAAAGACATTCTTGAACAAACAAAAATGGACGGCTTATTCAAAAATGAGCGCCTAATCGCAACCAAACAAGGCGCGATTGTAAAACTTAATGATGGCACACAATTAATAAATTTATGCGCTAATAATTATCTTGGCCTCTCCTCTCATCCTTCTGTCATTGCTGCTGCACACGAAGCGTTAGACGAAAGGGGTTTTGGCCTAAGTTCTGTACGTTTTATTTGTGGTACCCAAGATAGACACAAAGAATTAGAAGCAAGATTGGCAAAATTCCTTGGTACAGAAGATGTAATCCTTTATGGCTCTGCCTTTGATGCCAATGGTGGCCTTTTCGAAACCATTTTAACTGAACAAGACGCGGTGATAAGCGATGAATTAAATCACGCCTCAATCATCGATGGTATTCGCCTATCAAAAGCCAAAAGATTCCGTTACAAAAATTGCGATATGGCAGATCTTGAAAAAAACCTTCAAGACGCAGATGCCGCCGGTGCACGTTATAAATTAGTGTTTACAGACGGCGTATTTTCAATGGATGGAACCATTGCAAAACTTGGCGAAATACGCGCGCTTTGCGATAAATATAATGCATTATTGGGCGTTGATGACAGCCATGCAACCGGCTTTGTTGGCAAAACTGGTCGTGGAACGCACGAATTATGCAATCTTTTTGGCAAAATCGACATTATCACTGGTACATTAGGTAAAGCCTTGGGCGGTGCATCTGGCGGCTTTACGGCGGCAAAAAAAGAAGTTGTCGAATTATTGCGTCAGCGTTCAAGACCATATTTATTCTCCAATACGCTTGCACCAACAATTGTTGGCGCAACACTTGCCGTTCTTGATATTCTTGAAGGCAGTACTCAATTGCGCGATACACTTGAAAGCAATGCGAAATTCTTCCGTCATGGCCTTACTAAACTTGGGTTTAATCTTAGACCGGGGAATCACCCAATCATTCCTGTAATGATTAATGATGCCGAATTATCGCAAAAACTTTCCGCTAAATTACTTGAAAATGGCGTTTATGCGGTTGGTTTCTTCTATCCTGTTGTTCCAAAAAATCTTGCAAGAATTCGTACGCAATTAAGCGCGGCACATACGGAAGAAGAACTTACTAAAGCAATCAAAGCATTTGAAACTGCTGGTCGTGAATTGGGGATTATCTAATGTCTTCCTTTCCAAAAATTCTAATCATCGGTGCAAATGGTCAATTAGGTAGTGAGCTTTCACTGGCATTGGCACAAAAATTTGGCAAAAACCAAATTATTACAAGTGATATTGTCGCCCCAAAACAATCAAATGGCCTTATTCACAAAATCCTTGATGTTACTAATTTCAATGATTTGAAAAATATCGTAACTGAAAATGGCATAAATCAAATTTATTTACTTGCCGCCGCACTTTCTGCAAAGGGGGAGAAAAATCCCATTTGGGCGTGGAATCTTAATATGGGCGGCCTTTTAAATGTGCTTGAATTAGCGCGTGAAATCAAACTTGATAAAATATTTTGGCCAAGCTCAATTGCCGTTTTTGGATCTTCAACCCCGCCAAACCAGACCCCACAAAAAACCATAATTGAACCGCAAACAGTATATGGAATTTCAAAACAAGCAGGCGAAGGTTGGTGTCGATGGTATTTTGAAAATCATGATGTCGATGTTCGAAGCATAAGATACCCTGGCCTTATTTCATACAAAACCCCACCGGGCGGCGGAACAACTGATTATGCCATAGATATTTTCCATGCCGCAATAGAGGGTGAAACTTTTGATTGTTATATCGATCAAAATGAAAAATTACCTATGATGCTTATGGATGATGCAATACGTGCAACTATTGAACTTATGGACGCACCAAAAAGCAATATTACCGAACGTGGAAGCTATAATGTCGCTGGCCTAAGCTTTAACCCAAGTGAAATTGCCAATGCAATATCTAAAAAAATACCAAGCTTTAAAATCAAATATAGCCCAGATTTTAGGCAAGATATAGCCGCCACATGGCCCAATTCACTTGATGACACACAGGCGCAAAAGGATTGGAGTTGGAAGGCAAATTATAACCTCGATCAATTGGTAGAGGTAATGCTAGAGGGCATACGCGAAATCAAAAAAGAAAATAGATTAAGCGCTTAATTTAATATGGCCGCATTCATTATGCGGCCATTATTTTTGTTTAAATCAAACCCAAAAGCCGCGCCTTACCCATACTTGCTAAAAATGCCGAATGGCATTGGCCTAATGCCATTGCGAGTTTTCGCGTTTTTTCCAATTCATCGATAATATCATCAATTTCGATATTATTGCGCAATTGCGTATCATTTTGAATTTCTTTCACCCTCCTTAAAATGTTGACATTTGTTGACATTCTTGATGCTGCACTTCTGTCACCTTTATATCCCGCTTCGATATAGGCTTTTTCCTGCGATAATCCGCGCGCAATTGATTGGGCGAATTTTTCATGCTTTGGATTTGATAATATGCAATTTTGAATTTCGATTTGCTGTTTCATAAGGGAATGATACAAAAAAAACGCAAAAATTGGAT
Organism: Pseudomonadota bacterium; assembly: GCA_020161405.1. GTDB lineage: Bacteria > Pseudomonadota > Alphaproteobacteria > Caulobacterales > Aquidulcibacteraceae > Pseudaquidulcibacter. The sequence continues at coordinate 584,108 of JAIUOD010000002.1, read as the reverse complement.
AAGTAGCTACTATCCACAAAGGCACTTTAAGCCCCAAAATAGGCAATGCAAAAGAAAATCGACGCGCAAATAGAAATAATAAACCAACGACTTAGTAAAGCGATTGAAGAAGGCCAAATCACCCTTGCACAAAAAGAAATTGGGCTTTTGACGGCACTTGTAAAATTATCACAAAAAATCCCAAACAATCAAAACCAACTAACCCCAATAGAAAGGCGCAGAAAGCGTGCTGAATTGATGATGGATTTGGAGCGAAGGTTTGAGAAAATAAAAGGAAGTTGATCCTCCCCTGTCGCGCAAAGCGCTACGGGGGAGGTGGGCGCGTAGCGCTCGGAGGGGGCGCGAATGAAATGAGCTTTATTGTTTCGTTAAATTGAAACGCTTGTTTGCACCCCTGCCCCCTCCGCCTGCTTCGCAGACACCTCCCCCGTAAAGCGTTGCTTTACATGGGAGGAGAAATTTTAAGCAGGTTCGCTAACACTCATATCAATCGCTTCAATCGCCTTGTCATAAATATCAAGGCCAGAGCCTTTGCGAAGTGCTTCTTCGCCTAAAACCCGTCTAAAGGTTCTTGCGCCTCTATAGCCGTTGAAAAGGCCGAGGAGGTGTTTTGTCATGGCGTGGAGTGGTACTTTTTTTGATAATTGCTCTTCAATATAGGGGCGATATTTTTGATAGGCTTCCATTGGGGTGACTATATAATCTTCACCAAAAAATACCTTATCAACTTCGCCAAGCAAATGCGGATATTTATATGCCGCGCGGCCAAGCATTACGCCATCTAAATTACCCATTTCTTTTTTTGATTGCTCGATAGTATTCAAGCCGCCATTAAGAACAATACCAAGATGTGGGAATGCATCTTTTAGGCGGCGAACAATATCATAATTAAGCGGTGGAATATCGCGGTTTTCTTTGGGCGTAAGGCCTTTTAAAATGGCTTTGCGCGCATGAACCACGAATAAATCCGTACCGCGCGATGCAAGATATTCAACAAAGGGAAATAGAATTTCTTCAGGATCATGCCCATCAACGCCAATGCGATGCTTGATATGAACGGGAATTTTTACGGCTTCGCGCATTGCCTGTAGGCAGTCACCAACTAATTCAGGTTCATACATTAAACACGCCCCAAAAGAGCCAGAGCGTACACGTTTTGACGGGCAACCAACATTCAAATTGATTTCATCATAACCAAATTCTTCAACAATTTTGGCAGCTTTTACAAGTAATTCAGGCTCTGAACCGCCAATTTGCAAACAAACTGGATGTTCGGCCTCATTATAGGCAAGGATACGTTTTAAATCGCCATGCAAAATTGATTGCGCCACCACCATTTCGGTATAAAGCATTGATTTTTTTGTTAAAATGCGGTGAAAGACACGGCAATGCTTATCCGTCCATTCCATCATTGGGGCAACGGAAAATCTGTGACTTGGGTCAATATTTGGCTTTATATTCTGGTTCATTGGCGTGCATATAATTGCGAATGGCAAAATGTTCAAACCCAAAAGGTGCAATGATTTTCAATTTCAATCTAATTCCCACTTGATAGTTTTATACAATCAGATAGCTTTTCTAAAAAATAAGGGGGGAATAATGTTAAATCGTCGCGGTCTTATTCAATCGACAATTGGGATTGTTTTATTAAGCCATAACAAATCTTTTGCAGATGAAACCCATGATTATAAAAACCTTATGCCCGAATTTTTTAAGGTATGGGATAAATCAAAATCAAGCAAAAACCGCGCAAAATTCCTTAAAATGGCTTTCTTTGACAAGAATAAAACGCTTTATGATGCTTTGAATATTGGGATTAAAGAAAATGACATTGAAGAATGGCTTATAAAATTCACACCTTTTGCGGAGGATGTTCGGAATTTATCGCAAAGTTTTGCCAAAATATATGACGCCCATAATACCAAATATAAAAAATACTTCCCCGATTTTGACCATTCAAAAGCCAAAATTTGCCTTATGCCTTCTATGTTGAATTTTGATGGTAGGGTTCCTGGTGATTTAAAACCACTTACCTTATATTTTGGCGCAGATGGAATAATTGTGTTTCATGGGAAAAATGCCAATTTAGAATTATTATTAGATCATGAATCATATCACCTTTATCAAGGGCAAGTTCGGCCAAAGGAAAGCTATAAAAATGTCGCCCCGCCAATTTATAACGCAATGTGGATGGAAGGTACTGCAACCTATGTTTCGCACGCTTTAAACCCAAGTGCCACAAGATTAGAGGTTTTACTTGGTGATAAAAACCTTGATAATATAGGCCCTGAAGAATTTAGAAAATGCGCTCAATATGCACTTGATAATATCGATAGTAATAAGGACGAAGATTATGCGCGCTTTTTCCAATTCAATTGGAAAGGGGAATTTCCATCGCGTGGTGGCTATTTGTTAGGATATTTGGCAGCAAAAGAAGCTTCAAAAAACTTAAGTCTTGCGCAAATGGCAAAAATTAATTCAAAACAAGTGCGTGAAATTATAAAGAATTATCTTGAAACTACTTTAAAGGTTTAGGGCAGATTGAAATGAGAAAATATTTAAAAACTGGTTTTGTAATTGCTTCATTAATGTTCGCAGGCAATGCGTTCGCGCAAAACACCGACCCCACCGAAGCCAAATATCGTGAACTATATAAAGAATTAGTGGAAACTAATACAACCTATTCGTCTGGCGATTGCACATTGGCGGCAACAAGAATGGCAAACCGCCTAAAAGAAGCCGGTTTTGAAGATAGTGAATTGCGTATTTTTTCGGTTCCCGAACATCCAAAAGAAGGCGGCCTTGTCGCAACTTTAAAGGGAAGCGATAAAAATAAGAAACCAATCCTATTACTTGCCCATATTGATGTAGTTGAAGCAAAGCGTGAAGATTGGACGCGCGACCCATTCAAACTTGTTGAAGAAAATGGCTATTTTTACGCGCGTGGAACGGTTAATGATAAGGCAATGGCATCAATCTTCACCGATAGTTTAATTCGCTATAAGCAGGAAAAATTCAAACCAAAGCGCACAATTAAAATGGCGCTTACATGTGGTGAAGAAACTTCGGGTTCATTTAATGGCGCAAAATATCTTTCACAAAATCATAAGGATTGGATTGATGCCGAATTTGCCCTTAATGAGGGCGCAGGTGGTTCACTTGATAAGGATGGAAACCGCATCATGCTTAATGTACAAGCGGGTGAAAAAGTCTATCAAGATTTCACTATAGAGGCCACAAACCCTGGCGGGCATTCATCACAACCCGTTCCCAAAAATGCTATTTATGATATTGCAGACGCGCTTCGGAATGTTTCAAAATATGAATTCCCCGTTATGCTCAATGATGCAAATCGTGAATATTTCAAACGCCTTGCAAAAATCAAAGGCGGTGAAATTGGCGATGCAATGAATGCAATTGTTGCAAATCCCAATGATGAAAAGGCCAATGCGCTTTTATCACAAAATAAGACTTGGCATTCAATGTTAAGAACAACCTGTGTTGCGACCATGATTAATGGCGGTCATGCGCTTAATGCATTGCCACAGCGTGTAAATGCCAATGTGAATTGCCGTATTTTCCCAGGTGTTTCAGTTGAAAGTGTGCAGCAGGCATTACAAGGCGCAATCAATAATTCCGAAATCAAAGTTGCAATTGTTGAACCAAGAAGTATTGCCACCCCTACCCCAAAACTTCCTGATTATGTTTTAAAAGCTATGGAAAAAGTGGCGGGTGAAATTTTCCCAAATACGCCAGTAGTTCCTGTTCTTACAACTGGCGCGACCGATGCGATTTATACAAATGCGGCGGGTATTCCAACCTATGGTTTTTCTGGGCTTTTTGGCGATTATGATGGCAATGGTGTTCATGGTTTGAATGAACGTGTAAGGATTAAATCACTTATGGATGCGCGCAAAACGCTTTATACTTTGGTGAAATATTTTGGCGATAATTAGGAAAGTCTCTTTATTTTTTTTGGGGCTTTGCGCGATTTCATCCTGCAGCCCCAAAACCCAAAAACAAGCGGATTTACCAAAACATTGCTTTGGTAAATCTGTTGGTGCGTCAAAATTTATTGTCTGTAAATATGCCCCAAAAGAAAGCAAAATTGCGCTTTTTCTTAAGGATGAAAACAAACAAATAATTGGCGATTTCGAAAATTTACGCGAATTTACCAAAAGCAAAGGTCAGAATTTAGAATTTGCGATGAATGGTGGAATGTATCTTGAAAATCGTGACCCTGTTGGCCTTTATGTTGAAAATCATAATGAAATAAAATCATTATTCAAAGGCGAAAGCATAGGTAATTTTGGCCTTAAGCCAAATGGGGTTTTCTATACGAATGAAAATCAAGCAGGCGTTTTGGAAACTTCTGAATATGACAAAGCATTTAAAAATTCAAAACCCGAATTTGCAACCCAGTCGGGGCCAATGTTAGTTATAAATGGTAATATCCATCCCAAATTCATCAAGGATAGCAAGAATTTAAACATAAGAAATGGTGTTGGAATTGATAAGGACGGCAATGTATTTTTTGCCATTTCCAAAAATCAAGTTAATTTCTATGATATGGCAATTCTTTTCAAAGATGAATTGAAAACCGATAATGCACTTTACCTTGATGGCACAATTTCAAAAATCTATTCCAAAGAGCTTGGAATAGAAGAAACTGGTGATAATATGGGGCCAATTATTGGTGTTATAAATTAATCAACCCAAATCGCACGGCTATTTACGGATTCCACAAGTTTGCAGCCATTTACTTTGTAACTCATACAATTTTGTAGCGCTTTGCTTTCCGCAACATTTTTTTCAAACTCTGATGCGCCGTAAAGCGCGCCATTTTCATCACTGGCAATTACAAGATATCCATTGCTAAATTGAAGCACAACTTTACAGTCACGATTGCCCGCAGATGAGCATTCACTCAAAGCCCGATTATCTGCCTCTATTTGATTTTTATATTTTACGCCATAGGAATAAATTGAGCCGCCATTTTTATCATAACCCCAAACTAGGCTTGCATAGGAATCCATCCAATATCCTTGGGGTGAATTGGTTTGGCCTTGTCCTTGATTAGTGTCATAAAATTCTACACAATTAACAATATTACCAGTTACTCCATATATCGGCCTCATACCTGCCGGACACCCGCCTTCCGCCATTGCACTGAAACCAGTGAAAATAGTAAACGCGAAAATAAACTTACTAAACAATTTCATAGCCACCTCTTTATTTTTTGATTAATTCACCCAAACCGCGCGGCTATCTATACTTCTTAAAACTATACAATCTTTGTTGGATTTTTGACATTCACCGATTGCAAGCATTTTAGCTTTGCTTTCATTCTTATCATTACCCCAATAAATGGAGCCATTTTCGCCATCAACAACAACCAAATAGCTGTTCCGGAAAGTTACTTCTTCCCTACAATTTTTATTTCCACCGTCTTTGCATTCTTTAAGCGCACGACGAATAGCCGTTTTTTCGTTCTCATAATTATAGCTATACGAATATCTTAAAGTCCCATCATCTGCATCTCCAAAAACTAAGGTACCATAAGAATCTTCCCAATGCCCGCGTGGGCCATTATCCTGTCCTTGACCAGAATCATAACCTGGAATTGGCGCACAACCTACCCAACCCGCATTACCACCACCGGTTGGATAAGAACCAGCAGGACAATTACCTTCTGCATAGGCAGAAAAACCCCAAAAAAGTGATATTAAAATACCTATTTTAAAAAATATTCTCATTTTGTGAAATTCCAATTATTATTTAAAAAAATTTGAGGCGCTTAATATTATCGGCTTTATTTTACCCAATCAGGGCGGCTATTTGCTGTTGTATATATTTTACAGTTTTTGCCATTGTATTTTTTGCAAGAATCTAGCGCTGTTTTCTTTGCTTTATTTTCTTTACCATTAGAAGCGGCCCACATTGCGCCAGTATCATCAGTGGCAATCGCAAGATAGGCATTAACAAAATCCATTGCCTTTTGGCAGTTAGTAAAGCCTGCATTAACGCATGCATTATATGCATCATTATCAGCAATGGACACATTATCTTTTTTAACTGAATAAGCATAAGTATCGCCACCATCCTTATTCTTTGCCCAATATAAAGAACCATAAGAATCCAGCCACCTTCCAGGATTGCTATAAGTTTGACCACCACTAGAATTATAATTGGGAATTGGCGCACAGCCTTGCCATCCCCCATTACCACCACCGATTGGATAAGATCCAGCAGGGCAGCCCCCTTCGGCATATGCGTTAATTCCTATTAAAGTGAAAATCACAATTCCTAATTTAATAAACAATCTCATTTGCCAACCATCCAATTTTTAAATAAACATCTTTGTGTTTATATTATTCAATATCGAATATATCTTGCTGTACTATCTAAAGAACCAACAAATTCACAATTCTTAGATTTATTTGATTTACATTCATTAATTGCTTCTTCGGCGGCTTTGTCCCGATTTTCATTAGCCCCAAAATAGAACATCCCATTTTCATCTTTTACTATAATTGCATGGGAATTTCTAAATCTAATTTGAATTTTACAATCAGTATATTTAAGTGTTTTGCACAAAAAGAAAATTGTATCATCTGCAAGTTCTTGGCTGCTTATTTGTTTGTTATAACTTAAAACATTTTCACCTTTTTCATTTTTGCCAACCGCAATTGCACCATATGAATCTGCCCAATATGATTTTGGTTTTTGAGGATTATTATATCCGCCACCTTGATGTCCACCACCATTGCCACCAGACATTGGCGCACAACCAACTTGACCACCACCGCCATTATTATTGTAAACAGGGTAATAACCTTGCGGGCAATTGCCTTCCGCATAGGCGTTAATGCCGAAAAACGTGAAAATTAAAACCCCTAACTTAATAAATAATTTCATGCACCACCTAAAATAACTATATAATACATATTTATTTATAAATGTGCGCAAAATATGGCGCAACTGCACTACACAAACAAAATTGATAAAACCTAACCTAAAACCAAAATTAGACTTTAGTCTAATAGGCGCAATAAACACAACCTTTGATTGAATTTACTTGTGGACTTTTATTTCTTTAATCATTATCAATAATATTTACATAAAAAAAACAAACAAGTATTGGGTTGGATAAAATGGATGAATTACAACTGCGCAACTATTTGGTTGAGCGGATAAGTACTATATCAAATATAAATGTAATTGACGAAATTTATGCCCATGCATGTGAAACTTCACAAGAAATTGGGTTTAAATATTGGCAATGCGCCCCAATATCACCAATAATACCCAATATTCGCAAACACGGTATTGGAAATCTGCCGATTAATTTTCTTAAAAAATACATTGAAGAAGGCATAAAAGTTGTTGACCCCTTCATATTAATTTTTCAAAAAGCAAACCGCCCCGTAATTGCCAACACTTTGGATTATAATAAAATAAGTCCAAGCCAATCTATGACTGATTTTTCAAAAAATGAAGGAATTGTAGATTTCGTTGCATTTTCAATTCATGGTGCGAATAATTATTGCGGGGTTGTTACTTGGTGTTCACAGGAAGCAATTGAAATAAGTGAAACAGCGTTAAAACATCTTAATTTATATTCAATTTTACTACACAATTCCTTTGAAGATATATTATTAGATGAATTTCGCTATCATGAAAAAGAAGTAAAAATTTCATTGCGCGCGCGCGAAGTTATGGAATGGGTTGCGCAAGGAAAATCAAATCATGAGATTGGAATGATACTTGGATTAAGTGAAAATACGGTCAAATTTCACATAAAAAAAACCTGTAGTGAACTTGGGGTTAATTCGCGCATACAAGCTGCACTTAAGTGCCTTTATTATTAATTTTACAAACCACATTTTACCCATTGATTTTTTTGTATTTTTGTTGTTCTTGAATGCAAATAAACAAGGGGCGAAAGTGAAAAAAAGATATATAGCATTATTAGCAATCGGTTTTGTAACAATTGGCGCAATTGGCTTTTGGGCAAGTCTTGATAAAGAAACCCAAGGCGTCTTAAAAACCCTGCCAACGAATAAAGATGTTTTATTATGGTCACAAGAACAGCGTGACGCATCTTTTCGCGCAATAGATAGGCTAACCCTTATTGCCAAAAACCACTTAATAAAGGCTTCTGACCACCCTTTAGATTTGCCAAAGGGTGATGCGCTTAATATTCCAAATATTGATCAATATATGAAAGATCAAAGAAGTTCTGCCATTGTGATAATTCAAGATGGCAAAATTAGATTTGAAAAATACGCCCTTGGTTTTGATGAAAAAGGCCGCTGGACAAGCTTTTCAGTGGCAAAATCTTTCACTTCAACCCTTGTTGGTGCGGCGATTAAAGATGGCTATATAAAAAGCCTTGATGATAATATCGTAAATTATATTCCTGATTTAAAAGGCAGCGCCTATGATGGCGTAAGCGTTAAACAAGTTCTTACTATGTCGTCTGGCGTGAAATGGAATGAAGATTATGAAGATAAAAATTCTGATGTAAATCGTTTCAATTTTACAAAACCTGATGCAGGTATTGATGCTACTGTCTCATATTTACGTAAATTACCGCGCGCCCATGAACCTGGGAAAGTTTGGAATTATAATACTGGCGAAACTAATTTGATTGGGGTTTTGGTTTCATCGGCAACCAAAAAGCCACTTGCGCAATATTTACAAGAGAAAATCTGGCAACCATTTGGCATGGCTTCTGATGCAACATGGCTTTTGGGGCCAACAGGTCAAGAAATAGCGGGATGCTGTATTCAAGCCGCAACACGTGATTTTGCACGTATGGGGCTTTTTGTTCTTGCTAATGGTAAGGCGGGCGATAAACAAATCGTTCCCGAAGATTGGTTTAAAAACGCTACAACAAAACAACAAGATATTGGTAAAGCAGGTCGTGGTTATGGCTTTCAATGGTGGACTTATGATGACGGAAGCGTCGCCGCAAAAGGCATTTTTGGACAGGGCATTTTCATAGACCCAAAACGTAATCTTGTTATTGCATCAAACGCCTCATGGCCACGCGCCAGCCTTGGGCCACAAAGCGAAGCGCGTGAGGTGTTTTACAAACAGGTTCAGGATTTAATTGATACTGAAAAAACTAAACCTTAATATCGGCAATTTTACCGCCAATAATCATGGCAGTTAAAAATAGGCCAATTTCTTTTGGAAAATGCGTGGCTATAACTAATGCGGGCCCTGGGCATATGCCCGCAATACCCCACCCAATTCCAAAAGCGATTGAGCCGATAATTAATTTTGTATCTATAATTGTTGGAATATTGGGGAAATTTTCGCCCAAAATTGATTTATCGCGCTTTTTTGCAATATAGAAAAATGGAATTGCAAATAAAATCCCCGCGCCCATAACCAAAATAAGCGCAGGTTTCCAATTGCCAAAAACATCAAGGAAACCAATCACATTTTGCGGATTAGTCATTCCAGAAATACCAAGACCAATCCCGAATAAAAGCGATAAAATAAATGAAATAATACCTGATTTATTCATTATGCACCTAATTTAGACTTGATAAAAACAGTGATAATAGCGGCAATCATAAAGATTATTACCGAAACCAAAGAGCGCAATGAAAATCTTGAAATGCCGCAAATTCCATGCCCAGAGGTACAACCATTCGCAATGCGGCTTCCATATCCAACCAAAAACCCTGCAATAATTAGTTCAATATAATTTGCCTTAATTTCTATCGTCTTCAATGCGCCAATTTTAGATAAAATAAGACCAGCTGCCAGAAGCCCCAAAACACTAAGCGCTCTGATTGCTATTGGCTTTTCAAACAGTGAAAATAAAATTCCGCTAACGCCAAAAATTCGCCCCACAAGCAAATAATATAGGCCAGAGGCGACGCCCAAAAGCGCACCGCCAATCGCGGCATAATAAAAAACTGAAATATCGAAATTCATAAAATTCTTTCGTGTATTATAAAAACACACGCATTTTAGACTTTTATAATATGGTAAAAAGACGCAAATATAGAATTATTTTCTATATAATCATTAATCACAAATAATATTTTCGCCTAACATTCAACCACATTAACCGCCAACCCCCCAAGGCTAGTCTCTTTATATTTATGGCTCATATCAAGGCCAGTTTGGCGCATGGTTTCGATTACTTGATCAAGGGATACTTTGTGATCGCCATCATCACGCAGTGCAAGGCGCGCGGCATTGGCCGCTTTTACTGCGCCAATTGCGTTGCGTTCTATACATGGAATTTGCACAAGACCGCCAACGGGGTCACAGGTTAGACCCAAATTATGCTCCATTGCGATTTCGGCGGCATGTTCGATTTGTTTTGGTGTGCCACCCCAAATCGCGGCAAGCCCCGCCGCCCCCATTGAACAGGCCACCCCAACTTCCCCCTGACAGCCCATTTCGGCGCCAGAAAGACTTGCACGTTGTTTATAAATCATGCCAATTGCGGCGGCAGTAAAAAGGAAAATGGCGATTTTTCCGCCTGTTTTACAATCACTTTCATCATAACCTTCATGAGCGCAATAATATTTAATCAATGATGGTATAAGACCAGATGCACCATTTGTAGGCGCGGTTACCACCCTACCCCCATCTGCATTTTCCTCATTTACGGCCATTGCATAGACATTAAGCCAGTCAAACAAACGCTCCAATTCTTGCGAAGGTGGGCCATTTTTTAGGGTTTCGTAGAATGTGCTGGCGCGGCGCCTTACATTAAGGCCGCCTTGCAAAATCCCTTGGGTTTTTAGGCCGCGATTTATGGCATCATTCATACATTCCCAAATTGCCAAAATACCTTTTTCGGTTTCTGCGCGCGGACGAATGGCATCTTCATTTTTAAGGATTAAATCAGCAATTGAGATTTTCAATTTTTCACATTTTGCCAATAATTCGGCACCAGATGTGAATGTATAAGGTGAATTTTTGGCGCGGGTTAAAATATCATCAACAAGGGGTCTTAATAATTGTTCCCGACTTGCGATAAACCCACCGCCGGTTGAATAAAATTCACGCGAGAAAACCTCTGTCTCGCCATTAAAAATTCGAACAATCATACCATTGGGGTGAAGCTGCGGAATAATATCGCCGCGCAAATCAATATCCTTGCGCATATCAAAGGCGATTTGATATTTCCCCAATGCATCAATCTGCCCCGAATTTTCAATTTCGACCAATGCGCTTTCAGCCTCATCTTTGTCTATAGTTTCAGGTTCAAAGCCCAAAAGCCCCCAAATGCTGGCCTTTATTGTGCCGTGCCCAACCCCTGTAAGCGCAAGCGAACCTTGAAGTTCAACCACGATGCGGCTTGCACTTTCCAAAAAACCCTTTTCATCTGCTTCTTGCAAAACACGTTTGGCAACACGCATTGGGCCAGTGGTGTGGGAAGAAGATGGCCCAAGGCCGATTTTGAAAATATCGAATGTTGAGAACATTATTTTTTATTACCTAATAAAAACAAAAATGGAATTTCCAATCTATCGGCCCATGCGCATTCGGAATGATTTGTTCCATTGAAAATATGTGATTGAAAATAATTATCATTTTTTTGATATTTGGAAAAATACCAATCTTCAAAACCTTTTGAATATGGGCGATATAATGCATCCAATGTTTCATCGCCATGGTCAATATAAATTCGATATTTTGACGGTTTATAATTTTTTGAAACTAAATAATCTATAAAGGCATTATCTATAGTTTTAACAAATAAATCAGGGTTTTCATTCGCATTATTTGGCGAACCCAAAAGCCAATGCATTGATAAGGATGCCGATTGACCAAATATTTTTGGATATTCCATTTGGGCGTAAAATGAAATCAAACCACCCATGCTTGAGCCCATAATTGCCGTATCTTGGGCGCGCTTTGACACATTATAATTTTTATCAATAAAGGGTTTTAATTCGCGTGTTATGAATTTTAAATATTCATCAGAAAGTGGCACGCCTTCCCAGCCCTTTTGAATTTTAACTTGCAAATCGGGGCTTAGGTTTAAAAAGATTTTATTTGGTAAATATTCGCGCCCCCGCAATTTGGTTGACCATATACCAACAATTATAAAGGGTTCAATTTTGCCTTCATTAATTAGTTTTTGGGCGCTTTTTCCCGCCCCCCAATCTTTGTGGCTTAAGGAATGCGATGGTTCAAAAAGATTTTCGCCATCTTGCATATAAAGCACCTTTAACGGCTTTTTGATTTTATCATAATTATCAGGAAGCCAAATCGAAACATTACGATTAATCACATATTGGGATTTGAAATCTTTAATCTCAACGATCAGCCCCTGTGCATTGGCGCAATTTGTTACAATAAGCGAAAAAAAGGCCGCAATTATGGCCTTGAATAAATTATTTATTTTCAAATTCCTGCCCTTTAAATTGGGTGCGATCATTGCCGCACCCTTTTTTCTATTTCAAAAATTCATTTACCGCTTTTGAAAATTCTGCTGGCTGATCATACATGATGAAATGTAGCGAATTATCAATGCGTTTTAATGACATATTTGGAACATCTTTATAGGCATTTTTATACAGATTATCGACTTGTTCAACACTTAAACCCATTTTGGCATCATAACCATAAATAAGCGTCATTGGAATTTTGCTATTTTTCAATTCAGGGCGCAAATCAATTGTCATCAAATCTTGAACGCCTTGGGCGATTGCGTAACGATTTGAATTTATTGACCAATCAAGCACAAGTTTTTGTTTTTCAGGTGAGGTCACCAAGCGCGCAATCGCAGTTTTTTGATTGGTTTCATATTGTTCCGCACTCTGGCCTTTAATCATATTGGCAAAGGCTTTGGCCTGTGGCTCCATAATTTGCGGGGTTGCTTGTGGGCTAAAAAGTAAAGAATAAAATGTTAGTGCATCAACAATAAGGACTTTGGAAACCAAATTTGGATTGCGCGCATTTATCGCCATTGATAATTCGCCGCCCATTGAATGACCGATTAATGTAGGGGTTTTAAGTTTTTTGTTTTTAATATAATTTGCAATTGAAACTTGGGCATTTTCAAAAATACTGCCTTCTTCTTTGGTAAGTTTTAGGCCAGCATAGCCTTTAAGCTGGACAATATGAACACGGTTTTTCTTTGCAAGTTCTGGAATAATTCCGTCATAAACTTCGGCAGCACTACCAAGGCCAGGGATTAAAACAATATCTTTGCCCTTGCCTATTGTTTTTACAACAATAGCATCATCTTCGTATGAATAATTAGTTTGTACGATTGGTGCAGCTTGCTTTATTTCATCTGCACGTGAATGATTTGCAGATAGAATTGTGACAGCAATAGCAACAATAATTGCAAATTTTGAACTTGATTCCATTTAAAACTCCCTGAGCAATGTAAGGCATTGCCTTACAAAAGGCGTAAGTCAAGTTAGCATATCATAATATCTCACGTTTATGTTCGGGGCATTCGCTTAGCGCTCATGCTACCTTACAAATACGCCAAAGGGCGCCGATTTCGCGCCCTTTGATCTGTTCTTTATGTTTAATCTTGCGATTATAGATTTTCTTATTTTTAACCACCTTGGCAGCAAGGTGGGGGCTTTTTAATGCCTTGGCAATAGGATTTTTTGCCATTTTACCCTCCTTTTTAGGTTTGATCCTATTATCACATATTTTGATGAAATAAAGCTGAACATTCAAAAAATCATGCTTGCGTAAACGTTTACACGACTATAAAGTAAAAGAATCAAAAATAATAAGAGGTTAAAGGGATGAGACAATTTAAGCTTTCGCGCCGTATGTTTTTGGCTTCAACCGTTGCAAGTGTTGCATTTGCTGGCAAAATTGCAAATGCCGCCACCCCAAAAGATGCACAAATTGAAAATATTATCGCCAACATGAGCCTTGAAGAAAAAGCAGGCCAATTAAGTATTTTTGCCGATGGCACACGTTCCAACAACCCAAATATTAACCCCGCCGCCGCCAAACAAGGCATTGAAGAAGTTAAAGAGCAAATCCGTAAAGGAACATTGGGTTCTTTATTCTCTGCCAAAGGCGCAGAAGGCGCGCGTGAATATCAACGTGTTGCCATTGAAGAAAGCAAATCAAAAGTTCCACTTATTTTTGCTGCCGATATTATTCATGGCTGCGAAACCCAATTCCCTATCCCACTTGGTGAAGCATCATCTTTTGACCTTGATTTATGCGAAAGAACCGCAAAAATGGCGGCCTTTGAAGCCACTGCGGTTGGTATTCAATGGACATTTGCGCCAATGGTTGATGTTGCGCGCGATCAAAGATGGGGCCGCGTTGCCGAAGGCGCAGGCGAAGATACATATCTTGGCAACCAAATTGCGCGTGCACGCATTAAAGGATTTCAAGGCGGTGATTTAACATCCGAAACCACCGTCCTTGCCTGCCCTAAACATTATGCGGCCTATGGCGCGGTTCAAGGTGGTATGGATTATAATACATCCGATATTCCTGAAACCACATTGCGCGATGTTCATTTGCCACCTTTTAAGGCAGCATTTGATGCGGGCGCATTATCAACCATGACTTCATTTAATGATATTAATGGCGTTCCATCAACAGGCAATCACCATTTATTGACCGATATTTTGCGCGATGAATGGGGGTTCAAAGGTCTTGTTGTTTCTGATTATACCGCTGATGAAGAAATGATAAAACATGGCTATGCCAAGGATGGGCGTGATGCCGCCAAAAAATCAATTATTGCCGGTTGCGACATTTCAATGCAAAGCCATTTGTACAATCTTCATTTGCCTGATTTGGTAAAATCAGGTGAAGTTCCGATGGAAGTTGTCGATGAATCAGTGCGCCGTGTTCTTTATGTTAAAAAACAACTTGGGTTGTTTGAAAATCCTTATCGTTCACTTGATCCAAAGCGTGAAAAGACCGACATTCGAACCCCAAAAGCTATTGCCTTATCACGTGAAGCGGCGCGCAAATCTGCGGTGCTTTTGAAAAATGATAATAATATTTTGCCCATGAAAAAATCGGGGCAGAAAATTGCACTTATTGGCCCACTTGCCAATGATAAATACCAAACCCTTGGTACATGGGCGATTTTCCCTGATTATGATAATGCAGTGACTTTGGAAAAAGGTTTAAGAAACCAAATTTCAAATCAATCTTTGATTAAAAGCGTCAAAGGTTGTGAAATTGAAAAACCTATTAGTGGCGGAATTCAAAAAGCTGTTGAAGCGGCAAAATGGGCCGATGTTGTAATATTGGCGATTGGCGAAAAGCAAGAAATGTCTGGCGAAGCACAAAGCCGCGTTGAAATCACAATTCCAAAACCGCAACAAGATTTAGCCGAAGCAATCGCAAAAACTGGTAAACCAGTGATTATTATTTTATCACATGGACGTGCATTGGCGCTATCGGGTGCGGTAAAAGATGCGAATGCAATTATGTGTGCATGGTTCTTGGGATCAGAACATGGAAATGGTTTGGCGGATTTGATTTTTGGTGATTATTCACCTCAGGGGCGCCTTCCCGTCTCCTTCCCTGTTTATTCAGGGCAGCAGCCATATTATTACAACCACCGCCCAACAGGCCGCCCACAAGGGCCAAAGGATGAAAGATTCTACAAAGCGCGTTATATCGAAACCGATAATGTGGCGCTTTATTCTTTTGGTCATGGGCTTTCATATTCAAAAATCGAATATAGCAAACCAAACCTTAGCGCCAAAACATTGAATTTCACCAATTCAATTCGCGCTAGTGCAACAATCACCAATAAAGGCAAAAGAACAGTCAAAGAAGTGGTTCAGCTTTATATTAATGATAATGTTGCAAGCCTTACGCGCCCAGTGCGTGAACTGAAAGGCTTCAAACTTATCGAACTTGCGCCTGGCGAAAGTAAAGAAGTTAGTTTTGAAATAAGCGCAACCGACCTTGCCTTTATCAATCACGACCTACAAAGACGCGCAGAAAAAGGCGGCTTCACATTATGGATTGCCCCAAGTTCAGTAACGGGTGAAGCTGTTGGATTTGAATTGGTTTAGTTACTCTCCTTCCCAATTATTGGGAAGGTGTCCCGAAGGGGCGGAAGGGTAAGCGGTTTTGTAAAAAACTGCTTTGCCGTTAGGCAAAAACAAAAGCATTGTTATTTTCCGAAAGGTTTTACCCCTCAGTCACCTTCGGTGACAGCTCCCCAATAATTAGGGGCAGAATACAAAAATCAATCAACCGTGATTAATACTTGCGCGCCCTACAATTAATGGATCGGGATGGCCGACATTATGTCCTGATTTACCTGTATATGGCAATTTGGACATAACATAGCGCATCGTATTTAATCTTGCGCGTTTTTTACAATCAGATTTGATAACAATCCATGGGCTTTCGGATGTATCCGTGTGAAAGAACATACTTTCTTTGGCTTTGGTATATTCATCCCATTTATCCAATGATGCTTTATCAATTGGTGATAATTTCCATTGTTTTAGTGGGTGAAGTTCGCGTTCTTTAAACCTTCTGCGCTGTTCTTCGCGCGATACAGAGAACCAGAATTTAAACAAATGAATGCCCGAATTCACCAATTGACGCTCAAATTCAGGGGTTTGGCGCAAAAATTCTTTATATTCTGCATCGGTACAAAAACCCATTACGCGCTCAACACCCGCCCGATTATACCAAGAGCGATCCATAAGAACGATTTCCCCCTCGGTCGGTAAATGCTTCACATATCTTTGAAAATACCATTGACCTTTTTCTTCAATAGTAGGTTTTTCCAATGCCACAACGCGTGCACCACGTGGATTTAAATGTTCCATAAAGCGTTTGATTGTGCCGCCCTTACCTGCTGCATCGCGCCCCTCGAACAAGATAACAACTTTTTGACCGGTTTCTTTTACCCACGCCTGAAGTTTCAAAAGTTCAACTTGAAGTTTGTATTTTTGCTTTTCGTAATTTTTACGAAGCATACGGTTTTTATATGGATAAACCGCATTGCGCCAATCATCGACCAAATCATCATCAGGGGATGCAGGAATCCCACCTTCTAATTTATTCCATTTTAAAAGATTGGAACGAATTGCAATTGCATCATCGGCAGACGCACCTTGTAAAATCGCTTCAATAGCTTTCAAAGCCTCGGGCGCAGTTTTGGGTTGTGGCTTGGTGCGACTAACAATATCAGCCGCCGCAGTAATTTTTGCATCAACAGCTGCGTCAATTGATTGCGTAATTGCCGAAGTTTCGACCGCTTTTTTCGCAATAGATTTTGCACGACTTACCGAAACTGAAATTGTTTTTTGTTCTGGATTGCTATTATTGTCTTTTACGTTTTTGTCCACATTCATCCCCGTATAATTTTCCAAAACTATATCACAATTTTGTTAAATTTTCGGAAGTTTTGTATGAGACAAATCGTAGCAATTAGATATTAAGACAATAAACCTCCTCTTTACCAAAGCCGCGCAAATCAACATTTACTTTGTTGATTTTACCCAATATTTCGGCGTTTTTAATTTCCAATTTCAATTTTTCGTAAAAGTCAGAACCCATAATTACTTGTGAATTTAACTCTTTGCACAAATCCTGCAATCTACTTGATCTATTTACGCAATTGCCAACGACTGCGTAATTCATATTACGCTCTTTACCAATTACACCGCAGATTACTGTGCCATATTCCAAACCAATGCCTATTTTTAGTGGTTCAAGACCTCTTTTTTGCCTTATATTATTCCAAATTTCGACCCGATTAAAAATACTTTTTACGCACTCAAAAGCACGTATAATATCGTCATCATTGCTTATTGGTGCACCAAATACCGCAAATACCGCATCACCAATATATTTTTCCAAAGTGCCATTAAACTTAAATACTTCCGTTTCAATCAGGGAATGAAATTCATTTAAAGTATCTAAAACTTGGTATGGTTTATGGTTTTGTGCAAAAGTTGAATAATCCCTTATATCAAGAAATAGGGATGTAACTTTGGTTTCAATTCTTTTGGCTTCAATGCTTCCACCCTCAATTTCATGGACAATTGTTGGCGAAAAATATTTGGATAACATTTTTCGTTTAAAATCTAATGTGAATAGCTTTTCCAAAGTTTTTTTATTGTAACTTGTCGTAAATGAGAAACCAATTGCCATAACTAAAGTTATGAAAACCGAATCTATCATCTCATTTGCATTAATTTTTTTATTGGTTTGATTAACAATATTATCAATAAAATAAGCATAGAAACCATTGCAATCATTATGAGTCGCAAAGAAAAATAATGCTTCTACAAAAAGATATTGAAGGAACCATAATATCGCTATCAAAATTGATGCAACCCATGCATAGGATGATGATGAAACGAATAAAGAGAATAAAAACACGCACCAAAGCCATTTAAGTGCCTGAATATCATATAACATTAATGCCTGATTTCGAAATTCTTCAGACGTCACATCAAACATTAAAAAATTTGGAACAGTAGAATATAAAGCAAGGAGAATTAATTCTATGATCAAAACCCAATATTTATAAATTGGCTTATATGTATTCGTTCTTGACCAATATACTTGCATTATACCAGTAGGAATAAAAGCAACTTTAAAAAACCAATCAAACGCTAATTGCTTGGCAGTTGCATCGTGAAAATATAATCCTGTTTGGGGTACAGGGATGAAAAGGCCAACGAAAATGCAAATTAATTTAATGATCGCTATGCGTTCAAATGTGATTTTCTCATTCTCTATCAGCAAATCATTATATTCGCTAAATTTCATTCGGCATCCCCTCCATGACCGATAGAATTATGTTAAACGCGTGATTAATATAAACACTTACTCTATAGTTTATATTGAAAAATGATACAAATTAATTCACTTCAATGAAAATATAAATAAATTACATTATGCCCATCAAAACATTAAAATTAAAGACAAAAATCTATGATGCAATAATCATTGGCGCAGGTGCGGCAGGGCTTTTTTGCGCATCTCAATTGGTTAAAAATGGCAAAAGCGTTATACTTCTTGAACATAGTGATAAAGTTGGCGCAAAAATCCTTATTTCTGGTGGTGGGCGTTGTAATTTCACCAATCTAAAAGTCACGCACGAAAATTTTGTTTCACAAAACTCACAATTCGCCCGTTCAGCTTTATCGCAATACACATCACAGGATTTTATCAAATTAGTCGAAAAACATAATATACCTTATTACGAAAAAACTTTGGGGCAATTATTTGTTGACGGCACAGGCGGCGCAAAGAGGATTTTGCAAATGCTGCTTGATGAATGTGATGGCGCAAATATTAAAACTGATTGCGAAATTCTTGAAATTAAAAAGCACGATGATTTTGAAGTTGCGACATCATTGGGTAATTTTTTTGGTAAAAATTTGATAATTGCAACGGGCGGAAAATCCATACCTAAAATGGGTGCAACTGGATTTGCATACAAAATCGCGCAACAATTTGGGATTGATATTATAGAACCATCCCCTGCCCTTGTACCATTAGTTTTCACTGGCGATAAGTTTGATTGGATGAAGGAATTGGCAGGCGTGTCATTTGATGGGCGCGCAAAATTTGGCAAGACTTCTTTTGATGAGGCGATTTTATTCACCCATAAAGGTCTTTCAGGCCCTGCAATTTTACAGATTTCAAGCTATTTAAATGCTGGCGATATTTTCCAAATAGATTTTGCCCCCAAACATGATTTGGCGGCTTTTTTAATAGATGCCAAAGCAAAACAACCCAATGTTAAACTGTCAAAAATTCTATCGGAAATTTTACCATCACGTCTTGCATCATATTTTGGCAATGAAGAAATAATCTCCAAAGCCAAGGATGCCCAATTGCGCGAACTTGCGCAAAAACTACATAATTTCCCACTTCCCGTTTCAGGCACTGAAGGATTTGCAAAGGCAGAGGTTACAAAGGGTGGAATTTCAACAAATGAATTAAACCAAAAAAGCATGGAAGCCAAAAAGCAAAAAGGCCTTTTTTTCATTGGTGAATGTGTTGATATAAC
Organism: Pseudomonadota bacterium; assembly: GCA_020161405.1. GTDB lineage: Bacteria > Pseudomonadota > Alphaproteobacteria > Caulobacterales > Aquidulcibacteraceae > Pseudaquidulcibacter. The sequence continues at coordinate 564,115 of JAIUOD010000002.1, read as the reverse complement.
AGGTTGGCTTGGTGGTTATAATTTTGCTTGGTCCTGGAGTTCGGCCTTTGTTTGCGCAAAGGAAATTGTGAATAATTATGCAAATAATGATATCTAATTTAATCTGCATAAAAATCTTATTTCACTATTGCAAAATTAATCTTTGGTAATATTCTAGATTCGCAATTCAGGACAATAAAAGATGAAAAAGACTTTATTAAAAAAACTATTCTCAACTTTAACAATATTTTCAATTTCTTTAATACCCGCTTTATCAACATCACACGCTTTTGCACAAACTTGGAGCTGGAACGCGAAAATCGAAAAACCGGCAGATGGCAGCCCTATAATTGTTGCATTACCTGAAGTCACACTTTCTGAACTAACAGTGACTGGCATGAAAGATCCAAAACCTGAATGGTCAGAAAATGCAAAAAAATACCTTATCCAAAGCATTAAGGAAGAGCTTGAAAAGAAAAAATATAAAATTAGCAATTTTGAACCTGATGCAAATTCAAATCCTGATACAATCCAAGTTTTAAAACTAAACAAAGTAGTTTCTGCGTCAATTTTCCTTAATGATCAATTACCTACCAAAAAGGGCAAATTTGAATGGACATTAGGCGAAGATGTGAAACTTATTGTACCGTCTGATATTCCTGAAAATGAAAAACCAAAATATGCTTTATTCTTTGAGGTTGAAGGGACATATTCATCAGCAGGCCGCAAATTAATGACTGCGGTTGCGATTGTTGGTGGTGTTGGCGTTGCAACTGGCGCAGGTCAAGCAGTTCGCGCAACTTTGGTTGATTTAAAAACTGGGCAAGTTGTTTGGTATAATCTTGATATTGTTTCATTTGCAAAAGACATAAGAACCCTTGAAGGTTCGCAGTCTGAGATTGTGGAATTATTCAAAAAACTTCCGCTATAATTCATGCGTGTATTTGTCCAAAAATCATGAAAAAAGCCCTATTATCATTTGTTTCATTATCTATAGTGCTTCAGCCTATGGCAGGCTTTGCGCAAGATGCGGATGCGGCCCTAAAGGCAAATATAGATTTATCAAAAGATAGACCGCAACGTGTTGCGGGGCAAAAACCAGTTGCTAATTCTTTAGAAGATGGCATTTGGATTGAAACTGCCAAAGCAGAAAAAGAAGCCAAAACCTCTGGCGAGCGGACATCTTACAAAGAGCTTGAAACTTATATTGGGCAAGTAATGGGAAAACTTATCCCACAATATAAGGATGATGTTCGAATTTATGTTATGGAGCGCCCATTTTTCAACGCACAAATGGCACCCAATGGCTATTCTGAAGTTTGGACTGGATTGTTGCTTAGGGCACAAACCGAAGATGAATTGGCGTTTGTTATTGGGCATGAGGCAGGGCATTTCTTACACTCACACTCGATTGATGCATATGAAGATTTGAAAAAGCGCGCCAATACCGCCCTTGCTGCTTCATTGCTAATACAGGCGGTTGCAATTGCGGCGGCGGCAAATGCCGGCTCCGTTGGTAGCGCACAGAATGCAATTGATATTGGAAGTGGCCTTGCAAACATTGTTTATTTGGGCACTGTTGCAGGCTTCATGAGCTATAATAGGGATAAAGAGGAACGCGCCGATATTTATGGCGTAAATTTTTCGACAAAGGCGGGATATGATAAGGACGCTGGGAAAAAATTATGGGAAAAGCTTATCGCGATAACGGCGGCTTCTGATTATAAAAAAGTACGCGATATGCCGACAAGGGTGAATATTTTTGGCTCGCACCCTTTGGAAAAAGAAAGAATTGAAAATATTTCAACCTATGTTGCCAATGTAAAAAACTCTAAACCGGCACGTAATGCAGAAGAAGAAAAAACCGCAAGAATAGAATATCGCAACAAAATAAGACCATATTTAGAAACTTGGCTAAAAGATGAATTACGCCGCGAGGATTTTGGGCAAACAATTTATATAATTGGCCTTTTATCGCAAGATGGGCAGGATTTAGGGCTTTTAAATTTCTATAAAGGTGAGGCCTTAAGGCTAAGATCAAAAAATGATGATAGCACAAAATCTTTAGAGGCGTTTGAAGAATCTTTAAAATACCCGGATGCCCACAAGGATACTTATAAAAAAATTGGCGATATTCAGCGTAAAAATGGCAATGACCAAAAAGCGCTCGAGGCATATAAAAAATATGTAGAAAAAAATCCAAATGCTGATGATGCATGGATTATCGATGATTTAATTAGTCAAATATCAAAAAAATTAACAAAACCAACAGGTGATTAAATGAGAATGAATTTCAAATTAGCTGCTTCAATCCCTTTATTATTAATTACAAGTTCCTGCGCATCAATTACGCTTGCCCCTGCTGGTTCATATAAAAACGAACAAGAGGTCACATTAGATAGGGATTGGTCAGACCTAAGCCCCGTTACTTACAATAATAAGAATGTAAAAACGCTAACTATTGATGGGCCATTGCTTAACCTTGTATATATTTCGCAAGGCTTAACCGAAAAAGACCCATTATTTATCGGGCCTGAGGGGGATAATAAAAACCATATTGCCCCGCGCCCAAAAGAAAATATGTCATTAACTGAACAAATGGAATTTGTCGCAAATAGCGTTTCTGAACTTGGTTTCTTGAAGGTTGAATACGCATCACCAAAACCAGTTACGGTTTCTGATACAAAGGGTGTGCGCTTTGAAATCATTACAAAAACCAAAGAAGGGCTTGATACCAAAGGCTTGGCACAGGCCGTTTCAAAGAATGGTAAAAATTATTATATTGTCTATATCGCGCCAAAAATCCATTATTTTAACGCCAATAAAAACAATGTAATCGCAATTATGGACAGCCAAAAACTACCTTAAGGCCATAAACTCATTAATTTCAAACAAATGATGCGGCGCTTTTGCACGGCTGGCGCGTCATAAGCCCTTGAAATACTATCGTATTCCTGCGGTCTTATTCCTTCTATCCGCACAAAATCACTCGCACCATTTGATTGAAATTAATGGGTTTATGGCCTATGGCCATTTAACCTCTGGCGGCATGCTTGATAAAATACTCTCAACATTGCCGCCGGTTTTAAGGCCAAACATTGTTCCCCTATCGTAAAGAAGATTGAATTCAACATAGCGGCCACGGCGAACTAATTGTTCTTCACGCTCTTGGTGTGACCATTCTTCATTCATACGGGTGCGAATAATTTTTGGGTAAATGCCTAAAAAAGCTTTCCCAACATCTTGGGTAAAAGCAAAATCATTTTCCCAATTACCACTATCATGATGGTCATAGAAAATACCTCCAATGCCGCGTGGTTCATTTCTATGTGGCAAATAAAAATATTCATCGCACCATTTTTTATATTTTGCGTGATAATCAGGCGAATGTTTATCGCACGCCGCCTTCATTGCGCCATGAAATTCAATTGCGTCAGGAAATTCTTGCTTCCTTTGATAATCAAGCGTTGGCGTTAAATCCGCGCCGCCCCCAAACCAACTTTGAGTTGTAACAATCATTCGCGTATTCATATGAACCGCAGGCACACGTGGGTTTTTCATATGGGCAATTAATGAAATACCCGATGCCCAAAAACGCGGGTCATTTTCACAACCCTTCATATTTTTGGCAAATTCAGGCGAAAATTCACCCATAACGGTTGAAACATGCACCCCAACTTTTTCAAACAAGCGCCCATGCATCATGGACATTATGCCACCGCCGCCATTCTCTTGGCTTCTTCTCCACGGGCTTCTGGTAAATTTGCCTATATTATTGCCATATAATTTATGATCGGCCTCAAGTTCCAAATTTTCAAACTCGGCGCAAATCAAATCACGCAATTCCTCAAACCACGCCCGCGCTCTTGCCTTTTTTTCTTCAAATGTATCAGTCATATATAAAGCATATTGAGAATTGGTTTTGAAAACAAGCCACCGCTTTTCAAAAACACTGTCACCCCACATTCATTGCTGGGTCTAATGGATTAGCCCACAGCCCAATGAGATGCCGCAATAAATGCGGCATCTCAGAGCTTACTAATTTTTCCAAAAAATCATTTGACAAAAAAATAATTTACTTTACTTTATAAAGTACTTTATATTTTTGGGGCTTGAAATGAACCAATCTAACCAAGATTTAAAATCTGAAATCGAATATATTAAAAATATGGTACAAAAAGGCGACATTGGTCCTTTGAACATTGGGCGGGCATTATTGTGGGCTGGCGCGGCAATATTATTTTATACATTGGCACGTTTATCATTGGATATAAAATTTCTCATGCCTAAAGACTTTCAATTTTCATCATTATATTTCAAAGCCACAAATTATATTGCGCTACTTACAATAATAATTTTCGCATCTGGTTTATTCTTAGACCGCAGGAATATTTTTGGGATAGGAGAAAAATCAACTGCTAGTAAAGTTGCTAACACGGTATGGCTAGGTGTGCTAATTGGAACTGTTGATTTTCTATTATGCTTTATTGCGTTTGGTGTATCTTTCCTTAATCATGGTCAAATCGAAGATTATTTGAACCATTTTCCTAATCCGCCAATAATATTGGGTATATTTTCAATATATTTCACAGGCTCCTTTTTACTAATTTCTATTGGTATTGGATGGCTTGTAACCTCAGTGGTATCGGGCAAGAAATGGTTAAACTTTTTCTCTATTGGAAGCTTTTTATTAGCGCCTATAACAATCTATATTGGCGCAACCTTTGGAGGGAACTACTCGTTTCTTTTATCATTTTTACTATTCTGCATTCTACCTGCGTATCTGAGCCTGCGCGATGAAAAGGCTAAATAATGGACGATTTTAATATCTCCAACATCAATGACCTTATCCATTCGCGTCTTCGACTAGGAATAATGGCTTATTTATCGACTGCGGGATCGGCGGATTTTAATACTTTGAAAAAACAAACCCAAAGTAGTGATGGTAATTTATCCATAAGCCTTAAAAAGCTTGAAGAAGCGCAATATATCAAAGTTGAAAAATCATTTATCGGTAAAAAACCCAATACAAAAATCACATTAACTAAGGTTGGAAATAAGGCCTTTATTGAATATCTTGATGCTTTAAAAAAACTTCTTCCATGACAATTTTACTTAATTGAGGTCATAAATTTATGATGAATTTTTAAATTGGAATCAAATTTTTAAATTTCCTGTTTTTGATGATTTTCAATGTGATTACGCTAAAAATTTGCAATAAATCCGCAAAGTGCCAAAAAGTCGCAATCCCATCAATATTCCCTTATTTAAAAGGGTTTTTGCCATTATCTTTCAATTCCAAAGGCTTTTTGAACATAAAAAAGCTGCAAAATAAGGCGAAAGTTTGACATTCTTAAGTCTAACCCGCTTGAAAGTCTTGAAATAGAGGGCTAATCGAAACCAACAAGGGGTGGATTGGGTTTAAAACCTGCGACTACCCTTGCCTGTTATTTTTCGCGTTTGCGATACGTTAAATTTTAGGCCTTAAGCTTCAAATTTCACTTATCGCAATCTTTATCTGGAGTGTTATGGAATTGTCTGACAGCTCTCATACAAATGGCCATGAAGGCCAACCTACCCGCCGTGACATGCTTCACGTGGCGACTGGCGCAATTGCTGCTGGTGGTGCCGCGATGGTTGCATGGCCATTAATCAATCAAATGAACCCTGCGGCCGATACAATGGCACTGGCATCAATTGAATTTGATCTTTCAACTGTTGCCGAAGGTTCACAAGCCAAAGTTATGTGGCGTGGTGCACCGCTTTTCATCCGTCACCGTACAGCCGAAGAAATTGCACGTGCAAAAAAAGACGACAGCGCACCTGATTTGCGCGACAAACAAACCGATGAACAACGTACTATGCAATCAGATGGTAAAGCTGGCAAAGCACAATATTTGATTATGCAAGCAGCATGTACGCATTTGGGTTGCATCCCAGTTGGTGTAACTGAATCTGGTTATTTAGGTGATTATGGTGGTTGGTTCTGCCCTTGTCATGGTTCGCAATACGATACTTCTGGTCGTATTCGTAAGGGTCCTGCACCGCTAAACCTTATAATCCCACCTTATGTTTATTTATCAGATACACTAGTTAAGATTGGATAATAAGATGAGTGGTCCTTCTAAATATGTTCCAAATAGTGGATTTGAAAAATGGCTTGATCGCCGTTTGCCACTTATCCGTTTTGCTTATGATACTATGGTTGATTTCCCAACCCCAAAAAACCTAAATTATTGGTGGACTTTTGGCGGCATCTTGGCAATTTTCTTGGTAATCCAAATTCTTACTGGCATCATTTTGGTTATGCATTATGTGCCGCATGTTGATTTTGCCTTTGCATCTGTTGCGCATATTATGCGTGATGTGAACGGTGGTTGGCTTGTGCGTTATATGCACATGGTTGGCGCATCTTTCTTCTTCTTGGCGGTTTATATCCACATTTTCCGTGGCCTTTATTATGGATCATATAAAGAACCACGTGAATTATTGTGGGGTCTTGGCGTTATAATCTATCTTTTGATGGTTATTACTGCGTTCATGGGCTATGTGCTTCCTTGGGGCCAGATGTCATTTTGGGGTGCAACTGTTATCACTAATATCGCATCTGCTATACCTGTGGTTGGTGAGCCAATTCACAAATGGTTATTGGGTGGTTTTGCGGTTGGTCAACCAACTTTGAACCGCTTCTTATCATTGCACTATTTGATGCCATTCGTAATTGCGGGTGTTGTGGTTCTACACATTTGGGCGCTTCACGTTCCAGGTAATAACAACCCAACTGGTGTTGAAGTTAAAGATGTGGAAAAAGAAACCCTTCCATTCCATCCTTATTATACAATCAAAGATGGCTTTGCGATTTTAATTTTCTTGATGGTTTATGTTGCCTTCGTATTCTTTGCACCAGAGGCATTGAATCACCCTGACAATTATATTCCTGCAAATGCACAAGTAACACCAGCGCACATTGTTCCAGAATGGTATTTGTTGCCATTCTATGCAATCTTGCGTGCGATTGACTTTGATCTTTTGTTCATCCCTGCAAAACTTGGCGGTGTTATCGCTATGGGCGGCGCGATTTTAATTTGGTTGGCTTTGCCACTTTTAGATTCTTCTAAAATCAAATCTATGCGTTATCGTCCATTGGGTAAAATCTTCTGGTTCTTATTCTTGGTGAATTTCGTTATTCTTGGTTTCTGCGGTGCAAATATCGGTGAACCTTGGACTACAATATCAAAAATTGGCGTTATCTATTATTTCGCTTATTTCTTGGTGATTTTACCATTATTGGGAATTTATGAAAAACCTAAAACGCCACCTGCATCAATTGCAGATTCAATTTCTGGCGCACATTAAGGGGTAATGAAAATGCGTAAAATTCTACTTACAACTATTCTAACCCTTGGTTTGGCTTCTTCTGCGGCTTTTGCTAATGAAGGTGCTCACAAGCTTTTGGATGCCCAAGGTAGCTATGAGGGTATATTTGGTCGCTTCGATCGTGCGCAAGTGCAACGTGGCTTTCAAATCTATAAAGAAGTTTGCTCTTCTTGCCATTCAATGAAAGAAATGCACTATCGCAATTTGGGTGAAAAAAATGGGCCATATTATGACCCTAAATTCCCAAATGCCAACGACAACCCTGTAGTTAAGGCAATCGCTAAAGGCTATAAAGTTAAAGACGTTGATGCAAATGGTGCCGAAGTTGAGCGTGAAGGCACACCTGCTGATGCTTTTGTAAGCCCGTTTGATTCTGATTATGCGGCAAAACAAGCAAATGGCGGTGCTTTACCACCTGATTTGTCTGTTATCACAAAGGCGCGTCATGGAGGTGCAAACTATGTTTATTCGTTGATGCAAGGTTATAATAAACCTGTACCACACGGCGTAAATGTGCCTGAAGGTAAAGTTTATAATCCATATATCGCGGGTGGTATTATTGGTATGCCTGAACAGCTTACTGATGGGCGTGTAACATATGCTGATACACCTGAAAACAAAGGCATTAAAGCAACTACTGAACAACAATCAGCAGATATTGCGGCCTTCTTGCAATGGGCGTCTGACCCGCATCAAACTGAACGCAAAAAGACTGGTCTTGCGACTATGTTATTCTTGTTCATTTTTGCCATCTTCACTTGGTTATCTTACCAATCTGTATGGCGGAATGTGAAACACTAAAAAGTCTCACTTTGCCACCCTCGCCGCTTCGCGGCTCACTCGGCAAAGTGGATTTAAGCGGACAATAAAAATCAAAAAGCGTGGTTTTTGATTTTTATTGACTTTAGATTTTTAAAAAGCCCGAACTCTAGTTCGGGCTTTTATTATTTTAATAATAATTATTTACATTGAGGAATATAAATATAATATTCAAAATATTTGGAAAAGATATTAACTAAATATACGAGATAGAAATGATTAATCCAATTATAAGTGAATCAAGAGTTACTATTCATTTTGATGTACATGAACCTATTGAATTAATGGATTTTTCAAATTCTCTATCAGCTTTAAGTTTTAAATATTTAAAATTTTTTGAAGATTTAGCGCGCTCAAAAGGCCAAAAAAATATTGATGAGCAAGATGTTAAATTATTTATTACAGAAATTAAAACTAATTGTATATTTGCCGAATTGGCACCTTATACACCTTACCTCGCTGCAGGAGCAGCATCAGCCGCATCTGAACTGAATAATTTATATGATTTTGTAAAGAATGTTTATGACACCATAAAAACATTAGCGTTATTTAATTCAAAGTCTAAAATCTCAGCAAGAGATGTTGGATTTAGTAAAGCTGAATTAAAAGCCATGCAAAACCTTACTAAGACTGTGGCCGATTCTAAAAATGGTGAGATGTCATTAGGACTTAACAAAATCATAACACACCCTGACGGTACAAATGAAGAAGTGAAATTTATTTGCAAAAATAAATTAGTAAAAGACGCACATTATGGTTCAAAAAAAGCATTAGAAATTTTGGAAAACACCGATGATGCACAGTACAAAAATGAAATACTTAGGCTATATCAAACGGGTCAGGAAGAGGCAAAGAAAGAAGGGAGAACTGCTCACAAAGGTGTGATACAAGATATTTCAAAAAACGATGTCCCTATTTTATTTGTTTCTGATCTTGACAGAATTAAGTTTGAGAACTTCAAATCAGATCCACTTAAAAACCCTTTAACTGCTAGCTTCATAGTAGATGTAAACGCCACAACTAACTCTTCAGGAAAGGTTGTGGCTTACAGAGTATTGAACCTTCATGACATCATTCCAGATGAAGAATGACTTATAAAACTCATATTGTTAAACGTGCATTGACCTTGGGATTGGTTGTTTTTATGGGTGGGGTGTGAGGTGATTATGTCAAAATGGGTTTTGGGGGTTATTGGGGGTTCTGGGCTTTATCAGATTGATGGGCTTAGGGGTGAATGGGTTAAGGTTGAAACGCCATTTGGTGCGCCGTCTGATGATGTTTTTGTGGGCGAACTTGACGGGCAGAAAATTGCGTTTTTGCCGCGTCATGGGCGTGGGCATGTTTATACGCCATCGACCATAAATTATCGCGCCAATATTTATGCCCTAAAATCATTGGGTGTTACGGATATTCTTTCGGTTTCTGCGGTTGGTTCATTGAAACATAAATATAAACCTGGTGAATTTGTTATGGTTGATCAATTTATTGACCGTACTTTTGCACGCGAAAAAACCTTCTTTGGCAATGGTCTTGTTGCCCATGTTTCAATGGCACAGCCAATATGCCAACGCCTTTCAAACTTTGCCTATGAAGCCGCAATAAAAGCCGGCGCAAAGGCCCATATTGGTGGAACCTATATGGTTATGGAAGGGCCACAATTCTCATCCAAGGCGGAATCAGAGCTTTATAGAAGCTGGAATTGCGATGTAATCGGCATGACCAATATGCCAGAGGCCAAATTAGCCCGCGAAGCGCAAATTCCATATGCAACAATTGCTATGGTCACTGATTATGATTGCTGGAATGAAGATCATGATCATGTTGATGTGGCATCGGTTGTAAAAATCATGCATGAAAATTCGGCGCGCGCAAAAGATACAATCAAAAACCTTGCGCGCTTTTTATCGCAAAAACCGCGCACACCATCAATGATTGATAAAGCCTTAGAAAATGCAATCATAACCGCGCCCGATGCGCGCGATAAGGAAATGCTTGAAAAGCTTGCTATTATTATTTCTTGATAATTGGCCTATCACCTTCAAAATCAAATTTATTTTGATGATTGAATTTTAGGCCATTATTTTCAAGGGTAATTTTATCCAAAATTTGCAATATTTGGGCATCATCAAATGTATGTTTGCCTGAATTTACAAAAACTGTATCCATCGCAATATTTGCCTTTTTCGCATTATTTTCAAGCATTGCGCCATGCGCAACAGGAATAGTTTCATCTTCAAGGCCATGAACAAGAACATAAGGCTCATCAAGCTTTGTGACCGCTTTGGAATTATCAAATGGGTCAGCGATAAGAAGTTTGCCATAGAATGGAACAAAGGCATCAACATTATAAAATGTGCCATAAGTAACAACCATATCAAGCTTGTAACGAAGTGCTAAATCAAGTGAAACTGCGCCGCCCAATGAATGCCCAAAAACTATGATTTTTCTATCGCCTGCAACAGATTTGGCATATTGATAAAAAGCGTCAGCGTCCATTGCCACGCCCTTTTGTGTTGGCTTGCCTGGGTTTTGTGAATAACCGCGCCATTCAGTGCTTATAATTCCATAGCCCGCATCTGTTATGTGGCGCATATGTTTTAAAATTCCGCGCGCGCTTGATGCATTTCCATGAAAAACAAGAATAAGCGGTTTATCGCCCTTTGGCGGAACATAAATGCCTTTTAGTTTTAAATTATCGGCGGTTGTAACCTCTATTAATTGGGCATCACTACTTAATTCATCTAAAGTTAGTGCATTGGTTGGCGGTTGAAAAATCGCGTTTCTAACGGGGTTTGCGCATGCGCTTGTTGCAATTAAGGTTAAAGCTAAAAATGCGATACGGCCTATTCTTTTTTTCATTTCTCTTCCCTTTTCACACATTTTATTTTTCAGACATAGTGCAAGTTTCGGAGCGTTTTTCAAATGAAAATTGATTAATCCAACCAAATAGGAGTTTTCAATGTTTCAAATTTTACCCCTCAATTACAATAAATTTTCAAACTATTTTATGATGAATGAAGATGAACTAAAACTGAATAAAGCAATTATAACCAAAGTTAGCGCCCCCCTTGCCTTTCCATGCCGAGTAAGTCTTGATTTTGGGGAAGTTGGCGAAGATATTTTGCTGGTAAATTATAATCACCATGATGTTAATTCGCCTTATAATTCAAATTACGCAATTTTTGTTCGCAAAGATGCCCAAGAAATACAACTTGAACCCAATGAATTAGCGCCAGTTTTCACGCGCAATTCGCCAATTGCCTTGCGCGGCTTTGATAAAAATGGCTTCTTACAAATGGCAGAAATTGAAATGGGGCCGAAAATTGCAAATAATATTGAAAAATTCTTCGAAAACCCGCAAATAGAATATATTCATGCGCATTTTACCGCCTATGGCTGTTATGCGGCAAAAATTGTGAGGGCTTGATGCAAGATAAAAATATAGAAATCGCCCAATATATTTGCCAAAATTGCGATGAAACCCTGCCCCTTTCCTTCCTTGCACGAATGGCAGGACAAAGCCCAAGCTATTTTCAAAAAGCCTTTAAAGCACAAATCGGATTATCACCAAAAGAATTGCAAAATGCGGCACGCAAAAAGGTTTTTAAAGAACATCTAAAAAATTCCAATAACATAATTGACGCAATTTTTGCCGCAGGTTTCGGCTCAACAAGCCGTGTTTATGAAAATATTGATGCCATTGGTATCAATCCAAAATCATATAAAAAAGGCGGTAATGGCGAAATAATCTATTATTCAATAAAACCCGCCAAGGATTTCAAAATCCTTATGGCAGCAAGTGAAATTGGTGTTTGCGCCGTTGAAATAGGCGAAGATAAAAATGCTTTATTCGCAGGTTTACAAAGTGAATTTCCCAATGCGCAATTAAAAGCCACAATTGATAGCCAAGAACTAGAGCTTTGGCTTGATACGCTTATAGATTATCTAAATCACAATGGCACACGCCCAAATTTGCCGCTTGATTTGCGCGGTACAGTTTTACAGGAAAAAATTTGGCGCTTCCTAACCCAATTACAAAAGGGTGAAACCATAAGCTATGGCGAACTTTCAAAAAAAATTGGCCTTGAAAAAGGGGCGACTGCAATTGCCAATGCGGTTGCTAAAAATAAAATTGCCATCCTTATTCCATGCCATAAGGTTTTACGAATGGATGGTTCAATTGGTGGCTATAAATGGGGCGCAAAAATCAAAGAAAGGCTTTTGCAAGAACAATTATAATTATTTATTTGAATTGATTGCTAATGGCCATTCAACATCGGCTTGCGATAAATGTGGATGGGTCTTTTGGCCTTCCTCGCAAAGGGTTTTTGACGATTCGTTCAATTGATTTTCAAGAATTTCCATAAATTCATTCTTTGAAAGCCCAGCAGGAATTGGCTTTAGAAATTCATTTATCGCCGTACCGCGTTCTTTTTTAATATCGCGGCAAGACCAAAAAAGGCCAAGATTGGTAGCAACCGGAACAACTTTCCAACCCGATGCTTGTTGAAGATTATAAATGCCCGAACGATAACGAATGCGTTCGCCAATCTTTACCAAATTCCCCTCAGGGTAAATAAGAACATTACGCCCTTCACAATGCGCGATTTTAAAGGCTTCTTTAATGCGAATTGTCGATGATTTTGTAACTTTTTCAGCAACAACAATTGCACCAATATTTTGCAATACTTGTTTCATTAATGGATAGGCTTCGACATGGTCGCCAACCACAATCGCCAAATCACCAAGCAAGCCCATAATCATATAGCCATCACCCCATGATTGGTGCTTTGATGCAATTATATATGGTTCATCTTTTGGTAGGTTTTCAATGCCGCGAAATTCAAATTCGATTCCTGCAATATGGCGCATCGCCCAAGACATAGATTTTGCATAAGAAACCGCAAGTTTGCGTGAAATTTCTGCGCTTTTGAACATGCCAAGCAAATAGATAGCAATGCCGTAAAATATAGTAATTACCCAATATGAAATATTAAAGATAAAAGATCGCATTCGTTTCCCATTATATTGTTTTAAAGTCTTTAAAGCCCCATTTTTTTGCGGCATCAAAGAATTTTGCATCATTCGCGCCGGTAGAGAAAGCACTACTTAAGACTGAAACATTTTTATTATTTTCAAGTTTTAGCAAATCAATTAGTCTTTTGGCAATGGCAACGCCTGAATCAATAAAATCAATATTGGGCGCATATTTTGCAAGATATTTTCGAACCAATGGATAATGCGTACAGGCAAGTATTATTTTATCAATTTTATCGCCATCAATTTGTTCCAAAAGGCCATATATTGCATCTTTAATAATTTCATTATCAATTTGCCCACCCAAAATATAATCTTCGGCGGCGCGCGCAAGTTTTGGTGGGCCATATCTTATAACTTTTACGCCTTGCGCATAATCTTCGATTAATTGATCTGTATAGGCACTTCCGATTGTGCGCGGTGTTGCCAAAAGCCCGATAATCTTGGTTTTACTCAATTTTGCCGCAGGCTTAATCGCGGGCACAACCCCAATAACAGGAATATCAACAATCTCACGAATACGATAAAGTGCAATCGTAGAAGCAGTATTACAGGCAATTATTACCGCATCTGCATTTGACGCCATAATTCCCTTTTTTACAATTTTTGGAATTCGTTCAATCAAATCTAAATCTGATTTATCACCATAAGGGAAAAAAGCGGTGTCAGCCAAATAATCAATTGAAACACCTGAATCTATTTGCAAAATCTCATTAACAATTGAAAAACCGCCAACCCCAGAATCAAAAACCAATATTTTTTTCAAAGATTCGCCCATAAATTTCTTTTTCCTATTATTTGAAATTAATAAATCACCAAATTTGGCTTTGCAAATATTAACAATGCTAATTTTGAATGTATAAATACATAATCTTTAACACAATAAGATATCCAACAACGACTTTATCAATTAATATCAATAAGTTATACGATAACCTTAACTTTATGTTTCAAAAAATAATGATAATAAAACCGTATAAAATCATGAAAATACTGGGAATTTTCTGCATAAAGGTAGGAAAAAATTTCACAATATTAACCAGTGCTTAATCAAGTTTGTTAAAAGTGTAACAATAATTTTATGGAGCCCAAATCATGGCCCTTCGCCTAAATGCACTAAAAACAACTGAACTTTCACCTCGCATCGTAGTATTCGGTGTTGGTGGCGCTGGTGGTAACGCCGTTAACAATATGATTGACGACAATCTGCAAGGTGTGGATTTTGTTGTTGCCAATACAGATAGCCAAGCGCTTGCACGTTCTAAGGCTGAACGTCGCATTCAAATCGGCCTTAATACAACACAAGGTCTTGGCGCTGGCGCTAATCCGCAAATTGGTATGGCAGCAGCCGAAGAAAGCCAAAGCGAAATCATGGAACAATTGGGCGATGCCCACATGGTTTTCATTACCGCAGGCATGGGCGGCGGCACTGGTACTGGCGCTGCACCTACAATTGCAAAAATCGCCCGTGAAATGGGGATTTTAACGGTTGCGGTTGTGACAAAACCTTTCCATTTTGAAGGGCCGCGCCGTATGGCTATGGCTGATGCTGGCTTGGCTGAATTGCAAAAATCAGTTGATACATTGATTGTGATTCCAAACCAAAACTTATTCCGCGTTGCAAACGATAAAACCACATTCCAACAAGCCTTTATGATGGCTGATAAAGTTCTTCATTCTGGCGTTCGTGGTGTTACTGATTTGATGATTATGCCTGGCCTTATCAATCTTGATTTTGCCGATGTTAAATCTGTTATGTCAAATATGGGTAAAGCCATGATGGGCACAGGTGAAGCAACTGGCGAACGTCGTGCGATTGATGCTGCTGTATCTGCAATCAATAATCCATTGCTTGAAGATGTTTCATTGAAAGGCGCAAAAGCCGTTCTTATTAACATCACTGGCGGCTATGATATGACATTGTTTGAGTTTGACGAAGCTGCAAACCAAGTTAAGTCAGAAGTAGACCCTAATGCGAACATTATCGTTGGTTCAACTTTTGACGAATCATTAGAAGGCACAATTCGTGTTTCTGTTGTTGCATCTGGTATTGATGGTAATGCTGCTGAATTAAATATTCCTGATTTAGCGGGCAATCAAAACCGCGCACCTGCAACACCACATAGCACAATTGGCGGCATTCAAACTGTGCGCATCAACCCGCAACCAATTCCAAATCCACAAGTTGCACCACAACCTGTTTATCAACAAGCAGCACCGCAACCAATTCCACACCCACAGCCAATTCAACAGCCGCAACCTGCACCTGTTCAAGAACCTGTAATGCGCACGCAACATGTTGAGCCTGAAAATCACTATGATACAGGCGCGATTGATAGACTTCGCCATGAAGCACAACGTGACCAAGTTCGTTCAAACTATGAACAACCTGCACCACGCTATGCAGAGCCATCACAACAAGAACGCCCTGTTCAAAATGTGCAAGCAACACGTCATGGCGGCGCAAGCTTTTTGGATATTTTCTCAAAACCAAAACGCGGCAAAAGCCTAGAAGAATCTTTGCAAGATGATGAATATGAAGCGGATCAATATGCTGATGATCTTGAAAAAGATTTATCTGTTCCTGCCTTCCTACGTCGTCAGGCAAACTAATTTTTAATCAAATCAAAGACAAAGCCCGCCAAAAGGCGGGCTTTTTTGTGGCTATTTATGTGTCATAATTGCAATATTTGCATTAAAATTCATTATAAAAAAAACTAAAATCCATGTTTGTTATAGGCCTTGCTTACAGCACTTACCAGTAAGTATCTGATTATATTGCTTATTATTTGATAATTTCAATTTGCAAATTTTTGTAAAATCAATTGTTACAAAAATTGTCACAATTCGAAACATAGGTTGTTTTGCACCTTATCTAATATTCATACATATGAAATTATAGATTTTTGCGACTGCACAAATTTGTGTATTCGCGAATTAAATTAGTTCTAAGGATTAAGATTAAGTGCAATACGAAGTAGTTTCACAATTACAAAGAACGCTTAAAAGCAATATCGAAATTTCAGGTGTTGGCTTACATTCTGGCGTGTCTGCTAATCTTAATATCCGCCCTGCCCCTGTTGATACTGGCTATATTTTTATCCGTACCGACATTGAGGCATCAAAAAATCATATTGCCGCAATTGCAAAAAATGTAACCGCAACATTATTGGGAACATCAATTGCCAATGTTCACGGCATAAGCGTTGCCACAATTGAGCATTTATTGGCGGCTTTATTCGGCCTTGGTATTGATAATGCCTATATCGAAATTGATGGCCCAGAAGTTCCGATTCTTGACGGTTCATCTGATTTATTCGTTGAGCTAATTGAAAAAACTGGCACACGTGCACAAGCTGCGCCACGCAAAATCATTGAAGTTTTACAACCAATTGAAGTTCGTGATGGCGTCAAATTTGCACGCCTTTTACCTAATGATGGCTTTGAAGTTGAAGTTGATATTCATTTTACTTCGCGCGCAATTGGTCATCAGACTGGCAAATATCAAATCTCAAACGGTCAATTTTCAAAAGAATTATCAAAAGCGCGCACATTTGGTTTCCTTCATCAGGTTGAAACTATGCGCAAAAACGGCCTAAGCCTTGGCGGTTCGCTTGATAATGCGATTGTTATTGATGGTGATGAAATAATGAATGAAAACGGCCTTCGTTTTGATGATGAATTTGCCCGCCACAAAGCATTGGATGCGGTTGGTGATTTATCTTTGGCTGGCGCTTATCTTCATGCGCATTATATTGGTCATCAATCTGGTCATGCGCTTAATGTTGCCCTTGTTAAGGCTTTGCTTGCAAATTCAAATGCATGGCGTTTAAAAGCAACCCCTTTGAGCGCGAAAACTCTTGCTGCGGCTGGAATTTAAAGACATTCATTTGACAAATTTTTTTTTACGCGGCGAAAATGACGTATTTTGAGAACCGAAGCAGTGCGTATTTAGGTACGTGAGCATCGGATGCGCAAAAATATGCCATTTGCAGCCTGTAAAAACCTTTTGCCAAGTGGATGTTACATTAAAAATCCTACATTAATGTATGAAATGTGAAAATCGCGCTTTCTAAAGTGTAAATCTATCTGTAAACAGAATTTGCAAATCATCCCATTTCGGGAACAAAACTTATTGGCATGGAAAATGGCAAAGACAAAGCACGTTTCAAAAATCGCAATTACAATTCTTTTGGCAAGTGTATCTCTTGCTGCATGTCAATCTAATAGCAAGCTAAAAGACAAAGCCCCCGCTTATGTCGAGCGTCCGGTTGAATTGCTTTATAATAATGCGCGCGACCTTGTTTCAAAGCGCGATTATTCAGAAGCTGTAAGGGCTTTTGACGAAGTTGATCGCCAACACCCATATTCAGAATGGGCACGCCGTTCAATCCTTATGAGCGCTTATTCAAGCTATGCCCAAAATAAATATGAAGATGCAATTGAAGCAGCTAACCGTTATAGTTCAATGTATCAAGGCGGCAATGAAGCCAATTCGGCTTATGCTTATTATCTAATTGCAATCTGCTATTTTGAACAAATCGTTGATGTGGGCCGTGACCAACGCATGACCGAACTTGCACTAGCAAGCTTGAACGAACTTGTTCAACGTTACCCAAATACCGCTTATGCCAAAGATGCGCGCCTTAAAATGGATATGACGCGTGACCAATTGGCAGGTAAAGAAATGGAAATTGGGCGCTATTATCTGTCACAGGATCAACATCTTGCTGCAATTGGGCGCTTTAAACGCGTAATCGATATTTACCAAACCACAAGCCATACACCAGAGGCACTTCATCGCCTTGTCGAAGCCTATCTTTCAATGGGCTTGATTGATGAAGCAACAAAAATCGGCGCTGTTTTGGGCTATAATTATCCTGGCTCGGAATGGTATGAAAAAAGCTATAAATTGCTTACTTCAAAAGGCGTTAATCCCAAAGAAAAACCAAAACGCCGTTTATTTGAGAAAAAACCAAAAGCACCTAAAACCATAGCGGAAACAAAGGGCACAGCCTTAATGCCACAAGGCATATAGTTTTTCGCTTTTTGTGAAAATAGCTTCACACTTTTTGCAGAAAGCTATAGAACTAAACCATGCTACGTGAAATCTCGATTCGTGATGTTGTTTTAATCGAAAGCCTTGACCTTGAACTAGGGCATGGTTTTATCGTTTTGACTGGCGAAACCGGTGCAGGTAAATCAATTTTACTTGATGCAATGGGTCTTGCACTTGGTGATAGGGCTGATAAAGGCCTTGTTCGCGATGGGGCACAGCGCGCAATTGCAGGGGCGACATTTTCAATTAAAAACAACCCATTGGCACATGAACTTGCCCAAGAATTTGATATTGAAACTAATAATGATGAATTGATTTTGCGCCGTTCCATTGGCCTTGATGGTAAAAGCCGCGCCTTTATCAATGATATGCCGGTTTCCGTAACAACAATGCGCAAAATTGCCCAAAGCCTGATTGAAATTCATGGGCAACATTCGGCAATTGGCCTTATGGATGTTAATTCACACCTATCAATGCTTGATGGCTTTATAGCGGGAAATAATGGCGATGAATTTGTGAATTTGCTTCACAAGGTTCGTGAAAATTATAATGAATTTAAAAATGCGGAAAACCAATTGGACGAAGCCCGCAAAGCAATTGGCCAATCAGGTGCAGAGCGCGAATATCTTGCCCATGTGCTTGAACAATTGCGCCAATTAAACCCACAAATTGGCGAAGAAAAAACTTTGGATGAAAATCGCCGATTTTTAATGGGTTCTGAACGTGTAATAAGCGCAATCAAAGAAGCCAATGACATTATTGATAATGGCAAAGTAGAAGGCTTAATGGGAAATGCAGCGCGCGCACTTTCACGAATTGGAAAAATAGAAAGTGAAAACGCCAATCGCCTTAATGAAACCATTGAAAATGCCCAAAATTCATTAGAGCGTGCGCAAAATGAAATTGCCGATTGTTTGGGCTATTTGAACCAAGCAGGGCTTTTAATCGACCTTGACCCTAAAGAATTGGAGCAAATAGAGGAAAGATTATTTGCCCTTCGTGCGGCGGCGCGTAAACATAATGTTGTTATTGATGAATTGCCCAATGTTTTGGAATCAATCGCCCAAAAACTTTCGCAAATCGATAATAAGGATGAATTTTTGGCAAAGGCCGAAAAAGAATATCGCATCGCACTTGAAAATTATAAAAAAGCTGCCCTTACCTTATCAGTGGAACGCAAAAAGGGTGCAAAAGTCTTTTCAAAACTTATTGAAGCCGAATTGCCACCCCTTAAACTTGAAAAAATGCGTTTCCAAGTGGCCTTTGATAGTGATGAAAGCCGTATTTCAAACCAAGGGTTTGATAAAATTCGCTTTGAAATTGCGCCAAATATTGGCGCAGGTTTTGGCGGGCTTGATGCGATTGCATCGGGCGGTGAATTATCGCGCCTTTCGCTTGCATTAAAAGTAGTTTTAAGCGCCAATAATGGCACTTTGGCATTGGTTTTTGACGAAGTTGACCAAGGAATTGGCGGGGCAACCGCCGATGCAGTTGGGCGAAGATTGCGCGACCTTGCCAAAAATTCCCAAGTTATTTGCGTAACCCATAGCCCACAGGTTGCAGCCCGCGCAAATATGCATTTGCGCATCGAAAAATCCATAAATAATGCCATAACCCGCACCAATGTTAGCGTTTTAAGCGAGCAAGAACGCCGTGAAGAGCTTGCAAGAATGCTTGCGGGTGAAAACATAACGCCAGAGGCGCGCGCGGCGGCAAATGCATTAATGGATATGGCATAATGAGTGAGCTGCGCTTTATCCCTGTCGATAGGCTTGAAACCGAACAAGCGGCACAAGAATTAGAGGCCTTGGCACGCGAAATCGCCGCCCATCGTGATGCCTATTATGTCGAAGATAATCCAAGCATTTCCGACGCTGAATTTGATGCTTTGGAAAGGCGCAATGCGTTAATCGAACAAAAATTCCCAAAACTTATCCGCCCCGATAGCCCATCACATTCAGTTGGTGCGCGTGCATCAGTTAAATTCAAAAAAATCACCCATCTTGCGCCAATGTTATCATTGGATAATGCCTTTGATGATAATGATGTAAAAGATTTTTTTGCCCGTTTTAAAAGGTTTTTATCACTTGATGATGGCGCAATAATTCCCGTAACTGCCGAACCAAAAATTGACGGATTATCCCTATCAATCACTTATGAAAATGGGCAATTTATAAAAGCGTCTACTCGTGGTGATGGTAAGATTGGTGAAGATGTTTCGGCAAATGTGCTTACAATTTCGCAAATCCCAAAAGTGCTTAATACTTCAAACCCACCTAGCCAAATTGAAATTCGTGGTGAGGTTTATATTTCGGATGCGGGCTTTAAACAATTAAATGACGAACAAATCGCCAAAAATGGCCAAATTTATGCCAATGCACGAAATGCGGCGGCGGGTTCATTGCGCCAATTGGATCCGTCAATCACCGCCCTTAGGCCATTGCAATTCTTTGCTTATGCGATTGGCGATAATGAAAGCGCGCATGTCAAAACCCAATTTGAATTAATTGCAACTTTAAAAGAATGGGGATTTACCACCAATCCCGAAACCCGCCTTTGCCAAAGTGCGGATGAAGCTATTGAATATTATAATTCCATCAATACGCGCCGCGAAAGCCTTGGTTATGAAATTGATGGCATTGTTTATAAGGTCAATGATTTGGCTCTACAAAGCCGCCTTGGCATTGTTACGCGCTTCCCACGCTGGGCAATTGCACATAAATTCCCGCCTAAGCCACAACCAACAATTTTAGAGGCAATAGATGTGCAAATTGGGCGCACGGGTGTTTTAACCCCTGTTGCACGTTTGAAGCCTGTTTTTGTTGGTGGGGTTATGGTTTCCAATGCCACGCTGCATAATGAAGATTATATAAATGAGCTTGATCTTCACATTGGTGATACGGTTTTGGTGCAGCGTGCGGGCGATGTTATTCCGCAAATTACGGGCGCGGTAAAAGAGTTGCGCCCAAATGATGCCGCGCCATTCCATTTCCCCAAAACCTGCCCCTGCCCGCTACAGACCGCTATTCATCGCATTATTGATGATCAAACAGGCGAAGCCGAAGTTGCGGCGCGTTGTAGCGGCGAATATGATTGTCCACATCAAAAACAAAGGCATTTGGAACATTTTGTTTCAAAAATCGCCTTTGATATTGATGGACTTGGGCCGCGCCAAATTGAAATTTTCATGCAAAATGGCCTTATAAAAGAACCTGCCGATATTTTCACCTTAAATGAAAAAATTGATCAATTACGAACATTGGAAGGTTTTGGCGAATTATCAATAAGCAATCTTTTAAATGCCATAGATGCGCGCCGCCAAATCGCGCTTGATAGATTTATTCTTGGCCTTGGTGTACGCCATATTGGGCAGACAACTTCGGGGCTTTTGGCGCGCAATTTTGAAACTTTTGATAATTTCAAAGCGGCTGTTATGGCGGCTTCGATTGCAAAACCCAATGATGATTATCAACGCCTTTCCTATATTGACGGCCTTGGTCCAACTGGGCGTGATAAGGTTTTGGATGCGGCAAATGCGATTATAAATCACCCTAATGATGGTTTGTTTGCACCTAAAATAGATGAGATATTACCTAATTTGGTTAAAGGGCTTAATGCCAAGGCGCGTGTTGGAATATATCAGCATTTCCCGCATTGGGATGATTTTGTAAATTTGGTGAAATCTGCGGCCAATGGGCGACCACAGGCTGCTTATATTGAATTTGCCGCCCTTGATGGCATGGGCAATGTTGCCCTTGATGCCTTGATTGATTTCTTTACTTCAGAAAGGGCAATGCAATCATTAAATCGGCTTTTGGAATATGTAACGCCTTTGCGCGCCGAAAAACCTAAAACCGATACTTTAATTGCGGGTAAAACAGTGGTTTTCACTGGCTCACTCGAAACGCTATCACGTGAGGAAGCAAAGGCACAGGCCACTCGCCTTGGCGCCAAAGTCTCAGGTTCAGTTTCCGCAAAAACCGATTTTGTTGTCGCGGGAAGTGATGCAGGTTCAAAACTTACCAAAGCGCAAAGTCTTGGGGTCAAAGTTTTAAGCGAACAAGAATGGGTTGAACTTATTGGCGGTTAATTATTTAACGCCCGCCCAAGTTCTTAAATCTTTGCCACATGAATTAAGGGTCGCAAGTTGCTTATTAAGCGCAAGATTAAAATCCTTTGCACCAAAAACTTGATTTTGAACAACACGCGCAGCTTTATCATAATCAGCACGGAATTTATCGGCAGGCACAGTTTGCGTGGTCGCTAAAACAAATGGCTGCATTTGCGCTTTTTGCGCGTTGATTGAAGCCGCCATTTTCTTAATCTGTGGATTTGCGCCTGGGCTTGAAGCGCGAACATCGGTAAATGCACCAAGGAAATCAGCGGTTCCATAACATTGTACCAAGCGTTTATAATTCTTACCAACATCGAAATTAGGCGCAATTTGTTTTGCAATTTCGGCCTTAGTTAATGGCTTTTGCGGCACATTTGGCGTTAAAATTGGATTGTTTAAATCAGGATTTGATGCAGGATTATTTTCAGCTTTTGGCGCCTCAATCAATAATTCACCGGGTTTTTGGCGAACATATTCTTGTGGCGTTGAAACTGACGGCAAACTTGTTGGAATTTCTTTATTGGTTACGTCTGTGCTTTGTGCAAAACCTGCATTTGGCATAGCAAAAACCGCCAAACTAAGTGCAAAAACCGATTTTTTAAAATTTAAAATAGACATTGCCATAATTCCTTTGCCATTTAGCTATAAATAATGACAAAAAATGCTTTTTAAAAGCATTATACCTGCTTAAACTTTTGTCATTTGCATAGATTCTGAATATGGTAAAAATATGAAACTACCGAACCTTCATGTTGAAAATGAATTTATAAAAATCATTCCATTTAAGCATATACATTTCGATGCTCTTTTAGAGGCAGGATCCGAATGGTCATTGTGGAAACATTATATTGATAAGCCATCAAGTGAAAGTGAATTATTAGATTATCTAAATCGCGTTATGGATTTTCAAGAAAAAGGTCAATGGCGTGCACATACGATTTTTACGCACGATAATAAATGCGTTGGTCAAACTTGCTATATGGCCTTAAGGCTTGAAAATGATGGACTTGAAATTGGTGGCACTTGGTATAATCCAAAATTCCACGGCACAAAAATTAACCCCGCTGCCAAACTTGCATTGCTTAACCATGCATTCGAAAATGGTGCTAAACGGGTTGAGTTTAAGACAGATTCACTAAATTCACATTCGCGCGCGGCAATTTTAAAGCTTGGCGCAAAATATGAAGGTATTTTTCGTAATCATATGATTAGAAAAGATGGGTCAATGCGTGATAGCGCATATTTTTCAATAATTGATAGCGAATGGAATGAAATTAAACAGGCACTTTTAAATCGCTTAAAAGCCTAATTTTTCAATTTCTTGTTTGATTATTTTATCATCAATTATAAAATTATTTTCAAGCCATATTGTTTCAAGGCTTTGTAAGATTTTACCCATTTTAGGCCCAGATTTAACACCCATATCCCCCAATATTTTGCCATCAATTGGGAAATTTGGAACTTCAAATTCTGATAATTGCCGATAGATTTCCTTACAATTGGCAATATTTGATAAAATAAAGTCCAAAACCAAATTTTTGCCAAATTTAAACGCGGCGATTTTTAGGTTTTTGATTTCCAATTTTCCATCAAGAAAGTTTGCCATTTTTACCATATCCAATAAAATCACTTTTTCTTTATTAGAAATTCTAAGGCTTTTGCAAAAATCTATAATATAGGCTTTTTCACGCACTAATATGGCAATTAGGCTTCTGATATGATTGGGCGCTATTCCAATTTGTTTCTGATTTGCCCACAAAATATCAATTGGTTTCAAATCATAATTGTCGCCAATCGCAAAAGATAGAATTTGGTTTTTATCCATCAATTCAAGCGCATTTGGGGCATTTTGCGCGCCCAATATTTTCATAATCTCAACATTTATGCGTTCACGCGATAATTTTGGAATATTAAAACCAAGTTTTTGGCAAGCCTCAATCGCCCTTTCATCAATTGAAAAACCATCTAATTGCGCAAAAAAACGAAAAAGGCGCAAAATACGAAGATAATCTTCTTCAATCCTATCAATCGGATTTCCAACAAAGGCGATTTTCTTGGCTTTAATATCGTCAATGCCCTTACCTATTGGGTCAAATATTTCGCCTTTTTGGTTACAATAAAGCGCATTAATTGTGAAATCGCGCCTTTTGGCATCGGCCTTTATATCACTTGTAAATTCGACACTTGCGTGCCTGCCAAAGGTTTCAACATCTTTTCTAAAGGTTGTTATTTCATAGGGATGTTTATTTATAATTGCACTTATAGTTCCGTGTTCGATACCTGTTGGAACGTATTTTATATTTGCTTTTTTAAGGTGTTTAATGATTTCGTCAGGCAAAAGTATAGTTGCAAAATCAATATCATTAACAGCGCGATTAATAATTGCATCACGCACCGCGCCACCAACAATATAGACATTATCACACCCTAAAGCGCTAAAAACGGATTTAAAATCTTGTCTTTGTAAAAATTCATGGCTAATTTTCATCATTACAAATCCTTTTTGTAAGATTGAAAATAAGACCCGCAGTAACGCCCCAAATCAAATATTTCTTATAATTAAAGGCATAAAATTTACGTGGAATTTTTTGAAGATGATATTCACGAATTTCAAAATTTGATGCATTAAAAACTATATCAAACGGAATTTCAAAAATTTCATCAACCTCACTTTTATTGGCAATGAATTTGGCATTCGGGTTAATTTTGGCAATGACAGGTGTGATAAGATAATTTGTACCACTAAGGTAATTATCGCCAATTCCAATTGGTTCGATATATTTATCTTCAAGACCGATTTCTTCATAGGCCTCACGCATTGCGGTCTGAACTATATTTTCATCAATTTCGTCAAGCCTGCCGCCAGGAAATGAAATTTGCCCTGCATGGGCGCGTAAATAAAAGCTGCGGCGCGTAAAAATAACATTATATTGCCCGTCACGCTCAACAATAGGCACCAAAACAGCCGCAGGTTTTGGCGGTTTAAACGCAATATTTACATCAGGATTTAAATCAAAATCAGATGCAATATAACCATCCTGAAGCTCATTAATTGGGCGAAGTTTTTTTTGTAAAGTTTCAAATAATTTTGGCATTATTCATCATCACCAATATTGCCAAGTTTAAAGAAAACATCATTCGAAAAAACACCAAATTCATCGCCCACAAATAGCCCCCAATCGACTAATTGATAATAAATAGAACGATTAATAAGTGCAAAAAGATTATTTCGAACCATCACATATGGCCTTGGTTCATTGGTTTCTTGATTAGTTTCAACCCAAATTTTGTGATTTTCATCAACAATGAAATTTTCGCCAACATTGGTTGTAAATATAATTTTTTGAATGCCATCATCAATTAAATCGGCGCGAATTATTGTAAAATGGGCATCTTCAATTTCTATTATTACTTTTTCATGTGGCGTTACCAAATATGTTTTGCCATCTTCTTCTTTACGAAGGATTTTGGAAAATAACTTTACCAATTTTTCGCGCGAAAACTTCTGCCCATTTTGCCACCAAGTACCATCTTTCTTAATTAAAAGGCCAATATCACCGCAATTTGTAGGATGCCATTTTTCAACAGGCGGTAAATTATCGCCATATTCGCCATATTGCGTTTTTAATTCGTTGAAAATTGATTGTAAATTATCGGTCATACAGAATTTTAAGGCAAGAATCGTTGAAGGTTTCAAACTAATGTTATAGATTATTCCAATACATATTTTGAAAGCAAGCAATGAACAAGTCCGAAATCGAAGATATTACAAATCAAAGCGGTCTTTCGGTTGAAATCAATAATTTCAACAATTTTTATTCCAAAATTGCGGATGTAAAATCGCAAATTGGAAAGCAGGTTTTCGGGCAGGAAAACACAATTGATTTATGCCTTTGCGCGATATTGGCGGGCGCGCATGCTTTATTAATTGGTATGCCGGGACTTGCCAAAACCTCCCTTGTGGCGGCAATTTCACAAAGCCTTGGGCAAGATTTTAAACGTATTCAATTCACACCTGATTTAATGCCAAATGATATTTTGGGTTCGGAAATTTTGGATACAGATAAAGACGGAAATCGTAATTTTCGTTTTGTTAAAGGGCCAATATTCACGCAAATCCTTATGGCCGATGAAATAAACCGCGCCAGCCCCAAAACCCAATCGGCATTATTAGAGGCAATGCAAGAAGGCCGTGTTACAATTGCCGGAAATTCAATGGAATTGCCAAAGCCATTCCATGTTCTTGCCACCCAAAACCCAATCGAACATGAAGGTGCTTATCCCCTTCCCGAAGCACAATTAGATAGGTTTTTATTGCAAATTGACGTTCCTTATCCTGATGAAGCAACAGAACGTAAGATTTTAATCGAAACCACCAAAGCAATTGAAAACCATATTTCAGAGCCTTTGGCACAAAATGATTTGATTGAAATTCAAAAGATTGTGCGCGATCTTCCCATTTCGGAAAGATTGCTTGAAACCACAATTGCACTTGTTCGCAATCTTCGCCCTGAAACTTCGAATATTGATTTTGTAAAAGAAAATGTTGAATGGGGCCCTGGGCCACGTGCGGGTCAGGCACTAATTCTTGCCTCAAAAGCGCGGGCATTTTTGCGGGGGCGCACCGCACCAACTTTGGCTGATTTGCAATTTGTTGCCTATAGCGCGCTTTGTCATCGTATTTCACTTAAATGGGGGGCACGAAATTCGGGTAAAGATTTGAACGATTTAATCAGCGACATTTTTGACAAATTTGGCGCGTGAAATGGTTGATATTATCCATACCCAATCAAGCTCAAACAAACTTGCAGAGCTTTTGGTTCAAAATGAAGAGATAATACATAATCTTGCAAACACATTAGTTGCAAATTTTTTTGATGGAAAAATGCGCGCCCCAAAGTCTGGTATTGGTGATGATTTTTACCAATATCGGCCTTTAAATGATGGCGAACCTGCAAATAAAATCGATTGGCGAATTTCTGCAAAATCAGATAATCTTTACACTAAAGAAAAACAGGTTTTAATTCCAAACCAATTTGCAATCTGGCTTGATAATTCAGCGCAAATGCATTTTGCAAATGGTAAAAAACCAATAAAAAAATTCGATATGGCCTTTATTTATGCCAATGCATTCGAAATTGCATTGCGAAAATTGGGCGCGAAAGTCATTGTCTGTGGGCAAAAAAATGGTGGGAAATTTGCCAATAAATTATTGCAATCGGGCCAAAATTTTCCACAAAACCTTAAACCAATTCCAACAATAATTATAAGCGATGGATTAAGGCCAATTGAATTTTGGCAAAATTTTATTTTGAAAAATTCAAAATCTAAAACACCAATTTTCTTTGTTATTATCAATGATAAAAGTGAATTAGAATTTGATTTTAATGGCAATTTTGAGTTTCAAGATTTTGAATTTCAAAATGAAAAACTATTGATTGAAGATTGCGAAAATATTCAACAAGAATATCAAAAACAAATAAAGGTCCATTTTGAAGATTTTGAAAAAATAATTGCAAAACATCATTTTGACTATGCAATGGCAAAAAATGATGTGCCATTGGAAAGCCAAATTATCACAATTTGGCATAGGTTAAACCAATATCTTAAACGGTGCGCGAAATGATTTTTAATTATTCGCTTCAGTTTTTAAGCCCGATTGCGCTTTTTGTTTTAGTGGCTTTGCCAATAATTTATATTGTTTCGCGCTTTGTGCCCAAACCGCCAAAATCAATTAATTTTGGTGCAATTTTCATATTAAAAAATATTATCGCGCCAAGGCCAATTCCAAAACATGCGCCTTTATGGCTTAAAATTTTACGCTTATTTTTGGCAGGAATTTTTATTTTAGCCTGCGCCATGCCGATTTTGCAAAATCCAAATTCGGCAAAAATAATTTCAAAAGATATATTATTGGTCATTGATGATGATGTGGCAAATGCCAATGAATTTAATCAAATAAAAAACGAATTAAAAAACTTCATTGATATTGAAAGTACAAAAAACAATGCCTTAAAGCTTGTGGTTCAAAATTGTAATTCTAAAACACTAAACCCCATTAATAGCCCGCAAAATGCAAAAAATTATATAGATACAATAATTCCAAAACCCATAATTTGTGATAAAGGAAATTATATAAAAACCCTTGGTGACATTCGTGAAAATTATCGCGTTATCTATATTGCCAATAATGTTAATCAATTAAATGATGCAAAATTCTTTGAAATATTGAATAGAATTTCTAATGGTGATTTGATTATAAGGCGCCCAAATATCAATTTTGCAATTATTGAAAGTGCAAATATCGAAAAAAATGGCCTTAGATTGAATATAATTTCAAATGGGCAATTTTCGAAAAAAATAACAATATTTGGTGAAAATTCAAAAGTTCTAATTAGTAATAATATACATAATGGTGGGAATTTTATCGAAATCTCGCAAAATATTCTTCGGATGGCGCAATATTTGAAAATTGAGGGTCAAAATAATGCCGCGGCAACTTATATAATAGATGCATTTAATCGCCGCCCACTAATTTTGACGCCCAAAGCCAATTCTTCGGATCAACCTTTATTATCCGATGCGAATTTTATTAATTCGGCGATGGAAATCATTGGCGATGTAAAAAACTATGAGGGAAAAATTGACTTTAAAGCCGCGCCAAATGCCATTATATTTGGTGATGTTGAAAATTTTGATGATGTCGAAACCAATGCTTTGATGCAATATCTTAAAAATGGTGGAACAATAATTCGTTTCTTAGGCCCAAAATCCCTATCAAAAGAAGAAAGCCCATTTTTTACCGCCCCCATAAATCTTGTGCCACATATTTTGAGTACGGGCTTTGCAGTTGAAAATCTCTCAATTGCCCCCTTGCCTAAGAATAGTATTTTTTCAGATATTGAATTTCCACAAAAAATAAATATCGGGCAAAGCATATTATTAAAATCCGCCAATAATGATGCCAAAACCCTTATAAACCTTAGTGATGGCGCGCCATTATTAAGTATGCGCGAAATTGGGGCAGGTAAATTATATATGTTTCATACAAGCGCTGCGCCTATTTGGTCGGATATTGGATTATCAAACCTTCAATTAGCGTTCTTAAAACGTATAATTTTACAAACTAGCGCCAAAGCAATCCCCGCAAGCACATTAGAAGCAAATGTAATCTTACGCCCGAGAATTGTGATTGATGAAAATGGTAACTTAAGTAAAAATACGAATGGAATTAAACCTTTTATAACGCCAATTACAAACCAAACCAAAGTTGATAATGACCATTATGCCGGAATTTACGAAGGAGATGGCGCAAGTTTGGTTATTAATGCGGGCACAAATATAAAAGAATTAAAGCCACAAAATTTACCAAAATCCCAAGATTTTGAAAATGATACAAAATCATTGGCGCTTTATTCGTATCTTTTGTTTTTTGGTTTCATATTATTATTGATTGATAATATGATTTTGAACCTTCCCAAATTTAGCTTTAAAAAAGCCAGTGGCATTGTTTCAGCATTAATAATATTCGCTTTTTTAATTCCACATCCAACAAATGCCCAAACAAAAAGTCAAGAAAAAAGCGATGACATAAAACTTACCTTTTTAATCACCCCTGATAATATAACGAATGAACAGGCAAAGGCAGGGCTTAATGGTATTTCGCAAATTTTACGCCGCCGAACCAATATAGAGCCAAGTGGCATAATTGGCCTTGACCCGTCAAAAGATGAGCTTGCAAAACACCCTATAATTTATTGGCTTTTGCCAAAAACTTCGCAAAGCCTGCCTTTGGAGGCCGTGCAAAATCTAAATAAATATATGCAAAATGGCGGCATTTTATTCATAGACACACGCGGCCTTTCTATGGAACCTAAAAGGGCGCAGGATATTTTAAAAACCGCCGTTAATGGACTTAAAATCCCACCACTTGAAAAAGTGCCGCCTGAACATGTATTGAAAAAAACATTCTATATTTTGCAAAATTTCCCTGGCTTTTATTCAAATGCCAGCCTTTGGGTGCAAAGTGATGCAACAACAAATTATAGCGCCAATGATGGCGTAAGCCCGATAATTATTTCAAATGGCGATTTGGCGCGCGCATGGGCGCAAAAAACCCCTGAAAATGGCTTTGATGCAATTAATGATGATTTTGCCCATGAATTAAGCCTAAGGGTGGGAATTAATATCTATCTTTATGCTTTAACTGGTCAATATAAAGCCGACCAAGTTCATGTTCGAAGCCTTTTGGAACGCTTCAATACAAAGGGGCGAAATTAATGCCATTTGTAATTGGAACCTCACCTATTTTGCCAATGCCAATCATATTGGGATTTATTTTTGTCTTTCTTGCAATACAGATTTTTGCGTTTTCCAATTTCAAAAAAATAAATATTTTTCATGTCTTTGCATTTTTCATAATGGTGATTTTTGCAATTAATCCGCAAATCATTAATATTTTAAAGAAAGATAGGCCGCAAAAAATAATAATCGTAAAAGATTATTCGGCATCAATGATTGCAAGTGGGCGCTTTAACGGCATAAATAACGCCGCCAATGATTTGAAAAATAAAATTAAAAAAAATAAAAATTATGAAATTATTGAAGGTGAAATCAGCAATGTTTCACAAGTAACAAGTTTTGCAAATGCCCTTGAACAAGTGGAAAATAATATTGATAAGAATGAAATTGGTGGCGCAATTTTTATTACGGATGGAATTGGGATTGATAAAAATGAAATTGCAAGACCATATCCAATTCATCAAATTCTTATTGGCAATGAAAATGAAAAAGATGCCTATATTGAATTAATAGAAGCGCCAAAACCCAATAAAATTAGCGAAACAGCCAAAGCGAAAATAATTGTTAAAACCAAAAATATTGATGATAAAATTGCGCGTTTAAACATATCATTGGCGGGCTTTGCACCTTATCAAATCAATGTTCCAACCAATAAAGAATATGATATTGAATTTAAAATCCAATCAAGCGCGATAACGCCAGTTGCAATTGAAATATTGCCCTTTGATAATGAGATTTCAGTGGCTAATAATGCAATAATTACAAATATCGAAGGCATACAAGATAGATTAAGGGTGCTTTTGGTAACGGGTGAACCCTATGAAGGAACGCGCGCATGGCGCAATCTTTTTAAATCCGACCCCGCAATTGATTTAGTGCATTTCACAATTCTTAGAAGCCCAGAAAAAGAAGATTATGCAAATGAAGAAGAAGTATCCCTTATCCCCTTCCCGACCGAGGAATTATTTATTGATAAATTAAGCGAATTTGACCTTGTGGTTTTTGATAGGTTTCAAAATCTTGTTGGTTTGCGTGATGAATATTTTCAAAATGTAACACGCTATGTGAAAGATGGCGGTGCTTTATTAGTTGCCTTTGGCCCCAAAGATGCAGAAGGCAAAGGTGTTTTATCAACTTCATTAAATGAAATAATTCCAATCAACCAACCACCTGAAATGATTGATGGTGATTTTAAGCCTTCACTTACTGAACAAGGAATGCATCACCCAATAACCCAAAACCTTAATCAAAAATGGGGCAAATGGGATAGGATTTTTAAAACTACAACCAATGCAAATGTGCTTATGAATGGTGGTGAAAACCCTTTATTGATTGTCAATCAGGTAGAAGACGGTCGAATTGCCCTAATCCTAAGTGATAAATCATGGTATTGGCAGCGCGGGTTTGATGGCGGTGGTCCATTTCGTGAATTAATTGGTCGAACTGCGCATTGGCTTATGAAAGACCCTGCTTTATCTGATAAATATATAAAACTTAAAGATGATATAAATAGCATAAAAATCGATTATTTTGGCGATGGCAGTTTGCAAGAAATGCGCGTGATTGGCCCAAAACAAAATCTTGAGATTTCACCCAATGAGAATGAGAAGTTTCAATTTTCGCGCACAATTAATAACCCTGATTTTGGGCTTTATAAAATTGCCACCGATGATGCTTATGGTTTTATAATTCATGGCGCAAAGGGTGAGACTTATAATAGTTTTTTAAGCGCATCGCCAAATACAATTAAAAATGTCGCAAACCATAATGGCGGGGGTAATTATTTTTATATTGGTATAGATGGCAAAGGCCAAATTGGTGAAATTACAACAATTGATAATTTGTTATTTGCAAAGGCCAATCAGATTTTCTTTAGGAAAAATAAAAATTCGCAAGATATTGAAACCGCGCGCCGCCCTTTTATTCCACAATCTCTATATGCCGCGATTATGGCGCTATTTTTAATTATTGCCTATGCAGGGCGAAAACTTTTCCGCCAAAATTTGGATTAAGAACTTCTTCTTTATTGCTTGGACGCCACAAAATACGGTTTGCTTTTGCTGGCATCGGAAGTTTTAAAATATTTTGTGGAATTTCTTTAAAACCAAATTTTCCAAAAAAACCAAAATCACCAACTAAAAATACATTACCACCATTTGCTTTATCATTGGCCTCTAAAACCGCATCAACCAATTTTGCACCAAGGCCATGATTTCTATATTCAGGCAAAATTGCAATCGGGCCAAGAAAAATAGCTTTACCGCCATTTTCAAAGCCAATTGGCCACATACGGCAGCCACCAATTATTTGACCATTTGAATTATCAATCACAATGCGCGAAATATCATAAAGGCATTGATTATTTTCACGCAAAATATGCGCAGCCTTTGCAAAACGCCCTGGGCCAAAACAGATTGCATAGATATTTTCAAGGATAATATCATTATCCTTATTATCTATTCTAATCTCAAATTGGTTTTCAGCTTTCATGCGCGCCATTTGCAACATTTTTTACAAAATCAAAAGCAAAAGGTGCACTAAAGATGCTTTTATAGGCGCAATGGGTTGAATTTGTTGTGAAACGCTCGCTATAAAGGGGCGTGTCTATTCATTCCCCCAAACTCCCGCCCCTTGGAATATTTCGCCATAAAGCATTTGCGCAATTTTGGGCAGTGCGCTTTATTGCGGTTCTTGGCCTTCAGATGCAAGCAGTGGCAATCGGTTGGCAGGTTTATGATCTTGCAAGGCGCACAATGGGAATTAAGGAAAGCGCCTTCTTACTTGGCTTTATTGGTCTTGCACAATTTGTGCCTTTGTTTTTTTTATCTTTAATTGGTGGTCAAACTGCCGATAGGTTTGATAGAAAAAAAATTATCATCATCTTTTTTGGCGTTGAAGTTTTACTTTCTGCAATTTTGGGCACAACAATTTTAATGCCAACCCAAAGCGCGTTATTTGCAATTTTTAGTGTTGCGGCGGGTTTCGGCATTGTGCGCGCATTTTTACCCCCAGCCATGAGTGCGCTTGCGCCATCATTAGTGCCCAAAGAAGAATTACCACAAGCAATCGCATGGAATTCCCTTGCCTTCCAAGGCGCAAGTGTTTTGGGGCCTGCGTGTGGTGGCCTTTTGTATATTTTGGGGCCACAGGCGGTTTATTTAACCTGTTTGATATTACAAATTGTGGCAATCTTAATTCTAATAATAACCCAAACCCCAAAGCAAGATTTAAACCTAAACCGCCAAAACATGTTTCAATTAATCAAAGAAGGCGTGAATTTTGTTTGGAATAATAAAATTGTTTTGGGCGCGATTTCACTTGATTTGGCTGTGGTTTTGCTTGCGGGTGCAACCGCATTATTGCCAGTTTTTGCCAAAGACATTTTACACCAAGGGCCACAAGCACTTGGGGTATTGCGCGCTTCAACCGCAGTGGGTGCGGCAATAATCGCATTATTTTTAGCGATAAACCCAATTCGCGAACGAGTTGGGCTTTATATGTTTATTGCGGTTATAATTTTTGGTGTCGCAACCTTTGGCTTTGGCATATCGCGCAATTTTTATTTATCCGCTTTCTGGCTTATGGTTGCAGGTGGTGCGGATATGATTTCGGTTTATGTGCGCCAAAGCCTTATCCAAATTGCAACACCTGATGAAATGCGTGGTCGTGTTACTGCCGTTTCGATGATTTTTATATCGGCATCAAACGAAATGGGTGAATTTGAATCAGGAATGTTAGCGCGATTAATTGGTCCAGTTAATGCAGTTGTTTTCGGTGGGATTGGGGCAATTATGGTTTCAGGGCTTTGGATGAAATTATTCCCACAATTAAGGGATGCCAATAAGTTTTTAGATGCGTCACCACAAAATAAATTATGATTTCAAATCAGTTTTCAAAGATTGATCAAGAAGTTTCAAATCAATATCAAGTGATTTATTATCATCATTTTTAAGTTCAAGCTCGGTTTTTTCAAACAGGATTACAAGTTTTTGTAAAATCCCTTGGGTTGCAATAATGCGTTCAATATCTGGCTTTGTGTCGCTTTCAATTTTTGCAAGGCCAGTTGCAACATTTACCGCCTCTGTACAATAATAAGTCAAAACACGCTGTGCAATCGAAAGTTTTTCAGGGGATGCGGCAACAAAATCCATTAATTTGCGGCCAATTTTAACCAATTGTGTAACCGCAGAAATTGAATCAGGATGGCGCAATTTTGGAATTGTTAAATCAAGTTTTTGAAGCGATGTTGCAGCTTCTAACAAAATTTTTTGAACCAATTCATTGCGATTATTTGGCGCATCATTATTAATTTGCGGCGCAATTATTGTTTCGCGTTTTGGAACTTCTAAATAATTTTTACCCTCTGTAGCTTTAAATAGTGCGGAATTGATAATAGTTCCAACCCAACCAACAGCGCCGCCAATCAAAAGACCAAGGCCAATGCCAGCAATAGGGTTTATAGTTTCAAAAATAAAGCCGCCAGCTAATAAACCTGCGCCAACGCTTATAAGGCGAAAAGCGCCATCAATACGATTATAGCGCCGTTTTTTTTGCTTTTCAGCCTCTTTTAATGCACGAATTTCATTATTAAATCTTTCGCGGGCATTATTGCGGCGTATGTCGTCAGCTTCTTTACTCATGAAAAATCTTTCAACCTGTCGTAATTTTTCTTTATCTTTATCTGTGGCATTCTTGGCGGCAAGTTTTGCAAATGTGCCAATAGCGAATGAAACAATTCCAAGACTAAGCGAAACCCCAGTCTTTGCAATAGGTATTATTGTTTTAAAGCTACCTGCCCCAAGCCCAAAAATTGCGTAAAGCAGATTTCTTAAAAACCCCTTATTTTTTTTGTTTTCATTCATATGGCTAATATAGGCATATTGATTGTTAGTTTAAAGATACAAACAAAAAAGGGGCAGTTAAGTAACCGCCCCTATTTGAAAGATTTTAAATTAATTACCTTGCGAAATAATCACTTTTTCCAAGTATAACGCCATTTGAGCGCAAAATATTATAAGCAGTAGTAAGGTGGAAATTCATATTTGGGATTAAATATCCAAACAAATATGAAAAGCCAACAAATGGCATAGTAATTTCGCCAAATTTTAGGACAATCTCTTTTTGCTCCGTACCAATGATTTTTGATAAATCTATTGAGCGAATATAATCTTGGGTTTTTGTGATACGCGCTTTTAATTCATCTAATGTGGCTTCATTATCTTCAAATGATGGCGCTGTTTCGCCTGATAATCTTGCAAATGCACCTTTTGCATTATCACTTACAATTTGAATTTGTTTTACAAATGGGAACATGTCGGCAATTAAACGCAGGCCAAGAATGGTTTCTTCTTTTACATTTTTTTCTTTTGAAAATTCTTGTGCTTTTTCAATAAGATGAAGCGCAGTTCTAAGTGATCCTTCAACCGCAGTTACGACAACATTTGCCATATTAATTTGTTCTGGAACTTGTGACATTTAATTCTCCCTTTTGGAAAAATACATATAGTCCACGAAAATCAATATTTCAATAGTTCGAAAATATCGAATTTATATTAGATTGTTATAAAAATGCGTTCTCAGCAGTGAAATTTTTATTATGCTTCTAATTCAATGTCCCAATATAACCAATCAAGCCAAGTATCATGTAGGTAATTTGGCGGGAATTTTCGCCCCATTGTCTGTAATTCATAAAGGTTTGGGCGATGTGGCGGATGGCGCAATTCCATTCTTGCTTCTTTCGGGGTTCGCCCACCTTTTTTTGCATTACATTTAGAACAAGCAGTTACAATATTTTCCCAACAGGTTTTACCACCATAGGCGCGCGGAATAACGTGATCAAATGTCAAATCATGCCCCGAACCGCAATAGAGACATTTGAAACCGTCACGTAAAAACAAATTAAAGCGCGTAAAGGCAAGACTTCGATCTTGGCGAACATATTCTTTTAATGAAATAACGCTTGGCAGGCGAATTGTGTGCGACGGGGAATGAACATATTCATCATATTCAGCAACCACCTGCACCCTATCAAGAATTATTGCCTTTATTGCATCCTGCCATGACCATAATGATAGTGGAAAATACGAAAGTGGGCGATAATCAGCGTTTAGAACAAGAACAGGATGACCATTGCCCGCGCGCCGTGCAACACGGTTTTGAGTTTGGGCTTCATTGCAATAATTTTGCTGCAAGGCAATCATATGTTACCTCCATGATGTTTAAGACTTACCTGATTCTCTTGACTTAAAAATGACAATCATTGAAATCGCTGTATGAATTTTATTACACGCTTTGCCCCGTCCCCTACTGGTGAACTTCATCTTGGTCATGCCTATTCGGCCCTTATGGCTTATGAATCTGCAAAGCGCCATAATGGGCGCTTTATATTGCGTATTGAAGATACTGATATGGGGCGCTGTCGGCCAGAATTTACACAAGGGATTTATGAAGATTTGGCATGGCTTGGAATAGAATGGGAAAAGCCGGTTCGTATTCAATCGCAGCATTTTGATGAATATCAGTCAATAATTGATAGGCTTGCAAAAATGGGGGTTTTATATCGATGTTTCAAAACCCGCAAAGAAATGGAAGAAGCCGCCCTTAGTGCCCCGCATGGTTTTCGTGATGGCATTGATGGCATAAAAATTGAAACAAGGGTTTCAAAAGCTGAAGAAGAAATGCGCCTTTTGCGCGGTGATGAATTTGCCCTAAGGCTTTCATGCAAAGCAGCGCTTGAATTAATTGGCGATGAGCCTTTGTTTTTTGAAGATGAATCTAAAGGTAAAATTTTGGTTGATCCATTTTCAAATGGCGACATAATAATTGCCCGCAAAGATAGTAAAGCCAGCTATCATTTATGCGCCGTAAATGATGATGCATTACAAGGGATTACCAATATTATTCGCGGCGAGGATTTATTGATTGCAACCCATATTCAGGTGGTTTTGCAAAAACTCCTTGGCCTGCCTACCCCAAAATACCATCATCATAAATTATTATTGGATGAAAATGGCAAAAGATTTGCCAAGCGCGATAAGGCCGTGACACTTAAATCATTGCGTGAAAACAGGAAAACACCAGCAGAAATTCGCAAAATTGTAAGGTTAACCTAGCTTTTTGCAGCATATAAGGCTTACATCACATCAACAATGATTTAAGGTAAACCTAACCCCTTGGAGGGGTTTATGAAAACCGTAAAACAGGTTCAATCAGAATATCAAAAAGGGCGTTTTGATATATGCCGTGTTTTATGCAATTGCACTTTCTTTCTCAATATACGTAATAAAGCATTTCAACCCATCAAATGTTGTGAAATTCATTCTTGCATTTCTTACTAGTTTGCCAATTGGTGGAACGATTTTAGTCTTCCATAAATTCATTAAAAATAGCGACGAATTTATACGCGCACAAACTGCCGAGACTTTCATAAAAGCCAGTGGAATTACTTTATTTATAGCCACGCTTTGGGGATTTATGGAAAATTATTCGGCAATTGCCCATATGGATTTTATATGATTTACCCGATGTTTTGGGCATGTTTTGGTTTAGTGCAATTCTATAAAAAGGTTTCAAGCAATGAAGCAGATTCTTAAAGAATTGCGCACCGAATTTGGATTTAGCCTATAAAATCGCCGCTCTTTTTGACAGGCCTATCGAAGATATTTGGGAAAATCCTTACCGATGAGCCCCTAAATGCGATAAGCATTTAGGGTAAGGCGAAGAGAAACAAAAAAAGAAAATTAAATAAAGACTACACTATCGGTTAGTTCGTTCACATCATCGGCTTCTGGCGGGAAATGTTCGGCCAATATCGCGCCAATATCGTCAATGCCATCAGCAAGACCATCACCAAGCTGTCCTTGTTTAGTTTTTAAAAGCATTTTTGCGATTGCATCACCCCAAATAGTTTTCTTAACTTTGGAATGAATGCCACCATCGGCAACAATTTCAATCATATGCTCGGCAAGGGAAACAAAAACTAAGACACCTGTTTTACCCTTGGTTTGGTGAATTCCATGCGCCATAAATTGATCAAGCGCAGATTTATGAACCCCTTGGCGTTTTATAAATTTGGGCGTTAGGGCAAGGGTGAAATTTTCAAATTGAACCAAAATTCCAAAAACAAGGAAAATAAGTGCTTGGATAATTAAATCGATAAATAGATTGCGTGTATTAATAGCATTATCATAATTGTCCCAACTGCCCATAAGATTGGCGAATTTCTCACCTAAATCAATGTTCAAAATGGCAAAAGTAAATGGCACAATTAGCGCCAAAACAATCGCCCATATCATAACGAACCAGCGATAATCTTCTGATTTGCGGGCAATTACGCAATAGATTTCACCCGAAGTTTTGGCTTCATTGCGTTTTATCGCATTTATAATTGCGCTTTTTTGTTCAGAATTAAGGGCGATTTTCATTTTATCAATTCACCTTTACCAACTTCCAGATGATCCGCCGCCGCCGAAACCGCCGCCGCCGCCGCCAAATCCACCACCGCCGCCAAAGCCGCCGCCGCCAAAACCACCAAATCCGCCACCGCCGCGATGATCATCATCATCGTTCCAGTCATGCAAAATAATTGGCAATATATCGAGGCCAGAGCTACGGCGATAAAAACGTGAACGTCTTGAAGACTGAATCATAATTATTATGAAAATAAATATGATGAAGATTATGGCCTGCGCTGCCTCACCTGATGCGTTTGAAACAGGTTTTAAATCGGCCTTTTTAACCCTTGCCGCTTGTTCTTCGGGTGAAAGGTTTAGGATTTCAGAAATGCCTTGTGCGCCATCTAAAATGCCCTGTTCCATATTACCGGCTTTAAATTGTGGGATAATTTTATCGCGGATAATATCATGGGTTATGCCATCGGTTAAAATACCTTCAAGGCCATAGCCAACTTCGATACGAACTTTACGTTCATTGGGGGCAATTATAAGCAAGACACCATTATCGGCTTTCTCCTGCCCAATCCCCCATGTGCGGCCCAATTGATAGCCATATTCCTCTATTTCATAGCCTTGCAATGAATTTAGGGTTACAACAACCAATTGATCGGTTGATTTTTGCTGATTTGCTTGAGAAAGCGCCTCAAGCTGTGCTTTGGCTTGTGGTGAAAGAATATTCGCCTCATCGACCACCCTTCCCGTTAGTTTTGGGAAAGTTGGCGCGGCAATCGCAAAATTGCCAAGCAAAAGCACAAAAAGGGCAAGAAGCGCGGCAAGGTTAAATCTTACCGCACTATGAACATTATTCATATTAGAATTTCACCGCCGGTGCTTTGTCCGCGCCCGCGCTTGCTGTAAACATTTGCATTGGCTTATAGCTTGATTGAATTGTGCTTGCCCAAATAACTGATGGGAAGGTTTTTAATTCAGTATTATAAACCCGAACCGATTCATTATAATCGCGGCGCGCAATCGCAATACGATTTTCAGTGCCTTCAAGTTGGTCTTGAAGTTTATTGAATGAATCAAGAGATTTTAATTGCGGATATTGCTCCGAAACCATCATAAGACGGCCCAATGCGCCAGATAATTTATCTTGCGAATCTTGGAATTCTTTGAATTTTGCAGGGTCGGTAATTGTATTTGCATCAAGTTTAACTTGGGTTGCAGAAGCGCGCGCTTCGATAACCGCAGTAAGAACATCTTTTTCCTGCTTTGCAGCGCCCTGAACAGTTGAAACGAGGTTAGGAACAAGGTCAGCACGGCGTTGATATTGATTTTGCACCTCAGACCATTGCGCTTTTGCCGCTTCTTCCTTTGTTGGGATGCTATTATAGCCACAGCCCGAAAGACTGGTTAAAGCGACACCAATCGCACCAAATGCAACAATTTTGCTCGAAAATTTCATCAAACTCTCCCGTTTAAGGCCATAAATCTATAGCTTATAATATGTTGCGATTACTATGCTCTATTTCAAGAGATAAGCAAATAAATTCACACAAAAACTTTAGGTTATTGAAGCGGCAATTGCGGTTTTACCATATTTGATGGGTCAACTTGTTTGCCGTGCCAGCGAAGTGACCAGTGTAAATGTGGGCCAGTTGAGCGACCGGTTGAGCCAACTTCACCAACTTTATCGCCTTTTTTGATTAATTGCCCTGCTTTAACATCCACCTTGCTCATGTGCATTGTATAGGAAATGAAGCCTTGACCGTGGTCAATTCCCACAAGGCCGCCTTCATAATATAAATCACTTTCGGCGATTACGATTTTGCCTGATGCGGGGGCGTAGATTGGTGTTCCTTTAGCAGCACCCAAATCAATGCCATAATGTGGACGCCCAGGGGTTCCATTAAGGCTTCTTACTGCGCCCCAATTTGAAGTTATGCGGATATTTTTCAAAGGCCATTGCCAATCTTCGGCAAAACCTTTTTGGTCATAATCCATTGATGCCCATGCCGCATTTTTGATTAATCTTTCGGCATCAATTTTTGCCTGCGCCTCTGGTGGCGGGTTAATTGTTGCGGGCGGCAGACCCTTAACCTCGGTAACGTCATATTTGCGGGGGGCAATTTCGATTGATTTTGTAAGTTTATGATTGCCAGAAGTGATATTAATAACAAGCGGGCTTTTTTCATCCCTGTCGATACCAATTACAAAATCGCCATCATTATCAGCTTTGAATTTAACATCACCAACTTCGATGTCAGCATTTGGTGCAGTTTTGCCGACAATTGCCGCCGATTGTTTGGCAATGCCTTTAAGCGTCAAAGGCGGCGGCGTTTTTGCATCTTCAAACCCCATTGCCATACT
This sequence comes from Pseudomonadota bacterium, assembly GCA_020161405.1. GTDB lineage: Bacteria > Pseudomonadota > Alphaproteobacteria > Caulobacterales > Aquidulcibacteraceae > Pseudaquidulcibacter. Next base: position 522,663 of record JAIUOD010000002.1, on the reverse strand, counting down.
TGTGCATGCGGCAACGGATAAAGTTGAAACCACACCAAATAATAAAATTACTGGAATATTTTTTCTAACAAAAAAATGACTAAAATTCATAATTTGAATAGGTCACAATTTGCAAATTAATGCAACACTATTTCAATGCCAATGCATCAATATTTGTTGCCAAGTCCGGCTTTTCTTTGGTCAGTGCACTTGGGTCAAGTTGGCGACCGCGCCAGCGCATACGCCAGCATAGATGTGGGCCTGTTGCCCTGCCCTCTTTGCCGATTTCGCCGATTTTATCGCCCTTATGAACCACCTGCCCTGGTTGAACCACGATTTTGCTCATGTGAAGGTAGTTTGTAATAAGGCCTTGACCGTGGTCAATACCCACCATGCCGCCTTCATAAAACATGCCCGCTTGCGCAAGTACAATTCGCCCACTTGCGGGGGCATAGATCGGTGTTCCAAGTGCGCCCGCTAAATCAACGCCATAATGTGGGCGTTGCAAATTGCCATTAAGGCTTCTTTGCGCGCCCCAATTTGAAGTAACCAAAACCTTATCCAAGGGCCAACGGAAGGTTTCCATAAAGCCTTTTAATTCTTTTTCTTGGGAATTGAATGCGGTTTGTTTTATCGCACTATCGGCCTGAATTTTTGCCATTGCTTCGGGCGGGGGGTTGACGGTTTGTGGCGGAAGGCCATTTACAACCGCAACATTATATTCACGCTTTGCAACTTTAAAAACACGTGATGTGGAATGTTTATCAGGCGTAGTGACTGTAACAGTCATGGTTTCAGGGGCATCACGGTCAAAACCAAAAACGAAATAACCGTTTTCATCCGCTTTACTTATAATGCCGCCTGCGTCAATTTCTGAATTTGGTTCGGTTTTACCGATAATTGTTGCTGATTGGCGGGCATTTCCCCAAAATTGAACATTTACGATTGAATGTTTACCTGCTTCGTCGCGCGCGGCAATATCGCCCGCATTTGCCCATTCGCAACTCGAAAGAAACATTGGCGCAAGCAACAATAAAGGCGCGAACAAAAATCGCCCCTTATTATAAATAATCGAATTAATCCCCTTACCAATCATTTTCGATTTAAAACCAAGTCTATTAAACGTAATTTAGGTGTTAAATTACAATAATGTTATTTTTATGTTCTTTTTTCTTAAAGTTAGATGAATAATAACCATGTTTTTTAGAATAAGTCACCTTGAACAGGCCTTATTGGCTTATTTTGCACATTAATTTCACCATCTTTGAAGCCAATTGATAAAATATTGTGCGATTTTGCGGTTTCTTTGCTGCTTATTACTTTACCACTCTCATCACGAACAATTGCAAAGCCGCGTTCTAATGTGCGGTGATAATCAAGTGAATTTAATAATTGACCGATAGATGCCAATTTATCATTGCGCTTTTGATTTAAAACCTGCCCTGCAAGGATAAAGCGCTTAAATGCATTATCAAGTTTTTGTTTTTGGTTTTTGATATTTTCATTTTCAGCACGCGCCAAATTACGAATTGAAAGTTTAAGGCGATTATCAAATTCGGCTAATTTATGTTTTTTGACAATTAAATTTGTTGATAGCAAATTGGGCGAAAATTTTGCGATTGCCTTTTCAAGGGCAGATTTTGACAATTGCAATTTGCCAATCATTGATGGCACAAATTTTAATTCCAATAAATCAAGGCGTTGGCGCAAATTTGAAAATAGATTTTCCGCTTTTGGCATTGAGCCAATAATAGCCCTCAACGAAAGTTTTGCGCTTTCGATTTTGCGCATATTATAAGAAATTATACGCGAACCCAAAGTTTCAACCCGCGCGATTAATTCGGTTCGAACCGGAACCGCCATTTCCGCCGCACCCGTTGGGGTTGGCGCACGCAAATCAGATGCGTAATCAATCAATGTTGTATCGGTTTCATGCCCCACCGCCGAAATAAGCGGTATTTTGGAATTTGCGGCAGCACGCACAACAATTTCCTCATTAAAGCACCACAAATCTTCGATTGAACCACCGCCTCGGGCAACGATTAAAACATCGGGCCGTGGCACTTCGCCATTGGGTTCGATTGCGTTAAAGCCTTCAATTGCGTGAACAATTTGTTCGGCAGCTTTATCACCCTGTACCAATACCCGCCATAATAAAATATGGCTTGGGTATCTGTCGGAAATGCGGTGTAAAATATCGCGTATTACTGCACCAGTTGGCGATGTTATAACACCGATTGTTTTTGGCAAAAATGGGATTGGCTTTTTCTTTGCGGGATCAAATATTCCTTCGGCAGCAAGGCGTTTTTTACGCTCCTCAAGCTGTAACAAAATTGCGCCCATACCTGCGGGTTCAAGGCTTTCAATAATTATTTGATAGCGCGATTGCCCTGCATAAGTTGTGATTTTTCCTGTTGCAATAACTTCAAGCCCTTCTTCGGGTTTAATTTTAAGGCCTTTTGCAACCCCCGCCCAAATTATGCCATTTATAACTGCGTCTTTATCCTTCAAATCAAGATAAATATGACCCGATTTTGGAACAGTCACACGCCCACATTCAGCGCGCACCCGAACATGCGAAAACCCCTGCTCCAAAGAGCGTTTAATGGCGTTTGATAATTCCGAAACAGAAAATTCAGGAACATTTGCCTTGGGCGATGTATCGTTTAAAATGACCATTGGCTTTAATAACTTGGGTTTGTGGGCATTGGCAAGTGTAGATTGAGAAGTTAGACAATTTAATCTTTTTCATTCATTATATTATTCAAGTTTTATGTTAAACTTGCACTATACTTTATACAGGTGATTCGTGGGCAGTAAAGAAGAAGTAGAATCTTGGGTAAAGCAAGAACTTGCCGACTGGCAAAAGGATATATTATTCGAGGTTTCCCAAGGTAAGACCCTGAGCAACGAGCAATTAACAAATATTTTTGACAAATTGCTTGATTATGAATTGTCTAATACTGATAAATCTAATGACCAAAATATTAAAAAGTATCCGAAGACATTAAACCTTGAAATAGCAAACAGCCCCCCTAATCGCGTTTCACTCATTGAATTGTCAAACATTAAAGGCGTGAACAAAATCTCGGAAGAAAGCCTTCTTAAGTTCGCTGAATCTGGGCTAACCATAATCTACGGAAGTAATGGAAGTGGAAAATCTGGATATGCACGACTTTTGAGAACATTATGCCGAAGCCAAATGGTACCTCCTGCGATTATTCCAAATCGTTACAAATCAGAAAGCCCTCCTGTATCAGCCAGCATTAAACTTTGCATTGACGGAAACACAACAGAAATTTTTGAATGGTTTAATAGAAGCAATTTTGACCACGAATTACGTAATATTCTAGTTTTTGACAATGAAGTTGCTAACATTTACGTAAATAATGCAAATAAAATTGGCTTTATGCCGCACGAATTAAATGTTTTAAACTTGCTAGTTTCGAACATGGATGCATTAACTGAGATTGCTAGTAAACGCAAATCGCAAATCGAAGTTGAGAAAGGCCAACTTTATCAAAATCTACAAGGAGATACAAATTCTTTCATTGAAACTTTATTGTCTAAAATAGACAGCAAAACAACAGAAAGGAAAATTCGATCTACTTTTGAATTAAAGGAAGAGTATCAAGACCATTTGAATTTTCTTATTGCGGAGAAAAATAAAGAGCCATTTTCACCTGACAAAGTTGTTTCAATGGTTGAGTGGTTAGATAAACTTACATCCCAATTTGAAAAATTAATTTCTTATATAAAAAGCAATAATAAAATCACAGATAAGCTAAAGATGCAGAAGGCACTTAAAGAAAAAATCGCTAACGGTGCGGCGTCATTATTTAGTGATGAAACTCTAAACGGAATTGGCACTGAAATTTGGAAAGTTATGTGGGATGCTGCGCGTGATTTTTCTACTAACCAAGCTTATCTTGATGAAGAATTCCCTGTCGTTTCTACTGACGTTTCCGAAAAGCACTGCGTATTATGTTTACAGGTTCTAGACCCAATTGCATCCGAACGCTTGAAAAAATTTGATGCCTTCGTAAGTGATAAACTATCTATCGAGTATGCAAAAGCTTCTGAAACTTTGAAAGGAATTAAAGATGAAATTAAGGAAGCCATAGACTCGATTCAGTCTTCTATTGATGCCCCAGTCCTTTTCGATTTTGCACGATTCGATTTAACAAAAGGATTAATTCAGAATGAATTGGTCAAAATAAGAAATTGTTTAAGAGCGATATTCAAGAGCGAATTTGACAATGAAAAATGTAACCATTTCGACATTTTAGATGCATTCAAAAACGCAAAAACTAAACTTGAAGGAATGGTAGGAAACGATGCCGATGTTTCCGCAAAAGAAGTTAGAGAAAGAGATTTGGAGATAGGCGAACTAAGCGCGAAAATTGCACTAGGTAAGCAAATTGATACTTTGGTAAGGTATCTAATAGCTATAAAAAAAATTAATGCTATTTCAAATATAAATAAAGGCTTTGGCTCTGCAAAAGTTTCTAATAAATTCAAAGAACTTGCAGGGAAATACATCACTGATAATGCAAGCATGATTTTTGCAGAAGAACTAAAACACCTAAAAATATCCCTACCCATAAAATTCAATTCAAAAGTTTCTAAGGCAACAGCAACATTTGAACCCTTGTTAAATTTTGAAAATCAAACGAAAAAAGAACTCCCATCCAAAATTCTAAGTGAAGGCGAACAAAAAGCACTTGCTTTGGCAAATTTCTTCACAGGAATAAGAGTAGAAAACCACCAACACGCCATTGTTTTTGACGACCCTGTTTCGTCTTTGGACAGAGTAAAGTCTGGCTTAGTAGCGCAGCGGATTGCCCATGAGTCGACCATAAGACAAGTAATACTATTTACCCATGACATAAGATTTGTACGCGAATTGCAAAACTGCAATGTCTCTCCGAAAATCACTCAGATTATGTCAAATAAGAGCGCTTCAGGTTTGATCGACAAAGGAGGTTTTTTATCTCAGGCGGGGAAAATTGAAAGCAGAATTAACGGTCTAAAAGGGGAATTTTCCTCCATAAGAAAACTCTATGAAAGTAGCATTACTAGATACTCAGAAGGAACTCAAAACATCCTTACTCAATTATATAAAGTCTACGAGAGCATGATTGAACAGACATTGTTCGCAGGGGTTGTTACAAGGTTAAATGAAGATATAGCCATTAAAAAACTTAGATACGTTGGAGTTTCCGATAATATCTGGCGGCCGCTCAATTTGGAATTGGAAAAACTAAATGATTATCGCCACTCAAATTCAGATAGCTCGATAAAGGATGCACCAGAGCCTGATGAAATTGAAAAAATTCTGGAAAATGCATCTACACTATTTGAAAATATAAAGCAATATAATGACAAAACGCAGAAAAGTAGAGAGAATACTCCGAAGACTGATCGAATGTTTACAGATTTTAATAATATTCTATAGGCCATAACTAAAAGCCCCATCGGCAACGCGGTGAGGCTTTTAGTAGAGTTTTCTATTATTATTAACCGACTATATTAAAACTTCCCACTGAATAAAACTTCGGCAATTTGCACCGCATTTAATGCCGCGCCTTTACGAAGATTGTCATTGCTTAAAAATAAAGCAAGGCCGTGTTTTACAGTTGGGTCATTGCGAATACGCCCAACAAAAACAGGGTCTTTTCCAGTTGCTTCCAATGGATTTGGAACATTTGTTACGACCACGCCTTCGGCTTTTGATAGAATTTCCAATGCTTTTTGTGCCGAAATCTCATTTTCAAACTCGGCATTAATTGAAAGAGAATGACCAGTAAAAACAGGAACGCGAACGCATGTGCCAGAAACTGGAAGCTCTGGGATTTCTAAAATTCTACGGCTTTCATTGCGCAGTTTGATTTCTTCTTCTGTATAGCCATCTTCGGCCAAAACATAATTTAGCGGCACAACGTTAAATGCAATTGGAACCGCCCATTTTTGCGGTGCAGGGAATGAAACATTTTCAGGATTACGCGCAAGTTCGCCGCAATTTTCTTGGGTAGCGTGAATTTGGGTTTCCAATTCATTGCAACCTGCAACGCCGCCCCCCGAAACCGCCTGATAAGTACTTACCACAAGGCGTTTTAGGCCTGCAACTTGATGAAGCGGTTTTAAAACAGGCATTGCCGCCATTGTGGTGCAATTTGGATTGGCAATAATACCTTTGGGGATTGATTTAAGGGCATGTGGATTAACCTCTGAAACCACCAATGGAACATCAACATCATCGCGCCATGCCGATGAATTATCGATTACAATCGCACCAGATGCCGCAACTTTTGGCGCAAGTTCGCGCGATGTTGAACCACCCGCCGAGAAGAAAACAATATCAAGGCCGCTATAATCAGCGACAGCGGCATCTTCCACCACAATATCTTCATTGCCGCATTTAATAACATTTCCCGCAGAACGTGATGATGCAAAAAGACGAAGGGTTTTATAAGGGAAATTTCGCGCCAAAAGCAATTGGCGCATCATTTCGCCAACAAGGCCAGTTGCGCCAACAATTCCGATATTTGGTGGGTTATTCATTTTCTACTTTCTCCTGATTATGCGAAAATGGGGCATAAAAAAACCCCGCTTCCGCGGGGTTTTTTTGGGATAACACCTTAGACCTAAGCGCACACACCAAAAAACCCCGCATTGCGAGTTTTCTTAATGGTAATCTTAATTGTCATTTGGTTAGTCATACGCGCCAAATATCGGCAAATTTTTGCCCTGTCAACACGCAAACCAACATTCTTTGCAAGAATTGACACCAAAGTCTAAATTTCAAAGAAAAAATTACTAAAGCCAAAAGTAAGTCACCGCGATGATGCCGCAAAAGTTGAAGACTTTTGCGATAAGCTGAAGAGCTAAAATTTGCTATCGCAAATTTTCAATAAAAAATGCCAATAAAAATCAAAAACCACGCTTTTTGATTTTTATTGTCCGCCTAAACCCGACTTGCTAAGCGAGCGAAGCAAGGGCGGCAAGTCGAATATTTACAGTCCCGGATCAAACGTCGCCACTTCAGTATCAAAAACTTGATCCATAGTTTCAGCGCAGCAATCTTTTTGTACACAACCAATAGTTTTGGCAGGAATGCCGGCAACCGTGCAGCCAGAGCGAACTTCTTTTAATACCAATGAACCCGCCGCAATACGTGCATTTTCACCGACTTTAATATTGCCAAGAACTTTAGCGCCAGCGCCAATTAAAACGCCATTGCCAATTTTCGGATGTCTATCACCGCCAACTTTACCAGTGCCGCCCAAGGTTACATCATGTAGCATTGATACATTATCGCCAACCACCGCAGTTTCGCCGATTACTATGCCGGTTGCATGGTCGATAAATACGCCTTTGCCAATTTTTGCCGCAGGGTGAATATCAACTTGGAATAATTCAGACATTAGGCTTTGTAAATGTAAAGCCATATAGTCACGCCCATCAAGCCATAATTGATGCGCAACACGATAAGATTGAAGCGCCGCAAACCCCTTATAATAAAGGAATGGTTGCAAATATGACAGGCATGCAGGATCGCGTTCACGTACAACTTCGATGTCACGCAAAGCAGTTTCCACTAGATGTGGATTTGCTTCATAGATTGAAAGGCAAACGTCACGCAATTGCATTGCATTTAAGTCTTGCGAACCCAATTTTTGCGCCAAATGATAGGCTAAAGCCTTATCAATGCTTTCATGATTTAGGATAGTTGCATGAAGAAAGCTTGCCAAAGTTGGTTCCATGCCCGCTGCGGTTGCCGCTTCGATACGTAATTTTGACCAAATACCGCCATTGGTTTTGGAGAAAATAATTTTATTTGGCCTATTTGCGGCTTCGTTAATTGCAACACTCATGACATAGCTTTCATTGTCAAATCTATATGGGTTCGGATTTTTATATTTAAAGTGTGATACTTAATAAAAATGCATATTTATTTTACAATATTCATTTTTTTTATAAACAGAGTAGGATTTTGATTATTTAGCCTAAAATAGAATATTTTTCTTTTGGTTTAATGCAAACTTTTATCGGCAAAAACAATTTATGGTGCTAAATAAAATTAAATTTATGGGCGAAAAATGGCAATTAAACTTCCAATTGAAAATGATATTCTTCCAATTCCAAGCGCTAATGAAGCCCTTAAGGAGGTTTTGCGTACTAGGCGTTCGGTAAAAATCCTTGATTTTGATTCAACACATGGCCCAAATTTTGATGAGTTGCATGATATTTTGGCACTTGCAAATCGCGTCCCTGATCATGGCAAAATTGCCCCTTGGCGTTTTATTATTTTACAAGATGAAGCGCGCCAAGAATTGGGCGCTAAAATGGCTGATATTCTAAAAGCCAAAACGCATAATATGGATGAAAACCATTATGAAATGGAAAAAAGGCGTTTTTTGCGCGCCCATTCTGTCGTGATTATGATTTCAAGTCCAAACATTCACCACCCCAAAGTTCCAGTTTGGGAACAAGAATTGGCATGTGGCGGGCTTGGTTTTAATATCACACTTGCGGCTAATGCATTCGGTTATATTGCAACATGGTTATCTGAATGGCCGATGTTTGATGATGATATAAAGTCGCTTTTAAAACTTTATGCCAATGAACGTATTGCTGGCTTTTTCTATATTGGAAAAACCAATAAAAACCCAATTGAACGGGAAAGAAAAAGCGTTGATAATCTAATTCAAGTTTGGAAATAAATGCCACAATTAAAAGAGATTTTTGGCGCATTTTTAGCACCAAACCAAATTATTGATGATAAAGATATTATCGCCCCTCACCTTAAAGAATGGCGCGACAAATATTTGGGCAAATGCAATTTAATGCTTTTGCCACATAGCACACAAGATGTTCAAAACATCGTAAAAGCGGCAAATTTACATGATATAAAATTATGTACGCAAGGTGGGAATACTGGCCTTGTTGGTGGTCAGATTCCGCAAAATGAAGTTTTGGTTTCATTGAAAAATATGAATAAAATCATTGAAACCCGACCAAATGATGATTGTATGATTGTCGAAGCAGGTGCAATTTTAGAAAATGTGCAAAATCATGCATATTATCTGGAAAGGCTTTTCCCACTTTCACTTGCTTCCCAAGGCTCCGCAACAATTGGCGGCCTTATATCAACCAATGCAGGTGGGGTTCATGTTCGCAAATATGGCATGATGCGCCATTTAATAATGGGTCTTGAAGTGGTCTTGCCAAATGGTGAAATTTATAGTGAATTATCACCCCTCCGCAAAGACAATACGGGCTATGATTTAAAGCAATATTTTATTGGCGCCGAAGGAACATTGGGAATTATAACCAAGGCAGTTTTAAAACTTTTCCCAAAACCAAAATATTCACGCATAGCAATGATTGGCGCAGACGATGCGCGTGATTTGATTGAAATATTGCAACGCATTGAAAGTGAATGTGAATTTTTAAGCGCATTTGAAATGATGAATGCCAATGCGTTGCAATTTGGGCTTAAAAACCTGTCAAATGTTCGTAATCCATTGGATAAAATCTATCCATATTTGGCGCTTTTGGAATTTACGTCTAATTCTTTTGAACCATCTGAATTAATTGAAAATATATTGGCTAGATTGATGGAAATCGGCTTTATCAAAGATGCCGTAATTTCAATCAATGAAGCCCAAATGCATGAATTTTGGGCGCTTCGTGAGGGTATGAGTGCGGCACAAAAGCCCGAAGGGCGCGCCGCAAAACATGATATAAGTGTGCCAATTTCAAAAATCCCACAATTCCTTGAAATGGGTGAAAAATGCGCGCAATCAATTGTTCCAAATGCCCGCATTGCCGCCTTTGGCCATATTTCAGACGGTAATATTCATTATGATGTTGCAAGGCCAATTGATATGCAAGATTGGGTTTTCCAAGATTTTATTCCTGCAATTAATAAATCAATCCATGATTTGGTGGTTTCGCTTGGCGGCTCTATAAGTGCTGAACATGGTATTGGAATTGGACGGCGCGATGAATTTATTGCGCGTGAACCATTTGCGCATTTGAAATTAATGCGCACAATCAAAAAAGCCTTTGATCCAAATAATATTCTTAATCCACGCGTTTTAATTTAGGCAACTAAATCATCAATTTTTGTTCCATTGGTTTCTTTTGCCATTGCAAGCGCGATTACACTTAATATTAAAAGTGGGGATAAATAAATAAGCGCTTGATTTGTTTTGATAAAGTTTGCAGCAAATTCACCGACAATTTGCATACCAACAAAAGCTGCAAGGCTTGAGAAAATCTCTGTCCCCGCGATGGCGGTGGCGCGTGCTTCAGTGTCAACACTCTCAGTTACAAGGGCGCGGCTTGAAGCCATAAAGGCAAAATAGCCCAAGAGGCCGCTTCCGTATGCTGCGGCAACCATAATAAAATTACTTAGATTATAGGCCAGAACCAAACCAATTCCACTTAGAATTATTGATCCATAACCGATAATTTTGCGCCCCCAAATATCACACAATCTTCCGCCATAGATTGTACCAAACATGCCAACAATCCCTGCAAATACTGATAATTTAGTTATACCCGCAGGGTGCCAACCCATATCATTTTGCAAATACTGGGAAATAAGCGACAATGCTGGCGACATTGGCACCCAATATAAAAACAAGCACGCACTTAGGATAATGAATGGTTTTTTGTGGCGTTTTATCGCATCAAGTGGATGTAAATGACCTGCATTATTTGACTTTGTGTTTTCGAATGCCTTGCTTTCTTTAAGTGCAAATTTCCATATTATTGCCAAGATTATTGGTAATGCACCAAAGAGATACATTTTGCGCCATGAATTTATATCTTCGCCAACAAAACCATAACCAAGAATGGCGATTGCATCGCCCATTGTTCCAAAAACCGCCAAAAGGCCAAGTAAAAGGCCACGTTTATTAGGCGGTGCAGCTTCAGCAATTAAAACCACCGCCAATAATTCACCAATCATTGTGAAAAGGCGTGTCAAAAACAAGCCAATCAAAAGCATTTGCCCCGAATTTGCACGTGCAACATAAATTGCCGCGGCCGAGAAACCAACAACAGACATCAAAAATATTGGTTTACGACCAAATTTATCGGCAAAAAATGTAATTAGAATTGCAGGCAAAGCACCAAGTTTAACGAACGAAGTAATACGTTGAATTTGCGCATCATCAAGGTGCAATGATTGCTGTAATTGTGGGATTGTAAGTGTTGAAAGTTGAAAATCATACCGACTTGTTAAATATGCACCACCTACTAGAATTAATAAAAGCCAAGTTTCGAAAGGTATTTTATCACTATTTTGCAATTGCGCCCCGCCCATTCCCAATTTGCAAAATATGCAAAGCAGGATATTTGTTTTTTTTCTTTAATAAGTGGTTTGATTGATTATGAAAAGCAAAAAAATAAAATCTATTGCTATTTTAATCGGCGCCTTAGGTATTTTGGGGCTTTCGCAACCAACCCAAGACAGCCAACAAAACCCTGATATGCCGGCACTTGACCCATCTTTAAGCGTTGAACCTCCGCCAGAGCCTATTAATCAAAAGCCAAGACTTCAAGAAAATCAAGTTCAATCACAAACTGATTGGATGCCTGCCCCTGACAATGAAGAATTTCAGGCACAAATTGCAAATGAAACAGAAATAAAAATAACAAAATCAAAAAAACCAAAACTTGGCGATTTGGGTATTTCTGATGATTGGGGCGATTGGGCATCACAAAATGAGCTTGATGACCAAAATATTATTGACCAAACAATCCATAGGAAACGCGAAATCGACCCCGCAAAAAAGCTTGATTTAATGGAATTATCAAAATTATTGGGAACATTACACGCATTAAGGGTTTCATGTACTGGCGCGGGCGACCAAACATATCGGTCAAAAATGAATGCCTTGCTTGACCTTGAAGCGCCCAGTGCAACATTCATAAGTGAACCACTTACAATTTCTTTTAATCAAGGTTTTGAAGCATTTGGCGGCGGCGAAAAACCGTGCCCGAATGATAATGGGAAGACAGAGGCGGTTTATGCACGCAAAGGTTTTGAATATGCGAACAAAATGGCGCAATATTATTTAAAGCTCGCGCAGGTTGAAAATAAAAACTAATTTTATTAAAAACGAGGGAAGTTTTCCATATAATGTTAATGATTTTGCTATAAAATGCTTATCTTTAACCACTTAATTCATGGTGAATTTGATGCAGGAAAACGGCTATAAATGCCTGATTATCGAAGATAGCCATGTGCAGGCAAAGGTAATTTCCCTTATGCTTGGGCAATGTGGTTGGCAATATGTCATCGCATATGATTTAAACGATGCAATTGGATTTCTTGAGAATAATAAATTCGACCTTGTTCTTGCTGATTTAGTTTTGCCTGATGCACCATCTGGGGAATCTATAAGCAAAGTGCGTGAATTAACCCCAACATCATCCATTGTCGCCATGAGTGCAAGCGATCAGATTAACCGCTCTGATTCCGTATTACAAAAAGCAAAAGCCAATGGCGCTTCATTTTTATTATCCAAACCTTTTACAATTGATCGCCTAAAGCCATTAATTGAAGAAGTAGAATTTCGAATTGAAACTAATGAAAGATTACCGCATATTTTGGTGGTTGATGATTCACAATCAATTCGCAAAATATGCCATAATATCCTATCTGAAATCGGCTATCGCATAACCCTTGCAGAAACTATGAGTGAGGCACTCGATAAAATTGATTTATTCGATTTGGACATAATCCTAAGCGATTTAAATATGCCGGGAATTGAACCAAGCAAGGCAATACCCGCTATTCGCAAGGCGATACCATTGGTTGGAATTATCGCAATGTCGGGCAATGTTGATGAAGAATTGCGAAAAACCCTTATTAATGGCGCCGATGCAATCGTAAGCAAACCATTTGATGTTCGCACTTTAGTTGAAACAATTGAAAATATATTGCAAAACCGCGCAACACGACCTGAGCAATTAATCAATGAAATTGCATAGAAAACATAGGGAAAAGGCAAAGAATAACGCCGCCCGTTATTAGTAAAATTCCAAATATTTTGCGTTTTGATAAATGTTCTTTAAATTTTACTGCGCCAATAATTATTGAACCTGGCGCTTCTACCAAAAGATTTATTGCGCGGGGTAAAGCCGCCGGCACAAGCGCCAAAGCTAAAAACCAAATTATTGATGACCCCGCCCCTGCTATGCCTGCGGCAAGACTTTCTTTCCATGATGATAGAGCTTTTTGAAAATTCTTTGGTTCAAATAATTTAAGATAAATTCCAACCCCAAGCCCTTGAATGGCTTGAACGAACAAGACAGTAAAACAACTTGCGAAAATTGTTGGACTTGGCTCAATTATCAAAACTGAACGACGAAATGCATTTGCTGAAATCGCGAAAAAGCAACCACAAAGCAGCCCCCATAATCCGCCAATAATTGTCTTTTTAAGATTTGCGCGCTCAACCTGCCCCTTGGGCCAGCTTGCCAATATCATCCCAAAACTTGCCAATACAAATCCAAACCATTGCAAGGATTGCAGATTATCCCCCAAAAATACCACGCCAAAAAGCGCCGTTATCAATAATGATGAATGTTGCAAAGTTGCGCCCAACGCAAAACTTGATGCCTGCATAGCTTTCATAAGTGCCGCAGTTGCCAAAACCTGTGCCAGCGCACCAATTGAAGCGATTATCACAAAGTCAAAGCTTAAATTATATAATGGGTGGCGCATTATAAACATCAACACCAACATCACTGCAAGGCTTATAGGAACACCAAAAGCAAACCTTACCCATGTTGCCGCCCAAGTTCCCGCACTTGCCATAAGGGAACGCTGAAAACTATTGCGAAATGTTTGAAGGATTGATGCGATAAAGGATAAAAAAAGCCACATAATTATCGTCTATTGAAAATAATAAATTAAGGCAAGGATTGTGGCAAAACATGCCCAAGATTTAACATAATCACACCCTAAAAGCAGAAAATCCTAAGGGGGTTATTATGCAACAGAAATCATCTTTATTACCAGCGACAGTTTTGGCGATTGGTATTGCTTTATCGGGCTTTTTTGCGGGCAATGCGCTTGTGAAATCTCGCCTTGGTTTTCGAACTATTACGGTTAAGGGCCTTGCGGAGCGTGAAGTTAAGGCAGATTTGGGTTTCTGGCCAATTCGCTTTACCGCAACTGGTGCAACCCTTGAAGAAGCGCGCACCAAATTAATTGCCAATGAAAATTCGGTCAAAACCTATCTTGGAGCGCAAAAATTTGCACCAACCGAATATCAAGTTCAAAATGTTCAAGTGCAAGATAAAATGGTCAATGATTATAATGGCGAAATCAACGCCAACACACGTTATGTTTTGACCGAAGATATTATGGTTCGCTCGAACGATGTTGAAAAAATCTCGAACGCCGCCAAGGGAATTTCCGAATTACTTTCACAAGGCATTATTTTTTCATCTGATGCATATAATGGCGGCCCAAGTTTTATGTTCACCAAACTTAATGACTTAAAACCGCAATTATTGACCGAAGCCACCCAACGCGCAAAAGATGCCGCACTAAAATTTGCAACTGAATCAGGTTCTAAAGTCGGCAAAATCCAAGATGCCAATCAAGGTATTATTGAAGTAAACCCTGCAATCGAAATACCAAATGAAAGTGGTGATAAGCAAATTGATAAAAAGGTCAGAGTTGTAACGACTATTACTTATTTCATTAAGGATTAAGCCACCAAACTAACCACATTTCCCATATTGTTTGAAGATGCATCTATATCTTGTTGCAAATGTTGAAATTCATTTAGCAAATCTTTTAGTGCATCTTCATTATCTTTGATTAAATCTTCGCCCTCTTTATCATTGGCCTGGGTTTTAATTTTGGCTTTGGCAAGTGTCATATAATGTTTTAATTCATCAATGATTTTGCGAACTGATTTCATAAATTCGCCATGCTCATTGTTCAAAAGCCCTTTGGCATAATTATTTATAGCTTCATTATCTTTGGTTTTGGTTTCTTCTTTGGGGATTTCTTCTTTTTGCGTATCAGATTTTGAAGTTGCTTCTTTTATGCCATCGTCATTATTTTCTGAAACCTGTGCTTCTTTATTAATTTCTTCGCCTACAACGTCTTCACCTTGTGCAGGATTGGTTTCAGAATTTTGGCTTGCTTCGGCCGGCGTATTTTGATTTACCGAAGTATCAATATTCACACTTCCCTTAATCGCATCACCATATTCTTTAACTATCGCCTTTAATTCGCGCGCGATAACAGATAATGCTTTGGCAAGGGCTTTGGGGTCGCCATTAAGCATTTTTTTCAAAAGCTCAACTTGCTTTTTTAATTCCTGAAGCCTTGCAAGTGCATGGGCTTTCTTGGCTTCATTAATTTTTCTAGGGCTTGATTTCAGGCTTGCCAATGCTTCTTTGGCTCTATCCATACCCTCTAGTTTTTTGTTTTCATTATTTTTTTCGGGCGCATTTGTTTTAGGGCTTTGCGAATTTTTCGCAACACCAAACTTATTGCCTAAATGGCTATATGAATTAAACAAAGCAATTTGCATAAAGCCTTGTAACATCAAGGCTTTATTTTGTGATTGAGAAAATAGATAAAATTTTATCTATTTAAATGGCGCGACTTTCATCGCGCCATTTTTATTAACTTGCTTTCTTTTCACCATTTTCGTGACGAAGCTGCTTACCCAATAGGCGGTTAAGCGCGCTGACATAGGCTTTGGCAGATGCAACCAATGTATCAGCATCGGCGGCGCGCCCCGATGACATATAATCACCATCGGCAAGGCGAACCGAAACCTCGGCCTGTGCATCCGTTCCTTCGGTGACAGCATGCACTTGATATAAATCAAGTACGGCATCATGCGGAACAAGCGCCTGTATGGCGTTAAAGACAGCATCAACAGGGCCATTTCCGCGTTGGGTTGTCCATTTATTTTCGCCATTAATTATCAAATCAAGCTCCGCAGTTTGTGGGCCATCTGTCCCTGCAACTACGCGAAGGCGGGCAACTTTGATATTTTCCGAAATGTGGCTTGCGGCATCGTCAACAAGGGCGACAATATCATCATCATAAACGAATTTTTTGCGATCTGCCAAATCTTTGAATTTTTGGAATGCATCCAAAAATGCATTATCAGCCAATTCATAGCCAAGAGCCGACAATTTATCTTTAAATGCATGACGCCCAGAATGTTTACCCATTACAAGATTTGTTGCCCCCTGCCCGACAGTTTCAGGGCGCATAATCTCATAGGTTTCGGCATTTTTAAGCATTCCATCTTGGTGAATACCAGATTCATGTGCAAAGGCATTTTTACCAACAATCGCCTTGTTAAATTGTACAGGGAAACCAGTAATACGTGAAACCATTTTTGACGCCTGCGTTAGGCGCGTGGTTTCAATATTGGTTTTAAACGGCAATGCATTTTCACGCACCCGAAGTGCCATTACAATTTCTTCAAGCGCCGCATTACCCGCCCGTTCGCCAAGACCATTAATGGCGCATTCAATTTGACGCGCACCATTCAAAACCGCAGAAAGCGAGTTTGCAACCGCAAGACCCAAATCATTATGGCAATGCGCAGAGAATATAACTTCATCTGCACCCGGAACATTTTCAATTAAGTCTTTGAAAATTGCGCCATATTCATCAGGGAAAGAATAGCCAACAGTATCAGGAACATTGATTGTTGTTGCCCCTGCTTTGATTGCAATTTCAACCGCGCGACGTAAAAAATCACGTTCGGTACGGGTTGCATCTTCGGCAGACCATTCAACATCGCCAACCAAATTACGGGCAAGCGTTACACTATCATGGATTTTTTCCAAAACCTGTTCGGGTTCCATATTCAATTTATGCTTCATATGAAGCGGTGAAGTTGAAATAAATGTATGGATACGTGGGCGCACGGCGGGTTTTACCGCCTCTGCACAGCGTTCAATATCTTTTGCGCCAGCGCGTGAAAGACCGCAAATCGTGCTATCTTTGATGATTTGGGATATAGCGCGTACCGCCTCAAAATCGCCTTGGGAGGCAATTGGAAAGCCCGCCTCAATAATATCCACTTTCATATCTTCGAGGAGTTTGGCAAGTTCCAATTTTTCTTCGAGTGTCATCGATGCACCCGGGGATTGTTCACCGTCGCGCATTGTTGTGTCGAAAATTCGAACTTGGTTTATCACTTTTCAATTCCTCTTTTTAAAGTTGTGGGCTTAAACAAATGCACTGATTTGCAAATTTTGTCTAAGCATTGACTATGCAATGAAAACAAATTTCTTTCAACCCCTATTAAAACCATTGAAGCGCATTTTTGTTTTAAATTTTGTTATTTTTTGAAATTTTATTGTTTCAAAGGGCGAATAAAGTTGAATACACGGTTAAATAAACCTATTCACCAAATTTCACGGCGTCACTATTTTGCTTTTTTATAAGCAATGGGCGAACAACAAATACAATTAGCGCCCAAATTGCAGCCGCTAAAACGAAGAACCAAATTGCATTTTGGTTCTCCCCCTTTAAAACCTGTCCAATGCCGTGCGCACCAAAGGCGACAAGTAATATTTTCGGCATAATCCCAAGGCCCGTTCCCGCAATAAACCATGATGCCCGAACATTTGAAGCGCCCAACGCTAAATTCACCAAAATAAAAGGCCCAGTTGGCACTTGGCGCACTATCAAACTGGTCAAAAAGCCATTATTGCCAATAAAATTCATAAGCCGCGTTCCACGGCCACCCAAGAATTGCTTTAAAACTTTTGCCCCGCCAATGCGCCCCATTATATAGCCAATAATTGCCGAAACCATTGTAGCGACCCATGACAGAATAACGCCTTCTGATGCCCCAAAAACTGCCACCGTTGCAGCGATTAAAACAAATTGCGGCGCACCCAAAAAAGCAAGTAACGTGAAAATTGCGGCAACCGCAATCGGCGCCCAAGGTTTGCCAGAAAGCGTTCTTAAAAAATTTGCCAATTCGCCTTGATCAAATTTCAAAAACAACATTCCGAACGCTAAAACCAAACCCGCAATTGTAAAAAGCGCAAAGGCAATCCAGACCGCCTTTTGCGATGTGGTTTCCATTTCCGTAAAATATTTCACAATTTTATCAATTTGCGCGCGCATCATTGCCTTTTAAATGGATTTAAAAAAAATTCAAAATCATTTGGCATTTTTACTAAATTCTAAGGTGTTGTTGTTAAATATTTTATAGGAATTAAAAATGCCAACATTTGAAAGCAAACTAGAAGCATCAAATTATCGACCAACTGGGTTTGACTATTTGCGCATTTTCCTAGCTTTATCAGTGGTTTTTTGGCATGAAATTATTACTTGTTTTGGGATTAATGCCCAAGTCAATGCAATTTCTGATCCCATAACCCGTCCGATTTTTGGTGCTATACTGCCTATGTTTTTTGCTTTAAGCGGATTTTTAGTAGCAGGAAGCCTTGAAAGAACCACAAACCTAGGTCAATTTTTATGGCTCAGGGCAATTCGGATTTTCCCCGCATTGATTTTTGAAATTGTATTATCCGCGCTTTTATTGGGCGTATTGCTAACGCAATTGCCATTAGTTGAATATTTTTCATCGCCCCAATTTTACAAATATTTTCAAAATTGCCTTGGTATTATTAATTATGAATTGCCAGGTGTTTTTGTAAATAACCCACATCCAAATGTTGTTAATGGGCAATTATGGACAGTTCCGTTTGAATTAGATTGTTATATTTCACTAACACTTTTTGCTTTTGTTTTGGCTGCGATTAAAAGCAAATCTGGTTCAGTTTTAATGCTTATAGCGGTTATTATAATCAATCTATATGGTCCAATTTTTGTTATCCAAAATCACATCAGCCTTATGGAAAGCTGTGTAATGGGGCAAGAATTGGTGATTTGCTTTTTGTTTGGTGTATGTCTTTTCAAATTGCGCGCTATAATTCCTTATAATGCTAATTTGGCAATAATTTCGGGCTTGGCCTTTATTTTATTGATGCAAAGTAATGTGGGAACCACATTAATCCCACTGCCTGCGGCCTATTTAACCGCCTATTTGGGGCTTAAAACCCCGAAAGTTTGGAAATTCTTGAAAACTGGTGATTATTCATACGGTATATTTCTGTTCGGTTTTCCAATACAACAAGCAATTGCAAGTTTTGGTTTTGTTGAGCAAAAATGGCCTTTACATCTTGCTTTGTCACTTATCTTTATAACAATTTGGGCAGTGATTTCATGGCATTTAGTCGAAAAACACGCTTTAAAATTGAAAAATTTACCTTCAAATTTAATAGCGCGCTTGGGTACAAAAGTTGCCGCTGAATAAAGAAATGAAATAAATAATATGGAATATTAGTTTATATTTTTTTTAAAATAACCCCCTTATAAATCATCCACAAGCTAAGCGCTAATTCGCAGAAGAATGAAGTTTTTAACGCAATTCCAGAGATTTGGCTTTGAAATTCTGGTGCTACAAACCAACTAAAACTATTGGTGAAATAGCTTATTCCAAACAATATAGTTGTAGCGGCAATTAATTTTGCAAAATGGGCAGATCTAAACATCAAAACCCCAAGCATCACATTATTTATCGCAAATAATATCAAGCTTACATGATAAGATAGATTATGGATTTTAATTGATAAAAGCCCCAAAGCCGCCAATTGATTAGCGTCAAAAACATTCAAATATTGTGCCTTATTTAACAATAATACAGGCACATAAGCAAAAATGGCGGCAATACTAAGCACGCCAATCGCAATAATCCTAAATGCAAAAGTTAAAAGCGAAAGATTAAGATTCACAGGCTTTAAAATTGCAAAAAGGCAAAGCGCAGCAATTAAATCAAAGACTAAAATAAAAATATCATTCACTGCCGCAATGCGCATAAGCCCAATATTCTGGGCAATATTTTTCATTGTCAAAAGTGCATCATTCGGTTCAACCAAACTTGTGCGAACAACACCTTCTGCATAAACACCAGTTATTATAACGCCAAGATAGGCAAGCCCACCAAATAGAAGAAGTGATTTATAATTTTCGTTTTTATTTATTTGTGCAACCATCATCGTCTCCATTACGGTGTATTGTTACAATAACACACCCTTATTGTCAAACGATAAAAATATTTATTTTTTAATATTATCGAAAGTCACAATTTTCAGCTTTTCGCCAACAACCAAAGCCCTATCACTTGTAATGGCGTTTATCATTTTGAACCTTTCAACCTGATAATCTGAATATGCCATGCGTGCGGCAAGGCTTTCAACAGTATCATTTTTTGAAACACTAACAATTTCAATTTTACGCCCGCGTACTTTGGCGGCTTCTGCATCACTTAAAATACGCATCGATTGCGTCATTGGATATGATGCCTCAAGGCCACCAGCCGGCCCTATTATTGTGAAATTAAATGCTTTGCCATTGATATTATACGCAAAAACGCCAATATCAACAAGTTTTCCACTTTGGCTTTGCGCGCGCGCAAGCAATGAAACAGCAGGTAAATTATTTACTGTTGACGCTCTTGGTGTTCCAATTTGCGCATTTGCTTGCCCGATAGTTGCCTTAATGACTCTTTTTGCATAATTTTCAAGGCTTTCATTATTTAGTGCGCCGCCACCAGTGAATTGCGCACTTATGCCACTTGAACTTTGAATTTGCACCGCTTGTGGTGAATTTGTAAGTGAAAAACCTGATGGTGCTTCGAAAGTTATTTTCATTGTTGGATGCGCGAATACACGGCCATTTATAATACCCTGTTCAGGATCATCGCCAACGCGCAAACCATTAATCACGTTGAAAAAAGGTGTTATAATTTTTGGTGGTGAAGTTCGCGTCGCACCTGCTTTCGTTGCCGCCGCACTTGTACGTGCAACACGTTCAGAAGTAACAGGGTGACTTCGCGCCCATGTTGGGATTTGGCGTGCTTCACGACTACTTACCCTTGCATCCAGTGTTTCTTGCGCACCTAATGCTGCCATAACATCTGATGCCGCAAAAAGATTATATTTATTAGCCTGAAGATGTTTCACACCAAAATCATCTGATTGGTGTTCTTGTTCGCGTGAATAACTTAGGGTGTAAACCTGTGCCAATTGGCCGGCTGTATTCATTATGTCTTGATTTTTAGTAGCTATTCCAACCGCAATTGCACCAATAGTTGCCCATGTTGATTTTTGTTGGCGTTTAAGGGAATGTTTTCCTTCAATATGGCCGATTTCATGCCCCAAAACCGCCGCCAATTCATCTTCTGAATTCATTATAGTTAATAGGCCGCGCGTTACATAAATATAGCAACCAGGAACCGCAAAAGCATTTACAACATCAGAATTAAGAACCGTGAATTTACACTGACCACCTAAATTGGCAACTTTTGCGGTTTTTTCACCAATTGTCGAAACATATACACCAAGCGGCCCCTCAATAGCGCCGCCAAATTCTTCAACAACTTGCGGATGCTGCTTCATTGCACTTGCCCTATCCGCAGCTTTTACAAATTGCGCATTCGCATTCATTGGAAAAAATACCATTGGAGCAAGGCAAGTTGTTACAAATAATAGGCTATTTATGATTGTGCGTTTTGGTTTGGTCATAGGAAAGCCTCTTTGGAATAACAAATCAAAAAATATTTATGATTTATTATTTCAAAAAAACTATTTGTTCAATTGGCTTAAGTCCCTTACCGCCCCTGTATCCGCAGAAGTCGTTGTTGCTGCATAGATTTTTAGAGCAGTTGAAACCACGCGATTACGATTTTTCGGTGTATAGGCATCTTTGCCACGCGCCTCTTGTGCATTGCGGCGTTTTGCCATTTCTTCATCGGAAATTGCCAAAGTGATTGAACGTTCTGGAATATTGATTTTGATTAAATCATTATCTTCAACCAATGCAATTGCCCCGCCTGCTGCCGCTTCTGGCGATGCGTGACCGATTGAAAGGCCAGATGTACCGCCAGAGAAGCGACCATCAGTTATAAGGGCGCATTTTTTACCCAAACCACGTGATTTCAAATAGCTTGTTGGGTAAAGCATTTCCTGCATTCCAGGGCCACCTTTTGGGCCTTCATAGCGAATGACCACTATATCGCCTTCCCCAACCACATTTTTTAAGATTGCATCGACGGCATCATCTTGGGATTCGTAAACTTTGGCGCGGCCTTCGAAAATCCAAATGCTTTCATCAACGCCCGCAGTTTTTACGATACAGCCATTTTCGGCCAAGTTCCCAGTCAAAACCGCAAGGCCGCCATCTTTGGTGAATGCCTGTGCGGTTGTGCGAATTACGCCATTGGTTCTATCTTTATCGGTTTCGTTCCAAACCGTCGATTGCGAAAATGCAGTACCAGAACGAACGCCTGCTGGCGCTGCGCGGTAAAATTTATCAATTTCGGCACTATTGGAAACCATAATATCCCATTTTGCCAAAGCCTCACCCAAAGTTTTTGAGTGGACGGTTGGAACATCAGTGTTCAAAAGGCCGCCGCGCGCCAATTCGCCCAAAATACCGTAAATCCCGCCTGCTTTGTGAACATCTTCGATATGAACATCGGAAACCGCAGGTGCAACTTTGCAGATACATGGCACGCCGCGCGAAATCCTATCAATATCTGCCATTGTGAAATCAATGCCGCCTTCTTTGGCGATGGCAAGAATGTGAAGAACCGTATTGGTTGAACCGCCCATTGCCACATCAAGTGCCATTGCATTTTCAAACGCAGCTTTTGAACCCAAATTACGTGGCAAAATGCTGTCATCATTATTTTCATAATATTGGCGGCATAAATCAACGATACGTGTGCCCGCCTCTTTGAAAAGGCTTTCACGGAATGTGTGGGTTGCGACCACTGTTCCATTACCTGGGAGTGATAATCCCATCGCCTCGGTCAAACAATTCATTGAATTGGCGGTAAACATGCCAGAGCATGAGCCGCAGGTTGGGCAGGCCGCAGCTTCAACCGCCTCTACTTGCGCATCCGAAATATTATCATCACCTGCTTGAACCATTGCATCGACCAAATCAAGCGAATGGGTTTTTCCGTCAATTATTGCCTTGCCCGCTTCCATTGGGCCACCAGATACAAAAATCGCGGGTATATTTAGGCGCATTGCCGCCATTAACATTCCGGGGGTGATTTTATCGCAATTGGAAATACAAACCATCGCATCGGCGCAATGGCCATTGACCATATATTCAACTGAATCTGCGATTAATTCGCGCGATGGCAAAGAATAGAGCATACCGCCATGCCCCATTGCGATACCATCATCAATTGCAATTGTGTTAAATTCTTTGGCAACGCCGCCCGCTTTTTCAATTTCGCGCGCCACCAATTGCCCAATGTCTTTAAGATGCATATGGCCAGGGACGAATTGGGTAAAACTATTTACGACCGCAATAATCGGTTTTTGAAAATCGCCATCCTTCATGCCAGTTGCACGCCACAAAGCGCGCGCACCCGCCATATTTCTTCCAAATGTTGAAGTTTTCGAACGTAATTCAGGCATAATTTTCCCCGTTTCGCGGTTTTGTTAAATTCCATGCCCTCTATGCAAAGTTTGGGTGGGGAAATCAAGGATATTTGTTGCCTAAAATGAAATCAGTTCGCATTTTCCATGCCGACTTTATACTTTTCACGTCAACCGCCCATTTAGGGATAATAAGCATTATTGCAATCGCTTCTAATTGCGAAATAATGCCAATCAATAATGTTAGCCAGTACAGATTCCCCAATTCACCATTTAAAAAAGCCAAGCTAATTGTTGCCCAAAGAAATAAAGTGAAAATTTTTGATAAAATATGGTGGGTTGATGCCTCGCGCTTGAATCTTATATGGCTAATTATGCGTGGGATAGTTTCCATAATACCCAAGACAATAATCATAACCCACGAAATATGCCAAAGCGTAGGATATAAAATATGCAAAGCAATCGCGGTGCATACCCAAAATATAACATCGGCACGACTATCCCAAAGCCGAAGATTATCGGTAACAACATTAAATTTTCGCGCTAAAACGCCGTCAAAAATATCCGATAAAACCCCTAACGCGAGAATTATTGTACAAAACAAACCACAATGATTAATTCTAATAGATGCAAATATTACGATAAATGGCGCACAAAGAATGCGAAAAATAACTAAACAAAAAGGCAAGTTTCTTGGGCTAAAAAATTTTAACAAATAAAATTCCCTAATTACAACAATTAGATTTTTTCGAACACTGCAATTGATTGACCAATTAAATGTGGGCTTTCAATTTTCAAAACATTAAAGCCAAATTTTTCAGCCCAAATTTTAACATGTTCTTTTGAATGTGTGAAATTATGCGGATAAAATATTTTTTGTTTTAAATTTTGCCAAAAACTAAGGTTTACAATCTTATTATGATGTTCAACCTCTGGATCCAAAAATGATAAAATAACTTTTCCATTTTTTTTCAGTACCCTATTCGACTCTATAAGATATTCTATTATTATTTCTTCTTTTAAATGCGTAAAAACCGAAAAGAAAACAAAAAAATCTGCACTATTATCTTCTAAAGGTAATTTAGTGCTTGTTATAGTTTGAAAATTCCAATCAGGTCTTTGGCATATGTTTTTTGCATAATCAATAAAATCACTTACAACATCAAAACCAGAATATTTTAGGTTTGGCATTTCTTTTAAACGAACACCAAGGCGCCCACCGCCACAACCAATATCTACAATAAAACTATCTTGTGAAAGGCCAAATTCTTCAAGTAGTTTTTTTTCAATTTCACCAATTTTTTCAAAAACGCTCCCTACCAAAAGTTCTGTACGATTTTTTTCATCCAATCCTTTTAGTTTCTGAAAAAAATTTGCAATATTATAATTAAAACCAAAAAAAGACATCTAACCCTCAAAAAAATAAACTAATACTGAATATTACTTATCCAAGATTTTATCAATCATTATTACACGCGTTTACTCGTAATAATTAATACCTTCACATTATTGCAAATATAATAAATTAATACATTTAAAAAATAAAAAGGCGGCAATTAAGCCGCCTTAAAACTATATGAAACAAAATTCGTAATTAATTCTTCGCTTTATCAACCAACTTATTCTTACCAATCCATGGCATCATGGCGCGTAATCTGTGGCCTACTTCTTCGATTGGGTGTTCGGCGTTTAGGCGGCGGGTTGCTTTGAACATTGGTGCGCCTGCTTTGTTTTCAAGCATCCAATCACGGGTGAATTTACCAGTTTGAATATCAGTAAGAACTCGTTTCATTTCCGCTTTTGTTTCAGCAGTGATAATACGTGGGCCAGTTACATATTGACCATATTCAGCAGTATTTGAAACCGAATAATCCATATTTGCGATACCGCCTTCATAGATTAGGTCAACGATAAGTTTAACTTCGTGCAAGCATTCAAAATATGCCATTTCAGGGGCATAGCCACCTTCAACAAGGGTTTCAAAACCTGCACGGATAAGTTCAACCACACCACCACAAAGAACCGCTTGCTCACCAAATAAATCGGTTTCGCATTCTTCACGGAAAGTAGTTTGGATAATGCCCGAACGACCACCACCAACACCAGAAGCATAAGCAAGCGCGATGTTTTCTGCATTGCCATCAGCATTTTGATATATCGCGAACAAGCATGGCACGCCGCCACCTTTTTGATATTCACCACGAACAGTATGCCCTGGGCCTTTTGGCGCAACAAGTGCAACATTCACATCTTTTGGCGGTTGTATAAGTTCGAAGTGAACAGAGAAACCATGTGCAAAGAATAATGTTTGGCCTGCTTTTAAATATGGGCCAATTTCGGCAGAATAAAGATCCGCTTGACCTTCATCAGGTGTAACAATCATAAGAATGTCGGCAGTTTTAGCAGCTTCGGTTACTGAAACGACTTTAAAGCCTTCACCTTCGGCTTTTTTAGCAGTCGCAGAACCAGCACGCAAAGCAACAATCACGTTTTTGCAACCTGAATCGCGCAAATTAAGTGCGTGCGCATGACCTTGTGAACCATAACCGACGATTGCGATGGTTTTATCTTTGATTAAACCTAAATCACAATCCTTATCGTAATAAACTTGCATTTTCTTCTCCAAAAAATTCGAATTCGAATTATATATTGCACTTAACGTTACGTGCGAAAAATTTTTCCAAAAACATGGTTTACGGGGGCTTCTTTTGCGTTTTTTTGCTCAAAGGTCAAGGCTTTTGGGCAATTTTTTCACTAAAATTACGCAAACTTTCGGCTAATTACCTTTCACCTCCCGCCCTAGGGCGTCATTTAGGGTTCCATCGGCGCGAAATAGGCTTGCGGATGGGGCTTTTTTGTCAACTTTTGGGCTATTGGGTTTATTTGGTAATGTTGGCGCCACATTTTTATCAACGCCCGCCGCAAGCTCACTTATAAGTTTCCATTTGCCGCGCTCTATACGCCAAACACTTGTATAATGGCCTTCGGCAAGGATTGCATCATCTTTCTTTACTTGATAAAGCCCCCATGAAGAACCCGCACCGCCATAAGATACCGCACTTGTTGGCATTCTATTTAAAGTTAAAACCGCAGGAAATTGGGCAAATCTTTCCTCGGCTGCGCTTTGACCACTTGGTGATTCACTTGCGGCATCATACAAAACCCCAAAATCAGAAAGCACGTTTTTATAAGCCAATAATGGGCCAGAATTTGCAATATCTTGGGCAAAGCCTTTGTCAAAATCCAATAATTGCTGACTTTGATCTGTTCCAGTATTTTGCGTGATAACAGGCGCAGGATTAGGCTTAGGGGCGCTATAAGTTTGTGGTTTTGGCTTTTCAACAATCGGCTTTGGCGCAGGTTTTGGCGGCGGCGTCCATTTTTGCACATTTGGTTTAGGCGCAGGTTTCGCAGGTGTTGTAGCTTTTGGTTTTGATGGCACAACCCAATCTGGCGCTTGCGCATAAGCAAACAAAGGCATGGCAACCAAACCAAAAATAACAATATTACCTGCAAAACGCTTCATTATTGCCCCGATTTACCAAAGGTCTTTTTAGGTGCTTCAAAACCTGAAATATCAACCTCTTTCACAACCGACTTAATGCGGTTCGCAAATTCATTCAATAATCCTGTTATGCGTTCATCATCATATCTTGTGGTGATGCAGCGTTTTGAATTTGGCGCTTGAATTTCGATAACCACACTTGCAGGGCCAGTGTTTTTGCGTGGTTCGAATGTGGTTTTCATTGGCCCCCAAATTTTTGCAGCCTCAAATGAGTTTATAAGGGCCTTGGCCTGTTCATAAATCAAATTTTGGGTTTCAAATTTGGCAATTCCATTTTCATAAACGCCAACATCGGCAATTGCGGGAACGCCCTTTTTTGGTGTTGCTAAATGAATGCTTATGGCTTTACCGCCACCTGCATGAAATACTGAAACCCGATAATCAGCACCATTTTGCGCACCAATTGATAATGGCGCACCAATTTTCAAGGCGTCAATTACTGGTTGAGTGGCATTTTCGGCATCTTTGACACTATTGCACGCCTTCATTCTTGGGTCGCCATCAACGCCAAGGAAGTATGCACGCCCATCACCTGCTTTGTGCGGCATAAAGCGTAAAACACCTATGATTGCGGCAATTGCCAGCAAAATTCCAGTAATGATTTTAAGCCTTAAATTCATTTTATACCTTTTCGTTTCCACGCCTAATGGCCGCTACACCTGTTCTTGATACTTCAACCAAGCCTAATGGTTTCATTAATTTTATGAAATCATCAAGCTTTTTTGAACTTCCAGTTAGTTCAAATGTAAAACTATCAAGCCCCGCATCCATAATTTTTGCTTTGAAGGCATCGGCAAGGCGAAGTGATTCGACGCGATCATCGCCCTTCCCTGCAACTTTTATAAGGGCAAGTTCGCGCGAAACCACATCTTCATCGCCATTAAAATCATTCACGCGTTTAACAGGAACAATACGTGCGATTTGCGCCTTGATTTGATCCAAAGTTGCCTGTGTGCCCGATGTTACAATTGTGATACGCGAAGTATGCGCCTCGTGGTCGGTTTCGGCAACAGTTAGGCTTTCTATATTATAGCCGCGCGCGCTAAATAGGCCAACAACGCGCCCAAGAACCCCAGGTTCGTTTTTAACAACCACCGCCAAAGTGGTGCGTTTTATGGCTTCGGTTGTGTCGGGTATAAAATATGCTGAATTTGGTTGGGACATAATTTGACTCCAGAATTATTATAAAATCTATTTTTTTAATTGATTACAAGACATGCCATATTCTATTTTACATCGAAGTTCATAAAATACTTCATTTCCGCATGTGTTAATTGAATAAGAGGCTATATTTCCTTTTTCGCGGATAAAAGCATACGCAAATGGTGGGTGAAAACAAATTGGCACTTTGTTCTTATCGCTTTGCGTTTTGGCATCTTCAGGCCGCAAAGGTTTGTATGCCGATGCCTTCTTTATTTCGTCAATAAGGGATTTATTTTCATCTATTAAATTTTTTGGTGGCTCTATTGACGTTATTTTATTTAAATTATCAGTGTCAAAATATTTTTTTATAGAAATTGATTTAGGCTTTTGCCCATATTCAATAAAAGTCGCGCGCCCCTTTGAAAGGGTTTCATGTGCCACTATAAATATGAATGCATCGTCTGCCTTAGCATTCACAGAAAGCATTGGTATATTTAATTGGTTCAAAAATTTTTTAGCAACATTTAAATGTACTTCATCAAGTAACAAATCATCAGAAATAGCCGCACTATTTGAAAGCAAGACTATCAAAGCACCATAAATCAAACTCTTAAAATGCTTTCTATTTTCTATCATGACAACTCCTGTTTAATAATATCAGTACCGTCATCATTTTGATAGCGTTTTGGTAGTAATTCTTTTGGGTGCATCCATTTGGGATAGGATGGCTTTTCGCCCGTTGCCTGCATAAGGCGTTCGGGGTCAACTTTTTGGGCGATTTGGGAAACTAATTCACGTTTTGCATTTACCAAAAACTGGCGCAAATCTTCGGTCTTGTCATGTTCCGATAAATCAAAACTTTTAAAAGTGCGATAGGAATATAAAAGCGCATCAATCGCCACAGGTCGAAAACCACGATAAGCGGCGGGGATACTTTGATCTTCCGAGCCAGTTTTATAATTAGGAATATACCAACGCCCAATATCGATTAAAATCGAAACTTCGGATAATAAATCTATACGGCGATTTTCCAATTCTTCAGGGGTTTCGATTTTGATACGAAACGTATATTCAATCATCTCCTGCAAAATGCGCACACAATCAGCGCCCCATTTCAACAAATCCGTATCCCGCTGAAGTTTAATCGCCGCCTTTGAAATCACCTCCTGCCGCATAGCAACCAAAATTGATGCGATAATAGCAATTACCGAAACGATAAGCGCAAGGAGTGAGAGGAAATTGTTATCAAGATTCATGCCAAACACCCAAAAAACCAAAATTGCAAAGAAAAATCAAAAACCACGCTTTTTGATTTTTCTTTTCCGCTTAAACCCAACTTGCCGAGTGAGCGGCGAAGCCGCGAGGGTGGCAAGTTGATTACACTAATTGTTTCCCCTTATCATCAATCGCCGTTCCCAAATCCCTGCCATCATCGCCAAGTAGCATTTCATTATGTGCGGCGCCTGATGGGATCATTGGGAAGCAGTTTTCGATTTTGGAAACGCGGCAATCAACTAAAACTGGGCCGTTATAATCAATCATTTTTTGGATTGTTTCGTCCAATTCGCTTGGTTTATCGCAGCGTAAGCCCAAACAGCCAAAGGCTTCGGCCATTTTTACGAAATCTGGTAATGAATGGCTATATGAATGTGAATAACGTTCGCCATGCAATAATTGTTGCCATTGACGCACCATGCCCATCCATTCATTATTTAGGATAAAGATTTTCACTGGTAGATTATATTGAACCGCGCATGACATTTCCTGCATCGTCATTTGAACGCTTGCATCACCCGCAATATCAATAACCAATGCATCTTTGTGTGCCATTTGCACGCCAATTGCCGCAGGAAGGCCATAACCCATTGTTCCCAAACCACCCGATGTCATCCAGCGGTGTGGCTCTTCAAAATGATAATGCTGTGCCGCCCACATTTGGTGAAGACCAACTTCGGTGGTGATATAGGTTTTTTTGTCTTTTGTTAGTTCATACAAACGCTCGATGGCATATTGTGGGATAATTAAATCATCTTGATTGCGATATCCGAATGATTTGCGTTCGCGCCAAACATTGATTTGCTTCCACCAATCATCAAGTTTTGGGCGTTTTGATTTGTTTTTTGACCATGCTTTTAACAATGCCTTGGTGGCAATGCCCGCATCGGCAACAATGCCAATATCAACGCGAACATTTTTATTGATTGATGATGGTTCAATATCAATATGAATTTTCTTTGAATTTGGTGAAAATGCATCAAGACGCCCAGTTACGCGGTCATCAAAACGCGCCCCAATACAAAGCATTACATCGCAATCATGCATTGCCAAATTAGCCTCATAAGAGCCATGCATTCCAAGCATTCCAAGCCAATTATCACCACTTGCAGGATATGCGCCAAGCCCCATTAATGTCGAAGTAATCGGGAAATTGGTCTCTTTTACAAATTCGCGCAAATATTCAGATGCCTTAACACCCGCATTAATAATACCGCCACCAGTATAAATTATTGGTTTTTTGGCATTTGCCAATAAATCAATTGCCATTTCAATTGCGGGCATGAATGGTTCGGTTTGCGGGTTATAATCAAATGGCAAATGCGCTTCATAACCTTTATAAGTGGTTTTTTTGAATTGAATATCTTTTGGAACGTCAATAACAACCGGCCCAGGGCGCCCCGATGTTGCAATATGGAATGCCTCGTGAATAATGCCTTCTAATTCTTCAACCGATTTTACAAGATAATTATGTTTCGCCGCAGAGCGTGTAATACCCGTTGTATCGCATTCTTGGAATGCATCTGTGCCGATTAAATGGGTTGGCACTTGTCCAGTGAAGCAAACCATTGGAATTGAATCAAGCAATGCATCAACAATACCAGTTACCGCATTGGTTGCCCCCGGCCCCGAAGTAACCAAAACCACGCCGCATTTACCAGTTGAGCGTGCATAACCTTCTGCCATATGGCTTGCCCCTTGTTCGTGGCGAACCAAAACATGTTCAATGTCATTTTGACCATAAAGCGCATCATAAATCGGCAGCACCGCGCCACCAGGATAACCGAAAATAGTATCCACACCTTCGGCCTTCAAAGCATTTACAAGAATTTCCGCACCCGACATTTCATTGCCAATCAAATGTTCGGTTTTATCTTTCGCTTTTGACATAATATCCTCTTTATTTACGCTTTATATTCGAATTTAGTTATTGTGATTAATAAAAAAGGGGCCTGTTAAAAGCCCCCAATGTCCCGCACATCCTTGAAAACCTATTTTCAAGGATATGTGCAAAGCACGACCACAATATTATTCAAAGAATTTTTCATGACAAAAGCAATATATTTGCGCGCGCCATGCGTCAAGTGCTTATTTTGGGTAAAATTCACCTATTTTCACATATTTTCAAAAAAAATGCCGCATAATTTTCAAAAACCAACTTTTACTTAAAAAGGCCACCCTGATTAATTAGCTTGATTTAGAAATCAACCTAATTAATAAAAATGAATAGATTTACTTGGGAATTTGTAGTTATGAAAAATAAAATTTTTAGTTTTGCAATAATACTTATTGGTTTACTTCTATCTATTTCATTTATTTCAGTTTCGGCAAATGCTATGCATGCAAAGCCAATCAAAAAAGCTATTGTAAATCAAAAGACACAAGAACAAAATAATATTGAACTATTGAAAAAAAATTGTGATAGCAAAGATGCGAATAGTTGCCTAAAAGTTGCGACATTAATAGCCCAAAATGATAATGCACATCTTTCGTCAAAAGATGTAAAAAAATATCTAGACCTTGCATGTAATTACGGTAGTTTCGAATCTTGTAGCGAGATTGGTAATTACATCACTGAGTCTGAGCCCTCAGACGAAAGCAAACAAATTGCATTCAATTATTTAGAAAAATCTTGCGCCGGGAATTATTTGTTAGGCTGCTACAACCTAAGCCGTTTTTATCTGAATGGTTATATCGGAAAAAAAGATTATGAAAAAGCAAAAGAGATGTCGCAAAAATTATGCGAAAATAATATTGGATTAGCCTGTAATAATCTTGGCGTAATTTTCGCCAAAGGTTATGGTGTCACAATTGATGATAAACTTGCGATTGAGCTTTATGAAAAATCTTGCCACTTAGAAACTGGAATTGGATGTTTAAACTTGGGTGTCGCTCTTCATTCTGGAAAAGGGACAAATGTAAACCACCCTAAAGCCTTTGAATACTTTAAAAAGGGCTGCAATTTAAATTCAGCAGAGTCCTGCTATATGGCTGGCTTAATTATACCCACAATAAACCCAATAAAAACTGATTATACGCAAATGAAAGTTTTTTATGAAAAAAGCTGCAATCTTGGATATTACACTGGCTGTAATAACCTTGGGAATTTTTACCTAAATGGTACTGGGGTAACTAAAAACTTTGCAAAAGCACTTAACTTATACTCAAATGCTTGTGATAATGATGAACCTATTGGTTGCTTTAATCGGGGTGCAATGTACCAAGATGGCAAAGGCACATCCGTGAATTATGAAAAAGCCGCAAGAGATTACCAAATGTCTTGCGATAAAGATTTTGCATATGCCTGCTTAAATCTTGGCGTCATTTATCTAAACAGCAAAAGTGAAGATAACATAAAACAAGGGAGGCAACTATTGGTAAAAGCTTTAAGCTTAAAACCAAATGATGCCACAATTTTGAATGCTTTTAAAATTTACCAAATTAGCAACTAGAATAATTTCAAAATATCCTTTGCAACCTCAAACTTATCCCAATCCCCTGCCCGATTATTAAGCCATGTATATTGGCGTTTGGCGTATTGGCGGGTTTGGGTTATTGCGCGGGCGATTGCACCGTCACGGGAAATTTTGTGTTCGAAAAATTCAATTAGGTTTGGAACGCCAAGAGCTTTCATAGCAGGTAAGTCATCGGGCAAATTACGCGCATAAAGTGCGCGAATTTCATCAAGGCCGCCATTTGTGACCATTGCATTAAACCTTGCCTCAATCTTGGCATAAACCGCTTCGCGTGGTGGCATGAGGCCGAAACCTTGCCACGTGCCTTCTTTAAGAATTGGCGGTTGTTCTTCTTTATGCCAATCTGAAAGCGTGCGCCCTGTTGCATCATAAACCTCCAAAGCGCGGGCAATACGAACAATATCATTACCTTCAATGCGCGCGGCGGCTTCTTTATCGACTTTTTTAAGGCGATTATATTGACCAAACCTATCAGTTTCCACCAATTTACGCGTTGAAGCGCGAATTTCGGAGGGCACAGGTGGGGTTTCAACCATACCTTTGGTCAGCGCATGGGCATAAAGCCCAGTGCCACCAACTAAAACCGCCTGTTTTCCGCGTACATTGATTTCATCAATTTTCGCCTTGGCTTCTTGGATATATTGCCCAGTGGAATAGGCATGGGCCGCATCAATGTGCAAAAACAAATGATGCTTTATGTCCTTTTGCTCTTGCAAAGTGGGGGCGGCCGAAAGTATAGGCAGGTCTTTATAAACCTGCATTGAATCCATATTGATTATTTCAGCATTGATTTTACTAGCAATATCAACTGCTAATGCGGATTTTCCTGATGCCGTAGGGCCTAAAATTATGATTGTGCTTAACATTTGACTTGCTTGTAGCAAATAATACGTTAAATCCAAAATGAATAGACAGTAGAATAACTCACAATAAAAATGCCAAATAAAAAACATCTTGTAATCGCCTCCCATTGCGGCGCTGAAACCCTTGGAATCGCTTTGGATCTTGTTAAGAAACTTGACCCTGCTTGCGTGGTGCGTGAAATCGCGCGCAATAAAGCCTTGCACATTATTCACGAATTAGGCGATGGCGCGAAAACTGCATTATTTGAAAAATTTGATAGTTTGAAACTTGATTATTCAAACATTGAACCAAAGGCCAAAAAACTGCTTATTGCCGATATGGATTCAACCATTATCAATTGTGAATGCCTTGATGAACTTGCCGATTTTGCTGGGGTTAAAGAACAAGTTTCGGCAATAACCGAACGCGCAATGGCAGGGGAACTAGATTTTGAAGGCGCATTAAAAGAGCGTGTAATGATGCTTAAAGGGCTTTCAAAATCTGCGATGCAAAAATGCTATGATGAGCGAGTGAAACTTAATGCTGGTGCGATTGAAATGATTTCAGGGCTTAAAGAAAATGGCGCTTATTGTGCCCTTGTTTCTGGTGGCTTTAAGTTTTTCACTTCAAAAATTCGCCAACTTGTTGGCTTTAATGAAGATAATTCAAATGAATTCATCTATTCAAAAGATGAATTAAGCGGCAAAGTTAAAATGCCAATTTTAGGCAAAGAAGCAAAATTAGAACGCCTTCAAAACCTATGCAAAGAAAAAGATATCGCACTTGAAGATTGTATCGCAATTGGCGATGGCGCAAATGATTTAATGATGATTGAGGCAGCAGGTTTGGGCATCGCCTATATGGCAAAACCAATTGTTGCAGCGAAAGCACCCGCAAGGATTAATTCAGGTAATTTGGAGAGTGTGCTGTTGTTTTGCGGGATTGGTTAGGGTCAGTCATCAGCAAGACCATTTTCTAAATCCAAATAATACAATATGCTTAAAATATATTTTGAAGTGAATATGTGATTGGCGTATTCGCTCCTTTGGACTTCTCCACTACGTATGCCACTCCAAATGCTAGAAATTTCTTCAAAGTCTTTTTGATAAACCCTTGGATAGTTCTTCTTTTTAATGTTAATTTCTATAAAATCAGAATTTATTGAATTAATCCAAAAATCATCACCGTAGTAACCTTTTGTGGGTGTCCAATTTTTCACTAATTGCCATTTTTTAAGAGCCTTCAAAGCATCTTGAAATCTATACATTTAAACCTCTATATTTGATATGTTAAAACAATATTGACTGGTTTTTCAACAAATAATTTTGAATGTTATATATATAATTTACAGCAAATTATTAGAAATATTTTTTTGATTATCCGGCCTCAAAACCACCATAACAATCGTGAAACTTATAAATAAAAGCAAAAACCATGCGCCCATTTTTTGGATTGATACCAGATGCCATCCATCATGCATTTGTGGGTAAATCCATGTTTTGGTGAATGTTCCGATATTTTCAGCAAGCCACATGAAAAACGCGCTTAAGAATGCCGCAAGTAAAAGTGGCATTTTGAAAAATCTTTGCATTGGGCGAAAATGGATTTGGGTTTTCCAATATGTGATTGCAATTATGGCAAAAATCCCAATGCGTAAATCAAGCATGTAATGATGGCTAAAGAAATTTATATATATGGCAATTGCAATGGCGATTGTTGCCCAAGTTTTGGGGTAATTTTCAAATTGCATCTCAAAAATACGAATTGCCCGCGCCATGAATGAACCAACCGTGCCATACATAAAGCCCGTAAATAATGGTACGCCGCCAATACGAATTAAAGAGCTTTCAGGATATTCCCACGAACCAACATGGGTTTTGAAAATTTCCATAATCGTGCCAATAATATGATAGGCCATGATTACTTTTAATTCTTCAAAACTTTCCAATTTGGTCCAAAGCATAAGGCATTGAATAATAATTGCCATTACAAACAAAAAATCATAACGCGAAATATATGGATTTTTTACCCATAAAAAATGGGTGGCAATTAAAAGGCTTAAGAAGCTGGCTGCAAATAAACACGCCCATGCCATTTTAAACCCGAACAACAAAAACTCGGCCAAAGGGCGCGGCAATTTTTCCATAAAATCATAAATTGCTTTACGCGCAGGTTGCAAAAACGGGGCAAGTGGATGTGTCATCTAGCCCCTTTGCACATTCATTTAGGCACTTTTGTGGCAAGTTTTTCCATGAAGCGGGTTTCATCAATAAGGGCGCGTTCATGCACCCCCTCACCGATTAAATCAAAATCATCATAGCATTTAACCGCGAATGTGATTTTACGCTTTTCGATTGCCGTCACTTCAACTTCGGCGCGAACATTAAGGCCGATGGGGGTTGCCGCAAGATGGGTAAAATTAACCAAAGTACCAACCGATTGCTGCCCATTTTCATAAAATGGCATAAGCAATTTAATTGCTGTTTCTTCAATAAACCCAACCATCATTGCCGTTGCAAAAACTGCCGGCATATCGCCAAATGCAGGGAATTTATCGGCATTAAAGGGGACAGTATATTTTGGCGTTATTTCAAGATTTGCGCTTAATTTTTCACCAATTTTTAATTCAGCCATAAATTACCCCTTTGGCGCATCCGCACCATCATTTGAAGGCGGGCGACCAAAATGGACGCCAGATGGAATATCATTATTATTTGGCAAATTAACTGGTTTTGAATTATCCACCACAACATTCATTAAAGGGCACGCAGGTGGCGGGCAAATCCAAACTTCCACACGGCGGTTTTTAATACGCCCCGCTTCATAGGCATTCGCGCCAACCGCCATTGCATCGCCATAAGAACGAATAAGCGCAGGCGCTAAACCGATTTCGGATAGTTTCTTTGAAACCGCCTCTGCACGCGATTGACCAAGGCCAAGATTGGTTGCTTGTGCACCAACATTGTCGGCAAAGCCAAAAATTGCAATACGTTTTGGATCAATTGCTTGTTTTTGAACAAAGGCTTGGAAGCGAATTAAATCGGCCTTTGCTTTATTATCAAGTTCGTTCGCACCTTGTAAAAAGCGAATATCAAAATTCATACGCTGCGAGTTTTTTGAAAAATCTGCATAATCATTTGGCGCATCAACTGGCGCTTTTATTGAGCTTGCGGCAACTTGTTGCGCACCAAAGCCAAGTTTTTTTACAATCTCTTGCCCCGCAGGTGAAAGCGCAAAATCAGCAAAATCAGCAAGCTCAGGCGCAGCATTACTCGACCCTATATAAAGATACAAACGTTCTGTGAATGGATATGCTTCGGTTGAAATATTGAAATCATTAGGGTCGAATGTTCCTGCATTACGCTCATTTAGGGCGATATTTTTAACGCCCCCAAATGATGATGGCTTGTGCGAAAAGCCAATTGCGTTTGAATCGCGGGCCACCGCCCCCAAAACATCATCAGGTGTTTCAAGCGATTTAGAGGTTTCCACCATCTCACGCTCGCCAAGGATTTTTGCCAAAATACCAAGGTTTTTATCAACACCAAGGTTTTCAACTTTGATTGTGATTTCGCCGTCTTTTTTATCGGAAATTTCCGACCAGTCGGTAATTTCACCCGATAAAATACGCCCCAAAGTTTCACCATTCATATTGGTGATTGGATTTGAAGAATTCACATAAACAAAAGATATATCGTGGCCTATAACTTTTTCATTTTGCGGCCCAAACATATCGCCATAGGCTGAAAGACGATCGGCCTCCCCGCTTTCGATGGGGCGCGATGAGAATACACCTTCAACACGGCCTTGTATCATGCCTTCAAAACCACCTTTGGCAGAGCTTTTGGCAATTAAAATACGTTTTGACTTACCGTCTTTATTGCCAGATACAGTTATCGTATCGCGTTCAGTACTTGTTGTAACCGAAGTATAGCCACGGGCGCGCATCCATGAATTTGCAAGCTCAGGGAAAAGTTTTGCGCCTTCGCGTTTACCGCCTGCAATGCGAAACAAAACATCCGCGCTTTTTGGGCGCCCCGGTGCAAAATCGGCAGTAACAGGAACAAGGCCCGCATCTTCAGCAGCTTTTGCCCCTGATTCAATTTGGAATGACCAAATAAGATATAAAAGCGCTGCAATACCGCCAATAATAACTGCACCCATAAAAACCATTGACCAACCTAAAAAGCCAAGACGCCCAGTTTTCCTGCGTGGCTTTTTCTTGCCTAATTCATTTTCATCATCCATTGCCGACTTCCAGTCTTTCTTTGGTTGGTTAGAAAAGGAATTATCATCAGCCATTTTGATTCTCTAATTTGGTTTGGTTTTGTCATACTATTGGCAATCTATCGTGCAAATTGCAATTCATCTTAACATTTTTGTTTGGGCAATATTATTACGTTTTATGCGCAAAAATACAAAGCCACGCGCTTTTTTTTGGGTTTCAATTATGTTTCGTGCTTGTTGCGGGTTATTGATATTCATACCTGCAATTTCCAATATAATGTCACCAGATTTGAAAATTCCATTAGCATTTGAATATTCATCAACCCCGGCGATTATAACTTTGCCATCATTGCCAAATTTTGCAATTTCTTGTGCGTTAAGAGGGCGTAAATTAAGCCCTGCAACTTTCACGCTTTCAATTCCAACATTTGGTAAGCTTGCGTTTAAAGATGGCGGTTTTGCAATTTCCAAATTGGCAAAAATACGTTTTTTACCGCGAAACCCATCAATGCGTAGGCGTGAACCAATTGGCGAATTTGAAACGATACGTGCCAAATGCCTTGGATCTGTAATATTAACTGTTCCTGCTTGAAAATAAGTATCATTAACGCGCATTCCCGCTTTTGCGGCGGGGCCATTATCGGAAATTGCACTTATTACAACGCCATTACATTCATTTGGCGCACATGCGCGTGCACGAAACCCCGCATAGCCACGAACTACATAGCCATTTTTAATAATGTCATTGGCAACTTTACGAACCAAGTTTGACGGAATAGCAAAACCAATACCAACAGAACCGCCACCACGTGAATTGGCAACAATTGCGGTATTAACCCCAATTAATTCCCCCTTCTCATTCAATAATGGCCCGCCCGAATTTCCAGAATTTATTGCCGCATCAGTTTGTAAAAAATCATCAAATCGCCCAGATTGCAAATCCCGATTGCGCCCTGAAATCACGCCTACTGAAAATGAATTGCCAAGGCCGTATGGGCTTCCGATGGCAATTGCCCAATCGCCAATTTCCATCAAATCACTATTGCCAATTGGCAAAGGAACAAGGCCATTGGTTTGATTTATTTTTAAAACCGCCAAATCAGTTTCTTCGTCGCGCCCAATAATATTTGCAGGATAGGTTTGGCCATTTTGCAATGTAATTGTGAAACTTGTTCCACTTTCAACAACATGATTATTGGTAATAATAAATCCAGACGCATTATAAATAAAACCAGAGCCCGTAGAAATAGGCGCATTTTTATTAGTCACAAAGCGCGAGGTATTAATTCTAGTTGGATTATATGAACTTACGCCCACCACACTTGGCAAAAGTTTTTTTGCAAGTGGTGCAAAACCAGTTTTGGCATTTAGATAATTTGGGTTTTGTATATTTTGTGCATGGGCAATTGGCGTAAAGCCTAAAAAAACCAACCCAAGACCAACAATAATGTTTTTTGACAATCGCATAGTTTCTTTTACAAAGATTTGCTAAAATTCCAAACAGCCACAAGTGTTTTTTGAACATTTTTATGAAATATCAGCAAATATATCAAAAAAAGTAATGCCATTTTAAACTTAAACCGCTATTAGAGCACAAATTGGGTCACAAATTTGGCGTAATTATATTTATTAAAAATTTTATGCAACGATTTGAAAAAATTATTAGTTTTGGTGTTTTCGCAATTGGTTTATCAACCTTTGGCACTTGTGATGCTTATGCATTTGAAAATTCAACAACACCAGAATTAATCACCCAAATCCAAAAAACTATTGGTAATGATGACGAATTATTACCATTCATAAATTTGAATTTAAGTAATTTAACCCTTCCTGATAATGCAAATCTTGTTGATATTATTGACGCAATTCGTAATAAAATTGGTATAAAAGATGCCAAAATCTCACTTTTAATTGATGATGAAATTTATGAAAGTGATAATGCGGAAGATATAGAATTACTTAAGCAAGCAGATGCAAATGACTATGCTTTCGCACAAATTTTTGAAGGCGAAGATGGCGCAAATACTTTACAATCAAATCGTATTGTAAAACTTATTGATGCAGTTGAAAAAGATAATAAAGAAAAATTAAGCGCAGATTTTGATAATCAAATAAGTTTTGATGATGTTAAAAATGCCCCAAAAATAAATCAAACCCAAAAACCTATTTATTCTGCCAATCAATTAAAATCTAATTTTTCGCGAAATGTTGAAAAGCAATTTTCAAATGCACAATCACGCGAAAAACACGATATTAATGGCAATATTCTTGATGCGCAAAAATCCACAAGTGAATATTCACAGGATAATTTCAATGCAAAAGGTGAATTTAGGGCGCAAAAAGAAAACCTAAACCTTGCATTTGTTGCAAGTTTTGAAAACTCTGACAGTTTTTACACAGATAGCCGCAAGCAAATAAAGCCCCAAAGCGGAAAATCCCAATTAGTCGAGAATTTGAATTATAATCAAAATCTACGTGCCGCATTATTAGCGCAAATCGATACCGCTTTTCTTAATAATGCGCTTAATATTAAACTTGAAAATCAAATTCAGCACGAAAGCGCAAATGGTTATAATTTCCTACGCCAGACGCATGGTAATTTTCAAACACAAGCACAAAGCATAAATCAAGGCGCATCTTATGGACTTAGTGCGAATTTAAAAAACCCTTTATACAATTTCGGGATAAGCCTAAAGCAAGATGAGCTTGCGCTTTCAAGCCTTTATTTTTCTGAAAATTACGAAAATCAAAAAAGTGAAATTGCAATTTCGCAAGGTAGCTTGAATACATATTTTAAAACCAATATTAAATTATCAAAAAAACTATCTTTAAACCCAAGTATAGAAGCAAAATTATATGATTTTGTTCAAAATGGCCCATATTCAAAATCTGAAAGCGGTTTTATAACTAGCCCAAAAGTTGAGCTTGCATATAGTTTAGATGAAAAAAGCCGTATTTGGATAGAAGCAGCCAAACGAACCAATGATTTTGAAGTTGACGGCATAAGGTTCGCTTCGCAAATAATTGAGACCCAAGATAAAAATAAATGGCTTAAGACACCAAGTAATTTTAGCACAAAAGTGCGTATTGATCATAATCTATCCCATGATGCCAATTTATCGCTTCAGATTGAAAATCAAAATATAAATAATAAAATTGCAAGCCTTCCAATAATTGAAAATGGTAATTTTGTTGGAACACGTGTTTCCAATGTTGATTATGCAAATCAAAAAACTTTTCAGGCTAAATTAAAATGGCAATTAGATAAAATTTCCAAGGGCCTTATTATTGACAGCCAATATCAGATTTCAAAATCCCAAATTCCGCAACTTGCAAATTATAAAAATTCGCAACCACTGCAAAGTGTTTATCTAAACATAAAAAAAGATGCAAAAAATGGCATGGCATGGGGCACATATATGCGTGCCAATGCATCATACGAAATCAATGATTTCAAAGATACTTATAAATACCCACAAAGAACCGAATTAGGGCTTTATTTTGATGTGCCATATAAGAACGGCATTGACATTTCTACATCAATTAATGGTGTTATTAATTCAAACAATTACACAATTAATAATCATTACAATAACTTAGTAAACTTCGGCAATATCGAAAGCACAACTTTCGATACAACAAATAACAGCCCATATTTAATGATTAGACTTAAAAAAGGTCTTTAATATAATTATTTTTCCCAATTAGTTTTTTGTTCTTTTTCAATTTTTGCCTGTTTGGGATCAAGATTCTTATACAGGCAAATTGAATTTGTGTCTTCAAATCCAAGTTTTTGATAAAAATCCATAACACCTTGGTTTTCCTTGCGAACTAATAGGTTGATTTTGGGGATATTACGTGCCCTCACCCAATCTTCGCATGCAGTCACAAGCGCGTTACCAATACCTGATTTTTGATATTCTGGATCAACGCCAAGGTAGTAAATTGCACCACGATGCCCATCATGGCCAACCATAGTTGCGCCAACTAATTTTTCATCTAACAAAACACACAAAACCGCGCCATTTTCGGCGCGGGCAAGTTTTATGTCATTTATTGGGTCATTCCACGGTCTTAAAAGATTGCAACGCCGCCAAAGATCTACAATCTCATCAATGGCGGCGTAATCGTCAATAATTTGCATGATTATTCGGCATTAGTATCATTCGCGCCATATGCCCATTTAGACACAAAGAACGAAAGTATAAAGAAGCCAATGCCTATATAAATTCCCCACATACCAATTGTCTGGAAGGTTTTTAATGAGGTTTCAAGCGCATCCTGATTATCAAGAACCACGCCACCAACTGTTTCAGTTGATGCATGACCCGCGATAATGCCGCCAACAAATTGCGCAGCAGCCGAACCAAGGAACCAAATCGCCATCATCGTTGATGCCAAGAATGGCGGTGATAATTTGGTTTGTTGCGACAAGCCAACAGGTGACAATGCCAATTCACCCCATGTATGGAACAAATAAGTTAAAAACAAGAAGATAAGTGGCAAACGGAACGCGCTATCAGCAGCGCCCTTGCCCCAAACAAGAATTAAAAAGCCAAGGCCAACACAAACCATACCAAATGCGAATTTTTTAACTGGATCTGGGTCAATTTGCTTGCGACCCAAATATGTGAAAATCGCTGAGAAGATTGGTGCGAAAATCAAAATAAAGCCCGCATTGAATGATTGAGTCTGTGCAGGTGCAATGCCCATATTCACCAAAATATGGTCAGGGCGGAGATTTTTCAATAATGCCAATTGTTCAGAAGATGCAAAGGCAAATTGTTTACCAAACATTTCAATCGCAAATGGCGCAGGAAGAATATTCATGCTTGAATTACGTTCTGCAAAAAGGCTTAATGATGAACCTGCCTGTTCGAATAAGGTGAAAAATACTACTGAACCAAGGGTTAGAAGTAATGCAAGCAAAAGGCGGAAATTTTCCTGTTTAGTAAGGTTACGCATCGAATAAAAAACATAGGCCAAAACCGCAATTGAACCTGCCGCCAATGCGCGGCCCACTAATTCATTGCGTTGAACAATGAAAAATACCAATGTAACACCCAATAGGCCACAAGCATAAATTAGGTTTTCGCGTGAAATAATTCCGCCAACTTTTTCCTTCAAAGCCGTAGGAGCAGGTGGCTCACCTTTACCTTCGAGATGTTTTTTACCACCCATGAATAATACAAGGCCAAGTAACATGCCGAAACCAGCAAGACCGAAACCAGCCCACCAACCTACTTTTTGCCCCAATAAGCCGCATAGAATTGCTGCCCAGAATGCACCTAAGTTGATGCCATAATAATAAAGTTGGAAACCTGCGTCACGGCGCGGATCTTTATCAGGATATAATTGACCAACAATTGTAGAAATATTTGGTTTTAAGAAACCAACCCCCATAATGATAAGCGATATTGAAAGGAAGAATGCTTTTTCTGCCCAAGGTGTTTCGCTTTTTACACTTAATTCATAGGTGCCTTTTGGCATAATTGATGGAATTGGTGCATCTTTTGGAAGCCCCTGAACCTCAAGACCGCCCTCTTTATTCGGGCCATATTGATAAGTTTGATCGCCAACTTTCAAAACTAATTCTTTTTTAGCGCCTTCTTTTTTGGCTTTTGAATCAACAAATTCATACGTATTACCTTGGTAAATCAAGGTTTGTTGATTTGGCTTGCCTTCAAATGCCATACCAAAATGGCCAGCAACCAATAAAAGACCACCAAAAACTATCGCCTTACGTGTTCCAAGCCATCTATCAGCAACTATACCGCCAACAAGTGGAAGCAAATAAACCAAAGTTGTGTAAGAACCATATTGATGACTTGCACGCTCATCTTGGAATAAGAAATGTGAAGTTACATAATAAATTAAAAGGGCGCGCATACCATAATATGAAAAACGCTCCCACATTTCTGCAAAGAAACAGATGATTAGACCACGTGGGTGGTTTTTCATTTGCGTTATAACCGGAATAATTGTTCCGACCGTAACCAATACGCCAATTAAAAGAATAATATCCATAGTGCCAAAAGCTCCCCGTGCGCACCTCTTTGAGTGCGCCCATGATTTTGGCCTAAATCAACATTATTTTGCTAATTGGGCAAGTGCTTTACGCATTATTAACTAAGAACTCTTCTAAATCGGCAATTTTTTAGTGCAATTGTTTATGTTTCAAATACTATATGCTAATTGCATCGATAATTTTTTGGAACTCGAGCGAATAAATTTTTCCATTTGAACAAATTAATGCGCGGTCTTGATAGCAGTTACAATTGCGTAATGACAAAATTTTATTCTCTTCATCAAAGACCTGAACCAATTTCACATTTTCATTTTGTCGATTTATGATTGTGAT
Organism: Pseudomonadota bacterium; assembly: GCA_020161405.1. Lineage (GTDB taxonomy): Bacteria > Pseudomonadota > Alphaproteobacteria > Caulobacterales > Aquidulcibacteraceae > Pseudaquidulcibacter. The sequence goes on along the minus strand of JAIUOD010000002.1, from coordinate 478,301 downwards.
ACAGCTATCGTAAGTTTCAAAGCGATTTTCATCTAAATTATCAAACATTGGACCAGTAATTATGGCATTATTGGTCAAATCATATGTCAAAAAATCTAATTCTTCTATTTTACCTTCAGGGTCATTTTTGTCGAAACCTGCGCCAATTTTCGCTATATATTCATCATTAATAAAAAGTCCAAATGGCACGTCGCCAATTGTGTTTTCACATATAACCTTGGCATTTTGGTCATCAATAATCGCAATTTTAGGCTTTGAATATGGCGCAATTATTGCGTTATTGCGGCCATCAATATTCAAATTATAGCAATCATCAATATTAAGCCCATCGCACATAAAAGAATATTCAAGTCTGCCATTTTCATCAAAGCGATTAAGGCCATATTGTGATATTTCACTTTTGCCAAAAACACCTTCGTCAAAATAACCAACCCAAATTCTATCTTTTGAATCAACAATCAATTTATTAATAGCATCGCCAATTTTGAAGGCTCTCAAAAATTTGCCATTTTTGTCGCAAATAAAGGCATTTGGATGCTTTTTAGTTTCCCGTGCTTCAACCAATAAATAATCGCCATTTGAGAATCTTTGCACATAATTGGGTTGGATTTTATGGGCAGTCTTATATTCATAAAATATTATTGGCTTTAGGAATTCGTCATAAACCAATCCATCCTTTACAATTAAAAAACTACCATTCTGCATAGGAAATGCGCAAACCCATCCTCCTTCCCCAATATTGCTAATTGGGTAAAGTTGAATTTCGATTTTATAATCAGGCAATTGTTTTATATGCAGATTTAGCCTCTTAAATTAATAAGCGCATTCTTCGTAAACGCGGTTTATGTCCCTGCCCCATTCGTTTTTGAATTTTTCAATAAGTTTTTGGGCGCTATTTTTACCACTTGACGCGATTTCATCAAGTTCACTTAGGAAACCTGTTTCATTATCACCTGCGGCGTTTAATTGGGCGCGTGCATTCAATCCTGCGCGCGAAATTTCAAGGACTTCTTTGGCTATATCTTGCGCCCTTCTGCCTGCGATTTTGGCATCTAGACCAAGCATTGGAACAGAACGGCGAAGCCCTTCAATATCTTCATAATCCCAATCTTTGATAATTTCCAAACACGCTTTTAGTGATGCATCATCATAAAGCATGCCTACAAATAAAGCAGGTAAAGCACAAAGGCGCGACCAAGGGCCAGAATCAGCACCACGCATCTCAAGATATGATTTAAGGCGAACCTCTGGGAAAAGTGTAGTTAAATGATCTTCCCAATCTTTTTGTGTTGGCAATTGGCCTTCAAAGCCTTTTAATTTGCCCGCCATAAAATCACGGAATGAAAGCCCTGAAACATCGTGATAAATGCCGTCGCGATAAACAAAATACATTGGCACATCAAGGGCATAATTTGCGTAATCGGCAAAGCCAAAATCTTTGTTGAAAATGAATTTTGGAACACCTGTTCTATCAGGGTCAGTATCAGACCATACATGCGCGCGATATGATTGATAGCCATTTAAACGACCTTCTGCAAAAGGTGAATTTGCAAATAATGCGGTGGCAATTGGTTGCAATGCAAGGGATGCCTTAAATTTTTGCGCCATATCAAATTCAGATGAATAATCCAAATTCACTTGCACGGTGCACGAACGAAACATCATTTGACGACCCAAACGACCAACCTTCTGCATATAGGCTTTCATAATATTATAACGCCCTTTTGGCATCATTGGGACATCTTCAAGTGCGGTTTTAGGTTGAAAACCAAGCCCCAAAAAGCCGATATTTAAAGGGTCGGCTGCGGCACGAACCACCTTTAAATGCGACGCAATTTCTTTGCAGGTTTCGTGAATTGAATTTAGTGGTGCGCCTGATAATTCAAATTGGCCACCTGGCTCTAAAGTGATTGAAGCCATGCCATCTTTAAGGCCAATAATATTATCACCTTCCATAATTGGCGCCCAATTATTGCCTTTTTGCACACCTTCTAAAAGTGCACGAATGCCATTTTCACCGCCATAAGGAACAGTATCATTAGTTCCGTGGTAAAAACCAAACTTTTCATGTTCGGTACCAATACGCCAATCTGCTTTAGGCTTCATTCCTTTTTGGAAAGTCAAAAGTAAATCGTCAAATTTTTCGATAATTGGGGAATTATTAGAAGCCATTTTTATCTTTCAGAACGTTTCAAATATTATTGTTCGATTTTATCGAAATAAGCAATATTTTTTTTATTTCAAGTAGCATTGCTTCCATCACTGCCAATCGCCCCAGTTAGATTGTAATAAAGCAAGACCACTTATTACCGCAGTATCGGCACGCAATATCCTTTTTCCAAGGGAAATTGCGCTTACTTTTTTGTTTTCAAGAATTCTTTTTCTTTCACTTTCACTAAAGCCACCTTCTGGGCCAATTAATAAAGCAATGGATTTATCATTTTGTGACACCGCATCTTTTATATAATTACCGCCGCCCGCCTCATCGGCAAAGAAAATTCTATCGCCTTCAAAGGAATTTATGGCATCTATTAGGTTTTTCTCTTGTGAAAAATTCGGAATTGTAAGGCTTTCACATTGTTCAACTGCTTCGATTGCAGTTAGGCGATATTTTTCGATATTTGGTTTTCGAACTATTGTGCGCTCGCTTATGATTGGCATTATATTTTTAACACCAATTTCAGTGGCTTTTTCGATTATATTATCATTGCGATGGCCTTTAATAGGCGCAAAAAATAAAGTTATATTTGGTAAATTATCTTGTTCACGCGTTTGATTTATGCATTCAATCGCAACGCTTTTTTTAGATGCTTGGGTAATTTTTGCGTCAAATTCACCATTTTTGCCGTCAAAAACACAAATTTCATCACCAATATTCTTACGCATTACATTGGCAATATAATGGCTTTGCTCTTTTGAAAGGGTGATTTCTTGGCCAATTGCCAAATCAATATCTATGAATAATCTTGGTTTATCGCGCATAATTGCCCTTTGACATAAAAATTACAGAAATAGAAGTGACTTTTACGCATTCTTTTATTATGGCAGGCGCATGTTTATGCTTGATGCCAATGGCCTTAAAGGCCCTATCGAAGAAGCAGCCCAAATTTTGGAAAATTTGGGTGGTTTTGGTGCAATCGCCTGGTTTGAGACCGAGCGCCGTCAATTTCGCCTTGAAGCCTATGGCGAAGATGAAGATGTGATGCAATCTGGCGTCGCCGCACTTGCACTAATGATGCCTGAACTTGCAACGAAATATGCACTTTTGCCGCAAAGTGATTGGATAAAAATGTCATTAGAAGGTCTGCCACCTGTTGATGCAGGTCGCTTTAGAATTCTTGGCAGTCACGACAAATCAAAAATCAAAAAAGGCAAAATTGAAATTATCATTGATGCGGGTGAAGCTTTTGGAACTGGGCATCATGGAACAACGCGCGGCTGTTTGCTTGCGCTCGAGCGCTTAATTCGTAATGGAAAAACCCCAAAAAATGTGCTTGATGTTGGAACTGGCTCTGGGGTTTTAGCAATTGCAGCCGCTAAAATGGGTGCAAAATGTATTGGGACTGAAATTGATGCCCGCGCCGCAGAAGTTGCACGCGAAAATCTTCATGTTAATAAAGTAAACCCAAATGTAAAAATCTATGTTGCAAATGGCATAAGGCGAACCACAATTCGCAAAGATGCCGGATATGATTTGGTATTTGCAAATATTCTGATGAAGCCATTAATCAAATTATCGCGCGATTTAAGCCAATCAGTGGCATTTGGCGGGCATTTGGTTTTATCGGGGCTTTTAACAACCCAAGAACCAGCGATTAAGCGCGCATTTTCACAACAAGGCTTGGTTTTGGTAAATACTTATCACCAAGATGTTTGGTCAACCCTTACATATAAAAGAGTGAAAAACTAAACCACCTGCATACTTAGGCAAGATGCAAAATCTAAAAGCAAAGCCTCATAATCATTGGCATCAGATTGTTTACGTTTACCTTGCGGGAAACGATAATTCCAGAATGTGACAATATGATTTATACCGCCCATCATGCGGCCCAAGTCGATGAATAAATCTGGTCCTGCAAGAAGAAATTCGCGAAATGCCTGTGCTTTTGCGCGGTCAACCAAATCGCTAAAGGCGCGGTCATATAGATTTACCGTTGCTTCACATAATTTTACAACTTTTACCAAATCAATTTTAATTTGTTGCGAAAGTGCTTTTACGTTTCGTTTTGTGTCAAAACTTGTACAATTAACAAGTTGAACATTGTCAAAGCTGCGTATGATTTCGCCTAAACTATCAAGGCAACCAGCCAATTGCCATTTGAAATATAAGAAGCCACGCCATGCAAAGACGCCTTCCTTAAAGTCATTACCCGTCAAACCAAGTGCAACGCGCATTGGTTGCAATCTATCATCGGCCTCATTCGAAAGAATAAGCCTTACCATTTTATCGACAAGCTCTTTTTGATTGCTTTCATCGCCGCCGCCAAAAGCAATACTTACAAGACGACGAACTTCATCAGCAGCGAAATTCTTTATTGCCTCTAAATCAACAGGGGCAAGATCGAAATAACAATCATCGGCATAAACATTATGACGGCGCAAATATTCACGAACCAAAAACGGATCAAGCGATGGAATATTATCTAAATATGACAAAACCTCTAAATCGCGTCTTGCTTCTTCGGTTTCACCGCCAAGGGCTTCGTAAAAAACACGTGCAAAATTGGTTTGACCAACAAAAAATGAATGACCACCAAAACTTAATGAATCTGCAACTAAAGGGAAAATAACTTTGGTTACAACCTTTTTTTTGGTTTGCATCAAATAATCTTCATCGCGGCGTAATTTGTGTTTTACTATTATTGCGCGATTAAGTTTTGGCGTAAGAAACATAGGTTTTTGCTGATAATCGCTAGAAGTTCCGTGTTGCTCATAAACGCGCAGGAGGTTTAGAACACGGCTAGTGGAGCCATGTTTGTGTAACATTTCTAAACTTCGAACACTTTTCACACTGTTTTCTCCGCTATTAATTGCTATATAAAGGCAATCAAATAAAAACTCGTTAAAATGCGAAATTTATTTACTGCTAAGTAGCACAGGGATAAAATATGTTCGAAGATAAAGCCAAAACGTCTGAAAATTTGCAAAATTTCGATATTTGCGGTGGCCCGCAATATGGAACAAAAAATGTTCCACTTATTCGCGGTGAGCTTAAAAAAGCCTTATTAGACGGGCTTTTAATTCCACATGAAGACGAGTGGCAGAATGAATATTTACCATCTTCGCATGACAGATTGATGATTGCATCTGGGTTTTCTGGCTCTGCGGGCTTTGCAATAATTATGCAAGAAAGCGCGCATATTTTTGTTGATGGAAGATATACAGAACAAGTAATTGTTCAAACTGATGCAAATATTTTTAAGATTCATTCATTAATTGATGAGCCGCCATATGCATGGCTGGAAAATAATGTAAGTAAAGGCGCAAAAATTGGTTATGACCCACGCCTATTTACACCTGATGCAATTAATTCATTTGAAATAGCGGCAAAAAATAGTGGTGTAGAACTTATTGCACTTGATAAAAACCCAATTGATTTGATTTGGAAAGACCGCCCTGCCTTCCCTTCCGCGCTAATGAAGCCGCATTCAACCCAATTTGCGGGTGAAAATTCTGCGTCAAAAATTGCACGCATCGCCGAGGATTTAAGCAATGGGCAAAATGATTGTGCTGTTTTAACCGCGCCAATGGCATTGGCATGGGTATTTAATATTCGTGGCGGCGATGTTTCGCGCACCCCCCTTACCCTTGGTTCAGCAATTATCAATAAGGATGGCACTTCATCCCTATATGTTGCCCCACAAAAAGTTACGCCCGAAGTTCGCCAACATCTTGGCAATGGCGTTACAATCAAAACCGAAGAAGAATTCGAACCTGACCTTAAATCATTAAATGGCAAAAAGGTTTTAGTAGATAATAAAACCACCGCCGCATATTATTTCACATTGCTTGATAATGCTGGCGCCACAATTGTTAAAGGGCAAGATCCAACAATTTTGCCACGCGCGGCGAAAAATCCAACTGAAATTGATGGTATGCAAAAAGCCCATAATATTGATGGCATTGCAATGGCGCGCTTTTTGGCATGGTTTGATGAGAATGCACCATCTGGCAAATTGACCGAGATTGATGCATGTCAAAAACTTGAAGAATTCCGCAAACTTGCACCTGAATTAAAAGATTTATCTTTTGATTCAATTTCTGGGGCGGGTGAACATGGGGCTTTGCCACATTATCGCGTTAATGTTGAAACAAATGCGCCAATTTTAAACGGCTCCCTATTCCTTATTGATAGTGGTGGGCAGTATGATTGCGGCACAACCGATATTACGCGTACCATAAGCGTTGGCGAAATATCCGATGAAATGAAGGATCGTTTCACACGGGTTTTAAAAGGTCATATTGCATTATCGCGCATTAAATTCCCTGCTAACACCCCTGGATGTATGCTTGATACGTTGGCGCGGGCTTCATTATGGGATGGTGGTTTTGATTATGATCATGGTACTGGACATGGTGTTGGAGCATATTTGGGTGTTCATGAAGGCCCGCAAAGAATTGCCAAAGTTCTTGCCAATGTGCCACTTATTGAAGGCATGGTGGTTTCAAATGAACCCGGTTTTTACAAAGCCGGTGCATATGGAATTCGCATTGAAAACCTTCAATATGTAACCAAAGCCGAAATCCCAGAAGGTGGGGAGCGCCCAATGCACCGCTTCCAAACCCTAACCCTTGCGCCAATCGATACACGCGCAATCAATTTCGCACTTATGACACGTGAAGAAATTCAATGGTTAAACGAATATCACAACCGCGTCTTCCGCGAAATCGGCCCCCATCTAAACGACAAAGACCGCGATTGGCTAAAGGCGGCGACGAAGGAAGTTTAGTTTTAATTACAATTATTAATTTTAAATATATTCATGCTCGCCTGCGAAGCGGGGGAGCATGAATTTTCTCTAATTCGTAATTATTTCCTGCTCTTCGCCTTGTCCAAAATTCGCCAAAATTTTGGGGCTCATCGCAATTAAATAACCCCACCATCTTTCCTAGTCACATATACAATCGTATCACGTGGCCAGACTTGGTTTGGGAAGGTTGAATGTGATTTGTCTTCTTTGCCGCGATAGCGATTGCCTTTTGGGTCTTCATCGCCAATGTGTTGAAGGCCGCAAAAGAAGGTTTTATTATCGCGTGACAATAATGGTCCAGTAATTTCGCAACCAATTGGCCCAGTCAAAAAGCGCTTAACTACGCGCGGTGCAGGGGCAGTCGTTGAAACCACGTAAATTCCGTCATTGCATGGGAAATTATCGGGTGTTCCATCGGTTGTGAAAAATGCAAAGCCTTTTTTATCAAAAGTAATATTATCAGGCATTGCAAACCTATCACCTAATGTGGTTGGTTTACCATCTTTCCATGATGAAAGATTATAGGTTTCGCCATCATTACGCTTATTTGGCGCAAACTCTGCTGAATGGTCGCCGCCCATTACAAAAACTTCCCATGTAAACTTTGTTTTTGCATGGTCGCCATTTTCTTCGTTGATGCGAATTATTTGCCCCGTAAAGTTTTTTTCAGTTGCCCCCGCTTCATTTTTACGGCGCGGGTTGGCGACATTACCATTAATGCCTTCAGAAGTTTGATTGCCAGTGCAAACTAAATAGACCGCGCCCTTGCCGATGAATGTTCCGTCAACAGGGCTTTCGACATCTTCTGGCCTGTCCATTTGGGTGGCGCCAAGGCGGCGCGCAGCCTCGCGTGCGCGAACCATTAAATCGCCTTCATCCTTGAATGGGGCTTCAAACATAGTGCGCGGCGCGGCATTTGCGGCCTTTAAATTGATTTCAATCCAACGCCCAGTGCCATCAGCTTCAAAACGTGCGGCATATAATTTGCCACTTGATAATAAATCACGGTTTTTAATACGGTTTTTGGCGTCAAACTTACCAGTGGTAACAAATTTATAAACAAATTCATTGGCCTGATCATCACCAGTATAAACCGCAATTTGACCCGATTTTGTAATAACAGTTGTCGCGGCTTCATTTTTCTTGCGCCCTAATGCCGTATGTTTGCGCGGCGTCCAATTTGGGTCATATGGGTCGATTTCAACAATCCAGCCATAAAGTGACGCACCATACGGATTTCTTGCAAGGTCAAATTGCATTGGGCCGCCGAGTTTCCAATTATTGCCAAGACCGAAACTTGATTCATCAAATTCAAACCCTGCTTCTTTGCGCGCATCGTTTAGATTTTGGCTTTGGTAATCACTATTGAAAAACATATTATCAATATTTTCTTCGCAAGTTAGATATGTTCCCCATGGCGTATAACCGCCAGCGCAATTCTGCATTGTGCCAGATAGGACACCATCCTTATTTTTCGGAAGATTTCCCAAGTATTTTTCACTTTGATTTACAACTTCAGATGCACGCTTTATCCAAGGATGATTTTTGGCAGGGCCATCATAAATAACTTCAGTAAATGGTGTAATTCTTCTATTTAAGCCTTTGCCAAGACTTGGGTTTTTAATAACATTCCAATTACGATTTTCGTGTCTTACTTCATAAATTGTTACACCTTGCGCCGCATATAAAGCTTCGACTTCTTGTGCACTTGCATTTAATTTTCCATCTTCAGAAGTAAGCGTCAAATAAGGCGAAACATATTCATTATTGGAGCAGAAAATCCAATCTGTGCCATTATCAGGCCATGGATATTGATATTTTTTTGGGAAAATTGCCATCATATCATTACAAGTTCCCATACGCTTTTCTTGCTCAGTACGGTTAAAAACAAATGGTGCACCTGGTTGAACTTTTGGATCATCAATATCTTCAAAAAGCGCATCGCCCCATGAAATCAATTTATTCCATTCATAACCTTCAGGAACAGTAACGGTATCAAAATTATTTTCTGGAACAGATTTAAATGATGCAACTTGCGCCGCCGCCTGTGTTCCAATTAGGTTTAGTGCCGGTATTGCCGCCATTGCCCCCAAAACACTACGGCGATTAAGATTGATATTTAAAACTTCTTGAAAAATATTTGATTTCATTTGTATCTCTTTTTTGCCTTTTATCGGGAAGGAATAATGCCTTTTGCACCCCAAGTTTTAAACATTTATAACAATAAGGCAAATTGAAAAACTTTAGTTATTACATCACCAAAATACACCAAAAATTAACCATATTTTTACTACAATCGCACCAGCAAGAATTGCATAAAATCAACAGAATGTGGACTAAATTATGGAACCAAATCAAGTTTTAGATGTTGCCCGAAGCTCGGTCTGGTTAATAATCGCCATGAGCGCACCTGTTATGCTTGTTGGCCTTGTGGTTGGCGTTGTTATTGGCCTTCTTCAAGCTTTGACACAAGTTCAAGAAATGACACTTGTTTTCGTTCCCAAAATTTTGGCGGTTTTTGCCGCGCTTTTGATTTTTTTGCCATTAATGGGCGCATTATTAAACGATTTTTTTGTTGAAACAATGGCGCGTATCGCATCCTTTGGGCAAGGTGGATAATGGAATTTATCCCCACACAAATATGGGCAATCGGCCTTGTATTTGCACGAATTGGGGCGTTTTTGATGCTTGCCCCTGGAATTGGTGACAGCAGTGTTCCGCCGCGTTTTCGCCTTGCACTTGCACTTTTTATTGCCGCAATAATTGCACCATTGGTTTCAGCAAAATTACCGCCCCTTCCCGTTGATAATTCGGGAATGTTCGCAATGATTTTTGTCGAAGTTTTAATCGGCCTTGCAATTGGTTTTTCAACACGAATTTTATATGCGGCTTTGGCAATAGCGGGTACAATTATTGGTTTTCAAACTGGCCTTGCCTTTGCCATGACAATTGACCCCGCCCAGAGCACGCAAGATAGTATTTTCTCAAGCTTTTTAGGAATTGTTGGCGTTGTTGTTCTTCTTGAAAGTAATGTGCATCATTGGTTCATTCTTGGTGCGCTTAATTCATATAATAATTTTGCTCCAAATGGTCATTTTCCATCAAATATTGGCGCACAATGGATAATTGAAAGTTTTTCACAAAGTTTTCAAATCGCATTTCAAATGGCAGCCCCTTTGATTGTGTTTTCGATTATTTATAACGTTGCACTTGGATTAATTAACCGTGCCGCGCCATCCATTCAGGTGTTTTTCATAACACAACCAGCACAGGTTTTGTTTGGTATCTTCATTTTTATGCTTTCTATCGGCGGCGGCATAATGCTTTGGCTTAATGCGATGATGCGCGCTGCGCAATCGCTGCAATAGGGGGCATTATGGAAGAGGACGAAAGCGAAAAAACCTTTGACCCCACCCCGCGAAAGCTGCAACAGGCGCGCGAAAAAGGCGATGTAATAAAATCCCAAGATGTAAGTGCGCTTTTGATACTTGCAGTTGGCGCAATGATTTTAATCAATATGGGTGGGCGTATATCGGGCGAAATTATGGCTTATTGCCGCAATTTCATTGAACGCCCTGAACAAATTGAAATAAGTGGTGGATCCCTTCAACGTCTAATGTTTGATATTATGTATCATGTTGGAATTGCACTTGCAGTTTTGATGGGTGCAATGTCAATTGCGGCTATTGCGGGGCATACGGGGCAAACTGGCCTTATGTTCAATGCCGAAAAACTTATGCCAAAGCCAGATAAAATAAGCCCGATTGCAGGGTTTAAACGCCTTTTTGGCAAGGATGCATTGGTACAATTTTTAAAAACCTTGTTTAAAGTTATGGTTTTGGGCATTGTTGCCTATAATGTTATTAAGCCAAAACTTGGGGCAACCGAAAACATTATAAGTCTTGAACCCACTGAATTGGGAAAATTCATAGGTGCGGTTTTAAAAGAACTTTTGATGAAATTGCTTATTGTTTTGGGTGTTTTTGCGGGGGCCGATTATTTCTTTCAACGTCAAAGCTTCATGAAGCGCAATAAAATGTCGAAACATGAGATGAAGGAAGAATATAAAAACACCGAAGGTGACCCACTTATAAAGGGTAAATTAAAGCAAATCCGTGCAAAAAAAGCACGCCAACGCATGATGCAAAACGTGCCCAAGGCTACAGTTGTTATAACCAACCCAACCCACTTTGCGGTGGCGTTAAAATACGTACCAGGGGAAGATTTGGCGCCGATTTGTCTTGCAAAAGGTATTGATAGGGTTGCATTGCAAATTCGTGAAGTCGCAAAAGAGCACAATATTCCAATCATCGAAGATCGCCCCCTTGCCCGCGCCCTTTTCGCAAGCGTCGATATCGAAGAAACCATTCCTGCTGAACATTATGAAGCAGTAGCAAAAATCATTGGCACAATCTTAAGTATTGCCAATCGCAAGAAATCAACCCAAACTATTCCAATAGGTTAGAAATGTCATTATTACCCTTTCTCAAAGCAGAACCAATAAACGCAAAATTTGCGGTGCAGCTTCTTAGTTCTTTTCACGAACCTGCGGCAATTTTTTTGCGTAATGGTGATTTGCAATTTGCCAATCCTGAATGGCGAATTTCGCTGAAAGATGGCAATTTTGGCGATATTTTTGAACAAAGTGCACCCAAAGACGTGCTTTATCGTCTTCAAAAATCAATGCGCAAAAACAAAGCCATCACAGAAAAAACCGATGATTTTGTTATGCAAATTTCACCACTTGGCAATGATGTTCTTGTGCGCTGCCTTGCCCTTGATACACCACCTAAAAAAGAAATCACCGAAGAAAAACCAAAAGAATTAATTACCCCAAATATCGAAGTTAAAGATATTGAAATCGAAAAAATCGCCGAAGTGCCACGCATTTCAAGTGCCAACCTTAATGATCTTATAAAAGGCGCCCCCCTTGGCCTTGCAAGGCTTTCAAAGCGCGATATTAAAGATGCCCAAATCATCGGCACCAACCCCGCTTTTGAACGTATATCTGGCCTAAAATCGGGTGCAAATATCAAAGATATTATTGACGAAAAAGATTTTGAAGCCTTTTCAAAACTTAAAATCGGCAATCAAGCCCCAATCGACCTAATAATGAAAAACAACCCGCAAACTATTTGCGAAGGCTGGTTGCTTGAAGATGGTGAAAAAGGCTCAGCGCTTCTGTTAATTGATATATCCGATAGGCGCGAAATGGAAGGTCGCCTTAATCAAGCCAATAAAATGGAAGTTATCGGCAAAATCGCCGCCGATATGGCGCATGAATTAAATAATATACTTTCAATTATCCTTTTAAACACCGATGTTTTATTAATGCGTCACACAGTTGGCGACCCATCATATCAAGAGCTTCAAAACGTTCGCAACACATCTTTACGCGGCGCAAGCCTTGTTCACACCCTGCTTGCCTTCTCAAGAAAGCAAACCATTCGCCGTGAGGTTTTGGATATTGGCGCGGTTTTATCCGATTTTGAATTCCTTCTTAATCAGGTTTTGGACGAACGTATCAAACTTGATATTCGCCACGGCCGCGATTTACCACCTGTTTTGGCTGATAAACAACAACTTGAAACCGTCTTTATGAACCTTATCACAAATGCGCGTGATGCGGTATTAACCCATAATCCGAATGGCGGTAATGTTTCAGTTAAAACTGAAATCGCCACCAAGGATGATATTATCGCCGCCCTTAAGGATGAGCGTTTGGTTGATATTCCCGATTGCAAATATTGCCAAATTTCCGTCAAAGATAATGGCACAGGCATGAGTGAGGAGGTCGCCAAAAACATATTCGAACCATTCTTCACCACCAAGGATAGTGGCAAAGGCACAGGCATTGGAATGGCAAGCGTTTATGGCATTGTCAAACAATCGGGCGGCTATATCACAATTGACACCGCAGTCGGCAAAGGCACGAGTTTTAGTGTTTTCCTTCCTGCCACCACTGAAATCGCCGAAATTGCCGCGCCAGTTGCCGCGCCAAACGATCCACCAAAACGCGCCAAAAACCTTTCAGGCCAAGGCAAAATCCTGCTTGTTGAAGATGAAGATAGATTACGCGAAATTACCGCCCTTCTTTTACGCCAACGTGGCTATGACGTTACCGAGGCGGGCGATGGCGAAGAAGCCCTTGAGATTTTGACCGAGCGTCCAAATTCTTTCGACCTTCTAATCTCCGACGTGGTAATGCCAATCATGGACGGCCCAACCATGTTGCGCGAAGCCAAAGATTTCCTAACCGAAACCAATATAATCTTCATGTCTGGCTATGCCGAACAAGATTTCGGCAAAGTATTAGAGGCCGATATGAACATCTCCTTCCTACCAAAACCTTTCGAACTTACCCAATTGGCGGAAAAAGTGAAATCTGTTCTTGCGGGCTAACCGCTCTGCTCCCCAATTATTGGGGAGCTGTCACCGAAGGTGACTGAGGGGTAAAACGGTTCAGCAAATAGCAATCTTCTTGTTTTGCCTTACGGCAAAGCGGTTTTTCACAAAACCGCTTACCCTTCCGTCTCGCTGCGCGAGCCACCTTCCCAATAATAGGGAAGGAGAATTTTCCACCCCCTCAATAATGTTAGGATTTGTTAGCAATCCAACCCCCAAAAACCCCACTAAACAAACCCAATACCCCCCCACCCAATATTATAAACCCAAACAAAAAAACGCGGATAGATTTTGTGATTATGATTTGATTTTTTGGGAATACTTATTAAATTGTGGAAAGGGCTTTAATTTCCAATCAAATCTATCAATACTAAGAACTAGCCTTCAAAATAATATTTAAGGCTGAAAATGAAGACGTAAGAGTAACTAATGGCATTAAATTATTATCCGCGTGCAGGGAGCATATACATTGCAGATTTTAAAGGTTTTCAGCCCCCTGAAATGGTCAAAGTTCGGCCTGTTGTTATTATTTCGCCAAAATTGCCTAATCGTTCTGAAATAGTTACTATCATTCCGCTTTCGACTACGGCGCCAAAGCATAATTTACCCTTCGTTGTAAAATTATCAAAAAATTATATGCCAAATTCGCCAGTAAATTTAGATGTGTGGGCAAAATGTGATATGATTATGAATATTTCAAAAAATCGCCTTAATGCAATTAAAATTGGGCGAAGAAAGTATATTTATCCCACCCTAACGGAAGATGATTTAAAATCAGTTCGCCAAGGTGTTCTACATGGTCTTGGATTTTAATCCTTGTAATTTGCACCAACTTCTGATATACGGAAGCTGTATCCCGGTTATCGGGCATTAAGACCTAGATTGCATTTAATGTTAATCAGGCAGGCTATCAGCCATGCGATTACAAGCATATGGTAGCCTAAGAAAATACCAAGCCCCAATCTAAAGATTGGGGCTTTTATTTTTAATTTTGCAAAACCAGCAATCTCTTGTATTGCATTATCATGTATCGCTTTATCCCCCTTATCCTCACCCTCCTTTTCACCCCTGCCCTTGCAGACAGCAAAAAGGTTTTATTTATCGGTAATTCTTTCACCTATGGCGCGACTGGTTCGGCGCAGTTTTATCATCCGGAAAATGTGCGTGATTTGAACCAAGAAGGGATTGGCGGGGTTCCGTCTATTTTTAAGACTTTGGCAAAACAGGCGAATATGGATTTTGATATATCGCTTGAAACCATTCCGGGTTCGGGGCTTGATACGCATTTTGATAAAAAACTTAAATTAATTGATAGAAAGTGGGATATTGTAATTATGCAATCATATTCCACTTTGGATGCCAAAAACCCAAATAATCCCGCCAAATTAATCGAATATTCGCAAAAACTTGCGCAAACATTCAAGGCAAAAAACAAAAAAGCCGAACTTTATCTAACCGCCACATGGTCGCGCGCAGATCAAACCTATAAACCAAGTGGTTTTTGGTATGGAAAACCGATTGAACAAATGGGAAATGACGTTTTTGATGGCTATAAGGCCGCCCTTATTGCAAATAATGGCGAAATTAAAAATGTGATTCCCGTTGGCCTTGCTTGGAACAGGGCATTTGAAGTTGGGATTGCCGACAAAAACCCCTATGATGGCGTTGATTTTGGCAAAATAAACCTTTGGGGTTGGGATCAATATCATGCCTCTAATTACGGTTATTACCTACATGCATTGGTCGATTTTGGCACTATTACTGGCTATGATGTCACCCAATTTGGCAAAAAAGAGCGCGCGGCATTCGAACTTGGCATATCTAGTGATGATGCAATCGCGCTTCAAAAAGTTGCCCAAGAAACAATTTTAGCGAACAAAAGCCAATAACTGCAAAAATTTTAAAAACATAATACTTTGTTTTTATTTTGTTCTTTAATTTTACCATATAATTTTTGACGTTCATCACGCCACTTTCGGTCGCATGCAATAAATGTTCCCCTTGCGTTCTAAGAACAAATGATATACATCTTACCCATCGAAGTTAATTCTTTGGCTTTGTGAAAAATATTCTTCACCAAAGCGGAATCGTGACAGAAGGGGTAAATATCATGTCTCAAACGAGCCTTAAATTAGTGGACAAAAGCGAAATGGATAAAGAAAAAGCTCTTGAATCGGCATTGGCGCAAATCGAACGCGCCTTTGGCAAAGGCTCTATCATGCGCATGGGTGAAAATGCCCCTGTTGTGGAGATTGAATCGGTTTCAACAGGCTCCCTTTCATTGGATATTGCATTGGGAATTGGCGGCTTGCCACGCGGCCGCATCATCGAGATTTATGGTCCTGAAAGCTCTGGTAAAACCACTTTAGCTTTGCATTGTATTGCTGAGGCGCAAAAAAATGGTGGCGTTTGCGCCTTTGTTGATGCCGAACATGCGCTTGACCCTGTTTATGCACGTAAATTGGGTGTTGATTTGGGTGATTTATTGATTTCACAACCAGATACAGGTGAGCAAGCATTGGAAATCACCGATACTTTGGTTCGCTCTGGTGCGGTTGATGTTTTGGTGGTCGATTCGGTTGCCGCTTTAACACCAAAGGCAGAGATTGAAGGCGATATGGGCGATAGCTTACCTGGCCTTCAAGCGCGCCTTATGTCACAGGCTTTGCGTAAATTAACCGCTTCTATTTCGCGCTCTAATACTTTGGTGATTTTCATCAACCAAATTCGTATGAAAATTGGCGTTATGTTTGGTTCACCTGAAACTACAACTGGCGGTAATGCGTTGAAATTCTATGCATCCGTTCGCCTTGATATTCGCCGCATTGGCGCAATCAAAGAGAAAGAAGATGTTGTTGGCAACCAAACCCGCGTTAAAGTTGTTAAAAACAAAGTTGCCCCACCATTCAAACAAGTTGAATTTGATATTCTTTATGGCGAAGGTATTTCAAAAGTTGGTGAATTAATTGATTTGGGCGTAAAAGCAGGAATCGTTGAAAAATCAGGCTCTTGGTATTCTTATGATAGCCAAAGAATTGGTCAAGGCCGTGAAAATGCGCGCCAATTCCTTAAAGCAAATCCTGATTTAGCAAATGAAATCGAGGATAAGATTCGCAAAAACTCTGGCCTTATTGCCGATGCTTTGGCGGGTGATAAGGGCGATTTCGAAGACGACGCAGAATAATTTTTAAAAACTTGTTTTGGCTTTCACCCCGCATCAATTGCCCCTGATGCGGGGTGATTGCTTTTTAAGGCGAAAAACTACAAAAATATTGAATATATATGCGCATTTACTGTGAAACTTTTATTCACCATCTTGTCTTAGAAATTTGGGTAATTAATAGGTTAAATGCGCATTTAAATCGCAGTGGGAATAAAAATGGCTAGTGTTAACGACATAAGAAAAACTTTTTTGGAATTTTTTGGCAAAAACGGGCATAATATTACTGCCTCCTCGCCGCTTGTTCCGCAAAATGACCCGACCTTGATGTTTACTAATGCGGGTATGGTTCCATTTAAAAATGTTTTCACTGGTCAAGAGGCCGCGCCAAATCCACCACGCGCCACTTCAAGTCAAAAATGCGTTCGTGCGGGCGGTAAACATAATGATTTGGATAATGTTGGCTATACTGCGCGCCACCACACGTTTTTCGAAATGTTGGGCAATTTTTCATTCGGCGATTATTTCAAAGAAGATGCAATCAAATATGCATGGGATTTAATCACCAAAGAATATGGACTAAACCCTGCCAAACTTCTTGTAACCGTCTATCATACAGATGATGAAGCCGCTTCGCTTTGGAAAAAGATTGCGGGCTTTAATGATGATAGAATAATTCGCATCCCAACTTCTGATAATTTCTGGTCAATGGGTGATACTGGTCCATGCGGCCCATGTTCGGAAATTTTCTATGATCATGGCGAACATATTTGGGGCGGCCCACCAGGATCAGCAGAGGAAGATGGCGATAGGTTTATCGAAATCTGGAACCTTGTTTTCATGCAATTTGAAAAACACGCAGATGGAAGCCAAACCAGCCTTCCAAAACCATCAATCGATACTGGCATGGGTTTGGAGCGTATTTCGGCGGTTCTTCAGGGTGTGCATGATAATTATGATATCGATTTATTCAAAACCCTTATCAATGCATCGGAAAACCTTACCCACACAAAGGCAGAGGGCGAAAAAACCCCAAGTCACCGCGTAATTGCCGACCATTTACGTGCAAGCTCCTTCCTTATTGCCGATGGCGTAACACCATCGAATGAAGGCCGCGGCTATGTTTTGCGCCGTATTATGCGCCGCGCAATGCGCCATGCCCATATTTTGGGCGCAAAAGAGCCATTACTTCACCGCCTTGTACCAACTTTGGTGTCCGAAATGGGCGCTGCATACCCAGAATTAAAACGCGCCGAAGCCTTTATTACCGCAACATTGGAACAAGAAGAAACAAGATTTAAACGCACATTGGGTCGCGGCCTTGCGCTTTTGGATGATGCCTCAAAAACTTTGGTTAAAGGTGATAGTTTAAAAGGCGAAACCGCATTCAATCTTTATGATACATATGGCTTCCCTGTTGATTTAACCCAAGATATTTTGCGCGGGCGCGGTATTTCAGTTGATATGGCGGGTTTTGATGCATCAATGGCGCGCCAAAAAGAAGAAGCCCGCAAAAATTGGGCAGGTTCAGGGCAAGCGGCAACCGAAACAATATGGTTCGAACTCAATGATCAATTGGGTTCAAGCGAATTTTTGGGCTATAGCACCAACGAAGCAAGCGCGAACCTAAACGCAATTGTCGCCAATGGCGCAAAAACCGATAAATTGGGTGCGGGTCAAAAAGGCGAATTAATATTCAACCAAACCCCATTCTATGGTGAATCAGGTGGGCAAGTTGGCGATAGTGGCACAATCACATTCGAAAATGGCGCAATTTTTGAAGTAAGCGATACGCAAAAACGCGCGGGCGGTCTTTTCTGTCATGCCGGTGAATTAAAATCGGGTGAAATCGCAATTGGCAATTCGGCAACTTTAAAAATCGACACCGTACGCCGCAATGAAATTCGCGCCAATCACAGCGCGACCCACCTTTTGCATAAGGCATTACACCAAGTTTTGGGTGCGCATGTGGCGCAAAAAGGTTCGATGGTATCGTCGGATAGATTGCGTTTTGACTTTGCGCATGGCGCGTCAATGTCGCGCGAAGAAATCGACCGCGTTGATAGTTTGGTGAATCAAGTAATTCGCCAAAACACCGAAGTTTCAACCAAAATTATGACACCCGAAGATGCAATCGAAGAGGGTGCAATGGCATTATTTGGCGAAAAATATGGCGCCGAAGTGCGGGTTTTGGCAATGGGCAAAGATTTGGAAAACCCATCCAAAGCCTATTCTGTTGAACTTTGCGGCGGAACGCATGTATCGCGTACTGGCGATATTGGGACTTTTGTAATTGTTTCCGAAGGCGCGGTTGCGGCGGGTATTCGCCGTATCGAAGGCATGACGGGCAATGCGGCAATCGAATATCTAAAGTCACAGGCCAATATCGCGCGCATTGCCGCCGAACCATTAAAAGCGCCAATTGCCGAATTGCCGCAAAAAGTTGCAAGCCTTTTGAATGATAAAAAACGCCTTGAAAAAGAACTTGCCGAAACCAAGCAAAAACTTGCCCTTGGCGGCGGCGGCGCAGCAAGCGCGATTGAGGAAATCAATGGTATAAAAGTTGATGCAAGAATTTTGGACGGCATTGGCGCCAAAGATTTACGCCCAATGGTAACAGAGGCTATGCAAAAACTTGGCAATGGCGTGGTGGCCTATATTGCAAAGGCAGACGGCAAAGCGGCAATCGCAATTTCATGCGTTGGCGTTGCGACAAATGCGGTTGATTTAGTCAAAGCCGCAGTTGCCGCAATGGGCGGCCAAGGCGGCGGCGGCAAACCCGACTTCGCCCAAGGCGGTGCGCCAAGTGATGAAAATTGCGAGGCAGGTCTAGCGGCGGTTAAGGCGGGGATTTAATTTAGTAAAACCTCTCCTCCCCCGTTAAACGAAGTTTCACGGGGGAGGTGTCACCCAAAGGGTGACGGAGGGGGCATCTTAAGTTTGCACGCTCGTTACACTCGCGCCCCCACCGTCTCGCGTTGCGAGCCACCTCCCCCGCAAATCTTTGATTTGCAAGGGAGGAGAATGTTAGAAAATCAAATCCGAACCAGCACTAAAAAAAGCAAATTCATTTGTGCCTGCTGCGGCGGGAATATCCTTTCCGCCGACATTTTCCACAAAATTAAATTTATAATTCATTTGTGGATTGCCGGTTTGGGTTAGATAATATTTGGCGCAGATTTGGCCCTTTTTGCTTTCGCGGGCGATTATTTCATTAGTGATTGCGGCGGCTTGGGGCGTGTTTTGGATTTGGATGTCATTATCGCTTATGGCAGTTTTATTGTCTTTGCTTTGATAGATTTTTACGCCATCGGGTTTCATGCTTGAATAATCAATGCATGAAAGGCCATTTTTTTCGTCAAAGCGCGCTTTATATTGGATTTTGAGATTTGCACTTTGGCGAAATTCGGTGAAGGTTAGAGTGTAATGGGCAAAGGTTGCAATTTTCGCGCATTTTATTGTTCTATCAATAAATTGCGGCGCAAAACATGCGCTGGCGAAATTATCAAAATTTGCCAATAATTCCTTATGGCTTATCTGAAACGGCGTATTTATCGCCCCCTGCCCGCACGCGCTCAATGATAAAAGGGCCGCAATTGGCGTGATGGCTTTTTTCGGAAAAATTTTGAATGTAAAAAACATGATTCACTATATTTGCATTTTCAAAAAATTCAAAATACTATTCACCTTATGGGGTGATAGTTTTTATCGCCGTGAGGGAAAAATGATTAAAAACAAAACTTTATTAATCACATCAATCGCATCAATCGCTTTCTTTTCGGCAAACATAGTAAATGCCAAACCATTTGAACCAAAATTTAGTGCATCGCGCCTTTCAAATGATATTAAAGAAGTTTCAAGCGATGCATATGAAGGTCGCGGCGTTGGCACACGTGCCGAAACCAAAACCATAGAATTTATTTCAAACGGCATGAAAAAAGCAGGTTTACAACCAGGCGGCCCAAACGGAAGCTGGACGCAGGATGTATTGCTTCGCAGGTTTAAAGTTATTGACCCCAAGGTTTCAATCAACCTTAATGGTACAAATCGCGATTTAAAAGTTGGCGAAGATATTACTGTTTCTTCGCGCAGCGCGCTTAATGATGTTTCGTTTAATAATGCGCCATTGGTTTTTGTTGGCTATGGCATTTCGGCACCAGAGCGTGGTTGGAATGATTTTAAAGATGAAAATGGCAAAGAGATTGATGTTAAAGGCAAAATCATTGTCGTTTTAATCAATGATGCCGATTATTACACTCCGCAAAATAACACTTTTGGCGGCAAAGCCATGACATATTATGGCCGATGGACTTATAAATATGAGGAAGCGGCGCGACGCGGTGCATTGGGCTGTTTGATAATTCACGAAACCGGACCCGCTAGCTATGGTTGGGAAACTGTGAAAAATTCGAACAATGGCAATAAATTGGATATTGTTCGTGATGATCCATTAAAATCAAGCCCAAAACTTGAATCTTGGATTTCATATTCTTTGGCACAAGATATTTTCAAAGCAGCAGGGCTTGATTTAGATGCCCAAAAGAAATCAGCCCAAGGCAAGGATTTTCACGCAATAGAATTGAAAAATATCAATTTAAATGGCGGCTTTGCAATGCAAACCGAAACCATCACAAGCCATAATGTGGTGGGCATGATTAAGGGCAAAACCCGCCCTGATGAATATGTTTTATATTCGGCGCATTGGGATCATTTGGGAATTGGCATTCCAGACAAAACGGGTGATAATATTTTCAATGGTGCGCTTGATAATGCAACGGGCGTGGCCTCGATTATTGAGTTGGCGCGTATATATAAAACTGCACCTGCGCCGCAAAGATCTGTGATTTTTGTTGGTTTTACCGCCGAAGAAAGCGGGCTTTTGGGATCTGAATATTATGCGACAAATCCTGTTGTTCCGTTGGAAAAAACTGTGGCGGGCTTTAATATTGATGGCATTAATTTAATTGGGCGCACTAAAAATATTGAAGTTACTGGCATTGGTCAATCAAGCCTTGAAGATGATTTAGCAAAATATGCAAAAGCTCAAGGGCGCTATATTTCACCAGAAGACACGCCAGAAGCTGGGCATTTCTTCCGTTCGGATCATTTCCCACTTGTAAAGCGCGGTGTGCCAATGCTTGCGGCAGGTTCTGGCGTTGATTTGCGCAAGGGCGGCATTGCGGCGGGTAAAGCTGCAAACGAAGCCTATGTTAAAGATCATTATCACCAACCGTCTGATGAATGGTCACCTAATTGGAATTATACTGGCGCAATCGAAGATTTGATGATTAATTTCAAAATGGGATATGATTTGGCAAATTCTAAAAAATGGCCAAAATGGAAACCAAATTCAGAATTCAAAGCCGCACGCGATAAAAGTGAGGATGTGCGCAAATAAAATTTAGAATTTGAAACCTAAGTCTTTTACCGTGGAAATCAAAATCTGTGCCATTGCGGCATGGTCATATAAATCGGGGTGCCAATCGCAGCCCGATTTTTTTGTGGCAGGTAATATTACAAATTTTATTTTTTTATCGCGATTTGAAAATAATTTTTCCAAATCCTTATATGCCGCCATATGGTTTTTATTGGCATCAATATTTATACTGATTAAAATCAAAGCATTATGATTATTACGACGCAATTCGTTTATGAATTCAGCATAAGTTTTTACATAATCAACCTTTAATTCATCGATATTTTTCCATTTTTCGTCGGGTTTGATTTTGGTTGAAAAATCATTTGTTCCCAAAAGGAGATTTATAATATTAGGATGGAAATCATTTTCTTCTATATTTTTTTTGGCATCAAAAATACTTTTGCCATAAAAATAGCCTATAGGTTTACCGAACATTGCATTATTATAATTGCGAACAATCCCAATTCCAGAATAGGCATTGATTTGATAATCAGCATCAAACGCATTTGCCATCAAAACCCCATAAGATTTTGAATTATCTGTAAGATCAAACAATTGTTCACGGCTACATTTATGTGACAAAGAAAGATTCCCATAGCCAACGCTATAGGAATCGCCAATTATTTCAATTTTTCGCTTTTTAGAAAGCGGTTTAGAAGCAAAATTATATCCAGAAAAAAAGCCATAAAAACGGCCAGAATGCCCCAAAGATTCGGATATTTTATCAATCCTAATTTGATGATTAGTGTTCGAAAGTCCAATTACTTTAAATGAATTTGCGCCAGTGGTAACAATTTGCCCAATTTCCTTATTATCGATGGAAATTTTGAATTTATTGCGTTTATCATCAAATTTAAAACCAATTTCTGTACCCCTAAATTTGGAAACAAAATAAATACCAGGCCATTGATATTCGCTATATTCATTATTGGTTTTAACCGTGCCACTAATTGACGCGTTCAACTTAAATGATGGTAATTCATTATCTTTAATCGGCACAATATTTTGCGCATTGGCAAAATTAATTGCAAAAAAAGATGCAAAAATAAATGCTATGAACCAATTTCTAAGGGGCATTCACATCACTTCATTCACTTTTAAGGCAAATTGCGCTTACTTTATTGCCAAATGGATCGCGTATATAGGCAACATAAATATTTGGCCCATATTGTTCACGAAACCCCGGCGCGCCTTCACATGTTCCACCATTTGCAAGGGCGGCAGAGTGGAATTTATCAATCGCCTCAGTGGTTTGCGCATTAAAACCAATCATTGTTCCATTAGCGGGAACATGTTTTTCACCATTATATGGGCGCATAATCCAAATATTACCGAAATTATCTTTATTGCCATCAATGGCAAGCCCTGCCCCATATCCTTCGGCTTCCCAGAATTTTTTATACCCTAGAGGTGCAAGGACAGCTTCCCAAAAAATTGTTGAGGCGGCAATATTATCAGTTCCAATTGTTGCATAATTTATCATTTTGATTCTCCCGCCTTATAAGAGCATATAATTAAGAACAAATCAAGAACATTAATGCGCGTCAATTTCTAAGTCAAAATATGCGCGTTTTTTTATATCATATTTGGAATGATTAAATTGCGGCTTTTCAGTGCCCGAGCAAAAACCATCAAATTCTTTGGTTATGATATCGCGAAACTCACCCATTTTCTTTGGAGCGCCAAGAAAGAATTTTTCAGAACGAAGAAATTGTGTTTTGCCAATATTGCGGTAATCATTACCGATATTTTCATAGAACCAATATTCATCAATTCCACAACGCCCATTACCAGAAAGCCCAGTTTGTGGCCCCATAGATAAAATCAAATCGCGCCTTCCATCATTGTTTAAATCAGGTGTGGCAATTGATATTGCGTCAAAAACCTCTTCAAAAGGTGGCTTTGGCGGGTTTTCAAGGCATTTTTTATAATCATCAGTGCCATAGCAATTTGATTCAACATAACCATAATAGGCAACTTGCAAATCTTTTTTGATTATAGGATTTGCAATTAGTTTTATTCGGTCTTCTTTGGGTGCGAGATTGTCCCAGATTAAAGCCATTGGATATTTGGCTGGCTTTGCAAATGCGCTATTTTGTATAAACAACTGAGCCGCAATCATTCCCGCAATAAAATAAAATTTTCGCATATTATCCCCTACCATTATTGATATATTGCAATTGATTGCGGCAAATATTGGGCGCTTAATTTAAGTTATAAATATATTTACATGAAAATTGCAAGCTTTGCGGCAAGTTCGGCTTCGCGGTGAATATCCATTTTATCAAAGATGCGCTTTAATTGTGTTCGAACAGTTTGTAGGCTTGAATTACGCTCATTAGCGATGAATTCGCGCGTGTTTCCATTGGCAAACATTATTGCCACCTGCGCCTCTGCGTGGGTTAAATCAAAGGCGCTTTGTAAAAGAGATAATATATTTTTATTATATTTATCACGAATTTTTATGATGATTTTTGGGAAGAAATTAAAATTCCACCCCAAAGCAGGAAGCAAATTTATCTCTAATAATAGTAAATTGCCAATATTATCACCTTTAAGGCAAATTGAACTTTGCGAGCCAAATTTAATCGCCTTTGCAATTGCGTCATCAAGTTTTTTTTGGTCTTCTTTTGATTTTGCAATTAAACGACCATTTTTGACATCAATAATTTGGTTTTCAAGAATTGCATTTTCTGCGCTTTTAGTTTTTGCACAAACCTCCCCATTTGAGTTACAAATAAAGGCACTTATAGACATTGTATCAAGTGAATTTGCCAAAAGCATGTGCCCCTGATTTTCAAGTTGGCGCGCCATATTTACAGCAATTCTTACTTCATTTGCCATTTCTTGAAAGCTTGCGTAGGTTTCAGGTGTTGACATGCCATCCCTTCGGTTACGCAATGCCATAAGAAGAAAGGTAAATTCACTATCCTTGATTAGATTAGTTTGGCAACCATATTGCATTTCCCAACGTTCGCAATATTCATGATAATCTTGGTTGATTTGGGTTTGCTTTATTTCTTCATATTCAAAGTCGCCAACAACTTGCATTGGCGCATATTTTTTTGACGCCATAAGGCGGGTGTTAATTTTTGGGTTATTGCCGTCAATTTGGGTAAAATTAACGCGCGCCTGCATTGGTAATTCAGTTACCGAATGAAAAACCAAATTTTTATTCTTATCTATACCAACCAATTGCGCGCGTGATGAATGTGTGTGGTTTGCAAATTCATTTAGGGCATTGCACCATGTATCAATGCCCATTGCCGCATTTATAAATTTGCTATCGCTATAACTTTCGCGATTCATAACCGACGCATTGAGCATGTCCAAACTCCACACGTATAATTAATAACAAAGTATAATATTCGTGTCAAAAGAAACAAATATTATACTTGGCTTTTATAATTAGTTTTGCGCTATGAACCTTATATGAATAATTTAAATTCTTTAATTATGAACATCAACTTCTGTAAGTTCCCAACAATTGCCCTTTGGTTGGAATAAAATTGTTGAATATGGTAATTCATAATCAATTGCGCTGCGGGCACTTGTATCGCCATCGCCATCTTCAGACGGGGCTTTTGGTAGGGTTTGGTAGTCAACAGAAATTTGATTATTACCACTTTGATTAATTTCAATCGCTAGATATTTTGTATTGCCGCGTTCAAAACTTCCAGTTTGAACCCACATAAAATCCAATAGTGAAATTGGGAAAATATAATTTGCCGCTTTTATTTTGCGAATTTTTGGTTCGCCTTTACTTCCCTTTGTATATTCGGCGATTGTGATTTCTTTGGCAAAATATTTTGCCGCAAGCTCACGTGAATAACCAAGTTGATTAATAAATCCCGCCGCATCACTAGTATTGCAAGCAGCTTTGGTTGATTTCAATAAATTAGAATCTATTTCATGCTTTGCAACAGTTTCAACATTCGCCATTTTCAAATTATTATTTGCATTTGAAATTTCGGAATTTTGGTTATCAACAGGTTGCTCTTGCTTTTGCGACACCTGTAATGGCTGTGCGCTACTTGCCTCTGCTGCATTGGAAGATTTACCGCCACAACCGATTATTAAGGTTGCAAAGCTAAAACATACTATTGTTGCAAGCGAATTTTTTATTATTCTCATAAAATCAACTCCAAAATCATCATGTGGAATTTAAACACATAATTATATATTTAAAATGTATAATTGCACTTATAATCTTAAATATGCCAATTTAAAGGCAAGTTTCACCAAATCTAATATGAATTACCTGATATATTAAAATCTTGACGATTTTCAGCTTTGAAAGGCTTACCTTCGCAATCTGTTTCAGATTTCCAGATAAGCGAAGTGAATTGGTTTTTGCGCGCATTGTCTAAAATATTTAATTGGGCGTTTTGCGTTGTGTTCGCGCGGCCAATTGGAGTGAAATCCTTGCCTGTATTTTTGTAAAATCTATATTCGGCAATTCCACAATCGCCTAAACCTGCGCGCCCTGTTTTACCGCCCAAATATAAAATTAAATCACTTTTGCCATCTTTGTTTAAATCGACTTTGCCAACTTGAATTGAATCGACAAACATATTTGAATTATCAAATCCGTTATTTTCACATTTAAGTTTGATTTCTTTATCCTCAACCTGTTGGCAGGTTTCAGTTTTCCAATCGGCGAAAACATCGGATAAATCATTATTCAATTTAATATGGCTTTTATCAGTGATTGATTTTGCCTCATCCATAGAAAGCATTTTAAATTCAACAGGGAAGCTAATAAAAGTGCGTTTATTAAGCGCCACTTCTTTATTGATTGAATCCTTAATCGAACCATTGCCACAACCACACAAAACAGCGGTCGCAATACTAATTAAAGCGAATATTTTATTATTTTCCATCTTTATACCTTAATATTGCAAGTTAAAAATTGAATCCAATTTCCAACATTGGCTTTTATTGGCACGCTTAAAAGTCATTTCTTTTTCGCTGCCATATTTTATGACCATTTCATCGCTTCTTTTGCCATTTACATATTCAAAATCGCCGCGCTGAAAACGAATAACAATATCGTCACCAGTTTTTTCAAGAATTCTTACATCGGCATAAATTGGGTGAAGATCATCGGCAGTTCCATATTCAATCCAAGTGCCATCATTGTATGATTTGAATGGGAATAATAATTCATAATTCTCATTCTCAATTTCATAGACCGCGCCAGAGACCACATCTTTGGTTCCCATTGTAAGGATTTTTGGCACAAATTTATTGAAACTTGCTTCATTAATGCTTATCGCCTCTAAAAACGCCTTTTTATTTCCTGTTTTACAGGCAATTTGCGCACCATCATAAGTTTGCGCCATTGCAATATTTGAAATGAACAAGCCGATTATTGATGTAATTAATAATGTATTTTTGATTTTCATTTTCCCCATCTCCTATTGCTTTGATAGTTTTTAAAAACGGCAAATCTATGACTAATTATGTCTAAATTACGAAAAGAGCATAAAAAAGGGCGCCGAAAAAGGGGCGCCCTCATTTATTTATTTATGACTTGTAAAGCGCGAATTTTACGCCATCGCTTTTTCAAAGTTTTCAGCAACTTTTTTCAAGAAGCCTTCAGTGGTTAACCATGCTTGTTCGTCACCTACAAGCAATGCCAAATCTTTGGTCATGAAGCCAGATTCAACGGTATCAACCACAACTTTTTCCAAAGTAGCAGAGAATTTCGCCAATTCTTCATTGCCATCCAATTTCGCACGATGCGCAAGACCACGGGTCCAAGCAAAGATTGATGCGATTGAGTTAGTAGAAGTGCTTTCGCCTTTTTGGTGTTGGCGATAGTGGCGGGTTACTGTGCCATGCGCCGCTTCTGCTTCGATGGTTTTGCCATCTGGGGTCATAAGAACAGATGTCATTAGGCCCAAAGAACCAAAGCCCTGTGCAACCATGTCTGATTGAACATCACCATCATAGTTTTTGCACGCCCAGATAAATTTGCCCGACCATTTAAGCGCAGATGCCACCAAATCGTCAATCAAGCGGTGTTCATAAACAATTTTCTTTTCAGCAAATGCAGCTTTAAATTCTGTGTCATAAACTTCTTGGAAGATGTCTTTGAAGCGGCCATCATAGGCTTTTAGGATTGTGTTTTTAGTTGATAAATAAACCGGCCAACCACGTAATAGACCATAATTCATTGATGCGCGCGCAAATTCGCGAATTGATTCATCAAGATTATACATACCCATTGCGACACCGGCGCCAGGATATTGGAAAACTTCATATTCAATTTCTTCGCCGCCATCATCAGGGGTGAATTTCATTGTAAGTTTACCAGCAGACGGAACTTTGAAATCAGTCGCTTTATATTGGTCACCAAAAGCATGACGACCAACAACGATTGGCGCAGTCCAACCAGGAACCAAACGCGGTACATTTTGGCAAATGATTGGTTCACGGAAAACCACACCGCCCAAAATATTGCGAATTGTGCCATTTGGTGATTTCCACATTTTTTTCAATTTGAATTCTTCAACGCGCGCTTCATCAGGTGTGATAGTTGCGCATTTGATACCAACATTGTGCTTTTGAATTGCGTGTGCTGCATCAATTGTCACTTGGTCATTGGTTGCATCGCGGTTTTCAACCGAAAGGTCATAATATTCGATTTCCAAATCTAAATATGGCAAAATCAAATATTCTTTAATCATCTTCCAGATGATGCGTGTCATTTCATCGCCATCAAGATCCACAACAGGATTTGCAACTTTAATTTTAGCCATTTTCAAGCCTTTCCTAAACCAAAATCTATTTGCCCCTGTTTAGCGATTATGGTGGGAAAATCTAGGGGGAATTATGGTTTTTTATGTGCGACTTTGGGATGATGAAATTATACGCGTGCCTAACTATATAAAAAAATAAATGAAATCTATGCTCACCTACAAATGTAGAAACGATATAAATCGCTTTATTCATGATTAGCGACAATAGAATCCATAATTCCAATCAAATCATTTTCAGCGCGTGCTAACAAACTGCTTTCTGCATAGGTAGGCTCGCCTTGATTGATATAACTCTCTACTACTTTTTTAGCCTCGTAAACCATGTTTTTGAAATGTTTCTTGTTTCCCTTAGAAAGGGAATTAAATTTAGATTTAAAGAAATCAGAGTAATATTCGAACTGTTTAAACTTATAGAAATCATTTGAAATTCCGAGCAACAAATTATGACCGCTTTTAAAAAAATCGAAAATCTTATTATTTTCTACTGAGTCGATTGCCTGCAAAAAAAACAGCCGAGCTTGTTGTGTATCTATATTATTAGTATGATAACTCCGCTTCTTGTGCGCAAAAGAATACGCATTGTCAAAGTACACCTGTGCTTTGTTATAATCGCGAAAAATTATTTGTGACATCCCATATTGAAGCCAATAATGGGGGTCATGGATAAGCCAAGGCACAGAAATTTTTAATTCTTCATAATGTCTCTGGAGATAATTGCGCTTATTTTCACTAGGTAAAATGGTCTCCACCGAAGAAAAACGAAGAGTTGCCTTAAAAATCTTATTTTGTCTAACATCCCTAAATGTCCTATTAGAATAAAGCTTAGCGATTTTCTGAAGTTGAGTAATAATATAAATTGGGGAAAACTGCTCACGCAATAGGGTTAAACAAAAAGGCGCTGAACGGGATAGCACTTTGTTTCGTTCCATCTTGAAAAGCTGCCTAAAATTGTCATTATTTCTCAAATTATTTGAAAATACTTCGTTATTCTGCGCAACTTCAGACACTAAACTGCAATCAGGAATAATTCCTAATGAAGTCAAAAAACAAATAGCAAAAATCGTATCCTTAAACTCGCTTTTATCAAGTAATGGGCCAACAGCATTACGGATTCTTTCTTTGATTTGTGGAGATTTTAATAACCCAAGTAAGTTAAGAGAAACCTGTGATTTGTTGTCATTCCGAACAACTTCTATTTTTTTTCGACTATCTTCACTGGCGAGATCGCCCCACAACCCCAAATTATCAACCATTCTAATGAAATAACTAATTTCATCATCTGTCATTATGTCAACATTTATTTCGTTCGCAATAAAATTCAATTCTTCGAGCTTTGTCTTATGTTTTTCATGAGAGCCAGTTCTTGCCGAAACAATTAGACATAAGTTTTCAGGCTTTAAATCGCTCACATATCTCAAAACCTCTAAGTATTCGTCGTAATTTTCTAAAATTATTACGGACCTCTTTTTCTGACTAACAATAAAATCTATATCTGAAACAAAATCTCCCATTGAATCAGCAATTTCATATACTTCAATTCCGTTTGTTTCCAGAACTGGCTTTATTTCATTTAATACTATTGACTTTCCATTACCAAATTCCGAAATTACAATAATGTGTCTATTGGATTTTGAAAAACTCAGAATTGAGTCTAGGCAATGCCGCTTAATTAATATTGGTTTACTAGGATTGCCCAATACTGCAGTATCTACATATTCTTGAGAAACATGACCAGACATCAGCATTCGGTCTATGTCTAAATCTCTAATCTCTTTTTCATCGTTTGAAACAGTATATCGTTGAAATGCACTGAGTGCATACCTTTTGTCGTCATTTTGCATTACGCTGAATTGCAATTGCTCAGCAAAATTATCACGTCCAATTCGTATCGCTTTGCCAAACTTGGAAAATAAATAAGCGGACTTTTCGTCTATATCTTCTCTTGTTATAAAATAAGTTTTATTGTGAAATTCTGGATTTTCAAACAAAATCTTTTGAATCTCAATATCGTATAAAGAATACCCGATGAATACAATTCCCTTGCACCTTTCCAAGTCTCTTTTGAAAATATAGTTCCACTCTGAATTTACAAATGAGTCAGCAGAAATATAGGAAGAATGACTTAATTTAAAACTATTTTGAAGCGTGTCTTTGCTTAACTTTTCGATAAAGCCATTTATATGAAGGCAAACGTCTTTCTTTGGAAGGAGTTCTTTTGTAGTTGCATCCATAGTAATTGGTTCAATGATTTTTCCATTATTTCTAGCTGACAATTCTATGCCATTATCGTAGTTTGTGGTATAAATTCTCAACCAAGATATGTTCATTATTCTATCTAAAGCTTCACTGGTTTTAACTACAGTGAATTTTTTGGTTAAAAAATCAACTAATTCAGAAGGAGAATTTCTCTCTAAAAAGAAGTCAGACGCAAATCTTAAATCTTCATCTTCATCAAACATACCTAGTTTACATATATCTTTCGATAGAGTTTTTGCATCTGGAAGTTTACCCCCATCAATATTAGTGCACTCAGCAGTCAGCCCCGAACCAGCGAAAAGTAATGTGTCCCCAGAAGCAATTCTAGCCATTAGTTCTTTCATATCATTCGCCGAAACGGCCGTCGAAGTATTCCCAAAATTTATATCGCCTTTGTTGATTTCAATTGACATATTTTGATGCTCCGGTAACGCTTATTTATTTTTATAGATTCTATCTAAAATAAATAGAATACACTAAAATGCAACAATAAGAAATTGTAATTTTAACTTTTTACTTTAATTTCAGCAAGCTATGTTTATACTACCACTTGCTATTAATATTTGCCCCTTCCTAGAAATAATAACTTTCTCATCAGATTATTTTCAAACTTTATGTAACTATCCAAAAAATGAATAAAATAGCTATAAAAACCAACAAACCCATCCTCTCCGCCGCTGACCGCGCGGCTTTACCCGCTTCATCCCCCGCCCCTGCGATAGCGCTTATTAAGCCGCAGATGGGGGAGAATATTGGGGCGGCTTGTCGGGCGATGGCGAATTTTGGGCTTGGGGAATTGCATATTGTAAATCCGCGTGATGGCTGGCCCAATGAAAAGGCGACTGCGGTTGCCGCAAGTGCGACATGGGTGGTTGAAAATGCGCAAATTCACGCCAAAACTAATGATGCATTGGCAGATAAAACCATTGTTTTTGCAACCTCCGGAACGCCACGCCAATTGGATAAGCCCCTTATTTCCCCGCAACAAGCAGTGGAATTAATCGCGCAAGCAATGGCAAATGGTGAAAAACCGATTGTTCTTTTTGGCAATGAACGTTTAGGGCTTGATCAGATTGATTTGGTATCTGCGGACTATATTGTTACCTATCCAACTGATTTTCGCTGCCCTAGTTTGAATTTGGCGCAAAGTGTGGCGATTTTTTGCTATTTATGGGCGATACGCGATGGCAATAAAATGCCCGATGGTTGGGATATTGAAACCCAAGAAGTTGCACCGCGCAAATATTTTGACAATTTATTTGATTTTTTAATTGCCGAACTTGATGAATGCGGCTTCTTTTGGCCGATTGACAGGCGCGAAAATATGATTGAAAATTTACGCGCTTCATTGGTTCGCGCACGGTTTTCAGAAAGTGAAATCAACCTATTTCGCGGGGCAATGCGCGTAATAGCCGAAGGGCCAAGGCGACGCTTTATTGAATCCGAAAACGAGAAAAAACGTCAAAAAATCATTGAATTTGCCAATCAAAATTATAGTGACTGGCAAATCAAAGATTTGGTAATTGAAAAAAATCGTGCAATTTGTATTCTTATAAAAGATAATGAAACCAAATCATTATCACTTGATATTAATAATGAAATTAAAATAGCGCCGTTTTAAAACGGCGCTATTTTATTTATCCAAATTTTGCATTTGCATATATGTTTTTCGGCTTTGCCTTAAACTTAATTCTATCACGCATAAAGTCACGCATTGGTTTTTCAACAATTGCATTCAAAATTGCCGCACCAACAAAAGTGCCAAGCATGCCAAATCCAAAACTTATAAAGCCATGAAATTGCGCGTCTAATTGCGGAACTAAATAACCAACAACACGGCTTGTTACGATATCAACGGGCAAATGTATCATATACATTGCAAAGCTAATTTCACCTAAATAAACAAAGGTTTTGGTCGATATAATTTCTTGCCCTTTGGTTTTTGAGCTTTCAGCAAGCAAGAATACAATCGCAAGTAACAAAGGCCATACGAAATGCGGATGAACCCCATCAATTGTAACAATTAGCAAAGCGACAATCGCAAAAACAAGTGCAGGACGTGCAAGTTTTGGGTTAAAAATACCACTACGCCCAATTTGCCATAACATCATACCCGCCATGAATGATGGAATAATCCTAAGTGCCCCGCCCTGCCATGTCATATCAGTATATTCAACACCATAAGATGCAAAAAAGAATGAGGTAGAATAAAACATTGCAACAACAAGCGCTAAACCTAATAAAGGGCGCTTTCCAAAACAGTCAACAATTGCAAAAGTAAGTGGGAATGTAAGATAGGCAAACCATTCGGCAGATATTGACCATGAAGGGAAATTCCAACCATCTGAATTCAAATAGCCCCATGCATGTGTAAGGGTCAAATGAAATGGAATTTGCGATGTATCAAAGGCTTTTTCTTGAATTGGTTGCCCAAGTTTTGTTCCAACAAACCAAATTACAAACATAATCGCGAATGTTATTATATGAAGTGGGTAAACACGCGCAAAGCGTGCCCACATGAAACCGCGAAATGTGAAATCGTCTTTTTCAACATTTGGACCATATACATGCGCCAAAACGAAACCTGACAATATAAAAAATAAATCTACCCCATAATTGCCATTTGCAATTATGTTTGGTCTTATCCCTAAGTTTAGATCAATTCTTTGCCAGAAAAAGTAACACAATAACCAAAAAGCTGCAAAGAAGCGCAGCCCCGTTAATGGCTTAATGTCATTTGGATAATTCATAGTCTTCCCTACCATGCTTCAAACTGGGACAATTTCCCAATTATGAATTATCCCCGCAAGGCGAGTGCCACTATTTAAGAATTAATCGCAACATTTACACATTGCATCCATACACAAACGTATACCAGCCTAACATACTTCCATTTCACAGCGTTCACCCAATGTTGGGCGTGAAACCGCGACTTTTTTCAGATTTGGAAGCCTTGGCAATAGTTTTTGCGCAACCCATGCACAGATATTTTCCAATGTCGAAACTTCTAGACCTTCGATTTCGTTTAGATATGAATGGTCCAAAAGCTTACGCACATCTTCAATTGCGGCGGCAAGTTCGGCAAAATCTTTTACCCATTTACTATCGCTACCTGGTTCATCCATTATTGAAACATCAAGTTGAAACGAATGCCCATGAAGGCGACGATATATATGGTCTTCTGGCCCTTGAAACAAATGATGTGCGGCATCAAAGAAAACGGTTTTGGTAAGAATACAACGGGTCATGCAATTCCAATAATTTTATGTGTTTGTAACGAAAGCCGCCATTTGGGGAAATTTTTACAATAATCAATGCATTTCAACAGATTTTGCTGATAATTTGCATCATCAAGCGGTTGTAAAAAGAAATTTTCGAAGTTCAATGCGGCAAATTGTTCAGGGTCACCATTAATTTGTGGGTAAACTAATTTAATTTCCTGTCCTGATTTTTGAACCAATTCGGCGCCTATTTTGGGGCTTATACATATATGGTCAATCCCCTCTGGCGCTTTGATTGTCCCATTGGATTCAATGGCAATTTCAAAACCAACATTATGAAGTGCGTCAATTAAATCGCTATCTAATTGTAATAAGGGTTCACCACCCGTACAGACGATATAGGGTTTTCCACTTTGCCCTTGCCATATTTTGAATGCATGATTGGCAAGATTTTCAGCACTTTCAAACTTACCGCCATTTTCGCCATCAGTTCCGATAAAATCGGTATCGCAAAACTTACAAATTGCATTCTGGCGATCTTTTTCAAGACCATTCCACAAATTACAACCTGCAAAGCGCAAAAATACCGCGCCGCGCCCCGTATGCGCGCCCTCACCTTGCAAAGTGTAGAAGCATTCTTTAACACTATAGGTCATTTAGATTTCCATTCACGGAAGCCTTTTTCGCGCAATTCACAAGCAGGGCAAACCCCGCAGCCATAGCCCCAATCATGGCGATGTTCGCGGTCACCAACATAACATGTATGACTGGTTTCAATAGTTATATCGACCAATTTATCGCCGCCCAAAGAATGCGCCAATTCCCAAGTTTGAGACTTATCAATATACATTAAAGGCGTGTGGATTGTATAATCTTGGTCTGTACCCAAGGAAAGTGAGCTTTCAACCGCATTTAAAGTATTACGCCGACAATCTGGATAGCCAGAGAAATCGGTTTCACACATCCCGCCCACAATATTGAAAATATTGCGTCTATAACCCACCGCACCCGCAAAATTCAAAAATAAAAGGTTACGCGCAGGCACAAAAGTATTTGGAAGGCCATTTTCATTAAATGCAATCTCTGCTTCTTCGGTTAAAGAAGTATCGGAAATTTGCCCTAATAATGATAAATCAAGCAAATAATCTTCGCCAAGTCTATCATCCCATTTGGGGAAATTTTTGCGAATTTCGTCAAGTATTATTTTACGCTGTATAAGTTCAATCCTATGCCTTTGACCATAATCAAAGCCAATAGTCTCTACACGTTCAAACCTATCAAGTGCCCATGCAAGACAGGCGGTAGAATCTTGACCGCCAGAAAATAAAACTAATGCGCTATTTTGATTTTTATTATTCATGCCGCTGCTTTAGCAAAACTATAATAAAATAAAAAGGGCTGTGACATTGCCACAGCCCTAAATATTTTTCGCTAGACTCTAAATTAGAATGATGCGCGTATGGTTACACCATAAGTGCGCGGGTCAGTTTTATAAACTGCAAACTCGCCAGTTTGCTCTGGGATACCCAATGCATATTGGTGATACAATTTATCAGCAAGGTTTTTAACCCAACCTTCAACCGACCAAGAACCATCAACACCGCCAATACCAAAACGTGTATTGAAGATTGCAATTTCTTTTTGCTTAGTGCTTGCATCGCCAAATAATGTTTGAACATCAGTTTTGGTATTATACAAACCGTCAAGATAGAAATTCCAAGCAAGGCTTGTGCCTTCAATTGGACGGCGATAGTTAAGTGAACCAGTCAAAGTAAGTTTTGGCGCAGTTGCCAATTGTTGACCTTTTTTGATTACAATAGCAGTTGTGTTTGGCAAGATTACATCTGTATCGTAATAAGCGTCATTCAATAACAAGCCACCATTTAATGTTAGGCCAGTTACAGGACGAGAAGTTACATCAACCTCAAGACCTTTTGAAACCATTTTATCAACGTTGAAGCTGCGGAAGTTGAAACCTGTCCAAGCATTCATTTGATAATCAGTTACGATTTCATAGAAAAGTGCGCCATTGATAGTTGTACGTCCTGGCAAGCCAGTCCATTTCCAGCCCAATTCATAATTGTCTGTATATTCTGGTTTAACACGCCAATCTTCGATTGAGAAAGTTGTTGTAGCTGCAGGATTAATATTGAAAGCAGAACGGTCATAGTTGAAACCACTTGATTTATAACCACGTGCATAAGTTCCATAAACCATAAGGTCTTTTGAGAAATTATGTGCATAAGAGAAAGTACCATTTACGGCATTTTCACTATCAGTTGCAGCGTAATTACCATTAGCTTGAGTGTTCAAAATTGGGTTACACAATAATGACATAATTGCACCGGCAGCAGATGTTTGCAAGCCAGCAGTCAATGATTTCATAGTTACGCCTGGCGCCAAAACAGTTGTGCTTTGCATAGCAGCGCAAGTTTTGGTGTTTGCCAATAATTGTGATGAAACATCTTTTTCATCATGATTATAGCGAAGACCAACTGTGATTTTATCATTCGCAGTTAATTCATAAATATCATGCGTAAAGAATGACCAGCTTTTTGCCGTTACATCTGAATGCTCAGTTTGCTGACCTTCGCCTGCAACAGGTGCAGAAGCACGTATTGCATTACCATAAGCAGTTGATATTGCTTGTGCATTTGCAATTGCAGTTGGCAAAGTCATGCCAGGGATTTGCATCATTTGTGCAACCAAACCTGGGCATAGAGCTTGTGCAAGAACACTATTTGTGCCGCCAAGTGAACCATAAATAGTTGAACCCGGTGCAACCGCATAAGCAGTAGATCCAGTACATGGGTTCGCAGGGCCATTTGAAGTTGACCAAGGAACAACAACGCCAGAAGCAACCGCATCTGCATAACGCGCAGCATCTGCACCATATCTAACACTATCATCAAATTTGGTTTTTTCATTCATATAGAATGCACCAACCAACCAATCTAAATTGCCAGTTTTACCATTCAAACGGAATTCTTGAGTGAATGTGTCAAATTTCAATTTATATGCATCACGGTAAGCACGATCGATACCAGAGAAATCAACGTCTTGGCCACGTAACAAATCCCATTTGCGGAAAGCAGTTACAGAAGTGAATTTACCAATTGAAGTATTCCAATTTAATTCACCTGAAATACCCTTGTCGTCAACGCGCTCAGTAAGATCGCGGCCTGGTGTATTTGCGATTTGCGCTGCACGTTCATTGATTGCTGGAATACCAACAAGACCGCGCATCGCTGCAACCGCTTGAATTGCTGGCGCAAGAGTGCCAGATTTTACACGAACAGCAGAACAGCAAAGTTCATCAGTTTTTGATACATCTGCGATTAAGCGAAATGATGCATCATCATTGATATCGGTCAAAGTTTGTGCGCGAACATAATATCTATTGCGATTATTCACATCTTTTTTAGTGTTCACATCATATAGCAAGCCATCACGTGCAGTGCCGCCAACTTCAAGGCGAACCGCAGTATGTTCAGTAAGGCCATTTGTATAGCCCAATGAAGATGACATTAAACCATAATTGCCTAATTCTAATTTGCCATAAATGTTGCGTTCAAATTTAGGCGCAGCAGTTGTAATAGAAACCGCACCCGCAGAAGTGTTACGACCAAACAAAGTTCCTTGAGGACCGCGCAAAATCTCAATACGCTCAACTTTAGGCAAATCAGTTAATGCCGCACCTGAACGGTTGCGATAAACGCCATCAACAAATACTGCAACCGCGCCTTCATAACCTGGGTTATCAGAACCTGTACCGATACCACGAACCTGAATTTGCGCAGAAGAGCCGTTTGATTGGCCAGTTTGTACTTTATACGATGGTGTAACTTGTTGAAGGTTACGCACATCCGTGATGCCTGCTGATTGAATTGTTGCAGCACTCACAGCAGTCACAGCAACAGGAACATCTTGCAAAGCTTTTGCACGACCAGTTGCAGTTACGACAATAGTTTCACTATTTTTACTATCTTGAGCATAAACATTTGTTGCTAGCGTTAAAGCTATAAACGATGCACCAAATGCATAAGCCGAAGCTTTTACTTTAGAAATTTTCATTATTTCCCCCTAAGTATCGCACATTCTACAATAGTTTTCCCCAGTGTAAAATATGTGAAATTTTAAAAATTTTTCCGGACAAAATCACCATTTGATATGCACCCAACAAAAAACTTGATTGGCGCAAATCTATTGGAGATTAATTAATTTTATTTTCCTCTACTTCATAAACTATAAAGCGCTTATCATTGAAGCGTTTTTATTTGGAGATTGCTATTAAATCGACAATTTTGTCAATTAAAAAAACAGCCCATAAAGTGATATTTGTAATTAGAATAGCAGTTTACCTTACGTCGCAAACTAGTTTACGATGCTTTAGAAATAAAATCGGCCTTAATACCCTGCATTCTTGCCCCTGAAAAATTTGCGCCTTCAATGTCTGCACCCGTGAAATCAGCATTTTGTAACTCTGTTTTTTCAAATCTACAGAATCTTAATTGTGCGTTCACGAATGATGCATCCCTTAGCAAATCTTCTCTAACGCCCAAAGTTCCAATATTGGCCCCTCTAAAGTCAGCTTTGGCAAGATTTGCACCGGAAAAATTTACGCCCCTTAAATCAGCGCAAACAAATACTGCGCCGCGCAAATCTGCATTGCTAAAATTTGCGCCCTGTAATTGAGCCTCAGCAAAAACAACGCCAATAGCACATGCTTCTTTTGCATTAATTCCAGTTAGTCGCATTCCACGTAATTGCGATTTGAAATGCCGCAAATCAAGCCCAACAATATTTGCAAGCCTGCCGCGCTTTCCACCGGATTGCCACCATTCTTGATGTTGTTGCAACATTTCCAAAATATCTTGGTTTTTTTCTTCATTCAAGATAGAAGGACTTAAGATTGCGTTAGATATTAATTCTTTTGTAAAATTTGCGTTTCGCAGGTCAACTTTGGCAAGATTTGCATTTTCAAAACTTGCACCTTCTACATTTGCATTCTTTAAATTTGAACTTTCTAAATTAGCATTGGCAAAGTCGCAATTAGTCAAAACTGCACCTTCAAGGTTTGCATCAGTTAAAATTGCGCCATTGAAACATGCATCATTAAATTTTGAATATGACATATCCGCTTTATCAAGCATTGCACCTGTAAAATCTGATATGCGTTCTGATTGAGACTTACGATCAAATCGTAATTCTTTCATTTGATTTTGCTTGTCATAATACATTATTACTGCATCACGAAAATCAGCTTTACTAAGATTGGCATTACTTAAATCTGCACCACAAAAAATTGCCCCCCTTACATCCGCCCCTGTAAGGTTTACGCCATTAAGTTTTGCATTCTTAAAATTTGCCCCCGTCAAAATTGCGCCCGAAAAATCGACGCCGGTCAAATCAACATTTTCAAAATCAGCGCCCACAAGCTCACACTGGCGCAATTTTCTATTTGGGAGTTTTAAATTTCTGAAATCTACTATCTTCAAGCTAAGTCGTTTACCGCCACTCATAGAAGCGACGAACTTCTCGTGGCAAATAATCATTTGGCGCAAGGTCTCATTATCTAGTTTTTCATGCGCATAAGTCATGATGCCCCCATGATTAGCATTAACAATCAGACATTGCATTCATGCGATTAACAACCTATTAACAATAAATTGTTTTTTACATAAAAATCAGCATGTTATTTAAATATTTGTTATTCAACCTACCTTTTTGCGCCTCGAAGATTTGCACCAAAAAAAGTTGCTCCGTGCATGTCGGCTTTAACAAAAACCCCTTCTTGGGCCTTTGTATTGTTAAATTTAGCATAGCGCAAAACAGCATTCGTAAAATCAGAAAATTTTACCTGACCATTTGCAATCGGCAATGGATCAAGATTAGCGCCCGTAAAATCCGCCTTTGTTAATTTGGTATCGACAAAATTGGCACCACGCAAATCGCAATTTACAAAAATCGCACCCCTTAAATCAGAACCTTCAAATGTTGCGCCTTGCAACTGGCTACCTGAAAAATCGACACCGCAAGCGCATGCAGCTTCAACTTTAAGCGCAGTAAGCCTTAGGTTTTTGAAATATGCCGCTAGTGGCCTTAAATCCTTACCACTTAAATCCGCGTGTTGGCCTGAAGTACCGCCACTTTCCCACCAATCTTGATGCCCTATTGTTGCTCTGCGTAAATATGGCGCCTCTTCCATTGCCGCATTATCAGGTGACATTAATGCCCCCTCTAAAAAAGCCGCCTTTGGTGGATTAGCGCCAAAATTAGCATTGGTAAGAATTGCATCTTTGAAAGATGCGCCTTCCATTTTGGCACCAAAAAAATTCGCACCTTCAAGGTTGGCACCACTTAAATCACAATTTTTTAATTGTGCACCATTAAGCTTAACGCCGCGCATTGAACATTCGGCAAAAACTGCACCAATTGCACTTGCACCGTTAAATTGCGATCTATCAAGGGTTGCACCTGTAAAATTCGCGCCATCCGCTTCACCATATTGTTTTTCATGTTTCAAAACATGAAACCCATTTTTTGTAGTGGTTTTGGCAACATTAGTTTCGCGAAAATCAGCCTCGGTTAAATCTGCAAAGGATAAATCAGCGCCCGCAAGAAAAACACCGCGTAAATTTGCTCTACTAAGATTTGCATGCTGCAAATTTGCTTTTCTAAAGCTTGAACCATTCATATTACAACGTACAAACTTTGTACGGCTAAGATTACTGCCTTCGAAATTTACGCCAACTAATTCAGCATCACTGAAATCCATTCCGACGAAATCTAAATTACTTAGATCAACAAATCTTAGATGCAGCAATTTACCGCCGGATTTACGGGCAATAAAAAGCAAATGCTGCTTCAATAGCTCAGAAAGCATCTCTCTATCAATTTTTGAATATGTAACCGCCATGAAACCTTCTTCGAAGTTTTGCCGACTTGTTTACATCCATAGGTTAACATTTCCCTTAAGTAACAGTTCAATTTTATATAGAAAAATGAATTTTATTAGTATTTGCATATAATTTTTTTAAAATTGCCTATTTTTTTGCTTTAAATAAGTAATAATTAAATATATATTTGTTTTACAGATTATATTTTTTACTTCAATGACTATTATTATATTATGAAACACGGCTTTAATTAGTATTTAAAATATATAAATGTACAGGCGATATTAAGACACAGCAAACATTAAGGCCTGTCATAGTAATTAGTAATGTTTGGGAAAATGGTGGCGGGGGAGAGACTTGAACTCTCGACCTCGCGATTATGAGTCGCGCGCTCTAACCAGCTGAGCTACCCAGCCACTTGGGATGTGCTCCTCTAATGCAGCTTTATCAAAACGGCAATAGCATATTCAGCATATTTATCAGTGATATCAAAATTAGTGCAGAATTACGCCTACGGATAAAATTAGCATTTAGATAAAATTTTATTATTCATCTTCGTATTATTTTCAGCCGTTTTATATAAGATATTTGCCTAAGGATAAAGAAATGAACCAACATCTGGCACGTATTTTACCTAACAATTTAGAAGAATTGTTAAAGTTACATAAAAACTATTTAAATGGCGTTGCCAATGGTCAAAGGCTAATAATTAAATTTGCTGATTTTTCAAATTTAGACTTCCATGATTTCGATTTTTCTGAAGCGATTTTTATTTCTTGCGATTTTTCGCGCACAAATCTTGAGAATTGCTGTTTTGATGGTGCTTCAGTAAGCGGTTGTAATTTTTCAAACGCCAAAATGAAATCAGTTTCAATGGTAAAGGCTGATATACGTGGTGCAATTCTTCGTGGTGCCGACCTTGCTATGGCTAATTTAGAAGATGCGGATTTGCGCGAAGGCAAAATCCCAAAAGCCGACACAAACAATCAAATTAGCACAATTGAAAATATAGATAGGCCAACAGATGCCCGAAACGCAAATTTCACGGGTGCAAATCTTGGCAATTCAAAAATG
Organism: Pseudomonadota bacterium; assembly: GCA_020161405.1. GTDB lineage: Bacteria > Pseudomonadota > Alphaproteobacteria > Caulobacterales > Aquidulcibacteraceae > Pseudaquidulcibacter. The sequence continues at coordinate 436,129 of JAIUOD010000002.1, read as the reverse complement.
GAAAATATCGCCGCCTTTGGCGCAAACTTCCAATTTTCAACATTAAATGGTGCAAACCTTGCTGGGGCCTTGTTAAAGAATTGCGATTTTAGTGGTGCAAACCTTGCGGGGGCAACATTAAAGGGCGCACTTATTGATGGCGCTATCTTCTATGACGCAATATTAACAGGAACAAATTTCGGGCAGAACCTTCCTGCATCGGATAATTTAACCGGCGCTTTATTAAGCATAAACAAAGATGAAAATATAAATAAAAACAATCTTATACAAGCCCTAATTAACCATCAAACCTGGTATGAAACCAATGGCAATTCTGGCAATGTTGCAATATTTGAAAACTTAGATTTAAGGGGAATCTCGCAATATTTCAAAGAAAGATGTCTTACCGCGCTTAATGCAAAAGGCTGTATTGCGGCAGGAATTCTATTCTTAGAATCGCAACTACAGGGCGCCAATTTTGAAAATGCAGATTTACGCGGCGCATCATTCATAAAAGCAGATTTACGCGGCGCCAATTTTAGAAATGCACGTCTAATAAAAGCCAATTTTAGCCATTCAAACCTTGGAAGCTTAATTATAGGCAATCAAAATAAGATAGCCGATTTTTCAAATGCTGACCTTCGCTATGCATGTTTTGATAATGCATTTCTACATGAGGCTAATTTTGCAAATGCTAAAACGGATGACGCCAGTTTTAATGGCGCCAATGTTTTAGGCAAGACCACAAGTCAAAATGCAATTATTATTTAGCTTTATATTGCTTTAATAATTCTTCACGTAATTTTGCACTTTTCATAACGGATTTTTCCTTAACATGCCCATAGCCACGGATTTCTTGTGGAATTTGGGCAATTTTAAGCGCTAAAGCAAAATTGTTTGAATTTAATCCTGACATTAAAACATCAATATCTTCAATATATTGCGCAATTAAGGCGCGTTCGGTTTTACGTTCTTCACTATAGCCAAAAATATCAAGCGCAGAGCCGCGAAGGAATTTGAAATTCTTCATAATTTTGAAGAATGCAAACATTGAACTTCCATATTTTTGCTTAATCATTTCACCAGTGATTGGGTCTTTCTTGGCAAATAAAGGCGGCGCAAGCCAAAGATTGATTTTTATATCACCGCCAAGGGTTGATCTAAGTTCATTCCAATATTCATCTTGCGAATAAAGGCGCGCAACCTCATATTCATCCTTATAGGCCATTAATTTGAAAAGATTTTCGGCGATTGCATATGATAATTCATCGCTTCCAACTTTTTCTTTTTCAATTTTTGACGCACTTTCAATTATTGAGATGAATTTATCGGCAAGTTTTTTATCCTGATAATCAAATAAGAATTTTGCGCGGTGATTAATTAAATCAGGCAAAGTCTTTTTATCGGGAACTTTGCGTGGCGGCACTAATTCAATCAAACGCGCAGGGTCATGCGCCGCAATACGCCCAAGGTCAAAGGCAAGCATATTATCAACAACCGCCGCCCCATTCATTTTGATAGCACGATAAATACCGCGCAATGACACAGGAATAAGCCCTTTTTGCCATGCAAAGCCCATCAAAACCATATTTGAGAACATGGCATCATAAAGATATTCATTTGCAATCGCCTCGGCATTAATTGTGGCGATTGAATTTACTGCTTTGGCAAATAATTCGATTTTTGGAACATTTTGATATTTGCGATTTCTATCAAAAATAAATTCAGAAGTTGGGGCAATATCGGAATTACAAACCGCCGCCGAAACATCTTTTGAAACCAATTTCAACGCATCCAAATTAGTGGCAACAATCAAATCACCAATAATTGCCGCATTTGCCATTGAAACAGGCACACGCCCCGAATGAATTGGTACATCACCTTTGGCAATGCGAATATGGGCCAAAACCTGACCGCCCTTTTGTGCAAGGCCGGTCATATCCAATGTAGTTGAGTTTTTACCATCAACATGCGCCGCCATGCCAATAATCGCCGATACAGTAGTAACACCAGTTCCACCGACACCCGCGAAAATCATTGAATATGGTTTTTCAAGGCTTGGCATTTCAGGCAGCGGCAAAAGCGTTGCATCAAATTCAGGGCGCGGCCTTTGGCGTTTGGCGTTTATTGCCCCTTCGACAGTCACAAATGATGGGCAAAAGCCATCAACGCATCTTGTATCTTGATTACAGCTTGATTGATCAATCTCACGCTTGGTACCAAATTCAGTTTCAACAGGATGAAGTGATAGGCAATTAGATTTCACACCACAATCGCCACAACCTTCGCAAACCATTTTATTGATGAAAACACGTGTGTCCTTTGCCTGCATAAGGCCGCGTTTAATACGGCGACGTTTTTCGGTTGCGCACATTTGATCATAAATCAAAACGCTTACACCTTTTGATTTGCGCATTTTTTCTTGCACTTCGTTCAAAAGGCTGCGGTGATAGACACGAACACTTGGTTCAAGGCGAACGTGGTTGTAGCGACTTATATCATCGGCAACGATAACAACTTGTGCAACCCCCTCACCTAATAATTGTTTTGCGATTTGGGGAACAGATTGCCCGCTTTCAGTTGATTGACCGCCCGTCATGGCAACCGCATCATTATAAAGCAATTTATAAGTTATATTAATTCCCGCCGTAACCGCCGCACGAATAGCGAGCGAGCCTGAATGCGAATATGTGCCATCTCCAAGATTTGCGAAAATATGCTCTTCATCGGTAAATGGCGCTTGGCCTATCCATGTTACACCCTCACCGCCCATGTGCGATGTCATATCGGTATTACGATTAGGCATGAAATTTGCCATATAATGACAGCCAATACCTGCCAATGCCCGCGAACCTTCTGGAACCATTGTAGAAGTATTATGCGGGCAACCAGAACAGAAATGTGGATTGCGTTTGCTATCACCTTCTAAAGAATAGGCGTTTGTAAGCGTTGATTTTGCACGTTCCAATGCTTCATTGGCTTGTTTGAAGTTTTTGCCATCATCAATAAGGCGCAAAATTGCGCGCCCAATTTCATGAACTTGCAAAGTGGCAATATCATTTAAATAAGCATGACCATTTTCGTCTTTTTTACCCAAGACTTTTGGTCTTTTGCCATCTTGATTATCATAAAGAATATTTTTGACTTGGTTTTCAATTAATGGACGCTTGTGTTCAACCACCAATAGGGTTTCATGCCCTTTTGCAAACTCCAAAAGCCCCTTTGGTTCAAGCGGCCATGGCATTGCAACTTTATAAAGCGAAATCCCATTTTTTGATAGGGTTTCAAAACTAAGCCCCATGAAATCAAGCGCTTCGAGCACATCATTATAAGCCTGACCCGATGCGATAATACCAAATTTGCGTTTTTTGGCTTCTAAAGTAATTTTATCAAGGCCATTAATTCGAACAAATTCTTGTGCCGCAGGGATTTTAAATTGGCGAAGGCGTGCTTCTTTTGCCATTGGGTCATCATTACGACGAATTGATACCCCACTTGGTGGCAAAGTTGATACATCAGGTTTTTTAATTTCAATTCTATCAATATTTACATTAATTACCGCACCACTATCCATTGTGTCAGCAACCGCAATCAATGCCACCCATGCACCACAAAAACGTGACATTTCAATACCATAAAGCCCATAATCAAGAACTTCTTGGATATTTGATGGGTTTAAAATTGGAATTTCAGCATCCGCGAACGCAAATTCAGACTGACTTGGCAAAGTTGAAGATTTGCAATTATGGTCATCACCTGCAATTGCAAGCGCACCACCAAATTTTGAAGTGCCCGCAAAGTTTGCATGTTTGAAAACGTCACCGCACCTATCAACACCCGGTGCTTTGCCATACCAAATGCCAAATACGCCATCAACTTTCGCGCCCGAAAACAGCCCCAAAGCTTGCGAACCCCAAACCGCAGTAGCGCCCAAATCTTCATTAAGCCCTGGCCAGAAATGAACATTGCTTTCTTGAAGGTATTTTTTTGCCGCATTAAGTTGCATATCATAGCCACCAAGCGGCGAACCACGATAGCCCGAAATAAAGCCCGCACTATTTATTGAATTTAATTTATCACGATGTCTTTGCTCAAGGGGTAGTCGAACTAATGCTTGAATACCGCTTAAAAATACACGATTTTGGTTTAATTCATACTTGTCGGATAAATTTACTTCGCGATGTTGCATTCATTCCCTCGAAATATTACAGTCTTAGACTTATTATTCATGTATGTTTGCAAAACTTTGTGTTATGGCGTCTTAACATAAATTTTTGCCTCTATTTTGTGCCTTAATATTATGCGCAGAAAAGCAAAAGAAAATCTCACCTAAATATTCTATAGACAGCCATTGACACGCAATATTATTGCGCCTATTAGACTGTTTACGCAAAAATAACCCACCTATTTCGCTGCGTGTGCGAAATATTACCGAAATTACAGCTTCTGACGCAAGGTTTTGAATATGACAATTGAACTTGATAGCATTGATTTTAGAATTCTTGAACTAATTCAAGAAGATGCAGGGCTTTCAGTTGCCGAAATAGCAGACAGAATCGGACTTTCGTCTTCACCTTGCTGGCGCCGCATAAAACGCCTTGAGGAAATCAATGTTATTGCAAAGCGTGTAACCCTTCTTGACCGCGAAGCTTTGGGGCTTGATTTTGAAGTTATGGCAAGTGTGAAACTTGCCCTTCCTAACCGTGAAAATCTTGAAAAATTTGAATCTGCGGTTGCGGGCTGGCCCGAAGTTGTTGATTGTGCAACCGTAACGGGTGCGGTTGATTATATGATACGTGTCATAACTTCTGACATGCATGCATATGATGCATTCTTGCGCGATAAATTATTGGGAATTGGCCTTGTATCTGATGTGCAATCACGCATTGTAATCAATGTTTCAAAACGCACAAGCGCAATTCCATTACAACATTCAAAAGTTCGTATAGCATAATCTACATTACATATTAGCCATTATTTAGTGTAATTTTTATTATATTTACTTGCATTTTTATTTGTTTATGCAAATATAGTAAAATGTATTTTGATTTCAGCGGTAATTTTGAAAATATAAAGCCACTTGCCTTCTCTAACATTAGGCATAATATTATGACATTATCTATTTATAGATTTTGGGCGCGCGCCAATGTGCGTGAATATTTATGGGCTAAAACCCGCCTTGATGGTGAACCTTTTGAATATCGCGGCACTGGCGATGAATTATTCAAAGGCTTTTGGATGGCATTACTTGGGATATTTGCGCCATTCTATGTCGTCAAAATAGCCATTGAATTTTCTGATAACCAAGGCCTTCTTACCTTAATGGGTTTGGCCACTTATTTCTTCATTTCATTTATAGGCGGTCTTGGAATATGGCGCGCACGCGCATATATTTTAACGCGTACATATTGGCGCGGTGTGAATTTTGGCCTTGAAAAGCGCGCAATACGTTTTGCCTTTAAATTTGTACTTCATTCAATATTATTAGGCCTTACATTGGGATGGTGGCATCCTGCAATGCGCAAAAGTATTTCAAAAGACCTATGGTCAAACACTTATTGGGGAAATTTAAAATTCAGATATTCCACCCCAAGCGATGCTAAAGGTGTTTATGGTTCATTTGCAGTCGGTTGGTTTGGAACAATATTCTTGTCCATTGTTACTTTTTTAGTAATTGGCTTTTTTTTGGCAGGTTTTGGCAATATTTTTGAGACTAAATTGAAAAGCACATCGCCATTTCTACTTACTTTAATGTCTTATTTAATATTTGCATATTTTTGGCTTTTAACGAGCTTTTGTTTTGGCTCATATCGCGCGGCAATTTTGCGCTTTATCACGAAATCCATACATATTGATGATACTAAAATCGAATTAAGCCTTCATGGAACCGAACTATTTGGAATAAGTGTCAAAAATGCCTTCATGATGATTATTACATTTGGGCTTTATGCGCCTTTCATGCAATTAAGGTTTTGGAATTGCATTATAAATCACTTATCATTCGAGCTACCACCTGGCGGCATTAGAACAATTTATGCGGTTCAACACGATATTGCCTCCTCCGCAGAGGGGATTGAGGATTCGTTCGAACTTCCACTTTTTGATATGAGCCCCGTATAATGCAATATGAAGCACGATATTTTGATGCCAAAAGCGCAACACCAAATGACGTTTTTATCGAATTTAATGACAATAATCTTGCAATTTTTGACACTTCAAAAAACTTAATCTGCCAATATCCTTACTTTAATTTATCGCGTAACACACTTGCAGAAGTAAATGATATAAGGTTTAAAATTGCCCCTCATGGCAATATTGTTTTCCCATTTTCCGAGCAATTATTAGATTTATTACAATCTAAAATTCCAAGCCTTGCAAAAGCACCACCACCCTCACCTGAACATAAAAAACTTATAAAGAAAATAAGCTATTTTGCATGGGGAAGCTTATCATTTGTAATATTTATTTGGCCACTTTTTGCACCAGCTTTAACAAGCCTTGTCAGCAGTGATTTAGAAGAAAATATTTCAAAAAGCATGGATAAAATTATCCTAAAAGATGATCTTTTCATTGAAAACGAAAATGCAGCACTTGGTGAAGCAATCGATAAAAGACTTAATATAATCGCCCATAAAGAAAAAATCCCACATCAAATATTAGTAAGCCTACTAAATGAGGACACATTCAATGCCTTTGCGCTTCCTGGTGGGCGAATTGTGCTTTATTGCGGCCTTGTTCAAAAAGTTGATAATAAACAATTATCATTCATTTTATCGCACGAAATGGCACACATTAAAAACCGCGATGCCATGACACAATATATTAAAATGCTTGGCATAAATGCACTTACTGCTGCAGCTTCTGGCGCAAATTCAAATGTGAATTCTAAATTCCTAAACAATATGGGAAACCTTACTTATAATCGTAAACTTGAACAAAATGCCGATACAACTGGTATCTCTATACTGAAAGACAATGGCTATAATTCAAGTGGCGCAGTTCCAACGTTCGAAACCTTTATAAATGAAGGCTATGGTTATTCTTTTGGAATTGACAATCTATTTGCAAGCCACCCCGACCCTAGAAAACGTATTTCAAATGCTCAAAAATTTGTTGATAATAATGGCGGCGATTTAATTCAAGATAATGAATTTGCGCAAATTAAAAAAGCGTGCAAATAAACGCCCGTTTTTGACGTCTTAATCGAATAGGTTTAACCCGATTTGTGCATTGGGGTTTTGAATGAATATTTCGATTGATACATTGTTTTTCACGCTTTTGGCATTGATTGTTATTGGGCTTTTGGGTTTGATATTTGCATTTTTCGCCTATCAAAATGCGGCGGGAGCAAAAAATATCGCCCAAAATTCGGCGAATGATACAAAAACTGCATTGGCGGTTTTGGAAAGCGCATTAAAGCATAATTTTCAAAATTTAGGCGAAAACTCACTTGCGTTAAAAGCCGATTTAACTGGTAATTTATCTAAATTAGACAATGGTTTAAATCAGAAATTTGATGGTTTTACTCAACTTCAATCAAACACACTTGCAACCCTAAGAAGTGAAAATCTTGAGGGACGGCAAAAACAGGATGAAGCGCAAAAAATGGTATTTGACACTTTTGCCCAAAGCCAATCAATGGCGCTTCATAAAATTGATGAAACCATAAAGGCATTGGTCGAATTAAACGAAAAACGCGGCGAAGTAATACGCGAAACCCTTACCACGCAATTGACCCAACTTCGTAAAGAAAACGAAGAAAAACTGGAAAAAATGCGCCAAACAGTTGATGAAAAATTGCAAGGCACACTTGAACAACGCCTTGGCGAAAGTTTCAAATTGGTTTCGGATCGCCTTGATTTGGTTCATAAGGGCCTTGGCGAAATGCAAAATCTGGCCACTGGTGTAGGCGATTTGAAAAAGGTGCTTACAAACGTCAAATCGCGCGGCACATGGGGCGAGGTGCAGCTTGAAATGCTGCTTGATGATATGCTTCATCGCGACCAATATGAAAAAAATGCCAAAGTTAATCCTGAAAAGAATGGAATTGTTGAGTTTGCTATTAAACTTCCAGGGAAATTTGAAGATGTGCCCGTTTATCTTCCAATCGACGCTAAATTCCCACAGGAAGATTACGAACGCCTTGTAATTGCCCAAGAAAATGGCACGCCCGAAGATATAGACAAGGCCGAAGTGGTTTTGGAGCGTGCAATCCGCCTTCAGGCCAAAACAATATGTGAAAAATACATCGCCCCACCGCATACAACCGACTTTGCAATCATGTATCTTCCAACCGAGGGGCTTTTTGCCGAAGTGGTGCGCAAGGCAGGCTTTACCCAATCATTGCAATCAGAATTTCGCATAATGGTTACGGGGCCGACCACATTGGCGGCCACCCTCTCCTCCCTCCAAATGGGTTTTAGGACTTTGGCGATTGAAAAACGCTCTAGCGAGGTTTGGCAAATTTTGGGCGCGGCAAAATCCGAATTTAGCAAATATGGCGAAGTATGGGATAAACTAAAAAAACAACTAGAAAGCGCCCAAAACACCGTTGACCAAGCGGGTCGAAGAACACGCGTTATCGAACGCAAACTAAGGGATGTAGAAGCGGTGGAATTACCAAGCGTGGCGGAGGATATGTTGGTATTGCCGTTTGAGGAAGAAAACTAATTCCTTCGCTACCGCCCTCCCCTTGTGGGAGGGCCGAAATTCTGAGGGCTTTGCCCGAAGAATTCGCCGGTGGGGTTAAAATTTAACCACAAGAAATATTGCTTTAGTATTTGACAAATGAACAAATCAAATGCCAAATATTGGTATGAGTCAGCATAATGAAATATCTGAGGAAACGAAATTCTTCATTGAACTTGCAAAGCAAGGAAAGAATGCGTGGAATAAATGGAGGAATTTACACCCGCAAACGTTTGACATAAAAACAGCAAAATACACAAATCGGGTATCATTCAAAGGTGCTTTCTTATGCGCTTTTGATGGTCATTCCGATTTTTCAGGATTTGATTTTGGTTCGGACGCCGATTTTTCAGATTGCTCCTTTTTTGATGGAGAGGTCACATTTGAAGGCGCGTCATTTTCGCGTTTTGCAAACTTTAGTAATTGCGACTTCGGCAGATACGCACGGTTCGACAGTTGTCAATTTCATGGGGAGGTTGACTTCTACAACTCCCAATTTGAGCAACTTGATTTTATAGGCGTTTACGCACCTGGGGAAGTTAAATTTAATCAAGTTATTTTTAATAGAGATGCAGATTTTTCAAAATCTAGATTTGAAAAATTGAAAATATTTCAATCTATTTTTGAAAGGGACGCAAGCTTTAGGGATACAAGCTTTGGTAATGAATCAAGAATAGAATTTACGAAATTTAAACAATTAGCAAGTTTTGAAGTTACATTAGATTCAAACCAACATCAAATTAAAAGATTGCCTAGTTTAGATTTTACAGCATTTTTAGGGGAAGCAATCTTAAGAGGTAGAAGTCTAAATACGACTATGCTTGATTGCCGCTTTCACGCACTCCCTGATTTTACCTCAAGTTTTGATACAGATTTATCAGACCTTACAAACGCCGAATTTCCTTTTTTACAAAAGATTCAAGTCGCAAAAGCAAAGCACAATAGCACTTTAGATTTGGCGAAAATTAGGGCATTACGACGAATTGCGGAACAAACTCTTTGTGCCGAACTTGAAAATGATTTGAATATATTAGAGCGAAAATGCACTCTTGAAATTTCAAAAAGCAACCTTGTAGGCGCAAAATCAAATCATGAGCGGTTTTCAGCTTTTTTAAGCAACGTCGAATTTGCGTTAATTTCAATTCTTGATTTAGGCTACAAAATTATTTCAAACTATGGCAAGTCATTGTTTCGTCCGCCATTAATTTGGTTTGCGTCATTAATTGGCTTTTCTAACATCTATAACCGCATAATGTTCAAAAATGTTTGGTCTCATATGCTGGAAATTACGAAAACCTTGAACAAAGACCAAATAGTTTCACCTGAAACCTATAATCGGATAGCCCAAGCTTCAAATTTGGCGAACAATTTGCCAATTGTCGGTCAACTCTCGCTCGATAATGATATGAAAAAAGTGTTGTTTTGTGGATATATTCCAAAACAAAGTGAATTGTGCGTTCCGCCTCACTTTTATGATTTGACCCTTGTAATCCAAAATATATTTGTAGGCTTGCTTATCTTCCTATTCGGCCTTGCCATTCGTAATTATTTCAAAATTAAGTAACTATTTATTGCCGCATAATACCCCACCCCGAATTCTTCGGGCTTTGCCCTTAGAATCTCGGCCCTCCCGCAAGGGGAGGGCAAAGTGTTCATTATCCACTATGCTTTATCTAGTATTATAATCATCAAATTCAAACATTAGAAAATCAAGGCAAAATAGTTTGAAGTTTCAGTGTAACGCTAAACTGCGCTAGTTCTGGGTTATCTTAATTATTATTCTTCACATTTGATAGCAAATGATAGCATTTTTAATATAATTAAAGGGCTTTGAGATTAGGGAGGGAAAATAGAATTTGTTTTAAATGATTAAAAATCAATAAGTTAGCAAAACAAAAAGCAGAAATTTGGCATGATTATTATGCTATCAAAAGTTTCAAAATTATCATGAATTAGGGTAAAAGATATTACCCCAATCCCGCTTTCCATTCATCAATCTTTGGCTTTAATGCCGCCCTTCTTGCCCAGCTTTCGGCGGGATATAGGGCTTTCATGTCGTAATATTCTTCGAATTGGGGGATATTATCGGGGTAGCAGACCCATTTTTGTTTGGTGCTTGTAAATATTATTGCATTTGGCGGGCATTCATCGGGATTGTCCAATGTGCCGATGCGAACAAAGCTAAAAAATGGGCTTGCACCATTATAGTTTGAATAGAGATTTACTTTGCAATCGGGGCAAAAATGAAGTGTCTGCCCCTTCCCACTATTTGATGGGATAATTTTAGTTTCAGGGATTTGACCATGATGTTTGATATTATCGCTTTCAATAACGCCATTAATAACAAAGGCCGAACCTGTTTCGCGTTGGCACCATGTACAATTGCAACAATTAACAAACATTGGGCGATTTAAAAGTTCGTAGCGTATTTTTTTACAATCACAGCCACCGGTTAAATTTGTCATATTTGCCCCCTAGATCCAGCGCGAAGTCTTTGAAAGATAATTATCATATTCAGTCCCGAATTGGGAAGATAAAATTTCTTCTTCGGGTTTTATTTGAAAGGTTTCGATATATTTTATGAAAATAGGGATTATTAAAATTCCAAATGATGCTTTGGTAATTATTGACCAGCCAATTAGAATAAAAACCATACCCAAATACATTGGGTTGCGGGTTTTTGAATAAATGCCAGTTTGAACAATCTTACTTGCGTTTTCGGGTTTTAGTGGGTTCATTGTGGTTTGAAATTTTCGAAATTCCAAAAGCCCAGATAAATCAAGGCCAAACCCAAAAATAATGAATAAAGCGCCCAAAATCGCCCGCACCGAATACGCAAAAGGTAAAGGCGCGATATTCCTTAAAAGCCATATTGCAAGCCCTGCAATAAGTAAGATTACTGGGGGTGGAATCTTATGTTTTAAAAAGTCAAACTTCATTATTTTTACCCTTAGATCCCAAATTCACCACCGCCAATAAAGCACTTAAAAGGCTTGTATCACGTCCTTCAATTGCAACATAGCGCGGCGACCATTGCGGGTGAAATTTTTGCTTATAGGCTCTAAGACCTTGAAAATTATAAAATTCGGCGCCCAAATGATAAATCAAATTGCCAATTTTTGCCCAAGCAGGCGCAATCTTTGTTGGTTCAAGCCCAGATAATGGCGCAAGCCCAAGGGAGAAATATTCATACCCCTCGCATTTTGCATATTCAATCAGCTTTAAGAAAAGATATTCCATACATTGCGGCGGCGCATTTTCGCCATATCGCATCAAATCAATGCCCAAAGTTTTGGGATTGTCCGAACTTAAAAGATTGGCAAAGGCAAAAATATCACCATTTAATTTAACCACCGCTATCGGAAATTTTTGAATATATTCACTATCAAAACTGCCAAGTGAAAATCCACGTTCTTTTGTGCCCTTATTGGCAAGCCATTGATTTGAAATTTGGCGCAATTTTTGAATATTCAATTGCGCTTCTTCTTTTGAAAGCACGCAAAATTTCGCGCCCATTTCATCATATTTTTTTAAAGTGGCGCGAAAACCATAATTCTTTTTGCCTGCCAATGTGAATTCACTTAAATCCACCATGGCTTCTTCACCAATTTTAAAAAGCGAAAGACCAAGATCAATCATTAAAGGAAGTTTGGAAACTGAAACGCTATAAAACCCTAATTTGCCGCGATTTATCCCGACAAATTCTTTGAAATTAAGGCAGGTTTCTTCTATTTCTTTTTCATTCCCAAATGGTTCGCCCATTACAATATAATTGCGCCCCGAAACCCCATATGCCAAAAACGCCTTTTCATTTGGGTGCCAAAAAATATATTTGTCACCCATTAATGCCAACCAATTTTGACCATCATCGGCATGTTGCACAAGGCTTGAAAGCTTTTGCATTTCTTCATCATCTGGCAAATCGGGGCGTGCGCGTGCAATACCCAGCATCCGCCAAAGGCCTATAGCAATCATTGTCACAGCAACCGCAGGAAGGCCACGAACAAAGCGCGGCGTATCATCATCATAGGCAAAACGTTCTAAAATCTCTTTGGTAAGTGGAATGCGAACATAGGCATAAGAACTTGCCCAAATCGCGGCGCCAATTGCAGCCAAAGTTATAAAAATCCAAATTGGGGAAAAACTTAATTCCATCAATTTTGATTTGCGAACAAAGGCCGTTTTGCAAGGTAAAATCAAAAGTGCGCATGCAAATAAAATGCCCGCCGCAAACACATCAAGCGAACGTGCAATTGCCAAAATACCGCCAACAATGAATAAAGATAAGGCGATATAATAAGCGGCATCAATACGCTCCCATAGGCCACGCGCGAGCAAAAGCATTAATGTTGCAACGATAATTTCCCCAATATGCGAAGCCTCAACTAAAGAAAGCGGCAAAATATCACGAATAATTTTTATATCGGGTGGGTTCATTGGTCTATGCAATGAATATAAAAACCACATACCAAGGCAAAACATTAAAATCGCAAAGAATTTTGGAATTGCCTTGGTCGCAATATCAAGAAGTATTAAACGCGTTGGGTTATTTGGCATATTAAACCGAAAATACCGTCTTAAGTATTTTTGATTGGTTGTTCCTCCAACTGTCCTTCAAATTTGGCGATTACTGCGGCGGCAACGCTATTGCCGACAACATTTGTGGCGCTGCGGCCCATGTCTAATAATTGGTCAACACCAAGGACAACAATAATCCATTCAGTTGGAAGGCCGAAATATGCCAAAGTTGCCATAATAACAACAAGGCTTGCACGTGGCACACCTGCGATACCTTTTGAAGTTATCAAAAGCAAAAATAGCATCATGATTTTTTGCGCCATTGAAAACTCAACACCATGTGCCTGCGCAATGAAAAGGGTTGCGAATGTGCAATACATCATCGAACCGTCAAGATTGAAAGAATAACCAAGCGGCAAAACAAAAGAAGTAATTTTACGCGAAACCCCAATTGTTGGAAGGCCTGCTAATAGTTTTGGATATGCAGCTTCCGATGATGCGGTTGAAAATGCCAAAAGCAAAGGTTCAGTAATAACTTTGATAAGTTTTCCAACCATTTCGCGACCCAAAAATACAAAGCCCGCAAATAATAAGATACCCCAAAGCAAAACAAGTGCACCATAAAATTCGCCCATGAAAATCGCATATCTTTTAAGAATATCCGGACCTTGCATCGCAACAACTTTTGCCAAAGAACCAAAAATTGCAAACGGGGCAAATTTCATAACGATTTCAGTAACTTTAAGCATAATGCTTGCGGCTTCTTCGGCAAGTTCCATAATTTTTGGTGATTTATTATCAAGAGCAGCGATTGCTGTACCTACGAAAACCGCAAAAATTACGATTTGTAAAATCTCATTTTCCGCCATTGCTTTGATGATTGAGGTTGGAATCACATGTTCGATGAATTTTTCAAATGTGAAACCATCAGTTGAAGGAACTTTTGCAACTTCGCCTGCAGCTAGTTGCAAATTCATACCAACGCCAGGTTTTAGCCAATCAACAATTACCATGCCAAGAGTAAGCGAAATCACAGAAGCAGCAATAAACCATGCGAGTGCTTTAATGCCAACCCGCCCAACTTCGGCGGCATCTTCCATATGGCCAATGCCTGCAATTAAAGTGAATAAAACCAATGGGGCGATAATCATTTTTATAAGCATTATGAAAACTTTAGGCAAAAGACCGAAAATGTCCGCCCATTGTTTAATCAATGCAGCATCTTGTGTGTAATTAAGGCCAAGGCCAATAGCGATACCAAGCACCATTGCCCCGATAATTAAACCCGCAAAATTCTTATTCATAATTGCCCCTATTATTTTTTAAGTCTCAAAAATCGACACTAATGACTATCTAAAATTTTCCAAGCCCCTTTGTTCATTTTATTTTTTCAATACGTAAAATCTTGTGATTTGCCAAACCTCACATTCCATGCAATTCATTACAAAAAAGTAAGGTTCAAGGTCATGGAAAATTCATTACAAATCAATAGGCGCAATCTATTAGCCGGTGCTGCTATTGCAAGTTTAATTCCTAAAATTGCGACTGCTGCTACCACAAAACTTAATAAACTAACGCCTTATTTGATAAAGCAAAAAATAGAAAATAAGGCACAATTTGTTGCACCTTTTGAAATTGAAATGTCTGGCTGGCTTGGAAATCGTTTTAACCTTAGTGCACAAAATCGCCTTTTGAATATTGATACAAACGAATTATTGGCGGGTTTTAAAGCTAAACCAGGTGTTCATCCTTGGATAGGTGAGCATGTGGGGAAATGGATATATGCGTCAACCTTAACAAGCGCCAATAATAATGATGAAAAACTAATTGCCAAACTCAAATCAACTGTAGTTGCATTAATCGCGGCGCAGGAAAAAGACGGCTACCTTGGAACTTATGTTAAAGAAAAACGCTTTGGCCTTTATCAAGATGCCGATTGGGATGTTTGGTCACATAAATATTGCATGATTGGCCTTTTGACCTATTATAAATTTTATGGCGATAAAAATGCGCTTCTGGCAAGCAAGAAGGCCGCAGATTTATTAATTGCCACCTTCCCTGCCCAAAAAAGTATAAATGAAGCGGGCACACATATGGGCATGGCCGCCACAAGTGTTTTGGAACCAATTGTGACGCTTTACCGTTTCACTGGCGAACAAAAATATCTTGATTTTGCAACTTATATTGTTAGCGCGATGAGTGCGGATAATGGTTCTAAAATACTTGAAAGCCTAAAAACAACTTCAAGTGTATATAAAACCGCCAATGCAAAATCTTATGAAATGATTTCAAACCTTGTTGGATTGGTTGAATATGCAAAAGTGACAGGACGTGACGACATAATCCAAATTGTTGATATTGCATGGAATGATATTGTTAAAAACCGCCTTTATATTACTGGAACAACATCAAGTGATGAGCATTTCCAAGATGATCACATTCTGCCACGTGAACAAGAAAATAATGTTGGTGAAACCTGCGTAACGGTCACATGGCTATCACTAAATATGGCGCTTTTTGAACTTAAAGCAGAGGCAAAATATGGGGAACAAATCGAAAAAACCATTTATAATCATTTAAGTGCGGCACAAAGTTTAAATGGGAATGATTGGTGTTATTTCACACCTTTGAATGGGGTAAAAAAATTCGATAAAAACATTACTTGCTGCCATTCAAGTGGGCCACGCGGCATCGCAATGGCACCAATATGTTCATATTTATTACAATCACAAAATGGCGCATACTATATTATTGTAAATTCATTTGAAGCGTCAAAAGCAAAATTCAATATTGGCGGCAAGAATATTGAAATTGAACAATTAAGCTCCTTCCCGAAATATGGATCTTCAAAAATATATATTACAAATATCAATGGCGCCGAGTTTGGATTTAAAATTAGAATTCCAAATTGGTCAAAAAATATGACCATAAAAGGTGCAAAAATCATTGATGGCTGGGTTATAATAGAGCCACAAAAATTTGCCGATAATTCCCATATAAAAATCCCATTTTCTTTTGAGCCTGTAATTGAAACAGAAACAGGAAAAGAACAATATATGTCTTGGGGGCCTTATATTATGGCATTGGAAGACAGCGAAAACCCATGGTTAAAAGAATTTAAATCAGCAAACTACCAAGGAAGTATTGATATTATTGATATGGATGTTTCTTTCAAAGTAAAAATTGGCGTTAAAGTTGATAATATTGACCAAAGCGCAATTTTCAAAACTTTTGCCGATGCAGGGCAAAATTCACAGAAATATCGTATATTCACATAAAACCTATATTTATTATATAAAATTTTTCTTATGGTCTTATTTCTGCCTGATTTTAGACAAAGTCATAAAGCATGTAATATGAATGGAGGCTATAATGAAAAAAAAAAATAAATATATGCTTGGGCTATTTGTGCTTCAATTTGCTTTGCCTTTTGCGGCGCCAGCCAATGCAACTTATATTTCTGCACCAAAAACTTTTAAATGCCCAATAGGTGGTGAAGAATTTCAATATTCAAAACTATTATCAACGACAACATGGGATATACGCCTTGACGGCAAGCCAATTGGGATGATTGGCTTCCCTATTAAATTAAAACAATGTCCTAAAAATGGCTTTATTGATTTTAAAGATAATTATAGCCCAAAGGAATTAGTAAAACTAAAAAACATCATTGAAAGCAAAGAATTTATCGAAGCGCGAAATAATGAACCGCAAAAATATCCACAACATTATTTGCTTTTTTTACAGCTAGAAAAAGGCGGATATTCGAAATTAGATGCAGCAGATGCATTACTTAAAGCCACATGGGAGCTTTCAGTTTCAACCAAAAATATTGACTATGAAGATTTGCGAACTGTGAACATTTTAAAGGAATTTGTTCAATATATAGATAAAAACTCAAATAGTTTTGATAAATATTCACGCGTTAATTTTAAAATTTATGCCGCCAATGCCCAAAGAGAGCTTGGGCAATTTGAAGATGCACAAAAACGCCTTGATGAAATCAAAAAATCAGTCCCGCTTGCAAATTCAAAAAAGAATTTTGACCCCAAAAGCGTCAAAAAACATATTGAAAATATAGAAGCCGCAATCGCCCAAAATTCAGAAGATCCAAATTTTGGGGTCGATTTATACGGAACGAAAAAATAATTACATCATAGGTCCAGGGCCAGCACCCATAGGGCGTCCTTGTGGCATCATTGGCGGCATATTAGGATCAGTTTTTAGGTTTTTAGGCTTTGCACCAATCATCATTCTGAAACCAACATAGAATACGCGTGGTTCTGTGTTGCGATAAGAAAATGATTTTAAAGTATCAGTTTCAACCACTGTTTTGACTTTTTCTAAATCAAATGGGTTGGTCATATTGGCAACAAAATAAATCGCGGGATTAATTTGGTGGCTATAAGACATCATACTCATGTTTTGGGCTGTTGTATAACCTTGCGGTGTATATTCTTTGCCGCGTGCGCCCATCATGAATTGTATTTTGTCTTTTGGCGTTACATCATAATTAATCATCATACGACCACCAATAGAAGTGCCGCCAATTTTATCTTTACTTCCGTAAAGCGCATCTAATTGCGTATAGGAAATTGTTGAATTTACCGAAACCGTCAATTTATCAAAGAATTTTTTTGATGCATTTATTTCAACGCCACCCGATTGGCTTTGTCCTGCATTTATGCTTTGAGTTTGGATAATATTACCGGTTAAAATATTAGAATATGTCGTTATAATATCATCATTTAAACGATAAAAACCACGCATAGTTAAAGATTCTTGCCCCTTTGCCCATTCATAGCCAATTTCAAATGCATCAGTTGTCATAGGGCGTAAGTCAGGATTACCAATTCTAACGCTTTCAGCACCTAAATATTGTGGGGTTGGGTTTAAATCATTTGCACGTGGTCTTTGAAGCCTTCTTGAATAGCTAAAACGTAATTTTGATTTTTCAGTCAAGAAATATGTCGCAAATGCAGATGGGTTTACATTCGTATAATGAGTTGAACTATAGATTCCAGAAATTGGGTTGTTTGTATTAACTTCAGTGTCTTCAATACGAATACCAGCCTGCGCGCCCCATTTTGGATTTAATTGCTTTTGATACGTGAAAAAAGTAGCGTTAACCAATTGATTATAATCAAATTTATTTATTTTACTATTATCAGGTGTAGTTATGCCATTTTCAATTTTAACACCATTATTATCGATTTTAGCGTCATCAATACTGGTTTGCCAACCGCTTGTTAACGTGTCTTCACCAACGGGCGTGGTGTAATCAAGGCTAAATGTGTAATTTTCACGATTTGCTTTTTGGTTTATTTGGCCAATATAATTTCGAGTTGTCGGTAAAGTAAAAGCGAATTTATCAATATATTTTGAATCTGAATCATCATTCGAATAGCGCAAATCCGCCTTTAATGTACGACTTGCGGTTTTGAATTTATGTTCCCAATTTAATGATGCACTTTTAGATTTAACGATATCATCTCTATCGGTAAGTAGATCATAATTACTAATTAGCGAATTTGAAGAATTAAAGCCTTCATATTCACGCTTTGCCAATGGCATAGACTCTTGCCACAAATAGCTTATTTGCGTCCCGATAGTATCATTGTCGGTAAAATTATAATCAAGGCCAATATTACCTTGCCAAGATTCACGGCGGCCAAGTATTTCGCCAGATTGCAATGTATTTTGAATACCAGAGCTTCTTGGGGTTTTATAAGTAGCTATCGAATTGCTTTCCACAAGCCTGCTATCTTTGCGATATGAAAGCCCACCTGTCAGGCTTAACTTGCCACTTGTATATGAACCCGTAGAAGAAAAATTAAAGCGACCATTTTCACCTGCAGTTGATGTTAAAGTCAAAAACTTCCCAGGGCGGCGGTTCTTTTTCATAACTAAATTAATAATACCAGCAGAACCTTCTGATGAAAAAGCTGCACCCGGATTATTCATAACTTCAACCGATTCAATATCACCACCTGACATTGAAAGAATTGCGGCGCCGCGATTATCACCTTTCATCATCGCATTTTGTTTGCCATTAATAAGAACCTGAACATTCGTATTGCCACGCAATGCAACATTGCCATCTGTATCAACAGTAACCGAAGGAACTTTGTTTAAAGCATCAGCCGCACTTCCCGTTTGTGCAGCAATATCATTGGTTAAATCATAAGTTTGGCGGTCAATTTTATTGGTTGGTTTTTTGCCAGTTACAACCACATCAGCTTTACCATTTGTTTGCGCTGGCTTTACTTCTTGTTCCTTACTATCTGCATTTTGTGCAAAACTTGGTGAAGCCATAGAAATCATAGTTAATATTGCCAATGATGAAACACCAAAACGGGCAAAGCACTTTTTATTATTTATATTCATTTAGAGGAGGCCTTATATCATATTATCCTTTAACGATAATAAGTTTGTTTTCCGTCGTTATAAAGTGAAAAATGCGTAAGGTGAATTTATTTTTTGTTTTTGCGACGGAAATTTTAATTTCAATAGTTGGATATATCGGGTGGGCATCAACAAAACTCAAACTGGAGAATGAAATGTCTAAAATTATTAATACAGTCGCAGCAATCACTTTGGCACTTTCTGTTGGCGTTGTTGGCGCAAATGCAAAAGATTATCGCGGCATTAATGAGCGTCAAAAAAATCAGCAAGAACGTATCGCGCAAGGCCTAAAAAGCGGTGACTTAAGCAATAAAGAAGCTGTTAAACTTGAAAAACAACAAATTCAAATCGCGAAAACTGAAAAAAGAATGCGTGCTGATGATGGTGGCCTAAGCTTAAAAGAGCGTGCCCGTCTTGATAATATGCAAGACCACTCAAGCCGCCAAATCCACAAACAACGCAATGATTAAAAATAAAGGGTGGCGTATAGCGCCACCCTTTTTTGTCTGTTAAAATACAATAAAGGCGATTAAAATCATGGACGAAATCATTGCAAAAAATAGGTTTGGGCTAGGAATTAACCCAAGGGATAATGACAGCTTTCAAGATATGAATTGGTTTGAAAAACAAACCCAAATTTATGAAGCAAAACCAACAGCCATAAAATCAAGCCCAAATTCAAAAGAAATTGTTCGCCAATATCTTGAGGTGCAAGAGCTAAAACGCAAAAATAAGGATAATCCGCAGATTTTTAAAAAAGAAGCAAAAATCCTTCGTGACATTTATTTATCCGAAACTAATAATAGACTTAATATAAGTGTTACAACCAACACACCTTTCATCGAAAGATTGGTTCATTTTTGGTCAAATCATTTTGCCGTTTCCGCTGATAAAATAGAAGTTCGTGCCCTTGCAGGTGCTTATGAAAATGAAGCCATAAGGCCAAATGTTCTTGGTAATTTTCGTGATTTAATAAGGGGTGTTGTTACCCATCCTGCTATGCTTGCCTATCTTGATCAAATTCAATCTATTGGGCCAAATTCAATGGCGGGGCAAAGACGGGCAAAAAATAACCCCGATAAAGAAATTGGCCTTAATGAAAATCTTGCACGTGAAATTTTTGAACTTCACACTTTGGGCGTTAATGGCGGCTATACGCAACAGGACGTAACCGAATTTGCCCGCGCTTTAACAGGTTTTACAATCGCAAACGGCAAACGCAAACAATTTGGAAATAGTGGTGAAATTGGAAATTTTGTTTTTGAACCTTTAATGCATGAACCCGGTTCAAGAACAATTATGGGTAAAAAATTCAACCAATCAGGCGCAGACCAAGGCGCCGCAATTCTTGAATTTGCTGCAAGCCATCCATCAACGGCAAAAAATATCGCAACAAAACTTGCGCGTCATTTTGCGGGCGACAACCCACCCCAAACGCTAATTGATAAATTAAAACAAAGCTTTATTTCATCCAATGGTGATTTAAAATCAATTTATTTGACATTGATAAAGGCGCCCGAATGTTGGGTTACAAATAATGTTAAGTTTAAAACCTCATGGGAATGGCTTGTATCTTCTTTGCGTGCAATGGGTATTGATGAAACTTCAAGAATTGAAACGCCAACCGTTTTAGAAAACCTTGGTCAAACCTCGTGGCAACCAAAGTCGCCAAAAGGATTTGATGATATTGAAGATGCATGGGCCGCGCCTGATGCCTTATTAAGGCGCGCAGAAACCGCAAATCTAATTGCAAAATATTTTGATGCGCCATTAAACCCCAATCAATTAGCGCCAAAATTATTAGGTAATCACTTAAGCGAACATACAAAAATTGCGATTTCACGCGCTGAATCCATACAATCAGGCATTGCTTTATTATTAATCAGCCCCGAATTTTTAAGAAGATAGGAAGATAGAAATGCAAAGACGTAAGTTTCTTCAAATCGGTGCAGGCACATTAGGTCTATCTTTACTTGCCCCTTCTTTTAGTTTTGCAAATGAAGCCAATGACACGCGTTTTATTTTTATAATTCAACGCGGTGCAGCCGACGGCCTTAACATTGTTATACCTTATGCCGACCCAAATTATCGCAACATTCGCAAAGAATTGGCGATTGAAAATGGCAATAAATTGGATGGCACTTTTGCCCTTCATCCTGCTTTGCAAAATATCTATCAATTATATTTGCAAAAACAGGCAAGTTTTGTTCATGCCACCGCCTCACCCTATCGTGAGCGTTCGCATTTTGATGGGCAGAATATTTTAGAAGGCGGCTTCACCCGCGCCTATGAATTGGATAATGGTTGGCTTAATCGCTTTATCGGCATTATTCCAAAGCAAAAAAGCGAACCAATTGCCTTTATGCAAACCATACCGCTTGCAATGCGCGGCACAAACTCGGTTACTTCTTATGCGCCATCAAATATTCCTGATGCTAATGAAGATTTGATGATGCGAATTTCAAACCTATATGAAAATGATGCCAAATTATATGATTTATGGCTAAAGGCCGAAGCCACAAGAAATATGGGGCAAAGCATAAGTGGTCAGGGCGCAGCAGCCGTCGGCAAAATGGTCGGCAGTTTCCTTGCAAAACCCGATGGCCCAAGAATTGCCATGATAGAATCCCAAGGTTGGGACACGCATTCAGGGCAAAATAACCGCCTTAATGGAAATCTAAAAGATATAGACACTGCAATAGGCGCAATGAAAACCGAGCTTGGCGATGCATGGGGCAAAACAATAATCATTATTGCCACCGAATTTGGCCGCACCGCCCATGCCAATGGAACTGGTGGCACAGATCACGGAACAGCATCATGCGCAATGATTTTGGGCGGCAAAATTGAAGGTGGAAAAGTTCATACCGATTGGCCAGGTCTTGCGCAATCTTCTCTTTATGAAGGGCGCGATCTGAAACCCACCACTGATTTATTTGGCGTGATTTCTTATTATCTTGGCAAGGGTTTTAATATTGAACCACAAAAAGTGGCACAAAATATTTTCGCCCAAGTGCCAAATGTAAAAATGTTCAATGCATAAAAAAAGGCTTGGGATTAATCCCAAGCCTTATTCTTTAGCCTAAATCAAACAAGATAAATTCGCTTTCGCCTTTACCCTTGATTGTGATTTCACCTTCATCCCAAATTGCAAGGCCATCACCTTCGACCAATTCGACATCATTGACCATCATGCCACCTTTTGCCATTTGTATCCAAATGCCGTGTCCTTGTACAACTTTCATGCTATGCGTGTCGCCATCATTGAAAATAGAAGCATAGACACTGGCCTTTTGGTTGATTGTTACCGAACCATCGCGTCCATCATTTGATGCGATAAGGCGCAATTTGCCCAATTTATCTTCACGGCTAAATTGCTTTTGCTCATAAGATGGTTGATATCCATTTTTATCAGGCAAAATCCAAATTTGAAGCAAATGGCAAGTTTGCGTTTTGGACGGGTTAAATTCCGAATGGCGAATTCCTGTACCCGCTGTCATTCTTTGAACATCGCCTGCTTGAATAACGCTTCCGTTACCCAGACTATCCTTATGTTCCAAAGCGCCATCAAGCACATAGGTTACAATTTCCATATTATCATGTGGATGGGTTGGGAAACCTGCGCCACCTGCGATATAGTCATCATTAATTACCCGCAATGGGCCAAAGCCCATGAAATTCTCATCATAATAATTTGCAAATGAAAAAGAATGGGCGGTTTTCAACCAGCCATGATCTGCTTTACCTCTTTCATCTGCGCCGCGTTTTACAATATTCATCATATCCTCATAATTTTTGCATTTCTTGTTTCGGCCCAATGCGTAATTTTAGTTTTTAGAATGCCGCGCCTTAAATAGGCATCAGGTTCAAATTCAAATTTTTCCAAAATTTCAAAGCGCATTTTAGCCTCGCCATGATGTTTATACATATAGGATAAATCATTATCGATTGCATTGCTATGTTTTAGTGTGAAAACTATACGATTTTGTATAGTTGAAATATCCGGCGCCCCACCTACCCATAAACTTTCACTATCTTCAAAGGAAATTTGGAAGATTCCCATTTCTTGTTTTCGCTCTAAAAATTGCGTTTTTAAATCTTTATTCTGTTGTTTTGACATTTGCCACCTTTACAAGCCTAATTTTATCCGTATTTTATACGGGTAATATACGGATAAAAATTATGAATACAAGCATCACACAACAGGCAAGTGCATTTATAGGTCATAAATTGCTAAAAACTGGCCCATTAATAGAAGTTGTTTTGGCCATGAAAGAAGAAGCGGCAAAAGATAAATTTGCCCAAATTCTTTGCATCCTTGATGAAACCGGCTCAATGGTCGATTTTGATTTATCAGGCACGAATGAACAGGTAATTGCAAAATTATTGGCAAATAACGCGCCAAAAGCAATTGATAAAAAAGAAGACGAAATCACTCACACGCCAAAATCTGGCCGCCCAAAACTTGGTGTTACCGCTAAAGAAGTCACGCTTCTTCCACGCCATTGGGAATGGCTTGCGGCACAACGCGGCGGTGTATCTGCAACATTACGACGACTTGTAGAATTGGCGGCAAAAGAAAGCATAAGCATTGAAGCACGTAAAAACGCACAAAATTCAACTTATAGTTTCCTACAAAATATCGCGGGTGATTTTGAAAACTACGAAGAGGTTTTACGTGCTATATTTGCCGATGATTTTGAAAAAATGCGCAAGCTAATGCAAAATTGGCCAAAAGATATTAGAAATTACGCACAAAAATTATTTGCCATTTCAATCGAACCCACTAAAGACTAAGGCCGATGTTCACCATTCTTTGCGGGGCGAAAATGAGTATTGATAATTGGGCGAATGGCAAGATTGCATTTATATCTGGTGCAACATCTGGCTTTGGGCAGGCTTTGGCGCGGCGCATTTTAAATGCGGGCGGCAAAGTTATTGCAACAGGTCGCCGTAAAGACCGCCTTGATGCTTTTTCCCAAGAAATGAATAATCAAAACCTTTTTTGCTTGGAAATGGATGTTACTGATCCACAATCAATTGAGGATGGCCTATCATCCCTTCCGGCTGCATTTCAAGAAATCGATATTTTATTCAATAATGCTGGCCTTGCCCTTGGCCTTAAGGGCGCGCACGAGGCAAGCCTTAGCGATTGGAACACAATGATTGACACAAATATCAAAGGCTTGGTTCATATTACCAACATAATTTTACGTGGCATGGCAGCGCGTAATAGCGGTGATATTGTAAATGTTGGCTCGGTCGCCGGAACATATCCATATTTTGGCGGTAATGTTTATGGTGCGACCAAAGCATTTGTTCATCAATTTTCATTAAATTTGCGCGCCGATTTATTGGGTAAAAATATTCGTGTAACCTCTATCGAACCCGGAATGTGTGAAACAGAATTTTCCGAAGTTCGCTTTGAAGGCGACAAAGAAAAAGCGGCAAAAGTTTATGAAGGTGTTCACGCCCTAAGTGCCGATGATGTGGCACTAACAATCGAAGGGATTTTACGCCTTCCAAGCCATATAAATGTCAACACAATCGAAATTATGCCTGTGCAGCAAGCGTTTGCAGGGTTTGCAATTCATCGCAATATATAATTATCAATAGATGCGCCACGTGATTTGTGAACCGAATTTGAATTTGAATTTTGTGAATTATCTTGGGCACTTATTGGTACAGGTACAATTCCATTCCCATCTTGTGCTGTGATAACCATAACTTCCCCTGACCTTGGGCAAGAAACGAAAATATATGTTTGCGCGATGGCATTATGTGGTTTCACGATTATAAAATACATCACAAGAAAAATACAAATTATCAAACGAATAAATTTTATCTATTAAATCTCAAAATAAATGAATTTCTCCATTTTCAACCTCTATAATTTATAAGCACCCTCCCCAATTATCATTATTATTCATGTGCCAAAAAAATTTCTTGTAGTTTAAATACAATTTGAATACTGATTCAGAAAATAAACCGCTTTTCGCACTTGCAAAATTTTAATTAATTGCCATTTATTTCACACCACACGGCATTGCGGGCTTTTAACAATCCGCAATTTGAATAGAGGCCATAATGACCCAGATTCAAAGCATTTTGGATTTTGCAAATCTAAAAGCGAAATCACAAAAATTTTCGGTAATCACTTGTTATGATTACACTTCTGCACTTATCGCTGCGGCAAGTGATATTGACGTTATTTTGGTTGGCGATAGTCTTGCAATGACCATGCAAGGGCATAAATCAACGGTTTTCGCAAATATAAGCGATATTGCATTGCACACAAAATGGGTAATGCGCGGCCTTGAAAGTGTTAAGTCAAAAATCTTTGTAATTGGTGATGTTCCATTTTTGGCGGCAAGGTCCGATCTTGCCACAAATATTGATGCCGCGCGTGAGATTATGCAATCTGGCGCCCATGCAATTAAAATTGAGGGTGCGGATGGTAATTTGGAATTAATCACGCATTTGGTGCAATCTGGCGTGCCTGTTTGTGGGCATTTGGGTTTGACGCCACAATCGGTTAACGTGCTTGGGGGCTATAAGGTTCAGGGTAAAAATGATGCCCAATTTCAAAAAATTCTTGATGATGCCAAAAAACTAGAGGACGCAGGCTGTTTTGCAATTGTTTTAGAATGTGTTCCAACCGAACTTGCGCGCCAAATTACAAATACAATTAATATCCCAACAATTGGCATTGGTGCAGGCAATGTAACCGATGCACAGGTTTTGGTGTGGCAGGATTTATTGGGTCTAAATACCGAATTTAAACCCAAATTTGTGCGCAAATTTGCCAATGGTGCGGATGCTTTTACCAATGCGTTAAATGATTTTCACAATGAAGTTGTAAATGGCACTTTCCCCAATGAAAGCGAAAGCTTCAAATGAAAATAATCACGACACCTGCTGATTTCATTGCATGGCGCAATGAAAACCAACAAAGTTTGGGCTTTGTGCCAACTATGGGCGCATTGCATTTGGGGCATGAAGAATTATTGAAAAATGCACGCGCCAATAATGAATTGGTGGCTTTGTCAATTTTCGTGAATCCAACCCAATTTAACGATAAAAAAGATTTACAAAATTACCCCAAAACTTGGGAACAAGATTTGGAAATCGCCAAAAAAAATGGGGTTGATGTAATTTTTTATCCCGATTTTGAAAGCATTTATCCCGATAATTATTCATATATAATAAGTGAAAATGATAAATCAAAAGTGCTTTGTGGTGCATCGCGCCCTGGGCATTTTGATGGAGTTTTGACGATTGTTTTGAAATTATTGAATATCTTAAAACCAAACCGCGCCTATTTTGGGGAAAAAGATTTTCAGCAATTAAGCCTTATTCGCGGCATGGTTGCGGCGTTTTTTATTCCAGTTGAAATTATTCCTGTTGCAATTGTTCGTGAATTTGATGGTTTAGCATTATCATCACGCAATGTGCATTTATCAGATGAAGGGCGAAAAATTGCACCAAAAATCTATGAAATAATCAAAAGCGCCAAGAATATTGATGAAGCCAAAAAACAATTAGAAGACTTGGGCTTCAAAATCGACTATTTAGAAGAAATTTGGGGGCGAAGATTGGTGGCAATTTTCACTAATCTTACCAAAACAGGCAATGAATTAAGGCTTATTGATAATGTCGAAATCTAAAATCTTAGTTTTGGTCACGGGTTCAATTGCTGCATATAAAGCCTGTTATTTGGTTTCAAAACTTAAACAAAATGGCTTTGAGATTAAGATTGCGGCCTCTAAATCTGCGCTTGAATTTGTTGGCTTGGCCTCTTTAGAAGGATTATCAGGAAATAAAATTGCCCATGATACTTTTGAAGATGGCGGGGCAATGGATCATATTAATTTGGTGCGCTGGGCCGATTTAATAATTGCCGCCCCCGCAAGTGCCAATTTTATCAATCGTATCGCCAATGGAATTGGCGATGATTTGATTTCCACCCTTGTTCTTGCCCATGATTTTAAAAAGCCATTTTTGATTTGCCCGGCAATGAATACGCAAATGTATCTTCACCCTGCAACGCAAAAATCAATCAAGAATTTGCGCGAATATGGCTTTGAAATCTTGGAAACCCAAAGTGGGGTTTTGGCATGTGGCGAAGTCGGCCTTGGCAAATTACTTGACCCCGATGCGATTTATGATGCGATTATTGATGCATTGGGTGCAAGCGCCCCTGCCCCGAAAAAACCTTTAGAAACCAAACAAAAAAGGGTTTTGATAATCTCTGGCGGAACAGTTGAACCGATTGATAATGTGCGCGCAATTACCAATACATCATCAGGTAAAACTGGCGCAAATATGGCGCAATTTTTTGATGCAATGGGCGCACAAATTGCGTTCTTAACTGCCAAAAATGGTGCACGCCCTGATATTGATTGCGAAACATATGAATTCACAAACTTTCAAAGCCTATATAATCAAGCAATTGATTTAATTAAACAAAACCAATTTGATGCAATCATAAATATCGCAGCGATTGCCGATTATTCGGTGTCCAAAGTTACTGCAAACGGCATTGATGTATCTGGTGATAAAATTTCATCCGATATTGATGAAATGCATATTCATTTAAAGAAAAATCCAAAATTAATTGATGAATGTAAGAAGCTATCAAGCGCAAAATTGGTTGGTTTTAAACTGACATCAAATGCCGATGAAGATGAAATACTGACGGCTGTTACAAAACAAATAAAAAGCGCAAAATCTGATTTTGTAATTCATAATGATTTATCAGAAACCAGCCAAAATAAGTCGCGGCATTCGTTTCATATTTATAATAATAGTGGCGATAAAATTGCCGATTGCATAGGCGTTAGTTCATTATCAACTGCGCTTTGGGAATTTCTGTGGGGGAAATGATGTATTTATTACTTGATGTAGGCAATAGCCAAATTTACGGCGGTCTAATGAATGAAAATGGTGAAATTCTATTTCGTTTTCGTAAAGCATCAAAAACCGGTGCTTCATCGGATGAAATCGGGCTTTTTTTGCGCGCTGTAATTCGTGAAAATGGTTTTGAATATAAAGAAATCAAGCAAATTGCGCTTTGTTCAGTTGTTCCCGAAGTTGTTCATTCAATTGGTTCGGCCTGTGTGAAATATTTTGATATTCACCCCTTTGCCGTCAATAATGATGTTAAAACGGGCCTTAATAATAAATATGCCAACCCTAAAGAAGTTGGTGCTGATAGAATTGCCAATGCAATCGCGGGAACAAAACTATACCCCAATAAAAACCTGATTATCGTTGATTTAGGAACGGCAACCACATTTTGCGCCATTACCAAAACCCGCGATTATTTAGGCGGCGCAATACTTTCAGGTCTAAGACTTAATATGGAAAGCCTTGTATCCAAAACTTCAAAATTGCCATCATTCGAAGTTATCGCACCAAAAAACATTATGGGTAATTCAACAATAGAGAGTTTGCAATCTGGCCTTTATTATGGACATTTGGGGGCTATGCGCGAAATTATTGGCAAGATGACGTATGAATGTTTTGAAGGTCAAAAGCCATTCATAATAGGCACTGGTGGTTTTTCAAGCCTTTTCAAAGATGCCGAAATTTTCGATACAATTGAACCTGATTTAGTATTCATGGGGCTAAAAACTGCAATTGAAATTAATCAGCCGATTGCATAACCACCATCAATCTTAATCTCATCACCTGTATGAAAACTCGATGCATTTGACGCAAGATATATTGCAATTCCGCCAAATTCATCGGCATTACCCCACCGCCCCTGTGGAACACGGCTTATGATTGCTGGGCCGAATTTATCGCTTTCTTGAAGCGGCTTGGTCATATCGGTTTCAACCCAACCAGGGCAAATAGCATTGGCACGAATACCAAAACGCGCATATTCAACCGCAAGCCCTTTAATAAGCGAAATTACCGCCGCCTTTGACGCGGGATAGGCTTCATTAGCAGGCATTCCAAAATAAGCACTTATTGATGATGTCACGATGAGCGAACCGCCCAAATCACCATTTTTTGCACGCTCGACCATATATTTTAAACCTTCACGCAAGGTCCAGAATACACCATCAAGATTTACCGCCATAACATCGCGCCAATTTTGCGTGCTGGTATGTATGAAAGATCTTGCGGGGCGGGCAATTCCTGAATTGGCAATAATTGTATCAATGCGCCCAAAATTTTCTATGATTTTAGACATATTTTCAATGATTTGATTTTCATTCGATACATCAACATTCATTGCTGCAACGCGGGTTCCAAACTTTGCAAGTTCTTCAAGGGCATTTGAATTTTTTTCAGGATTTGTGCCCCAAATTACAACATCTGCCCCCGCACCAGCCAAAGCCTTCGCCATGCCAAGGCCAATACCGCCATTACCACCAGTTACAAGACATACTTTTCCTTTAAGGCCAAATAATTCTTCAAGCATTTCAAATCCCTATTTCGACTAAGTTTTTGTTTATTAATTAGTTATTCTTTAACATAGGGGAAAAATAAATTTTATCTAGCCTCATAAATATTAGCATTTACAATAAGCATAAAAACAATAATAATTACAATAATTTATACGCATAGTATATTAAATTTAAATTTTAAAACAAAAATTGACATTGCAAGTTTCAATTATTCATATCCTATCTCACATTCACACATCTAATAATTATGTCAGTTAATCACGGAAGAAGATAAGTCTGAAACAAGCCTAGCGAACTTGTATATTAGTAAATTATAATATCTTGATATTAATTGAGTGTTATATTATAACACCAATTGAAACTAGGTTAAGGACTAAAATTCTCATGAAAAATTTTATAAAAGGTTTTGTAAGCGCAACCGTAATCATAATTATTGCTATTTCTTTATCTTTCCCATCATTGATGGTCATAGAATACAAAAGCAATTATGATGTAAAAACCACAGCTGAAAAGATAGCCCAAAGCGCAATTTCTAAAGGGTGGGTTGTAAGTGGTACTAAACAATTAGACGCCTCCATCAAAAAAAATGGTGGCGAGGTTGTAGCAGAAACCATTCTAGTAGAATT
This sequence comes from Pseudomonadota bacterium, assembly GCA_020161405.1. GTDB lineage: Bacteria > Pseudomonadota > Alphaproteobacteria > Caulobacterales > Aquidulcibacteraceae > Pseudaquidulcibacter. Next base: position 405,492 of record JAIUOD010000002.1, on the reverse strand, counting down.
ATGCCAAGCACATCATGCTTCGGCCATTTTGAAAATGGACACATGGCGCAAACTATCAGTTATGATGCCCTGCACAATCAGTGTCTATAAAAACGATAAAGGTGCAACAATTGTCGGTGCTATGAATGCTAGTATTTTAGGAAAACTCATGGGTGGCAAAGTTGGTAAAATATTTGGAACCGACGTTGCCAATGACCAAAAGCAAATTATAATGAATGCACTAAAATAAAATCTTTGCAATTCTTTGGCATGATGTGAAATATCATTTCAACCTGTCGGTATAAAAACTATATATTTCACATCATGTAATTTAAGAATTAATACGCGGCCATTTCAATGCGAAATTTATGATTAACAAAAGAAGTGCAACTTCAATAGCTGCGCCAATATACATATGTATCCATGCCAAACCTGCTAAGTTGAATAATGAATATGGAATGTAAATTGCGGCAATAATTATATTTGTCAAACGATTGGCATTAGCGGGCAAAATTACCGATAAAGATATCATAATGGCAGGAATGGATACTGAAATCAGTGAAATTACTAAAAATGTTTGCGAAACATCAAATGTGAACACCTTACCCGCTAACATATCTTGTAGTGAACCTGGCATATATAAATGGAAATAATCCACATAAATATAAAGGAACATAAAACTTGCCCAAAGTGCAGCAAGCTTCATATTGACCCTTAGGTCTTCTAATAAATTTTGTTGTGTTTTTCCCGTATTCATGTTTTTCATCCTAATTTAGCTTTGATCACAAACCAATATTGGGATTTTGCGCATAAAAGATAAAACTAAATGACAAATCCCATTGAAATTTATCATTATTACAAGTGGTAAAATTTATATGCTAAGCGCTTTACATAAAATCCAAACTAAAATGTTTTATCCTTCAAAATCAGGAATTGCCAAAGTTGTGGTTGATTTTATGGTTTCCATTACAAAGCGTGATGAAACGTTTTTCAATGGCACATTATCAATCAAGGATTTATAGAATTTATCATAATGTGACATGTCGGGAACAATTAATTTTAAAATATAATCAACATCACCCGCCATTCTCAAAACCTCCGCCACTTCGGGGCAGCGGTTGATATAATGGGTGAATTTTGCAAGCCAATTGGCAGTATGTTCATTCGCTTCAATTGCCACGACAATAGTCAGGCCAAGACCAACTGATGGCGGGTCAACAATTGCCACGCGCTTTTTAATTATGCCCGATTGTTCAAGTTTTTGAACACGTTGCCAACATGGGGTTTGCGAAAGTCCTACTTTTTTTGATAGTTCCGCCAAAGGAATATCAACGCGTTCCATAAGTTCGCGTAAAATCTTCCTGTCGATAGCATCTAATTTATTTGGTTTACGCGCACCCATCTAATTCTCTTTTCTTAAATTATTTAAGACTCGCCCAATAATTACCATTTCTGGGCCAATTGGGGAAGTCGCCGTGAAAGTTTTTGGCAAATCTTCAAAATTACATTCAATAATTGTTTGATTTTCGCGCGTGGCATTGGAAATAATAGCGGCGGGAAAATCTTTTTCCATACCATTTTCAAGTGCTTTTTTAACAAAAGCACCAATTGTCGCGCGCGGCATGAAAACTATTGTTGTTGTATCATGGGATGCAATCGCACCCCAATTTATATCATCTGGCAAATCACCCTTGGCAGAATGGGCGGTTACGAATTGAACACGTTTGGCATATTGCCTATCGGTCAATGAAAAACCAAGTGCCGCCGCCGCACCTTGCGGTGATGAAATACCAGGGATGATTTCATATTTTATACCCGCATTACGGCATGCATCCAATTCCTCAGTTAAGCGCCCAAAAATCAGGGCATCGCCGCCCTTTACGCGCACTACAACTTTATCTTGCAGCGCAAAATCAACCAGCATTTGATTAATTTCTTGTTGTGCCACACTTGGTTTACCACCGCGTTTTCCAACATTGATTAATTGGGCTTCGCGGCGTGCAAAATCCAAAACCTCTTTAGTGACCAAATCATCATACATTATCACATCGGCGCGCCCCAATGCGCGAACGGCCTTTAGGGTTAGTAATTCGGCATCCCCCGGCCCCGCACCCATAAGGATTACTTCACCCTTTATTGGTTGGGCGTGGTCAATTTGGTCGATTAATTGGGCTTCATCTGGTTTTGAATTGGGATTTTCGAGGGCTTGTTTGGCAAAATTATGCCAAAAATTGCGGCGTGTTCCAAAATCTAATTCACGCTTTTTTATCAATGGGCGTAAATTTTGCGCAGCTTTAAGCCATTTTGTAATGGCGGGTGGAAACATGGCCTCTAGCCTTGCCCTTATTTGCTGTCCCAAGGCGGGTGATGCGCCATCAGTTGAAACCCCAATTACAAGTGGCGAACGATTAACAATTGCGCCAAATTGAAAATCACAGAATTCAGGGCGGTCGATAATATTAACCGCCGCACCGTATTTGCGCGCCGCTTTTATGAAGTTTTGGGCTTCTTCATCATTTTGTGATTGCAAAATGGCGATACGGGTATTTTCTAAATCACCTTCTTGCCATTCGCGGTCTATATATTGAAGGTTTTCAATTTGGGTTTGCGATAAATCACTATTGCCGCAATAAAATTCGACATTGGCGCCTGTTGCGGCAACCAATTCAGCTTTCCAAAACGCAGCCTCGCCAAGCCCTGCGACCACAATTTTTTGACCGCGTAATTTATGAAAAAGCGGCAAAGCAGCAATTTCTTGCATACGCGGCGAATTAATGAATTGCGCGTTTCGCATCATATGCCCGAGCCGTCAGAAATATTGTCATTTTCGGAATTTTTAGCATCATTATAATAAAGATTATAGTGCACATATTGTAAAATCGGGCGCAAAATAAATTCCGCCAAAATTGCAAGTGCAAAATAACCCAAATTCTTGGTCACAATCCAAACCAAAGCACTAAACGCAATTGCCGCAAAAATTCGCCAATTAATAAGATATTTTAAGGCTGAATTTGGATTTGCATGGTGCGGCATTAAATAATGGGCAATTTCGTCAAAGCGATTTGTTTTATTCTCACCCTTAACAATCGTTTCAACCATGCCAAGGCCAACAGTTTCATTAGTGATTTTATCAATAAGGATAAAAGCCCCCAATTCACGATCTTTGGAATATGTATCCAACAAAACAGGCTTTGAAAGAGTAATTTGCACCGAACCGATTGCATTCATTGATAAAGATTTATTTGGTATTTCTTGAAGGTCGTTAAAATCAATTGTTTTTTCGACTTTCAATTTGGCATTGGTGAATGATGTGCCAAGTTTGAAGGCATATTCCTTATATTCACTTGATTTATCCGCCGACATCCAAAAAATTGAGGCTTTGAATTTGCTTTGTGTTTCAATTGGATCATTGGCGGCAATTAATACATCGCCGCGCGAAACATCAATTTCTTTATCAAGGCAAATTGTTGGCGCTTGGCCTGCGATTGCGGCATCTAAATCGCCATTTTGGGTTACTATGCGCGCAACTTTGGCTTTTTCACCTGATGATGAAACTTTGATTACATCGCCAATTTTCACAATCCCACTTGAGACATAACCTGCAAAGCCACGAAAATCTAAATCGGGGCGATTTACCCATTGAACGGGGAATCTAAAATTTAATGCCTGTGGTTTTGAAGGTTGAACATTTTCTAAATATTCAAGTAAATATGGGCCATTATACCAAGCCATATTTTCACTTGCCAATTTGGCAACATTTTCACCATTTGGCGCGGCGATTGGAATGGCCTGTATTTCTTCAAATTTGAAAATATCGGCATATTTTTGGAAATCTTTTTTGATATTTTCAAAAATATTTTTATCATAACCGATTAAATCCATCTTATTGATGGCTAAAACAATTTTCTTAACGCCCATTTTGGCAACGATAAGCGCATGGCGGCGGGTTTGCACCAAAACACCTTTGCGCGCATCAATCAAAATTACGGCAAGGTCGCAATTTGATGCACCCGTTGCCATATTGCGCGTATATTGTTCATGCCCCGGTGTATCGGCAACAATGAAAGCGCGCTTTTTGGTGCGAAAATAGCGATAGGCAACGTCAATCGTTATCCCCTGCTCGCGCTCTGCCGAAAGGCCATCAACAAGAAGGGCGAAATCGCGGTTTTCACCTGTTGTACCGAACTTTTTACTGGCATCATCAAGGGCATCAAGATGATCTTCATAAACCTGCCCTGCATCAAATAGCAGACGCCCAATAAGTGTCGATTTGCCATCATCAACCGACCCACAGGTGATGAATTTCAAAAGCCCTAAACTATTTTCTTCAATTATATTTTTCATTGTTCTAAATTCGTTTATATTGTCTGCGTAATTCAATGCGCGAAGCGCTAAATCAAAATGCAAATAATTTTTGAAAACCACGCTTTTCAAAAATTATTTTCTACTTCCCAATTTCCTAAGTGAGAGAAGCGAGGGCGGGAATTTGAAATCTAAAAATAGCCTTCCGCTTTCTTTTGTTCCATTGATGCACCTGAATCTTGGTCGATAATTCGCCCCTGGCGCTCGGAAACCTTGGCGGCAAACATCTCATCAACAATTTCGGGCAAATTTTTGGCACTTGATTCAACCGCACCAGTTAAAGGGTAACAGCCAAGGGTTCTAAAGCGTACAAGGCGGTTTTCAATTTTTTCACCATCGCGCAATTCAAGGCGTTCATCATCAGCCATAATAAGTGCGCCATCGCGTTCGATAATTGGGCGTTCTTTGGCAAAATATAATGGCACAACTGGGATATTTTCGCGCTCAATATAGGCCCAAACATCATATTCAGTCCAATTTGAAAGCGGGAAAACGCGAAATGATTCACCCTTATCCTTAAGCGTATTAAACAAATTCCAAGGTTCAGGGCGTTGATTTTTCGGATCCCAAATATGCCCAGCCGCACGGAATGAGAAGATACGCTCTTTTGCGCGTGATTTTTCTTCATCGCGGCGCGCACCGCCGAAAGCTGCGTCAAAACCATATTTATCAAGTGCCTGTTTAAGCCCTTGGGTTTTCATTACATCAGTATGGACTTTTGAACCATGTTTTAAAGGTGAAATCCCCTGTGCCAGACCATCGGGATTAATATGAACCAAAAGTTCAACCCCAAGTTCTTTGGTGTGGCGGTCACGAAATTCAATCATTTCCTTAAACTTCCAGCCCGTATCAACATGCAAAAGTGGAAATGGCGGCTTTGATGGGTAAAATGCCTTCATCGCAAGATGAAGCATAACCGCACTATCTTTACCGATTGAATAAAGCATTACAGGCTTGTCCGCCAATGCCGCCACTTCACGGATTATGCGAATTGATTCAGCCTCTAGGCGGTCTAAATGGCTTAATTGTTTCATTATTCTAGCCTTGTATTTCTTTGGTTAGGCGGCTTAATTGACCATTATCATCGACATGAAGGCCACATTCTTTTTTGCCCGCGATTTCACTTTCCCACCACCAGCGCCCTGCGCGTTCATCTTCACCCGCCACAATGGCGCGTGTACAAGGGGCGCAGCCGATTGATAAAAAGCCTTTATCATGCAATGGATTATATGGGATATTTAAGGCTTTAACTTCGGTTACGACCTTATCACGTGAATAATCATAAAGCGGGTTAAATTTCTTAAGGCCGCGTGCATCGTCTTGGAAAATCTCTATTTGTGCGCGTGTATCGGATGCATCGGCTCTAAGGCCAGTAATCCAAACCACTGCCCCATTAAGAGCGCGGTTTAATGGTTCAATCTTGCGAATTGCACAGCACGATTTGCGGGCATCAGGCGAGTTTTTAAAACCATTTGTGCCATTGGCGCGCACCCATTTTGAAATTGCTTCGGGGTCGGGATAAAAACCTTTGATAGTAATTCCGTAATTATCCTCGGCCTCTTGCCAAAGATTATGGCTTTCATCAAACAAGCGGCCTGTATCAAGTGTTACGAATTCAATATCAAGTTTTTGGGTGGCAATATGATGGGTGATTAATTGATCTTCGATACCTAATGAAGTTGTGAAAACAATGCGCCCATTGGTTTCATCACGCAATTTTTTAAGGCGCGCGCCAATGTCAAGATTTGAATAATTATTTGTCATGGCGCGCCTCAAGGATTGATTTTTTTTCGCCATTTAAGCGCTGATATGAAAGTGAATAGGTTTTTAGGGCTTTTTGCCATTGCTCAATTGGTTGGCGCACTAATTGTTCATCGCAAATTTCAACTTCATTAAAACCGCAAGATAGAAGGTCTGGGAATTGATCGGGTATTACGGGGCCGATAGCGCGTAATTGCCCTTCAAAACCCTTAATCCTAAGCGCTTTGGCAAGTGAGAAGCCGCGCCCATCGGCATGAGATGGAAATTCGATTGCGATTGCACCAGTTTTTGAATATTTTTGGATTATTTCATCGGCATCAATATTATTGGAAATTAAATTAAATTGAATATCAGATTGGATGATTTGCCCATTTGAATTAATTATTGGCATTTTCACCCCCATTTAAAAAGGCAGCTTGAAAATCAGCAACACCCACACGGCGATAGGTTTCAATGAAACTCTCACCCGATGTGCGCAATTCACGATATTTATTTACAAGACGCAAAATCGCATCGGGAACTTGGTCACCATCAATCCCCGGCCCTAATCTTTCACCAAGTGACATATTTTCCGATGCATCGCCGCCAATTGTGATTTGGTAATTTTCACGACCCGCCTTTTCAAGACCCAAAATACCAATATTGCCAATATGGTGATGACCACAGGCATTAATACAGCCTGAAATTTTTATACCTAATTGACCAATTTCATCTTGAAGATTTTGCTGCGCAAATTTTTGGGAAATCTCTTGCGCGATCGGGATTGCGCGCGCCGTTGCCAATGCGCAATAATCCAAACCAGGGCAGGCAATAATATCGGAAATCAAACCAATATTGGCGGTCGCAAGATTATATTCACCAAGTTTTCGCCAAATTTCAAATAAATCCGCCTTAGCAACGTAAGGCAGAACGATATTTTGCGTATGTGAAATACGAATTTCACCAAATGAATATTGATCGGCAATATCGGCAATGGCACGCATTTGAACACCTGTTGCATCACCAGGTATGCCGCCAATTGGCTTTAATGAAATCATTAAAGCAACATAATCATCATTTTTATGGGCAAAAGTGTTATTTTTAACAAAAGCCGCAAACTCACTATTTTGTATATGATTTTCTAAATTAATATGTTCACGATTTGGCAATTTTGGGCTTGCAAAATAGGCTTCTATGCGTGCGATTTCTTCTTTAGGGACATTGATTTGCGAACCATTATTTAATGCATATTCTTCTTCAACAAGGCGGATAAATTCTTCAAGACCAGTTTCTTCGACCAAGATTTTTATGCGTGCTTTATATTTATTATCGCGGCGACCAAGTAGGTTGAATACACGCAAGACCGCATCAAGATATGATAATAATTTTTCTAGTTCGACAAAAGGTTTGATTTCTTTGCCAATGATAGGCGTTCTTCCAAGGCCGCCACCTGCGAATACGCGTGCGCCGATTTTGCCATTTTGTTCAACCAATTCAATGCCTACATCGTTTGAACGAATTGCCGCGCGGTCAATTTTTGCGCCAGTTACCGCAATTTTGAATTTACGCCCTAAATATGAAAATTCAGGGTGATTTGATGACCATTGACGGATAGTTTCGGCAATAGGGCGCGGATCAATAATTTCATCTTTCGCAACTCCAGCAAGATGGTCAGATGTTACATTACGAATACAATTGCCAGAAGTTTGAATGGCATGCATTTCCACTTGCGCTAAATCTGCCAAAATGTCTGCAACATCGGTAAGTTTTATCCAATTATATTGGATATTTTGGCGAGTTGTGAAATGGCCATAGCCTTTATCATATTTATCACCAATATCTGCCAAAACCCGCAATTGTTTTGAGTTTAAAGTGCCATAAGGAATTGCAACCCTTAACATATAGGCGTGTAATTGAAGATAAAGCCCATTCCTTAGGCGAATTGGGCGAAATTCTTCTTCGGATAAAGCGCCTTTTAGGCGGCGTTCAATTTGTTCTTTGAATTGATTTACGCGGTCGCATACAAATTCATGGTCAAATTCATCATAACGATACATTATATAGCCCCATAAATAATTGTTGGCCCTGAAACTTTGATTTTCACGCGAAAATGTTCGGGGGTTATTTTATTGTCGATTATATTGACCGACACTAATTCGGCATCAACGACTTGATTTTGCGAAATATATTTTTGGGCAATATTTTCAAGAATGCCTGCATCATCGTCATTATTGGCGGTAATTGCGCCCGAAAATTCTTTTTCCCATTTTTCACCCGCCCAATAAATAACCTGCCCTGATAATAAATCATGGGCGATAAGTATTGCGGGATATTTTATTTTTTTACTCATTAAATTTGGCCATACTTCATTTGAAGTTTTATATTATTTATCTGGCATATCGCATTTGATACGCATCATTACAATTGCGCAAATTAGCTAAAAATCTTGCATTCATGTAATTTAAAAGAAAATTTTTCTTTTATAAATTATTTTAGAATAGCCTTTGATTTAAACTTAAAATTGAGGCCAAAAATTATGAGCGGTTATATTTTAATAAGAACAACCCATGCAACCCATGAAGAAGCCACAAAAATGGCACGCCTTTTGGTTGAAGCGGGTCTTTGCAAATGCGCACATATTGCAAAGATTGAAAGCCTTTACATTTGGGATGGTGAATTTTGCCATGAAAATGAGTTTTCGCTTAGCGTGAAGGCAAGCGAAACATCTTTTGGCGAAATTTCCAAAATAATAAAAGAGAACCATAAATATGAAGTTCCAGAAATTATTGCCACGCCAATAAGCGCAATTTCAGTCGATTATTTAGCGTGGTTAGAAGAATAAAGCCCCCAAAATTGGGGGCTTATAAGAATTAAATTGTCAAGAAAAACTAATCAGCAAGGCCAGCAGGAACAACACCGCCATTCGCCGCCAATTGTTTCATAACTTCTTTATGAAGCCAGATATTCATTGTCGCGCTATCATCTTTATCGCCAGTATAGCCCAATTCAGTGGCCAATTCTTTGCGGTGTGCAAGCGATGAATCGATATCAAGTAATTTCATCAAATCAACAATAGAAGAACGCCAATTAGATGGAACGCCTTTAACATCAACCATATTGTCAAGAATTACGGCAACATCAACGGCGTCAATCGCAGTAGGTTTTACTTCAACTGGCGCAACTGGTGCAGGTGCGGCTTCTGGCGCAGCTTGTACTGGTGCAGGTGCTGGCGCAGCTTGTGCTTTGTGACCAAAAATTGCGTCTTTAATTTTACTAAAAATACCCATTGTAAACCTCCGTTTATGGCACTGACTTCTATTACAGTTTCGGAGGCTTAACAAGTAAATTTAATGTGACAACCCGCCGGTATGGAGGTGTAAATTGCGTAAATGCACATAACCGACAAGTAAGGCACCGCAAACACTTAATGGAGTTTCCCAATAGCTTAAGTGCGATGCAAAAGCGCCAATTCCAAGAAACAAAATACCAATAATCGCAAGCACTAAATTAATTGGGTCGCGCCATCCACCATTACGCCAAAGGGCAAACGCGCTTATTGGTGCCGCCATAAAAATCAGCGTTGCATGAACCCACCCATCATGAGCTAAAAAACCCAAAAATGGCAAGATGATAATTATCGCAGGAACAATAAGGCAATGCGCAAGGCATATTGCCGATATTATAACCGCAATCTTATCAAAAAAATGCGGCTCTTTGGGGAGTATTTCATTATGTTCGTGGTGACATTCCATTGCTATGTTATAAAGTAACATTAGCACAGAAATCAAGGGTAAAAAAATATTATTTCACCACTGGCAAAATCACCGAAGAACTTGCGTTACCGCCAAATTGAACTTTTATCTCTGCCTTTTGATAATCCTCAGGCTTTGCGTAAAAGATGTTTGGAACAAATTTTTGCGGGTTTCTGTCATAAAGTGGGAATAAAGTTGATTGCACTTGAACCATAATTTTATGGCCCTTTTTGAAGGTGTGATCAACATTTGGAAGGCCAAATTTGAAATTCTCAACCTGCCCCGCTTTTAAAGCGCGCGGCTTATCAAAACCATCAACATAACGCCCACGGAATATTTCAAGACCCACCGCAAGTTGATAACCCGCCATATCAGGTGAATAAGTATCTTCATCAGGATAAACATCAATTAGTTTAACAACATAATCACCATCCGTTCCACTTGTTGAAGCAAATAAATTCACCAATGGTGCGCCCTGAATATGAATATCCTTATCAAGTTCAGGGGTTTCAAAAACTGCAACATCGGTTCGGGTAGCCGCCCATCTTTGATCGCTAACAAGCCATGGTTTCCACACATTTGCATCACGCGTGTGAATTGGGCGCGCAACATAAGGAATTGGTTTTTTAGGGTCGGAAATATAGGTTTCACTACCAGTCCTTGAAGGCGCTTTGAACGAAAGTGTGTTATTTTCATTGAAATAGATTGGTGTTGGTGTTCCACCCGTCCAGCTTTGGGAAATGTTCCAATGGTTTTTACCGCTATCATAGGTTAAAACTGGCGGTGTATTTGGATCTGGCGCATCTTTTAAATAATGATCCAAAAATGGTTTCATATATTTAACACGAAACTCTCTGGCGGTGTCCCCTGCCCATTTTAATGCACCAAGGTTTGAACCATCATAATTAACCTGTGAATGACGCCAAGGGCCGATAACCAATGACACCATGTCATTATTTTTATCTTTGCCCTCTAAAACCTTATAAGCTGCAGGGGCGCCATAAGAATCCTCTTGATCCCATTGCCCAACTACAAGCATGGTTGGAACTTTTAATGGCGTATTTACAAGCCATTTATCAACCGCCTGTTTTGACCAAAAATCTGTATATGCAGGGTTTTGCATAAATTTTTGCGCAAATGGAAATTTATCAAGACCCCATTTTTTTGCAAAATCGCCCGCAGAGCCTGCCGATAAAAATTTCAAATAATCATCGCCATTACCATATGGCACATCATCATTATCACCCTTATCAGTGGTCATAGAAGTTATATAATCAAAATTCGGCTGACGAAATGCGCCATTATGAAACCAATCATCGCCCATCCAACCATCAACCATCGGGCTTTGCGGAACAGATGCTTTAAGCGCAGGATGCGGGTTAATTGTCGCAACCAATGCCGTAAAACCAACATAGCTTGAACCCGTTATAGCGACACGACCATTTGTTTCTTTGACATTTTTCACAAGCCAATCAATTGTGTCATAGGCATCTGTTGCTTCATCAACATTGGTTTTATTCAATTCGCCAATGATTGGGCGGTTCATAATAAATTCGCCTTCGGAATTATTGCGCCCACGAATATCTTGATAAATGCGAATATAGCCATCATCGACAAATTCGGCATCCATAACGGGCAAAATTTCTTTTATTTTTTGGCTTATATTGCGCGAAGTCGAGCGTTTGGCATTATATGGTGTGCGCGACATTAAAATCGGGCCATTAGTCGTGCCCTTTTTCATGACAATAACGGTATAAAGTTTCACACCATCGCGCATTGGAATCATTTCAACACGCTTTATAAAATCGGCTTCTTCCCTGATATTTTCATACTTACCAAGCATTTCAGGCGTCATAGGAGTAACGATTTTTGCAGAAGCATCTTGCGCCATAACACAATAAGGCAATGAAGAAATTGCCAAACTTAATGCGATATATGATATGATTTTACGATTATTTGTCATTTAGCACCTGAAATTATTTTTGTTTATTGCTATCATCAAACCTATGATATTGCAAAATATTCGCAAAACAAATGTCAGGAAGTTTTTATGAGTAAGAAAGAATATTTAATTGCCGAGGAAGTTGAAAGAACCCTCCCCTTATCCAACTATCCTGAACCATTTTATTCATTGGTAAAAGATAGGGTAAAGCGTCGGCTTGGTGATGCTTTTGGCCTATCGTCATTTGGTGTAAATCATACAAGATTACCCCCAAATTGTATGTCAGCACTTTTTCATAGGCATTCAGTTCAAGATGAATTTATTTATATTCTTGAAGGCAATCCGACTTTGAAAACCGAATCTGGTGAATATGAATTAGCGCCCGGAATGTGTGCAGGCTTCAAAGCGGGCGAAAGCGCGCATCATTTAGTAAATAAAAGCAACAAAGATGTAATCTATCTTGAAATCGGTGATAGATTACCCGATGACAGTGCCGAATATCCAAATGATGATTTAAAAGCATTTCAAGACAAAAATAAAAAATGGCGCTTTACCCATAAAGACGGCAGCGATTATTAAGAGTGATTATATGAATAATGGGCGTTACCTTTCACTTGATATTTTTCGGGGCTTAACAATTGTTTTGATGATAATTGTTAATTCGCAAGGGACAGGCGCGCCCCCTTTTCCATTGCTTGATCATGCCGAATGGTTTGGTTTTACAATTGCCGATTGGGTATTTCCATCATTTTTGTTTGCCACCGGAAGTTCAATTGCCTTTATGAATATGGGCAAATTTTCGGATGCACAATATTTTGCCAAAGTATTTAAACGAACGATTTTGATTTTTCTAATTGGCCTTATATTGGCGTGGTTTCCGTTTTTTCTATTCAATAAGGATGGGAATTTTGAATGGAAATATTTTGAAAACCTAAGATTTATGGGGGTTTTGCAACGCATCGCGCTTTGTTATTTTTTCGCAAGTTTTATAATAAGATATTTAAAACCTAATTGGGTTTTGATTGCGATGTTTGTTTTATTATTTGCCTATTGGGGGATTTTATATTTTGGTGCACCAAATGGGCTTCAATATGATAAAATGGCAAATTTTGGCACTTATATTGATAATTTAATCATTCCAAAATCCCATATTTTTCGTCGTGATGGCGGCTTTGAACCCGAAGGGCTTTTAGGAACAATCCCCGCTATAGCCAATATTTTGGCAGGGTTTTTGACAACTAATTTTATTCGAAACTCAAACAATACCAACCAAACCATAAAATCACTTTTCATGTTCGGGGCTTTGGCGATTTTAATTGGAATTATTTGGGGGCAATTTTTCCCAATATCAAAAAAACTATGGACTTCAAGCTATGTCATGCTTTGCAATGGGCTTGATATTTTGGTTTTGGCTTTGATTATGGTTTTCTATCAAAAGTTTAAATTTGGTGCCAAATTCTTTGAAAGTTTTGGCAAAAACCCATTGGTGGTTTATATTTTTTCAATCGCTTTATTAAAAATTATGATGACAATCCAAGTGGCAAAAGGGAAAAACCTATATAGTTTTTTAAGCGCCGATTTTGCAAATATTTTAATTCCTGGGGCATTTGGAAGTTTAATTTTTTCAATTTTCATAATGCTAATATGCTATATATTCGCTTATTGGCTTGATAGAAAAAATATAATTATAAAGGTTTGATATGAAAAATTATGTTTTAGTGGCTATTTTATTTGGTGCTGCTTTGCTTGGATATAATATGCGCATTAAGCCAATTAATAGCCATGAAATTCAAAAAACCATTGATGCTGCACAATTAGAAAAGCAAAAAATACTCGAAGAACAAGAGAAAAAACGCGATGAAGCAATCGAATTAAAAGCGCGCGAATTAACTAAAACCACCCTTTCCACTCTTACTTATGATACTGCGAAAGGTGAAAAATGTACCGAAAATTGCCAAGATACCAATGCAGGTTTTGAATGGGCCAAATCACAAGATTTCAACGAAACAAGCGACTGCGGCGGCAAAACCGAAGCCTATAAAAACGGCTGCCAAGTCTATGTCGATAAATATGATAATTTACTTGATGAAAATAAGGAAAAATTGGAAGCATTAGAAATTGCGAAACAAAGTCAACAATAATTGAAAATTTGCAAATTTATTCGCAATCAAAAATTACATATTTCCTCTTTTCTTTTTTTGCCATTATAATTTATTTTTACATCAAAATGATTTTGTTCTTCTGTTTTATCCTGCCATTTTAAAACAGACACTATTTCGCCCCTAGACGCACCAAGTTGATAAAGTGTAATAGCGACAGATTGAGAATTAAATTCAGGGTTGTCCATAACCCTATTGACTATTTCATTTTTCATTTTTATGTCGGATTTATCGGATAATAGACAAATTATATTTAAAGCACTATATGCTGTTTCACGAGCAGATTCATCAAAAACATCTAAGTTTTTTGAATATTTTGAAACCATAAGCCCATTGTCAATTAGGTTCAGAGCCATTGGCTTCGCTGCATCACCAAAAAGTGCAAACTTTGGTAACAATTGTTTGAAACCAAACATTATTTTAGGTTTTTCAAGTGTTTTTACAAACTCATTTTGATGCTTAATTATAATGTCATCAGGCATTTGGTTGAAAATCATAGCGATTTCAGAAATTTCAGATTTTGCTTTGTATTTGTCGCCGCTAAAATTTTGATTATATTTTTCTAGTTTGGTAAATGATGCATTTGCCATTTTTTCAAAAAAATCAGTTTCATCCCTTTTTACATGCGCTACAAAAACACTCATTTGGTCAGGCACATTGATGTTTGGATTAATATAAATTTTAAAAACGCGCGACAATTCTTCTTCACTATATTTTGAGTATCTGTATGAAATTGTGGTTTCGCGGTTAGTTAGTGTTTCCAAATAATTTTCTGCTATTTTTTGCGAGTTTTCATTATAATTTGTATTATTTATAAATTTATCGACATTTTTTTCTTCCATATAATCAATGTTAATATCTGGCAATTCAAGATTAATGCCCATTTTATCAATTAGGGTGGCAACCAATAATGAACGTTTGTCATCATTTTTAACCTTATTACTAGATTTATCTGAAACCCGCCATAAACTGTTTGAAGCTGACATGCCCGAATATGAAGGCACAATCATCAAAATCGGCGCCAACGGATAATGTTCTGCTTCAGAAAATTGATATATTTTTAGAAATTTATCATCAATAATTCTATAAGCTAATGCGCTGCGCGTGCGATAGAAAGCGATATCGAACTTATTGCGCCTTTGACTTATTTGTCCAACATTATCAAAAATAATAGTATCGCCATTTTGTAATTTAGTCTTCCTTTCAACAATACATTGGTTTTGCGCAACTTTACCAAGGGCAAATTTTTCTGGCGAGATTGAAGGTTCATTTTTGACATTCTCATTATCATAAGACCGCTTCAAAGACCCAACATCATTATCCTGAATGTCAATTAATGGGCAATTAGTTCTATTTTCAATATGAAAAGATCTATATTCTTCACTTGGCGCGATATTTGTATTTGGATAATCTTCAAGAACTATCACTTCTGTGAAGCGGCCAGAATATAATAATCTTACACACATGCCATCGCAAATTGCTTGAGAGCCATTATACCTTCTTGCATTATTCACAATTGCGATGCGCGTGCCTAAGGGATAATTATCAATCAGATTTATATTTTGGGCATTAAATTGATTTAGTTTTTCATTTGTGGATTTGTTAACAAAAAATGGAATTCCAACCATAGTTAATATAGTTAGTGAAAGACCGATAAAAATTCTTGACCTTTGCGAAGCTTCGTCTTCGCTATTCCAAAACATTCTGCCAATAAAAAAAGAGAAGAAAATAGTTCCAAAGCAGACAATTTCGGCAAATATAATTGCGTAGAAAAACGGTACAAAAACTATCCCAACAATTGTAACGATTGCTATAACATATAAATCTGGGAATGATAAAATTACTAAAGCTGGCAACAACAATAGTAAAAACACTTTTAATAAACGCTTTTCCAAGTACACATCCATTATTTATTAAATGAATATTGCACTATTAAGTTTAAGCAATATTAAGTAAATTAAAATTATTAACTTGAGGCTTTCAATTGAAATAAAATGGGCTTGAAACCAAAGTTTCAAGCCCATTTTAAAAACATGCCATTAAAAATCAAAAACCACGCTTTTTGATTTTTAATGTCCGAATAAACCAACTTGCTGAGTGAGGCGCGAAGCGCCGAAGGTGGCAAGTTGAGCGCTAAAAGAACGCCTGCAATCCTGTTTGCGCGCGGCCAAGAATTAGGGTGTGCACGTCATAAGCACCTTCATAGGTGTTTACAGTTTCAAGATTTACCATGTGGCGCATGATTGGGAATTCATCTGAAATACCGTTTCCGCCGTGCATATCGCGCGCCATACGGGCGATATTAAGGGCTTTGCCGCAATTATTGCGTTTGATGATTGAAATCATTTCAGGTGCCATTTGGCCTTCTTCGAATAAACGACCAACCCGTAAACAAGCCTGTAGGCCTAAAGTGATTTCGGTCATCATTTCGGTTAATTTAGCTTGGAATAATTGATTATTAGCAAGTGGGCGACCAAATTGCTTCCTGTCCATCCCATATTGGCGCGCCGCATGCCAGCAGGTTTCCGCCGCCCCCATAACACCCCATGCAATGCCATAACGGGCGCGGTTCAAACAGCCAAATGGCCCGCCTAAACCTTCGGCATTTGGTAATAATGCGCTTTCAGGAACTTCAACATTATCCATCACGATTTCACCAGTGATAGATGCGCGAAGTGATAATTTGCCTTCAATTTTTGGCGCAGATAGACCTTTCATGCCTTTTTCAAGGACAAAGCCACGAATTTTGCCATCATGGGCATCAGATTTTGCCCAAACTACAAAAACATCGGCAATCGGTGAATTTGAAATCCACATTTTTGCGCCGTTCAAAACATAGCCGCCATCAATTTTGGTGGCTTTAGTTTTCATTCCCGCAGGGTCAGAACCCGCATCGGGTTCGGTTAAACCAAAACAACCAATCCATTCGCCAGAGCAAAGTTTTGGAAGATATTTTTCCTTTTGCTCTTGCGAGCCATAGGCATAAATTGGATACATAACCAAAGATGCCTGCACAGACATCATAGAGCGATAACCAGAATCAACACGTTCAACTTCACGTGCAACAAGGCCATAAGACACATAACCTGCGCCAGTGCCGCCAAATTCTTCTGGTATTGTAACACCTAAAAGGCCAAGTTCACCCATTTCGCTAAAAATAGCAGGGTCAGTATATTCATTACGGAATGCATCCCGAACACGTGGCAATAATTTGCCCTGGCAATATGAATTTGCCGTATCACGAATCATTTTTTCTTCTTCGTTTAATTGATTTTCGAATAAAAATGGATCCTGCCAATTGAAGGTGTTTTTCGCGCCCATGATTTCCCCTAAAAAAACTATTTCAAAATAATAGTTTCAAATTAAACCGTTTTTGACGCGATTAACACCCCCTAACTGAAAAATGATATAACAAAATTGATAAAATTATTTATAAAGCGTGAGCATTTTCAACGCCGCATAACAATGCGCACGCACACCAGTTTCCATCGCAGGCTCATTAATATCAAAATATGGCGAATGATTTACAGGCAAAGCATTTGGATCAACTTTTAAAGGTGAACTACCTAAAAAGGCATAAACACCCGGAACTTTTCGTTGGAATTCCGAAAAATCTTCAGAGCCAGTAACAGGTATTGCATTTGGGTTTAACAATTTCTCATCGCCTACCGCTTTTAGCAATGCATCATATAGATTTTGCGTAAGTTGTGGGTCGTTTACAGTTGGTGGGGCAAATCTGTCAAAAGTTATTGTCGCCTCTGCGCCATATGCTTGCGCCAATGCTTTTACAGTCGTTTCAACTTTCTTCACAACTAAATCACGGCGCGCATCTGAGAAAGTACGTAATGTACCACCCAAAACAAATTGTTCAGGTATAATATTAAATCTTTCACCGCCATGCATTGTTGTAATTGATAAAACACTAGGTTCAGATGTTACATTCACTTGGCGCGCCAATATTTGATTGATTGAATTGACAATTTCTGACGCCAATGAAGATAAATCAATACCAGACCAAGGTGCGGCGCCATGGGTTTGACGCCCTTTTAAAGTAATTTCAACCCTATCTGCACCTGCCATTAAACCTTTTGGACGGTAAGAAATCTCACCCGAAGGCCCCGGCCAAATATGAATACCGAAAATTGATTTAACCTCTGGATTTTGTAATGCGCCTTCTTCAATCATTACTTTTGCACCGCCAGTTTCACCCTTTGGCAGGCCTTCTTCGGCAGGTTGGAAAATGAAAACAACTTTACCCGCGATTTCATTTTTCATTGACGCCAAAACATTTGCCGCACCCAAAAGCATAGCAGTATGCGCATCATGACCACAGGCATGGGCAATTGGAACTTCATGCCCTTCATATTCACCCTTGGCACGCGACGCAAATTCAAGGCCTGTTTTTTCAAACACAGGCAAAGCGTCCATATCCGCACGCAGTGCAACCGCAGGGCCAGGTTTTGCGCCTTCTAAAACCCCGACAACGCCAGTATGCGCAACTTTTTCACGAACCTTAAAGCCAAGGCGTTTTAATTCATTTGCAACCAATTCAGAAGTTTTAAATTCGCGGTTTGATAATTCAGGATTTTGATGAATTTGGCGACGCCATTTCACAACTTGAGGGTAAATTTTAGAAGCTAAAGACGCAATATTATTTTCGGCAGCAAATGTATTTTTTGCACCCAAACTACTAAGTAAAAATGTTGTTACTAATAATTCACGTCTATTCATCTATAACCCCTTGGCTTTTTTTTAATTCATACCGAATTGGCGAATATTGCAAGGGGCTTAATAAGATTTAGATAAAAAAAAGCGTAAGTTTAATTAACGCTTGCAGTTTTTGTCGCGCATTCAGTTTGAAATGATTTATTAAATGAAATCAAATCAGATTTTGAATTTTCAAAACTTCCTGCTAACGCTGATTTAGCAAGAAAGATTGCAAGCCCTGCAAATAGAAAAAATTTAATATCCATATTCCCCCCCATAGATAACAATGTTTGGTAAATCCTGCATATGAAAAATCTGTGGAGGTTTAGCTACAATTTTGTGAAATTAAGAGACCATCTTTAAATACTAAAAAGCTATTATTATCGCAAATATGCCATTCTTCATTCTTAGTAAGCGGTTTGGTCGCTATTATTGTTACGCAATCATTTGGTGTGGTTTCTTGGGCAAAATCCACTTGTAAATCATCATCAACAAGACTTGCTTTGCCAAAAGGTGCACAGCGCGTAATATAGCATAATTTTTTTGAACAAGAGGCATAGATAAATTGCCCTTGACTTAAAAGCGCATTGAAAACGCCAATTTCACGAAGGTTTTTAAAAATATCTTCAATTGCTTTTTCAAGTTTTTTCGAATTTGGTTCTTTTGGAAATTTTTGGCGTAATTGATCAATAATATAGCAAAATGCATATTCTGAATCAGTTGTTCCAATTGGCCTGTAAAATGATAAAGGCCATTTCTTAATGCCTTTTAATTGTCCATTATGGGCAAAAACCCATGCCCTACCCCATAATTCGCGTGTGAATGGATGGTTGTTTTCAAGTGAAACGCGCCCACGATTTGCCTTGCGAACATGGGCGATTACACTTTTTGATTTAATTGGATATTCGCGTACCAGACTGGCAATTTTAGATTGGCATGATGGGCTTGGATCATGGAAAGCACGGACGACTTTATTTTCAAAGAATACAATCCCCCAACCATCAGAATGAGGGCCAGTTTCACCACCACGTTTTGCAAGGGCAGCGAAACTAAACCTTATATCAGTTGGTACATTGGCACTCATGCCCAATAATTCGCACATCTTGCTTCCCAATTTTAATTAGCAATAATAATATTTTCTTATTGCAATCAAAATAGCTATAAAAGCAAAATTAAATCTTTGAACAGGCTAAAAATAGAATATTTTTCTATTAATTAACAATGCGCAACTTACTAATTGATGTGAACATATCTTGTAATGCGCTTGTTAATTGTGATGAACTTGCAAGGTCATAGAAATATGGTGGTTGTGATGCACATTCACGTAATAATTGCGAATCACCTTCTTCAAGCCTTACCACAAATAATGTAATACCTTTTGCTTTAGCAGCTTCACACGCAAGTTTGGTTCTAGCATCAACTGCGGCCACTGATGAAGAAAAACGGTTTTGGTTATTATAACCATCAGTAATGATAACCATGTATTTTTTAGCATCAGATGACCCAAATGGCGCACCACCAATCATTGGTTCATTTGGCGATAAAACTTCCATTCCCCATTGAATACCAATAGTTATATTAGTGTAGCCAGCAGGCTGCAAAGAATTAACTTTATTACGAACAGCTGCAACGTCAGTTGTTAAAGGCAAAATTGGTTGCAAAGGTTCATAATAGCAACGTCTTGCTGGATAATATGAATTTGGTGTCCCAGCTGTTGCAGGCTCTGCATTCGTGTCATAATTTTGGGCACGATCAATCATGCAGCCAGTCCATAGGTCTTTACGGTCTGTAGATGCAGGTAAAGAAGCATTGCGCAAATTAGAATTATACCAAGTGTAGTTCCAGTTTCTTGCTGGCTGACCACCAAAGCCATCCCATGTCGAAGTATCAACTTTTGGTAGGAAATTCATATTATTAAAGCCAGAGGGTTTAGATGTATATTGGCTTAGGCCTGAACCGCCGTTTCCATTACCATTGCCATTACCATTGCCATTACCATTACCATTGCCATTACCACTTACGGGGCTTGTATAATTGGTTTGGGCATCTTCACTTAGGCCTGAACCGCCGCCTGACCAACCGCTACAATGTTGCCCGGTTTCATCATAATAATAACCGGTACAAGAACTATTGGACCACCACCATGTCATTTTGTGGGTGTAAATTTTGTATTCACTTCCAACAGTCTCATAGGCTTTTACCCATTGCTCGTAATAATAACGTCCATTTGATTGGTAAACTGGTTTATCAAAAAATTTAGATGTAGCCTTGCATGACTCTCTATTGGTTGCATAATAGCAAACAATGTCCATATTTCGCCAAGAAATTTCGCAATGTGGCCAATAGCTTTGATTTGCAAAAGAATAATCACAACCTTGATTTGTCCAAGAAGGGCCCCAATCAACATTGGCCATAGTGACACTTGGCGCAACCTTAACTTGAACGTTAAACGGAACAACACCAATCTTTACATTATTTACATTTACACCATTGGCATCAACCAATGTCTGAAGCGTTGCATTAACCGCAGACTTCAAATTTGTTATTTTGCTGTTTGATGACATTGATGCAGTAGTATCCAATACGAATACAACTTCTGAACCTGAACTATTGGCAACTGCAGAAGATTGGGCAGATACCGCCATATTTTCATTGCCGAATAATTTCATTAATGATGACGACATATAACCAGTCGCAGTATAATTTAACTGCTTACCATTGGTTTCAGTTGTTGTGTTTGACATATTAGTCGTAACATTTACCAAACCAGTTTTTTCAATATGCGCTTTAAGATAAGTATCGGCAATCTCTTTGGTTGCACTTGTGGAATCAGTGGAACTTTTGGCGGCTGCAAGAACCGCGGCATCCGTAATACCTTGCAATTCCGACTGCATAGAATTAACACGCGTTAAATCAATACCAGCAGCAATAAGGCCAACCATTGGCACAAGCAATAAAGCAAAAACCAAAGCAATATTACCCCTCGTTGATTTCAAAAACTTTGAAATCAAACGCAAGGACTTTGCGCCGATAAAGCGATTTTTAATATTGTGTGGCATTTACCCCGGACCCTTATTGAACTTCTTAGGAACAAAATCTTCAATATAAGGGAGCAAACTTATCATCAAAGCATAACCAAAAGTCTAAGAACTAAGCTTAAGATTTTTTTATTAGAATATATAAAATTTTATCGAACTAACCTTAAATCATTAATTGATGTGAATATATTTTTCATCGCATCAGGCAAAGAACTTGCATTATTAAGGTCATAAAAATTACCAGGCCTTGTTGCGCAATTTTTAAGAAGATTTGTATCCCCTTGCTCTAAACGGACAACAAAAATCTCTATGCCTTTGGCTTTTGCATTGGCACATGCCTTTTCCGTTCTTTTATCAATGTCGCTTACATTTGTTGTGAAACGGTTTTTATTATTATAGCCATCAGTTACAAGAACAATATATTTTGCATGGTGTTTTTCACCCCAAACCGAACCTTCTGTAAAGGGCGCGGTATCGGACAAAACCTCCATGCCCCATTGGATACCAATACTTATGTTTGTGAAGCCCGCAGGTTGAAGCGAATTAATTTTGCTTCTTACATTTGTGATATTATTGGTCAGACCCAAAATAGGCTCTAATGGTAAATCTTGGCATCTTCTTGCGTAATAATATGTGTTTGTATTTGAAACTAAAGGGGGCAGAGCAGAAACGTCATAATCTTGATTTCTGTCAATCATACAACCTTGCCATTTATCCCTTTGATCAGTTGTTGCCGGCATTCTTGTGCGGCGCGGAACATTATTGCCATAAATTGTATAATTCCATGTTTTTGCCTGTGCAGGGCCATATCCGTTAGCATACCAAATATCACCGACAGGCGTTCCATTAAGGGTTCCAGTACCGTCATAATAACGCATATCAAAATAAAATGGATTTAACTTATTGAAGTTTTGGGTTTTTCCATAATTATCCACATATGTTGGCACAGTAGTCATAGCAATTGTCGTTGGCTGCCCTGATAAATTACTTTGACTATCATCGGTCATCCACGATTGACCGCCAACCCAACCATAATGGTCACCAGTCTCGTCGGTTCTTATTAATGTCCATGCCGAATTAGTCCATTTATACAACATTCTATGACTTTGAATTTCATAAGTTGAACCAGTTGCAACATAGGATTTGGCAATTTGTTCGTAAAAATAACCACTTGAGTTATTTCCATAAATTGGTCTGTCATAAAATATTGCATTATTTCGACATTCCATCTCATTAGGTGCACTTATACACAAAGCATCTAAATTATACCAAAAAATTGGGCATTGCGGCCATATAGGGCGTGTCTTATCGGCATAATTACAATATTCCCAAACATCTGCCGTGCCCCAATTTATCCAAGCTGCACTTGTATCTGGTGTGATGCGAACTTGTGTATTGAATGGTACAACACCAACTTTAACATCATTTATATTTTGCCCTGATGAATTCAAAACCCCATTTAAAGCAGAATTAACAGAAGATTTTAATTGTGTCATTTTACCATTTTCTGCCATGGATCCTGTTGTATCCAAAACAAAAACAACTTCGGCGCCTTTTGTTCCGCTAACGGCGGATGCTTTGGCGCTTAATTCTAATGTATTGACGCCAAAAATTCCAACAAACATTGTTTTATATTTGGTATAAACTGAATAGTTTAATTGATGGCCTAATTCAGTATCACTTTCGGTTAATTGTGCTTCAATATCCCTATATTTTTGAACATTAAGGTTTGCGATTAGAACATCATATGCCGCTTTTTTGCTTGCATCAGTAACTGAATTACTTGCACGCGCAGCAGCAAGTGCGGCGCCATCAGTTGCATTTTGTAATTCCGTTCGCAAACTATTGACCTGAACCAAATCAACAGAAGAACCAACAAGCATCAAAAGCGGAATCGCCAATAATGCCACACTTATTGCCATAGAGCCTTTAATATTACGCGTAAAATCAATTTTTTTGTTTTTTTTAACAATATTAAATAAACAAGAATGACAATAATTAATCATCATTCTACGAATATTATTAATACATAAATATAATTTGTATTTTAAAAACAAATATACCACCAAGTTGCGTAACAATTTCATTGCCATACAATATAACCGGTAAGTGATTAATTAACTTATTGGTTAATAATAATTTAATCATAGAATTATTGATTTAATATTTTTGTATCCTGCTTCCCCAAGCAAGCGACTATAAAAGCAATAAAACTTGCGATACATAATTGCCAACCGAAGGCCAAAGTCTGGAAAAACATTGGGTAATTTAACTTATGCGCAATCCAAGGCTGCATCATTAATATTGACAAAAAGCCAATAATTAATGCGCTTATAATTGATAATGTCGAACCTCTATTGGTAAAGATAGCGGTAAAATAAACCCCTAATAAACCCGCATAAGCAAATGTCATTATTCCTAAAACAAAGCTTAAAATCGGGATATCTTGTGATTTTTGCCAAAAATAAGATAATAAAGCCATAGCAAATAAGAAAACACCAATTATTGCCATTCCCGCCTGCCCCGCTTTTACAAAGTGACTTTCTTCTTTTGCAATTTTTGCGTTTTTGGCGATGAAGGGGCGATAGAAATCCTGAATCAAAACCGATGACATTGAATTGAGACCTGAATTAACGGTTGATATCGCTGCACTTAATACACCAATTGTTGCAAGCGCCCTAAGCACTGGTGGGATTTGCGTCATTATAAAATACATGAAAACAGTTACACTCTCGCCTTTGAACTTATTTTCCAGACCTGCACTAAAGCCATTACCCATTAAATCAGGGCGGCTATAAAATATGTATAATAATGAACCAATCGCTATAAAAAGTGCAACAATTGGCATAGTCAAAAGACTTGCCATATAAAGGCTTTTGGTGCCACCTTTTGAATCCTTTGACGCAAGCAATCGCTGCGATATATCTTGGTCAAGGCCAAAACTTGCAATTGATAATAATACCATGCCCGTTAATATTGAATAGATTGAAAACGGCTTTGAAAAATCAAGCTTGAAATCAAAAAGCTGTAATTTATTCATATTGTTTGGCGCGTTTAATAATGTATCAAAAATCTGATTTGAATTTAATGGTATAATATAAAGAAGGTAAAAAAACGCACCGATTGCGGCGCCAATATAAACAAGAAATAATATCAAATCTGTCCAAATAACGCTTTTTAAACCGCCAAAAAAGCAAATTATAAAACTAAAAAATATTATCAAAAAAGATGAGACCGCAATCCCGTGAAAGCTCACACCAGAAAAAATCATCATTGATACCGCAATTGCCGCTAAATAAATTCTTGATCCTTCCGCGAAAACACGGCCCACAAGAAACATCGCCCCCGCCGCACGCATTGCAGTTTGCGAATATCTTATCTTTAGCAATTCATAAACAGTCGAAACTTTCGCTTTATAAAAGCGCGGTATCAGTATATTTCCAACAAATATTGCCGCAATTATTGTTCCTAAATTAGTTCCAAGATAGGTAAAATCGCCACGATAACCATAATCAGGTGCACCAAGAAATGTTGCCGCAGATTGCATAGTTGCAATAGTTGAAATCGCAACCACCCATGGCGCAATATTATGGCCAGCTAGGAAGTAGTCTTCGGCATTTTTTGCCTTAGTGCGTTGAAAAAAAACACCAATGCCAAAAAGCAACAAAACAAACCCAATTAAAACTATCCAATCAATTGGTTGAAAAAACGCCTTCATAAACCGCCCCTTTTTTGATAGTTTAACAAGCAAAAAAAAATATGCCAATGTTTCAAGCATTTGCTTTTTATTATCTATTAACTCACGCAAATTTAACCAAAATTACCTTATTATGTTTAAAAAACGGGGGCTAATTTGGAATTTCACTTTCACAAAAACTAAATGATATCATCAATACGGCAAAAATAAACGAAAGTGATGTTCTGGAATTACGCCAAATATCTTATTCTGATGGCGCAATTAAAGAAGATGAATTTTTATTTGAAATCAAATATATGGTAATTAATGGTGACAATTGCCCTGAATGGAGTGAATTCTTCGCAAAATCAATTGGCAATCACCTTATGGCACATAATTTCTATACAAAAGTATCGCGCCAACGCGCGATTGAACACGAAAAATTCCTTAGCACACAAAGCGGCGGTATTGGCACATTTTTATCCAAAATGTTCAATTTCAACAAAACTGAAATTGATACTTCATGGGATAATAATCACAGTTATAACGATATTCAAAGTGACGAAAATATAACAAATGTTGAAAATACGTGGCTTATGAAAAGAATAAACCAAAATGCCAAAACCGACAAATACGAAAAAGCCATCCTAGACTTCATAAAACAATAATGGCGGAGACGGAGGGATTCGAACCCTCGGTAGCCTTTTGGACTACGCTCATTTAGCAAACGAGTGCCTTCAGCCTCTCGGCCACGTCTCCAGCGCGAAGCTTTGTTATACGATGTGATGGCTTATGCCAAGATGCTCAATCAGGTCAATTGCACAAAATCTTGGTTCGAATGTCATTAATGCAGTTAAATTAAACCGCATTAACCTGATTGATACTTAAAAATGATAAAATGCAATCTATTGGAGAATGATAAAAATGAATAAGGCCAATAGTGCACAACCTATTTTCAAGACATTGGGAAATGTACACGCACGAACAGCGGCGCGCGGTGCACGTTTTTTTCGCTCAAGTTTCGGATATGGGTTGGAAATCGTCGATATAATTACAATTGTTTTTGTAGTTGCAATAAGCCTTAGAATTTATATTGCGGACAGATTATTATCGGCGTCTTTGGCGATTACTTTGCCAATGGCATGTGCGGCGCTTGGTCTTTGGTGGGTCATGCGCGAAAATAATCTTTATAGTTTTTCGCAATTTCCAAAAGCTTCTAAACATTTTTTCAAAACAATTGGCGCAACATTAATTGCATGCCTTTTGAACATAGTATTAGGCCTTATGATTTCGCAAATTTCTGCACGCCATTGGACAGAATGCGTAAGTGAGGCATTATTCATAACAATTGTTGCGGGCTTATTATTAAGCATAACCCATTATATTGCCGCTTATATGGTCAAAGAATTAGGCAAAGCCGGCGCGTTTTCAATGAATGTTGTTATTGTTGGTGCAACTGATCAAGCAAAAAAACTTATTGAAAATAGACAAAGCAAGGGTGATATCAATTTCCTTGGTATTTTCGATGATAGATTGGGACGCGCGCCTAAATCAATTAATGATGTACCTGTTATTGGCGACCTTGAGGCTTTGATGCATTGGGAAAACCTTCCAAGTATTGATAGGGTTGTAATAACTGTATCATCTGCGGCGCAAAAACGTGTGGTTCAATTGGTGGAAAAACTTCGTTCAATGCCGAATAAATTGGTTCTTGCCATCGATATGCAGGGATTTGATTGTGATGGCACAACAATTGGACGCCTTGGCGGAACCCCTGTTGCATATGTTTCGGGAACCCCAGAAGATGCGCGTCGCGCGTTTTGGAAACGTGTGCAAGACTTAATTATTACATCAATCGCAATAGTGCTTCTAAGCCCGATTTTAGTTATCACAGCAATTGCAATTAAACTTGAATCAAAAGGCCCCATTTTCTTTAGGCAGCCGCGTCACGGATTTAACAACCAATCATTTTTATGTTGGAAGTTCCGTTCAATGCGAAGCGAGCTAAGCGATTATACAGCTGCGCAACAAGTAACAAAGGATGACCCGCGCGTTACAAAAGTTGGCAAATTCATTCGCAAAACTTCGATTGATGAATTGCCGCAATTATTCAATGTTTTCATGGGTGATATGTCATTAGTTGGCCCAAGGCCGCATGCAATTGGTATGAAAACTGGCGATACTGAAAGCGAAAAATTGGTTTCAGATTATGCGCATCGCCACCGCATTAAACCTGGTATCACTGGCTGGGCGGCAATTCATGGTTCGCGTGGCCCTGTTCATACGCCAGAAGAAGTTGCAGAGCGTGTTCGCTTAGATACTGAATATATAGATAATTCAAGTTTTTGGATGGATATATATATAATGGCAATGACTTTGCCATCTTTATTAGGCGATAAGGCAAAAATTAGATAATGCTTTTCAAACATTTACTGGCATATTTACTTCCAAACCTTGCACAAGTTATTGCAAGTTTTGGAACGGTTTTTATCCTTACGCGATATTTATCGAATGAGGGATATGGTCTTTTCAATGATGTTTTCATTAAAATGACCATATTTCACTATATTTTCTTCACATGGGCAGAGGCGGCAGCGGGACGCTTTTTTGCCAATGCGCGCGAAGAAAATAATGTTGCCAATCATTTTAAAACTATTTTTATTGCTTATTTTGTAAACTGCCTATTATTTTCTTTGGTCGTTGTCGTTTATCTTTTAATATCACCATCAGATATTATTACGCGAAGGGCTTTGGCAGCGGCATTTGCAGGTTCAATAATACGTTCATTATTGAAAATTGCGTTTGAAACCCGAAGAATGAATTTACAAGCAATGCGTTATGCCATTGTCGATGGGTTTCATATTATTTTTGGTTTTATTTTAACCGCGATTTCGGTGGTATTTTTAGGTTTCAAGCAAGATGGCCCATTCTTTGCGACATTGATCGCAGGTATGTGCGCGCTTGGGCTTGAATTACCGGATTTAGTTAAATCGGCAAAAGGCGGAAAATTTGATAAAAAACTTGCACTTTCATATATAAAATTTGGCTATCCAATATCTTTAAATCTTATTGCGGCGGCAATTTTATATACTGGCGATAGATTAATTATGGGGCCATTATTGGGCCATGCACAGGTTGGTATTTATTCAGCAGGCTATCAAGTTGCAGCGCGAATTATGGATACTTTTTTCCTTTATGTTTCATCGGCAACATTCCCATTATTGGTAAACGCCTTTGAAAGTAAGGATAAGGATTGGTTTGAAAATACCGCCAAACATAATTTTTCCTTAAGGGTTGGGCTTGGCGCACCGATTGCCATAGGTATTGCATTGGTTGCACATCCTTTATGTGAAATTCTTATCGGCCCAAGTATGCGCGAAGAAGCAGCAAAAATCGCGCCATATATCGCCATCGCAAGCCTTATATTGGGTGTAAGTGATTATTTTGCTGACGCTTTTATGTTGTCCAAACATGTGTTTGAGCGTACAATTTTGATGCTTTTTCCTGTTATTTTGAATATCGCGCTTAATTTTACACTATTGCCAAAATTAGGGATAAATGGGGCGATTGTAGCAACAATTATTGCTTATATTGTTTCACTTACCCTTATGTATTGGCGTGGTTCAAAACATGTAAAATTACCAGTTCCGCTTGATGAAATAGTAAAAATAATAATTTCACTTATTGCAATGTCGGCGGGTGTTTTATTAGTTCCAAATTGGGGCGCATTCATCGAATTAATTGCAAAAGCAATAGTTGGCGCGTTAATTTATGGGGCGATGGCATATTGGTTAGATTTTGCCAATGCACGTGAAATGGCAAATAATATTTTAAATAAAATAAGGAAGGCGTAATGGAAAAAGCAAATATCTATACAAATTCGCACTTTCCATGCAAAGCGCCAATTAAATTATCAATTGTAACACCAATCTATAAAAATGATCCAAGCCCATTGCTTGCAAAAATTTCAGACGAGATAAATAATTCGAACTTTGATAAAAATATTGAATTAATTTGTGTTGATGATGGTTCAAAATCACCTGAATTAATTAAAAAAATAAAATCGCATTTAGATAATATATCAATTGCGGCAAAACTTGTTGCTTTTGTTGAAAATCAAGGGCGTTCTGCGGCGCGTAACGCGTTGATTGAAAATTCTAGTGGGGAATTTCTTCTATTTTTAGATAGTGATATGCTGCCTGATTGCCCGAATTTTATTGCTAAATGGCTTGATTTTATTGACAATAGTGCTCCTACAATTGCCTATGGCGGATTTTCAACCTCGCAAATAGAAGACAATAAAGAACTTGCACTGGCTAAGGAATTGGCAGGGCATACAGATTGCCTTTCAGCTATGGAACGTAATGAACGTGGGCCACTTGCGGTTGCTACGTCTAATCTATTGGTTCGCCGCGATATTGTTCAAGAAGTACCCTTTGATTGCGGATTTAAAGGTTGGGGCTGGGAAGATGTTGATTGGGCTTTACGCGCGCATCAGGCGAAATTTGCCATCGTGCATTTTGAAAATTCCGCCACGCATTTAGGATTGGATATTCCCGAAGTTTTATTGGACAAACTTGCACAAGCTGGGCCAAATTTTCGACATATTGCAATGCGTCACCCACAAATGCTTAAACTTCAAAGTACAAAAGCGGCGCGTTTAATTGCAAAATTACCGTTTTTGGTTTCTTTTGCCCCCGCCCTTAAATATTTAATTTTGGAAACTAATTTACCAATAAAAATTAAGGCAAATTTGACACGTCTTTGGCGCGCAACCCATGCCGCAAAATCAATCTTGCAAAAAAATTAGGATTTGCGAATTGGGATTAAACCGATAATTACAGACGCAAACAATAATATCAATATTCCCCAATTATAGCCAATGGCAGGGAAATTTGCCATTACAAGCGCAATAAAACCAAATATTGCAACAACAATTGATGGCCTGTTTTTGGCACTTAAAATTGCAACTAAAGAAGCAAAAAACACAAAAAACACACCAAGCAAAATCCCAATAAGGCCAAGGCCATCAATTAGATATGTTTGAATTTTTCCTTGCCCCAAGCCATATCCATTACCAATCAATGATTTTAGCGAAAAATCACCAAGGGTTTGCGCAACATATTCAAAACCTTGCTGACCAAAACCTAAAACCAAAAATGTTGCCAATAAAACCAAAACACCAATAGAGCCTGAAATTGATATTATTTCGCCATTATTAAGTCTTGAAAAAAAGATCACGCAATATGCGCCCGCAATTGCAATTAATACACTTATTCCCATTATATCTTGGTTCAAAAGCACAATTGCACCGCAAAATAATACAATTGGTGCATAAAAAAGCGCGTATTTAGTATTAGATGACATTGCCCAAAATGCACATACCAAACAATAAGAAATTTCAAAATCACTTGGCGCAAGCATTTGTGCACTTGAAAACTTACTTATCGACAAAAGCATTTGTACGACAATAAGGCTAAAAGTGGAAATAAGTGCAATATTGGCTAATTTACTTTCGCCAAAGCGTAAACCAAGTGCAGTTGCAAAACTTATAATAAGGCCAAGATATATCGCAGCTTTTAGCGTTTGCGCCTTATCAATTGACCAAAATACTGACAATGACGCAGCACCAATCATTATAAATAAGAAGGTGAAACGATAAATTATCTTTGCCATCAATTCCCATTTAACAGCAATTCCAACAAAACCTAAGCTTAGGATTGCCGCTTGCAATAAGTCGAAATTATTGGGATTTGATAATATTCGTGACGCGGGAAGGAATAAAGACGCAATTTCCCAAAAACGTGGGCTAAAAAAATATATAATTAAAACACTGAATAATATATCAAGTGAATTTAGGCCAAATGCACCTGCATTATAAGAAGTTGCAACCCTTGCACCCCCATATAAATTATTCGCAGATTTCACATTTTGACGCATCAATATTCATTCCAAAAACTATATTGATACTTGTTGGCGTGGTTCGCCCCAGATTTCAATATTGTTAGAGCAATAATATTATTTTCATGCAACACTTGTTGAACGCGAATTATTGACCATAATTGCGCCAAGGCAATTCCCGCCCCTTTGTAAAATCTCATCACGAAGGGCGGCAACATCTTTGGCATCGCTACTCACTGAATCTATAACTAATACAATGCCATCCATATCAGAGATTAATGCAAGCCCTGCGCGTGAAATATCAACGCTTGGTGCATCCACAATAACCATGTCTAACGAATTACGAAGCGCGGCCCAATATTCGGGCATTGGGCCAATTTGGATTGATTGATTATTCAATAATTTATCGCGCCGAAAGCGGCTTACAAATAATTTTGATTGATCAACCCGACCTGCAACCAAAAGGCTTGAGAGGTCAATATTTTGATTTGCAGGGCTTAAACGCCAAAATGGTTTTTGCCCAAAAGTCATATCATATGGCCCGCTTATATTTGCACCAATTTTGGTTAATTCATTATATTGACCATTATTGAAAAAATCTAAATCCAATAACCAAACGGCTTTATTGGCGCGGTTTTGCGCGATTTGGGCAAAATTGCGTGCACAAAATGATGCACTATCACCAACACCAACGCCCAAGAACATAATGCTAGTGCCGCCAAATTTGGCGACGCTTTGCAATGCCGTCCAGACATTATTTAATTCTTGAACTTGAGAATCCATATTTTTAAGATAATTCTTTTACTTACTTTTGAAAAGTCATCTTATGGCACTTAAATTGATTCACTTATCTATTGATAGTGGCTAATACTGGAATACCTAAAGATCTACCAACTGATTTTGATGTTGGGAAGCTAGAACGTGATAATACGCGTATTAAGCCCGCTACCAAACCACAGAATAAGCCAAATAAAATCGCCCCCATTGCAACAAACTTTTTAAGGCTTGAGCCTTTGGTTGGAACAACGGCATGTTCAATAACGCGAATATTATCATTTGACATTGCGTTCAATTTGCTTTGTGCGCTTGCAGCTAGTTCGCGGGTGGAAAATTGTTTTACCTGCTCTTCTAAAACGGCTTTTTTGCGCATTAATTCTTCATATTGCGGGCGAATTTGCGCGATTTGCATTGCGCGCGCCTCAAGTTGATTTACTTGCTCTTGCAGGATTTTTTCGCGGTCTTGCGATGCCACAACCTCGGCATTATTACGCGCCCTATCAGTTGCCAAACTATCGCGCACAGGATTTGGGCCAGTTCTTATTGTGCCAGAATTCTTACCTTGCGGAGAATTTAATACATTTTCTAATGCAGCGATGCGGCGGCGCATATCCTGCACGGGTTGGCTTTCTTCGGTATATTTTGTTAATAATTCAGCTAATTGCTGTTGCAAATCTATAAGGCGTTTTGAATTATCGCTTTCAAAACTAAGGCGAACTTCACTTGGCTCTTTTGAATAATAGGCATTTGTTGATGAAAAACGTCCTTGCGCTTCAGTACGGCGTGAAATTGTTGCCATTAATTCTTGACGAGTGGTTGCAAGCAGATTTTGATTAGCAGTCCTTTCTGCTTCATAATCTGACATATGATTTGCAACCAAGAAATTATTTATTTGGGTTTGAACAGCATCTAATTCTTTTGCAAATTCAGCCGCTTGACCACCCAAACCTTGCGAGCGATCTTCAAACAAAACTTTGCGGCGATATACAAGATATTCTTCAATTAGCTTGTTTAAAGTATCAGCGGCAACTTGTGGGTCTTTATTGGAAAAACCTAATTTTATAACTGTTGTATTTGGTGTTGAAAAACTTGAAAAATCTTGACGCATTGCATCAACGCCAACATTAAATTTTTGTTCTGGCGTATCTGGTCCTGAACTTACAACCAAATCTTTTGGGTCATAAACACGGTCAAGGCCAATTGCCTTTAACGTGTTGGCGCGAACCTGTGCAGAAGATAAAATCTCAATTTCTGACTGGACGATTTCTTCTTGTTTTGGTGTTTGTCCCTGCCCAACTTCGCCAACTGTTGGGCTATAGACATATTCTTGACCAATTAAAACGGAAATGCGCGCCTCGGCGTCATATTTTTTCTTGAATGTAAAAGAAAATGCAATTCCAAGCAGTGCAACGATTGAAAACACTGCCGCCATTAACCAAATTTCACGACCTAAAAGACTTAACCAATCACCCAAACTTAATTGTGGACGCGATGAAGCCGCCGCGAATTGTCCCTGATTATTTTGGTTACCGTAAGGATAGTTCATTTTACTCGATGCATCTTTTTGATTCGCCCATTCTGGGTTTATAAAATTGATAGTGTGTTAAGGATTAACGATTAGTTTAAGATTTAAAAAATTAACTGATTTTTAGGCAAAAAAAGCCATTAGATGTTTGTACTTATTCGCATCAGGAGTTAGCAAAATGCTAAAGAGAGTTTTAGGTCTGTTTATGATTGCATCTGTTACAGGCTGTACATCAAATTCTATTTATTCAGGCCTTGGGCATGAAGCGCGAACTTTTGCAACCCCTCACCCAACGCAAACACAAAATTTCCCAACACAGCCACCCTTCCCTTCTTGGGAAGATACAGATGAGCCTTATCGCTTTTACCCCGGTGATGAAATTGAATTAAGTGTCTTGGGGGCACCTGAATTAAGTAAAAATATGATTGTTGCGCCTGATGGGCGAATTACACCTAATCTTATTGGCGCACTTATGGTTGCCGACAGAACCGCCGATGAAATAAAGGCGCAAATTGAAAATAGATATTCAAGCCAATTAAGAAATCCAACCGTAAATATTGCGCCAAAAGCGTTTGCATCACAAAAAATCTTTGTAGGTGGTGAAGTTGCGCGACCAGGCATTTATGAACTTAATGGCGAACTTGACCCACTTAATGCAATCATCCTCGCGGGTGGTTTCATGAATAGTGCAAAACGCGAAGAAGTTGTGGTTTTAAGACGCGGTGCAGGTGGTCAACCCTTCATGCGTGTGTTTGATTTAAAAACCGTATTTGCACAAGAAAATGGTTTCGCCAATATGCCGCGTCTAAGAAGATTTGATGTGGTTTGGGTTCCGCGTTCAAGGGTTTCAGAAGTTGGCCTATTCACCCAACAATTCTTAAAAGATGCATTGCCAATAACACTTGGCTTTAATTATTCACTAGGCGGTCGATATTAGATTTGCGAACAGATTAATTCGCCAATTTCCTTGCGAAGGCCAATAATCCCGCTATCGGAATGGCGGCTTGGGTGGACGCGATTGGTTAGAAGTGACCATGCGATTTCACGCTCTGGATCAATCCAAATTCCCGTTCCTGTAAAGCCTGTATGACCAATTGTATGTGGCGAACACGCCTGCCCACCAGACCAATTTTCATATTTAATTTCAAACCCTAAAGTGCGTTGACTGGTTCTTGGTTCGAATAGTTTTTGATTAATTTCTTGCGGCAATAATTTTGAATTTAATATATTAAATCCAAAATCAAGAACATTATCAATATTACCAAACAATCCCGCATGCCCAGAAGCACCGCCAAAGGCATAAGCGTTTTCGTCATGCACTTCGCCGCAAATAATTCTATCGCGCCAAGTGCAAAATTCGGTTGCCGCAGTTTCTAATGGATTTGGCGAAAAAGTTGTTCCGCGTGGGGTTTGCTGCTCAATTAAAGGTGTTTTGCGAACACGTTCTAATAAAATGCCAAGCATAAGAAAGTTAATGTCAGAATATCTTGGTTCAAAATGCGCCCATTCGCGTTGTAAAATATAGGCACGCATCGTTGTTGGATTTAGTCCAAGAGAATAAATTGGTTCAACGGCAGGAAAAAAAGTCTGATGTGTAAGGCATTGTTCAATTGTGATATTACGTTCACTTGCGGCGATATCATATTGACGCAAATCAGGAATATGTTTTGATAAAGTGTCATCAAGGGCAATATTGCCCTTTGCGACTTCATCCAAAATTGCAATTGTTGTAAACATGACCTTTGTGACTGAAGCAAGGTCAAATATGGTTTCACGATTTAAAGAGCGTGAAATCGGGGAAATTTGGGCATGACCGCCAAAAGCAACCGCCCTTACCCCATTTTTATTTATTATTCCTAATTGCGCACCCGGGATTTTTCCCAATGAAATTGATGCAGCAATTGGTTTGAACGCATTATCTATTAATTCTTGCATAAAATATAATGGCGCAAATTCGCCATAAAAAGCAAGTATTTAGTTTTTAACGTGGTTCAACCAATCGCGTGCAGCTTTTTGCGCAGCAGAAATTTGGTTTTCAGTCATGATTTCAGCAAGTTCACGGCGACGATCACGTGCTTCTAACATGCCTTTAAGTGCTGCAAGGTTAAACCATTTATGTGCTTCGATTAAATCCATTTCAACTTCTGCACCAGTTGAAAACTTAAGACCGTTTTCAAATAATTCAGTTGGCTCAACTTGCATTTCCATAATTGCTACTGACATTTTCTTTTCCTTTTAATCCACCAATTTACCCACTTGCTACCAAGCGATTTTATTTTTTTAAGAACAAGTTTTCTTGTTTCTATAAATGCATTGTGATGGGTGATAGTGAATCAAAAGTTTTCAAGTGGTTTACAATTGGTAAAAAACAGTGGTTTTTCAGTTAATTAGTGGTGAATCAAATTGAAACGATTCAATCTATGTAAAGATTCATTACGCTTATCTTACCAAGAGATTCATATTTAGATAAGAAAATACCGCCTTTGGTTGCAAAAGCGGTATTTGTATTCTTAATCATCTAATTGTGCGAAAAACACCAATATTCCCGCAGGGTCTATAACATGGGTTGCAAGCGCCCCATAGGCTTCACGGCGTGGTGGGTGAACAATTACTTCTTCAAAGCCACCTTCTAATTTTGCCTTTTTGGCTTCTTCATACCATTTTTGGGCATCATCAACGATTAAATGAAGCATTGTATTATGCGCCCAATCTTTAAGAAAGGCATTTTGCAAGAAGAAACGTGATGCCCCATTTTCCATTAATGCCAAATCTGCATCTTGATAAATAGATTGCCAACCCAAACGTGAATAGAAATCAATTGATCTTTTAAAATCTTTCGTTGCTAAAAATGGGCGCTGGTCAATAATTTGTGGCATTTGCTTTCCGTTCATAAATTAAATTGCAACATTATCTTTTGTGCGTATCATCCAAGTGGCGATTATCAAATGCCATATTAATTGCGCAATCATATAAAATAGCAAAATCCTTACATCAATGCGTTCAGAACTTATAAGAACAAATGCAAGTGATGTACCGCCAATTATAATTGAACATAAGCCAATTATACGCTTGATACCTGAAAAATGAATCATAGCAACGCCCCAAAATAAGGACGCAGCAGCCATTAAGCTAAAGCCAAGACGCGCCAGTATTTGATTATAAATCATACTATAATGTATCAAGTCATAAGCTAATTGCCGATTATCAGACATTTTATCGCTTATATCAGCCAATAAAAAGCCATCAATCGATGCCGCCAATATCATTGCAATTGTACCAATAATATATGCAATCCACCCAGACATAACTAATGGGTGTTTAATACCAAGGCGAAGTGCAAACCCAGAAAAGCCGACGGCAAACATTAAGACCATGAAAATAAGTGTGCCATGAACAATACGCCCAAGGTAACCAATCGCCGCTAGATTTTCGAGGCCATTGGCAGAATTATGCAAATCAGCCTCTGGGTGGTGTGCAATAAAGGCAAGTGCAAGCAAACTTGATATTGCTAATATCCATCCATAAATTTTGCCATTGAATTTAAGATGAATAAGTGAATTATTTTGTAGATCGGTCATTTATATTCCTTCTGTTACGAAGAATGAACATAAATGATGATTGAAGCCTGTCATTAAACAATATAACAAAAAAGTCCATTAATGGACAAAATGAACAAAATGTCTGATACAAATCAACTTGACCGCCGCCAAACAAAAACGCGGGAGGCAATTTTAAATGCCTTTACCGAACTATTATTCGAACAAAATTTTCAAAAAATCAAAATATCAATGGTTGCGATGCGCGCAAACATTGGACGATCGACACTATATACCCATTTTGAAACCAAAGAGGCGCTTTTGCGCGAAATATTAAAAATTCCTATGGGTGCTTTGGCATCTGTTATTGGTTCGCGTGATATTCCCGCGCATCTTGATTGGTGGGTAATGCATTTTCGTGAAAAGCAGGCAATAGCGCGTGTTCTTTTATATCTTCCAGCGCGCAAAGAAATGCTTTCTGTATTAAGTGAACTTATTGCAAAAAGGCTGGATGACCTAAAAGATAAAAATCAAACACCTATTATTCCCATGAAAATGATTGCGGCTCAAATTGCTGCTGCGCAATTTGAAATTATTGAGCCATGGATTTTAGGGCAAATTGCAATATCATCATCAAACATTTGCAAAGCTTTGCACATTTCAAGCAATGCAATTGCAAACTCAGTTTTACAAGCAAGGGTCAGGACTTATTAATTAAATAGACTATGTATATTTTATTATTTACGATAAATTTTATGTTTTCGATTTACTATTGAGTAAGGCTTACCAATTAGTTCAAAAGAATAAAAATGGATGTGATTTAAAAATGGAAAATGAAGAAGAAGTTGATGCGATTGGGCTTTTATCACAGAATTTGGATGTTGACTTAATTGTAGATCTTGAAGACCTTTCAATTATTGAAGCTGTTGCAAAAACAGAAAATGCACTTAAAAATTCTAAAGTGCAGAAAATTTGGTTTAAATTCCCACTTGCTAATCAAAGTGGTAACCATACTTTATTTCACCCAATCGGAAGCTATTTACGTGATAAATTAAGGGCACGCGAAATTATTCGTGCTATGCCTGCACAAAGCGGTGGATGGATTGCACGCTTAAAATAAACGCGACCATTTTACGCACCCACTTTAACAAATAAGCTAAACAAATTAAAAGGAAACGAAACGATGCCGCCCGAGGAGATAAAAATGGATTCAATAATCCCACCCGTTTCGATGAAAACCTTTGAACAAGACCCAAATGAATTTGCACAAGAATTAGGTAAATGGTTTGAAACCTATGGTTTTGCCGTTGTCGCTGATCATGGTGTTGACCAAAATATAATTGACGGCACCGTAAAACGCGCCAAAGAATTTTTCGCACTTCCAACTGAAACCAAGAAAAAATATAAAATCGAAGGTTTGGCGGGTGCGCGCGGCTATACACCTTTTGGTGTTGAAACCGCCAAAGATCACCAAATTGCCGATTTAAAAGAATTTTGGCATGCAGGGCGCGAATTACCAAAAGATCATAAATATGCAAATCTTATGATGCCAAATGTTGATGTTCCAGAAGTTGATGGCTGGTCTGAATATGTTGATGGCATGTTTAATGGTTTTGACCAATTGGGCAAAAAAATCCTTAAAGCGGTGGCAATTTATTTAAAGCTCGACCCTGATTTCTTTGCTGACAAAGTTAATGAAGGCAATTCAATTCTTCGCCTTTTACATTATCCACCAGTTGGCGAAGATGCAACACCAGGGGCAATTCGTGCGGGTGCGCATGGTGATATTAATGTGATTACATTATTATTAGGCGCCGATGAGCCAGGGCTACAGCTTTTGGATAAAGAAGGTAATTGGCAAAATGTAATGGCGCCAAAAGGTTGTTTGGCAATTAATGTTGGTGATATGTTGGCACGCCTTACCAATGATAAATTACCATCATCAATCCACCGCGTAATCAACCCACAGCCAGAACGCGCAAGATTTTCACGTATTTCAACGCCATTCTTCCTTCACTTAAACCCTGATTATTTAATCGAAGGCTTACCAAATTGTGGCGAGGCAAAATATGAACCGATTACGGCGCAAGGTTTCCTTGAACAAAGGTTGAAAGAGATTAAGTTGATGTAGTTTATTACTTCATTTGCATCAAATATGATAATGCATCTTTAGAAGGTTGAAAATTTGGGTCAATCCTTAGAGCATTTTCAAGATATTTTTTAGCAAGCATTTGGTCAAAGTTTTCTTCATCAATAAAGAATAAAACCCCCAGATTATGGCAAGCATGCAAAATAGAATTTCTACAGGCATCGTCAAGTAAATCAAAAGCGATGCCTAAATTCTTTTCAACTCCTTCAGCCTCAGAATACATTTTACCCAAATTATAACATGCATCTAACACCCCTAAATCACAAGCATTAGTAAATAAATTCAGTGCCTTATTGAAGTCTTTTTGGCGACCATCACCATTTACATATGCATTTGCAAGCCCATCACAGCCAATTGGCAAATTTAGATTACATCCCTTTTCATACAAATCCGCCGCTTTAGAAAAATCTTGTTTTGTGCCAAGGCCAAAAAAATAACTTTCGCCAAGCATTACACATGCATTGGATTTATTTTTCTCACATAGTTTATTTAAGGCTCTATTTGCGTTTAAATAGTCTGCAGACTGCCACTTAATGGCTGCTTGCTTGAATTCAATATCATTTTCAAAATTGTTTTTGAACGGAACATGAAGTTTTGCTATTTCAGGTTTTTGTAATTTTATTGCAATTTCGCGTTTATAATAGCAACTTCGCATAGTTTTTGAATTACAAAGTTTTGAAAGATAGGTAAGTGATTTCTCTAAATCCTTTGCTACACTTTTCCCTTGCGCATATTTAATGCCCAAATTAATGCATCCGTCTTCATAGTTTAATTTACAAGATTGTTCAAATTTAGAATTAGCTTCTTTGGGATCTTTTCTATCAGAAAAACCATTTTCCAAAATAGAAGCTAATGAAAAACAGCCAAGTCCACTATCTAAGTTGCATGATTTTTCGAAATATTTAGTTGTTTGCTTAATATCGCTTTCACTATTTGCAAGCGTCATATGAAAATAGCCATGCACTGCACAGGCTTCACCCTTTCCAGCTTCGCAATCCGATTTAGATTTTTCAAAAGTGGTTTTGTGTGCCAAGCGGGAAAGAATTTGTGCATTTGCATTATCACATAATGCAAATGATAATATAATAATTATAAATTTTAGGGTATTCGTAAGCTTCACAATAATAAGTCCTAAATAATATAATTAATACGATATAAAAAAAACTAATGCTTTACAAACAACAATTCCATAAAAGAGAATATTATGAGTTTTAGCAATAATGATGAAAATGCTAAAACCTATATAACAATCGCCCTTGCTTTAAGTTCGGGTTTTATATCCTCTATTGGTTTTGGGCTTTTGGCGCCTTTGTTTTCATTGCGTATGGATGATTTGGGGCTAAGTGCGGGTACAATTGGCATTTTGGTTACAATCGCCGCCAGTGCTCCATTATTTCTTACACCACTTATTCCAAGGCTTTTGAATATAATCCCCACCAAAAATGCATTATTTATCGCAATAATTATAAATATGACACTTTATTGCCTATTATGCATCAATAATTCGCCGTTTCTTTGGACGATAATAAGATTTTGCTTTTCCATTACTGGCACATTTTTATTCATTGCATCAGAAAGCTGGATATTAGAACTTGCACCCCCAAAATTACGTGGCAGGATTTTTGGGTTTTATGCGGTTATTTTTTATGGCGGGATTGGAATTGGCGGGCTTTTGATTTCCCAATTCACTTATAAATCAAACATTGTGATTTATATTGCGATTTTGCTTAATTTGATTGTCTTGCCATTCTTCGCAATCAAAACCATAAGCGCATCAAAACCACATATTGGCGGGCAAAAATTTAGCACGACATATAAATTAATATTTAAAAATCTTGCCATTTTCATGCCTGCCTTTGCTATTGGCGGGCTTGAAACTGCGGCATTTAATTTATTTCCAATTTGGTCACGGCAAATAGGATTTGATGATAAAATGGCGGGTGCTATTTTGGGCGCGGCAGCGATTGGCAATATCGTTTTGCAATTTCCACTTGGTGTTTTGTCCGATAGGATTGGGCGAAAAAATGTTTTGAAACTAATTGCCCTTGTCGCAATTATTTTGCCATTGATTCTTATTACCACCCATAATTCAATTATGGTTTTGGCGATAATTTGCATTTGGTCAGGTTTTGTTACTGGCTTTTATACAATGGGTCTGGTTGGGATTGCCGAATATTTTGAACCCCAAAGAATCGCCCTTGCCAACGCCGCCTTTGGCACCACTTATTGCATTGCACAGCTTATTGCCCCAAGTTTTGGTGGCACTTTAATGCAATTCTATGGAAGCTCTGCATTGCTTATAAGCCTATCAATAATAGGTATTTTACCGCTAATAATGCTGTATTTACCGCAAAAAGATGAAAAGTATTCTTGACTTAGTGCGTTCAATGTGGTCAAGACGCGCTTCATGTTTTTATACCGCATTTGCGGAAGGGATTTGTTATGGCTAAACCTGCCTCGATTAAAATTCGCCTTAATTCATCGGCTGGCACTGGCTTCTTTTATGTAACTAAAAAGAATGCACGTACTAAAACCGAAAAACTTCGCATGAACAAATACGATCCTGTGGTTCGTAAACATGTTGAGTTTGTTGAAGGCAAAATCAAATAAGTTAGGCAAAACTTTCGTCTAACAAAAAATAGCGCCCTTTTTGGGGCGCTTTTTTATTGGTTATCACAAATATTATTAGCAAAAAAAAACGCCCATAAGGGCGCTTTTTAAGGATTGCTTGTTTTGTTTATAGGCACAATTGTGCTTATATCTTCATCGCCGGTTAATTGGGCGGCGAAATCATCTTCGGCAATTTCTTTATCAATCACATCGATAATTTCGGCATCATTATAAGGGGCAACATTTTGCCCTTTATTGAAAACATGCGCGATATTAAAATCGGAATTATTGCGACCAATTGTAAAGCTTGTACCAATAATAACCAAGAAAGCCGCCGCCATTGAACCATAAAGGAACATCTTATTACTTGGCGCAGCTTTAGTAGCAGGCGCTAAATCCTTGTCCATTTGCGCCAAAAAAACATCAATAAACTTATCATTTGGGCAATCTGGTGGATTGCTTGCTTGTGATAAAATATTTTTAAAATCTTGATCCATCATTTCATTCTCAATTCAATGCAAAAGACATAATATTTTGTCCAAAGTTTTCATCATGCTCTTGCAGACATTGTTTCAAAGCTTTTTTAGCGCGTGCAAGCAAAGATTCAACTGCCTCAATCGTGCAATCAAGGCTTGCGGCAACATCTTTTGCACCTAAACCTTCAAAATAAGTCATAATTATCGCAGTTTTTTGGCGCGCAGGTAATTTATCAAGCGCCAAATCAATTTGATTTCTTATCTCACCACGCGCAATTATGTCATCGGTGTGAATTTCATTCGCTTGAATATTTTCATCTATTTCGTCGAAAATATAGCGGTTTTTAGCACGTAATTTATCAAAACAGTGATTAGTTAAAACCCGATAACACCAAGTTTCAATCTTGGCATTTCCAGTTTTCCAATCTTTCGCAATCTTCCATAATTTTATAAGCGTTTCTTGCGTTGCTTCTTCGGCATCGTGTGAATTTCCTAAAAGCCTATATGCCGTCCTAAATAATTTTGGCGAAATATTATTGACCAGCGCTTTTGCCGCCTCCTTGTCACCAATGGAGGCTTTTTTCAAATAACCGCATAAAGGGTCAAAGACTAATAAAGCGCTGGTCATATATTATTGACCTTTTGGCATAAAGCCGCCTTCACCATGTTTAGGGCCATGCTTAGGGCCTTTTTCCATAGCGCTGCGGGCTTCTTCACGGCTTATTTTTCCATCATGATTGTTATCTGCTTTATCAAACATTGGAACAGGCATAGCAGACCATTCGCTTCGTGATATTTTGCCATCTTTATTTGAATCTGGATCATTCATCTTTGGACGATCCATACCAAATTTGCCTTTGCCTTTACCATCTGGGCCACGCATTTTCATATTTTTAAGCTCATCTGAACTTAATTTGCCATCTTTATTGGTATCAAGTTCGTCAAAGCGTTTTGCCATACGTTCGGCCATTAATTTGCGTGCGCGTTCTGGGCCATTTACCCATTCTTCTTTTGTAATTACGCCATCATTGTTTTCGTCAAGATGCTCAATACGGCGATCTTGTTTGCCATCCATGCGATTTTTCATTTGCTTTTCGTGAAAAGATTTCATTTCATCTTTAACAAGAAAGCCATCACGATTTGCATCAATAGCATCGAATTTTTTCATATGTTCGGCTTTGATTTCATCTTTGCTTAAAAAACCATCATGGTTTGTATCAACCATATCAAAATGACCTGCACCATTTGGTGGTGGTGGCGGCATTGCGCCTTGTGCAAAGGCTGGCGCAGCAAAACCAAACATGATTGTTGCACCTAATAGAATATTTCTCAATTTCATTTTTCAAATCCTTAATATTGCAAGATGTTTGCTAAATGGGGGGCTGGCAAACATCTTGCTTTTTTTTTGGGCTTGAAGGCGCTGTCTTGGCGCGTTCATAATATTTAACGAAATGCTATTATTTTTCCGTCGTTATTACACATTACATTTTTTCAAGGTTTTCCCATGCGGTTTTTATAATATCATTTGCCGCATTAATTTGCGCTTTTGCCATTTGGAAACCAGGTTCATTCAAAGCCTGTGCGATTGCTTTTTTGGTTGCGTTGGTGGCAATATCTTCGTCAAAATCAGCGCCACTTATTATTGCCAATATCTGCCTTACCTGCCCTAAAATTTCGCCAGCATTAATAAGACGCGCAATTTCTTCGTGCGGCATCAAACCATGTTCACCAATTTTATTAAGGGCATTAATTGTGTTGGCATCAATAATATCTGTATA
Source organism: Pseudomonadota bacterium (assembly GCA_020161405.1). Taxonomy (GTDB): domain Bacteria; phylum Pseudomonadota; class Alphaproteobacteria; order Caulobacterales; family Aquidulcibacteraceae; genus Pseudaquidulcibacter. The sequence continues at coordinate 361,385 of JAIUOD010000002.1, read as the reverse complement.
ATCGCCCACATATAATAATTGATAGGCTTGGGTTAAAAATTCCAAATCAATTATACCACCATATTTACGCTTTAAATCCCAATCGCCACGTGGTTTTAAATTATCACGCATTTTTTGACGCATATTAATAACTTCAGGGATTATCTTTTCTTTATCTTTGAGGTTTTCTAAATTTTTATGGGTTGCAATTCTAATTTTTTCGCAAAAATCCTTATCCCCTGCGATTGGGGTTAATCTGGTTAAAGCCTGAAATTCCCAAATCCATGCTTCATCTTGGTAATAGGTTTCAAATGATGAAAAGCGAACCGCGACAGGGCCTTTTTTACCAGATGGGCGTAATTGCATGTCAACTTCATATAATGGGCCTTCTGAAGTTTGCACACTTAATGCCATAATAAGTTTTTGGGTGATTTTTGCAAAATAGCTTTCGGCACTTAGGGAACGTGCGCCATCTGATTGCTCAACCCCTTGTGCGGGCTCATAAACCACCATTAAATCTAAATCAGAATCTGCGGCAAGTTCATTGCCACCCAATTTACCCCAACCACAAATGGCAATTTTACCGTCAAATTTGCCATGCGCATTTTCAACTTCTTTGATTGCCCATGGCAATAGCGCCTCTATACAAATTTTGGCAAGATTTGAAAATGAATTTGCCGCCCAACCTGCTTTAGCAAAACCATGTAGGATGTGATAACCGATGCGAAATGCTTCTTCACGTCTAAAACGTCTTATAATATCAAGTGCAAATTCAAATTCATTGCATTGACTTAGGGCTTCATTTGCCAATTGTCTTAATTCATCAATAGTATCAAGATTTAGATTTTGCGAAAAACGCGGGCTTAGCATTGCATCAAGAATGGCGGGCTTTTTCGCCAAATCCTGTGCGAGGCGATTACTTAAACCAAGGGTTAGGCAGGTTTCGCGTAAAATCTGTGGTTCATTTTGGAAAAGCGCCAAAGTTTGCACCCCTGCCGATAGGCCCGAAATAAAATCATCAAACCTTGCAAAAACTGTGTCCGCCTCCCCCGTTTGTGAGATAGCTTCTAAAAGGTTTGGGGTGATTGCGGTTAGGATTTCACGCGCCCTTGGGGTGCGTGTGGCGCGAATACGCCCATGATGCCAACCACGAATTGTTGAAGAAACTTTTGCGGGGTCCTTAAAACCAAAACCGCGAATAGTTTCCAAGGTTTCTTCATCATCTTCCACCCCCGTAAATACCAAAGAACCCGCAGACGTTGAAAGTGAATCTTGTGCACCAAAAAGTTCGAAAATATGTGTTTGCACATTTTCGCGCACTTGTTTTATTGTGGCATCGAAAGCCTGCACATTTTCAAATCCCGCAAGTTCGGCAACTTTCGCGCGCTTTTCAATATTTTGTGGCAATGAATGGGTTTGTTCATCTTCAAGCATTTGAACGCGATGTTCAATATTGCGCAAAAATTCATAGCAATTTGAAAGCTCATCACACACATTTTCTTTAACACGACCCGCATTTTTAAGGGCAATTAGTGCATCAAGGGTTTTTATTTGGCGTAAATTCCTATCTTTACCCCCTAATATAAGCTGTTGAGTTTGCGTGAAAAATTCGATTTCACGAATACCACCACGTCCAAGTTTTACATCAAAAACAGGATCATCCAATTCACCTGAGCGATTATGGCGATGAATTTGGCGCAAGATTGACGTAACATCTTGAACCGCCGCAAAATCAAGATATTTGCGCCAAATGAAAGGTTGCAAATATTCCAAAAAACCCGCCGCATTTTTGAAATCACCCGCCACTGCCCGCGCCTTAATAAAGGCAGCGCGTTCCCAATTTTGCCCGACGCTTTCATAATATTGCTCTGCAAATCGGGTGGAAACTGCGATTGGGGTTGATGCTGGATCTGGCCTCAGGCGCCAATCAACGCGAAAAACATAATTATCTGACGTGATTTCTTCTAAAATACGCGAAACCGCGCCAATTAAACGAACGCAAATTGGAACACTTTGCCCTTGATAATCTTCATCAAATTCATCGCGTTCGAAGAATGCAGATAAATCAACATCGGATGAATAATTTAATTCCCCTGCCCCATGCTTACCCATTGCAACAATAAATAGGCCAGGGATTTTATCATTTATGAAAGCGCGTTTATCACGATCTGGCGCATCTTTTTGCGCAATCTCAAGCGCCGATTGAATGGCAATATCCGCAAGATTTGATAAATTGCCAGTAATACCCATCAAAGGCATTTGTTGCGCTAAATCAGCGCCGCTTAGGGTTAAATGCGTAATTGATTTTGCATGGCGCAAATCGCGCATAGCACTATTTATATCAAGATTTGCCGCATTTTTTGCAAGTAATATTGCATCATCCAAAACTGATTGCGCAGGTTTCGTTTTTAATTCTTCAACGATATTGGGAAATTTCTTGCTTAATCTATCTATATAGGGGGCGATTGTTTTTGCTTGTTCTATTGATTCAAAAACACTGCCCAAGGCGTTAATTTTAAACATTTATTTGCCTTTAGATTAAAATTGTTACATTCAAGCCTTTGCCGTTTTCGCTTTCAATTCCGTCGTCTAAAATTAGAACGCCATCATGTGCCTCGGCTATTGCATGGGCAAGTGATAAACCGATTCCAGAGCCTTGGGTGGTACGTGCGGCATCAAGACGCTCAAAACGCTTTAAAGCCTTTTCACGAAGTTCAGGGGCAATTCCTGTTCCTGAATCAATGACCGAAATTGCGGTTTTTTTGTTTTGCTTTTTGGCAATTAATTGCACTTTGCCGCTTGGCGTGTATTTCATCGCATTATCAAGCAGGTTTGTTATTGCCTGCGTCAAAAGTGATTTATCGGCATCAATTATTATATTATCTTCAATTTGCGAACTAAATTCCAAGCCTTTATCTTCAAAACTATATTCAAAAATTTCGGCTATCTCATGCAAGGTTTCAGATAGGTTAATTGTTTCGCGAATTGCGCCCTGCCCAGCTTCAAGCCTTGAAAGGCGAAGGACGGCATTAAAAGTACCAACAATGCGGTCAATATCATTGATTGCGACATCTAGTGCATCATGCAATTCATCTTTATTTTGCGCATGAATATTGGCATCTTCAAGTTTAACTCTAAGGCGTGTTAATGGCGATCGTAAATCATGCGCAATCGCATCGCCAATAGTGCGTGATGCCTGAACCAATCTTTCGGTTCTATCAAGCATGTTATTTAAATCATCGGTTAGCGCATCAAACTCATCACCCGTATCGGTTTTATAAAGGTTTACTGGGGCGCGAACGCTTAAATCACCTGACATAACTTTTTTGGTGGTTTTTGATAATTCATCAACTCTTTTTGCCGCGCCACGCGCTGCCATAACACCGCCAAGCATTGCAAATATCAAAACCGCCAATGAGCCTGACCAAACCGCACTTGTAACACGCTCCGCGACGACAAAGCCTGCACCTAAATCACGCCCAACAAAAAGCCCATAGCCATCAGCCCCTGCAAGGAAAACCCCACGCGCCGAATGGTTACGATTATCGCCATCTTGACGGGCATAATTAAAGCTTGAAGAATAAACAGGGCTATCTTGAAGTGGCACACCTGAATCAGGAATCTTCACTTTTGATAAATCCATTGGTACGGCATCAATATTGCCACTCATGACCGCGCCTTGCGGTGTAATTAGGACATAAAGATTTTCATTTGCGGTTGCTGCGCGTTCAATTACAGCAGCATTTAATGCCTCAACGCCATGGTCTGCCCAAATTTTACTTAGGGCATTTAATTCTTGTTTGGCCTGCCTATCGGCATCATAATTTAGGAAACCGAATGACATTACCCAAATATAAGCCAATAAAAGGGTTGCGAATGTTAAAAACAAAATTGCAAAATTGCGCGCAACTTTAAAAGTTGTAGTGCGCGAAACTTCAGCAAAGCGGGCGCGAAACCCTGTTTCGCGCCGCGCTAATTTGCTTTTTAATTTGGCAATTATATTATCGAATTTGCCCAAAATCTCACGCTTCTAGTCTATAACCTGTTCCACGAATTGTGTGTAACATAGGATGGTCAAAGTCTTTATCAATTTTTGAACGCAAACGCGAGATGTGAACATCAATAACATTTGTCTGTGGGTCAAAATGATAATCCCAAACCTTTTCAAGCAACATTGTGCGTGTAACAATCTGCCCGCAATTGCGCATTAAATATTCAAGCAATCTAAATTCACGCGGTTGAATATCGATTTTTTTACCCGCGCGGAAAACCTTGCGCGTTATCAAATCCATTTCCAAATCACCGAGTTTTAATAAAGTTGCACGGCTATCAGGGTCAATTCTTTTACCCAAAACTTCAACCCGTGCCACCAATTCAGCGCTTGAATATGGTTTTGCAAGATAATCATCACCGCCAGCTTTTAGGCCTTCGATACGATGGTCAACCTCACCTAATGCCGATAAAAACAATACGGGTGTTGTGATTGCATCTTTGCGAAGGTCGCGCACAACCTCAAGCCCATCTTTACCGGGTAGCATACGGTCAAATACAAGAACATCATATTGAAGGCTGCGGGCTTTTTCTTCGGCTTCTGTGCCATTGTGCGAAATATCGGCACTATGGCCTGCTTCTTCGAGGGCGCGCGCCATAAAACGCGCGGTATCGACGGCATCTTCTACAACAAGAACTTTCATAATAAATTCCTATTCAATTGGCAGGGTTTGAAAACCACTACCGCCATTGGTAACAACAAAGACACGAATGAATTTTTTGCCATCTTTTTTCGCTTTGGCAACCTCATCTTTGAATTGTGATGGGTTTGTGATTTCTGTGTTATTTACAAGTAAAATCGCATCACCTTCAGATAGACCCTTTTGTGCCGCCACTGAATCATCATCAACTTTTGTGATTAAAACGCCATTATCATTTGCACCCAATTTTAAACGCGCTTTAGCAGCGGGCGTAAGCGGTGAAAGTGAAAGACCCATTACATCAGTTGTAGCAGGTGCAGTTACAGCACCATTATCATCAACACCATATTGCGAAATTTCCGCAAGTTTCTTTTCATCAGGGCGCGCAGCAATTGTAATATTTACAACGCGCTTTTTACCCGCACCATCAATAACATCCAATTTAACGTTTGAACCAACAGAACTTTCGCCGATTTTACGGGTTAATTCGGTTGAGCTTGCAATTGATTGGCCATTGATTGCAACAATAACATCGCCGCGTTTTAAGCCACCTTTTGACGCGGGTGCATTTGGTGTAACAGAACCAACAACTGCACCTTTAGCCTCTTTAAGGCCATAAGTATCTGCAAGGTCATTGTTTAAATCGCCGATTGAAACCCCAATCCAGCCATATTTTACAACGCCATTTTTGATTAAATCATTTACAACTTTTTGCGCAGTGTTCGCAGGAACCGCAAAACCAATACCATCATTACCGCCAGAACGTGAAACAATTGCGGTATTTATACCGATTACACGCCCTGCCATGTCAAAGGTTGGGCCGCCCGAATTACCAGGGTTGATTGGGGCATCAATTTGAATGAAGTTTGATATGTTAGCACCACCAACACGTTCACGACCAATAGCAGAAACAATGCCCGCAGTTGCAGTACCGCCAAGGCCAAACGGGTTACCAATCGCAACCACCCAATCACCAACGCGAACATTTGTATCTGGTTCAAATTGAACGAAACGGAAATTATTGCCTTCAACCTTAATTACCGCAACATCAGTACGTGGATCACGGCCTATAACTTTTGCTGGTAACTCACGGCCATCTTTTAATGTAACAGTGATTTTATCGGCATCTTCAATAACGTGATTATTGGTTGCAATATAGCCATCAGCAGAAATGAAAAAGCCTGAACCGGCACCTTGGACAATACGTGGTTTTGCATTATCGCCACCACCAAAGAATTTGCGCCATTCAGGTGGAATTTGCGCCAAATCATCTTCCGACGGGCCTTTTGATTTTTGGCTTACCTCAATTGCAACCACTGCAGGTGATACGCGTTCAACCAAATCGGCAAATGATGGCAAGTAAGCTGCTGATTTTGGGGCTTCTGCTTTAATTGCCTGAGCCTGTAGATTATGCGGTGAAAGCACTTGCCCCGCACCGAATGCCGCAATGCCAAGCGCAATTGCTGCTGCACCAGTCATAATTGGGCGCTTTAGAAAACCAAGCTCTTTTTTATTGTTCATTTAAATGCTCCGCTAATGAAGAAATTAATTTATTTCTACATTAACAATATGCAACACCTTTTATAGTTTTTCTATAGGCGCAACCTTAACATTCAGAAAGTTTTGCATCAAAAACGCTTTATTTTTGAAGTTTTTGCATTAATTTTTTGTAACATAAAGGTTTCCACATTGCTTTTTATTATTTAACCATTTAGTTATTTACAAATAAGTTTAATTAACTAATTGGTTTAATATGAATAGTCTTGATAACATATTTCACGCATTAAGCGATGCAACACGCCGTGAGATTTTGGCAATGTTAATTGATGGCGAAAAGTCAATTAATGAGATTGCAAAGCCTTTTGCAATGTCACTTCCTGCGGTTTCGAAACATATAAAGGTATTGGAAAATGCGGGGCTTATTTCAAGGCGAAAAGATCGCCAATCACGCCTTTGTAATCTTCACTATTCTTCTTTTGTGGAAATTGACCAATATCTTGCGCAATTTAGACGTGCATGGCTTAAGAGGCACGAAAGAATAAGCCAATAAGAATTATTCCAATTCTTTTATTATTGCCTCGGCCTGTTTTAATTCTTCATCGCTTAAAGTTTCTTCTTCAAGTTTTTTGTTTGTCACATTTTTCATTGCGAAAAATACGCCAAAAACCAAAAGAAAAATTGGCGCAAGCCATAATAAATATGTCACCTTATTAACTTGCGGCCTTAGGAGGACATATTCGCCATAATGTTCGGCAAAATATTTGCGGATTTGCGTGTCACTATCGCCCGCCAATATTCGTTCCTTGATAACGTCGCGCATATCAATAGCGATTTTGGCAGATGAAGTTGCCACAGGTTCACTTTGGCAAACCACGCATCTTATTTCGCGCCCAAGCGCATTATAACGCTCTTCTTGTTTTGGATTTAATTCTTGCGCAAATACTGGTGATGCGATGAAAATTAAAAATGCGATGATTAGCTTTTTCATTTTTAGGCAACCCCTTTTGCTTTTGGTGCGCCAATCCTAAGGCCACGATCTGAAAGGCTAAATAACCCGCCAATCGCAACTAGTAATACACCACCAAAAACCCAACCTATAAAACGATTATAATAAAGGCGTAATGTCCATTTTGGTTGGCCTGTTGTAAAGTTTGGCTCACCTAAGGCGATATATAATTCGCCACCAATATTTCCTTTACGGCTAACCTCAGTAGTTGGCATTTTTGCGGCGGGGTAATATCGGCGTTCTGGCTTTAATGTGTAATTTAAAGCGCCAGTTTTCACTTTTATATGTGCAACATCAGAATAGAAATTCGGCCCTTCTTCTGACGTTATTTGATTTAATGTTACTTCATAATTTCCAAATTTTGCGCTTTCACCAACGCCCAAAGCAATTGTATTTTCTTGTGAAAAATTCATTTGAACAACTGCGCCAATTACAAAAATACCAATCCCAAAATGCGCCAAAAACATTCCAATATTGCTGCCCCGCAAATTATCAAAGCGCTTCATAGATTGATTAAAGGCAATTTTTCCAAGGCCAACTTTTTGCGAAATTTCTTGAATTGCACCCAATATAACCCAAAAACCAATTGCAATACCAACCGCACTCATGGGTTTATCTTTTCCTAGGAATGCAGCAATTAAACCAAATACAATCGCCAGACCAAAAGACAATATAAGTTTTTTTCCTTGCTCAATCGGTTTTGCGCGTTTCCATGTAAAGAAAGTTGCAATTGGCATTATGCACAGAATAATACTCATAAGCGGGGTGAATACCGCGTTAAAATATGGCGCGCCAACCGAAATTGCGCGGCCATAAATGGCCTCACCCAATAATGGATAGAGGGTTCCCACTAATATTGTGAAACTTGCGACCACTAAGAATAGATTGTTTAAAACCAATGTGCTTTCGCGTGAAAAAATTGCAAATAAGCCACGATCTGATCCCATTGACGCGCCTTTTAAGCCATAAAGCAAAAGACCACCGCCAGTGAATAGGCCCAAAATCATAAGAATGAAGATACCGCGTTTCGGATCAAGTGCGAATGCGTGAACCGATGTTAAAACGCCCGAACGCACCAAGAATGTGCCTAATAATGACAAAGAGAATGCCAATATTGCCAATAAAACCGTCCAAGAAGCCAAAGCACCACGTTTTTCGGTTACGATTGCTGAATGTAATAATGCACTTGCCAATAGCCATGGCATAAAGCTTGCGTTTTCAACGGGATCCCAAAACCACCATCCGCCCCAGCCCAGTTCATAATATGCCCAGTAAGCGCCAAGCAAAATACCAATTGTCAAAAACGTCCATGATGCAAGCACCCAAGGGCGCAAAATCCGTGCCCATGCCGCATCAACCGCCCCCTCAAGAAGCGCCGCAATTGCCAATGAGAAAACCAATGAAAGGCCAACATAGCCCAAATATAAAAATGGCGGGTGAATTGATAAAGCAGGGTCTTGTAAAAGTGGGTTTAAATCGTTGCCCTGAAATGGCGGGTCAATTAATCTTACAAATGGGTTTGATGCAAATATAACATAGGCAACCACCGCCGCACTTATTAACCCCTGCACACCAATTGCACGCGCTTTTAGGCTTGGAGATAATGTTTTTGCCCGCAATACAAGCGCAATTGCAAAGCCAATTGAAACCAAAACCCACAAAAGCATAGAGCCTTCATGATTGCCCCATGTTCCCGAAATTTTATATAATAATGGCTTTAATGTGTGGGAGTTTTCAACCACATTTTTAACCGAAAAATCACTTACTAAATGGGCATAAACCAATGCCATGAAGGCAAATAAAATTGCAGCAAAGGCAAGAATAACGGTTCGATTTGCCCCATTTATAAGCGATATATTACGCGAACTTGCACCATAAAGGCCAAGAAAGGCTTGCACTAATGAAAGTGACAAAACTAAAACTAATGAAAAATGGCCAATTTCAACCAACATTATTTATTCACCGCTTCTGATGCACCGCGCCACTGACCTGATTTTTTCAAAGAATCTGCAACTTCTTTGGGAACATAATTTTCATCATGTTTTGCCAAAATTCTATCAGCTTTAAATTCTTTTGGCTGCGTTAATTTGCCTTCGGCAATAACCCCCTGCCCTTCGCGGAATAAATCGGGGACAACACCTTTATAGGTAACTTTGATATCATCACTACCACTACCATCGGTAATAGCAAATTCAGTTATGCCATCATCGAGTTTTTTCACGCTTCCAACGGTTACAAGGCCACCAAGGCGGATATTTTGGCCAATTTTTGGTGGACGCTCTTTAATATCTTTTGGCGCATAAAAGAATGAAACGGTTTTCTTCATCGCAATTGAACCAAGCAAGGTTGCGCCGCCCAAAACCACTGCGCCAAGTGCGATAATTAAAAGTGTTCTATGCCGTCTTTTCACTATTTTTGCCCTTTAGCTGTTTGAGCTTGCTGCCCTTGATTTGCAATTGCCATTCCAAGTAATTGACGCCCAAATTCTGTATCTTGATATTTTAAACCCTCGGTCAGGAGTTCAAGCGATTTTTGATTATCAGTTTTTGCAATAACTTTTGCCAATGAAAGCCTTAAACCTAAATCTTTTGGATCAGCATCTAATTTGGCTTTACGTTGTTCTATCATAGTTTGGATGAATTCTTGTGGGTTTTTGCCTTCCATTGCGGCTGCCATCATTGGTGGCGCTTGACCACCACCCATTTTAGGGCCAACATCTAATTTTGAAATTTCATCCATAATTCTATAGGTAAGGCCCATTTTTCTTGGATCTTCATTAGAATATTTCGCCCATGCATTTGACCAATATGTCATTGCTTCTTTTTTCTTGTCATTTTTCCAAAGCGCAAGACCGCGATAAAAATGCGCAGTTGAATTATCAGGTTCGATTTTAAGGGCGGCAGTTTCGGCGCCAAGAAATTCTTTATCAACCTGATAATCAGATAGTCTTAAAAATGTACCGCCCAATTCGGCAAGGGTTTCGGCATTATTGCCGTCGCGCCTTAATGCTGCTTGGAAAGCATGAAGCGCATCATTATCACGCCCATCGGATGCCAAAATTTTACCCATTAACAAGTGTGGAATTGCATCTTTTGGGTTTTCTTGGGCGCGCGATTGAAGCAAAAGCATAATTTCATTTTCACCCAAAGTTTCAGGGTTGCGCGCCAATAATTCTTTTTCACGTGATTTTATTGGCATATCTGACATCATTGGATTGCCAATAAAGGCATAAATTGCAATCACACTAATTCCAATTAAGCCAGCCATAAGCAAAGGAATAGGCTTTGAAATTGATGAAACATAATCTTTCTTTTCGCCAGATTTTGCACGTAAAATCCGCTTTAGAATTTCATTTTTTGCACTTGCGAAATCATTGGTTTCGATACGCCCCTCTTCAAGGTCGCTTTCAAGATCTTTTAATTGTGCCGCATATATTGTTGAATTATCTTTATACTCAATTTCATTTTTCTTTGCCAAAGCTTTGAAAAGCAAAAATATAGTCGCACTTAATATTAAAAGTGCAGCGATAAAAAAAATTCCAATTTCAATCGGGCTTGCTGTAATTTGCATAATTCTCAATGACGCAATTGGCGCTTAATTTCAAGCGCAAGCGAAAGAATTGGCTTATAGTTTATGATAATGATTAGCAAGAATGTGGCAATTTGAAGCGGCGCTTATTTATCGCCTTTTTATGCTGCTAATTTACGCTCTAAAGACTTAGCGGAAGCTGCATCATCAATGATTGATATAATTTCAACAGATTTTTTTGACCAATCATCAAAAAAGCGCCCACGGTCTTCATGGGAAAATAAAGTCAATAGCCCTGATTTTAGCCAATCACAATGACGAAGCATTGTTTTATGTACATTATCGCGTGTACCGCCAAAGCCTGCATTTGGCGCATAAAGTCGTGCGTCACGTATAAATTTGGCAAATTCAATTGCCGATTTAACCCTGTCTTCAACTAATTCGCTGCTTGTGCGTGGCAAATCAATATTTCCAAGGCCTTTTACACGGCCTTTATCGATTGGGAATGCTTGTTCAAGAATGCTATGGGCATATTCGCACATATCATTGAAAACTTCGCCGGCACGAATTCGAACTTGTCTTAAGGCCTTTGTCCAAGGGCCACCATCAATTAAAAGATTGCAACGCTCAAAGCCAACGCTCATTTGATTGTAATCTTCAATTAAAAGCGCAGCTTCGTGCCCATCAAAATTGTTTGATTTTCTTAGATTATTTATATGCTCAACCTTACGCTCCAATAAAGCGATAAGGCGAATGCCGATTATATTATATGCAGTTACCGCAAGTTTTCTGTCATTCATATCGACAACGGCGGATTTGATAATGCGTAAAACCGACCAAGGTTTATGCGAATTGCCCATTAGCAATAATAGAAAATCAGATGCAATTTTAACATCACTTTTATCAAGCTTAGTTAGATATAAACAGAAAGAGGAAATATCATTATCGCTAAAATCGCCCAAATCAGCCGTTACGTCGATTTTTCTTTGACGTGCTTCATGATCAACCTGAAGCCAATGTATAAATCTTTTGCCAACCTCTTGGTCAATTTCATTATCTAATTGGTGAAGAATGTTTTCGTCTTTATCAATTGTCTTTTGATAAAAGACTTCCCTTAATTTAGAACCATAATATGTGGCACTATTTTTATCGCTTTGCATTAGTGCAACTTGAGCTTTGGGTTCTAATTCTTCTAATTCTTCGCTTGCAATTTTATCTTTGAAAACATTCCATATTTTTTGCAAATTCGCGCGGTCAAAAGAGCCAGGCAATGGTTTATTTGTATTATCGAATGTCTCAAATAATGATTCAAATGGTTTAAAGAAAAGGCGCGATACACTTATTTCACGCCCCTCTTTCAATGGCTGTGGCGCAGCTTTCGCTTTTGCTGGCTGCGCGAATGAAGCAAGCAACCTAGAGCGTAATAATAATTTCAATTGATTTAATACAGAAGAAGGGTCGTCACTTTCAGGTAAAGTTTCAAGTTGTGTTAAAATATCGCCCGCCATTTGAGGTGGGGCACGCATTATAATGCTTTTTAACGCTTCAAGTTCAGACAAGACACTACCTAAAGTATATAATTCGAATCATTAACCCAAAGATTAATCATGAAATTATTAAAATTAAGTATTTGTTACTGGCAAATGTAAATTTACTTTAAGACCGCCTAAATCTGAATCTTCTAAATGCAAATACCCGCCATAAGCGCGCGCAGTTTCATCGGCAATATTTAAACCAAGACCTGAGCCATGCGATGTTTCATCAAGCCTTACGCCACGTCTTAAAGCGTCTTTAATTTGGCTTGGATTTAAACCTTCGCCATCGTCCTCGATTATTATATTGATTTCGTCTGCCGTTTCCTTGAATGATACTTCAACAAGACCACCGCCATATTTACACGCATTTTCACATAAATTGCCAATAAGGTCTTCTAAATCTTCGCGGTCACCACGAAAAAAAGAATCTGTTTTGCCAATAATATCAATTTTCACGCCTTCATGCGAATATAGGCGCGATAATGTTCGCACCAAATCATCGACAACATTTTGAATTTTGATACGTTCGCGTGAGATTTCGGCACGTGCGGCGGCACGTGCGCGTTTTAAATAATGTTCAACTTGGCGCGTCATATTTTGCGCTTGGGTTTCAACCAATTCACCAAATTGGCTTTTATCAGTCTTGGCCTCATTGAGCATAACAGAAATTGGCGTTTTTAATGCATGGGCAAGATTTCCAACATGGGTTCGCGCCCGTTCAACGACCTCACGATTATGAAGTAAAAGTGCGTTCAATTCTTTGGCAATCGGGGCAAGTTCTGAGGCGATATTTTCATCGAGACTATTTTCACTTCCATCGCGCATTAAGGCAAGTTCACGGCCCATTTTACGCAATGGAAAAAGTCCAATTCTTACTTGCAAGAAATTTGCAAGGATAAAACCAATGGCAAGCGTCACAAGGCTTATTATCAAGATTTGATTGAAATAATTTATTGAATCATTAATTTCATTAACATCACCCGTAACAAGCAATAAAATCGGGGTTTGAACATTTGGTAATTTAATTATACGTGCCGCCATGCGTAAATTTTCGTCGGCACGCTTGATATTAATAAAAGCCGTTTCACCCTTTAAATTTTTTGCATCAACAAGAAATTGTTTTGGTGCATTTAATTGTTCATCAAAAAGCGAGCGTGAACGAATTATATTGGATAAGTTATATTTTTCATCAATATAAGAAACCTGCCAATAATAACCAGATAGTGGGCGGGTAAACCTTGGGTCAGTTGGGCTTCGTGGAACATCAATTATTTCATTCTTAACTTCCGAGCTTGCGGCAAGTGCATCAAGATTAACATTAAGCCCAAGATCAAAGGATTTTTCCAAAGATGAATGGAATATTGCGGACAAAACAATACCCACCGCCAACAAAGAAACAAAACTTACCACTGTAGCGGTAATTACAAGCCTTGCGGTCAATGAGATTTTTTTTATCTGCATGACCTATGTTTCATTAATTTTCAGGATTAATCAACTGATAGCCAAGGCCACGTACAGTTATAATCCTGTCTTGTCCAATTTTCTTACGCAAGCGACCAACAAAAACCTCGATAGTATTTGAATCGCGGTCAAAATCTTGATCATAAATATGCTCAATAAGTTCAGAACGAGGCACAACACGCCCTTCATGATGCAATAAATATGTCAAAAGGCGAAGTTCATGCGAGGTAAGTTTAACAGGATTGCCATTAACTGTCGCACGTTGCGCACGTGGATCAAGCCTTAAGCCACCGCTTTCAAGTGCCGCAGTTGCATGCCCTGCTGCGCGGCGAACAAGGGCGCGAAGACGCGCCAATAATTCTTCGGTATGAAATGGCTTGGTAAGATAATCATCAGCGCCAGCATCAAAGCCCGCAACTTTTTCAGACCATCTATCACGTGCAGTTAAAATCAAAACGGGCATTGTGCGCCCATCTTTACGCCAGCGTTCAAGAATTGTTACGCCGTCCATTACAGGAAGACCTAAATCTAAAACTACAACATCATATGGTTCAGTGTCGCCCAAAAAATGGCCTTCTTCACCATCACGTGCAACGTCAACGGCATAACCAGAATCAAGTAATGCACGCTCTAATTGGCGGCGAAGGTCATTATCATCTTCGATTACTAAGCAACGCATTAGCCGCCTGCCCTTCTTAAAATCTGCCCTGTTTCCGCATCAACTTCAAATAGGATGATAGCACCACGATTTGATTGCCAACGAACATAATATACCTTGCGACCATTAACATCAACCGGCCCTTGCGCGTCAAGAACGCTGCCAGGAACTTGGGAATTGATAATTTGCGCAACATCCCTAAGCGATAGAACCCGGCCATTATCAGCAACCATAATTTTATCTTGGGCAAAACCCATGTGCGTTGCACTATTATTACCACCAAATTTAAAGCTTGGCTTTGCTTGTGCATTATTTGCAAAAGCTAATAGTGAGACAAAGATGAACGCGAAAAGTTTTTTCATAATTCTCTTATACTTATTTTGGATGAACACAATTTGAATGGGCAATAGGATATTTTATTCATCTTTGCTTTATTTATGATTAAAGTAATTTACACATTTTGCAATATTTTCATGTAAAGTTTTCTAATCAATTCAGTGATATAACGGCATTTCTGAAAAATTAAAGTGAATTTTTTCAGTTACAATAGCGAATGAATTCACAAAATAATTTCTTAATATAGTTAATCGAATTTTCGTCATGCTCGCCCTGTGGAATTGGCCACATTAATTCTGGGTGCCATTGAACACCGATTGCAAATTTTTTGCCTTTAATTTCAATAGCTTCAATTGTCCCATCAGAAGCATAGGCACTTATTGAAATATTATCGCTAACTTGCAAAATCGCTTCGCTATGGTGGGAATTAGTTGTGATTTCACTCGCTTTAAGGATTTGGTGCAAATGAGTATTTGGGATTATTTCAACTTTATGGCGGGTTTGTTTGTCATCATGGGCAATATTTCCCTTCTGATGCGCCTTAAGTTGATATGTCATTTTAGCGCCATTTAAAGCACCCAAAAGCTGCATTCCATTACATATGCCTAAATATGGTTTATCAGCTTCAACAAAGGCTTTTATTAATTCAGCCTCAATTTCAAATCTGTCGGAAAATGGCGATGTGCTTTTTTCGCCTTCAATATAGGCATAATCAGGGAATTTTATGCGCGCACCAGTTGATAACAAACCTTGACAATTTTGAATGGCAAATTGCAATGATGTTTTCTCATAAGGAAGGCCAATTGGAGCGCCCCCTGCTTCATATATTGCGCGAAAATAGCCTTTATTCGTTTCATAAAAACGCCCACCATTAGATGTGTTTTCATCAAGAATAATTCCAATTAATGGGCGATTATCTATTATCATAATTCAAGACTTTAACCGCGTTTAGAGGGTGTTTTATCATTGCCAGACCATGAATTTAGCAAATTACCAAGTTCAGAATTATCACCATCTGGAAGACTTATAAGCAATTTAACGTAAAAATCGCCAATTTTATCGCCCTTGGCAATACCACGCCCCTTTAATCTCAATAATTGACCACTATTTGAATTGGGCTTTAAAGTCATTGCAACATTTCCAAGTGGGGTTGGTATTTCAACCTTGGCACCGTAAATCGCTTCTTTTAACGAAATGTGCAAATCTGAATAAACATCCAACCCTTGAATTAAATAGTTTTTATCAGGCAAAATATGGATTTTTACCAATAAATCGCCATTGGGAACACCTTTACCACCCTTGCCGCGAAGCCTTAGTGTTTGGCCTTCTTCAACGCCAGATGGAATTGCAATCTCAACCTGTGCACCATTTATGGAAATACGCTTCTTGGCGCCCAAAATTGCGTCCAAAGTTTCAATATCAAGATTTGAATTAATATCTTGGCCTTTTTGGTTTGGTCTTGTGCTACCTTGTTTCATATTTCCACGAAGGCCTGCACCAAATAAATCGCCAAAAAAATCTTCAAAATCAGGCGAGCCAAAACCGCCTTGTCCGCGCCTTGCGCCGCCACCCATATTCATGCCCGCGAATGGGCCACCTGCGGCAAACGGATCACCGCCACCAAATGGGTTTGATCCGCCTTTGAACCCGCCACCGCCAAAGCCAGCAAATGAAGGGTTTCCATCAGCGTCAATTTCACCATTATCAAATTTTACTTTACGTGCCTCATCATCAAGAAATGAAAATGCAGCGGATATTTTTTTAAACTTCTCCTCGGCAATTTTATTGCCAGGGTTTTTGTCAGGATGAAATTCTTTGGCAAGTTTGCGATATGCTTTGCGCACTTCAGCAAGTGGCGCACCTTTTTTCACACCTAAAACTAAATATGGATCTTCAGCCAAAACAAACTCCAAAATACAAAATTCAATAAAATATATAAATCCAATAAAACATATAGGGATTAATCAAATTTAGACAATTGCATCATCGTGATAATCACTTAAAAGTTCAAGCAAAATGTCACGTATAAAACTTGAATGAATTACTAAACCAATTTCAAGGCTTTCATCATTCAAATTAACTTGTTTGGCAATAAGGCCAACCACGAAACTTGCATGTTCTTCATTGCCAAATTTCCCGTTTTTATTTACTTTTTCAACCACATAAGCAGGGCCGCCCGAATTACCTGGGAATATGGTTAAATCTACCAAGAAACTTGGAAAGTCGCGCACAGGCCAAACGGGATAGCTTGCAACCCTACCCGAACGTAAAATCGCAAAACCTAAACCATTTGCAGGAAGCCCACGTGGGAAGCCCAATGTAATAATCTCATCTCCAAGATTTAGATTATATTTCTTTATTGTTTTTTCATCAGCCAATAAATCAAATTCAATTGCATTTTGTTTGGCAAAACTTGGTGGATCAATCCATATTACTGCAATATCGCGTTCAGGATGCGTAAGCCAAAGCGGATGATTATTATCATCACGAATTCTAAATTCACTTGGTTCTTTTACCCATTTTTGATTATCATCAATTTTGCGCCATGAAATGATTGCTTTTTGTTTTTTCATCATATCAAGCACGTGCGAAGCGGTTACAAGTGCATAACGCGCAAACTCACCTGCTTGACTTAATTGTACAATCCAAACAGTTCCAGAAACTATATTACCTGTTTCTTGGCCTTGCTCAATTTTATATGTGGCGTTTAAAATTTTAAGATTAAGATTATCATTCATAGATATGATATAAGGCCAAATTATACTTTACAAAAGACAATTTTGCGCAAACTCAATTGACCTATTTTCAAGGCATCAGAACGCGCGCGCCAGCCCATAATTTGGGTTAACGCAAAATTTGCCGCAACAATGCCACCATCTTTTATTAATTGTGCCTGAAAATTTTCCCAATCTTCTTTTATTTTATGTTGATTTTTGTTGAAGCCGTTTAAAAAATCAGCGCCAATATCCTCATCCGCAATTATCTTAAGTCCTGCGGCGTCCATAGTTTCCGAAAGTTCTTCAACACTAATAAATTCGCGGCCTTCTGGCGCGGAATATTTATCGCCAATTTGAATATTTTGTGGAACAAAAAAATCAAACCAATAACCAATTCCATTTGGTTTTAAATTACGAGCTGCCGAAAAAACATGTGCCTGTGCGCCCTCTGCACTTGTACCACGTAAGAATATAAGCAATCTATCAGCTTTGTTTTTAGGCAGTTTTGCAGGTGACCCGTTGAAATCTTCACAGCTAACAGATTTTGCGCGTTTTTCAGAGTTTACAAATTCAAGGCACTTTTGTTTTAAAAATGCATTCGATTCATAATTCGTGACTTTTACTTCTTGATGATTAATTATTTTTTTTAATCTTGCGCCTGATTCAGCGCCAAAAACTGAAACCCTATGATTTTTTGATAAATCAATTTCTCCAATCAATTTATCATCAATACTATCATTTAATGGGCTTGTACGTCCATTTCCCCAAAGAAGGTTTGTTGCCGCCAAAATTGCTTCATTTTTATCATCTGATTTAGCGCTAGTTCCGCCTTCTACAACTTCAAGATTAGCGCCTTCATGTGCGTTTTCTTCATCAGTTTTTTCAGAAACTTCAACGCCATTCCACCACGCAGCAAAGCGTGTACCCACATCTTTCATGGAAAATTTATTTGTTTTTTGCGGTGCAGCTTCAGCAGACATAGATGCTAATTACACCAAATATTTTAAAAACTTATTTACATTGAATAAATTGCGCAATCTGATTGAAGTAAATTTCACGTGAATTATCGCGTAAAAGCATATGATAGGCTTCAGGATAGTTTTTAACATCAATTTTCTTTTTTAATCTTTTTGCAAATTTCTTACTGGCGGCCGGTGGAATAATCTGATCTTTGCCTGCAAACATTATCATTGTAGGCACATCACCTAAATATGGCGCGGCGCGAAATGCCTGTTCCATCATATCTACAAGCCCTTTTAGGGTTGATGGAATTGTCTGCCAAATCATATTTTTATCATGCCCAACTTGATTAAGCATTTCATCATTATCAGAGGCTTTGATAACTTTATAGGCAATTTTAGGTGGCTTTAATTGCTTTTTGGGAATGAATTTATTCATAAGCCAAAGCCCCATTCGATAAATCACAGGCTGATTAGTCCAGCCAGAAACCCCAGGAGCAACCAAAATCACTTTATCAGCATTATGCCGCAATTTATTGAAATAAGACGATAAAATCGTAGATCCACCCATAGAATCACCAAGCACAATAATTTGCTTATCAGGGAATTTTATTTTTAATGCATCGATAATTTCAATAAAGTCTTTTGCCATATTTATAGCCCCCGCCCATCCGCCACGATTGGCATTGCGGCCAAAATGGCGCGCATCATAAGCAAGGGTAGCAATATTATGTTGCGCTAAATATGGGCCCATTAGATTAAATGAATTTGCATAATCATTCATTCCATGAAGTGCCAATATTATGGAATTTGGATTATTTTCAAAACCGCATTTTTCAAAACCCCAGTGCGAAAAATGAAGCCTTTCATTATTTGAATCTATAATCACAGAATCATCAAAATTTATGTCCACCGAATAGCACTCCTTAGACGCATATATATAGTTATTTGTTTTTGGATATCTATCAATCAGCAAAGGTTTTACATAAATTTTTTGATAGGCTTGGGGCGAAAAAAAGGCATATTCATGCTATATTCAGCTTATCGCCACATTTACGCCACATTGTGTAACCTATTGAACACACATGCATTTTCGTGCATAACATTACAGAATGGAAAGTTGAAACCCATAATCCCCCTCCTTAAATTAGGATTGTTCGCGGGCCTCCCCCTTTAAACTTTAAAACAAACCCCGCGAAAAATTTGGAGAATAAAATGCGTACTTTAGTAATCGCAACAATTGCATCTTTAGGTCTTGTTGGCGCAGCTTCTGCACAAGAAATGACTGCTAAACCATATATCAATGCAGGTGTTACCCAACATCACACATCTGATACTGACACAGCATCTGTAACTGGTCGTTTTGGTGCAGATTTCAATAAAAACTTTGCATTAGAAGCAGAAGGTGGCTTTGGCGTGACAAATGACACTGTATTGGGTGTTAAATTAAAACAACGCGGCGACCTTGGTGCTTATGCAGTTGGTAAATTGCCTATTAATGAGAAATTCAGCGTTCTTGGTCGTCTTGGTTACCATGAAACTTGGGCACAAGCTAAATCAGGTACAACAACTGTAAAAGACAATAATGGCAGCTTTGCAGCAGGCGTTGGCGCGCAATATATGTTCGACGACAAAAACGGCATCCGTGGCGACTATACACGCTTCACAGAAAATGATGGCGTTGATAATTTTGCCGTTGCATATGTTCATAAATTCTAATTTGTAAAATATTCACAAAATAAACCCCCGTAGTTCATTAACTGCGGGGGATTTATTTTTTAAATCAGAATTAATTAATAAATTTATATTTTTGTTACCACCCAAAAACCGAAAATTATAATTAACGCTAAAGCTCCCGTTACCCAATATAATTGTTTTTCTATGAAAGGCTCAATTGATGGGCCAAATTTTCTCGCCAAAAACGCCACAAGGAAAAAGCGCGCTGCGCGAGTTATAGTTGCGGTAATAAGAAAAATGCCAAAATTAAAATGCGCAAGCCCAGATGCAATAGTAACTAATTTAAATGGAATTGGTGTAAGGCCTTTTAACAAAATAATCATAGCGCCCCATTTTGCATATGATTGCTTAAAATGTTCTAATTTGTCACTATAACCATAAAAATCCATCAATGGTTTTCCAATATTATCCATTAAATACATGCCGATTGCATAACCAAAAATACCACCAATAATTGATGCAATAGTGCATATAATCGCAAATCGCCACGCTTTTTCTGGTCGCATGGTTGCCATTGGCAATAGCATAACATCCGGTGGAATTGGAAAAAATGATGCCTCAGCAAATGAGACAATGGCCAATGCAGGTTCTGATTTTTCAGAACCTGCAAGATTGCGGATTTTTTCATATAATTTTCTGAGCATTCTATCGCCATAGCGATATTGAAGCCATTGATAAAGCAAGTTTGGCATTAAATTAAAGTAACACGCCGATTTCACTTGATTTTATGCTATTGAGTGGCAAAATCACAATATAGTGAGGCAAAAATAGGGAGGTAAAAATGAAAATAGCGGGCGTAAAAATTATCGGGGTTTTGGTTGCGGCAATTGTAGCATATTTAATTGGCGCATTATATTACGGTTTAATCTTTGCCGATTTATGGAAAAAACTGACTGGCGTTACAGAGGCAAGCATGAAAGGTGAAATGTGGCGCATGTCGATTTCATGGATTATGCCACTTGTAATCTCTTTTGCAATTGCAAAGAGAAATAATGCACTTAATATTCAATCGCTTGTTAGTAGCGCGAAAAGCGGCTTTGCAATTGGCATTTTGCTTACATTGGGTGCGCGGCTTTATAATTTTGTATACTCATCAGAACCATTACAGCTTTTCATACTTGATGGCGTTCATCTTGTGTTGATTAGTACTGCAATCGGAATTGTCCATTCTTTAATGAAAACATCTAGCAATTAATGATTTAAAGCTAGCTAAAATTAACGCAAAGTGATAGCCAAATTCCGATTCATGAGTCGGGGGTAAATTTGCGCATTTTATTGGTTAATGATGATGGGATACATGCCCCAGGGCTTGATATTTTAGAAGATATAGCGCGCCAAATCTCTGATGATGTTTGGATTGTTGCGCCTGATATTGAACGCTCTGGCATGTCACGGGCGCTTACTCTTTCTGATCCAATTCGTGTGCGTAAGATTAAGGAAAAACGATTTTCATGCTCTGGAACGCCAACTGATTGCGTTCTATTGGGAGTTTTGGATTTAGTTAAAGGCAAAAAACCTGATTTAATCTTATCTGGCGTTAATCGCGGGCAAAATTTGGCCGAAGATGTTACTGTTTCAGGTACTGTTGCGGGCGCAGTACAAGGAATGCAAATGGGCATTCCATCAATGGCGCTTTCGCAATCAATTAATTATCACCTTGGTGAAGATGTTAATTGGGATGTTGCCAAAAAACATGGCGCAGATGTTGTAAAACGCCTTATTGCACATTCATGGCCGCAATCGGTTGTTATGAATGTAAACTTCCCACCTGAATTAAAAGATAATACGCCAATTATCGAAGCAACATTCCAAGGAATGCGTGAAGAAGATGTAAATCATCTTGATAGACGCGAAGATTTGCGTGGCAATGATTATTATTGGCTTGGCTATAATAATCAGGATTTTATCCCGCCTTTGGGTTCGGATTTGCGGGCGATAAATGAAGGGCATATTTCAATTACCCCGCTACATATTGATTTAACATCACACCAAGTTTTAAATGCCCTTAAAAAAGAATTCCTATTTAAAGGGGATGACGCTTAATGGATAGCCAAACCGGACGCGCACAATTAATTTTGGCATTACGCCAACAAGGAATACGTGACGCCCGTGTTTTGGATGTTATGGAAACCACCCCGCGTGAAGCCTTTGTGGGTGATGAATTCAAAAATAAAGCATGGGAAAATCAAGCCCTTCCAATCCAATATGGTCAAACCATTTCCCAACCCTTTGTTGTTGGCGCCATGAGTGCGGCTTTGGAATTAAAAGGGCATGAAAAAGTCTTAGAAATTGGTACGGGTTCGGGTTATCAAAGTGCAATCTTATCAAAGCTTTGCAGGCGGGTTTTCACAATTGAACGCTACCGCCCATTATTGCGAATTGCCCAATCACGATTTGAACAATTGCGCCTTAATAATATTGTTTCCAAATGTGCCGACGGTGCGCTTGGTTGGCCTGAACAGGGGCCATATGATGCAATAATTTCAACCTGCGCCTGCCCTACCCGCCCTGATAAATTATTATCACAATTAAAAACTGGCGGTATTTTAGTTGCCCCAGTTGGTATGGGAAGCGTACAAGAATTATTGCGTTATAGATTACGTGATGACGGCATTTTCGAAGAAGAAGCCCTTATGGACGTAAGATTTGTGCCGCTACTACCGGGTATCAGTGGCTAATATTAAGGCATCATAAACCATTAAATGCCATTAAAAACAAATGGCAATTTCAAGGCGTAAATTTTTATATTCAAGCATTGGCGTAATTTTATTTGGTCAAAATGCTTTAGCGCAAACCAAAATAAATTTTAAAAACCCGCCAAAGCAGACCACCGCCCTTGCAGGTGAATCCTTATTTGACATTGCCGAACGCACAGTTTCACCAATTATTGGCTTGATAAAACTTAATAATTTAGAGCCGCCTTATGAAATATATGAAGGACAGATTATAAAATTACCACCTTTAAAAGTTCATATTGCAAAAGCTGGTGATACTATTGAAACAATTGGCGCAAGATATTCAGTTGATCCGCGCTCACTGGCAGTTTTTAACGGATTACCCAAACCATATAATATAAAACCAGGGCAGAAAATTATCTTACCTGCTATGGTACGCGATAGTTTAACTGGTCTTGAGCCAAAGGATTTAATCACGCTATTGGCGAATGAAATAAATCGTGGAAATGAAATTTCTGGCAAACAACCAAAAGTTAAAATCACCAAACCACCTGTTTCAACGAAACCGCCTTCCCCGCCACCTATTATTGGTGACGCTAAAAATTATTTTACATGGCCTTTAAACGGAAAAATTGTTGATACATTCGGCGAAAAAGCAGGCTTTAAAAAAAATGACGGTATAGATATTGAAGCGCCAAAGAACACACCATTCGTTGCTGCTGCTGATGGCGTAGTTGTTTATTCTGGCAATCAATTGGCAGGTTATGGCTGGCTTATACTTATTAAACATAGCAATAATTATATTACCGCCTATGCCTATGGTTCACAAATTTTGGTGGCTGAAAAGCAAAATGTGAAAAAGGGGCAAGTGATTGGTAAAGTTGGCATATCGGGCCGCGCCCCTACCCCAAGGTTACAGTTTCAGATACGAAAAGGCGTAAATGCAGTAAACCCAATACCATATTTGCCAAAAAGACCTGCATAAGCTTCAAAAACACTTTGCATTTTTTGCGACCTAGCGCATTATAAAATAAATCAACAAAGAATTATTTTATGCAAAAAAACAAACTCGCAATTTTAATCGCATTAATGGCTTTGCCATTAGTTTCATGTGAACAGCAAAATCCAAATGACATCAAGAATGATGCCCCCGCCCTAAGCGTTGTTGAAAAAAAAGAAGCACAGAGAAAGCTTCCGAAAAATAAGCCAATGAAGGCAGAAGATGCGCCAGATTTGCTTATCCCTACGCAACAAACCGTCAATAATGCCGACAATAAAAAAATCGCGGGGAAATGGGCTTTATCAAAGGCAGATTGTGAAACAAATAATGCATTCATTCTTACATCTGATGGCAAATATTTGCGTGATGAAGAAGAAGGAAATTGGTCACTTAATGGCAATAATTTCATCTTTACAACAATTAACGAAGAAATGATAAATGATAAGCCAACAATGAAAAAGCGTGTTGTGAAAATGACATTGCAAAAAGTAACAAATGAAAATGTTGTTTTACAACGTGACGATGGCTCTAATGTTTTATGGCAAAGTTGTAAATAAGGTAAGATAATGAAATTCTATAAAGCGCCTATTGCACCAAATCCTTTACGTGTTGAAATCTTCATGCGTGAAAAAGGGATATATGATAATTTCGAACATATTGATGTTGAACTTGCGCAAGAAACAAAAACTGATGAACATTTGTCACGCAATCATTTAGGTCAAGTTCCGGTTCTTGAACTTGATGATGGGCGTTTTTTATCTGAATCAAGGGCAATCTGTACATATATTGAGGGGCTTTATCCTGAACCAAATCTAATGGGCAATGATTTTGAAGAACGCGCCTTTATTGAAATGACCGATAGGCAGATAGAACATGGAATTTTATATCCAATATATCATTGGATACGCCATATTCACCCAGGGCTTGCCAAACTTGAAAAGCCACAAGTTGAAGATTGGGGGCATGTTAATGAAGGGCGCGCAAAACGCGCAATTGGTACTTTTGACATTATTCTTGCCAATCGCGAATATTGCGCAGGTGATAGGTTTACAATCGCCGATATAACCCTTTATTGCGGCTTAAATTTTGCGCGCATTGTGCGCTATAAGGCATGGGAAGAATTTGAAAACATTGGCAAATGGCATAAAAAAATGCTTGAGCGTGGAACTTTTAAATAATGTTTGGCTCTGACAATCAATATGGCGTGCATCCGAAGATTATGGATGCAATTGTGGCGGCAAATAATGATATCGCGCCTTCTTATGGCAGCGATTCCCTAACCCAAAAGGCCAATGAATTAATCCAAAATTTCTTTGAAACCAAAGAAATGGATATTTATTTTGTGTCAACTGGTGGGGCGGCTAATTGCCTTTCCCTTGCAAGTCTTTGCCCAAATTGGGGTGCAATTTTGTGCCATAATCACGCCCATATATTATTAGATGAAGGCAATGGGCCAGAAATGTTTACGGGGGGCGCGCGCCTTATTGGAATTGGTATTTCACCAAAATTATTACCAATTGAAGTTGAAAATGCGCTTTTACATCATGATGAAAGTTTTGTTCACGCCCCGCAACCAAAAGTAATTTCAATTACTAATCTTAATGAAAATGGGCTTTTATATTCACCCAATGAGATTGCGCAATTTAGCGCAATTGCAAAAAAATATGGGCTTTATCTTCATTGCGACGGCGCACGTTTTGCCAATGCCCTTGTAACAAGCGCAGTATCACCAAAAGAATTATCATGGCAAAGCGGCATTGATGCCTTATCATTCGGCCTTACAAAAAATGGCGCAATGCTTGCAGAAGCAGTGATTTTATTTGGAGATGCAAGGCAAAAGGCAACGCCATATTTGCGCAAAACTTCACAACAATTAATATCAAAACATCGCTTTTTAGCTGCACAATTCATTGCAATGCTTGAAAATGATTTATGGAAAGATTGCGCGCAAAATGCCAATAAAGCTGCGCAAAAAATTGCGCAAATTTTTCATAAAAATGGCATTAGTCCAATTGTCCCAGTTCAAGGCAATGAAATTTTTGTAGAATTGGATGAAAAACAAGCAAGTAAAATTGCAAATGCAAATATTGGCTTTTACCCATGGCATGCATTGGGTGCAAAAGCACACCGCTTTGTAACCTCTTGGTCAAGCGATGATAATCAAATTCAAACCCTTGAAAAAGCTTTAGAGGATTAGACCAAAATTTTATTTGCAAGCATTTGAAGTTCGGATGCAAATTTCGGATCGCTATTTGCCAATTCTTCAATACGTTTCACCGCATGCATCACGGTTGTATGATCACGTCCACCCATACGCGCCGCAATATCAGGGAAAGAGCGTTTGGTGAATTTTTTGCAAAAATACATGGCAATCTGGCGAGGACGTGCAACAGAAATATGGCGGCGCGAACTGATTAAATCATCCAAAGAAATATCAAAATGCGCTGCAACGCGTTTTTTGATTAAATCAACAGGAACTGATTTATTGGGCTGCGGAAATCTTTCGCCTATTGCATCGATGACCACTTCCATTGTTGCCTCCTGCCCGACAAGCGCTGAGCTTGCAAAGATTTGTTTTACCGCACCCTCAACAGCGCGGCCAGTACCTATAATACGTGCCGCGATTATGTCAAATGCCTCTTCGGGTGGTGAAAAATCTTGACGTTTATTAGCAAATTCTTTTGCTTTACGCATTGCGATTTTTCGACGCAATTCAAAATCAGGCTCTTCAATGCGAACATTAAATCCACCGTGTAAAATTCCTGCCATTCTTGGTGTTAAACCAACCAGACCCTCGATAGGAACATCACCAGTTAATGCAACAGATTTTGATGCATTGGTTAAATCCATAATGGTTTGGAATAATTCTTCTTGGGTCGCAGGTTTTCCGCAAATTAGCTGAATATCATCTATGATTAGCAAATCGGCGGCCCGAAGCCCCTCTTTAAATTGCGCAGTCTCTTTGTCACGCAATGCAGACTGGAACATGTTCAAAAATCTTTGCGCAGATAAAGAAAGAATTTTGCAATTAGGGCGCGAAAGTTTGGTTTGATTGGCAATTGCGGCAACCAAATGTGATTTACCAACGCCATTATAACCATAAAAATAGCAAATTTCAGATGATGCAGTTTCAGTTGCAAGCCTTTTTGCCAATGCATAGGCAACACGATTTGATGTACCAACTTCAAAATTATCAAAAGTTTTAGGGCTATGATTTAAATCAATTGGCTCTTGAGTTTCGATTTGCTCAAAACTTTGAATATTATTTTGGCTTGAAAACTTCGCCTGTGAGTTTTCAGAATGCGACAATTCATTTTGCGCTAAATCTGTTTGTATAGCAGCTGGTTCGTTTTTATTCTGGCATTCAACAATAATTCTACGGCTACTTGGATCGAAATCATCCCATATACGCTGCAAACGATGTAAATATTGGGTACGAATGCGTGAGCGTGCAAAACCATTGGCCGCATTCATAACAATTATATTATTATCAGCAGAAATAATCTTTAAAGGCTCAATCCACGCTTTAAAATCAAGTGGCCCAAGGATAGAGCGCAAACGCGGCCCAAGCGCGGTCCAGATTGCGCGAACTTCAAATAAGCAATCGGCATCTGATAAATTATTTTCATCTTTTGGTTCAATAGTTTTGTGGTTTAAGTCTGATTGGATGATATGCAAATTATCGTCATGCAAGTCACTAATCTTTATATTTTTAGAACCCATTACCATCCCCATTAATTTCACCGCAAGATGAAATCATCCTTAAGCCCACATTCTTATTGACGCCTTCAAATTGTTGCCAAAACAAAAGCGTGGAAAATAGAATAACTATTTTCAAAATTAGGGGACTATCGCCCCAAAAATTTGCGAATAATATTCGCGCACCAAAACAAAACTTTGACTTAAGTAAAAATGCAAAATGCAAAAACTTACCAAAGCGTTACCCATAATAAGACCCCCGTCCCCATTTATAGGCACACAAATACTCAACATCAATTTAGACAAAATTGAAGGTTTTCTTTATCAATGTTTGGGTGGCCGCGGCAAAACCCCATTACCGACGCATTTGATAAGTATCATAATAATATTTACCAAAAGTAGGTGCCGAAAGTTTCATCAACAGCAGAACTAATTAAGCGCAAGAAAATTAGGAAAGCAACAGGAAAAATGATTCTTTTTTTTACAGTTTCGTCATTGACACTACTAGAATCCCAATAGGTTCAGCACATTAGCGAATCAGAGCTTTATGTAAAAAAATACATGATGCTGTGGATAACTTACGTCGCGTAAAATAGATTTGTTAGACTATTTTTATTAACTTAAAAATCATTATATTTTTCAATAAGTTAGCGATGCGAACCGCTTTTTATAATATTCAAATAAACTACTAATAAAATGTGGATAAATTGCACAGTTTTTGCACAAATTTTCAAAAGCATAAAAAAAACACCGCACAGGTTACCGTGCGGTGTTTTTAAAATTTATAAATATAAATTAAGCTAGTGCTTTAACGCGTGCGCTTAAGCGTGAAACTTTGCGTGCAGCCGTATTTTTAGCAATAACGCCTTTTGATACAGCGCGCATGATTTCAGGCTCAACAACCGCGAATGCAGTTTTAGCAGCTTCTTTGTCACCCGCCTTAACAGCATCGTCAAGTTTACGGATAAAGCCACGAACACGTGAACGGCGAGCAGTATTAATCAAAGTGCGGCTTGCAATTTTGCGCGTTGCTTTTTTAGCCGAAGTAGTATTTGCCATTTTATTTCCACATTTGCGCCACCAATCGGCAGCATGATTTAACCCAACAAGGGCAAAAGAATTTGAAGGCGGCTCTATGCACAAAGCATCGCCTTTAGTCAAGGCATATTTAAAAGAATTGGCAGAAAAGCCATGCCAAGAGCAATTATTCTATGCACAATAGAAATGCTTTTCATTTTAATAGCCCCATAAATCTAATTTACTTTATATTTAAAGCGTAAAATTGTGTGTAAATCATGCTTAAAGCAGCATTAAGAGGGCGAATAAAGTTGCGCTTTGTAAAAAATTTGGGCAAAAAACTTATCTTTAAGATTGATTTGCGGGTGAAAATTGGTTCGCCTTTTTGTTGGAGTTTATAATGCGCCTTACAATTGAACGTTCTGCTTTGCTTAGTGCACTTAACCACGTGCAAAGCGTTGTTGAAAGAAGGACAACTGTTCCTATTCTTTCAAACGTATTAATTGAAGCACGTGACGGTGTTGTTACATTTGCGGCAACCGATTTAGACATTGAAATAATCGATGGCGCCAATGCAGATGTTGAGCAAACAGGTTCTTTGACACTTCATGCGCATACTTTTTATGATATTGTTCGCAAACTTCCCGATGGCTCACAAGTTCGCCTTGAGCTTGCCGCTGATTCTGGGCGCGTACAGATAACTTCTGGTCGTTCGCGCTATTTCTTGCCAATTTTACCTGCAAGTGATTTTCCAAGCCTTGGAAATGGTGATTTTGAAAAGAGTTTTGAAATTGAATTACCTGCATTGGCGCGTCTTATTGATAGAACGCGTTTTGCAATCTCACTTGAAGAAACCCGCTATTATCTAAATGGTATTTATTTGCATGGCGCAAATGGTGCGTCTGGGCCTTGTTTACGTGCTGTGGCGACCGATGGTCATCGCCTTGCACTTTGTGATTACCCAATGCCAGAAGGGGCAAATGATATTGCGGGTGTAATTATCCCACGCAAAACCATTCTTGAACTTCGTAGACTTTTGGAAAGCGATGAAGAAGTTGTTGAAATCGCGGTTTCAGAATCAAAAATCCGCTTTAGTGTTGGTCGCGCAACTTTAACCTCAAAAGTTATTGATGGCACTTTCCCTGATTACGAGCGTGTGATTCCAAAAGAGAACCCACACGTAATGACATTAAATAACGAAGAATTTGCCCGTGCTGTTGACCGTGTGGCAACAATGGCGATTGAAAGATTGCGCCCGATTAAACTTGGCCTAGAGCAAGACGTGCTTGCCCTTACCTTCTCTAACCCTGAAACTGGTGATGCCCGTGAGGAATTGGAGGTTGCGTATCAAGGCCCTGAAATGGAAATTGGTTTTAATGCAAAATATCTGCTTGATGTTTGCGCACTAATTGCGGGAACTGCCGAATTTAATTTCCGTGATAGCGCATCGCCTACATTGGTAAAAGACCAAGGCGACCCAAATTCTGTCTTTGTTTTGATGCCTTTACGTGTATAGATAAATTCGTTTTAAGAAATAAAACAACGGAATTAAAATTTGGCATTATTGCGGCAAGTCGATCAAGAGTTTGCAGATGAAACCAATATTGGTGTCAGACGCCTAATCTTGACCCAATTTCGCAATCATGCCCGCTTCGAACTTGAGAATATTGGCAAAATTTCGGTTCTTTTTGGCCCAAATGGTGCGGGTAAAACCAATATTTTAGAGGCAATATCACTTTTAAATTCTGGGCGCGGTATAAGAAGCGCAGAAATTGGCGAATTATCGCGCATGGGCGAAGATGGCGGCGCTTTTGCAGTTTCGGCATTACTTGGTGATGGTATTGATGAGCGTAAAATCGGCCTTGGCCTTGATATTAATGCCCCAAGCCCACGCAAAATAGCCCGTCTTAATGGAAAAGACGTAAGCGCCAAGGCATTATCTGATAGTTTACGCATAATCTGGCTTACCCCACAAATGGATAGAATATTCGCAAGCCCACAATCAGAGCGTAGAAAATTCCTCGACCGCCTCGTTTTAAGCTTTTACCCAGAGGTACAGGGCGCTTTTTCGGATTATGAGAAACTTATTCGCGAACGCCAAAAAGTCCTTGAAAATGCAAATCCTGATAATATTTGGCTAAATGCAATCGAAGAACAGATTTCATCCCACGCAATCGCCATTGCCAATGCGCGGGTTGAGGCGATTGGCGCATTACAAACCGAAATTAATAATCGTATTCAATCCCCCTTCCCTAAGGCGCAATTATTGCTTGATGGCTTTGCTGAAAATGCAATTTTGGAAGGGGTTGATTTGAAAAAATTGGAAATCGAAATCGCCAAAAATTTCAAAGATTATCGCACACGCGACCAAGCTGTTGGTCGTTCACTTTTTGGAACCCATAAAACTAGCTTTGCGGCACGCCATTTGGGCAATAATATGATGGCTGAAAAATGCTCGACAGGTGAGCAAAAAGCCTTAATAATCGGGCTTATAATAGCACAAGCAAAATTAGTTTCCCAAGGACTGCAATCAGGTGTTGAAGGCTATTTTAATCGCCCGAATCCCGTTATCTTGCTTGACGAGGCTTTCGCCCATCTTGATGATGAGCGAAGACAAGCACTTTCGGGGGAATTGGCGAATTTAAGGGCACAATCATGGCTTACTGGAACTGATAAAGAATTATTCTCTAGCCTAAAAAATAAAGCAAACTTTTATGCAATTAGCCCTAATTGCGCACAAATAACAAATCACAATTTGGAACAATAATGAGCGAAAATAACAATCAAAATTCTTATGGCGCAGATTCAATCAAAGTTTTAAAAGGGCTTGATGCAGTTCGTAAACGCCCTGGCATGTATATTGGCGATACTGATGATGGTTCTGGCCTACATCACATGGTTTATGAGGTCGTTGATAATGCAGTTGACGAAACTTTGGCAGGTCACGCAACTTTTTGTAAAGTAACGCTTTTTCCTGATGGCTCTGCCCAAGTTGAAGATAATGGTCGCGGTATTCCAACCGATATTCACCCAACCGAAGGTGTGTCTGCTGCCGAAGTTATTATGACGCAATTGCACGCGGGCGGTAAGTTTGACCAAAATTCATATAAGGTTTCTGGCGGTCTTCATGGTGTGGGTGTTTCGGTTGTAAACGCATTATCTGATAAACTTGGCCTTACTATTTGGCGTAATGGCAAAGAACATTATATGGAATTTGCCCTTGGCGATACTGTTGCCCCATTAAAGGTTGTTGGCGATGCAAATGGCAAACAAGGAACATCGGTTCGCTTTTGGCCATCACCAACTATTTTTACCAAAACTGAATTTGACCGCAAAACCTTGGTTCACAGATTGCGCGAATTGGCATTCCTAAATTCAGGCTTTATGGTTGAATTTTATGATTTACGCGGTGCCGAACCATTTGAAACTAAATTATTCTACGAAGGTGGGGTTGCCGCTTTCGTTCAACATATTGACCGCGACCGTACAAGTCTTATTGATGCGCCAATTTATGTCAAAGGCGAAAAAGATGGCATCACAGTAGAGGCGGCATTGCAATGGTCAAAAGATCATTATCATGAAACCACACTTTGCTTTACCAATAATATCCCGCAACGTGATGGCGGAACCCATTTGGCGGGCTTCCGTGGTGCATTGACCCGTGCGATTAATAATTATTCTGAAAAATCGGGCATAAAACAAAAAGAGAAAGTTGATATTTCGGGCGATGATGCGCGTGAAGGCTTAACTTGTGTGCTTTCTGTTAAAGTTCCTGATCCAAAATTCTCTAGCCAAACTAAGGATAAATTGGTTTCTTCTGAGGTGCGCCCTGTTGTTGAAAACATTATTGGCGAAACTTTGAATGATTGGTTCGAAGAAAACCCAGCCGAAGCAAAAGCGATAATGCAAAAAATTATCGAGGCGGCGATTGTTCGTGAAACAGTGCGTAAGCAACGTGATTTAGCGCGTCGTAAAACCTCGCTTGATATTTCTTCTTTGCCGGGGAAATTGGCTGATTGCCAAGAACGTGACCCCGCAAAATCCGAACTTTTCATCGTGGAAGGGGATTCAGCGGGCGGATCTGCTAAACAGGGGCGTGACAGGGGTTTTCAGGCCGTTCTTCCGCTACGTGGTAAAATTTTGAATGTTGAGCGCGCGCGTTTTGATAAAATGCTTTCTTCGCAAGAGATTGGAACTTTGATTACCGCCCTTGGAACTTCTATTGGGCGCGACGATTTTAACCCTGATAAATTGCGTTATCACAAAATAATCATCATGACAGATGCGGACGTTGATGGCGCACACATTCGAACCCTGCTTTTGACATTCTTCTATCGCCAAATGCCAGAATTGATTGAGCGTGGGCATTTATATATTGCCCAACCGCCACTTTATAAGGCATCTAAAGGGCGCTCCGAATCCTACCTAAAAGATCAGGCGGCTTTGGAAGAATATCTTATCAATGAAGGAACGAATGAAGCTTCATTCAAAACTGGCACTGGTGAAGTTATTTTGGGACAAGATTTGCATAATGCGGTCAAAGATGCGATTGCATTTGAAAATGGTGTTTCACGCCTTAGCGCACGTGTTCCTGTTTTTGCGCTTGAACAAGTTTCACTTGCAGGGGCACTAACCCCTGAACTTACCCCTGAAATTGCGCAAAAAGCGGCAAATAAAATGCGCGCAATTGGTGCAGAGGGTGAGAATGAATGGGAAGCTGAAATCTTGCCTGAAGGCCTTAAATTATTCCGCATGGTTCGCGGCGTAAAGGAGGCGATTTTGCTTGATAATAATCTTCTTGCCTCGTCGGATGCGCACCGCCTTAATGAGCGCGCCAAGGCAATTTCCGAAATGTATGATGGCGGCGGAATATTCATGCGCCGTGACCTACGCGTAGAAGTAAAAGGCCCATCAGATTTATTAGAGGCAATCCGCGCACAAGGTCGTAAAGGCATTTCAATCCAACGCTATAAAGGATTGGGTGAAATGAATGCCGAACAATTATGGGAAACCACATTAGACAAAAATGCCCGCTCCCTTTTACAAGTACGCGTTGACCACCAAGACACAGCGGATTCAATGTTTACAAGATTAATGGGTGAATTAGTTGAGCCAAGACGCGAATTTATCCAAGAATTTGCTTTGGAAGCGGATATAGACGCATAAAGTCTCAAAACCCCACCCTCGCCGCTTCGCGGCTCACTCAGGGTTTTGGATTCAAGCGGACACCCAAAAATAAAAAGCGTCGTTTTTATTTTTGGGTGACTTCATATCGGTTAGATTGCTTGCCCGCCGCTTGCTTCAAATCTTTGCCCGTTTAACCAATGCATGTCGCTTGAAATTATGCCATAAATTGCATCGCCAATATCATCTGGAAGCCCAACGCGCCCTTCGGTTGTAAGAGATGCAAGATATGCCTGCACATCTTTATTATCGCGCACAAAACCACCACGAAAATCAGTTGCAGTTGCCCCCGGTGCAATAACATTAACGCGTATTTTTAATGGGGCTAATTCTTTTGCCATAAATTTGGTCAAAGTCTCTACGGCGCCCTTTAATGATGCATAAAGTGAATAACCCGGAAGCGTAAAACGGGTTGTACCTGTAGAAACATTAATAATGTGACCGCCTTCTTTTATAAAAGGCACAAGTTTTTGCGATAAAAAATAAACCGAGCGATAATGAATATTAGTCATCCTATCAAAGTCTTCTTCTGTGGTTTCTAGGAATTTTGCGTCTAAACCAATTCCTGCATTATTTACCAAAATATCGAATTTATCTGTCCCGAAATTTGTTTTTAAAGCCCCCTGAACTATTTGTGCAAAATTCATATATGAATTTCTATCCGCAACATCCAATTTCAAAGCAATAGATTTTGCACCGATTTTTTCAATTTCTTGAACAGTTTTTATAGCCTCATCTTCATTCGAATTATAAGTTATGATTGGATTTATACCCTCTTTGGCAAATTTAAGTGCTGTTGAACGCCCTATTCCGCGTGAACCACCTGTTATGATAGCAATTTTATTCATTGATTTCTCCTTTATGCCTTTATATAGTTCAGATTATCCTGTATAAAGGCACAAATAATGAAATCTGTGTTCGGAAAACATGAACAATGGACAAAATAAAATCTTTAGAAATTTTTAAAAAAGTTGCCGACTATAGAAGCTTCACAAAAGCTGCTGATGAAATGGAAATTCCAAAATCAGCTATCTCGGCGCATATTGCGCGTTTGGAAGATGAAATTGGCGTGAAGCTATTTTTTCGAACCACAAGAATGGTAAATCTTACGCATCATGGTGTTGAATTTTACGAACGTGCGCAAAATATTTTATTCGATTTTGACGAGGCCTTTACACAATATAAAAATGGCCATGAAAAAATTTCGGGAAAATTACGAATTGATATGTCAATTAGCTTAGCCAGTAAATTAATAATACCAAAACTAAGCGAATTTATGGAAAAATATCCCAATCTAACACTAGAGCTTTCATGCACAGATAGAGAAGTTGATGTAATTCAAGAAGGCTTTGATTGCGTTTTAAGGGTCGGAAGCAAACAAAACTTAGGATTGGGGCAAAAAATTATTGGCGAAAAACCAATGGTTAATTGCGCTTCTAAAACATATATTGAAAAATATGGCGCAATTGAAAAACTTGAAGATTTAAGCAAACATTTTCTTGTAGATTATGATACAAAATTTGGCCCACCTAATGCAGTTTTTGAGTATCAAATTGGCAAAGAAACGCGCGAAATTAATATGCAATCCAAAATTCGGGTAAATAATTCAATATCTTATTCTTTAGCTTGTCGTGCTGGCTTTGGTATAATCCAAGTTCCTTTTGCTGGCGTGCGTGATTATTTACTAAGTGGCGAATTAGTAAGGATTTTACCAGAATATGAACCAAGCCCATTAATAATAACCTTAATTACGCCGCAAAGACGAAACGTTCCACTACGTTCACAAGTTTTTATAGATTGGGTAGAAAGCCTTATGCCAGACTATTGCGCCACATAAGCTCAAGCCAAAAGCTTCATGTGGTTTTGAGATTTATTCACTTACCCTAATTTCCCTATTATTAATCGGCTGAAACGGTCTTGCGTTTTCGGGATATAGGCTTTTGAAGTCTATTAATTGGTTTAATGATATTTCTTGGCTGGTTTTTAAAACATGCCATTTTACGCCTTCTGAGCATGGCGGTGTGGTTAGCGATCCCATGAAGCTATAATATTTTTGGCTGCCGTTAAAAATTCGCCCTAAATCAAGGTTTGGAATATCGGCTTTTTGGCCTTCATGGGGTGGAAATTTGGCAAAAACATTTTTCAAAATTTGGTTTTCATTGCCGACAGTGAATAAAAGCGCGACCACTGCCAATCTGCCTTCGGCTGATTTGTGAACAAAATGGGCAACCATTGGATAGCGTATATTGTCAAACCCCTCCTCGCTTGGGGCGTGGAAGTGAAATTGTAATAGGGCATAATTCGTGCCATCAACATCAATTGAATTTCCAGGTTTGAAATTCACTTGTAAAGTGTGACCATTATTTATTACTTCGCCATTTGACATTGTATAATTGAAACGGATTGGCGAAATTGGTGCGCTTTCGACGCTTCTTGTCATTATATTTATTGGCGTTTGTACTTTACCAAGTTTACAGGTTTCATTGCCCGCAATATCGCCCCAATGTTCGGCACCATGTTCACCCTCATAAGACCAATGGACGGTATGAGCTTGCGGTTTAGCATCTACATGCTTTGCGCTTTCATGTTTTTCTTCTTCGTGCTTTTTCGGTTCTGCCTTTGGTGTTACATGTTTTGGTTCAGCTTTTTTTGCGGCTTTTACCTTGGCATGTCCACCATGACCAATGGGTTCCTCTGCTATAACAGGATAAGACAAAAATGATGCCAAAAGTATAGTTAAGCCAAGGTTTTTCATTAATCTCTCCGAACCCAAAAGTATGGGACACTTTTAATCCGAAAAAATTAAAAAACCTTTGCTAAAACCTTAGGTTTTATTTTTATCTTGGGGCGCGCTTTGCAAGTATGCGCTGTAATGTGCGGCGGTGCATATTAAGGCGGCGCGCAGTTTCGGAAACATTATTGCCGCAAAGCTCATAGACGCGCTGAATATGTTCCCAGCGAACACGGTCCGCAGACATTGGATTTTCTGGTGGCTCTGGTAAATCATCTTTAAGTGCCAAAAGCGCCTTCATAACATCATCAGCATCCGCAGGTTTTGCAAGATAATCCGCAGCCCCTGCTTTTACCGCCGCAACTGCAGTTGCGATATTACCATAGCCAGTAAGCATTACAACGCGCGCATCAGGGCGCAAATTATGCATTTCTTCAACCACAGTAAGGCCAGAACCATCTTCAAGGCGCATATCAAGAACCGCAAATGCAGGTGGGCTTTCACGTACTATTGCCAAAGCCTCATGCACACCTTGGGCAGTTTTCACTTGAAAGCCACGCGATTCAAGGGCGCGTGACATACGCATTCGCAAAGGGCCATCATCATCCATTATCAAAAGTGTTTTATCTTCGATAGTTTCAAGAAGCGCGGCTAAATTCTCAACCATTACAATATCCCCAGGCGTTACTGCACGATATTGCCTTTTAGTGTTTGAATGTCAATCACGCAAGAAGATGGAACATCCCCATTATTATTCGATTGCATAAACCATGCACACTGATGCCTCTAAAGGATATTTTGCGGGCGCAGATGGCATTATTAGGTCATTGGCTTGAAGTACTTGAACCTTTTCATTTGCAGGCGCTAGAACTGGTTCGGGATGATAATCTACACTAGGAACATTAATAGAAGCTTCACGGTCATAAACTTCACCAGTTTGCGTTGTTGGCGAACTTAAACATTGGCTTTGGCCTTCTTGAACCACCAATAATTTTAGCTTGCTGCCTTTATTGATACTTGCAACAACTTCGGCACGGCGTGCGCCATCTTCAACTGCGGTTTGGAAAACTTGGCGGGTTTGTTCTGTTGATGGAATAAAGGAATAATATTCCGTACCATTCATTTTTGAATTACCAATTGCCAAAATTTCAGCCTTTATTTTTGGCACAATTTCAAATTTTTGGGTTGTAATGGCAATATCCCAATGCAGAACATAATTTTCAATTTTATCCTCACGTTGATTTGAAATCTTATTGCCTTCTTTATCCTTATATTGTTGATAAATAGCTTCGCGGCGATAATTCACAGTGATTGAATCATCTTTGCCAAGCATTGATTTTACTTTTTCAATCACGGGTTTTGTGCGTTTGGTAAGCTTTGCCAAACCCTCATCGGCATTTTCATTTATTTCTTGCACTGAAAAATTCATACTAACGCGGTTCGGATTAAACATAACATTAGAACGACCAATAACCTCTATAACTGGCTTATCAATCCAATAAGGTTTAATCGCAGCATAAGGCGGATTATCAGATGGCCCAGAAACAGTTTTTACAACATTTTGCGCGCTTGAAATTTGAGGTGCGAATATTGCCAATGCAATTAAAGAAAGTTTTGTAAATTTCATCTTTATCCCCTATCTCTCAACCGCATAAACCATACAAACCAACGATTTCAACTCGTGGGTTTCAGGTGAAGCAGGCATTATTAAATCAACTGGGCGCGGTTTCATTCTTGTTCCTGTAACAGCTATACTCTCTTTATCACCCGAATATGATTTCATACTTCCTGAATTTGTTTCACCATATCCAGACGGTGAACTTAAACACTCACTACGCCCTTCTTGTGTGATAAGTAATTTCAATTTGACGCCATAAGAATCCGAAATGATTTTAGCACGCTCTTTTCCATCTTCAATTGCGGCAGTAAACAACTGGCGTTCTTGAATTGGTGTTGGAGAAAATGAATATTCAACCTTATCCGTCATTCTTGAATTTTCAATCGCCAAAACTTCGGCACGTATTTTTGGTATAAGGCTTATGTTTTTAGTTTCTATAATGATTGACCAACCAATAACATAATTTTCAATTTTATCTTCACGTGTGTTTTCAATTTTATTACCGTCTTTATCCTTATATTGTTGATAAATAACATCGCGATAATAATTTACATCGACACGACCATCCTTGCCTAAAATTCCCATAATTTTTTCAATTACAGGCTGAGTATTTTTAGATACTTTTAATAATGCTTGCTCTGGGTCTTTATCAACCTCGGCAACTATAAATTTCAACTTTGCTTTATTTGATTCAAATTCCATTTTTGAGCGTCCCAATATCTCAACTACTGGTTTTCGCGCCCAATATGGCTCAAGTGCCGCGTAATTTGGTGTATCAGATGGTCCGTTAATAGTTTTGACAATGTTTTGGGGTGTTGAATTTTGCGCGCTTGAAATTTGCGGTGCAAATAATGCCAATGTTATTAAAGTGAATTTGGTAAAATTCATATTCTTCCCCTTTTATTTTTGTTCAATATTACTTCGTGTCCAAACAATCCTTACTATTGCACCTGTTTTGCCGCCTATTTGGTTTCCAAAACTAATTTGCGCGCCAGAACGTTCAAGCAAAGTCTTTGCAATGAAGAAGCCCAAGCCCATACCTTCACGGGTTTGCGCACCCACCGTTCCCGCGGTTCGTGTTGAAACATATGGTTCACCCAAGCGCGGCAAAATATCGGGGTCAAAGCCTTTGCCATCATCAATTATTTTGACAATTATGTATTTAGAATCCCATTTGGACGAAATTATGACCTTTTCTTTGGCATAAGAGATTGCATTTTCAATGAAATTTCCAAGGCCATAAATAATCTCTGGCATACGCAAGACGATTAAATCTTCGGCATCCTTGGTTTCAATATCATATACTATTGCTTTGCTTATATTATTAGAATGCCGTTCAGCTGCTTCACGAAGTAAAAGACCGATTGGAAGCGATACAATTGTCGGATCTGAAAAACTATTATGCATTGAAAGATTTCGCAAAATCTCGCGGCAACGTAATGATTGTTCAAGTATTAATTCGGCATCTTCCTTATCTTGGCCATCTTTTAACGCGCGCGTCATCTCTTTTGCGGTTAATTGAATTGTCGCAAGCGGTGTGCCCAATTCATGCGCCGCCGCCGCCGCAAGGCCGCCAACCGCTGCAAGGCGTTGTTCGCGCGCTAAAATTGCCTGAGTTGCAACAAGGGCATCTGCAAGGCGCGATTCTTCGGCGGCAACGCGCCATGCATAGGCGGATGTGAAAATCACGCCTGTTATCAATGCCGTTGTTATGCCAGTCTTATATAATGGCAATAATATTAACTGACTTGCTTTATCCCATGGCAAAGGATGTGGTGAATTATAAAGTATTACGACACAGGCTAAAACTAATGTAATTAAAATTGCCACCCAATGAACACGCAATGTCGATGCCGCTATTGTGGCTGGCGCAATAAGTAAAATGGCAAATGGATTGGCAATACCGCCCGTTATATATACCAAAAATGTAAGCTGTAATATATCAAACGCTAATTGGGATGCGGCCTCCCATTGTTTTAAAAGTCTTTGTGATGGCAATGCAAAGGCAAGAATAATATTAAACCACGCCGATGCCGCAATTGCCGAAAAGCAGGTGGTAAGCGGCAAATCATAACCAAAGCCAAATGAAATTATGGCTATTGAAACAGTTTGGCCAATAATGGCAAGCCAACGTAATGCCACCAAGGTTCGTAGTCTTAGGCGACCAATCTGGCTTGTACGTGCATTATTGTCATCGCCAATCAATTCTTTTACTGATTTTGTTTGATTGAATTGAAAAATATTATTTCCTGAAGCCATGATTTGGCATACAACCAATTAAACGAAACATAAAGATGGGCAAAATGAAAAAAGATAACGAAAAAAAAACTATATTATCGGGTTTATTTATTCCGGTTTCACTTTTGGTTTTAATTCTTGGTTATGCGGCCTATCAAAATTTTTCACGGCACTTACCGTCTGTTGCCAAAAGCTCTGATGTTGATGATGAATGTAATTCGCGTGCTTATGGCGAAATCGGTGGGCCATTTAGTTTAATTGACCAAGATGGTAAGCCAAAAACCGAAAAAGATTTCCTTGGTTCGCCAACTATGATTTATTTTGGTTATACATATTGCCCTGACATTTGCCCAAATTCATTGCTATTTATGGAAAGAACTATTTTTGAATTAAGCGCCCAAAACAAAGAATTAGCTGCACAAATTAAACCAGTTCTAATAACTATTGACCCAGCCCGCGATTCTAAAGAGCGTTTGAAAGAATATGTAAGCACCCCAAGTTTCCCACAAGGCCTTATGGCACTAACAGGAAGTGAGGATGCAATTTCTAAAGCCGCTAAAGCATTTAAAGTTGCCTATAATAAGGTTGAAAATAAGCAATCACCGCAAAATTATACAATGGATCATTCAAGTATAATTTATCTTATGGGGCGCGATGGAAAATTAAAAACATTCTTTAGCGATCAAGCCGACCCTAAAAAAACGGCGCAATGTATTGCATCTATAAATAAAAGTGGATTGTAGAAAAAGCATTAACCCCAATATGTTATAACTTAAGTAGAATTGCATTTTTGCATTTATAAGCTATTGTGCAGCGCAACATAGCATAAATCGGGGATAATTAATTGTTATATTCATTGGTTGAATTTCAACGTGCAGCTTTAGCACCCATGCGGGCATTGAATTCATTTCAATCTTATTGGCTTAAAAACCCTATGAATCCATTTGTTGACACCAAAATGGTCAAACAATTATCGGCGGCATCGGATGTTTTTGAAGCAATTACAAGAAATTATGGAAAACCTGAATGGGGTCTTGATACAACATTTGTAAATGGTGTTGAAGTTGATGTTACCCCTGAAATAGTTTGGGAAAGTCCGTGGGCAAGACTGCTTCATTTCAGAAGAACTATGGATGGCAAGCCAGTTAAAAAAGCAAAACGTGGCAATGACCCGCGTGTTTTGATTGTTGCGCCACTATCAGGGCATTATGCAACCCTTTTGCGCGGCACAGTTGAAGCATTTTTGCCTGATAATGAAGTTTATATTTCCGATTGGTCAGATGCAAAAGAAGTTCCGATTGCGGCGGGGCGCTTTGACTTAGATGATTATATAGATCATATTCGCAATATGCTTAATAATATTGGCGGCGGCGCACATATTGTTGCGGTATGCCAACCTGGGCCACCAGTTTTGGCGACAATTGCCCTTATGAGTGAGGATGAAGATAAAAATCTTCCTGCTACTATGTGTTTTGTTGGTTCGCCAATTGATGCGCGAAAAAGCCCAACAATTGCAAACAAACTTGCCGATGAAAGACCTTTCACTTGGTTTAAATCAAATATGATTCACACCGTTCCGCTTCCAAATCTTGGCGCTTTTAGGCGCGTGTATCCGGGGTTTGTGCAATTATATTCATTCATGTCACTTAATAAGGATAGACATATTGAAGCGCACAAAGATTATTTTAATCACCTTGTGGATGGTGATGGTGATGGCGCATCAAAACATCGTAAATTTTATGATGAATATTTATCGGTTCTTGATTTGACCGAAGAATTTTATCTTCAAACCATTGAAAAAGTTTTCCAAGAACATCATTTGCCGCGCGGTTGTTTTTACCACCGCGACAGATTGGTGAAGCCTGAAAAAATCACCAAAGTTGCCCTTATGACGGTTGAGGGTGAGTTGGATGATATTTCAGGAATTGGCCAAACACAGGCAGCGCATGATTTATGCGTAAATATTCCAAAAGATATGAAATTAGATCATATTCAAAAAGGCGTTGGTCATTATGGCGTATTTAATGGGCGAAAATTCCGCGAAGAAATTTATCCCAAACAAATGGAATTCATTTTAAAATATGACAAACAAAAAAAATAAGGGGGCAAATGCCCCCTTTTTTATTGTTTAACCCCAAATTCAATTCCAAGAGTATTCGGGTCGGTTTTCTTGTTGATTGTATCAACAATATCAAGACCTTCTGGATTATCGAATTGCACAAACATTGTCCCGCCAAGGCTTATGAATTTTGCAAGTGCACTAAGGAATTTCTTCTCAAACGGGCTATTAGTTGGTTTATTGGCTTCTTTTGTTAAATCCATTGCCCAATTAGTGCGAACTTTTTTGGCATCAAGGTTTTTCTCAAAACCTTCGCGAACTGATGCGCGGTCAATACCACCCAAATCTTTGGCTTCAAACTTCATGTGAGAAACGCGAACACCTTTATATAATTGCATCATATCCAAGAATGCTTTGGTTTCGTCTTTAGAGCGTGCCTCGGCATTTGCTTGTGCTTTTGTTGGTGCAGCTTTTGTTTTTGCCGCAGTTTTAGTTCCTTTTTTACCAGTTGATTTAGCCGCAGTTTTCTTAGGCGCGGCAACAGGTTTTGGCTTGCTCAAGTCAATTGATTTTTGGGTTGCATCAAATAAGTCACCAATACTTGTGGTTTCAAGCCATTTCATTTGGTTCAAAAGCGACATTTCAAAACCTAATTCACCAATTTTTTCCCAACGGAAGAAAGTTTGGGTAACATTGGCTTTATCATTTACAACGTCATAATCTGCTTTTGCGCCAAAGCTCATTTTAACGGAATCAAGGCCCATTTGCTCTAAACCCATTGAAAGCAACATGCCGAATGGTTTTTTATTGTCGGTAACATCAAGCGTAAAATTGCCAACAGGCATTTCATAGCTTGTAACAATATTTTGGGCATTTTTAGTTGAGGTGAATGCCATTTTATCAAGCTTCATGCTTGCACCAGCACCGGTAAAATTCATGCCAGAAATATTGAAAGCAGACATACCATTATATAAAGGGCCGCCAACGAAAACATCACGCAATTTTAATTTACGAATTGCGGCAAGACCTTTTTCATCCTTAGATTTAA
This sequence comes from Pseudomonadota bacterium, assembly GCA_020161405.1. GTDB lineage: Bacteria > Pseudomonadota > Alphaproteobacteria > Caulobacterales > Aquidulcibacteraceae > Pseudaquidulcibacter. The sequence continues at coordinate 318,009 of JAIUOD010000002.1, read as the reverse complement.
AATAAGGCGCCATATAGGTTTCAAAGAATTTTACATCCAAATCTTTGAATGAAATCTCATCAAGTTTGAACGAAACTGGTTCATTTTCATAAATTCCGTCAACATTGAAATTATTAAATGCAAAACTACCAACTTTGTCTTTTGAAAAATCATTTATTTCAAAATTTCCAAGGTTAAGGCCAATGAAAGAACTTCCATCTTTACCTTTTAACATGCCATTTTTTGGCTTAATGTTCATGTCGGTCATTTTGAATTTTTTGAATGCAAATGATGAAATCATTTCCATATCTTTTTTATCGCTCATGCCTTTATTAGATTTGGAATCAAAATCTTTAAGCATTTCCTCACTTGGTTCATCCCAAGCGATAGTTCCAATTCGAAGGTCTGCTTCTTTATCTAGTGGAACAAAAACATCACTAGCATTCATATTTTTGAAGCTTTTAAATTCATCACCATCGAATTTTGCATTTTTAATTGTAAAGGTTTTTGCAGTTAAATCTTCACCACGCTCTGTGTCTTTTATGGTTACATTTTTAAAAACTATATCACCAGAGAAAGATTGACCATTTTTTGAAAATGGTAATTTAACGCTATTAATAGTATCAAGCTTATCATTTGAATGAAATTGAATTTCGTCAGCAATCACAAAATCATCAGTGCCTTTAATTTTTGCACCAAAAATTTGAAATTCAAGATTTTGATCAATTGGCGACACGCTTATTATAATTTTATCTGCTGTTGAATCACCGCCCATATTTACTTTTTCAAAAATTGCGACGCCATCTTTTATGGTTTTTGTAGCATAAGAAAAATCAGGTGTTGATTTTTCAATGCCAAGTGCTTTTACAGCATCATTAACACTTGGGGCGTTTGCCGCATAAGAAAAGTTTGCACTTGAGAAATTCAAGCTTATTGCAAGTAATGAAGCGGCTGCAAGATATTTTATTCCATTTTTATGACTCATTAAATTCCCCCATAAATGCCAGATTATGCACTATGCCTAATTATTAAAGCTAATAAAAGTAATTGTGGCAAAATTATTGCTAGAATTACAGCTTTACAAGAAAAACTTAAAAATCCACTGCTAATGATTTGTGAATGCTTGCATTTGGAAAATAGCAATTATTAAATTGGCATTGAACGCCTAATTCTTCTGCCCCTGCACTTCTTTTACAATTTGGTCGATGCTTTTGACCTCTTGCTGTGGCTCATTTGGGGCAGCTTCCGCATTTGGCGCAGGATTTGCCCCTACATTAGGTTGTGGATTTACAGCAACTACATTGGTTGTATCTCCACCCACTATTGCAGGCGAATCAATAGGTTGTGCATCACTATCTGTTGGTAATGTTGGAAATGCCTGTTCATTTAAAGGTGCACCAACAGGAAGCAAGAAGGCACGTGGCGGCGTTCCTTTCATCGCGTTGACCATAAAATTATGCCAAATACGTGCCGGTGCAGAACCACCGGTTACTTTATTCATTTTGGTTTTGAAATCATCATTGCCAACCCAAACACCTGCTGTATAGCCTGCGGTATAACCAATGAACCATGCATCACGATAATCAGATGTTGTTCCAGTTTTACCTGCAACCATATAGCCAGGTAATTGTGCGCTACGCGCAGTACCAGCATCAACAACTTGTTTGAGCATTAAATTCATATTGCGCAAATTGCCATCATCAACAACGCGGCGTGGGCTTGGCGCAGGTCTTTCCCAAATAATTTTGCCAGATTTTGTTCTAATACGTTTAAAACCATAAGGTGTTATAGCTGCACCACCATTAGAGAATGGTACATAAGCAGATGTTAATTCCAATGGCGAAACCACTTCTGTACCAAGTGCCAATGTCGGTTCAGGTTCAAGACGAGAACGAATTCCAAGGCGGCGCGCAACACGAACAACGGCATCGCGCCCTGCTTCTTCAGCTAATTGAACGGCAATTGTATTAACTGATTGCGCCAAAGCACTAATTAAAGGCATAGAACCGCGATATGCATTATCATAATTTTGCGGCGACCAATTGCCAACTTTAATTGGTCGATCAATTCGAACTGAATATGGTGTTTCACCGCGCTCTAAGGCTGCCAAATAAACAAATGGCTTGAATGACGAACCTGGTTGGCGTTTGGCGTCAGTAACACGATTAAATTCGCTTTCATTATATGAACGACCACCAACCATGGCACGAACACCACCATCGCCAGAAATTGCAACTAATGCCGCCTGCCCCATATTTAGGGTTTTAAAATTGGCGTTAAATTCTTTTGAAATTGCATCTTCTGCATATGCCTGCTGATTTGCATCAAGTGTTGTTTCGACAATTATATCTTCTGTTGGCTCGCCAATTTGTGTGCCAACTGCTGGCTCAATCCAGTCAAGGAAATAACCAATATTTGAACCACGCGCATTTTCAACAAAACGTAATGGTTCTTTAACTGCTTGAAGACGTTGGGCGTGCGTAATAACACCTTCATTTTCCATAACATTAAGAACAACTGTTGCACGTTGTGCCGCACGTTCAGTTGAAGAAACAGGGCTATATTTTGATGGCGCCTTTAAAAGCCCTGCCAATAATGCCGCTTCTGAAATTGTTAGTTGTTGTGGGGTTTTATTAAAATAACGTTCTGAAGCATCCTGAAGGCCATAAGCACCAGCGCCAAAATAAACACGCGCCAAATAAAGCGACATAATTTCATCTTTGGTGAATTTATTTTCAAGCCATAGGGCTAATAATAATTCTTGGGCTTTACGTTTAAGATTTTGATCTGATGATAAAAATAGGTTTTTTGCCAATTGTTGCGTAAGGGTTGAACCACCTGCAACAACATGGCCTGCGCGAAGATTTGTAAGCATTGCGCGCCCTAGGCCAAAAATATCAACCCCAAAATGGTGATAGAATTTCCTATCCTCAATTGCCATTACGGCTTGTGGAACATATTTTGGTAAAGTCTTTAAATCAACTGGCGGTGCGTCTGCTGCGCCGCGACGTTCAATAACTTGGCCATGAATATCAACATAAGTTATAGATGGCCTATCGGTTTTGCGCCATAATTCTTCTGGATCTGGCAAATCTGAAGCAACCCAAATGAAGATACCAACCCCGATTACAGCAACCCATAATGATAAAACTGCACCCCAATATGTAATTGTTCCCCAAAAGCCACGCCCTGGACGTTTTTGTTTGCGTACTTTAAATTGGGATGGGGGGCGTCTTCTTGGCCCTTGGTCATAGTTTTGTGGGCCATTATCATATCCACCATTATAGCCATTATTGCCACTTGGTCGATTTGAATTGCCTCTTCTGCCACCACGTTTGGCCAAATTTCAGACTCCGAAATTGATAGTTAACAATAAATAAATATAAATTAGACTGGGTTAATGAAACCTTACATAAGCATGAATCAGGCAAAAATAGGTCTTAATTTGTGTTAAAAATATGTCATTTACAGCTTCAAAGCCTGTTGAAAATATTATCAATCAACTTTCGATAAAATTTTCAAAGCTTCTTGGTGTATTTTCTGGTTTGCCGCCGCAATTACGCGGCCTGTACTTGGGTTTCTATTCCCTTTCCAATCCGTAAAAACACCACCCGAGTTTTCAACAATTGGAATTAAAGCCGCTAAATCAACAATTTTTAGCCCATTTTCAACAACCAGACCAATTCCACCCAAGGCTAATAAACCATAAGCAGTACAATCAAGACCATAGCGTGTGACAGGGGCTTTTTTTCTTATTTCGTCAAACGCAATGCGTTCATTGCCATGGAATAAAAAGGGGTCGGTTGTGGCAATCACACTATTTTCAATCAATGCATCATTTTTGGTAATTAATTTACGTTCTTCGCCATTTCTTTGCCAGATGGCTTGATTTGGATTTCCAATCCACCTTTCACCTGTGAATGGTTGGTCCATAATTCCAATAATCGGTTCGCCATTATAATATGCAGCAATCAAAACACCCCAAGTTGAAGTACCTGCAACAAAGGCGCGCGTCCCATCAATAGGATCTAAAATCCAAAGCCATCCTGATTTACCAGCTTTATCACCATATTCTTCGCCAATTATTGCATCATCAGGGCGGTGTTTTTGAATTGCATCACGCATTGCATTTTCGCAAGCGCGGTCAGCGAGGGTTACGGGATCATATTCGATTTCCCCTTTATTTTCCACACCATGTTCACCGCGAAAAAAAGGCAAAGTTGCAGCGCGCGCAAGGTCAGCTAAATGATTGGCAAATTGGGTAATTTCGATGATTTGGTTTTGCATAAAAGACCATTAAATGATTTTGCATAAAATAAAAAGGGCGCATAAAGCGCCCTTGTTTTTATAATTTATACTGCAATTATGCAATTATGCAGCCGCTAAAATAGCTTCTAATCTTTCGATTGATTTGCTTGCTTTAGCTTTATCAGCATCATTTTTTGCATCGCGCAAATCTTCTTGGGCATTTTTTAAATCTTTTTCAAAAGACGCTTTGTCGATTGAATTCAAATCAACTGCATCTTCTGCTAAAATTGCAACGCCTTTACCGCTTACGTCAACGATACCGCCGCCAACATACATTTTAGTTTCTTGATTGCCAGTGATTATTTTAATCACGCCAGATTTAACAACACTCATAAGCGGGGCATGGTTTACCAATGCACCAAATTGACCATCGCTACCTGGAACAACAACTTGATCAACTTCACCTGAAAACAATTCGCGCTCAGGAGAAACTAGAGAAAAATGTAATTTAGAAGTATTTGTATCGTTTGCCATACGCGCTCAATATCTAATCATCACCGAATTAGCAAGTATATTACCACTTTTTGATGCACAAAATCACATCACGCTTTAGTCGTAAAAAAAGCCGCATTAAATATAATGCGGCTTTTGTAATAAGTTTAGCTTGAAGTTACGCAACTAAAGATTCGACATCACTCTTAACTTGTTCAGATGCACCGGCAACTTTTTCAAATGCGCCATTAATATCTTCAAGGCTTGCAGAGATTTCATTTACTGCGCCCACTGCTTGCTGCATATTTTCAGAAATATCAACTGTAACAGCGTTTTGCTGTTCGATTGCGCTTGCAACTGAAGCCACATTTTCAAGAACTGAATTCATTGAATTTGAAATTAGATTAAGTGATTGAACAACTTCGCCTGAAACCGCTTGCATATTTGCAATCTCGCTGCCGATGGTTTGGGTTGAGTTTGAAACTTGTGAAGCAAGTGTTTTTACTTCGCTTGCAACAACCGCAAAGCCACGGCCCGCCTCGCCTGCACGTGCAGATTCGATGGTTGCGTTAAGTGCCAATAGGTTGATTTGGCCTGCGATATCTTGAATAATTGTAACGATATTATTCATTTGCGCCGCAGATTGCGCCAAATTATCAGCCGAACGATTCGCAGCCTCAGCATGTGAGAATACGCCTTCAACATTATTTTTGGCATTAGTCATATTAATAGAAATATCTTTGACGCTTTGGCTCATTTCTTCGGCGGCAGCGGCAACACTATTTACAATCGCGCCAGTTTCAGTTGAAGCAGACGCAGCTTTTGACGTCATTTCAGCCGCCATATTAACTTGCCCAACTACGCCACCAAGATTTTGGTTGATTTCATGGCTTAAAGTGTCGTTACGCATACGTCTTTTTACTGTTTCAGTAATATCAGTTGCAAACTTAACAACTTTTATAACGTCACCGGTATCATCGAAAATTGGGTTATAAGAAGCCTGAATATATACTTCACGACCACCTTTACCGATACGTTTATATTCTGCGGCTTGGAATTTACCGGCGCGCAAATCATCCCAAAATCTTGTATAATCATTTGAGCGTGCATAATCGCTTTCACAGAACATTGAATGATGTTTGCCTGCTACTTCGCTCATAGAATATCCCAAAGTATTGAGGAAATTATCATTTGCAAGTATGATTTCGCCGCTAGGTTTAAATTCAATCACAGCTTGTGCGCGGTTAATGGCATCAATTTTGCCTTTTGAATCAATTGCGGCATTTTTTGCTTCGGTAATATCAGAAGCAAATTTAATGACTTTTATAACTTCACCTTTTTTATTTTTAATTGGATTGTAAGAAGCCTGTAGCCATATTGTTTTACCGCCTTTTGCAAAGCGTTTAAATTCGCCGGCTTGAAAAATGCCATTCGAAAGATTTTGCCAAAATCTGCTATAATCATTTGTGTTCACATATTTTGAATCGCAAAAAATCCTGTGGTGATTTCCAACAATTTCTGAAAGACTATAACCGACAGCATTGAGGAAGTTTTCATTTGCATGAATAATCTCACCTGATGGTTTAAATTCAATTACGGCCTGTGACGCGTTTAACGCGTCAATGGTTGCTTGTAGATCATCATTTTTAGGTGGAAATAGCATCTTTTTCCTCTTTCGCTTCTTTTAACTTAGAAGTTAACTTTTAAACCTTTATAAATTCCAATAGTAAATAAACTGTAATTAAAACCTTGGGTTTTATTTTTTAAAATAACTATTTACGTAACGAAACAGTTGAAAATATAAATTGATTTTAAAAGTTCCCGATTTTTTGGCATTAGGCAAAAAAAAGGTAGAAAATGAACACTCAACCATCAAAACCAATTAATTTTATCGACCTTAAGGCACAACGCGAATATCTTGGCGTTAAAATTGATAATGCAATCAATAATGTCGTAAATTCATGTGCCTTCATTATGGGCCCGCAAGTTCGCGAATTTGAAGCGAAAATGGCGCAATTTGCCGGCGCGAAATACGCACTTTCATGCGCAAATGGAACCGATGCAATTGCTTTACCCCTAATGGCATGGGGTGTTGGCGAAGGTGATGCTGTTTTCTGTCCTTCATTTACTTTTGCAGCGACTGCGGAAGTTATACCATGGGTAGGCGCAACAGGTGTGTTTGTTGATGTTTATCAAGACACTTATAATATGGATGTTGCCCACCTTGAGGCATCAATCGAAAAAGTAATTGCTGAAGGCAAGTTAAAACCCAAAGTTGTTATTGCGGTTGATTTATTTGGTCAGCCCGCAGATTACCCAAAGATTCGCGCAATTTGCGATAAATATGGAATGAAGCTTATTTCCGATTCTGCCCAAGGTTTTGGTTGTACTTTAAATGGCAAACATCCAATTGAATGGGCCGATTGCCAAACCGCAAGTTTCTTCCCTGCTAAACCACTTGGCTGTTATGGCGATGGTGGTGCAGTAATTACAAATTCTCAAGAAGATTGGGATTTAATGGATAGTTTGCGCGTTCATGGCAAAGCGGTTGCGGGTGATTTAGAAGGCAAAACTTTCGACCATGATCCTAAATATATGAATATGCGCATCGGTATGAATAGCCGCCTTGATACAATTCAGGCCGCAGTTTTAATCGAAAAATTGGCAATTTATGAAGAAGAAATTGAAAAGCGCAATGAAATTGCCGCTTATTATTATGAAGGCTTAAAAGACGTTTGTGTTGCGCCAGTTGTGATTGAAAATGGTGTTTCAAATTGGGCACAATATACAATTGAAGTTCCAAATCGCGATGGATTAATGGCACACTTACGCGAAAATGGCGTTCCATCTGCGGCCTATTATCCAATACCTATGCATGTTCAAGGGCCATATTTGGGCTTTGTAAATACAGGTTATGGGACTTTACCAATTACCGAAAATAAAGCCGATGTGGTTATGTCCCTACCAATGCACCCATATTTGGACAAAGAAACCCAAGATTATATTATTGCAAAAATCAAAGAATTTTTGACGAAATAAGATATCATTAAACTATTTTTGTGACCAATGATTTAAGGTCATTGGTCATTTTTTTTAGTTCATCACGACTAATAATTTGGCATTCAACTTTTTGATTAATGCCTTGCAAAAAATATTTTAAAACAAAAAAAGGATTTGCGTTTTCATCAAAAAGAATTTCTGCAACTCCATGCGCCAAGCTATTCCTCAAGGTTTCATATTTTTTAACATCGCGTATTATTTCAACGCTGTCTATAATTTGTTTTGAGTTCTTTTTTTGACTTTCGACAAACTTAATTAAAGCCTCAGATTTTTGCGATGTGGTATTCGCAGAATTCAATCCTACGCCTTCAATTTTTACCGGTAATAATTCAACATATAATTTTGATAATGCAAATTCATATTTTGCATAATTAGAAATAAAAGTACCACGAATCCTATTTAATTCTTCAATATATTGAGGGATTTTCGACCTATCAATACAACAAAAATTATCATTTTGCGCAGTTTTTGAGGTATTTGTTAAATTTTTAGTTGCGGACTTAGAATTACTCATCATTATATAGTATAATAAACAAGTAAAAATTAGCTGAATCTATTTTGAAGCCAGTAATTTATAACCCACCAAGCAAAGAACTATAGCCAAAATCGTGCGCAATATCTTTTCTGGTATTTTTGGCGCGAAAACTGAGCCTATTATTATTCCTGGAATTGAACCAACCAAAAGCGAAATCAAAAGCCCAAAATTAACCTGCCCCATAAAAATATAGCCAATACCTGCTAAAAGAGTAAGCGGAACAGCATGGGCAATATCGCTTGCAACAATTCTTAGAGTTGAAAGCTGTGGGAATAATAAAATAAGGGCGGTAACACCAATTGCGCCCGCGCCAACAGATGTAAGCGAAACAAGCCCCCCTAGAAATACGCCCGTAATAATTGTCAGAATTACATTAGCCTTTGCATTTGCCCCGTGCGAATAGTCTTTGGAAAGTTTAACAATATAGCCGCGCCCAATTACAAGTGCAGCGGTTGCAAATAATGTAAAGCCAAGAAATTTCTTAATCATACTTGCAAATTCAGGGGTTTGTCCGTGCGCTTTAATCGCATAAAGTGTTAAAATCGTTGCTGGAACGGAACCAAGCGCCAAAAGGCCAACAATTTTCCAATCAACAGATTTTCTTTTATGATGAACTATTGTGCCAAACATTTTTGTTATTGCCGCATAGATTAAATCGGTTCCGACCGCTGTTGTTGGGTTTATTCCAAAAAATAAAACAAGGATTGGTGTCATTAAAGAGCCGCCACCAACCCCAGTAAGACCAACAAGCGTACCAACTAAGAAACCTGAAAAGGCGAAAATAGGGTCAAAGGATTGCAATAATTTTGCAACCTCAGAATAAATAACAACCATTTTCCTACCTTTTCGAATTTATTTGACTAGATAATATCCAAGCAGGTGTAAAATCAACTTCAATTATAGAATTTATCACTCTTATATAGCAAATATACAGAATGGATTTTTTAATGTTTGATGAAGAGGCTAAAAATTATAATATAAAAGGCAAATTATGGCTTTGGAATGGCGAAAAAGGCTCTTGGCATTTTTTTACAATTCCGTCGGAAATTTCAAACGAAATCCATTTTTCAACTAAGCTTAGAAACTATGGTCAACGGCGTGGCTTCGGTTCAATAAAGGTTAATGTACAGATTGGCAAAAGCTATTTTGAAACTTCAATTTTTCCAAATTCTAAAGATAAAACCTATCTATTGCCTATTAATGCCAAAGTTAGGAAAGCTGAAAATATCGGCGCAGGCGATGAAATCGAAATTAGTTTAAAGCTCAAAGATCTATAAATTAATCTAACATTGCGATTTTGCGAAATGCCAAAAGCGAATAATCAACAATTTTCAATAATTCATGACGCTTAACGCCTGTTTTCGCCTGTACAGCAATACCTGAATTTACGGTCATTATAAAACATGCAAGCGCCTTGGCATCGGCATTTTTGGGTAAATCACCATCCTCGATTGCTTTTTCAAATCTATCAGCCATCCAGCCTTCTGCCGTTAATCTTAGTTTTGACATCATATCTGATAATTCTTGCGATTCAGGGCTTGTGACCAAGGCACCCTGAACCATTAAACAGCCGTCGGGTGCTTCGGGGTTTGTAACTAAATCAACTTCCCCTAATAAAATGGCCTGCGCGACCTCATAGGCGGTATCAAGCGCCAAAGCGGGCGCATAAATATTGGCATTAGTTTTTCCATAAAGTTCAACAGATTTGAAAAATAATTGTTCCTTATTGCCAAAAGCTGCGTAAAGGCTTGGAACATTAATGCCCATCGAACTTGCAAGATTTGCCACAGAAACACCTTCAAACCCATGACGCCAAAAAAGATGTAGCGCGATTTTAAGCGCATTTTCTTTATCAAATTTACGCGGGCGACCTTTGGTTTTACTAATTTCAGACATTTTTGTATTGTTCACTAAATAAATACTTGACACAGGCTTTTTCTTTTTATAGCGTTCGCTATATTAAAACAATAGTTTTTTAAAAAGGTAGGTCAAAATGGCACATGGTCATATTTATTTTGAAATTCAAGCTGATGATGTAAATCGCGCAATTTCTTTTTATAAAAACGTGTTTGGTTGGGAATTTACCCTTAACCCACATGCGCCAATTGAATATTATCATATTGAAACTGGTGGTTCACGTGGCGGACTTTTAAAACGCCCAGCACAAGTGCCACCTAAAATGTGCGGCACAAATGCTTTTTGCTGCTCGCTTGAAGTTGAAGATTTTGATGCTATCGCATCAATAATTATGAATAATGGTGGCATTGTTGCACTTCCTAAAATGGCAATCCCTGGCACTTGTTGGCAAGGTTATTTCCTTGATACTGAAGGCAATGTTTTTGGCATTTTCCAAGTTGATGAAAACGCAAAATGATAATGGCAATATTGCCAATTATAGGGCTAAATAAAATGCAAAAAATACTACCTGTTTTATGGTTTGAAGGTAATGGCGAAGAAGCCCTTAATTATTACAAGGCAATTTTTCCAAACGCAAAAACCAAAATAATCAACCGCTACCCCGCTAATTCAATGCTGCCTGAGGGTGAAATGATGGTGGGGCAAATTGAAGTATTTGGTCAACAATTTGGCATTTTAAACGGCGGCCCGCATGTTCAATTTAGTGATTGTGTTTCTTTTTTAATTTCATGCGAAAACCAAGAAGAAATAGACCATTATTGGGAAAGCCTAACCAAAGAAGGTAAAGAGGTTCAATGCGGTTGGCTTAAAGATAAATATGGTGTTTCATGGCAAATTGTTCCTAAAATGTGGATGGATATTATTGAAAGCCAAGATGAAACAAAAAATGCCAAAGGCATGGGGGCAATAATGCAAATGAAGAAAATAATTATAAAAGAAATAGAGGAAGCAATTGCGTCATGAGCGAAAAATTAAAACCATTCATCTGGATTGATAATAATATCGAAGAAGTTTTCGCATTCTACAAAAGCGTTTTTAAAGATGCCAAAATCATTTCACAAAATTCATTCACTGGCACAATAGAAATATTTGGGCAAAATCTGCTTTTCTTAAATGGCGGCCCAATGTTTAAACTTACCACCGCATTCTCGCTTATGATTGATTGCAAAAACCAAGAAGAAACAGATTATTATTGGGATGCCCTAACCAGAGATGGCAAGGAAAGCCACTGCGGCTGGTGCGAAGATAAATATGGCGTTACATGGCAAGTTACGCCATCAGAATTAGTTGAATTGCTCTCACACCCCGATAAAGAAAAGGCGCAATATGCCCATAACGCAATGATGAAAATGGGCAAAATTATAATCAAGGATTTGTACCCGCATTAAAAGTTTGGTTCAAAAACTCACAGCGCATTTTTTCAATAAATTCTTTCAAAAGTCTTTGGCGATTGCCGCGATATTTTTCAGGTAAAATAACAAGATTATTAGCCCTATCAGTTCGAAAACTTCGTAAATCTTGGCGTAGCTCGCAAAAGGCAATGATAAGGCGTTGTTTTTCAAAATATGAAATTGCAATCGGCCAAATCGTGCGGTTGGTTTTTGTTCCATCCTCTCGCGCATAATCGAAATTGATTTTATTTTGGGTTCTAATTGCACGCCTTACAGATGAAACATCAATATTATCTTTTTCGATCGCAAAATTTGGTGGAACAACAAGGCCTGAATCATAAAGTATGGGGCGCAATTCTTTTGGTAAAATAGTTCCAACCTTGGCAATAGCGTCATCTGCAGCTGTGATTAAAGCGTCATCGCCACGCCTTTTTATCCATTGAAGCCCCAATATTATTGCCTCTATTTCATCGGCTTTGAACATTAGGGGCGGTAAATCATACCCATCGCCCAAAACATATCCAACCCCCGCCTCACCCGTTATTGGAACGCCATCGGTCATAAGGGTTTCAATATCGCGGTAAATAGTGCGCAACGAAACTTCTAATTCACGCGCAATCACACTCCCCGCCACAGGTTTTCTATGCCGCCTTAGGATTTGAATGATTTGGAGTAGTCTGTCCGCTCTACGCATTGTTTAACTTTCTTTACACAGCATAGCAAAACTATGCTGACACCATGCTGTCAGCATACTGCCATTATAGTGACAAAATCAAGCTAAGGAGTGATTTTGATGATTAAATTATACGGTTTTATGCCTGCGTGGGGCTTAATAGATGTTAGCCCATATGTGCTAAAAGCAATGACGCTATTCAAAATGGCAAATATCGAATTTGATAAGCAAATGGCAGATTTGGAAAGCGTTTCAAAGCATAAAGCGCCATATATACAACTTGAAAATAATGAAATAATTCAAGACAGTACATTCATTAGAAAATATCTTGAAGAGGAACATTGCGTAAATTTTGACGCAAATTATTCGAAAAAAGAATTGGCATATGGCTATGCGATGGAACGTCTTTGCGAAAATCATTTAAATTGGATTTTAACCCATGGGCGTTGGCTTAATGATATCAATTTCGACAAAGGCCCACGCATGTTCTTTATGAATGCGCCAGAACATTTACGTGAAAATATTATCAAAGAAGTACGTGAACGTATAAAAAATGGCCAAATGGCACATGGCATTAGCCGCCATAGTGAAGAAGAAATTTTCCAACTCGCAAAAATGGATATTGATGCCTTAAGCGAAGCATTGGGTGATAATAATTTCATCCTTGGTGAAGAGCCATGCGGCTATGATGCAAGTATTTTTGCCACATTATCAGGCCTTGCAACGCCCCATTTTGAAATTAAAGCTGGCGAATATTTAAGAGAGAATAAGCACCTTATGGCATATATAAAACGAATGAATGAATTATATTTTCCAAATACATAAAAAAAGCCCCGCATTGCGGGGCTTAATCTATTTTGCACCTGCGCTTAAAAGATGATCTTCTAAATCATATTCTTTTAGCTTGCGATAAAGTGTAGAGCGACCAATGCCAAGGCGTTTTGCAATCTCTGTCATATGGCCTGCGTAAAGGTCAATTGCATATTCGATTAAATCTTTTTCGATTTGCTCTAATTTGCGCAAATGCCCGCCCCTATCGAATAAGTCGATTTTTTGCGCTAATTCGCCACTTGCGGCGAATACTGGCATTTCTGCAGGAAGTGGAGAATTGGCAATTTCTTTAAATTCCATTTGCGGCATTTCATTTGCCGCTTTTATATCAGGCAATGCAGCCGCAATTTGTGGGAAATCTTCATTTTGAAGGAAATCGCCATCACATAAAACCATTGCGCGATAAATTGTATTTTCTAATTGGCGAACGTTACCCGGCCAATCAAAGCTTTGCAAAAGCCCGATTGTAGATGGGGCAACACCCAAAACTTTTTTACCCATATCAGTATTGAAACGCGTAATAAAATGTTTTGAAAGCGCAGGAATATCTTCTTTGCGATCACGTAATGGCGGCGCATCGATTGGAAATACATTCAAGCGATAGAATAAATCTTCACGGAAACGCCCTTCTTGAACAAGGCGTGCCAAATCTTTATTCGTTGCCGCAACGATGCGAACGTCAACTTTAATTGGGCGTTTTGAACCGATTGGGTCAACTTCACTTTCCTGTAAGGCACGAAGTAATTTCACCTGCATATCAAGTGGTAATTCGCCAACTTCATCAAGGAAAAGCGTACCGCCATCGGCCTCTTGGAATTTACCTAAATGGCGATCATTTGCACCAGTGAATGAACCTTTTTCGTGACCGAATAGGATTGATTCAACCAAATTTTCAGGGATAGCGCCGCAATTGACCGTAATAATTGGTTTATGCGAACGTTCAGATTCACCATGTATTGCGCGCGCGATTACTTCTTTACCAACACCAGATTCACCCAAAATCAAAACAGGAATATTGGTTGCCGCCGCGCGTTGTCCAAGGCGCATAACTTGTTTCATACTTGGTGATGCGCCAACCATTTCGGCAAAAGTCAAAGAACCTGTTGAACGTTTTTTAAGACGTCTAACCTCGGTGGTTAGTTCGCCAACTTTTAAGGCGTTACGAATTGAAACCAAAACACGTTCAGGGCTTGCAGGTTTAACAAAGAAATCATTCGCACCCGCCTGCATTGCCTTTACAACAGTATCAATACCACCAGAAGCGGTAAGAACCACAACAGGCAAATCTTCGCGTTTTTGTCGGATTTGTGCCAATGCTTCCATGCCTGAAACCCCTGGCATGATTAAGTCCAAAAGCATTACATCAACCGCAGGGTCAGCAGCCTGTGCAATGGCCTGTTCGCCATCCTCTGCCATGCGGGTTGCAAAGCCTTGGCGTTCAACTGCGGCCTGCAAAAGGCGACGTTGTGCCGGATCGTCATCAACGATTAATACCGTCTTACTCATATTTACCACCACTTAACCATATTTTTGGTTGTTTTGGGCTTTTGCCCCTTATTTATAGTGGTTTTAGCGTAAAATGTTAAAATTCTGGTTTATTTTGGGACACTTTATGTAAATAAATTATGTTCTTTTACGAACAATTATATTCAATTTTTCACAATCACTTGGTAATTTTTCGACCAAAAGACGCATAATTTGACTATCATCAAAGAAAACATGCCCCTTTATTCCGTCTAAAACCGCCTTAGCAACATTATCAACATCGATTTGTGGAAAGTTTGGATTAAGGTGAATCTTTATATCAACTTCAAATTCACCCCATTTGGGGCGAACAGGGAAATGAGCGCGAAAAAATTTATGCAATTCTTGTTTATAGACGCGCGCCTGTGAAGTTACTTCATTGATTTCAAATTCATGATGCGTTGATAATTGACACCCACGAACCACCGCCCCGCCAATCCATTGATTCGGCTCAATCATTGGCGCGTACAACTTGCTTGATATTCATTATATGCAAGTGCAATTCGCGGCGCATCAATTTCCGTCCATGTATAGAATTGCGCGTAATTATCATTATTGGTAAAAAGATATAAAGTTAAAGATGGGCGGTTTTCACCATATGGCCATTCAATTTCAGACAGTCTTATGCGAAACTTCTTCCCTGAAATATCAATTTTCGCCTCACCGCCTTGATCGGCTAGTTTAATATCATTTACAATTTTAGAACCAAATGATGCCCAGCATGAATAAGAATGTGATTTTTTATAAATAGATGGGAAATTATCAATATTTCCAAAGATTTTTTTGCCATTTTCATCAATCGCAAGATCTGTAACTTCGAATGTTTTATTATCTATTTCATATCGTTCAGAAAGCTTTGCAAAATTACCACCGCCAATTGGGTGTTTACATTCACTTTGCAACCTTCCAGAAAAGCCAAAACCACGTTTTGTAAATAAAATATCGCAATTTTCGATATATTTTACATCATTTTTATCAAGTGGATTAAGTTCAAACTGTTTTGCGCGAATTGCAAATTCATTTGTATCAACACCCAATCGCCAAATCCTTTGGCGAATAATACGGCCATTTTCATTATCAAAATGATATTCCAAATTTATATTGGGCTTTTGCGGGTTTGAATTGGCAAGTTGCTTTATTGATAAATATATTTTTGGAACTTCTTCTTTGATGCCAATTTCAGGGGCAAAAAAAACCTGTGCAAAATTGGAAAATTCACCATTTAATAATTCACGCAATTGCCCCATATTTGTTTGCAAGATTTTTTCCGACATTTGGGCATCAATATTTGGATGATTATCCAAGTGAACATTTGAAATTGATTTTGCAGAATGATTGGTAAATTCCACTTTTTGTGGTTCGTGCGAAGAAACTTGTTTTTCTTCATGCGCAGGTGGGTTTGATGCTTTATGTTCATCATCCGCAAATAATGCAAATCCCAAAGCCATTGATGCCAAAATCATCATGAAATTCCCAATTCTATCACTTTAAAAAATAAATGACATGATTTGTTTTACAAATAAACTGACCCAAAATTATAAATCATCATCCACAATCGCAAATGCATTTGGTATAATCTGATTTAACTTTTCACCCTGAAAAACAATTGGTGCAAAAGACTTCAGACTTTCGATTAATTGAATTGTTTTTCGCCAAGTATCATTAAAATCCATTTCTTGATTTGGCTTAATTCTTTCGGTTGGATTAAAGCAACCTATTGAAGAAAGCCATAAATCAGAAATCCCATCCTCTATTTTTGTATGCGCATTATGAACCAAAATATCGCTTCTATTGCCTGTGTCCAAAAGCCTAAAACTTGGCATTTTTCCTGATTGTGCGATAGGCGTTTCGCTATAATCAATTGATACATATTTTCCAAATTGTGTTGAAACGCCATAAGTGCCAACGCCAATTCTATTTCCCTTTGTTTCATTAGAACTTGGCCCACAGGGTTCGCACATATAACCTTTTATATTTGTGATTTGTCCATTGATTAGTAATTTATATCGCGACAATGTTCGCGCTCGGCCATTATATTCTTGGTCTTGAATACGTGTAATATATAATTCCCACATTATTTTGCTTCGCCAATTAAGGTCAGTGTAAGTGTTTGATTATGAAGGCTGCATAATTTGGTCAATTTATGCGGCGCAATTTCACCATAAGAATAAAAACCCAATAAACCAATTCCTTTTGGCAATAATCTTAAAACTGTATCAACTTCGGTTTTAGTATCATCACCCAAAAGAAGGCGTCGGCCGACACAAGAAACCATAAAACATACATTCGGCATTACACCTGGATTTGCAATTTTGAAGTTTTCGATTGATTTAATTGTTGCTGATTGTGCACCTAATATTAAATCTTGCTTATTGCCAAACATTAAAGCGGCGCGCCAATTTTTTGTTACATCGCCAGCGAATGTTAGCGTCCCTTTTTCCTTATCAACCGACAAAAGTGTTCTTACAACATCATGTTGCTCATAATCTGGATGCCAAATTTTCAATGGATATAAAAGGCCAGAACTTGGTAAATCTTTGGCTTTGTCACCCAGTTTTTCGCAATAGGTTTCATAAGCATTTTTACCATCAAGTTCCATCATGACATTGCCATCAGATTTTGTGATTTCCCATTCGTAACCACAATCAAGCAAGCCACCTTCTGATCCATGCGATACAGCAAGTTTTTTCCCATACAAGCCAATTGCAATCACGCGATTTTCAACGGTTTGCCCGTTTTCAATAACAATAGTTTTTTCAAATCTTGCACCATCACCAGCAAGACCACCAAATACACTTATTTTAGAACCAACTACTGATAATATACCATTTACAATATCAGAGCCGTTTACATTAAGCCCTGCGGATAAAACAAATACGCAAACTAAGTCTTGCCCCCGCAATTCGCCGCCTAATTGGGTTCCGACTTTAAAACTATCTTTTGCAGAATTTATTTCACAGCTTGCAATTTCAACGCGTGAACTATCAAAACCTATTGCAATCCCACTTATTGCATTATCGCTTAGGTGAGAATTAACAACACTTGTACCAGTTGAACATCCAACGACCTTTGCCTTCGGAAAGGCAAGTTGTAATTTTTGAGGTATAGTTGAACTTGAAAGCAAATCTGTATCACAAAATAAAACAATCAAGTCAGGTAGAGAACTTGCGTTTTTTGCGCCCGGAATTGAGATTTCATTGTTTAGCGTTTCAAAAGTCGCAGACCACATTTAATTCTCCATGGGCATATATTTACCGATGCCTATTAAGAATTAATAAAATTTTTCACATCTTTTGGTTGAAAAATGGTAAAATATTCGCGTTTGAAGCAATTTCTTTGTCTTTACGAAAAAAATCGCTTGACAACGCAGCGCAACTAATGAGCCAATGCTAAAAAATAAAATTATTCAAGCGAGGATGAAATGAAATTGGCTATGGAGAATAATCAATTTCGTGTTAACGGTTACCTTATCAACCGTGTTAAACGCGATGCGCATTGGAAATGGATGAAAGAAGGCTGGGAAGCATTCCGCCTTACCCAAAAACCGAGTTTAAAAATTGGCGCTATTGTGGTTGGTGTTTCGCTGGCTATTTTGGCGATATTATGGAATATGGGGCTTAGTGCCTTTATTCCTGCTGCTTATGCTGCCTTTGCACTAACTGGCCCTGTTATTGCGACTTTAATTTATGGTATTTCACGCAAATTAGAAGAAGATGGCAAAGTTAAGCGCCTTAGAACGGTTAATATGCGTCCAAATTCACCATCACAAGTTGGATTTATTGGCTTTACCTTGCTTATTTTAGTTTTGACATGGGCATTGATGGCACTTTTGATTTATGCACTTACAATTGGTGGAACTGCACCTTTGAATTTGCTAGACTTTATTAGTTTTGCACTTAATGATATTCGCGGCCTAATTATGGGTGTTTTGGGTACAGCAGTTGGAAGTGTTCTGGCTTTATTTGGTTTTTCAATTGCCGCTATTTCAATTCCACTTGCCTTTGATCGTGATGTCGATGCATTAACCGCAATGGCTGCATCTGTTGAAGCTGTAATGCGAAATCCAACGGCAATGTTATCATGGGCCTTTGTTATTTCTGTTTCGGTTGCATTTTCGGCATTTTTCTTTTTCTTGCCTATGATTGTTATTTTCCCTTGGCTTGGGCATGTAACATGGTGCGCCTATCGTGACTTGGTTGACTAGCGCCCGCTTTCGATTGAAACGAAAAGGGCACTAGTTTCTTTGATTGTAGATTTTCTTATCCCAAAACCGGTTCCCACTTTTTGGGAAACATCTATAAATAGCTTCTTCCCCGAATGCCGCTTTATTAATTAAGCGGAAAAAATATGGATCAACCTAAGAAGAAAATTATTGTAAATAAACTTAAATCTGACGCTCATTGGCACTGGATGCTCAAGGGTTTCAAAACTTTTCGCACAAGCTTTATACCAAGTTTTGCAATTGGCTTTGCGATTGTTTTTGTATCATGGGCAATTGTTGGCTTTTTAAGGCTTATTAATTTTGGAACTTTGATACCGGCGGCGGTTGGTGGCTTTGTTTTTATTGCGCCATTATTGGCAACCTCAATTTACAATTTAGCACGAATAACCGAAACAGAAGGCAATGTTAGTGGTTTTCCAAAAATTGTGATGCAGCCTTATTCAAAATCACAATTGGGTTATATTGGGTTTTGTTTGTTCTTTATCATTATAACATGGGCAATTTTCACGCATCTTATATGGTCAATGGCAGTTGGCCTTGGGCGTAATGTAGATGAAGCGCAATTCTTAAACTTTATTTTCACCACCCCAAGCGGTCTGTTGGTTTTATTTTTAGGTGGCAGCCTTGCAATATTTTTAGGGCTTATTTGCTTTGGAATAAGTGCAATTTCTTTGCCAATGGCATTTGATAGGGATATTGATGCACTTACTGCAATGGCATTGTCAGTTAAGGCATTAATTATAAACCCACTACCGATGTTAGTTTGGGCATTTATAATTGCAACACTTGTTATAATTTCAAGTATTTTCTTTTTCGTGCCTTTTGTAATTGTATTCCCATGGTTGGGACATGCAACATGGTGTGCATACCGCCAATTAATCGACTAATTACAAAAGTGGTTTGTCGTCATCTTCGATAAGAATGCGATTTGCCGCGCCCTTTGGGTCTTCATATTGTTTGCTTTTAACCGTCCAAATAAAGGCGCCAAGGCCGATTGCTGCAACAAAAAATGCAATCGGGATAAGGTAAATTATAGATTCCATTTTGCGTCCTTATTTCTTTGCTTTATATAATCTAAGCGCGTTAAGCGACACTATAATAGAAGACGTGGACATTGCAATTGCGGCAAATTGCGGCGTTATATGCCCCAAAATAGCAATTGGAACCGTAATTAAATTATATGCCGCAGAGAAATAGAAATTCTCAAGAACCCGCGCTTTGGCAAGTTTACCAACTTTTATTGCCTCCAAAACCGCACCCAATTCATCACCTTGGAATACAAGGTCTGATGCCGATTGCGACGCATCCGCCGCCGCCGCAGGGGCAATCGAAACATAGGCTTTGGCAAGGCTTGGTGCATCATTAAGGCCATCACCAACCATAAGGGCATTTTTGCCTTGGGCTTTTAATTCATCAAGCCTTGCGGCTTTATCAAATGGTGATAATTCGGCACGATAATTTTCAATTCCAGCTTCAATGGCGGCTTTTTCAACCGCAGCCTTTCTATCACCTGAAAGAATTTCAACTTCAAAGCCCATATCTTTTAGGGCTTTTATAGTTTTTGGCGTATCTTTGCGTAATGTATCTTCAAACTTAAAACAGATTGGATTTTCATCACCCAATTTGAACCAAAGTTCGGTTTCAGATTGTTCGTCGATTTTTGCGCCAACCCATTCGGCACGGCCCATACGTGCCTTTTTGCCTTCAATCTCACCCTCTATGCCAAAGCCTGGAACTTCATTTGCTGATTTTACGCTTTTCCCAGGGCCAGCAAGGCGGGCAATCGCACGCGCAAGCGGATGGCGTGATGCACGGGCTAGAAGCGCGGCATTTGCCAAATCACTCGGCGAAATTTCACTTTGATTTACAAGATGCGGCTGCCCCAAAGTCAAAACGCCAGTTTTATCAAAAACCACATTGGTAACATTTGCCAAACGCTCTAGTGCATCGCCTGCTTTGACCAAAATACCCGATTTGAACAAACGCCCCGATGCAACAACCTGAACCGCAGGAACCGCCAAGCCAAGCGCGCATGGGCATGTAATAATCAAAACCGAACACGCATTCCAAATCGCTTTTTCAAAACCTGCGCCAACCAATAGCCAACCAACAAAAGTTATAAGCGCCGCACCATGAACAACAGGCACATAGGCACTTGCCGCTTTATCAGCAAGGCGAACATATTTGCTTTTTGATTGTTCACCCGCCTCAATAAGGCGCGCAATTTCAGAAAGAAAACTATCATCGGAGCGTTTTGTAGCTTTATAAGTAACGCGGCCCGAAATATTTAAAACACCAGCACGAACTTCAAAACCTTCGCCAATTAAAACCGGCGCCGTTTCGCCAGTTATCATTGAAAAATCGCCCTGTGTTGTGCCATCTAATACAATGCCATCAACAGGGAATCTATCGCCGGGTAAAATTATAAGTGTGTCGCCAGTTTCAATATTGCCAACGGCAACAGAGGTTGTTGTTCCATCCGCATTAAGACGTTGCGCCGTTACCGCTTGTAATGCCAATAATTCTTGTGCAGCGATGCGTGAACGTTGGCGTAATTTATGGTCAAGATAGCGCCCAATAAGCAAGAAAAATTCAAGCATTACAATCGCGTCAAAAAACGCGTGCTGCCCCCTATTTGCTGTAGCATAAAGGCTTAAAAATGCCGTAAGGATGATTGCCAAAGATATTGGCACATCCATATTGGCATGCCCCTTTGAAAGTGCCGCCCACGCGCTTTTAAAGAATGGACGCCCCGAATAAGCACCAGCAGGTAATGCGATTAATGCCGAAAGCCAGTGAAATAATGTACGCGTTCCAGTTCCCATTTCGCCATATTTATTGGCAATCCAAATTGGTTCGGAAAACATCATTACAAACATGCTTGCAACACCAGCAACAGTCATGGCGAGTAATAATTCGCGTGCATCCTTATCTTTTTGCGCATCAGCAGTCTGTGATTGGAATGGCATTGCGCCATAACCAAGGTCAACAATATTTTGAACTATTTGCCTTGGTTCAAGGTCTTTTTTGTGCCATTCGGCGGTAAAGCGACCATTTGAAAGATTTAATCTTGAAACTTCAATACCTTCAATCGACCTAACCGCACCCTCAATACGGCCAAGGCAACCCGCGCATTTTGCACCACGAACCAAAAGCTCTAAGGAATATCCACCATCAGCTTGGGTTTTAACAAAGGCGCGCGGATCAGCTGCGTTTGAAATCGGCTCGGCAATTTCAAGGCCAGAAGGGCAACCCCTATCATCCAAATTTAACGTATTGATAGCCTTGTCTCCGTCTCAAATTTTGGCAAATTATCTTTGACTGCGCTTGCCGTAAAACTCC
Organism: Pseudomonadota bacterium; assembly: GCA_020161405.1. Lineage (GTDB taxonomy): Bacteria > Pseudomonadota > Alphaproteobacteria > Caulobacterales > Aquidulcibacteraceae > Pseudaquidulcibacter. The sequence goes on along the minus strand of JAIUOD010000002.1, from coordinate 295,795 downwards.
ATTTTCCAGATTCTAAATTTGAAAGATGCGCGGAATATTTACCAGGCTCTATTTCTTTAAAATCAAGATTTTTATCATCTTTGGATTCAACTAAACGCCCAATTTTGCCATTCATAATAGCGCCAGTTACAGGTTTTCCATCACGATCTTTTACATCCGCGATGAATAATGCATCGCCACCTGCGCCGCGTTGAAAACCTAATTCCATTGACCAACCTAATTCAGATTGTTTCGCACGTGCCTCAAGCTTTTCATTAAATTTCAAACCTTCAAGATATGCGTGTCCAATTTCACCGCTATTGGTCTTATTTGCCATATATATGAAATAACCATTCACGGCAAAAACAACGCCAAACATAGCTAATAAAATCATTAAAACATGAAAACCAGTAAGTTTCGCTTCACCATTTGACATAATTTTACCTATTGTTTGCCGCTAATATATACTGATTTTTGTACAGCAGTTTGGTTCTTTTCTTTATCTAACACAATGACACGAACTTTGACAGATGGTGCTTTTTGCTCGGCAGGGTCAGCAACAACAAATAAACGGTCTTGCGAAACTTTATTTGGTTGGGTTTCAACAATAAGTTTATTATTTACAACTTTGCTATCATCAGATGAAAGAACACCATTAGTTATGCCTTCAATACCAACTTCAACAGTTCGCTTTGTACCAGCCATATTAAGGATTTTAATTGTGTAAGCATTACGAACTTTGCCATCATCCAATGTTACATATAATGGCGCACGGTCACGTATAACATTCACATCCATTGTTTTGCGGTTTAAAAGCCCAAAAGCCATAATTGCACTTACAATTATAAATATGCCACCATAGAATATTGTGCGACCACGTATGAATCTAAAGAATGGTTTTTCACCTTTTGAACGGCGAACAATATTATCTTCGGTATCATAAGCAATAAGACCAGTAGGACGGCCAAGTTTGACCATAATCTCATCACATGCATCAATACACAATGCGCAATTGATACATTCAATCTGAAGGCCATCACGAATATCAATACCCGCAGGACATACTGCAACACATTGTTTACAATCTACGCAATCGCCGCGACCGTCCCAACTTTGGCCTTTTTTATGCGGGCCACGCGGTTCGCCGCGATCATAGCGATAGGTTACAGACAAAGCATCATGATCAAGCATTGCCGCCTGAATACGTGGCCAAGGGCACATAAAGGTGCAAACTTGTTCACGCGAAGTACCAGCAAGCAAATAAGTGGTTGCGGTCAATGATATTGCGAAAATATACGAACCGATTGGCGCTTTACCAGTTAAAAAACCGCCCAAAACTTCATAGGCATCGTTAAAATACATAACGAACCAACCGCCAGTAAGTAATGAAATTATAATCCAAACAATATGTTTGCCAATCTTGCGCCACGCTTTATCAAAAGACCAAGGTGCTTTATCAAGGCGGATACGTTGGTTTCTATCACCTTCGAAAATACGTTCGACTAAAATGAATAAGTCTGTCCAAACGGTTTGTGGGCAAGCATAACCGCACCAAATACGCCCAAATAAAGAAGTTGCCAAAAATAGGCCAACCCCTGCAAGAATTAGAAGGCCAGTAATATAATAAACTTCTTGGGGCCAAATTTCGATTGGGCCAAAATAAAAACGGCGACCAGCAAAATCAGCCAAAACGAATTGATCAGAAGCAGAACCTTCACGCGGCCAACGCAAAAGAGGCGCAATATAATAAATTGCAAGCAAGACACCAAGCGCAAGCCATTTTACAAATCGAAACTTACCATGAATGATTTTTGGATAAATTTGCTGTCTTTTATTGTATAGTTCACGCCCAACAGCCGAATTAACCGCGGTAACGTCATGTTTTTCAATGCCGTCTGCGGCCTGCTGTGGAATTGACCCAGCTTTATCTTTATCTAATTCAGGGTTTTCATTAGTCATGTTTTGCTTCTTTTTACATTAATGCAGCGTCTATAAGCTATAGTGAATATATAAAGCGATTGGACAATATGCCGCAATCATAGCAATATTTACCACAAAAAACATGCGGTAATCGATAACATTAGATAATTCGAATTAATAATGCCCTATTTATTGGCCTTCTTGTTTGAATGGGCGGTTCAATAGCGCTTCTATGGCCTCATTAACTGCAAGCCTGCCATCTAAAATTGCGGCTACAGCAGCGCAAATTGGCATATCAACTTCGTATTTTTTTGCTAATTGCGCCAATGCTGGTGCGGTTGCCGCGCCTTCTGCTACCGAATTTTTGCCTTTTTGCGCTTCTTCAAATGTTTGCCCCTGCCCCAAAGCAAAACCAAGCGAGAAATTACGTGAACTTTTGGAACTACAAGTTAGAACCAAATCACCAAGGCCGCATAAACCATTTAAAGTCTGTGCCTTTGCACCCATTTTCACCCCAAGGCGCACCATTTCGGCAAAACCACGGGTTATTAATGCTGCACGCGCACTTTCGCCAAGGCCGCGCCCTTCTGCCATGCCGCATGCAATTGCAAGAACATTTTTAACCGCGCCGCCAATTTCAGCGCCAATTAAGTCATCAACCCAATATGGCCTGAAAGTTGAAATGCCGATTAAATTTACAATCTTTTCGCCAATTTCTTTATCGGGACATGCCAAAGTGACCGCAGTGGGTAAGCCAATTGCAACATCTTTTGCAAATGAAGGCCCTGAAATAACAATTGGTGTCGCTTGCGGAACGCTTTGCGCCAAAACTTCTGTCATTATCTCAAGGCTTTTTTGTTCAATTCCTTTTGAACAAAGGGCAATTGGCATTTTATCGCGTAATTTTGGGCCAATTTGTTCAAGGGTTTTGCGCATAAATTGCGCCGGAATTACCGCCAATATTGCATCAACTTCGACAATATCGTCCAATTTATTGGTTGCAATTATGTTTTTAGATAAATTTATATTGGGTAGGAATGCGCTATTTTGATGTTTTTCAGTAATATCTTTGGCAACTTCGGTCTCTAAAGCCCATAAAATAACTTTATTACCCGCCATTGCCGCAACTTGTGCAAGCGCAGTACCCCATGCACCCGCCCCTAAAATGCCGATTGTTTTTTGTGAATTGCCTGAATTTGTTTGCGACATTTCTATTTCCAACCCTATAATAGCTGAATGGTTTATTGACCATTCAATATTTTATGTTACAGCGAACCCATTAATTCACAGATTTTGGGCAAATCATGGACGAAAAGCAAGCAACATCGCTGCGAATATTAGATGCAGCGTCTAAACGTTTCTTACATTATGGCTATCAAAAAACCACTATGAACGAAATTGCGCGTGATTTATCCATGTCCACTGGAAATCTTTATCGGTTTTATCCGTCTAAACTTGATATTGCTGAGGCATTGGCAATTAAAAGTGAAAATGTTGAATTTTACGCACTCGAAAACATCGTTCAACAAGATATTCCATCAATCGATAAATTACGTAAATTTGCCTTTCGTATCTTCAAAGATACATATGATCATATAGCCGAAAGCAAGAAAATTTACGAAATCGCCCAAGTAATAATTAATGAACGACCACAATATGCTAATCGTCGCCTAGAACGTGAAAGAAAATTGCTTGTACAGATTTTTGAGCAAGGAATTGAAGCAAAATCATTATCAATAAACGGTGATTTAAACGAAACTGCGCTTGCTTTTCAATGCGCGACTATGCGTTTTCGCTATGGCTACCTACCACAAAATGCAGATTTCGAGACAATTGCACATGATTTGGATTTGGTTTTAGACCTAATCACAAGCGGCATCGCTTCAAAATAGTAGAAAAAATCTATAATTTATAGTAAATATTCGATTAACACACATATTAACCATGCTTTTTTGCAATACAGCATTGAACACTGAACATTTTACAAATCGTTCATTGACTTTTTGGGGAAAATATTCTATATGCACGCCATATATAAAAAATAGGATTTCTCCCCATGAACAAATTACATAATGATTTACACGTTCCCCACCTTAGTAGCATATTCGCAGCTATGGTAATTATGGCAGCCCTTTGGGGCCCACTTGCTGTAATGGCGGCAAAAGTTGCTGGCCATTAATTAGTATTATAATTGCAAGAGCAAGGGCGTTATTCCAATCGGAATAGCGCCCTTTTCTTATTTTCTGCAAAAATTTTTATCTAATTTATCATTTATTCATGTAAAATATGTATGTTTTGTGGATATGGAAATGTTTGGGTAATGCATATTCACAAAAATAAAAGCAAAAACGACGCTAAACTAACAATTGCGTCGCCGTATTTGAACGATGATCCATCTCCTTGGATAAGAAAGCTTATTTCTTCGCCACTTGCAAAAGATGTTCAGATTATTCTTATCGACGATGGAACACATAATGATGCTACTGATGCAAATATATGTGCCCTAATTGATAAATGGCCTGGGCCTGCGATACGTTTAATGCTTAAAAAAAATGTCGGCCGTTCAAAAGCGCGTAATCTTGCAGTCGAACATGCATTGGGCGAATATATTCTTTTTATTGATGCCGATATGGTTCCCGCCCATGACGACTTTCTAGAGCGCTATTTCGAAATAATAGACAAAAAATCTGCGGCAATTGTATTTGGTGGCTTTGAAGTACCGCATGAAAATGTAGAACACGATTTAATGCTTTGCCACGATCTTGCGATGCGATCTGATTGCCAGCCAGCAAAATATAGGGCAAATCGCGGCGCATATGCGGTTGCAAGCAATAATCTAATGGCACTAAAGAAAGTTTTCGAACGCGAGCCTTTTGATTCAAGCTTTAAAGGTTGGGGCTGGGAAGATACTGAATGGTCAATTCGCGTCACAAATTCTGGCTTTGGACTGTTGCATATTGATAATCCGGCGCTTCATCTTGGACTTGATACGTCTCTAACTATGTTAAAAAAATATCGTGAGGCCGGTGCTAATCTTGCAATCATGGTAAAAAAACATAAATTCGCAAATCGATTTTTAGCTGTAAAAACCGCTATAATCGTTGGCAAATTGCCTATTCACAGGCTTTTACGACCTATCGCCAAATTTGTAACTTTGGATAAATTAAAAATAATGCCGGTATTTTTACGTCGCATGGCAATTAAATTTTGGCGCGCCTCTTGGGCATCAGATAGTTTAAAACAGCTTAGACATAATTAATTCAGCCGCTTTAATAAAATATATTAGAATTTAAGCTAAATTATAAAAATGAAAGCTAATGAACCAATTATAAGCGTAATAATTCCAACATTCCACCGCCCGCAAGGTGCAAAAATGGCGGTTGAAAGCATGCTTTGCCAAGAAGATGCGCCAAAGTTTGAAATTATTTTGGTGGATAATGACAAGGCACAAAGCGCAAAAGCAATTGCTGATGAATTGGCGGAGAAGGCACAAAATCACGGCATTAAATTCCAATATTCGGTTGAACCTAATCCTGGCGTTGCCAATGCACGAAATTGCGCATTAAAACTTGCAAGTGGTGAATATGTAGCATTCCTTGATGATGATGAGGTTGCTTTTCCCGATTGGCTTGAAAAACTTTATAAGACAGCACTAAACACAAAAGCACATGTAATATTTGGCCCAATCGAAGCGCGTCTTTCACAAGGTTCAGATGCGCCAAGTGAATATTTTCAATCCTTTTTCTCAAGACCAGATGATTGGGATGAGGGATTTATCACAAAACATTATGGCTGCGGCAATAGCCTTATGCACCGCGAATTTGTCTTAAGTGGAGAAACACCTTTTAATCCAATAACCAACGAAACCGGCGGCGAAGATGACTTACTTTTCCGCGAAGTTGAGGCAAAAGGCGGCAAATTTGCATGGTCAAAACAAGCATGGGTTTATGAAGATGTGCCGCGCCACCGCGCATCATATGCATATCTAACACCGCGTGCCTTTGCCTTTGGTCACAATACAACATCGCAATGTTTTGATAAGAAAAACCCAAATTATATTGCGGGTTTAATTTCAATGGCGCGCGGAAGTTTGCAAACAATTGTTATGGCGCCGATTGCCCTTGGACTTTGGATAATTGGGCATAAAAAGCGTGCTTGGGCCTATGATAAAATGTTGCGCGGCCTTGGCAAGGTTTTATGGTTTGGGCCGTTTAAACAGAATTTTTATGGCGAAGCGGCAAAAAAATATTTATCACTATAGATAGCATTTGACACCGGTATCATTTTAAAGCAAATTCAGCTTATGAGAAAGTTGATTTGTATAAATATCGCCCTTTTTTGCGCTTTTATTCCAATCGCAAGCTTTGGCGACCCCACCTATAAAAATGATAAAATACCAAGCCTTGGACAATTTAATGATGCGATAAATCATTATCGCTCTAAAAAGGCAAAATATCAAAGCTATAATGAAGGCGATTTTGTTAAGATAGCCGATAATATTATTTTGCTACAACATGATAATGGCGGCTGGGAAGAAAATTTAGACCCAAGTAAAATTTTCAATCAAGATGAAATAAATCAATTCATCAATGATAAATCAAAAAATAGCGGTAGCTTTGATAATCGTAATATCTATTCGCAAATCACATATTTGATGAATGTTTATGAAATCACTAAAGATATTAAATATAAAAATGCCGCGATAAGTGGGATAAATTTCACAATAAGTAATCAATATAAAAATTGTGGCGGCTGGCCGCATACATTGCCTGCAACCCAATCTTATCACGATAAAATCACAATTGCCGACGAGGTTTTTAGTGGAAACGCCCAGAACCTTCGAAATATTTCTTTAGGTAAATCCCCTTTTGCTTCGCTTGATAAAAGTGTGAAATCAAAAGCGCAAATTGCGTTAAACAAGGCCGATGAATGTATTTTGCGCCTTCAAATAAGGCAAAATGGGGTTTTAACTGGATGGGCGGGGCAATATGACAAAGACACATTGCAACCATCAATGGGCCGCAAATTCGAACTTCCAAGCATTGTTTCACAAGAGAGCGTGGAAATTTTGCACTATCTTATGAATATCGAAAAGCCAAACAAAGATCAGATTTTGGCGATTGAATCTGGCATTGCATGGTTAAAAAAATCGTCAATTAAAGGACAAAGGCTTGAAACCTTTAAGCTGGAAAACAAGCAAGAATTTCAATATCACAATGTGGATTTTGATAGGCGAATTGTAAAAGATGAAAACGCCCCACTATTATGGGCAAGGTTTTATGATTTAAATGATAATTCCATTGTCCTTGCCAATCGTGATTCAATTCGCGTTGACGCTTATGATAAAATCAATATCGAACGGCGGACGGGCTATAATTGGTATGGATATTGGCCTCAAAAACTTATTGATACTGATTATCCAAAATGGAAAATGCGCATTAAAACACGTAATTAACTTGGAAAAAATAATTTTCCTGTTAGCTTCTTTTTATTATAAGAGGCAAACATGAATCGTCGCCAATTTACATCACTTACAAGTGCAATCGGGATAAGTGCCCTTTTGCCTAAATTTGCTATTGCACAGGAAAAAATGAACGCAATTAATCCACCCCATGCAAAAAAAATCCCGACAACAATTAAACAATTAGGCCGCATAAGGCATGATGATTATGCATGGATGCGCGATAAAAATTGGCAAGATGTATTAAATGATCCAAGTAAATTAGATCCCGAAATTCGCGCACATTTAGATGCCGAAAACGCATATACGGACGCGATTTTATTAAACCCTAAAAAAGACATGCGCGAAGTTTTATTTAATGAAATGAAGGGGCGCATTAAAGAAGATGATTCAACCCCACCAATGCCAAACGGCAGTTTTGCTTATTATCGCAAATTCCGTGAAGGTGGCCAATATCCAATAATTGCCCGTTATCCAATCAATCCAAAAACCGAAGAAAAAAGCGGTGATGAAACTATTCTTCTTGATGGCGATGAAGCGGCAAAGGGTAAAAAATTCTGGAAACTTACCAATTGGGAATTAAGCCACGACCAGAATATCATTGCCTATGCAGTTGATTTTGAAGGCGCACGAAATTGCGATATTCGCTTTAGACATTGCAAAGATAATAGTGAGTTTGAAGAAACCTTAAAAGATACTACTGGCGAATTGGTTTTTGCTAAAGATAATAAAACCTGCTTCTATGTTCAAAATGATGAAAATGTGCGCCCAATAAAAGTTATGCGCCATATTTTGGGAACTGCGCAGGAAAAAGACGTTTTGGTCTATGAAGAAAAAGATCATGCCTATTTCCTTGGCATAAGCCAAACATCATCGCAAAAATATCTTATCCTTATTTCATCGGCAACCGATAATAGTGAATGCCGCTTCCTATCGCTTAATAAGCCATATAATAAGCCTAAATTATTCGCCAAGCGCAAAGAGGGTTTTGAATATTATCCCGACCATCATGGCACACAATTTTATATAAGAACTAATAAGGATGGCGCAAAAGATTATAAAATCATGCGCACTAAGGCATCGACCCCTGCCCCTGAAAATTGGGTTGAATTTATTAAATATCGCAAGGGCACATTGATTGAAGATTTTGGCCTTTATCGTGACTTCATGGTCAGAAGTGAAATGTATGATGCATTGCCGCGCATCATTATTCACGAAATGAAAGGTGGTAAAGAACATGCAATCAAATTCCCCGAAGAAGCCTATGATTTAGGTTCAATGGGTGGTTTTGAATATGCAACAAAAACCACTTATTTCACTTATTCATCGCCTTCAACTCCAAGTGAAACCTATTCATATAATATGGCAACGCGCGCGAGAAAACTTATAAAGCGCCAAGAAATACCTTCAGGGCATAATAAGGATGATTATGTTGTAAAACGCATAAATGCCCCATCAACTAATGGCGCGAAAGTTCCTGTTACCATACTTTATAAAAAAGATACAAAAACGGATAATACATCCCCTGCATATCTTTATGGTTATGGCTCATACGGCATTTCAATGCCTGATAGCTTTAATGCCAATATTTTGAACCTTGTTAATCGTGGCTTTATTTGTGCGGTTGCGCATATGCGCGGCGGCATGGAACGCGGCTATCAATGGTATCTTGATGGCAAAATGCGTAAAAAACAAAATACATTCACCGATTATATTAAAGCTGCCGAGGCAATGATTGAAGAAGGCTATGCAGGTAAAAGCTATATAATTGGCGAAGGGCGCTCTGCTGGTGGTCTATTAATGGGTGTGGTTGCCAATCAGCGCCCAGATTTATTCGCAGGATTTATCGCAGGTGTTGCCTTTGTTGATATGATGAACACAATTTCGGATGCAACCTTACCACTTACCCCACCTGAATGGACGCAATGGGGAAATCCAATAAAAAGTGCCAAAGATTATGATACAATGGCGGCCTATTCACCTTATGATAATGTGAAAACCCGCGCCTATCCGCCAATTTTTGCGCAAACCGCCCTTTCTGATAGTCAGGTGACATATTGGGAACCGGCAAAATGGATTGCAAAATTACGCGACACCTCACCGCAGGCTGGCCCTTTCATGCTACATGTAAATATGGATGCAGGGCATGGCGGCGCATCAGGGCGTTTTGATAGATTACGCGAAATCGCCGACGCACAAGCCTTCGCACTTTGGGCGATTGAAAGAAGGGGGTAAATTCAATATGCGACCAAAGGTGCATATTGATTTTGCAAAAATATACTTGACCAAAAGCACAGTTTTGTTCATGTGGTAGCATGACACAAAGCCCTGTAAATTCGCCATTTGAACCCGCCGAGTTATATAACCAAGTTACACTTGAAAGCTGGCGCGAAACTGCCGTTAAAGCCCTTAAGGGTGAAGCTTTTGAAACCCTTGAAAAAACTTCGGATGATGGCATTGCCATTCACCCACTTTACACTGCGCAAGATGTTGGCGCACCAAATGCGCTTGCGCCTAAAACTAATAATGACGGTTTGTGGGATATTCGCCAGAGAGTTTTGGTTGAAGCTGAAAATGAAGCGAATAAAATCGCACTTAATGAATTAGAAAATGGCGCAAATTCAATTGATTTTGAAATCAGCGATACGAAATTTGATTTTGCAGCCCTAAGCAATGGCATTTTTGATGATTTGGCAAGTATTGGAATTATTGGCCACGAAAATGGCCTTGAAATTGCCAAAAATATAATTGGCCAAACACCAAAGGAAAAATTAGAAAAATCACTTTTGTCATTTAATCTTGACCCCCTAAGCCTTAATTTAACGGGTTTTGATAATTATAATCTTGATGATACATTGGCATTCTATGGCGAAAATATTGGTAAAGCGCCAAAGGCAAAATTCCTTTGTGCAAGCGCTGATTGGATGCTTGGTATTGATGCAAGCCGGGCATTACAGGTTGCAATCCTAATCGCGTCGGGAATTGAATATTTACGCGCGGGCGAAAGTAAAGGCTTTAGCCCATCGCAAATCAATGAAGCGCTTTTATTCCAAATCGGCATTGACGGGCAGGTTATTTTAGAAATCGCAAAATTACGTGCAATTCGCACTTTATGGGCAAAAGTTGGCGCAGCAATTGGCGAAAACCTTCCAATGGATTTACAGGCAATTGTTTCATCTCAAATGCTTGAGGATGAGCATCCACACACAAATATTTTACGAATTGCCAATGCATGTTTTGCGGCGGGTACAGGTGGTGCGAATATAATTACCACACGCTCTTTCGAACCCGACCCTGAAAAAGAAAGCGAATTTACGCGCCGTATTGCACGCAATACGCAAATCATTCTTGCCAATGAATCAAATATTGCGCGGGCAAATGACCCTGCAAGCGGTTCATTTGCATTCGAAACATTAACAAGCGAAATCGCAAAATCTGCATGGGGCATTGTTCAAGAAATTGAAAAAGCAGGCGGTTTTTCAAAAGCCATCAAATCTGGCTTTATTGCAAAGAAATTGGGGGAATAAATGGGAAAGCTACCTAATTTTGCAAATATATCATTTGAAGAAATTAACGCACCAAGCCAAGAGGTTTCGGGCGAAAATTGGAAAACCCCTGAAGGGATTGAGGTTAAAAAATCTTATTCCCCAAGTGATATTCAATCCCAAGAATATATAAACACCCTTCCAGGGCTTGCGCCATTCATTCGCGGCCCATATCCAACAATGTATGTTGGTCAACCTTGGACAATTCGCCAATATGCGGGCTTTTCCACCGCCGAGGAATCCAATGCATTTTACAAACGTAATTTAGCGCAAGGGCAAAAAGGGCTTTCAATCGCCTTTGATTTGGCAACCCATAGGGGGTATGATTCCGATCACCCACGTGTGACTGGCGATGTTGGAATGGCGGGTGTTGCGATTGATTCAATCCTTGATATGCGCACTTTATTTGATGGTATCCCACTTGATAAAATGTCGGTTTCAATGACAATGAATGGCGCAGTTTTGCCAATTCTTGCGCTTTTTGTTGTGGCCGGTGAAGAGCAAGGCGTTGCGCCCGCGCAATTAACAGGCACAATTCAAAACGATATTCTAAAAGAATTTATGGTGCGTAATACTTATATTTACCCGCCATTGCCTTCAATGAAAATCATTTCCGATATTTTTGAATATACTTCAAAAAATATGCCGAAATTCAATAGTATTTCAATTTCTGGCTATCATATGCAAGAAGCAGGTGCCACGGCGGATTTGGAATTAGCCTATACATTGGCAGATGGCATGGAATATTTGCGTGCTGGTATTAATGCGGGAATGGATATTGATACTTTTGCCCCGCGCCTTTCCTTCTTTTGGTCAATTGGTATGAACTTTTTTATGGAAGTTGCTAAAATGCGCGCGGCGCGCGGCCTTTGGTCAAAAATTGTAAAAAATATGGGCGCAAAAAACCCAAAATCATTGCCATTGCGAACCCATAGCCAAACTTCTGGCTGGTCATTAACTGCGCAGGATGTTTATAATAATGTCACCCGCACCGCTGTAGAGGCGATGGCGGCGGCGCATGGACACACCCAATCACTTCACACAAATTCACTTGATGAAGCAATTGCATTACCAACCGATGCATCGGCAAAAATCGCGCGCGATACGCAAATTGTTTTGCAAAAAGAAGGTGGCGCAACCACGCCAATAGACCCTTGGGGCGGTAGTTATTATGTTGAAGCCCTTACCCAAGAATTAGCGGCCAAAGCATGGAAACATATCGAAGAAGTTGAAAAAGCGGGCGGCATGGCAAAAGCCATTGAAGCAGGCATACCAAAACTTCGCATCGAAGAAGCCGCCGCAAGAACACAGGCCGCAATTGATAGTGGCAAACAAATGGTAGTTGGTGTCAATTGCTATCAAGTTGAAAATGAAGAATTACCACCCGTTCTTAAGGTTGATAATACTGCCGTTCGCATGGCGCAGCTTGAGAAATTGGCAAAACTACGTGCCGAGCGTGATGAAGCCCAAGTTATTCAATGTTTGGCAGCCCTAACCGATGCCGCACGCACTGGAATTGGCAATTTACTTGCGCTCTCAATTGATGCGGCGCGCGCAAAGGCAAGTGTTGGCGAAATATCCTACGCGCTTGAAAAAGTATTTGGGCGCCATGAAGCAATACCAAAAATGCCACGCGGTATTTATGCCGATACTATGGGTAAAACCGAACCAAATTTTGAAGCCGCCAAAGCCAAAGTTGCCGCCTTTACTGAAAAATACGGACGCCCACCAAAAGTCATGGTCGCCAAAATGGGGCAAGATGGGCATGATAGGGGTCAAAAAGTTGTTGGAACCGCCTATGCCGATTTAGGTTTTGAAGTTGTGCTTGGCCCATTATTCCAAACCCCACAAGAGGCCGCAGAACTTGCCGCCAAAGAAAATGTTCATGTGGTGGGCGCAAGCTCACTTGCGGCAGGTCATTTAACCCTTGTTCCTGAATTGCGGTCTGAACTTGCCAAACTTAATCGTTCGGACATTGTGATTGTGGTGGGCGGCGTAATTCCACCCGATGATGTGCCAGTTTTAAAACAAATGGGCGCGGCAAGCGTTTATCCGCCAGGGACAATTATTTCAACTTCCGCGCTTGAATTGATTGATATATTAAATAATCGATTGGGGTAATACCCTAAGTTCCACTATAAGAAATTTAAATACTTTGGCTGTTGAAACGTAAAAATACAATTGGGCTCATCTCCATGATTGCGCCCTGTGAACGCATTTCAACTTATCCATTTATCTACAAAGCCATGAAATGTTTTTTAAATCATATTAAATTTCAAATTACATACGTAAGAATCACATCCTTATTTTAGTTTCTTCTAATAACATTAAGCAAATTTTAAACTTAAAATATAATAAGAAATCAGATAGGTGATAATATGTTTAATATATTGAAAAAGCAAAAAGATAGTAACTTACAAGTAACTGAACAAATTAATTTCGCGGCTCCAAAATTCGAACAAATTGATTTGTCACCATTTGAAAGTGTATTGAATCGCAAGAAAATAGATTTAGATACTACGTCACCAAAAATCCTAAGCCTTGTAAAATTAGCGCATGATAGGTTGGCACAATCTGATAGAAGTGCACTTATATCTGTTGTAAATTGTTCTACAAATGCAAGTAATTTTCAGGCATCAGTTGCCCGCGCATATGCAGAAGTTACAAAAAGCGAGTCTGAAATTAGCGTAATGGCGGCTGCCGTTGAAGAATTAACCGCATCAATTAGCCAAATCGCTGATTTGGCACAAAGAACTGATCAGTCACTTGAAGAATCTGCAAGCAAGGCAAACCAAGGTGCACAAGAAGTGCAAATTGCGGCAAAATCGAGCCAAAGCGTAACGCAAGCACTTTCACTTGTTGACCAAGATTTAAATAATTTAAATGCAGTAGCAATTGATATTAAAGACATGGCACAAGAAATCGATGCCATTGCTTCACAAACCAATCTTCTTGCACTTAATGCCACAATTGAGGCTGCACGCGCAGGTGAAGCCGGCAAAGGCTTTGCTGTTGTTGCCCAAGAAGTTAAACAATTATCTGCACAAACCGCAAAATCTACTGAAAATATTCGTGCACGTATTGGCCGCTTAGAAGCGGCACTCAATGCAATTTTTGGTGCAATAAATTCAGCAAAATCTGCAGCAAATGATGCCGAGGATGCTGCATCAAAGGCCAGCGAAAGCGTAACACAAGCATCGCAAGGAGTTCAATTTGGTGCTGAAGGCGTTGCAAATGTTGCACAAGTTCTATCTGAGCAATCGCAAGCTGTTAATGAATTAAGCGAAGGCATCAACCGCGCTGCGCAATCTTCAAAAGATGCAAAAAGACTGATTGAAAAATCAGCCGAAACCGTAAATGCATCTGAAAAAGAAATAACAGCAGAATTAGATAATCTTGAGCAACTTGGCGTTGAAAATTATGTTTTATATCGCGCAAAATCAGATCACATTATGTGGAAAAAACGATTAGCGGCTCTATTATCTGGCATGTCAACATTAAGCGAAAGCGATTTGACAGATCATCACATGTGCCGCCTTGGAAAATGGTGGAATAACTTTAAATCTAGTTCAAACATTCTATCTCCAAACTTCTTAGCTATTGAGGAACCGCACAAACGCGTTCATGAAAACGGCAAAGAAGCGGCAAGGCTTTATAATGCCGGCGATAGAATGGGCGCTTTTGAAGCTTTCTATAAAATGGATGCAGCATCTGACGAAGTTGTTGCAAAACTTGACGCATTAATCGCAGAAAACGAAAGAAAATAATTTTTCGACACTAAACAAAAAGGCCACCAAATTGGTGGCCTTTTTTTTCGTGAAGAAGAATTTAATTAATAAACGCCTTGACCAACGCCACCGTCAACATACATGCTTGATTTGAATGTTGTATATTGGCTTGATTGTTGGCTTTGTACTTGGCGTGTATAAGTTTGTTGACGTGCAAGCGTTAGATATTTGATACCTGGGCCAAATCGGCGAAGCAATGAACGTTCATTACAATTTGCCGCAGGCAATTGCGCAACGCATGTAACATTTCCACCTTTATAAGACAAAGCCTGACCTTTGGTGCATGTAAGGTTTTTGCCACCGTCAAAAACAGCTTTACCATCTACCATACGCCCCATAGTCACTTCCAAATATGTACCAGCCATACAGCGATAAACTTCGCCATTAAATTCAGCGCCAACTTTATCATCACCATTCACGCGTGATGCAGGATGTGGAACGCCTTTATCATCCATACAAACGGCACGAATTGGAACAATTTCAGTAACAGTTTTAGTTTCTGTTACTTGTTCCATACTAGCAGCAGCCTGACCACCGCCAACATTCAGACCTTCAATCATGCCATTATAAACTGGAGCTGGCGCCATATAAGCACCGCCGCCGCCGCCATAATAAGCAACGCCACCACCAGAAGAATAAGAACCATAAGAGGCACCAGAACTCATATAAGTATTGCCGCCAACAACAACATTATTGCCGCCAATCACAGTGCCACCAACATTATAATTTGTGCCGCCAACATAAGTGCCGCCAACATTCACACCAACATTTGATGATGGAACATAAATTCCAGGGACGCCAACAATCTGACTATTAGCAGTACCGCAGCAACCACCATTTCCAGAAACTACAGGAATATTAGTAATGCCACCAGTAAAGCTACCAGAGCCACAGCAATCACCCGCAAATGCTGCACCACTTAAAAGCGATAATAATGCACCCGCTGTTATGTATCGAATTGAAACACTCATTTATCTTCTCCACGAAAGTTACAAAACCTCTATGCAAATTCAATGCCAGTTTCTCTATTTTGGTGAAAACTTAGGATTGTATTTAATTAAAAAGTTTTGCTCTTCATTATATTTTATTCAGCATCTTTATTAGCAAAGAAAGGTTTCAATTCCTTTATCCCGTATTTCATAGATTATTAAGCATAAAAGATGATTTCAGCTATTGGAATTGATTTGTTACCAAACAGTCCAATTTTGATGCAAAATTGACTTTGCGCGTCAAAATGATGCTAAATTCAACTAAATGGTGTGAAAAAATTGTGCCAATAAGCCCAAAAGTTGTGGCACGCAAAATGCAATTATCAACGGGTAAGTTTTTATTAGGATTATATAAATGCAATTTGCTGCCCTACACCCTGAAACCCGCCTTATGCTAAATTCATGGCGCGCATTAAATGGTATCGAAAATGATGAGATTGCGCAAAATATTAAATCGCGCGATGCATCATCTTTAGTTGATAGGCTTTTTATGGCACAACGTGTCGGCGAAGGCATTTTTACTTTCACAACTATCGGTAAAGAGCTTAAAGTTTGGACTGGTCGTGATTTGCGCGATCATGAAATTGGTTCTTTATTCTTTGGGCCAGATAAGGTTTTAATTCGCGCATTATTAGAAAGTGCGGTTTCAACACCTGGGCCTGCTATGGCACGTGTTGCAGCCTTTGGCGCAGGAATTGGCCAAAGAACAGATATTGAATTGGTTTTCCTTCCGCTTTTGGAAAAAAATGGCACAAAACGTGTGCTTGGTTTATTCCAACCAATTGCGGCAAATGTTTCAATTTCACGCCCTGCTTTGCGCTTTTCACTTACGGCACTTTTACCACCCGACCCACAAATGCCGGCAAGGCCTGAATTGAAAGTGGTTGCAACTAATTAAAACATACCCCCGATTTCGGGGGTATTTTTATACCATACCCAAAATCATGTCCGCGCCATATTCGGCGATGGCAATTGTTGGGGCATTTGTGTTGGCGCCCACGATGCGGGGCATGATTGATGCATCAATTACACGAAGATTTTCGATATTTCTCACGCGTAATTTTTCATCAACCACAGATTCTTCATCAGCGCCCATGCGGCATGTTCCGACAGGGTGATAAATGGTTTCGGCATTTGTACGGATGAAATTATCAATTTCATCATCACTTTGAACTTTTACGCCAGGTTCGTATTCTTTAGAGTTTTCAAACGCGGGTTGCGCAAAAATACGCCGCCCCATTTTCACCCCAAGACGCATAATTTCCATATCTTTTTCGGTGGCAAGATAATTAGCCACAATACGCGGCGCAACATTTGGATTTGAACTTTTAAGGCAAATTTCACCGCGCGATTCAGGATAAAGATTACACACATGAAGCGTGAAACCATCTTTCCTAATTTTAGTTTTATTATGGTTTTTAAATAGGCCATTCATAAAATGAAATTGTAAATTTGGGCGATGTAATTCATCATGTGACTTAGCAAAACCGCCCATTTCAAGGAAGTTTTCGCGCCCAAAGCCTTTCTTCAAGAAAATATATTCAAGCCCAATTTTAATTTGCCTTAACCCACTTGCCAGCGAATTATAGGTAATTGGCAATGAGGTTTCCTGTAACATTGAAATATCAAGGTGATCTTGTAAATTTTTCCCAACACTTGGAAGATTTAAAACAGGTTCAATACCAACCATTTTTAATTCATCAGCAGGGCCAATTCCAGATAATAGTAAAATTTGCGGCGAACCAATTGCGCCGGCGCTTAATATAATTTCGCGCTTTGCAAATACTTTTTTAGAAACGCCATTAGATGCATCATAATATTCAACACCAATTGCACGCTTATTTTCAATTATAATTTTAGAAACAATTTTCTTGGCAATAATTTTTAGATTTTTGCGCCCAAGATTTGGTTTTAAATATCCCATAAAGCTGGACCATCTTTTTCCATCTTTAATGGTAAGATGATATTTTCCAAAGCCTTCATTGCTTGCACCATTAAAATCTTGGGTTTGCGGTAATTGTGCCTGCATTGTTGCTTCTTGGAACATTTTGAAGCCATGATGCGAAGAATTTGGCACGCTAACATGCAAAGGGCCGCCCTTGCCATGATATTGGCTTTCACCAAGTTCAAAATCTTCGGCTTTTTTGAAATATTTTAAAAGGGTTTTAAAATCCCAACCCTTTATTCCAAGACGTCCCCAATCATCATAATCAATTGGATGACCGCGCGTATAAATCATCGCATTAATAGCAGAAGACCCGCCAAGACCACGACCACGCGGCCAATAAAGTTTGCGATTATTTAAATTTGGTTCGGCCTCGGTATAAAAGCCCCAATTATAACGGTTTTTTGTTGGCAGGATTTCGCCCACACCTGCGGGCATATTGACCAATAAATCATCATTCTTACCCCCCGCCTCAATGAGTAAAACATCATAAAGCCCATCTTCGGAAAGCCGCGATGCAAGAACCGCCCCAGCAGAGCCACCGCCAATTACAATATAATCAAATTTTTCAATCATTTGAATAACGATTTATATTGTCAGCTTGTTTTAGGAATAATATCGAAAACTCATAATTTGCCTGATTCACGTGCGCCCCATCATTTTATTATTTCATGTAATAACAAGGTAAAGTGACGACACTGTCAAGTATTATATTTGTGATAAATCACTTTTATAGCGTTTCCAATTACCAACATAATGCGCAGCGGATGCCAAAAGAAATTCTTCCTGCTCTTTTGTGACTTCACGAATGATTTTACCCGGCGCGCCCATTACAAGTGAATTATCGGGAATTTCCTTGCCCTCTGGAATAAGTGCTTTTGCGCCAATGATACAATTTTTGCCAATTTTTACACGGTTCATAATAACTGCGCCAATTCCAATTAGTGAATTGTCACCAATTTCACATCCATGAAGCATTGCCATATGCCCAATTGTCACATTCTTACCAATTCTAAGACCGATACCAATATCATTATGCAATATTGAACCATCCTGAACATTAGTATTTTCACCAATTATAATAGGTTCATTATCACCACGCAAAACCGCCCCCCACCAAATAGAGGCGTTTTCATGCAATATTACTTTTCCTATTAAGGTTGCATTTGGCGCAACCCAATAATTGCCTGATTGTGGGAATTGTGGGGCATCATTTGAAAGCGAATAAATTGGCATATATCAATCCTTTGCCATTTTGATATGCGGCAAACTTCAAAATTGCAATTAGATATAAGTTAAAAAATGGGCACAAAAATTGCGATTAAGTTCTAAAATCTTTGGAACGCACTTTTTGTGCCCTATAAATACCGCCGGAAACTCTTCAAATTCCAGTGCACCCTTAGTATATTGTGGTGATTAAAATTGAATTGGCAAATATGGTTAATTTTTTGCTTTTTAATAAAATTTGATGCTTTTTTTATCAATTTATACAATTTGGGTATGTTTTGTGAACATTTTGCAAAATTAACCTTTGCTTAAGACTTTGACCTGCAAAATCTATTTGGCAAAATTGATGAGTCGATTTTTCATATAAATTGCAAATTGTCACAAAAATTTTGCTAATTACAAATTAAGAGGGGATTATGGTTTTGACCCTTTGGAATTACATATAATGGCAGCGCGGGATTTTACCCAAATTGCAATTCTATATTTGGCGAAAAAAGCCAATAAAAAACTTTGTAACAAAATTTGCATTTCTCGCCCTGCATACTTAAATATGTAGTGCACCCCAACAATTGGAGGTTAATATGGCAAAACGACCAAATACAAGACGTTTTAAAGACAATGAACACCATAGTGACGACAATAATGTTCGTTCATTATTCGGTTGGTCGCCTTTAGGTAGCGATGATGACAGCATTCGTGATCAAAGGTTTTTGCGCCATGTTAAACCCCGTTCTGAGGGGCAGGAGCAATTGATGAATGCAATTGATTCATCTCCCCTTATTATTGCGGTTGGCCCTGCGGGAACTGGTAAAACCTATCTTGCGGTTTCAAAAGCGGTTGAGGCACTTGAATCAAATCAGGTATCACGTATTATTTTATCGCGCCCTGCGGTTGAGGCGGGTGAAAATCTTGGCTATCTCCCTGGGCATGTTGAGGATAAATTAGCGCCATATTTGCGCCCATTGCTTGATGCACTTGCCGATAGATTATCCCCGAAACGCCTAAAAATGCTTATGAGCGAGGGAATTATTGAAATTGCCCCTGTTGGCTTTATGCGCGGTCGCACACTTAATAATTCGTTCGTGGTTATTGATGAGGCGCAAAATTGTACTTATGGGCAATTGAAAATGCTACTGACGCGTTTGGGTTGGAATTCAACAATGGTGGTAACGGGTGATCCGCAACAAACCGATTTACTACCTGAAATGTCTGGCCTTGCGCAAATTGCTGAAAAACTTGATGGCGTTGAAGATATTTCAATCGTCCAACTTGAAGAACGCGACATCGTTCGCCACCCACTTGTGGCAAAGATGATTAAGAAATTATAGAATTAGTCATGATAATGCCCATTGAAAAATGGGCATTATTCATATTAGGTCATAAACTCTTTCTTGATTTTCTTTGGCAATGCATCGGCAATCATTTTATAACTATCTTTTATAAATTCGAAAATTTGTTCATCGCTAAAAGTTTCATTATTATATACTTGAAGCCATTTTAGACCGCGCGATGCAAGATATGGCGCGGGGCGCACGCCTTTTTCGTCTTTATTAAGTTCAAATGCAATTTCGGAACATTTGAAAATAACAGTAAATTCAGCATCCTCTTTTTCCCATCCGCCAATTGCAAAAACCTTATTACCGATTTTCCAAACATCTGCATCCCATTGATAGACATGTGTTGCATGTTCAAGGTTTTTACAAAATTCATTATATTTTATCTGGTTCATTTGGGGAATTTATCAGCTAAAGCATCCAGAATTATTTAATTTAAGGCTTACGCATTTGTAAAAAACAATTTACCATTTGCGTAAGAATTATGTTAAATACAAACAGAAAAATAAGCAAACCAATTTCTATAATTTTTGGAGATTAATATTGAAGCCCCTATATCTAATTCCTTTAATTTCAATATTATGCGCAACATCTTCTTTTGGTGATACCATTAAAAAACCAACCACAGCGCCAAAACCACAAGCGACAAAGCAAGTTGATTCAGCCAATGTTACAATTTCAACAGATAGAATGCGCGAAATAAAAAATAAGGATGGCAAAATTATCAAAATGGAATGGTGGCGTGAATTGACATATTGCGGCGGGAAAATTTATGGATTGGGGGAGCTTACAAGCGAAGATCCAGAAAAAGCCAAAATTTTAAAGAATAACGGTACCTTGGTTGCTAATTTTGGCGTACAACGCCTTATGGTTGACAGAAAAATTGATTTAAAAACTGCGCAGCCTTTTGCTTCTGAATCTTTTACAAGTGGCGTTAATTCTTTCAAATCCGCCTATTGGACATATCGAACACTTGGCACGCATCAAAATTACATAGATTCGACAATGAAAGACTGCCAAACTACCCTAACTGAATATTCCCAAAAATTCCCTGAACTTTTCAAAGGCAAGAATTAGGCATTTTCCACCGCCCCAAACTTGAAAACAGAAAATTTTTAAAAATTTGTCAAAATAATCTAAAAACCACGCTTTTTAGATTGTTTTGTCCGCTTGAATCCAAATTGCTAAGTGGGCCTAAGGCCGAAGGCGGCAATTTGAGTTTTTACGCCGCCTGCGCCATAACCCTGTTTCTTCCGCATTGTTTTGCAGAATATAATGCTTGGTCTGCGCGTTTAAGAACTGTTTCAGGGATATCAGAAACTTGATTTCCAACTGAAACCCCGACTGAACAAGTGACTTCTAATTGTTCGCGATTGCGCCCGATATAAAATGGCGCAGCTGCTATAGAATGTCTTAAGCGTTCGGCAATTTGCATTGCATCTTCTGGCAAAGTATCTGGCATTATTACCACGAATTCTTCACCACCAAAGCGACATGCAAGGTCACGCGGCCTAAAATTAGATGCAAGGCGTTCAGAGAATTGACGAATAACATCATCACCTGCATCATGTCCAAAAAGGTCATTAACGCGTTTAAAATGGTCAATATCGGCAATAAGAACCGAAACTGGCTGCCCGCCTCTTTGCATACGTTCAAGCAAGGCTTTAAGCTGGCTTTCCATATAACGGCGATTGTGAAGACCTGTTAATTGGTCGGTCACCGCTTTTTCCATAGTTTGATCAACGCTTTCGCGTAAAGCCTCTATATAGCGCCTGCGGCGAACAAGGGTTTTAACGCGCGCCAATAATTCTTCTTCATCCAGTGGGCGATCAATAAAATCATTAACCCCAAGCTCTAGTGCGCGTAAGGCCTTATCACGTTCATGATTATCAACAATTGCAAGAATTGGAAGATTACGCGTTGCGGTTTGTGAACGAATATGTGCCGCAAGTCTTAAGCCATCAAATGAAGTTCCCGAAGTTGAAACAATCATTAATTCAACCGACGCATGACCTTCTGGCCCTAATTCATTGGCCTCACTCATTAGTAATGGCCTTTGTTCAGATGCAAGAACGCGTTTAATTCTTTCACCGCGGCGATTATCATCTTCAAGAATAAGAATACGCGCACTTAGGCCATCTTCTAAATAATGAAGATTTTCGATTACGCCGAACCTTCGCCCAACTGCTTCACGCGTTCTTAATTCATCACTTAATGTTTTAAACCGCGATAAAGAGCGCACACGTGCCAAAAGCAATACGTCATCAATTGGTTTTGAAAGAAAATCATCTGCCCCAACTTTTAAGCCAAGTATTCTGTCTTCTTTTTGGTCAAGCGCGGTGACCATAATGATTGGAATATGTGATGTTTTTGGATCTGCCTTTAATCTTTTACAGGTTTCAAAACCATCAAGCCCCGGCATCATAACATCAAGTAGAATGACATCAGGATTTTCAGTGGC
Organism: Pseudomonadota bacterium; assembly: GCA_020161405.1. Classification (GTDB taxonomy): domain Bacteria; phylum Pseudomonadota; class Alphaproteobacteria; order Caulobacterales; family Aquidulcibacteraceae; genus Pseudaquidulcibacter. Next base: position 273,146 of record JAIUOD010000002.1, on the reverse strand, counting down.
AGCTTTAACAATTGCCTGCTCACCTGAAAATGCGGTTATTACTGTGTAATATTCATGTTGAAGTTTGGCTTCTAAAAGCCTTACATTTGGTTCAACATCATCGACAACTAATACACGTGCAGTCATTTTTAGCCTATAAAATCCTTTATAGTCTTAATAAAAGACTGAACCTGAATGGGTTTTGAAAGATATGCTTGGCAACCGCCTTCTTTTATGCGTTCTTCATCACCACGCATAGCAAAAGCTGTAACCGCAATAATTGGTATTTTTTTAGTGGCTTTATCAGCCTTAATCCATTGTGTAACATCAAGGCCAGAAACATGTGGAAGCTGAATATCCATTAAAATTAAATCTGGCATTTCAACTTTGGCAAGCTCAAGCGCCTTTAAACCATCGCGAGTTTCAACGGTTTCATAACCAAAAGCAGACAATAAATCGCGAAATAGTCGAAGATTTAATTCATTATCTTCAACTATCATCACTTTTTTCTTTGCCGCTTTGGTTTTCGCCTCACCCACCCGGTTTGCACTCCCACTAAAATCTGTTTTATTATATATGTTATACATTAAGGTTACTACGAACGGGTTAAGACCAAATTGATTTATATGTGCCGTGACTGCTTTTTCATATTTGAAGCGCAAACTATAGCGCCAAAGGATGAAAAATGCCCTAATTGTCACAAGCATCGCATCATCTGCCACCCAAATCTTGATAAATTGTCAATTGCACACATAGATTGCGATGCATTTTATGCCGCAATACACAAAAGGGATGATAAAAGTCTTTTAAACCAACCTGTTATTATTGGTGGCGGAAAGCGCGGTGTAGTTTCAACGGCATGTTATATTGCCCGTTCTTATGGGGTTAAATCAGCAATGCCGATGTTTCAAGCAATGAAACTTTGCCCCAAAGCCGTAGTTATTAAGCCTAATATTCAACTTTATGCACAAACTGGAAAAATTATTAAAAATTTAATGCGCGAATTAACCCCAATCGTGCATTCGGTTTCAATCGATGAGGCATATTTGGATTTATCGGGCACACAGCGCCTTCATAAAGCAGCACCCTGTCAATCCTTGGCCAAACTTGCACTAAAAATTGAAAATGAGGTTGGAATTACGGTTTCAATCGGGCTTTCAGAAAATCGTTTCTTGGCAAAAACTGCGTCAGATATGGATAAGCCACGCGGTTTTTTTGCTTTATCAAAAGCGGATGTTCCAAAAATTATTTGGCCAAAGAAAATTGGGTTTTTGCATGGCGTTGGCCCTGCTACCGTAAAAAAACTTGAAAAATTTGGCCTTATAACAATTGAGCAATTGGCACATATTGATGAACGTTCGCTATTTAAAGAATTTGGTCCCAATATTGTTCGCCTTAAAAAAATGGCAAATGGCGAAGATGACCGATCGCTTGAAACCGAAACCAAGCGCAAAAGTATATCATCTGAGACCACATTTTTTGATGATGTGAGTGATGCACAAACCCTTGCCACTACTTTAAAAAAACTGGCCGATAGGGTTGCACGCGAAGCAAGACAGAAAAAAATTGCAGGGCGAACTGTAACCTTAAAGCTAAAAACTGCGAAGTTTGTAAGTATCACACGTCAAATTAGCCTATCTGAACCAACGCAGACGGCAAAAACAATGTATGAAACTGTGAAACCATTACTTGATGGCGAATTAAAGCGGGCACCATTTCGCCTTATCGGAATTGGCATAAGTGAATTATGCGATGAGGAATTGGCAGATCGTGGCGATTTAATAAATCAAAATGCGCAAAAAAATCTAAGACTTGAAAAAGCCTTGGACAAAATCATTGATAAATTTGGCAAAGATATTTTAGGAACGAAAAAATCTGACAAACTATGACTTAAATTTTAGAATGATACGCGCAAATCGGCGCGTCGGCGCAAGTGCGCCGCCCCATCGGAGCGATGAGGGATTAGCATTTGCGACAAGCAAATGCCCCGAATATAAGCGTGAGATAAAAGAAAGATACTCAAAATGACAAAAGAACTTAATCCTGAACAAATTCGTATTGCCAAACATCATGGCACAGAAATGCCATTTTCATCAAACTTAAATTTTGAAAAACGTGATGGCATTTATTATTGCGCATCTTGTGATGCGCCTTTGTTTTCAAGTGAAACCAAATATGATTCTGGTTCTGGCTGGCCATCATATTTTGCGCCAATATCTGAAGATGCAGTGGGCTATTCGCAGGATTTAAAACTTGCCAGCCCACGTGTCGAAGTTCATTGCAATAAATGCAAAGCCCATCTTGGTCATGTTTTTGATGATGGTCCGATGCCAACCAATAAACGCTATTGTATTAATGGTGCAGTTTTGGATTTTTCGCCTAAAGAATAGCAATATTTTGGCGGTTTTTATAACCCTCGATTGATTGATTAAACTCAATAATTTCAAGCTCTAATGATGATTGCTTGGTGCCAAAATCAGGCAATTCATCATTATAAAGTGCAATATTATTTGTGCTTTGGATTTTGCGTTTTAACGCACCAAAATTATCCAAAATACGAATTTCATAATTGCTTTCTTGGCTTAAAATATCAGTTTGCCAATTATCATTATCACCGCGCATACGGCGTAAGAATGAGATTTCAATCGAATTTCCAATACGCTTTGCCTTTATATGGCAAACCGCCCAAGGCTTTTGGTAATTGCCAAAAAATGTGCATGGCAATTGATAAGAAATTGGCGGATTTACGATATTTGATTGTAAATCAATCAGTACTTCTGCGCCCCAAAGTTCGGCGTCTATATCGGCATTAACACAGGCTTCATTAAGCAAAATTGCATAATCACCAATTTGCAAATTTGGCGCTTCATTAATGCCATTAAGACCACGCACAAAGTTTGTTATATTATATGTATCTTTGGCAATTAGATTTGCCGATTGAAAATTTATAATGTCCACAATTTGATTATCACGCAAAATTGCCATATTTCCATTATTGGGCAATTTTGCACCAAATAGCATTTTAACGCCCAAAATCGCGCGAATATTTTGCGAAACCGCACTTGAGGGAATTGGGTTTAGCAAATTACCAATAGATGCGGCGCGTGAACAAATTCCAAGTGATTTATCGCCCAAGCGCACATCAATATTGTCAAAATTATTGCTGGCAATATAAATTTGCGCGCCATTCCCTACGCCGCCAAAGGGCATTGGCAAATCTAATGCAAAGGCCAATGGTTCACAAAAATAAATTGGGCTTGGTTTTGGGTTTTGCGTGGCGATTGAATTTATTTCATTTGAAATTTTCCCTAACTTGCTTAGGCTTAATTCGCAAATTGCACCATATTCAATTGCGTCAATCGCAAAAGTTCCCTCTAAACCAATGTCAATAATATCACCAATTTCAAGCACGAGTGCGCGCGAATTTTCAAGCCTGATTTTATAAATCAAATTCAAATTCTTGGCATTTTGCAAAATCCCGTTGGCAAGTGATGCCGCCATATTGCGCCCACATGTTAAAGGCAAAGCAAAATCAATATTTTTGCCATTAGCGCCTGCAAACATATTTATTGTATCATAGTCATCTTCGATTGAATAAAGCCTTAGATTAAGGCCATCAATTTCATCCTCTTTTGCAAAAGATTTTTGAATTTTTGTGCCATCATCAAATAGGATTAAATCATTTTGATTTATTGATTGCACAACATTTGCAAATGCCAAATCCGTAAAAATAAACTTGCCATTCTTTATATAGAAACCAATATTAAAGACTTGAATTAATTCATTTAAAATCGCACGTGCATTTGTTTGGTTCTCTATTACAAAACCATTGAAAACCCGTTCTAATCCTTGAATTTCATAATTGGTGATTTCACATTCTTGCAGAATATATTTGAGTAAATCGGCGATTTTTCCACCACCCAAACGCCCCATAAGCCAATGACCTTTGGCATAATTATCGCCATCACCCCAAACAGATTTCAGGCTAGGAAATTGTGGATAAGGGCGCGCATCCCATGCCCAAATATGGGTATATTCTATATCAATCATACGCCCTGAATATAGGTTTGAAACAGGGTTTTTGCTATCATCCCAATAAGTTAGGAATGCATATAAAGCGCGTCTTTGCTCCAAGTCATCGCGATTACCATTTGAATATGGTGGAATGCCATTTTCAATCGACTTTGCATCTGGAAAAACACTTGGCTGATTTGCACCCTTATCAATCGCGGGATAGCCAAGTTCCATAAGGCGGATGGGTTTTGACTTTCCAATCCATTGGGTCGGGCTTGCGTTGCGCACGCCATTAAAGCGTGGATAATGGCTATTTTGCCAAAAATTGCGCAAATCCTTTTGGCGATATATCCATGCCTCATTATATGCGCCATCAGTTATGGGGGTTTTTTGCCTTAAATTGCGGGCATTTTCATCGACATAATAATAATCATAGGCAATCCCTGCCTCTATATTGCTTTGTAATTGTGCAATTGAAAGCGGGGCATCGGTGTTTGCCCTATCGGAAATGGGGGCATAATAATCAATGCCGATAAAATTAATATTATTATCGGCCCATAATTTATCCAATGGAAATGTTACATCATTGCCCGCAACATATGCACCATATTCTGTCCAATCGGCGCCATAACCAATTTTGCAATTTGCCCCTAAAATCGCCCTCACCTGCCCTGCAAGATGAATTAATTTATCAACAAAGGGGAAAATATTTTGCGCACTTCGCGCCCGTGTTAAACCAATTAATTCGGAGCCTATAAGGAAGCTATCAACACCGCCCGCCGCTTTACATAAAGCTGCCTGATTCAGTATGAAGCGCGAATAAGAAAATTCATTTGGCCCAGAATAAGAAATATTTTGCCCAGAGACTGCAAAATGACTTGCCAAAACATTGCCGTAAAATGCGTTTATCGCAGTATTTGCGCCAGTATTATTTTCCAAATTCGGTGCAATTTTAATGCGCCCACGCCAAGGATAATTGGCACAATCCATCATAATAAAGGGATTAAACGTTACCTTAAACCCCTTTGAATTTAAATGGTTTATTGATTCAATTATTGATTTATCATCAATCGAACCACCATAAGCATTTTGACCATTAATTTGTGAAACACGGTCGGCATTATTGCGTGATAATCCTGCGACATTCCAATTCCTTGGCTTACAATTTCGCACATTAATTTCGGTCTTCGGAATGATTTGGCAATTGGCGGCATCAATTGATGTGCCAAACCATGCATTTACGAGTGAAATGCTTTTTGCATTGGGAAGATCATTTTCAAGATTTTCAATAGCACATACAAAATCAGTTTTTTCATGGTCGTGATGTGAATTTAGGTAATTTTCATTTCCCCTCGAAACCTGTTCAATAATTGGCGTTGTCGCATAGGCAAATTCACCAGTGGCGGGGATAAGGCATACACCCTTTATCAAATTCTCAAGTGATTTGGCGTCATTTTCTTGGGCAAAAATTTCAAATGAAAATTGGGGGATCCTATCACCAAAAACATCCAATGGTAAATCTTCAAAAACTATATAGGCAATATCATTATAATTAGGGCAATTATCAATACCCAAAATTGCCTCTAATAATGGGTCAGGGTTTGGGTTATTGCCAGTATGAAGGCGGTAATTATATTGGTTTAAATCAATTTCTTTGCCATTGGCCCATGAACGCCCGATGCGTGAAATTGTCCCTTGGCAAAGGCCGATGGCAAAAGAAAGTGTATATTTATATTCTTTGACCTTTTGCCCGCCCTTGCCACCGACCGTTCTTTTGATTGTGGTTTCTTTGAAATTATCGGCCCATATAACCTGCCCTGCGATTTTGGCGCTACCGAATATTTTTGGCATGAATGCGCCATCAATTGATGATTGCACGCTTAAATTGCCAAGCCTTGAACCGCTTGAAGTGCGCCCATTAAGGCTTGATTGCAATGCGCCATCAATTTTTGCGCCAACTAATGCGCCAATCGCACTGCCAATTGGACCAAAGGCTGCGCCGCCAACATTTGCCAAAATTATCGAAGCCATTATAAATCTTTCTTTTCATACGCGCCAATAAAACGCGCCTTAAACCAATTTCCAAAAGTGTTTTTGACTATACCTTGTGACCAATGGGCGTGGATAAATTGGTTATTTTCAACCATTATGCCAAAGTGAAAATTATCATTCACCCTAAAGGCTAAAACCTTGGCAGAGTTTTGCGAACATGGTGAAAAGTATTTTTCAATTGTCGCCTCAAAACCCAATTTGCGTAAATCTTCGTCAATTTCAAAAACCGCCGCAATCAAACCTAGGCAATCACAACCCACATTTTTTAACGCGCAATTTTCAATATAGGGGGTTCCAATAAATTCATGTGCACGCGAAATTATTTTACGGGCTTGCATAAATTATGCTTTCCCCTGGCATATGCGGACAGCCACGAAAATTTGCGCCATTATTAAAACGCGTTTTGCAAGTTGCAAAATTCTTGTCACAGGATTGATAGATTTTTATCGCATCGCCAATATTAAAAAATTGCGCAATTTGGGTTTTAAAAATTATCAAAAATGCACTGCCCGCACTTTCGATATTGGCAATTGAAAATTCAGTGTCTTGCATTGCGCCATTTGTGAATTTTAATTTGCCATTTTTATAATTTTCGAAAACTGGGGCAGTCGTAAAATTTACCTTTATTTGGGTGTTGGAGTATTTCTTAATTACATTTCCCGCTTGGGCATAATTTTCGAAATTGATTGTGCATTTATTATCACCCAAATCTGCATCACAAATCCGTGAAAATTTTCGCCCCAAATTTTTGTTTAATTGGCTTTCAAGCCCTGTAAGTTCAAATTCAAAAACCTGACCATTTAATTTTATATCGCCAATAATGCCCTGCCAAATTTGCACATAATATTGCGGCATTTGCCAATCAATCAGATAAAGCCCAATTTGTGCTTTATCAAATTTGCCAAGTATTATGTCATTTTCACTAATACCATCTATTGCAACCGCCCCTTCAATCGCGCCGCGATTGGAATTGGGAAGATTTTGCAAATCAAGATTTGCGGAATTAAAAGCATTGGCAGATTTAAAAGTCTTACCCATTGCAATAATGTCTTCATCATGTTCGGTAATGCAAATTTCATTGCCAGTTTTACCAATAATGATCCAACATTTTGCAAGGCTTGAAACTTGGGAATTAAGGCGGTTTTGAAAACCTATATCAAGATTTCTCATGTTAAAACCTCAATAATTTCAATGTCATTTATACGCCCTGTTGATGGGCTTTCTAAAGATATTTCAAGGGCATCATTATTGAACCTTGCCATACAATCAAATGAAAAACCGCATTTCACACTCTGCCCATTTGGCGGCGCAGTTTGGAAAATAATGAGGCCAGTTTGATATTCGATATTATAAGAATTGGCAGGTTTTAAAACACCATTTACAGAAATCGAAACACTATTCAAAACTGGCAATTTGATATTTCTTTTATAAGAATTTTGCGCATCGCCATAGGTTTTTTGAATTTGAAAAACCTTATTATTTCCATCGCCTATGCCAATTTCTTGATCCAAATATGATGGTATCTGGCTTGGCTTGCAGGATTTATTATCAATCGGGTCACGAAAGCGAAAGGCATAAATCTGCCCCATGCGCGCTTCATAGAAAGCTAATAAATCATGCAATTCATCAAGTGGCGCGCCGCGCGATGCAATATTCCATTTGCGCCGTGAATTTTGCAAAATTGTATTGCGTGCTTCAATGCCGTTAGCTCGCGTAAAAATTTGCGCATTACGCATCGGCCCACCGATAGCACCACGCGCCATTTTAATGGGAAAAATAATATCGTGAAATGCGCTCATAGTCTGCCCCTTCCACGTTCAACCGCGCGGGCTAGTGCCATTGAAACCTGATTGGCGCTTTTTTTGACATCATTCAAATTTGATCCTTGCGCCATATTAATATGAATATGCACTGCGCCGCCAAGACCTGTTTCAATTGATCCCGCCTGATTTGGCACAAAATATTCTGGGCCATTTTCACCCACAAGATACGCACCCCCCGCATTTACCGCCCCGCCAGATGCACGCGCACCATATTTGGGAAGGGTCGAAAAAATCTGTGCCAAAACCCCTTCAATAGGTTTGGTAACATTTTGGCGAATTGCCATTGATGAAAGATCGCGCAAAATTGTGCTTATAAGTTTTTTGAATGATAATTCGCCACTTTTTGCGGCATCTGCCAATGAATTAGCAATATCTTTGCCCGCTATATGAAATGAACGTGCAATCATATTGGCGGCATCTTTGGCGCCATGATTGGCAAAATCATTTAATGCATTTTGGGCATCATTAAGGCTTTGATTATCTGCCATTTATTCCTCTTTTAAGTTTTGCATTAATTTATCTAAATCAGCGCGGGTGAAATCTTGTGATTGCGGGGCAAAAATATTGCGCCATTCCAAAAGACTTAATCGCCAAAAATCAGGCGCATTAATGCCAATTCGAATTGCCGCAAGTAACATTTCGGCAAATGGCATCACGCCCCACCAATATTAAGCGCAAAGCATTTTAAGATTGCTTCGACCACAGATTTTGTATCAATTTTCGCGCTTTTTATTTCATCAAGTGAAAGCGGGTTTGCCCCCCCTTCAAGCAAAATTGCCAAAAGCAAAATCACATCATTGGCACTAAGACTTTGAAATTTTGCATCCAATTTTTCAAGGCCGCTAATGCCAAAGGCGGTTTCAATTTTTGCCAAACCGCCAAGTGTAAGGCATAAAATATATGGCCTGTCATTAATTGAAATAATGGTTTCACCGCGTTTTTCATTTGCAATCATAATGCCACAAACCCCAATGCACCCGCAGAAATTAGGGTTAGTGAAAAACTTGCTTCGGCATCATAATTGCCCGCATATTCTAATTGGGTGATGATAAAGCTGCCATCGATGCGCCCGAAATTTGGAATGATTAATTGCCAATTTCGCGCCTCTTGATTGAAAAACGCAATGCGTACCATTTCATCGGATGCTAAATCTTTAAAAACGCCAGAGCCTGAAATTGTAGCTTCCTTAAGCCCTGCCCCTGGTAAAAGCTCGCGCCAATTGCCAATTGAATCGGAAGATGTTCCATCAATTGTTTTTGCCGAAAGCGCAATTGTACGCGCGCGCAAACCGCCAATTGTTACAAAGGCAGGCGTTTGCGCATTATCCGATATTTTGAGAAGTATATCCCTTCCCGCTTGTAATGCCATTTGAATTCTCCATGATTTCTCTTTCCCCAAAAATTGGGGAAAGTGGCGCGGGCAAAGCCCGCGTCGAAAGGGGTTTTCGACGTTTTGCTGCACCAAAACAGTCAACCCCTTCAGTCTTGCTTTGCAATACAGCTTCCCCATCATGGGGAAGCAGAATATTTATTCCGCAATCACCTTAAGTCTGACCACACCCAAAAAAGTTCGCCCATCAATTGCGCGAAAAACATCGGAATAGGCACACATAATAAGTGCAATGTTTACACCGCTAACATTTGGCTTTGCACTGTGCGCCCATGTTGAAACTGCCTCCACCGCTTTTTTTGCCGCTTCTTGGCCTGTGTTTTTGCACACTATTTCAAGGGTTACCGTAATCTCCATTGCGCTTGAATAATCTTGGGCGATTGGTTTGGTTTCAATCCTGCGCCAAAACATGAATGGGAAAGCTGCATGTTTAACAGGCGCATCATAAAGCCGAAGTGGATTACCCAATTGATTGGTCACACCAACATTTTGCGATAATGAAGTGAAGATTGCATTTTTGATTTCTTCAATCATAGACGCGCCCCCAAAACAGATGAAATTTCGGTTTGATATTTTTCATTATCGCGGTTTTGAATGATGCGCCCCAATTCTTCCAAGACCAAAATTTTGAAGGAATTGGGCACATTTGCTGCCGCCCCAAAGCCTGCGAAATATTCAATTTCAAGACCTTGAGAATAATTATTAAGGATGAATTTGCCATCACTTAAACTTATTAAAGATAGTGAAGTGGAAGCCATATTTCCATTAACATTCAAACTACTAACCGCAGATATTGATATTACATCATTAAGAGCAGGAATAAGTTCAACCTTACCTTTTTGCCGTTTGGCAAACTCCAATGCGCGGGTGATTTCAACGCTTGAATAGCTTTGGCGCAACTTGCGTGTTACCAATGCTTTATGGAGTTTTTGTTCCACACGCTCAGTGGCTGCCTTGATAAGAAGCGATAAAGAATTGTCATCACAATCTTGGGCGATACGTAAATAATTGCGTGCTTCAATAAGGCTTATTGGATCTTCACTTGGCCCCGCCAAAACTATCAACATATGCGCCCCCTAGCTTACAGCAAACTTAAGGAATTTAAGCGCGTCATAATCTTGCACACCACCGCCAACACGTTTGGTGACATAAAAAATCACAAATGGTTTATTTGAATATGGATCACGCAAAACACGCAAATCTGTGCGGTCAACAATCAAATATGATTTTTCAAAATCGCCAAAAGCAATTGAATGTGAGCTTGCGGCAATATCTGGCATGTCTTCACATTCATAAACGGGGAAACCCAATAAGGTTGTTGGTTGACCTGCAACTAATGAAGGCTGCCAAATATATTGACCAGTTGTATCTTTGAATTTACGAACTTGACCCAATGTGCGACGGTTCATCATAAAGGATGCATTGGCACGATATGGCGTGCGCGGCGCATATGTTAAATCGACCAATTTATCAATTGGGTTACTTGCCGCAAAACCACCTGCAACACCTGTTGCCACATAGCCCATTTGACCATAGGTTTGCGAACCCTCGGCAGCAATTGTATAGGCCAAAATACCTTTTGGTTTATTGACGCCATCGCCGCTTATGAATGCTGTGCCTTCGGCAATTGCGAAACTTTGCGCAATTTCACCTGCAAGCCAACTATCCATATCCACCAATGCATCATCCAAAATTGTTTGGGTTGCCGCAGCGCTTGCGTATAATTCACCGATTGGGAAAGATACTAAATCAAGTGATGGTGTATTTGTTGTTGTGCGTGCGCCACTTTCTGCGACCCAACCTGCTTGTGCGGTTGAAATTGACATTGGCTTTTTGAAAACTGCCGCCGATGTTGGGCGCACACTTGCAAGGCGGCGCATTGGCGAAATCGCAAATAGGATTCTATCAATTGTCGCCTGAACCTCTGGCGGGGCAACATAACCACCATCAGAATTTACACCAACCGAAAGTGATTTTGCTTCAATTCGGTTTAATGCCGCATCATCACCACGGCGCATATATTGTGACCATGCTTGCTTATGTTCTGAAACTGATTTTGCCTCGGTTGCAGCAGGACTACGCGCATTAATAAGTGCAATTTTATCAAGGCTTGCTTGCGCATGGTTCAATGCTTTATCAAGGCGGTCAACTTTTTCTTCTAAAAGAATATCGGCGACCACTTTCTTTTCAATTTCCGCAAGGCGTGCATCATTGGCTTCTTGGAAAGCATTAAAGACACCCATAAGTTCATTCTGTGCCGCCTTCATATTTGAAGGGGCGATTTTTTGTTCCAAATTTGTCATTTTTACTCCTAATATTAGGCGGCGATTGCCGCATCTTTTCCAGTCACGCGAAGCCGCGCCCTAGGAAGCATCGGAAACCCAACAAGTGAGATTTCACGAAGATCAATTTGCTTTAAAACCCGCCCATCATTGGTTGGGGCAAAGTCTAAAGTTCGAAAACCGATTGAAAGCCCGTCCATTTGCGCGCCCTTAATCATTGCAATCGCAAGACGCCCATCGGGGTCTGAATCATAAATCTTACCCTCTACCCAAAGGCCGATTTCATCCTCGAAGGCTTTTACCCATTCGCCAATTGGGCGGCTTTGGTCATGTTGATAGAGCATGCGAATTGAACCAGCAGGCAATGATTTAAGACTTGAAGCAAATGCGCCGCGTTCAACAATATCGCCCGCTAAATCGCGCACACCAAAAAGGCTGGCATATCCGCCAATGTGCAAAATGCTCATTTCTTCACCTCATTATCAAGGCGGTTTTCGATACGGCTAAGGCTTTGGCGTGCGCCAGACATTTCGGCTTCTAAACGTGCCATTCGCTCATTTAGTGGGGCTTGAGCATCAAATCGGCTTTCAAGGCTTTGTAGCCGTTGTGATGCCGCACCAACCCAAATAAAGGCGGTGATTGCCTGAAGAAAAAGCCCGAATAAAAATGCAGAATTAATGCGTGGATCAAACCATTTGTGATTATTTTCTTCCATCATGGCACAGCCTTTAGCCCCGCCAATTGGCGCTTCTCGTCTTGAGAAAGGAAATTTGCATTTTCCAAACGCGCCCAAAGGCTTTCACGCTCATTGATTAATGCGGTAACATTTTCAAGATTGGGAATTATGCTTAGTTTTTCATTTGCCCAACCACTTAAGAACATTGCCAATGCATTGGACATTTTATTACAAAGCGGCAAAATAACTTGGCGCCAAAATGCATTATTGGCTTCTTTATAATTTGAATATGTTGCATCACCAGGGATGCCCAATAACATTGGCGGAATACCGAATGCCAAGGCAATATCGCGTGCCGCCTGACGCCTTGCCTCCACAAAATCCATTTCTTGTGGGGTAAGCGACATGGGCGACCATTCAAGGCCGCCTTCAAGCAAAAGTGGCCTTCCTGCATTAGCAGCACCAGTGTGCGCCATTGCAAGTTCGGTTTTTAAACGCTCAAACTGTTCATCTGATAGACGCTCATAACCATTTGCACCTTTATAGACTAATGCACCTGATGGACGGGCAGCATTATCAATTAAGGCCTTATTCCATGCCCCGCCTGCATTATGAATATCAATTGCGGTTGCGGCGGCTTCGATAGGGCTTTGACCATATAAATCATCGCTTGGATTGAATAATTTAAGATGCAGGCATTGGCTTTTGCCATTTAGATTATCACGCCAGAGACGCCTTTTTTGATTGCCAATTTGCTGTTCCCATGCAATCGGCCAACCATTTGCACCTTGAATAATTTTCATTGTATCAGGACGAAGAACGCATAATTCTTTGGGTCTTTCATCAATTGAAATTAATTCCAGATAGGCATTACCCGCGATTTGCAAATGCCCAATAAAAGCCTCGATTAGTTCGGGCCCTGATTGTTCAAAATTTGGGGTTATAAGCAAATTTTGTAATTCATGTATTTTGCCATTTTCACCGCGCACTTCTAAAGGGATTGAAGCCACACTTTCAGCAATCATGCGCACGCAGCGATAGGCAACAGGATTTTGCCTAAACCCCTCTTTTGCTAATGCGCCATAATCGCGCGGTGTCCAAATGGGATTTCCGAGGTTGGAAAAAGCCAAAAAGACATTATCCGATTTTTGCTCTGAATGAATATTCATTCGTTTTTTGTTGAAATTGAAGATGTTATTTATCATTTTCTTCTTTCGTTTATTTTATTGTGCTTTTTTAATTAATTGTTCTTGCGCGCGGCGCGCCTTGATTAAGTAGAAGATGGGAAATTGCCCAAACCAATGCGTCCATTCTGTCGGGACTATGGTTGAAATCAGGCGCGCCAAAGCGGCACATCTCATCTTCAAGGGCGGGGAAATGCGCCAAATGTCCAATAAAACCACGTGAATATAAAAGCGCCACAGGCTCTGCACGTGTTCTTTTGGCGGCTTTGGCATGAACCAAATGCACCATCGCTTGAGGGGAAGAAAGCGATATGATTGTGCGCACCATTTCCCCGCCCTGATTGGCTTCCGCCAATATTAAATTTGCTTCAAACTCATCATAGGCATTGGCAATTACCTTTGCCCATTCATTTGGGGTTTGGCCTTGTGTAGTTAAATCAGCCAAAATAAAGGCTTCATTACCCAAACTTCCTGCCACAATAATCCCACATGCATCGGCATTTTTGCCAGATGTTGCGGGTGGATCTACTGCGATAATGATTTTATCAAATACAGTTGGCGCAGGCTTGGCGCGTGCATTTTTAATATCAATGCGCGACCATAAAGCACCTTTTGGATCATCAATCATTTCACCCAATAATTCTTGGCGTGCCCAAATTGAATTTTGCCAGCGATTTTCCATTTCTTCGATAATGCCATCGGATAAATTGGCGGCATTTTCATGGGTTGAAGATTGGGTAATTACGCAATTCTTATTTTCAAAAAGTTTTTTAACCCAAGGCACAGGCTTTGGCGTTGTTGTAAGCATAATTTGTGGATTTTCACCCAAACGAAGCGCAGGAAGCAAAACATCCATCACTTCATCACCATCAGGCCAAGCGGCAAATTCATCGCCCCATGCCAAATCAAATTGCGGGCCGCGCAAACTATCGGGCACTTCGGCGGAAAATAGTAATGCTTTAGCGCCATTGGGCCAGATAAGGCGGCGATTTGATGGTTCAAATTTTGGTTTGAAATCTTTTTTTGCAATATTTATTATGCCTGACTGCCCCTCGACCATAATGTCACGAACATCTTGGAAGGTTGGGCCGATTAATGCGATTGATTGTGCCTGTCCCATTTCGACCTTCTCAACTATCCATTCGCTTGCTGCGCGGGTTTTTCCTGCACCGCGACCGCCCAGAAATGCCCATGTTCGCCATTTTCCTTTGGGTGGTAATTGGCTTTTGCGCGCCCAAAAATTCCAGTCCTTCTGAATCATTTCCAGTTGCTTGAGATTTAGATTTACCAGCAATTCCCTTCGTTTCATTGGCGGCATTGAGGCGATTAAATCTGCGCTCAAGTTCTGCGAATAATTCGTTGCGTTTTTTTCGCCTTGCTTGGCATTTTTCAAATTCGCCATCCATTTTTTTAAACCTTTGATGTGAAATCATGGGTTTATTATTGGGCAATTAAAAATGATGCGGATTAGATAATGCTATTATTATTTACAATCACAATAATATATTGATTTTACTTAATTATTTTTCACATCAAATAACATCTATAAAGCGTGTGAATCACATTATCTAAATGTGCAATAATCAATTGGGGAAAAGATGAAAAAGGCCTATCGCGCCGATTTAATGACCGACAAAGCCAAAGCGCGCCAAAAAAAGCAAATGGTGCTTGGTCTTTCTATGGGCGCAATTTTGGGTGGATTGGCATTTTTTTCTATCGTGACATTTAATTATTTTTTTGGCGACTTGCCAAAAATAAATTCGGAACAAGAATTATGGGTTGCCAATCGCCCAACTTCATTTGAGGTTGTTGATAAGGATGGCAATACAATCGCCTATCGCGGCCCAAGATTTGGGCGCAAGGTTGCGATTGATTCCCTTCCAAAGCATGTAATTCAGGCATTTTTGGCGGTTGAAGATGCACGTTTTTTTGAGCATTCAGGCGTTGACTTTTTTGGCGTGGCGCGTGCCGCCTTTGAAAATCTTATTGCAGGTCATACAGTTCAGGGCGCATCAACCATCACCCAACAATTGGTCAAAAACGTATATTTAAGCCCCAAGCAAACCTTTAAACGCAAAATTCAAGAAATGGTTTTGGCGTGGCAAATTGATAATAAATATCCCAAAAAAGAAATTTTAGAAGTCTATCTAAACCGCATTTATTTTGGTCAAAATGCCTATGGCCTTGAAGCTGCGACATGGCATTATTTTTCAAAACGCCCACAAGAATTAAGCCTTGCACAAGCGGCAATGCTTGCTGGCTTGCCAAAAGCGCCAGGGCGGCTATCACTTGATTTAAACGCCCCCGCATCTATTGAACGTCAACATGTGGTTTTGGCGCGTATGGTTGCGGCAGGTTTTATTAGCCAAGATGTCGCCAATCTTGCCATGCAAGAACCAATTATAGTTCAAACAACGCCCGACCCAGATGAAGGTGAACTTGCATATGCAATTGATATGGCACAAAAAGAAATTGAAGGCCTTGAAACCAAAATCGCCCCCGACAGGATTGCGCGCCTTACAATTGATCCAAAAATCAACCAATTAGCAGTTGATGCATTAAATTATGGAATAAAAGTCGCGGGTCCAAATTCAGGTGTAACACAAGCTGCCTTAATCGCCTTTGATAAAAAAGGGCGGATTTTGGCAATTGCGGGTGGGCGCGCCTATAAAGATAGCCAATTTAATCGCGTTACCCAAGCGCGCCGTCAACCTGGCTCAACCTTCAAACCAATTGTCTATGCCGCAGCGCTTGAAGCAGGAATGACCCCGAATACAATACGTGAAGACAAACCTGTAGTTTTTGATGGTTGGCGACCAAAGAATTTTGGTAATTCTTATGCAGGCAAAGTCACGCTTTCAAGTGCTTTGACACGTTCTATCAACACTGTTGCCGTTGAAATTGCCGCCGAAATTGGAATTGATAAATTAATTCAAACCGCAGGAAGGCTTGGGATTTATTCAAAATTACCGCGCCATTTATCAATCTCGCTTGGCGCAGGCGAAGTAACATTAATGGATATGGCGCGCGCCTATGGAACACTGGCAAATGATGGTGTTCGGATTGAACCTTATTTAATCGAGCGTGTTGACACAACAAGAAATACAATCGCCTATGAGCGTCAATCACATGTTCCAACCCAAGTTTATGACCCAATGAAGGCGCGCCAAATGACCGCCATGCTTTCCGATGTTGTCGCCGTTGGTACTGGTAAACGCGCCCAATTAGCCAATGGGCGTGAGGCAGCAGGGAAAACCGGAACATCGCAAAATTTCCGTGATGCATGGTTCATTGGCTACACATCTGATATTATTTGCGGGGTTTGGGTTGGAAATGATGAATTTCAGCCAATGCGCAATATTTCGGGCGGTACAGTACCTGCGATTATTTGGGCAAAATTCATGAATGGCGCGCATGAGGGCTTACCAAATCGCCCACTTCCAACGGTTTATGATGTAAGCCGCCCCGATAATAGAACAATGGCGCAATTTTACCAAAACCTTGCCGATATGTTTGAAGCGGCGGGCGGCAATATGTTAAAGCCACTTGGTACACAGGCACAAAATGCGGTAAAGCCCGCACCAATGCCAAATAACCAAACAAAAATGCAATAATGAGCCGTGATATTGTCCTACAATTAAAAGACATTTGCCTTATCCGTGGGGCGAAACCGATTTTTTCGGGCGTTGATATGTCACTTAATTCACGCGAAAGAACCGCGCTAGTTGGTTCAAATGGCGCAGGTAAATCAACTCTTTTGCAGGTTATATCTGGCACTTTAGAATTCGATAAGGGTGAGCGCGTTTTAGCAAGTGGTGCGCATATTGCCGTTCAAGATCAAGAACCAAATTTCAAAGGCTTTAAAAACCTTGTTGATTGGGTGATGCAAGATATTGCAATTGATCATGGTGATGAACATCGTGATGAAGGCGCAAGGCGCGCCAAAGCATTGGCATCATTGGAAAGTTTTGGACTTTCAGAAAATAAAGACATTGAAAAACTATCGGGCGGCGAAGCGCGGCGCGCGGCATTGGCACGGGTTTTTGCCGCAGAACCTGAATTAATGCTTCTTGATGAGCCGACAAATCACCTTGATATTTCGGCAATTGAAGAATTGGAGGAGCGCCTTAAAAACTATAAAGGCGCAATCCTTTTAATTTCCCACGATAGGAAATTTTTGGAAAATGTTTCGACATCTTGCATCTGGCTTAGGAATGGTAAAACAAAAAAACTCAATAAAAACTTCACCCATTTTGATGAATGGGCACAAATCATGGAGGAGCAGGATCAAAAGCAACTCGAAAAGCTTGATTTGCGCCTTAAAGAAGAAAATCACTGGCTATCGCGCGGTGTAACTGCACGTAGAACACGAAATATGGGCCGCCTGCGCAGGCTTTATGAAATGCGCGAACAGCGCGTGCAAGTTTTGGCATCATTAAAAGGCGCCGCCGCCAATATTGGTGCGGCATCAGGTGATGTTTCATCGAAATTAGTTGTTGAAGTTAAAAATGTTCAAAAATCCTTTGAAAATCGTGGAATTATTGCCAAGGATTTTGACCTTCGAATTTTGCGCGGTGATAGAATTGGCATTGTCGGGCCAAATGGTGTTGGTAAATCAACGCTTATAAAAATGCTTGTTGGCGAAATTGCACCCGATAGTGGTAATATAAGACGCGCCAAAAATCTTGAACTTGTTTATCTTGATCAAAGCCGTTCTAGCCTTGACCCCAAGGCTACACTTTGGGAAACTTTTGCCCCACATGGCGGCGATATGATTTGGGTTCAAGATTATCAACGCCATGTCGCGGCCTATGCAAAGGATTTCTTATTTTCAAGTGCCCAATTGCGCCAGCCCGTCGGTTCATTTTCGGGCGGGGAAAGAAACCGCGTTTTACTTGCGCTTGCGCTTGCCAGAAAATCAAATTTTTTGGTGCTTGATGAGCCGACAAATGACTTGGATATGGATACTTTGGACGTCCTTGAAGAAGTTTTGGCAAATTATGATGGCACAATAATTCTTGTAAGCCATGATAGGGCATTTTTGGACAATGTGGTTACTTCAACCCTTGCGCCATTGGGTGATGGGCGCTGGCTTGAAACCTCTGGCGGTTGGTCTGATTTAGAGGGTCAAGGGCTTAAATTAATAAGCAAAATTAATAAAAACCCTTCTGTAAAAAAAGCGCCACCACCTCCTCCTCCGCCGCCAAAAGTGCAAACCCGCCTTTCCTATAAAGACAATTTCAGGCTTGAAGAATTGGGCAAATTAATGCCGCAATTTGAGGAAAGAATAAAATCTTTAGAAACCCAATTGCACGACCCACAATTATTCCAAAAAGACCGCGCAAAATTCGACAAATTAAGCCAAGAACTAGAAGTCTCACGGCAAAATCTTGAAAATATGGAATATGAATGGCTTGAGCTTGAAGAAAAGAAAGCGGCCTTAAGCTCTTCTTAACCGAATAACATAATCATTGCCCTATATTTACGTCCAGTTGAAACATGGGGCAGACCTTGAAAAATTCATTAAAAAATAAAACTATTGCTTTTGGTTTGATTGGTGCAGGCTTTGCCTTTATTAGCGCCGATGCAATTGCACAAAATGCGCGAATTGGTATGGTTTTTACCTCATCTGCAAAAGAATGTGCAATGGCATGTACCGCAGATATGACCTGTGCGGCATGGGTTTATTCGCCTGTCAAAATTGGAACGACGGGCGCAAGCACTGGTCAATGTAATTTTTCAAATAGTTCCAATATAAGCGCCCCACAAGGTTCGCAAATGGGCCTTCCGCTTCGCCGATCAAATACTGTGGCTGATGTTAATATTGCAAATGTGCCAAGTGAAAAGCCAACATCTAATAATAATTTATATCAGGGCAATTATTCCGTTAAGCCATTGAATAATGCAACGAAAATGGCAAATAATAATATTGTTTTAAATCAACCAATTAATACACAGCCAATTCAAAATCCACAAAAAAATAACGCAAGTGTAAGCTTTGCGCCGCCAACGCAATCTGCGCCGCAATATGCTGCGCAAACACAATTTCAACCTTTGCCACAAACACAACCACACCCACAACCGCAGGTTCAAATTCAAGAAGCTGTGCAGCAAACACAACCAGTAAGAATGGCGGCAAATTCGCCAACATCGCTTTCACAAAAATCTGCAATGCCAATTCAGCCAGATCAAAATACCCAAAAACGTGCAGCCGGCCCTTTAAGAAGCGGTCAAACCCAAAATATGCAACAATTTGTTGGATCGGATGGTATGGTTGATGCTGCTGAAATGCGCCGCGCCCAATTGCGCAATAGTGCACAAAATGGAAGTGGATATTCAGTTCAAAAAGAATGGAATGAAGTTGCGCAATCTATGGCAAATGGCACAAATACGCCATCATATGATTATACAAATACCACACCTATCCCAATGCCAAAAGAAGAAACAAATAAAAATTCTGATACTCAAGGCGTTGAAAAATCAACACAATCAAAAGACAAAAAAGGCTTTTTGGGATTATTTAATAAACCGCAGGATCAGAAAAGTGATGGCAGTTCAATTGGACCATTACGCCGTCATTCAAGCGCAGGCTAGCTAAATAGTAACACATAGAATAAATAGAAAAATTTCAGCCATAAAGAAATATTTAACCACGTTTAGAAATCCAATTTTCACCTAATTATGCAATTATCATCGCGTGAGTAAAAATATGTGCTTAAAATAAGCGCAATAGAATAATTTGGGACCAAAATGGATATCGGGCAGAAATATAGTAAATTGCTAGAAATTGCAGCAGAAGATTCGTCGGAAAAACGCCGCGAACTTTTGAATGAAGTAACTGCAATGTTTTTTGCAAATATGGATAAATCTACACCCGATTTAAACTCTGTTTTTGGGGATCTTATTTCGAAAATTGCATTCGAACTTAATACCGAAGTGCGCCGTGAATTAGCAATAACTTTTGACCAAGGCTATGCCCCGCGTAATCTTGCGTTGAAACTTGCAAATGATGAAATCGAAGTAGCAGAGCCGATTTTAAGAAATACACGTTCTTTCACTGATGATGATTTGGTAAAAATCGTAAGTGAAAAAGGAACCAGATATCAAATCGCGGTTTCGCAACGCATTAATGTGTCGGAAACCGTATCTGATGCATTGGTTGATCATGGTAATGATGATGTTGTTAAATCACTTTTACAAAACCAAAGCGCCAATATTTCTGAAAATACATTCGACAAAGTAATTGTTCGCGCACAGGAAAATAGCGATTTACATGGTCCAATCGTAACACGCAAACGTGTTTCAGTTGATGTTTTAAATCAAATGTTTTCAATCGTTTCTGGCCCAATGCGTCAAGAGATTTTGGATAAATATAAAAACTTTAGCGAAGCTGAAATCAATGCTGCTTTGGACCGTGCAAAAACCCGCGTAAGTGTCATTAACAAAGCGCTTCCTGATGATTATGAAGAAAAAGTGGCTAAAATTCAGGAATTGAAAGCTGCTAATAAAATTGATAAAAATCAATTGCCTAATATTTGGCGTGAAGGCGATAAGACATTATTTTATCTTATGCTTGCCGAAATTTCTGGCCTTGATTATCAAAATATTGCACGCCCTTTTGAAGCAAAAGACATTGATTCAATCGCAATTGTTTGCCGCGCAAAAGATTTCCCACGTGCTTTATTCGTAACATTGGCGGTTTTTGTGCTCGGCCCTGATGGAATTGGCGCAGCTGAACGACTTGGCAATATGTATAATGACGTTCCACCAGATGCAGCAAGCCGCGCAATACGCTTTATGCAAGTTAAGATGAAAGCGGCAGCATAAAAATTTCAAAAGCCCACCTTCGGCCTTCGGCCTCACTCAGGCTTTTGGTTTTAGATGGAAAACAAAAATCAAAAAGCGTGGTTTTTGCTTTTTGCTTACTTTATTTTTAAAAATGGCTTGAAACTAAGTTTCAAGCCATTTTAATTAATATGTCAATAATATATAAAAACCACGCTTTTTATATATTATTGTCGTAATAAATCCAAAAAGCTGAGTGAGCGCCAAAGGCGCGAAGGTGGCTTTTTGAGGGGTTTACGCTTTCCCCGCTTCTCTCTCTTTTACATTGGTGAAGGCGATTTTTGGGAATTTTTCGGCAACATAAGAGATTTCCCATGCGCTTTTGCCAAGGAAGACTAAGTCGTCATCAATATCGCGGGCGATGCCTGATTTATTGCGGTCCATAAATTCGTCCATATCCGCTTTATTTTCGGCTTTTATCCAGCGAACGGCATTATAAGGGCAATTTTCGAATGTTGCTTCAAGGCCATATTCGGCTTTGATGCGTTCCACCAAAACATCAAATTGAAGCGGGCCAACAGCGCCAACAATCATATCAGAACCCATATCAGGGCTGAATAATTGGGTTACGCCTTCTTCGGATAATGCGCGCAAAGCTTTGCCTAAATGCTTGGCTTTCAAAGGATCTTTTACAAATACGCGGCGCAAAATTTCGGGCGCAAAGTTTGGAATACCAACAAAAGAAATATTGCCCGAAACCGACAAACTATCGCCAACCCGCAAAACGCCATGATTGGGAACGCCAATAATGTCGCCCGCAAATGCTTCATCCGTAAGTTCACGGTCTTGGCCGACAAACATCATTGGGTTGTGAACCCCAATTTGCTTCCCGCTTGCAGTTTTTAAACGCATACCGCGCGTAAATTTACCCGATGCAAGGCGAACCATTGCCACGCGGTCGCGGTGATTAGGGTCCATATTGGCTTGAATTTTGAATACAAAGCCCGCAACTTCAGTGTCTTCAGCATGAATTTCACTGGCAACACCTTTAATTGCGCAGGTTGAATTATGTGGCGCGGGTGCGTAATCAACCAAACCATCAAGCAAATCAACAACCCCAAATTGGCGCAATGCCGAACCAAAAAATACTGGCGTCATATGCCCTTCACGGAAAGATTGAAGGTCAAAATGCGAATAACCGCCCTGAACTAATTCAGCGCCCATTTGTAATTCTTCAAGTTCTTCTGGGCTTAAAATTCCGCCTGCATTATCTAAATCAACACGCTCATGCGTGATTGTTCCGGCCATTCCTGGGGTTGGGCGTTCAAATGCAACAAATGAATTTTTGCGCAAATCCACCATGCCTTTAAAGCGATTACCCGAACCTTGCGGCCAAAAAATTGGCGCGGGATCAAGCGCAAGTTTACTTGCCACTTCATCCAATAATTCCATTGGGTCTTGAGCTTCGCGGTCCATTTTATTGATGAAAGTTATGATAGGGATATCGCGCAAACGACAAACTTCAAAAAGCTTCAAAGTTTGCGGCTCAATACCCTTTGCCGCATCAAGAACCATTACCGCGCTATCAGCAGCCGTAAGTGTACGATAAGTATCTTCGGAAAAGTCTTCGTGCCCCGGTGTATCAAGAAGGTTGATAATATGGTCACGATGCTCAAACGTCATAACCGATGCAGAAACTGAAATCCCGCGTTCTTTTTCAATATTCATGAAGTCAGAAGTCGTACGTCTTTGCTCACCACGCGCGCGAACTGCGCCCGCCATGCGAATGGCGCCACCTGTTAAAAGCAGGTTTTCAGTAAGTGTGGTCTTACCCGCATCGGGATGTGAAATAATGGCAAACGTCCGCCGACGTTTCGTTTGAAGCGCAATCTCGTTCATAATAATCTCTTTGTTGGCGCCTTTTAGCGCAAATCACAAAAAGGTCAAAAGGCAATAACAATATGAATTACGAATTAAAAAAATAAAATAAAAATGCCACAAAAAATCAAAAACCACGCTTTTTGATTTTTTGTGTCCGCTTAAACCAAATCGCTAAGTGAGGCCGAAGGCCGAGGGCGGCGATTTGAGACCTCTATGCTACTTTCTTCCAAACACTATCATTGATAATTTGATTATTAAGACGACCTTGTTTTTGCAACGATAATAATGCGCCCAAGGTTGTTAAATCGGTTTTACCAAGTTTATATGCAACTTGATTAGGGCTTTTAATTTTAGGTGCTATTGGCAAAAACATGGCAGAATTTGCTTGTGTTTTTGCATTTAAAAGCCAGCAAAGGGCCGCCGCTTTATCAGGGTTCTCATTCCAAAGATTTGGATTTTCATAAATTGCAGATTGCATTGCCACGACGGCGTCTGAAGCACTTGCATGGGCGACAAAATTCATAGGAAAGCCAGTGCGTTCAAGCAATTCTTTTCCACCAGAAATCATTAATACGCAATCATTCAATAAAAATAGCATTCTTCCCAACCTTGTTGCTATAATATATATTATGATTGTTAATTATTCCCCAATTGAAATGAAATTATTCTACGCGTTCTATTAAAAAATCGCGCCCCTTTGTATCTTCAATTTCAACAACCCAAAGATCACTATCTTGGCTTATACGCTTTTTGATATATTCATCTATCGAAGCCTCTAAACCAAGTGTAGTATTTTTGGTGATTTGGGTGCTTAAATCTACCCAAATCAAATCACCTTTCCCATCCCTTGATGGGGTTAATAATTTGGCTTCTTGGCGTGAAATTACGATTTTTATAAGGGCACTTCCGAAATCTGCATCACCTTTGTGTATAATATGTGCAAAAGCCCCGCCAATTTCTGCGCGTTTAATCAATGCACTAACCCAAATTGACGTTTTAAGATCTCTTATCATTTGGGCTTTTTATCATTCATTAACCTCAAATTAAAGCGGTCTAATCATTTTATAGCGATGTTGAATAAATATATTTTACCAGTTTCGATTTTATTTTGCACATTACCCCAAGCATCTTTTGCGCAAGTATCGCCGCATGAAAGGTTATTTGCAGATAGGGTTGCAATATTGGCAATAAATGACAAATGCCATATTTTCGACGATGGTGAAAAGCGTGCATTATACGCTTTTATGATGCAAGCACGCGGCAATTTACTTAAAATGGATATAGACGACCAACGAATTAGGCTTTTGGCTGCACAGGCCAAAAATGGCGCTTATGCGCACCAATGTAACGAACCATTAATTCAAAGCGAAATTGAGCGTGTAAAGAAATCTTATAAATCATGGCGAATGCAAATTAGCACTGATTATAAAGGAAGCGTGCGCACTTGGCATGTAAAGCGTGGCGGTGTTGACGGTTGGCGCGCATATCAAGATATTGGCAATAATATCAAGGCAGGATTTGTCGTAAAAGATAATGCAATGTTTTTTGCAATCGAGAGTGTGAACACCAATTATTCAACAGCACGAATTTATTTTCGCGATATAAAACATTATCAAGTTCCGCGTACAAACGGGAAATTAATGGCACCCTTAAGAAATGGTGCACTAAGCGCCAATGCATCGCAAATTGATAAGGCGATAACTAAAGAGCGTGTAAATTCAAAGCCAAGAAATGGAATTTTAATTAGTTTTTCAAAAGATTTAAATCAGCAATTGCTTGGTCTTGATCCGCGCGAATGTTTTGAAATTGAACTTGTAACACGCAATGGAAATGTCGAAAAATATTTAGTAGAAGTTGGCGATATGTTACCAGCCTTTGCCTTGGGTGCAGAATTCTAAACCTCTTTTCGGGCAAATTCTAAAATCATATTTGTTCCCTTGCCTATTTGCGAATGAACAATAAATTTCCCACCTTGCATTTCAGTAAGTTTTTTTACAAGTGACAGGCCAAGCCCGGTTGATCTATGGCTTCCATCATTACTTTGACCATGCAGATATGGCTCACCAATTTGTGAAATTTCTTGGGCACTCATGCCGCGCCCAGTATCTGAAACCTCAATCCATACATGATTTTTATCACCATAGGTTCGAACCGAAATCTTACCATCTTTTGGCGTGAATTTTGTGGCATTCGAAAGTAGGTTCAATAATATTTGGCGAATTGCGCGCTTATCAGCACTAATTAAAAGCGCTTCATTGCCATAAAATTGTAAATCCAAACCACTTGAATAAGCCGAACCGATTGATAATTTTGTAGTTTCACCTGTTAGGGCAGTAATGTCAAAAATTTCTGTATCTAATTTATAGCGTCCAGCCTCAATCTTTGACATATCTAGTATGTCGCCCACCAAATCACTTAGGTGTTTTCCACTTTGATTTATAAGCGTGGCATATTCTTTATATTGATTATTCAATGGCCCATATAATTCATCAACCATAATACCCGAAAAACCAAGAATGTGGTTTAAAGGCGTTCTTATTTCATGGCTCATTTCAGCGATGAAATTTGTTTTTGCTTGAATTTGGGTTTTTGCATTTTGCGCTTCGGTTTTGGCATTTTCTAATTCTTTTAATTGCGCTTTTTGAAAAATTGGCCATGTATTAGCACTATAAATAAAATTCAAAACCAATGCGCTTATTCCAAGGCTGAAAAGACTTGGCAGGATTGGATTATCCGCATCTGGAACTTTTCCAGTTATGAAACCAAGTAATGCAATGGAAGCAAAAGTCAGTAAATTAGCACTCATTCCAAGTTTGCGTGGTGATTTAAATGCAAGACTTGCAAAAACAGGCCAAAAAATTGCGCCCGCGCCAATTGAAAATAGGCCGCCATTTAGACCGCCAAAAATTATTGCCCCAATGCTAATAAATAATAGCGCAAGAAAATGGCGGTTTTTTTTTGGTGCTAAATAATATGTGGCCCCACCTAATATTATTAAAATAAGCGAATAAAATAGGCTTATGGAAACATAATTCGATTTTGAATTTAAAACAAAATATATACTTATTATTGCAAGTATTAGTGCACAAATTGCAAACAGCAATTTTTGCGACACACCAAAAAGATGTGCATTCTTTTCAATATTAATGCTTTCACTTGTGCTTATCGCCATATTGTATTTTATAGAATATTTTTTTTTAAAGGTCGCCCATTTTCCCTAACTTGGGGAATTTTTTAATCCTTTTTCCCTTTGGGCAGGACTTATTAATTAATATGCCTGCCCCTAGTTTTCTTTACACAAAATCAGCATTTTAACATTTCATGATTTGAAAAAAAAATATAAAAGCGATTTATGGAAACTATTGAAAATAATTTTGCCAAAAGGTTTGAAGATTTAAAATCTGACTTTGATTTTCTTGATAATTGGGAAGATAGATATCGGCATATAATCGATATGGGAAAAAAAATAGCCCCACTAAGCGAAATCGAAAAAAACGATGAAACAAAAATTCGCGGTTGCGCATCACAAGTCTGGTTGGTTTGTGAATATAATAAAGAAGCCAATATTATAACTTTCAGAGGTGAAAGCGATTCAACACTTGTACAAGGGCTTTTGTCGATTTTAATCGCGCTTTATTCTTCGCTATCGCCTTTTGAAATAATTAATAACCCACCGCAAAATGTTTTTGATGCTTTAAACCTTCAAGATGCCTTGACCCCAAGCCGTTCGAACGGCTTAAAATCAATGGCATCAAGAATTGTCGAATTTGCAAAAGAAAATGCCTAATTGGCAATATAATTGCCTTCCTAATTTGAAAAAATTGGCACGTTATTTATACATTCCTCCAATCTATCTACGAACATATCAAATTCATTATCATCGCGCTTGTCTTCGATAAGGTGGCAGGCATGTGTAATTGTCGATCTATCACGGGCAAAAGCGGTTGCAACGCGTGAAACGCTTATGCCAAATCCAACATGGGTTATGTACATTGCCAATTGCCTTGCAAAGGCATTTTGTGGGGAGCCGCGTGTTGGGCTTAGAAGATCGTCATTAAGCCCAAGTGCAAAGCCAGTTATTTCACATGCAAGCCTTGCTTTTGATAAATCAGTCAAGAGTTTTTTGACTTCATTATTTCTATCTTGTGGGTTGCGGGTTTTAATTGTTTCATAGTCTGAAATATTCAGGTTGCAATTATTCATATTCAATCCATTTTCATTAAAGCCAAATGGCCTAATGCAAGGATTGATGAAAACTCACCAAAAAACAGCCTGATGAAAATTACAGGATTAATTGAACATGTTTTTTAAAATCAATTCAAACCGCAAGTGAAGATTTGATTTGTTCAATCGCCCATAATGGCGCGCGTGCAGAAGATAATGTTAAATCAAGGCCAATAACTTCTTCAACATTAGATGAATTTCCAAGCGGTAATCGCATCCAAAATCTAACAAGACCTGTACGACCAGAAGACATATTGTGCGAAACGCCGCAAATTGGCGTTGCATTTTTTCGCACATTTAAAATATCTTGATAGCCACCTTCAGTATCTTTATTTTGAAACACAGATTTTGGTTCATCACCTAAAACACCACGAAGGCCTGAACCTGCAACCGTCACTTTCATTGAATCATTATTTTCAAATTCAAATAGTGACACATATGGCCAAAGTGAAAAAAACTGGCATGGGGAAATTTCAGAACGACAAGGCATCTGTGAATTTCCACACGCACCGCGCCAAATATCAAAGAACAGGCGCTGCTCATCTAACAACAATTGTGATCGAAAAATACTCACCGATTCGCCCCCTAATATTACCCTTATCGGTGATTTGGTACGAATCGCGCAAGAGTCTAGGTGCAATTTCAATAAAAAAAATGTAAATTTACTGCTTTTATTTATTTCGATAGCGAAACGATGCCTGAATATTAGATGTGTTTAAAATCAAGTCTTTTGGTTTTTATTAACACTTGCGGCAATTATATGGCATTATTTGATATTATACAGACTCTATATTGTATGTGAAGCCCAAATTTTAAGCCTTAAGCCTAATTTCGGCTGAATCTAAATGGTGCGCTCTGCGCTATTTTGCTGGTCGCCTTTCTTATATTGAAAACCGTTTCCACTCTTTGGAAAGCTCTATCGAAGATTGTCACGACCAAAAACAAGATGTGAAACGCGCGCGGCAACTGAATCAGACATTTCATCATCTTGCTCCAAACGCGCAGCCAGAGCAGGCGACATTGCAGAAGTCAAAGACCAATTCCAATAACGCAATACGGTTTGCGCCTTATTGGTTGAAAGTGAATCATAAACAAAATTTGCACGCAAGAAAGTATCACTTGGATCTTCATCTGAACCTAATGGGCGGCGCATACCTTTCCACATCATACGGAAGTGACGCCTTTTAAGACCTGTCGCTTTGCACAGCACCGCAATAGCTTCACCACCTGGATCACCCATTATTTGCGCGCCGCAGGCAGGTTTAATGCCTGATAAGAATGAAATTTCACGAATTGTAAGTTGGTTAAACTCACGCTCTAGTGCCTCTATTGCGCCTTCAAGACTTCCAAACGGGCTTTTTTCGGCTGCTGCACGATTTCTTTGACGACGTTCAATGAATTGAAGGCTTTTACGAACCAATGCATCTTGCCAATTGTCCTCGGCGGCTTTTGCAAACAAATCTTGTGCCGCTTCTAGTAAGGTTAAACGTTCTACCGCAAAGCGCTGTAAAATTCTTTTTCTTTCATCGGCATTTGACCACCAAAACATTGTTAATGCTTGGGATGGTTTTAATTCCATACGCTTCAATAAAAGAGGAACTAATTCTGGAAAGCTTTTTGACATAGCAGTCACAATTTCCATCGCAGGATATGAAAAATGCGCAGTCTCATTTTGTAATAAAGCTGTGCAAACTTCTGGCTCTTCAAAGCCAACTAAAACGTCAACTACTGTTTCGTTTAGTTTTTTTCTTTTAGCAATCAAAATCCTGTGTTCGGTTGTAACCTTTGGCCAACTTGCAATTGCAATTAAGTCACTATCATTAAAGGCAGGGCATATTTCTAAAATTGGGCGCGCAACTTCTATTTCATCACGCCCCAAGGCACGCAGTAAAACGGGCGGCGCTTCATGCAGAAGCGCCAAACGTTCTGCACAACGGATACGGGTTTGGCCATCACTTTCGCGTAACATCTCAACCAATAAATCGGCAGCCATGTGACGCTCTTGTGGTGAAATACGTGAAGATGGTAGGCCAACAACATCTTGTAATCTTCGAAATAAAGACAAGCGTGTACGGTCAGGGCCAGACTTTGAACTAATCAAATTCTCACCAATGAACACTTCTGCGTTTTCGTCAAAAACTTCGTGTGGATTCATAAGAGTAACTGGCCATATTACCTTTCATTGATAGCTATCAATGAAACAGGTTAAGATAGGGTTTCAATTATGGAGAATTTTTTAATTAATCATTAAAAATCGTAGTCAAATACACCACCAGCTAAATATTCAATTTCATTACATATATAAATGGCTTCTTTTAAATAATTATGAGCGCAAAAGTTTAGTATTGCAAAATTATTTTCAATATTACTTCCTTTTACTACTGCTTGCGAATATCCTTTTGCAAGATAATAAAAACCAATAATATGACCACAGATTTTAAGGAAATTTGTAGCATTTGATAAAGCATTATTGATATTCTCATCATTTTGCCATTCAATAATTTTCGTAGCAGTTTCACGCATTTTTGAATTTGCATCACTAAGTATTGAAAGCAGTGGTTTTAAATTTTCAATATTATTATCTTGAATGAATTTATTGATTTCATCACAAATAGAATAAAGCATTTTTCCATTATCGCCAGATAATTTACGCCCAATAAGGTCATTTGCCTGAATACCATTTGTGCCTTCATAAATTGGTGCGATGCGGGCATCACGCAAATATTGTGCAGCGCCAGTTTCCTCTATAAAGCCCATACCGCCATGAATTTGAACACCCAAAGATGCCACATCAACACCAATATCGGTTGAATAGGCTTTGGCAATTGGCGTTAAAAAGCCTTCTAAAGCATGCCAATAATTTTTATTTTCAACGTCAGCACGTGACATATCAGTTGCAAAAGCCGTTTGATAACAAATTGCCCGCGAAAGTTGGGTTTTAGCTTTCATAATAAGTAACATGCGGCGAATATCAGCATGTTTTATAATTGCAGAAGATCCCGCCTCTGTTTCACCAATTGCGCGCCCCTGTTTACGATCTAATGCATAATTATGGGCATGTTGGGTCGCAGCTTCGGCAATACCAACGCCTTGTAAACCAACATCAAGGCGCGCCTCATTCATCATCGTGAACATACAGGCAAGACCCTTATTCTCTTCACCTAATAAATAGCCAATTGCGCCAGTTTGTTCACCAAAAATCCCATCGCCATATGCCATTACGCAAGTTGGGCTTAGGTGGATGCCTAATTTATGCTCTATGCTAATTGCCCCTGCATCATTGCGAATTGTGTAATTGCCATCTGCATCTTTTAGGAATTTAGGAACGATGAATAATGAAATCCCACGGGGGCCACTTGGTGCATCCGGAAGGCGGGCAAGAACCAAATGGATTATATTATCGGTTAAATCATGATCACCCCAAGTGATAAAAATCTTTTGCCCATAAATTTTATATGTTCCGTCACCTTGCGAAATAGCGCGCGTAGTAAGCGCACCAACATCAGAACCAGCATGCGGCTCTGTAAGGTTCATTGTGCCTGACCATGTGCCATCAATTAGATTTGGAATGAATTCTTCGATTTGCTCTTGTGTGCCGTGTTTTGAAATCGCCAAAATTGTGCCGGTTGATAACATTGGCTTAAGTGCAAATGCCATATTGGACGAATGCATCATTTCAGAAACCGCAAGCCCTAAAACACTTGGCAAACCCATACCACCAATTTCAGAAGGGAATTTCAAACCCTGCCAGCCACCTTCAACATATTTTTGATGAATATCTTTTACAAAATCAGGGGTAATAACATTATTATTAGCATCAATTTTAACCCCTGCCCTGTCACCGATAATATTGGTTGGCGCCATTATATTATCAGCAAATTTTGCAGCTTCTTCAAGGATTTGCAGCGATAAATCACGATCCACTTCTTCGAATGGCCCACTTCCTAAAACTTGGTCAAATCCAATTATATTATCTAGGCAATATGTTATATCATTTATTGGTGCTTTATAAGCCATTATTTTCCCCATTTAGCTCTATTTCAATTTAACATTTACAAATCATATCCTAAACTTCCAATACCTATTTTGTAAAAGTTTCACTCAAAAATCATAGCTTAGATTCGATAGCAACAAATATAAAATTACAATATTTTACAAAGAAACGCTATTGCGAAAGATTCTCAACTGAGATATTGGTTTCAATGATTGTAGTCTTTTGAAAGGCTAATATAAATGAAAAAAACAAAAATTAATTATAATTTTTTATTAGCTTTTGCATTTCTTGGTGCATGTGCATCGCCGCATAGGGTTGAACCAAATATTACACCTATGAGTGAAACCCATTCACTTGTGGGCGCAGACGAAAAAATACTTAAGGCACAACCTTCTGGTCATTATAAAAGCGAGGCAAGCCATACTTCATTAATATGGCGGGTTGGTCACCTTGGCCTTAGTAATTATACGGCAAGGCTAAATAAAATTTCTGCCGACCTTGATTTCAATTCAGCTGAACCTGAAAAATCAAGTGTTGTTGCACAAATCGACCCATTATCTGTTGCAACGGGCATTGAAAGTTTCGACAAAGAAATTGGGGAAAAAATATTTGAAAATAAACCAATAGTTTTTAAGTCAACCAAACTTATTCCGATTGGTGCTACAAAAGCTAAAATGATTGGCGATTTGGAATTTCACGGTGCAACCAAGCCAGTTGAATTAATTGTTACCTTTAATGGCGGCACTATTTATCCATTTAGCACAAAACACGCCATTGGCTTTTCCGCGCATGGCTATTTTAAGCGATCTGATTTCGGCGTTACACAATATATCCCACTTGTTAGCGATGAAGTCGAAATTTTTATAGAGGTAGAGTTTATTAAAAAATAATATTAAACGATTTTACACAACAAATCACAATAAATAAAAATATCCATACGTTTTCGCATATAAAAGAAAAAAAATCATTCAATTGACGCATAACTATTTCGCATCCATTTTATTCTCAAAGGAGAAATTACATGAAACTTCAAACTAAAATTGCTTATTCTGTTGGCTTAATCGCAATTGGTGCAATTGGCTTTGGCGCGGCATTGAGCGTTGCAAAACCTGTGGCAAAAGCCGAAGTTGCAAGCCCATTCTTTGCCCCTGCAACTGCCAAAGATATCGCATCTCAACCATCTGGCTCTTATGGTTCTGAACCAACACATACAAGCGTTTATTTCAAATATGGCCACCAAGGCTATTCAGTTTATGTTGCGCGCTTTGATAAAGTTAATATTGATCTTAATTTTGATGCAAAATCACCAACAAAATCAAGCGTAAATGCAAATATTGAAACTGCATCTGTTTCAACTGGCCTTCCATCTTTTGACAAAGAAATGGCGGATAAATTCTTCCTTGGTCAGGCAAATCCGACAATCACATTCAAATCAACCAAATTGGTACAAACTGGCGCGGCAAGCGGCAAAATGACGGGTGACCTTACTTTCCGTGGCGTTACAAAACCTGTTACTCTTGACGTGACTTTCAATAAGGGCGGCATTCACATGTTTGCTAAAAAACCTGTACTTGGTTTTTCTGCACATGGTTTTGTAAATCGTTCTGATTTTGGCTTTGCAGATTATATTCCATATATTACAGATAAAGTTGAAATTTCTATCGAAGCAGAAATGATTCAAAAATAATTAAAAGCTAGAGGCAAAAATGGCAAATCAAAAATATAATATCGTTTCAATGATACTACACTGGCTTATATTCGCCCTTTTAGTGTGGAATATTGCCATTGGTTGGGGCCTTGAGGATATGGATAAGGCGGCAAAACTTGCTGCAATCCAAACCCATAAAAGCCTTGGATTTACTCTTTTGCTTCTGGTTATTTTTAGGCTTGCATGGCGGCATATTGCAAAACCGCCTGCATTGCCCAGCACTATGAGTGCGCGTGATGTCAAAATCGCGGGTCTTACCCATATTGCACTTTACGCAATCATGCTTGGTGTGCCTTTATTGGGTTGGTTTATGATTTCAACTTCATCATATAAATTCCCAACCATGTTTTGGGGCATGTTCCAATGGCCTTTATTGCCATTATCAGGCCAATCTTTTTCAAAACCACTTCATGAAATTACCGAATTTGCACATAGTAAATTGGTTTGGGTTGGCATTATCTTGGTTATTCTTCATGTTGCCGCAGCGATTAAACACCAAATCATCGATAAAGATGGTGTTTTAGGGCGCATGATACCTTTTATTAAATAGGTAAATTATGAAAAACATTCATTTAGTTTCAGCGCTTTCAATATTGGTTGCGCTTGGGGCGATTGCACCCTCAAATACCAATGCACAAACCAAAGCAAAAGCCCAATCTTGGGCAATTGATGGGGCACATTCAAATCTTGGCTTTATTGCAAAATGGGCGGGGCAAAATGTTACGGGCAATTTTTCAATTGATGCCAAAAGCGCAATTATAAATTTTGACCCCAACAATCTTGCCGGTTCAAATGTATCAGTAAATATTTGGATGGGCGGCTTTTCAACACCATCAAAAGAAGCACGTGATAATCTTCCTCTTGCTGATTGGCTAAATACAAAATCATTCCCAGTGGCAAATTTTAGCGCAACAAACTTTAAGGTAACCGGCAAAAATACTTATTTTGCACAAGGTTCATTAAGCTTTAAAGGCGCAAGATATTCGCTTCCGCTTCCTTTCACTTTGGCGATTAATGGCAATAAAGCAAATATGAATGCAAGTGTTGTTCTTGACCGCGCCAATATAAAAGTTGGCATGGATTCAGACCCAAAAGCTGAATGGGTTGATAGAAATGTTCGCGTTAATGTTAATTTGAATGCGTTTAAAAAATAATCACTGGGTCTTATAATAATAAAAACCTGCACCAAATATAATAAGCAACATAAGGGAAATTGATTTTATATCGACTTCCTTTATGTCGCCTGGCGTTATTGCGGCAAAAGTAGTTTGTAAAACATAAAAACATTCACGCCAATAAATCAAAAAACTTGCCATAATTAGCGAAATGAAAAATCCAAAAAATGCCAAAGCAAAGCCCTTTTTGGCGCTTTCTTGGCGTTCGATTTGCTTCATGATTTTATTGGTAAAATTCAAAGCTTCAATGCCATCAAGACCCGATTTTTGATAATCAAGCGCGAAGATTGATTTCAATTTTTCATCAATATTATTGATTCCATTTTTGCTATTTTTCATTTTAATCGTCCGTGATGTTAAAGAATTTTACGGCCTTTTCGCGCGCCCTTAAAGCATGGCTTTTTACTGTTCCAAGTGGCATATTTAGCATTTGCGAAATTTGCGAATGTGAAAAACCTTCACCATAATTTAGCGTTACAATCATTGCCTCATCATTTGATAAATGGGCAAGAAGTTTTTCTATATCAAGCTTTTCATCCAAAGCTTCATTGATTGAATAAGATTCAAAAATTTCCGAATTTGAAACTTCAGAATTAAATTTATTATTTTTGCGATGGTGCTGCTTCATTTCATTTATAGCAATCGAATAGAGCCATGTTTTAAAACCTGAATCACCACGCATTTGCTTTAGGTTTTTCCATGCTTTCAAAAAAGTTTCCTGCGCAACATCTTCGCAAATCTCGGGGGATTTACAAAAACGGCGCAGGAATAAACGCAAAGCAGGGCTGTGCAAAGTCACAAGCTGGGAGAATGCAAAATGCGAACCCTTTTGCGCCTGAACAATCAATGCAGAATTTTGATTGTTTATATTTTTATTTATTATTGAAAAAATCATTATGAATTAGTCAGCATGCTTGAATAATTTGGATCTCAAATTCCAAGAGATAATGTGACCAATTCCTGATGATAAATTAACAATGCCAACAATCCCCAATAATAGCGAAACTTCATCATCTGAAGTCATTGCATAATAGGCATAAATAGCGGCGCATAATACGCCAAGACCAATAGAAGTTGATAAAATCCCCGTTCTTAAATCGGCTTCGGGTGTGGCGGGTTGCTTTATGAATAATTTCAAAGTTTCATCATCAATCTTATGCCCCGAGGCGATTGATTGGCGCAAAGTTTCTTGTTGTTCTTTTTTTGCTTTAAAGCTAAAATAGCTAAAAACACCCAAAACACATGCAATAGATATGAATAATATCACTGGTATTATATTGTGATTTAATTCCATTTTTATCTCCTTATTTATTGCTTAGATGCATTTAAACTATCATTTGGATGCATGAATTTGAAAAATAATATTTGCAGACGCATCTTTGTTAGTCTAATCGCATGGCCAAATGATATTTAGCCCCACCTTAAATAATATTGAAATTGCAATAAGCCAATTGAAATCAGGCAATCTTATCGGCCTGCCAACTGAAACGGTTTATGGCCTTGGGGGCGATGCGCGTAATTCAGATGTGGTTGCTAAAATATTTGCTTTAAAGGGACGCCCAAGTTTTAACCCACTTATTTCCCATGTTTGCGATATTGAAATGGCAATGCAATATGGCGAATTTTCAAAAACCGCAAAATTATTAGCCGAACATTTTTGGCCGGGCGCTTTTACAATTGTTGTTCAGCGCAAAGCAAATAGTGAAATTTGTGATTTAACTTGTGCAGGTCTTGAAACAATTGCCCTTCGTTGCCCAAATCATGAAATTGCAAATCAAATTATCAAGGGTTTTGGGGCACCAATTGCGGCACCAAGCGCCAATATTTCGGGTCATGTTTCGCCAACCTCGGCGCAACATGTTGAAAACGAATTTGGTGATAATCTTTCAACAATTATAGATGGCGGTGAATGCCAAATTGGCCTTGAAAGCACTGTTGTTGCAGTATTTGAAAATGAAGTCACCTTATTAAGATACGGCGCAATTACGATTGAAGAAATTGAAAATGTGATTGGCGGGCGCGTTCAAATTGCAAATTTAAAAGATGAAAAATCGCCAAAATCCCCAGGAATGCTTTTAAAACATTATTCGCCAAACGCACCCTTGTTTTTAGATTGCGATAAAGCGCAAGAAGGGGAAATTTTAATCGGTTTTGGCGATATGGATTGTCAATTAAACCTTTCAAAAACAGCCAATTTGCAAGAAGCGGCGGCAAATTTATATAAGATGATAAGGCAGGCCGATGCTCAAAAACCGCGCGCCATTAAAATCGCCCCAATACCCAATACTGGAATTGGTGCAGCAATTAATGATAGATTGTCACGCGCAGCCGAAAAATAATGTCATTTGTGCGTGACATTCCCTATTTTATGGGATATGAGCCGCCCTTCCCTCAAGGGAAAACTTTTGACAACAATAAAAATGCGAATGAAATTGCACCACAGGTGTTAGTTTGCCGCGATGAGCCCCAAAAAGTTGCAGACTTTTTGGATAAATCGAAGAGGCCGACTTGCTTCAAAATTCCGAAGGGATTTTGAAAACCGCAAGGCGCAATTTTGATCGTGCAAAGGTGAAAAATGACAAATATTATCGATACTTTAAACAAAGAAGAAATCGCGCGCGTAACAGATGGTAAAAACATCCCTGAATTTTCGGCTGGTGATACTGTTCGCGTAAATGTGAAAATTAAAGAGGGCGAGCGCGAGCGCGTTCAGGCATATGAAGGCGTATGCATCGCACGTACTGGCGGCGGTCTTTCTGCTAATTTCACTGTTCGTAAAATTTCATTCGGTGAAGGCGTTGAGCGTGTGTTTCCGCTTTATTCACCAAATCTTGAAAGCATCCAATTGGTTCGTAAAGGTAAAGTTCGCCGTGCGAAACTTTATTACCTACGTGATCGCCGTGGTAAATCTGCACGTATCGCAGAGCGTACAACTGGCCGTGATTATGAATAATTTTCACATTAAAAGTTTTTGCTTCGCAAAATACTTTTAAGTGGATTATTCGGAAAACAATTTTTAAAAAGCGTCGTTTTTAAAAATTGTTTGCATTATGTTTTAAAAAAAGCCTGAAACTTTGTTTCAGGCTTTTTTGTTTCATAAAAGTATTTACTTGGTTTTATTTTAGTATTGCTATTTTTAGTATTGCTATTTTGTACTATAATAACAATAATAGTAAAACAATATCAATTCATTTAATAGGTGAGATAAAAATGGCAGATGCGACTGCAATTTTAAACCAAATTTCTGGTGGCCTGGATGGCTTGGCTAACGCAATATTTACTATTCATCCAAACAACAATCAATCATTTACTGAATTGTGGGGCTGGAATTTACCAGGTTTAAGCTTAACTGATGTTTCAGACGAAGTATTGGCATGTAAGTCACTCTGTCAACGCTCCCTTGAAAACCCAGATATACCTCAAGAGAAGCTTGATAGGTTGCTACAATATCCGCAAAGAATCTCTTTTATACAAACTCAAACAGTTCCCAATCTTCCAGGTGGTAATGCTTTAGCTGCATATACAGCTATCAAAGGGCTTATAGATTCACTTGAAACAATTTTAAAATCTATAATTATTGAACCACCATTTGAAGTAAAGGCCATCGAAGATAAAAAACTTCTTCCAGCGTCACAATTAAAAGAACTGAAACAAATTGAGCTTGGAATTAAGAAATTAAAGACTGATTCAGAAGGACTAAATAAAAAAGTAGATGAAATATTTGAAGCGCACTCGATTGCCCAGTCACTCCCCGCCGACTTACAAACTCTCCAAGAAGCAAAATTAGCTTATGAAGAGAGTGTAAAAAACATGGAAAGGACTAGCTTAAGAATTGAAAATATAATTAAAAATAGCAACGACGCTCTAGAAAGCCTTAACAACTCAAAAAAAGAAGCTGCAGAAATAGTTAATAAGGCGAGCCAAGCTTATGGGGTTACAACAAATATTGGTTTAGGACGGGCGTTTTCAGATAGTGCCGAAAAATTGACGAAAAGCGTTTATTTTTTGGGTATATTACTTGTAATTGCTCTAGTCGCAGCAGGATATATTACCTATATCAGGGTGGAATGGGTCCACAAACTTATTGATAATCAGAAAACTACAACATCTTTACTCCTTGTGAATGCAACATTCACTGCACTAAGCGTAGGTGCACCAGTTTGGATGGCATGGTTACTAACACGACAAATTGGACAAAGATTTAAATTGGCGCAAGACTATGCTTATAAAGCGACAATAGCTAAGGCATATGAAGGATATCGACTTGAAGCTTCAAATATTGATGAGTCACTATCAAGAAAATTATTTGAAATTGCATTGGACAAGCTCGCCGAAGGTCCTATTAGATTAATTGAAAATGATAAAAACTTAGGCTCACCAACTGAAACAGAAGGCTCTCTTAATTCAATTACTCCTAAAATAAACCTGTCGCTTGGCGGAGAAAAAAATTAAACTGAAAGTATTCAGAAAAATACTAGTGATTTGTGGTTAGTGGCTAAAAAATAATTGATATACTAGCATTATCGTACCCAGCAAAATAATCACAATTGCCGATGCCATTGGGGCGTAATGTAGGATTTTGTCGAATTTGTGGGTTCTTTTTCTTAGGCTGTTTAGGGCCAATGATGCGGCAATACCAACGCTTACCAAAGTTAGTGCAAGGCCGATAGAAAACCCAAATACAAGCCAAACCCCAAGCGTAAGTTTTTTGAGCTGTAGACATAATAGCAAGACAGTAATTGATGATGGGCATGGCAAGAGGCCACCAGTTAGCCCAAAAGCAATAATTTGCCCCCAACTTGCATTTCCATCACCAAATTGGCGCGCGATTTCCTTGGCATGAAATGCCGCATGCGCATCATGCGGCTCGTGGTCGTGGTCGTGGTCGTGGTCGTGGTCGTGGTCGTGTGAACACGTTTTTTTGTTTTGGCTTATTTGCCAAATCATCCATACACCAATTCCAATCATCATTAATGCGGCAATGATGTGTAAAATCGGTTCATAATTACTTGTAACTTTTTCGCCAAAATAAAGACCGCCAAGGGCAATCAACCACACAATCAAAGTATGCGATATTGTGGTACAAAGCCCCAAAACCAATGCATGAACCCAAGTTCCACGAATTGCCACAACAAAAGCAGCCATCATGGTTTTTGAATGCCCTGGCTCAAGACCATGAAGCGCACCCAAAAGCATTGCCATTGGCATTAATATCCAAATATTTTGCGCGCCTTGGCGTATAATTTCGGTAATATCCATTTCAACCTATAAGAATTTAGAAAGCGCTTTTAATTCCTGAACACGGGCATCACTGCCGCCTAATTCAAGACAATTATCAATATGTTCATGGATAAGTTCGCGCTTTGCATTAGATATTGCGGCCTCTACAGCATGCAATTGTTGCGTTATTTCAAGGCAAGTGCGACCATTTTCAATCATAGTAAGAACTGATTTTAAATGCCCTTCAGCACGACGCAGGCGCTTAAAAATGGCATCATGTTTATGGTTTGAAATATCTTGGTTTTCTTTCATTCATATATCCTATCCCCTAGGTTAGGATAAGTCAAGCAGGCATTAAAAAACCTCCTTATTGTTTAAAGGAGGTTTTATAAATTATGCCGCTATACGTTTTACTTTTTTGACTTTGGCAATTGCGCGTTCGCGTTTTAGACGTGATAATTTATCAATAAAGACAATGCCGTTTAAATGGTCGATTTCATGTTGTATGCAGGTTGCAAACATTTCGTCGGCTTCTTCGATAATTTCTTCGCCATTTTCATTTAAATATTTTAGCTTGATTTTTGCTGGACGCTCAATCTCTTCATAATATTCAGGAACAGATAGGCAGCCTTCTTCATATGGGCGTAAATCTTCGGATGCATCCAAAATTTCTGGGTTTATGAAATAACGCGGAAGGCGTGCATCGCCCGCATCTTCTTTACCCCAGACCAAATCCATAACAATAACCCTAAGAGGCACGCCAATTTGAATTGCCGCAAGACCAATACCTTTGGCATCATACATTGTTTCAAGCATATCAGCCATAAGCGCGCGAATCTCATCATTCACGATTTCAACTGGTTTTGAAACTTCTTTTAAAATTGGGTCTGGAACGGTCAAAATTTGTCTAATCATATCGCATAAATATGGTGGGAATGTATTAAAATCAAGTGTAAACTACAAAAAACCGCTTATATTGTTGAC
The DNA here is from genome assembly GCA_020161405.1 of Pseudomonadota bacterium. Lineage (GTDB taxonomy): Bacteria > Pseudomonadota > Alphaproteobacteria > Caulobacterales > Aquidulcibacteraceae > Pseudaquidulcibacter. Next base: position 232,776 of record JAIUOD010000002.1, on the reverse strand, counting down.
AAAAATACTAGGTTAAGTTCTAATCAGAAACTAACGCAAGGGAAAGCCATGTCTGAAGGCTCGAAAATACTTGATTCCCAAACACGCAAAACTTTTGACGATATGAATATCGCTTTGGAACGGTTTTGTGTTGAATTTGGCCTTGTGATCATAAATAAAGCCGTACGGGTCGATAGGCCTTTGATTTTTTGTGAATTTTCGGGTGAAATTGGCAAAATTCAAATGTTTATCGAAAAAATCGACGATAAAGTAACAATTGCCACCGAAATTTCACAATCGCCTATTTGCTAGATTAATCTCACTATTAATCGCATTGGCGCAGCATATCTTTCACGATCTTTGCATTAGTTGGGCCAAGATTGGCGATGCAGGCTTTGCCTTTTTCGTTGAATAAAACACTATAGGGAACACCGCCTTCGGCATCGCCAAGGTCGCCAATTATATTCTGATAATTTGCGCCAATTACCGCAATTGTTGCGCCCGATTTAATGGCAGGTTGCAAAGCGCTATTTTCAAGTCTTGTGAATTTTGGAATGATTAAAATCACGGGAATTTTCCCAAGTGCGGCACGCGTTTTATCAAATTCAAGCATTTCAACACGGCATGGCGGGCAATCATATTTCCAAAACATAACCAAGACCTTACGCCCTAAATACTTATTGGTTTGTAATGGAATATTTTTTGAAACAATTTGTGCCCCATCGAGAATATTGATTGATGGGTCTATTTCTTGGGCATTTGCATAAAAAGGAATTGCAAAAATTGATAAGGCAGTAAAAATAAATTTTTTCATATTATTTCTGACATTTGGGGCAAAAGAAAGTTGAACGCCCACCTTGCACAATGCGTTCAATTTTACCACCGCATTTTTTATCAGGGCAATCGGCCCCTTCCCTATCATAAGCAAGGAAGCGTTCTTGAAAGCCGCCAAGATTGCCATCGGCATGGCGAAAATCATTCAATGTGCTGCCGCCTGCGCCAATTGCAACATTTAATACCTCTTTGATATTTTTCACCAATAAATCTGCCTCTTTTTGGCTTAAACTATTGGCAGGGCGCTCTGGGTGGATGTGTGACATGTACAAAGCCTCACAAACATAAATATTGCCAAGGCCGACGATTATTTCCTGATTTAAAAGCGCAAGTTTGATTGGCGCGGCTTTTTTACCAATGCGTTCTAATAATGCCTTGCCATCAAAATCATCTTCTAATGGTTCGGGGCCAAGATGGGCAAAATGTTTGGATTTCTCAATTTCATCAGTTTTCACCAAATCCCAAAGACCAAAGCGGCGCGGGTCATTATAAATTAATTTGAACTCTTCGCCCTTTGTGGTTTCCAAATCAATTGTAACATGATCATGCACGGTTTTTGCACCGGTTTGATAGACATAATCATCAAATGTAAGACTGTGCCCATTGCCCATTAATGTAATTCGACCACTCATTCCAAGATGGATAATAACGCTATTATCATTATCCAATTCACCAATAATATATTTGGCGCGACGTTTTAATTTATTGAAACTTGCGCCAATCAAATATTGCTTGAAACCTTCTGGATATTCAAAACGCAAACGATAAGATGATAAAGAAACATTCTTTATTTTCGCGCCTTCCAAAAATGGAACAAGGCCGTTTTTAATGGTTTCAACTTCGGGTAATTCAGGCATTATTCGTCTCTTTTTTGTGATTAGCACGATTACTAAGTTCTTTTGCTAATCGCATTTGAATTAAGTTAAGTGATTCCACTTAAGGTCAAAATGTTATGCGCTTGAAAAACATCATTCACTCGTTCAATTACAAATGAAGGAGATTCAAATGGGCGATTTTGACAAATACGGCTTTCAAAACAAAAATCAACTAATACAATCTTTGAAAGTTACAAATTTAGACAATAAAACAATAGGACAGCTTGTAGAAGTTTCAAAAAATTGCATTTGGCTTGAAACACATTTGGTAGACGAAGATGAAATCCCATTAGGTGAAACAAAAATCGGTGGCCTTCCGGATTTACCAATTGATATCAAATGGCCGATAAAAAGCGCATCAATAGAAAGCGAAAATTACCATAAAGAATTGGAACATGATATTTCAGATGCCTTCAATGAAATGATGAAACTCATACCATCTGACCAAGTTAATTTATTTCGTGAATCCCATAATAATAATCAAGCCAGACCTAAATCAGGCTATCCTTTATCATTTGTGGCACAAATTAATTTTGCAAAAATTATCGATAATAATCTTGATGAAGATTTTCCAAAATCTGGCCGATTATGGATTTTTTATGATAATGTAGAACAACCTTGGGGCTATGATAATGTCCATACTCAAGGAGCAAGTGTTATTTTTTCTGAATCTGAAAATTTGGAGCGTAAATTACCGCCTTCTGATGACGAATTTTTTAATAATTATTGTAAATTCAAACCGCTTAAGATTATTCAACATCAATGCATTACGCCAATTCCATATTATTACCCTGATTTTTGCTCGTTAAACATTGATGAAAGCCAAGGCGAGGCCTATTGGGATTGGTGGATGGAAGATGAAGAAGTTTATTCATCTGAAAATGGAACAAATTATAGATGCCATAGAATTGGCGGTTGGCCCACCCCAATACAAGGCGATATGCAAACTATCTGTGAAGTGGTTTCCCAAGGTTATTACACAGGTGATTCCATAGGATACAAAAAGGCAAAAGAAGATGGTGCAAATAAACATGCAGACCAATGGGTCTTGTTGGCACAAATAGGAACAGATGAAAAAGCAGATATTTTATGGGGTGATAGCGGCCAAATATATATTTGGATTAAACGAGAAGATTTGAAAAACCGCCATTTTGATAAAGCAAGAATTCAATTACAATGCTATTAATAAAAAACAGCCGCATCCATGATGCGGCTGTATAGTAGTGAGAGGCACAATGCCTATCAGGGAGAGATTACAGTCAAAGACTGGATTAGAATTTGTAGCCAACGCCCAAAGAAACGATCAATGGGTTAACAGTTACGTTTGATTTGTAAGCGCCGCCAGCAACTTTTGCGTCAGTTTTTACGAAATCATATTTAACGTCAAAATTGTATGACAATTTAGAAGTTGTGTTCACATCAAAACCTGCTTGAAGTGCCAAGCCGCCTTTGTTTTTCAAATCAACAGACAATGGGCTTTGTTCTTTGATTGAATAATAAAGCATATAATTGATACCTGCACCAACATAAGGAACGAATGCAGAATTTGTGTTGAAGTGATATTTAGCTGTGATATTTGGTGGCAAAATCCAAACTTTTGCAAGGTCATCAGATGGTGTTGCATTCAATGCAGCTTTGATACCAGGAACAGAGATTTTGTGACGTGTAACACCTGCGATTGCTTCAACTGAAATATTGTCAGTAAGATAATATTCAATACCAATTGTTGGGATGGTATAATTGCCAATTGCAACATTCAAAGTAGTGTCAGCGCCAGCAGCAGTTAATACATCGCCTTTTTCATCTGGTGCAACATTAGTCAAACGAACATCAAGTTTGATTGTGCCTTTTTTAGCAGTTACCAAACCATCTGCCATTGCGCCAGATGCGCTTAAAGCCAATGCAGCTACAGATGCAAGAATTAATTTTTTCATTATCATTCCCCTCAGAATAAACGGCAAAAATGTTAGCCCTGCCGAATTGGGCATGTTTGCGATGGGTGGCTTTTCGTCTTTTTTGTGCAGTCGCGCAATTGGGCAGCTTGTCGCGCGGCGGGCTGTCGCGTGACGGATTGTCGCATTTTATGTAGGGGAATTATATTAAGGGGCTCGAATCAAAAACCTCCTTTACGCATTCAAATGTTCATGTTATGTTCTTTTCATGTGGCGTGCTTTACAACAAAATATGGCAATTGAATCGCGCAAGGATAATCGTTGGCGTGATGGCGGTGAATTGCGTTGGCTTTATGTTGATATGAATTCTTTTTTCGCATCATGCGAACAGCAATGCCGTAAAAATTTACGCAAAAAGCCAGTAATTATTGTGCCAACCCTGTCCGATTACACTTGCGCAATTGCCGCAAGTTATGAAGCAAAGGCATTTGGCATTAAGACCGGAACTTCGGTTCTTGAGGCCAAGCAAAAATGCCCCAATCTTTCAATTGTTGAAGCGCGCCCTGATGTTTACGTAAAAATACATGGCAAAATTGCCGAACAAATCGACAAAATAATCCCGATAGAGCATGTCTGCTCGATTGATGAATTCGCCTGCATATTAATGGGTCCACAAAAATTAGAAGAAAATGCCCGCCAAATTGGCCTTAATGTTCAAAAAATTATAATGGAAAATGTCGGCGAATGCCTTACTGCATCGGTTGGAATTGCGCCGTCAAAGCTTTTGGCAAAAACTGCGTGTGATATTGTAAAACCGCTTGGATTAACCATTCTTCGTATGGATGAATTACCGGGGAAATTACTTGATTTAGAAATAAATGATTTTGCAGGGATTGGTCATTCCATGACAAAGCGCCTTTTGGCTGCGGGCGTTTGCAACGTAAAAGCCCTTTGGCACCAAAGCCCAAGTAGGATGCGAAAATTATGGGGCGGCATTGTTGGTGAGAATTTTTATTATTCTTTACATGGCATTGATCCACCTGAACTTGTAACCACACGCTCATCAATAAGCCATTCGCACGTTCTTGCGGGGCCTTTGCGACCTGTTAAAGACGCTTATAATGTTGCGCGCCGCCTTGTTGCCAAATGCGGTTCAAGAATGCGGCGAATGCTACTCAAATGCTCAAGGCTTCATTTGTCCATAAGGGGCGACAAAGGCGGTCGTGCGCAGGCATTGGCGCAATTTGATGCAACATCTGATAGTTTCAAATTATTAGATGCCTTAAAACCATTATGGATTAAATGCGTGCGCGAACTTGGGGCAAAACGGATAAAGAAAATATCCATCACCTGCCTATCAATTGTTGAAATCACGCCACAAGAAGATTTGTTCGGCTGGTCGTTAGAAGGGCAAGAGAATCAAAAACATATGAGTGTTTTGAACGCACTTGATAAATTAAATAGCAAATATGGCAAAGATACAATAACTATCGGCCCCAAAACCAAATTGCACAATTTTGTTGGCGCAAAAATTGCATTTAATAGAATTCCAGAAATAAACGAGTTTCACGAATGATTATGCCGATAATTGTGGAAAAAAATACTTAAGGGGTCTAAGATAAATTATGAATTCAAATGACCAAACAATAGAAACCACATCTTTTGGCTTTCAAACCGTTCCTGTTAATGAAAAAGCGGGTAAAGTGCGCGGCGTTTTCGACGCTGTTGCCCAAAAATACGACATAATGAATGACCTTATGTCGGGCGGTATGCACAGAATTTGGAAAGATGCCGTAAGCGCGCGCCTTAACCCGCGCCCTGGCGAAACCATAATCGATATGGCAGGCGGTACAGGGGATTTAGCACGCCGTTTCAAGGCACTTGCCGATAAAGCAATGCAGCGCCGAGGAGGCGAACCAGCAAGAATCATTGTTGCCGATATCAATCAAGAAATGATTATGGCGGGCCGTGAACAGCGCGGTGAAGGCGGCCTTGAATGGATGGTTTGCGATGCCGAAAGCCTTCCAATGGATGATAATAGCGCCGATGCATATGTAATTTCATTTGGTATTCGTAATGTAACCAATATTCCAAAAGCACTTAAAGAGGCGCATCGGGTTTTGAAAACTGGTGGACGTATTTTGATTTTGGAATTTTCAAAACCAACTTTTGATGTTTTGGAAAAATTCTATGATTATTGGTCATTCAATGCCATTCCAAAAATTGGCGAAATGGTAACAGGTGATGGCGCACCTTATCAATATTTGGTCGAATCAATTGCAAAATTCCCCGACCAAGAAACATTCAAAAAAATGGTTGAAGATGCAGGCTTTAAGCGCGTTTCGGTCACAAATTATACAGGCGGCGTTGTTGCCCTTCATCAAGGTTGGGTTGTAAAATAAATAATGCCATCCCGAATTTTTCGCCTTATTAATGTTGTTTGGACGCTTGGGCGTTATGATGCGATTTTGCCGCGCGAATTCCAAAGCCTTTTACCGCCAAGTGCAAAATTTGTGGGCGGGGTTTTACGGTTTGGCGCAAAAAAGGATGGTGCAGTCGGTGAAAGATTATCCAATGCACTTGAAAAACTTGGTGCGGTTTGGATTAAATTGGGGCAGATATTATCAACTCGTGTTGATATAATCGGCATTGAACCTGCCAAAGCCTTGGCGGGCCTAAAAGATAAAGTTGCCCCCTTCCCCGATGCACAGGCCAAAGAAATTCTTGCGCGCGAATTTTGCGATGGCGATATTTCAAAACTTCATGAATTTATTGGCGATATTGGCCCCGTAATTGCCGCCGCCTCGGTTGCGCAGGTTTATAAAATCAAATCAAAAGATGGGCGCGATTTGGCATTAAAAATCCTGCGCCCAAATATTGAAAAGCAAATAATGCGCGATTTAGATGCATTGGCATTGGGCGCAAAAATCATCAATTTCATTTCGCCAAAGTCACGCCGCCTTAAACCAATTGAATTGGTGCAAACTGTGCGCGATGCATTATCCAAAGAAATTGATTTGCGCCAAGAAGCGGGTGCATGTGATGCATACGGAAGCATTGGTGAATTGAATGGCCTTATTGCTGTCCCCCAAGTTGAATGGAAATATTCAACCAAAAACACATTGGCAACCACATGGATTGACGGAAAAAGCCTTACATCGCCTGATGCGCTTGATGGGATGGATAGAAAAAAAATTGCCCATGATATTCACACTTCATTCCTTATAAGTGCGCTTGAACATGGTTTTTTTCATGCCGATTTACACGAAGGTAATTTGATAATCGGCAATGATGGCAAAACATACGTGGTTGATTTTGGCATTATGGGGCGTTTGGGGCAAAATGAGCGCCGCTATTTGGCCGAAATCCTTTATCGCTTTATAAAGCGTGACTATCGCGGCGCGGCACGCGTTCATTTTACCGCAGGTTACGTTCCAAAAAATCAAAATGAAGGCGATTTTGCCATTGCAATGCGCGCGGTTTGCGAACCAATTTGGGGGCGCAAGGCAAGCGAAGTATCAATGGGCAAAGTGCTTTTGCAACTATTTGACGTCACCGAACAATTTGGTATGCAACTTCGCCCCGAATTGGTTTTATTGCAAAAAACAATGGTTCAAGTCGAAGGCGTAACCCGCAATATCGACAATGATCACGATATTTGGAAATGCGCCGCCCCAATCGTCGAAGCCTTCATGAAACGCGAACTAGGCCCTGAAGGCATGGCAAAACGCACGAAAGAACACCTAGAAAAACTTGCAGAGACTTTGATGAAATTACCCGATTTGGTGGATAAGTTGGAAAAGTTTTTAGATAAACAATCCTAATCCTCAATATCGGCAATTGCAGGAAGACTTGCATATTGGTTTCCCGATGCAATTAATCTATCAAGGGTTGATTTAACAATTGTCGCATCTGGGCAAATCAATAATTCGCGCATTTTGCCCCACACAATTTTGACAATATGATAACCATAAGCATAGGTTCGCACACCATCTGTGCCTGAATTACTTTCATACCAATGAACATATGCAATAGTATTCCAAGGCATTCCCGAAATTTCAATTCTTGAAATTTTAAAATGAATATCGGGCATGATTTTGAATAATCTATCATACCATTTCACCAATGAATCATATTTCGTACGGCGACCACCCAATGCCCCTTGCGCAACGAATGTATGGATAAAATTATCCTTATCAAAACCATTAATTATGTTCGTGGCATTACCCTTATTAATGTCACTGAATAATCCTATAATTTTTTTTCTTACAATAAAGTGATACATGGCGTTTTCCATTCAATAATTGAACTATAATATCAGTTGCGTTCAATTATGCAACGCTTTAGAAAGCGCCATGGAAAAAAAATCTTTTAATAATTCTGGCTGTGCATTTGCGCGAACTTTATCAATTGTTGGTGAATGGTGGTCGCCGCTTATAATTCGCGATATTTTTGTTGGCGTGAATAATTTTGATGCTTTGGTTGATAATCTTGAAATCTCAAGAAATCTTTTGACACGGCGCCTTACGCATCTTTTGCGTGAAGGTATTATTGAAATTTTACCTAACCCAAAATCAAAAAAAGTAAAAATCTATGGCCTTACAGGAAAAGGAAAAGAATTAGTTCCAATAATTATTTCCATAACAAATTGGGGGCATAAATGGGCTTATGATGATATGCCGCCACCAATAAAGTTCGTTCACAAAGATTGCGGCAATGAATTCGAACCAATTGTAAAATGCAATAAATGTGACCATGAAATTAATAGCGAAAATATAATCCCAAAACGCGGCGCATTTCCAAAGTATTTCCACGGAATCAAAGGCATTGCGAAAATAATTTCTTAAATTAAGTTCAAGGCTTGCCAAAAACTTCGCCTCATGCAATCTTTGTTATAACAAATCTGCAAGAGGCCTTTTATGACCAATACACCTGACCTTAAAAATTATTGGATGCCATTTACGGCGAATCGTCAATTTAAGGAAAATCCACGGCTTTTGGTTTCTGCGGATGGGATGTTTTATAAATCCCATGATGATCGCACCATTTTAGACGGCACAGCTGGCCTTTGGACAGTTAATGCAGGGCATGGGCGTAAAGAAATTGTGGATGCGGTGGCGCGGCAAATGAGCCAGTTGGACTATGCGCCATCATTCCAAATGGGGCATCCAATTTCTTTTGAATTTGCCACCCGCCTTGCCAAAATTGCGCCCGATGGTTTTGGGCATGTATTTTTCACCAATTCGGGTTCAGAATCAGTTGAAACCGCGCTTAAAATCGCCCTCGCATACCACCAAGCCAAAGGCGATGGGCGACGCGTAAGATTAATTGGGCGCGAACGGGCGTATCATGGCGTGAATTTTGGCGGCATTTCGGTTGGCGGCCTTGTAAATAATCGCCGCGTTTTCCAGACGCTACCATATGTTGACCATTTACCGCACACACATTTGCCCGAAAATGCCTTTGCCAAGGGGCAACCCGAACATGGCAAAGACCTTGCCAAAGAGCTTGACAGAATTGCCGCCCTTCACGGCCCTGAAACCATTGCCGCAGTAATTGTTGAACCTGTTGCAGGGTCAACGGGTGTTTTAGTTCCGCCAAAAGGCTATTTAGAGGAATTACGCGCCGCGTGTGACCGTGTTGGCTGCTTGCTTATTTTTGATGAAGTTATCACAGGTTATGGGCGTATCGGCACGCCATTTGCCAGCCAGTTTTTTGGCGTTCAGCCCGATATTTTCACCACTGCCAAAGGCATTAACAATGGCTATTTGCCTATGGGCGCAGTATTTGCACATGATAAAGTGCATGATGCCTTTATGAAAGGCCCAGAGCAATTAATCGAGTTATTTCACGGCTACACCTGCTCTGGCCATCCTGCAGCCTGTGCGGCGGGTTTGGCGACGATGGATATTATGGAACGTGAAGGCCTGTTTAATCGCGCCGCCACCATCTCCCCAATCTGGGAAAAAGCCGCACATAGTTTGAATGGCACAAAACACGTGATTGATGTTCGCAATATCGGCCTTATCGCCGGTATAGAACTTGCCGCGCGTGAGGGTGCAATCGGTGCGCGCGGCTATGAAGCCTTTGTGAAATGTTATGAACAAGGCGTATTGGTGCGCGTAACAGGCGACATTATAGCCCTTTCCCCGCCTTTGATAATCGAGGAAGAACATATCGCGCAATTATTCGAAACCATAAAAAATGTCTTGGCGACCATAGATTAACAGCCAAGGCAATGAAAATTTAATCTTGCTTTGTTAGCTTTCACCAAGAGGTGATAAATGCGGCAGGCACATAATTTTCAACTGAATAGAAAACTAAAACTTTCAGAACTTATGAGTTCGCTATCCTATGCGCTTGATATGACCGAAGGTCAACCACCTGGGCATTGTGTAAGATGCTGCTATATTGGCATGAATATTGGTGAAAAATATGGGCTTTCACCAACCCAATTATGGGAATTATTTTACGTTTTGCTTTTGAAAGATCTTGGCTGTTCATCAAATGCAGCGCGAATTTGCCAATTATATTTGACCGATGATTTAAGCTTTAAGCATGATTTCAAAGAAGTAGAACCAAGCCTTCCAAGTGTTTTGAATTTCGTTATGTCGCACACCGGCCTAAATGCCGATTTGGCGCAAAGATTTAAGGCGGTTTTCAATATTATGAAAAACGGCTCGGAAATCTCGAAGGAATTAATCAATACGCGCTGCAATCGCGGTGCACAGATTGCGCAAAGCTTACGCTTTAATGATGCTGTGGCGCGTGGAATTTATGAATTGGATGAACATTGGAATGGCAAAGGCCAACCCCAAGGCCTTAAGGGTGATGAAATATCAATCTATTCGCGCATTGCATTAATGGCCCAAGTTATTGACGTTTTTACAACTTCAAAAAATCCTGAAAATGCCATTGAAGAAGTAAAAAAACGCTGTGACATTTGGTTTGATCCACAATTATGTTCGGTTTTTGATGAAGTCGCGAAAAATGGCGAATTTTGGGAAAAATTATCAAGCCCTGATATTGAAAAATACGTCTATTCGCTTGAACCTGCGCTTGAAGAAATTGATATTGATGATGATTTCTTGGACGATATTGCATCGGCCTTTGGGCAAATTGTAGATAGTAAAAGCCCATATACCGCAGGGCATTCTTCGCGCGTTGCCTTTTATGTTGATATGATTGCCAAACAAATGGGCTTTGATTTGCCATCACGGCGCTGGCTAAAGCGCGGGGCATTATTGCATGATATTGGCAAATTGGGGGTTTCCAATGCCTTGCTCGATAAGGATGGGAAATTAACCGATGAAGAATGGGTACTTATGCGCGCTCACGCCCTTTATACTGAACAAATCCTCGAACGAATTGGCGCATTCTCATCACTTGCCCTTATCGCAGGGGCGCATCACGAACGCCTTGATGGCACGGGCTATCCCCATAAATTGGCAGGTGCGGATATTCCAATTGAAACCCGCATAATAAGTGTTGCCGATTTCTTTGATGCCCTAACCGCAGACCGCCCTTATCGCAAGGCAATGTCAACCGCCAAAGCCTTTGAGATAATGGACCAAAGCGTTCACAATGCCATTGATGAAGAATGCCTGAACGCCCTTAAGGCCGTGGTCCAAGAATTCGGAAATGGCAATGAAGCCCAATCGCAAAATATTGCAGCATAATCCGTTTAGATTAATCTAAATAGCAAGGCGGAAGCAGTAACTACCCAATCTTCTCCAAACCGCCCATATATTTGCGCAATACATTTGGCACGGTAACGCTGCCGTCTTCATTTTGGTAATTCTCCAAAATGGCAACCAAAGTGCGCCCAACCGCGAGGCCAGAGCCGTTTAATGTATGCACAAAGCGGGTTTCTTTATCGCCTTTTTTGCGGGTGCGTGTATTCATTCTACGGGCTTGGAAATCACCGCAGTTTGAACAGCTTGAGATTTCGCGATATTTATCCTGTGCAGGAACCCAAACTTCAATGTCATAAGTTTTGCGTGCACCAAAGCCCATATCACCTGTGCAAAGAATGATTTTGCGATAGGGCAATTCAAGCGCCTGCAAAATACTTTCAGCAGATGCGGTCATACGTTCGTGTTCTTCATTGCTGGTTTCTGGCGCACAGATTGAAACCAATTCAACTTTCCAAAATTGGTGTTGGCGTATCATGCCTGCGGTATCTTTACCTGCGCTACCTGCTTCTGAACGAAAGCATGGACTTAGAGACGTAAGGCGGATTGGTAATTGTTCTTCATCGACAATATCGCCCAAAACCGAATTGGTCATTGAAACTTCCGCAGTGGGAATTAAATATCGCCCATCGGTAGTTTTAAACAAATCTTCTTCAAATTTTGGCAATTGCCCCGTACCAAACATGGCACTATCACGCACCAAAACTGGCCCACTTGCCTCTGTATAGCCGTTCTTTTCGGTATGTGTATCAAGCATAAATTGACCAATCGCACGCTCTAAACGTGCGATTTGACCGCGCAATAGAACAAAGCGTGCGCCTGAAATACGGGCGGCGGTTTCAAAATCCATGCCTTTAAAGCCGTTTTCTGTAACACCTGCCCCAAGTTCGGCGTGATCTTTTGGTGTGAAATCAAATTTGCGCGGTGTGCCCCAAGTTAGGATTTCAACATTATCATTTTCATCCGCACCTTCTGGAACATCGTCGGCAGGAAGGTTTGGAAGGGTTTGCAATATTTCATCAATCTGTGCTTGAAGATGGCCTTCGGTTAAGGCCGCGGTTTCCATAACTTCTTTTGCTTTGGCAACTTCTGCCATTAAGCGCGCGGCTTCTTCTTCATTTTTTTGTGCTTTGGCTGCGCCAATGGCTTTTGAAGCAGAATTTCTTAGAGCTTCAGCTTCCATGCGTGAATGTTTTATGGCGCGAAGTTCGGCATCAATTTCTAAAATGCGCGGGCTCTGTGCGGACAAGCCACGACGCGCCCATGCTTTATCATAATATGCTGGGTTTTCTCTTAAGGCGCGTAGGTCGTGCATTTTCTTTCTCCAATTTATGGGTTGCATTTATTGGGATTTAAGAAAAATGGCAAGTCTTTCAATTGTCATACCCTTATTTTGTGCAATTAATACGGGCCGTTTATTTTTTATCGCACCAGATGATTTTCGCAAAAAAATTAAATCTTAAATCTATATGTTAATAAAATTTGACTCTATGTTAAATATGTTTAACATGCTAATGCGCGATAAGCGCATAAATAGGAATTAATTAAGAGGGTATAAAATGGCATATAAAGAAAAAATAGCATGGCTATATTTGATTGGCATGGTTGGTTGTTTTGGCACGTATTTCGTGTTTTTGATTATGAACCCCGCTTTTTACATGTGGAATTTTTTGGATCAATTCAAACCATTGGCAATTTTGGGCATATTAAACGCAATAATTGTTGGAATTGGTCATTTTTGGCTAATGAAAACAAATGAAAAAGCCGATAGATTAGCTACTGATGAACGTGACATTATAATAGAAGCAAAGGCAACCAAAATTTCATATAGCGTTTTGATTTATGCAATGTTATTTGTTGGTGGCGTTTTGCCATTTACAGAAAGCAAATGGAAAATTGTAAATTGCACAATATTAGCAGTTTGCATCGCAGAAATAACACGTAATTCTTCAACTATAATAAGCTATAAACGTCAATCATCGTGAAAAAAACTATAAACAATAATATTAGGGCGCTTCGTTTTGCTGCCAATGAAATGAGCCAAGCCGAACTAGGCCTACGACTTGGCCTTACACGCCAAACAATCGCGGCAATAGAGGCCAATAAATATTCGCCATCATTAGAAACTGCGTTCAAAATTGCCGATGTTTTTGGGTTAACAATTGATGCAGTTTTTAAATGGGAATAATTTAAAATTTACATTCTCTCTGGCGCTTTAATCCCTAATAAATCCAACGCAATTTCCAATTGCCCCAAAGTCGTTTTTGCCAATGCAAGGCGGCTTTCGCGGGTTTCGCCTGTTGAGGACATAATCGGGCAATTGGCATAAAAAGAACTAAATGCACCCGCCAAAGCATAGGCATGATCAGCCAAAATATGCGGGGCACGCTTTTCATATGCGCCATTTAGGGCATTTTCAAAACCATCAAGGATTAGAACCAAATCACGCTCTTGCATTTCTTGGATTTCAATTTTGCCAGTTTTAACACCCTGCTCATCAGCTTTACGCAAAATCGCTTTGATACGAACACAGGCATAAAGCAGATAAGGGCCTGTTTTGCCTTCGAATGATAGGAACTTATCCAAGTCAAAAACATAAGAAGTGCCACGGAAATTTTGCAAATCGGCAAATTTTAGTGCCGCCATACCAACCATATCGCCAATTTGGGCGCGTTCTTCTTCTGGCAAATCGGTTGCAACACCTGCTTCATTAAGTTTTACGGCGGCTTTTTCACGAACCATTTGAATTAAATCGTGCAGCTTTAAAACCCCGCCTTCGCGTGTTTTAAACGGTTTGCCGTCATTGCCATTCATTGTGCCAAAGCCAATATGTTCTAATTGGTCACGGCGCAAATAACCCGCCAAATCAGACGCACGGAACACAGATTCAAAATGTTCACCTTGACGTTGGTCAACACAATATAAAACTAGGTCTGCGTCATATTCTTTTTTACGCTGCACAATAGTTGCCAAATCGGTTGTGCCATACATTGCGGAACCTTCAGATGAAACCACCAATAAAGGCGGAACATTTGGACGCTCCCCGCCATCTTTGGCAGGAACCATTTTATCATGCACAAACACAACTTTTGCACCTTGATCTTCAACAAGGAGTTTTTTGTGTTCCAAATCTTCAATCATATCAGGAATGAATTTGTCAGCATCCGATTCACCAAGCCAAAGGTCAAATTCAACGCCCAATGCGCTAAATTCACGCTTTAGTGCTTCGCGCGAAACATTCACAAAATGTTGCCATAAAGCGCGATAACCTTTGCGACCATTTTGCAATTCTGCGGTCGCGCGGCGGGCAATATTGCGGTAATTTTCATCGGTTTTGGCACGGCTTGCGGCTTCTGGATAAATTCTTTCCAAATCTGCCAAAGTTACAGGTGATTCTTTTGGATATTCGCCGTCAAAATTTTCATCAAAATATGGTAAATCAGGGTGTTCGATTGACAATGTGGCAATAAGTAGCCCCATTTGAAAACCCCAATCACCAAAATGGGCATCACCCCAAACTTGATCACCGCGAAAACGGAAAAGACGTTTTAAACTATCGCCAATAATGGTTGCGCGCAAATGCCCAACATGCATTGATTTGGCAACATTTGGCCCCGCATAATCAACAATCACTTTAAGCGGATTTTCAACTAATCGCGCGCCCTTACGTTCATCTTGTGCGATTTCATTGGCGCGATTTGAAATAGCGGTATCGGATAGAAATAGGTTTAAAAAACCAGGGCCTGCAACCTCAACTTTTGTAAGAATTGGATTATTGGCAAGCAATATTCCAATTTCACTTGCCAATTCGCGCGGATTTTTGCCATTTTTCTTAGCGCAGGCCAAAGCACCATTACATTGAAAATCACCAAATTCAGGTTTGGTGGCGCGCACAACTTGCCCAAACTCAGGCTCAAAACCAAGTTGTTGAAAAATTGCGCCTATTTCTTCGCCTAGGCGTTTGGATAAATTACTATTCACGATGTTCATTTCACTAATTAAGAAATTTTATTTTTTTGTACCGGCATCAATTTTAAAGCGAATACCATCGCGATTAAATTGCAATTGCTTTTCGGTTAAATCAAACCCAACAAGAATTTCAAAATTCGCGCCTGAAACTTCTTTGTTTTTGCGCGGAATTGTGATGATTGAAACAGGAGTTAAAAATCTTGTTCTATCTTCACCTTTGGCAAAATAAACGCGGCCAGCATAAGTTTTGGTTTCAATTGGCGCGATATCTTTTCGGGTGACGGAAATAAAATATTTAACATCTTTATACTCACCCACTGCCTTTGGACCTTTGCCTAGCGCCATGTCGATTGCAAGGCTCATCTCAATTGGGTCATCGCCAACATAACGGCAGGTTGATTTCACATTTTGCATTTCGCCAGTATAGCCAACATTATCAAACTTATTATCACCATCAACTTCAACAAAGCGTGATGTATCATAAAGAATACGCACCGCAGGACATGGGCCAACATTAGGAGTTTGATTATCTTCACCCAATGCCTTGCTTAATCTTGAAAAGAAACCTTTTTTCTTTGGCGGTGCAATTGTATTATTTTCAATTCTTTCAACACCATCATTTGGGGTTTCAGCTTTTGGTGGGGCAGCTTCTTCTGATTCTACTGGGGGTGGTGGCGGTGGCTTTTTATGGAAAGATGCACATGCCGAAAGCCCAAGAGCCGATAAAACTAAAACAGAAACACTTAAAGAACGCATATTTATACCAAATTCAATCTTGAAAAGCCGCATTTTAACCCATATTGGATTTTTTCAAAAATAGCTTTAAGGCCAAGTTGAAACAATCTCAAGCGGTGGTTACAATTAGAGGATTAAATAATAGCAATGAAAACACTTAAAATCCTTTTGGCAAGTCCACGTGGCTTTTGCGCAGGTGTCGATCGGGCAATTCATATTGTTGAACAGGCACTTATAAAATGGGGTGCGCCAGTTTATGTGCGCCATGAAATTGTTCACAATAAGCATGTTGTTGAGCGTTTAAAAAAACTTGGTGCAATTTTTGTAAAAGAAGTTGACGAATGCCCCGATGATAGGCCGATTATTTTTTCGGCGCATGGCGTTCCAAAGTCGGTTCCAAATTCTGCCAAAGCGCGTAATATGATTTATGTTGACGCCACCTGCCCGCTCGTTTCCAAAGTGCACGTTGGCGCAGAGCGTCATTATCAAGAGGGCCATGAAATTATTCTTATAGGCCATGCAGGTCATCCAGAGGTTATTGGCACAATGGGACAATTGCCAGAGGGCGCGGTTTCCCTTGTTCAAGATGTTGAAGAAGCTAAAACCTTTGTGCCTAAAAGCCCAAATTCATTGGCTTTTGTAACGCAAACTACGCTATCGGTTGATGATACAATTGAAATTGTAAAAATACTTGAAGCGCGTTTCCCAAATATTGCCAAACCACATAAAGAAGACATTTGCTATGCCACAACTAATCGCCAAGATGCGGTTAAAAAACTAAGCCAGAGCGCGGATTTATTATTGGTTATAGGTTCTAAAAATTCGTCAAACTCTTTACGCCTAAAAGAGGTTGGCGAAAAAGCGGGTTTGCAAAATTCCCACCTTATTGATGACGCAAGCGCAATTGATTGGGAATGGTTTGACAATGTTGAAACCCTTGCCCTTACAGCAGGTGCAAGCGCGCCAGAAGATTTGGTATTAGAAGTTATCGAAGCATGTAAAAAACGCTTTGATGTTATTATGGAAGAATTAGAAGTTTCACGCGAAGATGTTGTTTTCAAACTTCCACGCATTTTGACCGATGAATAATTTGACCGATGAATAAAATGAAAAAAATTAAGCAAAAAAACAATTTCATCAAATTTTCAATTGCAATATTGATTTCATTTTGTGTTCCAAATTTTTCTGTAGCCCAAAATTATATAGACGTTGGCAAAATTGGGCGTGATGCAATTTCACGCAATTCGGGACGCCTTGAATTTGCATTTGCCGATGATGGGGTAAAATTCGGTGCGCCTATTTTTATGCGTATCTTCAAAGATAAATCTACACTTGAAATCTGGGCGCAGGCGAAAAATGGGAAATATAAATATTTAAGGCAATATAAAATATGCGGCGCAAATACGGCAAATATTCCAAGTGGAATTTATTTTATTAATGCCCAAAGCCTTGTTCAAGGCCAAAGAAATAGTTTTAGCGTGGCAACTTCTTACCCTAATGCCTATAATGTGGCACAGAAACAAAGCGGGCATATTATACTTGCCCCGCGTTGTGCCCCTGCCCCTAATATTGGCCTTACTGACCCTGATATGGATGAAATGTTTGCGATTTTATATAAATCAATAAGCAAAGGTCAAAACGCAATTCAAATTCAAGTTTTACCATTTGCACTTAATGGTTTTAATATGTTTACGGCGCAAAAAAAACCAAATTATAATACATTAAAGCAATTAGCACCGATTTATTCGAAATTTGAAGAAACAAAAAAAGTACCCAAAATCACAATAAGCTCTTCTGGCTATAAATTAATCACAAAATAAAACGGCCCCCAAATCTTGGGAGCCGCATTATTTGGGTTCAGTTGGCAAATGATTTTTACAGCCTGCAAATGGCATATTTTTGCGCTTCCGATGCTCACATACCTAAATATGCTGCACTTCGGTTCTCAAAATATACCATTTTCGACGTATAAAAATACATTTTTCAACAGAACCTAGATTTTATAAAATCTATTCTTCTTCTTTGATAAGTGCGATATTAATCGCTTTCGGACCTTTGCCAAATTTATCAGGAAGCATTTGGAATGTGATTTTTTGATTTGGTTCCAAAACCTCAAGGCCAGCGCGTTGAACCGCAGAAACGTGAACAAACACATCTGCGCCACCACCTTCTGGAGATACGAAACCAAAGCCACGTTCACCATTATAGAATTTCACAACACCATTTATTGTTGGCAAATTGTCATAATTCTGTTCTTGGCGTGGTGGTCTATCGCCGAAATCACGGCGCGGTGGTCTGTCACCAAAATCACGACGAGGAGGACGATCACCAAAATCCTGACGTGGTGGTCTATCACCAAAGTCACGGCGCGGCGGTCTGTCACCAAAATCACGACGAGGAGGACGGTCACCAAAATCCTGACGCGGCGGTCTATCACCAAATTGTGGTCTATCACCAAAGTCACGGCGCGGTGGTCTATCACCAAAATCTTGACGCGGTGGTCTGTCACCAAAACCGCCACGTGGTCTATCATTAAAACCACCGCCGCCAAAAGCAGGAGGTGGAACAAATGAAGGATCTATAAACTCTTCTTTACTTCCTCTTTTATGACCTTTTTTCTTCTTTGCTGAATCAAAATCATCATCTTCATCGTCGTCGAAACGCATTAACTTCCCCAAATACTGTAATCAAAGTCACAGTTTTAGCCATTCGCAATAAATATAATCAACATAAATGCCAATTACAAACCTAAAACCTACTTATCACGCCTAGCTTTAACCGTTGGTTTTGACCTTGGATCAAATCATTGCGTAACTTCACCATCCTTTACTAAAATTGAAAACGAAATAGTAGGCGCACAACTTATGACAAACCCTTTGAATAAAAGCAACTACCCTAAATGTTTTCGAAGGCCTCTAAAGTATATTTTGCCCCATGATTTTTACCAAGTATTGTAGTTAATTGCCCCATTGTGTCCTTTAATGCTTCATTTAAACCATAAGGCGGGTTAATTATAACGAGGCCAGAGCTAACTAAACCTTTGATTTCATTTTTATTTTGTATTTGCATTGAAACATTCAAATATTTTTTTCCAAGATTTTTTACTTTTTTTAGAAAATCCTTTGTTTCTGTGGCATTTTTATCAGCATACCAATAGGCAAAAACCCCAGTTTCAAACCTTTTAAGCCCTTCTTTTAGTGAATTTATCATATTTCTAAATTCATCGGGCTTTTCAAATGGTGGGTCGATAAAAATCAAACCACGCTTTTCAACGGGCGGCAATTTTGCTTTTACAGATTGATAGCCATCATTATGCTCAACATTAAGTGATTTGCATTCACATTCATATTTGAAATCAGAAATATTATCAGCAAGGGTTTGAACATCAATTTTATGAAGTTCAATAAAAAAAGCCCTATCTTGGGGGCGCAATAATTTTGAAATTAAGAATGGTGAACCTGCATAATAACGCTGACTTTCATTCACTAATTTTAGTGCTTCAATATAATCAATAATTGCAGGTTTTGTATTTGAATTTTTATCCGCATAATCCCAAATTTTCACAATACCATCAATATATTCAGGGCTTCTTCCCGCAAATTCGGCATGTAAATCATAGATTCCAGTTCCTGAAAATGCATCAAGAACCATAAAGCCTTTATCCTTTTTTTGCATTAATTTGATTAATTGAACCAAAACCAAATGCTTTAAACAATCGGCAAAATTGCCGGCGTGATATGAATGGCGATAATTCATTAATTTTCTTCTTTTTTTGAAATTATGCGCAAATAAAAACCAAAAATCACAATCAATATGCCCAAAGCGCCAGTTATCAAATGTGGTAATAAATTATATTCGCCCAAGATTCGTGCTTTTTGTGGGCTACCCAAAGGCCATGCAACTTTTGCATTATGTGGGATTAAATCAGGGTTTGAATATATTTTTTTTCCTTTGATTATGAATTTGCTTGTCTGGTCATCTTCATAAAGATAAATGCCAATATTTCGCTTTGGCCCTGTGCCAAGATATTGTTCAGATTTAAGAAATGTTGCTTCGGCGGTTTTGCCATTCACTGATGAAATAAAATCACGAAACGGGTCAAACATTGCGGCACTAAAAAAAGCAATACCGATTAAAATAAGCGCAATTGCACGCTCTTTCAAGCTTTCCGGCATCGGAAATTTACGCGCAAGACCAGTGCTAATTTTAAATTGACCATACATATTGAAATATTTCCTATTGCTTGTTTAGGTATTATAACAAAACATTGAAAGTGAAAAATACATTATGAAATTATTAGGGTCAAAATTTGTTCAAACGGGATTAATTCTTTTTGCTGGGGCAATTATTGGCGCTTTTGCTATGGCAAAATATAATTCAACTAATTTTAAAACTGAAAAAAATATTGATATAAAGCCACAAAATCAAAATTATAAAAATTCTAATTATTATGACGAAGAAAAAGGTGATTTTGACTTTTATGTTTTGTCGCTTTCGTGGTCGCCAACATTTTGTATAAAGCATAAAAAACTTTCGCAATCAGAAGAACAATGTAAATCAGGCTCTAAAAAAGGCTTTGTAGTTCATGGCCTATGGCCGCAATTTGAACATGGTTATCCACGGTCTTGCCCTTCAAATAAAAGTACGCCCGATAATGGCCTTGCAATGCAAATGCTTGATATTATGCCTTCAACACGCCTTGTAAGGCTTGAATGGGAAAGACATGGAACTTGTAGCGGGCTTGAGCCAAAGCAATATTTTCAAACACTTCGAAAAGCGCGTGAAAAAATAAATATCCCAAATTTTAATTATCAAGACCGACCAACCACCGCCCTTATTGAACAGGAATTTGTAAAATCAAACCCTGGCCTTGACCGCAATGGAATAGCGATCATTCATAATGATAATATGATGGCAGAGGTAAGAATTTGTCTTAAAAAATCACTTGAATTTCGCCCATGTGAAGAGGTTAATTCACGTGCAGCCAAGGATTATGATAAATTATTTATCCCAAGCCCAAAATAATTTCTAAAAAGCCCATTTTTGCTTTGATTTCCTGCTGATTTGCGCTTATTCTTGTATAAAAAGTGGGGGTTATTATGGGTAAGTTTTCATATAAAAAACTATTGCTTAGTTTAGGGCTTATTTCTTGCTCTTTTATAGTATCACAAAACATTCCGGCAATTGCACAAGCAGGGCAAAAAGTTATTGCACCCAAAACTTATTATTGGCTTGATGCATCAAATGGCGGCAAGGGTTTTTTTGGCGCAATGGCAAATATTCCCTTTATGAAATCAGGCGATAATAATGCATGGGGCAATGCTTATGATGGAATGGCGGGAAAACATGCCGATATTGCGGTTTTAAATAAGGATTTTCCAAACCAAATTAATGCCACACAAAATATTCCAAATAATATGGGATTGAGTAAATCAATAAGCCTTTTACCAATAACCAATCAAAAACAAACAAGCAAAAGTGAATATGGGCAAGACACACAAATCCCCCCCGATTACAAACTTAAAGATTTTAAAATGAGCTTTTATTGGGGCTGCGGCGCAAAGGCGAAAGCGCCACCAAAAGTCTTTCAGATTAAAAATGGTGTTATGACCGATACTGCCCTTGGCATGAAAAGTAGAAATGACCCAAACCAAAACCAATCCTATGCAGAAGGCGCATCAAAATGGCCCAATTTGAAAGATAAAAGAAATATTGGCGGTGGCGCTAATATGTTAGGCAATCATTCAGTAACAGGGGCGAATTTACCTGCAACTTTGGCATTTGCGATTAATGATAGCCAAAATTTTATGGGCGATTTAGGTCTTTCATCATCTGGCGATAAATCGGGCATTATAAGTTTAAAATGGAACGCTTTAAACAATGCCAAAGCCTATTATTTTAATGCCATTGGTTTTAAAGATGGTGAAATGGTTATGTGGTCGGCATCCGACGTGCCTGATATGGGCAGCGGATTGATGAATTATCTTAGCCCTTCAAAACTTTCACAATTCTTATCTGAAAAGGCAATCTTGCCGCCAAGCCAAACCAAATGCGACATACCATCTGGCATTTTTGCGAATATGCAAATGGTTATGGTAAATGGTATTGGCTATGGTGATGAAACAACAATTATATATCCTGCAAGACCATCAGACCCAAGAGTAACATGGGTTCAAGAATGGTCGGCACGTTTTAGGAATAAGAGTGTTGATCATTTAATGGTTGGAATGCCTTCAATGGGCGATGCAATGCGTGGTGAAACCAATGCGCCAAGCATGACACCAGAAGAAAAAGCAAAACTTGAATGCGAAAAAGAAAAATCCAAAAATGCCAGTGTCGGTAAAACAATTGGCGGTGCTTTTGGTGGCGGCCTTGGTTCTGCACTTGGTGGTGCACTTGGTAAATCAAAAACTAAATGCCCGAATTAAGTTGGTTTCATAACCATTAGATAAAAAATCACCATTACTGCTGGGAAGGCCAAACTTCCCAGCATTATCCACCAAAAATCAAAGCGCCAATATAAATCAGGTAGCGGCGCCTTTTCTTTTACGGCCTTATCAAGCATTTTTTCCATGCGAATTTGAAAATAAACAACGGGAAGCCAGCAAATACCTGCAAAAAAATAAAGAATTAAACCCCATTTAAGCCATGTCCATGATAAATCATAACCCGCCAAATGGACCATATAAAGACCACTTAAAAGCTGAATGACAATTGCAGGGCTTGTGAAAATCCAATCGGCGATTACCACAGTTTTGACCACAAAGGCCATTGCATGAATATCTTTTTTGCGATTGGCCATAAACATATAAAATGCGCTGCCGATACCTGTTCCAAAAAGAATTGTGGCGCTTATAATATGAATGAGTTTTATCAGTTGATATTCCATATTTTTTAATAGCGAAATTTTAAATCAATGCAAAATGGCGAATGCTTTTATATTTATGATGGCGAATGTCCATTATGCGCAAATTTTGCAGGCGCAATTTCGCTTAGAAAAGAATATCCAAAACTTAAAATCATAAATGCGCGTGAAAATTCGCCCCCCAAAATCATGCAAGAAATAAAAAATCGCGGGCTTAATCTTGATAAGGGTGCAGTTTTAATTTTGGATGGTCAATTTTATTTTGGTAAAGACGCAGCAAGCAAAATTGCGCAAATTTCCACGCCCAAAAACCTAACAAATTTCTTGAATAATCTATTATTCCAAAACCAAAATTTGGCGGTAATTTTCTATCCAATTGCAAGGTTCATACGTGATTCATTGCTTTTTATTCGCGGTAAAAAAAGAATTGGAAACCTAAATGAATAGGCCAATTTTTGCCGATATTTTTGATGATTATGATAATCTTCCCATTGTTTTTAAAAAGCATTATCAAAATCATGGCTTTTGTGATGAAATAACAAAATGCGAAGGAATAATGCTTGTTTATTTATCGCCTTTGATGAAAATTGGCGCACCATTTTTGGCATTGACCAACACATTAATTGCAAGAACGGGGGAAAATATAAGGGTTGAAGTAAATTTCAAATCCAACCCCAATGATAATAGTTTCACCTATGATAGATTGTTTTATTTCAATCAAAAACCACAAATTTTTACTTCAAGTATGATACCAATGGGCGGCAGCAAAGTTATTGAATGGACTAAATCTGGCCTTGGTTGGGGTGCCCAATTTGAATATAAAAATGGGCGCGTGATTTTAAACCATGAAGCCTATTATTTGAAAATTTTTGGCAAAATAATTCGCGCACCTTTGGAATTTTTATTTGGGCGCGCCAATGCTTATGAAATTGCAATTAATGATGATGAATTTGAAATGTATATGGACATCACCCACCCAATTTTTGGCAAATTATATGAATATTCGGGGCGATTTAGGATGATACAAAATGTCTAAAATCCTTATTCTTGGTGCTTATGGTAATTTTGGCAAGCGCATCGCAAGCGCACTATTAAAGGCGAATATTCCAATTATTATTAATGGCCGCAATGAAAAAAAGGCCAATGAATTTGTTAAATCACTTGAAAATGATTTTGATAAAAGCCTTTTTGAAATTGCAATTTTTGATGCCGAAACAGATTTGGATGCATATTTAAAATCAAAAAAAGCCAAAATTCTTATAAATAATTGCGGCCCATTTCAGGCCAAGGATTATAGGATTGCGCAAATTGCGATTGAGAATGGCGTGAATTATATTGACCTTGCCGATGGGCGCGATTTTGTTGTTAATATTGCATCATTAGACAAAAAAGCGCGCGAAAATAAAGTATCAATCATAAGCGGCGCAAGCACGGTTCCTGGCCTATCTTCTGCGGTTTTGGAAGAATTTAAAGATGAATTTCAAAGCATTGAAAGCCTTAAATTCGGCATCTCCCCTGGGCAAAAAGCAGAGCGCGGCCTTGCCACAACAATGGGCATTTTATCATACGCAGGCAAGCCATTAAAACCATTCGCAGGCCATGATAAAGCCTATGGTTGGCAGGATATTTATTGGCAAAAATTTGAAGATATTGGCTTTCGTCCAATGGCAAATTGCGATATCCCTGACCTTGATTTATTACCCCCAAAATATGGCATAAAAAACATTCAATTTAGTGCAGGGCTTGAGCTTAATTTTCTTCATTTAGGCCTATGGGCATTATCATATTTGGTGCGCTGGGGCGTGCGTTTAAATTTGGAAAATCAAGCAGCTTTAATGTTAAAGGCCGCCGACTGGTTCAATTTTATGGGTTCAAATGATGGCGGAATGTTTATGGATATTCACGGCATTGGCAAAAATGATGAAGCCTTAAACAAAAAATGTTTTATAATTGCCAAAAATGGCGATGGCCCACAAATTCCGACAATACCTGCAATTGTTTTGGCAAAAAAACTTTATAAAAAGCAATTCAAACAAATAGGTGCAATGCCATGTGTTGGCCTTGTAAGTTTAAGTGAATATCTTGATGAATTAAAAGATTTTGAAATTGAAACTTATGTGATTTAGGCACGCGGCTTTGGCCTAACCCGTGACAGGCCGCCATCAACCGCCAAAACCTGCCCCGTTATCCAATCATTATCCTTATCAAGCAAGAAGCAAATTGCGCGTGCAATATCTTGTGCCTTGCCCAATCGCCCCAATGCATGCATATCTTGGGAGAATTTTTTTGCGCTTTCACTTTGGGTAAGTGATTTTGTAAGCGATGTTTCAACTAGCCCAGGGGCAATTGCATTAAAGCGTAAATTCTGCCCCGCATATGTTGCCGCCGCAGATCGCATAAGCCCAATCACACCCGCCTTTGCCGCCGCAATTGCTTCATGGTTTGCAAGCCCTTCCATTGCCGCCGCCGATGAAATTAAAACCACCGAACCGCCATCGCGTATGTGCTTTCCTGCAGCGCGAACCAATGCAAAAGCTGTCGTCAAAGAGGCATTAATGGTTTCCATGAACCCATTATGACTTGTAAGATGGGCAGGTTTTAAAAACAAAGAACCCGCACAATTTACCGCACCATCAAATGGGCCAAAATCCATAAATGCCTTTTCAACGGCGTCAAAATCTGTGGCATCAAGAATAATATCGGGCGTAATTTTTGAATTATCACGCGCCGTCTTTATACATTCATGCCCCCAATCAGAAAGCATTTTTACAACTTCTTGCCCAATGCCGGAGCTTGCACCAATTATAAGATATTTTGCCATTTTATTTCCTTTTTATTTATACGATTAAAAGGAAATATGGTTCATTTTCTGCGAAATTTTACGCGATAAGGAATAAGTGCAATTCCAAAAATCACAGTTAAAAATGCAAGCCCTGCTACAATACGAATAAAATTATGGTTGAAACTCTCATGATTTTTCCAATCCATAATATGAAGCGACCATAAAGTATCATAAAAGCGCCAAAGATTGGTGCGCCGCGTGATTATTTCCCCACTTTTTGCGCCAATATAAACACTTAAGCCATTTTCATAATTGACTTTCCATGCGGGAATTTCACCCTTATATTCAACGCTTTCTTTACCCACTAACTCGGCAGATGAAAAAATTTGCGCCTTTTTTAGTGCTGAATTTGCAATGGAAATTGCATTTTCTTTGGATATGTTTTCGCGCTTTATACCTGATTTTCCATCAAAAAAATCATCACCAATTCTAATAATTGACCCTGTTGAATTTGAATATAGTTCTATTTTTTGTGAATTGGGATTTAGCACCAAAATTTTATTCAAAGCGGTAAAATCATCATCTTTAAGTGCAATATTTGCGCGATCTTTTATCAAATCCTCACCGCGAATTTTTTCTATTGGAACGATGGTAAAAAATAGACCCGAACCAACCCAAAGAAAAATCTGAAACCCAAATATTAAAGCCAGATATTTATGCGCGATTGAAAAGAATTTTTGTGGTTTCATAGAAAATTAAAACCACAATCTAATTCCTAGCGCAAGTTTGCTTTCGTGGTCATTTTGTCCAAGACGTGAATTAAAATTCTGATGCGCTTCAAGGCCAATATATGGAATAAATTTTGGCGTGATTTTATAATTGGCGCTTATGCCATATTTTATTTCATTAAGCCCCGCATCAAATTCATTATTTTTGGACAGATTGATTTTGGTTTTAAAACTAGGCTCTAAAAACCATTTTTGGTTTAGATAGAATTTGGTTTCACCCTCTAATTCAACATTAGCCAAATTATCGCTAAGCATTAAATGTGCATTGGTTTCAATATTATATGGCGCAAGACCGTAAAAACCTACAATTCCATAGGCTTTGCCATTGATTTGACTTCCTGCACCTATTTGAAAATCCCAGAAATCAGAAATTAAACGACCATATAAAAGAGAAATATCGCCTTCATTCCCTTGTCCCTCACCTTTTATATAGATTTTGTGTTTGTCATTACCAATCCAAGACAAAGTTTGCCATTCTAAATCTTGATTAGCAGATTTTGATAAATCAATATCATAGCGATGAAATAGACCGTTTTCGTGAATATGTTTCACGCCTTCTTTATGGTTTGCATGTTCATTAACAGGCATTTGCCCATCATATTTTGCCACCACAACTTTGGTCATCATTCCTGAAACCATATGATTTAATAAATGGCAATGGAATGACCATTCGCCAATTTCATTGGCGGTTAGATAAACCGAATATGTTTGCCCCGGAAGAACCGAAACAATATGTTTATCGGGCAATCTTTCCATATCTTGCCCATTATTTAATTGAACAAACATTCCATGCAGATGCATTGGGTGCGCCATCATACTTTCATTTTTGAAAATCAATTTCACGCGCTCGCCATATTTAAGATTTATTGGCGGGATATTCTCGCCCGATTTCCCATTAATCGTCCAAATATATTTTTCCATATTGCCGCCGATGCGAACAATTATTTCGCGGTCGGTTTCGCGCAAATCAGATTGAATATTTTTGGATTTTAAATCGGAATAGTCCAAAACTTTCAGATTTGGGTCATGGTCTTTACCCCAACCAAAGGGGCGCCCCTTGCCATCGGTGCCGCCTTCATTTCCCAAAAGCTCACCATGTGACATTGAATGGCCCATTGCCTCATGCATTTTTTGCATTTCATCAGGGGACATTTTGGAATGATCCATTTGGCTCATATCCATGCCGCCCATGCCCATATCGTTCATTGTTAGAATTGGGCGTTTTCCAATTTTGGGAATTTCAATTGGCATATTTTCACTTGGCGCAATTTTGGCAATTGCCTGCCCACTTTTATCCATGCTTTGGGCGATTATTGCATGGGATTTATCATCTGGAATAATTTCAACATCATAGGTTTCGGCAACAGCAACGCGGATTTCATCAACTTCGAATGGTTCAACATCACGCCCATCGGCAGCAAGTACACGAAGTTTCAAACCATCAACCCGAAAATCAAAATAGGTCATTGCCGAACCATTGATTATTCTTAATTTGGTCTTTTCGCCTGCATTGGCAATGAAAGTCTGATTTTCTTTATTATGCTTGCCATTTATAAGAAATTCATAGCCCGTGACATCGGCAATATCGGTTGGATCCATACGCATTTTACCCCATGCGGCACGGTCATTGGCGGCGGCTTTCAAACCAAATTTATTGGCATCAGCAACAAAACCACCCAATGTACGGCGGTTATTATTATAATGGCCTGCATTGGCTTTTAGATTGTTTAAAATATCTTTTGGCTGTTCATCGGTGAAATCGGTTAGCAAAATTACTTGCTCTGGTGTTTTTGGGGTATCTTTTGGATAGATTATCAAAGGGCCATAAAGGCCGCGCGCTTCTTGTGCATCTGAATGTGAATGATACCAATAAGTGCCATTTTGGCGAATACGAAACCTATAAGTAAAACTTTCACCAGGTTTAATCCCGCCAAACCCATTAAGCCCTGGCACACCATCCATTTCAGCAGGTACAAGCAGGCCATGCCAATGAAGCGACGTTATTTCGGACGAATTATTCTTAACATGAATAATTGCATCATCACCTTCGGTAAATTCCAATTTTGGCGCTGGCACTTGCCCATTAATATTCATACCCTTTAAAGTGCGCCCATTTATGGAAATTTTGGCATTCTCTACCACTAAATTATATTCGCGTGTTTGCGCCATCAAACTTAATGGGAATAAAGACACGAATAAGAAAAGTATGCATTTTAAGTTATTGCTATATTTCATAAATTTACCATTTCAAACCATTATACGCTAGATTCTTACAAATGGTTACAAATGTTTGTCATTATGCCGCTTTGAATTATTCTTTATAATGTCTATTAAGACCAAAAGTGAGAATTATAATGCCTGTTAAAAATCTTTTTGTTACTAAATTTTACCGTGAACCAATTGGTGGGAAAAATGTCGAAGAATTGCGTGATGATTTGCGTGATTGTTGCTATTTAATGGCTGAAGAGGATGAAGCGGGCATAAAATGGTGTGAAGATAATCACTATCGCGGCTATACTTCTTATGCCTCATTAAATGATTTGGACACACGCTTTAGCCCATTTGCAGAGCTTAAAAAGCGCATGGATAAACATGTGGCAAAATTCGCCCAAGAATGCCAATTTGACCTTGCGGGTCGCAAATTGGTTTTGGATGCTTTTTGGGTAAATATCCTGCCGCCCCTTTCATTCCATTCAAGCCATATTCACCCACATAGCGTTGTTTCAGGCACATTTTATCTAGACCTTCCCGAAGGCGCTTCATCCCTAAAACTTGAAGATCCACGCCTTTCAATGATGATGGCTGCCCCAACCCGCAAAAAAGACGCCCCAGAAGAATTACAACCCCATATTTTCATAAAACCCGATGAAGGCGACATAATGCTCTGGGAAAGCTGGCTAAGGCATGAGGTAGTGCAGAATGAGGCCGAAGAGGAAAGAATAAGTATTTCCTTTAATTATCGTTGGGGGTAAATCTAATTTTCCCGCATTTTCGCCTCAAGAAATAATAATGCGGTTGCACCGGAAATTACACCCATTATTACCCATGCAAAGCGTGACATAAGGAAAAACTCAAATGGCGTGATTAAAATTGCATTGCCATCGCCATTTTTTTGGAAAAAATATTTAACAACATTGTCGTTCAAGGTTTCAAATGGAAGAATTGCGCGCTTTTTCGCCATTTTTTCAATGCCATTTTGGTCAAGGAATTTGTAATAAATTTCAACACCCATACGACTTATCTTTTGGTTAAATGCGCAATTTATCAAATTTGGATCAGAGCCTGCAACACTGCGGCAACCATAATTAATGCTTTCAATTTTTCCGTTAGTTGGCGCATTCAAATCAATTTGGGACTTAAGACTTACACCCCAAATAATTGCTATCAAGGGGAAAATGAATAATGAAACTTGCAGCCAAATTTTAACGCGATCCCAGCTTGCATGACGCAATAAATTTATAATTGACACAATAACCCCCAAATTGATTTGAAAACTATAATATATCTTTGTTAAAAGGCTCTAAATAGGGTTTGGAAACACTATATTGCCCCACCCCCGCGCCGCTTTGCCCCACTTGATTTTTTGTCGCAATTAGGGTGTGTGAACTTATGACTATTGAGCAGATAAATATTGGGGCGCGTGGGTCGCCATTGAGTTTGGCGCAAACGGGTTGGTTGCGTGGGGAATTGGCGCAGGCATTAGGCATTTCACCTGATGCGATTGATGCCAAATTGCCGATAAACCCAATCGTCACCCAAGGTGATAAAATCCAAGATCGCGCATTATTAGAGGCAGGCGGCAAGGGCCTATTCACCAAAGAATTGGACGAGGCATTGTTGGATGGGCGCATTGATTGCGCAATTCATTCCATGAAAGACGTACCAACTTCATTGCCTGACGGCATTGTACTTTTGGGTTGCCCGCCGCGCGAAGATAGGCGCGATGCATTAATCACAAAGGACGGCAAAAGCCTTGATGATTTGCCTTATGAGGCCAAATTAGGAACCGCATCTTTGCGCCGCACTGCGCAATTTTTGCGTGAACGCCCTGATTTAAAAATTGGGCTATTACGTGGTAATGTGGGAACACGGATTGCAAAAATCACATCGGGTGAATTTGATGCCACAATTTTGGCAATGGCGGGCTTAAAACGCCTTGGCCTTTTGGAAAAAACACCGCATCATGCCATTGACCCGCAAAATATGCCCCCCGCCATTGCCCAAGGTTCATTGGCAATTACGGCGCGCGCCAATGATAAAAGAATTGCGGCGGCCTTCAAACTTATTGAAGATGAAACCACAACAATCGAAATCCTTGCCGAACGCGAATTTTTACGCGCACTTGATGGATCATGCCGCACCGCAATTGGTGCATATACACAATTTTCAAATGGCAATCTTTATTTCAAAGGTGAAATACTTAATGATGATGGCAGCCAATATGTCGATATTATCGAAACTTTGGAAAATGCCACAATTAAAAATGCGGGCAAATTTGGCTTTGATTTAGGTATAGAACTTGGAAAATTAAGGGAGTAATATGGGTAAATTTGGCAATTCATGCCTTATAACGCGTACAATGCCGGGGGCAGATGCAACCGCGCAGAAAATTGCGCCTTTGGGTTATGAGCCTATAATTTTACCCGCCGCAATTTTGCGCCCCACAAATTCTTCAATTGATATTAATGGCATTCAGGCGCTTTTGGTTACAAGTTCGAACGCCCCCAATCTTGCAAATTTAACCCCTGAAATCCTTACACTACCTGTCTATGCGGTCGGTGATGCAACGGCAAAAGCGGCGCGCAATGCAGGTTTTGAAAATGTGGTATCAGCAGGTGGGGACGCATCAACCCTTGCGGTTCTTGCTGCCGATAGGCTTAAGCCAAAGGATGGCGCTTTAATGCATTTACGTGGTCACGAAGTTGCGGGCGATGTCGCCGGGCTTTTGGGTGCATGTAAATTTGAAGTGCGTGCAACCGAAATATATGAAACCATTGACAATCCTGAATTTGGCGAAAAAATAAATCAAATATTGGCTAAAAATGATGGAATAATAATGTTTCATTCGCCCAAAGGGGCACAAAGATTTAGAAAATATGCCGATTTTTCATTATTAAAAAATTGGTCCGTACTTTGTATTTCGCAGGCTTCAAGTATTCCAATTGATGAACCAATTTGGGCAAATTTCCTTATTGCACAAAAACCAAATGAAGCGGCAATGATTGAATTAATTTAAATATAAAAAGACAAAATTTTGCCTAAATTGCATTTTAATTAATAGGCTGGAGGTAAAAATGAATAATATCGCACTTGAACCCAAACAGTCACAATTTTTAAGGATTAGCGTTGGTTTGGTTTTTGGCCTTATATTGGCATTTTTAATCACTGGTTCTGAAAAAATACCGCATAATATTATTCAAATTTGGCGCCCAACTTTAATTGCAATTTTCGCACTTTCGGCTTTTGTTTTCTTAGCAGGACTTGGCAATATGCGCCGAATATCGCTTTTGGCATGGGGCGCAATTGCAATGTTACTAATTGGGATTATTTCCCATCACGCATTCTCCCATAGTACAAGACATAGTGATTTTGGCGAACAAAACATATTTTGGATTTTGCCATTTTTATTCATCACCCATGAATTAGTTTCAAGTGGCGATGAAGCTAATAAAATTATTGCACCATACGAAACATATTTTGATGAAACGTGGAAACGTGGAGTTCAATTATTTTTGGCAATCGCCTTTACAGGCGTTTTTTGGGCTATTCTATGGCTTGGGGCGGCATTATTAAAAATCATCGGCCTTGATTGGTTTGAAGAACTTTTGAAAGAAAGATATTTTGCAATACCTGCAACATTTGTTGCCTTTGCAAGTGCAGTTCATTTGGGCGATGTTCAGTCAAAATTATTGAATAATTTTCGTAATTTAGTTTTATCAGTATTCTCATGGCTTTTGCCAATCATTGTTTTAGTTGCGGGTATTTTTAGTGTTTCACTTATATTCACCGGCCTAAAACCTTTATGGGAAACAAAGGCGGCAACCGCATCACTTCTTGCGGGATGTATGTTTTTGGTTTTGCTTATTAATGCGGCATATCAAAATGGTGACAATGAATTAAACCCAATACTTAAATGGTCAATCAGGATTGCAAGCTTTGAAACCTTGGTTTTTGCCGCAATTGCAGGATATTCTTTATATCTTCGCATTGACCAATATGGCCTTACTCATGAGCGTATTTTGGCACTTATTGGCGTGATTGTGGCAAATTTATATGGTGTGGGTTATGTTGCATCCAATTTTATTGGAAACACTTCTTATAATTTCATGCCAGAAATTAAGAATATCAATATTGGTATGGCCTTTGTGAAATCCATTCTATTCTTTGCAATCCTTACCCCAATTGCCGATCCATCGAGGCTTTCGGTTAATTCACAGGTTTCAATGCTTTTAAAAGGCAAAACATCACCAGAAAAATTCGATTTTAGGTTTCTTGCAAGACAAAGTGGAAAATATGGCGAAGAGGCACTTAATAAACTTACTAAAAACCAAAACCCGCAAATCGTTCTTCTTGCAAATAAGGCAATTGAAGAAAATAAAAATTATGACAATTATGATGCGCCTGAACAAAAAAATCTTAAGTCAGCCGAGAAAATTGACCCTAATAATTTCAACCTAATAAAGGGGGCAAAACTTCCCGATAGTTTTGTCGCACAAGATATTAAAAACAGAACCATAATTCTTCCTAATTGCATGGCTTATGAAAAGCCTGAAAAGAAATGCGATACTATTTTGATTGACCTTAATAATGATAAGAAAGATGAAATTATCATTGATGGGGGTTCATATTTAATTTTATTTTATGACACCAAAGATGGCTGGAAATCACAATCGCTTTATTTAAGTGATAGTAATATTGGTTTGCAAAACTTCAAACTCGGCAAAGTTGAAGCGGCAAAACCAGAATGGAATTCGCTTAAAGTTGGCGATGAAATTCTTGACATTCAAACCCCAAATTAATTTGGTAGAACTTCAAAGGCAGTTACTTCAGAATTACTCATCTTTGGTATCAAGCGTAAATATGATGGCGGGTGCCCCTTTATTATATCTGCCATCAAACCATTTGGTGCATCTTCCATTAGTCGGACAACTTCCAAAGACCTTTCGCAATAGGCCACATAATTTACCCCCAATTGGCGGATTTTAACTTCGGCAGTTTTTGCATCTGAAAGAAATATTGGATAATTTAAATTGCGACCTAAATCGCGATGAAAGCCTGTTGATAATACATTATGGTGTGTATTTATTAGTGCCTCTGAACCTAGGTTCAAATTAGC
Organism: Pseudomonadota bacterium; assembly: GCA_020161405.1. Taxonomy (GTDB): domain Bacteria; phylum Pseudomonadota; class Alphaproteobacteria; order Caulobacterales; family Aquidulcibacteraceae; genus Pseudaquidulcibacter. The sequence continues at coordinate 199,027 of JAIUOD010000002.1, read as the reverse complement.
GGCAATAAGCCCCTTTGGCATTTTTGCAAGATGGGCAAAATCACTTGTTGAATGGCAATTAAATTGAGCGCCATAAGAAACTTTCTCATCTTTATTTTCGTTAATTTTTTTTGTAAAACTTCCTAAATTATATGGCGAGAAAGATAGGATACAAACGCCTGTAAATAAAACTAAGCCTTTAAATGAAATCTCTAGAGCGCCCGCGATAAAAGGTGCGATGGCTAATATCGTTAAAGCACTTGCCTGCCCCATCAAGCGCGCTTGGAAAAAGAAGGTCAATGAAGCGCCTACTACAACCAGAATTGTAAGCAATAGCCAATTTACAAACCCCTCATCCTTGGCTTTATATGCCACAAATGTTTTGATAATTGTGACTAAGACCCCGAAAATACAGAATAATCCGTATGATATTTGAATATAAAGTGGCAAAGTAATTAATGGCCTTGTATCTGGACAATCAAGCATCCAAAGGCGGTAATAATTTGGGTCGATTTGCCAATATAATTTCTTGAACAATACCGGGAATTGAAAGGCAACAATAATTACAGTAATTCCAACAAAAATTAACGCAATGAATTTAAAAAGAATTTTATTGCTTTTTACGAAATTCGCACAAATCCAAAGCCCAAAACAACCAATTAAAATAGGAACAACCTGTGCAATTGATAATCTATCATTTGCGCCTTCCATAATTTTATTTGGTGCAACATTTATTATAAGGCCAATTAAGATTGATATAGCAAGCCCAATTGCAAATCCATTTAATTGTGCTTTTCTTTTTTCACCTTCAAACGCCCAAATGATTGCAAAAAAGGCACAAATGATAATTTCAAAAATTATGGCTTCAAACCCAATTGTAAGGCCAGTTGCAATACCAATTGCGGCAATGATACCGCCAGTTTTAGTGTTAATTGTCGCCCCATAAATTGCCATAAACAAACAAATTAATTGCAAGCCATGATGGTCAACACGCCCAGGAACAAAACTTGCCTGAACCACTTGCGATAAATATATTAAAGCAATTGCAAGATAGAATGTGAAATTAGTATTATTAAAGCGTCTTGCAGTTTTGCCAACAACAAAGGAAAAAATTAGACACAACCAAATTGGTGTTATTAAAACGCCATATTTTTCCGCAAGTTCAATTCCCAAAAATGGGCGCAACATTAATTCTGTAACTGCAAGTGGTATATCAGATAGACGTGACCAATGCATATCTGCGCCATATGGCGGGTTAGATCTATGATTAAATAAATCATAATATTGTTGCCCTGCAAGCCAATCACGAACCTGCAAAACCCGCTGCACATCATCAGAATCCGTCAAATACCAGCCAAAAACTTCTGGGTAAAATTGTGGGATTTTAAAACAATAATAAGCGATAATAATCGCGAAAATCGCAATGGTTTGTGTAAACTGGCTGGTCTTATTCATACAAGCCATTTACCATAATGGCCTTAATTTTGATTTAAATAAAGCCCAACTAATTGGTTGGGCTTTATTTTTATACATTAATTATCCAAGAAAGAACGCAAACGGCGCGACCTTGATGGATGTTTCAATTTGCGCAATGCCTTGGCTTCAATCTGACGAATACGTTCGCGTGTTACACTAAATTGTTGGCCAACTTCTTCCAAAGTATGGTCTGTATTCATACCAATACCAAAACGCATACGAAGCACGCGCTCTTCACGTGGTGTTAAAGATGCCAAAACATGGGTTACGTTTTCACGTAAATTCGCCTGAATTGCCGCATCAACAGGAAGAACGGTGTTTTTATCTTCGATGAAATCACCAAGATGTGAATCCTCCTCATCGCCCACAGGGGTTTCAAGTGAAATCGGTTCTTTGGCGATTTTCATAACTTTGCGCACTTTTTCAAGTGGCAATGAAAGTTTGGTTGCCAATTCTTCTGGTGTTGGTTCACGGCCAATTTCATGCAACATTTGGCGCGATGTACGAACCAATTTGTTGATTGTCTCAATCATGTGAACTGGAATACGAATTGTACGTGCTTGGTCGGCGATTGAACGCGTAATAGCCTGACGTATCCACCATGTCGCATAGGTTGAGAATTTATAACCACGACGATATTCAAATTTATCAACCGCTTTCATAAGGCCGATATTGCCTTCTTGAATTAAATCAAGGAATTGAAGGCCGCGATTTGTATATTTTTTGGCAATTGAAATAACAAGGCGAAGATTTGCCTCAACCATTTCTTTTTTTGCAATTCTTGCCTCGCGCTCGCCTTTTTGAACGCGTTTTACGATTTCGCGGAATTCATCAATCGGAACGCCAGATTCAGATGCAAGTTCGCGTAATTCATCACGGATTACGTCGGCTTTATCACGGAAATCAATTGCAAATCTTTCCCAAGATTTTGATTTGGTTGACATTTTATCAAACCAATTTGGATCCATTTCATGACCCGCATGTTCTTTGATAAAGTCACCGCGATTAACACCGCAGCTTTCAGCAAGGCGCATCAAGCGCGCTTCAGAGGCGATAAGGCGTTTATTGATTGTATAAAGCTGTTCAACAAGGGCTTCGATACGCGCATTATTAAGTTTAAGCGCTTTAAGTTCTTCGATAATTTTGTTTTGCAATTCTTCCATTGCAACTTCATCATCAGAAGAAAGCTTTTTACCCGTAATTTTTGCTTCAACCGAACGGTCTTTAAGGCCACGGAAATCATCGAAATGGTGGGCAACTTGGTCAAGGATTTTCATAATCCCTTCACGCAACTCACCTTCCATTGCCGACATAGAAAGCGCAGCGCCTTCATCTTCTTCGGCTTCTTCACGGGCGCGTTGACGGCGACGTTCAAGTTCAACCTCGTCCATATCTTCTGAACCAGGGATATGGATTTCTTCCTCTTCTTCCTCTTCTTCTTCAGCGTCAGGTAGTTGGGCAGCGTTTTCCGCGCCATAAGTTGCCTCAAGGTCGATGATTTCGCGCAATAATACACGGCCAGATTGCAATTCATCGCGCCAAACCATAATCGCTTCAAATGTAAGCGGGCTTTCGCAAAGGCCGCGTATCATGGCATCGCGGCCTGCTTCTATGCGTTTTGCAATCGCGATTTCGCCTTCGCGGCTTAGAAGTTCAACCGCGCCCATTTCGCGCAAATACATGCGCACAGGGTCATCTGTTCTATCTTGGCCTTCTTTTGTATTGCCAGTTTGTGCAACAACCGCAGAAGTAGTTGTCTGAACCGCGATTTCAGTGCTTTCAGATTCTTCTTGTTGTTCTTCATCATTTTCGACAACATTAATACCCAGTTCGGAAAGGGTCGACATAATGTCTTCGATTTGCTCTGAAGTGAATTCTTCAGATGGCAAAATTTTATTTAGTTCGTCATAAGTGACAAAACCTTTTTTCTTGGCGTCTTTGATGAATTTTTTGACAGCAGTGTCATTCAAATCAAGCATTGGAGAATCTTGATTGTCTTTTTCATCGTTTTTTTCAATTTCGCCTTTTTTATCGGCCATAAATTCGCCTCCGAATGAATATTGGTTTTACTTTACCAATAAACAAATGTTCAAACTTTGCATTATTTGCATATCACTTTGAAGCAATTGCAATAAAATGCCTTATAAATCTTTAACTGGAGCATTTTGAAGTCAAGTGTATACACTTGACGATTCGCAAAATGCGACCAAGCAAATAATCTAGCTCCGAAAACCTAATCATTTTCAGAACTAAGCCTTCGCCTCTCACTTACCAATTGGCTTAGGAGTAGAAGGGCATCTTCTTCACCCGCGCCTGCCCTTACCGCTAATTCTTCGGCATCCTTTGCCAAAGCACGTTTAGACATATATTTTTCAACCGCCAAAGACCAATTTTCAAACATTAAATCAACATCAATACCCGCTTTTACAAATGGGTTTATTGGTTGCTTTTGCAAGCGTGAAAGTAATATTAGTGCCTCGGTATCGTTTTCCTTTGTTAAATGGTGCTTTAAGCTTGAAAAATCAAGGGCATTTGATGAATGAAAAATGTCTAAAATCCCATGACGTAAAGAGTCAAGCCCCTTATTGTCAGTTTCAAGCCCCGCAAAGACTTCTTCGCCTTTTTCTAAAAGCGCAGGATGCAAAATTGGCGCACAAATAATATCCAATAATTCGCGCTTTATTGGTTTATTAGGTCTATCATTTTGTTTGGGACTATTGACCATATTTCGCAATTCATCGGTTGCAAAAGCAATAGTGGAATTTTGATTTGCGCCGCGCTTTTTATTCTTTACAAAATTATTTTTGGGTGCATTTTGGGTTTGCGCATGAAATTTATTATCGAATAAATTATTGATTTCAATGCGTATTTCTGATTTTAAATCCTCATCCTTAATCTCGTTGATTTTTGCCCTTAAATCGGCACGTAATTTTGCGCGCGCTTCGGCAATGTCAAGATTTTCAAATTGTAAAACTTCATTTTCAAAAATAAAATTTGCCAAGTCAGTTGGATTTTCGATTAATTGCGCCATTGCTGCACGACCACCAGTGCGGATTAAATCATCGGGGTCTTGCCCATTTGGCAATGTCACAAAGCCAAGTGTCTTTTGCGCATTAATCAATGGCAATGCGCGCTCCAATGCACGCGATGCCGCCCTTTTACCTGCATCATCACCATCAAGGCAGAGAATCGGTCTGGCACAGGCGCGCCATGCCAATCTCAATTGATCCTCTGTCAAAGCTGTACCAAGTGGGGCAACCGCTGCAAAGCCCGCACGTTCAAGCGCAATTACATCCATATAACCTTCGGAAATAATCATCGGTAAATCACGGCTGCGCGCGCGCGCAACATTGTAGCGATAAAGATTAAAGCCTTTGGAAAAAACGGGGGTTTCAGGGCCATTAATATATTTTGGCATACCATCTTTTTCCAAAGTTCGGGCGCCAAATGAAATGGTTTTCCCCTGCCCATCCTCAATCGAAAACATTAAGCGCCCACGATATAAATCATATGGCGCTTTGCCATCATCGGGGGCGCGTAAAAGCCCTGCTTCTAACAATTCCTCAACTTTAAAGCCTTGCGCCGTAAGCCTATCTTTAAGCCATGTGCGACTATTGGGTGAATATCCAAGGCCAAATTTTTCCCAATCAATTTCAGGAATGCCGCGCGATTTAAGATAAGAACGCGCAATTTTCCCCTCATCTTTATAAAGTATTTCTTTAAAAAGGTTTCGCGCCGCATCAAGGGCAGACATAATTCTTTGACTTTTGGATGCGCGTTCTTGGCTTTCTTTGGTTTCTTTTGGAACTTCAATACCTGCACGCTGCGCCAAAGTTTCAACAGCATCCGAAAAACCCATGTTTTCGGTTTCCATCAAAAAATCAAAGGCATTTCCTGATTGTCCGCAACCAAAGCAATGATATTGACCTTTGGATTCAAGCGCGTGAAAAGATGGGCTTTTTTCGCCATGAAATGGGCAACATGCCCAATAATCACCGCGCGCAGTATTGGTTTTCTTTTTATCCCATGTAACTTTACGCCCAACGACATCAATTATCGAAGTTCGTGCCAAAACTTGGTTTAAAAATGCTCTATCAAAGCGCGACATGAAACTGACTTATAGCAAACAAACCATTTTGCCAATTATTTTGCTGCTTCACCCCAAATCAACTTGGCGTGGTTTATATTGTCAGTTTTATTGAACATTACCGACCAGATAAAAATCGAAGAGCCGACGAATGCAGGAATAATTGCCCAAAGCAATGAATAAAATGCAACAGACGATGCAATTGCCCACATAAGGATTGCAAAAATTCCAATGAAAATTGATGAAAGTGACCTATCTGGTTTTTGCATCATTTTAGGGCGCTTGGTTGGTTTGGGGTTTGCAAATTCAATTGCGATTGCATTTGCGTTTGAAAGAAAGCCAAAGAACAAACTTATAAGTGCCACTTTCAAATTTATTAAGGACATTGCAAATGCGAATAAACTTACCTCTATCATACCGGGAATAAGGGCAATGATTGCTTTATATATATAGATTTTGGCGGCCTTTATTGGGCTTGAATTTATTAATTCACCCGCCTCTTCAACTGAAACAATCATCCATGCTAAAGATGCACTCATGCTTGCGCTAAGGAAAACAATCATTGGCGCGAAAACATAACCCACCAAATCTGAATTTCCATCTTTCGAACCTAAAGTGATTGCAATGGCTGGTAAAATCCCCGCCATTGGGGCAACAACTTGAACAATTGCGGTTGAATCGCGAAAAATGCCTGCCATTTCTTTTTTGAACATTAATTTAAAGAAATTGGCTTCAAACTTAATTTTCGTATCTTTTCTTGACTTTTTCTCTTTGATTTCACTTTGCCCTGAAAGCCATGAAACGTCGTTTCCAAATTTTCTACCAACCCAAGATGCGATAATTAAATAAACAACTATGCCAAATGCCATTACGCAAAAACTAACAAACCAATCACCAAGTACAGACCCACCAAGCCATATTAAAAAATCTTGAACTGGTTTTGGAAATTCGCCTTCTGGAATAGAAAAATTCATAATTGAATTATCGCGTATATGGCGGGTAGAATTTACTTGCCCAAAAAATACGCCGCCAAAAACCCCTGCAAAACCCAATATTTGTACAATTATTCGCCCAATCCTTAGGCCAAATTTCATCAAGAACCAGCGCGCTAATATGAATGTAAGCCCCGCCTCAAATAGCGAAAGGCCAATTGCCACAGGAATATAAGAAAAATATTTTGGCGAAATCATAATGGCCGAAACACCAATGAATAAAGTTCCAAAAAACCAAAATAGCATTATAGTTCGCCATGAACCAACCAATAAACGCCCGCTTATTATGTTTTTTGGACTTGTTGGGGATGATAATAATAAATCCAAATCCCCTCTATCGGTCATAAACATAAAACTTGTCATCATTGACATGAAAAAAAGGGCGATAAAGCCCAATATTAATTTCTTGCCTGCCACATATTGAAATGCGGTTTCATCAAAATTTCCATGCCGCAAGATTTCATAAAGCGCCTGACCGGATCCAAAACATGCAAAGCCTATTACGCATAATAATATTATTCGCCCAATAATTGCCTTTGGCCCCGAATTTGTATTTCGTGAACGTATTGAGCGCTTAAATTCATTCACTGCTAGCCAAAGGGTTGAACCCTGCTTTAACCTTGGCGCTTTAAAATATTTTTCCATTATGCGCGCTCATCAACAAGTTTTAGGAAAATATCTTCAAGGCTTGCGTCATGCATTTTTTGTTCATGCCTTATTTCATCCAAAGTGCCTTCGGACAATAAGACGCCTTTGTGAATAATGCCGATTTTATTGGCAAGTTTTTGCGCAATTTCCATAATATGAGTGGTAAGAATTATCGTTGCGCCTTCTTTACATTTTTCCTGTAACAGGTCTTTTAAATCGCGCGCAATCGCGGCATCCAAACCTGAAAATGGTTCATCCATCAAAAGTAGTTTTGGATCGTGCAATAAAGCCCCCGCAATTGCGGTTTTTTGCTTCATGCCGCGTGAAAAACCCTCACACCTTTGTTCGCGCACATCCCATAGATCAAAGCGCTTTAATAAATCTTCGGCACGATTGGCGGCTATATTATTATCAACTTGCCAAAGCCCCGCCACAAATTCCAGATATTCAATTGGTGATAATTTATCATATAATAAAGGCTCATCGGGAAGCCATGCCATAAGGCTTTTTGCTTCTTGCGGTTTTTCCCCCACATCAATTCCATAAACATTTATAGAGCCTGAATCTGGCGCCAAAAGGCCGCCAATCATGCGCATAGATGTGGTTTTACCTGCACCATTCGCACCCAAAAATGCATAAAACTCACCGCGCGGTAGTGATAGGTTCAAATTATCAACGGCGGTTTTTTCATTAAAAGCTTTACGAAGGTTTTTTATCTCTAGCGCTTTTGGGCTATTTTGCTGGCTCATTATGATTCCCTGAATTTTATTCAGACTATAATGAATTGCCTAATAATCAATTATTTTTAACGCGAAATGCCCAAAGTTTAAGTGCAATAAAACTACCAATTGATGTGGCTGCAACAGTAATTATCGAACCAATCGCATGCGGCAATTTTAATAAATCCAAAAACAAATATGAAAGCACAAATGACATTGTAACGCTTACCATTTGCACGCCAACATATTTCGGAAGTGAATCCTTATGTTCGGCTTTACCATCAAAACTAAAGCGATGTTGCAAATAATAAACGGGCAAAATCATCAAAGCATAAACACAGGCCGTTATTATTGGCTTTGGAATTTGTGGGAAATTATTTAGCCCCAAATATGTCAAAAGCATTGTAACGGCCGCCGCACCGCCGCCAATAATCACGAAAATAATTATTTGTTTTATATCTTTATTCACGCCTAAGCCTTATATATTTTCAAGCATATATTGTGCACTTGAAACCTTATATTCGCCCGGCGCTTCAACAAATAAATGCGTGACTTTGCCATTATCGGCAACAAGGGCAAAGCGTTGGGAACGAATACCCATTCCAAAACCACTGGCATCCATTTCAAGGCCTAATGCTTTGGTAAAATCAGCAGAACCATCGGCAATCATTATGATTTCATCTTTAACATCTTGTGAATTTGCCCATGCTTGCATAACAAAACCATCATTAACACTTAGGCAGGCGATTTTTGTAATGCCTTTGGCTTTTAATTCATCTTTTAATTCCATAAAACTTGGTAGATGTTTTGCAGAGCATGTTGGCGTAAACGCCCCTGGAACCGCAAATAAAGCCACTTTTTCACCATTAAAAACATCAGAAGTTTTGGCAGGAATTGGGCCATCTGATGATGCAATTTTGATATTTTTTTCGGGGATTTGGTCATTTATTTTAATTGTCATTATAGCCTCTTTACTTTTGGTGTGTGATTAAATGTAAACTAAACTATTGTCAAAATTAAAATTTGTGGAAAAGTAATTTTATGAGCGAATTTTTGACTGGTCGAATTTTAATTGCAAGCCCAAGTATGGAAGATAAACGCTTCACGCATTCAATAATTTTGATTTGCGACCATGATGATGAACATGCCCTTGGGATTGTTCTTAATAAAAGTGTTCCTGATTTCACTTTAAATAAGTTGTTGGGTGATTTGGGCTTTGATGCGAAAGATAATCAAAAAAACGCACCCGTTTTAGAAGGCGGTCCATGCCAACCCGAACGTGGTTTTATTCTTCATTCAATGGATTGGGATAAAAATGGCGCAGTAAAAATCAATGATTTTGTTGCCATGAGCGTTTCCAAAGAAATACTTGGCGAAATTGGCAATGGTAATAGTCCGCAAAATTTGATTGTCGCGCTTGGTTATTCTGGTTGGGGGCCGGGGCAATTAGAGGGTGAAATAATTGCCAATTCATGGCTTGTTGGTGATGCTAATGATGATATTATTTTCTCAACTGATGATTTTGAAAGTAAATGGGAAAAAAGCCTAAAACAATTGGGAATTGACCCACGTCGCCTTAGTGTTAATACAGGCAATGCATGAACTAAAAAGCGGGTAAATTCGTATAATAAAAATGTCTGATAAAACCTTCATTGTCTGGTTTCGCAATGATTTGCGAATTTGTGATCATCCTGCATTATTCAAGGCGGTACAAGTTGGCGCGAAAATAATACCGATTTTCATTTATGATGCGGGTTCTATGGGTGAATGGGACTATGGGGCGGCGCAAAAATATTGGCTACATCATTCATTAATTGCCCTTAAAAAAGACCTACCCAATTTGGTTTTAAGGCGCGGCAATACGATGGTGAATCTGCTTGAGATTGCTAAAAAATATGGGGCGCAATCAATCTATACATTGCGAAATTATGAACCTTGGGCCGCGGATTTAGAGCGTGATTTAAACGAAATCTGCAATGATGAAGGCATTGAATTTAAACGCTTTGCAGGTAATTTATTGATTGAACCCGAAAAGCTTAAGAATAAATCAGGCAATGATTTTCAGATCTATACGCCATTTTTTAAGGCCGTTTTTGCATCTGACCTTGTTCGCAAACCAATTGGTGCGCCGCCTGCGTTTGAAACCGTTGAAGGCATTGAAGGCGATAATATAGATGATTGGGGGTTTTTGCCGAAAAAGCCCGATTGGTCGGGTGGCTTTACAGGCGATATTGGTGAAAAGGCGGCGCATAAACGCCTTGAAGATTTTTTGCCACGCATTGAAAATTATTCAAATGGGCGCGATATTCCATCGCAAAATTCAACTTCATTCCTTGCGCCGCATTTAAGATTTGGGGAAATAAGCCCTGCGCAAATTTGGGCAAAAATCCATGAAATTTGCCCAAATCCAATTGATAATTATTATAAATTCTTGGCCGAAATTGGTTGGCGCGAATTTTCATATCATTTGCTTTCGCGCCACCCCAAAATGCCATATCGCCCGCTTAAAAGCCAATTCGAAAACTTCCCATGGGAACATGATGAAACATCATTCAAATCATGGCAAAAAGGGCAAACAGGCTATCCAATTGTTGACGCAGGAATGCGCCAATTATGGCAAACAGGATATATGCACAATCGCGTTCGCATGATTGTGGCATCATTCTTGGTCAAACATTTAATGATACCTTGGCAAGAGGGCGCAAAATGGTTTTGGGATTGTTTACTTGATGGCGATTTAGCCAATAATAGCGCAGGCTGGCAATGGGTTGCAGGCTGCGGCAGCGACGCCGCCCCCTATTTTCGCATCTTCAACCCCATAATGCAGGGTCAAAAATTCGACGCAAGTGGCGAATATGTCCGAAAATGGGTTCCCGAATTAGCAAAACTTCCTAATGAATATATCCACTTTCCGAAAGATGCGCCAATTGAGGTTTTGAAATCGGCAGGCGTAGTTTTAGGCCGCAATTATCCACTACCAATGATTGACCACAAATTTGCGAGGGACAGGGCATTAGAGGGGTTGAAGGAAGTTTCAGCACAAAATTAATGCTCCCCTGCGAAGCGGGGGAGCTGTCGCCCAAAGGGTGACTGAGGGGGCGCGAGTGAAACGAGCATCGAAAATATCAATTAATAAAGAGGCTCGCTCGCGCTCGCGCCCCCTCAGTCACGATAAATCGTGACAGCTCCCCCGCTTCGCAGGGGAGCATTAAATTGTGTTCTACAAACTAGCCAAATCGCGTCTATCAAACGCCTTTAACTCATCCAATCTGCCTTCTTTGATTTTTAATAACCAATCGGGGTCGGTGATTAGAGCGCGGCCTACGGCTATTAGGTCGAATTCGTCTTTTTCCATGCGCTCAAGCAAGTTTTCGATGCCGGCAACATTTGAACCCTGCCCCCTAAATGCGCCCAAAAATTCGCCATCAAGACCGACAGAACCAACAGAGATTGTTGGCACACCAATTAGTTTTTTTGCCCAACCTGCAAAGTTTAAGTCAGAACCTTCAAATTCTGGTTCCCAATAGCGGCGCTGCGAACAATGAAGAATATCTGCGCCTGCGTCCACCAAACCGCCAAGCCACTCAGTCATTTCATCGGGGTTGGTTGCGATGCGGGCATTATAATCTTGCTGTTTCCACTGGCTGATACGAATGATGATTGCATAATCATCGCCCACCGCTTCGCGGCACGCTTTAACCACCGCTTCGGCAAAGGCATTGCGCTCTTTTATGCTTGCGCCGCCCCATTTATCAGTGCGTTTATTAAGTCCATTCCAGAAAAATTGATCAATCAAATAACCATGTGCACCATGTAATTCGATGGCATCAAAGCCTAAATCTTTGGCGGCTTTTGCGCTTTGCGCAAATTTTGCAATTGTGTCGGCAATGGCTTCTTCGCTCATGGCTTCGGCATTTTTTTCATCGGTTTTTATATAGCCTGATGGACTATCAATTGGTGATGGCGACCAGTTAGGATACATGCCAACATTACCAACATGCCAAATTTGCGGCGCAATTTGCCCGCCAACTGCATGAACCTTATCAACCACTTTTTTCCAATGCGGCAAGGCATCACCAAAGAAATTTGGAATATCAGATGTCATTTTTGATGCGGGGCGGTCAATTACCGTGCCTTCGGTCACGATTAGGCCAATCCCACCTTTTGCACGCTTTTCATAATATGTTGCCACATCATCAGTAGGTAAGCCATTTGGTGACATGGTTCGCGTCATTGGCGCCATTACAACACGGTTTTTTGATTTTATAGTTTTAAGCTCAAATGGTTTAAAAAGCGCATCAACAGACATGTAAATTTCCTTTGTTCGATTTTTTCGAACTTAGGGGGCTTTTTTAAAATTACAATATGACAAAATGGCATTTTGCACTTGATAAGGTGACAAATCCCGCCCCCTCCCCTAAAGGGAGGGCATGTTACAAATCAGCGAACTTACATTTTCATTTGGTCGGCGCCATTTATTTGATAATGCGTCATGCTTTATTTCAGACGGCTGGAAAGTTGGCCTGATTGGCAAAAATGGCACGGGTAAATCAACCCTTTTAAAATTAATTCGCGAAGAAATTGGCAAACCCAATTCGCCAATCCAATTAAAACGTGGCGCAAGAATGGGCTTTGTAGCGCAAGAAGTTGCCGCATCCGACACGCCAATGATGGAAATGGTGCTTGAACAAGATCTTGAACGCCATGCTTTAATGGTTGAGGCCGAAACTGCAACCGACCCCCATCGCATTGGCGAAATCCATGCAAGGCTTTTGGATATTGATGCTTATTCTTCTGAGGCACGCGCCGCCGAAATCATGGTCGGCCTTGGTTTTGAGCAAGAAGATTTAAACCGCCCTGCCCGCGAATTTTCGGGCGGTTGGCGTATGCGCGCTGCTTTGGCTGGTGTTTTGGTTTCGCAACCTGATTTATTGATTTTGGATGAGCCAACAAATTACCTTGATTTAGAAGGTGCGGCATGGCTTGAAAATTATTTGGTAAAATATCCGCATACTGTTTTAGTGGTTTCACATGACCGCGAAGTTTTGAACCGCTCAGTTACACATATCCTTGCCCTCGAAAATCAAAAACTTGAAATTTATACTGGTGGTTATGATACTTATTTGCGACGCCGCGCCGAAAGAATGGCAAATTTGGCAGGGCAAAAGGCCAAACAAGATGCCGCAAAACAGCATCTTCAAGCCTTTGTTGACCGCTTCCGCGCCAAAGCGTCAAAAGCACGCCAAGCGCAATCACGCATCAAAATGCTTGAAAAAATGCAAGATATTCAAGTTCCAATTGAAGACCGTGCAACGCCATTTCATTTTTATGAACCAAGCGAACTTGCAAGTCCATTAATCCAAATCGAGAATGCCGATTTGGGCTATATTAAGGGGCAGCCTGTTCTTAAAAACGTAAATTTCCGCCTTGATGGGGATGATAGAATTGTAATTATCGGGCCAAATGGACAGGGTAAAACCACGCTTGTTAAATCAATTGGCGAAAGATTGGCACTTTTAAACGGTGAAAGACGTGCCGCGCGCAATGTTAAAATCGGTTATTTCTCCCAAGATTCATTGGATGAATTGCATATTGGGCAAACGGTTTTGCAGCATATACGCGATATGGAACCCAATGCAGGCGAGGCAAAACACCGCGCAATCGCAGCATCCCTTGGTTTCCCCCATGAAAAGATTGATACGAATGTTGAAAAACTTTCGGGCGGTGAAAAAGTTCGCCTTTTGATGGGTATTATGGCCTATGCCCGCCCCCACATTCTGATTTTGGACGAGCCGACATCGCATTTGGACATCGATAGCCGCGAAGCACTAATCCACGCTTTAAATGAATTTGATGGTGCAGTTCTACTTATCACCCACGACGTCTATTTAGCGGAGGCAAGCGCCGATAGATTATGGCTTGTACATGACGGGCGCGCAACGCAATATGATGGTGATTTATCCGACTATCGCCAAATGGTCTTAAATGCCGATAGGCCAGATCAAGGCGGCAAATCACCGAAACAAAATAATGGTGATAAAACCAAAAATGATGCCCCAAAACCTGCAAAACCAAAACCGACTAATGAAGGCAATCTAAAACGTAAAATCGAACGCCTTGAAAAAGATATCGCAATGGAACAGGCCGCAATTGCCGATTTTGAAAACCAATTGGGCGACCCAAATATCTATAAACAAAACCACCAAGCCGCGATGGATTTAACAAAAAAAATCGAATGGCACGGCAAAAAATTAGCCAAATTAGAAGCCGAATGGGAAGCCTTGGTTGAAGAATTGGGTTAATAGAAAAACTTATTTTCAAATTTCACAAGAATCATTACATTTTCATATTTAAGTGATTGCACTGAAAATCATAGCTTGGTGAAATATGAAGATAATTGTTATTATATTTACTGCATTATCAACTTTTATTTTTAATAATATAGCGAATGCAGAAACTTTTAGCGCTAAACCAATTGTAATTGGTCAATCTTATGAATTTCTTTCCAAAGAAGAAAACAAAAAAAGACAAATCAACGTCTTACTTCCGCCATTTTATGATGAAGATATAAAAAAGGGCACAAAATACGATGTTTTATACGTGCTTGACGGCGGAATTAATATGCAAGATTTTGTTCATATTGCGGGCATGGTTCATCAAGGCAATCAATGGAACATTCATAAACCTTTAATTGTAGTTGGGATTGAAAGTTTGGATAGGAAAGCCGAACTAACATATATGTCAAGCGTGGAAGATGAAAGGAAGCAATTTCCGACAAGTGGTCAAAGCCAAAAATTCCGCGATATTCTTGTTAAAGAAATCAAGCCCTTCATAGAAAATACTTATGCAACCTCAGGTAATGATGCAATAATAGGGGAATCTTTGGCGGCACTTTTTATCACGGAAACATACCTAAAAACCCCAGAAGCGTTTGATAATTATATCGCAATTAGCCCAAGCCTTTGGTGGGATAATCAGAGTTTATCAAATAATTCAAATTCTTATTTACTTAATCCCAAAAACAATAATCAAAAAATTTGGCTGTCCATAGCCAATGAAGGTGGCTCCATGCAATCTGCTATCGATACTTTGGTTAAAACATTAAAACGAAATAACAAGAATTTTATATACAAGCCTTATAAAAGCGAAAGCCACGGAACCATTTACCACCCCGCTGCAACGCAAGCAATTAGGGATATTTTTAAGATAGAATAAGTTTAAGCTAAACCCTATTGACTTTAAGTTTTACTTAAATTATTTTGCCTCTAAGTTAATTTAAACAAGGGGCGAAAATGGAAAACAAAAAAGTAAATTTCCAAAAGCAAGCAATGATGTGGGAGGCGTTAAGCACAATAATTGCCTGCCTTCTTATAATTTATTTAATTCGCGATAGATTTGTAGCCGCCACCGATTATTTGCCAAATATGAATTTGACACAGCAAGTATCCATTTTCTTTCTTTCAATGCTAGACCCAATATTTTGGGTATCAATAATCGCCCCCATTTCATATGCGAATGTTTCAATCGCCGCGGTTTCATTATTTCGTGCAATCGGCAAAGGCGATGATTTTAGCCCTGCTATCTTAAAAGGTTTAGAAAAAATGGGGGCAAACCTTTTAATTGGCTCAACTGGCGCAATTATGACCCCGACTTTAATAAATTGGGTTTGGGACAAAGGATTTAAAATTGAAGGAACGACTGAAAATTTCGTAATCCTAATTGTTGGTGGTGCATTATATTTTATCGCCGATATTGGCAAAAAAATGCGCAATGAGCTGGAGAGTTTTGTATAAACCACCCCCGAAATATACCATTTAGGACAAGTAATATGACAAATTCAAGAAAACACTTATTTAGTCTATTAGCATTTATTGCCGCGCTTTATTTTATTTTTAGAGCCTCAACATTTTTATTCCAATTATATGGTGATTTACGCACGATACCTTATATGAACATTCCCAATGCAGTAACAATGGATAATAATTTTCATTGGGACAATTTATTTAAGCATAAAACTTTGATATCTAAAATTACCGAAATATCATATTGCTTCGCAATTCTTTTTATAAGCCTTTTATTTATATCACTTTCAAAAGCAAAAATTACAAAAGAAATGGCAATTAAAAACCTAAAATTTTTAGGAATATTCCTAACAATCGGTGCAGGTTATAAATTCTTTATTTGGCCTTTCTTGGATACACTGATCCTACATTTAGACAAAGTGACTATACCAATTTTTTCCTACGACCCAATGATTTTTCTAATTGGTTTAGGTATTTATTTTGGTTCTGTCTTTGCCGAAAAAATAAAATTTGAACTCGAAAGTTTTGTATAATGCCCATTAACGTCACCCTCGATATAATGCTTGCACGCAGGAAGATGCGGGCCAAGGATTTGGCGGATAGAATTGGGCTTTCGGAAACCCAGATGTCGCAGCTTAGAAATGGAAAAGTGCGCGGGCTTCGTTTTGATACTTTATCAAAGATATGTTTCATTCTTGAATGCCAACCATCGGATATTATCGAATATATAATTAACCCCGATGACATGAAAACAAGTGAAGAATAGATACTTGCAAAATATCATTTTGATTGCCATATCGGCAAAATGACAAATCTTGTAACTCTATGGAAAAATGCAAAATCGCGCCTTGAAACTGGCGGTATTGAAAGCCCAACAATTGATGCGCGCATTTTGTTGCTTAAAGCATGCGATATAACACGTAACGAAATTGTTACCGACCCTTATCGCGAAATTTCACCTCAAAGTGAGGAGATTTTAGATAAATTCATAGAGCGTCGACTTAAACGCGAACCCGTTGCCCATATTGTTGGTAAAAAGGCGTTTTGGTCACTTGAATTAAATAGTGATGCGCGCGCCCTTGTTCCGCGCCCTGAAACTGAGGTTATTGTTGATTTCATACTTAAATTTGACAAAGAAAATAAACCAACAAGAATTCTAGACCTTGGAACTGGAACAGGCGCAATCCTTCTTGCACTTTTGGCAGAACGTTCTGCTTGGTCAGGAATTGGAATTGATATTTCAGATGATGCCCTATCGCTTTCTAATGAAAACGCGAAAATTCATGGTTTAGAAAATCGTGCACATTTTCAAAAAGGCAATTGGGCCCAAGGAATAGAAGAAGAATTTGATATTGTAGTTTCAAATCCGCCTTATATTCCGTCAAAAGATATTGAAACACTTGATATTGATGTAAAAAATTACGACCCAATTTTAGCCCTTGATGGCGGCGAAGATGGCCTTGAACCATATCGTATTCTATTTGAAAAATTGCCCCATATCCTTAAGAAAGGTGGGGTTTTTGCCTTTGAATTTGGCATAAATCAGGCAAAATCTATCAAGGAAATGGCACAAAAGCAAAAAGAGCTTCACGAAATTCATATTTTAAAAGATCTTTCCAATATCGAACGCGTTATAATTGGAACCCGTAAACCGTAATGATTTTGTAACAATTAAGCAGTAAACACTCTTTATTCATTTTAAATAAGAATGTAATAGGTAACGAATAAGCGGTTTGATTCTAAAATCCTGCTTACTGGCTAGTGCGCAAATTATATTATAGATAATATTGTGCGGGTTGATTAAAAGACCACTGGCCTTCGCGGCGAAAATGCCCATAACCTCACGATTTTGGAACTGGAATAACCCCATACCAAACTTGATAAAGGCAAGGGTCAAAATAGGAAAAAAAAATGAAGCGACAAAGAGGTCGCGGGCGTAATAACAAGCCCGGCATGCAAAACCCAAATAGAGCCTATGAATCAACTGGGCCAGATATTAAAGTTCGCGGTTCTGCCCAAACAATTTTGGAAAAATACCAACAATTAGGCCGTGATGCGATGGCATCTGGTGATCGTGTTTTGGCGGAAAATTATCTGCAACACGCCGAACATTATTTAAGGCTTATACGCTCTATCCAGCCTAATTTTGTTCCACGTTCTGAATTTGCCATCACTGGCCTACCATCAGATTCTGATGAGGATTTGGAAGATGGTGAAAATATCGAGAATGAAAATGGCGAAAATGACGGCGACGAGGGTGAAACTGAAGAAGTAAGACCACGCGAAAATAACCGTTATGAGAATAATGGTCGTTATAATAACAATAATCGCCGTAATAATAATAATCGTGGTCGTGACCGTTATCGTAATGATAATCGCCAAAATAATGAGGCGACTGAAAGTTCTGACGAAAATGTTCAAGCGGTTGCAAACAATGAAACCGCTGAAAATAGCGCACCTCAAAATGAGGATAATGGTGAGAATACGCGCAAAGCCCCTTCACGTGTTCGTGGCTTAAGATTACCGCGCAAACGCCGTGAAACTTCTAATGATGATGGCGAAGCGCAAGGTGGATTTGGTGATGAAGCCCCTGCATTCTTGCAAACACCGATTGTAGTTGCCGAAGCTGAATAGTTAGAAAATTGACACAAAAACCCAAAATCCCGAAAGCAATTTGGATGTTGGGTTTTGTTTCAATGTTTGCCGATATATCAACTGAAATGGTACAGGCAATTTTGCCGCTTTTCATGCTTGAAACCCTTGGGGCATCAATTGCTTTAATTGGTTTAATTGACGGCGTCGCAGAGATTATATCTTCAATTGCCAAGATTTATTCAGGCTATTTAAGTGATTTTTTCGCAAAACGAAAATATCTTGCCGCTTTTGGTTATGGGCTATCCGCGCTTTCAAAACTGATTTTTCCCTTTATAACGATTGCCGAAATGGTAATGGGCGCAAAAACCATCGACCGCATTGGCAAAGGTATTCGCGGCGCCCCACGCGATGCATTAATTGCCGATATTGCCCCCAAAGAAATAGAGGGCGCATGTTATGGCCTAAGGCAGGCAATGGATACGATTGGTGCATTTTTAGGGCCAATCATCGCTTTAATTATTTTATTCTATTCACCAAAAAATTATATTTTAATTTTTTGGGTTGCAATTTTACCCGCCTTTGCATCGCCTTTAATTTTGCTTTTCATAAAGGAACAAGAAAGGCCACAGAACCCAAATTCAAAAAAAATCCACCTTGAATGGCAAAATTTATTGGCATTGGGAAAAGATTATTGGTTCATAATTTTTATGGCAATTTTATTTGCTTTGCCAAAGTTTTCCGATGGTTTCTTAATTTTGCGCGCCAATGAATTGCATGTTAAAAATCAATATATCCCCCTTGTCTATATTATTTTGAACATTGTTTATGCCGCCTTTGCTTATCCAATTGGGGCAATAAGCGATAGGATTGGGAAATATGGAATTTTAGCCTTTGGCATGTTTTCAATGATAATAGCGCATATTTGTTTTGCGTTTGGACAAAATTGGGAAATTTTAGTTGTAGGTTTAATTTTTTGGGGGCTTTATTTAGGCTTCACGCAAGGTGCATTTTCAACATTAATTGCACAACATGCACCGCCCGAATTACGTGGAACATCATTTGGCTTTTTATATCTTGCCAATGGTTTAGCATTACTTTTTGCAAGTGGCTTTGGTGGATTAATTTGGCAAAAATTTGGCTCGCAAAATGCATTTTTAAGCGGGGCAATAATCGGCCTTTTTGCGCTTTTTGTTTGGCTTATTTTTGCACGAAGGTTTAAGCAATCCTAACCATTTGCGATTAATATGGTCGAATGGATGATTTTGTTAAAATGCATGAGCGTGCGCCCGCAAATATTTTGGCGCGAATTGAAATGCAGCTTTTGGCGCGCATACCAATAAAACCTGTGCAAATTAATCTTGATAAGCCAATCGCAAGCTTTTCGTTTGACGATATACCAAAAACTGCCGCAACCAATGGCGCAAAACTACTTGAAAAAAATGGCTTTATTGGCACATTTTATGTGACAGGTTCACACGCAAATGGTGAATTTGATGGGGTTAAACAATATGAACCCGAGGATTTACGCAACCTTTATAAAAATAATCATGAAATCGCCTGCCACACTTATGCGCACCCAAGATTGCGCGGCAGAAATGAAATGGAAATCCTTCTTGATTTAGATAAAAATCTTGAAACTATGCGCCAAATTTTGGATGATGAAACATTCGAATTTGCAAGCCACGCCTTCCCCTATGGCGAATTTGATAAAGTTTCACGCAAAGTATTATCTGAACGCTTTGTAAGTTCGCGCGGGGTTTTACGCGCAATAAATCATGGCACAGTTGATTTTGCCAATTTGCGCACAACACCTTTAGAGCGCCAAAGATTTACCCCTGAATATCTTCAAACAAATATTGAAAAAGCCATCAAAAATAATGGCTGGATAATATTCTTCACTCACGATATCGCCCAAAACTGCACACCCTATGGCTCAACCCCCGAAATGCTTGAAATGGCAATCGAAGCGATAAAAAAAGCAGGCATTGAGGTTTTAAGCGTAAAAGATGTCGCAAATAAAATTGTTAAAAAGGCCTGAAACACAGTTTCAGGCCTTAAAAAAATGCCAATAATTTATAAAAACCACGCTTTTTGTCCCGCAACCGCAATATCACAGTATTTCACCGCGATGAGCCCCAAAAAGTTGTAGACTTTTTGGATAAGGCGAAGAGCCAAAATTTGCTATGGCAAATTTTCAATAAAAAGTGAGGGTGGGATTTTAATCACCCGCACTCACCGCAACCATTGCCGCGCGTAAAACGCGACCCTGAAGGGTAAAGCCAGGTTGGAAAACCTCGGCAATATTGCCCGCAGCAATTGCAGATGGGATTTGTGCCACTGCTTGATGAAGGTTCGGGTCAAATTTTTCGCCCTGAATACCGATTTTCTTAACGCCATGCGCTTCAAAAGCTTTGAATAATTCTTTTTCTGTAAGCTCAATACCTTCAACAAAAGCCTTAAAGCCTTCATCACCGCGTTGCTCTTCAGTGATTGTTCCAAGTGCACGGCCTAAAGTATCGGCGATTGGCAATAAATCACGCGCGAATTTATCGATTGCATAAAGACGTGCATCTTGTTTTTCACGCTCAGCACGGCGGCGTGTATTTTCGGCATCCGCCATTGCACGAAGCGCATGGTCTTTTAGGCTTTCAATTTCTGCCAAAGCTGCTGCTAATTCATTTTCCAAAGAAGGTTCAACATTTACTTCTTCATTTTCTTCACTTGCAACTTCTTGCTCAAGTTCGATTTCTTGTTCGATTTTATTTTCTTCGTCAGACATTTTTTATCCTAAGTAATATAGTTTCACGCAAATAGATTATGGGAATTGAAAAATCACCCCCTATTTGGTGATTAATTGCCGTTTCTCAACCATCTTTGTCAGTATTTTTGCGGTATAATCCACAATGGGTATCACACGTGCATAATTAATGCGGGTCGGGCCAATAACCCCAAGCGCGCCAATCACCTGATTTTGCCCATCCATATATGGCGCTGCAATCAATGCCGAACCTGATAAAGCAAATAAAGGGTTTTCAGCGCCAATGAATAATTTTACAGCCTCACCCGCTTTGGCGGCATCTAAAACTTGGATAAGGTCGCGTTTTTTTTCTAATTCGTCAAATAAAACCCGAACCCGTTCTAAATCAATGCGCAAATCCGCATCATTAAGCAGGTTTGCGCGCCCCCTTACAATCAGTTTTTTTTCAAGAATGGATTTACCGCCCGACCATTGGGCAAGGCCATCTTCGATAAGGCGGGCGGCAATAATATCAATTTCACGCTCATCAGATTTTAATTGCGCAATTAATTGGTTCAAACTGTCCGATAATGTGCGCCCACGCAAATGATGATTTATATAATTCGTGCTTTCTTGAAGCTGCGATGTCGTAATTCCAATAGGCGAATTGATAAATCTATTTTCAACACGGCCATCTTGAAAAACCAAAACCACCAAAATTTGCCCAACACCAATATTCACAAATTCAACATGTGAAACCGAAGATTCAGCCGCCGGTGTGGTAACTAAACCTGCACCCCCCGCAATACCTGATAGAAAGCTTGAGGCTTCGGATAAGGCCTGCGAGATGTCGCCATCTGAATTTTGAATGCGCCGATCAATAACATCCTTATCTTCTTGTGATATTTGTGAAACCTCTAAAAGGCCATCGACAAAAAGCCTTAAACCTTGATGTGTTGGCGCACGTCCCGCTGAAATATGCGCGGAATCTAGCAATCCCATATGCGCCAAATCACTCATAGTGTTGCGAATAGTAGCAGGCGATAAATTCAAACCCTGCATAGATAAAGTACGCGAGCCAACAGGTTCACCTGTTTCAATATAGGCCTCAACGATACGCGAAAAAATATCGCGGGCGCGAAAGTCTAAATCATTTAAAATATTGGCGTTTGCAACAGTCTTCATTATGTTCAGGATAGCAATTTTTCACAAGTTTATCAATTATACACATTGCAACCTATGGAAAATAAGATGTTTGTGTTATAAAGGCGCGATTTTTCAAGAAAGGTCAATACTCTGTCAGTCGTAAAAGAAAAGCCAAAGCGTGCGCCGCGCAAAAAAACACCTGTTAATAGCGGGTCAAAAGAATTAAGCGCAAAATTACGTGATATTATTTTAAAGTCACTTGATGAAGACCAAGCCGATGATGTTTTGGCAATTGATTTAGAGGGTAAAAGCTCTATCGCCGATTTTATGATTATTGCATCGGGCCGTAATGCGCGCCACGTTGTTGCAATTGCAGATCATATTTTATCTAAATTAAAAGATGAAGGCCTTGGTAAAATTAAGGTTGAAGGCATTACTAATGGTGATTGGGTTTTGCTTGATGCCGGTGATATTATCATCCATCTTTTCAAACCAGAAGTACGTGAATTCTATGCTTTAGAGCGTATTTGGCTTGGTGAAAGCAAACATTTGGCATCAAATTAAAAATGAAGATTACGCTTGCCGCAATTGGCAAATTTCGAAATTCAGAACCAGAACAGGCTTTGGCACTTGATTATTTAAAGCGCGCCGAAGTTTCGGGGCGGCCTTTGGGAATTAATGGCGTAAAACTTCAAGAATATGAAATCAAAGCTAAAGATAATGTCAAAGTGCGTGAATCAAACCTTTTGCGCGAAAACATCAATAATGATTGTTTTTTAATTGTCCTTGATGAACGTGGGCAAAATATATCTTCGCGCCAATTGGCAGCAATGTTTGAAAAACAAATGCAAAATGGCACTAAAGAAATAATATTTGCCATTGGCGGCGCTGATGGTCATGATGAAGATATGCGAAAAAAAGGGAATTTCCTACTTTCTTTCTCAAAATTAACTTGGCCGCATAAACTATGCCGTATTATGGCTTCTGAACAAATTTATCGTGCAGTTTCAATTATGGCAAATTCGCCATATCATAGGGATTAATATGGGTTTTATTGGCAAAAATAATATGCAAAAATTGGGGCGAAAAATAATTCGCGCAATTTTGCTATTGCCGATTTTATCGATTAGCTTTTTACCCTTTGGCTCAATTTATGCGCAAAATTCAAATGAAGAAGAATTAAAACGCCTTGAAAAAGAGCGTCAAACCCACGAAAACCGCGCCCAAAGCCTTGATAAACAGGCAAATAATGCACAAAATGAAATAAATGCTTTAAACCAAAAACTTATCGAAGCCGCCGATAAACAACGCCAAGCCGAACAAATTGCCGAGCAATCAGAAAAAAAACTTGTCGATTTGCGCAATATTGAACGCGCCGCATCATTACAATTTGAAACCCGAAAAGATGCTTTAGAAGAAATAATTGTTGCCCTTATTGCGGTTGAAAAAGATCGCCCCCCTGCCCTTGCTATTTCGCCCGATAATGCGACAGAGGCGGCAAGGGTTGCAATTTTAATGGGTCTTATTGCGCCCCAATTAAATGCAAAAGCAGCGATGATTTCGCAAGAAATCGGCAAAGTGCGCCAAGTGCGCCAAGATTTATTAATGGGCAATGCAAATTATAAACAAGCCACTGAAAATCTTGAAAATGCACGCAAAACCACTGCAATACTTATTGCACAGCGCCGCGAATTAATTGCAAAACTAAACCAGGCATCGGGTGTTGAGCGCCAAATAATTTCCGATATTGCGCAAAAAGCATCAAACCTAAGGGATTTAATCGCAAGACTTGGGCAAGCATTGCCGCAAATGGCATCTAACTTAAGTGATGAACCAAGTTTTGCGCATGGCTTTGCCAATTGGCGCGGAAAATTAATGCCACCATCAAATGGTATTATCGTTCAAAAATATGGCGACAATCTTGCAGAAGGTGGAAAAGCCACGGGAATAACCATAAGAACTCGTGCTTGGGCCCAAGTTTTGGCACCTTTTGATGGTAAAGTTGAATTTGCTGCACCTTTTAGAACCTATGGCAGGGTTTTGATAATAAATGTCGGCGATAAATACCGAATTATCCTTGCTGGCATGGGTGCAAATTACGTCGAAGCAGGCCAAGAAATCTTGGCAGGTGAACCAATTGGACAAATGTCACAAGATAAAAACATTGTTCCAGATTTATATATGGAAATACGCCACGAAAATGATACATTGAATCCGTCCGAATGGCTTAATATATCTAAAGGTGGCTAAAGGATTTATGGGAGTTTTGAATGCAAGTAAATGAAACCAATAAAACTGCTGATAATGCTAATAATAAAGGGCAGTCAAAATGGTGGCTTTTGCCAACTTTATTGGGCGCAGTAAGTTTTGGCGCGCTTTTGGGTGGTGGCATTGCCTATTCATCGCAAAACTCGGCATCTGTAAGTGATGCAACGCGCGATAATACTTTAAAACAGCTTGATATTTTTGCCGATGTATTGGCACGCGTAACCACTGATTATGTTGTGCCGCCTGATCAAAATAAATTGATTGAAGCCTCTATTAACGGCATGTTGCAATCACTTGACCCGCATTCATCTTTCATGACCGCCAAAGATTGGAAAGATATGCAACAATCAACCAAGGGCGAATATGGCGGCCTTGGCCTTGAGGTTACTTCTGAAGCTGGCGCGGTAAAAGTAATCGCCCCAATGGCAGGAAGCCCGGGGGAGCGCGCGGGCATTGTCGCGGGGGATCGAATTATCGCAATTGATGGGGTTAATATCGTTGGCTCAACCCTTAGTGAGTCGGTTGATAAAATGAAGGGCAAGCCAAATACCACAGTTGAAATCACTGTTGTACACGAAGGTCAAGACCCTAAACAAATTAAAATCACGCGCGAAATTATCAAACTTCACCCTGTTACCCATAAAATCGAGGGTAATATTGGTTATGTTCGCCTTTCAACTTTTGTGAATGAAAATGCGGCCAAAGAATTGGCGGATGCATTAACCGACATTCAAAAACAATTGGGTGGCAATCTTAAAGGTATTGTCCTTGATTTGCGCAATAATGGCGGTGGCCTACTTGAGCAGGCGGTCGCGGTTTCCGATTTATTCATGGATAGGGGTGAAGTGGTTTCAACACGTGGTCGTCGCCCTGAAGATATTGACCGTTTCTATGGCACACCGGGGCAAATGATGGCGGGTGTACCTTTGGTAATTCTTACCAATGAAGGTACTGCATCGGCATCTGAAATTGTTGCGGGCGCATTACAAGATAGAAAACGCGCCGTCATTTTCGGCACAACTTCATTTGGTAAAGGCTCTGTGCAAACCGTTATTCCATTGAATTATGGAAAAGATGGTGCGCTTCGACTAACCACACAGCGTTATTACACGCCTGCTGGTCGCTCTATTCAAGGGGCGGGTATTGTTCCTGATGTTGAAGTATCAAATTTCAGACTTACCAATGAAGATATTGAACGCCGCAAACTTGAATTCCGCTTTGAAGAAGATTTGCCAAATGCATTGAATAATGATTCAGGTGCAAAACGCGCAATTCCACACATGCCAAATGACATGCCACCAGAGAATTGGGACAAAAAAGAAGATTATGTTCTTAAGCGCGCCTATGAATATATAAACGCAGGCATGCCAAAAGATTTCGGCAAAACCCAAATGGCAAATAAAGAAGCACCAAAAAACGCACCAAAACCAAATGAGAAAAAGGTTGGAACATCTGTTCCGGTGACATTTGACAAGCCGAAAGATAAAAAACAATAACAATTCATTAACCGAAACAATGCAAACAAAGGGTCGTAATTACAGGTTTTACGACCCTTTCTTTTGGAAATATTAATGTCAACGATTATCTCTTTAACGCAAAAGCCGCTTTTGCTTGGCTTAAAACATTTTGGCCTTGGGGTTTTGGGTGTTGGCGCAGTAACAGGGATTGGCGCGGGTGCAATTCAAGTTGCAGGTAATGAAGCAGAAGTTGGCCCAAAGGTTGAAATTGCAATACCAAAATATGTTCCACCACATGAAAAGCCACATGAAGGCGCGGTTTCGGAAATCACAAATAAAGAAGAATTACCAAAAGGGCTTTTTGGTGCAATGGGCCTTCTAACACCAGATGGCGGCATGAGCTTTTGGAATAAAGACCAAGATTTAACCGCGCAAAACCACGAAGAAGAAAGCCACGACCCACATGTAACAAGCCCAGTAGAAGCGGCAAGCGCGGCACATGGTGAACATGGCGGCGAAGTTAAAATCATAACTAATGCAGGGCAAAGCAATAGTGCAGCAAGCATTGAAGGCGGCATTCAAGTTGTGCGCGGCAATGTCCCTGGTGGCGGCTCACCATTAGTTTCCGCACCGATTGCAGGGGTTCAATCAAACGGGCCAAATGGTCAATTACCCGCAATCGCATCCGATGGGCGCACGCCTTTTGATGTTTATAGAAGGCCATTTAATAATAGTGGTTCAAAAGTTGCGCTTATTGTTGGCGGCCTTGGCCTTAATGCGCGAATTACCGAACGCGCAATAAATCAATTACCCGCCGAAGTTACATTAAGTTTCGTTCCAAATTCGGAAAATCTTCAAGCATGGATAAATAAAGCACGCGCCCAAGGGCATGAAACCATGATTGAAATCCCAATGGAGCCATTTGATTATCCCGATAATGATCCAGGGCCACAAACCCTTATGTCGGGCGGCGAATGGAGCGAAAATCAACGCAAACTTGATTATGTATTATCGCGTACAACAGGTTATTTTGCGGTTACAAATTACCTTGGTGGGCGTTTTGCGGGTTCTGCGAATGCGCAAAATTTTATGAAATATATTAAATCGCGTGGAATTGGTTTTATTGCCGATGGCTCTGCGCCTGCATTGGCGCAGACCGCAAGAAGCCTTGGGGTTCGTGCAAGTGCCGCCGATAGAAGTATTGATATTCGCCCATCTGCCCCCGATATTCAGGCGCAATTAGGTGCACTCGAAGCCAGCGCAAAACAAAAAGGCGCTGCATTAGGATTTGGCGTTGGTTATTCGGTTACAATTGATCAAATAATCTTATGGCTAAGCGAAGCAAGAAATCGTGGGATTATTCTTGCCCCTGCATCCGCAATTACGTCATAATTTTGAAACAATGCGCAGATGCCTTACAGTTGGGGTGTGGCGCTTTGGAAATATTTGGGTTAAACCTTGTGCATGTCTTTACCACCGCCGCCAAAATTGTATCGCCCTAATGTCGGTCTCTTGGTTTTTAACCAAGAACGTAAGGCGTGGATTGGAAGACGTCGCGGGTTTCGTGGCTCTTATTGCTGGCAAACCCCACAAGGCGGCATAGATAAAGGCGAAGATGTTCTTGACGCCGCATTACGCGAACTTACCGAAGAAACCGGCATACATTCCAAACATGTCGAAATTTTAGAGCGTAATGATGAATGGCTTTGTTATGATTTTCCCGAATCAATGCGCAAAAACAAATTGAATAATTATCGCGGTCAGGCACAAGTTTGGTTTGCCCTTGAATTTAAGGGCGAAGATAATCACATCCGCCTTGATGGGCATTCGCAAATCGAATTTGATGATTGGCGTTGGGAAAAATTGGCAAATTTGCCTAATCTTGTGGTTCCTTTTAAACGTAGTGTTTATGAAAAAATGGCAAAACGCTTTGCCCATTTGGCAGCCGAATAATGAAGCCGCCGATTTTTTTCATTCATGGTGCTTTTGCTGATGCAAGTGTGTGGAATGATTTTATCCCATTTTTTAAAGCGGCGGGATTTAAGACATTTGCAACGACTATTTACCCCGATTTACGCGGCAAAACCAAGAATGATGAATTACCCAAACTTCGTTTGAATGATTATATAATTCAATTAAAATCACAAATCGAAGATTTCACCAAAGAAAATGGTCAAAAGCCTGTAATCATTGGTCATTCAATGGGCGGGCTTTTAACCCAAAAACTCACTGAAATGGATTTGGGTTGTGCTGGTATTTTTGTAACCCCATCACCGCCAAAAGGGTGCGATGTTAAATCATTGGTGGTTTTACTTACACATTTGAATATTGCCCTACAAAATGATCCAACAAAATCATATAAGGTTTGGGATTTTGGGGCAAAATGGGGCGTTTTAAATAAAATTCCTGAAAATGAAAAAGATGCCCGCAATGCCGAATTCATCTATGATTCAGGTCGTGCATTAAACGATCTTGTAAATTTTGATCAAGATCAATTTAAAATTGGCACAATTGATGAAAATAAAATCAAAGTTCCAACCCTTACAATTGGCGCAGCTAAAGATAGGGGAACATTGGTAAAAGCCCACCGCAAAACTGCCGCAAAATATGCGCGTGTTGGGGGTGATTATATTGAATATCCCGATGCAGGGCACATGATTATTTATGAAAAAGACGCCCCACAATTGGCACAGGATATAATTGCTTGGATAAGCAAAAAAGTTAAATAGGTTTTTGCGCAATCATATCAATCAGCGCCGACATACCTTTATGCCCCGCCCCTTCATCAAGTTCAGTTTCATAATCTTCAAGTAATTTTATTTCAAAACCATCAAAGGCATTTTGCAAAACTTCCTTTGTATAAAGATTTTCAATTGCCGATGGGCCGCCAGTTTTATATTCTAATTGTTTGGGCGTATAGCCATGAAGGAAAATCAAACCACCTTTTTTAGCGGCTTTTTTTATTCCTTCAAAAACTTTTGCGCGCGCTTCGGGCGGTGAAAATTGAATGAAAACTGCAAAAATTGCATCATATTCATTTTCAGGCCAAATATCATTTTCAATATCAGCAATTGAAAAATGAACATTAACGCCCAATTCAGCCGCAAGTTTTTTTGCCTTTTCTTGCCCAACAACTGAATAATCACTGGCAAAGGTTTCATGCCCTAAAGACGCCAAAAAACAAGAATTGCGCCCTTCCCCATCGGCAGGAAGATAGATTTTCGAATTTGGCTTTAAATGATTTGCAAATTTCTCCACAAATTGGCTTGGCGATTTGCCAAAAATAAATTCAGACGCCGAAAATCTATCATCCCACATATTTGTCATTATTAAAAACCATATATTTCTTTAAATTGCGCATCTTTTGATGCCACTAATTTGGCGGTGTCCACCATAACTTTGGCCTGTTTCCAAGTTGCATCATCTTGCATTTTGCCATCAAGCATTGCAACCCCTGTTCCATCTGGCATGGCGTCTAAAATGCGTTTGGCGAAGGCAACTTCTGAAGGGTCGGGTGAAAATACACTTTTTGCAATCGCAACTTGGTTAGGATGAAGAGACCATGCACCCGCACAGCCCATTAAGAATGCGTTCCTAAATTGCTGCTCACAGGCATCTAAATCGGCAATGTCACCAAATGGACCATAGAAGGCTTTGATGCCCGCCGCCTGACACGCATCAACCATTTTGGCGATTGTATAATGCCATAGATCTTGCTGTACAGATGCGCGCACAGAACCATCTTCATTGCTATCCGATAAAACACGGTACATTGGATGACCACCGCCCACACGCGTGGTTTTCATCGCACGTGACGCCGCCAAATCAGCAGGGCCAAGGGAAATACCCTGCATACGCGGACTTGCAAGGGCGATTTGTTCAACATTTGCCACACCTTCTGCAGTTTCCAAAATCGCATGAAGAAGGATTGGCTTTTTAACCCCTGACTTGGCCTCTAATTGGGCAAGTAATTGGTCAACATAATGAATATCCCAAACGCCTTCGACTTTTGGTATCATTATAACGTCAAGCTTGTCGCCAACCGCGCCAACTATTTCGATTAAATCATCAAGAAACCAAGGGCTATTTAGGCAATTAACGCGTGTCCAAAGCCCCGTTCCCAAAGAATGAAAATCTGTTTCTTGTGCCATTTTAATGAAGCCTGCACGGGCATTTTCTTTTTCACCTGCTGGAATTGCATCTTCAAGATTGCCAAGGATAACATCGACTGTTTTGGCAATTTCGGGAACTTTTGCCACCACTTTTTCCAAATGCGGAGGTACAAAATGAATCATACGCTGCACTTCAACAGGTAATTCACGATAAGGATTTGGCGCGCCAATCGCCAATGGTTTGTAAAAAGAACGTGGTGTTTTCATAATTTCCCCCAAGAATTATTGTGCGCCGCAATCTCGCACTTGCGATATTAATTCTTTTTACCCAAAGGATGATTAGTTTCAACTAAATTCTTTAGTTTTTTGTATGCGACATGCGTATATATTTGCGTAGTCGAAATATCAGCATGTCCAAGCATGGTTTGCACCACGCGTAAATCCGCCCCACCCTCTAATAAATGGGTGGCAAAGGCATGGCGCATTACATGTGGCGAAAGGCGGGTTGGATCAAGCCCCGCCAAAATTGCCAATTTATCCAAAAGCCGTGCAAATTGACGCCGCCCAAAATGGCCCTCTTTTGTATTAGCAGGATAAAGGAATTTTTTTGCCTTTTGCGCGTCATGTTCATTTTGCGGAATTGTCATTTCACGCACTTCAAGCCATTTTTTAAGCGCCAAAACCGCATGACGACCCAATGGAATAAGCCTGTCTTTATTGCCTTTTCCACGAATAATCATGGAATGTGCGCTTTCTTCCATTATTTCCTTTATAGGAATTATCGCAATTGGCATAGCAACCAATTCAGTTACCCTTAGGCCTGCGCCATAAATTAATTCAAGCATTGATTGGGCGCGTATGGCCTCTAAGCCATCTAATTGGTCAATTGCATTGATTATGGCTTCAACTTCATTACCTTCAATGATTTTTGGTAATGGGCGCGATTTTTTGGGCGCCTCCCAGCGGGAGGTTGGATCAAATTCAATTTGCTTTTCTTCAAGTAAAAAAAGGAAGAATTGCCGCAACGCACTTCGGCGCCTTTGTAATGTACCTTCACTTAGGCCGCGGTTTTGCATGTCTGATGCATATTGACTTATTATGTCATGGCTTATTTTATTTACATCAAAATCTTCGCCAAATTTAGGCAATAAAAACAATCTAAAATCGGCAAAATCACGCCTATAGGCGTCAATTGTGTTTTTTGAAGCGCCGCGTTCTGCGCCCATCATTTCTAAAAAATTATTGATAAAATCAATCAATATTTTTCACCTTTGGCGGATTGCTTGGTGCAGATTTCGAAATAATTTTCGGCAATGAACTTGAAATTGATTTTGTAATTGGCAAAGGTGGCGGCACAGGCGGTGCAAATTCAAGATTTCTTGCAAGAATTGTAAAGACTGCCAAATCCTTGGCTTCTTGCGTAAAGCCAGCTTGGTTCAGATTTGCGATGACCCGAACAATTGATAAAATATCAACCGAATTTGGGTTTTGCCCCTGCATTGCAAGATGTGCAAATAAGGCCACCTCACCCTTTGCGCCGCGTTTGGTGGCATCATCAAGGGTGAATAAAATAGTTTGAGAAGCGGGCATTTTACTTGCGAAATTGCCATTCCAAAATTCATCAATCGCAACATTAGCACCAAGCGCATTGGCAATTAAGGCGTCACCAATGGCGTTATTAATCTCATTTTGATTTTTTGATTTTTTTAGCCTTGCGGGTAAATCATAGTTAGTCTTATCATCAAAAGCTATAGAGCCTGCCAATTTAAACGCTTCATTATTATCAAAATCAATTGCCATAAATCTTGTGAAGGCATCTTTATTTTGATTTATCAAAGCGCTTGCGGCGAAAAATTTTGCGCTATCAATATTGGTTTCTTTGATTTGCGAAATTTCATTTGATATGGATTTTGAAAGCCCATAAAATTCATTGAAATCATAGGCATTTTTTAGAAATTGTTCCAAATCATTGCTTAAATTTTCAACTATAATTGGTGTGGTTGGACTTGCTGTAAGACCATATATATTTGAAGTGTTTTCAACATTTGGTGCTTTGATAAAGAATTTCTTTAAATCAGAATATTTGCCAAGGCCGTATTTTGCCGCGCTAAGAGCATACTTATTTTCGGCAATACCATTATCAATCATATATCTTTCAAATGCGCGTCTTGGAATGCTGATATTTAACTTTGCTTTGGCACGATTTGAAAGCGCATAATTCACGCCATTATCGCCATTAAAATCAAAATCACGCGCAAATGCAGGTGGGTTTTCACCATTCATCGCGCCAACATAATTTATTGAACGATAAAGCCAATCATGATTTTTCTTATTACTAAGACTTGATGCAACTTCCAAAGATAAATCAGCTGCCGCACCTTCATTGTGAAGTGCATAACACGCCGCGCGTAATTCAAGAAGTTTTTTATTCGGTGCATTTGTTTTTAAAACCGAAACAATCTGGCACGCATCTTCAATCTTATTTTCATAAAGCAAATTATCAGCATAAGAGATTGCAAGGCCTTCATTTGATTTCACATCGGATAATTCGCCAATTAATTGGTTTGCCTGCGCTATATCGCCAATATTAAGAACCGCATTAAATCGCAAAAGTGCAAGATTTTCATCGTCATTTTCAGGCCCTATTCCACCTGAAAAAACTGCCCTTTTGCTTAAAGATAAAAGTGGGATAAATTTTTGATCACTTGTAATTTTTGTAAAGGCGAATTTTAAATTAGCATTATTAGAATTTTTCCATAAATCGCTTGATAGCATTGGGCCTTCTGATAATTCTTCATAAAAGCCCCATAATTTAACTTCTTTTATTGCACTACTACTAACACTGATTGGTGCTGCAATGCGTGGTGTCACCAAAGTATCGGTTTCTTGCGCAATTGCAAAATTAATCGCAAAAAATGATGCACCAAAAAAAGAAAAATATAATGATAAAAGTGGTTTAGAAAATCGCATGAAATTTATTTAAACTGAAAACCATCACAAAATGTAAATTTTGGGAATATTAAAAATCCATATTTTGACGATTTTTGAGGCAAAACAATGGCATTATTGCAAGTTTTTGCACTTATAAAGTTTGAATCTATAGACATAAGACGCCATTTAACATTAAATTACAGATGATACTATGATGTTAAAGGATATTGAGTTGGAAGGGCAGACAATCTTGGGCGACAATCCGCCCAAGCTATTGAAGACTGTGGCCCTCGTTGGATTGATGGGTGCGGGAAAATCTACCGTTGGGCGCCGCATGGCGGCAAGTCTTGGGGTGGATTTTGTTGATGCCGATGATGAGATTGTGATTGCGGCGGGCCGCTCGATAAAAGATATATTTCAAGAACGTGGCGAAGAGGAGTTTCGCGCCGGCGAAAGAAGGGTTATTGCCCGCCTTTTAGAACAAAAACCGCAAATTTTGGCAACTGGCGGCGGCGCTTTTATGAACCCACTTACAAGAATTATTTTGCGCGAAAAAGCAATAACTGTTTGGCTTAGGGCCGATATTGACACTTTAATGCATCGCGTCTTACGTCGTAATGAACGTCCATTATTACAAACCGAAAACCCGCGCCAAACCATGATTGATTTAATGCATTCGCGTTATCCGGTTTATGAACAGGCTGATATAATTGTGGAATCAGTTGATGGCCCGCATTCTATAACGGTTAATAATGTGATTGCGGCATTAAAAGATTATGGCGAAGTTTTTGAACAACAAGAAGATAATAATGAATAATTTAAGCAAAATTGCCGTTGGTCTTGATACAAGAAGCTATGAAATATTGGTTCAAAATGGCATTTTGAATAATGTTTGGGAATTTATTTCGCCATTTTTAAAAAACGGCAAACTTCATATTATTAGTGATACAAATGCTTTTAAACTTCATGGCGAAAAATTATTATCGTCGATTAAAAGCAATAATGTAAAATATAATATTATTGAAATTGAAAGCGGCGAAAAATCAAAAAGTTTTGCTTCTTTTGAAAATGTGATTGAAAGCCTGCTTTCAACTGGCGCGGAACGTGGCGATTTAATAATTGCCTTTGGCGGCGGTGTAACGGGTGATCTATCGGGCTTTGTGGCGGGTGTTGTAAATCGCGGCATTGATTTCATCCAAATCCCAACCACACTTTTATCACAGGTTGATTCATCAGTTGGCGGCAAAACCGCAATAAATGCCAAGGCCGGCAAAAACCTAGTTGGTCTTTTTTGGCAACCGCGCGCGGTTTTAATCGACCCATTGGTTTTAGAAACTTTACCTAAGCGTGACTTGATGGCGGGATTTGCCGAAATCTTCAAAATTGGCCTTATTAATGATGCGCAATTCTTTGATTATTGCGATAAAAATTATGCAAAAATCCTTGGTGAAAATTCAACTTCGCGCCGCTTTGCAATCGAAACCGCCATTAAAGCAAAAGCAAATATTGTTGCCCAAGATGAACGCGAGGGTGGCATTCGCGCCCTTTTAAACCTTGGCCATACTTTTGCCCATGCGATTGAAGCGGGCGTGAATTATAATGAACAAATTTGGCGTCATGGCGAAGCGGTTTCATGTGGCATTGTAATGGCGGCGAATTTTTCACATCAACTTGGTCTGTTGGATGAAAAAAGCGCAAAACGGATTGAAAACTTCATTCAAAATTGCGGCTATCGTACTAAATTGGATGATAATGGTTTTAATGCCAATGATATGCTTGAAACCATGCGCCATGATAAAAAAAATTCGGGCGGGCAAATTAATTTAATTCTTTTGAAAAATATTGGGCAAGCATTTATCTATAAAAATGCCCCAATTGATAAATTGAAAATTTTCCTTGAAAGTGAGTGCGCCAAAGCGGCATAAAATGATGAATGGTCTTATTTATACTGCACTTTTGATTTTCTTTCTTATTGGATTGAATGCCTTTTTCTCTTTGGCAGAAACCGCACTTACTGCTGCATCGCGCGCCAAAATGGCAACTTTGGAAAAAGAGGGTGATGTAAAGGCGGCGCGTGTAAATCAATTACTCGAGGAGCGCGCCGATATGATTGGCGCAATCTTGCTTGGTTCAAACCTTGTGACAATTGGGGCGTCGGCGATTGCAACAATAATTTTCACAAATTTATATGGGCAAGCAGGCGCGGCAATTTCCACCATCGTCCTTACCCCCCTTCTCTTGATTTTTGGGGAAATTTTACCAAAATCTATGGCAATAAATGGTGCCGATGATATTTCGCGCGCGGTTTCATTCCCCGTTAAAATAATGGTCAAAGTGCTTGCGCCGATTATGTTTGTAATCACTGGCCTTGTTAGCATTTTGATGAAAATGATGGGCATTCAAGGTGAAGTTTACACAACCGAACAGGCATTGGCGGAAATTCGCGGCGCTGTGGAATTAGGTCGTCAATCTGGTCATTTGGAAAAAGAAGATCAAGACCGTCTTGGTGGTATTTTGGATTTAAAAGATTTGGATGTTTCCGATATTATGGTGCATCGCAAAAGCATGAAAACTTTGGATATTTCCAATCCACCACGCGAAATTTTAAACCAGATCATTTCAACCCCACATTCACGCGTTCCGCTTTATAAGGATGAGGCGGAAAATATTGTGGGCGTGCTGCACACTAAGGATTTATTGCGCGCAATTGCCGAAAATAATGGTGATATTGATAATATCGAAATTGAAAAAATCATGAAAACCCCGTGGTTTGTGCCCGACACAACCACACTTCAAGAACAACTTGAGGAGTTTTTGAAACAACGTAATCACTTTGCCCTTGTGGTTGATGAATATGGGGTCTTGCAGGGTCTTGTTACTTTAGAAGATGTGTTAGAAGAAATCGTTGGCGAAATTGTTGACGAACATGACATTCATAAAACCGGCATTCGCCCGCAAGCCGATGGCTCAATAAATGTTGATGGTTGGCTTCCAATTCGTGATTTGAACCGCTTTAAAGATTGGGATTTACCCGATGAAGATGCGGTAACTGTTGCAGGTCTTGTTCTGCATGAGGCGCAATCAATTCCAAATGTTGGTCAAAGCTTCTCATTCCATGGCTTTAGGTTTGTGGTTTTGCGCAAACAAAGAAACCAAATTTTGGCACTAAGGATTTTCAAAGAAGATGAACCAAAGGACGAATAATTATTCGGCCCTTGGTTTATAAATATCGATAATTAATTGATATTTATTCCCCTGCCATTGCCATAGGCGAACATATTCCCCCAAAGCCTTGTCACCATTTTTCACATTGCCAAAAGTTGCGATTAAATCGCGCGCGCTTGACATTTGCACCCCTGAAAACTCCCAATCACCAGATGGACGCGATGCGATAAGCGCATTTTTATCGCCGCCAAAATTACTTGGTGGCATATTTTCTGTTAAAATAATGGTTTTATTATCTGCAAACTTTTCGAAAGCTTCTTTCGCGCCTGTTTTCGATAATTGATCATTTATATTTTCATCAAAATCAAAAATATTTTTACTAGGAACATTTGAAGATGGTTTTAGTTGTATATAATTTCCATCCTTTGGCATTTGCGAAATATTGCTAAAGCTTGCCGCACCAGTATCCAAAGTATAGCGCCATTTTCCTTGATCATCTTTTTGCCAGATAGTGAAGAAAAGGCCTGATTTATCGCTATTTTCAATATAATAAGCGCCCAAATCAAAACCAAAATCATCACTTGAAGAAATGCCCACAAAATTTGGATACCATCGCAATTGGCTTGGATTTTTTGAATCTGACGAATTTGCCATTTCGGTAAGTTCGTTAAAGGCATTTCGTGGGTTCGGATTAAACCAAACTGCATTCCTATCGGCATATGAAAGGAAACCTTCGGCATAATTTGTATCTTTGGTTTTTTGGGCGAATTCGTGTTCGGTATCAATTATCCCACCAAGTCCAGTTTGTGCAAAGGCTGGTGCACTTAGAAATAAAAACAAAAATGGTAAAACTCGGCGCATCAAAAACTCCAAACAAAAATGGCGCAAAGCCATGCCTTGCGCCATCCTATATTCATTTTAAAGAAAAACTATTCTTTTTTGCCGAAAATGCCGCCAAGCATATTTTTAGCGCCATCAACAAGGTCATTAACAGGATTGCCATCGCCATCTTTATCAAGGCCTTTTAAAACACCGCCAATTGGTGAATCATTCAATTTAGCCATAACACCACCAAATGCACCAGTAGCAAAATCACCCAATTGACCAGCTTTTTCTTTTAAAGTGTCACCAAGACCGCCAGCGATTTCTTGAACTTTTTCAACAGGAACGCCCAATTTAGCCGCAACTTCTTCGGCATTATCAACAAGGCCAGAACCAGTTTCTTGTGCTTTTGCCAAAAGTTCATGGGCAACATTTTGTGCCTGCTCTGCGCCAACACCAACTTTTTCAGACAAACCTTTTACAAGGTCATTGCCACCAACTTTATCAAGTAAACCTTTTACATCAAACGCCATTTTGGCCTCCTATTTTAACCTCAATACATATAGTGTTTGTATGTCAGTTTTGCAAATAAAATGGGGGTTTGTTTACATTATTGGACGTCAAAATCATAAAATGGCGCATCTTGTGGCTGTAACCGAAGGGTATAATGCCACCATTCTTCGCTATAATTTCTAAAGCCATGTTTTTCCATCAAAGCTTTCAATTTTTGACGATTCTTTTGGGCGCTTTGACTTATTGATTTATCATCGGTTGCGGTCTTTTTATCAAAGCAATCAAATGGGGTGCCAAAATTAAGGCTTTGCGGGTCGCGCCGATTACCACAAACATTTGGGCGCCACCATTTTATCCAAGGCTTATTTATCGGCGCAATTGCCAAATCAACAGTATAGCCGCGCGAATGGTTTGATTTATCGGAAATATAGCCATCTTGAATTAATTTTGATTGATGGGTTGCGGGAAAATATTTTTTATTAAACCCATCCCCAGAATTTACCCAATCAACCATATTCAAAACCGCCTTGCGCGGGCGATAACAATCAAAAACCACCAAAGTCTGATTATCCGCCGCCAAATCCTGCTGAACATTCTTAAGGGCGATTGCCGTATCATAATTTAAAATACACTCACCCTTTTTATAACCCGCAAGCGTTTTACCCATAAAATTATTCGGCGTCGCATAACGCATATCTTGAACTATTGAAGTGGTAACATCAGAAAGGCGAACAAAGTCAGACGGCATGGCTTCTTGGGCGTGGGAAATTTGCGGCGATAATAATATCGATAGTAATAATAACCTTTTCATAACGCACCTTTAAATTGACATTTGTATATACAAATGTATAATATTAAAATGTTTAAAAATATTGCTGGCTTTGATTGGCATATTGGAAATTTTGAGAAATGCCAAAAGCATGGCCTTTCAATTGATGATATTGATTTCATTTTCCGCAATAACCCCAAAATCGCCACTGATACTAAACATTCGCAATATGAGGAAAGATATATCGCAATTGGAATTAATGAAAATGGAAAATATGCTTTCATTGCTTTTACGATGCGAAAAATTGACGATGAAAAATATATACGCCCAATAAGCGCAAGGTTTATGCATGAAAAAGAGGTCACAAATTATGAAAAATATTCCAAAATTTAAAACCGACAAAGAAGCCGAAGACTTCCTTGACCAAGATTTATCAGATTTGGATTTTTCCCAATTCAAACCCACAAGTTTCGAATTCAAATCCAAAGACACCCAAGTAAATATGCGCTTTCCATCCGAATTATTAGAAGCCGTAAAAATTACAGCGGCAAAACATAAAATGCCGTATCAGCGGTTTATAAGGGAAGTTTTGGAACGGGCGGTTAAGTGAAATGGGAGAGAATAAGCGATATTGTATTTACACTAATACTTTCACAAGCGAAAATGAGGGTAGTTGGGATCATATTATTCCTATCTCACTTGGTGGGTGCAATCAGTTCACAACATGGGCTTCTAAGACATTCAATTCAGAATTCGGAAGTAAAATTGAATCAAAGCTCTTGAAGGATATAATTGTTCCACTAGCGGTTAGAAATGCTGGAATTAAAGGTAGAAACGGAAGCGGAACTAGTCCTAGATGGCGTTCATACATTGGAAGCGAGCTTGTGATTACGGAGTTAGGGCAACATGAAATAAAACATTGGTCACCTAAAACACGCCAATACTTACCAAATACTCATACGGAAGGAGTAGTTTTCACTACTTCTTTCGATATTAATATTGAGAACGAGCTGAAATTCCTTTGTAAAGTATGCTTGGGCGGGGCATATAGAATTTACGGTGACTTAATTAAGAATGAACCGTGGGTTGAACAACTGAGGTGCATTATTAACCAAAATAAAATTTCAGCAACCAATCCAAAATTAAATGGAATAAGAATTAATTGGAGATTTCACGACAATACGGGAGACATAAATCCTGAAGGAGCTTTTGATAAAATTCTTTTTGAATATACAAATAGGTCTGTATTTGCCATCGTCCCAACTCTCAACAGTTTAATCTGTAGTATTGGAATTTGCGGTCATTACCTTGGCTCAATAATTATCGAAACAAATACCGACATCTACCCAAATGCAATGGATTACGAAAGCGATATTTCAGGAAATGTTATGTTATTGAAGCCAGGATTGTTTCAAGCAATGAGTTACAGAAGACATGTAGTGAATTTAGCTAATCATATAGGCTACAATATACCATCAGGAGCAATCTTACCTGACGGCTAAATCTCCGTCCCACCAACAGTAAGACCATCAATTTTCAATGTCGGTTGTCCGATACCAACTGGCACGCTTTGTCCGCCTTTGCCGCAGGTGCCAACGCCTTCGTCTAGTCTAAAGTCATTGCCAATCATTGTTACTTTGGTAAGTGCGCTTGGGCCATCGCCGATTAGGGTTGCGCCTTTTATTGGATATTGGATTTTGCCATTTTCGACAAAATAGGCCTCAGAAGTTTGGAAAACAAATTTGCCAGAGGTGATATCAACATTACCACCGCCCAATTGCGCACAAAAAACACCGCGCTTCATTGATGCGATAATTTCATCAGGGTTTGTATCGCCATTTTCCATGAAAGTATTGGTCATGCGAACTTGTGGGGCGTGATTAAAAGATTCACGGCGGCCATTGCCCGTTGATTTTGTTCCCATAAGGCGGGCATTTTGCCTATCTTGCATATAGCCAACCAAAATACCGTCTTCGATTAAAATTGTTCTTTCGGTTGGTGTGCCTTCATCATCAAAATTCAAACTTCCACGGCGGCTTTCGATTGCTCCATCATCAACAACTGTTACGCCTTTTGCCGCAACTTGTTGACCGATACGTCCTGAAAATGCGCTTGTGCCTTTGCGGTTAAAATCACCCTCAAGGCCATGCCCAACTGCTTCGTGCAATAAAACACCCGACCAACCAGAACCCAAAACCACATCCATTTCACCTGCGGGCGCAGGGCGCGCGTCAAGATTTACAAGGGCAATGCGCAATGCTTCAT
Source organism: Pseudomonadota bacterium (assembly GCA_020161405.1). GTDB lineage: Bacteria > Pseudomonadota > Alphaproteobacteria > Caulobacterales > Aquidulcibacteraceae > Pseudaquidulcibacter. The sequence goes on along the minus strand of JAIUOD010000002.1, from coordinate 158,544 downwards.
CGGCAAGGCTTTGTAATTTATCCATTTCAAGCCAATGACCATAAAGCGTGCGCCCACCGCCGCCACATGCGCCAGTTTCGCGCTTTCCATCTTTTTCGGCAGTTACCGCAACATTTACACGAACCAATGGGCGATGATCTGAAAAAGTTTCGCCATCACCACGAATGATTACAACATCTTTTTTTGCCGCCGCAAACGATACTGAAACTTGAACTACACGCGGGTCTTTGGCGCGAATATAGGCATCAACATCGCCCAAAGTTTTCACCTTGGTTTCAAAACTTGGTGTATCAAGTGGATTTACATCTTCATATAATTTTTGATTAGTTCTTTGCGGCGCGATTGCGGCGCTTCCGCTATAACCACGTTTGGCAAGGCTTGCAGCATCGGATGCGCGTAAAAAAGAATCGCGTGAGATTTCGTTTGAATGCGAATATCCAATCGCCTCCCCTGCCACAATTCTTAGGCCGAAGCCTTCATGTGAATCATAAGATGCTGATTTTAAACGACCATCATCAAATACAAACCCTTCGTGGCGTGCGGTTTCAAGATAAATCTCGCCATCATCAGCACCATTAAGGGCAGCTTTTAAAATCTCTTGCGGGCCATTTTCAAGGGCACGATCCAATAGCGAAACTTGGTTAAAACCAGAAGAATTAGTCATTCAAACATCCAAAAATTATCAATAACATGATTTTTCGCGCAATTTTCAAAAAAATAAAAGCAAAAACCACACTTTTAGTGCAGCAACCCACTTTCGTATTTTGCAATAAACATATATTACTTTGGTCGAGTGACAGATTGTCACACAGCGACAAGCTGTCACAACACACTAAAAAGTCACAGGCGCATATTGCAACATTTGGGGTTTTAGGCGTCGTCAGGGGGAAAATATGAATTTTTCAAAGGCTGATAAGTTTATCTGCTTTGGCGCTTTGGCATCTATTTTGGGTGCTACAAATGCTATGGCACAGGGTTTGGGATTCCAAGAACCTGTAACACCGGTAATGCACGATATTGTCGATTTCCACGATAATATTTTGATGCCAATTATTGTTGTTATTTCATTGTTTGTTTTGGGCTTATTGGTTTGGATCATTGTTCGCTATAATGCAAAATCAAATCCAAATCCTTCAAAATTTACTCATAATACTACTATCGAAATTATTTGGACCGTAGTCCCAGTACTCATTTTGCTTGGTATTTCTATTAAATCTTTCCCGCTTTTGTATAAAGAAGATGTTGTTCCTTCAAAATATGACTTAACCATTAAGGCTATTGGACACCAATGGTATTGGGAATATGAATATCCTGATTATGAAGGTGTAAGCGTTACTGCAAACATGCTTGAAACACGCGAAGAAGCGCAAAAAGCTGGTAAGCCTTTCCGCCTTGGTACTGATAATGCGATTTTAGTTCCAGTTGGTAAAGTTGTACGTTTCCAAACAACGGCAGCGGATGTTATCCACTCATGGACCATTCCTGAATTTGGCGTGAAAATTGATGCTGTCCCTGGTAAATTGAACCAAGAATGGTTCCAAGTTGAAAAAACTGGCACTTATTATGGTCAATGTTCTGAAGTTTGCGGTATCAAACATTATGGCATGCCAATCGAAGTGAAAGTAGTTTCACAAGCTGAATTTGACGCTTGGATTGCTTCGCAAAAATCCGCTTCTACCGATACAATTAAATTTGCCGCGAAATAGTGAGGTAACTATGGCGCACGATACACACACAGATATAAACGCTTTTGATGTTTCTGATAGACCATCAATTTTCAACCCTTGGCGTTGGCTAAATTCAACTAACCACAAAGACATTGGTACAATGTATTTGATTTTCGCAATTATCGCAGGCCTTATTGGCGGCGGAATGTCGGGTCTTATGCGTTGGGAATTAATGGAGCCTGGTATTCAGGTTTTCAACGGTGGCTTATGGGGTAATGAGCATAATTACCTTGTAGTAATGACGCTTCACGGCCTTATCATGATTTTCTTCATGGTTATGCCTGCTTTGATTGGCGGTTTTGGTAACTGGTTTGTGCCGATTTTAATTGGTGCACCTGATATGGCCTTCCCGCGTATGAATAATATTTCATTCTGGTTGATGCCCGCATCACTTGGCCTTGCTGTGCTCTCCACCTTTGTGGATGGTGGGCCAGGCAACGGTTTTGGTGGTGGTTGGGTTCTTTATCCACCATTATCAACCTCTGGTCACGCTGGCCCTTCTATGGATTTGTTGATTTTGTCGCTTCATATTGCGGGTATTTCATCAATCCTTGGTTCAATTAACTTCATTACAACAATTTTGAACATGCGCGCCCCAGGCATGACAATGTTCAAAATGCCATTATTTGTATGGTCAGTTTTTGTAACTGTTTGGCTTTTGGTATTGTCTTTACCTGTATTGGCAGGTGCATTAACCATGCTTTTGACAGATAGAAACTTCGGCACTGGTTTCTTTGACCCTGCACAAGGCGGCGACCCAATCATGTTCCAGCATTTATTCTGGTTCTTTGGTCACCCTGAAGTTTATATTCTTATCTTGCCTGGTTTTGGTATCATTTCACACATCGTTTCAACTTTCAGCCGCAAGCCAGTATTTGGTTATACACCAATGGTTTTGGCGATGGTTGCAATCGGTTTTGTTGGCTTTATCGTGTGGGCGCACCATATGTATACAGTTGGCATGAACGTAAATCTTAAAGCCTATTTCGTTGCTGCTACTATGATTATTGCGGTACCTACTGGTATTAAAATCTTCTCTTGGATTGCAACAATGTGGGGTGGTTCAATCCGCTTTACTGTTCCAATGATGTGGGCGATTGGCTTTATTTTCGTGTTCACTGTTGGTGGTGTGACTGGTGTGGTTCTTGCAAATGCGGGCGTTGATACTGCAATGCATGACACATATTATGTGGTTGCACACTTCCATTACACAATGTCACTTGGCGCGGTATTCACCATTTTTGCGGGCTTCTATTATTGGCTTCCAAAAATGTCAGGCTATAAATATAATGGCTTCTTGGGTGGATTGCATTTCTTCATCACTTTTGTTGGTGTGAACCTAATCTTCTTCCCGCAGCATTTCCTTGGCCTTCAAGGTATGCCACGCCGTTATGTTGATTATGCCGATCAGTTTGAATATTGGCACAAAATCTCAACTTATGGTTATATGGTAACTGTGGTTGGTGTTATTGTATTCCTTGTCATGCTTGCTGAATGTTTCTTGGTAAAACGTAAAGCTGGCGCTAACCCTTGGGGTGATGGCGCGGATACATTGGAATGGACATTGTCTTCACCACCGCCATTCCACCAATTCTCTGAACCACCAGTGTTGGTTGAAGATGAAAAAGACCACCATTAATCAATAATGAATTGGTAAAACACAATGAGTGAAGCGACCTTTGACAATTCAAACCAAATGATGCGCGATAAAAATGCGCGCATCGCAAGTTGGAAAGATTATTTCGCGCTTTTAAAGCCGCGCGTTATGTCACTGGTCGTATTCACTGCATTGGTTGGTTATGTTTGTGTTCCTGCCAATCACAACCCAATTGTTACTGCATTGGCGATTTTCGCCATTGCATTAGGCGCGGGCGCAAGTGGTGCATATAATATGTGGTATGATGCCGATATAGACGGCCTTATGAAACGCACACGTATGCGCCCTGTCCCTGCTGGCCTTGTAAATAAAGAAGAAGCCCTAATGATGGGCAATATATGTTCGGCGGTTTCGGTTTTACTATTAGCCATAACAACAAATTACCTTGCTGCTGGCCTGTTAGCTTTTACAATTTTCTTTTATGCCGTAGTTTATTCAATGTGGCTTAAACGTCATACGCCAAACAATATTGTTATTGGCGGCCTTGCGGGTGCATTACCACCTTTCATTGGTTGGGTTGCAGCAGGCGGCGCGATAAATATAAATGCTTTTTTGCCACTTTTAATTATTTTCTTTTGGACGCCGCCACATTCATGGGCTTTGGCACTTTATAAAGCAGGCGATTACGCGCGCGCAGGCGTTCCGATGATGCCGGTTGCCAAAGGTGCAAAATCAACACGCATTCAAATTTTCCTTTATTCATTGCTTTTAGTTCCTATTGCAATTGCGCCATCATTCACTGGCCTTGGTGGTAAATTATATATGGGTACAAGCATTGTTTTGGGTGCTTTATTCCTATTGCTTGCTTATCGTTGCATGATGTCAACATCTGGTGATATTGATGCACGCGCTGATGGTCGTTCACTTTATAAGGATGGCGCAAGTGCCAATAAGCCTGCGCGTGATTTATTCGCTTTCTCTTTAATGTATTTAACCGCTTTATTCGCTGTTCTTTTGCTTGAACATGGTTTTGGCCTTTGGTTTTGATTGGATTTTAAATGACACAGCAAGATCAAAGTGAAATCGCAAAAAAAGGCCGCAATAATGCAATCATGTTTGCTTTGATTGCCCTTGTGGTGATTGTTTTTGTCGTAACCCTAATAAGAATGGGGGGCGCGCATTAATGAATAAAAATACAAAAATTGCAATTATTGCCACTGTTGCACCGATTTTAATGTTTGGCGCGGCTTTTGCTGGGGTTCCACTTTACAAATTATTTTGTGAAAAAACTGGCTATGGCGGAACAACAACAATTGCAAGAAAGAATGCCGATGGCGTTTCTGATAAAATTGTTCATGTAAGTTTTGATTCAAACGTAATGCCCGATGTTAAATGGGAATTTAAGCCAAATCAGAATAATCTTGATGTAAAACTTGGGCAGAATGTTCTTGCATTTTATACAATCAAAAACACATCTGATAAGCCTGTTACGGCAATTGCCGAATATAATGTGGCACCACATAAGGCGGCAATTTATTTTCAAAAACTTGAATGTTTTTGCTTTACTAATCAAACCTTGCAACCAGGGCAAAGCCTTGAATTGCCTGTATTATTCTTTGTCGACAAAAGAATTGCAGATGATGCAACCACCAAAGACGTCAAAGACTTAACACTTTCATATACTTTCATGCTTGTAAAACCCAAAAAGGATGCAAGCGTTGAGGTGAAAACTAAAACTAAATCGTAAAAGCCCATTAGGGAAAAGAAAGGAATCGGGGGAAAAATATGGCACATGCAGCAGTGAAGCATGACTATCACTTAGTTAATCCAAGCCCTTGGCCATTATTGGTTTCAATATCATTATTTGTTCTTGCTGTTGGCTTTGTTGTTATGACAAAAGGCCTTGTAGCTGACCCAGTATCATTGATAGAGGCTTATGTTGGCGGCGCAGACAAAGCAAAGGCACTTTTAGGTCAAGGCTCTGAGGCGGCAGTTGCAGCATTAAAAGCTAATCCTGACTTTTTGAAAGCTGCGGCAGCAGACCAAGCAAAAACCATCACAAATTTACAAACTGGCGCTTCTTGGCATTGGCTAATGGGCAAATCTAAAATTTGGGTATTGCTTTTGGGCTTCTTATCGGTTGCAGCAATCGCAGGCTCTTGGTGGGCCGATGTTGTAAAAGAAAGCCGCGCGGGCGATCATACGCCTGTTGTACAAATCGGCCTTAGATATGGTATGATTTTGTTCATTTTATCCGAAGTTATGTTCTTTGTGGCATGGTTCTGGATTTTCTTTGAAGGTGCGATTTGGCATGATGCACGCCTTCTATCAACTGTTCCGGAAGTTGCAGAGGCATGGGCAAAATGGCCACCTGAAGGCGTCGAGCCTGTAAACCCTTGGGAATTGCCACTTCTTAATACACTTATCCTTTTGCTATCTGGTACAACTGTAACTTGGGCGCATCATGCACTACAAGAAGGTAATCGTAAATCTACCGCAATTGGTTTAGCTATAACTGTGGCTTTGGGTGCTTTGTTCACCTCTATCCAAGTGCATGAATATGGCGAAATTATTCACGAAAAACTATTTGGTTTTGGTGGTGGCGCTGGCGGCCTTTATGGTTCAGGCTTCTTCATGGCAACTGGTTTCCATGGTGCACACGTTTTGGTTGGAACAATCTTCCTATTGGTTTGTTTAATCCGCCTTCTTAAAGGCCATTTCACACCACAAAAACACTTCGGATTCGAAGCTGCTGCATGGTATTGGCACTTTGTTGATGTGGTTTGGTTATTCTTGTTCGCGTTTATATATGTGACATTTGGGTAATCACCTACAAAATATCAAAGCTTCGCTTTGAAACCTTTTGCAGGTGGAATAAGCGGACAATAATTTTTAAAAAGCGTGGTTTTTAAAAATTATTGACATTATAATAAGAAAAGGCTTGAAACTTTGGTTTCAAGCCTTTTAAGTAAGTATGTATAAAAAATTCGCGCGGCAGCCCGAAGAATTTTTTATTCGTTTTTAGACGCATGCAAAAGGTTTAAATCCGAAGGATTTATATTTTGTATGCGAGGAGTTCTCATGCCCCCTTGGTTAGTTGATGGAATAAAGTGTAAGTGTCCGCATTGTCATAATGGGGATTTGTTTGGTGGGGTTTTGAAATTAAAACCGCATTGCGATAAATGCGGTGCAAGTTTTAAAGATGCCGAAACCGCTGATGGCCCTGCATTTTTTGTGATGACAATTGCGGGCTTTATTTTAACCCCAGTTTTGTTGATTTTGCTTTTTGGGTTTAGATTGTCGCCATTGGTTTTGATGGCAATAATGACGCCATTGACCCTAATTGTTTGTATCGCGCTTTTGCGCCCCTTCAAAGCAAGCATTTATGCCCTACAAGTTCATAAAAAATTCAAAGAGGCCAAGGCCAAAGATTACGAACATTTGCAAAAATGAAATTTCGCCCCCTTCCCATCCTAACCATTTTCACAATTCCAATTTTGATTATTCTTTTCATGTTGGGAAATTGGCAATGGCATAGATATCAATTCAAACTTACCATAGAAGCGGCGCCACCAAGCGCGCCCATAAGTTTGGATGCGGCCCTAAAAAACCCAAAAGAATTTACCAAAGTTCATATTATCGGTACGCCGCAATCACGCCTTACCACTGTTGCAGCAACCGAATATGAAAATTATGGCAAAAGATATTTTGGCGTGGTGCAAAGCGAGGGCAAAAATATAATGTTTGAATATGGTTTTGTTGCCGATAAAGAAATGGCGCGCGGCGCGACACTTTTGAACCGCAAAACTATTGTTGATACTATTGCCGTAATGCGCCTTTCAAAAAAACCAAATGCCTTCATTCCTGAAAATCAACCACCCGAAAAATTCTTCTGGCCTGATATTAATGCGATGGTCAAAGTGGTTGGCGGTAGAGTTGATGAAAGCCAATATTATTTTACCCCGATTATGATGTCACCCTTTGGAATGCGTGAGCGCGCCAATCCATATGCCGATGAAAAAGGGGCAACTTATGTCGAACCAGGGCGTCATTTAGGCTATGCGCTAACATGGTGGGGGCTTTTCATTTCTTTAATTGCGGTCTATGTGGCACTTCATATTAAAAATGGCAGATTAAGTTTAAAAAAATGAAATATATTTCTACGCGCGGCAATTCGCCAGAAGTTGGTTTTATCGACGCAATCCTTGCAGGTCTTGCACCTGATGGCGGCCTTTATGTTCCCAAAGAATGGCCGCGCCTTGATGAAGATGTTTTGGCAAAGATTGACGATTTGCCATATTATGAAGTTGCCGCAATCGTTCTTAAGAGCTTTGCAGGCGATGATTTAAGCCTTGAAACTGCACGCGCAATTTGCGCACAAGCTTATGATAAACAATGGCATGATAATGATATTGTCCCAAGCCGTGAAATCGCGCCAAATACTTATTTAATGGAATTATTCCATGGCCCATCTTTAGCGTTTAAAGATGTGGCAATGCAGATGATTGGCGCGCTTTTTGAATATTGCCTTGATAGGCGCGGCGAAAAACTTTCGGTAATTTGCGCAACCTCTGGCGATACAGGCGGCGCGGCGGTTGAGGCATTTAAAAATAAAAAAAATATCGAACTTTTCGTTCTTATGCCTGATGGTCGTGTTTCAGAAGTTCAAAAACGCTTTATGACCGCATCAGGTGGCGATAATGTTCATGCTTTAATTCTTGATGGCGATTTTGACGGCGCGCAAACCCTTTTAAAAGGTCTGTTTGCTGATAAGGAATTTGTGAAAGAAGTAAAACTTGCACCGGTTAATTCGGTGAATTTTGCGCGCATAATTGCCCAATGTGTTTATTTCCTTAAAAGCGCGCAAGTTTTGGGTAAAAAATCCAAAATTGATTATGTTGTTCCAACTGGAAATTTTGGTGATGCATTATCGGGTTGGGTTGCAAAGAAACTAGGCGCCAATATTGGCATGATAAATATTGCCAATAATGCCAATAATGCATTGGCAATTGCCATGAAAACTGGCCATTTTCAAATTGGTGAAAGCTCTGTTGCAACAATATCACCTGCGATGGATATTCAAATTCCATCAAATTTTGAACGCGTCATGTATGAGCTTGCAAATGGTGATGAAAAATCACGCGCACAAACCATTGTTGATATTTATGCATCCCTAAAAGCTAAACATCAATTTGATATTGCGCCCGATACTTTGGCGCAAATTGGCAAAGAATTTCAATCTTCCTATGCTGATGATGAAACAACCCGAATTGCGGTTAATGATTGCCATGAAAAAACCAATGAAGTGATTTGCCCGCATACTGCGGTTGGTTGGGATGCGATTAAAAATTGCCGCAAAGATAATCCAATTATCTTACTGGCAACTGCGCATCCTGCAAAATTCCCTGAAGCAATCGTTGAAATATTGGGGATTAATCCCGATTTACCTAATTTCGTTTCTGACCTATTTGACAGGCCAGAAAAATATGAAAAACTTGCACTTAATGAAAACATCATCAAAAATTATATCCGCAGTAAAATCTGAAGGCGCAAATAGGGTTAAAATTATTCGCCTTGAAAATGGTGCACGCATAATTTTTGACCCCCTGCCCTATATTAAAAGTGCAACCATTGGCATTTGGGTAAATATTGGCACACGCCACGAACAAGATGACCAAAATGGCATTGCCCACCTTCTTGAGCATATGGTTTTTAAAGGTGCAGGCAATCGAAATGCCCAAAAACTTGCCGAAGATGCCGAAGCGCGCGGCGTGTATCTTAATGCCTCAACATCATATGAACGCACAGGGTTTTATGCACGCTGCCTTGGTGAAGATGCAGATTTTGCCTTTGATTTATGCGCTGATTTAGCCTTTAAACCGCATTTAGATGAAAATGATTTTGGGCTTGAAAAAAATGTTGTGCTTCATGAAATCAATGAGGCCTTTGATGATGCCGAAGATCGCGCAAATGTTTTGAACCAAATGGCAAGTTTCGATAATCAGGCATTAGGGCGCCCAATTTTAGGTGACGAAGCCTCATTAATGGCAATTACCCATAATCAATTGGTGAATTTTCACAATCAATATTTTGATCCAAAAAATCTTGTAATTGGTTTTGGCGGCGCAATTGATGAAAATAAAATGCTTGAAAAAGCAATCGCCGCAATTGGGCATTTAAAATCATCGAACCAAATAATCCAAAGTGATTGCAAAGTTTCGCATAAATCAATTTTTGAAACCCGCAAAATTGAGCAATTACAATTAGTGCTTTCAATGTATGCCCCAAAGGCAAATGATTATGATCCTTTTGGCACACAAGTTTTAAGTGCGATTTTGGGCGGTGGAATGGCATCGCGCCTTTTCCAAGATTTACGCGAAAAGCGTGGCCTTGTTTATGGAATTGATTGCTATCCTGAACGCTATATTGATGTTGGTCGCTTAAATATAAGTGCTGGCACACATGCAAAAAGTGCAAAAGAAGTAATTGCAAGAACACTTGGGCATATTGAAGATTTGGCAATTAATGGCCCAAGTGAAAATGAATTTTTACGCGCTAAAAAGACAATTGAAACTTCGATTATGATGTCATTGGAAAATTCATCATCAAGATTATCAGCGGCAATAAATCAAATTTGTGCGCTTGATAATATTCTTTCAATCGATGACATAACATTGGGAATTAAAAATATAAAAGCCGAAGACATTAAATCATTAGCGTCCCAAGCACTTGAATCAAATTATCGCGCTTCATCAGGCGTTGGAAAAAGTGGTCAAAAAGAAATCGAAGATTTTTTAATTTGCTAATGTAACAAATATCTATACGCTAAATTCATTCAGCGTTCAGATGAAATAAGTAATATATTCATGTGGCTTACCCCACAAAGGAGCAAAAAATGCTTAACAAGGATAGTAAAGTCTTGAAAGCGGCAATTTTATTTGGTGCATTATTTGCTATAAGCGCGTGCACACCAACTGTAAAAGTCGCGGTTCCGGACAAGCCAATTGAAATCAATCTTAATATTAATATGAAGATTGAACATAATCTTAGGGTCCAAATGGAAAAGGATCTTGAACAAGCGGCAAAAGCCAACCCTGGTATTTTTTAGTTTCATTATTGGTTGCAGGTTTAATCCCAACCACTGGAGAATGTTATGAACAAATTATTTGCTAAATCGATTATTGGTTTTGCTATTGCAAGTGTAGCAATCATCGCCCCTGTTAGCGCGCAATCTTCGCTTGAGGCATCTGTTAAAATTAAAGACAGCGCACTAAAAGCAAATGTTATTGGCGAATCTGTTTCTGGTTATTTGGAATTTGTAAAAGTTCCAACCCCAAGCCAAGTTGACATAAGCCGTGCAGTAAATGAAATTAATGCAGAGCGTAAAAAGGTTTATATTAATATGTCACGTGAACGCGGCATAAGTGTTGATAAATTCGCTTTGACTTCTGCATTGGTGCAAATTCGCGATAAAACCCCAAATGGTCAATATTTTAAAGACCAAAATGGTCAATGGTGCATCAAAACCGATAAAGCGAAAATTGATGTGACTAATGATATAATCACAATTCAATGCCAATAATATGTAATCATTAGTTTTTTTTGAAAGCCACGTGAAAAATGTTTCGCGTGGCTTTTTATTAATGTTTCATTACCAATTTCACATCATATAGATTTCATGAGCAACGACACTTCTTCGGTAACCGCATTAATATCTTCACGCATTTGCCACGATTTGGCGACACCAATTCAGGCATTAACCACCGCGCTTGACGTTTTAGAAAGCGATAATTCGCCTGAAATGCGCGAAAGTGCCATCGCTTTGCTGCGCGAAAGCACAAATAATGCCACAGCAAAAGTTGAATATATGCGCGCAGCCTTTGGTTCTGTGACCGCTGGTGTTGGAATTGCCCTTATTGAAGATTTAAAACGTGTTGCGATTAAATTCTTCTCATCGCAAAAGGCCAAATTAAATTGGGAATCAACTGAACAAGAAGCACCAAGGTCAATTGCACGCGTTTTACTTAATCTAATTTTGGTTGCTGCCGATAGTTTACCACGTGGCGGCGAAATTCTTGTTAGAAGTCAAAAAAATGCCGAAATAATTGAATTTTCAATTCGCGCGACAGGTACACGAATCATGCTTAAGCCACAAATGCGCCAAGCCTTACAAGGTATAAAACCAGAAGAAGGTTATGATGCGCGCACAATCGGCCCTTATTTAACCTTCCTGACCGCTACAGAACATAAAATTCAACTTGCGGCGCGTGAAGACGAAGCTTCACTAACATTTTTGGCCCGCATGCGCCAAAATAGTTAATCTAATCGATAAATTTTTACACAACTTAAAGTATTTTGCATAATAGATACTATTCATAGGGATAGTTAATTAGCTTTTATGCGTAATTTTTTGATGATTAGTGTAAATTAAAGTGCAAATTGCAAAATAATTTCCATTTTTCACCATCTTATTAGTTAAGCTTTAACAGTCTGGGTTCAAAAAGGGGTTTGATAAACGCATATATCACATAACAACCTTAAGTAGGAATGATAAAATGGATGAGTTATTAGCGGAGTTTTTAACGGAAACCAATGAGTTTCTAGAGACCGTTGACACCCAACTCGTACAGTTTGAAGCTGACCCGACGGATAGTGCAACTTTGAATAATATTTTCAGGCTTGTTCACACTATTAAGGGCACATGCGGATTCTTGGGATTGCCAAGATTGCAATTTGTTGCTCATGCGGGTGAAACACTACTTGGTAAATATCGTGATGGATCACTAGTTGCCACACCTGATAGCGTTCAACTAGTTTTGGAATCAATTGACCGTATCAAAGAAATTCTTGCTGATTTAGAGTCAACAGGCGCTGAACCTGAAGGCGATGATTCAGAATTAATTGGCGCATTAGAACGTGCAGCCGAAGGCGAAACTGTTGCACCTGTTGCAAAAAAAGAAGCTGTTAAAGAGCCTGAACCAATAAAAGAACATGAACCTGTCCAGTCAAATATTCCAATGACTGGTAATGAAGGCAAATGGGATGCAGACCTTGGCCGTCATTTAAAACCGGGCGAAGTTTCATTAGCGGATCTTGAAGCTGCATTCTTGGCTGCAACAGTTGAAGAATTCCCACCTAAGGAAGAAGAAGAAATAGTAGCTATCAAACCTCCAGAAGCAGATCGCAGATCTGCAACAACCGATCGCCGTGTAAGCGCGCGCGATGATGATGATGATGCAGGCGCAAGAAGCGCATCAGGCGTTGCCAATCAATCAATTCGCGTAAATGTTGATGTTCTTGAAGACCTTATGAATATGGTCTCTGAATTGGTTTTGACGCGCAATCAATTAATGCAAATGGTGCGCAATTCAACAAATACAGAATTTAAAGCACCATTACAGCGCCTTTCTTCTGTTACTGCGGAATTGCAAGATAGTGTAATGAAAACCCGTATGCAGCCTGTTGGCTCTGCGTGGAAAAAATTACCACGTATCGTACGTGATGCGGCCCGTGATTTAGGCAAAAAAATCGACCTTGTTTTAGATGGTGAAGCAACCGAACTTGATAGACAAGTATTAGAGCTTATCAAAGATCCACTTACTCACATGATACGAAATTCATGTGACCATGCGATTGAAACACCTGATGTTCGCGCGGCGGCGGGAAAACCTGAAACTGGTACAATTCGTTTAAATGCCTATCATGAAGGTGGCCATATTGTTATTGAATTAACCGATGATGGCGCGGGTTTAAATACGGCACGCATTCGCGATAAAGCCATTAAAAACGGCCTTGTTTCTGAAGAGCAAGCGTGGATTATGCCAGATGCGCAAATCCACCGCTTTATTTTTGCCCCTGGCTTCTCAACTGCGGCGGCGGTTACATCAATGTCTGGTCGCGGTGTTGGTATGGATGTGGTTAAAACCAATATCCAATTAATTGGCGGCGAAGTTGACCTTGTATCAACTGAGGGCAAAGGAACAAAATTCTTTATAAAAATCCCACTAACACTTGCCATTGTATCTGCACTTGTTGTTGGCGAAGGAAATCAAAGATTTGCAATTCCGCAATTAAGCGTTGTTGAACTTGTTTCTGCGGGCGGAACTTCTGAACATCGCGTGGAAACATTAAACAAAGCGCGGGTTCTGCGTTTACGTGACAGATTATTGCCTTTAATGAACCTTTCAGAGGCCCTAGGCGTTGAAAATGTAAAAATTAAGGATGAAAAAACCACACAATTCGTCGTTGTTATGCAACAATCAGGCATGACATTCGGTATTGTGGTTGACGAAGTATTCGACACAGAAGAAATTGTGGTTAAACCATTATCTTCTGCGGTTGCAGATGCTAAATCATTCTCTGGCGCGACTATTTTGGGTGATGGTTCGGTAATTATGATTATTGACCCTGCGGCAATTTCTAAAGCTGTTGGCGAAACCGAGGACCATTCAGACGAAATCGAAGCAAAAAGCAAAGTCGAAGCGGCGCAACAAAGAGATGAAAGAACTTCTCTTATCATATTCCGCGCTGGCTCACCTGATCCAAAAGCGGTTCCACTTGGTGTTGTTACACGTCTTGAAGAATTGGATGCCGCAACATTTGAACAATCAGATGGAAAAACATTGGTTCAATATCGCGGCGCATTAATGCCGATTGTTCCTGCTGATTCTTATGCTTCAATCCGTTCAGAGGGCGCACAACCAATATTAGTGTTCACACATAATGAACATGCAATTGGTTTGGCTGTTGATGAAATTCTTGATATTGTTGAAGAAGAATTAGATATCGAAATGTCAACTGATCGCGGTGGTACAATTGGTGTCGCTGTTATCAAAGGTAAAGCAACTGAAATTATTGATGTGGGTTATCATCTTACCAATTCACTTGGTAATTGGGATGAGCCAGCTAAAAAAGAAGAACCACGCCATATTGTTTTGGTTGAAAAAAATCCATTCTTCCGCAATTTATTAAGCCCTCTTCTAAAATCAGCTGGCTATCAAGTTGAAGCCGTTGATACAGTTTCAGCAGCCTTGATATGCGCAGAATATCGCACACCAAGCATAATTCTTGCTGATATTGATGAAGATAGTGAATCTGCAAAACGCCTATTAACCGATGAAAGAACTAATGGTGCGCCTGTTGTTGCACTATCTGGCTCTTCTGAAGCTAATGCAGAAGGTTTCAGCGCGTTAGTAAAAAAATCAGATAGATATGGTTTAATATCGACAATTGAATATGCAACCAAAAAAGGAATGGCCGCATGAGCGCACTTGCCACCAAAGCCTTGAGCCAAAATGAAAGCTCAGTACTTGCCGATTATGGCACACAAGAATTTGTAACAATTTATGTTGCAGATCAAATACTTGGCGTTGGCGTCAAAGAAATTCAAGATGTTTTTGCAATCCAACATTTAACGCCTGTTCCTGGCGCGAAGCGTGAAATTGCAGGAATTCTAAATCTTCGTGGTCGCATTGTAACGGCAATTGATGCCCGCGTAAAACTTGGTTTACCGCCGCGCGATGATGATGCTGGCTTTGTTGGAACAATGGCAGTTGGCGTCGAATATGGCGGCGAAGCATATGGAATATTAGTAGATCGCGTTGGCGAGGTTTTGCGCCTCAAAGACAGCGATTTTGAAAATAATCCAATTAATATGGATGCAAAGTGGAAGTCAATTTCACGTGGTATCTATCGCCTTGATGGGCGTTTGCTGATGACAATAGATATTGAACGTCTATTGGGTGTCAAAGAATAGTTCAGGTTCGGGAGAGCGCAATGAAAACCTGTTTAGTAGTAGATGATAGCCGTGTAATCCGCAAAGTTGCACGCAGAATACTTGAAGATATGGCATTTGAAGTAACAGAGGCCGAAGACGGCTCTATCGCACTTCGAAATTGCCAACAAAAAATGCCAGATGCAGTATTGCTTGATTGGAACATGCCCGTCATGAGCGGCATTGAATTCCTAAAAGAATTACGCAAAACCCCAGGCGGCAACGACCCTGTTGTTGTTTTCTGTACAACAGAAAATGACATGTCAGCAATCGTAGAAGCTATGGAAGCTGGTGCAAACGAATATATTATGAAGCCTTTTGATAGCGAAATCGTACAATCAAAATTCTCTGAAGTTGGTTTGTACTAAATGCAGCCATCACCAGCCATAAATCCTAATATGCAACAACGCATCAAAGTCATGATAATTGATGATTCAGCAATTATACGTGGCCTTGTCTCGCGTTGGATAAGCGCAGAACCAGATTTCAATTTGGTTGGCACATGCGTTAATGGACGCGATGGCGTAAGTAAGGTTGTTTCATTAAACCCCGATGTCATAATCCTTGATATTGAAATGCCAGAAATGGACGGGATTACAGCTTTACCACTTATTCTAAAAGCTTTGCCTGGCGTTAAAGTTATTATGGCTTCAACACTTACCAAAGCAGGCGCAGAAGTAACAATTCGCGCACTTACTTTGGGTGCGGCTGACTATATTCCAAAGCCAGATGCAGGAAGAATTGCTGGCGCTGATGAATATAAACGTGATTTATTTGCAAAATTACGTGCTTTTGGTCTACGCCGTATAAGAAGAGCAGAAAATCCAATACCACCTTCTGATAGTCAAAATCAAAGGATAATTCGCCCAGTCCCGCAACCAGTAAATAGTTCAGTTCGTTTAAGAACGGATATAACTAGATTACGTCCTGAAGCCTTATTCATAGGTTCTTCAACTGGTGGGCCAGAGGCTTTAAGGCATGTTGTTGGTGGGCTTGCAAATAAAGTTCATGTTCCAGTCTTTTTGACACAACATATGCCAGTTTTATTTACAAAAATTTTGGCAGAACATCTTTCAAAACAAACTGGTGCCAAAGTAATTGAGGCAGAACATAATATGATTGCCTTGCCTGGGGTTTTCCACATTGCACCAGGCGGCAAACATATGATTGTTTCGCGCAATGGTGGCTCGGTTCGTGTTTTGCTTAATGAAGATCCGCCTGAAAATTTCTGCCGCCCTGCTGTGGATCCATTATTTAGATCTGCTGCGCAAGTTTATGGCGAGCGTGCAATGGGCGTTATCTTGACCGGCATGGGGCATGATGGTCGCGAAGGCGCAAAAATTATGGCTGAACGCCATTCAAACATCTTAGTTCAAGATGAAGCATCAAGCGTTGTTTGGGGTATGCCTGGTGCTGCCGCAATGGCGGGTGTTGCAACCCAAATCCGTCCTATTGAAGAAATAGCAACAACAATATTAAATATTTTACGCGGAGTAAATTAATGAAGCCTGGCGATTTTGATTTTATTGCCAACCTTGTTAGGGATAGATCAGGACTTGTTCTTACGCCTGATAAAACTTATTTGGTTGAAAGCCGTTTAGGCCCAATTGCACGTCGCGAAGGCATTGCCTCTTTAGAAGAAATGATTTCAATCATAAAAATGCGCAATGACGTTCGCCTTATTGAGGCTGTTGTTGATGCAATGACAACTAATGAAACGTTTTTCTTCCGTGATAAAACGCCTTTCGAGCATTTAGAAAACATAATCTTGCCTGATTTAGTTGCCAAAAAACGTGGCGGCACAATAAGAATTTGGTGCGCTGCCGCATCTACTGGTCAAGAGCCATATACAATCGCAATGGTTATTGACCAAATGGGTCACAAAATGGGCGGCTGCAAAGTTGAAATTATCGGAACCGATATTTCAGAGCGTTGCCTAGAAAAAGCAAAATCAGGACTTTATACTCAATTCGAGGTTCAGCGCGGTCTTCCAGTGAATTATTTAGTAAAATATTTCAAAAAAGAAGGCGAAAATTGGCGTATTTCTGAAAACATCCGAAATTGCGCGCGCTATAGACAAATGAATCTTTTAGATGATTTCAGAACCCTTGGTCGTTTTGATATTATTTTCTGTCGTAATGTTCTTATTTATTTTGATATTACCACCAAAAAACGCGTTCTTGAACGTATGGCACAACAGGTTGAAGGCCCTGGCTATTTATTGATGGGTGCGGCTGAAACTGTTCTTGGTATCACTGATACATTTAGACCAGTTCCAAATGCGCGTGGTCTTTATGCCACTGATTTGGCAAAAGTGGGCCTGATCAAAGCTGCATAATTGCATTTGCAGACTAATTAATGAAATTTAATAAAAAGCCATAGGAAATTCCTTTGGCTTTTTATTTTAACTAAAATATACATAAGGAATATAAGTTAAATATATAAAGAGAATTATGGTGAACTCTAAAAAGACTAACTGGCTTGTTATTTTGGGCCTATTCATATTGTGTGTAATTCCTATTGCCGCGGGAATATACAGACTTGTGCAATTATCTACTGGCGCAATAAATGCGGATAATCAAAGATTTTTTAACGCACCAATCCCTGTAATATTGCATATTTTAAGCATGTGTATCTTTGGCCCAATTGGCGCATTACAATTTGCCCCAAGCCTAAGGGGTAAAAATAAATGGCACAGATATAGTGGTCAGGTAATTTTTGTAAGCGGCATTATATCGGCTTTAAGCGGTCTTTATATGGCGCATTTTTATATTTTACCAAAAACCGATGGCACAATCCTTTATATAGAGCGTTTAATTGTCGGCGTTGCAATGCTTATAAGCCTAATATTGGGCTATAAAGCCATAAAAGACAAAAACATAAAATCACATAGCGAATGGATGCTTCGCGGCTATGCAATTGGGATGGGTGCAGGAACGCAAGTTGTGACTAATCTGCCCTGGATATTATTAATTGGTCAGCCAAATACATTCGAGCGCGCCATTTTAATGGGTTTAGGTTGGGGGATTAATATTATTATTGCTGAATTAATAATCTATAGAAATAATTATAAACGTAAATTAGCCTTCACCTAGGGTCAGGACTCATTAATTCTTCTGGTGTTAGTGTTTTTAGCGCAAGCGCGTGCACAACTTTCATTTCATCTTGAATTAAATCTAAAACTAATCTTTGGCGATTTAAGCGGTTTACGCCGTTAAATTTGTCTGAAACAATGCGAATTGAAAAATGGCTTTCGGCAGGACCTTCATAGCTTTCGCCCATTTTATCATAAAAATCTTTCACACCGCCATGCGAAGAATGTTTTGCACTATCATTGACAATTTCAATAAGTTTTGGTTGAAGGGTTTTTGTCAATTTATCAAAAATTTTAGTTTCAATTGGCCCCAATTTCACGCTCCCATACTTGTTTCAAACAAAGAACAGCACCATAATATTAAACATGTCTGATTCATATTCATATCGTCCAAAATTTACAGATATTCGCATTCGCAAACCCATGAGCATTTCTGCCCAAAAGGAAGAGCCAAAGCCATGCGAGCATGAAGGCTGTATTTTGCCTGGTAAATGCAAGGCCCCAAAATCACGTGATAATCCAAAAGAGTTTTGGTGGTTTTGTGAAAAACATGCTGCCGAATACAATAAGAATTGGAACTTCTTCGAGGGCATGAATGATGGCGATCAACGCGCCTTTCAAGAGGCTGAACGTCATGGACACCGCCCAACATGGAATTTTGGTGCAAAAGGTGGTTCGCGCGAATCATCAACTTTGGGTCGCAATAATCGATTTGCGGGTAATAAGACTACTGAAACTTATCACGACCGCCGCAATCGCCACCGCAATCAAAATGCGCAGCAAGCGGCAATGCTTGCCTCTGCACCAATAAGAAGCGCATACGAGGAATTGGACTTAACGCCAAAAGCTACACCACAAGAAGTTCGTGCCGCTTATGCCGACCTTGTAAGGCGCTTTCACCCCGATTCAAATGGTGGTGACCGCTCCGCAGAGGCGCGCTTACAAGCTGTTGTTAAAGCATATAAAGTTCTTAAAACCTCAAAACGCGCATAATTTTTAAACGCTCCACAATTTCGCAACAAATCATTGTTATGCGGTTTTGATGTTTAAGGAGTGTTTATGAAACTTCGTGCGCTTTTTTTTGTTTTTTTCGCCCTTTATAATCAATCGGCCAACGCACAAGTGGCTGATAAGCTTTTGGGATTTTGGGAAACTTTGGATGGGACAACAAGGGTAAAAGTTGAACCATGCCGTAGCAATAATAATTTAGCTTGCGCCATTGTGGTCAAAGAAATTCATAAGCCAAAGGCCGAAGAAAACCTTATGGGAAAAATGATATTGCAAAATCTAAAAACCGTGAAAGAAGATGAATATTACGGCCTATTCACCCCAAAGCAAAACCAAACATTTAAGGCAAAAGTGCAAACTCTTAATAGTGGCAGATTACAAGTTTTGGTGTGTTTAGTACCAATGGTTTGCCAAAGTGTAATTTATAAAAAAGTGAATTAGCGCGTAAAAAAATTATTGGCGAACCATTTCTTCAACAGGTTTTGCACCAAATTTTTTACGTAATTCAAAGAATGGACGCTCAACTAAATAATATGAACCACAGGCAAGTGCGAAACTAATTATTGCCGCGTAAATTGCATAATCCAATGGCAATGGAATTAATCCAATTTCTACATTTATAAATTTATAGAAAGCCCATAATACGGGGAAATGCCACAAATAAAGCGAATATGACAACCTTCCCATAAATCGGAATATTTTCATATCCAATATTTTTATCGCAAAATTTAACGATGAAAATGCGTATAAATTAAATATCAAAATGAAAATTGATACGCTTTGAATACTATAGCGCCATGTCGCCCTAAATTCTTCATTGCGAAAAAGCAAAGACCCGATAATTCCGCAAAGCCCAATAAAAACCCAATGCCAACCAATTAAATTTGAAATTCTGTTCTTAGAAGTTTTTGCACCATCCATTAAAATTGCAAGCAAACAGCCCCATAATATATTTTCAATCCTACATTCAGTTGCAAGATAAATTCTATTGTCCGAAAAGTTCAAATATTCATAGCCAAACAAACGCCACGCCGCAGATAGGATAATAAGAATGGATACGAATTTAATTCTATTATCATGTTTTTTGCCAAAAATTGTAAGGGCAAGCGGGAATAAAAGGTAAAAATGCTCCTCAACGGCAAGTGACCATAGATGGCCCCACGGGACAATACGCTTAGGCAATTCAAGCGCCGCCCATGCAATGTCATAATAATTCACCAAATAAAAACAGGCACTTAAAATTTGAATTAGATATAATTTCAGATTGAAAAATAACGCCAAAACACAAACAAAAACGATAAACACATAAAGGGCGGGCATAAGGCGTAAAAACCGCCTTATATAGAAATTTTTTAAATCGATTTGACCTTGTTTTTTATTCTGTTCGCTAATCAAAAGGCGTGTGATTAAAAATCCAGAAATAAAGAAAAAAATTGTTACGCCAAAACCACCCGGCACAATATTCCCAAATCCAAAATGCGAAACCAAGACAATTAATATTGAAATTGCCCGCAGCCCATCAAGGCCATATATATAATTTGTATCTGCTTTAAACGAAATTGCGTAATTATTTTTAACCATGCACAATTTATAATATGCAAGGGTTTTTATAATGCTAATAAAACTGTATTTATAATTCAGATGTCTGGTTTGACGCTTCTAAATCCTCGCTCATTTTTTACTTATTTGATACATAATTCCGGGTAAGTATTTATTAGACTATTCGAATTTAGACCGACCTAACTCGATGATTGCAATGGTAAATAGCCGTTATTGTTAAAATTTATCACATTTAAAGAGGCCGTGACACACCTATAGGAAAATGATTTTCATTATTTGACTTTATAATATATATTTTTAATATGCATTTAATGGGTTAAAGCGAATGACTAAATCAGGGGATGATAGCTTGAAAAATTTTCCATTCATATCTTTGAAGAACTCACTTGATTTAGCGCGTATAATGACGGCCATATTCTTCATGGCTCATGCAGTTGTAAGAATTGTGAATGATACAATTCCACAATTCGCAACATTTATGGAATCTATTGGTTTTCCAAATGGCGTAATATTCGTATGGCTTATAACAATTGCAGAATTGGTTTCTGGCACATTATTAATTATTAATCGCTGTGTTCGACCAGCAAGTAGTATATTATTCACTATTGCTTTTGTTGGAATAATTCTAATTCACCGCCACAATGGTTGGTTCGTTGGCGAACATGGTACAGGCGGAAGCGAATATAGCATTGCGCTTATGATATTGCTTATAATAATAAGCGCAAACGATCGCGAAAAAGCAAGAATTTAAAAACCTCTTTATCATCAGCCTTTATAATTTTGCCATTGTAAAATATCTCATAAAAAACCATGCAAAATTGGCGAAAGATATTTGAAAAACATTTTTTATTCAAAACCATGACCGCATAGATTCATCAAATCTAATATAAAAACCCATTATAGAATTAGTCAAAAATATGTCTGACGCGAATAAAGGCTTAAACCTCATTAAAAATCACAGTTTAATAACGCAAAATCATTGACGATTAGCGCACCTACTTTTAGTAGGTGTGCCATAGAAAAGTGAAAACCAAAATGACTGATTTATCTGAACAATTATTGAGCAATGCACCAGACACTACAATCAACGTAGAAGAAGTTTTTGGCTTTGAATCAAAACTAAAGGTCAAGGCATTTAAAAATAATAATGAATACGTTCCTGAAATTGATTCAAGCTATCGCTTTGATCCATTAACAACCCGCGCCATCCTCGCAGGGTTTGAACATAATCGCCGTGTTATTGTTCAAGGTTATCATGGAACGGGTAAATCAACCCATATTGAGCAAGTTGCAGCACGCCTTAATTGGCCGATGATACGCGTGAACTTGGATGGTCATGTGTCACGTATTGATTTGGTTGGTAAAGATGCAATCGTTCTTAAAGATGGCAAACAAATAACCGAATTTCGCGAAGGTATTTTGCCTTGGGCATTACAACGCTCAGTCGGTTTAACATTCGACGAATATGATGCAGGCCGCCCTGATGTTATGTTCGTAATCCAACGCGTTTTGGAGGCGTCAGGGCATTTAACCTTGCTTGATCAAAACCGCGTTATTAAGCCGAATAATTATTTTAGGCTTTTTGCAACCACCAATACAATTGGTTTGGGTGATACAACTGGCCTTTATCACGGCACACAACAAATCAACCAAGGGCAAATGGATAGGTGGAATATCGTAACCACTCTAAATTACCTTGACCATGATGCAGAAACCGAAATTGTTGCCGCAAAAATGGGTGAAACTGACCCGGTTAAAGTTGAAATACTTGCTAAAATGGTGCGCGTTGCCGATATGACGCGTAATGCCTTTATGAATGGTGATGTTTCAACCGTTATGTCACCACGTACAGTTATCAATTGGGCGCAAAATGCCGAGATTTTCGAAAATATCGGCTTTGCCTTCCGCGTTTCATTCCTTAATAAATGCGATGAGCTTGAGCGCCCAACAATTGCAGAATTTTATCAACGCTGCTTTGGCGAAGATTTGCCAGAGGCGGCGCATTTATTACAAGTTTCATAATGTCATCCCGCACTTGATGCGGGATCTCATAGTGACGCGCGCAATTCAACGAGATCCCGCATCAAGTGCGGGATGACAGGTAAGTAAAATTGACACAAAAAACTACACAGGCAGAGGTTTTTAAAAGGGCGATTTCCCATTCGACCCGCGCGCTTGCCCGTGAGGAAAATGTTGAAGTTAATTTCACCGCAAATGAACCAAGTGTTTCGGGGCATAGTGTAAACCTGCCCCAGCCTGCACGGGTTTTGACCATTGATGAAGTTTCAAAAATTCGTGGGCAATCTGATTTCGCAGGGCTTAAACTTGCGCACCATGAAGATATAAAGCATTTTCAAAATCGCCCAATCGGCCCGAATGCACAGGCGATTTATGATATGGCAGAGGATGTGCGCGTTGCCGCATTAGGTGCAAATGCAATGCCGGGTGTTGCGATAAATCTTGATGCCAATTTAATCGAAAGCGCAATAAAGCGCGGGTATCAACGCATGATGACCAAGGATACTACCCCAATGATTGAGGGGCTGTCACTTGTTTTACGTGAAAAACTAACGGGGCGTGAAACCCCTGCCCCGCTTAAGCATGTTGCCGATTTTTGGCGCGCCGAAATTATTGCCAAAGCGGGAACCGATATTTCCCACCTTATTAATGCAATCCATGAACAAGGTGATTTTGCAAAAATTACGCGCGACATAATACGCGACCTCGAACTTGGTGATGAATTGGGTGATGATGAAAATCAAGACCCATCGGAAAATGAAAACCAAGAAGCCCCACCCGAAGGGGGCGATGATCAAGACAGCCAAGAAGAACAAGAAGAAACCAAAGAGCAACAAACCGAAACCGAACAAACCGAAGGTGATGAACAATCTGAATCTGGTCAAGAAGTTGATTATGATGGCTCGGATTCCGAGGATGATGACATAGAGGCTTCATCAAATCCAATGCCGCAAAACCCACAAAGCCAAAGCGGTAAAGCATCTGATTATAAAATTTACACCCGCCAATTTGATGAAATCATTGGCGCCGAAGAATTATGCGATGCCGTCGAACTTGATAGATTGCGCATGTATCTTGATCAACAACTTGAACGTTTGCAGGGCGCAGTTGGGCGTTTGGCAAATCGTTTGCAAAGAAAATTATTGGCACAGCAAAATCGTTCATGGTCTTTCGACCTTGAAGAAGGCATGCTGGATGCCGCCAAATTATCGCGCGTTGTAACCGACCCCATGTCACCGCTTTCATTCAAACAAGAAAGCGATATTGAGTTTCGTGATACGATTGTGACGATTTTGGTTGATAATTCTGGTTCTATGCGCGGTCGCCCAATTATGATTGCGGCAACTTGCGGTGATATTTTGGCGCGCACATTGGAACGCTGTGCGGTGAAAACCGAAATTTTGGGCTTTACCACAAAGGCGTGGAAAGGCGGACAAAGCCGTGAAAAATGGATGGCGGATGGCAAACCTGCACAACCAGGGCGCCTTAATGACCTACGCCATATAATCTATAAATCGGCCGATGCCCCTTGGCGCCGCGCAAAGCGTAATCTTGGATTAATGATGCGCGAAGGTTTGTTAAAGGAAAATATAGATGGGGAGGCCTTGGAATGGGCCTATGCAAGATTGCTTGCCCGAGCAGAACAGCGCCGCATATTAATGGTTATTTCTGATGGTGCACCTGTTGATGATAGTACTTTATCGGTCAATTCAGGCCCATATCTTGAAAATCACTTAAAAGATATAATTGGTGATATTGAAAAAAAGGGCAATGTCGAACTTATAGCAATTGGTATTGGTCATGATGTTACGCGTTATTATAAACGCGCGGTTACAATTAATGATGCTGAACAATTGGGTGGCGCAATGGTTGACCAATTAGCTGAATTATTTGATGAAAAGCCAAGGCCCAATAAAAAGAAATAAATTCTATATTTAACACGCAAAATAGAATAGAATTCTATTTATAGCTATTACATTAGAATATTTTTCTGTTATAGTTTTTGAAGAGGTCGAATATGAACTTTTCAATAAACCATTTCGAAAATGCAGCCAATGAAATATATAAATATATGTCACCAAGTGCACAGCTTGTTTGGCCTTTATTGAATAATTATCTTGGTCATGAAACTTGGGTTAAGCATGAAAATCATAACCCAACTGGCGCGTTTAAAGTTCGCGGTGGAATTTATTACCTTAGTGAGCTTGCAAAGGAACATATAAAATCCGCCCTTGTATCGGCAACACGCGGCAATCATGGTCAATCAATTGCATTTGCTGCGCAAAAATTTGGCTTTGATACTGATATTTTTGTTCCATGCTGTAATTGCGCATCAAAAAATGAAGCCATGAGTGCGTTTGGCGCAAAATTACATGAAATTGGCGATAGTTTTGATGAAGCAAAACAACTAGCCAAAAATTATGCCGAAGATAAAAAAGCGCATTATGTGAACCCTTTTAATGAAAAACTTGTTCTTGGGGTTGGAACTTATGCTTATGAATTAATGCTGGCACATAAGGATTTTGATAAAATCTATGTTCCAATTGGCGGCGGCTCGGGGGTTTGCGGTCTTATAAAGGCGCGCGATGCACTTGGCCTTAAAATCAAGATAATCGGTGTTGTTTCCGAAAATGCCGATGCATTCTATCAAAGCCTTAAAGCTGGCAAAATCATAAATACACAAAGCGCAAATACAATTGCCGATGGTTTGGCAGTAAAAGAGCCATCACCTTTGGCATTTGAAATTGTTAAAAATGGCATCGATAATATCATTCGTGTTAGCGATGATGAAATCGCCCATGCAATGAATATAATATTTGAAACCACCAAAAATATTGCCGAAGGCGCAGGCGCAGCAAGCATTGCAGCGGCAATAAAAGAAAAAAACAATAATAAAGGCAAAAAAATTGGGGTTATTTTATCGGGCGGTAATATAAGTAAAAATGCTTATATACAAATACTTAGCAAAGAGGCCGCTTAAATTTTTCAACCTTAATTTGCATAGAATTTGTATTAAATAAAATTTGAATAAATTCTAGGGCGACAATTTAAAAATAGGAAAACTTATATCCCGCATTGTGCAATCTCGCCATTTTGAGGGGAAGCAAAATGCAATTTATAAAATCTAATTTTATTCTTGGCCTAATATTAAGCGCATCATGTTTATGTGGCTATGCAAATGCCCAAGAACAGGCGAATGCACAATTTTCTGAAGACATTAATTTTGCAGCAGAAAAAAATATCCAAGTTGCATCAAGCAATATTATTGCCACCTCACCGATTAAACAAAATGTGAATTTTGCGCAAATGGCGGGTAATTTTTCTGCCCTTGTTAAAGAAGCGCAAAATGCGGCAAGCCCACAGGGTTTGGAAAATGCAAATTCAATTGGCCATTATCTTGATAATTCACCAAGCCTTACGGGCGCAAATTCAATTGATGGCGCAAAAGCAATGGTTATTGTAACCGCATTATCAAACACGCAATTTGTAAATAGTGTAAAACAAATTTCAGATTTTATGGGCAAGGAAGCATTTGCGGCAAAACTTAAAGATAATGTTGCAATGGTCAAAAGCTTTGATGGTTATGAAAGCGCATATAAAACCGCATCCGCAAGCCTTGGCCTTGGGGTTGAAAAAATTGATAAAGCAAGCGCCTATTTAACACAGGCATCGTATGATCTTCAAAAATTTGGCTGGGCCAAAACCGAAAATGATAAACATATTCATTTGATTGCGCTTGCAAATGCAAAGAAAAGCCCCGCAAATTTTACACCGATTAATATTTCTGAAATTGTGAATTATAATTCTATTGAAGTTCAGATAAATGATAAATTACTTGCCGCCGCCGCACTTGTTGCAATTGGTGCGCAAGATGACGCTTTATCACTTATAAAATTAGGTTCAGGCGAAAATTGCGCCAAAGATGCCTATCTAACTTTGCGCATGTGCGTGTCAGCAAGCAAATATCCATATGAGCATAGTTTCTGCCTTGCCAAACATGCTTATGAAGACGCCAATAAATGCGTTAAAAAAGCTTTGAAATAATCCCCCGCAAATAAACTTTAATGCCGCGCAGAATTTTGCGCGGCTTTTTTATGCGATTTTGGTTTACCAAAAATGCTAAACTGCCTATAAGAAATTATGGCACTTAAAAAAATAAAAAACTTTTTTGAATTAGAAGCAGCAGCCGGAATAATACTTGGCATATTTGCGCTTATTGCGATTATAATCGCAAATAGCCCGTTTAATATTGCTTTTGATAATTGGCTTTCGGCACATCACATTGTTAAATTTGATAATTGGCAATATGATGCAAGCCTTAAGGATTGGATTAAAGAAGGGCTTATGGCAATTTTCTTTTTCCATGTTGGCCTTGAAATAAAAAAAGAAATTTTGGTCGGAAGTTTAAGCAATCCCAAAACCCTTGCAATGCCAATATTTGGCGCATTGGGCGGTATGATTGTTCCTGCCCTTATTTATCTTGGGATTTCTTATGGATTTAACCATCCGCATATTGCAAAAGGTTGGCCTATTCCAGTTGCCACCGATATTGCCTTTGCAATTGCTGCCCTTGCTTTGGTTGGGAAGAAAATCCCGGCTGCATTGCGGGTTTTCCTTTTAACACTTGCCGTTGTTGATGATTTGGGTGCGGTTGCATTAATTGCCGCATTATTTGGGCATAATATTGATTATGTATCCTTGGGCATTGCCTTTGGATTTTTTGGATTATTATTAACTTTAAGTGCCTTAAATTTAAGACGTCCTTGGATTTTTGTGGTCGGCGGGATTTTTATTTGGGCCTATATGCTAAAAAGTGGTTTTCACCCAACACTTGCAGGTATTTTAACCGCAATTGCTGTTCCGCTTAAATCAAATAGCCAAGAGTTTGAAAGCCCACTTGAAGATTTACATGATGATTTTTCAGCATGGGTAAAATATCTTATTTTGCCACTTTTTGCCCTAAGTAATGCAGGCTTTTCCCTTAATAATTTTAGCCTTGAAATGGTTACAAGCCCATTGGTTCTTGCAATTTCACTTGGCTTATTTTTGGGCAAACCTATTGGTGTAATTGGATTTATTTATTTGGCAAAAGCCATAAAAATCGTTCAAATTCCGCGCACTATAAGCTTTAAAAACCTATTTGGTGCAAGTATTCTTTGTTCAATTGGCTTTACCATGAGCTTGTTTTTAGCAAGCCTTGCATTTGGTGATGCCGATATTGCGATGAATGCGCAAATTAGGTTTGCGGTTTTACTTACATCTTTCATTGCCGCAATCATCGGAATTTTGACACTAAGGTCGCAAAAATTAGTTCCCAATATTTCTAATTAATACTGCGTTCACATAACATTACTATATATTAACAAACACAATATGGGGTTGAAAATAAGCACGCAATGCGTTTAAAGTTTCGCCCATTACACGAATTTTACGCACTTTATGCGTCATTTGATAAAAAGGTGGAAAATGGCAAATTATGGAAAATATCTAATCATCGGTAGCTTAACATTACTTGCCGCATGTGAAACTACAAGCCCTGCTTCACCGCCACCACCACCGCCACCACCACCTGTTGTTAAAGCACCACCACCTCCAATCATCCCAACCAATGTTGGGCCAAGTGAATATTCACGTTCACTAGAAAATCTTGCAGGTTATTTCCCACGCTTAAGTGATGAAGTTGCACGCGCGGCATCTGCGGCAAATGTTTCAACCAATAGTGCAATTGCCGATTCATTGGATAAAACTACTTTATATGGTCGTTCTGAAACTATTGATGGTGCAAAAGCCTATGCAATGATTGCCTCGTCAATGTCATCGGCTTTCCGTGATGGTATTATGAAAACTGGCACGCCAATGGGCCGCGCACGCTTTATCGAACAATTAGAAGCTAATCCAAATTGGGTTGTAAATCTTGATGGTTATGAAGAAGCAAAAAGAATGGCTTCTGCTGCGCTTACAAACCATTTAGATATTATCAAAAATAATGGCCTTTCATTACAGCAAACTTCATATTCAATGCAAAAATTGCCAATGTCTAAAGTTGTTATGCCTAAGGATATGCGTCTAAAAAATATTGATACCAATTTCACAACCCCGATGAGCCCTTCAGGTTTTGTTGATTCAAACCTTAAAATTAGTACAGTCGCAACTGAAACAGTTGATAATAGAATTATCGCGGCTGCCGCGCTTTATATAATTCGCGCCGATAAAGAGGCTATGAATATGCTTCGCCTTGGTTCTGGCGCGGGGTGCGCAACTGATGTGAAAATTGATTTGAAAATGTGTGTTGCCGCTTCAAAATATTCATTCGAACATACTTATTGTATGTATGAATATTACCAAGAAAAATTGGCGCAATGTATTAAAAACAATGTTGATGACCCTGCTGAAATTCGCCGTATTCGCGCTGAAATGACTGCAAGAATTGCACGCGAACATGAAGAAAATTCAGCAAAACTTGCGGCGCAAAAAGCTAAGGCAACCAAAAAAGCCCCTGCAAAAAAGGCCCCGCCAAAGAAAAAGAAATAATCAAAAAAGCGGGTTAATCACCCGCTTTTTTATTGTCAAAATCTTTTAAAGTTTTCTTTGAAACTTGGGCGCACCAAATTTGCATTAATTTGTTTTGCACCCATTCTTTATCCAATTTATCGGCGCGCCCCAATATACACGGAAAATTGCGATGGTGATCGGTTGTAAAAAAGGTTTCACTATCAATTTCCAAAAGAAAATCACGCTCATCAAAGGGCATTTTGAAAACTGGGCAATCATATTTTGGGTTCCAAAATAAAATCACCTTTTTATTCACTTTAAATGAAACTGCATCCCATGAAGTGCCCTCACTAACATCAGGAAGACTTAATAAGAATTTTCGGATTTCATCTAAATTAACTGCCACTTACTTACTAATCCTAACAAAAATATTTGCGGTTAAACGACCTTTCTTAGGATCATGGCTTAGATTTTCATCGGGGGTAATATTTCCAGAATGCAATATTGCGCCTTGATAAATTGCAACACGATTAAATACGCCTTCTATATTATATATTTCGGTGAATAATTCATCGCTTCCAAGCATATATTTTTGTTCGCGCGGCTTTTGTGATAATTGCTTGGATAAAGAATTTATGTAGGTATCACGATTTAACAAAGTAACTTTTTCAATCCCTGTTTCATTATGTCGATAAAGGCTTGTGCCACTTTTATGAGATGGCGATAAATAATGTAAGATAGCAAAAAAGTTTTCATCCAAATCATCAAAATGTGGAACTGTCTGAATTTGGCTAAGCTCATTTGGGGCATTTGTGACCATTGAAAAACTTGGTTCATCAACTTCTATCGATTTTGCGCCATAAAAATGCGCCATAATTGGCAATAATGCCTCACGCATTGTATCAACATAAGGGCGCGCACCAAGCATATTAGAGGTTATATATCGCCTTATTCCAGGGTAATATGTGCTTTGTGGAGCTTTTTCAAAAGGCGAAAGATCACAAGCAGCCGCAATAACTTCTTCGGGATTATCCAAAAAATCATCAAGTATAAGAATTTTATGCTGACCAAAACCAACTATTTTTAGCAATTCATCAGACATTCAATTCCCTCAATAATGATTTTTAAATATACGCTTTAAGTATAAACATTTATTACATAACCAAACCCGCACGCCACAAAAACGTTCAAGAAATAAAGTATATTTTTAATTTTTAATTACTTCATGATGAAACATTGCAACCTCTTTCACAGTATTTTATCACATAAGTGCAAAAGTGCACCACAATAAAATTTACTTATGATTCAATATATTAAGAGTTGCAAAAACCCCATTGCCTATAATTGAAACTTATCCTAGTTTCAATTGCAACAAATCAAATAAATGCGGGGCAAAATGATAAGCGAAGATTCAAATTTAGACATAGAATCCACACAAAAACTTAAGGACGACAAGGCGTTTTTAGGCCACCCAAAAGGTCTTGGTTTCATTGCATTCACAGAGGCATGGGAGCGTTTTTCATATTATGGCATGCAATCCTTGCTTGTACTTTATATGTCTAAATTCCTTTTGCATCCTGGGCATATTGAAAATATTTGGTTCTTTGATTGGTTTTCCGCGCATTATAATGAAACCGACCCAAAGGCTCTGGCATCAAATATCTTTGGTGATTATGCGGCATGGGTTTATATGACCCCACTTTTGGGCGGCCTTATTGCTGATAGATTTATGGGGCGTACACCTGCAATTATTACTGGCGCGGTTTTGATGGCATTGGGCCATTTTTTAATGGCGTTTGACCCAACGTTTTTGGTTGCGCTTTTATGTCTTATTTTGGGTTCTGGCTTCTTTAAGGGCAACCTTCAAGGGCAAGTTGGAAGTCTTTATGCCCAAGAAGATAATAGACGTGCAGATGCATTCCAAATCTATTATCTTGCAATCAATGCGGGCGTTATTATTTCCCCACTTATCGTTGGTACATTGGGCGAAACCAAGGGCTGGCATTGGGGTTTTGGTGCCGCAGGCGTTGGAATGCTAGTTTCGATTGTAATTTATCTTTCAGGCCTAAAACATTATCCAAAAAGCGTTATTGAAAAGAAAAAAGAAGGCGAAAAGAAACCACCTTTAACCGCCGAAGATTGGAAAATGGTTGGTATTTTGGTTCTTATTGTTCCAGTATTGGCAATCGGTCTTTTACCAAATCAAGAGATTTTCAACGCCTATTTAGTTTGGGGCGATCGGGATTTTAACTTGGTATGGAATGGTAATAAACTTCCGACAACATGGCTTGTAACCCTTGATTCAATTGTTTCGGTTTCCTTCCTTGCGATTGTTGCCATATTCTTCCGTTGGTATGGCACAAAATGGAAAGAGCCTGATGAAATTACAAAAATCATTATCGGTACTTTCATCGCAATGCTTGGTATGCTTTGCCTTGTAATGGCGGAAGTAACAAAAGGCGCGGATGGAAAAATCGGCCTATTCTGGCCTGTTATGTTCCATTTTGTGAATTCAATCGGCTTTGCAATGGTATTGCCAATCGCGCTCGCACTTTTCATGCGCCTTGCGCCAGTTCAATTAATCGGCCTTGTAACAGGGATTTTCAACATAACATTCTTTATAGCTAATAAAACCGTTGGTAAAATCGGTGCATTATTCGAAAAAATCCCAACAGTCCAATTCTGGCTATTACATGCCGCCGCAGCAGGCTTTGCATGTTTGGTGTTTATAGGATTGAAATTTGCGTTGAGGAAGAAATTTGCAACAGTTGAGGGTTAGAAATTTTCTAAATCATCATCAAAATCCATTGCGCCGTGTATTATTCTTAATATCTCGACACCATCTTTAATTTGGGCGTAAAAAATTATGTAATTACCAATAGGAAATTGCCTAATTTCACGCCCAGTTAAATTAAAACTATTATTAATTCGACCTATAAATGGATTGCTTTCTAATAAATCGTATTTTTTGTATATTTCATCAACAAAATTATCTGCTGCATGTTGATTATCTAAAGCGATATAAAGCCATATTTTATCAATATCTTCATTTGATTTTTGCGACCTAAGCAGCATCTTTTGCCCTTAAAGCATTAAGACGCTCGCGACCGCGTTTTTTAATATCTTCGACATCAATATTGCCTTCGGTAAATCCACTTTCAATACCTTTGATTAATTCAGCTTCTATTTCATCTTTCGTCCAAATTTTAAGCCCGCGCCTATCATTTGCTTCCATCATTCTTAAAGCCTCACGCACAACTTCGGACGCATTATTATAAAGCCCAGACTTTACTTTTTCACGCACCATTTCTTCAAGTTTAGGGGTAAGGTTGATATTCATTGAAGTGCCTCTTTGGTTTTTTGATATTATCCAAAATTAGCAAAAATTGTCAATGATTGACAATAAAAATAATTTATCACATAATATTTGTGATTTTCCACCACACCCCTTGTGTAACATATATACAACACCTATCTATATAGTGTGGGCGGGCTTAGGCTTGCCAAATCTTCATAGAAACGAGGGTTCAAGATGAATCTAGAGAAATTTACCGAACGGGCGCGCAATATTATCCAAGCTGGGCAAATGGAGGCTATTAAACGTGGCAACCAATATTTTGCCCCTGAACATTTGCTTAAGGCAATGCTTGATGAAGATAAGTCGCTTGCAATTGGTCTTATAAAATCGGCGGGTGGTCGCCCTGATGAGGCGCGCCTTGCCGCCGATGTTGCGGTTGCAGGTCTGCCTGTTGTACAGGGCGGTGATGGTAAAACTTATCTGCCAAATGAAACCGCGCGCATCATTACTGGCGCCGAAGAAGCGGCAAAAAAAGCGGGCGATTCTTTTGTTGCCGCCGAATGGCTTTTGCTTTCAATGCTTACCGCAGGCAAATCAAAAGCCAGCGAAGCATTGGCAGCGGCGGGCGTAACCACGCAAAGCATCAATATGGCAATCGGCATGATGCGCAAAGGGCGCAATGCCAATAGTGAAAACGCAGATAGCCAATATGAAAGCCTAAAAAAATATACACGCGACCTTACCGAGGCTGCGCAAAACGGCAAACTTGACCCCGTAATCGGGCGCGATGAAGAAATTCGCCGCACTATTCAGGTTTTAAGCCGCCGCACAAAAAACAACCCTGTATTAATTGGTGAACCTGGTGTGGGTAAAACCGCAATTGCCGAAGGTTTGGCACTTAGAATAATCAATGGTGATGTGCCAGAATCCCTTAAAGATAAAAAACTTTTATCGCTTGATATGGGCGCATTAATTGCGGGCGCAAAATATCGCGGTGAATTTGAAGAACGCCTAAAAGCCGTTATCATAGAAGTACAGGCCGCAAGCGGGCAAATCATCCTATTCATCGACGAAATGCATACACTTGTGGGCGCGGGAAAAGGTGATGGCGCGATGGATGCATCAAACCTTTTAAAACCTGCATTATCGCGCGGTGAATTGCGCTGCGTTGGTGCAACCACTTTGGATGAATATCGCAAACATGTTGAAAAAGATGCCGCTTTAGCGCGCCGCTTCCAACCAGTTTTTGTTGAAGAACCAACAATTGAAGATACAATTTCAATCCTACGTGGTCTAAAGGAAAAATATGAAGTGCATCATGGCGTGCGCATTAGCGATGCCGCAATTGTTGCCGCCGCGACCCTATCTAACCGCTATATTGCCGACAGATTCTTACCCGATAAGGCCATTGATTTGATGGATGAGGCATCAAGCCGCCTAAGAATGCAGGTTGATAGCAAACCCGAAGAATTGGACGAAATCGACCGCCGCCTAATGCAATTAAAAATTGAGGCTTCTGCCCTTGAAAAGGAGCAAGATGCCGCATCGGTCGATAGATTGGCAAAACTTGAAGATGAAATCCAAGACCTCGAGGAAAAATCGGCCAATATGACCGAAAAATGGCGCGCAGAAAAAGCAAGCCTTGCGGACGCCACAAAATTAAAAGAAGAATTGGAAAAACTTCATATTGAATTGCAAGATGCAACGCGTCGCGGCGATTATGCCAAAGCGGGTGAATTGCAATATGGGCGCATTCCAAAACTTGAAGAAGAATTGAAAAACGCTGACACCAATAAACAATCTTTGGCTGCCGAAACAGTCGATAGCGAACAAATCGCCGAAGTGGTTTCACGTTGGACAGGTATTCCAGTTGATAAAATGCTTGAAGGTGAGCGTGACAAACTTCTTAAAATGGAAGATAAATTGCGCGAACGCGTGGTCGGACAAGAAGAAGCCCTAAATGCGGTTGCTGATGCGGTTCGCCGTTCACGTGCGGGTTTGCAAGACCCAAACAAGCCAATTGGTTCATTCCTTTTCCTTGGCCCAACTGGTGTTGGTAAAACCGAATTGACCAAAGCCTTGGCAGAATTCCTATTCGATGATGATAGTGCAATTACCCGCCTTGATATGTCCGAATATATGGAAAAACATAGCGTTTCGCGCATGATTGGCGCGCCTCCGGGATATGTTGGTTATGATGAAGGCGGCGCATTGACCGAGGCGGTTCGCAGAAGGCCATATCAGGTTGTGCTTTTTGATGAAGTTGAAAAAGCCCACCCCGATGTCTTTAACGTGCTTTTACAAGTTTTAGATGATGGGCGCTTAACCGATGGTCAAGGTCGCACCGTTGATTTTCGCAATGTGATTTTGGTTATGACATCTAATTTGGGTTCTACCTATTTGGCCGAACAACCCGAAGGCGAAGATATTGAAAAAGTGCGCCCATTGGTGATGGAAGCGGTAAAACAAAATTTCCGCCCCGAATTTATCAATCGTATTGATGAAATCATCCTCTTTAGTCGTTTGGGTCGTACGCAAATGGATGCGATTGTTCCAATTCAATTGCGCCGCCTTGAAAGCCTATTATCAAGCCGTGATATTAAACTTGAACTTGATAATGCCGCCAAAGAATGGATTGCCAATAAAGGCTATGACCAAATGTATGGCGCGCGCCCATTAAAACGCATTATCCAAAAAGAAATTCAAGATCCATTGGCAAAACTAATATTGTCTGGCGCAATTTTGGATGGCAGCGTTGTAACCGCAAGCGTTGGCGAAAGCGGCCTTGTCTTTAAAGGCCTAAGTGCCAATTCACCAAGTATAGTTCATTAATTGCTTCCCTTGTGGAAGCTCCCGCCAAAGGCGGGTGAAGGGTGGCGGGCTTCGAAAGAAGCCCGTTCACGTATGCGAAAAGGAATTAATTAGTGCGCCTCCCCCGCAAATCTTTGATTTGCAAGGCAGGGGATATCCCCACCCCGCCCCATCATGCTATCATACAGGCATGCCAATATTATCAAATCCAAAACATGAAAAATTTGCGCAATCCATTGTGCGGGGTAAGTCGCAAACTGATGCTTATATGATTGCGGGTTATTCGCCATATGGTGCGAGCGGGAATGCGTCGCGTTTGATAGCAAATGATAGCATTTCGGGCCGAATTAAAGAGCTTCAAATGGCGCAATTAGAACAAAGCCAAGAAAACCTTTGTGAAAAGCTGTTGGAAATCAATAATTTAATTGATCGGGCGGCAAATAATGGGCAATTCAATGCTGCTATCAAAGGTTTCGCAATTAAAATGCGGCTTTTGGGAATGATATAAAACATATATACCAAAGCGTAACAACAATTTGTGGTTTTTTCGCCTTACATTTGCCCAATTCACGCTTATTAAGTGACAAATTGCTTGGAGGGGGGCAAAATGAAAACTGGAATAAAATATTTCGCAATTGCCATCGCGTCATTTTCTTGCATTAATGTTGCAAATGCGCAAAGTGTTTTGCGCGAAATGAATGAAAAAGCGCAGCAAAATGAAGTAAAAATAATAAGCCCTAAACTACCATTTGATGAAGCCACTACGCGCAATATGCTTGAAACTGGCAATATAAATATTCAAGGCGTTTTATATACACGAACAGCAAGCGATGGAAGCGATGCACCACTTTTAAATGTCGGGGCAAAGGCTGTTCCTGCGGCTAATCAAAGGGTGCATTTATACCCCGTTACACCATATTATCAAGAATTTATCGGGCTTGTAAAAAAATATCGTTTTTATCGCGGTAAGCAAAAAATCTCTATCGAGCCAGATATTAGAGTTCATGAATTGCATTATTATGCACAAACTGATGAATATGGTCGCTTTACTTTCTATAATATGAAACCCGGCCGCTATATGATTTATGCCGATAAACAAGTTAAGGGAAGTTATAATGAAACCGTCGCAACGGGGCGATCCGTTTCAGATTTTAACCCTTATTATGGTCAAGTTGGCGTAACTAAATATGAAAATCAAACGCGTTATTGGTCTGCTATCGCTTATGCAGAAAAATTCATTGAATTAAAGCCAGATGATAAGGTTTTAGAAATTGATGTAAGAATGTTGCAAAACCCCGATCACCCTATTTTAAAGAATGTTAAATAAATGAAGTTAAAGCTTTCATTTCTATTATCTTTTTGTATTTTTTGTTCAATTGCAACAAATTCAAATGCTCAAAATTCACGCGAATATATTACTTCTGATGGCGTAATTCACGTTTCAATGTCGCAAAAATTCGATGAAACTTATACAAAATCAGCAATAGATATTGGTTCTACATTGATAGAAGGCAATCTTTATTCACGAACTTATTATTGGGGTGAAGATGCGCCAAAATTTGGTGCAAGATATAAAGTATTGCCTGTTTATCCAGAAAATCAAAAAGTCATAATTTTTCCATATACGCCATATCTTGATGAATATATGAAATTATCGCGTAAATACACTTCAAAAAATGATGGTAAAACTTATCAAATTGATGTTGACCCAAGGCTTTATAAATATTCAATATATTCAATGACTGGAAAAAATGGTTTTTTTCAATTTCATAAAATGAAACCTGGAAAATATTTCATTTACGCAGAGCGTACATTAAGTGGAAGCGTTAATAAGTCCTATGACACAGGTGAACGTTCAATTCATCAAGACCCGTATCAAGGCACAACTATTACAAAACATATGGAATTAAGACCCGTCAAATGGCAAACTTTGGCTACTTTCGAACAATTTATTGAAATCAAAGAAGGCGAAAGTTTAAAGAAAATAGATGCAAGACTAATGATAAATCGGTAAAAATTATGCAAAAAACTATATTATCTATTTTTATTCCAACTATTTTAATTGCAACTTCTGCAATCGCTGGCCCCAAATCTGTTTATGATGTTGCCAACCAACGTGCGCAAAAAGACGCAACAAACTTTATTGCGCCAAAACAGCAATTCGATGAAGAAGCCACAAAAAAGGCCTTAGAATATGGCAAAATAACAATAAATGGTGTTTTATATACGCAGGCCAATGAACGTGGTTATGATGCGCTTGTATTTACTAAAAAGAACCCAATTGTATTTGCCAAAAAGCATAAAGTGTTTCTTTATCCAATAACGCCATATAATGCCGAATATATTAATCTATTCAAAAAAAATAGAAATGATAAAAATGAACAAATACGCGAACTTCGCGTTGACCCAAGATTTAATAAATATTCTTTTTATGCCGAAACCGATGAATATGGCCGCTTTAGTTTTCCAAATATGAAACCGGGGCGTTATTTCCTTCATGCTGAAGCTGATTTACAGGGGCAAGCCAATGTTGATGTTGAAACTGGCTATACAAAATATACAGGCGGCGGCATGGGTGTTAGTTATGAAACCCAAACCCGTACTTGGACAAAGCCTGTTATTTTTGAAAAAGAAATAATTATCAAAGAAGGCCAAAAAGATTTAGAGGTTGATGCGCATCTTGCAACACACCCACTTGCATGGTCTAAGCCGATTTCAAATTAAACCTTGGCATCCAAACTATAGCCACTGGCGCGGACGGTTCGTATAATATCAGGAACGCCGGCGATATTTATGGCTTTGCGTAATCTGCCGACATGAACGTCAACTGTGCGCGCTTCGACATATACATCATTGCCCCATACCGCATCCAATAATTGTTCACGCGAAAAAACGCGCCCAGGATGTTGGATTAAATGGTCAAGTAATCTAAATTCGGTTGGGCCAAGATGGATTTCATTGCCTGCACGGCGAACGCGGTGTGAAACCCTATCCACCTCTATGTCCGAATATTTTACAATCTCATCTGCCAAAGCAGGGCGAATACGGCGCATCACCGCTTTCACACGTGCTTTTAATTCCGCAACAGAGAAAGGTTTATTTATGTAATCATCAGCGCCAGTTTCAAAACCACGAATTCGATCTGTTTCATCAATACGCGCGGTAAGCATTATGATAGGAACATTTTTGGTTTCATTGCGTTGACGCAGCCTTCGGCAAACCTCTATGCCCGATACTTTTGGAAGCATCCAATCAAGGATTATCATATCAGGTTGCTTTTCAGCGATGGTTAAAAGTGCTTCTTCGCCATCTTTGGCAACATTGATTTTATAACCTTCTTTTTCAAGATTATAGGCCAATAATGCCTCGATTGCGGGGTCGTCTTCAACAATTAAAATATAGGGCGTCATAGCGGCGTCCTTCTTGGGTTTAATCTTCAGAATTTGGGTTGGTTGGAATTGGGCCCAAAGGTTCGCCTTTAGGTCTTTCGCCAACTAATTCTTCGCCAGTTTCAAGGAAATGGATTACTTCAGCCATATTAGTGCAATGATCGCCAATGCGTTCAATATTTTTTGCAACGAACAACAAATGTGTTGCAGGGCCAATTTTGCGCGGATCTTCCATCATATAAGTAAGAAGTTCACGGAAAAGCGAGGCATAATGATCGTCTAATTCTTCATCTTGGAACCAAACCGAAATTGCACCGCCAACAGTGTGTGAATTATAGGCATCCAAAACCTGCTTTAATTGTGCACTTGCAATTTTGCCCATTCTTTCAACCGAACGAACAAGGGCAATTGGTTCATGGTCAACAATTGTGATTGCGCGTTTTGCAATCGAGCGTGCCAAATCGCCAATACGTTCAATATCGGCGGCAAGTTTTAAAGCCGCAATTGTTTGACGCAAATCTTTCGCCATTGGGTGACGAAGTGCCAAAAGACGCATGATACGTTTTTCAATATCACGTTGCATGTCATCAATATATCTATCGCCATCAATAACGGTGGTCGCAAGTTTTGTATCGCGTGTTACCATTGCACGAATGGCGTCAATCAAGGCTTTTTCGGCCATGCCGCCCATACGTGAAACGCTTGAAAATAGGCCTTCTAATTCTTCGGAGAATGCTTTTACTGTATGGTCCATATTAGCCGAACCTTCCTGTGATATAATCTTGTGTTCTTGTGTCTTTTGGATTGGTGAACATGGTTTCGGTTGGGCCAGCTTCGACCAATTTACCCATGTGGAAAAATGCGGTTTGTTGGGAAACCCTTGCCGCTTGGCTCATTGAGTGTGTAACAATGATGATGCAATAATTTGTACGCAATTCATCGATTAATTCTTCGATTTTTGCGGTTGCAATTGGGTCAAGTGCTGAACATGGTTCGTCCATCAAAATGATTTCAGGATTTACCGCAATAGCGCGCGCAATAACCAATCTTTGTTGCTGACCGCCTGAAAGGCCAGTACCAGGGCTATCAAGACGGTCTTTGACTTCTTCCCAAAGGCCAGCTTTGCGAAGCGAGGTTTCAACGATTTCCTCATATTCAGATTTTTTATGTGCAAGGCCGTGAATTTTTGGGCCATAAGCAACATTTTCAAAAATCGATTTTGGAAATGGATTTGGCTTTTGGAAAACCATACCAACATTGGCACGAAGCATAACAGGATCAACAGATTTTGAATTAACATCTAATTGGTCAATCAAAATGCTACCTGAAACGCGACATGTATCAATTGTATCATTCATACGATTAATGCAACGAAGGAAAGTTGATTTACCGCAACCTGATGGACCGATAAAGGCGGTTACAGATTTTTTTGGAATATCAATGTTAACGTCAAATAATGCTTGTTTTGCGCCATAGAAAACATCAACGCCGCGTGCACGAACTTTGGTGATTTCGTCATCCAACATCATATTGGTTCCATTTGGGTTTGAAATTATTTCGGCAACCAATTTCTTCTCCTGTGAATTCACAATTGTTTGGGTTTCAATTACTGACATATTACCACCTACGCTCAAACTTGCGGCGAAGGAAAATTGCAACCGCATTCATTATTAACATAAAAATCAACAAAACAATGATGGCAGACGATGTACGCGCATCCCATGCACGTTCAGGGCGCCCTGCCCACATAAATACTTCAACTGGCAAAACTGTTGCCGCATCTGAAAGGCTTTTTGGAATGTCGGCGATAAAGGCCACCATACCAATCATCAAAAGCGGTGCAGTTTCACCTAATGCATGTGCCATGGCTAAAATTGAACCTGTCATAATGCCAGGCATTGCAAGCGGAAGCACGTGGTGGAAAACCGCCTGCACTTTTGATGCGCCAACTCCTAATGCTGCCTCACGAATAGATGGCGGAACTGCCTTTAATGCAGCGCGTGACGCGATAATCACCACTGGAAGTGACATTAATGACAATACAATACCACCAACAACAGGGGCAGAACGCGGCATTTGGAAGAAGTGCAAGAATACAGAGAAACCAAGCAAACCAAACACAATCGACGGAACCGCTGCAAGATTGTTAATATTCACCTCAATCAAGTCAGTAAGCCAATTTTTTGGCGCAAACTCTTCCAAATAAATTGCCGCCATAACACCAACTGGAACCGCTATTACAAAGGTAACCAACAAAGTAAATAATGATCCAATAATCGCCGATAAGACCCCCGACATTTCTGGATCATTTGAGTCAGAGCGTGTCAATAAAGTAATATTCGGGCGGATTTTTACCAAACCGCTATCTTTCATCAAAAGACCAAGTGAAGCTGCCCTATCACCTAATGGACGTGTATCTTCAGCAGAATTCACAACCACTATTTTGATATCTTTGATTGGAGCATTTGGTGCCACTAAAGTTCGTGTATCGATTTTACCTTCATTTAAATTAGTGGCCTTAAAAGCGCCATTGCCGCCTAATATTAAAACAGAGGGAACATTATCCGATAGTGACAGATCACTGTTTGAACTAGTTACCGCACCAAAGTTATTTACAAAGCTTTCAAGCTCTGAGGTTTCACCTTCAATTTGTGAAATTTCAACATTTTGCTCTGGGGTTTTATCTTTGGCTTCCTGCAAAGTTTTTAATTTTGCTTGTTTGATTGCCAATAGATTTTTCTTTTGTGCAAATGTTTGTGAAATAAGGCCAACAATTTGGGTTTTAACTCCACCAAATCCTTCTTGCGAAGAGGTAAATTGATATGAACCGTCCGGCAATTGATTTACAGTAATGTTGGAAACATTTGTGCGTTCCAACTTACCAAAGCCACCCTTTAGAAACATATCAACATCATCATTAAGCGCCAAATCAGCCTTTATAGTTTTTCCAACTAAATCAGGATGTTTTGAAACATAAATCGCAAGCGGGTTGGCAGCAATATTCGCAACCATTTCCATTAAATCATCTATTGAACCATCATTTTCAGCATTTGGAAAATGCTTCACTAATGAATCAACAATAACACCATTAAAGTCACCTTGTGCGCGAATATCGGCGATTTGCCTTTGGCCTAATGGGTCAATTTTTGCGGCATCAAGATTAACATCAATCTTTAAACGGCTTTCCGTGAAAGATGGGCTTGCTTGAATAAAAATTGAAACCAAAAGTACAAGACAGGCAATAATAGCAACAATCACCATGCCAATCCCAAAGGCCTTAAAACGCATTTCCGCATTATAACGACCCTTAAGCCTTGATTGGATAATTTCTTTTGAAGAAAGGGTTTTATCAGTCATATTTTTCACGATATTTCTGCACCACGCGAAGTGCGATAATGTTCAAAATCAAAGTTACAACAAACAATACAAAGCCAAGCGCAAAGGCAACATGGGTTTTTGGGCTGTCATATTCTTGGTCACCGGTAAGGAGCATAACAATCTGCACCGTCACAGTTGTCATCATATCAAGTGGGTTTAGCGATAAATTGGCATTTTGCCCCGCCGCCATTGCCACAATCATTGTCTCACCCAATGCACGCGACACCGCAAGAAGGATAGAGCCTATAATACCGGGTAATGCCGCAGGAAGAACCACACGCCCAACAGTTTCAGACTTGGTCGCACCCATTGCATAAGAGCCATCACGCAATGCCTGTGGCACTGAATTAATAACGTCATCGGATAAAGATGAAATGAATGGGATAATCATAATACCCATAACAATGCCTGCCGCCAGCGCACTTTGCGATGAGGTTTCAAGCCCTAGTGAATTGCCCAAATCACGAATGAATGGCGCAACTGTCAAAAGCGCAAAGAAGCCGTAAACAACAGTTGGGATACCTGCCAAAAGCTCTAAAGCGGGCTTGATAAAGGCACGCGACTTTTCAGACGCATATTCAGATAAAAATACCGCAGAGCCAAGGCCGACAGGAACCGCAACGCACATGGCAATTATCATAATCATGAATGTGCCAAGGAAAAGCGGAACCGCACCGAATGAACCTGATTGACCAACTTGGTCCGCGCGAATTGCAACTTGCGGCGACCATTGTGTGCCAAAAAGAAAAGAAAATGGATTATAAAAATTAAAGAATTTTATAGTCTCAAAAATAAGCGAAAGAACAATCCCAAAGGTTGTTAAAATCGCAATACTCGCCGCCAAAATCATAAGGCCTTTAACAATAGCCTCTACGGCATTGCGTGCGCGATACTCGGCAAACACTTTTGAACGCGAGAAATAATAACCGAAAACTGCAAATGCAATTGCGACAAGACTTATTGCAATCACAAATACTACATCCCAATTACCTAATTCACTGGCAAAGCTTTCTAATTGTGCATTTACTTGTGATGGCTGACCACCAAAGGCAATTTTGTGCGCATCAAGTAAAAATAATGATATTTGGTCACTGCCCATTGATTTTACATCAGCAGGCAATTTTGTGCGCATAATTGAATTAATAATTGGCGACTTAACAAGATTTGCCAAAGCCAAAAAGACAATAGACGGCAAACCAACTAAAAGTGCGGCATACCAACCATGATATAAAGGTAAAGAATTTATACGCTCATTCTTTGCCTTGGCATTATTAACAAGCACCAATGCCATTCTTGCATTCAAGAAATAAGCAATTGTTGCAAATGCAAGAATGGCAAAAGCGCATATCATTGCAATTGGTAAATTGGATAAAATGGACAATTTTTATACCCCTGATCCTTTTTGCAAGAATCTATTATTCACTGGCTGCCCTTTAATTACATTTCCATGACAGTTTCATGACAATGTTGGGGTTTTATAAGATTCTTATTCAATTGGTATTGCGATTGAAAAAGCTGTCATCTGATTTTCAATGGATTCAACAAATAAAGCCCCACAATGGCGCTTTATAATATGCTTCACAATCGCAAGCCCAAGACCAGTACCACGAACATGCGCGCTTTCATCATCAATTCTATAAAAACGCTCTGAAAGGCGGGGCATATAGCGCGCACTTATTCCTTTGCCGTGATTTTCAACCCGTGCGAAAACATATTTTTTCCCTGTTTCTTCAGGGCTGTTTAGAGATAAAGAATGGCTATTTTCCCATTTAGCAAGGCCATGTTTTTTCGCTTCATCTAGTGTGAAAATGCCATCTATTTCAAAAATTATTTCGCTTTTTTCATCGCCATATTTACTTGCGTTTTCAATTAGGTTTGTGAAGACTTGTTGTAATTCGTCACTATCGGCAAGTGCAGGTAAATTTATTTTTGGTTTTAATATTTTTATTTTTTGATTACGTGATTTTAAATAAGGCTCGCTGGCGTTTATGCTAAATTCAGCGGTATTAGTAAAATCAATTTGTGTTGAAGGTGCAACATGTTCATTGAATTCGATTTTTGATAGAGAAAAAATATCCTCTATTAATCGATGCATTCTTTCGGCTTCGCGCGACATTATGGGCAAAAAGCGTTCAAAAGCGGCATAATCATCTTTTGCCGCGCTCTGCATAGTTTCTAAGAAGCCGCGAATACTTGCAAGTGGGGTTCTAAGCTCGTGACCAGCATTTGCAAGAAAATCAACGCGCATTAATTCGGTTTTGCGCATTTCAGTTTCATCAGTGAAAACTATTATAATTCTTAATTCATTTTCATATTCAAATGTTGAAATATCTACGCGGTCAAAAATTTGATTGGGAAAATAATGTTCCCATATGAATTGCTTTGGCGCTTTATCATCAAGTGCGCTTTCTACCATTTTTAAAATTAATGGATCACGCATAAAAGCTTCTAGGCGCGCACCAACAACATTTATTGAAAACCTTTTTTTAGCATTTTCATTGGCAATTAAAAGCCGCATACCACCATCTAAAATCAATATAGGATTATCAATTGCATCAATTGCGGCACGAGCAAATCTTTGACGTGAAATTCGCCCAAAAGTTTCGGGCTTTTTTTCAATCGGCGCATTAAAATCATCATCAAGTGGTTTTGATAGACGAACAATTATTTCAAAAAAACCAAATGATATTATTGTTGAAACTATAATTGCGATTGATGCAATAATTTCTTGGGGTAATTCAACATTATTTACCATACTTATTTCAAGTATAATGGCCAAAATTATAATAAAAATTGCCAATAACAACTTATAAGTGGTTGATTTTTGGTTCGTCAT
This sequence comes from Pseudomonadota bacterium, assembly GCA_020161405.1. Lineage (GTDB taxonomy): Bacteria > Pseudomonadota > Alphaproteobacteria > Caulobacterales > Aquidulcibacteraceae > Pseudaquidulcibacter. The sequence goes on along the minus strand of JAIUOD010000002.1, from coordinate 113,562 downwards.
TAGCCCTTGACCCCTTAAAGGCAAAATATATTTTCAAAATTCCAAATACCCAAAAAAGCATTGAAACCAATAAAATTATCGTAAAAGGCCAATAAGAACCCTTTGAAAGATAATATTGTTTTTTATCTTGGGACCTATAAACCATAATTTGTGAATTTTCATGAAGCTTTTTTGTATTTACTGCATCCTTATCAAGGCGCGCCATTATTGCACCATTTCCAAAATCACCTGGCGCTAAATCACGTATCAATATCATGTGATTATTTGATGGGTCATAGATACGAATCGCAACGATGATTTTTTGATTGAATGGGCTTACATTTTGATAGGCAATTTTATCAAGATAGACTTGAACCTGATCATATTTATGAACATCACGAACATGAAGCAATTCTTTTGGTGCATTAAAACTATAATAAGCCGAGAAAAATGCCCATAATAAAATAGACATTACCTTTAGCCGCTCTATAAAAAAATTTTCGCCCATTAAAATCATAAATATATTGATTTAAACCATTTTGACAATTGATTTTTATTCGGTAAAAAATTTTGCAATAATTAAATTACCGTAATTCAATAATTATTTCTTGAAAAACAATAAGAAAATTGTATTTTCATTTTCATGCTAACGATTCTTATCGCACAAATTGAACCTTATAAGCACCTAGCCGCTAATCAGAATATTGCAGCAGGTAGCGAAAATTTGTGCAAAAATGATAAAAATCATACGCAAATTATTACAAAGGAAAAAAACTACGTATCTATAAAAAGGTAATGTTTTCACTGGTTTTTTAGATTTTAATTTCGGTAAATATATTTTCCGACAAAACCCCCTATGCGATATAAATATGCCGCTTGACAATTTTGTAATAAATTGGCAATGGTTAGTTGTAGAGTTTATCTCTGCGGCGTTTCGGGGAGGAAGCGCCTATTACTTTTTTGACTTTTGTCAGGCCGCGCAAGCGGCCTTTCTTTTTTAAAATTCCCGCGCAAGCGGCCTTACTTTTTTATAAATTAAATATTTTTGCGATTGATAAGACAATCGGCATTTGTTAATTATAAATATGATTATCAAACCAAGATTCACTTACCCATTAGCTTTTGCCATTTTTGGCATTTTCCAAACTTTATTATTTTCGACACCTGCAAAAGCAAGCGGTGATTTTGGGTGTCCAATTTATTGGAAACTAAAAGTCACAGAATATGATAGATGTAGTTCAACCGCGATAATATCACCTGCGAATGATACGCGTGTGAATATGACATTATTGTTTGATGATTTTTACAATTTCCCGCCAAATAAAGCGCAGGTAAAAAGTGAATCTTTGCCCTATCAAACCCCCGCCCCATTTGATTGGCGCGATTATGTTTTCACCGTTACAGGTGAAGCAGGCAAAAGTGAAGAAGAACAAGAAACCAGCACAAATAACATTTTCTCTTATGGCGTAGGTACGCGTTGTGTGAGCGACACACAAGGGCAAGCTGGCTTTGAAAGCAACATAAATGAAAACAAGCAATTATCACCTGAAGAAAAGGCAATTCTTATAAAAATAAGAAGCGAGATGAAGCCTAATTGTGATGATTCAAAATCATCATCCCCAGTTGTTGCAGCTTCTATTGGGCAAATCAAAAGCGAAAATGCAAAACAATATGCAACCTATTTAAGCGCGGCAGCGTCTTTTTATGATGGCGATTTCGATAATGCCAAATCAAATTTTGCAAGCCTTACAAATAGTAAAAATAAATGGCTTAGCGAAACCGCAAATTATATGATTGCGCGCGTCGATTTGAACAAAGCACAAATTAATGCTTTTGACGAATGGGGTAATATTGACCTTAAAAATATCGACAAAAGCACCTTATCTTTGGCGCAAAATTCGCTTAATTCATATATTAAAAATTATCCAAACGGAATTTATGCAAATTCTGCGCGTGGACTTTTAAGGCGTGTCTATTGGTTTGGCGGCGATAAGGATAAATTGCTTAATGAATATGTCTGGCAATATAAACAAACCGATCCCAATGTTCGCAGCATAGATAATATTGAACTTGCGCAAGAAATTGATAGCAAATTACTTTGGAATATGGATAATTCTAAAGCATCTGACCCAATTTTTACCGCGATTATTGATTTATATAAAATGCGCCAATCGCAAGACACAAAACCAAGCGAAATAATTCAATTCTCAGAGATTGCAAACCAAAAACAAATTTTTGCGCAACATCAACCTCTATGGGAATATTTGCTTGCAGTTCATGCTTATTATGTTCAAAAAAATCCATCTTTGGTTTTGAAATTAATTCCAGATGCGGCAAATTCAAGGAATTTTTCAAACTTACAATATAGCCGCCAAATGCTGCGCGGTTTGGCGCTTGATGATTTGAATGATAAAAATGCCCGCGGTTTTTGGTTAAGCCTTTTCCCAGGAAGCAATGGCGCATATCAAAAATCCGAACTGCAACTTGCATTGGCAATGTATGATGAGCGTCACAATAATCTTTCAAAGATTTTTGCCAATGATTCCCTTGTTGAAAACAAAATTATTCGTGAAACTTTGATTTCAAATAATGCGGATGCAAACTTATTACGCAAAATTGCAAGCGATAAAAATAATAAAGAGCGTGAAAGACAATTAGCATTACACACACTTTTATTCAAAGAATTGACACGCGGCGCCTATACGCAATTTTTGAATGATTTAGATATTATTCCAAATGTTACAAAAACTGCTGCCGACCCTAATGATTATAATGCTATCAATCTTGATGCGTTTAAATGGCAAGGTAGCAAGGGTGATTTCTTCTGCCTTCCGATTGCCGATATAGCCGCGCAATTAGCTAAAACACCAAATTCGCAAAAACCATTAATGTGCCTTGCCGAATTTGTACGTATAAATAATTTTGATGGTCATGAAGATATTACACCGCCAAAAGATGAATTAGGTGGAAGCAAATCTTTGTTTCCTGGCAATAAATTCTCAAGGCTTGAAATATATAAATCAGTAATATCAGATCCAAGTGCCAACCCAAATATCAAAGCCTATGCATTATTCCGTGCAATTAATTGCTATGCGCCGTCGCGTTATAATCAGTGCGGCGGTGTTGATGTGCCGGTTGAAAAACGTAAAGAATGGTTCAATACGCTAAAAAGCAAATATAAAACCACAATTTGGGCGCAAAAACTTCAATATTATTGGTAATAATGCGCTTTAAACCTCAATTCTTATTAGGCCTATGCTTTGCGCTTTTGATAATATCAAACCCAAAGGCGCAAATTGTAGAGGCGAATAAATATGATAGGTATTGGCTTTGGGCGGGCATTAAATCCCAATCCATACTTACGAATGCAAAAACCATTTATATTCTTGATGCCCAAATCGAGGAGAAAAATAATGGCCCGCGCCTTGTTTCACAAAGAAGCGCAACACCACGAACAAAAAATGTTGATATTTGGATTGTATATCGTGTTGAAACTTTGGATTGGCAACCGCAAATATATAATCAAATCAATTCCCATATTTCAAAATGGAAAAATGCAGGCAATAGAATCATTGGCGTTCAAATTGATTTTGATGCCAAGACAAAGCATTTAGATAAATATGTTCAATTTCTAAAAGACCTAAGAACAAAAATCCCAATGGATTACAAACTTGGCGTAACCGGTCTTTTGGATTGGAGTAATAATGCAAACCCCAATGATTTAGACGGTCTTGCAAACACGGTTGATGAGGTAATAATCCAAACCTATCAAGGACGACATACAATAAAAGAATATCAAAAATATTTTGAAAAAATCGGTAAAGTAAAAATACCGTTTCACATTGGACTAATCCAAGGCGGCCAATGGCAAGAGCCAGTTGAGTTAGTGAAAAATCCAAATTTTAAAGGCTATGTCATTTTCCTTCAAAACCAATGAATCAGCCCCATAATTCTTTCATTGGCGGATAAACAAAACCATTTTCATAAATCATACCATTATGCCTATCTTTTGCCAAAAGCATTGGGCCATCAAGGTCAATGAAACGTGCATCTTGTGCGATTATATGTGCTGGCGCCATCGCAAGTGAAGTTCCAACCATACAGCCAACCATTAGGCCAAGCCCCTCATTGCGCGCCGCATGTGATAGTTTCAAGGCTTCGGTAAGACCACCTGTCTTATCAAGTTTGATATTTATATATTGGTAGCGATTTAAAATATAAGGCAATGAATTTGTGTCCAAGCAGCTTTCATCGGCGCAAAGTGGAACAGGGCTTTGATAATTTATTAATTCACCATCCGAACCCGCCAAAAGCGGCTGTTCAATAAGCCTTACATCATAATCTGCCAATTCCTTGCTCATAGTTTTTAAAATATCTAATGACCAGCCGCCATTGGCATCGACAATAAGCTCTGCATCTTCGCGTGCTTCGCGTATTGCTTTGACGCGGGCAATATCTTTTATTTGATTTTCACCGCCAAGTTTGATTTTAAACCTTGCCCAATCTTTTAGCTCACCTGCTTTTTCGCCCATATCATGTGGCTCGCCAATGCCCAAAGTATAAACCGTCGGCAAATAAAAAGGTTCGCTATGCCCCAATAATTCCCAAACTCTTTTGCCCTTTAATTTCGACATTAAATCCCATAATGCGCAATCAAATGCGTTACGAATTGGCCCAGATGGAAGAAGTTCATTCAATTGTGCAATTGAAATTCCATTTGCAAAATGTGGCGCAAGACTTTGCGAATATTGAACCGCTTTATTTAATTCATCTTCATCAAATTCATGTGGTTCAGCTTCGCCCCGTCCGATATGATTACCACAAGAAAGTTCGACCACCATCATTAAACTATGGGTAAAACTATATCTTGAAATTACAAAAGGCTGTGCGAGTAAATGCTTTTGCGCAAAGGCATTTACTTTTATTGGTGCTTCAATTTTTGTGTTTATGATTTCAATCATTTTCACATTTTGCCATTTCTTGTATTGCGAACAAAACCTGTAAAATCTTCGTAAAACTGGCTTATTTTTTCTAGGCGTTGTTCAACATCCTGTCCGCCATTAAAGCTAACAACATCATTGACAAGTAGATTTATAAGCCCAACCATTGGAACCGCAGAATGCCAAAATAAAGCGCCATCACTATCGGCGGTTAAAACATGTTTGGTTATTTTTTGCGCCCAATCACATAAAGTGTCGGTAATCATAATTACGTCTAAGCCTTGTGCCTTTGCCTTTTTTGCAAGTAATTGTGACTGGCTTGAATAGCGCCTAATATCGATAATTATTAAACAACGATCTTGTGGGCTATCCAATAAAATATCAACAAAATTGCCAGATGAGCCTTCAATTAATTCAATACCTGAACGAACATATTGAAGTTGATGCGCCAATAAAGTTGCCAAACCCCTTTCGGTTTGGAAGCCAATAATCTGAACATGTTTGCTATTTGCGATAGTTGCGATTGCATCGCGCCAGATATTACTTTGGCTACGTTCATAAACGCCAACCAATAATTCAATTTCGCGCTCTAGGGTTTTTCGTCTTTTTTCACTATCATTGCCTTTTAAGAATTCTTGAAAATCATCACCTGAAAGCCAAGGTAGGTTTTTACTACTACGAAAATTTTTTTTTAATTCTTTAAAATGCTTATAACCAAGCATTCGGCAAAAGCGCCCAACTGTTACAGCGCTTATATCCAAACGTTCTGCGATTGATGCCGCTGTTTCAAATGGTATCACTTCGGGATTATTGATTAAAAACAAAGCGATTTGACGCTCTGCTTGTGTGTAATTTGGGGCTTCTTCTTTTAATCGCTTTAATAAATCTGACATTTCGAAATTCTCATAATTCGGTGATTATTTAGCGCATTGTGCCCGCTTCATACGCGGCAAAGAATAAGTAAAATAAATTATCATTCCAATCGCCATCCAAATTACCAATCTTGTCCATGTTCCACTTGGCAATGTGAACATTAAATAAATCGAGCTTGCCATCCCTAATAATGGAATAAAGGGCGACCAAGGAACACGAAAACTGCGCGCCGCATCAGGCATTTTCCTGCGTAAAACTATAACACTCCAGCAAACAAAAACAAATGCCAATAGCGAGCCAATCGATACTAATTCACCCAAAATATCAATCGGAAAAAGCCCTGCAAATATTGCGCATGCTATACCAACCACAATTGTATTCCAAACTGGCGTTCGATATTTGGGATTAATTTTGGCAAAGCGCGGTGAAATCATATTATCTTGCGCCATTATATAAAGTATGCGCGTTTGCCCATAAAGCCCCATCAAAATTGCAGAACCAAGGCCAATAACCACACTTATGTTTACAAGCGGCTTTAACCAATCCAAACCACCGCCAACCGCAGAAAGTGCAACAGTAACTGGGTTTGCTACATTCAAAGTTCGATAATCAGCAAGGCCAGTCATAACAATTGCCATAGCAACATAAAGAATTGTGCAAGCGGCAAGCGCGCCAATTATCCCAAATCCCACATCACGTTGCGGGTTCTTGCTTTCTTGGGCGCTGGTTGAAACACCATCAAACCCAATGAAGGCATAAAAAATCACGGCTGAACCACGTAAAACCCCACTCCAACCATATTCGCCAAAATGGCCTTGATTTGGGGGGATGAAGGGGGTTAAGTTTTCTTTTTTAATAAAAAAAACACCGAAAAATACAACCAATAAAATTACGCCAACTTTAATATAAACCATTATTATATTGGCAGCATTGGTTTCCTTTATCCCAAGCACTAGAAATAATGTTACTAGCGCAACAATGAAAGCTGCCGGAAAATTGAAAACAGAACCTGTAAAAATTAAATGCCCTGCTTTATTAAAACTAAGTGGTGCGCCCGCCATTGCCGATGGAATATGAATTCCAATACTTGCCAAAAGGTCACTAAAATAACTTGACCAACCAACGGCAACGGTTGAACTGGCAACTACATATTCAAGGACAAGGCACCAGCCAACAATCCATGCAATCGTTGGCCCTGAACTTGCAAATGAATATGAATATGCACCACCAGATTTTGGCAATAAACATGCAAGTTCGCCATAACAAAATGCGGTACAAAGGCAAACAAGGGCAGCAATCAAAAATGAAATCGTAATAGCAGGCCCCGCATATTGCGCAGCAGCAGTTCCAGTAATAACAAAAATCCCAGAACCAATAGTTGAACCAACACCCGCCAAAACAAGATGCCAAAGGCCAAGATATGGGCGAAGTGTTGCTTCCTTGTGGTCAGAATTATTATCTGTCATTAAAATTCCACCACTAATTTATCAATTATAGCGCCAACACCCCAACGCAATGGATCGCAAGCAGGAAGACCAGTTTCATCTTCTGCACGTTTTAGGGCATCTTTCGCTTGGGCATCATTTAGTGATGAAGTATTCAAACTTACGCCAATTCCTTTTGAATTTGGATTTGTAAGACGTGCCGCATTTACATGTATAGCTAATGCATCTGTTAAAGATGGGCAATTATAATAGCCTTCATATCCAACTAATTCTTTGCGCCCTGCTTCATGGCAAACAATAATTGCATCAGGCTGTGAGCCATGAACAAGACCCAAAGTCACGCCCGCATAAGCAGGATGAAGTAATGCCCCCTGCCCTTCAATAATATGCCAATGATTTTCATCAGCTTCGGGCGAAAGCCATTCAGCAGCACCCGCGATAAAATCGGCAACGACTGAATCAATTGCAATGCCGCGCCCTGTTATCATTATTCCAGTTTGACCAGTTGGGCAAAATGTTGCGTTTAGCCCGCGTTCTAACATTTCTTTTTCAATCGAAAGCGCAGTATATTTTTTACCCACCGCGCAATCAGTTCCAACGGTCAGAAGTCGTTTTCCGCTTCTTTTAATTCCATTACCAGAATTAAACTTCATATTAGGGCGGCGCAAATCATAGAGCACACCGCCAGTTTCCTTTGCAACCGCCGCAATTTGCGCATTATCTTCCAAACGTTCATGTAAACCTGCGGCAATATTTAGTCCTGCTTTAAGTGCACTAATTATATGCTCTATCCAATTGGGTGCAATGAAACCGCCATCATTTGCAATTCCAATGACCATTGTTTTTATACCTTTGGCGCGCGCCTCTTCAAAGTTTAAATCAGGTAGATTTAAATCAGCACCGCAATTTGGCAATCTATATTGACCATAACAATCCTTTGCACGCCATTGCGCCAAACCAGATGCCGTTTTTGCCCAACTTGAATCAGGTGCATCGCCAAGAAATAATAAGAAAGGTGGTTGCATTATATACTCTTTATTTTTTAATTGGGCTTCGTAAAATTATTTTACCGGCCATATTGCCAGTTGCTTTTCCATCTTTAAAAACCGCAATGCCATTAACCCATGTTATTTTAACACCACTTGCAATTGCCGATGGGTTTTTAAATGTGGCATTATCTTGAATGGTTTTTGGGTCAAACAAAACCAAATCCGCAGCTTTACCTTTTGCAATAATACCGCGATCACTAAAACCCATATGTTTGGCAGCAAGCCCGGTCATTTTATATATTGCCGTTTCAAGCGATAAAGATTTTCTATCACGTACTAACCACGCAATTGTTCGCGCAAAAGAACCTGCGCCGCGTGGGTGCATGTCAATTATTCGCCCATCCGAGCAAATGTTTGAATGTTGCCAAAGGATTAGCTTTTCAACATCTTCTTCTGACATTGCGCGGCCCATAACGCCCGAACCTTTGCCCATTGCTTCGGCTTCAATATTTAAGTCAAGGAAGGTTGTAACATCGTCTTTGCCACGTAGTTTTGCAATATCGGCAACAGATTTACCAATATATGATTGGTCAGGCGGGAAATTTGTGATTATCAAACCATCAGACTTTGCAAGATGGGTAAGCGCGAATTCAGCAGCTTTTCTATCTTTAAAATCACGCTCTGGTAGCAAAACATCAAGGCTTGATTGCCAATAAGTGTATGGATAGATATCAGCAGTAATATCTATGCCTTTTGCGCGGGCTGCATTCAATCTGGCTATTATTTTATCGGCCTGTCCCCATTTATCAACCATTGCAATTTTTAAATGCGAAATTTGAACGGGGATTTTGGCTTTTTGACCAATATCAATAACTTCATCAATTGCTTCATCAAGAGCGATGTCTTCGGAACGCATATGGCTTATGTAGCGCCCATTATATTTTGCCGCGACCTTTGCCAAAGCCACAACTTCTTCATGGGTTGAATATATTCCGGGGTCATATTCAAGACCAGTTGAAATTCCAAGCGCGCCATCTTTCATAGCATCTTCAAGCAATTTTTCCATTTTACTTATTTCATCGGCACTGGCAGGGCGTTTATAATCATTACCCATTATTGCACCACGAATAGTGCCATGCCCAACATAAGATGCAAAATTCACAGCAGATGGATTGGTTTTACGCGCGTCAAAAAATTTTGAAAGTGGCAAGGCACTATCGCCATCCTCCCCAATTACTATGCTTGTGACACCTTGGCTGATTTCAGGTAATGCATCAGGATGGGCATCAATATGTCTGTCATGATGGCTATGTGTATCGATAAAACCAGGGGCAAGGACAAGGCCATTTGCTTTAATTATTTCATCATTTTTCTTTATCTTGCATTTGCCAATACAATCAATTTTACCATTTGAAATATGCAAATTTCCCGAATAGGCTACCCGCCCAGTACCATCAATTATCTTTGCGCCTGTAATAATTGTTCCATCTGGAACTTTTGCATTTGCACTTACTGGAAGTGCCGCTAATATGGCGAATATCGACGCTACAATACGCATAAAATGACTTTCGATTTATGAAGTAAAATTTACATACAAAAAATAATGTTAGATTGTTTACATATTAATCATCCATAATCAACCCCTTTTTTGAAACTGAGTTGATAATAATTTTATAGCTGAAAAATCGGGGCAAATTTCAAATAAATTGTCAAATCATAATGAAGCAAAAATTTGCAATTGACTCTGGTATCGATATCATGATATCGATACCATAATAACGAACATTAGATTCGACATATAGATTTACAGGGGAAAAATATTGGACGCGCTAAACACGCTTAGCCCAAACGCATACTTAGCAAACCCACATGAGGGTTCGGCATGGCAAATTGTGCGCGATGAAAATGATATTTCAAACCCCGCTAGTGAAACTTTATTTGCACTTTCAAATGGCTTTTTGGGGATGCGTGGCGGTTTGAATGAATATAAAACCCCTACAAATAATATTTTTATTGCCCAAATTTACGATAATTCACCAATTGATTATCACGAACGCTTTCCAGGCTTTGCCCGCAAAACTGACACAAGAATACCAATTGCAGACCCACGAAAAGTCAAGCTTGAGGCAAAGGTCAATAGCAACTGGATTGATGTAAGCACACAAAAACTAAATAAAAATTGCCGAACACTTGATATGAAGTCTGCGCAATATAGACGTGAAACAATATGGGGCATTGGCGATGATGAGATTAAAATTTGTGCCAATCATGTTGCGCCATTTGATTATCCAAAATCTTTAGCTTTCGAATTAAATATTAATTCAAATAATGACACCCCAATTCGTGCAAAATTATATATTGATGATGAACTTTTTGCCGCACAAAAAAGCGATGATCCAAGGCTTGGAATTGGTGCAAAACCTTTAAAAACAATTGTTAAATCTCATGACAATCATGGGCAATATATAATTCAAGAAACCAATGAAAGCGCACAAAAAATTGCCATTTACGCAACCCACTCGATAGCGGGGGAGTTTTTGGATAATGGCGATTTCATAATTGAAAGCGAAAAAAATTGCTTGAGTTTTGTTAAATATATTGGCTTTGAAATTGCAAGTTCAGATGCAAACACCGAAACCTTAATCGCCACAGCAAAGGCAAATGCATTAGAATTAAAAAAACGCGGCTTTGAAGAAATAATACAAAAACAAACTGAAACCATCGGTAAAATATGGGAACAAGGTGGCGCATATATTAAATCAAATGATGGCGAACTTGATTGTGCACTAAAATTCAACCAATTCCAAATTATTCAGGCCGCTGGCCTTGGTGCCAAAAACTCAATTGCTGCAAAAGGATTAAGCGGCGAAGGTTATGAAGGGCATATTTTTTGGGATACTGAAATTTTTGTTTTCCCAACATTACTTTTCACCCATCCAAAAGCTGCCAAAGATTTATTATTATATAGATTTAATCATTTAGACGGCGCCCGCAAACATGCAATTGAAATGAACCATAAAAATGGCGCGCTTTTTCCTTGGCGCACAATTGGCGGTGATGAATGTTCAGGTTATTTTTTAGCAGGCTCTGCGCAATATCACATTAATGCCGACATTGCTTATGCCATTGGCCTTTATTGGGATGCCACCCAAGATTGGGAATTTATGGTTCAATATGGTGCGCAAATTCTTTTTGAAACTGCGCGTATTTGGCCGCAAATTGGCTTTTTCAATCCGCGCCGCAACGGGGAATTTTGTATTCATGCTGTAACTGGGCCAGATGAATATACTGCACTTGTAAATGATAATTTTTACACCAATTCAATGGCAAAAGCCCATTTATTAAGGGCCGTTGAAATATATGAAAAATTCAAAAAAAATAATCCATTTTTATTGGCAAGACTTTGTCACCAAATTTCACTAAAAGAAGATGAAGTAAATATTTGGCGCGATGCCGCCGAAAAAATGCTTCTAATTTATGATGAAAATTTGGGGATAAATGCCCAAGATGAGAATTTCTTAAACCGTGCCCATTTTGATTTTGAGGAAGCGAAAGATAAGCATCCTTTATTATTAAACTATCACCCGCTTACGCTTTATCGCTATCAAATATGCAAACAAGCCGATGTTGTTTTAGCAGATATTTTATGTCCGCAAAAAAATATTGAAATCGCAACCCGCAATTTTGACTATTATGAGGCCATAACAAGCCATGATAGCACATTGTCATATGCTTCATACGCAACGCAGGCGGCACGCCTTGGAAAAAATCAAAAAGCATTAGAATATTTCAAAGAGAATTTACTTATCGATCTAAAAAACCTTCATGGAAATACCGATCATGGCGGCCACATGGCAGCTATGGCAGGCTCTTGGCAGGCATTAGTCTATGGCTTTGGGGGGATGGAAATTATAAATGGCGCACTAAGTTTTGCGCCAAGCATTCCAAATGATTGGGATGAATGGGGTGCGATAATTCATTATCGCGGCGCAATATTAGAAATTAATATTAATCACAAAAACACAAAATTTTCTAATTCTGGCGCGAATGTTGAAATAATTGTTTTTGGCAAAAAATATTTGATTAAAACCAATGAAACACATGAAATCGCACTTGGTAATAAAGCAGATATTAAAGCCATTATTTTCGACTTAGATGGTGTGATAACTGATACTGCAAAGGCACATTTTATCGCATGGGGCAAAATTGCAAAAGAATTAAATATCGTCTTTAGCGAACAAGACAATGAAAAACTAAAAGGTGTTGACCGCGAACAATCACTTGAACTTTTGCTTAAACTTGGCGAAATTGAATTATCAAGCGAGAAAAAGCGCCAATTATGCGAGATTAAAAACCAATATTATTTGGAAGAAATATCAAGCTATAATGAAAATGACATTCTAGATGGCGCAAAATCTGCTTTGGATTTTTGCAAAAAATCAGGTTATAAAATTGCTTTAGCTTCAGCAAGCAAGAATGCCGCATTTTTATTATCAAAGCTAAATATAACCAATTATTTTGATTTTGTGGCGGATGCGGCAAAGTCAAAACGTTCAAAACCATATCCCGATATTTTTCTTGCATGCCTTGATGGCTTGGGTATTCACCCACAAAATGCAATTGGGGTTGAAGATAGCCAAGCAGGTTTAGAAGCAATAAAATCGGCAAATATGCGATCACTTTCGATTGGGAAAATCGAAAATTTAAAAGGCGCAGATTGCCACATAAATAATATGACAGAATTCAAAAAAAGTCTTTGCGACTGGGGAATCCCGCCCCAGGGTTAAGGGGCCAATATACATATAACGGAGGAGAAAATGAGAATGGAACAAATAAATAGAATGCATCTGAGGCTTGGGGTCTCTGCATTGGCAATTTGCACACTTTTCGCAACTCAATCAATTGCGCAAGAAGCAAATAAAAAAAGTGAAAATAGTGAAGTTATTATCGTAACTGGCACACCTGGTGGTCGCGGCATTAACAAACTTGATGCAAGTTTTGCGGTAACCAACCTTACAGCCGATGATTTAACAAAAGCAGCACCAAAGGCAACATCAGAAGTTATGAACCTTGTTCCGGGTGTTTGGGTTGAAAGCTCTGGCGGTGTATCAGGTGCGAATATCATGGTGCGCGGTTTGCCATCTGGTGGCGATGCCCCATTTGTAACAATGCAATTGCAAGGTATGCCAATCTACCCACCTGCAACCCTTTCATTTTTAGAAAATTCAAGCTTGTTTAGAGTTGACGAAACAATCCGCCGTGTCGAAGCATTACGCGGTGGGCCAAACCCTGTTTTCTCTAATGGTCAGACAGGTTTAACTGCAAACTTCATACTTAAAGAAGGCCGCGACCAAAACGAAGGCTTAGTAAAAGCAAGTGTTACTGATTATGGTCAAAAGCGTATTGATGGCTTTGTAAGTGGTAAACTTGCCGATGATTTATATTTCATGCTTGGTGGCTATACAGCTTCAGGCAAAAGCCCACGCGATACCCAATTCACATCTGAATATGGTTCACAGCTTACATTTAATATTACTAAAAAAATGGCAAATGGTAAGTTGAATGTCTATTCGCGTTGGACCGATGATACTGGCCCTTGGTTCTTACCTTTTGCGATTAATGTGCCTGGGGTTGACCTTGGTGAATTTGTTCAACTTGGCAATGCTTCGCGCTATCAATTGTTGCAAACTGGCCCGAATGGAAAAACCCAAACTTTCGACATGGCACATGGTCGCGGTTGGACAGGCACCGTAAGTGGCGTTAATTTTGACCATTCATTTGATAATGGCTGGCAGGTGAAAAATCGTCTTGGCTATACTGCGGGCGATGCCAATACTTATGGCCTTGTTCCAGATGGTAGCGCAATTTCGGCAACATCACTTGCAACTTCATTGGGCCACAGCGTTAAAACCGCAGATGGCGCAACATTGGGTGCAGGTTCTTATGTGCAAAACTATGGCGCATGGGTGGTTTTGAAACAGATTAAATCGCTTACCAATGATTTGTCTTTTGGCAAAAAGATTGGCAATCATGATTTAACAATTGGCTATTTCTATGCTGATTTTAGTGCTGATGATTTCTGGACATTGGGCAATTTCAAACCAATGCAAGTGAAGCAAAATGGCAATTACTTAGATAGTTCGATTAAATGTACAGATCTTGCCACCGCAGGTTCAGGTTCTGGCTGCTGGGCTTATGGCATTAATTCTAATGGCAAATCTACAATGAATGCATTTTATATCGCGGATTCATGGCAAGCCACAGAAGCATTGCGTTTTGATATTGGCCTTCGCCATCAAAAAAATCACACAAATTATATAGTTGATTCAGGCCCAGGCTATCCAGACGGAACTTATGATCCACGTATCAGGGACAATAGAAGTAAAACTTCATATACTGTTGGTGCAGATTATAAATTAAATGCTTCATCGGGTGTTTTTGGTCGTTATTCTGTTGGTTATAATATGCCAACATTTGATAATTTCCGTGAAAACCAAACCGATACATCAAAAGTTACCCAGTATGAATTGGGATATAAATTACGAAATGGGCCATTTGATTTATTTGCAACTGCATTCCATAACCGCTTTGAAGGTGCAAAATTCGGTGGCGTTGGTGGTAAGCCAGAAGTGAATACAAATGACGCAACTGGTCTTGAGATTGATGGTCGTTACCGCACTGATTTTGGTTTAAACATTGCCGTAAATGGTACATTCCAAGATACAGAAATTGTAACATCTTCTGACCCTGCGAGCGTTGGTAAAAATGCTTTGCGTCAACCAAAAATGCAATTGCGCTTTACGCCAAGCTATGACTTCAAAATCGGAAGCATTAATAGCCAAATTTATGGAACTATTTCCGCAATTGGGGATCGTTTCAACGACAATCCAAATACTGTAACGCTTAAAGGCTATACAAAAATTGATGCGGGCATGAATTTTGATCTTGGAAAAGTTATTGTTACAATTTCTGGTGATAATTTAACCAATGAATATGCGCTTACAGAGGGTGATCCGCGCATCGTAACTGCTGCCAATGGTCGCCCAATTTTTGGCCGTAGCTTTAAACTAAGCCTTGGTTATAAATTCTAAGATTTCGCGTCCTCCCCAGTTGGGTTTTACCCATGTGACGCGTAATAATGGCAACAGGAATAATATTCCTGTTGCCAACTTCCCCCCTACACTTAATTGTGTAAACACACTATCGGTGATTAAAACGAGGCTTAATCACCGCTTTTTTTTAAAGGCAAAGCAATGAAAAAATATCGCCCATTAATAGCGCTTATTATCGCTTATATGTTTTATGCGATTTTGCTTAATTCAGTTGGCACGGTTATTTCACAATCAATCCTTAGCTTTGGAATTTCAAAATCTGAAGGATCAATCCTTGAAGGTTTTAAAGATATTTCAATTGCGATTGTAAGCTTTGTTATTGCATCATTTTTGCCGCGCCTTGGTTATCAAAAGGCGATTATCATTTCGCTGATAATGGTAAGTTTGGCATGTTTTATAATGCCAATTGCGCCATCATTTAATAGCGCAAAAATCTTGTTTTTCATAATTGGCGTAAGTTTTGCCATGATTAAAGTTTCTGTTTATTCCTCTATTGGCCTTATAAATGAAGACCCAAAATCACATGCAAGCTTCACCTCAATTATCGAAGGCTTTTTTATGGTTGGGGTATTGGGCGGCGCATGGATTTTTGCTGCCTTTGTAGATGTTAAAAATCCAAATTCATTATCATGGCTTAATGTTTATTATTATTTAGGTGGGTTTGGTCTTTTTGCCGCTTTATTGTGGTTATTTACCCCTTTGCCAAAAATTGATGCCAGTACAATAAAGGCAGATTGGCGCGAAGATTTCAAAGCAATCCCCGCCCTTTTTGCAAGCAATTTCCTTGTTAGTTTTTTGCTTGGTATTTTTCTTTATGTTTTAATTGAACAAAGCATTGGCACATGGCTTCCAACTTATAATCGTGAAATATTGCAATTGAACCCTGCTATGGCAATCCAAGCCGGAAGTCTGTTTGCCGCATTTTCAGCACTTGGCAGATTATTGGGCGGGGTTTTTCTTAGATATTTTGATTGGGTGAAAGTTTTAATTTTCTGCGCAATCGCAACTGCTTTAATTATTATCATTGCAATGCAAATGTCAGGTGGCGATATTGGCAAAATAAATGCTTGGCGTGATGCGCCAATGAAGGCATATTTCCTTCCACTTGCAGGTCTATTTTTAGGGCCAATTTACCCAACAATTAATTCAATTGTTTTGTCATCTTTACCAAAACAATCACAAGCCCCAATGACAGGATTAATCATCGCCTTTTCAGCACTAGGTGGCACATTAGGTTCGTTCATAACAGGGCAAATTTTTGGGCATTTTGGCGGGGCATTTGCATTCTATCTTACATTAATTCCAGTTGCTTTGATGTCATATTCATTCATTATTTTGAATAAAAAACTTAAGCTATAAGTTTGACATTCTTTCGTGCCCCTACTACCCTGCATTAGGGTATGTGAGATGGCAAAAAGCAATATTACAATGTCGGAACTTGCAAAACTTGCAGGTGTTTCGAAAATAACGGTTTCGCGCGCATTTCGCGAAGGTTTTTCAGTTAATGCAGAAACCAAAAAACGCATTTTTGAAATGGCAAAAAAGCATGGTTATCGCATTAATTTGCCTGCGCGTAACTTAAAACTGAATCGTTCTTATACTGTTGGTGTTGTTGTTGAAATGAACCCAACACAAGATAGAATGATGTCTGAACCCTATCCACTTGCTTTATTGGGTGGCATTTCACACACTTTATCCTTGGCCGGTTATTCACTTTTGCTAACGACAATGTTGGGAAAAGATACACCCGTTTTCCAAACCGCAGAAGGCATTATCCTTCTTGGCCAAGGCGCACATGATGAGGCGGTGAAAGCACTTGATCATTTGTCTATCCCACTTGTGGTTTGGGGCGCGCCGCATGATGATGTTGAATATTGCATTGTTGGATCTGATAATTTTCATGGCGGGGAAATAAGCGCCGAACGTTTGGTTGAACTTGGTCGTCGCCGCCTTGTTTTTCTTGGTGATACACGCCATGCCGAAGTTGCGGCGCGTTATGAAGGTTTTGAAAAGACCGCAAAAAAATTAGGTGCACAAATTGTTGCATCATGCCCCTGCCCCTTTACTTTCACTGGCGGGCTTGAAGTTGCCGAACAATTATTGCGTGATGGCACGAAATTTGATGGTGTTCTTGGCTCTAATGACTTGCAAACAATGGGCTTTGCGCGCGCACTTATTGAGGCAAATATAAGAATACCTGAACAAGTTTCCATGATTGGTTATGATGATACACCAATGGCGGCAACATTTTCACCCTCTTTAACCTCAGTGCACCAAAATTGGCGCGAGGGTGGGGTTAAACTTGCCAATAAAATTCTTGCTTTAATTGAGGGGCATGAAGCACCTTCTGAATTATTGCCAACCAGCCTGACAATTCGTCAATCATAGTTTGATTTTTAATTGATTTCCTTTGGGCAAGTCTTTATGGTATCGATACCATAAAGATAAAAGGGAGAATAAAATGAAGCTTTGGGCTTTTGCTGGATTGCTATTTTTAACGCAGGTTTCATCACCATGCTTTTGTGAACCAATAAAATCAACAGAGCTTATATATAATGTCACCGAAGGAACGACACAAAATCAATTCATAAGAGATAAAAATACTAGCGCCCATATAATTTTAAGAAGTGGCGCAAAATTGCGCGCACTTGTTGCTTTCCCTGCTGGCAATAGTGGTGTGTCTATTTGGTTTAAACCGCAAGCAAATTCAATTAATTGGAAAATAATCGACACGGCAAAACCAATAAGTCAAAAAGATGATAAGGGGCGCGATTTATATGGCGTGGAATTTATTGCTTCAATCAATACCAAACAACTGGAAATCGAAAATACAATATTATCTTCAATTAGAACCATACGCGATTACGAATATAAAAACCCAATCTTGAATGAAATTTATACAAAGCCACAGATTGCGAATAATATTATAATTTATAAACGCGAACGCCTTGATGGTGATTGTTCTTATTTCTTATATATGGAAATTATCGATGGCAAAATTTCAGATAATTCAATCATATCCAATAATGGCAATATTAAAATTAAATTTCGCGCTTTAAGTGGTGAAAAACCCCTTACCCCACTTTATGGGGGAAAGCTTTTGCAATCTAATTTAAGCCATAATGATAAAAGCATTAAAACACTGACCTTCTTATCATATAAGGAAAAATTCCTTGCAGGATCTTGGCGTTTTAATACATATTTTGGACGCGATACTTTATTAAGCATCAAATTAATGATGCCAATTTTAAGCCAAAATGCAATTGAAACTGGCCTGCAATCGGTTCTATCGCGCCTTAATGATAGTGGCGAAGTTGCACATGAAGAAGCAATTGGTGAATATGCAATCATTGAAAATTTTAAAAATTCACCACAAATTAATTCGACGCCATATTTTGATTATTCAATGATTGATGGCAATTATTTATTACCAATTATCACGCGTGATTACCTTTTAAATAACAATATAAAATTAGAAAATGCGGCCATGTTTTTGGCAAATAAAAATGAAAAAGGGCAAACCAATGGTTCGTCTTTAGTTTCAAACTTAGTTTATATTATCAATCAATCACAAAAATTTGCGTATGAACCAAAATATCAAAACCTAATCGCGCTAAAAAATGGCAAAAAAGCAGGGCAATGGCGTGATAGTGATTTTGGCCTTGGCGGCGGAATTTATCCATATGATGTAAATGCCATTTTTGTTCCAAACGCATTAAATGCAATTGCAGATTTATACAAATCTGGCCTTCTTAATCCATATATAAATCAAGCAAATGAAAAAGATTTTGGAAACATAAAATTTATACAAAAATCATGGCGCGAAAATGCCGCAAAATTATTTGAAGTTAATATAGATAAAAAGTCTGCCAATAATTTTGCAATTCAATATGCTAAAGAATTATCAATTAAAGCCAATGAAAATTATACCAAAAATATTGTTTTTCATGCGATATCACTTGATACAAATGGTAATCCAATAAATATTCTTAATTCTGATGAGGGGTTCGAATTATTGTTCGACCAACCAAATGATTTAACGATACAAACCGCGATTGCACCGCTTTTACATAAATTCCCATTTGGCTTAATTACTGATGCTGGTATGGTTGTTGCAAATCCTGTTTTTGCAGATGAAAAAACAAAAGCTGGCTTTAATAAAAACCAATATCATGGAACTGTTATTTGGTCGTGGCAACAAACCCTTATGGCACAGGGAATTGCAAAACAATTGACGCGCAAGGATATTTCAACAAAAACACGCAGCCAATTATTAATGGCGCAAGACAACCTTTTGCATGTTATAAAAAATAGCAAAAGCCTGCAAAATAGCGAATTATGGACTTGGGATTACAAAAACGGGAAATTCCAAATTGCACATTTTGGGCAAAATAACGGCGATGTCGATGAAACCAATGCCGCCCAATTATGGTCAAGTTCAAGCCTATTATATGATTTAAAGCAATAAATATTATTATTGTATTTTTCCATCTATAATTGAAACCTGATGTGTTGCGATGAAATCGGCTTCTGCTTGATTATGCGTGACATAAAGAATTGGTATTTTGATATTATCGCGAATTTTAACAATCAAATCCAAGATTTGCTTTTTTGTATTGGCATCTAATGCCGCCAAGGGTTCATCCATTAATAATAATTCAGGGCTTGAAAGTATTGCACGGCCCAAGGCAATTCTTTGCCTTTCGCCACCTGATAGATTTTCAACATTTCGCTTTAGAAGCGAGACAATACCCAAAATTTGCGCAATTTCTTCAAGTGAAAAACCATAAATATTTTCGCGCCTTTTGGCACCAAAAAGCAAATTATCGGTAACATTCAAATTTGGAAACAAAAGTGAATCTTGATGCACCAATCCAATATTACGTAAATGCGGCGCAAGATTTATTCTGTTTGTGCCATCATAAAAAATCTTATTATTTAATCCTATAAACCCACTATCTGGCGCAATTTTTCCACTTATGCACGATAGAATAGTTGATTTTCCCGAACCAGATGCGCCACTTAATACACAAATCCCATTTGTCGGGATTTTTATATTGACCGTTAGATTAAGGGTTTGAAATTTCTTTTTAAAATTAAGTTCAAGCATTACGTACCCTATTTCCAAACTTTTGTAATGCCGCTGACGCCATGAGTGATAAGATAGATATTATAATTGCAACAAGTGAAAGCCTGATTGCGCTTTCTTCACCATTTGGGCTTTGCAAAGCAGAATAAATGGCAAGCGCAAGGGTTTGGGTTTGGCCTTCTATATTTGCCGCAAAAGTTATAACCGCGCCAAATTCACCCAAGGACGCTGCAAAACCCACTAATATTGCGGCGATTATTCCGTGATATGAATTTGGCAATATAATTGAAAAAAACACATCCAAAGGTTTTGCGCCCAAACTTTTCGCCATAAATTCTAGATCAGGATTAATTGCAAAAATTGCCTGTTTTATAATTCGCAACATTAATGGAAATATCATCACTGCTGATGCAAAAGCTGCGCCATTTGCCGTGAAAACTAATGGCATACCTAATTGCGCCAAATATTTCCCAATTGGCCCATTATTTCCAAAAACTAAAAGTAAGATTAAGCCGATAACAACAGGTGGCAAAACCAATGATGAATTTAGTAATGCATCTAAAATAAATTTGCCTAAAAAGTTCTTTCTTGCCAATAAATAACCAAAGCCAATTGATGGTACAATTGCCATCATAATTGATTTAAACGAAATCGAAAGACTAAGGCAAATTGCCGATATTTCTTGGGGGGTGAATATCATTTATTATTTTTACCTAAAATTTCAGCCGCAGAATTAAAACCAAAATTACCATAGACCCCCATTGCATAAGGTGATTTAAGATAATTATAAAACCCAATTGCGTTTGAATTTGCTTTTTTACTTAATGATATTGGATAAATGATTGATTGATGCGAATTATCGGGAAATTGCGCGATGATTTTTATATTCTTCTCTATGAAAGCATCTGATAAATATACTATACCCAATTTGGCATCACCGCGCGCAACATAATTAAGCGCCATTCGTACATTTTCGGCATAAATTATATTGCCTTTAATCTTATCCCAAACCCCATAAGTGATTAGTGCCGATTGCGCATATTTACCCGCCGGAACATAATCGGGATTAGCAATGGCAATTTTACCCTTTTCACCTAAATATTGCGCAATAGGAAAATTAGATGCAATTTTAAGATTGGGATTATCATTCTTGGGCGCAATTAATACCAAATGCCCACCTAAAACACTGGTTCGGGTTTTTGCTTGAATTAAATTTTGATTTTGTAAATAATCCATCCAATCACTATCGGCGGTCATTATAATATCGGCTGGTGCACCTGCCTCTATTTGCTTTGCTATTAGGGCACTTGAAGCGAAAGAATATGTGATTTTTATTCCGGTTTTTGCCTGATAATTTGCCCCAATTTCTTTTACCGCATCAGTAAGTGAGGAAGCTGCGAAAATAGTAATTTCATTTACATTTTTCGCACTGGCGCCAATCGGGCTTAAAACGATTAAAGCCAAAACAAAAATTGATTTTAGAAATCTTGAAAACATTATTACGCTACTTTGTTTTTAAACCGCAATGCATTAGGTTCGTGGTCAATTAATTAATGAAGTAGAAAAAAAATGCAAATGTATAAAAATGAAAGATTCAATGCATAATTAGATATATGGGTTTAATGTCTCAACCAAGCTTCTGACCCAAATAGGTGTATAATGGATAATAATTTTAAAATGATTGATGTTGGTAATAAGCAAATCACAAAAAGACTTGCGATTGCCAAAGGGAAAATCTTGGTTGGGAAAGAAGCATTTGATCTTATAAAAAACAAAAAACTACCAAAAGGTGATGCGTTAATTTTGGCTGAAATCGCAGGAATAAATGGCGCAAAATTAGCTTATCAAATGCTTACACTTTGCCATCCTTTAGGGCTTGATATGGTTAAAATCATCACAAAATTAAATGATGATGAATATGCCATTGAATGTTTTTGCATTGCCTCAACCCACGCTAAAACTGGAATAGAAATGGAGGTTTTGGCAGGGGTTAATAATGCGCTTTTGACAATTTGGGATTTAAGTAAAATGATAAATCCAAATCTAAAAATCGCCGATGTCGAATTAATATTAAAAACGGGCGGCAAATCAGGGGTTTGGAAAAACCCCAATTACTGCCCTGATTGGATAAATGATTATATACCCACAAAACCACATGCACTTAAGGACAGAAATGTTGCAATAATCACCATGAGCGACCGCGCAAGTGCGGGTATTTATGATGATAAATCTGGTGAGAATATTAAAAATATCATGCTTGAAAATGGTGCTATAATTTGCGCAAAGGAAATTATTCCTGATAATCCTGATGATATAAAACAATCTATAGAAAATATAATAAATACGTATGCCCCACACCTAATAATTTGCACAGGGGGAACAGGCGTTGCGCAGCGTGATTTTACCCCTGAAACTTTAATGCCAATGTTTGACAAAATAATCCCCGGAATTGGTGAAATTTTACGTACAGATGGCGCAAAATTCACCCCACTTTCATGGTCAAGCCGCGCGATTGGCGGCATTATTGGGAAAACATTAGTAATAACGCTTCCAGGAAATCCCAAGGCGGTTATCGAAGGCCTATCGGCACTTCTTCCCGATTTATTGCCACATTTAATAAGAATTATAAAAGGTGAAAAATGATTTCCTTTGAAAGCGCACAATCAATAATTGCCCAAGCAACACCACAAGCAAAAATAGAAACATTAGATCTATTAGAAAGTTTAAATCGAATTTGCGCGGTTGATATTTTTGCTAAAATCAATGTTCCATCATTTGACAATTCAGCAATGGATGGATTTGGCGTTAAAATTAAATGGCTTGAAAATGCCACGCTAGATACAACAATCTTTATAAAAAAATGCCAAACAATTGCGGCGGGTCAAATCATTGAACAAAATAATGATTTAAGCACATGTCATATTATGACAGGGGCAAAAATCCCAAATTGGGTAGAGGCAATAATTCCAATCGAAAACACCGTCAAAGATAATGATTCAATTGGATTTAATTCACCCGCTTTAAATGGTCAGAATATAAGGCGAATTGGCGAAGATATTAAAATAGGCGATAAATTAATTGAAAAAAATAGCCAAATTACGCCTGAAAAAATCATGGCATTGGCCGCGCAAGGCATAAAAGAAATTCAGGTTTATTCACGCCCAAAGATCAAGATAATTTCAACCGGAAACGAATTAAAACCATATAATTCAGGCCCACTTGAAGATGGTCAAATATATAATTCAAACGCACCATATCTAATTTCTAAGTTAAAAGAACTAAATCTAGAAGTTGAGTTTTCAGGAATTTATGAAGATAATATTGAGAAATTCACCGATTTCTTAAAATCAATCGATGACAATTCAATAATAATCTCAACAGGTGCAGTTTCCGCAGGAAAGTGGGATTTCATCCCCGAAGCACTAAAATTATCTGGTGCAAATATACATTTTCATAAGGTGAATATAAGGCCAGGAAAACCAATAATATTTGCAACTTTAAAAAATGGAAGTTTATTTTTCGGACTTCCAGGTAACCCAATTTCTAGTGCGATTGGCTTTGATTTTTTTGTTAAATACGCACTTCAAAATATGTGCATAATTCCAAGAACACAGCTTTTAAAAGCAAAATTGCAAAATAATTTTTCAAAAAAATTCAAAGGCACACAATTTTTAAAAGCAATCACAAATTATAAGGATGAAACTTTCCAAACCGAAATTTTAGATGGTCAGGAATCTTTTAAAATACAACCATTTGCCCATGCAAATTCGTGGGTCATTGCCGATGAGCAACAATTTGAAATGCCAGCGGGTGCACATGTTGATATATGCTTTTTCAATAAGGGGTAATTAATGGGCGATGAAATCGAAATCGAAATTGAATTATATGGCGTGATGTCACGTTTTAAATCACAATCACCTTTTATATTGCGCACAAAAAAAGATATTGAAATTGATGCTTTAAAAGAAATTCTTTTTAAAAAATTACAAGAATATGATGATGGAAATCTTCAAAACTTAATAAATACTTGCGCCTTTGCCGATGATGATAAAATCTACCCTAAAGAATTTAAATTACAATCATCAATTAAATTGGCGATTTTACCGCCCGTAAATGGTGGTTAGAATGCAAATCAAGGCAATTGTATCAACTGAAATCCTAAATGTGAACCAAGCCCTCGATTTCGTTGATCATGGCGATAATGGCTGTGCAAATTTATTCGTAGGTCGTGTTAGAAATATTAATCTTGGTCGCGCAGTTGATGCAGTATCTTATGATGCACATAAAATATTATGCCAAAAAGTTTTCACAGAAATATCCCATGAGGCCATTAATAATTTTGATAATAAATTAAAAATCTACATCGCCCACTTCAAAGGGAAATTAGAAATAGGTGGCATAAGCGTCATCATCGCCGTCGGCAGCCCACACCGCGATGCATCATTCAAAGCAAGCCATTATATAATCGAAGAGCTTAAAAAACGTGCGCCAATATGGAAAAAAGAACACTATACAGATGGTGACGATGAATGGCTCCTTGGCCACGAATTAACTTAGGAAACATTACTTCCTAGATTAAAAGCAATAGTAATTAATTATATAAAAAAGCCCCGTTATGCGGGGCGTTTTATTAATTTGAGTGCAGGGGCAGGATTTTCTGGACGATTTCTATGGGCTATGGTCAACATTTGGAAATATAAATCGAAATTAGAAATTCAAAAAAAAACCGCCCATAAAAATATGGGCGGTTCTTATTTTATTGGCTTTCAATTAGAAACGAATTTTTGCACCAATTGAAGTTGTTAAGGATTTAATATTCCCGCCATTTTGGCCCTTAACTTTGGCAAATATTTCAAGTCCATTATTTTTGTTTACTGAACTTAAGCCTGCTTCATAACCGACATAGCTTCCAATCTTGCTTGTTTCGAAAGAAACGCCAGTTGAACCGCCCAAAGGAACAAATTGAAGCATATTTTCATTTGCAGTGTCATTGCCATAATAAACGTCAACATAAGGGCTTAGGATATTATTCTTAGTTTCAAGATTACGTGAAACCGCAACACCCAATTTTGTGCTTCTAAATTCGAAATCATCAAACTTAAGCTCGCCAATGCCACCATCAAGAGTGATATTGTCATAATTGCCAGAAATTGAAACCATATTCGCATGTGGTGCCACTTCATAACGGCCAATTTTATAATTGCCCTTTACATTAATGTTCGCGATGATGCCCGTTGCGCTTGTGCCTTTGTTTGACAATAAGGCGCTTGGTTTTAAATCAAGGCTATAAGAAGAAATCGCTGCACCCAATTGGACGTTTTTGTTACTAAGTTCGCCATGCAAACCAACAAAAGTCATATCAAGTTCAGAGCCAGAGTTTGCAAGTTGCGTATGCCCCTTACCATTGGCAGTTCCACCATCAACCCCACCGCGAAGCTTCATACCATTTGGAAACTTATATTCGCTATCCGCGCCAACGCGAACAAATAATAAATCAACGTCCGCTTTGTCGTTTGAAATTGACGAATATTGATCAGGTGGTGTTGAAACCGTTTCAGTTTTACTATTGCTATCACTGATTTGTAGCCAAACTTTACCTTTAAGCGGCTTGCCATTATCAATGGAGGCAACATTAATCTGGTTTTTATCATCATATTGATTTGCAACAGACGATAAGAAACCAAGTGTTTCAACCGCTGGCGCAACCGCCATTGCCGTATTGATTTTTGAAACCACACCCCAGTCATTTGAAGCATTAAGTTTGCGCAATTCATAATCGACAATACTTACCGATGCCAAAGCCGCAATAGTTTGCGCATCTGTCGCAGCAGTAAGCGTTCCACCGCCACCAAGTGACGACATTAACACAATTGGATTGCTGAAATAGGTTTTATGCGTCGCCAAATTATTCAGACTAACCACACTTGTGCCAGTATTTGAAGCCGCAGAAATTTTATCAGAAAGATTAGAATTTGAACCCATATCAAGGTCAAATGAAATCAATGATCCCGCAGATCCCGCATAGCTACCAGTAAGATTGATGCGATCGCCCACACTATTATTTACCATATATACGTTTGCAGTATTTGACATACTTGCAGCAGACAATAGGCCGTTTGTAGTGCTTGTGCCAACACCAATAGTGCCCGCATTCGCAATCGCGCCAATGCCCGTAAAGTTATTACCACCAATTGCAAGAATACCAGAGGCATTATTTGTAAATGAACTTGCGTCATTGGTAAGCGCGCCGCTAACCACAAAATTACCACTATTGGTGATAGAGCCATTAAATTGGTTTTGCGCCTGCACCAAACCACCAGCAGCATTGTTAACGCCGCCATTCACAATTCCAACACTTGCAATAGTACCAGCATTATTAATAGGATTTGCAGAAGTCAAAATACCCTGATTAATAATTGTCGCACCAGAAGCATTTGTCACATTAGCAGCACTTAAAGTGCGACCAGCTGCAATTCCAATGCCCGTTGCATGGGTTGAATTGTTAGTAACATTTGTCAAACCAGTGTAGTTTCCACCGGTTACAAGCAATTGAGCAGTGCCATCATTGGTAAAGCTTGAATCGCCAGTAAGCGCGCCAGTAACAACAAAAGTTCCCGCAGCTTGGTTAAGAACCGCACCATTCACCGCACCTTGTGCATTTACAATTGAATTATTTGTAACTGCGCCATTGATTGTGCCAGTTGTTACAGCGTTCCCACTATTTGTAACCGCACCATTAATTGTGCCATTATTTTGAAGAAGCGCACCCGAATTATTGGTGATTTCGCCGTTCCAAATACCTGTGTCAAGGTTACCTAGGTTCGCACTATTGTTTGCAGTACCATTCCAAGTACCGGAGTTTGTAATTGTTGCACCGCTTACATTGCTAAGAATATTGCCATTCCATACGCCACCAGCATTGTTTGAAATCATTGCTGTTGCGCCACTATTGTCAACATCAGCAGTATATGTTCCAGAGTTTGAAACCGTGCCAGAGTTGCTAAGTGAATCAATTACTGTACCACCAGCATCCACAAGAATTGTAGCAGTCGCAGCATTTAAAATATTATTGGCGGTCAGCCTACCACCATTAAGAACATGAATGCTTGCGCCAGCGTTGTTTGCAACATTGCCAGCAACCCCAAGTGACTTGGTGACTGCAACGCCATAAACCGATGATGAATTATTTACCAACTCTGTAAGGCCAGTATAATTTCCGCCAGTAACAAATAATTGCGAAGTGCCATTATTGGTAAAGGTCGAATTACCAACCAAATTGCTAGCAACAGTGAACAAACTAGAACCTTGGTTTGTAATTGCACCATTAATGCGATTTGAAGCATTAACTATTCCACTATTGGTAACACCACCATTAACAGTACCAGTTGTATTCAAAGTTCCGCTAGTTACATTTGCGCCAGCATTTATAGTGCCAGAGCTTGTAACAGTGCCAGAAGATAGCAATAAGCCGCCATTAATAATGCCAGTGTTTAAAACTGTACCACCAGATATATTAGCGCCTAGGTTGATTGTTCCACTATTGTTTGACGAACCAGAAGTTTGAATTAGGCCGCCATTCAAAGTGCCGCCATTTGTCAAAGTTCCAGAATTAGTAACTACATCGGAAATAGTTGCTCTGAAATTATTGCTTAAAGAGCCAGCATTTTTGACACTTCCAACGATAGCAGTACGATTGATAATTGTAGCGCCAGCTAAGTTGGTTGCATTACCAGTCCAAGTACCTTGATTGTCAACAAGGCCGCCATTTTGGTTGGTCAATGCGCCCGCCCAAGTGCTTAATGTATTTGTAGTGATTGTGCCCGCATTTACCGCATTGCCAAACCAATTACCATTATTAGTTATGCTTGCTGTGCTTCGGTTTGTAACGTCACCTGTCCAATCACCAGCATTGCTAACGATGGCATTAATGTTGTTAATAAGTTCACCAGCCCATGTACCGCCAGCATAGCTGAAGATTGTGCCGTAGTTTTCAACATTACCAGTCCAAATGCCAAAGTTTGCAACATTTCCAGAGGCATCATTATAAAGGTCACCATTAAATGTACCATTATTTAAGATATTTGATGTGCCAACATAAGCAAAACCATTCCAAGTGCCATTGTTAGTTAATGTTCCGCTATAGCTATAAACATCACCATTCCAAGTGCCATTGCTGTTTATGGTTGCGTAATTATCAACCATACCGTTCCAAGTTCCATTATTGTTTATGATTGCCTCATTGTTGGCATAACCATTCCAAGTTCCGTCATTGGTTACAACTGCATTTGCACCAAGGTTTTCAACAAGGTCACGATACCAAATTGCACCAAGATTATTATTGATAATATTGTAATTATGAATTCTAGCTTCGACAGTGCCATTATTGTTAATCGTGCCACTATTGTAATTGTCAGGGCCCATTTCAGTATTATCAAACAAATAGCCATTATTATCAATCACACCGTTCGCTTGATTGTTAAACTGACCGCGCCAATCACCTGTGGCAGCATTATTAATATAGCCATTATTATTAATTGAACCACGCCAATTAGCATAATTGTCTACATAGCCATTTACGCTATTGTTCAGAGTGCCAACCCAACGCCCATCATTTGAAATATAGCCAGTATTTGAAAGAACATTGCCCGTCCAAACACCTGTAGAATAATTATAAATACCGCCTGTAGAATAATTATTTACATCAGCATTATAATTCCCATTATTGTCAACGCCGCCATTATTATCAAGGTAATCATTTATAGTCCCACCTTGATCAACCAAAATATAGCCGCCATCTTGGTTCCATACATAACCAGAATTGATAGTTGCACCATTATTAACCCTGATAGCCGCACCATTATAATTATAAAGGCCGACATCAACATTTAAAGTGCCAGAAACATCAAGGCCAAATGCCGTACCGGTTGAGTTATATAAATAATTTGTATGAAGTGTGTTTCCTGCAAGTACGTTCAATTTAGCTGTATAAGCATTTTCGATATAATTACCTACATCCAAATTGCCATCAACATTAAACACACCATTTGAGTAATTGGATAATACAGTGCCGATTGAACCATGTGCATTGGTAATTGCATTATTTTCCATGCTTCCTGCAATCGAACCATCAAGGTTTAATGTTCCACCAAGTACATTAAATAATCCACCGAAAGTGTGACTTCAGCTTAGGTTAAATACGCCACTTCCAATTTTATTTAAGCTTCCACCCGCACCACTGATTGTTCCGCTGAATGATTGGTCGGAATTATTTGCACCGACAACTAACAAGTAATTTTGTAAATCAACATTACCAGAACCAGAAAGTCCACCGATAGCTTCATTAGAAGCAAGTTGTAGAGTGCTTCCAGTTGAAGTAATGACGTTCGCAGCATTATTCATTGCACTACCACCTGAAAGAACCAAAGTCCCTTCAAGCAGGTTAAAGTCCGCAGTGACACCATCAGTACCTGTTAAAGTCCAAGTACCAGTTCCAGTTTTTGAACGCGATTCAAAATTACTAAAGCTTCCTGCATTAATTGTGTTTGTACCAGTTCCGGTAAGTTCATAGGAATCTACACCTGCACCACCTGCAACATTGCCTGTGAAAATCGCGCCTGTATCGATGACGAATGTGTCATCGCCACTGTCAAATGTAATATTTCCACTAGTGTTTGAACCACTATTCAAGGAAATTGAATTGTTGAAATTACCAACCATTTTGATGGCATCGGTACCGCCAACCAATGTACCATTAAGCGTCAAATCAACAGCGGCATTGTTTACCAAAATACCAGTGGTAGTGCCAGTTATTGAGCCAGTGCTAGTATTAACCAATGTTCCGCCAGCATTAAACGCAATACCAATGTCACCAGAAATTGATCCTTCATTATAAACGTAGTTTGCGCCAGTGCTTGATAATTCGATGGCAGAAGTATTCCCTGCAGTAGCAGAAATATTGCCGTAATTATAAATATTTACTGCATTAACGCCGTCGCCAAAAATTGCGTGACCAGCACCATCTGCACGAATTACCCCACTTTCATAATTGTTTATTGTACCGCCATTTTGTGCATAGACAACATTGTCACCATTCGAAGTGGCCGTTCCATAATTTTCAAAAGTTACGCCATCCGCAATTCTAAATGCATTTGCCGCACCAACATTATTTGCCGCGCCATTTGCCAATGTCACACTTGATCCAGCAACTTGTGACACAACAGAAGAATTATTTGCGGCGCCAGATAAAATAATGTCACCCATAGAATTATTATTCAAATTCTGGGTAATATTTCCAGCAAAGTTTATTGCACTGCCATCTGCCAAGCTATTAACTTCGATATAGCCAGTGCCAGAAACAGCTTGATTAAGTGTTCCGCCTGCGATTTGGTTAATTTCAACAACGCCATTATTGCTGATGCTGCTGCCTGAAATTGTGTCGGTTTGACCAGCAAGGCGACCCGCAAGAACTTTTGTTACGCCTGTCCAAGAATTATTGGTATTTTGCAACACCAAAGTTCCAGAACCAGTTTTTACAAAATCCTGATTTGGATCAACACCAAATGCACTTGATTGGGTGATTTCACCACTCAAATATGCAACGATACTTGGATCGACCAAGAAGGTTGCAGGATCCGTTGCAACTTGACCATCTAGAACTTCAAGGCTGATATTATTTGAATATGTGCCATTTGCGCTAAACTGGATGGTTGGGTCGATCATATGGATTGTGCCTGAACCAAATGCACCAGACGCAAGCGCCTGAATAACCGCACCATTTACATTAATATCACCAGCAAGTCCCGTAGCATTGAATTGTAAAACACCCGATGGCGAACCATTACCAGCATTGATAGTCATTCCAGGAGTTACAGAATTGCCAGTCAATCGCCAAATTCCGGTGCCAGTTTTGTTTATTTCGGTTAGATTGAATATTTTACCGACATCTAAATTCCCGATAGCACCCAAAGCCGCAGTTCCGTTGCCAGTTCCTGCCAAATATAATGATTGGTTTGCGCTAGAATTTCCATAAATGTTGCCGAAAACTGCGCCAGCAAGTGTGCCGGCATTTTGAAGTTGTGTACCAAAACCATCAGTTAAGCCTGTGTTTGTTGTACCAAGGCCATTGTACAAAGTAATGTTTGCAGAGCCTGAATTGTTAATAAGATTAATGTTCCCTGTTGTTGACCCGGCAAAAAGATTGATATTCAAAACCCCACCTGGTCCGCCAGTGCCTAGATTTTGATTTGAAATAATACCACCTGCAGTACCATTCATTAAGCCATAATTGTTCACAGTGCCGCTTTCGCCAGCCATTTGAACGCCAGCGCCCCAAACATTGCTTGAACCGCCCGTCAATACACCACCAATTGCGTTGGTAACCGTTGAAGCGCGCCCCACAACCACAGCAGAATTCAAAGATGAAATAATATTGCCAGCGTTTGTTACGCTTGAACCAGCGGAATTGGAAATCGCAACATCGCCAAGAGAACCCAAGCTGCCAATATTTTTTAGATTTAATGAACCCAATGAATAAATTGCATTTATTCCACCTGTAATAGTGTTATTATTGACAATTGTCGCGTCACCAGCCGAATAGACACCATGATATAAATTACCATTGATAGTACCGCTATTGGTTAAATCCAAAGTGCCAGTATTATAAACACCAGCAGATTCACCGTTAATTGTGCCACCCGCACGGTTGATAATAGTGCCATCAACTGTTGCGATTGCTTTTGCATCGCTGTTTGCACCTGCCGAAATGCTTCCGCTAT
Source organism: Pseudomonadota bacterium (assembly GCA_020161405.1). Classification (GTDB taxonomy): domain Bacteria; phylum Pseudomonadota; class Alphaproteobacteria; order Caulobacterales; family Aquidulcibacteraceae; genus Pseudaquidulcibacter. Next base: position 81,361 of record JAIUOD010000002.1, on the reverse strand, counting down.
TGTCAATACTAACAGCAGATGTCGAGAAAATGCCATGAATTGCATTGGCATAAGTTCCAATAACACCTGTTGCATTATTGGTGATTAAAGAACCCCCATTGGCGGTAATGGCAGAGCTTAATGGGCTGTCCATTGTGCCGCTATTGGTGATTGTTCCGCCCGCGAAAACTACATCGCCACTAATTGTGCCATTATTTGTTAAAGTACCATCATTTTGATTAAATGTTCCAGTTATTGTAGCGCCCAAATTGTTGGTCAATGTGCCACTATTATTAACATCACCATTAATAGCGCCCTCATTTGTAACACTCGCACCAGAATTATTCGTTAAATTACCTGTGACAACACCCGTAGAATAATTCACCAAATTTGCGCCGCTATTTAATACAACTGCGCCATTTAGGTCTTTCGTATTATTCAATCGGCCAGAATTGATAATTGCACCACCATTCAAAGTGCCCGCATTATTGCTTGTTGCTGTGCTGCTATAAATCAAGCCACCATTTATTATCGCGCCATTTAGGTTAGCAAAAGACCCACCAGTAAGCTCCAAACCATTGTTAAGAATACCACCAGAACCATTAGTAAATGTGCCGCCGCTCAAACTTACGCCAGTGCCAGAAGCATTTGAAATTACGCCAGCATTAGTGGATGTGCCAGAAGATTGGGTTAAACCACCACTTATTGACGAACCCGCCAAATTATGGAAAGCGCCGGTATTAGTAACAAGTCCTGTAATCGAGCCGCCTGATTGATTATCAACCGTTCCAGCATTTGTAACAGTGCCAGCTAAGATACCAAGATTGTTTATTAAGCCGCCCAGATTATTCGTGATATTTCCCGTCCAGGTTCCGGCCACATTATTTTCAATAGTCGCGGAATTATTGGCGTTACCATTCCATTGACCAAAGTTAAAAATAGACGCGTCATTAGTATTGGAAAGGACATCTCCGTTCCAAACGCCTGTTGTATCGTTCCAAATTTGGGCCGTTACACCATCATTTGTAAGATTGGCATTATAGGTACCACTGTTAAAAAGATATCCAGTGTTATTCAAATCATCGGTTACTGTCGCACCATTTGCGATTACAAATTGGCCGCTATTATTTATTCCATTTGCAAAAACGTCGGCACCAGCACTTAGGTTCCAATTGGTGCTGTTGGTGATTGTACCAACACTATTACCACTTTCACCAATATCGTTTGCAAAAGTGATAGAACCGCCTGAGCCAGAATTTTTAAGTTCAAGGTTAATTGGTGTTCCATTTACGGCGTTTTGGAATTTACCGCTAAAAGTATTTGAATTGCCACCTATATCGATCGCATTTCCCGAACCCGCAAGCGTGAAATTTTGATTAAAGGTTTGACCAGCTTGGTCCAATCTTAGTGAACCACCTGTGAAAGCAGGATTATAATTTAAACCAAGTTCAGATGCCAATTTTGGCGTTAGACCTGAAATATCGGCAAGTTGCGCCACCAAACTCCCAAATTGTGCCTGAAACTCGTAATCATAAATAGGATTTCCCCAGCTTGTAATATAATTAACCGCAGACAAATTTGGAATATCGTCACTACCAGAACCACCAGATTGGTAATATTGAAAAAATGCCTTACTATCGTCAATTACACTGTTTTTGTAAGCAACTAATGGTGTTCCAGAGGTTCCAGAAGGTTGATAAAGAACCGCCGCATAATTGCCACCTGGTGTCAAATTAAGTCCGCCATTTGGAATGTCTATTGTTGCAACGTCCCAACCACTTACATAATTTTGGCTTGGCCCAATTGTTGTAGTAAATAGTGAATTTCCCAATAAACGGTTACTCGACCTGTCAAATTGATATATGCGTGCTTCTAGCGCGTCAGTAGTTGGCGTACCTGTACTTAAACGCCAATCAAGATTGAATTTAAACTGGGTCAACTTTCCATTTGATGCAGGTACGACAAATTCCTGCCCTCTTAACGGCAATGGGTTATTAATATCAGCATTATAGTTTGCATAGCCATCATTAGGCGTGAACGCAGAATTGCTTAAACCAAGGGTCACTAGCGGCGGTGGCGGCGGCGCAAAATTGACCTTTAACCGTGCATCAATGTTATTAAGCCACGTTTCCCATGAATTTGATGAAGGATTGCCGCTGTTAAAAATAAACTGACCATCCGTATATGGATTTTGGTTGCTTGAGGATAAAACCGTATCACCAAAACCTGTTGATCCATATGACGACAAGAAAAATGCATATTGATTACCTTGGGTCAAGGTAAGGTTAGATCCGAATGTAAAATCTACTGCCGAACCATCGTCATAAGCATTACCCGCAGGGTAATTTACAGGCGACGAAGTAAATAGTGTAGCTCCAATTTTTGAGTTGGCAGCGTCCCAAAGCGCAACATTACCCGTAACATTGAAATTGGTTCCGCCATTGTGTGGATTTAGGATAAACGAAAAATCTGTAAGTCTGGTTTGATTTGCACCAATTGTTATAGTCTGCCCCATCGCAGTATAACCAGTTGAAGGGCCAAAACAACAACCGCCTGAATTGGCATAAGTTGTAAGATCTATATTTTGAGCTTTTGCAGTTTGAACAGTTGTAAAAGTAGCGTAAACAACCGCCATTGCCAACACTGAAGAGCGTTGCATCCATGTATTTTTCATATTATCCCCAACATGCATTTATACGTAACAAAGGCTCTTCTCAATATTTTTTTAGTCTTGTCAATAAAAAAATAACCTTTTGGTAACACTTTATTAAGTGTATTTTTAATGCATATTTTTTCTACGAATTTAAAATCAACAAATTCTCTTTAAAATTCGGCATTTTTGCATAGTGTTGTATTCACAAGATTTTTTTTAGAATTTCTATCCTAAACTGTGAAATCCAAACAAGAAACCATGCGCCTAAGAATTTGAAAATTAAATTTAATAGAATATGGCTTGGCATCTACACAATTTCACCCAAGCCTTTGCTAAATTTTGTGGCCTTGCCCCAGAAAATTGGGCCATAGCGAAGAAGATTTTCTTTATATAAAAGGAACGAGCGATGAAGAAAAGATTTACTGAAGAACGGATAATAGGCATGATAAAGGAAAAAGCTGAACTTTGCCGCCCAAAATATCCACACTTTACAACGGATTGTTCCACATAATCAGATTCAACCTAAGGTTATCACGATTTGTGGGCATGTCAAATTTTTGTGTTAGGTTTGTTTTAGAGGAATTGGCATAAAAAAAGCCCTATTTTGAGAATAGGGCGGTTTGTAATATGTTGAATTTATTGTTAGTTTTGGGTGCGGGGGCAGGATTTGAACCTGCGGCCTTCAGGTTATGAGACGGATTGTATTTCTTATAATATATTGATATTAATATGTATTTTAATAGTTAAAATACATAGTGAGCCTATAAGTGCGCCTAATCAACACTTGCAAGTGTCCATTTTAAGCTTACCAAGCGCTAGGGTTGAAAAGTTCACACGTAATTTTTGTAAATAATTTTAAATGTTTCTGAATACATTTCATTGAGACCATAACAACAAGTATGTTCGTAATTTTAGCACACAGATTTTTCTAGACTTAAATGATTGTGGAATTGTTAATACTATTTATCAATTGATTTCGATCAAGTTCCAGCCTATTAATGCGTGTAAGAGTAGTGCTCTGATTGACAAAACAAATACCAGATAACTCTAGAAATGCCACATGATTACTTGCTTTAAGATTTATTTTGATAACAACAGGACGTTGGAACCCAAAACAATTTACCAGAGAATTTTCGGAGCTAAGTTAAGAGATTATATCTTAGAAAAGGCGCAAAACTCGAAAATCCGGAATGCCGTGTCGTTTAGAGCGACTGCTGGATATTTGTTTTACTCCAAACTTGGATATTTTCCATTCGAAAGTGAAAAGGACGATTATCCTATTTGCATCGAACTAATAGACGACAGGGACAAGCTAGAGAACTTTGTCACAAGTTACCTAAAAGGGTTTCAAAACTTGTTAGTCATTGAATCGAAATTTAATTTGATACAAGATTAATAGCCATCTTTTTTAATTGTCGCCTCGAAAGAAAAACTCACCCTTTCGCCTTAAAAGCCACCCCTTCTTATCATAAGTATCGCTTTTTAAATCACCGAAATTTGGAGCATCCTTAAAATCTTGGACGATTAATGGGCTGTTGATATTGTGCTTAATGAGTATATCAAGCATTTCTTCTAAATCATTTTCGCAAATTAAGTCAGAGTGAATAGTTGTTCGAAGTTCAAAGTTGATCCCTGATTTCGATACTGCATCAAGCGTTTCAATAAAAGCTACAAAGCCATCATACTTTGTTAGCCGTATAAATTTTTCTTCTGGGGCTTTAAAATCAAGCGCTACAAAATCAATTAACCCTTGCTCCAATGCAGTGGAAATTATTTGCGGATTAGAGCCGTTAGTGTCAATTTTAATTTTAAAACCCAATTGCCTTAGGTATTGAAGAAAGGGGAGAAAATCCTTAGCCAACGTGCATTCACCGCCGCTTATGACTACCCCTTGTATTAAGTCTCTACGAGTTCTTAAAAAATCGTCCACTATGGCGAAAGGAATTCTTTTGTATCGACCCAAAACCAGATCAGGATTATGGCAGTAAGAGCAACGCATATTACAACCCATAAACCAGATAATCGCCGCAATGTGATCTGGAAAATCTTGAAAAGTAATAGGCGTAATGCTAGCTATTGGTAATTTTAATGACTTTTGCACCAAAGTTTTCAACCCTAGTTTGAATTTGGTTCGACATAATGCTTACGCTCATTATGCTCACCTTTTTTGCCAAGATTAAAACTTGAAACTGGCCTATGATACCCCATAACTCTTGTCCAAACTTTTGTCTCTTCGCCACATTTTGGGCAATGTGCTTTTTCTCCTTTAATATATCCATGGGTTGGGCATACTGAAAACACTGGGGTTATTGTAATGTAGGGCAATTTAAAGTTTTCGATGACCGTTTTAACAAGCTGCTTACATGCTTCACCTGAAGAAATTTTCTCACTCATATATAAATGCAATACCGTTCCACCAGTATATTTAGTCTGCAAATTGTCTTGCAACTGCAAGGCTTCGAACGGATCTTCAGTATGATTTACGGGAAGCTGGCTTGAATTAGTATAATATATATTTGCCGCCTCACCGGCTTGCAAAATGTCGGGAAATCGCTTTTTGTCTTCTTTTGCAAACCTGTATGTTGCCCCCTCTGCTGGGGTTGCTTCAAGGTTATAAAGATGCCCAGTTTGTTCTTGAAACTTTCTAAGTTCATCACGCATTAAATCTAAAATGTCTTGCGCAATTTTAATTCCTGCGGGCATTGATACGTTGATTTCATCATTACTAAAATTGCGCAATAATTCATTCATTCCATTAATCCCAATCGTGGAAAAATGGTTATTGAAATTGCGTAAATATCGCCTTGTATATGGATAGAGACCTTGGTCATACATTTCCTGTATAAAAATGCGCTTCTTCTCCAACGTGGATTTAGCGATTTGCATTAATTCAATAATTTGGTTTTTTAGACCATTCATGTCACCTTTAAATTTATAACCAAGCCTTGCAAGATTGAGGGTTACAACTCCAATGGAACCTGTCATTTCTGCTGAGCCAAACAGGCCATTTCCGCGCTTCAATAATTCCCGTAAATCAAGTTGTAATCTGCAACACATGGAACGAACAGCATGGGGTTCATATGCGTTAGGATTTTTAATTCTTGCGCCATTTTCATCAGATAAATATTGGCTGCCAATGAAATTTTGAAAATATGAACTGCCGATTTTCGCTGTATTATCAAAAATAGCCTTCGTAACTTTTGAACCCCAATTGAAATTCTCCATTATATTAACGGTTGGAATTGGGAAAGTAAAAGGTTGGCCATTGGCATCACCTTGTGTCATTATTTCATAAAATGCTATAACCAACATTTCCATTTCAGGTTTGAAATCTGCGTATGTTAGGTCTTCAGGATTATTAATTCCTCTTTGCCTAATTCTATTTTTTAGCTCATCAGAAATATCTTCACCGAAAAAATGATTATAATTTATTGTGGGTGCTTGAATGTCAAGATCTGGCGGAACATCAATATCAAAAGTAATATTAGTAAATGGGCTTTGTCCCCATCGAGCGGGAACGTTCAAATTATATATAAATTGCCTAAGTGCTTTCTTTACTTCGCGAAAACTCAAATTATCCTTGAATATATATGGCGCTAGATAAGTATCAAAAGAACTAAAGGCCTGCGCGCCCGCCCATTCTGATTGCAAAATCCCCAAAAAGTTGGCGATTTGTCCCAAGGCTTCACGAAAGTGTTTTGGTGGGGAGCTTGCAACTTTGCCCTGCACACCATTAAACCCCTCATTTAGTAGAATTCTTAGACTCCATCCTGCGCAATAACCAGTTAAACAATCAAGGTCATGGATATGAATATCGCCTTCCCTATGTGCTTGACCTTCTTTTTGATTATAAATTTTATCTAGCCAATAATTTGCAATTATTTTGCCTGCGCAATTATTTATGAGGCCAGCGTTTGAATAATCTGAATTTGCATTGGCATTGACACGCCAATCTGACCGAAAAATATATTCAGAAATCGCATCGTTACAATCAATTTTGGTTGAATTTGAGCTAGTTTTTAATTCAATTGCTTGGCTTTTTAACATTGCACACTCGCTATATATAGGGGTTAATTGGAATATGAACACTATATATTGTGATTTGCTAAAGAATTATTGACATAAATCAATTTTTCTAAAATTTCTAAACCTTTTTTGAAAACCGCTCATTTGTAAGAATTGGAAAATATATTGGAAGCATCAGAATGAATGAGACACTTAACAAGGTTGCGGAAAATAAATAGATAGAAGAAGTTTGATGTGGCAAAATCCATACCCAAAATACCCGTGCAAATGCCGCCATATTAACCATTATAAAAGCCAAAATAATTGTATTATGCACTTTAAGTGGTCGCCCCGTATGACCAAGGCTTACACGCGCCATCATTCCCATTGTTAAAGTTGCAATTCCCCCAATAGTGAAAGCATGATTGGCAACCGCATTTGGAATATGGAACCCAAAAAGATCCAATGCCTTAAGAAACATTCCTACAACCAGCCAGAAATAGCCAATATGTAAAATCCATAACAATGGCTCATCGAGAGATTCAATGGTTTTCCACTGAGTAAAGCGCCAAAGATTAGAGAATGCCGCCAATAAAAGTGCGAAGCCGCTTAGCATTGGCGCAAATCGCCAAATATCCAATATAGCGGCACCAATTGCGCAATACATCGCAAGTTTTTCAATACGCGGATCACGATATATTTTTATGCCCTTTGCATTTTCAGTGAAGAAAGGGATTATACGACCTCCGATTATAAGCATTATTAGAATTATAATATTCAATCCCATTCGCATGCCAAGTTCGGGGTCGCCGAAATGCATAATTGAATTTGCTATTGATTGAAAAAGCAACAGCAAAAGAAAGAAGTAGTTTCGTCTATTTTGTGATTTTATTAGGGCCGGTAAAATAGCGACTGCCACGAAGAAATAAAATGGAATATCACAGATTGCGACGACATATATAGGTAAATAAGCACTAAAGAGCATTGCAAATCGGCCAATAATCCAGAAACCGCATAATAAAGCTAGCTGCGAGCCTTTAGGAGTTGGATGTCCGGTCCAATTTGGCACTGCGGTTAGTAGAAACCCCGCAATTACTGCACTTGAATAACCAAAGACCATTTCGTGGCGATGCCAGTTTACTATGTCCCATCCTAGATTTTGGCTGGTAAAAATACCTGTAAAAGAAAGCACAAAATATAGTGTTACCATGGGCAAAAAGGCCATAGCCATCAAAAAGAATGGCCTAAAACCGAGTGAGAAAATTGGTTTATCGAAAATCTGTTTCATGCATTCGCCAAAGGTTAAAAATAGGCAGTAAATACTGGCTTAATTGTCATTTCCTTGACTTAGGTCAAGCCGCCTTTGCGCGAAATTGTAATATTTAGGCGCCCTCCCCATAACACAGGCGATAATTTCGCCTAAGTACGAAAATTAGTTTGAAATGGCTTGAGGGTTTTAAATTAGGAATCTTTAAGATGAAAAACACAAATCTAAACCTCTTATTATGCACTTCTTTTTTAGCGCTATGTTCCCCCATAGCTGCAAATGCGCAGGCTGTATCTTTTATTGATGCCATTTCAAATGGACAAACCCATTTTGACGCGCGATTGCGTTATGAATATGTCGAGCAATTGGGGATTGTGAACGATGCAAATGCAACGACTTTGCGCACTAAAATTAACTATCAAACCAAGCGCTTCAACGGAATATCTGCACTTATCGAATTTGAAAATATTACTAATTTATTTGGCAGTAATTTTAACGATACTATTAATGGCAAAACCACATATCCAATAGTTGCCGACCCAAATGACACATTATTAAATCGGCTTTATGTGGATTATACTGGATTACCAAACACGACCGTTACACTTGGTCGTCAACTTATAACCATAAACAATCAAAGACATATTGGTGCAGGTGCATGGCGCCAAAACGATCAGACATTTGATGCAATTAGTATAAAAAACAACAGCATTGCGAACACCGAAATTTTCTATGCCTATTCCACACATGTAAATCGTATTTTCGGGACGAATTCGGCACAAGGAACTTGGAAAGATACACAAATCCATTTGCTGAACTTAAGCTATGACGCAAAAACCTTTGGTAAAATTAGTGTCTATGACTATTTGTTGGATTTACCAAATGCTGCTGCTTTATCAACGCAAACATTTGGTGCGCGTTATGAAATTGTCAAAGCACACCCAACTTTCAAACTTGGGTTTAACGCGGAATTTGCTAATCAAAAAGATTATGCCAATAATACTGCAAACGTTGAATTAAATTATTATTCGGTAGAGCCTTCAATAAGCTTCGGTAATTGGCAATTAAAGGCCCAATATGAAGCCAAAGAAGGCAATGGAATACGCGCCTTCCAATTCCCACTTGGAACAAATCATGCATTTGATGGTTGGGTTGACAAATTCCTAAACACACCCGCCAATGGCTTAATTGATGCCAATATTGGGGTTAGTTATAAGGCCAAATCGCCAAATAAATTGTTAGATGGCACAAAATTTTCAATTGTCTTTCATGATTTTGAAGCTCAAAATGGCGGGTTAAAATATGGCACAGAATGGAATGCCATTATTGAACAAAATTTCGGCAAAAATTATAGTGCTGGCATTAAAATTGGCAAATATGAAGCCGATAATCTATTCACAAATACCACAAAAATTATGCCATATTTTGGCTTGAAATTCTAATTAAAGAAATAAATGTCGTGGGATTATGCATATTCCCACGACATTTTTTTGTTATAAGTGCTATACATTTCATTTTCGATAAGGATTTTCATGGACGACCATATTCATTGGGACGGCGTTTATAACACCAAACAATCCGATAGCGTAAGTTGGTTTCAAGAAACACCTAAAATCTCACTTGATTTAATCGGAAAAATTGCCAAATCAAAAAGCGATAATATTATTGACGTGGGTTCTGGTGCGTCAAAATTAATTGATGAACTTGAAGCGCGCGAATTTACTAATGTTTCAATTCTAGATATTTCGCAAACCGCATTAAATATAACAAGAAATCGACTAGTTAAATTTGCCGATTGTTACGAATGGCTAGTTGGTGATGTCACAAAAATAGAATTGCCGAAAAGCCACTATAAGATATGGCATGATAGGGCAGTTTTTCACTTCTTAACGGAAAAAGAACAAAGACAAAAATATATTTCGCAATTAACAAATTCGATTGCACCAAATGGCAACGTAATAATTGCAACTTTCAGCCTTGACGGGCCAAAAAAATGTAGCGGGCTTGATATTGTCGGATATAGCGCTCAGACACTTGCACAAGAACTTGGAAATAAATTCACTTTGATTGAATCGACAATAGAGCAACATAATACACCATCTGGTTCAATTCAGGAATTTATCTATTGTCATTTCAAAGTGGCAAGTTAAGCTCTGTTGAGCAGATTTACAATAAAACAACCCCCGCCAGCGGAACTGGCGGGGGTTATAATTTGCGATAAATTGATTATCTAACCAATGGGCTGGTTGCGCCCTCTAAATCAATACCTTTTATGTCGCTTTTTCCGACCAATATTTGCAAATATTGCGACACAGCAGTTTGCCAGGACACGTCTTTAAGGAATGCCGCAATCGTAGGCTTCACATGCTCAAAAGCGACATAATTTCCTGCTGTATCCCTAAATGTCCCTTGGTTTGAATTATAATATTGCAAACATGAAGCATCATCGGCATCAGGTGTTTTAACATCTTCTTCCAAAACGCGTGAAATGAGAAAATCCTCTTTGACGATCTGACTTTCATTTTCATCAGGTAGATTGATTTGCAATTCATGGGCGCGAGACAAAAGTAATTTTCTTATTACCAACGCGCGGCCTGCCTTTGCCATTGCCTCATCGGCATTTGCGGCAGGGTGATATTGCATTTCATTGAAAACCTCTTCATCTTCAATTTCGCAATCATCAACAAATATAGGCATTTTTATCTCCTTGCTTTGCGTGAACGCACAATTTGCAGTGGTCTCGGAAGATATTTTGCAGGTATGCTTAACATATGAACCAAGCGGGTAAATGGGAATAAAAGTAAAATTGTTAGCCCCAAAAACAAGTGACATTTAAATATCCAATCGGCGTCTTTGATAAAATCAGCGGCACCACTTCTAAAAGTCAAAATATGCTGCGCCCATTGAGATAAATTAAGCATTTGCGTTGCATCATGATGCGATAATGAGAATGGTATTGTAATCAATCCAAGCGTCATTTGTAACCATAATAGGAATAAAATTAATATATCCAATGATGATGATGTTGCACGAATACGAGGGTTGCCAAGACGGCGCAATAAAAGGATTGAAAGACCTATAAAGCCAAAAACCCCTGCAATTCCCCCCGCTATTATTGCCAACATTTGTTTTGCTTCTGCAGTAATAAAATGCTCATAGAGCGCGTGTGGGGTTAAAAGGCCGACGAAATGCCCCATAAAGATGAAAATTATTCCTAAATGGAAAAAAATATTTCCAATCGCCAAGCCTTTATCTGATAAAATTTGGCTTGATGATGCTTGCCATGAATATTGTTCCCGATCATAACGTATCAAAGTTCCCAAGAATAAAAAAACTAAGGCAATATAGGGGTATATTCCGAATAAAAATGAGTGAATGAAGTCAATCATTGTGTAACTCCTTGCGGGATATTAGATTGAAGGCTGCAATTAGATTTTACGCTTGATGGGCAGGTGCCACATGAATTTGTGTCCACGCCATCTTCTGGATTTTGTGCGCCCAAGAATTCAATTTGCTTTTCTTCCCATTCCTTATCCAATTCTTCGAAAGAAGTTTCTTCATTGGCTTTCTGGACGACTTCGCCGATTTCTTGACCAACCATTTTCAGAAGTGCTTGGAAAATATAATGATAATTATTTCCGCGTTCTTTAAGTTTGGTGCCAATCGCCTTTAAAATATGCGAAACTTCATCAAGCTCCTCAAGGGCTGTTTCAACAGGTAAAGTTGCAAGATATTCCAAAAACATTGGAAGATAATCTGGCAATTCACTTGCATCAAGTTTAAGGCCTTGTTCAAGATACCTGTCGGACAAATCAATCATTGCCTGCCCGCGCTCACGGCTATCTCCATGAACATGCTCAAACAAATGGAGCGACATCGTGCGCACTCTATCAAAAGTATCTACATAGTTTTCTTGTGCGGCAAATAAGTCGCCAGAATTCAAAGTTTCCACAAAACTTTTGACCCCATCGAAATCTTTGGCTTCAATACAATTTTCGCTTTTAACAAGTTCCAATAATTCATCGCTGCACTCAAGCCATTCTGAATTGGGATACCAAAGCAAAATTCCAAGCGCTTTAAAGCTGTTTCGGTTTTTAAGATTTACATTATTTTCCATTTACGTGCGCCCCGCCAAATAGATTTTTGCGTTTAGGCTTTTCGAACAAATTGCTATCCGAATTGCCACCAGAGCAGCCGTTGCCAAAGCTAAAGCCACATGAACGAAGGTCAAAAGTGTCTTCAACATATTCGCGGTGTGAAGTTGGGATTACATAGCGGTCTTCATAATTTGCGATTGCCATATAACGATACATATCTTCAACCATCTGCACATTGAGGCCAACTGCTTCAAGAATTTTAACATCCGCATTTCCTTCAACATGGCGACCACGCATATAAGCCCGCATTGCAAGCATACGCTCAAGACCAAGAGTTACTGGCTCTTCATTCCCAGCTGTTAGCAAATTCGCTAAATATGTCACAGGAATACGAAGCGATTTAACATCTGGGATTATTCCATTCATGCCAATATCGCCAGTTGATGCAGCGTTTTGAATTGGCGACAATGGCGGAATATACCAAACCATTGGCAAGGTACGATATTCAGGATGAAGCGGGAATGCCACTTTCCATTCCATTGCCATTTTATAAACCGGTGAATTTCTTGCACCATCAAGCCATGATTGAGGTATGCCTTCTGCTAATGCAGCTTTAATCACCTCGGGGTCATTTGGATCAAGGAACATATCTAATTGCGCTTGATACAAATCCTTATCGTCTTTGGTCGCTGCCGCTTCTTCAATTTTATCCGCATCATAAAGCAGAACGCCAAGATAACGTATGCGCCCAACGCAAGTTTCTGAACATACAGTTGGTTCACCATTTTCAATTCTTGGGTAGCAGAATGTGCATTTTTCAGACTTACCGCTTTCCCAGTTGAAATAGATTTTTTTGTATGGGCAACCGGAAACGCACATGCGCCAACCACGGCATTTATCCTGGTCAATAAGCACAATACCGTCTTCTTCACGTTTATAAATCGCACCACTTGGGCAAGATGCTACGCATGCAGGGTTTAGGCAATGCTCACAAAGACGCGGCAAATACATCATAAAGGTATTTTCAAATTGACCGTAAATATCTTTTTGAACATTTTCAAAATTATAGTCTTTTGAACGATGCTCAAACTCGCCACCAAGGATTTCTTCCCAATTTGGCCCACCGACAATTTTATCCATTTTCTTGCCTGTGATAACTGAAACTGGTTGCGCAGTCGGCATAGTTTTAGTTTCAGGCGATTTTTGCAAATGACCGTAGTCAAATGTAAATGGCTCGTAATAATCGTCAATTGATGGCAAGTTGGGATTGGCAAATAAATTTGCCAGAATGCGCCATTTACCGCCTTGTTTCGGGGTTAATTTACCACTTGCGTCGCGCTGCCAACCACCTTTCCATTTGTCTTGATTTTCCCAGTCTTTAGGATAACCAATACCGGGTTTGGTTTCGACATTGTTGAACCAAGCATATTCAACACCGCGACGTGAAGTCCAAACATTCTTACAGGTGACGGAGCAGGTATGGCATCCAATACACTTGTCAAGATTAAGAACCATTCCAATTTGTGCTCTTACTTTCATGCTCTTTTTCCTATTTAGAAGTTACAAATTGATTTGATGTGTCGTAATTTTCTTCATTCATAAAATCGACTTTTTCCATTTTACGAAGAATGATAAATTCATCACGATTAGATCCCACTGTGCCATAATAATTAAAATCATAGGCAAGTTGGGCGTAACCACCAATCATATGTGTCGGTTTAAGAACTGCGCGGGTAACGGAATTGTGAATACCGCCACGCGCACCAGTTATTTCAGATCCTGGCGTATTTAGGATTTTCTCTTGCGCATGATACATTAAAATCATGCCCTCATTTACGCGTTGCGATACCACTGCACGTGCAGTAATCGCGCCATTGGCATTATAGGCTTCGACCCAGTCATTATCGATAACGCCGATTTTTTTTGCATCTATTTCTGAAACCCAAACAATTGGCCCACCGCGCGACAGGGTCTGCATCAACAAATTATCAGTATAAGTTGAGTGAATGCCCCATTTTTGGTGTGGTGTAATGAAGTTTAAAACCACTTGTTTGTGGGTTTTGCCAGATTTGGATTTGGCGAATTTATCTATTACCTCAGCAGTAGTTTTCATATCTACAGGCGGTTTATAGACGCATAATTGCTCACCAAATGCACGCATCCATTTGTGATCTTGGTATAATTCCTGCCGCCCTGTTAAAGTTCGCCAAGGAATTAATTCATGCACATTTGTGTAACACGCGTTGTAACTTACATGCTCCGATTCAATTCCTGACCATGTAGGTGAGGATATAATTTTACGCGGTTGGGCTTGAATGTCCCTAAAGCGGATTTTTTCATCTTCACGCGGAATAGCAAGGTGTGTATGGTCACGACCAGTATTCTGCCCCAAAGCTTCCCATGCCTTTAAGGCGACATGACCATTGGTTTCAGGTGCTAGTGATAAAATCATTTCAGCGGCATCAATTGCACTATCTAATTTGGGAAGTCCTTTTGATACACCTTCTTCAGTAATTGTATGATTCAATTCACCAAGCATTTTTAATTCAGTATCAGTGTTCCAGCCAATACCCTTGCCGCCATTTCCTAGTTTACCAAGCAAAGGCCCGATTGAAGTGAATTTTTTATAGGTGTTAGGATAATCCCGTTCTACCAAAAATACCGCTGGCATAGTTTTGCCAGGAATTGGCTCACATTCGCCTTTTGCCCAATCTTGGACTTCAAAAGGCTGCGCAATTTCATTTGCAGTATCGTGCTTAATGGGGTTTAAGACAACATCATGCTCGATGCCCAAATGCCCCACACAAAGTTCTGAGAATTTTTTAGCAAAGCCTTTATAAATTTCCCAATCCGATTTACTTTCCCACGCAGGATCAACCGCCGCAGATAGCGGGTGAATGAATGGGTGCATGTCCGAGGTATTTAAATCATGCTTTTCGTACCAAGTCGCGGTTGGCAAAACGATATCTGAATACATGCAAGTAGTGGACATTCTGAAATCCAATGTAACCAACAAATCTAATTTGCCTTCTGGCGCATCGTCATGCCAAACTACATCGCGGGGCTTTTGCTCACCTGTTTGACCTAAATCTTTGCCCTGCACACCATGAGAAGTTCCAAGAAGGTGCTTAAGGAAATACTCATGGCCCTTACCTGATGAACCAAGAATATTTGAACGCCAAACAAACATATTTCGCGGCCAATTTACTGGATTATCGGGGTCGTGGCATGAAAGTTTAAGATCGCCAGATTTCAAACCGCCAACAATTGCTTCACCAACATTAGCGCCAGAAGTATGGATTTTCGCACCCAATTCAAGCGGATTAGTTTCTAATTGTGGTGCCGAAGGTAACCAGCCGAGGCGTTCGGATTTTGCGTTACAATCAATGAAAGATAGCTCCTTCCATTCCTTGTCATCTTCTAATGGAGATAGAATTTCTTCCATTTTAAGCTTTTCATATCGCCACTGGTCGGTATGTGCATAAAAGAATGAAGTCGAATTTTGTTGGCGCGGCGGTCTATTCCAATCTGTTGCAAAAGCCAAAGGAACCCAGCCAGTTTGTGGGCGTAATTTTTCTTGACCAACATAATGGCTCCAACCGCCACCCGATTTACCAATACAGCCGCACATAACCAACATATTGATAATTGCGCGATAATTCATATCCATGTGATACCAATGGTTCATCGCTGCCCCAATGATTACCATGCTTTTACCATGCGTTTTATGGGCATTTTCGGCAAATTGACGTGCAACATTAATTACATGCTCACGCTTTACGCCTGTGATTTTTTCCTGCCATGCTGGAGTGTATGGAAAATCATCATCAAATGATTTTGCAGTATTCCCACCGCCAAACCCGCGATCCACGCCATAATTTGCAAGAAATAAATCATAAACTGAGGCAACAAGGGTTTCGCCTTCTTTTAAATTTAGTTTTAAAATTGGAACATTTCTATCGAGAATGCTTTCGTGTGAAGTTGCGGCGAAATAACCGTGTTCATGCTCCAAATTGCCGAAATAAGGAAAGGCTACCGAGGCGATTTCATGTTTGCTATGCTCATTTAAAGAAAGCATTGGCCAAATTTCTTCGCCAGTTACTTCATCCTTAAGCTCTAGGTTCCATTTACCTTTTTGACCCCAACGTGAGCCAATAGTGCCATTTGGAGCGTGAATTTCTTCATCCTTTGCACCAATAACAACTGGCTTCCATTCGGTATTATTGGTTGCACCCAATTCACCATCGAAGTCTGACGCACGTACCATACGTTCTGGCACCAATCGATCCCCTTGTTTTACAAGGCGAACTAAGAATGGCATATCAGTATAAGTGCGGCAATAATCGTCAAAATAGTCGGATTTGTTTTTCACATGCCATTCACTAAGAATTACATGTCCCATTGCCATTGCAAGTGCAGCATCAGTCCCTTGTTTTGGGTGAAGCCACAAATCACATAATTTTGCCACTTCCGAATAATCAGGTGTAACAGCAACCGTTTTTGCGCCTTTATAACGAACTTCTGTAAAGAAATGCGCATCAGGAGTTCTGGTTTGAGGAACATTTGAACCCCAGGCAATAATATAATTTGAATTATACCAATCTGCGGACTCTGGAACGTCGGTTTGTTCACCCCAAGTTTGTGGAGATGATGGTGGCAAGTCGCAATACCAATCATAAAACGACATACATACTCCACCAATTAGCGACAAATAGCGCGAACCAGCTGCGTAGGAAACCATCGACATCGCAGGAATTGGCGAGAAGCCAATTATCCTATCGGGGCCGAATTTCTTTGCGGTATAAATATTTGCCGCCGCGATGATTTCATTAACTTCATCCCAATTCGCGCGAACAAAACCACCGCGCCCGCGATAGGATTGATAATCTTTGACAGTCTCAGGGTTAGAAGCTACTGCCGCCCACGCATTTACAGGATCTTTGGCGATAACTTTTGCTGCACGCCAAGCTTTCAAAAGCCGTGAACGAATTAAAGGAAATTTGAGCCTTTGTGCAGAATATAGATACCAAGAATATGATGCACCACGCGCACAACCGCGCGGTTCATGGTTTGGCATATCAGTTCGTGTGCGCGGATAATCAGTTTGTTGGGTTTCCCACGTCACCAAACCATTTTTTACATAAATCTTCCAAGAGCACGAACCAGTGCAATTCACACCATGGGTTGAGCGAACAACTTTATCATGTTGCCAACGGCTTCTATAACCTTTTTCCCAACCACGGGTTTCATCAGTTTTAACACCGTGCCCATTAGAAAATTCTTCTTTTTCTCTTTTGAAAAAAGTTAGTTTATCAAGAAAATAACTCATAGCAAGTTTCCTTTAATTATCAAATTATTGTTATGGGTTTTGAACATAGGCGTTCTTACGAAGGTAGAACCACCAATTAATAATGATGCAAAGCGCATAGAAAATTGCAAAACCATAAAGCGCATTCTCAGGTGTTGCGGCTTTAATTTGCTCACCAAAAATTTGTGGAATTAGGAATGCACCATAGGCTGCGATTGCCGAAGTCCAACCCAAAACTGGACCCGCTTGTTCTTTATTAAATACGATTGCAATTGTTCTAAATGTTGAACCATTGCCAAGACCTGCTGCCACAAATAGCAACAAGAAAAGACCTAAAAACGGCATGAAAAATTCTTGTGGTGTTTCAGATGCATAGGCAGCTTTCATAAAATAGGCCAAACCAATTGCCGCACCAACCATTACGAATGAGATAATCTGTGTAACTAATGCGCCGCCAACCTTGTCGGATATCCAGCCGCCAACGGGACGAATTAATGCGCCAATGAACGGTGCCATCCATGCATACATTAAAGCACTTGGCCCATTTGGATTAGCGGTTGTGTGGGTATAAACACCATTTACTAAAATGTGTTTGAAGCCAAAAATAACCTCGATTGAAAGTGCAAGTGCTGCAGAGAAACCGATGAATGAGCCAAATGTCATTGTATAAATGATGGTCATTGCCCAAGTATGGCGATTATTGAAGATACCATATTGGCGCTTCAAACTTTCCTTATATTGCTGCCCCATTGGCACAATCATAAGCAAGCCAAGAGTTGCGACAATTACCATCGGAATAACTATCCACTTTGAGATATTCATCCCGCCCGCTTTTGCTGGCTGCATAAGCCAAAAACCGATTGCAGATGTTGCAAGGCCAATTCCTAACATTACAAGAATTTTTGCAAACGCACCGATTGGCGAACCTAATTTTGGCGTTACATGTTCAACTTTAATATTATTCATTCCAACCCATGTTAGGATTGACAGCGGAATCAAAAACACCAACCAGATGAAACCCGCATTATGAATGTAAGTTTCAGCACCTGCAGGGATTTTGCCTAATATCCAACCAGAAGCCTTCTTAAGAACCATTGATTGACCGCCGAAAATAGACATTGTCATTACCAATGGAATTAAAATTTGCATGGTTGTTACACCAAAATTACCAAGCCCTGCGTTTAATCCCAATGCCAATCCCTGTTCCTTTTTCGGGAAGAAAAATGAAATATTCGACATTGAAGAAGCGAAGTTACCCCCGCCAAAACCAGATAGTAGAGCAAGTATCTGATAAACTATTAAAGGTGTGTTCTTATCTTGCAAAGCAAGGCCAGTCCCAATCGCTGGAACCATCAAAAGTAGCGTAGTTAAAAATAAAGTATTTCGACCGCCTGCAATACGAATTAAAAATGATGACGGAATACGAAGAGTTGCACCCGCAAGGCCGCCCATAGCTGCCAAAGTGAATAATTCAGGCTTTGTAAAAGGAAAACCTAAATTTAGCATTTGCACGGTTACAATTGACCAATACATCCAAACTGCGAAGCCGCACAAAAGGCTTGGAATTGAAATCCACAAATTACGATTTGCAATCTTTTTGCCTTCGGTCGCCCAGAAGTCACCATCTTCGGGATCCCATATTTCTAAGTCTTTAGCCATTTTTGGCCTCCTTTAATATTCAATTTAATGTTTTGCTTCGCCAAGTTCAGGCAAGAATTTTCCTTTGGTGAGCTCTGGGTGAGATTGATGCTCCATCATGCGAACAGTTACATGCATCCAAATAAGTGCAATGCTCACAAGAACGAACAAAAGCATGAAGCATGAAGTCCAAATATTGGTGACAGTGTTAAGATAGCCGAAAGCAAGTGGTAAAATAAAACCCCCAAGCCCACCGATAAGACCCACTATGCCTGCAACGGAACCAACATTCGTAGGGTAATAAACTGGAATATGTTTATAGACCGCTGCCTTACCAAATGACATAAACAGGCCAAGCACGAAAATAATTATAGTGAACCAAGTGAAATCAAGGCCAAGATGCAAAGTCATATCACCTTTAATTCCGTGAACTACGAAATCGGTTGATGGGTATGATAATATGAACAAGCATAAAATGCTCACGATAAAGGTTAAATACATAACCGCACGCGCGCCGAATTTATCGGATAAATACCCACCTATTGCGCGAAATGCAGACGCAGCAACTGAAAAACTTGCGGCAAGTAAACCTGCTTTTTTGATGTCTAATTCATAGACCGCAACATAATAGCGCGGCAACCAAAGTGCGAGGCCAACGAAAGCGCCAAATACAAAGAAATAATATAGGGAGAAGCGCCAAACACGCATTTCTTTTAATGGCTCCATTGCCATTGCAGTGGTTTTTGGTTTCTCTTTTTTAGCGCGGCGTTCGATTAATTCTGGTTCATCAGATGTTGTAATCCAAAAAATTACGGTCATAATCAAAAGAGCAACGGCCCAAACCTTGGCAACCATTTCCCAACCGAAAGCGACCATTATGTATGGTGCACCAAATTTTGTTACTGCCGCCCCAATGTTTCCCATGCCAAAAATACCCAAGGCAGTTCCCGCATTTTCTTTTGGATACCATTTTGAAAGATATGAAATACCAACAACGAAACTTCCGCCCGAAATACCCACGCCAAGTGCAGCTAAAAGCATCATATTGTAAGTTTCTGCATAAGATAAAAGCCAAGTAGCAATTGCAGATGAAATCATGACGATTGCTAAAACGGGGCGACCACCATATTGGTCGGCCCAAATACCAAGGGTTAATCTGATTATTGAACCAGTTAAAACCGGCAATCCAATTAAGAAGCTGAATTCAGTTTCCGAAAGCCCCAAATCCTTTTTTATTTTCACACCAATAATTGCGAAAATTGTCCATACCGCAAAGCACACAGTGAATGCGATGGTTGTGGCAGACAAAGCAAATGTTTGCTTTATTTTACTGACTTTAGAAAAGTCTACCATTATTTTGCCCTCCAAATATGGGGCATTTATAGTAGCGGTTGCAAGATACTAATTGACCTAAATCAATTGCTACCTGTGACATTGTGTCGTGTAAATTGATACGAAAAAATCAATTCAATTGACAATGGTCAATTCATTACAATTTTACTTACTTTATCAATTGGGCGTCAATTGAGTGTCTAAACCTCTCCCGTGAGAAAAGCTTATCGACTGACCTGATAAAAACTAAACTTGAGATTTTGAAGCCGAGCCACCCCTCAGATAGGCTGTTTTTCGAAGAAAAACCTTCAAAATCTCAATACCTTTCTGCGACAATTAAACGCTGCCTTGTGAAGGCTCATCTTGATTTACATCAAGCTAGAGGGCTATGTATTATTTTAATAGGCATAAATAATTTAACAAGAATCGAAAACAATGCTCACGGCAATTAATATACTTTGCGATCTAATCCATGAGGTGCAGCTTGAGAGAGGCCTAGCATCATTGTATTTACGTTCAAGTAGCACTGAATTTGCTGAATCTATGGAGCAGCAATTTTCAAAAGTTGATAATATGCTTGAAAAAATGAAATCTCTTTCATTATCCAAAAGCACCCATTATGAGCCATTTAAAAACGCGCTACAATATTTATCTACCAAGAGACGATATGTAGTTTCAAGACAAATATCTCCTTCAGATACTTTATTATTTTATACAAGAGATATCATTGCACCAGCAGTAGAGATTATCCAAGATTTAGCGATTTTTGATAAAAATAATTCGCCTGCGCGTATATCTTCTTTGATTAACTTCTTACAATGGAAAGAAAGGGTTGGCCTAGAACGCGCACTTGGGACGCAATTTGTTAATCTTGATTCAAATGGTGGGGCAGAATTAAGTGACCGCTTAAGCTATATAATTGAAGAGCAACATGCATATGAGCGAATGTTTATGGCACTTGCAGATGATCATTGCAGGAAAGCTATTGAAAAACTTGAAAAAACCAACGAGATTTTCCAAAAAATAGAATTAATAAATGAAAGCCTCTCAAAAGGTAATCACGCACAGATTGCCCGAGAAATAGCTGCACAGGAATGGTTTACACTTTTTAGTGCAAAAATGGACTTGCTTCACGAAGTGGGAAAATCGATTGCTTGCCACCTTGGCGTGGAAGATGAGTCATTTGATATCATTCAGGAAAAGAATAATAATCCTCTAAATATTCAAAATTCGATAAAGCTGGAAAAAGCACTTATTGAACATTTTGATTTTATATCACGGCTACCACTGTTTTCTGGAATTACTGAAAACGAACTAAAGACATTGTTGAAACATGCAAGGATTTCTAATTATTCAAAAGGAAATTTGATATTCATGCAAGGCGAACAAGCAACTCGATTTTATATAATTATCGAAGGGTGGGTTAAGCTATTTAAAGGCGATATAGAAGGCCATGAATCAATTTTGCAGGTCGTCAATCGTGGCGAAGCCCTTTTAGAAAGCGTTCTTCTTAAAGATGCTATTTTTCCAGTAAGCGCTCAAGCGGTTGAAAATGTCACATTATTGTCAATTCCTTCGGCTTTCATTCGCGAGGAAATGCAAAATAACAAATTCCTAGCAATCAACATGCTGGCAACTATTGCTAGTCGCTCTCAGGAATTAATAAGCCAATTTGAACAGCTGACACTGAAAAGTGTAACACAACGTGTTGGTTGGTTCCTGTTGAAACTATATCTTGATGAAGGTGAAAAATCTACTTCATTGAAATTGCCATATGACAAATCGCTTATTGCAGGTTATTTAGGAATGAAACCTGAGACATTTTCGCGCACCCTTCAAGCCCTTAGAGAGCAAGGCATTTACTCCGAACAGAATACCATAAACCTTCGTAATGCGCTGAAATTATGCGATTTTTGCGACGTAGAACTTTCAGCAAGATGTATGCGAAAAGGCACGAATTTGTGCAAAAATTCTGATTGCCAAATATAGACTTGATTTAAGTCAAGCACAATTTTTAAAATCCCACCTAACATCAAATCATCCGAGCTTGAACGCCTAAAGCCATTTTTGGTCACGGCTCAAAGCCAGCGAATTATCGCAAGGGCCCTCAAGGAAACTTTTTAGCCTCCCGTGTTTGGAAAGGATTATTTGTGTTAGAGTTAAAAGACCAATTTGGTAGGGTCTTCCCTTATCTTCGCCTTTCAATCACCGAGGCGTGTAATTTTCGATGTCAATATTGTCTGCCAAATGGTTTTCAAAAACCTTGCGATATGAATTATCTCACCCAAAGTGAAATCACAAATTTGATAAGCGCGTTTGCACAACTTGGCACCAAGAAAATCAGACTAACTGGTGGGGAGCCGACAATTAGAAATGATCTCATTAAAATAATTGGGGCTATAAGAGATATAAAAACTATCGAGACCATTGCTCTAACAACCAATGGCTACAAATTAGAACAACAGGCGCAAAGTCTAATTGATGCAGGTCTTGATGCCATTAATGTCTCAATAGATTCTTTAAGCGCGTATAAATTTAAAGCGATTACTGGCCATGATAAATTGCAATCAATATTAAATGGCCTTTTTGAAGTGGCAAAAACCAAACGAATAAAAATCAAGACCAATAGTGTATTGCTAAAAGGTTTTAATGACGACGAATTGCCTAGCATACTTCGCATGGTAAAAAACAATAATATCACAATGCGCTTTATCGAACTTATGCGAACGGGGGACAATAAAGAATATTTCGAAAAGCACCACCTCTCAACCGATTTCATGTCAGAGCAAATTGAGGAAATTGGTTTTAAAAGGATTTCACGTAACAGCGTCTCAGGGCCTGCGCGCGAATATGCGCATGAAGATTATGAAGGAAGAATAGGAATAATTGCACCTTATTCAAAAGATTTCTGCGCTAGCTGCAATCGATTACGAATAAGTGCACGTGGTGAATTAAAACTTTGCCTTTTCGGTGATGGCGGCCTTGATCTTCGGCCTTTCTTACAAAGTGAAAACCAAATTGATGAATTAAAGCTTCTAATTTTAAAAACCCTTAAATTTAAATTGCCAACCCATAATTTAGCAGGCGGCTATACTGGCTCAACTAAACATCTTGCACAAATTGGGGGTTGATATGAACAATAATTTTAAAATGATAGATGTTGGAAACAAGCAAATCACCCATCGTCTTGCAATCGCTAGTGGTAAAATTTTCGTAGGAAAAGATGCCTTTAAATTAATTGAGGCCAAAACTTTGCCAAAAGGTGACGCTTTAATATTGGCTGAAATCGCGGGTATTAATGGCGCAAAATTAGCTTACCAAATGCTTACATTATGCCATCCTCTAGGGCTTGATATGGTAAAAATTATCACTCAATTAAATGAAGATGAAAATTCAATTGAGTGTTTTTGTATTGCTTCGACCCACGCTAAAACTGGTATTGAAATGGAAGTATTGGCTGGGGTTAATAATGCACTTTTGACAATTTGGGATTTGACGAAAATGATAAATCCTGACCTCAAAATAGGCGATATTAATTTACTTTTGAAATTTGGCGGAAAATCTGGAATTTGGAAAAATCCCAAAGGTATCCCCGATTGGATTGAACACTATGTTCCCTCGAAAATTGAAGCCCTTAAAGACAGAAATGTCGCAATAATCACCATGAGCGATAGGGCATCTAAAGGTATTTATGAGGATATTTCGGGCGAAAACATAAAGAACATAATGCTCGAAAATGGTGCAAATATTGTTCAAAAGATAATTATTCCCGACGAAATTGAGAATATAAAAAATGCAATCGATCGAACAATTGCTGATTTTGAGCCACATTTAATTATTTGCACTGGCGGCACTGGGGTTTCGCAAAGGGACTTTACGCCCGAAGCACTATTGCCAATGTTTGACAAACTCGTCCCAGGAATTGGCGAAATCTTACGTATTGATGGCGCGAAATTTACGCCATTGTCATGGTCAAGCCGTGCAATTGGTGGGATAATTGGGGAGAGTTTAATTGTAACTTTGCCCGGGAACCCAAAAGCCGTGATTGAGGGATTAAGCGCCCTTTTGCCAAATTTATTGCCACACTTAATCAGAATAATAAGGGGAGAAAAATGATTTCCTTTAATGAAGCGCGTTCAATAATAAATAAAGCATCGAGCAAACCAAAAATAATAAAATGCGATATTTTAGAAAGCTTAGGCATGGTATGCAGCGATAATATCAAAGCAAAAATCAATGTTCCGTCATTTGATAATTCTGCCATGGATGGATATGGCGTGAAAGCGGCTTGGCTTGCAAATGCTACACATTCAAATCCCATAAAAATTGAAAAAAGGGAAATTATTGCGGCAGGTGATTTTGAACAAATTGCCGACGAAAACGCAACTTGCCACATAATGACGGGTGCAAAATGCCCTGCTTGGGTTGAGGCAGTGGTTCCAATCGAAAAAACTAAAATTGATGAAACCTTTATTTCCTTTTTTGAACCCGTGAAACACGGCGAAAATGTAAGGAGAATTGGTGAAGATTCTAAATTAGGCGATACCCTAATAAAAGCTGGAACAATGATAAAGCCTGAGCACATAATGGTTTTGGCATCACAAGGCATTAGTGAAATTGAGGTTTTCGAAAAACCGAAAATAAAAATCATCGCAACTGGAAATGAACTGCAGCTATATGATTCAGGCGAATTACAAAATGGGAAAATTTATAATTCCAATGCCCCATATCTAATATCTAAATCAAAACAACTTGGCTTGGATGCGGAATTTGTAGGTATTTTCCAAGATGACATTGCAAAATTTGCAGATTTTTTAGATAGGCATACCCATAATTCCATAATTATTTCAACGGGTGCAGTATCGGCAGGCCTATGGGATTTTGTGCCAGAAGCTTTAAAATTAGTAGGCGCAAAAGTGCATTTTCACAAAGTAAATATACGCCCCGGCAAGCCAATATTATTTGCGACTTTAAAAAATGGGAGTCTGTTTTTTGGCCTCCCAGGAAACCCAATTTCAAGCGCAATTGGCTTTGAATTTTTCGTGAAACAGGCACTATGCAATTTGATGGCAATTGAACCAGAACAAGTTTTCGCAGGGGTTTCTAAAAAAAGCTTCTCAAAGAAGTTTAAAGGCACTCAATTCCTAAAAGCTAGATCACTATTTGAAGACAAGTGTTTTGCAACAGAAATTCTAGATGGACAAGAATCTTTTAAAATTAAGCCATTTGGTGAGGCAAATTCATGGGTGATTTTAAATGAAAATATCTCCGAAATAGAATTGGGCCAAATGCTTCAATTCAAATTATTCAATTAAGGAACTCTCATGACCAACACTTATGATATAGAAATTGAGTATTTTGGCGCTTTTTCAAGGTTTAAAGATGAAACGCCATTGGTCCTTAAAATGCCCGCTAATTCAACTATTCAAGACTTAAAAACTTCACTTTTTAAATCACTTTCGGAGTTTGATGATGGCAAACTTGAAGGCCTTATTATATCAAGCGCAATCGCAGATGATTATCGAATTTACAATAAGGATGAAACGATAAGTAAATCGGGCAAATTTGCAATTTTACCTCCTGTTAACGGGGGCTAAAATGCAAATTCTAACCAAGATTAGCCAAGCCCCCCTTAACATTGAAGAAGCGCTTGAATTTGCACAAGCTAGTTCAAATGGTTGCGCAAATTTATTCGTTGGGAAAGTTAGAAACAATAATTTAGGCCGCGACGTATTAGGCGTTTCCTACGACGCATTTGATCCTTTATGTATTAATATACTTAATGAAATTTCTAATGAGGCGATAAAGGAATTTGATCACCGTTTAAGGATTTATATTTCACACTTTAAAGGTAAGTTGGACATAGGTCGGATAAGTGTTGTGATTGCGGTTGGAAGCCCACATCGCGATGCATCTTTCCTTGCCTGCCGCTACATTATCGAAGAACTAAAAAAGCGCGCACCAATTTGGAAAAAAGAACATTATATAGACGGCGACGATGATTGGTTACTCGGGCATGAGCTTGAAAAACAATGAAAATTCTTGCAATCATATTGGCGGGTGGTAACTCAAGCAGAATGGGCAAAAATAAGGCGTTGCTGCCCTATAATGGCAAAAGGCTTATTGACCACATCGCCAACCAATTAATCATTTCTGGTATCAAAGATATCATAATTAGTGGCAGTGTCGAAGGATATGAATGCATCCCCGATTTTATAAAAAATGGGGGTCCATTGGTCGGAATTGCCACGATAATTTCCAAAATATACAGCGATTATGATTCATTCTTGGTTTTGCCTGTCGACTTACCGCTTTTAAATTCTGATTTGATAAATCAATTAATCAACAATAATAATGATTATGATGCGATTTGTTTTCAATCTAACCCACTTCCCTTCAAAATCAACAAATCGTTAGCGCTTTTGAACGAACTAAATTCTTCAAATTTCATTGAGAATTTATCAAAGCAAAGCGTCAAAAATTTTCTATCCAAATTTAATACCCAAATTTTGGAGCTTTCAGACAAAAACATTAACGCGCTAACAAATACCAACACTCCAAATGAATGGGAGCTGGCAGTTCGCCAGACGAATTAGGATGGAAATTCATATCGCCCAAGATAGAATAATTTATTTTGTCACCAATGACGAAATTGACAAGCTAATCAACAAGAAAATCCTGACTACAAAAATCGATATCGGAAGTATCTATTTGCGATTTGCTCTAATAATCGAAAATAGCAAAGAAGAAATTGAAATTGACGTTGATAGCGATGGTTACGTTCTGAAAATTGCAAAAAGTGCTTTGCCCAAGTTTTTTGATGTCTCACGCGGACAAATAGCAATCCGTAAAAGCCTAAAGATTAATGAGAAAAATATTATCGTTGGTGCAGCCGTCATAAATAAGGAAAACTGATATGATAAATGAAGATAATTCACTAATAGATTTTGCTTGCCAAATTGAAAATGGTGTCACAATTTTAATCGCGCTTAAGGCCGATTTATTACTAAATGGTGCTAAGGATATAAAAAGCGAATTTGCACAACTGAGCACTGATTTAGATGAAGTTGTGAGCAAATATGATATCGATATTAAAGGAAAAACGCCGCAAAAAGACTGGCGTGAAGAAGCACCGAATAAATTGATTTCTCACCTAATAGCGAATTTCCATGAAAGTCATAGAAATCAATTGCCGGAAATTATCAAACTGGCAAGCAAGATTGAAGCTGTTCATTGTGAACACAAAGAATGCCCTCATGGCTTAGCGGCACAGCTTGAGAAAATGCTTTTTGAACTTGAAAGCCACATGAATAAAGAAGAAATGATTTTGTTCCCAATGATTGCCCAAGGTTCAAAAAACATGGCTGGCGGCCCTATATTTGTCATGCAACAAGAACACATTTCACATATTGAAGAAATAGAAAGGCTTGCCGATTTAACAAGTAACTTCATTCCACCAAGTGATGCCTGTAACTCTTGGCGGCTATTATATCAATTTGTGAATGACTTCAAATTAGCACTTTGTGAGCACATTCATTTAGAAAATAATATCTTGTTTGCCGGTTGATATAAGAATGCAAACATTTATTCTAGCAATTGCCTTTTTTTGTGTCGCACTAATCTATTCTAGCGTGGGGTTCGGTGGCGGCTCATCATATACCGCATTATTGGTTTTGATGGGTGTCGCTTATAATTCAATTGCGCCAATCTCATTAATATCCAATATAATTGTAGTTTCTGGGAATTCTATAAATTATGCAAGGTCGAAAGCAATTGATTTTCGCCTTTTTTCGTATCTTGCTATCGCTTCAGTTCCTATGGCTTTCATTGGTGGGATTGTGCCAGTCAGTAAGAAGACATTTATATGGCTTCTTATCTGCGCCCTTTTTCTATCAGGCGTAGCACTGTTAAGGTCTGCATTTAAGAACAATTATGAAGATCCCCAATTAAGGCCTACAAAACCAATGCTTTTAATGCTTATTGGTGGCATATTAGGGCTAATCGCTGGCTTCACAGGAATAGGCGGCGGAATACTTTTATCGCCAATACTTTATCAAATACGGGCGGCAAATTCCAAACAAATTGCTGCTACAGCATCGCTTTTTATTTTGGTAAATTCCATATCAGGATTAATCGGTCAATTGCAAAAGCATGGTTTTGATACGCAAAATAAATTGATTTATCTATTGCCGCTTCTTGTTTTAATCGGAGGGCAAATTGGAAATAGATTTGCCATAAAATTCTTTACTTCAAAAAATCTAGCATTAACAACTGCCGCATTAGTAATTTTTGCGGCCGTTCAGTTATTTCTAAAGCAAATTAAACTGATTTAGGTTTCTCATATTGATGAATTAAATCGCTTTTCTAACTTCTACCAAAAAGTCTGACACCGAATTCCGCATTGCGTCACTCCTTTGTGACAATTCAGTTGAAGTTTCAAGGATTTGTGAGGTTGCAACACTATATTCTGAAATGACTTGACTAATTGAGCCAATGCTAGCGCTTACTTCCATTGTTCCGGTTGAGGCTTGGTCAATATTTCGCGCCACTTCATTTGTCGCAGCACTTTGCTCCTCCACTGCAGCGGCGATTGCGGTTGCAATCGAACTTACATTATTAATTGTATTGGCAATTGTTTTAATTGATTGAACTGCTTGATTACTAGAATTTTGGATTTCAGAAATTTGCAATGTGATTTCATCAGTGGCTTTTGCAGTTTGGCTTGCAAGTGCTTTTACTTCTGATGCTACAACAGCAAACCCCTTCCCTGCCTCACCAGCTCTAGCGGCTTCGATGGTTGCATTTAAAGCCAAAAGGTTAGTTTGACTTGCAATATCAACTATTATGGCAAGAATATTGCCAATTTTTGATGAGCTTTCCGACAATTTATTAATATCCAAGGTTGCCTGCTCCACATCCATCACCGCATTATTAGTTATAATTGACGATTGCGTAACTTGGTGGTTAATTTCTGCAACTGAATTCGCCATTTCTTCGGTAGCGGCGGCAACTGAATTAACATTTGCAGAAGATTGTTCTGCTGCTGCGGCAACATTAGTTGATTGTTCTTGGGCTGAAGACGACGAATTCCTTAAATTCGCCGCCAATGCTTCTAATTCAGATGCCGAGTTTGCAACAGAATCAACAACTTCTTCCATTTTATTTTCAAAAGATTTGACGACAGTTGAAAAAGTGTCGACTTTTTTTTCAATATAATCCATAGCAGCATTGGCGGCTCGGCTTGCTTCACCAAATGCCCCCGGCATTCCGCGTTCTGATATACGTCTAAAATATTTATTTGCGGCCATATATTCCAATGAAGCGCGGGATTCGCGAATATAAGCGTCTGATTTGTCTATTAAGCGATTAATAAGATGTAGAAGATTGCCTGCATCTCCTTTTTCATTGATATTTTTTATTCTCGCTTCGAAATCACCGTTTGAAACTGCTTCGCAAACTTCGATAGCTTTTAATACGGCTGATTTATAGTCATTTGAAAACATGTATTTACTCTATCTATTGTGCATTAGTTTAGGCTGCAGCTTGTTTAGTGGGGCGCAAGGTCGCTATAAATTCATCATATTCAACCTTATTGCTCGCAAGTAAATTTGTAAGCATTTCACTTGACGCAATAAGTCCATCCTTACGATTTGCATGGCGACTTTCCTCTGCGAGCAAATCCCTATAAAGTGGTGATATAATGTGGTTTAAAATTTCACGATCAGGAACCCGACGATTAGAATGAAACCCAATAATATTACCTGACGCATCACGACTTGGGGTGACATGGGCATTGACCCAGTAATAATCGCCATTCTTGCACCGATTAATAACATAGGCGAAAATTTCACGTCCGTCATGAATTGTGTCCCAAAGAAGTTTGAATACGCATCTTGGCATATCTGCGTGCCGAATTAAACTATGCTGTTGCCCGAGGCATTCAGATTCAGAATAGCCAGATATTCTGATAAAAACGTCATTACAATAAGTAAGGCGCCCTTTTAAATCAGTCTTACTAACTATAAGTTCGTCTTCTCCAAAAAATCTTTCAACACTATTTGTCATGTTCAATTTTCAATTCTTTACTTTGTTCTAAAAATCCACAAAATAAAATTAGAAAACAATTTAAATATATAGATTTTTTACATATATAACATCTCGCAAAATGGATAATTTTGTCTTAAAATTGGACAAGTTAAAGCAAAATTTCACATACATTATGATTGCTTCATTCATAAACAGGCAAGTAAATCTATTTTGTATTTACTATATATATTTATTCTGCCAATAGAAAGATGATAATTTCTTAGGATGAAGAGTTTATTTATTTTATTTGACTGAGCACTAGCCCCTGCCAGATATTAATAAATTTTTTAGTATTAGAAAAAACGCGGGACTATCCTACTTCAATGAGTCATGTAAACTATTCTCCCTATACTTTATATTTGTTGTTATAATTCGCATTTGTAGAATTATA
This sequence comes from Pseudomonadota bacterium, assembly GCA_020161405.1. Classification (GTDB taxonomy): domain Bacteria; phylum Pseudomonadota; class Alphaproteobacteria; order Caulobacterales; family Aquidulcibacteraceae; genus Pseudaquidulcibacter. Next base: position 50,605 of record JAIUOD010000002.1, on the reverse strand, counting down.
GAAAAAATTAAAACACAAATTGAAACAGAGTAAAAAATAATCGAATAGCTTTTAAAACAATCCGCCAACATCCTAAAAATTAGTGATAACTGTAAAAGTGTAAAAACATATTTTTTAAAAAATGTTTCAGTTAGGGAATTGCTACAGGTCCTTTGCATTGACCTATTAATAAAAACAAAGGTCATGCTCATAAGGACACCTAAAGTAAGTATATGTACTGTTATAACGTCCAATTGCGCAAGAAAGAAGACTCGAAGGCTTGCAAAGAAAATCCATAGAAATGGAATAATTACTAAAAGATTATATGGCTTTTTAAAATTAATTATTAAGACCCATAGCAAAATTCTAGTTATAAATAGTAAAATATAAATCAAACCGAAACTAGATTTATATTGCTGTACAATCATTAATATCCAAAGAAATAATGATAAAAATAACAATACTTCTAATAATGAACTTAACCTGCGGTTAATAAAATGGTTTTGCATTTTATTAAGTGAGTTATGCATTTCACTATCCAAAATTCTTCCACCGTAAAACATTATAAGAATTGTGGGCAGCACAATCAGAATTCTTAACGATGTTTCAATGGCACCATTTGAATAAATGACGTTAGTAAGAATCAGCGCGACATTAGGTATCAAAATCAATTTTATGCGCATTGCACCTTCATCAAAAACAATATGAAGCAACAATACTAAAACAAATATGGGGGCAAGTGAATTAACAATAAAATAGAGATTACTTGCTGGAAATACAAATGAAATATATCGCGCAACACCCCACAATAAAAACCAAATTTGAATCATTGGCAGTTTAAATTTGATATTTGCACGTTTCAATAAGGTCCAATGAAATGCATAAATGGTAAAAATGCCTGAAAAATAAGCATATATAAGCTCAAACCTATGTAAAAAGCCGAAATCTTTAATTGGCAAATTGCAACATATTAGATTAAACCACCAAAATAATAAACTAATAACTAACCAGATAAGCACCAATCTATAATATTCAAATTGCTTTGCCATATCCACCTATACATTAAATCCCTTGATATAAGCATTTTTCAAATTTACATAAACTGAATACAATGGATAGAATAAATAGTATTGGCATCACTTGAGCCAAATCAAGTTACAAATAAATATTTTAGTGCATCAGAGAGAATGAGTTTTTGCAACAATATAAAAATAGGCATTATTGGTGCTGGCATAAGTGGCCTAATGTGTGCGTATAAGCTATCGTATGATGGCTTTGATATTACGATCTTCGATAAAAGCGGCTTTCCTGGAAAGGGTGCAAGCCATGTTGCTTCGGGAATGATTAATCCCGGGGGCGAATTGTTGGATTTACCATATTCCTTTATTAATTGCTCGATTGAAAGCGTTGTTTTTTGGAATAATTTTTCTAAAAAACATAATTGTATACTCCAAACCAATGGAAGTTTATTATTATCGCAAAGCTTCCAACAATCAAAAATAAATAAATTCCAAAATATTCTAAAATCTACTGATATTGAATTTCAAACTTTCGATAAAAAACAATTAAAGTATTTGGAGCCAGACATTTCGCCCAAATTTACTGATGCAATATTTTTCCCCAAAGACATAAATTTAAGCGCACCAAATTCACAAAAAATAATTATACAACACTTAATAAAATGTGGTGCTAAACTAAAAAGAGAAATGGTAACACCTATAACTATAAAAGATCAATTTGATTGGGTTATCGATGCAAGGGGGTGGGAAGCAGATTATAATGACTTATTATGCATAAAAGGTGAAACAATCTTAATTGAAAATCATGATATTAAATTAACAAGGCCTGTTAGATTTTGGTACGAAAATAATATTTATTACATTGTCCCATATGGTATGGGACGTTTCATTATTGGTGCAACCTCAAGAATTGAAGAAGACGCAAACCCACGAAAAGCCCGAATAATAGGCTTAAAACTGCTTATTGACGTTGCTAATGCATTTTCAAATAGATTTGAGAGTTCACATTTGTTGAAATTAAATAATGGAATACGTCCAAGCTTTAAAAATAAAACACCAAAGATTTCCTATAATGGCAATGCTTTTCACATTAATGGCATGTATCGGCATGGTTTCCTTTTTTCCCCAATCGCAGCAGAAGTTATTAGAGACAAAATATTAAACCGTGATAATGCCAATTCCTATTTATTTGAGAGTAATTTCAATCATTCATAAAGTAGCGAATTTCATGGCACCTAAGTATAAAAATATTTATGCCCCTCTTGCCCATAAAAAAAACCATTTGAAAAATTTTCATTTGGCATTAATCGCGTTAATTTTTCATACGCTTCACTTTTATCAAATTTATTTTGTTGAGATTCATTAAATATTTTGACTACTTGCAATATATTTTCAGATTGTGGTGATACCCTAAATCTTGAAAAGCCGAGATTGTACAATATATCGATTTCACGTATCATATTTAAGCAAGTTGAAGACATAGTTTGCGTGCCATTAATAATTAGATATTTTTCACCATCCAAAGTTTTAGAGAGCAGGCCTCCACGATCTTTAATACAAATGAACTCGCAGCTATCTTTTGTAAGGCCATATGACCTTGCATGATAGCAACGTGCAGATATTGCAAGTGGCATTTTTCCAAATACTTGAATTTCGAAATTTGTTTTCTTTGCTCTCAACAACTCTAATATCGTTGCTTCACTTAATTCGATAGGCAAAGTAAAGCCATTAAAGCCTTTATTAATAAAGAAATTCAAGGCCGATGGATTATAAATATTAATATATGGGCCAATTCGACAATGTTCTTTATTAACAAATTGCATTAAAGATAAATCGTTTAATTCGATAGCATCAAAATCGTGGTTCGAAATTATTTTTAATTGTTGCTTTTTCTCAGCTTCAGAATTTATTAGGCTTAGGCTTGAAAAAATTACATTTTTCCCACAGCGTTTTAATGTTTCTATTACACCGTCTAAGTGTTTTGAATAAAGCTGTAACCTTTTTGAACATACAACTTCACCAATATATACTTCAGAAACTTCTAATTCATTAGCCACCATAGAATAGAAATCTAAGAATTTTTCATCACTCCAATTAAATAATAATGGACCTAATGTAATAGTCATATTATCGCCACTTCCTGTAATATGCACCTGTCGTAACCTTCCCGCCCTCACACAAATGTGTAAGATTGGCATGCTGGTGTGGTAGATTATTATAGAAATCATCAATTGCTTTTCTAAATGTTCTAACTACTTCTTTTACATAGGCTTTCCCACGTTGCCGCCCTTCAATTTTAAGCGCAGAGACACCAGAGTTTACAACTTCAGTTAAGTTTTCTAAGACATTTAAACTTACTGGATCTTCAAAAAAATAATCCACATCATCGTTAATTCTGAACCTACCTTTGCAAAGGGTAGGATAACCAGCGAGTTCATTTTTATCAAATTTATTAATTGTAAAATCACCCAATCGGGATACAAGTTCACCTTTTTCATCTAGATATTTAACATGTGATGCGGGGGAACAAACCCCATGCGAATTTGGTGATTTGCCAGTAATATAAGACGAAAGATAACATCTTCCCTCCGCCATTGGACACATTCCTCCAAAGGCAAAAATTTCAGTTTCAACAGAAATACTATTATTTAAATCCCTTATTTGTCCAAGCGTTAAAACGCGCGGTAAAACAACTCGACGAACACCAAATTCCTCGACAAAAAAATTAATATTGCTTATCGTCGACGCAGATGCTTGAACGGAAAGGTGCAATTTAGCCTTTGGATGCCTATCTCTTGCATAGGCTAATAAGCCAATATCGGCTAGTATTACGGCATCAGCACCTAATATTATTGCATCATCAACAGCTTGAAACCATTTATTCTCACTTGACGCATTCATATAAGTATTAATCGCAATCATAGCCTTGCAATTTTTGGAATGGGCGTATAAAATGGCCTCTGCCGCCTCTTCACGACTAAAGTTTAGCCCCGGAAAATTTCTTGCATTAGTCTCATCATTAAAGCCGAAATAAATGCAATCTGCACCCTCATCTATTGCAACAATTGCCGCCGACAATGTGCCAGCAGGGCATACTATTTCAAGTTTTTCCATAATATCAACCTCTGGCAACACGCCCTTCTAGTTTTTCTATCCGAAGGTTTGTACGTTCTAAATCAGTAAAAAAAGTACTCATTTCCGTTTCTAAATCATCTATTCTAAAATTAAAATTTTCATCAAAAAACTGATCAACTTTTCCGAGTTTAGTATCAATCTCTGTGATTATTCTATTTATTGAGGCAGCAAATATTGCATTTTTAGGCGATATAATATTTCTAAATTCAAGCCCTTCATTTTCGAGGGCATTTCTTAGGAGCACCAATATTTCGGCATTGCCTTCAATTACAATGTTTCTTGAAAAAAATAGTGCATCGCCATCAACTTCACCTTCGGAAAGTTTCAATAAATCAATTATTTCACATGATATTTTTACGTCAGCATTTTTGACATCATTTGCGGTACCAATCTTTATTCTAATTTTTCCATTAAGAATTGTCATTTTCAGAAATTTTTCCGAAAAAGTTGGCTTATATGTTATAATTTTATTTTCTAACGGCTGTAACCTAAAAATCAATTTAGAGTAAAGGTGATTTATTCTTGAGCTTAACAAGTCCAACAAAGATTGTTTTAAAAAATATGGTGCATCTAAAAATTTGTTAAACCCCTTCCTAATTATTATATCTTTCAAATTACCAAATCTAAACTGTTTAAATTTACTACGGTTTTCCAAGCTGTATCCCCAATTTAAATATATATAACTAATATAACGTACTTAAAAATGATAATTGATTGAAATCAAATCGATTGCTTAAATATGATGTTTCAATGTGCTCACGTTTACTGTCCCACCTTGATACACCACCACTCCGTATCGACACAATTCCTGTAAATCATGGTTAACAGTTCATTAAAGCCGCAAATTTGAAACTAATATGTCGAATCAATACTAAATTAATAGAAAATTATTATTTCGATTGTTTATCCATATATTTTCTTTAATAAAACAACAACTTAAGTAAATCCGACATTTATTTAAATATAAGACAATATATAGTTATTTTGTAAATTTAATACTTCAACTGACAATACAATGAATATGGCACATTCCTTGCCTTTAACTATCTGTCGCTCGCGGGCTTCAAGCTTAAGTGCGACATAGATTGGTTCCGATCATGGAGGCTGATGAATGGCTGAACAGATGGTTTCATTGCAGAGTTTGCAAACTTCTCGACTAGAAGAGAAGCTAACACGTGAACTTGGTTCTAAAATCTGCGGCTTCTTAAAAGAACCCCATGTAATTGAAATTATGCTCAACCCTGATGGCAGCCTTTGGGTTGAAAGACTGGGTGAGGACATTGAACTAGTTGAGACCAATTTCTCCACTACCCGCGCAGAAGGCTTAATTGGAACTATAGCCGCTCATTATCGCACCACGGTTACTCGCGAAAACCCAATTATTGAATGTGAATTACCGTTGGATGGTAGTCGCTTTGAGGCAATGATTTCACCAGTTGTTTCTGCCCCATGCTTTACCATCCGTCGTAAAGCCACGCGAATATTTACCTTAGCTGATTATGTTGAAACCAATATTATGAGCACTGAACAAGCCGAAGCAATAAAGCAAGCGGTCTCCAATAAGCAGAATATTCTTGTCGTGGGCGGCACTGGAACCGGCAAAACCACGCTTACCAATGCCATAATTGATTATATGGCAGAAGTGGTTCCCAATGACAGATTAGTTATCATTGAAGACACTGCCGAAATTCAATGCCGGTCTCCAAATAAAGTAATTCTTCGCGCTAATTCCAATGTTGATATGTTGCGCTTACTAAAAGCAACAATGCGCTTAAGACCTGATCGCATATTGGTCGGAGAAGTACGCGGCGGCGAAGCATTATCGCTACTGAAGGCATGGAATACTGGCCATGCCGGTGGTGTTGCAACAGTGCACGCCAATGACGCAAAATCAGGTCTAACCAGGATTGAATCCCTGGTTGCAGAGGTTTCTTCAACACCAATGCCAAGCGTAATCGCAGAGGCAATCGATATTATAATTTCCATCGCCAAGACTAATGAAGGCCGGCGAGTGAAAGAGGTTATTCGCGTAAATGGGTTTGGCGCGAATGGTTATGAAATAGAACCCATTTAATCGAACTTTTGAGAAGGAGCTTCGAATATGAAAAGAGTGAATATTTATGTAAATCAAACTTCCCAATTTCTTAATAAGCATCGAATGCTAAACTTTGCAATTAATTTTCTAATTGGATTTATAGCAACTATTTTTATGGTTAGCGCAGCATATGCACTGCCTTGGGAATCCCCTCTTCAACAAGTTCGCCAATCTATTTCAGGACCAGTGGCTATGGGCATTTCAATCATCGCCATTGTTGCCGCTGGTGCAACTCTAATCTGGGGCGGTGAGATTAATGGCTTTGCCAGAACCATGGTTTTCATAGTTTTGGTGGTTTCGGTCATCGTTGGCGCCAATAGCATTATCGGTATCTTCGCAGGCTAATTATGAGCCTAAGACGAACACCACTTTCACGCGCATTGAACCGTCCAAATCTAATAGCGGGCGGGGAGCGCAAACTAGTATTACTAGCAGCACTTATTTGCTTCGCACTTATATTTTCAGCACTTAATTGGATTACCGCTCTTGCCGCAATCTTTATTTGGTTTGGCGCGATTGCTGCCCTTCGGCAAATGGCAAAAGCAGATCCACAAATGAGCGAGATATATCTGCGTAGCATCAAATACCAAGGATATTACCCAGCGAGGCCAAAACCCTTTCACAAATAACCCTTTCATAAATAGCCAATTTTAAAAAAGTGAGGCGACAATGTTAGCAATCAAGCAATTCCAAGAAACTGCCAAAGGTATGCCAGATTTATTAAATTGGGCAGCGCTTATTGATGATGGGATTGTGTTGGGCAAAGACGGCTCACTAATGGCTGGCTTCTATTATCGCGGTTCGGATTTAGCGAGCGCGACACCCGAAGAAAAGAATTATATCTCAGCAAGAATAAATGCCGCCATGTGCCAATTAGGTTCTGGCTGGGTAAGTTGGCATGATGCCATTAGATTACCCGCTGAGGGCTATCCTGCTGCTTATCGTTCTTCATTTCCTGATAGGATCTCGGAACTTATAGATGAAGAGCGCCGTCAACATTTTATGACTGAAGGCGAGCATTTTGAAAGCGAATATGTACTTATCTTAATGTATACACCGCCCCTAAGGCGTGACAGCAAAATCCAAGACTATCTTTATGATGAAGATGAAAATCTAAAAGGGATTTCGCCAGCATCCAAAATCCTTGATCAATTCAAAAAAGCCATCAATGAAATGTATGATAGATTGGGTAATTACCTTTCATTGCGTCGTATGAAGAGTTTTGAATTTGAGGACGAAAATGGTCGCAAACATTTGCGCGATGATTTGGTCAATTATCTTCAATTTTGCCTGACGGGCGAATTAAATCCCGTCAACATACCACCTATTCCCATGTATATGGACGCTTATGTAGGCAATGTAGAAGCCTATGTCGGCGACACACCTAAAATTGGTGATAACTTCATAGCATGTGTGGCAATAGACGGCTTCCCAGCTGAATCCTATGTCGGCATTCTCGATATTTTGGATCACCTTCCAATCACCTATCGTTGGTCTTCACGCTTTATCTATTTAGAACAATATGAAGCGGTGATTGAGATTAATAAATACCGCCGCCAATGGAAACAAAAGGTTCGTGGCTTTTGGGCGCAAATGTTTCGCACTGAAGGTGGGGTTATCGACGAAGACGCCTTAATGATGCAACGCGAATCCGAAGGCGCAATTGCTGACGCAAATAGCGGCGTGGTGCTTTATGGCTATTATACACCAGTTGTCGTGATTTATGCAAAGTCTTCAGAAACTGCGCTTGATAATGCTAGATTGGTTTCCAAACAAATCCGTCGCGAAGGGTTTTCTGCAAGAATTGAAACCATTAATGCCATGGAAGCATATTTGGGTGCACTTCCTGGTCATCCAATTCCAAATGTCAGAAGACCATTCCTTCATACATTGTCGCTAACCGATTTGGTTCCTTTGTCTTCAGTTTGGGCAGGTCGTGAAAATAACCCATGCCCATTTTATCCTACGAACTCACCACCATTACTTCATGCTGCAACCAGTGGCACAACACCATTTAGATTAAATCTGCATATTGGTGATGTTGGGCATACTTTAATTTTTGGTCCAACCGGTGCAGGTAAATCAACATTGCTTGGTTTGATTGCCGCACAATTCAGGCGTTATCCCAAAGCTAAAATCACGGCCTTTGATAAAGGTCGTTCGATGATGCCGCTTGCCTTAGCAACAGGTGGAAAACACTATGATATAGCGTCAGACGTAACCTCAATCAACCAAATTCAAATTGGTATGTGCCCCTTAGCATATCTTGAAAGCGATAATGATGTTGCATGGGCAAATGATTGGCTATCCACTCTTTTTGAATTGCAAACCAATCGACCACCTAGTCCAAACCAAAGAGAGGCAATTTACCGCGCAATAAAATTGATGCAGGCCAATCATGATGAGAACGGCAATCCTTCACATCAAGGGCGCACTATGACTGATTTTCTGGCAACAGTTCAAGATGAAGAAATACGCGCGGCACTTAGCTTTTATACTTTGCAAGGCTCAATGGGACACTTGCTTGATAATGACAAAGATGAGTTAACGACCAGCACGTTTTCAGTATTTGAAATCGAAGAATTAATGGCGATGGGCGAGAAGAGCCTTATACCTGTCCTTCTATATCTTTTTAGAAGATTTGAACGTTCGCTTGATGGCTCACCTGCCATGCTCATATTGGATGAAGCATGGGTAATGTTAGGACATCCAACATTTCGTGAGAAAATTCGTGAATGGCTTAAAGTGTTACGCAAAGCAAATTGCACCGTTGTTCTTGCTACACAATCCCTTTCAGATGCTGTCAAGTCAGGCATATTGGATATATTGCTTGAAGCCTGCCCGACTAAAATCCTCCTTCCTAATGAAGAGGCCGACAAATCTGGCACGGAAAATATAGTTGGGCCACGCGATTTATATAAAATCTTCGGCATGAATGATGCCCAAATAGAGATTATTCGGAGTGCCACCAAGAAGAAGCATTATTATTTCGTCTCTCCCGAAGGGCGAAGACTTTTCGATCTGAATTTGGGCCCAATAGCCCTCTCATTTGTTGGTGTCTCAGACAAAGAACAACTAACTCGTATACGCGAATTGGCGGCGAAATATGGTGATGATTGGCCATATCAATGGCTAAAGGAAAGGAATGTGAAATTATGAAAAATATACAATTATCAAAGAGATCATTTCTCACGCTTGCCGCAATAAATTTAATGGCATTCATATATCCGAAAACAGCTAATTCAATGGTGGTTTATGACCCTACCGCTGTCGCCAAACTTATTGAGCAATTAAACCGTCAGCTTCAACAATTAAAAATCGCTCAGCAGCAATTAAATGATATGGTCGTTAATTCTGCCACTTTGCCTGCCCAATATTGGGGACAGACAATGCAAAACATCAATCGTGTAAATCAATTAATGAATGATGTTAAATCATTGTCCTATCAAGGCAATAATATCGAACAACAAATCCGCCAAAGATACCAAGGCTATAACACATATTCAGGCAGTGGCATAAATTCTATTACCGGCAAATATAATCAATGGAGCAATGAAACCAATAGCTCAATCCAAGCAACCTTGGCAGCTCTTGGGATGCAAAACAGCCAAATGAATGATGAAGACGCCCTTATGCGCCAATTGGAAGCCATGGGGAATAGTGCAACAGGCAGAATGCAAGCGGCACAAATCGGCAATCAAATGGCGGCGCAAGGCGTTAGGCAAACGCAAAAACTTCGCCAATTAATGATGTTGCAAACCCAAATGCAAGCAAATTGGTATGCAAGCCAACAAGACCAAGCGGATGTCAAAGCAGCTAAAAGTAGCCAACTCCACCAAACCCGCAATTTCAAAACCACGGGTGGAAAGAGATACTAATGAAAGACAATATAAAGGCAAAATTCGCATATTTGATAATTGGCAATATCATTGCATTTGCCTTTATTCCAAACCTTGCAAATTCAGCAACCGTGTCACCCGAAGTCCTAAATGCTGTGCCTGATTTATTTCAATCAAGGTTTCAAGGAATGCAAGGAGCATTGCTAGGCTATGCCAGAAATCTCTTTATGATTTTGGCTGGGATTGAATTTAGCTACGCAATGATTTCAATTGCCTTCAAACGAGGTGACTTAGGTGATGTTGCAGCGGCACTAGTGCAACAAATCCTGTTCATAGGCCTTGGGCTATTCATCATCCAAAATGGTGCCAATCTCGGCAACATAATTGTACAAAGCTTTTCTCAGGCAGGAGGTGGGGCAGCAAGTTCAGTTGGTGGAAGTGCTGGTCTAAGCCCTGCAGATGTCTTTAATTCTGGCATGGCCATAGGGCAGGCAATGCTTGATAAAATGACTCTTACAGAAATAGCAGACAGCATAATTATCGGTATAACAGCGATAGTGACAATGGTGGTATTTGCACTAATTGTTGCAATGATGATTATGACATTGGTTGCCGCTTGGGGCATTTCAACAATGTCAGTTTTATTCCTTGGATTTGCAGGTTCCCGCTGGACCAAAGATGTTGCTTATAAAGCGATTATTGGCGTGATAGGTGTAGGGGCGAAACTCTTTATAATGCAAATCATAGTTGGTGTTGGAGAAACTTTATTTTCCGATTTAGCCAATGCGGGAATAGATGACATAAATGATGCAATCATTATGCTTGGGTTTGCCGTTGTTATGCTCGCATTGGTAAAAATTATTCCTGATATGGTACAAGCCGTCATAAGTGGCGCAACATTCACCGGTGGTGGTGCTTTGGTTGGCGCAATGGGTGGGATTGCTGCAGGCAGTGTTGGTGCTGCAGCAGCCATGAGCACCGCGGGTGAATCTATTGCCGGTGCAGGCATGGCGGTAAATAGCGCCGGAAAATTAGCAAGCCAACAATTAAACTCCTCTGCTAGTTCTGAAACTGCACCACAAGGCATGGGGTCACAATTTATGACTAGGGCCGCAATGGCAACCAGCAATCTTGCCAAAGCTGCCATGGCCGATATTGGTTCAAGATTAAGTGGCCAGCATATGGGCTATGGCACAATGGGTGGGCGAATGTCTGCCAATATGGATAACCAAACCAGCCAATTGCAACATAGCAATATTGCCAATCAAGCAGCGAATGGTGGGGTATCTGGTCCAATTCAAAGCCAATTACAAAATCAACAACAGGAAAAACCAGAAGACCACAATTCAATTGAAAGCGAATAAATAGAAAGGTAGCAACTATGTTTAACAACAAAGCGAGAAACCAGAACTTTGCTACGGCAATACCAAATACCAACGAGCAATCAAATATATATTTATCGGCACGCCGTGAGTGGAACGAAAGGTATGGTAGCTACATTTCACAAACCAGAAACTGGCAAATAATTGCTACTTTTTCGCTTTGTGTTGCCGCAATTGCCTGTGTTGGTCTAGCATGGGTTGGAGCCCAAAGTAAAATTACACCCTATGTGGTTGAAGTTGATAAATTGGGTGATGCCGTTGCAGTAGGAATTGCTGATAAAGCAGCAACACCCGACACGAGGGTAATTCGCGCACAACTTGCCAATTGGATCACTAATGTTCGCAGTGTATATTTTGATGCTGCGGCTCAAAATAAGGCAGTTAATGACGCTTATGCGCTAATTGGAAGTAGCTCCCCAGCATTTGGCACCTTGGCCGATTTCCACACTAATTTTCAGCCATTTGAACGCGCTAAAACCGAAAGCGTTTCAATTTCCGTTCAATCAGTTCTCCCCATTACGAAAGATTCTTATCGAATTGAGTGGCGTGAAGAGGTTCGCCAACGCGATGGCCAGTTAATAAGCAACACCAACTGGCAAGCGCAAGTCGGGATTTCAATTGTTCCGCCGACAGAAGAAAGCAAAGCTTTAATTAATCCGATGGGCATTGTCATTAATTCCCTTAGTTGGTCGCAAAGAATTTAGGAGGCTAAAATGCGTAATAAATTTATAATATCACTTTCCGTTTTGGCCTTATTAATAGGTGGCAATTCACATGCTAAAACCACACATAGACCTAAGGCAAAGTCACATCATAGTTACTCTAAAATAAAACACAAAAAGCCTGTGACTACACAGAACCCAAAAGTTCCTGCTATTGGCTCAAATGGGCAAAATACTGACACTGTTTTATCTAACACACCGATAATGCCGTCTCCAGATAGTTTAATTACTGAACCGGTAGCTATTGAAACCAGAAAAGTTCCTCCGCCCTCTGCAAACCTGATGTCTGGCAAAAACTCTAGCCTTACTAAACGCGAGACAGCAGGAATGGCGATCGCAAAGAGTTATTCAAATAACCAAGTAATGCCAGTCAAAGGTGCCGAAGGAGTTGTGGTTTTCCCATTTGGTGAAACTATGCCGTCAATAGTGTGTGCGCCATTAATTGTATGTGACATAACTTTGCAGCCAGGCGAAATAATCAATGACATTAATGTTGGTGACGCGGTACGCTGGAAGCTAAGTCCAGCAACAAGTGGCTCTGGTATGAATGTTACTACACATGTAATTGTAAAACCAACTGATGCAGCATTACAAACTAATACAATAATCACCACAAATCGGCGTACATATGTTCTAAAATTGGTTAGTCGCCGTACCGATTACATGGCACGTATTTCTTTCACATATGCACAAGATATGGACGACAAATGGCGCGATTATAAAATCCGCATGGGCAGTCAAGATAATCCACAAACTGAACAAGGTAATTTGAATTTCAATTATAATATAAGCGGTGCCAAACCGCGTTGGAAACCTATTCGTGTTTATAATGATACTAGCAAAACCTATATTGAATTCCCTGACGCCATTAAAACCACCGAAGCACCAGCTTTATTAGTATTAGGTGACAACCAAGAGCAATTAGTCAATTATCGCGTAATCGGCACAAAATATATTGTCGATAAGATATTCGATAAAGCTGAACTAATAAGTGGCACAGGTTCAAAACAAACCAAAGTAACTATTTTAAGGAAGGATTAGGACATGAAAAAGCGCCTTATTTCCATTATTTCCTTGTGTATTGCGACTTCAGCTTGCGCCACAATAGATACACAATCGACTAGTAAATCTCAGGTTTCTGGCTTGCAAAATTACTCAACCTATATTGCCGCAGCAATATCGAGTTGGATTGTTGAAGAAGCACAGGACAAACAATTATCATTCATAAGATTGCAAATTGATAAACAAGCGTTCGCCAACTCAGAAATAGAGCAGTTTTTACAGACTAAAAATATTAAAATAACCAATGATAAGAACGTTCCAAGCCTTAAAGTTTCATATTGGGTTAGCGAATTAGACGGTAAAATCCTAATTAGGATTAAAACTAATGATTCTGAAGCAACACGGCTTTTTAGCAAATCTGAAGGCAATTCAATAATTCCGGCATCGCCATTAACCATTAGGCCAAACCATGAAAAATGATAACATAAACATTGATGCCCCTGAAGCATCACCATCTCTTTTAGGTCGCATTCCCACCCGTGGTGCTGGTGTTAGAAGATTAAATAATGTTCCAAAATATATTGCCATTGGTCTTGGTGCTTCTGTGGTTGCTTTAATGATGTATGCAACAGTCGCTAGAGGCAATGTAAAATACAAAAAGGCCGATACTTATTTAAAAGCCACACAATCAGCTTCACCACCTAGAGAAGTTTTGCAAAATGACGAAACAAACAATGTGGAAAGAGATGTACAATTAAATCACATTGACGCCAATAACGAAGTTGAGAAAAACCAAGTTCCTTCGATTAATGAAACCCAAAGCCACACGGCACAGAATAATTACTCCAACTATTCTAATAATAGCCCGCCTCCTTCACCATATGCAGAACAATGGGCTGAATATAAACAAAAGCAGACCAGCGCCAACCAAAACCGTGAAACGGCATTTATGGCGGCATTAAACGCCCCAACCTCTATTAATTCGAGTCAAACCAATGACAATAATTCCATTGCTGGAAATAATATTTCACAATCCAATTATGGCGATATTCAAACCGGTCTAAGTGGTGGTCTGACGCGAAATAATAGCCTTAATGGTTCAAGTGATAATGATGCTGAATTTAATGGGCAAGACGCAAAACGTGGTTTCTTGCAACAAAAGAATTACGCAAGTAATTATTCTAGCTCAAGCAAAATACCTTCATTATCACCATATGAGCTTAAGGCTGGTTCGATAATTCCGGCAATTATGATTGGCGGGCTTAATTCTGATTTACCGGGGCAGATTATCGCCCAAGTTTCTGAAAATGTTTATGACACAAAAACCGGCAAACATTTACTTATTCCACAGGGTTCTCGTCTAGTTGGAGCCTATGACAATGGGGTAACTACTGGGCAAAGTCGGGTATTAGTTGCGTGGAATAGAATTATATTTCCAGATGCTTCTTCACTTGATTTAAATATGATGCCAGCAGCAGATCAAAGTGGCTATGCTGGCTTCAATGATAAGACTAATAATCATTATGGAAAGACATTTGGGGCAGCATTATTAATGTCGATATTCTCCGCCGGTGTGCAAATATCGCAACCCCAAGCAAGTAATGGTGAAAATATCACGAATAGTCAAACCATCGCGGGAGCAATCGGACAACAATTAGGGCAAACTGGTAGCCAAGTTATAGGGCGCAATATTCGTGTCCAACCAACGCTGCAAATCAGGCCTGGATACAGATTTAACGTTAGCGTGACTAAGGATTTTATTATTAGTCCGCTTTAGACAGCGCGATCTACCAAATAAAATCAAATTTGACCTGCTTCTTTTAAAGCTTTTTCAATTGTAGCCATATGCATAATTAAGGATAATTCCGTATCAACTAAACCGATTGCCCCATACGATTCATACCATTGTTTTACTCTAATATTTTTGGCATCAATCAGAAGCCCGACACCACCGACTGATTGGGCGGCAAGATAGCATCTCTTTGCAGCAGCAACTAATAACTGACCGCCAAGTCCTTCTCCTTGCTGCGAAGTATTTACCGCCAGCCTACCTAAGCGAAATAATGGAATATCGTATTTTGCCAATCCGCGTTTTATGATTTCAGGAGCTCTTGCAAATTCAACTGATGCAGGGCTCAATGAATAAAAACCCAATATTTGGTTTGGGGTAGAATTAGAAATAGCGCAAAAGGTTTTTGAACCGCCTTTTTCATGAGATTTTCGTGCGTGTTGGTGAATAAACTCATTCAGCGCATCGTCGCCGCAATCGAATTCTGCACGATTATGACTTTTGGAAATAGGCTCCTCATGCCAATCAGAGACTACCATTATGATTTAGGCAACGCCCGTGCTGCGGCAAGGAATTTGGCATTAGGTTCAGGGGGATTTTCTAACGCATCTAATACAATTAAACTGTCACGAGTAGATAGATTAAGTTTTTCAGCCTGCTCAACAATAGCTCTTGCAGCATTTAAAGATTGATTCATCATAAATTCTGTAAGATTAGTACGGGAATATGCAACCGCCCGCATAAGCAATGACTTATCCTCCGAGCTAACCCGAAGCGATAATCTCTCACTATCTTTAACTGCTAAACGTGCCATTTAAAAAATCCTTTGTACGCTTTCAATACATACATAGCACAGCTATAAATGTCAAGATTTAATTCGAGTCTTTATAAACTCAGCGAAGCCAGCATATATTGCATTGTTGAAAATAGATTATGCTCGATTGTCAAACTTCAGCTGAAAGACGAATGGAAAGTCTGTTATTTTTTATTTCCATATTTTCCGCGCAGGGTCAGATCAATTCCAACAATTTCAACAAATTGTCCATCATCTCGAATATTAGATAATTTTTCAGATTGTTCTTTCAAGACTTCTATCAAACTTTGAAAATTGACGCGCTTACCACACAGTTGCCAATTTCGTTTTTCTGAGTTTATTAGCAAATATACCGCCTTGTTTGACTTTATGTCTCGTAAATAATCACCATAAACTTGTGTTTCCAAATGTCCAAGTAAAGCTGGACCGGACCATTTATTGGAAATTTTGAGCTCAATCGTAATAGGGTTATCAAAACCATTTCCATAAATTCTTATATCTGGTCTTTTATCGTCCGCCAATTCATCTTCTTGAGCAATAGAAAATTCACCATTCGAATCTTTGCGTAATTCACGCGAAACAAACTGCCTAACATCTTCTTCGATAATTCCGTCATTCATCAACAATTTATAAGGACTATTGTCGCCGTTTTCAAAATCATGCTTCAAATCTTCAATTTTGATTTTTAATAGCGTAAAAAGATCGCTTTCATTTCTAGGCGATATTTGCAGCAAATTGGCAAAACGCAAAAATTCGGCTTCATCAATTTCTCCTATTTCTGCTTCACTTTCTGCGAATTTCTTAGCCCGATACTCCATATATTCTCTATTACTTTCAACTGGGTGAATCTTTGCAAGTTCTTTAATTGCTTGATATGCTTCTTCGCCGCCACAATTAAAAATCAACTCTAAAAACGCTGAACGCGCATCTTGCGCGTGGTCACGAAGCCCAGGTGAATATGCACCTGTGCCAGACCTTTCAATATCTTCGTCAACTCTTACATATTTATGGGCAAGCAAATATAGCTCTTTAAGATATTTTGGCTTCTTGTATTTTTCGCCGCTAACGCCGCTATTATAGCGACCAATCGGAAATCCAGAAATTACTTTTTGAACAAATTGCTTCTTTTCTGTAGTGTCTTTTATAGCATTTATGCTACGCTCAAAATATGAAATGCCATCTTCAGGGCAATGCGAAATAAATTGAGTGGTCCAAAATGCCGCCTCATCCTCAGAATTTTTCGCGGACACTTTCTCTTTTATTAAATCTACAATTGTTGCTTCATTTACTGATGTGCTGCCTGCAATAATCCTAAAAATATAACCAAGGCCCTGTTCTGAAATATTGGAATATTCTTTCAATAAACTCGCTAAACTTGGCGCTATTAAGTCCCACATATAATCACCATGGTAGACCAAATCATGGAATGGGTAAGAGCCGACTAAAGATTTATTATTTTCACTTAGTGCCCATTCCATTTCAGGAATTATAATTTTTTTTGCTTCATCTGGAAAAGCTGCAACAAGTTTTTCATACCAAAAAGGAAAGCCATTAAGTTCACACATTCCCAATTTTAATGCTTTGATCGCTTCATCTTTCGATAATTTTTCAATCCAATTATCGTCAATTTTTGCATTGATACCTAAACCTGAAAGCCCCAGAATAACTCTGTAACTAGTTTCATTTTTAGTGGCTTTTTGCGACTGCAATTCAGGATCAACATGTTTCCAAAACTCTAACAATGCATCTCTATATGCTTCAGCCACTTCCTTGCATTCATCTTGAATTAGTGTTTCCCAATCTGTTGAAGCCCATTTTGAATTATTTCCAGAAGCTTTTTGTGTGGTAGTGTACAGATTAAGTAATGCATTGGTAACTTCACCGTTTGCCCCACTATTGCGAATTTCCGTCAAGTGACTGGCATACCATTTAGAATTTTCTTTTTTAAGTTTAGCGCTTGCAGCTTCACGCCGTCGTCTCTTCTTCTTATTGTCAATTTCCCACTGTTCCCACTCTGTAGGTTTTGATTTAGCAGGAGGATTACAAAATCTATTAAATTTATCAATCAAAAAGCTATTTTCTTTAATTGCAGATTGAAACTTCGTTTTATCCTCTAACGACATATTTCTCTGCCTAAACAAATCAAACGCCAAATCAAATGCAATTTCTTGGTCTGACTGAAGACGACGATTTGAGATTTCTAACAAAAGCAATTCAAAGTCTGAGATAGTGAACTTGGAAATGCATCCGAAAATCATGGGGGAGTGGCTGTGAACATCGCCACTCTTAATTCCGTTAGGATGCATTCTTAAAAGTTCAATTGCATTCCAATAAAGCGCAAACTTCAACTCACTCCAACCATTTACTCCTTTGTTAATTTCTTCAAGTATTTCGCCTCTAAAATGATAAGAATAATCTCTTTGAAATCCAATTCTATTGATGCCCTCTAACATATAGCTCTGCATAACTGCCCCATCACGCGATTTAATAAGGTCGAAAACTATTTCCGCAAATGCAGGCACTAGCCATCTATGTCGTTTCGAAAGGCGAATATGAATATTTTCAGTAAAAGGTGCGAGGTTTGTAAGCTTATTAATTAAATTTAATAATAATATCCTTGTTCCTGATGATAGCCTTTTGCCATATTCAGCGACAAACCGGTCTGTCATATCTACATTGTGTCTATTAAACTTTTCAGCTCTCTGCAATATTTTGCTAAGCCAAACAATACATGCCTCGCTATCCTCTAAACCCTGAATAAGCTCGGAAATAATTCCTCGATCAATACTCCTTCCATTCCTTAAAACAGTATTTCTTAGATTCCATTTGGCATCGATTTCGTTTGAATTATTCACAATACGAATAGCAAGAATTTTCTGATAATCATCAACTGATTTATCTAATGCAATTGCAGTACAAATTTCCACAAACCCATCTAATTTCCCTAATTCTATGAGGCGAAGAAGTATTCTCTTTAATTCTTTACCTGTATCTTCGCGCGTAAGATATTTTAATATAAAGTCCGATAGCTCAGGTTTTGCGAAACGCTTCATAGCATCACTATCAAAACCGTTATGATAACCCAATTTAGACAGATTATTCTCGCAGATACTAATTAGAATTTGCCTTTTTATATGTAAAGGAATTTTCGTTGGGTCGCCACCTTCAAGGAAAACTTCTGGAGAAATTTTTAGCGCCATTTCGCGGACATCATGGTCAAGCAAAATTAGCCAAGGCAGTATTGGTCGTCGCGATGGTACAACTACATGTTCTCCAAATTGAATTTTAAAAAACTCGCTTAGAACCAGCCTTTTCGAAACGCCATTGTCAATTAGCGACTTAAACCACTTCGCGCATAAATATTCTTTTACTGAGCGATGATGAAACCTAACTTTGCCATATAATGCTTCATCAAAGATTGGCTTCAAAAGCAAGGACCTTATTTGCTCGTTTGTTAATTTAGCTAATAATAATCTGGGATTAAGACCACTAGTGATGCCCTCATCTTCGATTTGTATGTGCTGTTGTTTACAAATTACACTGGCCGCAGCAATTAATTGCGAACTTGTAAACAATTCGCTCAAAGATAGATCGGGGCCACGGTTCTCACTTATCTCTTTTAATTTAGTCTCAATATTGAAATCCATTACTTCGGTGCGGCTATCCAGTTTTCCTTTAGCCTTCCAATATCCCGTCAATTCAACTAAATCTTGAGGTCGTCGCGCAAAATCCAAAAATTCATTGTTAATTATAGCTTCAATAAAAGCATCAAAATTATCTAAAGTTATGGCTTGGACATATGATTTAATTTGCTCTATCGAAAGGTCATTGAGTTTGAAAACACTGAATCCTTTATTCGAATGTTCCTCGGATTCCCTTTTATTATCCCGTTTTGATTCTTCATCGCTTTTTGTCTCATTAACTAATTCAGTGCAAAGCTGGTCATTGCAAAAGCCCAAATCTGAGACAGGCTTGAACATGGTTGTTCGACCCGATATTATTATATGGACACGATCTAGAGCAGTTGAAAGTTTTCTTTGAATTTTGCGAATCGCGTTCCTAAAATCACTAAGAGTATGGAGCTTTGCCTCATCAATTGAATCCAAAAATATCCAGCCGCTTTGTTCGCCATTTACAAAATTTTGGAATTCTACTTCCGTTCCAACTTCAAATGCATCTTCAAAATCCCCATTCAAGTTTTCCAATCTTAGGAAAAATGCAAATTTACCTTCAGAACGAAGGCTTCCAGCGGTCTGTAAGAGCTCTGTTGTTTTTCCTGTTCCAGCTTCAGAAAGAATGATAATTCTCTTCTTTTCTATAAGATCGCGAATATTAAGCGCTTGCCCTAAACCTATTTGGTCAAAGAAGGCCTCATTGTCATCGTTTTTGCCTTCTTTAGAGAGCTCGCTATAAGTGCGGTTGAGGTCTACATATGTTTTCAATGTTGGTTCCACAAGTAATTGGCAGTTAAATATATCTTTTCATTATAGTGAATCGGAATCTTTAACTATAGAAGACTATCAACCTGAAAATGGAATTTATATTTCATGTTGTTACTCTCTCGAATAAACCGAAGTTTCAGAGCCGTAAGGATCGAGCACTTCCACCAAGATTTCCCTAAAATTGGCAGGCGGAGGCGCATTTAAAGTTACGTTAGAATTTGCTATTTCCGCCTCCTGGAGTTTTGAGAATTTGGCATTTGAGTTGCCCCTATAATATTTTGCTACATAGCCATTGCGAAGTCCTTTCACCATGCTACCAGTGTTATAAGCTGAAAGGGCTGCGCGTAGAGCAGTTTCACCAGGGCCATAAATGTCAACCGCTTGGGAATAATTAGCAGAAAGAATTTTTGTACCGACACGAATATTGGTACATGGATCAAATATTGTCTCTGGACTAAGGCCAAGTCTTAGCATATTTGCGCTATTTATCTGCATTAAACCCATATCAATATTCTTACCTTTAGCGATTAGATTTCTAGCAATTTGCGCAGCTTCTGACACATTGTTTGGCTTTCGACTATTGCCGCCACCATAATTAACCCCAATTGCATATGGATTGCCGGCACTTTCCACTTGGATGATCGCCTTTACGGTATCAGGGTGGGTATTATATGCACACTGTGCGATGAGAGCATCAAGCATGTTTAAACTCCCTTTTGGTAATTAACCTTGAAACCTTCAAACAATTTGGCAATCGGCATATTTTCTCGCTTATTTAACTTTGATATAGGCTCTATTTTTGCCCTGCGGGAAAACACAGGGTCTTGGAAATATAAAGTTTGCGTACCCTTTATTGGTGCGTGACCTGCAACAAAAACCAAGACCTCTCCTGCTTCAACAATTTTATCATTCGCATTTTTCCTTGGTGCTTTTAGCCTTAATGCTTCGTCAACCGTCAAAAGTGGCCGTGATAATTCGTGGTAAGCACGGTTTACATTCTGAAGCACCGCACCAAATCTGGCTCCAGATGTGGTATAATCTTCCTTGATTACAGTCATTGTGCCACTCATGCCACTAAGCCATTCAGCGGTTTCGAGCCGGTTGGGTGCGAACGCAATCCTTACATGGCAATTGGCGGTAATGGTTTCATCAGGTCCATAGCCAGTTTCTCGGCTTTTAAGTTGAGCCATATCTTGGCACACTATATATGCCTTAATTCCATAGCCAGCGATAAAAGCCAAAGCTTCTTGAAAAACCTCTAACTTTCCATAGCTGGGGAACTCATCAAGCATTAACAAAAGACGATGTTTATGTGGCAGCAATGGGTTGCCATTTTGGAACTCTAATTCAGGGCGCAAAAGCACACGAATAATTTGGTTCAATATCATACGCATTAATGGCTTAAGCCGGTCTTTGTCTTCGGGGCGGATAATTAGGTAAAGGCTGTGTGGCCTATCTGCATCCATTAAATCTTCAATCTGGAAATCACTTCGGCTTATATTTGCTGCTATTAAAGGGTCGCGATATAATGCAAGATACGACATTGCGGTTGATAAAACCGAACCGCGTTCTTCTTCATGGCGATTGAGCATATCGCGCGCTGCCGCAGCAACCGCTACATGGACATTCTTTCCAAAGTCATCCTGCCATAATTCTAGCTCAACTTTATTGTTAATATCGTTTGGTGGTCTTGCAGCCTTACCTATCAAATGCTGATTAAATAGCATTTCTAAATAATAATCTTCTATTGAACGCGAGGGATCTGAAAGTGCCAAAGCAATTTCAGCTAAATTAACCTTTTTACCTTTGCGTTTTGCTTTATGATATTCATGTATAACAATCCCAACCAGAAATGCATGTGCGGTTTTTGACCAATGGTCGTTTAGACCTTTACCATCAGGGTCAACCAGAATATTCATGGTATTCTGAACATCGCCGATTTCATTGTCGCTTTCAAAGCGAATGCAATCCAGCGGGTTATAACCCGCTCCATTATTTGGTGAAGTCGGATCAAACCTTATAACCACATTATTGGCGTGCTTTTGTCGCCAACCGGCACTCAAATTATAAAGCTCGCCTTTACTATCAAGGATTACGCAACTTTCACCCCAACTAAGTAAGGTTGGGACAATCAAGCTGACACCTTTACCTGAACGGGTTGGTGCAAGAAGTAAAATATGTTCAGGCCCGTTATGACGCAGATAATGTGTATTACCTTTCTTGTCCGTCCAGCCGCCAATATAAACACCTGCATTGGAATTTAATAGGCCGGTTGCTTTTATCTCTTTTTCATCTGCCCAATGTGCCGTTCCATGAATACCATCATGTTGCATTGGCTTACGGCTAGCTAACCCAACTGTAAG
Organism: Pseudomonadota bacterium; assembly: GCA_020161405.1. GTDB lineage: Bacteria > Pseudomonadota > Alphaproteobacteria > Caulobacterales > Aquidulcibacteraceae > Pseudaquidulcibacter. The sequence continues at coordinate 28,024 of JAIUOD010000002.1, read as the reverse complement.
TGCATAAACCACGAAGCCAGAAACTAATGCCAGCGCCAGATACAATTCAACAATAGTAAATAATTTTGGGAATTGGTTTCCAAACTTAAAAGCCCAAACCAGCCAATTAAATGGCATATAAAGCTGTTCCCATATAGGCTTACCTAAAGCATTATGATGGTAAAATATTTTTGCTAAATATTGGGTAGCTAAAGAATTACAAATCAAAACATATGCAATTAACAAAGGAATACCTGTTAAAGCTCCTAATGACGTTTGCGGCTTTTCATTATGCTTTGTCATTCTTTGCACCCCAACTTACATATTTGTCTCATTCCAATTCAAAAAAGAAAATTATGGTAAGACACGCAATGATTGTGCCAAAGCAAATATTTTATGTTGTTGAAAAATACAAAATATAATTTAGCTATTTACTAGAATGGAAATACTATGAACGCGAATGATAAAATAAACGAAATTAAACGTAAAAACGAAGTGAATGCTTTGCTTCGTATTCTGGAGTTGGGCAATGTTGATATAGAAAATGGAGCCGTAAAAAATGCGAGAATTGCAATTGAAAAATTAAGAGATAAGCAAATTAAAAAATAAATGAGCACAAATACGCTCTCTTTTAATCCTTAAGAATTATCCAAATAATTTGCGTATAGTATATACAGGAAGAAACAATCTAAGCGGTTGTGAGGGAAGTGGCATAAAACCATAGCTGTTATAAAGCTCCAGCCTTTTTGCAACCAATTTAGGATTCCCGCAATCAAGAACATCAAGAATAACAACAGCGATACCCAATTGTTCTGATACATTAAAAATGCGTTTCAGACAATCAACCAAGAGGTCACCGCCAAAACCGCCTTTGGCAAATCTTATATCACGCCCTATCATAGAAATATATGCGGCTGGAATATTGCCATGTCCAGGGCGGCTTCTTGCAAATTTTTCTGGTAATTGGGTATATTCTATTGAATGGGCATTTATTGCGTAAAAGCCTACAATATCCCCGTCATCACTAGACATAACATAAACTCGAAGATTATCGGCTTTTGATAATTTATTGGCTGTATTTTTGAAAAAATTATCGACCTGGGGAATGCCGCAAGTAAAATTAGTACGATTATGCTTTGATGTATCAAGGGGCTCAATTATATATTTGGGCATATTATCATTTGTCATTATTTAGAAATGATTGTTTCTGAATATCGAGCAAATGCCTGTTTAAGTTTCTCATTAGGCTCTGGGGGATTATCCAAGGCATTTAAAAATATGTCATGGTCAATTGAGCTAAGCAAGGTTTTTTCATGTGCTGCAATCGTAGCCAATGCTGATTGATAGGCCGCACTCATTGTAAAGGTTGAATCATCAACACCCGATAGTTTTGCTGCACGCTGTATCGCCTTTTTAATACGTGCCTTGGTACGGAAATTCATGCGCGCGTCATTAGGCTCGTCAATTTCGGCAGTAAAATTATTAAAAGCACGCATATTAAGACCTCAAAATTTATCTTCTTTATTATGTACATTAGTAAGACGTACAAGTCAAGGTTTTTCATCGCCCCCTATTTCTAGGTTTAATTTTAGGCTTGATTGTTTGGTGTCTATCTATTTTTGGTTGGATTAATTTCTTTTGAGATTTTTCTGCTTTCAAAATCGCAACCGCATCATTCAATTCTTTATCAGCAAATCGAACCACAATATCTTTTGATGCTGCAACCATTATTAATTCACGCTTGAAGGCATCACTACCATTAACTCGCAAGCCCTTCCCCGCAAACTTCTCTTGCGCCAGTGACAATGCAAGAAATGCTGAACCTGTTGTTACCGTTTCAACATTAAGCGCCTTACCGGTATCAAGCACTTTTCCACCATCTTTGATGAAATAAATAATATCACCATTACGCCGCACAATTGGCGACATGTCCTTCAATATTATGTTTTTAGCCTCATGAATATCATCGCATTTAAGAATATTGCCTATAAATTTCTCTTTGCTTTTTTCATGGGCGCGCAATACTTCAAGCGCATTTTCATCACCCTGTGCAACCTGATTTTTAAGAAACTCTGGCCAAGTATATAAAGGGATATCTTTTTCTATTTTCTTCTTATCATTGGAAAACGTATTTTTATGAACCTGCCAAACTCTCGTTTGTTCTATTGCAAGCTTTTGATATTCGGATTTCTTATTCAAACGACTAAGGATGTGATTATTTTTAACTAAAGATTTTTTGTTTAAAAAGGCTTCTTTTATAACTCTCGCCGCAAGTTCGCTTCTTTCATTCAATTTTGCCTTAGCCTCGCGCCTGTGGGCGATTGACTGCAAACGGTTACTTTGGAATTTTGCAAAAAGTGACGCCGATATTTCGTTATTAATCTTCGGTGTCTTGGAATATGATTTTGTCGGTATAAGTTTTTGTGAAGTTTGTGCGGGCTTAAACTCGCCTAATTTACTAATTAATGCTTTATAAGAAAGCCCTCGGTCAACTGAACTGGCCTTAACCGCTACTTCCTGTCCTACCGCCTTTATAACTATCCCTGCCCCGCGCAATTTGAACTCTAACCCAAGTTCATTTGCTTTGTAGTGAAATTCTCCCCATGATTTTGAAGTCTCGAAGGCTTCCAACAATTGCTCTTTGGCACTAGTTTTTATCCATGATTGCAAACTTTCAATATTATTGTGTACCTCAAAATCCAAGCTATTATTATTTGATTGCGCCAATACCAATTCACTACGGGCTAATTCACCATGATTGGTAACCATCAATCCATGCTTTTTCTCAAGCTCGACACAGGTTCTCATAAGGGCATTTTTATCGTAAAACGGCTCAACATTTCGATAGGTTTTGGGGTGAACTTTATTAATGGCAATATGAACATGATAATGGTCTTTATCATCGTGCGCAGCTGATATTCTTTGATGCTCACTAAGCCCAATTGAAGCCACTAAATTATCTTCAATATCATTCAATATTACACGGCTTGGCTTTTCGCCATGTGGGAATGAAAATATCATATGATAGGTCTTGTCAGTCTTTGACCTTGTGTTCATATCCTGGGTTATCATCATAGCCAGAACCGCATCACGCAATTCTTCACTCGGTAAATTTGTAACCCGCACAAAATCTACTCTTGCACCATCACTCACTGCATCAGTTATATAATTTATCAATGGTGGCCAATCTTGCGGTTGCCTGGTTTCTGGCAAGCCAGCTATATAGCCCGTCAAAACTGCAATGCTCGAAGTATTAACTTTTTTGATGGCACGTTTTGCAATCAAACCGAACCTGCCTTCCGCCTGATTTCATCCATGGTATTATCTATTTTTTCAAGCAAGGCACGAATATCTGAAACTTCCACATTGGCCTTCTCGCTAATCAATAATTTCAACAACCCACCTAAACGTCCAAGGTCGCCATTAACTTTCAAAAGCTCCATAGCAACCTTACAGTCCAATCTGGTCTTTGGCCTAAGGCCCAACCCTGCAGACCTAAGAAAAGTAGAAATGGGCAGCCCTGCCTTTTGCGACCGCACCAATAATTCCTTGCGTTCTCTTTCTGATACCAAAACCTTTATCGGCCTATTGCGATCTTTGACATTTTCCCTAATCATGGCAAATCCAATCGACAGCAAATTGTTATTCAAATTCGGCACTCTAACAATCGTCGAGCACCTGGTGCGAGTAAGAAAAGTAATGTGGTTACAAAATTCATTTTGATGGCCATCATTACACATCTTGCCCTACAATTTGCCACAAATTCCCAAGAATTCGACCCAATTCCCCAAATAATTGAAACAATTTGCTTAATTGCTAATTATGGCGGTTAATTGCGGAAATGAGCTTTATTAGGTGGTTTAGTGCGTATTTTTGAATGAATTTAAAATTACACAAAAATCACTCAAATTCTGATAGTTTGGGAGTATTTAATGGCACAGAAAATCCGCCCTAGAGTTGCATTTCATTCAAGGCTTAGTGACATCAAATCGATGATTGAAGCCCGCGAATTTCTTAAAGACATTCACGATAAATATTTCCCAAATGGCGAAATTTCCTATCGTCAATTTTGCTATTATGTGAAGGAATTGGGCCTTTTAAAACCGCTTCATTCAACCAAAAAATTGGTCACCGCAAGACTAGCAGAAGAGACTTCTGAAGTGCTTCCCCAGGAAAAAGGCAACACATTTTTCCATAGCCCAACTTTGCAAAATCGTGACGAAGTCTATTGATGGGAGCATTGAAAATGAACTCAATAAATCTCATTTTACAGGCTAAAAATGACGTTGGGAAATCCTATTTTGCGTCAATATTGGCGGAATATTTTCAATCCATCCATAGAGAGTTTCGCGCATATGACACCAACAAATCGAAGAATTCATTAGCTAAGTTTAGTGGTTTAAAAGTTGAACCAGTCGAACTTCTGGATAATAATCCAGCTGCCTTCCAAATGGAATTTGGAAAGTTTTTTGACATGGTAATTGCTAAAAATGAAGGAGCAGTTATAGATACTGGAGCCGATATTTTCGAACCAATAGTGCAATATTTTGTAAGAAATTGGGACGATAAGTTAATTGCTGAAAACACAAAAGAGATAATATTTCATACTGTCATCGCGGGTGGCGACAGGCTCGATGACACAATAAATGGCCTTGTAACACTCTGCAATAAACTGCCTCATAAGATAAAAATAGTGGTGTGGTTGAATGAATATTTTGGCCCGATTGAGGTCGCTGGCAAGCCATTTGAAGAGTTCAAAATCTATGAAAATAACCGTGAGAAAATTCATGGAATTATAAAAATACCAGAGCCAAATTCTGACTTTTTCAAGGCAGATTTGCTCAAGAAAAATGCTCTAAAAATGACCTTCGAAGAAGGTATCAAATCGGAAGAATTTTATCTCATTTCCAAACAAAGATTGAAGATGATTCAACGTGAAATATTTGACCAATTGGACCAGATTCTTCTGCCGACGAAAGAGTTAGATTATAAACAAAACGCGCAAGATATTGCCAAAAATTTTGACGGAAAAAGCCAACCACAAACACTCGAAAAAGAAATGCCTACTTTCGACAATATCCTAAATGAAGAAGCGATTGCGAAATTTGATGCAGTAGTCAAAGCGATATTTGAAAATCATGTGAAACGATTGGAGACGATGAATGCTTTGCATTTATCCGAAGCAAGCAACCGCGCTGAAATAGTCGTCACTCAAGCCGCAGAATATCTGACCATGCAATTAAACCAAGCCGCAGATGGAATCTTCGCTAGCACTTCAAATATGCTGGCCGCGCAAATTTCCGAAGCAAATAAAGCGGCGGGCGAGGCTAAGCAAGCAAGAAATTTTGCAATCATTGCCGTAATTATTGCTTTGTTCTTAATTGCAAGCTTTTCATTGCGGCAATTTTTAAGTTAATTGGCTTTATTCTGCTCAAGAGCAAGACAGATATTTGCAAAAATTTCACCTGCTAGAATGCGTACATTTTCATTTTCGACTGACATTATAGTTCCAACAAATAAGCTCGGCACGAAAAGCGCGTTCTTTGTTCCGTATAAGTTCCCCAGCTCACGTATTTTTTTAGATAAATTACTATCAAGCATTGTCGCACCGTGCTCATGGTCAAACCCAATACAATCCCAATGAATATCTGATTTATTTCGTTTGGGCTTAATAACTATATATGGAATTTGGAAATCTTTACATAGAAAGTAGTGCGCATTTTGATCCTCTATTTTGTTGCTAATAACCCATGGAGGAAGAAATATGCGTTCAAGAACACTATCGGAAACATTAAAATTACCTTCGTAAGATTTATCAAATAGCCAATTTTTAAATGAATCCTTATTAAAATCGAATAAGCGGTTATAGATTGTAGTCTTATTTGATAGGAAATCTCGTAACGCTGCGTTTGAACCAAATTTTAATCCGCGCGCGATTGCTTCAGTCAAATGAGATGACTTAACTTGTGGATATTCTTTTGTTAAAAGCGATTTTAATGAATCAATATTCTTTTCAATCAGAACAAATTTGCACATAGCAAACCTCCTATTCAATCGTCAGGTCTGCCCATTACTCACCGACGAACAATTAGGTTGTTTGCCGAAAAAATTTTGATTTTAGATTTTTTTAACTAGGCAGCAGGTTTGGTAAAATCGAACCATAGCAAACTTATCAAGGTTCTTATTTTAGTCAATATCGCTTTTGCTGATACTTAATTTGTGAATTTCCAATTTAAAAGTTTTCAATTCATAACAATGAACTATTTATCCGCAAACGCGGACTAAAAGTCCACAAGTGCGGATATTTTGTCCATATTAGTGGACATTAAACTATTTTGTGCCTATTATAATAGACAAAGAGGTATAAATGAGAACCACGCCACCACTACCATTGCCAGTGAAACGCGTTTTATTGAAACTGGGGAGCGATATAAAGGATGCACGTCTTCGTCGCCGTATATCTACGACGACTATGGCAGAACGCGCCTTTATCACCCGTACGACTTTGAGCAAAGCCGAGAATGGCGACCCCACAGTCTCTATGGGAACGTATGCCACGCTTTTATACATTCTGGGCATAGCCGACAGACTGTCAGAGCTTGCGGATATAAGCAATGATGAGATTGGTTTACAATTGGATACGGCACGCCTTCCAAAACGAATAAGGGAAGGTCAATAAATGGAACGAAAGATTTGCGTTTCAATTGATGTTGATAACCAAACCCATTCAGTTGGCACGCTATGGGCAAGGCAAAATCGCGGGCGTGAATCCGCTTCTTTTGAATATTCAAAAGAGTGGTTAGAAAACCCAAAACGGTTTTCACTTGAACCTGCTTTACAAATTGGGCGCGGCTCATTTCACACACAAAGCAATCAAAGTATATTTGGCGCGTTTGGCGATTCTGCCCCTGATAGATGGGGGCGAATTCTTATACAAAGAATGGAACGGCGAACAGCTCGCGAAGAGAATAAACCTCCTAAAACCATATTCGAAATAGATTATTTGCTTGGTGTTGGTGACAGAGCAAGGCAAGGTGCTTTGCGCTTTAGTGAAGAAAATGGAAGCCCATATCTTGCGATAGATGGTGCAAACCCTATTCCGCCATTAATTGAAATACCAAGACTTTTGAATGCCGCTAACCGCTTTGCAAATGATGAAGAAACACCAAAAGATCTACGACTACTACTTGCCCCAGGTTCATCATTGGGCGGGGCAAGGCCAAAAGCATCTATCATTGATAAAGATGGAAGCCTTGCGATTGCTAAATTCCCAAAGCCTGATGATGAAATAAATATCTCGGCATGGGAAGCTGTAGCTCTGACCATTGCGTGTGATGCAAAAATCCCAACGCCAGATTTTCGAATTGAAAATATAGATGGAAAATCAGTTTTAATTTTGCAGAGATTTGACCGTCAAAACGGAAAGCGAATTCCATTTCTTTCAGCCATGAGCATGTTAGGTGCTGAAGACAATCAAACCCGCTCTTACATGGAAATTGCCGATGCAATTCGGCAATATGGTGCAAAAGCTGATGATGATTGTGCGCAATTATGGCGGCGCATTGTATTCAATATCATGATTGCCAATACAGATGACCATCTACGCAATCACGGGTTTTTATATGAGAAAAATGGCTGGCGATTATCCCCTGCTTATGACTTAAATCCTGTGCCAATTGATATTAAACCAAGAGTTCTAAGCACCGCAATAAATGAAGTTGAAACCGAAGGGAATTTAGAAATAGCTTTAGACGTTTCGAAGCATTTTGGGCTTAAGCCAGATGAAGCTAAAGCTATAATAAGTGAAGTCAAAAATGTGGTTTCAAATTGGAAAAGCTACGCACTAAAGTATGGAATTTCAAATAGAGAAATTGAGCGTATGTCGTCCGCGTTTCAGGCATAATTTAGTTTAGCGTCTGATAGCAATTTGGCAAAGAATTTCTTTGCTTTTACGCCGCCATATTCCAGCACGGCATTTGCAATCTTTCCTTTGTCCATTTGAGCCGCCTTCTTGCTCACTTGTTTTAAGACCAATTCACTATCTTCGGCTAATTGGGCAAGGTTGTTCACGGCATCAACCAATAAGAATTCTTCCGTTGGTTTTGAAGGAAAGTAAGGTTTCATTGCAAAGCGAAACTTACGACCGCCCAACTTAAATACACCATGGCGTTTATGATTATAAACCACAGTTTCATTATAAAGCTGTGTAGTTCCTAGCCCCAAAGAATTATATAGATTTGGTGATGTAAGCATAAAGCGATGATCTTTTAGAAACGCGCGAATGAGCGTTTCATCATCGGCGGGTGCAACACCAAATGATGTTATCTTTGGGCAAAGATAAAGGCCGCCTGATAATTTAACTAATGAACCATCTTCAACTAATTGTTTTAGGTGGCGATCAACTGCGCTTGACCATGCTTCAAGGTCAGCGCGTCTATATACTTCGCCCTGCTTCAAATGCTGTTTTAGGTCTTCTAGTGCGCTCATGTCATTTCCCTCAATTTCCAATTTAAGGGACAAAGGTTAAAAATGCAAGGATTATAATTTAAAATTCATGCAAATATAATATATTCATTATCAAAAGCGCCATATTTAATAACCCATGAGTTGTTAAATCGAGAAGGGCCTGTGGTTTCCCTACCAATCTTCCTATGGTAGGCTCATTTCAAAGCTATGGGCAAAACCCTAACCGCCGTGGTTTCCCTACCGATCTTCCTATGGTAGGCTTTCGTCTGTTTGGAATAGATGCACCCGAAAGCCGTGGTTTCCCTACCGATCTTCCTATGGTAGGCTTCAAGATTATTGACCCATTGTGTGCACAATGCCGTGGTTTCCCTACCGATCTTCCTATGGTAGGCTTTGCACCCTGGTGAACAATCAAGATTTCGACGCCGTGGTTTCCCTACCGATCTTCCTATGGTAGGCTTTGCGGAAAGCGGGTATTCGGCAAGGTCAAGCCGTGGTTTCCCTACCGATCTTCCTATGGTAGGCTACCAATCGCCGCAACTGATTTATAGCCCATGCCGTGGTTTCCCTACCGATCTTCCTATGGTAGGCTTGCACGAATTTCGCCATTTGTGGCTTTCCTGCCGTGGTTTCCCTACCGATCTTCCTATGGTAGGCTGCCGGCGCGGATACACCCTCAACATAAACAGCCGTGGTTTCCCTACCGATCTTCCTATGGTAGGCTTTGAGAATGTTCTTCCCACTTGCAAGCCTGGCCGTGGTTTCCCTACCGATCTTCCTATGGTAGGCTAAAACTTACTATTCAGTCACGTGCTAACACGCCGTGGTTTCCCTACCGATCTTCCTATGGTAGGCTTGGGGCACGTGGCGTCTTTTTTACGTCCTCGCCGTGGTTTCCCTACCGATCTTCCTATGGTAGGCTCGTGGTGTTGCGGCGCACCTTTTCCACCGAGCCGTGGTTTCCCTACCGATCTTCCTATGGTAGGCTTGACCAAGATTGTGAGTAGCCACTCTTGGCGCCGTGGTTTCCCTACCGATCTTCCTATGGTAGGCTTTCGGGCGACCATTCGACCGACTCGCACGTGCCGTGGTTTCCCTACCGATCTTCCTATGGTAGGCTGAATGGCATCTCTGCAAGAGGGATTTTTAAGCCGTGGTTTCCCTACCGATCTTCCTATGGTAGGCTATTGGTGCGGCTTCACAGGCGGCGTTAAACGCCGTGGTTTCCCTACCGATCTTCCTATGGTAGGCTTGAGTAGCCACTCTTGGCAAGTCCAGCAATGCCGTGGTTTCCCTACCGATCTTCCTATGGTAGGCTTAATGCCAAGGCGGCTTTATGGCTTCTGATGCCGTGGTTTCCCTACCGATCTTCCTATGGTAGGCTATGAGGTCTAGGGGCGAATCCTACTCTCATGCCGTGGTTTCCCTACCGATCTTCCTATGGTAGGCTCAGCGAGGACTTGATATATAATGCATAAGTGCCGTGGTTTCCCTACCGATCTTCCTATGGTAGGCTAGCCTACTTGCCCTAAATGTCTTTTACCACGCCGTGGTTTCCCTACCGATCTTCCTATGGTAGGCTGCTTTCGTAATTTTCTATCATATAATCGCAGCCGTGGTTTCCCTACCGATCTTCCTATGGTAGGCTCAATATTTCGTGACAGTATCACGAACTTTTGCCGTGGTTTCCCTACCGATCTTCCTATGGTAGGCTTTTCTACAGGGTGATAAAACCTGAACTTTAGCCGTGGTTTCCCTACCGATCTTCCTATGGTAGGCTCATGAACTTCCGCACGCTCATCAACTTCCCGCCGTGGTTTCCCTACCGATCTTCCTATGGTAGGCTATAGTTGGCGATTTGGTCTCTAAGTGCTCGGCCGTGGTTTCCCTACCGATCTTCCTATGGTAGGCTTGATGGCGCAATTTGGAATCCAAGCCAGCTGCCGTGGTTTCCCTACCGATCTTCCTATGGTAGGCTAGAAATGCAAGCGGGGTTAGACGGTGGCATGCCGTGGTTTCCCTACCGATCTTCCTATGGTAGGCTACTTGCGAAGTTTTGGCAAAGACCCCCTAAGCCGTGGTTTCCCTACCGATCTTCCTATGGTAGGCTGCGGGCCAAGTGAACACGCTGTTTATGGTCGCCGTGGTTTCCCTACCGATCTTCCTATGGTAGGCTTTCCCTCAATTGAATATGTTTCATGGTAAAGCCGTGGTTTCCCTACCGATCTTCCTATGGTAGGCTGCAAGCTGAAATGTATGACCGTCTATGTGAGCCGTGGTTTCCCTACCGATCTTCCTATGGTAGGCTACATCGTTGGATGATAGCAAGCCTGCCATAGCCGTGGTTTCCCTACCGATCTTCCTATGGTAGGCTTTGACGTTTGAAGAAGAGCAAACCCGAATTGCCGTGGTTTCCCTACCGATCTTCCTATGGTAGGCTGTAAACAAGTGCAAGGCGTGCCCCCGTGGTGCCGTGGTTTCCCTACCGATCTTCCTATGGTAGGCTAATTGTGAAATAATTGGGACAATTGCGTATGCCGTGGTTTCCCTACCGATCTTCCTATGGTAGGCTTTCTTCATGTGTAGTAATATCATCTAAAGTGCCGTGGTTTCCCTACCGATCTTCCTATGGTAGGCTACAAATTGTGCAAAATTTAGCGAATCAAGCGCCGTGGTTTCCCTACCGATCTTCCTATGGTAGGCTAATCCCTGTCAAAAGAAAAACGTACTTGGTGCCGTGGTTTCCCTACCGATCTTCCTATGGTAGGCTCTGCAATTGAAAACAGATTCGTTCGAAGGTGCCGTGGTTTCCCTACCGATCTTCCTATGGTAGGCTTGAGCCAAGCTGAAAGCCTTGTTAAAATGCGCCGTGGTTTCCCTACCGATCTTCCTATGGTAGGCTAAATTCTAGTTTCAGGTGTGCGTAAATCTAGCCGTGGTTTCCCTACCGATCTTCCTATGGTAGGCTCGAGCTCTTTATCCGCTTTAGCGTAATTCTGCCGTGGTTTCCCTACCGATCTTCCTATGGTAGGCTGACGTTAATACCGGAGTTCAGTATTTTGTTGCCGTGGTTTCCCTACCGATCTTCCTATGGTAGGCTTTATCTGAAAATCCACCGCAAGGTCCCCGGGCCGTGGTTTCCCTACCGATCTTCCTATGGTAGGCTGGGAGCACGTCTAACTGTTTGCCGATTTACGCCGTGGTTTCCCTACCGATCTTCCTATGGTAGGCTATTGAAAGGCAATTAAAATGGAAATTACGCGCCGTGGTTTCCCTACCGATCTTCCTATGGTAGGCTCTATTCGTTCAGTTCGTGATGGCGTAACGAGCCGTGGTTTCCCTACCGATCTTCCTATGGTAGGCTACGCATCGTTATTTATAATGATAATGCTGAGCCGTGGTTTCCCTACCGATCTTCCTATGGTAGGCTTGCCGTCCGCCCCTTGGGCACGCAAAGTGCGCCGTGGTTTCCCTACCGATCTTCCTATGGTAGGCTACCTATTCGATAAAAGATTGATTTTGCTCTGATTTTTCCAGTTTAACCGCAAAAAAATCAGAGCAAAACAAGCTGTTCTCCTGCGATTTCTTCCGTTTTTTTTGCGGTTCCAAGCATCAATTTCATTCTTCCATATTGCTTATCGGTTATTGTAAGCAAACGAATTGAGCCTTCTTTGGGACATTTTGACCTGATTCGTTCAACATGCTTGGTAGATCCATCTTCGCCACGGCATAATCGCGCATAAACTGAAAATTGCAACATAATAAAACCGTCATCTTTCAGATGGATACGAAATTTATTCGCCATTTTTCTTTGTGGTTTCGTCCCAACTGGTAAGTCAAAAAAACACATTAGCCACATGAATCTTGCCTCCTCAATTTTCATTTATTTCCCCATTTTGCTATACTGCTGCGGCTGCCTGTGGATTATTTTCAAAAATTGGCAGCTTCAAAATTTCGTAGTTTTTATGCCGCATCGCACTTACAAGGCTTTGTGCGCATTGCTCTGTCGCTGCCTGAAGGGTCATTATTTCATCATTTAACCTGATTGATTCATTCATTATTCCAACTAATGTGCGGCGATGGTCGAGCGTTAACTCTTTTTCATCAGTAAGCTCGGCACTTAAACGAAAAACAAGTGCATCAACTGTTGGGCGGAATGGTTCGATAAGATCATCAGCAAGATTGAATGCATTAGAAATGGAATTATGAAATATCCCAAAAGCAGGAATAAGTCCCGAAGCCGTTATGGTGCGCGCCAATAATGCACGAACAATTGCATAGCCATAATTCAACATTGAGTTACGCAAATCAGAATCATCAGCACGGCGATAGTTATAGAACAATTTGCCCCAATAAATTCTTGCGGCTTGAGCTTCGTGATTTTGAGTGTCGCCCGATTTCACACGTCCAATCATGGCGGGCAATGCCCCCGCGTCACGGCCAAGGTTAAGCAAATGTGCGGCTTGATTATTTATTTTGGCCTGTATTACGGCTTGCCAGGCGCGTTTTTTGAATGGTTCTGTCACGCCTATTTGCAAATGAGCGATTTCGGCCTGCTTATGATGCCCGTGAAATGGCAGACCCATCATAGTAGGATGGTGCTTGTCATCGGATTGAATAATTACAACATTGGCATTGGCGAGTTCCGCCAATATTGCTCCTGTTAGGGTGCATTGCGGCGTATCCAATACCAAAAAGGAAATATCTTCAATTGGTATTGTTACTTCATTATCATTCATTGCAACTAATAATTGGCTTTGTTTTAAACCAATCTTTGCAGCTTGCGAAATATGCACTCCACGCCACGCCATTTTCACCCCATTTATTTATCTATGCTTTAATCAATACAGCAAAACAAAGAAAATAAGGTAAAAACAACTTAAAGATATTTTTAAGACTTAGAAAATCAAGTTTCTTGCGGCCAATCCCACGGCTTTCCTCTCCATGTTCGCACTTCTTTTTCGACTTTGTGCTTGGTTCCAAGTCGGTCGATTGCATATTTAGTAAATGAATTTAAACTTCTAGTCCCTGTGTTCCTAGTTAGTTTTTGCAATGTGTTATGAGGAGATACGTGAATTCCACCTGTGCTTCTATCTAAGCCTCTATAATATCCTTCAATCACGGTTCCATCAGTCTTTATCGCTTCTATCCAAGACTTCTGAACAATACTAAACTCAAATTGGTAGGATGAATCCAACTCTGGCCAATTTTCTTCAGGCGTATTTGCCGCAACTGCCTTATTAGGCGGGGCATCATCACCTGCCACCTGATGCGGGTAAATAGGCACAAGAAAGAATTGCTTTTTGCCTTTTGCATTAGCTTTTGAAAAAACATCGACCCGCGCCATATCGCCTCTATCCGCTGTGCCTCCGCGAACCCGAACCGCAGGTTTCGCACCGTTAGCAATAACGCGAATTTTGCCAATATTATCCCCAGTAGGTCCTTTGGGTAGATTGTCCAATAGTCGCCCTTCACCTTCCCAACGCAAAAGTTCATCGATAATATGTTTTGACCGTTCTGGGCGTTCAAACCGCGCACAAATCAATTCATGCCATTCGGATTCATCGGATTTTTTGGTAGTTTGATCCAATAATTTTTCAGGGGTTAAACGTTCATAAACCACCTGCGTTTCTTCATCTAGGGCGCGAATTGTATCAAGGTGCTTTTGCCCTGAAACTTTTCTATCTTCCGCCCTCGCAACAAGCACTTTATTAATGCCCACGATAACATCATCACGGAACATTGGCCATGGTTTTTCGAAATTTTCAAATGCGCGCACTGAGCCCCTATCTTCCGCGATTTGATGCGCCTTAGTCAGTGCTTGCAGCATTGATTCAGACATTACAGCGATTGTAATTGCATCAATTGCGTGATGCCTATCATCTTCTCGCCGCTTGCCATTTTCGTCTTTCTTAAGGCTTTCGACACCCCATGCTTGGCGTGCCTTGGCAATAATTGACCCTGGGCGGGCATAAAGGCGGCGGATTTCCTTGCCGTCGGGGTTTTTCATTTGCGCGTCTTCATAGAATAAATCCAAAGATTGAAGGAATAAACGACAGGCCCAACGCGTATCATTAAGATTACGGGTGCGGAATTTTTCTTCTACATCTTTGGCATTTTTAAGTGTATAATTACGCTTTTTAATGCCCTTCATTTCCTTGCAGGATTCAACACGCGCCAAATATTCATCAAGATTGGGTGCGCCATTTTCATTTGATTGAGCCCATTCAACCGGGGTGCGGTGCTTTTTGGCTTGATTAGCACGTGCCGTGCAAAGTGTCTTATTAGCGTATGAATCATCGCCAAAACGCGACCAAGGAAGAATATGATCAATTTGATATGAAATGCCGTCAAAAACCCTATTTTTATCAATGGGTTCATCGGAATAAATGCAGCGCCATCCTTGTTCTTGCGCTAATTCAAATGTCAGCAAATCTTGTGTGCCACGTCTTGGCTCGTAACCAAAGGTTTCCTTGAAATCCTTGGCAACATTATCAAGCGTTTTGTTGCGCTTTTCGATTCCCTGTTCGATTTTACGGCGTTCGTCGGCGCTTTTGCCAACATCACGCGCCATTTCAACATGAACTTTACCAGGCAATTTACCACCCAAAGCATTGTGATTATTAACAATTGCAACAAATTGTTTCACTGCCTCGATTAGTGCTTTTTTAGCTACAGGTGAGCCGATTAGATGTTGTTTGGGGTCGCTCAAAATTGCTGAAAATGCTTTGCGAATTTCACTTGGGCTTTTACCAATCATTTCCTTTTTCAGCTGAACCAATGGTGAAGCGTCTGGCGCGGTGTGGTCATAGCCCGCATCCGCGCAAGCATCTGAATAAACTCTGCCTTGCAATAAGCCTGGAATAATATTCCGACATGCTTTCGCTGAAATATGTGCTGCCCCTTTTGCGTCTTTGAATTGATTATTGCTAACCGCAACCATCAAAGCATCATATACGTTTTGAGGGAGATTTAATTTTGAAAGTGCTGTCCCAACACTTTCATTAGTTTCGTGGAATCCGATAGCGAACATTGCATCATCAAGCGACGCAGTATCTATCGTATCATAAAGACCACTTAATGCATGCTTTAGTGCGCGTGTGCCAACTGCGCTTGCTGATTTACGAGTGGCAATATCTTGGCTTTCATCTTCTTTTGCAATTCCACGAAAACGCGCGTTCGCATCCAATTCTAAGGTTTTACGGAGCGATTTGTAAGTATAACTTGCTTGGTTGCCAAATTCTTTGGCTACTTTTTGAATTTCTTCTGAATTTAACGTCCAATCTGGCGCACCCGGCATCCACAAACTTATATGATTCAGCTTTTGCAAAAATCTAAAATACTCAAATGATGGGGAATGTTTCGACGAACGTTTCTGATCTTTTTCAAATGGGCAATTGGCAACCCTGTCAGCCTGGCCTTGCAAAGGTCTTTGCGTAAATGCCTTTACGATGAATTCTTCAATGATATGCGATGGCAAGTTATTACCAAAGCCATTTTGGCGCTCTGCGATAATCGCAAGCTCATTGCGCAGCCAGTCACGCTTCGGTGTTTTTCCATAGTCATTGGTCACATTTCTTTTGCGGATTGATAATTGAGCGTCTTCATTGAGCGCCTGACCAAAAGTACTATAAGCCGCTATCGATTGACCAAGGCCTTGCATGGCTTTAAGCGCTTTTTGGTCTTCGCCCGACTCGGCATTTTCCCCACCTTTGCGATTCGACTGAAAGCCCCGATGGCGCGCGATATGATATAGAACTAACCCCAATTCCTCATCAGTAAGTTTGCGCTTTAGCGCTTCGGAACGCAACGTCCACGGGGAAGTTTTCAATCTCGACGCTATTTCATGGGCTATTGACTTGGAATTTGATGGCAGTAATTTTTGTTCAAACAAAAACTCGCGAACATCATTCATTCTTTGGCGGCGATGCTTAATAGTTCGGCGCATAGACCGCGCTTCTTGTCGTTTCTGATTTAAAGGCACTTTTTTATCGTCAGTTTCTGGCGCATTAAATGTCCAAACGCCCGCATCAAGGATTACTTTTTCGATTTCGTCTATAATAGCCCAACCAACTGATGCTATCCCCAAATCAAACCCAATAACTATATTTTCCGCTATCTGCATAATTATTCGCCAGCCATTACTTTAATTGCAAATAATCATTTCGCACTCTTGCAATAGTTCTGTCAATGTGTATTTATGGAGCTCTAGGAAGATCGGTAGTGAAGCCACGGTAAATTATTTTACTTTGGTAAAATACTGAAGGATTACCCCCGTCAGGCTTGCTTGGCGGGGGGATTCTTTTTAATTTGAAAGCGTTTAGCTAGTTTCGCAAATCAAATCACATGACTTTTTATTTAGAAATGGTGCGGATAGAAATTACCGACGCGCTTAAGCGCATCGGTAAATATAGCGGGTTCCATCTATTGTGATTTGGGCATAATCCATGGATAGGTCACGGGCGATTGCATCGTAATCGATGTAGAATTGAAGCGATTGGGGGATTGATCCGTATAGGCCTTCATCGACAAATTGTTCTGCAAGTTCGCGCATTGAATTGAGTTGATAGATATCGACATCAAAAGCATCGGGATTATCGTTTGATAGGTCGAATGGATAGCCACATTCACCAACTGCGATGATTGCTTTTAGCTTTAGATTTTCATCCCAATTTTCGATGGCGTCGAAATATGCGCCGATATTACATTGGGTGATATTAAGGGCTTCGAATAGTTTGCAATCAATGCCTTCGCCATCGATAAATTGGATTTCATATTCTTCAATTAGCGGGCCATTAAGATTGAATGATTTGGTGATGTATTCATCAAGGTTGTGGAAATAGAAGCCGTTGGCGGTGAAATCATAAGGTTGTGCAAATAAGGTTGTCATTTTTGGATTCCTTGGTGCGATTATCCTTTTGGGAAAGTGGCGGGGGCTTTCGCCCCCTATTGCTTAGGATTTAGCTTCGACGGTGCGCATGATGATGCGTCCATTAAGCGGCATTGAGTTGAGGCTTAGGGAATAGCCTTTGCCATCTTTGGTAGGCCAAGCGACGCCAATGTCGTTCCATCTTGCGGCTTCACCTTCACCGGTAACGGTGTAAAGACGGTGAGAAGGTTTGGTAGTTTTAGTTTCTTTAGTCATTTTCATCTCCATTTAAGAAGCCGTCTGGACCATTCCATCGGGCTTCATGGGAATAAAAAGACCAGCCGCTAAGTCGGGTGGTTCAAGGTAGAGCGAAGCGAACAGGCGTGCTTAGTTGCACAAATCGAAGGTGCGGAAACGTGCAGCCTTGAACCAATCCCGCGAGGATGGTCATAAGCCCATGAATGCAAGCACGAGGAATTAGTCCCCTATTCGGCTTAAGGGAGATGTATGCAAAGGAAGCGAAAGGGAAACCGAATGCCAAACGGTCAACCAGTTTCAGGTGAAAAATAAAACCGCGAGTAACGAAATTAATCGCCCCTGCCCCAAATGATTAGCTAAAGCAAACCTGCCTTACTCATTATCCGCAATGGACAATCGATATCGCACTGAACTAAATCAAAGGGAAAATATGGATGAAAGTTACGTTAAGCCATTTCCAAAAGGATAGCTTTGCAATCTACTCCAATTATACATAAATAACCTTATGATTATAAAACTAAACCTGCCATCGAATGACGACCCTGCCTTACTGAATTCACCAATCTTTAAAGCGGAGGATCTGGCAATGAAATCGGTTGAAGAAAGCATTCCGAAAAACTTTTCCCATAACCGTTATTCCGTCAATAGTCTATGCTTTAACTAAATGCTAATTACTCGAACCTTGTGTAATGTTGCAGCGGCAGTAGGTGTAAAGTTAAATATAATTCTTTATCGGATTGAATAAGTTGCAAAGCCTTGACTATATATTATTTGCATTTTACCTACTTAATATGTTTATAATGAAGGTACAACCATCGTGAAGTTTTCAAAGCGCCCGCTAATTGTTTTTGGAATTATGTTATTTTTTGTTCTTTGCACTGAGGTATCTAATTTTGGAAACGCATCAGCACAAACGGCACAACGAAGCGCTTCAAAAGCGGGAAGTGTTGATGAGTATGGCATGTCTGTTTATGATTGGCAAAATCTCAATAAAAATGAAATCATAAATAAAATTGGTGGGATTTATAGATTTCAAGAAATATTGCCTTTGGCACAAAGCGGTAACCCAAAAGCAATGACCTTAATTGGTATGTTGTATGAAAGCGGCGCAGGCGTAACAGAAAGTGAAGTAGCGTCTTCGCGCACCTTCGAAGGTAAGATTTTGGACGAAGACTTAAAATTGAAAAGTCTGGTTCTTCGAGGTGGAGCTTGGGTGAATGCGGCGAAAGCAGAGGAGTGGTATCGAAAATCTGCTTCACAAAATTTTACGCCTGCGATGGTTCTTCTCGGAAACTTAATAGTGTTGAAGCGAGGCGACATAGACAAAGGATGGTCGGCGTTAGAAACATTACAAAATCAAGAAGTTTATAAAGAAATTTCATACAAATTGGGACAGGAAGCATTTAACTTGTTCGTTTCGGCTGCAAATGCGGGAAACCCAATTGGAATGTATGAGGCAGCGAGTTACCTCGAGGAAGGCAAATACGGTATTCAGAAGGATACTGAAGGTTCGGTAAGATGGTATAGACTGGCTTCAAATCAAGGATTTGAACCCGCAATGCTCAAATATGCCCAAATCCTAGCCGAAGGAAAAATTGCTTTGAAAAACGACCGAGAAGCACAAAGGCTTTGGCGTAGTTTGGTCGCAAAAAATGGCAAATCAAGCCTTATGGCAGCGCGATTGCTTGGCACGTATTACAACATTATCTGCCTCCGCCAAGGCAATTCAATTAGATGCCCATAAAATCCTTGCTTGATTTCATTTCAATCCATTAGCTAAAATGGGATCGCAGCGTTCATGAAAATTATATTCAGCAGAAAAGGATTCGATACAGGTTCGGGCGG
The DNA here is from genome assembly GCA_020161405.1 of Pseudomonadota bacterium. Lineage (GTDB taxonomy): Bacteria > Pseudomonadota > Alphaproteobacteria > Caulobacterales > Aquidulcibacteraceae > Pseudaquidulcibacter. The sequence continues at coordinate 8,607 of JAIUOD010000002.1, read as the reverse complement.
TTGCCCAAGTCCAATAATTGATGGCATTCCATATTCGCTTCCAATTCCTGGCTCAGAAATGTTTGGAAATACTCGCAATTACGGAAATTTAGTTAATATAAAATGTAACTTAATCACAGATTTGACAAACGGTAAATTTAGCAAACAAAACATATGCCATTTAGACCCTGATATTAATATCACTTCTGTTCCAAGACTAAGTGAGTGGCGCGGCAGTTTTGGACAAGCCGCCGCAGCCCAAGGGCATTTGAGAAATCAGAATGTGGCAAATGGTGATATTTTCTTGTTTTGGGGGCTATTTCAAGAGGTTGAATTTGCTGAAAAATGGAAATTTATTGGAATGCCAAAACATATGATATGGGGCTGGATGCAAATTGGCGAAATATTGTCATTGGGCAAAGATGGAAGCCATATATTAGAGACCAAACCTTGGCTCGAAGGCCACCCGCACACTACCTCAAATTGGGACGCAAATAATACAATCTATGTAGCTTCCGATGTCATGCAACATGAAAACTGGCCACATGAACTTGCTAGCTTTGGAACTTTTAAGCAAGGCTACCAATTGACACAAGAAAATATGAATGTTTCAACTTGGAATATTCCTAAATGGCTCAACCCAAAACATGGGGGCAGTGGAATGACTTACCATCGCAGGAATGAAAGGTGGTCAGAAGACACAGTCAAAATCGTTAATCGTGGTCAAGAATTTGTGACCCCCGATTTAGAAAAAAATCGCCAAGCAATCGATTGGGTATTTAATCTTATAAAAAATCATGCTTACCGCCCAAGATAAGAGCACTCTTCATATATTATATGATTAGTGACAAAGGGCTTTTAGCCGCAATAAATCCCCTAAGAATAATAATAAAAACAGTATTCTGCTTTTATTTGGCGTATCCCAAAATGCCGCCCCTTAAAAAAGGGCGGGATGGTTTGGTAGCGGTTTTTGGGCTTTGAAATGGGTTTGGCGGGAATGATTGTTTAGCCATTCAAGGGCGAATTCTTCGACACTATCAAAACAATCAACTTCATTGGCATTGGCTATAATTTCTTTGTAGCCGCATTTGCAGTCTGGAAGCGCGCTACGATTAAGGCTTTCGATTTCCACGCGGGCTTGCCAATTGCCATCATCAAATTGAATAAAATAGCGATCAAAGCGAATTTCTATATTAATGCCATTCCATGTTTTGCGTGTGATTGAGAAGTCTTTTTTCATAACTGCCTCCGAAAGGATTGATTGTCCATTTGACGGGGCATTTGCGGCAGGTTGTTAGAATTTGATTGTCACCATAGGGGAACGGCTTGCCCGTTGACGAGCAAATCAAACCTGCCAAACACGTCAATTGAAATGGACATTCAAGCCAGCATTCGAGCAATGATTATGAAAACTTCGAAACACCAAATCGCAATAAAATGGCATATATAGCCAATCCCAAATCGCTATTTAATTTGAAGATACAAGGCTATTTATGGCACCCAATAATCGACGCCTATCGACCTCAATTTTGCAAATGGAAAAGAAATTAGAAAACCAAGATGAAGTAGATTTGATAGCCGAAGGAGTTACATCGGCTAAATATTTCCGTCAAACAATCTTATCCCCAAAAACCCCAAACCACGCCCTTTTCTTGGGCGGTTCATTTGTGTTTCCGTTGAAAATTATGCTTGGGAATTTGCTATATTGCTCGGCTAACTAATTTGACCAAACGCACCTTTTTGCAATAATCATCAAAATGTTGCTCGATGAACTTCACGCACTTGGATTTAATCACTAAATCGGCAATTGGAGCTTCTATCTTCAATTCCTCGGCAATAGCTTGCGCCAATTCAATTTGCGCCTTGGAACTTGGTCGATCTTCAGCGCTAAGGCATAGAGGCAATATATCTGCAATCTTATTAGCCATTTCGCGCATTTCCGATTTACCATCTGGTAGGAACATTTGCTTTATGAGTGCATCGATTACATATTGTTGTAATTGAAAAGAAATTTCGACACCATTAAGCGTCAATGAACAATCACAATTCGCAAAAATATCGCTATTTTCCATTAAATCCTCAGGAAATATCCCAAAATGGGTTTATTCTAAATTGGGATTATACCCCTTCCCTTGAAATATCAAGCGGAAAATATGAAAAGCCTTAACAATCCCAAACAAATCATTTTTCAAGATATGATAAGAGAAGCAAGGCTGAATGCGGGCTTCACCCAAGCCAAACTCGCGCAAATTTTGGGCAAACCACAATCCTATATCGCGAAATATGAAACTGGCGAACGCCGGTTAGATGTTATTGAACTATTAGACATTCTTGACGCAATCGGTGGCGATTCCGCCAAATTCATCGCGGCATTTAATTCGACGAAAATCGAACAAAATGATTAGATATTAAATTGCACCAATCGCCCCTCAAAAAAGTGACAATTGACGAGATTGGGAAACATGATTTTGCCAAGTGATATTGTCCTTGGCTTCGCCATCAAGCCACATTTTGGCATATTCAACTGGGCCACCAAATTCTTCAATAAGGCATTTGGCGGTGAAATAGGATTTGTAGCCAGTTTCAGTGATTGGTAATGGCTCTCGCGTGAAGCTCATAATTTCGAGATGGATAATCGTGGTTTTTTCATCGACTTTGGCAACATAATCACAATAACGAATTTCAATTTGGATATTTTGCCAAATAATTTGATATATTTCATATTTTTCAAATGGTTTATTCATAACACTCTCCGAAATAATAAAGTTTATTGAAAAGAGGCGACCATTAGGCCGCCTCGGAAAGGTTTGATTGATTTAGGAATGAGATAAGATAATCTGCGGCCTTTGAGGCTTTGCTAGAAGCCGTGAAAATCGCTTTGGGGTCATTTTTCAAAACTTGAAGCCAATTATTGATATATGAAGCATGGTCATCACGCGGCACGATTGAAATTCCGAGTTTTGAACATAGGAAGGCAGCACCAAGTTCGGCAACAAGCTCTTCCATGGCGTATTTATTATCGCCAAAGCGTTTACCAAATTCGCGGTCTAAACGATGAGAAGCGCCTGACCAATGGGTTAATTCGTGGCAAAGCGTTGAATACCAGCCTTCAGTTGGCGTTGAAGTTTCAGTGCCAATAAATCGATGGCGATCAGGCATTGTGATGCTATCAGACGAAGGCGAGTAAAATGCGCGCAACCCACCAATTGTAATATTGGCATTGGTAGCTTGAACAAAGCGTTCGGCTTTCTCACAAGCGATGATTTTATCAATTTGCGGTTCGCCAATATCAACTTCAAAGCCGTCAACTTGTGCAACATTGAAAACATGTGATGCGCGGGCAATTGAATAATGTGAATTTTCTTCGCCATTCCCATTTTCGACATCAATGTCTTTGAAGAAAACGATTAATGATGATTGCTCACCCTTGCGAACTTGCCCACCGCGTTCTTGCCATTGTTTATATGTGCCCCAAATGCCATGTTCGAAGCCATGGATGTAGGCCGCAATCCAAAGCGCAAGAATATTCACGCCATTATATGCTTTCGTGGATTGAACATTAAATGGACGGGCAGTTGAAAAGCCTTTGCGATGCCAAGGAAGTTGAACTTCGCCAACGCCATTTTCAATTGAAGCAATAATTTGGTTAGTGATTAAAGTATAAACGTCAATGCGTTGATTTGAAGATTGAGATTTAGATTGATTTTTCATGTCCATCTCCTTTTCTCTTGAGGACGGACACAAAACAGTTTGGGGAATAGATGGGCTGTCACCCTGATTTATCAGGGCGTATGGGCCACACGGGAGTGGAAATCAAAGATTGAAACGAATGGAGCGGGCAGCCCCATTGACCACCCATCACCCAAAACTATGGGTTCGGCATGCGAAAGAGGGAGATGTGAACAGGTAACGGAATTCACCAAATCGACCTACTGGCTCAATACCAAACCATTAATTCACGATTTCTTTCACCAAATGTAAATAGATTGACCTGGATACCAAATTCAATATTTCAATTGCAAAGATAAAAATCAATTTTTACCTTAGACCTAGGAATTAAAAAATTGCTTATCGCATTTACGTAAGAAGTATTTATTTGTGATTATATACAATTGAATTTTAAGAAGCTTATGATACTAAGGTTTACATTTCGGAGCAAATCAATGAAAAATAATAAGAATATTTCAATATCTCTGCTTATTTTAGCAACCGTTGTAATGCTATCAATACAGTCTTGCTCTAAGCCTTCTAACCAAAGCGACGGAAATAACCAACTTATTGGAAAGTCCGATGACACCAGCTTGACAGTGCCAGGTTTAAGCGCGGTTAGTAATTCTCAAGGGACGGCAACATTCAATCTCGAAATTTATGGTGGAGACAACGTAAATGAAGTTCTCGAAAATTCGGGTAAAGCAATAGGCCAATTTGGGGCAAATTTAGCAAAAAAATCTGACTTAGCACCTAACACAAAATACGTAAAATTTAAAATAAATGGTCCATTTAAGGACAATTTAGGTAATGTCGTTTCAATTCCATATTTTGACATTACTTACAAAGTGGAAAAGCTAGCAGCGGCTAATTATGCAAATTTAACTGGGTACGAGGTTCTAAACTTTTCGGAACGTGTTGTTGCTGATAAAACATTTGATCAAATACTCGATTTTTGCCAAGGCAATAGAGGCAACCTTCAGACTGCTACGTTTTGTAATAACTATTACAACAACTTCCGTTGACGATAAAATATCTGATTTTTGAAATTCAAATCCTATAAACCTAATTTTAATCCTTGAATTTGACGAGTATTTAGTGATGAACAAATATAAGTTTCGTCTTTCACATTCAATAATGCCACCAGCAGACGGCAAATCATAGCTTTCATTTCGAGAATTAAATCTTGACTTGACCCAATTCCATGCAATGCGAAGCCCAAAGGTTCGTCCATAAATATAGCTTCGTGACTAGCGCTGTTTCGCAATGTTGAAATAAATTGCGCCCATTCTGGTATTTCAATGCCATATTTTTCACACATGAACGATATGCGACGACCATGTCCTATTTTGGATTGCAAAGGTGAATATGTGTTTTCAAGAGCAAAGCATGCATCTAGCGCATAATATAATGTCAGAAAACTCTCAAACTGAAGTTGCAAAGGATTTTGTCCTAAGAATAACGAATGAATTATAGCCTCCACAAGCCGAAGTCTTTTTGATATATGGCTATTTGCCTCCCTAAATTTTTCAGAAATATCTATAGCGTTGGCATAATTGGAATCGATCAAAACGAAATCAACTAGCTTTCCTGCTTTTATTGGTGTCGCGTCTACGAAACCCGCTTCGGTTGTCGTTAGCCGCAGGCCAGAAAAAAACGATAACACCCAAATTGTGAACCTTAAATGCTCAGAATTTTCAGCATGTGGATTAAAAATTTTGTGGGTTTTCGGCAAAGAAAAAACGCGCGAAGGGTAGGGATTAGTGACAATGCCGTGTCCCATCAAATACGTTTGACTTTGTGGCGCATAAATCCAGTCTCCCATTCGTCTATCGTAACCGTTGACCAACAAAATATTGTCGTCAAATTCTTTCAGTTTTTCGATATAAATTTCCCCGACACTCAAATCAGGTAGCGAAGGGTGAAAGCCAAATAATGCTTCTTGATATTCTTTCATATCACTCTACTTTTAGGAATAATCTATTCATATATTGTTAGTCAATCTGAAATAATTGCGCTATATTAAATTGTTCTACTTCCTAACAATCAAGAGCCTCGCTCCAATTTGATTGGATTTACTTATTAAGAATCAACCCGATGCCCAAGACTAGCATTGCGCCAGGTAAAAAGGGTAAATCCAATGCATTAAAATCTTGGGCTCAAAGTGTTCAGCTTGCTATCCAAAGAGGCCTTAAATCTACAAGCAATCAAAAAAATAGATTATTTTTGCGATTTAATCATTTACAAAGAATATTCTGCCAGCCCAAATTCTCAGCATTTGCTAACGTTTCGAGCTGGCCTAGTATTTCGGTATAGTTATGCTTCACCACCAAGCGTAATAGGCTACCTGCCGACCTTGGGCGAAGGCTTGGCGCGCTTTGGCTATGAATTCGAGGTCATCTTCAAGCTCTTCGCCTGTGGTTTCACCGAAGAAGAAGCCGCTTGTTTCGGGAAGGTCTTTCGCCTTAATATCTTCTTCAAGACGATTAATGTCTTGCTCGGTTAAAAGAACTGTCGCTACATTGAAATCTTCATTTTCGCCGCCATTTTGGAAATATAGGTCTTGCATCCAGCCGTGAAGATTTGGGTGTTTGCGCCAATAGTGAAGGTCGGTGTATTTATCTTCGTCTAATTTGAAATCAGTTGCTGGACGATTTTCGTCTTTTGCAAGTGATACAGCATACATATCTAGTCCCATTTTAAGTCTCCTTATCTTCAGCCCGCATGATTGCGCGACTGATGAAGACAAAGGGCAGCGGCAACTCACGCCTTCAACGCACGGGGCATTTTTGATGACGCGTCGTTTAATGTGAAAAACCGGTTTCCACTTTTTCACACGACTCTTCCCCGCAACGTTTATGCTTGAAGGCATTAGGGAGTGGCAGATGCGAAGGTCGCCATATTCAGTTAGTTTATTCGGTGGCTGGGATTGGAGATATTTGGGACGATTTTTTGCTCAAACGCAAAAGCAATCGCCACTCGTTGCTGATTGATACGATGAATATCCACTATTCACTTTGGCGCTTTCACCAGTCAGGGTGATGCTCACGCTACATTTCAAAATGACAACAAGATTTAATTGGGTCTCGAATTCATTCTAGATAAAGCTATTGAATTGCTTGATTGAGAGAATAGGCGAACAAGTTCCCATAATTTGCTATAAGTTCGGAATAAAGCCGAAAGGGCTTAGTAGCCAGACTGGTAGGAATTTTACCGTCCATCCGCGTAAGTGCTTCCGCTGTCGCGAAGTTGCAGCTACGCTAAGTTGATTGGTTGATTGTTTTTTTGTGCCGTAAAGGCGGAGCGAGACTGGCAGGCATTCTAGCTCTTGGAGTGACGAACGCGTCAGTTCTGACACTTAGATTTCGTCATCACGGTTATCGGTGACTTCTTCGTGGAAGCCAATATCTCTTTGTGGTTTCACATTGATTGCGCCTGCATCAAGGGTATTCTTGATATGGGCTGCATAGAATTTTTCGATCATTTCGACCGAGGTTCTGCAGTTTTTGGCGATTTGATAAATGTCTGCACCCGCCATAAGGCGAAGACAGATATAAGTGTGCCGCAAACTATAGGCCGTGCGCGCTTGACCATCCCTATCGAATTTCAGGCCAGACTTTTCCAATACTTGATTGAAGAGTTTTAAATTACTGCCGGGGAAAATAAGGTCACTTGGGCTTGGCAAAGTTGGTGCGTCGGGCTCCTCGCCTTTGCGTAATCTTTTCTTTGGCGCTGGCTTGGGCCGTGACTTTAACCTTTCATAGACAGGAACCGCACTAGGCATTGATTTGCAAAAACCAATGCCGCGTTTACCCCTTACCTCTATTTCTAAGATGCGCTCACCAGTTGCACGATCTTTGACTATTGTGACATCACGATGTTGCAAATTATTAGCTTCGTCAGGGCGCAATCCCGTATTGCCCATGAAAAGCACGAAATCATGTAATTGCTCGGCATTCCATTTAAAACGTATATCAATGTCATTAATATGCTGCCGTGTCGCTCGATATAAATGCTTATACTCTGCAGGGCTAAACCATGCACGATGAACTATCTTGCCTTGGGTCTTATATGGCGGTGATAAATCTGGAAGGCTTTGTAACCAGCCATGGCGCACGGCAGTTTTTAAAACTTGTCGAAGTGCCACTATTTCATCGTGAATAGTTGAGCGTGATGGCGGCTTAACTTTGACGTTTGAGGCCTCTTTGACCGCATCTGAACCTTCACCAGACTTAATAGCCCTAGGCTGCCTTCCCGCTTGCCCAGCACGCAGCACACGATATTCCTGTACTTTACCAGAAGTCACTTCTGAAATACCGAGTTTGCCAAAGAATGGGATTAAATGCAGCCTAAGACGTATCTCATAGCCTCGCACCCATTTCTCACTACGCTGCCCTTCAGTAATAGTGCCGTATTCAAGCAAGAACTGTTTAGCTACTTTTTCGAAATTGATCTCGCGCGGTTTGAGAATGCCCGCATGTGATTGACCACGCAGCCCCATATACCAATCTTCGGCAAAAGATTTAGCCCGCGCTAAACTATCTTCTTTGGTGCTAATTTTAAACCGCTGACCGCCCACATAAGTGTCCGCTTGCCAATATTGGCTTCTTGCGCGTTTAAAAAGCTGAACCTTTCCAGCCAATATTGAATGTCTAACTCCCTCCATAGCCCGCCTCCCGCAAGAAACTAAATTGTGCGCCTAAAAGTGCGCCCAAAGTGTGCCTGCGAATTATGGCAGAAAAAAGGCGCCATCTTGAGATAGCGTCGTCGGAAATGGTTGTAATATATGGATTTTTGGGTGCGGGGGCAGGATTTGAACCTGCGGCCTTCAGGTTATGAGCCTGACGAGCTACCGGGCTGCTCCACCCCGCGATAAAGATGTTTTACGACGTGTTGGTCGTAATTGGAACCGATGAAGGC
>JAIUOD010000005.1 GCA_020161405.1 Pseudomonadota bacterium | reverse complement strand
CATAAGCCATAGCTTTTGCACCACCAGCTTTCGCCAATGTCATAGTAATCGCAGCAGTCAATGTTGTCTTACCATGGTCAACGTGACCAATTGTTCCAATATTACAATGCGGCTTAGTCCGCTCAAATTTCTCTTTAGCCATTTTAATCTCTCTTAAAAATAGAATTAGGATTTTTAATAATTACCGCGCGGGGGAATGCCCCGCGCGGGATAAATTAACCTTGTAGTTTTTTCAAAACTTCGTCTGCAACTGCGCGTGGAACTTCTTCATAATGGTCGAATTGCATTGTGTATGATGCACGGCCCTGAGTGAAGCCACGAAGTTCGTTCACATAACCAAACATGTTGGCAAGTGGAACCATCGCATTAACAACGTTTGCGTTTCCGCGCATATCTTGACCTTGAATCATGCCGCGGCGTGAGTTCAAGTCACCGATTACAGAACCAGTGAATTCTTCAGGAACAACCACTTCAACTTTCATGATAGGCTCAAGAAGTTTAGGGTCACCATAAGATTTCAATTCACGGAATGCAGCACGTGCCGCGATTTCGAACGCAAGAACGCTTGAGTCAACGTCGTGATAAGCGCCGTCAACCAATGTTGCTTTAAGGTCGATAACTGGGAAGCCAGCCAAAAGACCATTGTCAACAGAACCTTCAAGACCTTTGATAACGCCAGGGATATATTCTTTAGGAACCGCACCACCAACGATTTTAGATTCAAATTGGAAGCCTTCGCCAGGAGTACCTGGTTCAAAGATAACTTTGATACGTGCGAACTGACCAGAACCACCAGATTGCTTTTTGTGAGTATAATCAATTTCAGCAAGCTTATTGATTTTCTCACGGTAAGCAACTTTCGGCTGACCGATGTTTGCATCAACGTTATAAGTACGTTTAAGAATGTCCACTTTAATGTCCAAGTGCAACTCGCCCATACCTTTAAGGATGGTTTGACCAGATTCATGGTCAGTTGAAACTTGGAATGATGGATCTTCTGCTGCCAATTTAGAAAGCGCGATACCAAGTTTTTCTTGGTCAGCTTTAGTTTTAGGCTCAACAGCGATTTCGATAACCGGTTGTGGGAATTCCATACGCTCTAGGATAACTGGTTTCAAGCTATCGCAAAGAGTGTCACCAGTGCGAACCTCTTTAAGACCAGCCAAAGCCACGATATCGCCAGCATAAGCTTCTTTGATATCTTCACGGTTATTAGAGTGCATAAGCAACATACGGCCGATACGCTCTTTTTTATCACGTGATGAGTTAAGAACAGTTGTACCTGCTTGAAGAACGCCTGAATAAACGCGGCAGAAAGTGATTGTGCCAACGAATGGGTCGTCCATGATTTTGAACGCAAGCAATGACATTGGTTCAGCATCAGATGGTTTACGAACAGTTTCTTCTTCAGTTTTGAAATCGATACCTTTAACTTCGCCGCGATCAATCGGTGAAGGAAGATAATCAACAACCGCATCAAGCAAAGGTTGAACACCTTTATTTTTGAACGCAGAACCGCAGAATACAGGATGGAAAGCACGTTTGAAAACTGCCAAGCGAACAAGGCGTTTCAATTCGTCTTCAGAAGGGATATTACCTTCTAAATAAGCTTCCATTGCCGCGTCATCAACTTCAACAGCCGCTTCAACCAATTTCTCACGATATTCTTCAGCTTTATCTTTAAGGTCAGCAGGAATTTCAACCACGTCGAATTTTGCACCCAAAGATTCTTCTTGCCAAACAATTGCTTTCATTGCAACCAAGTCAACAACACCTTTGAAATTGTTTTCAGCGCCGATAGGCAATTGTAAACAAACAGGTTTACCGCCAACACGTGTAACGATTTGGTCAACGCACATATAGAAATCTGCGCCCAATTTGTCCATTTTGTTTACGAAAACAACGCGTGGAACGTCGTATTTGTCAGCTTGACGCCAAACAGTTTCTGTTTGCGGCTCAACACCTTGGTTTCCGTCAAGAACGCAAACCGCACCGTCAAGAACGCGCAAAGAACGCTCAACTTCGATTGTGAAGTCAACGTGTCCTGGGGTGTCGATGATGTTAAGGCGTTTGTCTTTCCAGAAGCAAGTAGTTGCCGCAGAAGTGATTGTGATACCGCGTTCTTGTTCTTGGGTCATCCAGTCCATAGTTGCGGCGCCATCATGCACCTCACCAATTTTGTGCGATTTACCAGTGTAGTAAAGAATGCGTTCAGTAGTAGTTGTTTTACCGGCATCAATGTGAGCCATGATGCCAAAGTTGCGATAGTCTTCAACCGCGTGTGTACGGGCCATGATACAAACCTTCTATAATTACCAACGATAGTGGGAGAATGCGCGGTTTGCTTCAGCCATTTTGTGAGTATCCTCACGTTTTTTGACTGCAGAGCCACGATTTGAAGCAGCATCAAGCAATTCACCAGCAAGACGTTCTTGCATAGTTTGCTCATTACGCTTGCGAGCAGCGCCCACCAACCAACGTAAAGCCAAAGCCTTACGACGTTCAGCGCGAACTTCAACTGGAACCTGGTAAGTTGCACCACCAACGCGGCGTGAACGAACTTCGATTGCAGGTGAAACATTGTCCAACGCGTCGTGGAAAATCGCAATAGAATCGCGTTTTGCACGTTTTTCGCAAAGGTCAAAGGCACCATAAATAATGCTTTCGGCAACTGATTTCTTGCCTTCATACATTACATAATTCATCAATTTTGTGACATCCAAATCACCGAATTTCGGATCTGGAAGAATTTCACGCTTTTCAGCAGAGTGACGACGAGACATTTTTTATCCTTTTTCCCTCTTCAGCTTATCCAAAAAGTCTGCAACTTTTTGGGCATCATCGGGGGGTGTCTATAAGTTAGAAATAAAATTACTTCGGACGTTTCGCGCCATAATGCGAACGACGTTGTTTACGGTCTTTAACACCTTGAGTATCAAGAACACCGCGAAGAATGTGGTAACGAACACCCGGCAAATCTTTTACACGACCGCCGCGAACAAGAACAACGCTGTGCTCTTGAAGGTTGTGGCCTTCACCAGGGATGTAGCAAACCGCCTCTGTGCCAGTTGTAAGACGAACTTTAGCAACTTTACGCAATGCAGAGTTTGGTTTTTTCGGAGTTGTTGTATAAACGCGTGTGCAAACGCCACGACGTTGAGGGCAGCCTTTCAAAGCTGGAACCTTGTTACGCACTACAAGTGGAGAGCGCGGTTTTCTGATCAATTGGTTGATCGTAGGCATATTTTTCTTTTCCTTTATACCCTTTCGGGCATTAATCCAAAATTTTCGGTTTCCCGAGTTTAGCAACTTTGGCAGCTATAAATGCATATAAACCAACGAAAATCGCGCCCCCCTTGGGACGTGCGCGGTATCCGCAAAAGCCATATTCAATTCAATAGCTGATTTAGTTTTAAAGCTTTAAAACAGGCAAGATTTCCCCCACCCCAATAAAGATAGCGCGCCATTAACCCACAAAGGGCGAAAGGTCAAGTGGGACACATGATTCTCCTTCCCAATTATTTGGAGGGTGGGCGCGAAGCGCTCGGAAGGGTAAGCGGTTTTCAAAAACCGCTTTGCCGTTAGGCAAAAAAAAAAGCATTGTCACTTGCTGATAGGTTTTACCCTTCAGTCGCTCCGCGACAGCTCCCCAATAATTGGGGAGCAGATTATTTTGCATTGAATTTTTGAAATGCATAATTTCTAATATTATTTGCAATTTCATCTGGCTTATCTAATACGTCTTTTGCCCAAATCCTATGGATTTCAAAACCACGCGATTTTAAAAATTCGTCACGTTTTTCATCGCGTTCTGGATTATTACCCATAATATGACTTTCACTATCAATCTCGATTATCAAATGAATTGCAGGACAATAGAAATCAAAAATATAATTTTCATACGCATATTGCCTGCGCCAATTCGGATGGCCTTCATGGCGTTTACGCAACCTAAGCCAAAGCATTACTTCGGGCGGCGACATTTGTTTGCGCAGCTTCTTCGCTATTGGTTGATTACGAAATTTATTCATTCATTTTTTTTAACACAGCATTCAATTCATGCAACCATCCTCCTTCCCAATTATTGGGAAGGTGGCTCGCGTAGCGAGACGGAAGGGTAAGCGGTTTTTCAAAAACCGCTTTGCCGTAAGGCAAAAACAATAGCATTGCTATTTGCCGAACCGTTTTACCCCTCAGTCACTTCGTGACAGCTCCCCAATAATTGGGGAGCAGAATTGAAAACAATTATCCCCCAATCCAAATATGCCTTATAAATGCCAAATTTGTTTGGCAAGAATTTTATGTTATGGATTGCTAACATTTTTGAGGGTTTTTATGCGCGGGATTTGGGGTTTGGTTTTGGTGGTTTTGATGCCTTTTGGTGCTTTGGCGCAGGGGGTGGGGCTTGATTTATATAATGCATCCAAATTTCAAGAGGCGCAAAAGCCGCTTATTGCTGAATGCGCAGCTGATAAAAAGCAATCATGCGAGGCCTTGGGTGATTTGTATTTTTATGGCGATTTGGGGCAAAGTGATTATGAACAGGCGAAAAAATATCTAAATATCGCCTGTGATGCCAATTTGCCTTCGGCGTGCAATAATCTTGGTTTGATCTTTCAAAATGGCTATGGCGTGACAAATGATATAAAAACCGCCACCGATTTATTCAAAAAATCATGCGATTTGAATGTGAAATATGATTCCGTAAAGGGCTGTGAAAACCTCGCACTTGTTTATAGAAGTGGCTTTTTCGGCGAAGAAGAAAAACCAAAAGAAGCGCTTTATACGCAAAAATCATGCGATTTATTGGGTGGTGACGGCTGTAGTGAAATTGGCCTTATGTATAAGGATGGGCGCATTTTCAAACAGGATATTGAAAAAAGCGGCCAATATATGAAACGTGCATGCGAATTAAAATCTGTGGCAGGTTGTGGGAATTTTGGTTTATTTTTGTATTCAAAACAAGATTATATAAATTCTTTAAAGGCCAGTGATTTTGCATGCCAATATGGCGTTGCAATTTCTTGCCTTTATGCAGGCGTAATCGAAGAAGATGGCAAAGCCGGTAAGCAGGATTATCAAGGCGCAATTAAACATTATTCAATTGGCTGTGATAACGAAAATTTTGACGCATGTAACAATTTATCGCTTTTGTATAAAAAGGGACTTGGCACACAGGTTAATTTTGAAAACGCCTTTTATTATGCACAAAAAGCCTGTGAAAATGGTTCAAGTGATGGGTGTGTAAACCTTGCAATTCTTTATTCCAATGGTGTTGGTGTGGCGCGCAATCAAGAATTTGCCGACAAATTAATGGTTACAGCGTGTAATGGCGGCAATAAAATTGCCTGTGCCAATCTGAAGGAAAAGCAAAGGAATTAATTATTTCACTTCAATGATTTTTGAAAGCCCTGAAATCCCATTTTCGTCAAAGGCTTCGATGGCAAAATAATATGAAACGCCTTTGTTTAAAGCGCGAATTTCTTTTGCATTTGGTTCATCGGCAAAGATTTGATAATTTAAATGAAGCCTATCAGGTTTTATACCCCAACGAATATTATAACCCACTGCACCCTTTACTTTTTGCCATGTTACAAAGGCGTTTCGCTCATCTGTATCGCGTTTAACGACCAAATCTTTAGGAGGTTTTACAATCTTTCCACCCGCATTGCCAAAAATGCGAATATCGGAAATCGCAAGATTTGCAGCGCCAACATGGCCGTGAACATATCTTACAAAGCGCGCCTTAATTGGGTTTGCTAATTCAAAATAAGCATTTGACGGGGCAATACGCCCCGTCAATTTTATACTTTTAAGTTCCAAACTTCTGATTGTTGTTCTTTAACCATATCTTCAACTTGCTTGGGTCTTACATTGCGATAATGTGGATTGGCATCTTGAACAATAGAAATAATCTCATCAATCATGATTTGTGGGTCATATTGCGAGGTAAGCTCTCTAATTGTCCAATGTTTTGTAAGGCGTTCACCTTGATCCCACCATTGATCCATAGTTTCCATACCAGTGTCATTAAAGCCTGTTTTAAATGCGCCAGGGTTAACAGTGATTAATTGGACGCCATATGGTTCCAATTCTTCACGCATAGCAGAACATATTCCCTCTACTGCATGCTTTGATGCTGCGTATGCGCCATCAAAAGGCACTTTTACCAAGCCAGCAACAGATGATGTCCAAATAATTCTGCCACCGCCTTTTTTAATCATTTTTCTTGCAAATAATTGCGCCAAATTAAGAGCCGAAAAAACATTTGTTTCGAAAACTGAACGTACGACAGACAATGGTATCTCTACCATTGAACCTGATTCCATTATGCCAGCATTGTTAAAAAGGATATCAACATCATATTTTGTTGCATTTTTAACATCGATTTCATTTAAAACATCAAGCTTAATAACTTTTGCATTCAAATTTGCAGCCGCCAAGGCAGCACGAACTTCAGTGACTTGGGGCCAAATTTGGCACCCGATAATCACATCATATCCAAGCTTTACAAGCCCAAATGCAACACCACGGCCGAAACCACTTGCACCGCCACTTATAAGAATAGTTTTACCCAATATTATCCCCTGTATTTTTCAATCAGCAAATCAGCAACAGCGCCACCAGATGCAGGGTTCTGTCCTGTAATCACTCTATTGTGTGCAATGGCAAATGAATCCCATGGTGCACTTGCTTTAACATATCTTGCGCCGCGTTTAACTATTTCATCTTCAGTTAGGAATGGAACAAATTGCGTTAATTCGGCAAGACGCTCTTCTTCATTTGAAAAACCTGTAACTTCTTTATCAGCAATCAAAAGCGTGCTGTCTGAAAGTTTGATATTTAACAAGCCAACAACGCCATGACATACAGAAGTTACGTAGCCACCAGATTCATAGATTTTTTTGCTCAATTCTTGGAAGTCTTTATTATCTGGGAAGTCCCACATTACACCATGACCACCAACATAATATATGGCAAAATAATCATCTGCTGTCACTTCTGAAGCTGATAAAGTGGTGCCAAGGCGGTTCATAAATTCTCTATTGTGATACCATTTCCAATCAATTTCTTCAGCCATTGCAAGACTATGTGGATCAATTGGCGTGTACCCACCATTTGGGGTTACATAATCAACTTGGAACCCTGCTGCTTGTACTTTTTCAACAAAGTGAACAACTTCGCCCAACCAAACACCTGTGGCACGGTTTAAATTTGGATATTTTTCTGTAGTTGTTAATACAACAAGAATTTTTTTAGCCATAACAATTCTTTCTTTTAAATAAAAACAAATAAATAAAACTGAAAAATAAATTCAATCAAATAATCACACAAATGTTTATTCCATAAATACAATTATTCATGGATAATATAAAATTTATTCAAAATACTATTTAAATATAATACGCTGTGAAAATTAAATTGATTTGTTTATTTATTTCTGCATTAATATAATAAATAGGAGAATTAACAATGTCCAAAACGCTCAATTCATTTGCTCAAACTACGGAATCGCAAAAGCATGAGCGTGGCAAATTTTATGTGAATAGAGATAATTTGTCGCCCATTTTGGATGTAGTTAGGCTGCAAGGAATTTACTTCAAAAGTGAAAAACATCAGTCGCCATTTAACGTGCAATATAATTCGCAATATAGGGGGTTTCACATCGTTACCGAAGGCGAAATTTATATAAACTACCCAAACAATAACGAAAATGAAATTGTTAAACTTAGTCGCGGCGATCTCATCCTTTTCCCACACGCAAACGAACACGTAATTTGTGATTCTTCGGACAAGAAAAGTGCAAAAAGCAAAACCCCAAAAAGCAAATCAAGCCATGCAACATGGTTAAGCGGTACGTTTAATTTTGACCCGATTTTGGCAAAACATATTTCATCGATACTTCCACCCTTTATTATCGTTGAAAATAAGGATGGAAAATTATTGCATATGCTTGAATGGGCATATTCATTTTTGACCAATGATATAAACGATAGAATATCAGGAACCCAAGCAATAATTTCACGACTTTTAGATATAGTTTTTATTGAATGTATTCGCGATTGGTCATTAAAAAATAATTCGCGCATAGGCTGGATTATGGGGGCACTAGACCCAAGGATTGGAAAATCAATCAGTGCGATACACGATAACCCGCAAAAAGAATGGACTGTTAGCGAACTTGCAAAAGTTGCAGGAATGTCGCGCTCTGCTTATGCGGAAAGGTTTCAAAAACTTGTGGGATATAATCCTGCGGCCTATGTAACATGCTGGCGACTTGATCGTGCCACATATTTATTGCGCCTTACTGATTATACAATTGCTGAAATTTCCCAAAAATCAGGATATCTTTCAAGTGCCGCCTTCTCACGTGCCTTTAAAAAACAATTCGAACTAACGCCACAGCAATGGCGCATGCTTAATAGCAATAATAATTTGTAGGCAAAACGCATAAAAACATTGTTTCCATTAGAAAAAAACTGTTCTAAGATATATTTAGGATACTGAATAAATGCATAAACCTATCAAAGCAAAAATAACAGGCTTTGGCCATTATCGCCCTCAAAAAAGCTGCCAATCAACTGAATTAGATTCGCTTTTCAATCAATCATTAGGTTGGACCAATGAAAAATTTTCAATCACCGAACGCCCAATTGCAAACCGCCAAGAAACCACATCTTTCATGGCGGCGCGCGCCTGTGAAGAAGCGCTTAAAATGGCAAATTGGGATAGTTTTGATGTTTTAATCGGTGGCTGTGGGGTCATGGAACAACCAATTCCCTCAACATCGGTTTTTGTTCAAAAAGAATTGGGTTTGGAAAAATCAGGCATTAAATGTTTTGATGTTAATATGACCTGCCTTTCATTCCTAAGTGCTTTTGAAATTGCTGCGCAATATATTGCAACAGGAATGATTAAACGCGCACTTATTTTTGCATCAGACATTGCATCATGTGGCCTTGATTATTCACAGCCCCATGCATCGGCAATTTTTGGCGATGGTGCCGCAGCTATTTGTGTTGAAGCGCATGATGATGAAAATGGCGGCCTTATTTTAGCCAGTAATTTCAAAACCTATTCATCAGGAATTGATACCGCACATTTACGCGCGGGCGGTACAAAAATTCGTATTGATGATGGTTATGAAGCCTTAAAAGAAGGTGCAAAATTTTATATGGATGCATTCGGGATTTTTCGTGCGGCTGGCAAATATTTGCCGCGCACCTTATCCGAAACCCTTAAAATGGCGCAGGTTACACTTGATGAGATTGATGTTGTAATTGCCCATCAGGCTTCCGCCCCTGGCCTTGAATTTTTGCGTAATGTTTTAAAAACCCGCCCTGAACGTGTGGTCGATATTTTTGACACTTTTGGCAATCAAATTGCCGCATCTTTACCAAATGCCTTATATCATGCGCACAAAAGTGGAATGTTGAAGACGGGTTCAAATGTCTTAATGCTTGGCACATCTGCGGGCATTTCAATTGGCGCAATGGTGATTAGAATATGAGGGTTTTAATCACGGGCGCAACAGGTGGCCTTGGCCTTGCCTTGGTTGAAAAATTTGTTTTCGAAGGTTTTGAAACAATTGCACTTGGGCGCAATCTTAAAGCGGGTGAAAAAATCAAAGCAAAAGGCGCGCTATTCATTGAAGCAGATTTGAATAATTTTGATTTTGCGAAATGCCTTAAAAATATTGATTTTGTAATTCACGCCGCCGCACTTTCATCACCTTGGGGGCGCTATAAGGATTTTTTTGATATTAATGTTGGCGCGACGCAAAAACTTTTGAATGCATCTAAAGAAAATGGGGTTAGCGCCTTTATTTTTATCTCCTCACCCTCGGTTTATGCGCGCGAAAAAAATCAAATTGGCCTTATAGAAAACGATGCATTACCAGAAATTTTTATGAATGATTATGCCAAGACAAAGGCAATGGCGGAACAAATTGTGAAAGGCGAAAATAGTGATAATTTTAAAACCATAATCATTCGCCCACGCGCAATTATTGGCCCAAATGATAATGTATTATTACCACGTTTTTTAAGGCTAATTGAAAAAGGCAAATTCCCACTTTTCAATAATGGCAACGCACTAATTGAACCAAGTGATGTGCGCGATATTGCAAATGCAATTCATCTTTGTGCGCAAAAATATGAAGCGATTGGCGGTGAAATTTTCAATATTTCGGGTGGGCAATCTATGCCACTTAAAAACATGATTGAAGATATTGCAAATGCGATGAATAAGGAGGTTAAGTTCATAAATCTGAATTATGAATTGGTAAAGCCTATAATTGGTGCGGTTGAAAATATTTGCAAGATTTTGCCAAATTATCCCGAACCACCTTTGACACAATATTCACTGTGCGCCCTTAGTTTTTCGCAAACTTTTGACCTTGCAAAAGCGCGCGATAAGTTAAACTATAGCCCCCAATATAATGCATTTGAAACAGCGGTTGAAATTGCCAGAAATTTGCGGGGTGGGGCATGATATGTGATTGGAAACTTCTTAAAATCGGATCATGCCAGCACCCTGGCTTTATGACAATTAAGGGTGGTTCACTTGCCTGCCACGAATTTCCCGCACTTGTTGGCCTTTTGATTCACGAAACGTTTGGCCCGATTATTTTTGACACTGGTTATGATAGTGCGTTTTTAGAAGCGACCAAACCCTTTCCCGAACGCCTATATCGCATGGCAACCCCAATCCAATATGATGAGAGCCAATCAATTGTTAATGCGCTTGAAAAATATAATTTCGCGCCAAATGATATTAAAGCAATAATAATATCCCATTTTCATGGTGACCATATTGCAGGGTTACGCAATTTCCCATTGGCAAAAATATTTTGCGCCAAAGAAGGGTTAAAACAAACCAAAATCGGCAATCGTTTTTCGCGCACTAAAGCAGGGATTTTATCAGACCTAATCCCTCCAAGAATTGAATGCCGCGCCAAATTTTACGAAGATTATGAAAGAATTGCCTTGCCAAATGAATTTGCACCATTTTTATGGGGCGTGGATTTATTGGGTGATAATTCTTTATTAGCGGTTGAATTAGACGGTCATTGCAAGGGCCATTGGGGTCTTATTGCGCGCACGAAAGATAAACCAATTTTCTTCATTGGTGATGCGGCATGGTCGATGAAGGCGGTTGAAGAAAATATTCCACCCCCGAATATTACCATTGGTCTTTTAGGAAATGTACCGAAATATAAGGATACGTTGAATAAAATATCGGTTCTTCGTAGAAATTCGCGCGATAGGTTAGAAATAATACCTTCACATTGCGTCGAAACCTATGGTCGCTGGGGGCATTAATGCGCCTTGCAACTTTAATTTCATATTTCAATGCACGCAAAAATTTAAAAAAAACGCGCATTCAAATTGAGGAATTGCAAAAAAAATATTTAAAAAACCTGCCCCATTTTGCACTTAAGTTTCCTTTTTATAAAAATATTCAAAATTTTGACGATTTTCCCCAAATAGATATAAAAACTTTTCGCGCCAATTTTGAAGAATTAAATTGTGAGAATATCACAATTATTGATGCACAAAATGCGGCGCAGCAAAGTGAAAACGGTCAAAAATCTGCACTTAAAAATGATTTAGTGGCGGGGTTTTCAACCGGAACATCTGGGCAAAATCGTGGACTTTTCCTTACGAATGGTTATGAACGTGCATCATATTTAGGGCAGATTTTGGGTAAGGTTTTTAAACCTTTAGAGCTTTTGAAAGTGCGCAAAATTGCCCTTTGCTTGCGTGCGGGTAATTCGCTTTATAATACGCCAAAGGCAATTGATTTTAGGTTTTTTCCACTTTCATTAGAGCGTGAAGAAATTGCAAAAAATATCGCGCATTTTGCCCCTGATATTCTAATTGCACCCACACAAATCCTTTTGGCGATTGCCAAGGGGCATTATAAATGGGCAAATCTAAGTAGGGTTTTCTATGGCGCAGAAAATATGAATTCTTTCGAGCGAACATTCATTCATTCGCGCCTTGGAATAAATCCTGCACCCCTTTATCAGGCAACGGAAGGGTTTTTGGGTGCACCATGTGAAAAAGGAAACCTTCATCTTAATGAAGATAATATTTTCTTTGAATTTGAAGATTTAAAAAATGGCGCATATAGGCCGATAATAAGCGACTTTAAACGAAAATCCCAAGCAATCATAAAGCTTGGCCTTGATGATATGATAGATTTTAAAAATTGTGATTGTGGCTCAGGTTTTAAATGTGTTGAACATATTGGGCGCAAATCTGATATTTGGCATTTAGATAAAGAATATCTTCCGTGGGAAATTGAAAATATCATCGCCCCACTTGTAAACCCCGAACATGATTGGATTTTAAGCGCCAGCAAAGAAAATATAGAAATTTATTGTGAACAAGAAAATGATTATGAAATAATTGAAAATGCGCTTTCATTTTTGGGGCTTAAATTCATACGTAAACCCTATAATCGCCAATTAGATTTCCCAAAACGACGGCATATTAGGTGGCGACCATGAAAGTGCTTTTATGTGGCGCACGAAGCCCTGTTGCAATGGATTTGGCGCGTGCTTTTAAATTTCATGAAATTGAATTTCGCGCCGCCGATACTTTCAAACCTCTAGTTTTCGACGGCCTTTGTGAAAAATTTCATATTTATGATGCGCCAGCATTAAATTATGAAAAATTCTGCGCTGATATTTTGGCGATAAATAGTGAATTTAAGCCCGATATAATAATTGCGATGAATGAGGAAGTTTTTCATTTCGCCAAACTTGCAAAATCACATAATATCCCGCTTTTTGCTCCTGATTTATCAATATTAATGATGCTTCATTCCAAATTACGCTTCATTGAATTTGCTAAATCAATTGGTTTAAATGTGCCAAAAACATGGATAATGCGCGGCGATGAAAGCCCCAATGAATTAGTTTTCAAAAATGAGTTTTCACGCTTTGGCGAAAATGTTTTTATTCGCCCAAAATCTTTACCCAAACAAAATTCGCAAAACCCAATCATTGCCCAAGAATATATAAAGGGCATTGATATTTCATTCTATGCAATCGCGAAAAATGGCGCGATTTGTGCCTTTTCATCTTATTCATCCGATTGGCGCACTAAAGGTGGGGCAAGTTTTTATTTTGCGCCTTGTGATGAAAAGACAAATGCCAAAGCATTGGCAATTGCCGCTAAAATTGTGCAAAAATCAAATTATACTGGGCAAATTTCATGTGATTTGCGCATTGCAAATGATGGAAATCTTTATCTTATTGAATGCAATCCGCGTGCAAGTTCGGGGCTTCATTTGCTAATTGATGATGATTTTGAAATTATAAAAGCAATCATTGAAAACAAAAAAATCACAATTAAATCAAGCGCAAAATATATTGGTTTGGCAATGATGTTTTTAGGCATACCATTGGCAATAAAAAGGGGTAAAATAAAAAAACTGCTAGAAGATATTCAAAATGCAAAAAATGTTTACGAAAAACGCAATATTTTGGCATTATTAGATATGATTAGACATAGTTTACACGCAATTATAAAGCAGCAAAGCCTTTCACAGTTTTTAACCCACGATATTGAATGTAATTTTGACCTTGAAACCAATTAAAAACGCAAATCTAACTTTTAAAGTTTCAAAACTTGGAACACGTAATTTTGCGATTGCCGTGCCACAAAAAGGCACTAAGACTTGGACATTATCGCAAACAATTGCACTTGGCCCCATGCTTCGTGAAGAAATTGCACGCGAAAAAATGGGGTTTAAAGGCTTTTTATTTTCAGCTCTTAGTTTTTGTTTTCAAGGCTTTGGTAAATTATTTCAAATTAATGAGGCCATTTACCCATCGCATTTTGGCTTTTCGACCACAATTTACAATAAGGGTGATATTGCGCGGGTTCTAAAAAATACCGAAAGCCTTAAAGCGCAATTTCCAAAACATGCAATAATAATTCGTTCGATAAATAGTATGAATTTTCGTGGGCGCGAAAATAAATTCCGCCTTATCCCATCACGCGTTATTTTTGTTATGAATGATGTTGAAGAACAATGGTATTCACGTACAGATACAAAGGCCGATTTAAAAATTTTCGAAGATAATGACATTGAATTAAAAAATTACACAAAATCAATTCCCGATGATGTTTTGGCACGGTGTAAAGAATTATATGATGATTTATATTTGCAAAAATATTCATTACATAATCCCGATTATTCCATTGAATATTTGCGTGATTTAATTGAATCAGATGTTTTGCGTTTTCATGTAATTCACTCAAAAAGTGGTAAAGTTTTGGCATTTTGTGCCACGCAAAAAAGCGATAATGTACTTGCTTGCCCTATTCTTGGTTATGATAAAAATTCATCTATCCCGCTTTATCGCGCCATAATGTGCGTTGCGCCAATGATTGCGATGAAGGCCAAACTTGCGCTTAATCATTCGGCAGGCGCACCAATTTTTAAAAAAAACCGTGGCGCAATTGCGATGATGGAATATATTTTGGTTATTGATGATCATTTACCTTCATGGCGGCGTTTTGGTTATTCAATGATTGCCAAAGTGCTTCGTTCTTTTGAAAATGAAATTTTAAAGGCAGCGAATAAATGAGTTATCCGTCTCAATTGGAAAGTTGCTTTATTCCGCTTATAACCCTTAAAAGCCTTAAAAATAAACCGATAAGGCGAATGATTGGTGGCAAGCCAATTGTAATTTGGCGCCAAAATAATGAAATAATGGCCGCACTTGATAGATGCCCGCATCGCAATTATCCATTATCAAACGGCAGGATTGAAAATAATGCTTTGGTTTGCCCCTATCATGGTTGGGAGTTTGAAAATGGTAAATGCCGCAATATCCCTGGAATTGGAAAATGTGATTTAAGCAAATTTTCGCTTGAAACATTAGAAGTACAAATCAAATGGGGTGCGGTTTTTGTGCGCCTTGATAATTCACGCCCAAGTTTTGATTTTCCACAAATGCCAGATGATGAAGAATTTGATTCTTTTTGGTGGGAATTAAAGCCATCCAAAGCGCGGGTTTTTGATGCACTTGATAATGTGCTTGACCCATTTCACACTAATTTTATCCATGATGGTTTTATAAGAAACAAAACAAAACGCCAAAAGGTTTTGCAAACTATTGAATTGTCGGAAAACAAACTCGCCGCAACCTACATTCAAGATGCCGATTTTGGCGCCATGAGTAGGTTTTTAGAAGGCAAAAGAACCAAATCAATTGGTCATTATTACCCACCAATTTGCTTCCAAGGTAGGTGGGAAGGACAAAAAGGATTGCAACATTGTGTTACAATTTGGTTTGTCCCTGAAACTGAAAATCGAATGCGCTCTATGGTGCGTTTTTCAATGGCAAAATATCGCGGGCCTTTATGGCTTAAAGAAATTTTAGTTCGCCTATTTTTATTCAAAGTTATCGAGCAAGATGCCGACGCCTTAAAAGAGCTTGCCAAAAATATTGAAAATTTTGGTGCACCGCATTTTAAGACATCAAATGCCGATATGCTAAGCGCGCCATTTTCAAAACTTTATAATGGTCAAAAACTTGAACCTAAGACGATTGGCCCGTTTGAGATTTATCTTTAATAGGAAGCTTTTATAAGGCCTGCATTTACTTTTTCTTGCTGCAATTCTTTTAATTTTCCGCATGATTTGACGTTTTCAATCATTCTATCAAATCCTAGTTCACCGCGCCCTGCGGCAATAACTTTTTGGCGCAATAATTTTTCAAGTTCATCAGCTTTTGCAACCGAACAAAAATTTGCCGGCATTTGCGTTAATGAACTTGCCGAAAAAATACCGATCGAGCTTGATAATTTATTGAAATTCACCTTGTACCATTCATAGGTAAAATCGCGCGTATCCAAATTATTCATAAGCCCATTTAGAATTGCCAATTTATCAGAGGCGCGTAATTTTTCATCATTGAAATTATCAATTAAAAATTTCGTATTTTCTTTACCACCACTAACAAGGCCAGATAAATAATAACCTCTTTGAACCGTATCATTTGAATTTTTCATTTTTTCAAAAAGGGTTTTTGTTGTTTCAAGGCCGCCTTCTTGCCCCAAAATACTCATGGCAATATTGGCAATGCTTGGGTCAAGTGCATTTTCATTACCCGACAAAAATTCCAAAGCGCCTTTTTTAAGATTGTTTCTTAATTCTTTATCATCGCCATCATCGGCAACAAGGGCGATTAATTGGGCGCGTAATTTTTGCAAGTCAGGGTCATCATTTGAATATTTTCCAAGTGATATTTCACTTCCGATTTTATTTAATTTTGGCCCATATGTATTGCGAATAAATTTTTGATATTCACCTTTTGAAGAATTATTTATAAAGCCTTTTTGGCTTAAGCCTGAAAGGCGATACGCACTATTAAGGGCGACATTTGAATTTTTATTATCCGCAAGTTTTTGTGCAGCAAGTAATAAATCCCCGAAATTATTTCTTCCTGCTTGAAAATTTGCCCACAAACTATCAAGCATTGCCAATGCTTCACCAGGCTTTATATCATTAGATACATTAATAAGATTTCGCCAATCAGCTTCTTCAAGATTATAACGATAATATCCAAGGCCATCGGCATTTGGCACAAAAACATCATTTTTGAGATTCAGTTTTTGCGCTTTATCACCAAGCATTATGCAATTCTTATTTTCATTTTGGCGCACGCAAAAAGGAATTTCCCATTTTTGCGCTTTTAATTTTGTACCATAAAGTGAATATCGCGATTGAGTGGCGATAAATTCATTATTTTTGCGCTTAATATCAATAATTGGAACGCCTTGTTGATCCACAAAGCTTTTAAGTGATTTCAGAATATGTTTGTCACCCGCGGCATCCCCAAGGGTTGCAAAAAATTCATTGGTTGATGCATTGCCATGCGGATGACGTTTCATATGAAGTCTTACACCATCGCGGAATTTCTCATCACCCATATAAGATGCAATCATTGAAACAACTTGTCCGCCCTTGCCATAAGTTATTTCATCAAAGGCTTGATCAATATCTTTATTATATTTAATTTTTTCATGGATTGGGCGGCCTGCTTTTAATGAATCTATTTTCATTGCGCTAAAGGCTTCATCAATTGCGCCAACGCCAATATTTAATTCGGGGCGCCATTCATTGCCGATTTTAAAGCCCATCCAATTGGCAAAACTTTCATTAAGCCAAATATCATCCCACCATTTTGGCGTTACATAATCGCCAAACCATTGATGCGATAATTCATGTGAAACAATCATGCCAAAATCTTGCTTTTGCGATGTTGGGGCATTTTTATCTAAAAGGATTATTGAATCATTATAAATATCGGCCCCCGCATTTTCCATTGCCCCTGGCATGATTGGTGAGCCAATTTGGTCAAGCTTTGGGTATGGGAATGGTTCGTTAAAATAATCCTCAAGAAGGGTGACGATACGCGGCGTTTCGGCAAGAACATAATCTAATTTGTCTTTATTAGGCTTTGTCGCAATCACACGAATTGGCAATGGTTTTGAACGCTGTGGTGTTGGGGGAACAATGCTTGATGCGCTAACAAATGGGCCAACCGCAAAGGCGACCAAATAAGTTGGTAATGGCTTGGTGGTTTCAAAATAATGACGCACCAAATCACCTTCTTCTTGGGTTTTTGTTTCAGGTGAATTTGATATAGTCATAAAGCCTTTTTTTGTGGCAATACTTATATCAAATGGGATTTTAAAACCTGGTTCGTCAAATGATGGGAATGCATCACGCGCATCAATTGATTCAAATTGCGTCCATGCATAATAATCATCACCAACTTTTACACGGTGAAGCCCTGCGGCATCTTCGGTGAAAGATGCGGTATAATCAAAAACAAGTTTGATTTCACCCCTTGGTAAAACACTATTAAAATCAAGACGAATAACGCCAGTTGCATCAACAATTGAAACTTTGCCAATATATTCTTTGCCTGAAACTATTGCTTTTGCCGAACTAAAGCTAAGGTCGCGCCCATGCATATAAATATATTTGCTTGGGCTTTTAAGTTTTGCATTTATTTGTGTGTGACCTGAAAAAGTTTCTTTTTCAGGGATGATTGTCATATCAATTTTATATGAAATTGGGGAAATTGTTTCGGGTAACTTGCCTTGTGGTATGTTTTTAAAAGTTTTTGGCGCAGCTATGGCAAAATTTGCCATAAAAACACAAGAACATAGCGTAGAATAAAATAGTTTAGTTTTTTTGCGCATTAATATCCCCCAGTTACCTTGACGGAAATTAACAGCGTTTTTCCAACTTTCCACCCCTTTACTGATAATTGCAAAATTTTAATCAGATTGTTTGTATTTTTCCCAAAGATCTGGGCGTCTTTCCCTTGTTACTTCTTCACTTTTTTGAATTTTCCATTTTTCGATTGCGGCGTGATTTCCTGATAATAAAACTTCGGGAATTTGATGTCCTTCGATTTCGCGTGGCCTTGTATAAAGTGGGTGTTCTAAAAGGCCGTTTTCAAAACTTTCATTTTCATGGCTTTCGGCCTTGCCCATCATACCATCAATAAGGCGCAAAACCGCCTCGCACATTGCCTGGGCGGCAATGTCACCGCCCATAAGAACGAAATCACCAACTGAAATTTCGTCCATTTCTAAAATATCAATTGCCCGTTGATCTAGTCCTTCAAAACGCCCACAAAAAAGCACCAAACCATCAGCTTTTGATAATTCGCGCACTTTTTTTTGATTAAGTGGCTTACCGCGCGGGGTAAGATAAATAATCGGACGATTGCCAATATTAACAGATTTTACCGCATTAATTGCAACATCGGGCTTTATAACCATACCCGCGCCACCACCTGCGCAAGTGTCATCAACCATATTGTGTTTGCCATAACCAAATTCACGCAAATCAATTGTTTCAAGTGACCAGCGCCCATCCTTAAGTCCACTTCCAAGCAAGGACACACCAAGCGCACCCGGCCATGCATCGGGGGTTAAAGTTATGGTTGTGATTTTAAAAGTCATTTCTTACTCATTAATTGGTTTGTTTTGCGCCAGTTTTGCTTCACGTAATATAATATAAATTGTTGCCCCAATTACCAAAGCCGCGCCCAATAATGTTATATTATCAAGTGTTTCATGAAACACAATAAAACCCGCCAAAGCAGACATTGGCAAGCGTGAATAATCAACAATTCCCATTACTGATGCATCACCAATAGAAAGCGCTTTAACATAACAAATTTGCGCACCAACACCGCAAAAACCCATTATTAAAAGTATTATCATTAGCGTCATATCGGGTGTTGCACCACCTAAAAAGAAGAATGGCAAGCCAACCAAAGTTGTAAAAATATTGGCATACATAACCAAAGTTGCAGGATCATGATCTTTGGTAAGCTCTTTAATCATGATTATCGAAAGCGCATAAAGTGCCGCCGCGCCAATCGCCGAAATTGTGGCAAGATTAAAAACTGAATTTTCGGCACGCGACATTAAAAGAACGCCAACAAAACCTATAAAAACCGCCGACCATCTACGCCATGCAACTTTTTCGCCCAAAAATATAACCGCCAAAACAGTTATAAAAAGTGTTCTTGAAAAACTTATTGATTGGGCTTGGGCAATCGGTAAATTTGCGAATGCGTAAAATGATGCGAAGAATGCCGCCGCCGAAGTTGAAACACGAAACAAAAATGGCAAAGGGCGCGAAATTTTCCAGATTGACGCGGGCTTTCCAATTACAAGCGGAATGGATGCCACAAGCCCTGCCAATGCACGCCAAAAAATCATTGTTGGAACCGATGTATTCTTACCCAATTGGCGCACAAAAACCGTCATGGCAACGAAAAATATTGCAGACAAAAACGTCCAAAACGCACCTTGCGCATTGGGTGTTAATTTAGATAATTTCATTATTTATAATAATCTTTCCAACAATTTGGCGGTTTTTAATTGCCATAATTGCCTTTGCGCCATCTTCGAGCCTGTATTTTTGGCTTATTAATGGTTTTATTGAGCCATTTGATAATAATTCAACCAATTGTTTGATATTTTCATCATATTCTTTGGGCTGTCGCGCTTTAAATTCCGTGAAGAATACACCTGAAATTTCGCACCCTTTTACAAGTAATAAATTAAGTGGAATTTTTGGAATTCCTGATGGGAAACCAATAACTAAAAACCGCCCATTCCATCCAATTGAACGTAGCGCGGCTTCGGAATAATTGCCGCCAATTGCGTCATAAATCACATCAAAACCACCATTGCCCGCAAGTTTTTTGAAATCTTCTTTTAGTTTGATTTTTTCTTCTTGGGTTTCAATTTCTTTGGGATATATGAAAACTTCGTCTGCACCATTTTCAAATGCTATTTTTGCCTTATCTTCACTTGAAACCGCGCCATAGGTTATTGCACCAAGCGCTTTACCTAATTGTAGTGCGGCAATACCAACCCCGCCACTTGCCCCCAAAACCAGTAATTTTTCGCCTTTTTTTATTTTTGCACGTTGTTTTAACGAATAAAGTGAAGTGCCATAATTTATAAGCATTGCAATGGCATTTTCATAATTTATGCCATCGGGAATTTTTTCAATATTCGTACAATCCGTAGCGATATATTCGCAAAGCCCGCCAAAGGTAAGTTCGCCATATACTTTATCGCCGATTGAAAATTGGGTTACATCTGACCCGATTTCAACAATTTCACCCGCGATTTCACCGCATGGTGCAAATGGTCTTTGTCCTTTGAATTGGTATTTATCCTCGATAATTAGGCAATCACGATAATTTATACCAGTGCAATGGATTTTTATTAAAACCTGATTGCTTGAAGGTTTTGGAATTTCCAATTCACGAAGAACCAAATTCTCAGCGGGGCCAATTGTTTCGCATAAAAGGGCTTTCATATTACTTCAATAATACCGAACAATTTATATTGCAACGCAATATAAAAGCCGCCCACTAAAAAATGGGCGGCTTTTTTGAATTAGATTCAGATTTTATTAGTCGTGAACTTTAAATTCAACGCGGCGATTTTTTGCATCCGCTTCTTTTGTACCAGAAGTATCAAGCAATTTATCAGAACCATAACCAACCGCACTTAAGCCTTCAGCAGGAACGCCTTTATCGGTCCAGAATTTTTTAACCGCATCAGCACGTGATTGCGAAAGTGCTTTATTTGCTACTGCATCGCCTTGCGCATCAGTGTGACCAGCAACTTCAATCTTATGTGTTTTACACGCAGATGCGATACCAGTAAGCGCGCTTAATAATGATGATGAATCAGAATTGATAATCGCTTTGCCAGTTGCAAAATTAATTGTGCGACCATTCATTGTTTCAGTGAATGCAGTAGTACAAGCCGCCGCATCAGGGTTTGCACCCAATTTTGCCAATGCCGCACCAACAGGGGTTTCGGTTGAACCTTTAACGCTAATATTATCAACAAGGTTAGCGCCTTTGCCTTCTGATGCATCAATTGCCATTGCAAGCTCAGCTAATGCTGCATCTTTTGCATTTTTATCAGCCGCTTCCCCACTTGCAACAATTGTATTGCCATTATTGCTTAGTGATAACCAAGGGAAGCCTGCCTTTAATTTATCGCCAATAGCGCCAAGCCATGCAGGTGCAGCAGCACTTGCAACCGCCGCAGGCTGTGTTTGTGGTGCTTTGCCCCTAAATTGCGTGATGCCATAAACAACTAATGCGCCAATACCAATCATTGCCAACATAGGTAAGAAGCCACCCGCTTTTTTGCCAGTAACTGCATCAACCGCATCACTTGCTGCATTACCAACAGCACCTACCGCGCCTTTTGCTGCGTCAACGGCTTCTTCTGCAACATGACCGACAACACCTGCTGCACCTTTTGCAGTTTCACCAACAAGGCCAACCGCTTCACCGGCTACTTCACCTGTTTTTGCCGCAACGTCTTTAACGCTTTTGCCAAGACCACCAGCAAGCGCCGCCGCGCCGCCCAAAACCGCCGCGCCAGCGCCAAGCGCTGCGCCGCCAACATTTTTGCCAAGATCTTTTGCGGCATCAACCGCATCACCTGCAACATCGCCAACTTTATCAGCAACACCAGTTGCAAGGTCTTTTGCGGCATCAACGGCATCGCCCGCAACTTCAGTTACTTTGCTTGCGGCGCCTTTTGCGGCATCAACTGCGTCACCTGCAACATCGCTAACTTTATCAACTGCGCCTTCAACCATATCACCTGCATCAGCGGCAATTTTTTTTGCTTTACTTACTGCGCCGCCCGCGGCTTTCTTTGCTTTTTTTGCAACGCCATCTGCGGCTTCTTTTGCATTTTCGGCAACATCGCCAGCAACATCTGTTACTTTGTCAACTGCATCACTTGCCGCTTTTTTGGCTTTTTTGCTAAGGCCGCCAATTGCGCCGCCAACTGCGCCCAATGCACCCTTTGCTGCATCAACACCAGCACCAGCAACTTCAGTGGTTTTTTCAACCGCATTTTCGACAATATCACTTCCAGATTTCTTCTTACCAGCCATTTTATGCTCCCACTTATTAATTCAAAAATTCATTTTGATGCAAATCAATTATTAATGACCTTATATGACACATACAATAAATTGAAAGCCAAATTTGCCGTTCAAAACACCCGAAAATGCGACTGTTTCTGTAACTATAAGGTATTTTTTTATAATTTTTATTTGAATTTTGTAGCTTTTGGTTTAGATGGGCGCATCATGAGCATTAATAATACTTCAAATCCATTAGATACCGCAAAAACATTGGCAGAAGCATTGCCTTTCATCCAAATTTATGATCGCGAAACTGTGGTTGTAAAATATGGTGGCCACGCAATGGGTGATGAAGATAGTGCCAAGAAATTTGCCGCCGATATTGTGCTTTTGAAATTAGTTGGCATCCATCCCGTTGTTGTTCATGGCGGCGGGCCGCAAATTTCGGCAATGCTAAAACGCGCGGGTGTTGAAAGCCGTTTCATTGATGGCCTTCGTGTTACTGATGATGCGACAATGGAAATTGCCGAAATGGTTTTATCGGGCGCAGTTAATAAGCAACTTGCGCATTTGGTGACAATGGCAGGTCGCGAAGCAGATGTGCGTGGTGTCGGCCTATCTGGCAAAGATGCGCGTCTTTTCACGGTTGAAAAAGTTGTGCGCACCAAAAAAGACCCAGATAGTAATATAGAGCAAGTGGTTGATTTGGGCTATGTGGGCGACCCAACCGAAGTTGACGCGCAATTGGTTGAAAGTCTTATTCGTGCTGACCATGATTATGTTCCTGTGGTTGCGCCAATTGGGGTTTCGAATGATGGTGAAACTTTCAATATAAATGCCGATACTGCGGCGGGCGCATTGGCGGGAAAATTACGCGCCAAACGTTTCTTACTATTGACCGATATTCAAGGTGTTTTGGACGAGAATAAAGAATTAATCCGCGAAATGGATGTAAAACGCGCACAAGAATTAATCGCAACAGGTGTTGCCAATGGCGGGATGATACCAAAACTTGAAACCGCAATCGCGGCAATCGAAGCAGGCGTTGAAGCGGTTGTTATTCTTGACGGTCGCCAAGAACATGCAATCTTGAACGAATTATTCACCGATGCAGGTTCGGGCACTTTGATTAAGAAAAATGCCTAAATGAAAAACCTATCCGCGCTTTATAATGCCAAAGATTGGGTATTTGATTTAGATAATACGCTTTATCCCGCCGAATGTGATTTATTTCCGCAAATTCAAGTTAAAATGAATGAATATGTGGCGAATTTTCTAAATTTGCCAAAGGATGAAGCCCGCGCAATTCAAAAACATTATTATGTTGAATATGGCACAACTTTAAACGGCCTTATGAAACATCACGAAATTGACCCGCATGATTATCTTCATCATGTGCATGATATTGATTATTCGACGATAGAGCCAAATATGCCGCTTCGTGCCGCTTTAGAAAAATTACCTGCGCGAAAAATTGTTTTCACCAATGGTTCAAAACGCCATGCAGAAAATGCGATTGCGGCAATGGGCCTTGAAGGAATTTTTCACGATATTATCGACATAGCAGGCACAAATTTCACACCAAAACCACATAAAGAAGCTTTTGATACACTTCTGAATTTGCATGATATTGATGCGGCGCAATCGGTCATGGTTGAAGATTTATCAAAAAATCTTGTTACCGCTAAACAATTGGGCTTTGCCACAATTTTGGTTTGGTCGGATAAAATCTGGCATGATGAACCTAAAGGCCACGCGCCAGCGGGTGAAAAAGACGCGCAGCAAGAACATATAGATTTTAACACAAATAATTTGACACAATTTATCGAAACGGTAATAGAGGCCGCAAACTAGGAATTTTTAAATGACTGACTTTACCCAAATTCAAACCATTATTGATAATGCATGGGAAGCACGCGCCGAAGTTAATACTAAAACTTCAGGTGAAATTCGTGATGCGGTTGATTATGCGCTTGATGCGCTTGATAAGGGTGCTTTGCGTGTTGCATCAAAAGAGGGCAATGATTGGGTTGTTCATCAATGGCTTAAAAAGGCGGTTTTATTATCATTTCGACTAAATGATAATTTCGTTATCGATCCAGAAGCAAACCCGCGACTTGTTCAAAATGCGGGTCGTGCATTTGATAAAGTTCCATTAAAAACTGCGCGTTGGCAAGAGCATAATTTCCGCGATGCAGGCTTTAGAATGGTTCCAGGCGCCGTGGTTCGCCGTGGTTCATTCATTGCCAAAGATGTGGTTTTAATGCCATCTTTTGTAAATATTGGCGCTTATGTTGGTGAAAAAACCATGATTGATACATGGGCAACTGTTGGCTCTTGCGCGCAAATTGGGGCGAATGTTCACATCTCTGGCGGCACAGGAATTGGCGGCGTTCTTGAACCATTGCAAGCAGGGCCAGTTATTATTGAAGATAATGTTTTCATCGGCGCACGTTCCGAAGTTGCCGAAGGTGTTATTGTTCGTGAAGGCGCGGTAATTTCAATGGGCGTTTTCCTTGGTGCATCAACCAAAATTGTAAACCGCGAAACTGGCGAATTTACACGCGGCGAAGTTCCTGCTTATTCAGTTGTTGTCCCTGGCTCTTTACCTGACCCAAAAGGCGGGCCATCATTGGCATGTGCAGTAATTGTTAAAACTGTTGATGCACAGACAAGAAGCAAAACAGGAATTAATGATTTATTGCGTGAGTAAATAATAATTAATTTGCGTTTTTTTTTAAGTAAAATAGCCTCCATAAAAACTTATGGAGGTTTTTTATGGCGCATAAATTTGTTATCTCGAAAACTAAATCTGGTGAATATAAAGCAGCGTTTAAATATAATTCGGAAACTATATTTTGGACCGAAGGCTATTCTTCAAAAGCTGGTGCAAAAAATGCCATTGAATCAATTCAGAAAAATGGCCCCGCTGCACCAGTTGAAGAAGAATAGTTTAAACAAGCGGCATATAGATTTCCGTTATTGCCTCATTTGGTTTTACAAATGGGGGGAAGGAAATACGTTCGCAAAATGGTGGGAATTCACGTAATTCTTCACCACTTTGCACAAGCCATTCACGATATAAATAATTAAACGCATGACCTAATTGCTCATCGCTGCCATCAATTTGTATTCTTGCGCAGCGCCCTGCGGGAATTTGGCTTCTTGAAATTCCAAATTTATTTGTTGTGATTTCAGAATTTGTTTCAACGCCAATTTCGATTGGGAAAATATCATTTTCATCATCTTGCGAATGAAAAATATTAAAGGTTTTGCTTTTTGAAGGCGGCAAATTATTTTCTTTGCGCCATTCAATTAATTGGGCAATTGTGCTTCCTAATGATTTTTTTGCATTGCTATGGTGAATTGATGCGATATTTGCACCCGAAAATTCAACAATTTCGACTTTATAATTATGTTTCATGATTTTTATCACTTTCTCTTTGGCGTTTTTTAAGGGTGAATTTGATTGCTCAAATTCATCCCAATTCGGGGATTTACGAAACGCAGAAGGTGATTGATTAAAATGTTTTCTAAAGGCACGGGCAAAGGCTTGTGGGTTTTCAAACCCTGAAGAAAAGGCAATTTCGATTATTTGGGTTTGGGATTCACGGATTAATCTATTTGCTGCTTCTCTAAGCCTTAGCGCTTTCATATATTCATAAATGTTCAAGTCATAAAATGTCAAAAACAATCTATGAAAATGGAATTTTGAAAGACCTGCATGTTTGCATATTTCATCAAGCGATAATTTATTTTCAAAATTAGCGTCGATAAATTTTATTGCCCTTACAAGCCGTTGTTCTAAAAAATCACTTTTAATCAATTTTTTTCACCTCCTGCCTGAGAAGCAATAATCCATCTAAAAACCAATTTCGTTGCCGATATTGCTTTTATGCATGTTTTATCTATTGCCGTAAAATCTATAAAAAGCTAAAGCGCAGTTGAAAAATTACAAAGGCAAAAATCTTATGATCCCACGTTATTCGCGCCCGCAAATGGTTTCAATCTGGTCACAGGAAACTAAATTCAGAATTTGGTTTGAAATTGAGGCGCATGCCACCAATAAACTTGCCGAACTTGGTGTCGTCCCGCTTGAAGCTGCAAAGAATATTTGGGAAAAAGGCAATGCGGCGGTTTTTGACGTTGCAAAAATTGATGCGATTGAAGCCGAAGTAAAGCATGACGTTATCGCTTTCCTTACACATTTGGCGGAATTTATTGGCGAAGATAGTCGCTTTGTGCACCAAGGCCTAACCTCATCGGATGTTTTGGACACTTGCCTTGCTGTGCAATTAAACCGCGCATCTGATTTATTAATTGATGGCGTTGATAGGCTTTTGGTGGCACTTAAAAAACGTGCGATGGAACATAAATATACAATTCGCATTGGCCGTAGTCACGGTATTCATGCCGAACCAACAACTTTTGGCCTTACACTTGCGCGCTTTTACGCTGAATTCACACGTGCAAAAGAGCGTTTGATTGTGGCGCAAAAAGAAATTGCGACTTGTGCAATATCTGGTGCGGTCGGCACATTTGCACAGATTAACCCATTGGTTGAAGAGCATGTGGCAAAGGAATTAGGCCTACAGCCTGAACCAATTTCAACCCAAGTTATTCCGCGTGATAGACATGCGGCATTTTTCTGTGCTTTGGCAATTGTGGCTTCATCAATTGAAAATCTGGCAATCGAAATTCGCCACATGCAACGCACCGAAGTTTTGGAAGCTGAGGAATTCTTCTCCAAAGGTCAAAAAGGTTCATCCGCAATGCCGCATAAAAGAAACCCTGTTTTGACTGAAAACCTTACAGGGTTGGCGCGCCTTGTGCGTTCTGCCGCCGTTCCTGCATTGGAAAATGTTGCACTTTGGCATGAGCGCGACATTTCGCATTCATCGGTAGAGCGCGGCATTGGGCCAGATGCAACTATTACGCTTGATTTTGCGCTTAATCGCCTTGCAGGTGTGATTGAAAATCTTCTTGTTTATCCTGAAAATATGAAAGCGAATTTGGATTTATTGGGCGGTTTGCATAATTCACAAAACGTCTTGCTTGCGCTTACACAAAAAGGCGTGATGCGCGAAGATGCCTATCGCCTTGTGCAGCGCAATGCGATGGAAGTTTGGAATTTGCGTGGCGCCAGACCAGCAGATGCATTAATCAGCCGCCTTAAAAAAGATCCTGATGTCAATTCACGCCTAAGCGATGAAGAATTAGAGGGATTGTTCGACGATAGCAAACATTTGAAAAATGTTGATGTATCTTTCAAAAGAGTTTTTGGAGAATAAAAATGGCAATGCAAGCAAGCGAAATCGAAAGCATGATTAAAGATGCATTCCCTGATGCCGATATCGAAATTATCGACTTAGCGGGCGATGGCGATCATTATAAAGCAATTATCGCATCATCCGCCTTCGCAGGCAAAAACCGTGTTGCCCAACACCAAATGGTCTATGCCGCACTAAAAGGAAATATGGGCGGCGTATTGCACGCATTGGCGTTGGAAACAAAGGTGAAATAAAAAAGCCCCGCATTTGCGGGGCTTTTTTCTAATATCTATAACCAACCGATAATGAGAATTTATCATCTCTTAAATGGCTTTTGTACATTACCTGGCTCCATTCGCCGCGAACAACAAAGCTGTTTGGCAAATTATATTCAGCGCCAACACCAAAGAAGCCCAAACCTCTTGTATATTTAAACTCTTTCGCCGCCGCAGTTCCAAGTTTTGTGGTTTGTTTCATAGTGCTTGTATCAATACCAAAGCGACCATAAACAATAAAATCATCCATAAGAATTGCGCCAATGCGTGCGCTATAATCAACTACTGGTTTAACTTCATAATCATATTTAAGCGTTCCAACAGTTTGGCTTAGAGTTTTATCGCCAAAAGTGCGGCCAATTTCTGCACCGATTAAAATTGTATCATCAAGGATTTTTTCATCATAGCCAACAAAAATACGCCCAATAGTTTTGTTTTCATCCATTAAAAATCCGGTTTGCGAATGCGGTGGTGCGCCTTTTTTCTCCATACGATTATGTTCAAGTCCGACACCAAATAAAAGGCCGCGACCCTCTTCATAATAATCTTGCGCCATTGCGCCGCTTGCGAATGTTAAACTTAATAATGTTGTAAAAATTGCGATTTTTTTCATAATGTCCCCATTTTATTTTCTATATTTATGTATAGGATATACAAGTTAAATGATTTATTTGATGAAATATAGTTAAAAAACGGAAAGGTTATTTGCTTTAAACAGT
Source organism: Pseudomonadota bacterium (assembly GCA_020161405.1). Taxonomy (GTDB): domain Bacteria; phylum Pseudomonadota; class Alphaproteobacteria; order Caulobacterales; family Aquidulcibacteraceae; genus Pseudaquidulcibacter. Next base: position 283,859 of record JAIUOD010000005.1, on the reverse strand, counting down.
ATAAGGCATTGTATTAATGCATAAAAAAATGCCCCGTATCATACGGGGCATTAGATTAGAATTTATAAGCAGCAGAGACGGAAAACTTGTCATCTTTTAGATTGTCTTTATATTTTACCCTGTCCCATTCCCCGCGAATTACAAAATTACTTTCTGTTGTATATTCAACTCCAAGACCATAGAAACCGTTGTTTTTTGTTGATCTATAAGTCTTTGCAGCATCAGTATTAAGTTTTGTTGTTTGTGTAGTTTTGCTTCTATCGATACCGCCACGAACATAACCAACAACATTATCAGTGAAAGCACCGCCAAGGCGTGCACTTAAATCAAATTGTGGCTTAACTTCATAATCATATTTTTGACCGCTAACAGTTTGTGAAAGTTTTTTATCGCCAAAAGAACGGCCCAATTCAATACCAACAATTACACTGTCATCCAAAAGTTTTGTATCATAACCAACAAAAGCACGACCTATATTTTTGTCATCTTTCATATTGAAATTTTGTGGTGCACCCGGCGCTTGACCAGTTTTTTTCATCTTATTGTGTTCAAGACCAACACCAACAATAAACCCTGATGAATTTGCATTTTCTGCAATTACATTATTTGCAAAAACGCTTGCTAACAATGTTGCGATAATTGTTACTTTTTTCATTTTATTCTCCTAATTGTTCAAAGATGTGATTGAACATGCAAGGAAAATAGAAAGCGATTATGGAGTGTTTGTGGACATTTAGTTATCGCACTTTGCAGATTTCATTACAAAACAGAAACCTTATATTGAATTTAAAATTGGCAAAATAATTTCAAGTTTTAAGCCATTAGGTTTGTTGTTGGAAATATTAAAATTACCCTTATGCGCTGTAACAATTGCATTAATAACCGACAGGCCAAGACCAGTTCCACCAAAATCACGGCTTCTTGAGTTTTCATTTCGCCAAAATCTTTCGGTTGCAAGCGCAAGCTTTTCATCTGGTAAACCTGGGCCTTTATCTAATATTGTGATTAGCGCATTTTTTTTTGTTTTTGAAACTGATATTTTCAAATATTTGCCATCACTGGCATGAATTTTTACATTTTGCATTGCGGCAAGTAATGCCTGTTTAAGTCTATCTTTATCAACATAAGTGCTAATAGATTGAAGTTCAAATTCGATTTTAAAACCAAGCGCTTCTAAATTTGGGTTAATAAAATCAAGCGTTTCGCTTATAATATCCGATAAATCCGCCCATGAATAATTTAGAATTAATTTTTGGCTCATTGAAAGGCTAAGTGTCTTGAGGTCTTCAACAATCCGGGCAAGGGTTTCAGTTTGACTAATCAAAATTGAAAATTCAGCTTCACTTGGGGTGAAATAATTATCCTTTAGTCCCTGCAACCTGCCGCGCAAAATCGTTAATGGGGTTCTTAATTCGTGGGCAATTGCGGCGTTTGAATATTTATATTCCTTTTCAAGGCGCTCAAGATTTTGCGCCATAAAATTAAAATCTTCAACCAATTGTGCGGTTTCTTGGCTTTCAAATCCTATATGTTTTGCGCGAGCGTCAATTTTGCCATTTGCGATTTTGCGCGCTGCTTCTGCAACCGATAAAATAGGTTTGGATAAAAAGCTTGAAAGAAAAATACCCATCAAAACCCAAACCAGCAAAGCGGCTATGCTAAATTCCAAAACGGTTTTATCGGTTGGATCTTCTAAACTTCCAAATTTTTCCTTTTGTAATTTGAATGATTCCCTTTGAAGGGCAGCAAGTTTTTCACCATCGCCAACAACGCCTTTTTGAAGATCTTCAAATGTTTTTTTAGATTCTGGTGATAATTTTGCGGTTAGTTTTTTTGTTTCAATATCAAGAAAAGTTACTGTTCCAATATAAACAAAAACAACCGTACTAAGGACCCCAATGCCTAGTAAAATTGCAAAAATTGTTCTTAATTTAATTGGCTTAAGTTTAGTCTTCATTGCTAAAAAACCTATATCCAATGCCACGAACACATTCGAGATAATTGTTTAAATCGTGGGCCTCAAGTTTTTTTCTTAATTTTGAAACATGGCTATCAACGGTTCTTTCTAATGCGTCACCATCACTTGGAAGGCAAGTATCCAAAATTTGAAACCTTGAAAAGACTTTTTTGGGATGACGCCCTAAATAAACCAAAATCCTAAATTCAGTAAGGGTAACATCAATACGGGTTTTAGAAGTAATATTATTTTCAAACTTTAATGCATTAACCAGATGGGCATCCGTATCGATTTCAATATCACCAATACGAATTATTTTTTGAGTTTCGGAATTATTATTTAAACGCCTTAAAACTGCCTTTGCGCGCGCAACCAATTCCAAAGGGTTAAATGGCTTAACGACATAATCATCGGCGCCAATTTTAAGCGCGGAAATTTTTTCCAAATCATCGCCCAAAGCAGTCGCCATAATTACCGGTGCTTCACTAATTTTACGGATTTCGTTTAAAACCTCGCTGCCATCGCGTTTTGGAAGATTAATGTCCAATATTACAATATCAGGGCGCATCATACGAAAATGTGTAAGCGCAATATCGCCGTCAGCTGCAACAATAGTTCTAAACCCTTCGCGGTGAAAATATTCGTTTATAATCTCGCTAATTTGGGGTTCATCTTCGACAATTAATACTAATGGATTTTGCATTTCTTAGCCATTTTAATTCTTTATAATATAGCATTTAAAAGGCTTTAACAACATCATTATGGAAAAAGTGTGGAGGTGGATTAAGGTAAAACAAAAATAATTTTCACTAAAAACTATAGAACAAGTTTACGCCACGGATACTTGACGCACCTATATATTGCCTGCTCTAATCGTCGAAATGGGAGAGAAAAATGTCCGAAGAAAATATTATTGTCGAAATTAATGATGGGGTTTGTGAAATAAAATTCAACCGCCCAGATAAGAAAAATGCAATTCTTGGTGCGATGTATGAAAAGTTCGCAAAGACCATGATTGATGGAAATAATGATGACAAAGTTCGCGCATTTTTGATTTGTGCAAATGGCGAATCTTTTTGCGCGGGAAATGATATTGGTGATTTTCTTAATAATGGAATTGATTTTGCAAACTCACCGCAAAAAAAGTTTTTTGATTCTATTTTGCAATGCGAAAAACCAATTGTAAGTGCTGTTCAAGGCAAAGCAGTTGGCATCGGAACCACAATGCTTTTGCATTTCGATATAAATTATGCGGCAGAAAATGCACAATTTTCAACCCCATTCGTCAATTTAGGCCTTGTTCCTGAAGGTGGCTCAAGCCTTATATTCCCAATGAAAATGGGGCACCAAAAAGCATGTGAAATTTTATTATTAGGTGATAGTTTTGGTGCACAAGAAGCGCATTCATTTGGTATAATCAATAAAATTGTTGCGCAAAATGAATTATATGTTGCAGCAAAAAATGTTGCACTTAAATTTGCAAACCTTCCGCCAAATGCCCTTAAAAATTCACTTGCACTTATGCGTGGCAATAAGAATGAAATCGCCGCCCATATTGCAAAAGAAGGCATAAAATTCGGTGAGGCAGTAAAAGGCGAAGAAGCACGCAATGCCTTTATGAATTTTATGATGCGCAAATCAAAATAGGTTTAAATGTCAATTCAGATTGTTACGCCACGCTTGATATTGCGCCCACCGCTTGAAACTGATTTTGAAAGTTTTGCAAAGGCGCAATCAGACCCTGAATTTAAAAAACACACTGGCGGCACAATAGATAGAATGGCCGCATTTAATGCGTTTTCAGAATGGCGCAAGTTTTGGCAAAAAAACAATTATTGCTTCTTTTCTGTAATTGAAAAAGATAGAAATGAATGGATTGGTCGGGTCGGACCAACAAAGCGAGCTAATGAAAAATTCCCTGAATTCGGATGGTCAATAATCCCCAAATTTCAAGGAAACGGCTATGCCAAAGAAGCAGCACACGCGGTTGTTTCATGGGCTAAAGAAACACTAGATTGGCATGAAGCATATTTTTGCATAAGCCGCGATAATATTTCATCACAACATTTGGCAAAATCTTTGGGTGCAATAAATATTGGGATTGAAAAATTGCCTTTAGCTTTAAAAGATAAAAATGTTGAAGTTTGGTATAAAGCTTAATAAATTGCATAACCAATAAATATTTTATTTGAAGCGGCCTAAAACTATGATAAATTCCATAAAAATTGAAACCGAACGCCTAATACTTCGTCCACCGATTTTAGAAGATTTAAAAGATTTTACAAAAATGCGTTCTAATTTTGAACGCTCGAAGCAAGCTGGTGGCGGCCTTGATGCGGCTGGCGCGTGGACGAAATTCATGTCTTGGGTTGGTGCATGGCAATGTTATGGCTTTGGCATGTTTAGCGTGATTGAAAAATCAAGCGGAACATGGATTGGCAATATTGGCCCTGTTAATATGTATTCATGGCATGGTCAGGAGTTTGGTTGGGCTTTAATTGAAGAAGCCGATGGCAAGGGCTATGCCCAAGAGGCATCGATTGCGGCACTTGATTGGGCATATAGGAATACAGATTTTGATGAATTTGTTCATTCAATTTCACCGGATAATGTTGCATCGTCAAGGCTTGCAAAACGGATTGGTGCAAAATTTATTGGCGAAATGGTTCTTCCGCCACCTTATGAAGGCTATATAGACCATATTTGGAAATCTTTTAGAAGCGATTGGAAAAAATGATTAAAGCCTCACCACTTGGCCCCACTCTCGAAACCGAGCGTATGATTTTACGTCCACCTGTAATTGAGGATTTTGAAGCCTTTTCTTTATTCCATCAAGACCCAGAGGTCATGAAATTCCTTGGAGGCGTGCAAGAACGTGCAACAACTTGGCGCAGTTTTAATGCCTTTGTTGGTTCATGGTATTTATATGGTTTTGCGATGTTTTGCATGATTGATAAAAATACGGGTGAATGGCTTGGACGCGTTGGCCCGATTTTTCCACTAGAATGGCCTGAAAAAGAAGTTGGTTGGGGTGTTGCACGTAATGCAATGGGCAAAGGTTATGCGCGTGAAGCGGCGGTTGCAACTATGGATTATGCATTTGATAAATTAGGTTGGGAAAAAGTAATTCATTGCATTGCGCCTGAAAATACACCATCACAAAATCTTGCAAAACGCCTTGGTTCGCAAAATCTTGGCAAGACCAAATTACCCCCGCCTTATACGCATCTTGATGTTGATGCATGGGGTCAAAGCAAGGAAGAATGGTTAAAAAACCGCGCGCAATTTTATTAATTATTTTTGCGCAAAATTTCTGATTTAATGATATTTTGCAATGGCGAAAAAAGGTTTGCTTGCTCGACTTTGGGGGGCAAATCTATTATTTGCGTCACGTCTTTTGGGGAAAAGGCATAATAAGCACCAAAAAGGGCACATAATGGCAAATTTGCAAAGACTTAAATTGGTTGTAGTGAACAGCCAAATAAAAGATGATTTACGCGACAATCGTGATAATTTTGAAAAAAACTATGGAATAATATTACCCGATAATTGGCCCAAATTCCCCGAAGCTTTCGCGCAAAATAATGATGCAAACACTGGCAAAGAGCCATTTTGCGGATATTTATTTATCGAAGCAAAAACAAACCGTCTTATCGGAAATGGCGGCTTAATTCAGGGCAAAAAAAATAATGAATTGGTTGAAATAGGCTATGAAATTGCACCTGAATTTCAAGGGCATGGCTTTGCAACCGAAGCCGCCCAAGCGATGATTGATATTGCTTTTGAAAATGGTGCAAAAACCGTTGTTGCGCACACAGAGGCAGTGGCAAATCCATCAAATTCTGTTTTGAAAAAACTTGGAATGAAATTCACCAAGGAATTACCGGACGAAGAATTAGGCAAAGTCTGGCAATGGAAACTTGAACCAGAATTTGCATAAAGAAAAGGCGCCAATTGGCGCCTTTTTTATTTACCGGCTAATTTATCCAATTGATCTTGCATGGCCTTCATTTGTGCCTGCATCATTTCCAATTGGGCATTGGCAAAAGATTGCATTGGATTGCTTGGCGCTTTTTCATCTTCTTTTGCCGCAGCAAAATTAGGCGGTGTCATATTCGTCATCGCTTGTGCAGCTTTGGTGAACATTTCCATATTTGCCTTCATTGCGTTTGAGAAAACTTCCAAAGGTTGCGAAGAAGTATTACCCGAAAAAGTTTTTTTCCATTGTTCTTGGCTATCAGTGAAATGTTTCATCGACATTTCAAGGTATGAAGGGAAAAAGCCTTGAACAGATTTGCCATAAAATGAAATCAAATCACGAAGGAAGTTTACGCTTAAAAGGTTTGAGCCAGAATTTTCAGCTTCAAAAATAATTTGCGTTAAAACTTGGCGTGTGATGTCTTCGCCAGATTTGGCATCAAGAACCACAAATTCAACATTCTCACGAACTAATTCAGATAGAAAATCCAAAGTTACATAAGATGAAGAATCCGTATTATACAAACGACGGTTTGCATATTTTTTAATTGTTATTGGCCCTTTTGATTTTGCCATTTCTAACCCCTAAATAATTTATGTTGCGCAACATATAATGCAAACTCCTTAAAGAATTTTTTATCGCACTGCAACATCGCAATACGCCGCACATGCTTTTTGTCAATTTTGGCCTTGTGTTTGAAAATAGCACCCAATACTATTAGCTTATCGACCTTTTTAAATTTCTTTGCTAAGCCATTGAGGTCCAAATTTTATGACAGGGGAAACATAATGACTAAAGTAGTTATCGCATCTGCAGCAAGAACGCCGGTTGGCTCTTTTTTAGGTGGTCTTTCAAGCCTTAAGCCACAAGATTTAGGTACAATTGCCATCAAAGGTGCATTAGAGCGCGCAGGAATTACTGGTGATCAAGTTGATGAAGTCATTTTGGGCCAAATCCTTACCGCAGGCCAAGGCCAAAACCCTGGCCGCCAAGCAAGCCGCAATGCAGGCATTAAAGATGCCGCCCCTGCATGGCTTGTAAACCAACTTTGCGGTTCTGGGCTTCGTGCGGTTGCAATTGCGGCACAGCAAATCCAAACTGGTCAAGCATCTATCGTAGTTGCTGGTGGTCAAGAAAGCATGAGCCAAGCACAACATTCGGCATATCTTCGCGGCGGCACTAAAATGGGTGAGTTAAAATTCACCGATTCAATGCTACAAGATGGCCTTACCGATGCATTCCATAATTATCACATGGGCGTAACTGCTGAAAATGTTGCGCAGCAATGGCAAATCACCAAAGAAGAACAAGATTTATTCGCCGTTGCCTCTCAGAACAAAGCCGAAGCTGCGCAAAAAGCAGGTAAATTCAAAGATGAAATCGTGCCTGTAACCATTAAAGGCCGCAAAGGCGATACTGTGGTTGAAAATGATGAATATATTCGTCATGGCGCAAATATTGAGGCTATGGCAGGCCTAAAACCTGCCTTCAAAAAAGATGGTGGCACGGTAACTGCGGGCAATGCATCTGGCATTAATGATGGCGCGGCGGCTTTAGTTCTTATGAGCGAAGAAAAAGCCAAAGAATTGGGTATCACACCTTTGGCAACAATCGCATCATATGCAACAACTGGTGTTGATCCTGCGATTATGGGAACTGGCCCGATTTCTGCATCTAAAAAAGCCCTTTCTTTGGCGGGTTGGTCGGTTGATGATTTAGATCTTATCGAAGCCAATGAAGCCTTTGCCGCACAAGCAATTGCGGTAAACCGCGACATGGGTTGGGACACTGCAAAAGTAAACGTAAATGGCGGCGCAATCGCAATCGGCCACCCAGTTGGCGCATCTGGTGCGCGCGTTCTAACAACTTTACTTTTCGAAATGCAAAAACGCGACGCCAAAAAAGGCCTTGCAACCCTTTGCATCGGCGGCGGCATGGGCGTTGCCCTTTGTGTTGAGCGCGCATAAATAATAAATCCTGTCACCCCGCACTTGATGCGGGGTCTCATGGAATGACCAACCAAATCAATGATAAATTTGATAGCTAATAAATCCATCAAAAAGCGCGGCAATCCCGCGCTTTTTGTTGTTTTGCCTTCGTGTATTTTCGCCAAACTGCTATCATTTGTTATCAATCCTAAATTTTAAAAAATTTGAACATTAACATTATATTATTTTAAAACCTGATGGATAATAATTCTCCTTCCTCAGAAATTGGGGAAGCAGAAAGAAAACATTTTTATCGTTTCCCAACAAACGCCAATTTCTTGCAGTAAAAATGTGACTCTAAATTGTCTTTACCCCTTGAAGCTAAAGGATTACTTCCCATATTCCCACCGAAAGCATAAGGTTTTTGGTGTAAAGCGCGAAATTCCTTAAGTAAATTTTATCAAATCACACTAAAGGCCGCATTTGTGGATTTAGGGAAATAAAACTGCACGCACTTATTGTGGTGCAAAGAGGAAAGTAAAAATGGGAAAAATTATTGGTATTGATTTGGGAACCACCAATTCTTGCGTTGCCATTATGGACGGCAAGAATGCAAAAGTTATTGAAAACTCTGAAGGTGTGCGTACAACCCCTTCTGTTGTTGCGTTTGCTGCTGATGGCGAACGTCAAATCGGTCAACCTGCACGTCGTCAGGCAGTAACCAACCCTGATCAAACATTCTTTGCAATCAAACGTCTTATCGGTCGTAATTTTGCCGATCCAATGGTTGAAAAAGATAAAAAACTTGTTCCTTATGAAATTACAAAAGGCCCAACTGGTGATGCATGGGTAAAAGGTCGCGATAAAGATTATTCACCTGCTGAAATCTCTGCGATGATTTTGACAAAAATGAAAGAAACCGCAGAAGCCTATTTAGGTGAAGGCGTAACCCAAGCGGTTATTACCGTTCCTGCTTATTTCAATGACGCACAGCGCCAAGCAACCAAAGATGCCGGCAAAATCGCGGGCCTAGAAGTTCTTCGTATCATCAACGAGCCGACAGCAGCAGCACTTGCATACGGCCTTGATAAAGGTGGCAATCGCACAATTGCGGTTTATGACCTTGGCGGTGGTACATTCGACGTTTCAGTTCTTGAAATCGGTGATGGCGTGTTTGAAGTTCGCTCTACTAATGGTGATACATTCTTGGGCGGTGAAGACTTTGATATGCGCATCGTTGATTATTTGGCTGATGAATTCAAAAAAGAAAAAGGTATCGACCTTCGCAATGACAAACTTGCGCTTCAACGTTTACGTGAAGAAGCAGAAAAAGCGAAAAAAGAGCTTTCAACTACTTCAGCTTACGAAGTGAACCTTCCGTTCATCACAATGGACGCTTCTGGCCCACTTCACTTGAATTTGAAATTGTCACGCGCAAAATTAGAGGCGTTGGTTGATGATTTAATCAATCGTACAATTGAACCATGTAAAGCAGCATTGAAAGATGCAGGCCTTTCACCTTCTGATATTGATGAAGTGGTTTTGGTTGGCGGTATGACACGTATGCCAAAAGTTCAAGAAGCAGTTAAAAACTTCTTTGGTAAAGAGCCACATAAAGGTGTGAACCCTGATGAAGTTGTTGCTATTGGTGCAGCAATTCAAGCGGGCGTTCTTCAAGGTGATGTTAAAGACGTTCTATTACTTGACGTTACACCATTGTCTTTGGGTATCGAAACTTTGGGTGGTGTGTTCACACGTCTTATTGACCGCAACACAACAATCCCAACCAAAAAATCACAAACTTTCTCTACGGCTGATGATAACCAATCTGCGGTTACAATTCGCGTATTCCAAGGTGAGCGTGATATGGCGGCGGATAATAAATTGCTTGGTCAATTTGATTTATTGGGTATTCCACCTGCACCGCGCGGCATCCCACAAATCGAAGTAACATTTGATATTGACGCCAACGGTATCGTTTCTGTTTCTGCAAAAGATAAAGCAACAAACAAAGAGCAATCAATTCGCATTCAAGCAAATGGTGGCCTTTCTGATGCCGATATCGAGCAAATGGTAAAAGACGCAGAAGCCAACGCAGAAGCTGATAAAAAACGTCGCGAATCTGTTGAAGCGAAAAATAGCGCAGAAGCATCAATCCACAGCGTTGAAAAACAATTGGCGGAATATGGTTCTAAACTTGAAGACGGTGATAAAGGCGCGATTGAAGCGGCAATTGCCAAAGCCAAAGATGCGGTTCAAGGCGGCGAAGTTGAAGCTATGACTGCTGCAACCAATGAATTGATGCAAGCGGCAATGAAAATTGGCGAAGTTATGTATAAAGAACAGCAAGCTGCTGAAGAAGCTGCTGCTGGTGCTGATGCAGAACGCCAAGCGCGCGCCGATGGCGATGATATTGTTGACGCTGAATTCGAAGACGTTGACGGCGACAAAAAATAAAAGGTGAAAAATGAATATTGCCGAGCAAAACGAAAGCGATATTCAGAATGCCCTTGAAAATGATGATGTGGCAGCGCGTATTTTTCATGCGCTGCCACCATCACATAAAAAAGAATATATTGTTTGGATTAATTCGGCAAAGAAACCCCAAACACGTGCAAAACGAATTATTGAATTCATAAACCGCCTCAAAAAGACCAATACAAATGAGTGACGATTATTATTCCCTTTTAGGCGTTTCACGCGATGCGGATGCGGCGACTATAAAATCTGCATTCCGTAAGGCTGCGATGCAACATCACCCTGATAGAAATCCAGGGGATGCAGCAGCAGAAGCTAAATTCAAAGAAATCAACGAAGCATATTCCGTTTTATCGGACGACCAAAAACGTGCCGCATATGATAGATTTGGCAAAGAAGGCCTTAATGGCGGCGGTGGATTTGGCGGCGGCTTCTCTGGTGATGCGGGTGACATTTTCTCCGAAGTATTTGGTGATATTTTCGGGGATATGTTTGGCGGTGGCGGCGGTGGTCGTCAACGCAAACAAGGGCCTGCGCGCGGTGCTGATTTAAAAATGGAGTATGAAATTACTCTTGAAGATGCTTTTAAGGGTAAAAATGCCGAAATTCATGTGCCAACAGATGAAGAATGTGACCATTGTCATGGCACTGGCGCAGAACCGCCAACCCAACCTGAAACCTGCCCAACATGTGGCGGCGCGGGACAGGTAAGAGTGCAAAATGGCTTCTTTATGATGACGCGCACTTGCCATCATTGTAATGGGCGCGGAACAATTATTGCCAAACCATGTAAAAAATGTCGTGGTAAAGGCGCGGTTGAAATTGACCGCACCCTTTCTGTTTCAATTCCTGCGGGTGTTGAAGATGGCACACGAATTCGCCTTTCAGGTGAAGGCGCACTTGGTGCGCGCGGTGGGCCAAAGGGGGATTTATATCTATTCCTTTCAGTAAAACGCCACGAAATTTTTGAACGCGATGGGCGCGATTTATTCATTCGCATCCCTGTTCCAATGACCAAAGCGGCATTGGGCGGCAAAATGGAAGTTCCCGTTATTGATGGCGGCAAGGCTGAAATTGATATTCCTGAAGGTTCACAAACCGGCAAACGCATAAAAATCCGTGCCCAAGGCATGACGCAATTAAAATCTGCCTTGCGCGGTGATATGCATGTAGAGCTTTTCGTCGAAACCCCACGAAAACTTACACCAAAACAACGCAAACTCCTCGAAGAATTCCACGAAGATTGCTGTGCTGCGTCACATCCAGAGCATGAGGGATTTTTCGATAAAGCGAAAAAGTTTTGGGAAGGCTTAGGTAAATAAAATTATTTACCCTTTGATATTGTAATTATTATGGCGCGGGTATAAAGCTGCGCCAAATATTTGCAATGAAACAAACCGCTCCCCTCCTTATATCACTAATAATCGCCTTGCTTGCTATGCTTGGGCCGTTTGCGATTGATGCTTATTTTCCGACCTTTGATGCGGTGGCGGGGGAATTTCATGTTCCGGTTGAGAAAATGCAGCTTACGCTTTCGGCATATTTGGCGGCTTTTGCCTTTGCAACCATTTTTACAGGGCCAATGAGTGATAGTTTTGGGCGGCGCAATATTATTTTAATAAGCCTTGTTTGTTTTTTACTTTCATCAATTGCCACAATTTTTGTTCAAAATCTTGAACAAATGATAATTGTACGCATTTTCCAAGGTATGTTTGGCGGCGCTGGCCTTGTGGTTGGTCAGGCTTTGATACGTGATATTTTCGATGGCGAAATTGCACAAAAAACCCTTTCAAATGTAACAACAATTTTCAGCCTTGCCCCAGCGGTCGCGCCAATTTTGGGCGGGTTTTTATTTGTGCATTTTGGATGGCGGGCAATTTTTATATTTTTATCAATATTCACAATTGCGGTTTTAATTTTGGTTTGGACATCATTGCCTGAAACCCTTGTGCCTGAAAAACGTTTTGCCTTTAAACCGCGCATTATTTTTAAAAACTATCTTCAAATTTTAAGCAAACCAGAATTCCTGCTTAGGATAATGACGCACACATTCGGCTTTGCAACGGCGGCGCTTTATATTTCGTCTTCACAGCATTTCATTATAAAAATCCTTAAGCTACAACCAACTGATTTTGGTTGGTTATTCATTCCATTTGTCTCTGGAATGATGATAGGTTCGGCAATTTCCAACAAACTGGCGGGTAAAGTAAAAGGTGAAAAGCTTATAATTTATGGCTTTTTGATTTGCATGGCGGCCTCAATTTTCAATATTGGATATACATCATTTTTTGAACCCAAAATTCCATGGGCGGTCGTACCGATTTTCTTTTATGTTTTGGGTTATTCAATAATGATACCTTATATGACGCTTATCACGCTTGAATTATTGCCACATATGCGCGGAACGGCATCGGCGGCGCAGAACTTTATACGCATGAATGCCTTTGCATTAATTTCAGCAATTTTTGCGCCCTTGGTTTATGATTCAGCGTTAAAACTTGCGATTTGTATGATTGTCTTCTTGCTTATTGCGGCGGCGATTTGGAATTATTGCGATAAAAAATACGGTATCAGATCAATCCAATAGCTTTCATTGAAACTGTTCCTTGCGAACCTACGATAATATGATCATGTACTTCAACCTCTATTGCTTGAAGTGATTGGATGATTTTGCGCGTCATTGAAATATCATTGCCCGACGGTTTTGGGTCGCCACTTGGGTGATTGTGAACCAAAATAATTGATGATGCCGCAAGCTCTAATGCGCGCCGCGCAATTTCGCGTGGATAAACTGGTGCATGGTCGATTGTGCCATCGCCCATAATTTCATCACTAATAAGTTTTAGTTTATTATTCAAAAACAAAACCCGAAATTGTTCACGCGTTTCATTGGCAAGGGATAATTTCAAATAAGATAAAAGCGCCGACCATGAATTCATAATTGGCTTATTTTCTAATTCCTGCTGTCCCGCCCTAAGTAAAATTGCATGAAGTGATTTAATATGAATTGCGGCGCTTTCGCCAATTCCTTTGACCTGCATAATATCTGCAATAGGTGCGCCAATTAAATGATTTAAACTTCCAAAACGTACCAATAAAGCCTTTGCAAGCGGCTTTACATCGCGCCTTAAAATTACACCAAAAAGCAATAATTCCAATAATTCATGGTCAGAGAAAGCATCCGAACCCGCTTTTAAAAAGCGTTCACGCAATCTGTCCCGATGACCAGAATTATTAGAATCCATTTACCCGCCTAAATAAGGTTTAAGTTCTGGATTATGCGGTGTGTAAATTCCCTGCGGCGAGAGGGTGAAAATTTCGATGCCTGTTTCAGTAACGCCAATTGAATGTTCAAATTGGGCACTAAGAGATCTGTCTTTGGTGACCGCAGTCCAGCCATCGGGAAGGATTGTGGTTTGCCATTTGCCTAAGTTCACCATTGGTTCGATGGTAAAGAACATGCCGGGTTTAATTTGTGGCCCTTCACCTGGTTTGCCATAATGAAGAACATTAGGCGCATCATGGAAAACACGCCCCAAACCATGACCACAAAAATCACGAACCACCGAACAATGTTGCGCCTCAACATAGGTTTGAATTGCGTGCCCAATGTCACCCATATGCGCGCCAGGTTGCGCTGCAGCCTTAAGGCCTAATTGTAAGGCTTCCCAAGTAATATCCATAAGGCGCATTGATTTGCGCGGAACTTCGCCAACACCATACATTCTTGAAGTATCGCCATACCAGCCATCAACAATTACGGTAACATCAATATTTACGATATCGCCATTTTTAAGAACTTTATTTGATGGAATACCATGGCAAACAACATGATTGATAGATGTACAAAGCGTATGTTGATAACCGCGATAACCAATACATGCAGGTATCCAGCCATGGTCTAAAATATACTCGCGCGCCATATCATCCAAGAAACCAGTTGTCACACCCGGTTTCACATGCGGAATTAAAAGATCCAAAACTTCGGCGGCAGCACGCCCCGCAACCCGCATGCCTTCAAAATCAGACGGGTCGTAAATTTTAATTTTATTTGTTGCTTGTGCATCTGGCACATCGCTTGCGCTAATATACATTAATTAAAAATGCCTTTTAAAACTCTATAAAATGGGTATTTAACATTTTTTAATCCGAAAACAAGTTTAAAGCGTAAACAAAACCATCTAAAGAAGTATTATGGAAAAAAATTATATTAAAGCCGCTGTAATTGTAATTGGTGATGAGATTTTATCAGGTCGCACCAAAGATACTAATTCAAACACTATCGCACTTTTTTTGGCGCCTTTTGGCATACAATTAAAAGAAATTCGCGTAATAGGCGATGATGAAACTATGATTATTGAAACCATTAACCATCTTAGGAAAACATATAATTATGTTTTTACAACGGGCGGTATTGGGCCAACGCATGATGATATTACTGCTGATTGTGTTGCAAAGGCTTTTGACGTTGCAATCGATGTTCGCGACGATGCAGTTGAAATGATGCTAAATCGTTATTCCAAAGAAGATTTAACCCCTGCAAGATTAAGAATGGCGCGCATACCATATGGCGCAAGCCTTATTAAAAACCCTGTTTCTTGGGCGCCAGGATTTCAAATGGAAAATGTATTTACCATGGCGGGCGTTCCAAATATTATGCGCGCAATGCTTGAAGATATTGCCCCACGGCTAGAAGCTGGAAGAATAATTATATCCAAAAACATTAAAGCCGATAATTTGAAAGAAGGTGATATTGCTATCCCATTTGGTGAAATTGCAAAAGAATATCATGAATTATCTTTTGGCTCTTATCCTTGGTTTAATGGCAATGGTTATGGCGCCCAATTAGTCGTTCGTGGTTTCGATAAAGAACTTGTAAATAAGGGGGTTGCATCGGTTTTATCAATGCTTGAAGATTTGGGATTAAAGCCTATTGTTGAGTAAATCCCCCTAAAAACACACAAAAATAGCGAAATGATTCAGTATATACAGAATTAAGCGCTTGACTTTTTGGTCCAATAAAAGCACTTGCGATGTCGGATTGCGGATATGGCGGAACTGGTAGACGCGCCGGACTTAAAATCCGTTGGGCAATACGCCCGTGCCGGTTCGATTCCGGCTATCCGCACCATTTCTGTTCTCATTGAGGACTCTCCTTCTTTTTCCACTAAGTTGTTGAAAATCTTGAAAGGTATCGCCATATTTTCGGTTCGATACCCACTTGCTTTTGAATATACGATATCGCTCGCAAAGGTCAGTTTTATGACCGCTCTTTTTGTTGCCAAATTATTATTTTCCCAGAGTTTATAAGGGTTTTCAAGGAAACCCAAAGCGGTTCGATACATGCTGTCAAAACTGCTTAATGGACGACCACAATTTGCAACCTTTTCCTCGGTTTCGGCGCGGTAGATTTCAAGTTCTTTGATCCGCTTCTCATAGGCAGAAACCAAAGTGAGTGATTCTGTATCCACAATACGATCAACAATCTGAGCAATTTGTCTATTTGTTTTCTCGATTTCATCTTCAAGTGACTTTTTGCTTAAATTTCGGGACTTCATTTTATCGTCCCATAAGTCAGTGAAAATCTCAGATGCTAGTGAAAACAATTCTGTACTTGGACGCATTGATTTCAATATGTATTCAAATTCTGTTTCCATTTTCTCTTTACGAATTGATTTCCCTTTCAATTCGCAATCGCGCGTTTGGCATACATAATAGGGATATTTACCATTGCGTCCCTTAGACCAACATGAAGTCATGTAATTGCCGCAGCATTCACATCTAACAAAGCCACGAAGTGGAAAATCTTCGCTAATATCTTTACGTGCAGGAGCTTTAGCTTTTTCGGTCAATCTTTGTTGTACACGTTGATAGGTTTCAAATGAGATTAAAGGTTCGTGTTTTGCTTTCACCATATGAATATCCCATTCGGGCGCATTCAAATAACCCGCATAGTGAGGGCGGGTTAAAAGCTCTGAAACACGTTCAACACTCAAAGTTTTTTTGCGGGATTTAGGCCATGAAGGATGTGCATCTAAAAAGCGCATAATCTCCGAAAGCGAACCAAAACGGCTTGTAGCATAGCCTACATAAATCTCGCGAATAACGCTTGCCAATGGCTCGTCAGGAACTAGAAATTTTCCATGTTCCGCATGCTTAATCATTCTGTATCCGATTGGGGCTTTAAAGGCCCAATAACCAGCTACCATGCGTGACATCATACGGTTGACGGTTTGTTCGCCATTCTTTTGGCGCATATGTTGCGCCAAACTTGCCATGAGGTTTTCGCGAAACATTCCATCTGAATCGTCTGAAAATTCCATAGAAGGGGAGGTTAAAACCCCTCCAGCCTTGGTTATCATGTCCCTTAATTGATGATGTTGAACAACACCCCGAGCAAGTCGACTTATATCATCAATAATGACGGCAAATTTTGTTTTGTTGTTCTTTTTAAGAAATGCAACAAGTTCTTTTACACCCTGTCTGTCTACAATTGACCCTGAAACATCGTCAGTGAATACTCGAACCACTTCTAGTCCTAGCATTTTTGCGTGCAAATTGCATCTTGTCTCTTGTGACGATAATCCACTGCCTTCGGTTGTTTGTTTAACAGAGCTAACGCGACAATAGATAACCGCTTGATGAATAACAGGCTTTTGTTTTATTTTATCAATCATGGTTCATTTTCCTGAATTGGGATTTTAATTTTTTCATCACCCCCAATTTCGGGGTCATCAGGCACAATGGAGATTTCTCGACATTGTTCAACAGTTTCAATATCTGAAGTTTTAACATTAATTGTAGCGTTTTGGAAAGAGTCTTTAAGCCTTTTATCCAAAACGATTTGCACTGAATCTTCTCCAAATGCGGCATTAACAAAGGCTTGCATCATACTTCGAACAAGCGAAATCATTTCGTCCTTTTTGCTTGGACAAGTATTTATGTTTTCGACTAGAGCCCGATATTTATCGCGCTTTGTTTCGGAAAGGTCTCGTAAGTAGTCCATACAATCTCACTTCAAGAGCACCATGCTCATTTGAAGGTATTTTAGATTGTCTAAAAATAATCTTGGGGGTATCTCCTCCTCCGCAAAGATTATTCACCAATTCTTAGGATATCATTTCTCTAATTATGTAATCAAATAGAATCCTTGCTGCGAAGCAAAATAAAAAAGCAATTAAAACTATTTAATGTTGTTTTGATTCAAATAGTCAATCTTTAATTCTATCAGAAAATGGTTCGACTAAATCACCTGGTGCAAAAGTGGCAAGTTCACCGAGCGCAAAAGGCAAGTTTTTAACATCCTCAACTACAAAAGCAGCAATTACAAAGGAAGACCTTACTTTCGCATAATAAAGCCTTATATCATTTCTAAATTCGTACAAGGCCCACCCATATTCAAAGTCGAATTCAGAAGTAATTTTACCTTGCTTTAGTATCTCTGTTTTTCCGAGGTTAGTTATTAGTTCTAACGGTAAGCTTTCGTTCATAAACTCGGTACTTGTAAACCAACGCACCTGAACTCGCCCTTCCTTTGGCACATAATTTCCCGTAGCCTCATAGTGCAAAGCGAACCCAACTTTTGCAGCAAATGCTTGCATATGTGCGGATAATATTGGGCCATCAGCTTTGAATCCAGCAAGATTTTCGTCGAAAATTCCTTCTCTCCATAGCATTTCTCGCATTTGACTTGGAGGTACCCACATTTCTTGGAGTAATCCAGGAATTGCACGATTAATTTCTGCCATCAATCTGCTCCATTCAGTGTCTTCACTTTTACTAGCTATACCAGGAAAAGTCCGCGCCATTAAAGCAGCGGCCAAATCCAATTTGCTTGTGCCCTGATTGCACTTTGAACAACTTGGAAACTCTAATCCTTTGGGTCTCTGAGACAATCGAAACATCGCTCTAGGAGGCATATGATCTATTTGAGTAGCTTCATTTTTTCCTGCACAATAAATACATCCTTTTGCATTCAAAAGAATATCTTTATGACGTTTATGCTTTTTACTTGCTTCTCCCATTGTACAACTCTCTTCGAATTATAATTGCCTAAAAGCTTATTTAATTTAGTTTTATTATTTTAATTGTAGAAGCTATAGAGTCAAATCCTTATCCCGCCCACGAGGTCTTGTGGGGTCGTTGCCTTTGGAACGGTCAACCATGCGCTCCACTTTGGCTTTGATATTATCAAGGCGCGATTTTTGCTTGGCTTCGACTTCCAACTTTGCGGCTTTGCTTGCCTTTTGCGATGGGGACATTTTGAGGCCATTTGGTGTAAGTTCTGGCGCGGGGGCAGCTTTTGAGTTTATTAGCCGCCCATAGCGTTGATTAACCCATTGGCTTCGGTATTTCTCAAAATGCTCCTTGGCTTTCTGAGTTATTTCAGAGCCACGTTTGCTAATGTCAATTTCGTGCGCAGTCCTTCTGACTTCGGTGTTGAATCGTCGAGTTATTTTTTTTTGAGGGTCTCTCATTCATCATTCCCCTCTTTCTTATCCCGTGATATTTGCGAACCTTTGGCGTGCATTTCTCGCACGTCCTTAATTGCGGCTTTCCATTCGGGGACTTCGTAATAGGGGATGGTGTCTGCCACAATTAATCGCGGCATATTCGATACGCGGACAATATGTTGGTCTCGGTTTAGAGATAAAATATCTTCGGCTTGAAGAACATTGCGCTTGGTCTCATTTAAGCCGCTAGAGCCAGCTTGAGAGACGCCAGCATTATGACCTAAATTCCGATTAAGAATGGTTTTATTGCCCGACCAATATTCTAAATCTTTCAGAACTTGGGGCTCGGTTACATTCTTATAAATTGAAACAGCGGCTTGGTCTTCAAATTCAGCAACCAAATCTTTTGACCAACGATCATAAAGACTTTGGCGTGATTGCGAAAACATCCATAGATTTATTCCGCGCCCACGATAAAGGCGTAGGGCTTTGGGGATAGCGGGGGCATAGTATTGCGGAAGTTCGTCAAGAATAATTGTGGTTCTAATTTCACCGCTTGCGGCAGCGACGGTTTCAATAATGTGATTTACGATTAGCCCAATCCACTTGGCACATGCTTCAATCTTTGAAGCAGGCAGAATAACATAAATTGAATACGGTTCTTTTTTCAAATTTGCAAAATCAAATTCATTCACGCGTGTCGATATTTCTAAGGACGTGTTCGGCTTGAAATTGCTAATCGCTTTGGCAATTTCAGAAATATATGCTGCCCATTCTTTTGGAGCATTAAGAGCCATATCGTCATAGCGATGAGCGCGTGATGCAACCGTTTCATCGCTTGATACTTTCATAAAGCTGAAGAAATTTGCTAATTCTTGACCGCCAGAATTTGCAAATCGCCAAATCCAGCCAAGGCTCAAATTGGCATCATCATCAATCAAAAGGTAATTCAATATCCAAGCAATGATTTGCTGCGCACCAGAATAAACCCAGCTATTAGATGATTTGGTTTTGGGAGTTGGAATGATAATTTCGGCAAGTTCTTCATATTCTGAATCAATCGCCTTTCCAGCTTTGTAAAGATCAATCAAACTTTGAAATGGATTGATTTTGGTATTGGGCAAGTCATGTAAACCAAACGGATTTAAATATATGCATTTATTACCTAATTTTTCGGCTCTGAATTCGGCGGACGAATAAGCGTTCTCACCCTCCTTAATATCCATGATTACAAGTGAGCGTGACGTTACGTAAGCCAAATTTGGAAAAATAAAACTTGTGTTCTTTCCCCCACCAGCTCGAAGAAGTGTGATTAAACTACCATCCCCATTATAGGTCATTATTTTGCCATTAAATCCGCCGATGACCAAACCACGTCCTGATAGCAGGCCAGCTTGTTGTAGATCGAATTCGTCAGCAAGTCGGCTTTCTCCAAATTTACCTGAAGATTCCGAATGAGCTATAAGCCATTCGGTTGCTTGAGCGCGCCGAAAGGCACGCTCTTCTTCATAAAGACGCTGCAAACGAGTTTGCGCGTTTAATAGTGAATTTAGGTCTTGGCTAAAACGACGGCGTGACAAATCTATTCTCCCTTGTTCATAACGGCAGAATAGCGAACAAGACGCGGCGGTCTGGGGGCATCTGGAGTTTTGATGCCATCCAATTCGTTTTGAACGTCTTCAAGCGTTGGCAAAAAATCATTTGCGTCTGGCAACTCGATTGCCATGCCGCGTTTGAAATATTCTTCGAGGCGGCGTGCAGCTAACTCGCCACCTTCGGTGCCGTAATTCATAAATGCTTGACCTAATGCAGGGTCAACTTTGCCAAATAAGCGACCAACCGCTAACGAACCTGAACTTACCCCTAAATCAGTTGAATTTAACGTCTCTGCAATATTTACAAATTTTTGAACGCTAAATGACCTCAAGTTTAAATAGCTTTGGGTTAGGATTTGGTTGCGGTCGTATGAAGCCTTGTAATGTTGCAAAACCGCGTCGTTGCGCGACCTTGCGGCTGCATTGCTTGCTTCAACATAGGCATTAACTTCGCCTTTATAGCTTTCTAACTCTGTAAGGTAATAGGTTTCAATTCCTTTGGTGCGCTCAAGCACTATGCCTTCAACATTAGCTTCATAAGTGCCAACTATTTCGGAGATTTTGTATTCTTGAGGCGCGTATTTTTCAACTCCAAATGCTAAGAAAAGTCCAAAGCCTAATGTCGCCGCTGATTTAAAAAGTGACCCAATCCAACCAAAAAATGGGTTTGGCTTCGGCGCGAAATTCAAAGTTTGATAATGGGGATTTCGTTCATGACTTTGCGCATATTGCTGTGGCGCAATAATTTGCGACTTCTTATTATTCACTATAAACGGTCTATCGGATTCTGTTGACATTTTTGGCTCCTATATTCGAAGCCTATTATTTCACGCGTACTCAAAATCGGTGGGGGAAACTATTTTAAAATGGAACATCTGGGTCGTATGATTTCCCGCCACGATACGAGCCATAATTAAATTCACCTTGGAATATTTTGCGGTCAATGATTTCAAACAAAGCATGCAATACATCATCATCGTTCCAATTTTCTGGAAGTTTTTTGCTAATCCCCTCTAACAAATAGCATTGCCCAACTTTATCAATACTCAAATGGAAATTACCATTGCCCAAGCAACTTATTGTAAACGCGTGTAATCCTTTGTTTGATGATGTCATACCTCTATATCGTCTAATCCGTCTTTTCATTTTTGCCTCACTAATTTGCGAGAATTTTAATCGAATGGCTGAAACAATTGGGGGAAACTAACCCGCCTTAAAAGTTCGAATTGGCTGGGTTTGATTGGTGCATTGCTTAATTGCTTTTGAATTTAAGTGGGCGACCTAATCCACGCATTGGCATCTTGATCGGCTTTATCTCTATAATTTCTTTCGCTTTGTAGTGGGGGATATTTCCGAGTATTCCGATTTCATATTTCCATTTTTGACCTCACAAATTGGTATATATCTCAAGCGGTCATATTTCATTTTATCACCATCTTTTCCAATACGGTGTTCGCCGTCTTGAATGTCTTTGCCTTCAAACCTGTGGCCTTTGTTGTTCATTTAATTTGACGTGTTTGGCATGTTCAACTTGGGGTTCAACGGGCTGCCCGTTCAGTTCGCGTGCTCCCGTGTTACCCGTTCCCCGATGGTGAACCCCAAGTTTTAATCACCTGCCTTTGTCTCCCCGTCAAATGAACAATCAAAGCCAGCAGGAGGCAGACATGAAACAAGACTTCTCAATCACTCGTAAATTTTGGAATGGCGTTAAAATTGAAATCCGCTTTGAGCGTTACGCAATCCAATTTGATGATGGTCAATGGAAATCAATCGTTGAAATCGAAAGCATGGACGGAAAATCACTTCCATTTTCAAACAAAACCTTCAAAAAAATTATTATCGAAGCCGACAAAGTCGATGGCTTTGATAACGTGGCAGAATTCGCCTTTGATTACTTAAATTCAAACAAGCAATCGGGCTTTTTCAAAGCTCCAAAATTCCCAAACCCTAGCCAACTCGCCCTTTTTTAAGGCTGGGTTATATGGTATGACTTCAATAGGTGATAGTATGAAATTAATTAACGAAATATCTGAAAGGCAGTTCAATGCATACTGTTATGCGAGACAGCCTATGGTTCGCGTAATGACGAGAGAAGTAGCCTGGTTTGAGGCGGCAAATCGCAAGTTACTCGGAGTGGTAATCCATGATTTCAGAGATAATGATTTCGGATATGTCATTTTGGGAAGAGATAAAAGAAGGTTGTTTCGCTGTATCAAAGTTTCTAAAAAATTCTTTAGCGATTCCTTAAAGTCTATATCTGCCTTGCAAATCGAACTGGAAATATTTGCACTTGATGGCACCGATTTATATGAGCAGTTTGATGAAAAAGCCCCAACCCACGATATTTATGACCTTAAAGTTGCTCCAAGTAAGCTGCATCCATATTTTGAAGTTCTACTAAATAATGAAAAATACAAAGGTGCGAGGGCTCTAATACGTGAAGCGGTTCATTCTCATATTGATGTGGACGGACACTATCTGCAGCAGTTTCAAACTGATGGATTTAGCGCCCGCCTATGGGAATTGTTTCTTTATTTATACTTTTACAATGCATGGTTTGAGTTTGATAACGACTTTAATGCGCCCGATTATAAGTTACTGAAGGAAGATAAAGAAATTTTTGTCGAAGCAGTGACAGTAAACGCAAACCCAGAATTCGATGTCCAGCCTCCCTCGAATCCAAAAGAAATATTGGAAGTCAATCAAGATTATATTCCAATAAAATACGGAAGTCCGTTATTCTCAAAGCTCAATAAAAAATATTGGGAAAAAGAAAATGTTAAAGGTAGGCCATTAATTCTAGCGATTCACGATTATCACCAAGGAAGTGACGACTTTTCAATCGGTTCTATGACTTGGTCACGGACTGGCCTGCACGACTATTTATATGGATATAGAGCCGCAACACACATAGATGGAGAAGGAAAAATAATTTTTGAAACGGAAGTATTTGATGGCTTAGAGCGCCCCAAAATGGAAAAAATTGAGACCCATGCATTCAAAGGCAAAATAATACCGTCTGGATTTTTCTTGCAGCCTGACGCGGAAAACATTAGCGCAGTGTTATATTCTAATGGAGCAACTTTGCCGACATTTGCAAGAATGGCAAGGCTTGCAGGTCTTGACGACGTTAATTTGAAAATTCTTCGGCATTTGGCACGACCAAGTCCTGCAGGATTTTTGCCAAAGTTTGAAGTTAGCGACATTGATGATCCGAGCTACGAGGAATCATGGGCGGACACCATAACGATGTATCACAATCCATTCGCGAAATATCCGACGGATATCAATTTATTTGATGATATCACGCATTTGTGGTTTGACTACAAGGCGGGAGAGTTTCGAGGCCCTTACTCACATAATGCTGTTTACAGCTCACTTACGCAATTCGTTAATGTCAAACCGAGTGCAATTAAATAAAGAGCAAGTGAAACACGTTTGCCTTGACATTTTTGGTAGTGGAACCGAGTATGACCAACAACATTGCATTCTTTCACCATTTTGAGACTTTGTGGTTTTTGCTTGGCCCGGTTTCATAATTTTCACTGCCAAGTTTTTACAATCGAAAACTATCCATCGGGCATTGATCATGGGTTAGATTGACCCGCCGCGCGTTAATGGTTCAAGGTTGCTCGCTTCAGTTCCTTGCAGCTCCGCACGCGTGTTCATTTCATTCAACCTTTGAACCAACCGCTTATGCGCCGTGTCTTACTTCTCCCCATGAAGCCCGAAGGAATAGTCCATTGGGTAAAACAAATGGAGATGAAAATGTCTAAAGAAACCAAAAACCAACCAAGCCACCGTCTTTTCACCGTAAATGGTGAAGGTGAAACCGCAAGATGGACAGACATCGGTGTAGCTTGGGCAACCAAAGACGGCAAAGGTTTCACCCTTGCGCTTAATGCAATGCCGCTAAATGGTCGTATCGTAATGCGCACCAACGACACCAAATAGCAAATGGGGGCGAAAGCCCCCAAATGCCTTTTATGGCGCACGGTTTTGAAGTTCGGCTTTAATCATGCAAAGCAATGATTTTGCCAATTCAAGATTTGGGTTTTCAAGAGCAGGAATTGTTCCAGCTACTTTATTGAACATGGCTTGTAGCTCAAATTTAGATTTTGTTTTAAGATAGCTTTTGGTCATTTTGAACATGATTTCCTCCTTTGTTTCCCGCCGCTCAAAATTGAGAAGCGATGGAGGACGCAAAATTCAAAACCCACCCGAACCGCATTCTTTGAAGCGAAATGGAATGGAGAAGGCACAAGCGCATTCCGAAAAGTGTGAAGCGGTTTTCGGATAAAATGCGCGCAAATTAAATGCGTGCCTTGCGGTTCTATAGGGTGGTTTTGAATAGTTTGAACATCAGGCTCTCAATTGAGCGCGGAACAAAGGTGATTGGAAATCATTGTGACCAATGCGAATGTCAAAATCAGAATTTAATTAATCGTTCCATTGTGGGGATCAAATTTTTTTTCTACTCGTATTATTTTTGCGGAATTATGGGTTCAACTTTTGTTTATTGCGTAAAACCATAATTTATTACGGCAATGATCGACCTTTTGTCGGCCTGATTTAGGCTGGTGTTATTAATTTGAGACTTAGCGGTTTCCAATTCCGCTTTGCTTAATTGCCCATCGCCAGCTGCATTTCGGATAATGCCAGCAATTTCACCGAAGCGCGCCGATAAATTAATATCCGGATTATTCATGAATCCTGCCAGCGTGCCTTCAGTAGGATCAATAATGGTTAATACATCAATACTTGATTTTTGTGGTTTGACCTGTTGCGGGGGATTATTAGGGGTTCCACCATTTCTTCTATTTTCTACAGCATCGGCATATCCCTTGACAAAATCAGCTTTAGCTTTGGCTATCTTTACATCTGCATCAATAGTGGAACTTCTAATGCGGGCTTCATCGCTCAACTCGCCAGTCTCTGTTTTCGTTTTGTCAATATCTGCTAGCATTTTTGCGGTCTGGGCCTTTGCCAATTCTGCGTCTGCTTTCAACTTTTCAATTTCGGCTTGTTGTTTCGCGACCAATTCTGCATTTGAACCATTGTTACCGCATGCCGAAACCGAAAGCACTAAACCCAATATTGCAACACAGCTTACAAATTTCATGGCTATTACTCCAAAACTTTCGCATTCAAATAATCGCTATTGTTATCATGTATTTTTGACATTTCTATATTTGATTGCAGAAATATTTCGATTATTTGGCTTCATCATAAAATCAGAATTGTTTTGGCTTTAATTTTAAATCCAAACTGATTTGTATTTCCAATGTTTCAGGTCATTCGCCTTAAAATCTATTGGCGGTATCACGCACCAAAAGCAATATGATATCGTTCCATGTCTCCCTTGTTTAGGGTGCGCATTCTGCAACCTGACCATATTGGTTTCTTAGTTTCATTCATCGCTTATGCCTTCAAGCCCGCTGCCCGCACCACCTTTTGCAAAGCCGTGTTGGGGCATTGAACGCGCGAATGTCTGAAACTTGTCCGTCTCCAACAGGTCGCACGAATGAACGTGCGCCTTAACCCAAAAGGAGACTAAAATGGGACTTGATATGTATGCTTTTTCAGTTGAACGTGACGAAACTCGCGCGCCCGTGGATTTCAAATTAGGCGACAATGCCATCCAATTTCACTATTGGCGCAAGCATCCAAATCTTCACGGTTGGATGCAACAATTATACGAAGCCAAAGGCGGTTCAAACCCTGATTTTAACTGTGACCCACTTATCTTGAATATCGAGGATATTGATGCACTCGAAGCCGCTATCAAAGGCGAGGCACTTCCCGAAACCCATGGCTTCTTCTTTGGCGAAACCACGGGCGAAGAAAAAGAAGATGACTTAGATTTCATCCGCAAAGCCCGTGAAATTATCGCCGAAGGCCGCGACGTCGTTTATGACTCATGGTGGTAATCAATTCAAAAGGCCGCCCATATCGGGCGGCCTAACTTTCGTTTAGAATAAGAGGTTCAGTTTTCTAACCACATCTATATCCCATTTATCGGGAGCGTCTGATAGCCTAACGTGTTTTTTAACTTTGTCATTTTCATAGATTGTAACTTCGGCTTCATCATTATTGAAGACTTGTAAATCATAACGAAGATTTTTTTCAGTAAATGAAGCGCACCAAATCATTTGAACTCTAGAAGTTTTCTTTTTGCGAATTTCTTCTAATACCTGAATCTCTAATTGTTTAATCAATCCAAAATCAACAATCATGAATGTATAAGTGATTAATTTTAGGCGCGGCAAAAGATTATCTGACGCTTTGATTTTTCGTGTTTCGCTAGTAGTTTCCATGAAATCACTAACCCATCTAAAATCTTCGTCATCATTAAATGCTGAATATATAGAACAAAGCAGTAGTTTAAATTCTGTTACACCGTCGGCTTCAAAAAATTTATAAATGTTTCCGTACAAAATTTTGGTCATGTAACTAATAAATTCACGACGGCTTTTGCCTGTTGCTTTTGATGCCATAGCCAAGCCAGCATAAAAGGCTGGGTGCTTAATGACTTCGTCGCATGGCAAAATCAATTTTTTAATTCTGATGTCGCGCCAGTCAATGCATTTGCACTGTGGCTCTTGGCGGCACCACCAACAATCATTTTTAGTGGCGTGCGTTAAGGTTTTCGCTACGACAATATCACAACCCAAGCTTCCTCTTTCACTGTCCATAGTCATGGCAATGCTCCACACTCCACCGTTTAAGGTGTCAAAAATTAATGAAATGGAGATTGAAAACGCGCGTTCTTATAATCTCATGTAGAGATATAATACAACGCTCATTATATGTAAATAGTAAAAGTTGCGCACTAACTATTTTTTATGCAGTTCCCGCTCTCGTCGCCTTTTTAACGCGACTGCTGCTTTCAGCTTTTCTTCACTATTGTAATTTTCCATCGAAGAAATAAGTGCATCAATTCTTTTTGATTTTGGTGGGGGAAGGTGGTCCGAGGCCGCAAGCGAGTTCCTTTGGCAATAGCTATGAATGGCATCGACTAATTTCGAATCTAACTTCCGCAACGAGTCCTGAAACAAAACTCCAGCATCCGCATATTCTTTCCAAACGCGTTCATAAAACTTAATTGGAGTTTCCCGCTTTCCAGTTTCTTCGTTAATTGGCCTGCCGTCATAGAGTTCGGGCGCAACTTCAGGAAGGGACATTGCAGGAGATGAATTTTGGTTATTTTGAAGCTGTAGCGCTTTCGAGCGAATTTCCGTTGAAAGCGCTTTCGCCATTTCCTCGGTCAAATTGAATTCAGCCATAATGACGCTCTTTAAAGCATCTTGGTCTTCTTTCACATGACTATCATACTGATTTTTTGCAATATTTTCAAGTTTTTTTGACTCGACATTATCTTCAGTTCTATTTTCTACTGGAAAGGCCTCTTGAAAGCTTACCAATTCAGCATATTTTATGTTGTCGAATTCAATGTCTTCTATAGGATGATCTGTGGCAACAGCATTAACTAATTCGTCGAGATCTTCTAACGAAACTTCTAATTCAATTTCATCTTCATTGTCATTTTCATCATGGTTCATGTAATTTTCATTCATTTGGTTAGAGATTTAGAGAATTTATCTTGCAAATATCTCGCTTTTAGAAACTCTATTAATCCACGTGAATTGCTGAAAGTTCCATATCTAGACTTGCAAAATGCTACATCCACTTTGTCAAAGGAGACCGAGCCATACATTCTATTAAGCCTTGCAAATCGAAAATCTTCAGAAATTAATATCCTAAATTTTATTTCTAACATTTCAATTAACTTATCAGTATCAACAATATTTGTCTCGAAAATATATCCTCCAAATATGAATTTTGAAACGAAACCAACCATATATAAGTCGACACACAAATTAGCTAAATAATTAGCATAAATTTCTGTAACTTCTAGTTTATTCATAGTTTTAAGCCGATTCCTTAGAGCATTTAGTGATATCAAATGTATCACCCCATAAACTGTGGAAATTCCGTCCTCACATTTGTCAAATTTTTCCATTAAGCTGTTGTCATCTAATTCACTTTTGAAATTAAGTAATGAATTTGCAATTCCACTTAGCAAAGAACGCTCATCATTTATCCTCATAATTCTTCCGCCGCTAACTTCTCTGCCCAAATTAATATAAATTAAAGATTCACTCGGTGCGTTTTTGGGATAGATTTGCGTTTCTAAAAATGTCGCCGCAATTGCATTTTCTAGCACGTGTATCGGTATATTTCCTAATTTGGGAAGTTTCTCCGCTAATTCCTTGTTAAACCATTTTTTTATTTCTTTTGCTGATTTTCGAAAGTTAGTATCTAATTCGAAGAAATTTTTGACAACGTAGTCTGACTTCAATTTACCCAAAATACTTATTCCAACTACATCAATTCGCCAATTTCTTTCTGAGCAATCATAAATAAAATCAAAAGTACGCCTTAAAGTTTCTTCCAATTCGAAATCGGAAATATCGTCATGATAATTATTGCTACTTGCGAATCTCTTCACCTTTTTTGGCTTTAGATATTTTTCTGAAATTAGCATGCCATTTGAATGTTGCACTATGCCGTAGCTGAAGAATGTGAAATCATCTTCTACGATAACCGCAATAACTCCAAATTCTCCAAGGTTCATAATTAAAAACAATTCTTATTAGATATTAATAGCTTAGCCATGCTCGCTAATCTCATTATAATGCTTAGTTTCCAATAGAACAATCTGGATTTTTTAAACGTCATTTTTTTGAAGTGTGTTGTGAGGCTTGCGGCTTAAAATAATTTTGATGCTGGGCTACATGAGGCTTCTTAAATTGTCTTTTTTCTCGACTTCAATTGTCGAGGCATCGGCATTGTCTTGAACGCACTTTTAAAATCTGGCATTTGTCGAAGCGTTTCAATAACGAAATTCCAAAAATCGACTCGTGTGGTTTTTGCCGCCATATATAGCCAAATATGAATATGCCGTTTTGTGATTTCGGGCGGGCAATTGGGCGCATGTAAAATATCTTTTTCAATATCCGCGCCCGTGCGGTTTAATTCTGCACGCAATAAATCTGACATTTCAATGGTGAGCGGAATACGATTCGCATCCTTTGGGTCAATGGGGCGGCCCGATTTCTTAGGCGGCAAAGCCTTTCGCGCCCGATATGCCTCACAATCCGGCAATCCTGACCAACACGCAATAACGGCATCTATATGCGGCTTTAAACCTGTGGTCACATCCCCCGAAATCCATCCGTTAATCATAGCAATGCTAACATCTTGGGGAAGAGCGGGGGCGGCCTTAACAAATGCTTTGGCGTATAGTCCCGTGCGGTCACGATGAAACCGTAAAACCTTCTTAATGGCTTTGGTAATCGGAATTTGGCTGTTTTCGGCGGTTTCGAGCATATAACCCATTATTACGAACAAACAAACCAAAATAAAGCCAAAACCAACCCGCCCGATAAATAAAATTTGAATTAAATGCTATGGAAAGTTTAGCCTTTATAAAACTCGCCCCCTTAGAATAAAAGCATGGGAAATAATCATTCAGGCAATGCAAATTTTGAAAGCGCAATCGATTATAATAAATTGATGACGCGCTTCTTTGACAATTTGCAAGAAATTGACCCGAGCAATTATTTCTTAAATAAAATGAATCAAGAAAAATCGGAATTTTCACTCGAAGTCATTCAAGAGAAAAAAGAAAAAGAAGAAAACGCGCAAAGCGAGTTATCCGAGATTGTAGAAGTAACAGCACAATTGCGCGAAGAGCAAGCTCGCTCTGAAAGATGGTTGAAAGAGCAACATATCTACGCGGGATTAAATCTAAGCGGTACCGAATGGCAAGCAATGTCCCGTTGGTTCCAAGACGACGACAATGTCGCGGCATGGGAAGACCAAATTATGGCAGACACAGGTATGTCGCGCAAAGATGCAAAACGCGTCGGTGGTAAAATGAAGCGTATGTATGATTTGATTGACCTACAAACACAGGGTAAAGTTTTAACCCCCGAGCAAGAAAAAGAATTAAATGATTTAAGTAATGATAGTGATGTCAAAAAGGGCGTTTCTGCACAACAGAAGATTCAGAGTTTGCGAAACAATCAAACCATGACTATTGAAAGCGAAACACGACTTGATGCACTTGGTACAAAAAATGCTACCTCTGTTTCAACAATTTTGGCTGATGGTGGTTCTGTGGGCGAATTTAATAATGTTAAGTCAATCACGCCTACGTTTAACCTTGTGGCGCCAGATACCAAAATCACACCACCAGTCGAGATAAAAGTATCTGAAGCGCCAAAACTTGCAAACACGACAGTCGTGCTTAGCGCCGATAATATGTTTGGTTAAATGTTTAAATACACAAATTTTACTGACATAGCGGCCAAATAAACAATCCACATAACCATGAATGAAATTGGCATTAATCGCGCAAATAAATGTCCGTCACGATGCATGTCTGGCTGTCCATACGCAGGCGGAAAATAATCTTTGTGGTCTTTATAATCTGGGTGCTCTTCCCACCAATCAATAGTATAATCAGTAGAACGTTGAGAAGCGACGATACCAATCAATGACACAATAGAAGAAATTAATCCGAAAATCCCAATTCCGATTAATGTATAGAATTTGAAATATTGAATATTAATTAAAACTGGCGCCGCCCCTTTTGTGTCAATCCAATGATTGGATAAGAGGAAAGCTAAGGCGGTAATAATAAAGCCTTGAAAAGTAAGTGATGCCGTTAAACGCTGGCTTAAAATTTGATCTTCGCGTTTAATTTCGTCGCGTAAATAATTATATGCAGCGTTTATATCTAATCTGTTGGGCACGATAGTCTCCCTAATTATTTTAATGAAAGTTTATTTTGGATTCAAAGAGGCAACAGTCGTATTTGCAGGTCGCAAAAAGTTGCCAGCATATTGCGTGTAATTTACATTTTCTAGCCCACCAGAACTTTCACTAGCACCCAATGAATTAGTAGCAGTAACATCAGCAAGTTTTGAATCTACTTGTGTGAGGACAGTAATTAAGCGACCATTTTGATATGAGCCGTCAGTTTTTCTCTGAACAGATTGTGATGAAAGCATAACACGCATTCCACCCGCCGTTGCACGTTTAATATAATCATCATGGCTTTCGCAAAGTCCACTTTGAGCAGCGACACAATTTCTGTTGGCAACTTCTGTATCATTTCCAATCAAGGCCCATGAAGGAACTGTTGGAGAATTAATGTCGTTCAAATGTAAGTTATTATATTGTCCTTTAACACAAACAGTTGTTGAGCGTACTCCTGCGGGTTGGTCTCCTTCAAGCCAATACCCACTTCCATTTGAATCGGAAGTAAAAATATTTACTGGTCTATCAACACGTGTAGTGACGCGATTGCCGACAACGACGGGAACTTGATGTTGCGCCGAAAGCGCCGCTTGAATTGTTGCCGCAGGAGAACAGGTTCCTGGAGTTAATGGGTTTTGTTGGGCGGCTTGAGCAAATGCCATATTTGTTGGCATTAAAACGCTTGCCGCAAAACTTGCTCTCAACAACAATCCTGCAATTTTCGAATTCTTAGCCATGTTCGTTATCTCTTCGTTTAAACCTTTGAATATAAACAGGTTTACAGTCTCATTTCCCGTCATAATTGATACTCTTTTTGCTTTTGGATTTGACGGGAATATGCTATTCTAAAGTCCAATAAAAACGGTGACTTATGTCCCTTTCCGTTTTTTGTTGAGGCTGAAAAGCGGCGTATTTGGCACAGTCTCACAACCGACAATTTATGAGACTTTGAGCAGAAAGACCCAATAATCATGTCGAAAACTACTAAGAAACCACGCAATTCCGCACCTTTGTCGTCCTTAAATGACGGAAAAGGCGAAGGCCGATTAATCGGCTATGTTCGGGTTTCTACCGCCGAACAGAATACGGATTTGCAATATGATGCTTTGGTTAAGGCGGGTTGCACGGCAATTTACGAAGATAAAATAACGGGCGTATCGCGTGACCGCGCGGGGCTTGATGCCGCCATGCTGGACATTATTGCGGGTGATAAATTGGTGGTGTGGCGATTGGATAGATTGGGGCGTTCAATCCCGCATATAATGTCCATCGTCGCCGAATTGGGTGATAAAGGTGCAAGCCTTTATTCAATCGGCGAAGGGTTCGACACGGGCAATGAAGCGGGGGAGTTGTATTCGACAATCTTGGCAATGATCGCCCATGTCGAACGCCGCATGATTGTATCCCGCACGCGGGCGGGATTGGCGGCTGCAAAAGAACGAGGGGTTAAAATCGGCGCACCGCGCAAAATGACTGAAGACCAAGTTAAGGCCGCCCGCATCATGATGAAACGCGGCATCAAAGCCCACACAATCGCATTCGATTTTGGCGTGGGGCGGGCGACCTTGTTTAGGTATTTGGGCGGGCATACCGCACCAGTTCAGGTATAATTTCATTGCTTTATCTTTGTATTTTTAGTATTTCATATCGCAACAAATTGGGTTAACAAACTCAAACAAATATCGGTATTCATACGATAGCATTTTGGTAGATACCCTTCTAATCGCCCTTAAAAGGCAAACTAAATTCCATCCCCCGTGTCCCCAAACCTATCGCCTTACGCCGACTGCAAGATGTGTGTGTAGTACATAACCTTCAGTTTGTCCGTCCACACATCTTGGCAAGGGAGACCGTTGGCACTTCTCCCGTTGCATCCCTCTTGGCAGTTGGCGCATCAAAGGAATTGAGCCTTGTTGCACCAAATGGGGAGACTTCGGTTCTCCCCAAACCCCATCGACCAACCCTATGCGGTTTGGATACGCACAAGCTTTTCGCCGGTTGACCACGAACAATGGGCGTGCCTGCCCCTATGTAATCCCAGCCTCTATCCGAGAGACCAACCGTCCGCCGTTTGGATACCGCCACTTCATGGAGACCAGAGTTTTCTTACCCTGAACCACGACAAGGAGAGCCTTCAAGCTCCCCTCGACCCCATGACCAAAAAGGGGCTTTCGCGCCCCTCTGGACACCCTCGAAAGTGTATTTTCTACCGCGATTTTTAACATATTTTTGCTTTCTCTTTATTTCCATTGCCAAAGAAACGCGGTGCAACCCTAAATACTTATAAAAATGAATACTTATCACACCTGACTTATTGCAATAATCCTACAAATCCAACATGATGCCCCAGTTAGGTATAAGAATCATGGCGATAAAAAAATCAGAATTATATAGCTCCCTTTGGTCAAGTTGCGATGAGTTGCGTGGCGGTATGGATGCAAGCCAATACAAGGATTATGTCCTCGCGTTGCTGTTTGTTAAATATGTTAGTGACAAATATGCAGGCAAGCCGTTTCCGCCCATAAAGGTTCCCGCAGGATCAACCTTCGAAGATATGGTTGCCTTAAAAGGAAAGTCCGATATTGGCGACCAAATAAATAAGAAAATTTTGGCACCCATTGCAAATGAGAATAAGTTAACGGGCATAAAAGAAATCGACTTCAACTCGGAAACAAAACTGGGAAGCGGCAAAGAAATGGTCGAGCGATTGACCAATCTTATTTCAATTTTCCAAAAGCCCGAACTAGATTTTTCAAAAAATCGCGCCGATGGCGATGATATTATGGGCGATGCTTATGAATATCTTATGCGCCATTTCGCCACCGAAAGCGGCAAAAGCAAAGGCCAGTTCTATACCCCTGCTGAAGTTAGTCGGGTCATGGCTCAAATTCTAGAGATTAAAAAGGCGAACACTACACCAGACACAACAATTTATGATCCAACTTGCGGCTCAGGTTCTTTATTAATTAAAGTTGCTGATGAGGCGAGCACAAAAGTTACTCTTTATGGGCAGGAAAAAGATTCAGCTACAAGTGCCTTAGCGCAAATGAACATGTATTTACATGATAATGCAGGCGCTTTGATTATGTCTGGCAACACCCTTGCCGAACCAAAATTCACAGACGGTGAAGCCTTAAAAACCTTTGACTATGTCGTCGCAAACCCACCATTCAGTGACAAACGCTGGAGCAATGGTGTCGATACCGACAATGATAAATACCACCGCTTTGCTTCATTCGGCACACCGCCAAGTAAACAGGGTGACTATGCGTATTTGCTTCATATAATCCGCTCAATGAAAAGCACGGGCAAAGGCGCGTGTATTTTGCCGCATGGGGTTTTATTCCGTGGCAATGCCGAGGCGGATATTCGCCGTAACTTAATCAAAAAAGGCTATATAAAAGGTATTATCGGCCTTCCTGCAAACTTGTTCTATGGCACCGGCATCCCCGCGTGCATTATCGTAATCGACAAGCAAGATGCACAAGCGCGTAAGGGCATTTTTATGATTGATGCGTCTTCAGGCTTTATGAAAGATGGCCCAAAGAACCGACTGCGCGCACAAGACATTCACAAAATCGTTGATGCCTTCACGAACCAAATTGAAATCGCGGGTTTTTCAAAAATTGTTTCATACGAACAGATTGAAAAGAACGAATATAATCTAAATCTTCCGCGCTATATCGACAGTCAAAAACAAGAAGACAAACAAGACATCGAAGGGCATTTGCGCGGCGGAATTCCAAAATCTGATATTGATGGGCTGCAAAACTATTGGGATATTTGCCCGAACTTAAAAGCGACCCTATTCAAAGAATGCCGCCCAAATTATTTTGACCTTGCAGTTGATAAATCGGCAATCAAAAAGACGATTTACGAACATTCGGAATTTTCGACATTTATAAATGGTATGAATACGCATTTCAAAACATGGCGAGATAAAATCGAGCCATTGTTAAAATTACTAAAAGCGGGATGCCAGCCAAAAGAAGAAATCTTCAAATTATCAGAGGATTTGCTTACCCATTACGCAAACAAAAATTTGATAAGCAAATATGATGTTTATCAACACCTAATGGATTATTGGGCGCAGACAATGCAGGATGATTATTATCTTATCTCATCCGATGGTTGGAAAGCCGAAACCTATCGCGTGATTGTAAAAGGTAAAACCGATAAGAATGGCAAAGTCGGCAAAGACAAAGATATTGGCTGGACATGCGACCTTATACCAAAGCCCCTAATCGTTACGCGCTTTTTTGCTGATGAACAAAATAAGCTAAATGAATTAAATGCAAGCCTTGAAACCATAAGCGCGGAACTTGCCGAGCTTGAAGAAGAACATGGCGGCGAAGATGGTTTATTTGCCGAACTTGAAAAAATTAACAAAGCAAATGTAAAGGCACGATTGAAAGAGCTAAAAGCCGACAAAGACGCGCAAGAAGAAATTACAATTTTGAAAAAATGGGAAAACCTTAATGAGCGCGAGAGTGAATTAAAATCACAAATCAAAGAATTGGATGCCAAAATTGATGCCCTTGCACTGGCGCAGTATCCAAAACTTAGCGAAGCCGAAATCAAAGATTTGGTGGTCAATGATAAATGGCTTAAGACACTAGAAAACGTAATTCATAGTGAAATGGACCGAATAAGCCAAACCCTAACCAAAAGGGTGCGCACACTTGCCGAACGCTATGAAACTCCAATGCCAAAATTATTGAAACACGCAAATGATTTAGAGGCAAAAGTCGCCAAGCATCTGGAAAAAATGGGGTATGCGTGGTGAGTTTGGCTTTGAAGAGAGACGTGGCGCAAAGCGGATATAAGCAAACCGAAATTGGGTTGATACCCGAAGGTTGGGAAGTTCGATCTCTAGAAAAAGTTTGCACCATGAAGAGTGGTATGACCATTACAAGCGATAGAATAAATGAATTTGCGGACTATCCTTGTTTTGGCGGTAATGGGCTTAGAGGTTTTACAAATTCCCACACACATGAAGGTAATTTTGCACTTATCGGTCGACAAGGCGCTTTATGCGGCAACATAGTAAAGGCTACAGGAAAATTTTTCGCGTCAGAACACGCTATTGTTGTGACTCCAAGGCGAGGAGTTGCAATTAACTGGTTAGCGATTGTCCTAGAGAAGATGAATTTAAATCAGTATTCTGAATCTTCAGCGCAACCCGGTCTATCAGTTACAAAGCTACAACCGTTAGAAATAGTTTTTCCAATAGAGACTAAAGAACAAGAAGCCATTGCGGAGGCGTTGAGTGATGCGGATGGGTTGATTGAGGCGCTATCGGAACTTATCGCCAAAAAACGCCAAATCAAACAAGGCGCAATGCAAGACCTATTAACAGGCAAAAAACGCTTAGCAGGTTTTGAAAAGCCTTGGAAAACTCAATGCTTGGGTGACGAAGCAATTCTTAAGGCAAGAATTGGGTGGCAAGGTTTAACAACTAAAGAATATCTAGATACTGGTGACTATTTTCTAGTCACAGGAACTGAATTTCTAAATGGCTTTATTGATTGGAATGAATGTTTCTGCGTAGAAGAAATACGCTATAGTCAGGACAAGAATATTCAATTGAAATCAAATGACCTTTTGGTCACCAAAGACGGAACTATTGGAAAAATTGCGTTCGTTGAAGAAATGCCAAAGCCCGCAACTCTCAATAGCGGCGTTTTCGTTATTCGCCCTAAAAACAAAGCGTTTTCGCCTAGATTTTTTTATTACCTATTGCGCTCTGAAGTATTCGATAAATTTCTCTCCCAGCTTTCGGCAGGTTCAACAATAAACCATTTATATCAAAAAGACTTTGTGACATTCAAATATGAACTTCCTTCTGATGAGGAAGAGCAAATAGAAATAGCAAAAATTTTGACCGACATGGACACAGAAATTTCTGCCCTCGAAACCAAACTCGAAAAAGCCAAACAAATAAAGCAAGGCATGATGCAAGATCTGCTAAGCGGAAAGGTGCGTCTGATATGAAGAATTACAATAGAATTATGTTGGGACGAAAAAGCGTATATGCCCAAGAATGTTTCGATGGAAATTATATTGGTGCATATTTTGGAATTGATGAAGACTTCACCGACCAACTTTCGGAAGACTGGAGAGAGTTTAACAAGAAATTTATACCAGTATTTTTAGAGGGTCATCCTGATAAATCAAAAGTCACGGCGGGGCTAGCGTGCGGTGCACTTTGGACAATATCAAAAGGACTAAAGCGCGGTGATATTGTTCTTTGCCCCGACGGAAATGGAAATTACCAACTTGCTGAGATTTCTGGTGAATATTACTATGTTCCAGATACAAACTTACCACATCGTCGGCCAGTTAAGTGGTTAGGAATAGCTATTGCTCGAAGTGAAATGTCGGAGTCATTGCGCAATTCGGCTGGCTCAATAGGAACGGTCTGTGAGCTTAAACCGCATTCAGAAGAAATTGAGCGATTTCTTCAACCGCTAAGTAACATTAAAAGTGGACTAGCATCAGTTAATAATGAGGAAATAGAAGACCTCGTCTCATTTACAATGGAAAAACACTTAGAGGATTTTTTGGTTGCTAACTGGGCGCAAACTGAACTTGCAAAGCAATTTGATATTTACGAAGAGGACGGCGAACGCGTAGGTCAACAATATCAAACTGGTGCGGGGGTTATTGATATTTTGGCGATAAGCAAAGACAAAAAGCGTTTATTAGTAGTTGAGTTAAAACGTGGTCGCGCAAGTGACAAAGTCGTGGGTCAAATTCTACGATACATGGGATATATAAAGGAACAGATTGCAGAGACAAATCAAAGTGTCGAAGGTGTTATTATTGCTTTGGAGGATGATCAAACAATGCGCTGGGCAATTTCTAACGTTCCTTCAATTTCATTTTACAAGTATCAGGTCAGCTTCAAATTGGTAAAGGCGTGATTGCGATGTCCGATATTGGAAAGGCAGAAAGCGTTACTCAAACTCGAATTATTACGCTTTTCAAAGAAGTGCTTGGCTATACTTATTTGGGTGATTGGTCAGACCGACCCAATAATAGCAATATCGAAGAAAAATACTTAACCCAATATCTTGAAAATCGTGGCTACACAAAGGCGCAAATAAGCGCCGCAATTTATAAATTACGAACCGAAGCCGATAACCATAGCCGCACACTCTATGGTAACAACAAAGCGGCTTATGGGCTATTGCGCTATGGTGTTCAGGTAAAAACTGATGTTGCCGCGAATACCGAAACCGTGCATTTAATTGATTGGGAAAACCCCGAACTAAATAATTTTGCAATCGCTGAAGAAGTAACCCTTAAAGGCAATGCCGAACGCCGCCCCGATTTGGTTTTATTTATCAATGGCATTGCAATTGGCGTTATCGAACTTAAAAATAGCCGCGTTAGCATTGGTGACGGCATTCGCCAAAACCTTTCAAATCAACAGCCAGAATTTAATGAATGGTTTTTTACTACTAATCAATTCGTGTTTGCGGGAAATGATTCCGAAGGCTTGCAATATGGTGCAATCGGCACGCCCGAAAAATTCTTTCTTAAATGGAAAGAGGACGAAGACGATAATAGCGGCTATAAATTAGACAAATATCTTTTGAAAATCTGTGAAAAAAATCGCTTGATTGAATTAATGCATGATTTTGTTTTGTTTGATGCGGGATATAAAAAACTTCCCCGTGTGCACCAATATTTTGGGATAAAGGCGGCGCAAGAAAAACTTCGCAAACGTGAAGGCGGAATCATTTGGCATACCCAAGGAAGTGGCAAATCAATTGTAATGGTATTACTTGCCAAATGGATTTTAGAAAACAAGCCCGATGCCCGCGTCGTCATTGTAACCGATCGCGATGAATTGGATAAACAAATTGAACGCGTCTTTAATGATGCAGGCGAAACTATAAAACGAACCAGTAGCGGGCGCGATTTGATGAACCAATTAGGTCAGCCGACACCGCGCCTATTATGCTCATTGGTTCATAAATTTGGGCGCAGAGATGTAGATGATATTGACGCATTCATCAAAGAACTTGAGGCCCAACCAAGCCCAACAGTGGGCGAGGTTTATGTATTTGTCGATGAATGTCATCGAACCCAAAGCGGCAAACTACACCGTGTAATGAAGGCAATGATGCCAAATGCGGTTTTCGTTGGCTTTACGGGAACGCCACTCTTGAAAAAAGATAAGGCGACTAGTTTTGAAGTTTTTGGAAACTATATCCACACCTATAAATTCAGCGAGGCGGTTGAAGATGAAGTTGTGCTCGACCTTATTTATGAAGCTCGCGACATTGACCAAAGGCTAGGCTCTGAAGATAAAATTGACCAATGGTTTGAAGCAAAAACCAAAGGCCTAAATGACTGGCAAAAAGATGAATTGAAGAAAAAATGGGGAACTATGCAAAGCGTGCTTAGTTCCCGTTCACGCATGGAGCGTGTGGTTTCTGATATTATATTTGATTTCAGTGTGAAGCCGCGACTTTCTTCCGAGCGCGGAAATGCGATTTTGGTGGCTTCAAGTATTTTTGAAGCGTGCAAATATTATGCGCTATTTCAAAAGACATCGTTCAAAAATAGATGCGCCGTTATCACATCATATAACCCACAAAACAAAGACGTAACGCTCGAGGAAACGGGCGCAAACACGGAAACTGACAAGCAATTTATTTTCAATACCTACACCGAACTATTGAAAGACGTTAATCCAAAACCAAATATGTCCGCAACCGAGACTTATGAGGAAAATGCCAAGGCACTATTCACAAAAGAACCAGCAAGCATGAAATTGCTTGTGGTGGTTGATAAGCTTCTTACAGGCTTCGATGCGCCGCCATGCTCCTATCTATATATTGATAAATCAATGCAAGACCATGGGCTTTTCCAAGCCATTTGCCGCACCAATCGTTTAGATGGTGAAGATAAGGATTTTGGCTATATCGTCGATTACAAAGACCTGTTCAGCAAAGTTGAAAATGCAATCGCGGTTTATTCATCGGAATTGGATACAAGTTCAGGCGGTGACAGCCCGCAAATTATGCTTCAAGATCGCCTTAAAAAAGGCCGTGAAAAACTCGATGAAGCGATTGAGGCAATTGAACTACTGTGCGAGCCAGTCGAGCCACCAAAGGGAGAGCTTCAATTCATACATCATTTTTGTGGAAACACGGAGATAGCAAGCGACCTTTTCGAACGTGAACCAGCCCGTGCAGCACTCTATAAGTCGATTGCATCTCTTGTTCGCTCTTATGCAAATATCGCAGATGATATGGATGCAGCAGGATACAGTGCAGGCGATATAAGTCGCATTAAGGCCCAGCTTGAAAAATACGTTAACATCCGCGAAATTGTTCGCAAAGCAAGCGGTGAGACTCTTGACCTAAAAGCTTATGAAGCAGATATGCGCCATCTAATTGATACCTATATTGAAGCCGATGAGCCGCGCAAAATATCGCCTTTTGATAACATTAGTCTTATCGAACTAATCGTGAAAACTGGCATTATGGATTCCATTGCTTCACAACTTGGTGGTTTGCGCGGCAATCGCGATGCTATTGCGGAAACGATAGAAAACAATGTGCGTAGCAAGATTGTTAAAGACCAACTTACAGACCCTGAATTTTTTGACCGAATGTCGTCATTACTGGATGAAATTATTGCAGCGCGTAAGGCTAAAGCAATTGAATATGAAGAGTATTTGAAACAAATCGCCGATCTGGCAAGTCGCGTGTCCGCAGGTAAAAGCGAGGATACGCCGAAAACGCTTGATAGTGCGGGTAAACGGGCATTGTTCAATAATCTTGAACACAACGAAGAACTCGCATTGCGAATTGATGAAGCAGTGAAATCTACGCGACCAGATGGTTGGCGAGGAGTGCCCGCGCGGGAACAAATTATCAAACTTTCTATATACGAAATATTGAGTGATGCAGATGAAGTTGAACGAATTTTCAAAATCATCAAGGCGCAGAGTGAGTATTGATGACCGCAGAATTGCTCTTAGGTGACATTGCAGTTGATTTGGTGTTCAAGGACATCAAGAACATCCATTTGAGCGTTTATCCGCCTACAGGCCGTGTTCGGATTGCTGCACCAACTCGCATGAATATCGAAACAATAAGGGCGTTTGCAATTTCAAAGATTGGCTGGATACGTCAGAACCAAATCAAATTTGATGAACAAAAACGCGAAACACCACGCGAGTTTCTCGATCGCGAAAGCCATTACCTTTGGGGTAAAAGATTTTTATTGGATTTAGTCGAGACGACTGATAAGCCAGAGTTGAAAATTGGCCATCAGAAATTCCATTTATTCGTGCCAAGACAATGCTCTCAAGAAATTGCCGAAAAACTTTTTGAGGAAATGTATCGAAAGCAAGTTAAAAGCGCAGCCCTGAATTATGCGCAGAAATGGCAAAAGCTTCTTGATGTCGAAATCAATCAGATTTTTATCCAAAGAATGAAAACTAGGTGGGGAAGCTGCAACCCACAAAAAAGAAACATTCGATTAAATTTGGAACTAGCTAAAAAGCCAGAAATTTGCCTCGAATACATTTTGTTACATGAAATGATTCACTTCTTTGAGGCTTCGCATGGGGCAAAATTCGTCAAATTAATGGATGAAAATATGTTTAATTGGAGACTTATACGAAAACAATTGAATGACGAGCCTTTATCGCACATGGATTGGAAATATTAATATGGGCTGCGGTATATGACAGAAATAGTTTCAAATTGCGAAGATGAAGATATTTCAGATTGGTTTGAGGAACATATTTTGCCCGATGGCGCAATTGATGCTTCAGTATATATTGTACCAAAAGACAAACGACAATTAGTTGCGGATTACTTAGTTTCT
Organism: Pseudomonadota bacterium; assembly: GCA_020161405.1. Classification (GTDB taxonomy): domain Bacteria; phylum Pseudomonadota; class Alphaproteobacteria; order Caulobacterales; family Aquidulcibacteraceae; genus Pseudaquidulcibacter. The sequence goes on along the minus strand of JAIUOD010000005.1, from coordinate 241,782 downwards.
AAAATACCTGATTGTTATATTTCTCAACAAACCATAAACACACAAATGCAAAGGACGGGTCTTTCAAAGACCGAGGTTATCCAAAATAAACTCCCTGACGCTGGAAATGTAATGTCTGGTGATTTCGGTGAAATTTTAACTTTGTTTTTTCTAGGCTCTTACGAAGAAGAGCAACTCAAAAAAATTCAGAAGTGGAGATTTAAGCAAGATCGCCTAAAGGCCGCGCCCCATTCAGATGTAATTTTGTTAAATTGTCCTAAACTGGCCAGTCCAAGTGAAAATGATTTTGTTATTTGCGCAGAATCAAAAGCCAAAGCCACTAGATCAACAAAATATCGTCCAATTGCAAATGCAATTGAAGGATATAACGCAGACAAAACTGGTCGATTAGCACGAACATTGGCATGGTTGAGAGAGAAAGCAATTGAAGACGATATTGGTACGGACATTGCTTATATTGAAAGGTTTACAATCCATGCAACCGCAAAAACATTTCAGAAAAAATATAAGGCCTTTGCGATTATAGACTATAATTTTTTGGACGAAGAATTGCTTCATGAGCTTGAACTTCCGCAACAAAATCCTGAATTTGAATTATTAGCAATTGGAATAAATGACCTTAAGGCACTGTATGAAGAGTGCTTTTCTCGCGCGATAAGTGAGGCATAAATGGAAGCAAGTCTTCGTTATTTTATGGCCGAAATCGAATCTTGGGAGGCTGCAACTGAGTTTGGAATCCCTGAGGATATGTGGGCTGGCTATCGGGTGCGGCAAAGAAGCGATGATTTATATATAGCAGCAATTTCAGCAATTTTTGATGCCTTGCGCGAAGTTGATGGAGAAGTAAAATCAAAAGACTTGTCAGAGCTTGCTAAAACTTTGTTGATTTACTCAAAAAGTTCGGCTTCAAAATATCTAAATGGTATCGAGCGCAATTTGAATCTCTTATATTCAGCTTCGCTATTTTATATTGCAGGGTATGCTGCAACAGCAAATTTAGTGGTGGCAGACATAGACATTTCTAAATTAGTTTATGAAGAAGAATTCTTCCTTCTGGGGATTCTTTCTAAGAGAGCCATTTACGAGAACCCATCACATGAGTTTTTGGAAGTTCTAATGAAAGGCGGAAATGAGGATGATTTTGCAAGAGCGTTCAAATGGCTTAAAGACAGCGAAAAGAGTGGGCTTCAAGACAATCCCAATTTATTCATTGCATCTCGTTTGGCTTTGAATTGCGTTCGCCGATTTCAAGAATATAGCACTTGGAAACTACTTGAAATTCATTCTTCAGGATTTAATCGCGAAACTTGGCTTCCTTTCATCGAAAGTGACACTACATTTCCTCTCTGGGAGCTTTTTCCTTCACAAAGAGCTGCTGTAGAAAAAGGAATTATGGGAGATGCGAACGAAGTATTCAGTTTGCAAATGCCAACATCAGCTGGGAAAACTTCGCTTTGCGAAATTATAATATTTCATGAAGTGAAAGTTAGAAGGAAGAAAGTTCTATTTTTAGTTCCATTCCGTGCTTTGGCCGCAGAAATAAAGGAAGGGATTTCAAAAAGACTCGAAAGAACTGGCATCGAAGTAGTAGCAAGTTATGGTGGAAATTTACCAACGCGCTCAGAAACAACATCAGTTGATACTGCTGACGTGTTAATTGTAACACCAGAGAAATTCATTGCGTTAAACCATTCAATCCCTGACCTAGATCAATCTTTTGAAACCATTATCTGTGATGAAGGTCATTTAATTGATGACGACAATAGAGGTCTTCAATATGAATTGCTCCTAACCCGTTTGAAAGGTGAGTATGTTGGAGGGCGAAAAATAATATTCATTTCTGCTATTTTACCGAATGTGTCAGGGATACACAGTTGGCTAGGCGGCAAGGAAGAAAATATGGCCATATCTAATTATAGTCCCGTGGAAACGGATTTTGCTTTTATTAAAAGGAATGGTGACCAGTGGCAATTAGATTTTAACACTATTTTTGCTCGGCCGAAAAACTTCTTTTTGCCAAGATTTTTAACTGATGATGACTTTAGATATTTAAATCCTGCAACGCTACGTCCGAAATTGTACAACAATCGATCGAGCCCAACAGCCTTAGCATGCGCTGCAGCGCTTAAGGCCAGTAAAGTAGGTGCGGTTGCTCTTTTTACTACCATGAAAGGTAAAAATGGCGTCAAGGGATTGTGCAACGGACTAATCTCTATGATTAAGAATCAAATAAATTTAGCACCAAGAATTACTCCAATTGGTGAGGATATAAATAGAGTTCGTGAATATTGTATTTTCCAACTAGGTAACGACTATGTTCTAGCGGAAGCACTTCAATATGGTGTTGGCATTCATCACGGCAGCTTTCCACAAGATATTAGACGTGAAATGGAAGAGGCAATCCATAAAGGTATAATTAAAGTATTGATCTGCACTAGTACACTTGCAGAAGGAGTAAATCTGCCGATTAGAACCTTGGTTGTTCACACCATTAAAAGATTTGAAGGTGATTATTCTAGAGAAATATCTAGAAGAAGTATAAAAAACATTGTGGGTAGAGTGGGCAGGGCTGGAAAAGAAACTCGCGGTAGAATAATTTTCGCAAATGACAACGAGCAAAGTTATATTGAAAGTGTATTTAGGGGAATTCTATTGGAGCCCGCAAAAGGTGCTATTTTTAAATTAATAACAATTCTAGATAATTTTGTTAAGCGGCATAGCTTGAAACTTGATAATGATTTGTTTGAAAAGCAAAGTCATGAGTTCCTAAAGATTTTAGATAAAATCGATGCCGCTATTTTAGACTTAATGCCTTCGGAGTTTATTGTTGACGAAATGGATGCTCATATTGGTAAAATAATCGAAAATACTCTTGCATATCAATATTTCGAAACTGAGGAATTGAAAGAGCGGGCAAAGGAAGTTTTCTTGATTAGAGCTAACGCCTTAATTGAAACGTGCACTACCGAGAAAATCAAAAGATTAAAAATAACAGGTACAGTGCCAAGGCTTCTAAATTTTATTGACGAGTCCACAATCTTGGAAAATGAAAATTGGTTAACATTGTCTGATGTTAATAGCACTTTGTGGCTATCCGAAATAATCCGCCCTTTAATAGACTCACCTAATTTAAACATTACTTCAGCCCACGAACATATTATACAATCGATATTATTATGGATGAGTGGACATACTTATAACGAAATTGCAACTATTTTGTCAATTGAGATTGACGACTGCTTAGATATTATCGGAACTGATATTGGCTTTCAATTGCAAGAAGTCGTATCTAAAGCAACGCAATTAGCTATTGAGAAGCACGGTGATGAAATTTCTGAGCTTGCACAAAATTGGGCATCAATGCTTCAGTTTGGTCTTGGTAGTTTACAACAATTAGACCTATTTGAACTCGGTGCCTCTGACAGACTTGCCGTTTGGGGTATAAGTAGGTATCTGGAAAGAGGCGGGATTGATTTACGTGGGCGAGATTTGTTGAATTATTTAAAGGATAATTCTTTTGATGTTTATGATTCATTGTTTGAAGACAAACGTGTGCCTTACATAAGCCGTCAAAGAATTATGAACGAATTAATTTTGGGATAGAATTTATCCAATTACGCCTTATAATCTAGACACCGTCGCTTCCTCTTGAGCCCCTGCCGAACCCATAGTTTGGGTTGATGGTTGGTCAATGGGACTGCCCGCTCCATTCGTTTCAATCTTTGATTTCCACTCCCGTGTTGCCCATACGCCCTGATTGAATCAGGGTGACATCCCATCTTTCCCTCAAACTTTTTTGTGTCCGTCCTCAAGATAAAGCGAAAGGAGATGGACATGAAAAATCAATCTAATTCTTCAAATTCACGTTTCGACGTTTATGAAACCATTACTAATCAAATCATTTCCGCAATTGAAAACGGAGTAGGTGATGTTCAATTACCTTGGCATCGTAAAGGCTTTTCAACTGCCCGTCCATTTAATGTTCAATCCAAGAAAGTATACAATGGCGTGAATATTCTTGCGCTTTGGATTGCTGCTTATACTAGCGGTTATGAGCACGGCATTTGGGGCACTTATAAACAATGGCAAGAACGCGGTGCGCAAGTTCGCAAAGGTGAAGCATCTTCCATGATTATTTTCTTCAAGGATATTGAAGTGGAAAATCAAAATGGCGAAGACCCAAGCCATTACTCAATCGCCAAAGCATCACGTGTTTTCAATATTGCCCAAGTTGACGGCTATGAAATGCCAGCAACCGAGCCACAAATTGATAAAATTATTGCTTGTGAAAATGCCGAGCGTTTTATCGTGTCAACCAATGCCAAAATCAATATCGGTGGCGCACGCGCGTGTTACAGCCCGTCAAGTGACACAATCTCAATGCCAGATCGTCATCGTTTCGTTGGCACAGAAACTTCAACACCAACCGAAGGCTGGTATTCAACCTTGTTTCACGAGCTTACACATTGGACAGGTTCTTCAAACCGCCTTGCACGCGATTTTGGCAAACGCTTTGGAGATAATCGCTATGCAATGGAAGAACTTGTCGCCGAACTTGGTGCAGCATTCCTATGTTCGGAACTTGGTATCACCCAAGAGCCACGCGCCGACCACGCTTGCTACATAAACAATTGGCTTCAAGTCTTAAAGCAAGATTCAAAAGCCATCATCACCGCCGCAAGTCAGGCTTCTAAAGCTTCTGATTACTTGCTTGCCAAATTCAAAGAAAATCAATTTGAGGAATCGACTTGATAGTCGTTCAAGCTTAAAATCCAAATGCGAAATTCAATTAAATCGTCGGAATTACTTTCTGAATAAATTTATTTTTATTTCTTCGTCAAACGATATAAAATTCCAAGTTTTTACTACATTCCAAGAAGATATAATTTTTTTTGATTGCAACCATTCCACCAAATGCAAATTTTCTGGAGATTTGCTAAGTCGAATAGAATATTTTCCAGTAATAATTTGGCAAAATGGGTCAGGCAAGCTCTGCAATATGTCACGTACTTTATCTTTTGATAAAATAACGTGAAAATCATTAAATAATGAGATTTGTTTAGAAGTCGTAGCGGCGCTAGTGATTATCGTCTTAGCTGCAATCTCGTCTAAATTTTTAACAACATTTTTCGTGCGATTCAATATTTCCCCAATCAAAATTGCACGAGCAGGTAATCCAGTTAATAGAGAAAGGTCCATAGCCTCAATAACTTTTAGTTTGTTATCATCAGTAATGTTTGACTTCAAGAGAAGCTCCCGGAAGTCATCTCCAACACTAATTTCGCTTGCAATTTCTAAATATTTATCGATATTTTTAATAACGAACAACAATTGGGTTTCGTTGTGTCCGTCAAGGATTGAAACGTTATTCGCTGTGAAAGTTATTTTTCTTTCTTCAACTATTATTTGCCACTTTTCTAAGTTTAGTTCATCTGGAAACTTATTAAATTGATTGGGCAAAACTCTAATATACGAACGATATTCGTCACCCGAGAAATCTTCATTTTCAAAAATAAACTTCCGAAGCGGTTGCGCCTCGGTTCCTACGGGTAGTGAAACTTTGGACAATATTTCAAAAGGCTCTTTCTGCTTCAAATATTCAGTAAGCAGCTCCGGTTCAAAAACATCGCTAACCAGAAATTTCAAGCAATTTTCCCATTTGGGCTCAATTTTTTGCAATTTAATCAATCGTGAATAGTGATTTTCGGGAACGCCTTCAAATGAAGGAAGCATATTAGATTGCTTTTCTAAAAATTCTTGCAGGGAATCAGGATTAACGTCTTCATGATTTATAGCTTTAATAATTGTAGAAACTTCTTCTTCAGAATTTTGTTCAAGCTCTAGAAGGATATTTTCTAAATAGAAATCAAATTCTTGCTCAATTTTATCAATTAAATTCTGATTTTTTGAATTCAAAACGGTGGTATAGTGCTTGGTTCTCAGGTCAACAATCCTTTTGTAATTAAGAAAATCTATGAAAACAGCTTCGATGTTTTGAATAGATATTTGATACATTCCTTCTTCAGCCAGTAAATCATGAATTGCTGTGTAGGTTTTAAGACTTGTTAGATTGTTGACGTTTAATTGGAGGAGTTTAAGTCTATTCGGATCAAAATCTATCCCCAAAGCGAGAATATCTGATAAGCTTTCGTCAATGTATTCGATGAATTTGGGATCGCTTTTTACCAATTTCTTCAGATTCTTCTCTGGAAGATGAGCCATAATTCGCGCGACGTGCAATTTATTTTGAGAACTTGCAAGCGCTTTGATTATAAATCCGTTCCAACCATCAAATAAGGAACGTAATAATTCTCCGATGTGCTCTCCCGTCTCGTAATATATTGAGAAAAAAGTTTCACAATCTTCGAAGTTTGACGAAATGAATTTCACAAGTTTTTTAATATGTGCTTGATATTCGACTGGAGCGGAAAAGAAGCAATCCGCCAATGATTTATTTAAGACATAGTTCTGTTCGAAATCTGTATCACGCATTTCTGCAATGACTTCTTTGGGATTGTCAATTGGGAAATCTGGTTCTGGATTAATGAAGCTTCGAATTGTTATTAAATACTTGTTATCATTTTGTGAAAGTCTTCCTTTGTGAAAAAGTGAAGTGTATTGATAATAACTATCATCAAGATATCCTTCCAAAACTAAGAACCTTAAAAGCTCTTTATTTTCTCCGAAGGCATTAAATAATTCTTCGTTTTCCTTTGAATGTGTCCGTAAAATTTCGTTGAATTTTGTTAAACGCAGATTTGAAATCTTTGCACGTAGTTCTCTAATTTTTGATGTAGTAATTTCTTTGGACTCCGCAGATTTACTTTCAATTTCTTGTTTTCGTTGTTGATATGTTTTGTTTGGATTGACTTCATTTTCTATAGCTGTGATATTCACTTGGTCATTGTGTCCCTGTTGAGTGCGGTAGTTCCATAGATTTGATTCAAAAATTGTGTCGAAGGCAGGGTGATTCGAAAGATTGTTAAATGGAAAAACAGTCCCATTGAAGTTAATATTGCTTTGGAAATAATGATAAGGAATTTTACTAAGTAATGTCATTGCATAAATCTTGCGAAGCTCACCTAAATCAGATGGCATTTGTTTTTCAGCTATACTGACTAGTTCCTCAAGTTGAGTTATTTGCGATTTTAAGTCTGTCTCGGCTTTAAATAAAAATTCTCCATGCCTATTCAATATTTCTGCGAGCTTTCCTTTACCTCTATGCAATTCTTCGAAATCACTTGGGAGTAAGTTTTTATAAATTAAAACAGCCAAAAGCTTATTGGAGTTTAATTTATTGCTTCCGTCTGGTTCAAGATTCTCAATGTATATAAGGTATTCATTGAAAATATTTTGTATCAGTCGCAAATCATTTAAGTATCGCGAAACTTCGCGTAAAAACTGACGGTCAATTCGATCATTCAATGATAAACGCTCTCCCTGTTCCAACACCTTATCGATAGAGTTAGACGTATTAATTATCGGAATTACAGGTATTATAAACTCAAAAAATTTTGTGCGATCTGTATTTAAAAACATATCGTCGCGAAGTGCATACAAAAATCTAACGGTTCTGGCTTTACTTAAATTTGCATTTATGAGGCCATTAATTTCGCGGAGCGTAACGAAAATATCTGGATTGTTGAATCTATCTAGATCTTCAATAACGACCAATTCATAATCCGTGGATTGGAAGAAATAAATTATCTCGTCAAGGTGCCGATTTAATATTGACTCTTTATCGGTAGCATCAGGAGTTATTTCGATATCCTTCAAAGATATACTCTTTAAAGATATGCCAAAACTTTTGATGTAGATTTGATGCAAAATCTGCCAAGAAAAAACCAAACCTACAAGTAGAGCTAATAAATTAAACCCATTTGAATAATTCAATGGTATAAAAAAGCTCCCATTTACAATGTCAGTGCTCTTTTGAATTAGATACCATAGGGCTGATAATCCAATCATAACATATAGCGATACTAGTGTTGACCACTTTACTGGTGATTGAATCCTTTTAAAGCGGGATAATGGCAGTTTTTTTGCTTCTACCCCATAAAGCATTTGTTGCAATATGCTACGTTCAATTTCTTGCTTAGTAATTTCTGTTTCATCTTTATTTGAATTGGGCAAGAAAGCAGCAAGAGATATTTTTAGCGTTGGCTTATTATAGCTCTTAAGAAATGTCTTAATTATGCTACTCTTCCCAGAACCATATGGCCCCGTCAAAGCAATATTAAACACATTAGAGTTTTTTGTCGCATAGTTCAGAGCTCTTGAATAAACACCAGATTCGTCCGCTTTATCAGTTGGTGCAAGGTCGACATATTTAGAAAGCTTTGAATCATCAACATTATTTTGCGAGAAATAATTTTTTATTTTTACAAATAAAGTATGCAAACTTTACCTACCTTCAATTAAATATTATGAATATCACAAATTGTATATTACAAGTCAATTATTAGCAATTATAAAGCAATTATTGTCAAGCTTCTTACCGCTGCAGCTTTGATTTGGCATTTAACCAATTTGAACAATAAAGTTTTATTGTAATGCCGTATGGGCTTATGTCCTTGAGTGATTAAAATAAGAAGCAAGAACCATTTACGCTTGGAAAATCATCGAACAAAACTCGAAACAGCTAACGCTATTTTAGAGCGTTAGGAATTCGCATTTGGTGTTTCCCCCAACAGAAGTATGATTGCGAATTATATGTCTCTTTAGATGGCAATTCTGCCTATTTAAGGAGAGTAAAATGAAATACACATTAAAATCTGTCGTAGCAGTTATTTTGATGGCAACTACAATTGCTTCTGCCGTCTATGCGGCTCCAGCAAAAAAGAAAGCCGCACCTAAACGTGCAACAATTAGTCAATCTGTTTCAAACTATTCATGTGAAGGAACTGATGCTAGAATTACACGCAACGCGCTAAATGGAAATTCGCGCAGCGAGTATAAACTTTCATTCGGTATGCAACTAAATCGTAGCAATGGCACAGCCACCATCATGGGCGCACGCGGTTCAAACCTTATCCGTTCTGGTCGCTATATCATTTCTACAATTGGCAATGGTTTTAGCTTGTTTATGAATTGGGTTGACGGCTCGAACAATTCGCAGTCTTTTCAAGTAGATTTTGGAAGTGATGGTTCTTTCTCAGGTTCATCATCTGAATCAGGCAACAATTCTACCCCCGTATATTCAATGATGTGCGAATTAATGGGAAGTGAGTTTTGCGGCCTTACTAATGTTTATATTACACGCAAAATCGAAGGCGTTTGCTGGCAGCAATAAATCCAAAATTTTGACGATGAAGGCGGGAGAAATCCCGCCTTATTCTTTTTCTAGGACAATTTCTTTAAAACTCTCGCTTACTATTGGATCGATCAAATCTGCAGTCTTTAATGCCCAATTTGACCATTTTTCAAGATCAAACTCTTCGGCATTTGCTGGCTTCGTTTCTAATATCTTTTGCACATAGCTTCTTATTTGTTCGGCCTTTTGAAGGTTTTCGGCTTGTGATATTAATTTCTCAATCCTTTTATTTTCTTCTTCTATGCGCTTCTTTTCATACTCTTGCCTTGCGTGTTTGATTGCCCTTATATCTTCTTCCCATTGTCTGATTTTGTATGAACGATATCCAATTTCAGATGTAAGAATAATCTCGGTTATAATGTCAGTTATTCTATCTTCTAACCTCTTTTTAGGTTCATCCCGCCATTCTTTAAAGCAGCCGCAAGTGCCCTCTGAGCCATTCAGTGAGATTTTCACTTTGGTTATCTCGGGTTCATCTTGCAAAAATGGAATTGGTCCACCGCGATGTTGCATCTCCACAATTTCTAATTTGATTTTCTGACCATGAATTAACAAAACTATGTTATTCCCATGGTCATTCATTTCTTGAATTGTGTGTTGCATTCTTTCGATGGTTTTAAAAACGGAATTCATAATTCCAAGGCGGCGCTTTTGCCCCTTTGTTCCAAACCACTCGGTTGGCCCCCAATAAAGGTTTACGCCGCCACGCCTTGATTCAGATTTTCGCCTTTTATCGTCATCCAATAATTTCTTTATCATCGAATGTGATTGCAAAAGGGATATTGGTGCCAGCTTTTCTTTTACTTCTGCCAAGACTTCAGGGCGCACGTCCTCAATCTCATATTCAAATTCAGGCTTAGGGGGTAATGGCGCGTTTAATTCTTCTTTTGTTACCGAGCCCCAATAGTAATAATGTCTTGGACTGCCTTTTAGATAAATATATTGACCACCTGCAAATTTGCGACGGGGGAGTGGTTTTAATTCAGGAGATTCACCACGATTTTTAGCAAGCCAGTAATTTCTATCAGGTAGGGGGATATCGTATTCACGGGCAATATCTTTTAGTTTGTTTTCCGACAATTCATATTCTATTGCGATGTCGGGAATTTGCTTATTCCAAACCAATTCGTGGAATTGTGATCTATCAAATTTTTCTTGCATTCTATTCATCCCAAATTTTTCCGCTTATAGGGCATCACTATGACGATTTCGGTGTTAGCGTTATTTTTGCTTTGTGCCATATAGTCAACTTTTGTTGCGCTTACTTAAACGCTTAATTCAACCCGAACGGGACTATTTATCTTGTTTTGAATGCCGCACCTCTAAAAACAACCCGTTCGGGTCTTTTTGCTTGATTTTGAAAAGTTTTATGTTATAATCATCCCGAAAGGGTTGATTTTATGGCAATCATCACAAACACATCGGATGTAGGCGAAGCAATTAAGTCTGCACGAAAAAATCAAAACATGACCCAAGAGCAATTGGCGGCAGTTGCAGGCGTTGGTGTGCGCTTTGTTCGTGAATTAGAGCAAGGCAAAGAATCTTGCCACATCGGGAAGGCAATCACTGTCTTGAATATGCTCGGCCTAAATTTAACCCTGAAGGGTGATGAATAATGGATAGGCAGCTAGAAGTATTTTGGAATGAAATATTGGTTGGTGCCTTAACGCAAACTAAAGGTGGAACCTTATCATTCGCATACGATAGAGACTATATCGCGGACAATGGCGCAGCAATTTCAATTTCAATGCCTATTTCTGAACAACCGTTTAGCAGCGAATTAACAAAAGCATTCTTTTCGGGTTTGCTTCCAGACGAAAGCCCGCGAAAGAACCTAGCGCGTTTTTTAGGTGTATCAGATAAGAATTCATTCGCTTTGCTCGAAGCAATTGGCGGTGAATGCGCAGGTGCTTTATCCCTAAGGCCAATAGATTTCCAAATTAATGAGTTAAAGGGCGAACCTGAAATTCTTGACAATAAGCGCCTTAAAGAAATTCTTGAATTGCTAAAGCGCCGCCCAATGCTTGCAGGTGTTGATGGCGTAAGGCTTTCACTTGCAGGGGCGCAAGATAAAATTGCGGTTGGACTGATTGATAATAAAATCGCGATAATGAAAGGCAATACACCCACAACCCACATTCTAAAGCCAATGATAGAGGGCATAAAGGATAGTGTGCAAAACGAATTATTTTGTATGCGTCTTGCAAAGTCAATGGACATCAAAGTTCCAAACGCTTCGGTAATATATGTTGATGACATTCCATGTTATTTAGTTGAGCGATACGATCGCCAAACCTTAAATGGCAAAACAATTCGCGTTCATCAGGAAGATTTTTGCCAAGCTATGGGTATTCCGCCAGAGCTAAAATATGAGCGTGAAGGTGGGCCAAGCGTTGAACGCTCAATTGAACTATTAAGACAAAATTCGGCAAGGCCAGCGGCGGATATAATTCAATTCACCGATATTCTAATTTTCAATTATTTAATTGGAAATGCCGATGCACATGGAAAAAACTATTCCCTGATTTACAATTCCAAAAAGCCGCAATTGGCACCAGCCTATGACTTGCTTTGCACAGAAATTTATCCTGATCTTGCCAAGAAAATGGCAATGAAAATCGGCGGCAAATACGAACCCGATATGGTTCATTTGCGTCATTGGCAAAAGATTGTGCCAGATACAATTGTCGCCAAGCGTAATCTCGAAAAGAGCCTTATTGATAAGGCAAATGCTATCATTCCAAAGGCACATGAAGTCGCGGCATCACTTATAGCCGAAAACTCAAACTCGATAGTGTTTGAACAAATTATTTCGGTCATAGAAAAACGGGCTAGGCATTTGAAGGGTACATTTGGCGAATTAATGCGAGGGCAATAAATGTCAAAAACAATTACGAGAGAATTCATCATACAAAAAGATACTGAACTAATGAAATTAGGAATAAGTCTGCACGCGAGGCCATTCCATGTTAATTTAGCATGGATGGAATATGCTGGAATAAATGGCAACGTTGTAGATGAAGAAAGGCGCAAAATTATTGAAAATGTTTATGATGAAATATATCCGCCAAAATCAACAAATATGCCTCCTCTATTCACTGGCGGTGCTGCAATTAGGGATAATGTTTATCTAGTCGAAGTGCCTATAATTTTTGGTTCGGTCCATATCGAACCAATAAAACAAATACAAATTGAGCCTGCAGAATTGGAAAAAATATACAAAAATTTTCCAGAGGACTTTTGGAACGCATTGTATCAATCAGCAGATGCATTAGATTTTGGCTATAGTATTGATGACCTGACTAAAGCAAATGATAATGATTTTCTCCGAAATGCAGCGACCAATTTAACCGCAGCATTTAGAACATTATTAGGAAAGCGAGATATAGACGCGGCATTGCAAAGTGCTTGCCTAACAATAGAATTAGCGGGGAAAGGAATTCTGAAAGAAGAAAAATATTCAAATGAACAACTCAAAGCAATGGGTCATAATCTAGTGAGAATAACAAAGGAAGTTATTAAGATAAAGCCATCAAAAGACGATAATGAAGTCTTAAATGTAGTAGCAAAACTTCCAAACTATGTGCAATCAAGATATTCTAAAACGAATATGACTAAGCTTGAGTTGGTTAATACCGCAGTAAATGTTCAATTTGCAGCTGCAAGCCTTTTACGAAGATTTACTGGAAGAAATTTAGCTTCAGATATTGCGGCTTCTACAGATACTCCAGCAAGAAAGCTGCCCTAATCGTCCCAATTTCAAGATATCTAATTGAGAATAATTATTGCTACCAAATTAAAGTTTATCGAATTTGCAGAAAGTTTGGCTCATGAGTAAGACACATATTACCGCAACGGGATTTTTTGGTGATAAACTTTACCAAGAGCGGGCAAGAAAAATACTTCCAATACTTGTCAGGCAAGCGAAATTCGAGCAACCCTTGACCTATAAGGATTTAGCTAAAGAAATTGGTATTCCTAACCCAAGAAATCTCAATTACCCGCTTGGCTGCATTGGCGATGTTTTGAACGAACTGTCTACAAAAATGGAAGTAGAAATCCCCCACATTCAAGCTTTAGTGAAAAATAAGCATGAAAACCTTCCTGGCAATGGATTTGACGGATTCTTGAAGGCAAAAGGTTATCTGTGGTCAAACAAAATTGAAAGAAAAGCAAAAATAAAATTATATTGGCGGGAGATATCGGCGTTCCCTTATTGGGATGAAGTTTTGGAAAAATTAGGATTAACGCCTGATAACTCCACAATTAGCGAAATTATTGGGTCCGCCCAGCATATCGGAGGCGGTGGCGGAGAAAGCGCAGAACACAAAGCACTCAAAGAATTTATAAGGATAAACCCGCATAAAGTTGGATTAAATTCGTCTTCTAAATTAGGCGTTTGTGAGTTCCCTTTACCGTCGGGTGATACTATAGATGTCGTTTTTTCAGAATCTACTCAATTGCATGCGGTTGAGGTAAAATCCAAAATTTCTGCAAAGGAAGATATAGCTAGAGGTTTATTCCAATGTGTAAAATACCTTTCAGTGCTGAGAGCAAAAGCAATATTTGAAGGAGACATTAGAAAAATTACCGTATGCCTAGCAATTGGAGGCAAATTCCCTAGCTCACTACTGCCATTAAAAAACAGCCTAGGTATAGACGTATTTGAGTTGATAAAGGTGGCTTAGTAATAAGCTATCCTAATTCCAAACCATTATCCCGCTTGCGCTGAATACCCTGATTATTGGGGTTTTGTCTTTGAGCCTGTTTATCTTTTTCAAGATGGCGGTAATGCGCCGCATGACGATAAAGGTCGAGTAGCATTTTAGTATGACGAGTTCTTACTTCCATGATTTTGGCTTGTAGGGTTTGGCGTTCTTTTAGTTGCGCTTGGATAAGATCGTGACGCTGTTTTCGGTCACGATTTAGTGAAAAGAAAGCCTCCATTTCATTTTGCTTTCTGATTTTGGTATATTCGCCCGTAAGCCTATCCCAAATCCCCATGAAGCCTTTCCGAATGCGATTGGCGCGTTCTTTAGTTTCTTGCTCGTGTCTTTGCCTTTGACCAGCATCCAATTTTTGACGTTCGGTTTGGTGTTCGGTTTTCATTTTCTCACGTTCATCATGCAAAGGGCGAAGTTGGTTCGAGGCCATACGTTTTGCCTCTTTGATAATTGGGCTAAGTTTTTCAGTAATTTCTTTAGATAAGAACGCCTTGGTTTCGGCGACGGACTTCAGATTTTCAGGATTGCCAAGTTTGGCATTTACGTCTTTGGATTTGATATCCAAAAGCCTTGAAACAGCGAATACTTCGCCTTCAACCGTTATCGCAACGTGTCCGCGTCTATCGCCTTTGGCAAGGAATAGACCTTTTTCTTCCATTGCCCGTTCAAAGGATTTTAACCCGTCAGAACGTGACCAGCAGCTTTGCGCGGCTTCTTTAATGTCCTTTGGATTAATGCCAGTGCGTTTGGCTTGTTGCCATTCGGCAAGATTAAAAGTTCGCGGGTCGCGCAGACCTTTATCTAAAAACCCTTTGGGAATACCCCAGCCATTTTCAAGAAAAAGCTGTTTTGAGATTTCTTGAAGTTTATTCTTAAAGAACGGCAATTCCTTCGCCTTCATGGTTTCGGCATCAATGCGTGACCAAACGGCGTGACAATGCCGCCGTCCTTCCTTTTCATGGAAGACGATAGCGCGGGGTTGCCCTTTAAGCCCCAGACGCTCTTCAATGTCCGCAATAGCCTTTTCAAAGACTTCGATTTGCACGCTTTCATTTTGCGGTGGGCTCAAAGACACCGAAAACAAATATTGCTCACATTTGGTTCCCCGCGCCATCGCATAGGCTTCATTCATTGCCCCCATTAGCGAATTAGAAACAAAGCCCGATACCTCATGCAACTCGACATGCTCATTTTCTTCGGTCTTTAACAAATGAAGGCCGAGTTGCTTACCACCGCTACGCTGGGAAGCCTTTATAATCATGTGAAATCTTTAAGGTCTAATGCCTCAATCAACATTTTGCGCATACGCGCAACGTCTTTTGCAGCATCCATTAATGCCCGTTCGGTCTCAATATTAACTGGTAGGCTTCCCGAATTGGCAGCCTTTGCCAGTTGGTTGATATTGTTGGCAATGTGAGATTTGCCTAGTAATGCCAAAACTTGGGCCAATGAGGCATGATCTTTGACAGGACTTTTGCGGCGGCGTTTTGGTTTA
Source organism: Pseudomonadota bacterium (assembly GCA_020161405.1). GTDB lineage: Bacteria > Pseudomonadota > Alphaproteobacteria > Caulobacterales > Aquidulcibacteraceae > Pseudaquidulcibacter. The sequence goes on along the minus strand of JAIUOD010000005.1, from coordinate 226,250 downwards.
CTTGGAGGTCTATAGCCATCTTGGAAAAGTTTTGACCGCACATAATCCGACAAAGTCATATCACCAGCTTCGTCATTTAACCTAGCGCGCTCTTCAAACGTCAATCGAAGTGAAAATGGTGGCGGGGAAGAAAGACCACTTTTCATATCACGCCTCCCGTTTTAGCTTGGTGAACTTTGGCTTATACCAAGTCCGTTTGCGCTTTTTGGGGGGAAGGCTAGGCTTTTGCTCTTCCTTACCAATATTCTTTAAGATATGATTCCAATCATCCAATACGCGGAAAAGTTGGTTCGAACTTTCTCCGATATAGGGCACCATCTTTAATTTGCGTTCAGAAAAGACCTCGGCAAAGCCGAGGTTTTTTCTTTGGCGGCACGCAGCCTGCGCGCCTCAATGGCGCTAGTCGCTTCGCTCCGTTGGTTCGAGATTTGTCCGATTAGCCGCACCAGCTAACGCTTAAATTGCCGCCTTCGCTGCGCTCACTTTGCAATTTAGATACAAGCGAAAAATAATTTTTGAAAAGCGTAGTTTTTAAATTTAGTTTTTGATATTTTTAACTAGGGCATCTGCCTGATATTTATGGCCGTATAATTCATATCCAATTATTGTAACAGCAGGGGCAAGGTTTAATATTATTAGGCAATAAGCCATATTAATTCCTTGAACTGCGGCAAATACCGAAAGCAGGATAAAGAATAATGTCCCGCTTAAAAGCCATATGTGTAAAGTATCAAAACTTCTTACAAGATAATAATAAAGCAAATATACAGAAACTATAAAAATGCCAAATGGTATTGCGACGGCTAATATTGTTGCCAAAGAATTTATGTGCGCTTCATGTGCGATAAAATATGCAGCAACATGAAGGCCGGCGCCAATTGCGACAATTGAGCTAATGGTAATTAATTGGCTATAACCCCAAACAAATGATCTATTTCTATGTGCATGAAGAATATGGGCAGATGGTAGCATCATATAAATCCACCAAACCCCAAAAGTTAAGCCAGTTCCACCAAGGCCAACCAAAATCGTATCAATTGACCAGCCACTAGCTTCAATATTTGATGATAGTGATGCAACAGTTCCAACCAAGCCTTCACCAAGTGCGATAATTGCAAATAACATATAGCGTTCACTAATATGGTGTGCATGCCATGGTGTACCATTGGTTTTCCTCTCTGCAAAAATGGGGATTGATAATTCCAAAGCCATTATTGCAAAAGATATTATTATTGTCGTCATAACCGAGAAATGGGTGAAAATTGTTGATACCCAAATGATTTGTGCGAAAAGAATTCCAAATGCATAATTAAGATTGGTTGTTCTTCTTATTGGGTCTTGTTTTGCGGCGCGAAGCCATTGGATAACCATTGATACACGCATTATGACATAGCCGAAAATAATGATTTTTGATTCTATGTGTTCGCCGTGTTCAATTGATTGGAATAATGGTTTTATTCCGATTGCAAAAATCAAAACGCCCGTCATTTGCATCATAGTTAAAACACGAAACATCCAATCATCAGTGTCATAAGCAGAGGCAAACCAAGAAAAATTTATCCAAGCCCAACAGATTGCAAAACTGGAAAATGCGAAACCTAATAATGCATTTGTATAATGACCTTCGGCAATGAAGTGCGCAAATTGTGATGATGCAAAGCCAAAACTAATAACGAAAGTTAAATCGAACAATAATTCCAGTGAGGTTGCGGTGCGGTTTTGTTCATGCACATCACGACCCGACATTTTTTTTATATGATGGTGAAGGTTCTTTGCTTCCGGTATATTATTCATTTTTGCCTCCCTTTTGCTTTATGTTTATCAATATAGATTTTAATGTCTATGATTTGGCGGGCAAAAAATATTTCGATTTAGTCTTTTTAAAAATTAAACACATTTACCCATAAGTTTTGCTTGGCTTTTTTTATAATTGTGACATTTTGATTGTGGGAAATGTAAGGGTAAGGTTTGGAACATAATTTTGATATTGATGATAGGCTACAGGTTTGGCCTAATGCATTGGGCTTTTATATCCATGTTTCAAAAAATAGTGTGGCAGTTTGGCCCAGCGAATGTTATGAAAAGCATGATGTAATTGGAAAAATCCTTTATTATCGAATGCGTATGATAACCAGCCCAGAAAATGTGGAATTCATTCTTAAAAAGGGCGCAAAGCATTTCCTTCTTGATGATTTGCAACATCGCCTCTTGGAACCTGCATTAGGGCAGGGGCTTATCTTGGCCGAAGGGGACAAATGGTTTTCGCTTCGCCGCCAAAGTTCAAGATTTATTCGCCCAACTTGTTTGGATCAAGTGGCTGATTTATGTAAAAATGCGGCACAAAATGCGGCGCACCAATTATTAAAAGAAAACCGCCCAATTGATTTAGTTCTAGCTGAAGCATTCTTAAAAATCTTTGGTAAGGCATTTTTTGACGCCACAAAAGAAGACACAATCGGCGTTTCAGAATCAGTTGAGCAATATATCGAAAATGCGCAAAGGGTTGCGGTTTCAACATTTTTAGGCTTGCCAAAATTTCTATCTTTAAGTGCGAAAAAGCAATTATCACTTGCCCATTCTTTGGATGAAAGATTTGATAGTGCATTAGAATTGCGCGATCTTAAGAGTGTTCAACCAACTAAAGCTGCACGCCGTGATTTTGTTATTAATCTTATGACGGGTTATAAAACCACATCTGTGGCTGCATTTTGGACACTTATCTGCCTTGCCAAGGCGCAATCGCATTTTGAGCCTTGCCGCATTGCGGGTGAAAAACATTTGAATGCGCCAGATGAAAATAAAGATTATCTTGACGGTGCAATTGATGAAGCCACACGTCTTTTCCCGCCTTTACCATTAATAATGCGCACCCCAAAATCAGATATTTTATTGCCAAGTGGGGATATTGCAAAACCAAAAGAAAAACTAATTATATCGCCGTGGATTGTGCATCGTCATAAATTATTATGGGATGACCCCGATAGATTTATACCTTTGCGCCATTTAGAAGGTGATATGCGCGCACCATTTTTTATTCCGTTTGGAATGGGGGCACGGCTTTGCCCAGGGCAAAAATTGGGCACTTTTGCTCTTAAGGAGTTTTTGGCAAATCTATTACAGCTTGCGCGCCCAATTGCCGATTTTGATAAAATAAAGCCCAAAGGCGGGTTTATTTTGCGCCCTGATGATAATATGAAAATTAAATGGCAGAAGGTTGGTAAGGCCTAAAAGAAACTACCAATTATATCGCTATGAACAACTTTTGGCGGTTCGATAAAAAATGGGCCTGCAAGGGCGCGCCAATCTTGGAAATTTTGTGAATTTCTAAAATCAACAATATGCGCTTCAAGGCTTTCCCATGTGACTTGCAATAAATATTCGCCATCATTTTCAATTATTTTTTGCAAATTCATGGCAATACAGCCTTTTGAATTTTTAAATAATGGCGCCGCAGATTTAACCGCCGCTTCAAATTCATTGGATTTTGTAGGATCAATTTTTATGCTGGCAAGTTCGTAAATCATTTTTCACACCATTTTTTTGGAACATTTTCAAAACATCATGCTATATAGAAAATATGAAAGTAATTGAATGCCCCCTTCAATCAAATGCGCAAGATTTCGCACCATATAGTTTTGCCGATTGCTTTATGGTTGAAACCAATAAAGTCATAAATGCCGAAGAAGCGGCGAGAATGTCACTGCTTAACGGCCCAAAATGGGTTGGCGATTTATTGAAATTGCGCAATTTAATTGTTGCGCCTTTAGGGCTTAAAACTGACAATGCAGTTTCAGAAGCGCCAGAAAATGCAATCGGTATGTTTCCAATTGTAAAAAACACAGATTCGCAAATCATTTTGGGCTTTGATGATTCACACCTTGATTTTCGTATTGTGGTTGATGTTGAACAAATTGAAAATGGAACAAGGATTTATACAACAACCTATGTTCAAACCCATAATTTATTGGGAAAAACTTATTTGTTTACAATTAAACCATTTCATAAATTAATTGTTGCAACTTCATTGCGTAATTTAGTTTAATTGCGCCCGCGAAGCCAATTTATTTCATCTTTTAAGGTTTCATCCATTGGGCGAAATTCAAAATCAAATGTGTTTTTGGTTTTGCTTTGGTCAAAATTAATAACACCTTGTTCGCGCAATAAAAGATTAAGCGAAGAATTTGAAACCAATGCGGGTTTATTAAAATATTTTGCGCCAATTTCGCTAAAGAACGCCATGATTCTTAAAAGCAATATTGGTGCTTTCATTGTTGGGGCTTTGACGCCGCTTATTTTTTCCAATTTTTGTAATAAGGTTTCCATATTAATTGGGCGCCCTGCCGCAATATAGCGCCCTAAGTTTTCGCCCTTTTGTGCCGCATAAAGACATATTTTTGCAACATCACGCGCATCAACCAATGAAAACTCGCCCGGTGGTATGGCAGGTATTTTATTGGCAAGAAAATCACCAACCAATTGCGCCGCAGATGTTGGACCCATATCGCCCGGCCCATGCATCCAACCCGGAAGAACAAATGAAACCTTAAAATCCTTATTGGCTTCAGTAAATTCTAAAACCGCTTTATCTGAAAGTATTTTGCTTTTGTAATAATCATCGGCCTCATCTTCTTTTCTAAGCATATTTTCAGTTATTGGTTTGTCTTTAATCGGGGCAAGGGTTGCAATTGATGAAACGTGAATCATATTGCGCACACCATTTTCATAGGCAGTCTGAATTAATTTTTGTGTGCCAATAACATTGGTATTGTACAAAACATCCCAATGCTCGCCGCCTTTGTATGAATCGCGAAAATAGGCGGCAGTATGGAAAACAACATCTATATTCTTGAAATGCAGGCCTAATTGGTCAATTTCATTCATGTCGCTTTGGATTAATTCAAGGTTTTCAAGATTGCCAAATTGCGCCTTGGCTTTTTCAATATTGCGCACAATGGCTTTAACTTGAATACCTTGCGCCAAAGCTTCCCGCACAAGATTATTTCCCAAAAGACCCGTTGCACCAGTTATAATTGCACTTTTATAGGTTAAATCAATTGCCATTTGCTTGCCATTTCGAATAATAGGTTTAAGATACTATTTGGTATCTATTTCACATACTAAGTAGTATGTCAAATCATTTTGCGAGAAAATTTGTGAAAAAGACTTCAAGAGCACAATCCCAAGCGCAAACACGCGAACACTTAATGCAAGCTGCGGAAAAATTGTTTTCACAATTTGGGCTTAATGGCACATCAATTGATAAAATCGTCGCAGAAGCGGGCTTTACCAAGGGGGCTTTTTATTCAAACTTTGCGTCCAAAGAAGATTTAATGCTTGCGCTTTTGGATAGGCATAAGGAGCAGACTTTTGCCCAAATGCATGAATTGATAAATGCCACAAAAAAGGAAGACTTAGTTGGGGCAATTGAAAATTGGCTTAAATATAGTTCGGGCGATAAAAATTGGGTTTTATTCAATGCCGAATTGGAAATTAATGCGGCGCGCAATCCTGATTTTACGGATGTGTATCGCCAATTTATGGATGTTCAATATGAAAGATTGGCAAATTCACTTGATGCGATATTTGCAAAACTTGAAATTAAATTACCAATGCCATCACTTGAATTGGCGCGAATTTTAAAGCGCCATATACATTCAACCTCATTAAATGCCTTGGCATGTGGTGGTGATGAAAATCAAACTAACGACATAATGGCGCTTTTTGCCGCACTTATAAAATAGTTCTTGACATAATTAATCAGTCGATTAATTTAATCACTTGATTAATTTAGGTGGTTTATGTCTGTAAAACAGAAAATATATTTAGATGAAACGCCAAGCACGCGCGGGGATTTGACCCGTGAAAACCTTGTTAAAACTGCAATGCGGATTTTTGCGCGCGACGGTTTTGATGCCGCATCAACCCGCACAATCGCCGATGAGGCAGGGGTAAATCAGGCGCTAATCTCATATCATTTTCGCAATAAACGCGGGCTTTATTTGGCGGTCTTTGAATATATTGTTAAAGATATGAATTCAAAATTGGGCGCGCCAATGGCAAGTTTGCAGGCTTTGATACAAGATAAAAATGCACCCGAAGAATTGATAAAAGACGTTCTTTTTGCCTTTTGTGACAATGCGATTGATTTGCTTGTCAAAGAGGAAATGACCGATATTGCAAAACTTATTTTACGCGAACAACAAACCCCCACCGAAGCATTTGACATTATTTATGATGGCTTCATGGTTTTAGTTATTTCATTGATAAATAATCTAATCGGAAGATTAAGACCTGATTTTGAAGGCGAAGATTTAAAAATCAAAACAATAATAATGTTTTCGCAAGTCGTGGCAATTCGTGCGGGTCGAAGCGCAATAATGCGATTTTTAAATTGGGATAATATTGGCCCAAATGAAGCGCAAAAGCTGAAAAATCAATTGCGCGAAAATTTCAAACTTTATGTCGAATATGGTGGGCGCAATGCGTAAATTTTTACCTGTAATTATAATATTGGCACTTTTGGGTGCGGGCGCATTTTATTGGTTTTATTATAAACCAAAACATGAAAATACACCCATAAAATTATTCGGCAATGTCGAAATCCGTGAGGCGGAGGCTTCATTTAGGCAGGCAGGTCGCATCAAAAATATCCTTGTCGATGAAGGTGACAAAGTTCAAGAAGGGCAGGTTTTGGCCGAACTTGAAACCGATACTTTCATGGATGCAATGGCAGCATCCGATGCCGAAATCGCCCTTGCCAATTCAGATTTAACCAAGTTGAAAAATGGTTCACGCCCCGAAGAAATCGCTCTTGCAAATGATAATGTGGCACAGGCCAAGGCGGTCTTGGATAATGCACAAAAAGAATATGCCCGCCAAGCTTCTCTTGCACCATCTGGCGCAGTGGCGCAAAAAATTGTCGATAATCTAAAATCGCAACGTGATATTGCCAGGGCGAATTATCAGGCCGCGCTGGATGCCCTAAAACTTCGCCAAAATGGCGCACGCAAAGAAGATATTATGGCGGGGCAAAGTAGGCTTCAAGGGGCTATGGCAAATCGCCGTAAAATCCAAACCGCCCTTGATGACACTAAATTATATGCACCAGTTTCAGGGATTATTGTCGCCAAACCAAAAGAGAAGGGGGCAATTGTTGCACCAAATCTTGCGGTTTTCACAATTTCAATTCAAGACCCCATCTATATTCGTGCCTATGTAAGCGAAAAAGAATTGGCAAAATTTGCGCCCGGAACACAGGTTTTAATCAAGTCTGATTCAATTGATAAAGAATATCAAGGGCAGGTGGGGTATGTAAGCCCACGCGCCGAATTTACACCAAAAACCGTTGAAACCCAAGATTTGCGAACCGATCTTGTTTATCGTTTAAGAATTGTGGTCAAAAGCCCTGATGGCAAGCTTTTACAAGGCATGCCAGTCAATGTTCGCCTTGCGAATGAGGCGGCAAAATAATGAATGAAACTGTTATTATTAATGATGCAAAGCCTGCGGTGGAGTTTTCAAATCTAACGAAAACTTTTGGCGCAACTATTGCACTTGATAATGTTGAAGGTAAGTTTCATGCGGGCCGATTAACAGGGATTGTTGGCCCTGATGGTGCGGGTAAAACCACATTAATGCGAATTTTGGCAACTTTGCTTAAGCCTGATAATGGCAATGTAAGCGTTGCAAATTTTGACCCTGAAAAGCAATTTCGTGATGTCAAAGATAATATTGGCTATATGCCGCAGCGCTTTGGCCTTTATGAAGATTTATCGGTCATGGAAAATATGCAGCTTTATGCAAAATTGCGTAAAGTTTCACCTAAAAATCGCCAAGTGCTTTTTGATAGATTATTAGATTTCACCCGCCTTGCCCCCTTTACTGCGCGCCTTGCGGGGCGTTTATCGGGTGGGATGAAGCAAAAACTTGGCCTTGCCTGTGCGCTTATGGGTGAACCAAAAGTGTTATTGCTTGATGAACCTGGGGTTGGGGTTGACCCTGTTTCACGCCAAGATTTGTGGCGCATGGTAGAGGATTTAACCTCGGATGGTATGGCGGTGGTTTGGTCAACTTCATATCTTGATGAGGCTGAAAAATGCGAAAGCGTAATGCTTTTGAATGAAGGCAAGGTGCTTTATGATGGCGCACCGCAAAAACTTACGGACACATTAGAAGGGCGGTGTTTTTTAATTAATGGCCGTCCACAAATCCGCCGCCAAACCCTATTGAATGCGTTAAAACTTCCAAGTGTTGCCGATGGCGTAATCCAAGGAAGTTCAATAAGAATTGTTGAACGCCCAAATGCCGATTTAACCCAATTACGTGATTTGGTTAAATCACGCGAAAGCATAATGATACCAACAAAGGCAAGGTTTGAAGATGCATTCGTTGATTTATTAGGCGGCGGCCCAAGTGGTGAAAGCCAATTGGCAAAGAATTTTGGCGATGTAGTTTTAAACGGCGAAAATGCGGTTTTGTGCCAAGATTTAACCAAGGTTTTTGGTGAATTCACCGCAACCGATAATGTGAATTTTGAAGTTAAAAAGGGTGAAATTTTTGGCCTTTTGGGTCCAAATGGTGCCGGTAAGTCAACAACTTTCAAAATGCTTTGCGGCCTATTACAGCCAACATCAGGTATTGCCAAAGTTGCAGGCTATGATTTGCGCAATGCCGCGCGTGAGGCCAAATCAAATCTTGGCTATATGGCGCAAAAATTTTCGCTTTATTCAATTCTAAGTGTGAAGCAAAACTTGGAATTTTCGGCGGGTGTCTATGGTCTTGATGGCGCGTTAAAGCGTGACCGAATTGATGAGATGATTGAAATATTTCATTTGCAAAAATATTTGAATGCATCGCCTGATTCACTGCCTTTGGGTTTTAAGCAACGCCTTGCATTATCTTGCGCCCTTATGCATCGCCCACCAGTTTTATTCTTAGATGAGCCAACATCAGGTGTTGATCCCATCACCCGCCGCGAATTTTGGATACATATTAATGGCCTTGTGGAACGCGGCGTAACCATAATGGTAACAACCCATTTCATGGAAGAGGCCGAATATTGCGACCGCGTGGCAATGATGTATGGCGGCAAATTAATCGCCCTTGATACGCCCGATGAATTGAAAAAATCGGTTGTGACCAAAGAAATGCAAAATCCAACGATGGAAGATGCCTTCATTGAATTAATCGCGCGCGTTGATGCCCAAAATGCAAAGGCGAAAGCAGCATGAGTGAGAGGCACAAAATCCTTGATTCCGCCCGCCTTTTTGCATTGATACGCAAAGAGACTTTGCAAATGTTGCGCGATCCATCAACGCTTTTGGTGGCGGTGATTTTGCCAATTATTTTGCTTTTCATGTTTGCCTATGCGGTCAATTTGGATATTAAAAATCTACCAATTGCGGTGGTGCGCCAATCGGATTCAATTAAGGCACAGGATTTAGAAGCACGATATTCGGGAACAAAATTCTTTGTTGTCCATCCCTTGCGTGAAATGCCACGCGCAAAAGAAGAAATAATTCGCGGCAATATTCGCGGAATTGTTCTTATACCTGCTAATTTAGATGACAGGATTTCCAATCCAAGCCTTGGCCCGTTGGTTGAAATAATCGCCGATGGTGCGCAGCCCAATACAGCAAGATTTGTTGGTAATGCGGCGCAATTCATTGCCCAATCATGGCTTTTTGAAAATAAGAATTTTGGGCAAATCCCAAATAATCCAATGATTGAAATGGAACCACGCTATTGGTTTAATGCCGAAATTGAAAGTAGGCGCGCCCTTATCCCTGGTGCAATCGCAATTGTGATGACAATGATTGGCACACTTTTGACCGCAATGGTGGTCGCCCGCGAATGGGAAAGGGGCACAATGGAAGCCATGATGGCAAGCCCGTCAAGCGTTATTGAAATCCTTATTGGCAAATTATTGCCTTATTTCCTACTTGGTCTTTTGGGCACGATAATTTGCACAATTGTGGCGGTCTTTATGTTTCATGTGCCATTGCGCGGCAGTATTTTGGGGCTTTTGGCGGTTTCAAGTGCATTTTTAATTCCGGCTTTAGGGCAGGGGCTATTAATTTCTGCGGCAACCAAAAACCAATTTTTGGCGGCGCAATTGGCACTATTTTCAGGGTTTTTGCCTGCAACGCTTTTGTCGGGCTTTATTTATGAACGCTCATCAATGCCGCTTCCTCTTGAGATTATAAGTTATCTTATACCTTCAAGCTATTTTGTGGATTGCCTAAGAAGCCTATTTTTAGTTGGCGATGTCTGGGCGGTATTTTGGCCTAATATTGGCTACATGCTTTTAATCGGGGCATTCTTTTTTTGGCGGGCAGCGGCCTCAACAACACGAACATTGGATGGTAAATAATGGCAATTTTTTCACCAATTTTACGCGCCCAAATTGTAAAAGAAATACTTTTAGTATTTCGTGACCCCAAGGCACGAATGGGGCTTATTATTCCGCCATTAATGCAATTATTCATTTTTAGCTTTGCCGTAACGCTTGATGTTAATAATGTAAAACTTGCAATTTTTAACCAAGATAATGGCGCATATTCCCAAGATTTTGTTGCTACAATGTCCCATGCCGCCTTTGTTGGCGAAATAAAGTATGTTCATTCACAATCTGAACTGGAAAGTGTGGTCGAACATGGAAGTGTGCTTGCGGCAATAAATATTCCACAGACTTTCTCAAATGACATTATCGCCAAACGCCATGCCAAAGCTCAAGTTTTAATCGATGGGCGGCGCGCAAATTCGGGTCAAATTGTTTTTGCTTATATACAGGCAATCGCATCAAATATTGGCGCAAGCGTGGTTTCAACATTGCCCAAAAATATTGATGCAGGTTGGGTAAGATATTGGTTTAACCCCGCATTGATTTATCAATGGTTCGTGGTTCCAAGTTTGGCGGCGATTTTGGTCAATACTTCGGCACTTGGAATTTCGGCACTTGCCCTTGCAACAGAGCGCGAATTGGGAACTTTTGATCAATTACTTATAACGCCTGCTAATTATATTGAAATTATAATTGCAAAGTCGGTGCCATCATTATTGCTTGGCCCTTTATTGGCGCTTTTCATGGTCGCGGTTGCAATATTTGGGTTTAAAATCCCGTTTACGGGAAGTTTCCCTGCCATGCTATTTTCCATTTATGTGCATGTTTTCGCCTGTGTTGGAATCGGTCTTACCATTTCTGCAATGTGCGATACGCAGCAGCAGGCAATTATGGGAATGTTCACCCTCATGGTTCCCATGATGCTTATGAGTGGGTTTTCAAGCCCTGTGGAAAATATGCCAAAATTCATGCAAATCTTGGCCGAGGCCATACCAAATAAACACGTTCTTTTAATCTTACAGGGCACTTTTTTGAAAGGGCAGACATTTGTTCAAATCCTGCCGCAATTAATCCCGCTTATTATTATTGGCTTTGTTTCTATGACTATCGCCACCATCATCGTCAGGAGTAAGTTGCGTTGAAAAAGCAATTAATTTTATTCCCCTTATTGCCGCTTTTTATGCTTTCATCATGCGATTATTATGGCAAGGCAGATGCAAAGCCGCCAATTGTTCAAATGGGGCAATCAAACAACCAAATGCCAAATTTGCCTGTTCAAAAAGTTGAATTGTCAAAATGGTGGCAAAGCCTTGGGGATGAACAATTATCATCAATTATCGATGAAGGTATAAAGCAAAATTTTGATATGCAACTTGCATTGGCAAAATTAAAAGAGACGCGCGCAATTTTGGATATTAATAATTATGCATTGGGGCCACAGGGTAATATTGGCGCAAGTGCACATGCAATTCGCCAATCTGAAAAAGGCACATTGCCATTAGATAAAATCCCAGTTTTAAAACGTGATTTAACCTTATTTCATTATGGTTATGATGCATCATGGGAAGTTGATGTTTTTGGTGGTTTAAGAAGTGCGGTTGATGGTGCGGACGCATTATTGATTTCATCTGAATATCAAACCAATGGCGTGCGAATTACTATCGCCGCCGAAATTGCCCGCGTATATTATGAATTAATGGGTGCAAAGCGCGAAAAAGAGCAAGTTGTTGATTATTTAGATAATCTAAATCAAACCATTGAATTAGTTCGTAAAAATGTAAAAGCTGGTAATTTATCGCATCGTGAACTTGATGATTTATTGGCAAAGAAAGAAAATTTTGCCACCCAAATTCCGCAATTGGATGCAAAGATTAATGCGGCAAAAATTGGGCTTGCAACCTTATGCGTTAAAACCCCCAATGAATTTGAATATCTTTTAAATTCCCCAGCTAAAGCGCCAAAATTATTTGCATTCCCAATTGGTGCACATTCGGAACTTTTGCAACGTCGCCCCGATATTCGCGCCGCAGAGGCAAGATTGCAAATGCGCGCATCCGAAGTTGAATATTACAAAGCCGAACATTTTCCAAAATTCAAAATTAATGCACAGGCGGGTTGGGATGCGCGTAATCCACTTGATTTGTTTAATTCAAATGCACAAGCTTTGACGATTGGGCCGTCAATCTCATGGCGAATTTTTGATGGTGGAATTGTCGATGCACAAGTCAATTCAGCCAAAGCGCGTCAGGATCAGGCAATAATTGAATATAAAAAATCAGTTTTGGGCGCAATTTCAGATACAGAACGCGCCTTATCCGATTATAAAAACACAATTGATGCAATCAATGCTCGTTCAAAAATTATGGATAAACAAGAACATATTTTGGCACATCAAAAGCTAAGATTTACCAAAGGTGATATTTCTAAAATTGAGGTCTTGGAGGCTGAACGCGCCATAAAAGAAACAAATTTGGGCGACATAAAAACTCAAACCCAAGCTGTAAATTCAATGATTGCATTATTCAAAGCGCTTGGCGGGGGATGGGATGACGAAAAAATTAAATAATAAATTCATTATGCTTTGTCTTATATTCTTGCCATCATGTTCGGCGATTGTTGGCCCGATGCCAACAAAGGAAAGTGAATGGCCTTTTGGCGATAAAAATCATGTTACGATTAAATCTAATGATTTTGAAAAACTTGGAAAGAATGAAGTTAACCCAGAAAATAAAATCGAAATTTATGATGATACGCCTTTTGATAGGTATGAAATTTCCGATAAGGATGGAATTCAAAAGGGTAATATCTGGTTTAAAAAAGGCCCGAATGATTATATTGGTTATGCATTTTCAATACCCAATACTGATGAAGATAAATTAAAATACCCACCCCATGAAGAAGAATTAACGCATGCAATTTATTCGCGCGCAAAATTTTTTAAAGAAAACAACAAATCTAAAATAATTATCGAGGCTTTGGGATGCGATGAAGCAACTAAAGAAAAATCCCATAATTGTGAATTTAAAACTGAAGGCGAAGCTTGGACTGCCGTTTTTTCTGCCCCAAAACCCAATGATAAAAATGACATTATTGATTTTGAATTAGTAGAAAAATAATTATTGATTTGGCTTTTTGGGGAAAGTTGGTTTTTTAAAATTTAGCTTTTGGTTTTTAAGTTTACTGGCATCAGTCTTAGGGTCGGGCTTTCCCTCTATGTCATCAATAATTCTTGTCTGTAATACATCTAATGCTAGTGTGATTTCATGCTTGCTAAAATCAATGTCATTATCGCCTTGATTGTAACAGGCATTATTTTTCTTACCAATTAAAATATTGAAACTTGTATCTTCTTTTAAGGCTCTATCTATTCCCAATTTCATTTCAATGCTTTGTGTATGAAGAAAATATTTGCGCTCAAAAATTACAAGCCCATATTCTAGGTCTTTTGCAACCTTATCATTTTCGGTCAAATCTGGTGAAAGAGAGATTCCGATTGCACTTTTACAAAGATTTACAATATCAGATACTTGGATTGAAAATTGCAAATAGCCATCTTTTACAAATTGTTTTGAAACATTTTCTTTAATGATTTCAAACTTTTTTCCAAATTCAATTGGTTTTGTATCAAGGCGTAATATTTGCCATCTTTCTGTGGATTTATCGTATTTTATCCCATATTTTTCAGTGCATCCATCTTCGCATCTAATAATGAAAATTGCATTAGGGTTTGCATTAAATTCACCAAAATCAATAATTGTTGTATCTTTATACGAATTGGTTTTGTCTGAAATATGTGTATAAATTTCGCTTGTTTGGGCATTTGCATTATTTGCAAAAAAAATCGTAAGCAAAAGAATAAATACATTAATTTTATTGCCCATTTATCACCTTAATTTACTAGCACTGCCCTTATCGCGCGATGCCAACCATCAATATTTGTTTTCCGACTTTCATCATCCATTTTGGGAATGAATATAGTTTTGGCCAATTTTGTCACACAAATTTCATTCCCTAATCCCGTAATTGCGGTATGCGCCGCACCCATTGCCGTCATTTCTAAGTCTTTTGGGCGCTCAACCTTTATATTGCAAATATCGGCAAGGAATTGGCAAAAGAAATTATTGGCACTCATGCCGCCATCAATGCGCAGAATTTTTAAATCAATTCCATCTTTTTTTATGGCCTCTAGCAAATCATAAGTTTGATATGCCGATGCTTCTAATGCGGCGCGAATGATGTGCGCTTTATTTGTGCCGCGCCCAATGCCGCAAATTGTACCGCGTGCATTCGCGTCCCAATAAGGCGCGCCAAGGCCTGTGAAGGCTGGTACAAAATAAACGCCATTATTATTATCAAGTAGTTTTGCAATCGCCTCGCTATCACCTGAATTATCGATGATTTCTAATTCATCCCTAAGCCATTTTATCGCGGTTCCGGCGTTTAAAACCGCACCCTCTATGGCATAATTGATTTTATCATTAATTTTAGAGGCAATGGTCGTAAGCATTTTATTGCTTGAAGATTGTGCCTTTTCTTCAGTTTGCACCATTAAGAATGCACCTGTGCCAAATGTTATTTTGGCTTCACCCGCCTTGATACAATTTTGCCCCATTAATGCGGCCTGTTGGTCGCCCAAAACACCTGTGATCTTTGCGCCCAAAATTTCACAATATCCAAAATCAGAATTTGATGCTTGAACCTTTGGTAAAATTTCGCGCGGAATTTCAAAAACCGCCAATAATTCGTCATCCCAATCGCCCGTGTGAATATTAAAGATTGCGGTGCGCGATGCATTTGAAAAATCTGTTATATGCGATTTGCCGCCTGTTAATTTCCAAATTAGCCAGCAATCAACAGTTCCAAAAAGGATTTCGCCATTTTGTGCGCGCGTGCGCAATCCATCAATATTTTGTAATAGCCAGCGTATTTTAAAACCACTAAAATAAGGATCCGCCAAAAGGCCTGTTTTTTGTGTCAGGAGATTTTCTTTGCCATTTTGTTTTAAAGCGTCACAAAAATCTGCGCCGCGCCTATCTTGCCAAACAAGGGCGTTGTGTATTGGTTCACCTGTCACCCTATCCCATAAAATTGTGGTTTCGCGTTGATTAGTTATGCCAATTGCATCAATTTTTTCGCCATTCATCGCCGCCTTTGCCATTTCAAGGCTTTTTGTGAAAATTAGATTGGCATCTTGTTCAACAATATCAGGGCTTGGGCTTAAAAGTGGGATTTCAATTTGGCAAAATTGCCCGCGTTCAAGGCTTTCATTGTAAATAGTGGCGCGTGTTGATGATGTTCCTTCATCTATAACTAAAATTTTGGTCATAAAGCGCCCCTTAATGTATATTTGATTTGTAATTTATAAAAACAAAAATAGATTGGCTTTATTATTTTTCAACCGAATTTTTCTTTATAATGAACTTAAAAAAACGAATTTTGCCAACATTATTATTTTTATTTGCGCCAAACCTTGTTTGCGCACAAGAAGCTATTGAATGGAAAGTTACGAATAGGTTTCGTCTATTTAATGCCGATAATATTTCGCAGCAAATAAAGGCCGATGATAGCAAAAGCGAAGCCGATATTCTTCTTGATAATTTAAACGCTGATTTAAAAAATAATGCGGGCGAAGAAACAATATATCCAAAAATTCGTGATTTCCTTTTGAAAAATAATCAATTTGAACAAACGGCATGGCAAGCAACAGGGTTTGAAAATGATGGCAAGGTAAAGGCAAGCCGAATATATCGTGATGATTATCTTTATCCGCAAAACTATAATGTTCGCGCTCGCCTTTTGCCGCAATATATTCAATCAGGTGATAATTGCCTTTGGCAAATTATGGGCGAAAATGAAATCACACCTTTACAAGCAACTTGTGATCAGGCGGTGATTTTACCAATTAAGGCCAATGAAAATCACGATGGCGCAAAAAGCACGCAAATTTTATTGCGCCAATTTCGTGCCAATAAGCAGATTTTAGAAACCAAAACCAATATTGAATTTAATGATAGGCTTATAATTGCCCTTGGCGATTCTTACGCATCAGGTGAAGGCAATCCCGATAGGCCGCAAAGTTTTGGTAAAGAAAATGATATTGCATTTCAAAATGCCGCAAAAAAGTATTTTGAAACTGGTATTGATCCATATGAAAGATGGTGGGCGAAAAATTCAATTACACAAACCATCATTCCTGCAAATTGGTGGGACGGGATTTGCCATCGTTCATTATTCTCACAGCATGTGATTGGTTCGCTATTATATGCCGCAAAAAACCCGCACCAAGCAGTAAGTTTTGCAAGCTATGCCTGTTCGGGGGCAATGGTTTTTGGCGGGATTTTAACGCCGCAATCATACCCTGTTGGTCAATTAGAACTTGGTTCTCCCGCTTTGGCAAAGGGTGTAAAATTTAAAATTAAACCGCAATTAGAGGCGGCAATTGAAACCCTATGCCAAAATCAAATTGAACCCGTTCCAGCAAGCATAGATTTTTCCACATATTCAGTGCGTTTTGCCCGCGAAGAAGCAATAAAAAATTCGATTAAAGATGGGCTTGGGCAAAATACTATTAAGTGTAAAAATGATTTCATCCCACGAAAAGTTGATGATGTTTTACTTAGCATTGGTGGCAATGATGCAGGTTTTGTTGCCGCAATTGTCAATGCACTTGTTCCGAATAATAAGGATTCATTGGTTGATTTTGCCAAGGAAAACTTTGGCATAGAGCCAACCTATATTGCCGAGCGAAAGGTAAGATTTTTACTTCCAACAATTTATTCGGTTTTAGACACACAACTTAAATCAGGGCTTGTCGATAAAAATACCAAACTAATTCAAACCCAATATCCAATGTCATTCATGGATGAAACCGGAAAAAATTATTGTGATGGCCCAAATCACAATAAATTATTCGCAGCATTCAACAGCCTTTATTTGGATGAGAAGACCAAATCATCAAAACGTTGGCGCACTGAAATTACCGAAGCCGAAGGGCGCGATGTTCGTGAAAATCTTTATGATCCGCTTAATCTTGCCATTGCCCAAAATAGCAATAAAAATTGGAATATAATTGGCTTTGGCAATAAATTTGATGCGCGTGGTTGGTGTGCGGGTTCTAAAGATGAAAGAATGGAATTTGCCTTTCCAGCACTTGATTATAATGGTCAATGGGGCCCTTATAATCCCAAAGATTGGAAGCCTTATGCAATGCGAACAAGGCTTTTTAGAAGTGCAAATGATACGGCCTTAACACAGATTGGTTCTAATAAGGGCTTCCCTGTTATTGATACAATCTTTGACCAAGATAGATCAATTTTTGCAACATTTGGCATGTTCCACCCAAGTGCCGAAGGCCATACAATTATGGCGCTAGAGGTTTTGAAAGAATTGGCAAAATAATTAATCTTCCTGATGAAAAACATGCAATACGCGGTGAAATATCGGTACTAATAAAAGCCCGCCAACAATAACCAAAAACAAGCCCGAATATAATGCATAGAATGAAGCAAATAATTTGCCGCCATTGGTTTTCATTGCATCAACGGGGCCCATGCCACCCAAAATCATTGATGCATTTAATGTTGCATCAACAAGGGGTAAATGTTCAAAATAGACATAACCCCAAATTCCAAAGCCAAGGGAAATTGCAAATAGAAAAAGCGTCAATAAAAACCACGAACCTATTCTTCGTGCAAATTGCATCCTTGTTTGTATTTTTTGCCCGCGCTTTTCCATATTTTGCCTAGAATGTTAGATAATCATAACAATTGGGAATTGGTTTATCTAATTTATATTGCTTTATTTTATTATCAAATCTAATCATTCGCGTGAATGTGCAGCCCATATCTTTTTTGCGATATAGGTCGGATTTTTTAATCTTAACGCTATTATCCTTGTCAAGTTTTGAACTTGCGGGATAATCGGTTGCAATCGCATTATAAATTAGGTTTGGAAATTCCCCGTTTGAACCTTTGTTAATTGTTATTACGGCACTATAATCATATTCATCATGGCATACACCATGACGATCTTTCATATCTTGTTCGGAAAAGCAGGCGCGTATCATTTTTGAACCGCGATATGGAATATTTAATAATTCCCCGCTTAATTTCCAACTTGCCCCAGTTTTTGAAAGTTTAAAAAGATGAAGCGTATCAACACTTGCGCCGCCGCCTGAATACATTGTTGAATTATGTTCAAGAATGCTAATTAAATAATTTGAATTTCCCAAATCGATGATTTTATCATCAAAGAAAAATTTGGCATAATCATCAACTGGCGAAAGCGAAAAGCCATCAATGGGTTCGTAATTTTTGCCATTTTTAATAAATAGATTTGGACTATTGTCATTTTCTTGGGTTTTTAGTTGAAGGCAAAAATCACGCTTCATTATGCAATTTGTATAAATGCCCTCTTCGCCCTTTAAAGGCATAAATTTAACCTGAATTGGACTTTTTACAGGTTCAATTTTTGTTTCTATTGGTGCGTTTAATATTAGGGCGAATAATAGCATTTAATAACCTTTTTAATCACATTATCGTGATTTTCAATTTTTGATAGGGTTAAATCCCAATGCCTTTTTCCATAAAATTAAGCCACCAGGATAATCCCATCTTCTTCTATTTCCTAAATCAAGATGAAGGAAATTTACGCCAAAGCCAAAGCCTTTAAACCCTGCTTTGGTTGCCGCTTCATATAATTCAACACGCCTATGTGGCGCAATTTTGACATCGACCGCGATTTCGCGTTTGTGCATTGATAATGGCGCGCCGCCCACTTCATCATTATGTTTTGGGCAACGGCGCGCGGAATTAATTTCAAGCATCCCAATTCCGATACGCATTTTTTCCAACGCATCCAAAAAAACAGGGTCGTGAAAATATTCGCCTTTGCAATGTTTATTACACTTACACGCCAATTCCTTTGGCGAAAAATGCGGCCAGCGCCAATTTTTAGTGTCAAAATCACTATAAGATTTATAAAGTTTTTTGGTTTCAGTCATAATCATTCCTTTTAAGGGTGATTATGATTGCCCTTTAATTGATGCGGATTATTGCAACTTATTAAACGCCATATTCACGGTTTGATTGCCCAAGTCTTTGGCAAGATGTATTACTTGGAACAGCAATATGGGTGCATAAATCAAGTGGCTTACCAATACAAATTGAACCAGTTTCCACCCAAATATTGATTTTTGTATGGCTATAACCACTAGGTACATATTTTATCCAATAGCCATCTGGATGCTTGCTCCAGCGCCCTGATGGAACTTGGATAGAGCCTTCACCCCAAGGTGCACGGCCACTTATTACCGCAATTCTTTCAAGTTCGCCGAAAGAATAAGAGCCGCCATTGAACATATTTCGCATTGTTGCCTGTGCATTAAGTGCCTGACGTAATGCAGGTGGTGCGCTTCCAATTACTTGGTTTAGAACTTCGGGCGGGATGTAATCCAATGCGCCGCGATTTAGGGTTGCCAATTGTTGCTTGCTCATTAATCGCATTGCCGCAAGTTTTAAATCATCATTCAAAGATTCAAATTTTGCACGCGCTAAAATTGCCCAAATTAGGGATTGGATTGTGTGTTGATCAATCTCAGGATGTGCATAAGAATTTTGGCGAATTTGGGTGATGATTTGTGCCGCACTTCCCAATGTTGGGGCATATAAATAACCTTCCCCGCCACCTGGGCCATGTGTGCCCGCATGGAAGCAATATGATTGGGCATGAAATTCAAAATATCCCGCCTGTAATACAAAACTACCATTTGCACCGCGCGCAAGGGATGTTAATTTTTGAAGTGGAAGTTTTGGAACAAATCCATCCTTACTGGCATCGCCATAAATGGCATCTTTTAGGCTTGTCGTAATGGGGTCATTATTGCCCGTTAATTTATCAAGGCCAATTTTATTGCCGGTTAATTTATTAACCGTACCAAGCGCGCTTCCAATTTTTGTCAAATCGCCAAATTGCGCCATTGCAGGCGTCGCCAATAATGTTCCCGCGGTGGCGGCAAGAAGAAAATCACGTCTATTTTTCATTTTATTCCCCATTATAGGTTAAACGGCGATGGGTGCTTTTATCGTCGCGTGGGACTGATAATTTTCAACCTTTATATCTTCAAGTTCAAAGGCATCAATTTCACGAATTTGTGGGTTAAGCCATAATTTTGGTAATTCAAATGGGGTATTTTGAAGCTGTTGATTTACTTGTTCCAAATGGTTGGAATAAATATGGGCATCGCCCAAAGCGTGTACAAATTCGCCCACTTTTAAATCGCAAATTTGCGCAATCATATGGGTCAAAAGGGCATAGGATGCGATATTAAACGGCACGCCCAAAAACACATCGGCGCTGCGTTGATAAAGCTGGCACGATAATTTGCCATCGGGCGAAACATAGAATTGAAACAAACAATGGCATGGCGGCAATGCCATATTATCAACATCGGCAGGGTTCCATGCCGAAACAATATGGCGGCGCGAATATGGGTTATTTTTTATGCCATCAATTAGTTTTTTTATCTGATCGATGCTTTCACCATTTGGTGCGGCCCATGAACGCCATTGCTTGCCATAAACAGGGCCAAGTTCACCATTAACATCCGCCCATTCATCCCAAATTGTGCATCCACGCTCTTGCAGCCATTTAACATTGGTAAGCCCACGCAAAAACCACAAAAGCTCAACAAAAATCGCCTTGGTGAATAGTTTTTTAGTGGTCAAAAGCGGAAAACCATCCTTAAGATTAAACCGCATCTGCCGCCCAAACACCCCAATCGTTCCCGTTCCTGTGCGGTCTTCACGCTTTTGACCGTTTGCGAGGATGTCACGAAGGAGGTTTTGATAGATTATGTCGGGATGGGAATCACTTGTCATGCCCCACTATATCAATAGCCTTACGTTTTAAACAACCCATTTGTCTTATTTGCAATACCAACAAGCCATAACATCGCAGGAACTTCGACCAAAACGCCAACAACTGTTGCCAATGCTGCGCCGCTATCAAGGCCGAAAAGCGATATTGCAACGGCAACGGCAAGTTCGAAAAAGTTTGATGCGCTTATCATGCTTGCTGGCGCTGCCACATCATGCGGCACACAGGCTTTGCACATTCCAAAATAGGAAAGGGCGAACATTAATGCGCTTTGGATTATAATTGGTATGCCAATCATGGCAATTACTAATGGTTTTGCCAATAATGTTTCGGCTTGGAATGAGAACAATAAAACCACAGTCGCCAATAGGCCAATGATTGAATAAGGTTTTAAATGATCAAGAAAGCCATTTAATGCGCTCTCGCTGCGCGCCAACAGCGCTTTACGTGCCAAAAAGCCCGCAACCATTGGCACAACGACAAATAAGCCAACCGATAATAATAAAGTATCCCACGGAACTTTAATGTCGGTAACGCCAAGTAAGAATGAAACTAATGGCGCATAGGCGAAAATCAAAATCACATCATTTAAGGAAACCTGCGCCAATGTATAATTGGCATTGCCTTTTACAAGGCGCGACCAAACAAATACCATCGCGGTGCAGGGCGCAGCGCCCAATAAAATCAAACCTGCCACATATTGATTGGCATCATTGAGGGGGATGAAGGGCGCAAAAATATGTTTTAAAAATAAAATGCCCAAACCCGCCATTGAAAATGGCATAATAAGCCATGTGACAAGTAATGAAATGCCAAAGGCGCGCGGGCTTTTTATGGCGCTTCCCATATTTGAATAATCAATATTCACCATCATTGGAAAAACCATTGCCCAAATCAAAATTGCAACCACCAAATTAACATGCGCAAATTCAATATGGGCGATAGAGGTTGAAATTGCGGGCGCAAATTTGCCCAATATCACACCCAAAATTATCGCAAGCCCAACCCAGATTGAAAGGTTTTTTTCGAAAAAGCTGATTTCTTGATTTTGCAATTTAGGCCTCTATTCTTTGCCAATTTTATTGAGTTTTGCCTGTAATGACATTTTATCTAGGCTTGCAATTGGCAGATTTGCAAAGGCCGTAATGCGATTTTTTAACATGCGGAATGTTTCATTAAAAGCCGCCGCAATCTCTGCCTTTGTTCCTGTAACTTCTGCTGGATCAGGCAGACCCCAATGCGCACTCATTGGTTGTCCAGGCCAAATTGGGCAAACTTCATTGGCGGCATTATCGCAAACTGTGAATACAAAATCCAAAGAAGGTGCGCCATCTTTTGAAAATTCGTCCCAATTTTTTGAGCGCGCAAAATCGGTGGGGATTTTAAGACTTTCTAATAATTCCAAAGAATTTGGATTAACTTGCCCTGTTGGGTTTGAACCTGCTGAATAGCCGTTGAATTTATCGCCAAAATAATGGTTTACAATCGCCTCGCCCAATATAGAGCGGCATGAATTTCCAGTGCATAAAAATAAAATATTATATTTTTTCATTCTATTTCCTAACAAGTTTTTGTGTTGTTGATACAGTCAATATTTTCTTCGAGAACGCAGCAATTTTCATTCAAAAAGCCGATTAATTCATTCATTTGTGCGCGGTTAAAGCAATAATTTATATTGCGCCCTTGGCGGGTTGATTTAACAAGTCCCGCACGCTCAAGATGCGCTAAATGAAACGATAAAGTATTGGCAGGCACATTTAATTCACGCGCCAAATCACCCGCATTGACGCCCGACACGCCAAACTCCACCAGCTTTTTAAAAACCAAAAGCCGTGTTTCTTGTGATAGGGCATTTAATGCCAATAGTGCGCTTGATATTTCCATGATTCTAGAAATATCGAATTAATGTGACAAGAGTGTGACAATGTCATGGGTTCTTCCAATTTCCAAAATAATCCCTATATTAAGTTGTGTCTGGTCGCACCAGACTATGGCGATAAACGCGCATGAAATAAACAGGCTGGACCGGGGTGCGATTCCCCGCGGCTCCACCATTTGTTTTCGCCTCTGCGAAAATTATGGGGCCGATATAGGATCGACAGATGTGTAAAGATGTATGCTTTCGCTCGCATGGGTTACGTTAAAAGCCCGATTTTATAAATGCAAACGATAACTTTGCTCAGGATTATGCTTTGGCTGCGTAAGCAGTTACGGTTAAATCCGCTTAAGTCCTGACGCTACGGCCTCGGGCGGGGTTTGGTGGTTTTCCTGGCAACAGAAAAAACCACTTTTATTTGAAAATTTGCCGCAGGCAAATTTTGGCTCTTCGCCTTATCCAAAAAGTCTGCAACTTTTTGGGGCTCATTGCGGTGAAATACTGCTGATATTGCTATTTTTTATCATTAAGCGAAAAGTTCGTAATTAGTAATTCGTAATTATTTTAAATCCGTCTCTTGAAAAAATATATCATATGATATATATAATGATGTATCAAATAGAAAGGATTAAAATGTTTGATAGATTAAGAGGGTGTAACCCTCGTTCAAGGCACGGGTTTCGTGAATTTATGATGCGTGGGCCTTTTGGTCATGGCGGGCCGTTTGGGCGCGGTGGCAAAATGCGCGGCTTTGGTATGTTTGGCGGCATGGATAAAATGAAAGGGAAATTGGTTTCCTCTGAAGAAATGCATTTGCTTATTCTTTTGATTTTAAAATCAAATGGTAAATCGCATGGCTATGAAATCATTAAATCAGTCGAAGAATTAACAAGTGGCGTCTATGCCCCAAGCCCTGGTATGATTTACCCATTGCTTTCATATATTGTAGAGCTTGAACAGGCCGTAAGCGAACCTGATGGCAATCGAAAATCATTCACAATTACGCCAATTGGCGAGCAATATCTTGAAGATCATGCCAAAGAATTAGAGGCAGTAATCGAAAGAATAAAAATGTTCGGCGAGCGTATGGCAAATATGAAAGCCCGCTTTGAAGAAGAAGAAACTTCAGAAGAAAATTGGGGCCGCGGTGAAAGCGGGGCACAAGATTTTGAAATGCGCGCTACCTTCCATGATATTCGCCACCAATTACGCAAAGCAATTTTCGCAAAACGCCGTGCTTCAAATGAAGAAAAACAACGGGTGTTTGGAATTTTGCGCCGCGCAATTGATGAAATAAATAATGGTTCGGGCGAAGTTTAAGTGCCTTCAAAAACCTCTTTTGCGGCAAAAATTGCATTTAATGCTTTGGGGAAGCCGCAATAGATTGCCATTTGCATAAAGATTTCGATTATCTCCTCCTTGCTTAATCCCACATTTAAACTGGCGCGAATATGCACTTTTAATTGTGGGATTGTGCCAAGGGCGCAAAGTGCGGAAATGGTGGCGATTTCGCGCGAACGTAAATCAAGGCCACCCCGGTTATAAATTTCGCCAAATGGAAAGCCGATAACATATTGCGCCATATCAGGGGCAATGCTTTTTAGGCTTTCGATAACATCATGTCCCGCCTGTCCATCAATTTTTGCAAGATTTTCAAGGCCGATTTGGTAGCGTTCTTCAAGTGTGTTTGGTTTCATTTCCTATCTCCAATTGGTGATAGATTTGAATTTTGGCTTCCATTGCTTTGATATTGGAATTTAGCTTTTGCTGCGCAATAATTAATTTTTGAAGATGGTCTTCAAGAATTTCGCATCGCTGGCCTATTGTTGTATTGCCTTTAGCACGCAATTTTGCATATTCAATTTGCCCCTTAAGTGGCATATTGGTTTCGCGTAATCGATTAATAAATTCAAGCCAGATTAAAATATCATCATCATATTCACGTTGTTTGCTTTGGTTACGATAAACCTTTTCAATAAGGCCGATTTTTTCGTAATAACGCAAAGTGTGAATTGATAGATTGCTTAATTTTGCTAATTGTCCAATTTTCATTTAACTTCCCGTCATTCAAATCTATGACGGATTATTCTATAAAAGCTAGAGCATACTCTAGGTCAATGGCATTTTAATAGGAAAAACATATGGGGCTTGAAGCGAATATTTTGTGTCATCGGGATGATGGCACATATGAAATAAAGGCACATTTGGAAAGCCGTGAATTAATTTTGCGCGGTGGGCTTAAAATGCGTATTTTGATAAAAGATATTCTAAATCCAAAAATTGATGATGATATTTTGGAATTTGAATATAAGGATGAAAAATATCGCCTTGAATTAGGCGTCCTGTCACAAAAATGGTATCAGAAAATAATTAGCCCCCCTAAAAGTCTTGCGCAAAAATTTGGCTTAAAAAATGATAGTAAGATTTATCTTTTAAATGACTTTTCATGTGATGAGGTAAATCTTGCAATCCAAAATTACCAAATTCAAAATTTAGAAAATGCACTAATTATTTTTGCACAAATTAAAACTATTGATGACCTTGAATTTATCCACAAGAAAATTGCACCCATTAAATCAAATTTTGCAATTTGGCTTATTTACCCAAAGGGTAAGAGTGCAATTTTGAAGTAAAGCCAAATTCGTGAATTTATGCGTCAAAATGGCTTTATGGACAATAAAATAAGCGCTATTGACGACATCTGGACCTCAGCGCATTACGCGCGGGTAAGGTAACTTCCCCAATTGGGTTAATTATATTCGCGCAATTACCGAACATTGTTGCAAGCAATTAATACAAAGGTTAAAAAGAATCATAATAAGCCATAAGGCAAGTTTGCGGACATGAAATCGCAGGGACAGATAATGACACAGGATTTAATAGGTTATTCAAAATTAACACAAAATGCATTGCGCAGCGTGGTTCGTGATGCGTTAAAACTATCGGTAAATGGCCTTCCTGGGGATCATCATTTTTATATTAGCTTTAAGACACGCGCCAAAGGTGTTTCGGTTGCAAGTTATTTGGTTGAAAAATACCCTGATGAAATGACAATTGTTCTTCAGCTTCAATATGAAGATTTAGAAGTTTCAGACGATAAATTTGCCGTGTCACTTCAATTTGGTGGCGTTCCACAGCGTATCGTAATTCCATATTCTGCGATTACACGTTTTTACGACCCATATGCACGCTTTGCATTACCATTTGATGTGGTTGATGACCTATCAGGCGAAGATGAAGAGCCTGAGATTGACACTCTAGAGGCCGAGGTTGAAGAAACTATCGCCACACCAAAAAATGGCGATGTCGTAAGCCTTGATGCATTCCGCCGCAAGAAATAAATTAGCAAAATAGAATTATTCGCCGCCTGTTTTGGCGGCGTTTTAATATGCGATTTTATAGCCAACGCTTGGAATGGTGATAATGAATTTTGGGTTCATTGGGTCATCATTTAATTTTTCGCGTAAATGCTGTGTGTGAATTCTAAGGTATGAATTATCATCATTGGCGCGCTTGCCCCAAACCGCATTCATTAATTGCGTGTGGGTAATAACTTTACCCGCATTATGCGCCAAAGTTGTAAGCAATTTATATTCAATCGGCGTAAGCTTTATCTCTTTGCCCTCAAGTTTTACAAGGCGCGCCGCAAAATCAATTTCAAGGCCATTGAATTTATAAAGGTGCGAAACATTGCTATTTTGTTTGGCGCTATTTCTAAGGGCAACTTTTATTCGCGCCATTAATTCTGCGGCTGAAAATGGCTTTGTTAAATAATCATCGGCGCCATTTTCAAGCGCTTTGACCTTTTCTTGTTCGCTATCGCGTGCGCTTAAAACTATTATTGGAATTTTGCACCATTCGCGCAATTCAATTATAATTTCTTGTCCGTCCTTATCAGGTAATCCAAGGTCAAGAATGATTAAATCAGGATTATTGCCAATGATTTGGCTTATGGCTTCGCGCCCATTTTTGGCTTCAATTGGGTTATAATCATTGGCGCGCAATGTCATCAAAAGGAATTTGCGAATTTCCAATTCATCTTCAATAATAAGTATTTTGGCTTTATTATTCATTTTTTACCTTTGGAAGCGGAAGTGTAAATTCGAAACTTGCGCCTTTTTGCGGGCTATTGCTTTTTGCAATTATTGTCCCGCCATGTGCTTCTATAATGCCTTTACAAATAGCAAGGCCAAGGCCAGTTCCACCTTTTTGGCTATCATGATTGCTTGACGTGGTTTTGAAACGTTCGAAAATAAGTTTTTCCTGCCCATCTTCGATACCATTGCCATCATCCTTGATACAGATAACAATATTTCTTGAATTATGACAAAGCTCAATTTTTATAATTCCATCATCATTAGTGTGTGAGATAGCATTATCCAAAAGGTTTAACACCACTTGTTCAATCAATGCACCATCAACATTCACAAGTGGGATTTGACCATCAATTGAATTAAGAATTTTGCGATTACCCTTTGTGTCTTCTATGCGCAAAATCGCGGCGCCAATAATTTCGGCAATCGTGTAATATTCTGTATTAAGTTTTAAATTTCCTGATGAAATTGATGCCATGCGCAAAAGATTTGCAACGAAATTTTGCAATTTTTGCAATTGATGCCAAAGGCTGGTTAATTCATTAACCCCATCACGTGGCAAAGATTTCCGATATTTCAAAAGATTGCTTATTTTACCATTCATAATGGTAAGTGGGGTTCGCAAATCGTGCGAAAGCGATGAAAGCAAAACATTACGTAATTTCTCATTTTCGCTTTCAATTTTATTGCGTGCTGCATCCTCAGTTGCTTTTGCGCTTTTAAGGGCGCTTGAAAGCAGGCTTACAAAAGTTTGCTGCAATATGATTTGTGAGCGTGTGAATTTATTATTTTTAAAATTTGGAATTGTTTGCAAAATAACAAAGTCATTATTGTCAATTTTTGCGCTTACATAAAGCGAAGAATTATTACCTTCAATTTTACAGCTATTACCGATTGCCTCATTTGAATTGATGGCAAGTAATATTAGTTTTTCTGTCGTATTTTTTTTATTTTTTAAATGGAAAATAATTTGCGCATCAAAAAAATTGCCAATAAAATCGCGTGCAAATTCCATCATTTTTTGGGGGTTATTTTGTGTCGAAAGGCCAAGGGCAAAATCATATAAAATATGGGTTTCTTTTTCCTCTTTGCGCGAAATATCCAAAAGCTTTGACATTTGCGCCGTCATTGAACCAACTAATAAAGAGGTTATAAACATCACGCCAAACGTGAAATAATATGAATTATCATAGAAATCGAGGCTGTGATAAGGCTGTGTGAAATAATAATTAAAGGCAATAACGCTTAAGATGCTTGAAAAAATTGATGGCCCAATTCCAAGTTTTGATGCCGCAATCACAACCCCAATTATATAAATCATCGGCAGGCTAGAAGCTGCAACCTTATCGCGCAAAGGAAGGCAAATTATGGTGCAAATTCCAACAATGCCAAATGCAGTCGCAAAACGTGCAAAATTGGATTTCAGCAATGTTTGAACTTGCACCAAATCTATTTCCTAAACAATTACTTGTGATCCCAATTCTACCACGCGGCCAGATGGAATTCTAAAGAAATCTGTCGCATTAATTGCATTTTTTGCCAAGAAAATAAATAAATGATCTTGCCATAATGGCATTCCATAATTTGCACTGGCAATTATTGTGCGATGCCCCAAAAAGAATGATGTTGACATAATATCAAATCTTAAGCCCTTTTTACGGCAAAGCGTAAGTGCTTTTGGAAGATTTGGGCTTTCCATAAAGCCATATTTAACAATGATTTTATGGACATTATTTGCAATTTCAGTGATTTCAATTCTATCATCATCATCGATACGTGGCTTTTCTTGGGTTTCAATTTTTAAAAGCGCAATATGTTCATGCAAAACCTTATTATGCTTTAAATTATGGGTCAGTGCGACAGGCGCATAATCTGGCTCTGAAGTTAAGAAAATTGCCGTACCATTGGTTTTATGAACTGGATGGGCGTTTAGGTTTTGCAATAAAGAAGTAAAAGGAATTGCATCTTTACGGGTTTTTTCGGCAATGATTTGTGAACCTTTAACCCAAGTTGCCATTATCGTAACAATGATAATTCCAAGCAAAAGCGGAAGCCATGCACCATGCGGAATTTTTATTGCCTGTGCCGAAAGGAAAATTGTATCCAATGCGATGAATGGCGCGAAAAATACAATTGTGTGCCACATTTTCCACTTCCAAATATGGCTTATTACTGGAATTGCCAAAAGTGTACTCATTAACATTGTGCCTGTGATTGCCATACCATAAGCAAAGGTAAGGGCAGATGAAGTTTTAAAACTAAAAACTAAAACCAAAACCCCAATCAAAAGGAATGTATTGATTTGCCCAACATAAATTTGCCCGCTTTGGGTTTCAGAAGTTCGGGTAATTTGCATACGTGGTATAAGACCCAATTGAACGGCTTGTTGTGTAACTGAAAACGCGCCGCTTATAACCGCTTGTGATGCAATGATTGCCGCCAAGCCTGCCAAAATTATAATCGGCCAGAAGGCATAATGTGGCACCATCATCCAAAATGGATCTGTTATCCCTTCGGGATTGGCAATAACAAAAGCGCCCTGTCCAAGATAATTTATGGCAAGGCAAGGGAAGGCCACAAAAAACCATGCGGCGCGAATTGGCGAGCGCCCAAAATGCCCCATATCGGCATAAAGCGCCTCCGCACCCGTTACCGCCAAAAATACCGAACCCAATACTACAAGTGAAACTGTACCATCCTGAATAAGGAATTTTATCGCGCTAAGAGGGTTTATGGCGTTTAAAATTCGCATTTGTGGATCATCAAATAAATGCAAAAATCCAAGCCATGCCAAGGCAATAAACCAAACCAAAGTAATCGGCCCAAACCATGATGCAACAACATGTGTTCCCTTGGATTGAACTAAAAATAGGCCAATAAGAATTGCTGCCGAAATAATTATAATATAGGGGGTTAGCGCTTCGCCAATCCCTGGGGCCTGTTTTAGACCTTCTATTGCACCTAAAACTGAAACTGCGGGTGTTATTATGCCGTCCCCATAAAAGAAAGCGGCACCAAGCATACCCGCGAATAAAAGTAATTTTGAACTAGAGTTTGCAAATTTTTGGGCAAGTGCCATCAAGGCCAATGTTCCGCCTTCGCCATTATTATCAGCGCGCATTAAGAATAAAACATATTTGACCGAAACAATTAAAATCAATGCCCAAATAATAAGCGAAACAACGCCTGTTACCGAAACATCAAGCGGAACACCTGCTTTTGCGTGTGAAAGGGATTCACGCATTGCATAAAACGGGCTTGTACCAATATCACCAAAAACTACGCCAATAGAGCCAAGGGCTAATATAAAAAAACCTTCTTTTTTGTGATTCTTGTCATTTTCAAACTTGCTTATGTCACTTGCCATTTTTTACCCCAAATTATGGGGTGGATATCCCTATGCATCATCATTTTTGTCATATAATTTTGCAAACATCACGCTTAAGATAATTGCGGCGCTTATAATTGCGAAAATAAAAAGACAAATAAAAGGCATCTATCCACTCCTTGTCGGAGGATAGAATTTTGGGCATAATTAAGGTGTAGAGAAAGGGGCAATTTGCGTATAGATTTTGTATAGATTTACTTTTCCAAAACCGATAATGCCACTTTTTTCATAATTTCATAGCCATTATCATTGGGATGAACCCCATCGATTGAATATAGTGGCTTAAGGCCGTTTTGATTATCAACCATTGGCGAATAATAATCAATTAATGGGTAATTATTCGCCTTTGCATAATTTTCAATCCATGCATTAATTTCATTAATTCGTGGAACAGGCTTTATCTTTGGTTTCCAATTATAATGCGCGGCTGGTAATATTTTTGCCAAAATTATTTTGATATTTTTTGCCCGCGCCATTTGGCACATTTTATCAATATTTTCTTTGATTTGTTCATTAGTATAATCGCCATGCGTGCCGGCAATATCATTTGTACCGCCTAATATAACAACTATTTTTGGATTTAATGCAATCACGTCTTGGTTAAATCTTAAAACCATCTGTGCCGTATTTTGCCCCGAAATTCCACGATTTATATAATTTGGGTTTTGGAAAATTGAATGTTTCGAATATCCCCAATTTTCAGTTATTGAATCCCCCATAAAAACAACAAGATTGCTATTTTTCATTTTCATAACTTCCAAATTGCTTTTGTGATAATGCCGCAATTCACCCCAATCAAAATAATTCATCACCGGCCTATAGGAATAAATAAGCCCAATAATTAGAACCAAAACCAAGATTATTATTCGAGGTAATTTTAATGTTTTCAAACGCATTTTGTGAATTAAAACTAAAAACCAAAACAAAATGTCAATAAAAAATAAAAACCACGCTTTTTATTTTTTATTATCCGCGTTAATCCAAATTGCCAAGCGAACGTAGTGAGGGCGGAAAATTGAGCGTAAGCTGGTGCCGCAGAGAAGAATTGAACTTCCGACCCCGTCATTACCAATGACGTGCTCTACCACTGAGCTACTGCGGCATGTGTGGTTGGGTTTGCTAATGCAAAAATGATTAAAAGTGAAGATGATTTGTGTAAAAAACCCTGATGTCACGTTATTTTTTACACAAACCAAATTTTACACCCTTATATAAATTTTATTTTTATCAAGCAGATAGCCAACAAACCAGCAAACCTGCATAAAGGCTAAAGCAAACAAAAATGATGCAATTTTTATTGGGGCGATTTTGGCAAAGAAATCAACAACAAGAAAACCCGCCAATATATTTACCAAAGATGGGATAATTCCCAAAATCCCTTCGGGGTCAAATGGTATGCCTTCGCCTTTATAAAGGTGGCTTGCGCCCAAAATTGAAAGGTCAAGTTTAAGGGTGGCATTATTTTCAAGACTATAATCACCAAAATGCGCCATTAAAAACCAATATAAAAATAATGCGGCGATTGAATAAATTATTGCCCCCTTTTTTACCCACATAATGCAAAAGCAAGGATGCAAGGGCAAAACAAATACCAATTCGTTGTAGTACACCCAAAATACGTAAATTTTCAATTTTCATAAAACAATTTCGCCATTTGTAACGCGAAAAAACGGAAAATTCGAAACCACAAAACCACAGATAAAAATCAAAATTGCACGGCGAATGGTTTTACTTAAAAATGCCCCATCGCCCATATTTTCATAGCGTGGCAGGGTGAAAACCATTGCCGAACCAACCACAAAAAGGAAAGTTGGAAACACCAAATCCGTTAAAGTAAAACCAAACCATGATGCATGAAGAAGCTGCGAATAAGACAATTCACCTGAAATCGACATATTAACCACAATCATCAAAACAAGCGTTAGGCCACGCATTACATCAATTGCTAAATAGCGATTTTGCGGATTTTCCATAAACTACCTATTTAGATTTAAGCGCTTGTGTGATTGCTTTTTTGACCAATGCATCCATTACGGCATAACCATCTTTATTTGGGTGAACGCCATCGCCAGAATATTTAAGTGGCAAACCGTCTGCTCCATCATTCATTGGGGTGTTATAATCAAGATAGATTATATTATTTGCCTTCGCATAGGCTTTAATCCATTTATTTAATTCGACAATGCGTGGGGCAGGGCGCATATCTGGCGCCCAATAATAGCGCGATGCAGGCAAAATGCTTGATAAAACTATTTTGATTTTATGGCTTTTTGCCAAATCACACATTGAAGCAATATTATCTTCAATCATTTCATTGGTCGCAGGGCCAGTATTACCCGCAATATCATTTGTACCCGCAAGAATAACAACAACTTTTGGCTTTAATGCAATAACATCGGCGCGAAATCTTAAAAGCATTTGTGGCGTAGTTTGCCCACTAATACCGCGATTTATATATGATTGGTTTGCAAAAAGCCCTTTACCCTCTTTGTCCCAAAATTCAGTGATGGAATCGCCCATAAAGACAACGCGATTTGTATCAAATGGCTTTGCCAAAACTTCGGCATTATTTGCGCGGTAAGCGCCAAGATTGGCCCAATCGGCATTATCGCAATATGCATTTTGCGGAAGTGCGAAAGATACCCCTAGGGCAATAAGGCTTAATATAATTTTCTTCATTTTCTACCTATTTTCTATTGTACTTTATGACCTTTACGGCCGTTTTTATCGAATGCTGCAACATTTATTTTGCCTTTGGCATTGATTGGGCCGCTTACAATCGGGCTTTTTGTATTTGGCATTTTTTCAGCTTTTGTAGTGTCATTGTTTTCTTGTGCCTTTGCGCTAATTGGTGACAGACATCGCAAGTCCAAAGGATGCTGATATTGCAAGAATTGATGTTGCGCTTATTAATTTGCCGACATTATTTTTGCCCGATTTGGTTCGTATATTATAATGTGCCGAGCCTGATTTTTTCATCTTGATCTCCCCTTTAATTTAAATTGGTAATAATGA
Source organism: Pseudomonadota bacterium (assembly GCA_020161405.1). Classification (GTDB taxonomy): domain Bacteria; phylum Pseudomonadota; class Alphaproteobacteria; order Caulobacterales; family Aquidulcibacteraceae; genus Pseudaquidulcibacter. The sequence continues at coordinate 192,660 of JAIUOD010000005.1, read as the reverse complement.
CCAGTTAGAACCAAATTTATTATGAGGCTGTATAATTCATTTAGAAAGCAAATATGTCAAGACCAAAATCAAATATCTATAAAACCATTTTAATACCAATATCATAGCTCGCAGGTAGGTTTTTAGTGTTATTCATCTAAAAAATATATATAAAACAAATAGATAAAGTTTGAGCGCTTCACCGCTAGTCATTTTAAAATAAGGAATAATAGCTTTGCATTTTTGTAAAATAATGTTGTAGTTTTTGGTATTGCCGATTAATTTTAGTGTTAATAGAACCGCTTCCAACAAGATTTAATACCATTTTCGTTAAAAACCTAAGTTTTATGGTTTGACCAAATAATACCAATCATCTATCGTGGTAATGCACTATAGATTAATTCTGCTTTTAATTATAAAAAAGGGAAGTAGGTTTGCCAAAAATTGAACTTTTTAAGCCTTTGTTTAAGGAAGATTCCGCGCCGCTTTATTTGCAATTGCAAAAAGTGTTGCGCGATGCAATTCACAATAATGTTTTTGGTGTTGAAGATGCTATACCGCCCGAAAGAATTTTATCGCAACAATTAGAAGTTTCACGTATTACGGTGCGCAAGGCGATAGAAGGTCTTATAAATGAAGGTCTTTTGACGCGTCGTCGCGGCGCTGGAACATTTGTTGCAGCACGTGTTGAAGAAAGTTTTTCAAAACTCTCCTCCTTTTCCGAGGATATGGCAATGCGTGGGCGTACCCCGCGTAGTGAGTGGATTTCAAAATATGTCGGTGCAGTAACCCCAGAAGAGGCGTTGGCTTTGGGGCTTTCGCCGGGGTCGCCAGTCTATCGCTATAATCGCATAAGATTTGCCGATAATTCGACAATGTCATTAGAATATTCGACGATACCAATTTATTGCCTCCCTACATTGGATGCAGTTGATAACTCGATTTATGAATCACTTAGCGAATTTAGCCATAGGCCAATTAGGGCTTTGCAACGTGTAAGGGCAATAGCTTTTACGCGTGAACATGCAAAATTATTGGGCGTGAAAATAGGTGATCCAGGACTCTTTATTGAAAGGCGTGGTTTCGCAGAGGATGGGCGCGCCGTTGAATTTACAAAATCATATTATCGTGGCGATGCATATGATTTGGTCGCAGAATTAAGCGCCGTATAATTTTTATCTCAAATATGTGTTTTTTAATTTTTACGTTAATTTATGATTGACACACGAATAAATTTTGGTCACACAATACCAAAAAATATGTTTGGTATTGTATTGGACTTGTGAATGACAAATAAAAACGCCCTAGATGCAGCGACTACAAGAAATGCTATGGCCATAATTGGCATTTTATTTTTCATTTTTGGTTTTGTGACATGGCTTAATGGGCCATTGATTAGTTTCGTAAAACTTCGTTTTGGTCTTAATGATTTCAATGCATTTTTAGTACCAAGCGTGTTTTATGTGTCATATTTCTTCTTATCCTTACCTGCATCTTTCATATTAAAAAGAATTGGTATGAAAAAAGGCATTTCATTCGGTTTGCTTTTGATGTCGGTTGGCGCGGCAGTTTTTGGTCAATATACGCATTCGGGCTTTTATGGCGGTACTTTAAGCGGGCTTTTTATTATTGGTGCGGGTCTGTCAATTCTGCAAATTGCATCTAATCCATATATTTCAATTTTAGGACCAATAGAAAGCGCCGCAAGCCGTATTGCCTTTATGGGTATTTGTAACAAAGTAGCGGGCATTATTGCACCGGTTGCTTTTGGATATTTTGTTCTTCAAGGCATAGATAAAATAGAGGCGATGATAAATGCCGCGCCAGATCCAGCGGCAAAGGCGGCATTGCTTAATCAAGTAGCAGATAAAGTATATGTACCATATTTTGTAATGGCGGGTTTACTTGCGCTTTTGGCCTATTGGATTAACAGTTCTAGTCTTCCAGATATTGGTGACGAAGCTAATGAGCAAAGCGACCAAGCAGGCGATAAAAAAAGCATTTTTCAATATCCACAATTATGGATGGGGGCTTTTGCAATATTTTGTTATGTTGGCGTTGAGGTTCTTGCGGGTGATGCAATCGGCACTTATGGCAAGGGCTTTAATATTCCATCTGATCAAGCAAAATATTTCACGGCATTCACTTTGGCGGCAATGTTAATCGGTTATGTTTTAGGTCTATTCCTAATTCCGAAATATATTTCGCAAGAAAAATATTTAGCTTTTTCAGCTATTTTAGGCGTAATTTTAAGCATTCTTGCTTTTTCTACAAAAGGTTATGTATCGGTTGCAATGGTTGCGGCGCTTGGATTTGCGAATGCAATGATGTGGCCTGCAATATTCCCATTGGGTATTAAAAATTTGGGTAAGTTCACCGAAACAGGTTCGGCAATTATGATTATGGGCATTGTTGGTGGTTCTGTATTCTCCCAAATCTTTGCGCATTTAAAAGATGTCATTGGTTTTCAAACAGTTTTCATCGCGCTTACAGTTCCGGCCTATATTTACATTCTTATATTCGCGAATACTTCTGGTAATGCTGAAAAAAAAGCTAATTCTAATTAAGGGCAATTATCATGGGCAATGAAATTACCTTTTATATTGGCGTTGATGGTGGGGGCACAAAATGCCTTGCCCGTATGGTTGATAAAGCTGGAAATATAATTGGTGAAGGTCGCGGCGGCCCAACCAATATCCGCCTTGGTCTTGAGCTTGCATGGGAAAATGTATTGATTGCAATTGATCAATGCCTTGAGGCTGCAAATTTAGGGCGTGATTCTTTTCCTAAGATTGCCGTTGGTATTGGCCTTGCAGGCGTTGGAAGTCGTCTTGATGCAATAAGGACGGGTGATGTATCGCCTGTTTTTGGCTCGTGCCGAATTTCGAGCGATGCACATATTGCTTGCCTTGGTGCTTTTGATGGCAGCGATGGCGCAATTTTGATAAGTGGAACAGGAAGTGTCGGAAGTGCCTTCATTAATGGTAAAAGTATAAAAATTGGTGGCTGGGGCTTTGAGGTTAATGATGATGCATCTGGTGCATCATTGGGGCGCGAATCATTAAGGGCAAGCCTTCACGCATATGACGGACTTGCGCAGGCAAGTGATTTTACCAATGAAATAATGAAAAAATTTGATAACCATCCTTTGGGCATTGTTCGATTTGCAACAAATGCGAAGCCAAAAGATTATGGAAGCCTTGCACCTTTGGTAATTGAATATGCCGAAAATGGCGACCCCGTTGCGGTCGCATTGGTTGAAAAAGTTGCCGTTGACCTTGGGCATTATATTAAACGTTTAAGTGATCTTGGCGCAAAACGTATTTGCTTGTTGGGTGGGCTTGCTGAACCATTAAAACCTTGGCTTGCGCCTTGGACAAAATCTTTATTATTCGCACCGCAATATGATGCCCAATATGGTGCAATTTTACTGGCAAAAGGTGCGCCAGACGGCTTGGTATAATTTTTACGCCATTTCACAGTAAATAATTGCGATTTTTTTCAGATTTTGACAAAATGACACTTAAAAAACTACTCACTTTATGCAAAGGAGAGGGCAGGAAGGCGTTTATTCTAATAAGGAAACTAAAACTAAAAAACATTTGTAAGAAGATAAGTTATCTACCAACTTAGTATCATGTAAGACGATTTTTAATAAGCCTAATTATGTATTAATGTTGAGCAAGCTTATAAGATTCTTAATCTGTGTTTTGTGTATTTTTGTAAAAAAAACATTAGATTGAGCACGAACTTTTCAGATTTTTACAAAAGTGCAAGATTTTTAGTGAAATAGATATAATTATGAAAAAATTGATGAATATTTTCATTCAAAACAAGTTCGGTTTATCACTGACTTATGGTTTAATTATGCTCGAAAATTTGAGCATTGTCATATATCCGTCAGCAATCGGTATTGCGATAGATGGTATTTTGAGCGGGAATTTTATCAAATTAATTTATTTCGTCGCGCTTAGTATATTTCATTTGTGTATAGGTGTTTTTAGGCACGTATATGATACCCATATATTTACAAAAATATATAGCCAACTGGCGCCTTCGGCGATTACAAAACTACATATTCAAGGTGTTGACCGCGATAAAATAGCTGCGCGAATTAGTCTCTCGAGAGAAGTCGCTGATTTTATGCAAATAGAGATACCGTCCGTATTTTCAGTGTCAATTGTACTAATTGGTTCACTTTCTATGCTGTTTTTTTATGATTTTTGGATTGGAATTATGGCTTTGTGCTGTTTTGTTCCATTTTCAATTGTCAATTATTGGTTTTTCAAAAAAAGTTACTCACTTAATGAAGATCTTAATAATCATTTAGAAAAAGAAATTTCAGTAATTTCAACTTTGAAAAATGCATTCATAAAAAGACACTTCTTGGCTTTGCGCATCTGTCGCATTAGAATTTCAAATGCCGAAGCAAAAACATGGGGCATTATTGAAATAGTTCTCATTTTGCTCTTAGTCAGCATTCTATTGAGATTGGGTAGGATTGAAAATGTAACTACTGGTTTCATTTATGCCGCGCTTTCCTATATTTGGAAAATTAATGAAGGAATAGAAGAAGTTCCGCACATAGTTCAGAATTTTGCCCGTGTTAAGGACATATCTGAGAGGCTAGACGATGAAAAAGTAAAAGAAGCTGCTTAAATAAGCCTACAAATCTTTATTACATTAGAAGTATTTCTTTTTTAAAAGCACAACATTTGTGTAAAGGGAAGCAAATGGAAAAGAAAAATAAAAAACAAGAAAAAGAAGAAAAGCTAGCTCAGGCTTTGCGCGATAATTTGCGCCGTCGTAAATCTGCGTCTGTGGCTGATAAAAATAGCCAATACAAAGAAGATTCCAAATAATCTGCCTTGTTACTTTGAAAAAAAACTATAAATCGCCTAAGCATCAAAGAAAAAAGCCCAAGGAATTATAAAATGGACAAAATTGCCATTATCGGTGGAAACCAATTAAACGGAAAAATCAAAATTTCAGGTGCCAAAAATTCAGCATTGAAATTACAAGCGGCATCGCTTTTAACATCCGAACCATGTGTTTTCACAAATATGCCAGAGCTTGCGGATACACGCTTCATGGTCGAGCTTTTGGAACAATTGGGCGTTACAGTTTATTGGCCAAAGGGTTCTGGGCGTATGCAAACCCATGTTCCTGAAATTCGTTCAACCATTGCGCCATATGATTTGGTTCGTAAAATGCGCGCGACCTTCAATGTGTTAGGGCCATTATTGGCGCGTGAAGGCCATGCAACAGTTTCGTTGCCGGGTGGCTGTGCAATAGGTGCGCGCCCCGTTGATTTGCACTTAAAAGCATTTGAAGCAATGGGCGCCGATATTGTTATTGAAGGTGGCTATGTGAAGGCTGCCGCGCTTCGCGGGCTTAAGGGTGCGCATATTGTGTTTCCATTTGTTTCGGTTGGTGCAACTGAACATGCAATGCTTGCGGCAACTTTGGCGCAAGGTGATACAATTTTGGAAAATGCGGCGCGTGAACCTGAAATTGTTGATATTGCCAATTGCCTAATTGCAATGGGTGCAAAAATTGAAGGTGCTGGCACTTCAACAATTAAGATTCAGGGCGTAACATCGCTAAAAGGTATTAATTACAAAGTTATTCCTGATAGAATTGAAGCGGGCACTTTTGCCTGCGTTGTTGCGGCAACTGGCGGTGAAGTAATTCTTGAAGATGTAGTTCCTGAAACAATGGGCGCGGTTTTGGATGCGTTGCGCCGCGCAGGTGTTGGCGTTGAAACTGGCGCTGATTTCATAAAGATTTCACGCGACCCAAAATCAATTATCAAAGCTGTCGATATTGACACCCAACCACACCCAGGTTTCCCAACCGATGTGCAGGCGCAATTTATGGGGCTAATGACAATTGCTGATGGGGTTTCAATTTTCCGCGAAAATATTTTTGAAAATCGCTTTATGCATGCACCAGAACTTCGCAGATTGGGCGCAGATATTACCGTTCGTGGTAATGAAGCGGTAGTGCGCGGCGTTAAACAATTAAAAGGCGCGCAAGTTATGGCAACTGATTTACGTGCATCGGTTTCATTGGTAATTGCAGGTCTTGTTGCCGAAGGCGAAACAACAATTGGGCGTGTTTACCACCTTGATCGTGGTTTTGAGAATTTGGAACAAAAACTAACAAATTGTGGCGCAAATATTGTGCGTAAAGCGGGCGAATAAATGGCAAAGAAAATGCGACTTTTGGCAATCGAAAATGGCGATATAGAAATTATTTCTGCTGCGTGCCAAGATGGACTTTTCTTGGCGAAAGATGCGCAATATTTGCCAAAATCACGGCGCTTTACTATCGCGTTTAATCGCTATGTTTGGGAAAATGAAACCAAGGGCGCGGGGCAACGTGTGCCGTGCGTTATTTCATTTGAAAGTGTGCTTGCTGTTAAGGCCAAGGGTATTAATCCAAATTCTGAAATACCGCTTTCAATTTTGAATATTTCATTCATTGCCGATGATGAACCACCATCAGGCAAAATTAAAATTGCACTTGCTAATGATTATGAAATCCTGCTTGAAGCAGAATGTATCGACATTGCCTTGGCAGATATTGGCGAGGCAAGGGATGCAATAAAGCGCCCAGATCATGGGGCTTAAATGGCAAGAATATTGTATCAAAATTCAAAAGGGTTTGCGCAACAATATCAAGAATTGATTTCAATTCGTGGCGATAATGTTGACGAAGCAAGCCAAAGCGCAAAACAAACCATTGATTTGGTACGCGCCAAAGGTTTTGCTGCACTTCAAGAATTTTCAAACAAATATGATAATTACGAACTAACGCCCGAAAATTTCAAAATCACTAGCGCTCAAATTGATGATGCCGTCAAAAAATGCGATTCCGAAGTTTTAAAAGCATTGGAAGTCGCCGCAAAACGAATTGCTGATTTCCACGAAAAATCACTACCAAAAAATGATTTTTATGAAGATGCAGATGGCATTGGCCTTGGTTGGCGTTGGGGTGCGGTTGATGCGGCGGGGCTTTATGCGCCGGGTGGATTGGCTGCCTATCCATCAAGTGTTTTGATGAATGCTGTGCCTGCAAAAGTTGCGGGCGTGAAACGAATTATAATGGCAACCCCGCCCCATAAATTACATGAAAATCCTGCAATACTTGCGGCGGCAAAAATTGCAGGCATTGATGAAATTTTTGGTGCAGGCGGTGCACAGGCAATCGCCGCAATGGCCTATGGGGCAGGTGAATTAAAGCCTGTTGATGTGATTGTTGGTCCGGGTAATGCATACGTAAGTGCGGCAAAAAAATTGGTTTTTGGCGACGTCGGTATCGATAGTATCGCAGGGCCGAGTGAGGTTTTTATTATCGCCGACAAAGACAATAATCCCAAAATTCTTGCCTGTGACCTGCTTGCCCAAGCCGAGCATGATGAAATGGCGCAATCAATTTTATTCACTGATAGCGCTGATTTAGCAAATTCGGTCAATGAGGCGGTTTTAGCGCAAATTAAAGACGGTAAAGCTGGAAAACCTGCGGCAAAATCATGGGAAGATTATGGGGCAATCATTATTGTTGAAAATCTTCTTGATGCCTGTGAATTGATTAATCAGGGCGCACCCGAACATTTGGAAATTGCTACCCAAGACCCCGATGCAATTTTACCATTAATTCGCCATTCGGGTTCAATTTTTATTGGTCATAATACACCAGAATCCTTGGGTGATTATGTTGCGGGGCCAAACCATGTTTTGCCAACAGGACGACGCGCCCGTTTTTCATCTGGGCTTTCAGTTTTAAACTTTATGAAGCGTACAACACTTTTACGTGCGACAATGCGCGGTCTTGAAAAGATTGGCCCATATGCCAGTGTTCTTGCACGTAGCGAAGGATTACCTGCGCACGGTCTTAGTGTGGATTTAAGGTTAGAAGAATAAATGAGCCGAAAAAATCGCCTTGTAGATGTTCAATTAGACGCCAATTCTTTGGCGGTGGCAAATCCCGATGTTGAACATGAAAGGCGCGTGGCAATTTTTGACCTTCTTGAAGATAATGAATTTGAAATTATCGATGGTGAAGAAGGGCCATATATTTTAAACCTTTCAGTGCAAGAGCAGCGCCTTGTATTTGATGTAAAGCACGAAAATGGCACAGATATTAAAATATTTATCCTTTCATTATCGCCGCTTCGCCGGATTATTCGTGATTATTTGATGATTTGTGAAAGCTATCATCATGCAATCCGCAATTCGACACCTTCACAAATTGAAGCCGTTGATATGGGGCGTCGCGGTCTTCATAATGAGGGTTCGGAAATTCTTGAAATGCGCCTAAAGGATAAGATTAAATTTAATTTCGATACTGCGCGCCGCCTTTTCACCCTTGTTTGTGCACTTCATATAAGGCTCTAATATGGATCGTGTGCCACAGGCCATATTGTTTGCCTGCACTATGAATAGTGTCCGCTCGCCAATGGCAGAAGGCATATTTAAAGCAAGATTTGGCACCAAAGCCTATGTTGATTCATGCGGCCTAAAAAAAGGCGATTTAGACCCAATGGCGGTTTTTGCAATGGATGAAATCGGTATTGATATTTCAAACCATAAACCCAAAACTTTTGATATGCTTGAAGATGATAATATTGATTTGATAATCACATTATCACCCGAAGCCCATCACCGCGCCCTTGAATTTACGCGCCATCTATCACTTGAAGTTGAATATTGGCCAACTTTTGACCCAACAATTATGGATGGTTCGCGCGATCAAAAAATGATGGCTTATGAACAAGTGCGCGATGAATTAGACCGCAAAATCAGAAAAAGATTTGCCGAATTAAAGCCCTAAAACAATACTATTTAGATGATTAATCTCATCTTTTAATGCGCCAAGATATTTTTGTGCTGATATATCAATTTCATCATTGCGATTATGATAATGAAAATTTTCTAATTTATAGCAAAATTTCATTTCATGGCTATCGCGACAGGCCGCTTGCCCACGTGCCATTTTGGTTTGGTATTCTTCAATTGTTTTACCAAAATAATGATTAATTTGCGCATGTTCGTGATTAATTATTTCACTTAAACCAAATATTTCATGATTTATGAAATCTGTGCCATCTGTATTTATTAATTTATTTTTTGTTTGGCATAGGTGCATATGGATTTTATTGGTTAAATCCTTGGTTTTATATATACATTTTACGTGATGATTGGGGAAAAAATCGTGTGTTGAAGCCTTGGTAAATCGTTCAATAATAGGTCGCGCATCGTGTGTTTTTAGTCCAGAATCGCCAAAGATACGCCAATTTATTGAGACACCAGAAATCGATTTATCATCGCCAAAAGGCGCTAAAAATTCATGCAAATTATTCTTATCATGCAAGACAAGAAATTCATCTGCATCTACGAATAATATCCATTCATTCTTTTCTCTTTTAATAGCATGGCGATAAGCAAGAATTTGTGGTGAGCGTAAAACCCCATAATTCCAAGTATGAAATTCTATTATTCCATGCTTGGATAATGTTTTTAAAATTTGAACACTTTTATCGCTACTTTTATTGTCATAAATAACGATTTTATCTGCGCCTAGATTTCGATAATAGGCCACCCATTCAAGTAAGTAATTACCTTCATTTTTTGCGATAAGGCAAACTGTAATTCTCACTCTTTATATCCTGTGATTTATATTAAAGTAATGAATTTAATCTAAAATAAAATCAATACAATAAATATAAAATAAACAGATAATTGCATATTTTTAATGACAATTACTTTGCTTTATCCAATGCTTGTTTCACGTCTTCAAGCAAATCATCAATGTCTTCAATGCCAACAGAAAGACGAATCAAACCTTGCGTTACGCCTAATTCAGCCTGAACATCTGCCTCAAACAATTTGTGTGTAGTTGTTGCAGGATGGGTTGCAAGTGATTTTGCATCACCAAGATTGTTGGAAATATCAACAATTTCCAAAGCATTTAGGAATTTATAAGCGCCATCTTTGCCACCTTTGAGTTCAAAGGCAACAATTGTGCCGCCATTTTTCATTTGCGACATTGCAAGTTCATGCTGTGGGTGGTCTTTGCGGGTTGGATAGCGCACATAATTTACCGCTTCATGCGAGCCAATTAAATCGGCAATTTTTTGTGCATTATCACACATTCTATCGACGCGTAATGATAGGGTTTCCATGCCTTTTAAAACAACCCATGCCACAAATGGGCTCATGGCGGGGCCAGTATGACGTAAAATTGGGTCTAATTCTTCAGTAACCCATTTTTCATCGCCCAAAATTGCCCCTGCAAGTACGCGCCCTTGACCATCGCAATGTTTGGTAAGCGAATAAACAATCACATCAGCGCCAAGTTCAATTGGCTTTTGCAAAAGCGGGGTCGCAAAAGCATTATCAACAATAAGGCGTGCACCTGCTTTATGGGCAATATCGGCAATTGATTTAATGTCTGAAATTTCCAAAGTTGGGTTTGCAGGGCTTTCTAAGAAAAAAGCCTTAGTATTTGGTTTTACTGCATCTGCCCATGCCTTTGTATTTGCACCCTCAACCAAAGTAAATTCAACGCCATAGCGTGGCAAAAGAGTTTCGATAATATAGCGACAGCTTGAAAATAATGCTTTACCTGCAACAATATGATCGCCGGCGCGAACACTTGCCAATAATGCAGCTTGTACTGCCGCCATTCCCGATGCGGCAAGCCTACAAACCTGTGCGCCATCCAATGCCGCGAGGCGTTCTTCAAGCATTGTATTGGTTGGATTGGCATATCGACCGTATAAATAACCCGGAAGTTCGCCCTTAAAGCGCGCCTCTGCTTCCTCGGCACTATCATAGACAAAGCCAGAAGTTAGGAAGATCGCCTCCGAAGTTTCCTTATGATTAGAGCGTTTAGTGCCGCCACGAACCAGCAAAGTATTTTGGCGTCTTTGGTTTTGTTTTGGGTCTTTATTAGTCATACTGCCCACCTATTGCATTCGGGGCTTTCCTTCAAGTGTTTTGCGCGATATTCTTGTAAAATGACACAAAATGACAACACAAAATCAGGCGTTTTAACTGATAATATGCTGCGTGAACTTGCCAATATGGGTAAAATCAATGCGCAGACCAAAATTGAAGATAATCAATTCCAACCCGCAAGCCTTGATTTGCGCCTTGGCGATTTTGCCTATCGAATGCGTGCTAGCTTTTTACCAGGGGTTGGTAAGAGCGTTGAAGAGCGATTGAAAGATGAAGATATTGTGCTTCATAAATTGGATTTGAAAAATGGCGCAGTTTTAGAAACTGGCTGTGTGTATCTTGCACCGCTTCAAGAATTTATTGATTTGCCGCAAAATATTGAAGGTATAACAAATCCCAAAAGCTCGACAGGGCGTATTGATGTTTTTGTAAGGGTAATAAATGATGGCGCAACTGCTTTTGATAGGGTTCGTAAGGGCTATCATGGGCCATTATGGGTTGAAATTTGCCCACGCACTTTTTCGGTTTTATTACAAAGTGGCGAAAGACTTGCCCAATTGCGCCTTAAACAAAATAGCCCACCAACTATTAAAAAAATGGACTTAGCGCTTGATTTAGATCCTGCATCTATTGGTGAAATTGTAGGGTTTAGGGCGCGCCGCCATGCGCCTTTATTGGATTTGAAAAATATTGGCCTTCATAATCCAAGAAAATATTTTGAACCACTATATGCACCGGATAAAAAGTTGGTTTTAGACCCTGGTGAATTTTATATTTTGGCATCCCAAGCGGGTTTGATAATAGAAAAACACCTTGCCGCAGAAATGGTGGCAACCGCCGAAGATTTGGGTGAATTTAGGGCGCATTATGCAGGCTTTTTCGACCCAGGTTTTGGTCCAAATGAAAGTCAATCTGGTGCGCGCGGCGTTCTTGAAGTGCGTGGGCGCGATGTTCCTTTTGTAATTGAACATGGGCAACCAGTTGCAAGATTGGTCTATGAAGAATTAGCGGGCGTTCCCGATAAATATTACGGACAATCAAATAATAATTACCAAGGTCAAGGCCTTAAATTATCAAAATTATTTAGTGCGTGGTAATTAGAAAAATAATTTTGAAATCAAAACTATTTTTATGCGGCGAAAATGGTGTATTTCGAGAACCGAAGCGGAGCGTATTTTAAATACGTGAGCATCGGAAGCGCAGAAATGCTCCATTTGCAGCCTGTAAAAATAGTTTTAAACTACATCATTGGGCCCATTTTTTCTTTGTATAGCGCATCAAGATAATTGGCCATTTCCAAATCAAGTTCACTCAGGCCGCCAACATCATGGGTATTAAGGCAGATGGTAACAAGATTATAGCAATTATACCATTCAGGATGGTGGTTCATCATCTCTGCGCGAAATGCCACAGAAGTCATAAAAGAAAAAGCTTCTTGAAAGTCGGGAAAAATAAAATCCCGAACAATTGCATCGGTTTCCTTGCCTTCATATTTGCGCCAATTTGGTAATTCTTGCAAAATATCTTCAATTGCTAAACGCGGCATTGGCTTTCCTAAATTAAAATATATTTGCGATTAATAATTGCCGATTATATTGTTTTTCAGATATGTCAAAGTTAAAATCACTAAATATAAAAATGCCATCACTATATTATTTCCTCTCAATAATTTTGAGGAATGTTATCATACATGCTAAAATATCTGACAAGTTAGCATATTTTATATTTTTGACTTTGCTAATAAGTGGAATAGTTTGGAAATCAATTGCGATTTGTGAATTGATAAATATTGAGATTGCACCTTATTTTCGCGGTTTTGTTTTTGGGTTTGGCGTCTTTATTTTAGTTTTGTTTCTATTCACGGGCATTGAATTATTAATTCGTAGAAATAAGATTTTTATCTATTGTTTGCAATCAAATAGTTCAAAAAATAATTTTCTGATTTGGCAAATTGTGTTTCAAACAATTTTTGTTGGATTATTACTTTTCCTTGTTAATTTGTTTAATAAATATGATTTCATATTAGCGGCATTTGAAACTTCGTTTGTATTAATAATATTTACCAATTTATTACGCAAACTTTTGCCAATAATTCAACCAAAACAGTTTAATAATAATTCATCTTCTGGCTATCGAAACAGATTTTACGCGATTTTTCCCGAAAGTAATTTTTTAAAGTCTAGCTTTTATTTTTGGCGCAAAAATATACTTACTCCTTCAAATTTGGTGAATATTATTTTCCTTATAATTGGGGCAATTTTGACATCAATTTATGCTGAAAATGCAATTCCCATAATTGGTTTTATTTCAATTATCATTTTGATATTGCAATTAACTAATTATGATTTCGAACTAAAAAAATTATCCCGTGATTTAAATTTAAAAATTGCCCTTTCAAAGATTTTTTTCAAAGATACTATCGCACTTATTGCGCCATATATTCTCATTTTCACATGCAATGCGCTTTGTTTGTTATTTATGGCTAAGCATGATTTTATCTATATAAATTTTTTTATTATTTTAACTTCGGTTTGGTTCGTTTGGATTTGGCAGAATGCCTTGAACATACGCGGTAAAAGAATGGCATGGGTTGTAATGGCTCAGGCAATTATTTTCAACTTAGTTTTGATGTTTGCATTCGTGCCAGCAGGTATTTTATCAATGCTTTTTTGGGCATGGCATGTTTTTAATCAACAAAAAAAGTTGAATTTTTAGGGTAGTAATTAATTGGAATTATTGGCACAAAATATATTCGTTTCTTATGGGCGTGGTGATATTTTAAAAGATGTAAATATTTGCCTTAAAACAGGTGAATGGGTCTCACTTATCGGTGCAAATGGCGCAGGTAAATCAACGCTTTTACATACAATAGCAAATTGGAATTTTGCCCAAAAAAGCGGTGAAATTACTTTGAACGGCATAAAATGTACAAATTCAAAAAGTGAAATTATTCTTGTTCCATTTCCATCTGACTTACCCGATTTTCTGTTGGGCAAAGAATTAATTGAAATAATTATTCGGGAACGTGGCGCGCAATTAATTGAAAATTGGTCAAATATCCTTGCCGCACTTGATGGTGATGTTTGGATGGATAGAGCTATCGGTGAATTATCATGGGGAACACAAAAGAAAGTTTGTATAGCAAGTGCCCTTTGTTCAGGTCCAGATTTTATATTATTAGACGAGGCCTTTGACGGCCTTGATGCCCAATCAAGTTCAAAAATTAGAAATATATTTTACAATCTTATTAAGGATAGTAAAATTGGAATATTAAATGCAAGCCATGCATGGGAAAGCGTTTTTGCAGATTCCAATAGAATTTATTTTCTAAAAAATGGCAATATAATAAATGAACTTCATCATGATGAATTTGCTGACTTAAAAGATGAAGCAAAGAAAATCGAGCAAAGGGTTTTTGAAATCTTTAAATAGGTAATTCGCAAATGAAGCTTGCGCCTATGATTTTATCATCTTTTGTGCGATTTTTGGCATAAAGCTTACCGTCATGGCTTTCAACGATTTGACGTGCAATTGCAAGCCCAAGACCTGAGTGGGAACCAAAAACTGCCTGATCTTTTGGCCTTTGGGTGTAAAATCTTTCGAAAATTCTATCTAAAGCCTCTTCTGGAATGCCTTGGCCTTCATCATCAATTTGCACAATTAGTTTTTGACCTTTTGCGCCTGCCTTAATATTTATTTTTGAATTAGGGGGTGAAAAACTTATTGCGTTTTCAATTAGGTTTACAAAAACTCGCCCAATTGCTTCTTCACGCCCTAATATTAGCAATTCATCTTCAAGATTTATAAAGCGCAATTCAATTTCAACTTCATGCTCTTTTGCGCGTGGTGCATACGAATTATAAAGGCTTTCAAGTTGTTTTTTGATACTAAAAGGCGAACGCGAATGGCGCGAATATTCGGCATCCATGCGCGATGCGTTTGAAATATCCGTAACTAATTTATCAACGCGCTTTAAATCACCAAACATTATTTTTTCAAGTTTTTGGCGTTGTTCGGGTTTTAAATCGGTTTGTAAAAGTTCAGCGGCATTTTTAATTGCTGCAAGTGGGTTTTTAATCTCATGGGCAACATCGGCGGCAAAGCTTTCATTGGCTTCATTTCGCTCTTGTAGAGTATTCATCATATTTTGCAGGCTTTCGGCAAGTTCGCCAATTTCATCGGGCCTATCCATTAATTCATCTGCGTGAAGGTGGTTTGATTTACCCTGCGAAACCTTATCTGCCGCATCCGCAAGCCTTTGAAGTGGGCGCGCAATAAGCCATGCTAAAACTGAAGCCATCAATAAATTGGCAAAAACCGCCGCCACAATAAACGGAATTAAAGCGCGTCTTTCACGCGAAATAATTTGTGTAACATCCGTGCTTTCAAGGGTTAAAACCCCAACAACCGCACGAACCCTTGAAATCGGAAGTGAAACTGAAACCACACGTTCGCCATTTTCATCAAATCTTTCGCGCGCAATTATGCTTCCTGATAATGCAACATTCACTTCTTCGGCGAGTGCTTGGGTTGGATCTTCTAAAGCGCCCTGAACCATAACGCGGGCATTTTCCACGGCTTGGGCGGTGGCTTTTTTAATGTCTGGAACTTGTGGGCCAAGCGGGGGTAATTCACGAACCGAAATCTCATCATAAAGAACGTTGGAATCGGCGATTAAATGCCTGTCTTTTGAATAAAGCCTAAGCCTTGCGCTTGGTTCACGAAATAGCCGTTTTAAAACAATGCGCGCTGCATTTTCATCAAGTTTTGGTTCAGGGTCGCCAACAACCGCCGCCTCTGCAAGAACGCTGGCGATGGTTGAGCCTTGGGCACGTAAAGTATCGGCACGCGATTGGGTAAGGCCAGTGCGCAATTCATTGAAAACCAATGCGCCCAAGACTAAAACCAAAAGCCCCGCAAAAGAGCCAATAAAAATAATACCCGCAATGCCGCCGCGCTGACGCTTTTTGCGAATTATTTTTGATTTAGCTTTTCGGGGTTTTGGGGCCTCCATTACCCCTCCATATAGCGGTAACCTACACCGTATAGGGTTTCGATTTTATCGAATTCTTTATCAATATCGCGGAATTTTTTGCGAATGCGTTTCACATGGCTATCGATTGTTCTATCATCGACATAAATACTTTCATCATAGGCCGCATCCATAAGATTATCACGGGTTTTTACAAAACCTGGGCGCTGCGCTAATGCGTTTAAAAGCAAAAATTCGGTAACGGTAAGGCGAACAATTTTGCCCTTCCATGCGCAAACATGGCGATTGGCATCAAGGGTAAGATTGCCACGCGCAACAACTTTTTTATCACCTTCTTTTGGCGGGGCATCAATGCCACCATTGCCACGTGCGCGGCGTAAAACTGCTTTTACACGCTCACTCAAAAGGCGCGCTGAAAACGGCTTTTTAATATAATCATCGGCGCCAACAGAAAGGCCAACAACTTCATCAATCTCGTCATCTTTTGATGTAAGGAAGATAACCGGCATATCAGTTGATTCACGAAGGCGTCTTAATAATTCAACGCCATCCATGCGTGGCATTTTAATATCTAAAATTGCAACATCAGGCGGCGTCTTAGTCAAGGCAGGTAAAGCCTGTGCGCCATCTGCATAAGAAACCACATCATAACCTTCATTTTGAAATAAAATTTCAAGTGAAGTTCTTATATTTTCATCATCATCTACAAGTGCAATTTTTGTCATATTTTTTATTACCCAAATTTACGCCCTTTGAATAGGGAAATTGTGGCAGGTTTTTGTCTGTTTTTTGGATTTATTGTGTTATTTGCCCTTTTTAAGCGTTTCTGCGCGTGCATCTATGAATAATTTTACAAATTCTTGGTCATTTTGAAGCTTTGCAAAAATAATATCGCCAACAATTCGCCCCATTGCAACATCACTTGGGTAATGGGCGCCACAAATTATGCGGCTTTTGCCATAATCAAGGCCGCGCGCATAAATTGCATCGCTTTTTTCAATAAAGACACGCGCCAAAATATTCGCACTTATCCAACCCGACGCCGAATGACCAGATGGATAAGAAGAACCCGTTGGCGGCTTTTCAACACAAAGTTTGACATTCTTATCCTCGATAAAAGGGCGGTTTCTTGAATATGCATCTTTGGCCTGTTTTAGGTTTAGGCCTGTATAAGTGATTGCATAATCAATCATAAGTTTGGTTTTTGGATAATTATAAGGTGTGAAATCTTTGCCAATTACTGATGAATAGGCTTTGAAAAAATCAATTTCATTATCTTGGCGTGCAAGGTTTAAACGCGCTTCATCAATATTATTTTGGTAGGATCTTACTTCTTCCATTTCAACGGCTTGAAGTTTTGAATCGGGCATTGGCGGCGGTGGCAAAATCGCCTTCCACTCAATCGGTGCAGTGCTATTTTGTGCCAAAGCAGCCGGAACACTCACATTTGCGCCATTATAAGTAACACAGCCACCAAGGCCAAGGGATGCTATAAGCGCAAGGCTTGAAAATATTTTATTTCTCATTTTATTTTTATATCTGCAACAATTGGAAAATGATCAGATGGATAAAGGCCATCAAAGCTGGTTTGAATGATTTTGAAATTTTGTGGCTGTGCATCAAAATTTGCAAAGAAATGATCAATTGCCTTACCCTTGGTCATATCTTTTCCAAAGCCATTAAAGGTGAAATCATCCTTTTCATATTTGCTTATTGGCTTTAATTTCGACGCAAGAATATTGTATGATTCAGAATTCACAACATCATTTAAATCACCCATTAAAATAATAGGCGCGGGCGCACGTTCGCGCACTTTATCAAGAATAATTTTTGCGCTTTGGGCACGGGCAACTTTGCCTTCATTATCAAGATGGGCATCAAAGACCCAGAATATTTTCTTGGTATTTTTATCTTGAAATTCAATCATAGTAAGGGTGCGAACCCATGCAGAATCCCAACCTTTTTCAAATTTTTTGAAAGAAGCATTAAGCCAAATTGTTTGTGTTTTTAGGGCTTCAAAGCGGTTTGGATTCCATAAAACTGCATTTCTTTCGCCTGTTTCACCTTCTTCACGCCCAATGCCATAATAAGCAAAGCCTGTTGCCTTTGCCATATCTTCGGCTTGGTAATCTTCGGTTTCTTGGGTGGAAATAATGTCGGGTTTTTGTGTTTCCAGTATTTTTGCCGCCAAAATTTTGCGTTTTGACCAATGATTTGGATTATCTTCATTTTCGCAAACACCACAACGAACATTAAAAGACATAATCTTTAAATTGGTTGGATTTGGCGCAAATGTGGCGCAACCCCCAAGTAAAATTAAAGCCCCTGCAATTATAGTTTTATATATTTTTTTCATAAAATAACCATAATCAAATTTATTCTAATTGCAATTGATTGACGTAATTTCTAACGCATTCTAAAGACAAAACATGAAAAGATTTATTGAAATTGATGGCGTGCATAATTTTCGTGATTTTGGTGGCTATAAAACCAAAAACGGCAAACAAGTTAAATTAAATCATCTTTTCCGTTCGGGTCAATTTAATGGCATTACTGATGAAGGGCGCGCAAGGCTTGAAACTTTTGGCCCTAAAATTGTGGTAGATTTGCGCAAAGATAATGAGCGTTTAAAGCAGCCAAGTAATTTCGGCGATTTAAAAATCAAAAAAATTGAAAATAATATGTTCGCCGCCCGCGAGCCTAAAATACCCGCACATCTTCAATTTTTACGTGATAATGAATGTACACCAAAATCAATTGAAAATTACATGATTAATATGTCACGCGAATTAGCATTTTTAGAAGATCATAAAATCATGTTCAAAAATGCATTTGATGCCTTAAGTGAAAATAATATTCCACTTATTGTTCATTGTACGGCTGGGAAAGATAGAACCGGAACTTTGTGTGCGCTTGTTTTAAAGACGCTTGATGTGCATGATGATGATATAATGGATGATTATCTTCTTACCAATAAAATCCCAAATATTGATCAGATTATCGAAGATTACCTAAAAAAAATAAGGCCAATTATCGAAAAAGATATTTCTAAAGAGGCTTTATACCCACTAGGCGCAGTTCGTGAATCTTACCTTGCCGCGATTATGGACGAAATAAAAGTGCGCCATAATGGTGTTGAAAATTATTTAGAGCATATTGGAATTACAAAAAAACAAATTGAAAAAATGCGCCATTATTTACTCGATTAATTTCTTGTCAAATTGCTTGCAAAGCACATTTGCCAAAGTTTTTGCTTCGCTAATTCGGCTTGAACCTTTGCGCCATGCAAGGCCGATTTGGCGGCCAATTATTGGTGGCGAAAAATGGCGAACACTAACGCCATCAAGGCCAATGCCTGCATCAATTGCAAGTTTTGGTATTAGTGAAACCCCCATGCCGCCCGCAACCATTTGCACCAATGTGAATAATGATGTTGCACGTACTTCTTCAGTGCCAAGGCCACTTGCGCCACATACTTTTATTGCATGATCGCGCAAACAATGCCCATCTTCTAATAGTAAAATATTGGAAATATCTATATCTTCGGGTTTTAAAGGGTTTTTGATTGCCAATTCGTGATTTTTTGGCGCAATGAATAAAAACTCATCATCGGCAAGTGGCATAGTTTCAATGCCATTGGCTTCATAGGGAAGTGCCAAAATTGCAGCATCTAATTCATGATCGCGCAAACCCTCTATAAGGCGCGCGGTTTGTTCTTCGCGCAAATAAAGGCGAAGTTTTGGATATTGCTTTTTTAATGCGGGGACTGCGTCTGGCGATAAAAATGGCGCAATTGTTGGAATTATTCCTAATCTGAATGTACCTGTTAAAGGTTCGGCAGCGGCGCGAACGCCGTCTTTAAGCTCGATTGCGGCGGCAATAATTGTTCGCGCGCGTGATAATGCTTCTTTCCCTGCTGGTGTGAACTTAACGCCTTTACGCCCGCGTTCAACCAATTTTGCGCCCAAAATTGTTTCAAGCTCTTTAAGGCCAGCGGATAGGGACGGTTGGGTTACAAAAACACTATCGGCGGCGGCGATAAAACTGCCCTTATCTGCAAGTGCTATTAGGAATGTTAATTGGCGTATTGAAGGTAATTGCATTTAAGTTATATAGATAAAATCTATTGAAATGTCAAAAACAATTGATTGGACAAAGTATAAGGGAAAGTTTTATAAAGCCAATGTCATCAATTTGATGAACAGATTTTTTAAAGGAAAACATAAATGTCATTGATTAATACCGAAGTAAAACCATTTAAATCAACCGCTTTCCAAGCTGGCAAAGGCTTTTTTGAAGTTTCTGATGCCAATTTAAAAGGCGGCTGGTCAGTAGTTTTCTTCTATCCTGCTGATTTCACTTTTGTTTGCCCGACTGAACTTGGTGATTTGGCTGATTCTTATGCGGAATTCCAAAAATTAGGTGTGGAAATCTATGCGGTTTCAACTGATACACATTTCACACATAAAGCATGGCATGATTCATCTGAAACAATTGCAAAAATCAATTATCCAATGGTTGGCGATGCAACTGGAACAATCACCCGCAATTTCGATGTAATGATTGAAGAAGCTGGACTTGCGGATCGCGGTACTTTTGTTGTTGACCCTGATGGCAAAATTCAAATCGTTGAAATCACATGTGGCGGCGTTGGCCGTGATGCGGCTGAACTTTTGCGTAAAGTAAAAGCGGCACAATATGTTCGAAATCACCCAGGTGAAGTTTGCCCTGCTAAATGGCAAGAAGGCGCGGCAACTTTGGCGCCATCACTTGATTTAGTTGGCAAAATCTAAAAACTATTTTCAGACCCTTCCCCCATTCACTGGGGGAAGGGGATTTATCTGGCAATTTTTGCCACAAAATTTCAAGCAAAATTAATAAAAACCCCAAGGCGCATGAAGTTTCACGCGTTTTCGGATTTTTATTGATTATTTCACGGAGATTAAAATGGCGTTAGACGCTAATATTAAAGCACAATTAAACCAATATCTTGCCTTATTAGAAGGCGATATTGTTTTAAAAATAAGCATAGGCGATGATGCAGTTTCAAGCGAAATGCGCAATTTAATTGATGAGATTGCATCAATGTCACCGCGCATAAGTGTTGAAAATGCAAAATTAAACCGCACACCTAGTTTTGAAGTAAACCGCCCAAATGGCGCAAGTGGTATTACGTTCGCGGGCGTTCCATTGGGCCATGAGTTTACTTCTTTGGTCTTGGCACTTTTGCAGGTTTCAGGGCGTAAGCCAAAAATTGATGATGCTTTGATTGAAAATATCAAAAATATCAAAGGCAATTTTAATTTTGAAACTTATGTTTCCTTAACCTGCCATAATTGCCCTGATGTGGTTCAAGCATTGAATACAATGGCAGCGCTTAACCCAAATATCACCCATACAATGATTGAAGGCGGTGCGTTCCAAAAAGAAGTTGAAGAACGTCAAATTATGGCGGTTCCCAATATCTATCTGAACGGCGACTTTTTCGAATCAGGGCGCGTAACTTTGGAAGAAATTATCGCTAAAATTGACACTGGCGCGGCTGCTAGAGATGCAGAGGTCTTGAATGCAAAAGACCCGTATGATGTTCTAATCCTTGGTGGTGGCCCTGCGGGTGCGGCGGCGGCAATTTATGCAGCGCGTAAAGGCATTAGAACAGGTGTGGTTGCCGAAAGATTTGGCGGGCAAGTTATGGATACTTTGGGCATCGAAAATTTCATTGCAACAAAATATACCGAAGGCTCAAAACTTGCCGCGCAGCTTGAGGAACATGTCAAAGAATATGATGTTGATATTATGAACCTTCAAACCGCAAAATCAGTTCGCAAAAATGAAATGGTTGAAATTGAACTTGAAAATGGTGCAATTTTAAAAACCAAGGCATTAATAGTTGCAACTGGCGCACGTTGGAGAAATGTGAACGTGCCAGGGGAAAAAGAATATAAAAACAAAGGCGTTGCCTATTGCCCGCATTGCGATGGCCCATTATTCAAAGGCAAGGATGTTGCGGTAATTGGCGGTGGTAATTCAGGTATCGAAGCAGCGATTGATTTGGCAGGTGTTGTGCGCCACGTAACAGTTTTGGAGTTTATGCCAGAATTAAAAGCAGATGCAGTTTTGCAAGAGCGCCTTTATTCTTTACCTAATGTAACAGTTTACAAAAATGTTCAAACCAAAGAAATCACAGGTACAGATGTTGTTAATGGTATAAGCTTCATAGACCGCGAAACTCAAGAGGAAATACATGTTAAATTAGATGGTGTTTTCGTTCAAATAGGACTTGTTCCAAATACTGAATTTATAGGCGATTTAGTGGAGCGTTCGCGCTTTGGGGAAATAATTGTTGATGGTCATGGTGCCACCAATATTTCGGGTATTTTTGCAGCCGGAGATTGTACAAATAGCGTTTATAAACAAATAATTATTGCAATGGGGTCAGGTGCAAATGCTGCCCTTGGGGCATTTGACTATTTGATAAGAAACTAGTTAGTATGTTGCCGAACTGTAAGTTGCCTCGAAATATCTTACAGTTCGGCAAAAGGTGTGCCCTTATTGGCAAAACCAGTAAGGGCGCATTCTAGTTTGCGTTTATAAATGGATTTTATACGCTTTAAATTCCATATTATTGCGCTTAAGTTCTATTAATCTTCGCGCAAAATCCATTTATCAAAAATCTGGATATAGTATCAATAATTAAAATGAATTGAAAATGAACAAAGTCACAAAAATAGTGACAATAGCAATTTCATAGCATCACATTATAAGAAATTCATTTTCTATTCATGGCAAAAGATGCAATAATCCATATATGAAAAAACTTTTCTTACTAACATTCTTGTTCTTAAATGCTTGCGCCACAACAAGTAAAATTGCGGCAGCAGATGATATTTTAGAATTTGCCATTGGTCTTCAAAATAATGATTCGTATAAAATTGAGCGCCATCTTGACCGCGAAGCCTTAAAAAGACAGGCAAATTTCATTGCTCGTGATGTAGCAATTGACCAAGTTACAAAACAAATGGGCAATGATTTAAAAGCAAAATTAGCAGCTGTTGCTTTGGCAAATCTTGCAAAACCGATTGTTGATATGGTCACCGATGAAGCATTAAGCCCCGAAAACCTTAGTTATTTTGCGCAAAAAGTCGGTCTTAATCAAAATTTGAAATTGCCATCACGTTTTAAAACTAGCCTTGCCCTTCAATATATAAGCGATACCAAGGTCTGTATTCCTGATGATAATACAAAGAAATGCATTTTATATTTTGGTAAATATCCTGATGGCTGGAAATTATATGCAATTGATGAAGACGCTTTGCGCGTAAGGTTAAAATCTAAGAATTATTCTTTATAATAATTTTGATGCAAAATTGGGTGTAAACTTGTGCACAGACGCCAAAAAAGTGGCGGTTTCACAAAAACGTCATTATATTGTAATTTCGCATTAGATTTTCTCGTTAAAATCTGAATACAAATCTTACGCTTACTCGCTGGAAATATTGCGGGTTAGCTAGATTATACGTGTTCGGGGGTTTTCATGTTTAAATCGAGAAATTTATTATTAAATTGTGCTTTTGGCGCTTTAATTACTGCGATAGTTTTACCAAATTTTGCAATCGCACAGCAAACAACTGCGGGTCTTCGCGGTGAAGTTACAAATTCATCAGGGCAAGCAGTTAAAAATGCAAATGTTATTGTTGTTCATATTCCAACTGGTACAAAATCAGTAACAAAGACAAATTCACAAGGTTATTTTGATTTAAACGGCCTTAATGTTGGTGGCCCTTATAGCGTAAAAATTACGGCCGATGGATTTAATCCTTCTTTAAATGAAGATTTAAGCCTTGGCCTTGGTGAGGCGCATGTTTTAAATATTGCGCTTGAAAGCGCGGGTGAAAAAGTTATTGTAACTGGAAAGCGCGCCTCTAACCTTTCAAATCCTGGTTCGCGCACTTCAATGGGGCGCAATGCAATAAGCAATGTGGTTACTGTAAAGCGCGATATTCGTGAACTTGCGCGCCGTGATGCGCTTACGCAATTGGATGCCAATACGCGCGGCACTGGCCCATCTGGTGGTCTTTATATTGCGGGTTCTGCGCCGCGGGCAAATCGTATTACAATTGATGGCGTTCGCTCTAATGACGATTTTGGTTTGAACACTGGTGGTCTTTCAACCAATCTTGGCCCAATCTCACTTGAGGCGGTTGAACAAATGTCGGTTCAAGCAGTTCCAGCCGATGTGCAAGAAGGTGACTTTACTGGCGGCTCTATGAGTATGGTTTTACGCTCTGGAACCAATAAAATTCACGGCTCGCTTTTCACTTATATTCGTAAAGACAATTTATATGGTCGTGCGATTTATAACCCTGCATCTGATACCTTTACCTATGTTCACCCTTATGTGCCTGACAAAAACTGGGGCGCATTCCTATCTGGGCCGATTATCAAAGACACTTTGTTTATTTCAACATCGTATGAAAAATATACTTCATCATCATTGGTTGCAGCAGGGCCATCGGGTGCAGGTTTTGGTATTTCTTTCTTAAATGGCGGGCTTCCATTCACACAGGCTGATATTGATGCAGTAGTTGCGCCTTGGGCATCTTATTCTTCTTCAAGCAAATTAAAGCCAGGAACTTTCCGCGCCAATACTCCATTTGAAGATGAAAAATATTCCGCCAAATTGGATTGGAATATTATGACGGGGCAAAAAGCATCATTCACTTATCGCCACGCTTTCTCAAGTGTTTGGAAATCAACACCAGCGTCAAGCTCGAACATAAATTTTGATACTTCATGGTATTCACAACCAGAGAATGAGGATAATTACGCGCTTCAATTAAATTCAAAATGGACAGATAATTTCTCAACCCAAGCGCGCATAATTTCGCGCAACTATCAACGCGGTCAAACCCCACCAGAAGGTCAGGGTTTTGCAAATATTACAATCTGTACCGATGCAGTAAATGCGGGCACAGTTAATTCATGCACAAGCGGCAATAATTATGTTGGTTTCGGCCCTGATCAATTCCGTCAAGCAAACGTATTAAAAACCACAAATGATGGCGGCGAGATTGTGGGTAATTATCGCCTTGGTTCGCATTCAATAAAGGGTGGTTATCAAAACAAAAATATCGGCATTTATAATTTATTCGTACAAGCTGCGAATGGTGTTTATACGTTTGATTCTAAAAAATCATTTGCCGATGGTATGGTTGACCAATTATTCTTCAATAATAATCCAACCGGTGACCAAGCCGCTACAGCGGCTAACTTTAGCTACACTAACCATACTTTATTCTTGCAAGATACATTTGACGTTAATGCAAATCTAAATGTGAATTATGGTTTGCGTTATGATTTCTGGGATCAAAGCGATAAACCTGCTTTGAATGCATCTTTCAAAGCGCGCAATGGCTTCTCCAATCAAACCACTTATGATGGTATAAAAGTATTGCAGCCGCGTATTGGTGCAAAATGGCATTCAACTTCGGGCGAATTTGATTCATCGGGAAGCTTTGGTCTTTATACTGGCGGTTTGCCTGATGTGTTCATATCAAACCGTTTTGGAAATACTGGCGTTCTTACCAATAGCTTTACATTACAACGTCTTGCAGACGGCAGCTTTAAAGAGATTGTTTCTGGTAAAACTTTCTTATCTACTGATGCCACTGCAATCGCGCTTATGAATAATCGTAAGACTGACGCAAATTTTGCGGTGGGTTCACCAAGCGTTGCAACTGCGCTTTTATCGCTTGAACCAACATTGCTTCGTTTGGGTTCAACCAATTCAATGGCACCAAATTTCAAAATGCCATCGGATTGGAAGCTAAATTATTCAGGGCATTGGAATACGAAAATGGGGCCGACTTTGGGTCTTGATGCCGTATTTGTTCGCTCTAATGTTGGTCTTGCCTTTAAGGATTTACGCGCACGCCCACTTACTGTGAATGGTGTGCAGCAATATACACCTGATGGTCGCATTCGATATGATGGACTTGTACTTACTGGCACTGGTGCAACTTTGGATGCCATTAATCAGGCAATTTATGCAAAGCGTGTAGCTGCGGGTCTTGATGTTGGCAAAAATGCCGATGGCAGCCCAATGTATGATTTGGCAAATCCGGGTTCTGGCTTTGATATCCAAGCTTATAATCCTGATACAGATTCAACAAGCACAACAGTGGCGCTTTCAATTGCCCAAAAATTCCGTGATTTCAAGCTTTTGAAAGAGCATGATAGTTTGGACTTGTATGCTGCCTATACATATCAAACAACTAACCAGTTTGGCGGTATTCCAGAATTTGCAACAACTGATTGTTGCGGTGGTTCAAATTATGGGGATCAATTCTCTTTATTAGATCCAAACGCACCAACCAAAGGTCGTTCAACTTATGAAGTTCGTAATAGCTTTAAAATTAACGCGACTTATGAAACCGAAATTTTCAAAAATGCCAAAACTTCATTCACTTTATTCGGTGACATGCATAATGGCAGAACTTTAAATTTCTATATGGGTGATGCAGGTTCTGCAACGCGTGGGCAGGTGTTCGGTGTTGTATCAAATAACCAATTGGCCTTTATCCCACAAACTACAACTGCATCAGGAACTGATCCATTATTGTTTGTAACCAATGGCGTTACTACTAAATTTGCATCGGCAACCGAACTTGCACGTTTCCAAGCCATAGTGAATAAATTTGGTTTACAACCTGGTATTGTTACTAAGGGCATGAAACGCAACCCTGATGTTAAACGCTTTGACCTTCATATTTCGCAAGAATTGCCAACACCATGGTTTGACGGTCATAAAGTTTCGGCAACTTTGGATATTTTCAATTTTGGAAATTTACTTAATCGCAAATGGGGCGTTGTTGGTGAATATGGTTCAGACGGTCGCCAAGGCGCACCAATGTTCAAAGTCGCATGCGCAGATGCAGCAGGTAATGCGGTTGCAGCAGATAGCCCAATTTGTGCTTCATACAGAATTTCAAACGTTTCGACTACGTTTAACAATCTAACGGTGAATCAGTCGGCAACTTTATATTCTGTTATGATTGGTTTGAAATATTCTTTCTAATCTAAGCCATTAAAATTGAATCAATTACCCCCATTATTGTCCAATAATGGGGGTAATTTTTTATATTATGGTTAATTTGAACAAGATTCACGCAAACAAGTGTAGCAACCATGCAACTATCATTCTTATTTCGCAATTGCACACAGTTTTTTGCCATCAATAGTATTGAGTGTCATGCTTTTGTCACATAAAGGACGCATTAGGCCGTTAAAAATTGTTAACCTTTGAAACTTGGTTGCAGTTTTATCTAACACTAGCCCTAGTTTTGTTTTTGGGTATGGGGATTTTTTATGAAATTTAGCAAACATTTAGTTCTTGCTGGCGTGTCATGCTTGTCGCTTGTTTTCGCCACTGAAGCATTTGCACAATCAACAGCAACAGAGGCAGTTGAAAAAGTAATCGTTAAAGGTAGCCGCAAAGTTGGTAACACAGTTAAAGAAACTGGTACAAAAACTAAAATGGTTATCGACCAAAAAGCAATCTCACAGGCTGCACCTGGTCAAACCATTATCGAAACTTTGAACACTGTTCCTGGTTTCAACTTTACAAACAATGACGCTTATGGCTCATCTGGTGGTAACCTTCGTATCCGCGGTCTTGATGGCCCAAGAATTTCTTTGACTGTTGACGGCGTTCAATTGAATGACGCAGGTAATTATGCAATCTATACCAACCAACAAGTTGAACCAGAATTAATCTGCCAAGCTTCTGTAAGCACTGGCGCAACTGACGTTGACTCTATGTCTGCTTCTGCAACTGGTGGTACTGTTAATTACAATACTTGTAAGCCAGAAGACAAAATGTCTGCTGTTGTTAAACTTGCTTTGGGTAGCAGCAAATATTCAAATGGTTTCGTTCGTTTAGACAGCGGCAAATTTGGCCCTTGGGGTACAAAAGCTTTCGTTGCAATCACAAAACAACAATATGACACTTGGACACGTGAAGTTTTCGTTCCTGGCGAATTGAAAAAAGATCAATATAACTTCCGCATCTATCAAGATCTTCCAAATGACAGCTTTGTATCTTTGTCTGGTCACTATAATGAAAACCGCAACATTTTCATGTTCAACCAAACTAAAGCACAAATTGCTTCACGCGGTTATGATTACAATTCAGCTGGCGTAAACAACGTTAACCCATCTAACACTGGTAACTTACGCGGTTCTTCTAAATTCAATATCAATGACAAATTGTCAGTAACATTTGACCCAACTTACCAATATGTTTTGGCAAATGGTGGCGGTGTTGGTTTTATCGACGAAGTTACTGGTCGCGTTTACGGCACAACTACACTTTCTAATGGTACTGTTGTTCCTGGCACAAGTTCAACACTTTTCACTAAACTTGCTAATAAAGATTATAATGGCGATGGTGTAATTTCAGCTATCCAAACTGGTGTTCAATCTGCAACAAATGTTGCTATTTTTAACCCAAGCAATACTAACACAAACCGTATTTCTTTGACTACTTCTGCAATTTATAAATTGACAGATAAGCAAACAATTCGTGTTGGTGCATCTTTTGACCGCGGTCGTACAAAACAAACAGGTGAAGGCATTGTAATCAAAGGTGATTTGAACACAACTTTGACCCCTAATTATTTTGGCGGTCAAGATGATACTGGCTTGCGCCTCACTGGATCTGATGGTTCATATTATAATAAACGCAACCGTTTCTCGAACGCAAATGTTGATGTTTATTCATTGGAATATCGTGGCAAATTCTTTGATGATGCTTTGACCTTGTCACTTGGTCTACGTTCACAAAAAATGACACGTCATTTGGATCAAAGATGCTATTCTCCAAACAATGGTGGCTTTAACTATCTTTGCACAACAGAAGCACCAAATTCTACCACTGCGACAGCGGATTCAGATATCAATGTTGTGACATTTGCTTCTTCTGGAACAACTAAATGGATTGCACCTTACAAAAGAACATATTCATTTAGCAAAACTTCGCCAAATATTGGTTTGACATATCGCTTCTTGCAAAATCACCAAGTTTTCGCATCTTATTCAGAAGCTTTATCTTCACCAAAAACTGACAATTATTATGCAGTTTTCATCAATCCAGTAACTAATAAAATGGTTGCTGCGGCGCCTGATTCTGAAACTACAACCAATATGGAATTGGGCTATCGTTTCATTGGTCAAAAAGTGTTTGCAACTGCAACATTCTTTAAAGGCGATGACAAAAACCGTATTCTAAGTGCTTTCGATCCTGATCTTGGTATCACTTTGGATAGAAACGTTGGCGAAGTGAAACGTGATGGCTTTGAAGGCTATATTTCATACAGCCCAACAAACAACCTTAACTTGAATGCTGGTATCACTTT
This sequence comes from Pseudomonadota bacterium, assembly GCA_020161405.1. Classification (GTDB taxonomy): domain Bacteria; phylum Pseudomonadota; class Alphaproteobacteria; order Caulobacterales; family Aquidulcibacteraceae; genus Pseudaquidulcibacter. Next base: position 163,306 of record JAIUOD010000005.1, on the reverse strand, counting down.
CACCAACACTGAAATGCAAGAAAACTTGGTTGTTACTCGTACTGTTGTTGGTACAGTTGTTACACCTGTTACTATCGCAACTAAAGGCAAAGAATTAGCTGAAACTCCACGTAAAATGGTAACTTGGGGTGCTACTTATGATTTTGCTGATGAATTGCATTTCTCAGTAAGCGGTAAATATGTTGGCAATCGTTTCTCAACTGACATGAATGACGATGTTGCACCACAATATACTACTTGGAATGCTTCTATGCGTTGGGATTTCTTGCCAACAAATAAAGATACATATTTGCAGTTCAACGTAATCAACTTGTTTGACACGCAATATTTCACAAGCATTTCTTCAACAAATAATGCGCTTCCAACAACTGCTTCAAACGGAACTACACGTTCTGGTTCTGCACCAGCGTTTAACGTTGCAGCACCACGTACTTTTGTTGTGGCTTTGCGCACTAAATTCTAATTATCAAAGATAATTAATATCAAAGGCGAAAGGGAAACCTTTCGCCTTTTTTATTGCCTATTTTGGTTTTAATTTTTTATCTATTTGCTAATATGAAATTGAGGGAGTTTTATTAATGTTGACGCAGGATTATGCAGACGATCTTTATGAAAAATATGCTGCATGGCTTAAGCAAAATGGCGCGTCTAAACATGAAATAATGGTCGGTGCACAGGGAAAACTTCCTGAAATTAAGACCGGTGAAGTTGATATGGCAGGTTCAGATTGGCCACAACTTGACCCCAATAGGCTTTATATTGGTGGCTATCTTGAAAATAGGATAATTGGTGCAACCGATGCGCTAATTGCACCAGAAGAAATGCGCACTCTTCATATCGGCCTTGACTTATTCAAACCTGCTGGCGCGGCAGTTTTTGCGCCTTTAAAAGGTAAAATTCATAGTTTTAAAAATAATAATGGGCCACGTGATTATGGGCCATGCATAATATTGCAACATGATTTTCCAGAAATTACATTTTACACATTATATGGGCACTTATCGGTCAAAGATTTAAACGGCCTAGAAATTGGACAAATAATAGCGGCAGGTCAGGAATTTGCCCATTTGGGTGTTGAAACTGAAAATGGCGGTTGGCCTGCGCATTTACACTTTCAAATTATTCTTGATATGTTAGGCAAAGAAGGTGACTTTCATGGTCTATGTCGTCCAATTGAAATAGAATCATGGAAAAAACTATGCCCAAACCCAATGGAGTTTTTGGGCATAGAAAGTTTTTGGGAATAGGGGTTCACAATGGAATTTGATGATTTTGGTATTAAACGCCGCCGTTTTTTATCGTCTATGGCAATGGGTGCGGCGGCTGCATCTTTAGCAAGCCCATGGAAGGGTAGTGCATTTGCCGCAACGCCAAAATTCATTAATGACCCGTTTTCAATGGGTGTTGCATCAGGTGACCCAACGCCAGAAGGTTTTGTACTTTGGACGCGCCTTGCACCAAATCCATTTGATACCGAACCTTTCACTCAAGATTTAATCGAGGTTTTGGTTGAAGTTGCCGAAGATGAGAAATTTACAAAAATTGTTCGCAGGCAAACTGAAATTGCGCGCCCTGACAATGCGCATTCGGTTCATGCAGAAATTTATGGTCTTCCTGCGGGGCGCACATATTTTTACCGCTTCCGTTGCGGTGGTGTTGCAAGCCCAATAGGTCGAACAATAACCGCGCCATTATTTGCCCAAAAACTTGATAAGATGAAATTTGCATGGCATTCTTGCGCCCATTATGAGCATGGTTATTACACCGCATATCGTGATATAGCCGAACAAAACCCTGATGTTATTCTTGCGCTTGGTGATTATATATATGAAGTATCATGGGGTCCACAAATGCGCCGCATGCCTGTTAATGAAGCTACAAGTGTTGATGAATATCGCCTTATTCATGCCGTTACAAAACTTGACAAAGACTTACAGGCTGCGCATGCCGTTGCGCCATGGTTATTCATTTGGGATGACCATGAAGTTGCAAATGATTATCAAGGTGATTGGGGATCAACCCTTCCAGGGCTTGATGAAAAGACCTTTATCGCCCGTAGGCTTGCATCATATAAAGCCTATTTTGAGCATTTGCCACTTCGTGCGCGTTCGCGGTTTGATGCTGTAAATCGTATGCGAATTTATGGGCAATCAACATTTGGCGATTTGCTAGAATTTACTTTGCTTGATACACGCCAATTTAGAACACGCGCTGCATGCCCTTCAAATCCTGAAAAATATACTGGTGAGATAATTAATAAAGCAAGTTGTGCAGACTTAAGCGATAAAACCCGTTCAATCCTTGGCGCACAACAAGAGCGTTTTGTTAATGACAATTTTATGCGCGGCAATACGCGTTGGAGTGTGTTGGTGCAGCCAACATTCTTTGGCGATTTGGCGCAAAAAAATGATAAGGGCGAAGCCGTAGTATTCAATGAAGGTTGGTCAGGCTTTAACCCTGCACGCCAAAAAATTATCGACACAATTGCACGTCGACAAAAGCAATCATCATGCGTTGTTATTGGTGGCGATATGCACGCCTTCTTTGCTGCTGATGTTAAAAAAGATTATGATAAACCAGATTCAGAAACTGTCGCTGTTGAATTTGTTTCAGGTTCAATCACTTCAAAATCATATTCGTATGAAAGATTCATGAAAATGATGCCTGATAATCCGCATATCAAATTCTTTGATGACAGAACCAATGGCTATGGCATTGTTGAAGTTACTGACAAAAAAATGGACGTCAGGCTTCGTCATACCAAATCAACATGGGTAAAAGATGCAGGCTTTAGTGATATTAAAAGATATGTTATCGAACGTGGCGTAAACAAACTAAACCTTGCATAAATGAAAGTTAATATAAAGATATTTATATATAGCTTGCTTTAATTTTTTTTGTTCATATCCTCTTTGATATATATCTTGGGGGTTATGATGCAATTCAAATTTTATATTACATTATTTTCAGCTTTGATTTTATCTGGCTGTTCGATTAGTAATAGTGTTTCAAGCTCAGATATTAATATTGATGGTGTTGCACCTGCGCCGCTTGATTTGCAGATTAATAATTTCATAGGTTTTATTGAAACAATTCCCGCCAAATCTGACCAAGTAGAGATTATTGTTGCGCCAGGTTCAAAAATGGAAACCTCAATTTCAAATCAGGGTGGCTCAAAAATAATCGAGGGGGCACTCAAAAAAGTGCGACGAACTTCATGTTATAGTAATAACGGAATAAAGCGAATAAAGCTTGACGGTAAAGAATATAATGAAAATGAGCTGCCGCATATTCAAATTGCAATGCCATCATCTAAATCAATCGGAATATGGAAAAGCTCTATTTATGGCTCGCTTGGCGATGTTAAAAATGCTAAAATTGAACTTGTTGGTTGCGGACAATTATCTATTGGCGATATTTTGGCTGATGCCAATATTATTATTGATGGCAGTCATGACTTAGTTACAAAACGAACAATGGGGAATTTATCAATATTGATTAACGGTTCTGGCGATGTAACAATAAATGAAAATTTAAAGCCCGCTAAACTAGTTACAAATGGTTCTGGCGATATTTTGTTTAAAACGCAAAGTGCACAAATTGATTATAATGTTAATGGCTCTGGTGATTTAGATGTAGAATCTGGCGGTGGCATTTTCATTGCAAATATTGTTGGTTCTGGCGATGTTGATCATCAAGGTTTTGTTGTAAACCCCAAAATTAATATTATTGGCTCAGGTGATGTAAATGTCCATGAGGTTAAGGGTAATGCCAATGTCTCTAAAATTGGTAGCGGCAGCTTTAATGTGAAATAGTCATTTAGATTTTGCATATTTTCGTATAATAGGCATTTCAACGAAAGGGTTGAAATGACATTAGGAATAAGAATTCCAGCTGAATGGGAAGATCAAAGCGCAATTTGGACTTGCTGGCCATCCGCGCTTGATTTGTGGCAAGAAGATATTGATGGCGCACGCGCCGAAATTGGTGCGATGATTAATGCTTTAATCACCCCGCATAATGGGCGCAAAAACACTATCAAGCTTTTGGTGGCAACAGACGAAGCCTATCATAATGCAACCCAAACCCTTTGTGAAGAAGTTGAAATTTTCAAAATCCCCTTTGGTGATATTTGGCTAAGAGATACTGGTCCGATTTTTGCCAAAGATGAAAATGGCGAAATCGCACTTTGCTTTGGTTTCAATGGTTGGGGCGGCAAATATGTTCTTGAACATGATGACAAGGTTAATTTGGCCCTTGTTGATGCAGCAAAGGCGCGCAACAAACAGATAGAATTTATCCTAGAAGGTGGTTCAATTGATGGTAATGGTGCGGGGGTTTTCCTTACAACTAAACAATGCCTTTTGAATAAAAACCGTAATCCAGAGCTTTCGCAATCAGATATTGAAACCATAATGGTCAATGATTTGGGCGCAAAGCAAATCCTTTGGCTTGAAGATGGTCTTTTAAATGACCATACAGATGGGCATATTGATAATATCGCCCGTTTTATTGGTGAAAATAAAATAATTTGCCAATCACCTTTTGGCGATGATGACCCAAATAAAGACGTGCTTGATAAAATCTATAATGATTTATGCGCTATGAAAGATTTAGATGGGAAACATTACGAAATCGTCCGCGCCCCAAGTCCTGGCTTAATTACAAATGAAGATGGCGATATTATTCCGGCATCACATATGAATTTCATTATTGGTAATGGAACAATCGTAATGCCGCACTATGGAAGCAAGAGCACAGATGAAGCATTGCGCGTATTGGCACAACATTTCCCCAATCATAAAATTATTGGCATAAACGCAATGTCGGTTTTAACTGGCGGCGGTTCATTCCATTGCATCACGCAACAACAACCAAAATAGGTTTAGATAAATGGCAAATAAGCGAATTGTAAAAGTTGGCGCAATCCAAACCTCTTACACAAATGATATGGCGCATAATATTGATAAAACCATTGGCTTTATCCGTGAAGCGGCACAAAAAGGCGCCCAAATAATCCTACCAAGTGAGTTGTTTCAAAATATTTATTTTTGTACTACGCAAGATGAAACTTGGTTCTCACATGCCTATCCTGCCAATACACATCCATGTGTTTTGGCTTTGCAGCCAATCGCTAAAGAGCTTTCGGTAGTGATTCCCGTCTCAATTTATGAAAAAGATGGCCCAAAATATTATAATAGTGTGGTTATTATTGATGCAGATGGTCAAATTTTAGGCACATATAGAAAAAGCCACATCCCAGATGGCCCAGGTTATATGGAAAAATATTATTTCAGACCGGGCGATACAGGATTTAAAGTATGGGACACAAAATATGCCAAAATTGGCGTGGGAATATGTTGGGATCAATGGTATCCTGAATGCGCACGCGCAATGGTTTTAAAAGGGGCGGAGCTTCTTTTTTACCCAACTGCAATCGGCAGTGAGCCGCATGACGGCTCTTTGGATACGAAAGATCCGTGGCAACGTGCTATGGCTGGGCATGCTGTATCAAATATTATTCCTGTAATTGCCGCAAATAGAATAGGAATTGAAGAAGGCTTAGGTGCGCCGCAAAATTTTTATGGTTCAAGCTTTATCGCAGACCATAGGGGCGATAAAATTGCGCAAATGGGCCGCGATGATGAAGGTGTGATTATTGGAGAATTTGATCTGGATTTCTTGCAAACCCACCGTGCTGCATGGGGATTCTTCCGTGATAGAAGGCCAGATTTATATTCCAAAGACTAATCATATCATTTTGTTATCAATGGGTAATTGTTAAAATTATTGATAAATTTATTTGGCAAAATTTTATGCTGTTATAGCTTGTATGCCGCCTATTGACTCATTGGTATTTTCAAAGTTTACTAATTATTAACACTTGAATTTTTGTTTCTAAATATTAGTTTTAAAGCTTATATTTTATTTGCAATAATTTTGGGCGACAGAATGTCGGCGAAACTTTTTTGCTGTTTTCTTTATTTTTTGTTATCAAATTGTCATATTTTGTTCGCGGGTGCACAATTTTTTGCCCTAATTCTGACAATATGCAATTGTAATGACAAAAAGTGTCAAAATGTGTCAAAATTTACTTTTTGGGGCTTTTCAATTACGACTTAGGTCGCTAGGTGTTAAGTCCGCGCTTAATCATTAATGAAAATTTAATGGTTGGTTTTAACTTTTGGAGGATTAAGAACCTATGTTCGCGCTCTTACAAGCAAGCGGTGATACCGCAAATACCGTAGCTAACGCAACTGTTGACGCTACAAACACTGTTTCAAATGCTGTTGCTGCTGCACCGGCTGCTATTTCTGCCACTGAGGCTGCTGCTGCAAATGAAGCAGCAAAGCAAGCTTCTGAACAAGGAAGTATGTCACTTTGGGAAATGGTTAATGATGCAACTATCGTTTCTAAAGTTGTATTATTCATTCTAGTTGCATGTGCTGTTTATGCACTTTCACTATTGTTCGAAAAAATCTTGGTTATGCGTTCAAACAAAGCCAAAATTTCAAACTTTATTACAACTATGAATAAAGCTAAAACACCTGATGAAGCATCTCAAGCTGTTGCAAAACAACCAGATTCAATTGCAAAACGTATGTTTGCTGCTGGCTATGCAGAGGTTCTAAAAACTCGTGAACTTGGCCTTTATAACATGAAAACTGGTGACCATACATTGGGTCGTATTCAAACTGCTATGGATATTGAGCAAAATAAAGGTATCAATGACCTTGGCTCAAACATGACTTTCTTGGCTTCAATCGGCGCAAACGCACCATTCATCGGTCTATTTGGTACGGTTTTCGGTATCATGAACTCGTTCATCGGTATTGCTAACTCACAAACCACATCATTGGCAGTTGTTGCCCCTGGTATTGCGGAAGCACTTCTTGCTACTGCTGCTGGTCTATTGGCAGCTATTCCTGCGGTGTTGATTTATAACTTCACTTCTAAGGCAATTTCTACTGTTGGTGGCGATTTGGATGACATGAAAGCAACTTTCTTGGCAAACCTATCGCGTGATATGGACACAAAAGGCTAATTCCTAAACCTTAATTTACAAGGAGGCCTTTATGGGTGCAAAAGTATCAACAGGCGGACATACAAAGCGTGGTCAATTTGAGACCAATGCCGAGCCAAACATTATCCCATTCGTGGACGTAATGCTTGTTCTACTTATTATCTTCATGGTTGCGGCACCAATCGCAACAGTGGATATTAGTGTAGATTTGCCGCCTTCTAAAGTTATGCCTTCCAAGCGACCACCAAAACAAACTTATGTTTCAATTCAAAATGTTGGCGGTGCACCAAAATATTTCGTAGGAAATGATGAGGTTACAGACACAAATGAATTAGGCGAAAAAGTTTTGAAAGAAGTTCCTAAAAATAACCATAAAGCTGTAAAGCTTGAGGATATTATTGAAGAGCGGATTTATATTCGTGCAGATGCTGACACTGCTTATCGCAATGTTGTTTTTGCAATGAACCGCCTTCAAGACCAAGGTTTCTTTAAAGTCGCTTTGGTTGGTGAAGATAAACGACGCTGACCTTAGGAGAGAAAGTTATGAAAAGTCATTTGGATATCCAAATCGACATGAAGGGAGGCGATGCTTATGGGTGCTAAAGTCTCTACTGGTGGCTCTGCTAAAAGAGGGTCATATGATACCAATGCTGATATGAACATTATTCCGTTCATTGATATTCTATTGGTTCTATTGATTATCTTCATGGTTGCGGCACCAATTCCAACAACAGACGTGAAAGTGGATTTACCTCCACCAGTACCGCCGCCGAATATGCCTGATAAGCCTAAAAAACCTACAATCGTTAACATTCTTGACGATAAGCAGGGTGGCTATCAGATTTTCGTTGATAGTGAGTTGGCTGACCCTTCACAACTTGAACAGGTTGTTTTGGCGCATATTTCGCAAAACGTACCTGGTACACCAAACCGTTTGCTCGAATCTATTAGGGTTCGTGCAGATCAAACACTTCCTTATGGCACAGTTATGGGAACCATGGCGTTACTACAAGAGAAGAATTTCCAAAAAATCTCGTTGGTTGCGGAAGATGCAATCCCAGCAGATCAAGTTCAATAGGGAGGTTTAGATATGGGAAAATATCGTGGCCTCTTCATATTGCTTTCTGCAGTAATTTGGGCATTTGCACTTTGGGGTATATCCAAGATTAAACCTGCGAAGTTTATTGAAGAAATTCTTGATTCTGTAACGGTACAAGCGGATAAGGATAAGCCTAAGCCGCCGCCGCCGCCGCCGCCGCCGCCGCCTGAAAAATTGCCGCCACCGCCACCATTGGTAGAGCGTCAAACTAAGGTGATTGCGAACGTTGCGCCGCAGCCGCAAGAGGAGCCAAGGAATGTAGCAGAGAAGGCAGTAAATACTACGCCTACTAATGACTACCATCCTGATCCGCCGCCACCGCCGCCACCGCCAGGACCACCGCCACCGCCTCCGCCTCCGCCGCCAAAGTGCGCAGAAACGGATCCAAGGCCTTTGGCTAAATTCGATCCAGGTGATGCATATCCTGCTGAAGCTGAGGAAAAAGAAATCGAAGGTTCGGCAACTGTTGTAGTGCAAGTGGATGCTTCTGGTCGTGTAACTGAGGCTTCAGTTACTTCGGCAAGTAACCCTGTTTTCAGATCTTCATCTGTGACACGTGAGGCACGTTCAGTGCGTTTCACACCTGCGCAGAACAAAGATTGTGAAAAGGTTGGTGGAAGTTATTCATTCAACGTTGTGTTCAGGTTGGACTAAACTCGATTGATATTAAATTAAGGGCCGCTCAATTGAGCGGCCCTTTTTTTTGTCTGCCATAATTATACCCAAAAATTAACATAATTTGCCTTAATACTAACATAAATAAAGCTAAATCCGTGATTAGCTTTCCCTTGGGGAAAGTAGTAATAATTATCAGGTAACATGTATTAGATTAGACTTATTATTCCCTGCCAATATTTTATTGATTAAAACTCATATTCTTGAGTTTAAAAAGGGAGAGAAAAATGTCAAAATTTCGTAGCATTTTTATTCTAGCCTCCGCATTAATTTGGGGAATTGCGCTTTATGGGATAACAAAAATTAGGTCTGACTATGAATTTAGGCAAATAGCTGAGCCATTTGTAATAAATGGTACAATAGACCCACCACCACCTCCTCCGCCGCCCCCGCCGCCACCTGATGATGCGCAACCACATCAACGAATAAAAGAACATACGACCTTTCAAATCCCAACAAGAACGACAATTGTTGAAACACAAGAAAGGCCACAGATTGAAACGGCTTCGGCAATAGGGACGGTTAAACTTCAAATGTCTGAACTAACAGGAACAATTTCAGAAGGCCCACAAGAAAGAATACCCGCACCACCAGCTCAAAAAAAATGCAAGGCTTCTGGGCCGGTTAAATTAAGTCAATATGATATTTCCGATGCCTATCCATCAGAGGCATTGGAAAAAGAACTTGAAGGTTCGGCAAGCATTAATGTTTCAATTGATGATTCGGGAAATGTTTCGGCTGCCTCTGTAGTTGCAGCCACAAATCAAGCATTCCGCTCAACTTCGGTTGCTAGAGAGGCAAAATCACTAAGGTTTAAGCCTGCGATAGATGATGATTGCAACCCAATTTCAAGCTCATATATTATCAATGTTGTCTTCAAATTATAAATGACATTAAAAAAGCGGGGTAAAAACCCCGCTTTATTTTATTTATCAAACATATCGGCCCAACGCGGACGTTTGCGGTTTTTCCATGCGCCGCGATGATAAGCATCGGACATGATTAATGGAACCACTGTTGTCGCTTCGGCATAAACCATTTGTTCAAGGGCAACAGAAACCTTACCCCAAGAGCAAGCCTCTTTTAATGTTGACGATGAACATGCACCATCACGAACATCGGCAACCGTGATTTGAACCGCATAAGCATGCATTTCAGCATCTTCACCAAGGATTTCGGCACAGACAACAGTATCTTGCGCGAAATTCTTAGGAACGCCGCCACCGACCATGAATAGGCCAGTGCGACCCGCCGCAATTTTAATATCAGTCAATTCACGGAAATCCGCGATTGCATCAATAATCAAATAAGGCTTGCCTGCTTTTGCTTGCTCTTTTTGGTGTTTAACAAGGCCGAAACCAGCCGATGAATCAACAAAAGCTGGGCAGAAGATAGGAACGCCTTCTTCATAACAAGCCTGTATTAAAGAACCTTCTTTTTTCGCATTACCTTCAGAAAGCCATTTACCCATTTCTTTGATAAATTCGCGTGAAGAATAAGCGCGCGTTTCAAGGCTATTGGCGATTTCGAAAATCGTACCATCACATGCCTGAAGTTCTTCTTCATCAATATAAGTGTCATAGATGCGGTCGATGTATAGAGAGCGCAAAGTTTCATCATCTGGCACTTCTAATGCTTGATAATGACTAAATCCCAAAGCCTCAAAGAAATCCATATCGATGATTGATGCACCAGTTGCCACAATCGCATCAACCATGCCGTTTTTAACCATGTCACGATAAACATGCATACAGCCGCCCGCAGATGTAGAACCCGCAAGTGTAAGCCAAACGCTGCATTCTTTATCTTCTAATGCGGTATTGAAGATTTTTGCCGCGCGTGCAGTATCACGCGATGTGAAAGACATTTTGCCCATTGCATCAATGATTGGGCGCGCGTCAAACGTAGTAATATCCACATGCTCGACCTTTGTTGCCAAAAGTTCGGCTTTACGATTATCAGTCATTTTAAATTTTCTCTTCTATTTTTTGAAAAATTGGTTTTTCGAAATATCTTTTGTTTCGGTAAACATTGAAACATGTGCATCATCGCACGTAATTACTTCAATATTTTGACCAAAGCCATTGAAATTCGTTGTCATAGCGACACCATACGCGCCAAGCATCTTAAACTCAATATAATCGCCTTCTTTTATATCAATTGGAAGGAAATATTCATTATTAAGTTCATCAATCCCATCACATGTAGGGCCAAAAATGCGAAACGCTTTATGTTCTTTTGAACTATTGCCATTGATACGCAAATGTTCGGTTTCAAACGGCCAATTTACATGGGTTGCATCAAATAAATTGCCATAAGCGCCATCATTAAGATAAATGAAATCATCTTTAACAAGTTCAACGCGTGCGATAATGCTTGTAGCTTCGGCAACCATTGCACGGCCCGGTTCACACCAAAGGGCGCAATTTTCAGTAACTGGCATGGTTTCAAATTTTTGCGCAATTACTTGCATATATTGGCTCATTGGGGCAGGGGACATATCGCGGTAATTAACCGGGAAACCGCCACCAACATCAATAATATCAATTACAACACCTGCTTGAATGATTGTTGATTTAGCAACATCCATCGCTTTAACATAAGCCTGCGGATCCATGCATTGTGAACCAACATGGAAACAAATGCCCAAATCTTCGCGTGTAACAGAACGTGCGGCACGCAATAATTCAACCGCTTTTTCGCCTTTAATGCCAAATTTGCCATCTAATGAAATTGAAGATGCAGAGTTTGAAACCGATAGGCGGATCATAAGGGTCAAATCTTGGGCATAATTTGTTGCTTCAAGTATTTTTTGCAATTCTTCCATTGAATCAAGCGAAAAAATACGAACACCAAATTCAAAATAAGCGCGCGTAATCGCATTGCGATTTTTAACAGGATGCATGAATGCCAATGTCGCCGAAGGGAAACGATTGAAAATAGTCTCAACTTCAACAATTGATGCAACATCAAAATGGCGCACGCCAGCTTCCCACATGGCATCTAAAACCCAAGGGCTTGGGTTTGCTTTTACTGCGTATAATACGTCACCTGCGAAATTGCGAACAAACCAATTCGCCGCGCGCTTAACAGCATGTGGGCGATTAGCGGCAATTGGCAAATCAGGAGCCAATTGCGAAACAATATCAATAGATGATTTGAAGTTTTCCATAGCGGAACCCCCCTAAACCTAACAATGCACGGATTAAGTATCAACGACTTGCGCCCGCACGATCAAACTAAAAGCCCCCAATAAATTGAAGACGACGAATTTGCGGCGTTAGTCGGACATGCTAGGGTGTTTTATGCCCCAAAATGTTGTCAGGTCCACCTTGGTTTTGGACACCAAAGTGTTAGTGGACTGGAGGTGCTGTTTCCAGGTCCGCCGAAGTATGCGCATTTATAGATTAAATTAGTAAATGCAATATTTTTTTCAGGCAAAAAGGCTTTTTTATCTGTGATTTTTTCACTAATCGCTTATTTTATAAGCTATTGGCGCAAATGTAATTTTTTATATGGGGTTTGGCTTTGGCAAAGCTTGAAAATATTTTGATAATTGGCGCAGGCCAAGCGGCATCGCAAGCGGCAAATTCTTTGCGCCAATTGGGCTTTCAAGGAAGGATTCGTATATTCGGCAATGAAGGCCAACCGCCATATCAAAGACCCCCATTGTCCAAAGCCTATATGCTTGGTCAAATGCCTGCTGAAAGATTGTTTTTTAAAGCCGAAGAACAATGGGAAAAAGATAATATTGATTTGAAAATTGATGAAGAAATCATTTCAATTGATGCGGTCAACAAATCTATAAAATCAAAAACTGGTAATCAATATGAATATGATAAATTAATTATCGCAACTGGTTCAAAGGTTCGCCATTTACCTGCTCAAGGCGCGCAATTATCGGGCGTTCATTATTTGAAAACTATCAAAGATTCGGATGATTTGGGTGCTGAACTTGATAATGCCAAAAACCTTGTAATCATTGGTGCGGGTTATATTGGCCTTGAAGTTGCCGCATGTGCGCAAAAAAAAGGTTTGAATGTTACAATTATCGAAGCTGCGCCACGTATTTTGGCGCGGGTTGCAAGCCCTGAATTATCACAATTCTATGAAAATGTGCATGAAAGTGCGGGGGTGAAAATCCTTACCCAATCGGGCGTTGCAAAAATTAATGGCGCACAAAAAGTTGAAAGTGTAACCCTTGGTGATGGCACAAATATTGATGCCGATGTGGTTTTAATTGGTATTGGCATTATTCCAAATGATGAAATTGCCAAATCTGCAGGGATTATTTGCAATAATGGCATTGATGTTGATGAAAATGCCAAAACTTCAAACCCTGATATTTATGCCTGTGGTGACTGTGCCAATCGTATGGTTGATTTATATGGCCAAAGAATGCGCCTTGAAAGTGTTCACAATGCGATTGAACAGGCCAAATTAGCGGCGGCAAATATAATGGGGCAGAATGCACCAAAACTTGATGTTCCTTGGTTTTGGTCGGATCAATATGATTTGAAATTGCAAATTGCGGGTTTGGCGATTGGCGCAACCAAAACCATTATTCGCGGTGACATGGCGGCACGTAAATTTGCGCTTTTCCATATTGATGATGAAAACCGAATTTTGGCAATTGATGCAATAAATTCACCGCCAGAGTTTTTAGTTGGCAAAAATCTTATTGCCGCGCGCGCGAAAATTGCGCCGCATATTTTGCAAGACACAAATATTTCAGTCAAAGAACTGGCAAACCATGCACAAAACTAATATAGAGATTTGCATCAAAGAGGCTTAAAATGGCAAAAATCACCTTCATTCAACATAATGGCAAATCACAAGATATAGAGGCAACAAATGGCGGCACAGTAATGGAAGCTGCGACCAAACATAATGTGCCAGGGATTGATGCTGATTGTGGCGGTGCATGCGCTTGTGCAACATGCCATGTTTATGTTGATGATGCATGGCTTTCAAAACTAAACCCAATGGGTTCAATGGAAGAAAGCATGTTGGATTTTGCCGATAATGTGCAACCAAATTCAAGATTGTCTTGCCAAATCGTAGTGACAGAAGATTTGGATGGTTTGGTTGTGACAGTTCCTGAAAGCCAGTTTTAATTCCTTCCCCTGAGGGAAGGTGGCTTTTTGTCAAAGGCAAAAAGACAAAAAGGGTGGCAGCGACATTATAGGGTAAATGCGGCGTTTGTAATTGCCGTTCAGTCACCTTCGGTGACAGCTTCCCTTAAGGGAAGCAATTATGTGCTTTTATCAGTTACCCGTTTTGCCAATTCGATATTCATCGCCTCAAAATTCTTTGGATATTTTTCCAAAATGGTTTTGCGCATCATATTGGCAAGGAGGCCTGAAAATGCTTCACCATGTGTGAATAATGTGCCATTGCCAGCGGGGGCAAGGCGAAAATAATGAACGCCATCAAAAATTCCGGGGATAAAAAACCTACCCTTCCAAGCGAACATTTTATTTTCTTCTAAAATCATGATTTTAGGGTCAAAACGCATAATTCGCCCCGAACCATCAGGATTGCGCACATGAATATCAAGTTTCGCGCCTTTCTCTTGATTGCCCTTTATCTTTAAAACAAAAGGATTCCATTCAGGATATTTGTCAAAATCCATCAATGCAGCCCAAATTTTTTCAGGCGGCGCGGAGATAAAAAGTTCAGTTTCAATGCGTATCATAAATCATATTGTGACTTAGATTATTAAAGGGGTCAACCTTAATTGGGCACGTTGATTTAATTTTAGTGAGTTTTGAAACTTATATTGAAAGTATAGTTTGAAGGTATAAATTCGCATTCTTTTTTGGCGGGTGTGAATTTTATAGATTTTGCAACGTCCAATAATGAAGGATCATTGAATTCAGGGCTAGAAAATTTAGTTATTTTAGCGTCTGTAACATTGCCATTTTTATCAATATTTACAAAAATAGTTACAGAGCCATCAAGATTTCTTTTTTCTGCTTCTTTAGGATATAATTTAGCAGGTGAAACATTTTTAATAGGTCTTGCATTTTGATTTGGTACTTCGCAAGTTGAAGCATTTGCAAAGTTAGTAAAAGTAAAAGCATAAATAAATGCAATAGTTAAGCCAATTATTTTCATGATAAACCCCAAAAATATTGAACTAACTTATATTATAAATTTTGTTTTTACAATTCCAATTCTGGATTATCTTCACTTGGTTTGGCTTTTACAGGTAAGTGGCAAGTAATGGTAAGTGTTTCTGGATTTTTTGAGCCCATTGCAATCCAGCCGCCATGTAATTCAACGAATTTTTTAACTAATACCAAGCCTAAACCGCCATGGCGTGAACCTTCGGTAAAGGCCTCAAATTCCAATGGCGCGCTTAATGGGTCAAGATTATGGTTTGGTGCAGTAATATAAAGCCTTATTGTATCCGCAAAGCGCTTGGCGCCAATTTCAATATTATCACCCGCCTGAATATTGCGCATCGCATTGTGAAGTAGGTTAAACATAATTTGGCGAATTTTTTTGTCATCGGCGCGAATAATCCCGCCATCATTTTCACCAATATTAATATGAATTTGCGAATGCGATAATTTGCTTCCTGCGATTTCTTGAGATTGTTGAAGAACGTCAGTAATATCAACATCACCTAAATCAAGCGGTGCATGGCCAGCATCAATTGTTGCCAAGTCAAGTAGGTCGGAAATCATCTTTTTAAGTTGTTCGCCCGCCTCGGATACTACGCTTAAATATTCACTTTGTAATGGGCTTAATTCGCCGCCTATCCCTGTAAGCAATACATCGGTATAGCCAGTGATTGTTGTAAGCGGGGTACGCAATTGATAGGAAACTTTTTCTAAGAATTCAGTTTTTAATTTATCAGCTTCCCCAAGTGCCAATGCTTTTTCACGTAAAACACTTGCAATGCGGTTTTGTGCGGTAATGTCATGGAATGCAACCATTGTTGCCCCATCAGGAAGCGGGCGTGTAAGCCATGCAAGTGTGTTTTGATTGCGAAGATTGATTTGCCCCGAAGTTTCACGCCGCCCACTTGGTGTTGGGTCGCAAATACGGGCGAATAAATCATTCCAAAATTCTTCATCGGCATATAATTTATTGGCACGGCGCGAAAATTCCCCAAATTCAGGTCTTGGTTCGGCAAAGTCATTTTCCAAATCCCAAATTTGAACAAAGGCACGGTTAGCAAGTGTAAGACGTCCGTCGGATGCAAAAACCGCAACCCCTTCTTGAAGCCTATCCAGTGTGGCGCGTGATACTTCGATTTGGGTTTTAAATTGTGCTTGTAGGGATGTATTATCTGAAATATCTTCGAATAGGGTTAAAAGGCCGCCCGTTGGTTGCCTTTGGCGCATTACACGAAGGATGCGCCCATTTGGCAAAGTCCAAGTTTCATCGGGTATCGATGTTGTGGCTTGGTAAAATGCAATCTGCTCATTGCGCCATTCGCTATAGTTTCTTTGTAGCGGAAGCCATGATTTGGCGCGTAATTTATCCAAAACCTCTTCATTTGTAGGGCGTTCATCAAGCCATGAGGCATCAAGGCCCCAAAGTTTTGCAAACGCACTATTATAAGTTTGCAATTGCCTTTGTGCATCATAAACCGCCACTGCGTCATTAAGGTGATTTAGGGTTTCAACATGGGCTTTGGCTTCGCGTTTTAATATGTCTTGGGTGTTGATTTCTTCGGAAATATCAATTGCAATGCCAATTGTTCCGTCAAAAGCAGGGGCAGTAAGAATTCTAAGGTTCTTTCTTTGCCCATCGATTGAAACGGCGCGCGTATCAACAAGGCTTTGACCTTTTAATGCAGATATAGCCTCAATTTGCGCCTTTGCATCAAGACGCATATTATCTTCAATTGCTTGGTCAAGGCTTTGGGCTTCTACAGCTTTTAAAAATGCTTCATTTGCCCATGATAAATGCCCATCAGAATCAGTTTTCCAAATTGGTGTATAAATTCCATCCGTTGCCCTAAGCCCAAAATTGGCGGGGGCATTGCGTATTAATAGACATGCACTTGCGCTAAATGTGAAACCATTAATTTCAAGACCTTTTGATAGCCATGTGAAATTTTTCCCACTATTGCGAAGCTCTTTTATTTTATCAATTAATTGCTCATCATTTTTTGCAAGGTTTTCGATAATATTTTCTTTATCGGAATTTAGCTTTAACAAAATTTCGTTTTGCGCATTAATATCGCCAACTAGTTCGAAATTTCCGTTTAAATCATCGCTATCATCATCTTCATGCCACATAATGGCGATAAGGCCAGAATTATTGAAAATAATATCTTCGTACTTTTTTGGTGCTTCTGTATTATTTTTTTTGTCATTTTGATTGTCCACATCAAAAATATGACGCAGTAAAAAACCAAATGACGCGCCAAGTAATGTCGCAAAAGCGATTAAAATATAGTCAGCACTGATAATATAAAGGGAAATCATGTTTAAACTTATGAAGGTTTTGTAGATATTTCTCAAGCATGATTGTGGTTAATAAAACAAAAACCCCCCTGCTAAAAAAGCCCGAAACAAGTTTCGGGCTTTTTAAATCCAAACATTATGTCATTAAAAATCAAAAACCACGATTTTTGTTCCGGCATTCACTGAGTCGCAATATGTCACCGCGATGGGCCCCAAAAAGTTGGAGACTTTTTGGATAAGGCGAAGGGCCAAAATTTGCCCTCAGCAAATTTTCAAAAGAAAAGCCGCGAGGGTTGGGCTTTGAGACTAATACCTATAATGATCTGCTTTAAACGGACCACTTACAGGAACATCAATATATTTTGCTTGATCATCAGAAAGGACGGTCAAAGTTGCGCCAACTTTTTCAAGGTGAAGGCGGGCAACTTTTTCGTCCAATGCTTTTGGCAAAACATAAACTTTGTTTTCATAAGCAGACAAATTAGTATGCAATTCGATTTGTGCTAAAGTTTGATTGGTAAATGAAGCCGACATAACAAATGATGGGTGACCAGTTGCATTACCCAAATTCACAAGGCGGCCTTCAGAAAGAAGGATAATTCTTTTGCCATTTGGGAATTCTATTTCGTCAACTTGTGGCTTAACATTGTGCCATTTGTAATTACGAAGTGCGGCAACTTGAATTTCACTATCAAAATGGCCAATATTACAAACAATCGCACGGTCTTTCATCGCACGCATATGGTCGATATTAATAACGTCTTTATTACCAGTTGAAGTAACAAAAATATCAGCGCGCGGCGCAGCTTGTTCCATTGTTACAACTTCATAACCTTCCATTGCGGCTTGAAGTGCGCAAATTGGATCAATTTCAGAAATCATAACGCGGCAACCTGCATTACGCAAAGACGCAGCCGAACCTTTGCCAACGTCACCAAAACCACAAACCATTGCGATTTTACCAGCCATCATAACATCAGTACCACGGCGAATACCGTCAACTAATGATTCTTTACAACCATAAAGATTGTCGAATTTAGATTTGGTCACTGAATCGTTTACGTTAATGCCAGGGAATGGCAATTCGCCGCGCTCTGCCATTTGATATAGGCGGTGAACGCCAGTAGTTGTTTCTTCAGAAACACCTTTAACTGAAGCTGCTAATGCCGAATAGAAACCAGGTTTTTCAGCAAGGTATTTTTTCATAATTGCAAATAAAGCTTCTTCTTCTTCATTTTGTGGGTTTGAAATCACACTTGCATCTTTTTCAGCTTTAGGGCCAAGGACACAAAGCAATGTTGCATCGCCGCCATCATCCAAAATAAGATTTGGATAGCCGCCATCATGCCATTCCATAGTTTTGTGAACATATTCCCAATATTCAAGCAAAGTTTCGCCTTTTTTGGCAAATACAGGAACGCCGCTTGCCGCAATTGCTGCTGCTGCTTGGTCTTGGGTTGAATAAATATTGCATGATGACCATTGAACATCAGCGCCCAAAGCAGTCAAAGTTTCAATCAAAACCGCAGTTTGAATTGTCATGTGAAGGCAGCCAGCAATGCGCGCGCCTTTTAAAACTTGTTTTGGGCCATATTCGGCGCGGGTTGCCATAAGACCTGGCATTTCGATTTCCGCAATATTAATCTCTTTGCGACCCCAATCAGCAAGGCTGATATCCGTTACTATATAATTAGACATTTTAAATCCTTCTTACACCATCAAGATGGCGTGTATGACATAAAGATATAAACAAATCTTTATATGATTGCAATTACTATGTTTCTTACATTGCACAATAATGCTAATAAATTTGTATGACAGAGCTTGCATTAAATCTAAAAGATGAAGAAAAAACCCAAAAATTAGGTGCATTATTATCAAATTTTGCACGCGCGGGTGATTGTTTTGCCTTGTTTGGTGACCTTGGTGCAGGAAAAACTACCTTCTCAAGGGGCTTTATTCAGAAGATTTTGCAAACAAATGAAGAAATTCCAAGCCCAACTTTTACAATTGTTCAAACCTATGAAATTGAAGATATAGAATTGTATCATTTTGACCTTTATCGTCTTGAAAATGAAGAAGAAATTTGGGAATTAGGGTGGGAAGAAATACAAAGCGGAATTTCGCTTATTGAATGGCCACAAAGGGCAAAAAACTATCTTCCGAAAAACCGTGTAGAAATAAATCTAAAATTCAATGCAGCAAGTCGAATTGCCAATATTTCTATATTTGGTAAGGGGGAATTTATAGATTATTGGCAAGGTAAATTCGGAATATTAACAAATGAATTCATTTGAAGCTGCAATAGAAAATATAATTGAACAAAGCGGCTTTAAAGGTTGCGAACGTATTAAATTAATGGATGATGCCTCCACCCGCTCTTATGAGCGTTTGGTAAAAGATGGTAAAACTGCGATTTTGATGAAGGCGCCGCCTGAAAATGAAATCCCGCCATGTCCGAAGGATGCAGATGTTGCAACCCGTTTTGAGCTTGGCTGGAATGCTTTATCGCGCCTTGCCGCATCACGTGTCGAGGCTTTTGTGGCAATTGCTGATTTCTTACAAAGCAAAGGTTTTTCAACCCCTGAAATTTATGCCGCTGATTGTGTTAATGGCGTGGCGGTTTTGGAAGATTTGGGCAATGATTTATATGCCGAAATCCTAAAGGGCGATGGTATTGCCAATGAAGAAAAGCTTTATACCGCTGCTGGCGAATTATTGGCATATTTGCATGAATTGGATATTCCAAAAATACTTCCTGCGCCTAATTCTGAATGGCCGATTTTAGATTTTGATGAATTAGCCCTAAGCGTTAATGCCGATTTATTTGTTGATTGGGTTCCAAAATATCTTGGCCTTGAAGATTATAGCCAAGAAGTTTTGGCATCATGGGCCGAGGTTCGTTCTGCGATAATTGCCAAAATCCTTAATCACCCGCGCGCTTTTACATTGCGTGATTATCATGCCGAAAACATGCTTTGGCTTGATGGGCGTGATAGTATAGCCAAAATTGGACTTCTTGATTTTCAAGATGCGGTTCTTGGTTTTAGGGCATGGGATTTTTCAATGCTTTTGCATGATGCGCGCCGTGATGTTTCAAAAACTGCACATGAGGCGGCAATCAAAGCCTATGTTGCAAAAACCAATATTAATGAAGCCGCGCTTCGCCATGAATTGGATTTAGAGGGGTCAATTAATATCCTTCGAATCATTGGTATTTTCTCGCGCCTTATTAAGCGTGATGGGAAAGATAAATATCGCCAATTTATGCCGCGTATGATTGGGCATTTGAATGCGGTTTTGGAAAACCCTGAACTTGCAAACCTTAAGAATTGGATTCAAAAACACGCCCCATTAAACGAGCTGCAAAATGTTTAAAACCGGAAAACCGCGCGCAATTGTTTTTGCGGCTGGCCTTGGGACGCGTATGCGCCCACTAACAAATGATCGCCCAAAGGCATTGGTAAAGGTCGCAGGCCGCACCCTTATTGATCACATGCTTGATAGATTAGCAGAGGCGGGCGTTTATAAAGTTGTGGTAAATACTTTCCACTTTGCCCAAAAATTAGTTGATCATCTTGAACCGCGCAAAGATGACCACCCAATAATCACATTCTCCCGCGAAGATGAATTAGAAGAACCATTGGAAACTGAAGGTGGCCTTATAAAAGCATTGCCAATGATGGGTGAGGGGATAATTCTTACCTGTAATGCCGATGCAATTTGGTTTGATGAAACCGCAATTTCGCGCGCCCTTGAAAGCTATGACCCTGAAAAAATGGATGGCCTATTGCTTTTGGCAAAAATGGAAGAGGCGGTTGGCTTTGATGGCAAGGGTGACTTTTTCATGGATGAAGAAGGTAGATTAACCCGCCGTGGCGACGCTGAAAGCGCGCCTTACGCTTATGCAGGTATTCACGTAACCCGAACTGAATTATTCAAAGATAAACCGCTTATCAAACGCTCTCTTGCTAAAACATGGTTCGAAGAATTTGCCCCCAAAGGAAGGCTTTACGGCATAATCCTTGAAGGCAAATGGCTCCATGTCGGCGACCCACAGGCAAGGGATGAGGCGGAAGAAATATATAATTATCACACAAAAATTTCAGTATAGCGCGCGATGAGCCCCAAAAAGTTGCAGACTTTTTGGAAAAGGCGAAGAGCCAAAATTTGCTACGGCAAATTTTCAAAGCGTATGCTTTTTATTCGTGACTTTTCATAAAATTGATATTAAAGACGCGTTAACAATATAAACCCGCCGCGAAAGCGGTAAGGGCGGCCCAAATCGGGTCGCTTTTTTTATTGCTTAAAATTTGGAAAAACTATTGCTTACTATTACGCCATTTGAACAAAATTTATTTGAACTTCTTGCCCCTGCTGCGGCTGATTTGGGTTATGAGATTGTGCGTATTCGTATGATGGGCCGCGAAACTGCGACTTTGCAAATTATGGCAGAACGTGAAGATGGTTCGATGACTTCAGGCGATTGTGAGAAATTGTCACGCGGCCTGTCGCCAATTTTGGATGCGCACGACCCAATATCTGCTGAATATCATCTTGAAATTTCGTCACCAGGGATTGATCGCCCATTAACACGCCTAAAAGACTTTACACGTTGGGCAGGTTATCGCGCAAAAATTGAACTTGATAGAATGGTAGAAGGTCAAAAACGCTTTTCAGGTACTTTGGTTGGTATTGAAGATGATAATATTGCCATCGATTTGGATAATGAAAGCGATACCGCACTTATACCTTTTGCGTGGCTACATAATGCCAAATTGGTTTTGACCGATGAATTAATTCGCGAATCCCTTGCGCGTCGTAGTCATGGTGATGAAGCTGACAAAATTGAAAATGCCATTGAAGCTGGCAAAATTGAAATCGAAAATATCGCCAATGGCGATGAAATAAGTGGAGAGTGAAATGGCAATAAGCGCCAATAGACTTGAATTATTGCAAATCGCACGTTCGGTTGCTGCTGAAAAAAATATTGATGAAAAAGTGGTTGTAAGCGCAATCGAAAGCGCAATTCAAAAAGCTGCTTTGTCACGTTATGGCGCGGCATTGGATATTTTGGTTCGTATTGACCAAAAATCAGGTGAATTAACAATCACGCGCCGCCAAACAGTGGTTGCAACACGTGATGAAGTTATCAATGAATTGCAACAAATCGCGCTTGAAGATGCTGTAAAAATTGATGCCAAAGTTGAGATTGGTCACGTTTTCACCGAGGCGCTTCCATTGTTCGATTTTGGCCGCGTTATGTCGCTTACTGGTAAGCAAGTTATCACGCAAAAAGTTCGTGAAGCAGAACGTGCAAAACAATTCGAAGAATATCAAGATCGCGTTGGCGAGATTGTAAATGGAACGGTTAAACGCGTTGAATATGGCAATATTTTTGTTGATTTAGGTCGCGGCGAAGGTGTTATTCGTAAAGACCAAACCTTACCACGTGAAAACCTTAATATGGGTGATAGAGTTCGCGCTTATATTTATGAAGTTAAGCATGAGCAAAAAGGACCACAAATTTTCCTATCGCGCGCACACCCTGGCTTTATGGCGAAATTATTTACCCAAGAAGTTCCAGAGATTTATGATGGCGTAATCGAAATCAAATCTGTGGCGCGCGACCCTGCATCACGTGCGAAAATTGCGGTATTCACATCTGATAATGGCATTGATCCAGTTGGTGCATGTGTTGGTATGCGTGGTTCACGTGTTCAAGCGGTTGTTGGCGAATTGGGCGGCGAAAAAATCGACATTATCCCTTGGTCACCAGACCCTGCAACTTTTATCGTAAATGCTTTGCAGCCTGCTGAAGTTGCGAAAGTAGTATTAGACGAAGATGAAAACCGCGTTGAAGTTGTTGTTCCTGAAGATCAATTATCTTTGGCAATTGGCCGCCGTGGTCAAAATGTTCGTCTTGCTTCACAATTAACTGGTTGGTCAATTGATATTCTTACAGAAGACCAAGAGCGTGAACGTCGTGAAAAAGAAACTGCAACATTGGTTGAATTATTCATCAATGCACTTGAAGTTGATGACATGATGGCGCGTCTATTGGTTTCTGAAGGCTTTGAGAAAATTGAAGACCTTGCAAACACTGACCTTGATGATTTGATGACAATTGAAGGTTTTGACGAAGAACTTGCAACCGAACTTCAAGCCCGTGCAAATGACCATTTAGAGCGTCAGGCACGTGAATTAGAAGAAAAAATCAAATCACTAAATATTGAATCTGACCTATTGAACCTTGAAGGTATGAGCCCGCAAATGGCGATTGCTTTGGCGCAAAATGGCGTTACTTCAATCGAAGATTTGGCAGGTCTTGTTTCTGATGACCTTCGTGGTTGGTTTGAAGTTAAAAATGGCGAAAAGGTTCGTGAACCTGGCTATCTTGACGCTTTCAACCTTTCGCAATCAGATGCTGACGCATTAATCATGGCCGCACGTGTTGGCATGGGTTGGGTTGAAGCCGCACCTTCGGAGGCGGTAACAACCGATGGACTTCAATGAGCCGCTAATCAACAAAAACAATAGGCGCTGCGCGGTTACAAGACTTGAAAAACCGCAAAGCGAAATGGTGCGTTTTGTTGCCGATATGTCGGGGAATATTTTTCCCGATGTTTCGGCGCGTGCGCCAGGTCGTGGCGTTTGGATAAGCGCGACAAGTGAAATACTTGAACAAGCTATCAAAACAAATGCTTTTGCGCGCTCTTTAAAGCGTGCAGCACACCCAAAACCTGAATTGATTGAACAAACCAAAGAGGCATTGTTTCAAAAATGCCTTGGCCTTTTGGCAATGGCGCGGCGCGCTGGTGAATTAATTTTGGGCTTTGACCAAGTATCTGAAGCAATTAAAAAAAGCGCGCCTGCTTTCATTATTGAGGCTTATGACGCCTCGAATGATGGGCGCGATAAAATCATTGGATTATCGAAAAAATGGGGCGATGTGCAAATAATCGGCTGTTTTTGTATTGATGATTTGGGAAAAACCCTATCTCGTGATAATATTGTCCATGCTTTTATGCCAAAGGGACAATTTGCACAAAATTGGGCTTTGGAAATTAATCGGCTTGCTGGATTTGTTCCTTTAAAGCCACAAGATTGGATTTTTTGATAGATTTTATGACAAACCGATAAGGGTTTGGCACAAAACCTATTGTGTATTTGGCGTTTTTGCGCCATTTGCAAGTTTGTAAATGTCCGTAAGAGCGATAACCAATAAAGTTGAAGACTTTATTGGAAAACTTGAGCGGCAAAAAATACTAAAGTGGCGTTCAAGCCTCGCTTGAACAATAGCCACTTTAACCAAATGGGTAAATATGACTGATAATAATGAAAACAACGGCGCAGGTGCGCGCAAACCTTTAAGCCTAAATCGTAATTTAGGGGCTGGCGGAACTGTACGCCAAAGCTTCTCGCATGGGCGCTCTAAAACTGTTGTCGTTGAAGTTAAGAAAAAACGTGGCCTTGAAGCGCCAAAACCTGTTGGTGAAACTGGTGCTAATAAACCTGCACCTGCATTTGTTCCATCATCTGCGGCAAAGCCAACAAATGCACCAAAGGCGCCAACGTCAAATACTCAATCTGACAATTCGCACAGCCTTTCAGACCAAGAACGTCAAGCGCGTCAAGCTGCACTTGCGCAAGCACGTGAAGCTGAATTGCAACGTCAAGAACGCGAACGCCGCGAAGCCGAAGCCCGCGCAGCCCGTGAAGAAATGGACAGAAAGCGCCGCGAAGAAGAAGAGCGTCTTGAGCGTATGGAACAAGAGCGCCTAAAACGCGAAGAAGAAGAGCGTGCCGCCGAACTTGCAAAATCTACTTATGTTGAAAGAGAAGTTGCACCCGCACCTGTTCAAAACACTCAACCTGCTATTGCGCCAGAAGAAATTGAAGAAGAAGTTGAAAACGAAGGTGGCGGCGATATTCTTTCATCTCTTGGTGGTCGTGTTAAAAAACAAAAACAAGCGCCGCTTAAAGTTGTTCCGGCATCGCGCGATAAAAATGCACAGCCGCGCCGATCTGGTCGTTTGACTATTACTTCTGCGCTTGATGATGATGGCGAACGCCAACGTTCATTGGCATCGGTTCGCCGCGCACGTGAAAAAGAGCGTGAACGCCGTTTAGGTCGTGGCTATCAAGAGCCTGCAAAACAATCACGCGAAGTCATCATTCCAGAAGTCATTACCGTTGCCGATTTGGCAAACCGTATGGCCGAACGTTTGACCGATGTTGTCAAATATTTGATGAAACAAGGCCAAATGATGAAGGGGACTGATGTACTTGATTTGGATGTTGCCGAATTAATCGTTGCTGATTTTGGTCACGTTGCAAAACGCGTTGCCGAATCTGACGTTGAAATTGGCCTTGAAGGTGTTGAAGATACTGACGAAAACCAAGTTGCACGCCCACCAGTTGTTACAATCATGGGTCACGTTGATCATGGTAAAACTTCATTGCTTGATGCAATACGTAAAGCGGATGTGGTATCTGGTGAAGCGGGCGGTATCACCCAACATATTGGTGCATATCAAGTTCGCTTGCCAACTGGTGAAAAAGTTACTTTCCTTGATACACCGGGTCACGCAGCCTTCTCGGCAATGCGTTCACGCGGTGCGCAGGCAACCGATATTGTGGTTCTTGTTGTTGCTGCCGATGATGGTGTAATGCCTCAAACCATCGAGGCGATAAACCATGCCAAAGCTGCGAATGTTCCTATAATTGTTGCCGTCAATAAAATCGACAAGCCAGAAGCAAACCCATCAAAAGTTCTTCAAGAATTATTGCAATATGATTTAGTTTGTGAAGAATTTGGTGGCGACGTACAGGCGGTTCCTGTTTCTGCGAAGGCAAAAACCAATCTTGATAAACTTCTTGAATCAATAATGCTTCAAGCCGAAATCATGGAATTGAAAGCCAATCCAAACCGTACCGCCGAAGGTATTGTGGTAGAGGCTAAACTTGATAAAGGCCGTGGCCCAGTTGCAACCATTCTTGTTCAACGCGGAACCATGAAAAAAGGCGATATTATTGTTGCCGGTACTCAATGGGGTCGTGTTCGTGCAATGATGGATGAACGTGGTCAAACCCTTGAAGAAGCAGGCCCTTCATTACCTGTCGAGGTTTTGGGGCTTGATGGTGCGCCTGAACCGGGCGATCAATTGGTTGTGGTTGATAATGAAGCGCGCGCGCGTGAAGTTACTGATTATCGTGTGCGTATGCGCCGTGAAAAATCACAGATTAAAACATCTTCGCGTTCTGGCCTTGAAAATATGCTTGCAAAAATCAAGGAACAGAAACTTAAAGAATTCCCATTCATCGTCAAAGCCGATGTTCAGGGTTCTGCCGAAGCAATTACCGCATCACTTGGCAAATTTGCCAATGATGAAGTGGCGGCAAAAGTTATTCACCAAGGTGTTGGCGGTATCACTGAATCCGATGTTTCATTGGCAAAATCAACGGGCGCAATCATTTTGGCCTTTAACGCACGTGCGGGTAAACCAGTTCGTGATTTGGCTGAATCTGAAGGCGTTGAAATTCGTTATTATTCAATCATCTATAATCTACTTGATGACGTAAAAGACATCTTGTCAGGTATGCTTGAGCCAGAACGTAAAGAAACCTTCATTGGTTATGCTGAAATCCTTCAAGTATTTAGCATTTCAAAAGTTGGCAAAATTGCGGGTTGTCGTGTTTCAGAAGGTACAATCAAACGCGGTTGCGGTGTTCGCTTGCTGCGTGACAATGTGGTTATTCACGAAGGTAAACTTTCAACCCTAAAACGCTTCAAAGACGAAGTTGCCGAAGTTTCGGGCGGTCAAGAATGCGGTATGGGCTTTGAAGATTATCAAGACTTACGCGAAGGCGATGAAATCGAATGCTTCGAAGTTGAGATTATTAAACGTAGTTTGTAACCAATTTTAAATCCTTCCCTTAAGGGAAGGTGGCACGCCATAGGCGTGACGGAAGGGTGGCAGCGACTTTAGTAGCTTGTAACAAAGTAAGTTAAAAACTGAAACATCCACCCTTCAGTCACCTTCGGTGACAGCTTCCCTCAAGGGAAGCAGTTAGGTGTAACAAAAATGAAAAAACGTAATTCACAAAAAGAAACCCTAGGTCCAAGTCAACGCCAACTTCGTGCGGGTGAAAATATTCGCCATATTTTGGTAGAGGTTTTGGCGCGTGGGGAAATTCATGACCCTGCATTAAAAGGTGTTTCACTTACTGTTGGTGAAGTTCGCATGTCACCCGATTTGAAACATGCCAATATTTTTGTAAGCGCATTGGGTCATAAGGATGCCAAGGTTTTTGCCGATGCCTTAAACCATGCCTCTAATTATATTCGCGGTCTTTTGGCGCGCGCAATTGATAGTAAATTTACGCCAAAATTGAAATTCATTGGTGATGAATCATATGATATTGCCCTTCATATTGATGAATTATTGGCAAATCCAAAAGTGTCGCGTGATTTGGAACATCCAAAATTCCGCCTCGACATAAATAATGATGACGAATAAAAATGGCAAAAAGAAAGAAAAAAGGCGTCGATATTCACGGCTGGCTTGTGCTTGATAAGGCCTTGGAACAAACTTCAACTGATGCGGTAAATAAAATAAAGCGCCTGTTTAATGCTAATAAATGCGGCCATGCAGGAACACTTGATCCATTGGCAAGCGGCATTTTGCCAATTGCACTGGGTGAGGCAACCCGAACAGTTGCATGGCTTATGGAAGCGCAAAAAACCTATGAATTTACTGTTCAATGGGGCACTTCAACCGATACACAAGATGCCGAAGGGCAGGTGGTTGCAACTTCTAATGTCCGCCCAAGTCGCGAACAAATTGAAGATAAACTTCAAACTTTTTTGGGCGAAATTGACCAAATCCCACCAAAATATTCCGCCATTAAAGTTGATGGCGAACGCGCCTATGATTTGGCGCGCGATGGCGAAGATTTTGAACTTAATGCCCGCAAAGTCAAAACTTTCGAATTAAAACTACTTAAAAGCGATGAAAATAGCGCAACAATTTTTGTACGCTCTGGCAAGGGGTTTTATGTGCGGGCTTTGGCGCGTGATTTGGCAAAATCATTGGGTGCAGAAGGTCATATAACATATTTGCGCCGCACATCAGTTGGCCCGTTCAAAGAAGAATCAGCGATAACACTAGAAACCTTGCAAAAAATGTGTATAGAGACCCCTGCATTATCGCAACTTCTACCTTTTGAGACCGCCCTGGACGACATCCCGGTATTGGCCATTAAAGAGGATGAGGTCGCATTCCTTAGGCAGGGACGGCGTATTTTAGTGCTTCCACACAAAATGGAAGAATTAAAAGCCCAAAGACGTCCAAGAATTATTTCGGGGCAGGATATGTCCCGCGCGGTTCTTGCGAAAATGGGTGATAAACCAATTGCCATAGGTGATGCACGCGGCGGTTATTTTCAACCATCCCGCGTTTTTCAAATTTAAACTCAAAGGATTATTGAGATGTCGATTACTAAAGAGCGCAAAGAAGCGCTTATTAAAGAACACGCAACTAAACCTGGCGATACTGGTTCACCAGAAGTTCAAATCGCAATTTTAACTGAGCGTATTGTTAACCTTACTGAGCACTTTAAAGAGCACAAAAAAGACAATCACTCACGTCGTGGTTTGTTGACTATGGTTGCATTGCGCCGCAGCTTGCTTGATTATGTTAAATCACGCAATGTAGAGCGCTATCAAGCAATTCTTGCGAAACACGGCCTTCGCCGCTAATCGCAAAAGACTTTCGACCCCGCCAATGGCGGGGTTGAGTTTTTGAAGAGTATTTCTTCCTCCCTTGCGAGCAAAGCGAGCGGGGGAGGTGGCTCGCGAAGCGAGACGGAGGGGGCAAAACTGTATGAAGCTCCCCCTCAGTCACCTTCGGTGACAGCTCCCCCGTTTCACAGGGGAGCAAAATTGATTTATTGATTTTAGGTTGAAATCAATGCACAAGTTTTCAGCTTCCGCATGGGGCGGAACTGGAATTGGCAAATTGCCAAAAATGGGGATTGTCCCCAATGTATGTTTGAATTTTCACGAGGGCGTGGAAATTTAATAAGGAAAAAGTATGTTTAATATCGAAACTGTGTCTATCAATTGGGGTGGACGCGAACTTAAATTAGAAACTGGCCGTATGGCTCGCCAAGCTGATGGCGCAGTATTAGCAACTTATGGCGACACCCAAGTTCTTGCAACTGCGGTTGGCGCAAAAACGGCAAAACCTGGGATTGATTTCTTCCCATTGACCGTAAATTACCAAGAAAAATTCTATGCTTCTGGTCGTATCCCTGGTGGTTATTTCAAACGTGAAGGCCGCCCAACTGAATTTGAAACACTTGTTTCACGTCTTATCGATCGTCCAATTCGCCCACTTTTTGTTAAAGGCTTCAAAAATGAAGTGCAAATCGTGGTAACAACATTATCACATGATGGCGAAAATTGCCCTGATGTTTTGGCAATGGTTGCGGCATCTGCGGCACTTGCATTATCTGGTATGCCATTCATGGGCCCTATTGGTGGTGCGCGTGTTGGCTATATTAATGGCGAATATGTTCTTAACCCAACTTTGGCACAAATCGAAGAATCAGACATGGATTTGGTCGTAGCCGGCACACAAGATGCCGTTATGATGGTTGAATCTGAAATTTATGAACTTTCTGAAGATGTGGTTTTAGGCGGCGTTTCATTCGCGCACAAATCAATTCAGCCAGTGATTGATGCAATCATCGACCTTGCTGAACGTGCAGCCAAAGACATGTGGGATTTTGAGCCTGAAAATAAAGACGCACAAAAAGCCCAAGTTAAAGCATTAATCGGCACAAAAATCGACGATGCATATAAAATCATGGACAAAGGCGCACGCCATGAAGCATTAGCAGCAGCAAAAGCCGAAGCAGAAGCTGCATTGGTTGCATCAGAAGAAAAACCAGATGGCATGGACATTGGTATTTTCAAAGACGTCTGCAAAGAGCTTGAAGGCGATATTGTTCGTACTGCAATCGTAAAAGAAGGCCGCCGTATTGACGGTCGCCCTGTTGATGTGGTTCGTAAAATTGTTCCACAAGTTGGCGTATTGCCACGCGCACACGGTTCAGCACTTTTCACACGCGGTGAAACACAGGCGCTTGTGGTTGCAACTCTTGGCACATCAGAAGATGAGCAAATGGTTGACGGCCTTATGGGCCTTGAGAAAGAGCAATTCATGCTTCATTACAATTTCCCTCCGTTTTCTGTTGGTGAAGTTGGTCGTATGGGTGGTGCGGGTCGCCGTGAAATTGGTCACGGAAAACTTGCATGGCGCGCTTTACAGGCGGTTCTTCCTTCTAAAGAGCAATTCCCTTATGTGATGCGTGTTGTTTCTGAAATTTTGGAATCAAATGGTTCATCTTCAATGGCAACTGTTTGCGGTGCGTCATTGGCCTTGATGGATGCAGGCGTTCCAACAAAAGCCCCAGTTGCAGGTGTTGCAATGGGTCTTATTTTGGAAAAAGACGGCTCTTTCGAAGTTTTGACCGATATTTTGGGCGATGAAGATCACCTTGGCGATATGGACTTTAAAGTTGCGGGTACTGTTGATGGTATCACCAGCTTGCAAATGGATATTAAAGTTGCAGGTATCACCGAAGAAATCATGAAAGTTGCATTAGAGCGTGCGCATAAAGCGCGTCACCATATTTTGGGTGAAATGGCGAATGCACTTACTGAAAATCGCGGTGCGGTTAATACTTATGCGCCAAAAATTCACAGCTTTAAAATCCCAACCGATAAAATCCGTGAAGTTATTGGTTCTGGCGGTAAAGTTATTCGTGAAATCGTTGAAAAAACTGGCGCTAAAGTTTCAATCGAAGATGATGGCACAGTTTCAGTTGCATCAAATGAACAAGAGAAAATTGACGCTGCGGTTAAATGGATTCGCGGCATCACTGATGAAGCCGAAGTTGGCCATATTTACGAAGGTAAAGTGGTTAAAGTTATGGACTTTGGCGCATTCGTAAACTTCTTTGGTTCAAAAGATGGCCTTGTTCATATTTCACAACTTGCACCGAAAAAAGTTGCGCAAGTTTCTGATGTTGTAAAAGAAGGCGACACTGTAAAAGTGAAACTTATGGGCTTTGATGATCGCGGCAAAATCCGTCTTTCAATGAAAGCGGTTGACCAAGAAACCGGCGAAGACCTAGAAGCCAAACAAGCCGCCGAAAAAGCAGCAGAGAACGCAGCAGAGAAAACAGAAGAATAATTGTAATCCCCGAATTTTTACAAAGTAAAAATATCGGGGATTACAATATATAAAAAGCCCCCGAGTTTCGGGGGCTTTTTTTAAACCAAAATGTCAAATAAATTTGAAAACCACGCTTTTCAAAATTATTTGCCAGCTTAAATCCAAGTCGCTGAGTGAGCC
The DNA here is from genome assembly GCA_020161405.1 of Pseudomonadota bacterium. Taxonomy (GTDB): domain Bacteria; phylum Pseudomonadota; class Alphaproteobacteria; order Caulobacterales; family Aquidulcibacteraceae; genus Pseudaquidulcibacter. The sequence continues at coordinate 131,650 of JAIUOD010000005.1, read as the reverse complement.
GAGAAGCGGCGAGGGTGGCGACTTGAACGCAGTTAAAACGGCATTTTAAACCCAGGTGGCAAATTAAGCCCACCCATTAAATCTTTTTCCATACCCTTACGATTTTCATCAAGTTTTTTGCGGGCATCTTCGAATGCAGCTTTGATTAAATCTTCCAAAATTTCCACATCATCGGCAACCATCAAAGATTTATCAATCGAAATATCGGTAAGTTTATTTTCGCCTTGTAATGATAATTTAACCAAGCCGCCACCAGATTGACCATCGGCAGTCAAAGTTTCCATTTTCTTTTGGGTTTCGGCAACTTTTAGCTGCATTGCCTGCATGGATTTCATCAATCCGCCAATATCTTTCATCATTTTAATAACCTCTATCTTTGGTTCTGTTTATAAATGGTTTTTATGCGGCGAAAATGGTATATTTTGAGAACCGAAGCGGAGCATACTTAAGTATGTGAGCATCGGAAGCGCAGAAATATGCCATTTGCAGTCTGTAAAAACCATTTATAAGCAGAACCTATGCAGTTTTTAATTCATCTTGTTCCCGTATTGCAACAATTTTTGCACCGGGGAAAGTTTTAAGTGCGGCTTTTACTTTGGCATCTTGTTTGATATGCGCCATTAATTCATCGCGCTCCGCTTTTTTGATTTCTTCAATGGTTTTGCCGCCATTTTCTTCAATGTAAACGCGCCATTGTTTACCCGTTAATTCACGCAAAGCCTGTGCAAGCCTTAAATGGAGCGATTTTGGGGCTTCATGGGTTGGTTCAAAGGCGAATAAACCCTCTTCAAGGCGAACAGGGCGCGCGCATCTTTCAAGTTGGGACACAAGACCACGCTCATTACCATCAACCTCTAGGGCGTGAAGCATTTCTTCGTAAGAAGCGAACTTATAGGCTTTTGGGCCATTTGACGGGGCACTTGGCGCATTGCCACCATTGCCCGCATTGAAATTTCCACCTGCAACAATACGCGCCAAATCCTCTGGGCTTGGCATATTACTTGCGCCGCAAAGGCGGATAAGGCACATTTCAAGTGCCTGCATAGGGTCGGGCGCACGTTTATTTTCTTCAATCCCTGTCAAAAGCATTTGCCATAAACGCCCGATTGCAAGTTTTGAAGTTTGCCCCGCAAGGGCGGCGATACGCGCAATGCCAATTTGGCCTTCAATTTCTTTATAATCATCGCCCATAACGAAATATTTTGATATTTCATGGGCAATTTCCATAAGGCTTTGGATAATATTTATCGGGCTTGCGCCAAAATCATATTGTTCACGCGCTTCAAGTATTGCCCCTTTTGGATCTGCGGCAATGACTTTTTCAAATAAAGCAAAAACGCGGTTCCTGTCCGATAATCCAAGCATGATGCGGATTTGTTCGGCGCTTACGATACCTGTTGTGGTTTCTTGAACAATTGCTTGGTCAAGAAGTGACAAAGCATCACGAACCGAACCCTCGGCGGCGCGGGCAATTTGCAAAAGCCCTTCATGCTCTACGGCAACATTTTCTTTGGTGCAAATATTATTCAAATGATTTGCCAAAACCTCGCGGTCAAGGCGGCGCAAATCAAATCTTTGGCAGCGTGAAAGAATAGTTACGGGAACTTTTTGGGTTTCGGTTGTGGCGAAGATAAATTTCGTATGTGGCGGCGGCTCTTCAAGGGTTTTCAACAGCGCATTGAATGCGGCGGTTGAAAGCATATGCACCTCGTCAATAATATAGACTTTATAGCGCGCCTGCGTTGGGCCATAGCGCACATTATCCAAAAGCTCGCGCATATTATCAACGCCTGAACGTGATGCAGCATCAAGTTCTAAAACGTCAGGGTGGCGACCTTGGGTTATTGCCTCGCAATGAATGCCTTCTTGGGATAAATCCATTGATGGGGCGTGTGCCGCAGGGCTTTCATAATTAAGGGCGCGGGCGATTAATCTTGCTGTTGTGGTTTTACCAATACCACGCACACCTGTAAGCATGAAAGCGTGGGCAATGCGGTTTTGTTTAAAGGCATTGGTAAGGGTTCTTACCATTGCTTCTTGGCCAATTAAATCATCGAAGTTTTGCGGGCGATATTTACGGGCAAGAACCAAATATGGTTTTTGACTTGCCGCTTGGCCTTCTTTTAGCCAATCGCGTTTTTCGCCATCATCTGTTGGGTCAAAATCTTTGGAAGGGGTAGGCGCGCCAAACATATCATCGGTTTGGTCATCAACAATGCCATCGACTTCGGTGTCGAACTCATCGTCATCATCGTCGAAATCAATGCTCATTCTTTTGTCCAAAAAAGGAAAGGGTGGAGACCGAACAGCGACCCGCAAAGAAAAACTCGTTACGGCTGCTTTCTTCCGAATCTGACCGGGTTGGCGAGACTTACGTCCACCGCCGATCTCCAACACCTATATCGCCTTTTTAGGTTGTCATTTCAAGGGGGTGGGGTGAAAAAGATTCAACAGCAAGCCCCTTTAAAGAATCGCCCATTTTTTCTAGTCTAAATATATGAGTGATAATGAAAAATCCCCAACGCCTGTAATGGCACAATATTTAAAAGCTAAAGAAGATTATCCCGATGCTTTGGTATTTTTTCGCATGGGTGATTTTTATGAATTATTCTTTGAAGATGCCAAAACTGCGGCGGCGGCACTTGATATTGCCTTAACCAAGCGCGGCCAGCACAAGGGGGATGAGATTCCAATGTGCGGTGTGCCTGCACATTCTGCTGAAGGCTATTTGGCAAAATTGGTGCGTTCGGGTTTTAAAGTTGCCATTTGCGATCAAATGGAAAGCCCAGAGGAGGCCAAGAAACGCGGCTATAAATCAATTGTTCGCCGTGAAGTTACACGTATTATAACCCCTGGAACTTTAACCGAAGAATCCCTGCTTGATGCGCGTTCAAATAATCGCCTTGGCGCGCTGGTTTTTGGTTTGACAGGTATGGATGCAGCGCTTGCATGGGCCGATGTTTCGACAGGTGAATTTGCGGTTACATCGGGTGATCCACAGCGCCTAATTGACGAAGCATCAGGGCTTAATATTGGTGAAGGCCTATTGCTTGATAGGGATGCCGAACGTGTTGAAGCCAAGTTATTTGGCGCAATTTCAGGATCAATAAGCCCGCGCCCAAGCCTTAAGGGTGATTTTAAATCTTGCGAAAGCCTTTTGCTTAAAGGGTTTAATGTTGCAACCTTGTCGGGTTTTGATGATTTTTCAAAACTTGAAATTTGCGCATTGGGCGTGATTTATGATTATGTGCAAAATACCCAAGCGGGTTCTTTGCCAAAATTAAACCGCCCAATTCGGGTTGAAATTGGGCAATTCATGGCAATCGACCCATCAACACGCATATCGCTTGAAATTGAAAAAAGTCAGAAAGGCACAAAGCAAGGAAGCTTGCTAAATGCCATTGACTTTACCAAAACCCCGCAAGGTGGTCGCCAATTAAATCAAGATTTGGCGCGCCCACTTTTCGATATTGCCAAAATTAATGATAGATATGATGCAATCTCGTTTCTAAATGAAAATGAGCGTGCGCTAAATCAAATATCCGAAAAATTAAAAGAAACCCCCGATTTGGCGCGCCCTTTATCGCGTATAGAACTTGGGCGCGGTGGGCCACGTGATTTGGGGGCAATTGCGCGCGGCCTTTATGCTGCTGGAGAAATTGCGCTTTTGATTGATAATAATGCGCCGCAAATTTTGGCAAATTGTGCAAGGCTTTGTAATTTACAAAATGTGCCGCAATTGGGCGAAATATGTGCAATTTTAAAAGCCGCCCTTGCCGATGATTTACCATTTATTGCCCGTGAAGGCGGTTTTATAAGACGTGGGTTTGATGCAAGTTTGGATGAATTTGTTACTTTACGCGATGAATCACGGCGCCTTATCGCCCAATTAACCGCCCAAGTTTCCGAACTTGCGGGGCAGCCATTAAAGATAAAATATAATAATATCCTTGGTTATTTTATCGAGGCGACCCCAAAACAAGCCCCGCCATTATTAGAAGCGCCATTAAATCAAACCTTCATTCATCGCCAAACTTTGGCAGGTATGGTAAGATTCACAACTAATGAATTAATCGAATTAAATTCCAAAACCGCGCGCGCCCATGAATTGGCGCTTTCGCGGGAATTGGAAATTTATGATGAATTATGCGCAAAAATTAGTGCACAAAATGAGAATATTCAGCGCGTGAATGATGCCATCGCGCGCATTGATGTAACTTCATCAATGGCGCAAATGGCAAGTGAATTTAATTGTGTGCGCCCAAAATTGCGCAATGATAAAAGTTTCACTGCCAAAGCTGCGCGTCATATTGTGGTTGAGGCTAGCCTTAAAAAATCGGGTGGGATTTTTACGGGTAATGATTGTGTTTTAGACGGTGAATGCCATAATGGCGCGCGAATTTCCCTTATAACTGGCCCAAATATGGCGGGTAAATCAACATTTTTGCGGCAAAATGCGGTATTGGCAATTTTGGCACAGGCGGGTGGTTTTGTTCCTGCGCAAAGTTTTGAATTTGGCCTTATTGATAGGGTGTTTTCACGGGTTGGCGCTTCGGATGATTTGGCATCGGGGCAATCAACCTTTATGGTTGAAATGGTCGAAACGGCGGCAATTTTAAACCGCGCATCGGATAAATCACTAGTAATATTGGATGAAATTGGACGCGGAACCGCAACATTCGATGGCCTTGCAATCGCATGGGCAGTGACCGAGCATTTGTATAATATCAATAAATCGCGCACGCTTTTTGCAACCCATTATCACGAATTAACCGCACTTTCGAATACATTTGAAGGGCTCTCAAACCTTTCTTTAGAAGCCAAGGATTGGAATGGGGAACTTATTTTCCTTCATAAAGTAATAGAAGGTGCCGCCGATAGGTCTTATGGCGTTCATGTTGCCAAGATTGCAGGACTGCCGCCAATTGCGGTAAATCGGGCACGCGAAATCTTGGACATTTTGGAAGATTCCAATGCCAAAAAAGATAATTTGATTGATGATTTGCCGCTTTTTAACGCAAGTTCAGGCCAAAACATAATCAAAATAAAATCCAAGGTTGAGGAAATAGTTGAAAAAATCGATCCGAACGATTTAACACCTAAACAAGCGCTTGAATTAATTTATGAATTAAAATCAATAAATTAACGCTATTTTACCTGCTAAGTTTATTAAAATCTCATTAAAATAAAGATAAATTTTTATCTTTAGATTTTATTTGATTTTATATTTTACAAGTTAAGGTAGCATAACTATGAAAATAATAGACACACTCTTTAAAAGCTACTTTCCTAAAGCAGAACGCGAGATGGACGATACAATCCGCATGGATATGGTATTGCATAATTTATCTGGCTTCTCGCATGGTATTTTTGTTGCGCGCTTACTTATGTGCATTGGTGTCTATTATTATATCGGTATCGTCCCATCAATAATTACTTTTATTGGTTTTGAGGCGGCACGTCAGGTAACAGACAATTTGCTTCAATGGGTAAAAGTAAAATTAGCAAAAAAAGAATTATCGTTTAATGTTGCCGAAAATATACTTATTCTCGACCCATTATTAAAAGTTATAGGCGTTGGGATAGTTTTTACTTTTTTAAACAAAAGCGTAAATCACAATGCGCATGATGCATCTTACCTTCTTCTTTTTGGTAATCTTGCGCTTCAAATCTATCAAAATTCAAATTCGATGAAATTGTCGCTTGCGGCTACAATATCATCAGTTTTTTTGATTTTTGCACACGTAATTATAGATGGCAAATCATATATAGATATAGCTTCTTTTATCGCCCCAGTTTTGTTTTCCATGTTAATGCTTGCCCTATCTTTGCTTTCATATCGTGATCGTAGGCGCGGTTTGGATATTCGCAAAGAAATGCTTGATAAAACTTCAAGATTGCAAGACTTACTTTATGAGCAAGAAAAAGAAAAAATCACTGGTCAAAATGTTGAACGCCTTGCAAAAGTTGGCCGTTTTTCATGGCTATTTAAAGGTGCAAAATATTGGTCTCCTGGCGCTTATTCAGCATTTGGCTTTGATGAAGCTAAGGCACCACCTTCAAATGAAGAATTTCTAGAACGTATATATGAAGCAGATCGTGATAATTATATAAAAAATCTAAAATTTGCACGCCAAAATGGAACATCCTTTGAATTTGGCTTTAAAATTAGAGGTCGTGATGGCGAGTTAAAACACGTATTTTCTCATGGTGCCCCAATATTAGATAATGATGGAAAAACTATTGGCTTTGATGGAATTGTTGTGGATCAAACCCATGCAGCAAAAGCATTAGATTCACTTGAAAGTGCAAAAGAATTATTAAACCTTGCACTAATAAATGGCCGTTCAGTAGTTCTGGAGCATGATTTAGAAAATGGTGCTATTCGTGGCTATGGCGCACTTGATATTTTTGATTTTGCCCAAGATGATGATCCAAACCGTTTAGAAGATAAAGTTATGCGTTGTCTTGGTCGCCGCGATACGCATATTGTGTTTGGTGCCATGGGTCGTGCCGAAGCCTCTGGTGAAATCCAATATGCTGAACATAGAATTGTTCATTCAGATGGCGAAGAATTAAATGTTCGCGTTGCAATGGGTATTGAAGGGTCACTCGAAAATGGAAAAGGGCGCTTAATAAGCATTACAACTGATATTACTGATGAAGTGCAGCGTCGCCACGAACTTGCCAATGCATTGCATGAAAGCCAAAGAGCAAGCCGAGTAAAATCAGAATTCTTGGCAAATATGAGCCATGAAATAAGAACCCCATTAAATGGCGTTATTGCGGTTGCTGGGATTTTGTCGAAAACTCAACTTGACAAAAGTCAAGCTGAAATGGTGAAATTAATCGAAAGTTCAGGCGAAACTTTAAGTCATATTATTAATGATGTTTTGGATCTTGCGCGGGTTGAATCAGGAAGGCTTGAAGTTGAAAAAATTGAATTTAATCTAAAAGATGCATTAAATTCAGTAACCGCATTATTTGGTGTTAAAGCCGATGAAAAAGGTTTGATTTTCAATATTGAATCTGATGAAAATTCAAATAAAATTTTCTTAGGCGATCCAACAAGATTACGTCAAATTATTGGTAATTTATTATCAAATGCGATTAAATTTACTTCAACTGGAACCGTCTCTCTTGTCGCAAAATCAGCCTTGATTGAGGGAAGTGAAAACGAATATAAATACGAATTTATAATTACTGATACTGGCGAAGGCATGTCAGAAGAAGTAGTTTACCGTTTGTTTGAACGTTTCGAACAAGCAGATGGTTCTATAACACGTAAACATGGCGGTTCTGGCTTGGGTCTATCAATTTCGCGTGCACTTGCCAAATTAATGGGTGGCGATATCGAAGTTCAATCAGAATTGGGTAAAGGCTCGTCATTTATTTTATCTTTGCCATTAAAATGCGCCAATGATTGTGAAGTTTGCAATCAGGATTTTTCAAAAGCTAAATTATTAAATACAGACGCAAAGCCAATTTATGTTGAAAATATTGAAAATGATACAAAGTCTGATGGCGTAATTGAAGTTTTTGAAGATGAAAATAGCGATGAATTACGTATTTTAGGCGTTGATGATAATGCAACAAATCGCCGTGTTCTTGATATGGTTTTAAGGCCAATGGGTGTAAATCTTACATTATGTGAAAACGGCCTAGAGGCATTAGAAACATATAAGGTTCAAAATTTTGATATTATCCTTATGGATTTACAAATGCCAATTATGGATGGCCTAACTGCTATTCAAAAGATTCGTGAACTTGAAGCTATTTCAGGCAAATATACCCCAATAATCGCCGTTTCTGCGAACGCCATGAGCCATCATGTAGAAGAAGCGATTAATGCAGGTGCGGATATGCATATTGCAAAACCATTTACACCTCAAGCTTTAATTGATGGCATTGAACGCGGTCTTTCACTAAATGAAAATTCAAGTGCATCAGATGCAGTTAATTATGCATAATATGTGGTGCATAATTGATGTGTAAAAAATAAAGTTTTTTTACATGCTATCAAATTGAATTAAAACAATATTTGCAATTTCATATTATAGTATCAATATGAAATTTAAAAACATTCCAATTGTAAAACATTTTCATGATATAGAAAATATATCGTTGGATGCACAATATCTTGCCATTGGGCGTACATTAGAGCTTTTTGGACGGTTTACTTCTGACTTTTTAATCGGGCGCATTATAACTGTATTTGCGGTTTATACGATGTCTGGCCCCGTTTTAGCTTTTACGGCTTTTTGTATTCTATTTGGTTTAAGCTATATTCAAAAATATGCTTTAATTGGCCTAAATGAGGCTATTACCGACAAAAGCCAAAGCCCGATGGAAATCGAAAATGAACTAGTTTTTCATTCGATATTGCGTTTTATGCTTACGGGTTCGGTTTATATTTGCTTTGTAATAAAGGGTGGAAACTTTTCGCACGCGGCAGGCGCATTTTATATTGCGGCGCATTGTTTGATTTTTATATCGCAAAGCTCATTAGTGCCACGCGCTATGTTTGCAGGTCTTATAACAATAATAAGTGCTTCATTTATTGGTTCTACTGTGGAATTTTTCTCCCACCATGATTTTTCACCTATGGGGATAGTTTTGTTTTTCGGATATGCAATTTTCCTAATTGCAGAAAGAATTATTCAACTTTCACAAAATGGTTTCTTATCCGAAGTTAAACTAGCCAATGAAGTGAAATCTTCATTATCGCATGTAGAGAAGTTTGAAATTGAAAAATTCCAACGCGAAAAATTAGAGCTTGCAGCAGGTGTTGGACTTTATAATTGGTATTATGAAGAGAATTTGCATAGCTGGTCAAAAGGAACTTTTCTTGCGCTTGGGCGCGATGAAAAGCGCGGTGTTCCAAATCGCGAAGAATTTATGCAATTATTAAAGCCAGAAGACCGTGATAATTATATTGAATGCACACGCCATGCGCGTAAAACAAAAACGCCATTCAGTATTGAATTTTCAATAATGGGGGATGATGGAAATTATCGTCATATTTTCTTGCATGGCGATAGCATTCTTGATGATAAAGGCGATGCTATTGGTTTAAGTGGCATTATTGTTGACCAAACCATTATGAAAACTTCATTAGAAAATGCTAATAAAGCACGCCAAGTTTTACAATTAGCATTGGAATCGGCAAAAGCAGTTGTTATCGAAAAAGATTATAAAAACGGAACAATTGAAACTTTTGGAAACATAAGCTCGCAATTATCTTTAGATAAATATCTTGAAAATGGCTATACTTCAGAAATGTTGCAGCAAATGATTATTGAGGGGCTTGGTGAAGAAAGCCAACAAATCATTGATGAATTAATCGATTATGCAGAAGAAACAGGCGAAATTCAATCTGCGCTTCATAAATATACTTTTGTTAATGGTGAAGTAATTGATGCCAAAACTAATGTTTATGTTGAAGGCAAACCATCTGAATTTAACGGTCGTGTAATTGCCGTTACAACAGATGTAAGCGAAGATATTAAACGCCAAAGGCAATTGATGACCGCTTTGGTTAAGGAAACTGGCGCTAAATCATTGCTTAATATGGCCCTTACTTCTGGCCGATCTATAATTCTTACAACTGACACTCGCGGTAATATTATTGAGATATTTGGCGATGCTTCATTATTTGGAATTGATGCCAGTGATGATTTTGAAACCCAATCAAGCAAAATCCGTAATGCAACGCCACGTGAAGAAGCGGTAAAACATATTGCCGCACGCAATGCCCTTAGTCAGACGCATAAAGCACAAATTTATGAGCATAAAATCATTCTTGAAGACGGCAAGCAATTATATTTACGCGTAGTTTTAACGCTTGCAAATGGCGGGTCAAAACGCGGTTCAAGATATGTTGCCATTGCCACGGATATTACAGAAGAAGTCGCGCGCCGCGATACTTTAACCAAAGCGCTTGACGAAGCTAAAAAAGCAAGCCGCGTTAAATCAGAATTCTTGGCAAATATGAGCCATGAAATAAGAACCCCATTAAATGGCGTTATTGCGGTTGCATCAGTATTATCAGGAACAAAACTTGATAAAGACCAATATGAAATGGTCAAATTAGTTGAATCTTCCGGTGAGACTTTAAAAAGTCTATTAAATGATATTTTGGATTTGGCACGTGTTGAATCTGGCCGCCTTGAAATTGAACAGACTAATTTTAATTTAAAAGACGCGTTGAATGCCTCTGGCGCTTTATTTAAAGTCAAAGCAGAGGAAAAGGGAATTGCGTTCAATACGATAATTGATGATTATGTTGATAAAACATATCTTGGTGACCCAACGCGGATCAAACAGGTTGTTTCAAATCTTTTATCAAATGCCATTAAATTCACAAAATCTGGTGGCGTTACAATGAAAGTAAAATGCAATAAACCTGATAAGAATAGAAATTCGAAAATCACAATTGATATTATTGATACTGGAATGGGCATTTCAGAAGAAAATGTTCAAACCCTTTTTGAACGTTTTGAACAAGTTGATGGTTCAATTACGCGTGAACATGGTGGTTCTGGCCTTGGTCTTGCAATATCAAAAAATCTATCAAAATTGATGGGCGGTGATATAGCGGTAAGTTCAAAATTAGGAAAAGGCACTAAATTCACATTTACTTTCAGTGTTAAATCAATTGAAACACCGCAAGAAGACACAATAAAAAATGCGGCGAATGATGTAATTCAAAATGATGAAATTATTCGGGTACTCGCTGCTGATGATAATGAAACAAACCGCAGAATATTAGAATTAATATTAAAGCCATTGGGTATAGAGCTTGTACTTTGTGAAAACGGTAAACAGGCCCTTGAGCAATTCAAACAACAGAAATTTGATGTGGTTCTAATGGATTTACAAATGCCAGTTATGGATGGTTTAAGTGCATTGGAAAAAATGTGTGCATATCAAAAAGCAAATAAATTAAGCCATACACCAATGATTGCGCTTTCTGCAAATGCAATGTCACATCATATTGATGAAGCAAAAAAAGCGGGCGCTGATATGCATATTGCCAAACCGTTTACTCCAGATGGCTTGATTAATGGCATTTCGCTTGCGATTGAAAAAAATAATGCCGCCGACAATATAATATCATCAGCGGCAATATGATTTTGATATAATAATTATTTACTTAGACTATCGGCCTTTTTTACAAGCTCGATAAATTCTTTATCCAATCCGCTTGTGACTGCGCCCTCTGAAGATTGGGCAAGGTTGATAATATCGCTATATTTATAATCACCAATCCATGGATCTTGGCGAAGTTTTTGACCAAATGATGCCACAGCAAGTGCAAATTTAGTTGAGTTTGGTGCACTTGTTAAATTATTAAATTCATCCTTAGGTGTAATTGCGCGCTCAATTAGTTTTGATTGGTTTTCACCTGGTAATTTATAGCGCAACCTTAAGAATGCGATTTCGCCATTTTTTGAAGGTGTCACTTGCGCATCATTTTGGTATCTAAGCGGGTCATTGACCATTTTTGCACCAATTGGCGTAATTTCATAAATCGCGGTAACTTGATGGCCAGCACCAATTTCACCGGCATCAACTTTATCATTATTAAAATCTTCGCGGTTCAAAGCGCGGGTTTCATAACCAACAAGGCGCCATTCAGCCACGCTTTTTGGGTTAAATTCAACTTGCGCTTTTACATCATTGGCAATGGGGAACATATTTGCACTAAAATCATCACGGAAGATTTTGCGTGCTTCACTTAAAGTATCAACATAGGCGGCAATACCATTTCCATTTTGTGCCAAGGCCTGCATGGTTTCATCATCATAATTATCACCACCAAAGCCAAAAACAGATAAATAAATTCCGCTTTCACGTTTTTTGGCAATAATAGATTTTAATCTTTCAGGGTCATAAATCCCAACATTAAAATCACCATCAGTCAGAAGGGCGATGCGATTAACGCCATCTTTTTGGAAATTTTGCTGTGCCAATTTATATGCAAGCTCAATCCCTTGCCCGCCCGCAGTAGAGCCGCCAGCTTGAAGGTTTTCCATTGCACAAACTATATCGCGGGTTTCATTGCCTTTGGTAGGGTTCAAAACCACGCCACTTGCGCCCGCATAAACTACCATTGAAACATGATCACGGCTATCTAATTGCGGCAACAAAGTACGGATTGCTTTTTTTGCAAGTGGTAATTTATTTTCGTCAGACATAGAACCTGAAACATCAAGTAACAAGACAAGATTTAATGGCGGTCTTTGGCTTTGGGTTTTGCTATAACCTTGAAGGCCAATATGAACAATTTTTTTGTCTTTATTCCATGGCGACGGCGCAACAGTCACATTGGTTGAAAATGGCGCGTTTTTATCGCTTGGATTTTGATATTGATATTTGAAATAATTCAAAAATTCTTCAACCCTAACTTCATCTTTACCAGGAATTTCGCCTTGATTTATCATGCGCCGTGAATTGGCATATGATGCACTATCAACTTCCATTGCAAATGTTGAGACAGGCTGATCTGCAACCGATTTAACGCTATTAATGGTTGATTTTGGATAGGCTTCTGTATTGGGTTCACCGGCGATTGCATAAGGATTTGGTGCTGAATTTGGAACAGGCTTTGCCATTTTAGTTCCAGTAATTGCAACAACTTGCGATGTATCTTGCGCAGCAATATTGCTTTCTTCAACTGGCGATGGTGCAATATTAGATATTGTTGCAGTCTTACGTTCTACAAGTAGCGGTGGCGCAGGCGGCGGCGGAGGAGGTACTGAGGCAGGTAAATGTGCAACAGATGGCGCACTTAATGTTTTGGTTCTTGAGCCGTAATTTCTTGCGTCTTCGCTATCATATTTTGGCGTCGGACATTTAAAATCCATTTCACTAATATCTTCGCCATAATATTTGCTTTTAATAACTTTTGCATTTTGCGCATTTACTGGCGCAAAGCTCATTAAAGAAACTGCGCCAATTTGTGCGCCAACAAATCCAATTGTCGCAAGTGTGTTTGCGATATTTGCAAAATACTTTTTTGCCATTTCATCCTCCAATAACTAACCCAATCATAAATTATCTTTATTTGGGGCGATTAAAGGGTGAGAATAAGGCGAAAAAAAGATTAATCGGCGATTTTAATATCGTAAGATTCAATAACCAAATTTGCCAATAGCTTTTTCGCCATTTCATCGGCGCGTGCTTTGGCTTTGGCTTCATCGGTTTCATTTAGTTCAAGCATAATTGTTTTGCCAATATGAACATCTTGTACTTCATCAAAACCAAGGCCGTGTAGGGCGTGTGTAATAGCGCGGCCTTGTGGGTCTAAAACGCCGTTTTTAAGTTTGATATCTACGCGAACTTTCATTTTAGCCTCTATATTATGCTTCTAGTGCAGAATTTGGATCTTTGAAAATGCCAAGGCGGGTGGCAACTTCGGTATATGCTTCTGAAAGGCCGCCCATATCTTGACGGAAGCGGTCTTTATCAAGTTTATTATTGCTTTTTGCATCCCAAAGGCGGCAAGAATCAGGGCTGATTTCATCAGCCAAAACCGTGCGAACCATTTCACCTTCAAACAAGCGCCCAAATTCCAATTTGAAATCTACAAGGCGAATACCAACTGCGGCAAAAATACCAGATAGATAATCATTGATACGCAATGCAAGCGCCATAATATCATCAAGCTCTTGGGTAGTTGCCCAATTAAATGCCGTAATATGTTCTTCGGCAACCATTGGATCGCCCAATTCATCATTTTTATAATAGAATTCCACGATAGAACGGGGAAGAACCTCACCTTCGGCAATGCCAAGCTTTTTAGAAATAGAACCCGCCGAAATGTTACGAACCACAACTTCAAGCGGGATGATTTCAACTTCACGAATTAATTGTTCGCGCATATTAAGGCGGCGAATAAAATGGGTTGGAACCCCAATTGAGTTCAAATGCCCCATAATGAATTCAGAAATGCGGTTATTTAAAACCCCTTTACCTTCGATGATTGCGTGTTTTTGAGCATTAAAGGCGGTAGCATCATCTTTGAAATATTGAATCAATGTACCAGGTTCAGGACCTTCATAAAGGATTTTGGCTTTACCTTCATATATTTTTTTGCGCCTAGACATTGTTTAATCCTCTATAAATTGTGCCAAAAATTTAATTGGCAATTACATATAACTAATCGGGCGATGACTAGCACATACTATCTATTACAATCAACTTTGGAATGCGCCTTTTGGCGTAATTTTACGGTTTGCGTTCATATATTTATTACACAAATCCGTCTAAATTATATTTAAGCGCAAAATAATGCATTTCCACAGACTAATACTTTCGAAAGCCTTGATTCAAACGCAAAGGAAATATATTTGGAAGTATAATTTAAACACTGAGAGTTGTATTTTAAAAATGACCCAATTTGATGATCGCGAAAAAGCAGAAGAACGTAAATTTGCAACCAAAGAAGAGGCTGAATTCAAAGCTAATGCCCGCCGCAATAAATTGGTTGGCCTTTGGGCAGCAGAACTTTTGGGTTTAGATGGTGATAAAGCAAACGCATATGCCACAAGCCTAGTTGTTGAAGACCTCAAAGAAGCTGGCGAACAAGATGTTATTAATAAATTGAAATCTGATTTTGCTGCTGCAAAAATTGAGGTTTCAGATCACCAAATCGAACGCGAAATGGCAAAATCACTTGAACAAGCCCGTAGCGAATTGGGTGCTTAAATGAAAAAAAGGCTTATGCAATCTTTTCTTCTTATTGGATTGCTAAGCCTTTCTTCTTGCGCGTCTATGTTTGACCGCGAACAAATCCAAAAAAATGCCATTAATGATTGTTTTAAACATGGTGGCACTTGGGATTATGAAAATAAATTTTGCAAAGGCGCAAAGCCTGACCAAACTTATTCAAGAAATGAGGATGAGTTTAAAAAGCAATATCCTTGGGCAAAATGGAAGAAAAAATGAAACGCACGATTTTTCTTATGATTATATCAAGTTTTGCCATTGGTGCTTGCGCGCTTGCACCCGTTGAAACAGACCCACAAAAACGCCAAGCGCGTTGGGATGCAATGCGCCAAGATTGCTATGCCAATGGCGGCGTATGGAATGATAATAATCATTCATGCCAAGGGCGCGATAGAAAATATTAAAATCAAAAACTAATCACGATATTCAAGTTTGACGATTTTATAATTTTTCGCTTTTAATGCGTCTAATAATTTTGGCAAAGTTTCGATATTAATTTTTTGATTATCATGCATCAAAACAATCCCCGAATTATTATTTTTTTCAAGCCCATTTAAAACATTATTGATAATAGTTTCGGATGTTGCATTTACTTCCCAATCATAGGCAATCACATCTACCGACATTATATTAAAGCCATTATCATTGGCATGCCCGATTAGATTATCGGTATTTTTAAGAAATGGAAACCTATAAAAAGGCGCAAATTTATTGCCAAAGGCATTTTTTGCAACTTGCCTTACATGCTCAAAATCTTCTATTTGTGCCGCATTATCAAGGCTTTGCATTGAAAGATGTGAATAAGAATGAAGCCCAATTGAATTGCCAGATTTTAAAACCTCACGCCCAATTTGCGCATTCTTTTCAATATTATTGCCAACCATAAAAAAAGTCGCATTGGTGCAATTATCTTTAAGGGTTGAAATTATTGATGGAGTAACATCTTCTGTGGGCCCGTCATCAAATGTTAAAACCACTTCATAAGGCTTCAAATCAAGTTTTTGAAAGCCAATCGAACCAAAATTTTGGCTTTTAAATTGTGCAAGATTAATATTTCGTGCAATGCCAATTTTGCCAGTGCATTGGCCGGAATTTTCTATTGATGGTGCGCTACTGCATCCCAAAAGTAAAAAAGGGAATATGGCGAAAATAGGTATTAAAAATTTCCCTTTATAAATTTTCGCCATTAATTTTACCCCATAAATTGCGGCAGCCAATTTTCCCATGTATCGCGCATTTTAGAAACTTTTAGGTTTAACGCACCCGCAATTTCCAAACTATCGCCTGCGCAAACGCCAATTTTACTTAATTTAAGGCCAGATTTAACGATTGTTTCATGCACAATTGCTTCATTTTCGGCATCGACAGCAATTAGATAACGTGCTTGATCTTCGGCGAAAAGGGCGGCGGTTTTTGGTAAATCATCGTCAATCATGCCAACAATACCAATATCAGATGCCATCGCAACTTTTGCCAAACCAAGGGCAAGGCCGCCATCGGATAAATCATGACACGCCTCAAGCAAATCATCAGAGATTAGTTTTGAAATGATTTGCGCTGTGCTTTTTTCAAGTTCCAAATCAACTTTTGGCGGCGCGCCATCTTCGCGCCCAACAAGTTCGCGTAATACCAAACTTGCGCCCATTGAATCAGTAGTTTCACCAATAAGGAAAATTACATCACCTTCTACAAGGCCGCCATAACCAATGGCTTTGCGATAATCTTGGATAAGTCCAACGCCGCCCACAACAGGTGTTGGCAAAATAGCATTACCCATTGTTTCATTATAAAGGGACACATTGCCCGAAACGACAGGATATTCAAGAATTTTACAGGCTTCAATCATGCCATTAATTGCGCCAACAATCTGCCCCATAGTTTCAGGTTTTTCAGGGTTTCCGAAATTTAAATTGTCGGTGATTGCAATTGGTTCTGCGCCCGTTGCAATAATATTACGATAGCTTTCGGCAACAACTTGTTTGCCGCCTTCAAACGGGTCATTAAGCACATAGCGCGGTGTGCAATCATTGGTAATTGCCAATGCTTTATTTGTGCCATGAATACGAACCAATCCTGCATCCGATGGTTTATCAGATGCCGCCAATGTGTCCGCCATAACATGCCTATCATATTGTTCCCAAATCCAGCGTTTTGACGCAACATCAGGGCATGAAAGCAATTTCAAAAGCGCTTCATTAACATCACCCAATTCACCAATTTCACGTGAAGTTACAATAGGCTGTTTTGGTGTCTCGACCCATGGGCGGTCATAGTTTGGCGCATCAGACGACAACGGGCCAACTGGAATATCGCAAACCACTTCGCCATCAAATTCAAGAACCATGCGGCCTGTATCGGTTGTGTAACCAATAACTGCATAATCCAAATCCCATTTTTCCATAATGGCTTTTGCAATATGCTCCTCACCCGGTTTTAGGATTGCGAGCATGCGTTCTTGGGATTCAGAAAGCATCATTTCATAAGGTGTCATGTGGGTTTCACGCACAGGCACATCATTCATTTTAAGAACAATTCCAAGGCCTTCTTTCCCTGCCATTTCAACTGATGAAGAGGTTAAACCCGCAGCGCCCATATCTTGAATCGCTTCGATACAATCGGTCTGCATAAGTTCAAGGGTTGCCTCAATCAGCAATTTTTCCATGAACGGGTCGCCAACTTGAACTGTTGGGCGTTTTTCTTCTGCACCCTCATCAAATTCAGCCGATGCCATTGTTGCGCCATGAATACCGTCGCGGCCTGTTTTTGAACCAAAATAAACGATAGGTGAGCCAACTTTTGCACCGCGTGAATAGAAAATCTTATCCTGTTCAGCCAAACCAACGCACATGGCATTTACAAGGATATTGCCGTTGTATGATTTATCAAAATTGGTTTCGCCGCAAATGGTAGGAACGCCAACGCAATTGCCATAACCGCCAATTCCCGCAACCACGCCACTTAAAAGGCGCTTTGTATGTTGGTTTTCAGGTTCGCCAAATCGGATTGCATTGGTCAATGCAATAGGTCGCGCGCCCATTGTGAAAACGTCGCGCATAATGCCGCCAACACCCGTTGCCGCACCTTGATAAGGTTCGATAAATGATGGGTGATTATGGCTTTCCATTTTGAAAATTGCCGCTTGCCCATCACCAATATCAATAACGCCCGCATTTTCCCCAGGCCCTTGAATAACGCGCGGCCCAGTAACAGGGAAGCGACCCAGATGACGGCGTGAAGATTTATAAGAGCAATGTTCCGACCACATAACGCTAAAGATACCAAGTTCAAGCAAGTTTGGCGCGCGACCAAGGCGGTCAAGAATTACTTGATATTCGTCTGGCTTAATGCCGTGTTGGGCGATTACTTCTTGTGTAAGTTGTGCGGTTTCAGACATTAATTCAGCCTATTAATTATAATAGTTTCAGCAAGTGTTTTGCCAGAATATGATTGGTTTGCAGTGTTTATAGCAATTAACTTACCATCTTTTTCAAGGCGGGCAGAAAATGAAGGCATGGATAATTTATCAAAATCAGCTTTGTTAAAACTAAATCGCCCAGTAATAATTGACCGAGGTCCATAATTTTTGTCGGTTATATCCGTAAAAGTTGCAATTGGCTGCATTGGGGCATCCATTAGGCCGCCATCATAAAGAGTTACAATTAGCTTTTCATTTTCGCCGAATTTAGATTCGTCTTCAAATTTAACAAGGAAAAGAATTTCGGATGTGTTTTGATTGTCAGGTTTTATTTTAAATGTATCAGCATAAGTTTTTGGTGCTTCGACCGCGCAAGCGCATAAAAAACCAATAAATAATATTGAAATTATATTTCTCATCCCAATAAACTCCGGAAAATCAAAGCACCGTCATCAGAGCCAAGCTCTTTTGCGAAAGCGCGGTCAGGATGGGGCATTAATCCAAGGACATTGCCTTTTTCATTTATAATGCCCGCAATATCTTCGAGTGAGCCGTTTGGCGTATCAACATATTTGAATGCAATCAAATTTTCGCCGTGTAATTTATTCAATGTTTCTTGATCGGCAAAATAATTGCCTTCACCATTTCCAACGGTCATAATTGGGTTTGGTTTGCCTTTAAAAGCTTTGGTAAAAATTGTATCTTGGTTTGTAACCACCAATTCAACGTCTTTGCAGATGTATTTTAGTGAATTATTTCTAAGCAATGTGCCGGGTAAAAGACCCGCTTCACACAAAACTTGGAAGCCGTTGCAAATGCCCAAAATCGGCGTACCCTTTGTGGCATGGCGCATAATTTCGGCATTTATCGGGCTTTGAACCGCCATCGCGCCACAGCGTAGATAATCGCCATAGCTAAAACCACCCGGAAGGATAATTAAATCCAAATCATCAGATAATTGGGTTTCTTTATGCCACACCATATCAACTTTGGCATTGATAGAGGTTTCGGCGGCGACTTTACAATCGCGGTCACAATTTGAACCGGGGTAAACAATAACTGCGGCGCGCAATGCAATCTCCTGCAGGGTTAAATTTGTTATGGCCTTTAAATGTTTAAAGCTAAAAAGGCAATGCGCATAACCGCCAAAATCAGGTGATTATTGTAACTTCTGGCCATCTTTCTTTAATGCTTAATGATTTTGCCAATCTGTTCTCAGTTTGCCCGCGATTTGGGTTAGGGCGCATCACCATATTAAACACATCATCAAGCCCAAAAGGCGCGGCAATTGAAATTGTATCATCATTTTCAAGGCGAATTGCCACCGCATGGGCATAACACAAATAACGCTCTAGGCTTTCGTCGGTATTTTTAAGTGGTGGATAGGGTGCACCAAATTTTTGCTCAAACCATAAATGCACGCGGGCTTGATTTCTTACTTCAACCAAGGGGCGCAAATTTTCGGGTAATGCAGCATCAATTTTTTTTATCCACAAATCTTCGGCTTGATATGAATTGTCGGGGTCATAATAAGCAATATCATAATCTTTTATGCCGTAATCGGGGTCGCGGGAAGTAAGTTTATTAAAAACTGTTCCATATATCGCACCACTTACAAGGCGCCATTCAGGTAGCCTCGCATCGCGGCAGGCTTTAAGTATTGTCATAATTCTGTTGGAGTTTTTTATAATGTCAATAAGACGTGATTCGTAGGTTTCCATTGCAAATGGTAGCGCAAAGGCGTTTGGTAAATCAAGAATATATTCATTTATAATATTGCATAAATAATACTTTTAATTATGTATATTATGTGTATATTTATTTGAATCATAATTAAATTAATTCACAATAGGGGGTATATATGCGTTTAGTTAAAGTAATTATTGGTACTTGTTTAATTGCAGGCTTAACAGGATGTGCAACTGTTACACGCGGAACAACAACTGCATTTAATGTTGAAACTATGCCAATTGGTGCAAAAGTTACATTGTCTACAGGCCAAACATGTGAAGCAACACCTTGTACAATTACTATGCCGCGCAAAGATGGTTTTACGGTTACAATTACTAAACCAGGTTATAAAACTTGGACAGGTAATGTTGAAAGTAAAATGACAAAAGGTGGCGGCGCTGGGCTTGCTGGTAATATTCTTGCAGGTGGCGTAATCGGCATGGGTGTTGACGCTTCTAATGGGTCTTTAAAAGATTTGGTTCCAAACCCACTTAAAGTTACACTAACACCAGAAGGTGCTGCGGCTGTTGAAGAAAACAAGCCAGCTTCTTAATTTGCGTATAAGTTTTTAAATTAAATATGATGGCGCGGATTAATTCGCGCCATTTTTAATTTCCAAATTCCAATTATGATTAAGTGGCCCATGGCCTTTGCCGAAGCCTTTGGCGGTTTCTATAGCTTTGAAAACATATTCGCGGGCTTTGGCGATTGCAGTTTCTAATTCCAAACCTTGTGCCAAATATGATGAAATCGCGCTTGCCAATGTGCAGCCTGTTCCATGCGTACTGGTGGAATTTATGCGTTTGGCTTCGAAGAAGGTTTCGCCTTTTTCGGTTGCCAATAAATCAGTGAAAGTTGCGCCATCAATATGGCCGCCCTTTACCAAAACTGCGCGCGCGCCCATTCGCAATATTTTCTCGGCGGCGCGCCTTTGCCCATCAAGTGTTTCAACTGCGCATTCAGCCAATTTTTCGGCCTCTGGCGCATTGGGTGTAAGAAGTGTGGAATGGGGAATCATTATTGAGCGAACCGCACTTATGGCTTTTTCTTGCAATAATGGATGCCCGCCTTTGGCAATCATTACGGGGTCAATTACACGCATTATATTTTTATAAAGTGCCAAGGTTTCGCCGACAGTTTCAACCACTTCAACCGAACCCAACATGCCAGTTTTAAAGCAATCAGCGCCAATATCATCCACCACACATGTGATTTGATCTTTTATGGTTTTAAGTGGGATAGGGTGAACATCAAAAACGCCCAATGTATTTTGCACAGTAATGGCTGTAATTGCGGTCATGGCATAGCCGCCAGTCATAGTAACGGCCTTTATATCCGCTTGAATACCTGCGCCGCCACCTGAGTCAGAACCAGCGATTATAAGAACTTTTCCCTCGTCCATTTTATTTTTCCAAAATTGCGCAACGCACTTTTAATGCTTGTTTGGTTTGGCGCACATCATGGACGCGTAAAATATCTGCGCCCCTATCGGCTGCCATTATTGCAAGTGCCAAAGAGCCGCCAATTCTATCCATTGCATTATTTGCGCGCTCATCAATTTTGCCAATCATGCTTTTGCGTGATGCACCAAATAAAAGCGGGCAGCCAAGGGCGTTAAATTCATCAAGTTTGGCGATAAGTTCGATATTATGTTCCAAAGTTTTGCCAAAACCAATTCCAACATCAAGTATGATTTTATTACGCTTTATTCCCGCATGAATTGCTTGCCCCATTTTTTGGGATAAAAAAGCCATTACATCGCCAATTACATCGCGGTAAAACGGGCTATCTTGCATGGTTTCGGGAATGCCTTGATAATGCATGATTACAACATTCATATCAAGATCTGCGGCAATTTGCATTGAATCGGGCGAATAAGTTAGCGCTGAAACATCATTCCAAATATTTGCACCTGCTTGTTTTGCAAGCTGTGCAATTTGCGGTTTGCGCGTGTCAATCGAAATTAGAATATCCGATTTTTCGCGCAAGGCTTTAATAAGGGGAATTGTTCGCGCAATTTCGGTTTCAATATCAACTTCTGTTGCACCGGGGCGTGTGCTTTCACCACCAATGTCAATTATATCTGCGCCATCTTCGATTAATTGCAATGCGTGCTTAAGGGCAATATCCTCACTAACAAAACGACCCCCGTCAGAAAAACTGTCGGGGGTTGTGTTGACTATGCCCATAATTAAAGGGTTTGTATTCACACTCATAATTACGCAGGCATCGGATCTGGCATTGGGCCATTTTTAGAAATTGTTGGGATTGATGGTGTTGGCGTATTATCATCTTTGGTTTCTTCGCGGATGACTTTTTCACCCCTCATAATGCCAAGGATTTCATCACCAGTAAGGGTTTCGAATTCCAATAATGCTTTGGCAACATTTTCCCATTCTGTTTTATTTTCAGAAAGAATACGGCGTGCCGTTGCTTCACCATCTTCAATAAGTTTGCGAACTTCTTCATCAATCAATTGCGCAGTTTCAGGTGAAATATTCACCGATTGGGCAACCGAATGACCAAGGAAAACCTCTTGCTCATTACTTTGGTAACGAACACGACCAAGTTTTTCTGACATACCCCATTCCATAACCATAGAGCGGGCAAGGCGGGTTGCCATTTGAATATCGCCCGTTGCACCATTAGTCACTTTTTCAGGGCCAGAATGTAAAAGCTCGGCTTCGCGTCCACCAAAAAGAATTGCAAGGCGTGAAATACACCATTCGCGCGTTGTCGAATATCTATCACCCTCTGGTAAAGACATAACCATACCAAGCGCACGACCACGCGGAACAATTGTGGCTTTATGAATTGGGTCAGAACCCGGAACAGAAACCGAAACAACCGCATGCCCTGCTTCATGATATGCAGTATTTTCCTTTTCTTCAGCGCTCATAGCCATAGTTTTGCGTTCAACGCCCATCATAACTTTGTCTTTAGCGTCTTCAAATTCTTTCATAGTTACAAGGCGCATTCCACGGCGTGCCGCCAATAGAGCCGCCTCATTAACAAGGTTCATTAAATCAGCGCCCGAAAAACCCGGTGTGCCGCGTGCAATAGTTTTTGCATCAACATCAGATGCCAATGGCGTCTTTTTCATATGCACAAGCAAGATTTTTTCACGGCCATTAATATCAGGAAGGCCAACCACAACTTGACGGTCAAAACGACCAGGACGCAATAATGCAGGGTCAAGAACATCAGGGCGGTTGGTTGCCGCGATGATAATAATGCCTTCATTGGCTTCAAAGCCATCCATTTCAACAAGTAATTGGTTTAATGTTTGCTCACGCTCATCATTGCCACCGCCAAGACCTGCGCCGCGATGACGGCCTACTGCGTCAATCTCATCGATGAAGATGATACATGGGGCATTCTTTTTTGCTTGTTCAAACATGTCGCGTACACGGCTTGCGCCCACGCCCACAAACATTTCAACGAAGTCAGAACCTGAAATTGTGAAAAATGGAACATTGGCTTCGCCTGCAACTGCGCGCGCAGTAAGAGTTTTACCTGTTCCTGGGGGGCCGACTAATAATGCACCTTTTGGAATTTT
Organism: Pseudomonadota bacterium; assembly: GCA_020161405.1. Classification (GTDB taxonomy): domain Bacteria; phylum Pseudomonadota; class Alphaproteobacteria; order Caulobacterales; family Aquidulcibacteraceae; genus Pseudaquidulcibacter. Next base: position 108,212 of record JAIUOD010000005.1, on the reverse strand, counting down.
ACCGCCAAGGCGTTGGAATTTTTGTGGGTCTTTTAGGAAATCAACGATTTCTTGTAATTCTTCGCGCGCCTCATCAATGCCCGCAACATCTTCAAAAGTTACGCGTCCTTTGCTTTCGCTAAGAAGTTTGGCTTTTGATTTGCCAAAACCCATCGCACCGCCACCTTTGCCGCCAGACATTTGACGCATAAGCAAAAACCAAACCCCAAGGAATAAAAGGAATGGCAATACCGAAGAAATGATTTGCATCAAAATGCTTGGGCGACCAGCACCTTTTTCAACTGAAAATTGAACGCCGCTATTTAAAAGAACTTCAGTAACATTTTCCTTGCTCGGGATAACCGAAGTATAGGGTGAACCATCTTTCTTCTCGCCGCGAACCATATCGTCAACCAAGGTGGCGTTTTTGATATTTCCCGCCTTCGCCTCAGCAACAAGGGAAGAATATGCCAATGCAGTCGGAACAGGGCTAGGGGCAGGGCGTTTCGACATAGTAAAAACAACAATTAGTGAAAGGGCTAAAAACCCCCAAATCATAAGGTCGCGTAATTTCATTTCCAACTCATTTGCACAATAATTTGTGCTTAAATAATAGATAGGTCAATTAAACAAGAAAAAAAGGTGTTTGATTGTGTTTTTTTGGACTGATTACATCCAAATTGAGCCTATTAGGCGATATTATCACCAAATTGGTTAAATCGAACCAAAAAAGCTGTATTTAATTGTTGATTATCCTGCTTTAAAATTATGTTTTTTTGATGTTTGCGCACTTTGGCAATTTCAAGGATAATGTTTTGTTTTTTCTTTTTAATCAAAATATTGGCAAGAGTTTGGGGTTTATAATTATCTTGCTTTAAATTTATGATTAGATTTTCAATTTTTTTTGCCTCAATCGGGTGGTTCTTATGTGCCATGATTTCTAAAATCCGCCCTAAAATATGTACTTGAATTTGAAATGGTAATTGATAAAATCTTTCATAATCAATTACAAAATCGCCATTTTTAGGAGATGCATTATTTTTAATAAATTCAAAGCCGATTTTATCAAAATTTGCCCGAATGGATTTGGCATGATCTGCAATTTTTAAAATTGCATTTTGGTCAATTTTTGAGTTTGCAATAAATTTTCGAATAAATACACGGCTATATTTTTGATTTTCATTGGCTGGGTCATCAAAATATTCGATATTATTGGCTTTCAAAAAATCACGCAATTCATGGCGTTTTGCGTGCATTAATGGCCTTAGGAAAAGCGATGTTTGCGTAAATTCTTTGCTAAGCTTGATTTCATCGATCCCACCAATTCCATAAATATTACTATTTCTTGCCATTCGGAAAATTACGGTTTCAATCTGATCATCATAATTATGACCAAGTAAAATTCCACATGCATCAATATCATGGGCATATTGGGTTAGAAGGTCAAAACGTGCCTTTCGTGCATTTTCTTGGATTGGGGGTGTGATTTTTTCAATTGGTTTTAAAATTGTTGAAAAAACGCCAATTTCATCAAGTCTTTGCTTTGCTAAATGCGCAACATCTTTTGAATTATCAGCAATTCCATGGTCGATAATGCAGGCCTCAAAGATAATGTCATTATTGCATTTAGAATAATCAAAACATAATTTTGCCAATGCCAAACTATCGCCACCGCCTGAAACCGCAATTAGGAATTTATTGCCAAAAGCCTTTTGATAATTATCAAGCTTTGAATTAAAATCATGCGTGATATATTCAAAATCCGGCATTTAAAGCGTATCCCAAAAGTGTGCGCGATTTTTGGATAACAAACGCGCCAAACAGAATAATTATGGGCAATTACCTTTTGCAAACTCATCCTGTGCGCGCGCTTTTAATGCAGGGCTTGGGTTTTTTGCAAGTGATGTATAGGCTTTAAGGGCTTTACATCTTTGGTCAGGAACATCCATTTCACGATAAGTAGAGGCAAGACGTATCAAAATATCAGGAACGCGCGGCCCTTCTTTATTGAGTTTTAGATAATCAATATAGGTTTTGGTTGCATCAAGCCATTCATCTTGCACGAAATATGTTTCGCCTAATAACCATCTTGCTTCTGCGGCTTCTGGCGCATCTTTGTGGTTTTCAAGTAAAGATTTTAAATTATTTGATGCGCTATCAAGGTCACTATTTTGTATCGCAAGACGTGCATTAGCAAGATAAGCAGGAGCCGCCAAAATAGGCTTTTTAATTGGCGCAATTGGCGCAGCAATCGGCGCACTAATTGGCGCAGGCGGTGGAACAACAACTGCCGCAACTTTTTCAGGGGCAATTTTTTTCGTATTAGAAAGCGAGCTTGTAATTGGTGCCGCAGGCTTTCTCGAACCACTTATGATTGGTGCACTTACCGCAGGCGGTGTGACGACTGGTGCAGGAGTGGCTGCAAGTGTAACTTCAGTTTTTGGAGGTTCGACCTTTTGTGCATCTTTAATCGGTGCTTCATCTTTTACCGCTGCATCAGTGTCAGTTTTTTCGGCGGCAATTATTTTTGCGTTATTTTCGTCGATAATTTTTGCAAGGCGTTGGTTTTCGTTTTTTTGCGATGCCAAATCAGCCTCTAGACGTTCTATCCTATCGGTTAGGGTGCGTATTTGCCCTTCTAATTCATCAAGGCGCGTTAAAGCACGTGATGCAGGTGTTTCCGCTGCCGCAGTCGTAATATTGGCAGTTTGCGCACTAACATTTGTGCCAAAACCCATGAATAATAAGGGTGTTATAAGGATGTTTAGTTGCAAAAACTTACGCAAATTCATTGTACAAACCCCTTCATTGGATTTTGGTATGTGCGTTGCGATTTACCGCCCAGCCATCAGTTGAAGGGCGCGCATCAAGTGGTCGCTCTTTACCATAAGATACGGTTGAAATTTGCGATGAATTAACGCCAAGGCTTACAAGATAGTCACGCGCACTATTGGCACGTCTTGCACCAAGGGCAATATTATATTCGCGTGTTCCGCGTTCATCACAATTTCCCGCAATAAGAACTTTGGAATTTGGGCGCGCCATAATGAAATTGGCCTGTTTTGCAAGTATTTCGCGCGCTTTTGCGGTTAGAATATATGAATCAGTTTCAAAATAAACCCTGTCGCCAATATCAATTATACTAAGTCTTGAGCGTGATGCAGTTTCTTCAAAACCTTTATTTGAACCTGCGGCATAATCCATACTTGTGCTTGCGGATGCATCAACATTTGCATTTGTAATTGGGGCAGGTGGCGGTGCAGGCATTTCAATTGGCTGTGCTTCATTGGAGGCAACAATCGGTGCGGATACATTTTTGTCACCCTTGGTGGCACATGCGCCAAGTGCTAAAAATGGTAAAACCCCCATAATAGTAATGAGTTTAGCTTTTTTCATTTTGCTTTCCTATTCTAACATTGGTGACCATGTTGGGTCAGAACTATAAGAATTATTTGTCAATTTTCTAAGGTTTGAACCATCAATATCAATAGTCCATAAAGCAGGTTGGCTTCCGGGGCTATCTTCTTTTTCAAAAATAATTGCACGTCCATTTGGCGAAAAACTTGGCCCCTCAACTAAATAGGCGGAGGTTAGGATTTTTTCCCCGCTGCCATCGCTTTTCATAATTCCAATTTGGAATTGCCCATTAATTTGTTTTGTAAAGGCAACTAAATCGCCAGTATTTGCCCAAACTGGGGTTGAATATTGCCCCTGTCCAAAACTTATACGTTTTGCATTTGAGCCATCAGAATTCATTTTATAAATTTGTGGGCTGCCTGATCTATCTGAAGTGAAAACAATTTGTTTTTGATCGGCCGAAAAAGCAGGGGAGGTATCGATTGATGCATCCGAAGTTAATTTCTGCAAACCACCATTTTTAAGGTTTTTTGCCCAAATATCGATATTACCATTACTTTCAGATGAAAAGACAATTGATTGACCATCAGGTGAAAAGCGCGGCGCAAAAACCATATTGCCAACACCTGTTATTGCTTCTTTACGCCCTGTTTCAATATCAAAAACCCAAAGGCGAATACCATTATCGGTAAGGGCTGAATATACAATTTGTTGCCCAGTTGCATTAAAGCGTGGGTTTAAAATCATTTCGCTACCATCGGTAAGATAGCTTGGGTTTGCGCCATCTTGATCCATGAGGGCAAGGCGTTTTACACGGTTGGTTTTAGGGCCGCTTTCGGAAACATAGACCACACGACTATCAAACATTCCTGTATTGCCTGTAAGGCGTTTATAGATTGCATCGGCAATTTTATGGGCAATTCGGCGCCAATTTTCATCTGTTGAAGAAAATTCAAGACCCAGAGTTTGGCTTTCGCCATAAATATCCCAAAGCCTGAATTCAACTTTTAAAATATTCTTGCTCTGTGCTCCTTCACCAATTACCAAAGCTTCGGTATTGATTGCGCGCCAATCGGCAAATTTTGGCGTAAGATTTACATTATAATTTTTTGAAATAAAGCTTTTTGGATCTTGGACATTAAACAAGCCACTTCGGTCTAAATCACTTCTTACAACACTTGCAATATCGGCGCCCTTTGGACCGCCAAAATCGGCAATCGCAATTGGCATAAGTTTCTTTTGCCCTTCGGTCACATTAACCACCAATTGTGCATTGGCTTCGGTAAAGCAAAAAATAAGCCCTAATATAGAAAGTATAAGGAATTTTAATGTCTTCATATTTTGCGGCTCTTAAAAAATATTTTTGTTAAAGCAGAAACTGGGCGATTTTGAGGCGTAATTCTTAAATATTTATGTCTTACAAACATTTAATGACGTAATTTTTGTGGGTCAAAGCGAAAAGTGAAATTTTGCCATTCTGCATATCTATCGGGCGGCAAAACATAGGGTGCACATTGTTTTGTTGCACGAATTGCATTGTCTATCGCAACTAATAATGATGCACTCGCGCCGGATTTAGAATTTGGATATTTTAATTTTGGTGGCCTTAGTAATGTACCATTTTCATTAAGTTCAATTTGTAATTCAACCAAAAGACTTTGTGGATCTGATAAATCGGCAGGTTCAACCCAGCATCTTTTAACTTGGTCACGCAATACATTTTCAAGGCTTGATTGCAGTTTTTTACCCGCGCCTTGCCCTTGCCCTTTTGAGGTTTGACCAGAAGCAGTCATGCGCGGTGCATTTTTAACGCCAGAATTTACACCCGATGATGATTTTTGCGCCGCAGGTATATCAAAGCGATAATCAATATTATCATTTGGAATTGGCAATTTACTTATTTGCTTTTGCGGCGGCGTAATTGCTTTTTTTATAGGCTGTTGAATTTGTGCTTGCGTTTGTGGCGGTTTTTGAATTGGCGTTTGCTTTGGTTGCGGCGTAATTGGCACAGGTTTTGACTGCGGCTTTGAAATTAATGCCTTTAAAGCCTCCAAAGGTTTTGGCGCTGTATTCTCAATTGGTTTTGGTGATGGCTGCAATATTGGTTCTGGCGGCGGTGGGGGCGGTGTTGTTTCTGCGGTTTGTGATTGCGGTGTTGTTTGGTTTTCTTCTTGCGATAATTGGTTTTGCTGATCTGCCATTTGTGCAGAATTGCCAATATCTTCGGCATGTTCGGCAATTATATCGACCGAAATTGAAGGGTCGGGATTTATTATTTTATTGGTTTTCCAAGTGAAAATAACGGCCATAAATAATATTCCATGAAGGCCGAGTGAAATTATCCAAGAATTTAATTCTTTCAATCTCATTTTGTAATTGGATCAGTGACCAAACCTAAATTGCGATAACCGGCTGCATTAACACGCGCCATAACTTGCATGACTTTTCCATACGCTGCCTCACCATCGGCGCGAATGAAAATTCTTCTTTCAAATGAATTACCTGCTATGGCCTGAATTTGTGGCAATAAATTATCAAATTGGGTTTCGCTTTTTTGAAGGAAAATGCGCCCATCATTTAAAACTGTTATGCTTATTGGTTCTTGATCATTGGGTAATGATTTTGCTTCTGTCTTAGGTAAGTCAACGGGAACACCAACGGTTAATAATGGTGCGGCAACCATGAAAATTATCAAGAGCACCAATGTAACGTCAACAAATGGCGTAACGTTGATTTCGCCCATAAGGCGACGTCTGCGCTTACCATGCCGTGTTCTTAGGCCGCCCGCCATTATTGTGCACCATCATAAAATTTGCGTGAAGCGCGTGCAATTACATCATCAACCAAAGCCTCTATGCGGGTTGAATATCTGTCAATTGAGCCTGTAAGCCAATTGTAAAATATTACCGCAGGAATAGCGGCAACAAGGCCCATTGCGGTTGCAAACAAAGCCTCGGCAATGCCAGGGGCAACGACGGCAAGGTTTGTGTCATGGGATGCGGCGATTGAGCGAAATGAATTCATAATGCCCCAAACCGTTCCAAAAAGACCAACAAATGTTGCCGATGAACCAATTGTTGCCAAAACCCCAAGCCCACGCTCTGCTTTTGAAAGTTCGCGCGTGGTTTGCGCACTCATGACGCGCTCCATACGCTCAATGGCAAGGGTTGCGGCGCCTTCATTCATTGCGCCAGTGCGGCGTGCCGCGCGCGCTTCATTAAGGCCAATTGCAATAATGCGCGCAGTTGAATCACCCTTTTTACTTAATTCTTCGATGATTTCATTAGATCGCCCATCAGCAAGCGCATTTTCAACAAGGCGCGCCCCATTTTCAAGGCGTTTAACCGCAAATGCCTTATCAACCATCACCGCCCACGACCAAACCGAAGTAAGCGCAAGGCCAATCATGACAGTTTTTACGATTATATCGGCACGCATAAAAAGTGCGACGAATGAGAATTGATCCATTTTAAAACCTTTGAATTGCGTCAGATATTTACTTAGGAACACCCTAATAACTAATTAGGGCGTGTTTGTGGCAATTATGGTTAAAAAAATGTTTCCAAACCCTTAAAACTCTGTAATTCAATTTGAATTAAATGGGTTTTGTTTGATATTAACCCTCTAAATCTATATCAAGAATTGCCATTTCGAAAATATAAGAAGTTTCGCCTTCATCTTCGTCAATATAAACAAGGCCAAGGAAATCGTCGCCTTTATATACTTCGACTGAATCATCATTACCTTTGCGGGCTTTAAGTTTTAATTCGTTGCCGCCAAAAGTTTTGTTTAAATGCGCTTCTACTTTTTTCCAATCAGGATTGCTCATAATAATCTCCATTACGGCCTTGTATATGGCTTTTTGCTAAAGTGAAAGCACAATTTACGCCTGTTTAATGCATAAAAAACGGCGAAACTTTGTGTTTCGCCGTTTTGAAATCTATCTTTTAAAATTACTAAGCCAGTCTTCCGTGGCAATGCTTGAATTTTTTACCAGACCCGCACGGACAATCACCATTGCGTGGGGTTTCAAGCCATGCGCGTGGCATTGGGCCTTCTGGTGAATGAACCAAATCATCTTGCGTATCGCCCATTTCATCCAAACCAGTTTCAGGATTTGGATGGCTTGCAAATAATTGTGGGTTAGATTTAAAACCATCACCGATATTTGCACCCATATCTTGTGGGTTAAATTGCACTATTTCGGGTTGTGGTTCTGGTTGGTTCATAACCTGAATATTTTGAAGGATTTTTGTAACGTCATTGCGCATTTCATCACGCATAGTTTGGAATAATGTAAAGCCTTCGGTTTTATATTCAATCAATGGGTCACGTTGTCCATAGCCACGAAGGTGGATAACTGAACGTAAATGATCAACCGTTACCAAATGCTCACGCCATTTATGGTCAATTGTGCGAAGTAGGATTTCTTTTTCAACTTCGCGCGCCTTTGCGTCGCCAATTAATGAAACTTTTTGATTCCATAAATCATCGGCAGCTTTGGTGATTTGTTCGCGAATGTCTTTGTCATCAATACCTTCGGCGGCAATCATGTCATGGATTGGTAAATCAAGTGCCAAAACTTCTTTTACGGCATCATGAAGGCCATCTGCATCCCATTGCTCAGGAAGAAGTTTTGCCGGCATGAAACGATCGCAAATCTCATCAATCGTATCAAGGCGCATATTATCAATAGTTTCAGAAACATCTTCATCACGCATAAATTCTTTGCGTTCTTCAAAGATTTGCTTACGTTGATCATTGATAACATCATCATATTTCAATAGGTTTTTGCGGATTTCGAAATTGCGTGCTTCAACGCGTTTTTGCGCAATTTCCATCGCTTTATTCATCATGCGCTCTTCGATTGGCTCATCTTCGTCAAGCTTCATCGCGCTCATGATGTTTTTGAATCTATCGCCGCCAAAAATACGCAATAAGTCATCTTCGGCAGAAAGATAGAAGCGCGACCGACCAGGGTCACCTTGACGACCTGTACGACCACGAAGCTGATTATCGATACGGCGGCTTTCATGGCGCTCTGTACCCAAAACATATAGACCACCTAATTCAAGGGCTTTTTGTTTTGCCGCTTCAATTTCAGGAAGGATTTCACCCTTTAATTTTTCAATTTCATCATGGGTCATTGGGCGACCCCATGCAGCCTCGCGCTCACGCTGTTTTTTGTGAAGGCGCATTTCCAAATTACCGCCAAGCTGAATATCGGTACCGCGACCTGCCATGTTAGTAGCAATTGTCACCGCACCCGGAACGCCCGCATCCGCGATAATTTCCGCCTCTGTTTCATGATAGCGGGCATTAAGAACATTGTGTGGAATGCCTTGGGATTTAAGAAGTTCAGAAATCTCTTCTGATTTTTCAATTGATGCAGTACCAACCAATATTGGCTGCCCCAATGTGTGGGTTGCCACAACATCTTTAACAATCGCACGGTGTTTTGCCGCTTCGGTTTGATAGACAAGGTCATTATCATCAATACGCTGAACCGGGCGATTGGTTGGGATTTCAATAACTTGAAGATTATAAATGCCTTCAAATTCCGCCGCTTCGGTTTGTGCCGTACCGGTCATGCCAGCAAGTTTTTCATATAGACGGAAATAATTTTGGAATGTGATTGATGCCAAAGTTTGGTTTTCAGGTTCGATATTAACGTGCTCTTTGGCTTCGATGGCTTGGTGTAAGCCTTCTGAAAGCCTGCGACCTGTCATCATACGGCCTGTGAATTCGTCAATAAGAACAACTTCATCATTGTTGACGATATAATCTTTATCGCGTTGATAAAGAACATGGGCGCGCAATGCCTGATTGGCATGGTGAACAATTGAAGTATTGGCAATCTCGTAAAGTGAGCCTTCTAATAGACCCGCTTGTTGCAATAATTCTTCGATATGTTCAGAACCGCGTTCAGTAAAGACAGCCGATTTTTGCTTTTCATCATGCTCATAATCTTCTTTATCGAGTGAATAAATAAGTTCATCAACTTTGCGATAAAGGTCAGATTTATCATCGGTTGGGCCAGAAATAATAAGCGGTGTACGCGCTTCATCGATAAGAATTGAGTCAACCTCATCGACGATTGCAAAATTATGACCGCGTTGGCTCATTTCATCGAGGGAATATTTTAGATTATCGCGTAAATAATCAAAACCTAATTCATTATTGGTCGCATAAGTAATGTCTTTTGCATATTCTTGGCGGCGAACATAATCTTCAAGCCCTGGAACAATAATACCAGTTTCCATTCCAAGGAAGCCATAAACTTGACCCATCCAAGTTGCGTCACGTTTTGCCAAATAATCATTCACGGTTACAACATGTGCGCCTTTTCCAGTAAGGGCATTAAGGTAAACAGGGGCAGTTGCCACCAAGGTTTTACCCTCACCAGTACGCATTTCAGCAATCGCACCAGAATTAAGAACCATGCCGCCCACAAGCTGCACATCATAATGACGTTGCCCCAAAGTTCTAAAGGCAGCCTCACGCACAACTGCGAATGCTTCGTCCAAAATATCGTCAAGTTTTGCGCCTTGCGCCAATTTTTCTTTGAAATATCCCGTTTTTGCCGCAAGTTCGGCATCAGATAATTTTTTAAGCCCTGCTTCTAAAGGGGTGATACGTTGTTCAACACGTTGTAAAAGTGATTTGACTTTACGGTCATTAGAAGTGCCAAAGATTTTTTTAATTGCATTTAACATATTTTGAACTTTACGAATAATTTATCAATGCGCTAATGCCCCGATTGCATGGAATTTGCAATCATTGGCGATAACGAAAAACTTATGATGTGCAATTAGGAATGAAAGCGGCTTTAGTCAACGATTTGGTAAGTCTGCTTACTGTTTTGCGCATAGTTTTTATGCAAAAAAGCGACATATTTTGATATAAATTAAAGATTGGCGCTAAAAATGTTTGAAATCTTGATATTTTTCGATAATTGGGTGGCATGAAACAACTTGCAATTTCGCCATTGGCGCCCGCTTCATTTCCTTTGCTTCCAAATATTGCTGGCATGAATGCTGCAACTTATTCACTTGGAATGTATAAATCAGATCGTGATGATTTGATTGTTGTTAGTTTTGAAGATGGCGCATCTGTTGGCGGCGCTTTGACAAAATCTAACACACGTTCTTGCGATGTTGATTGGTGCATTGGCGCATTAAAATCGGGTTTGGCAAAAGGACTTGTGGTTAATGCGGGTAATTCCAATGCGTTTACGGGCGCGGCGGGAATTGCAAAAAATGATGCAACTTTGGCAAAATTTTGTGAACTTTCTGGCGCAAAACCAGAAAATATATTTTTATCAGCAACTGGGGTGATTGGTGTTCCTGTTGCGGCGGATTTAATTTCTTCAAAACTTGATGCGATTTGGCCTAATTTATCAAAACCTAATTGGGAAAAACTTGCCAAAGCGATTGCAACAACTGATACTTTCATCAAAGGTTTTGGCAAAACAATTGAAATTGACGGTCAAAAAATAAATATCGCAGGCATCGCCAAAGGTTCGGGCATGATTGCGCCTAATATGGCAACAATGCTTGTCTATATTTTTACCGATGCCAAAATTTCATCAGCGCTTTTGCAAAAAATGGTTTCACAATATGTTGAAACCACATTTAACGCGATTACGGTAGATTCAGATACTTCAACATCTGATACTTTATTGGTTTTTGCGACCAATAAAGCGGGTAATGAAATTGTTGAAAATAGCGCGGCCTCAAGGGTTTTTGCCGATGCCTTAAACGAATGTATGCTTGATTTGGCGCTTCAAGTTGTCAAAGATGGTGAAGGGGCGCAAAAATTTATTGAGGTGAAAGTTGCGGGTGCAATTTCAGTGTCATCTGCGAAAATTATTGCAATGGCAATTGCCAATTCACCACTTGTAAAAACCGCAATTGCAGGTGGCGATGCAAATTGGGGCAGGGTGGCAATGGCGGTTGGTAAATGCCTTGAACCCATTAATGCCGATAAATTATCAATCAAATTCTGTGGTCAATGGGTTGCAAAAAATGGCGGCGCGGCAATTTATGATGAAGGCGAAATCAATAAATTAATGGCTGGCACGGATATTGAAATTTTTGTCGATGTTGGCATGGGGAAAAGTGAATTTACTGCCTATACTTGCGATTTAACGCATGGATATATTTCAATAAATGGCGATTATAGAAGCTAATGACCAAAAAACTCCTCCTTGTTGCTGCTGTTGCTATGATTGATGATCAAAATCGGGTTTTGATGGCTAAAAGACCGATTGATAAGGAATATGGTGGCTATTGGGAATTTCCAGGGGGCAAGGTTGAAAGCGGCGAAATGCCAGAGGTTGCATTAATCCGAGAGCTTAATGAAGAATTGGGAATAATCGCCAAGGCCGATGATTTAAAACCATTATGCTTTGCATCCCATAATTACGAAAAATTCCATCTTCTTATGCCTTTATGGGAATTAAAAAAATGGGTTGGCGAACCAAAGGCGCTTGAAGGTCAAGAATTAAAATTCTGCACAATTGATGAAATTTGCACCCTCAAAGTTCCACCCGCCGATATTTCATTAATTGAGTTTTTGAAAAATTACTAACATTTACTATATTTTAGATGGGGAAATAATTTGTGGTAAATGTTTCTGCTCCCCAATTATTGGGGAGCTGTCGCGAAGCGACTGAGGGGTAAAACCTTTCGGCAAATGACAATGCTTTTTGTTTTTGCCTAACGGCAAAGCGGTTTTTACAAAACCGCTTACCCTTCCGACGGCTTCGCCGCCACCTTCCCAATAATTGGGAAGGAGAAGTTGTGAAAATGTCAGCATTTTAAAGCTTGGAAAAATCTATTCTGACAGTCATTTTCGCTTTAATTTTCCCAATAAAGCCGCTAAGTCACGCGCATTAATCGGAGTGGCAAGATGCGGGTTTTAGTAATTGGTGGTGGTGGTCGTGAACATGCATTGGTTTGGCGGCTTTCAAAATCAAAAAAAGTTGAATATTTGCTTTGTGCCCCTGGTAATCCTGGCATTGCGCAAATTGCAAAATGCGCGCAAATTGCTGCTGACAATATTGATGGGCTTATCAAACTTGCCCAAGATGAGAAAATTGATTTAGTGGTTGTTGGCCCTGAAATCCCACTTTCAATGGGTTTGGCAGATAGGCTTCGCGCATTAAATATAGCAACCTTTGGCCCATCACAAGCGGCCGCACAACTTGAAAGCTCAAAAGCATTTTCGAAAGATTTTATGGCGCGCCATAATATTCCAACCGCAAAATATGGCGTTTTCACCGATCTTGAGGATGCAAGCGAATTTATTATGGGGCTTTCCCCGCCCTATGTTTTAAAGGCTTCTGGCCTTGCGGCGGGTAAGGGGGTTATTATTGCGCCCGATTTGCCGACTGCACTTACTGAGCTTGATGAAATGCTCTCGGGCAAGTTTGGCGATGCGTCAAATGAAGTTGTAATCGAAGAATTTATGCATGGCGAGGAAGCAAGTTTTTTTGTTCTTTGCAATGAAAATTGTGCAATCGCGCTTCCTGTTTGCCAAGATCATAAACGTGCTTTTGATGATGATTTGGGGCCAAATACGGGCGGTATGGGCGCTTATGCCCCAACTGGCTTGGTTGATGAAAATATCCATACGCGTGTTATGTGTGAAATTGTTATGCCAACAATTGAAGGCATGAAAAAAGAAAATAACCCGTATAATGGGGTTTTATATGTTGGCCTTATGATTGAAAATAATGTGCCGCGCGTTGTTGAATATAATTGCCGTTTTGGTGACCCCGAATGCCAAATTTTGATGCAATTCTTGGGTGATGATTTTGCCCAATGCTTGTTTGATATTGCCAATGGCGATAATGCAAAACTTTCAATAAATCCGCAAATAAAAAGCGCGGCAACTATTGTTATGGCGGCTAATGGCTATCCTGATTCATATGAAAAAAATGGCATTATCGAAGGCTTGGATAGTGCCATTGATGAAAATACAATAATCTTCCATGCTGGCACAAAATTGGATGAGAATAATATTTTGCGCGCCAATGGTGGGCGGGTTTTGAATGTAACTTCTTGCGGGCCTGATTTGCAAAAAACCCTTGATTATGCCTATGATGCGATTGGAAAAATCAATGCGCCATCTTTGTTTTATCGCAAAGATATTGGGCAAAAAGAATTAAAACGCGGGAAAAATTAGTTTTGACAATTAAATGCTATCAATCCAAAGCGCCCGATAAAATCCTTGAAGGCATTGATAATATCCAAAGTTTGGATAATCTTTGGATTGATATAATTGCCCCAAACCGCGAAGAAGAAAAAGCGGTCGAGACGCGTTTTGGCATTGATATTATCAACGAATATGAAATGCGCGCCCTTGAAGATTCTTCAAGATTTTATGAAGAAAATGGGCATTTATATATTGGGGTTTCTATTCCATCGCGCCTTACAAAAACCCCTGAAAATCAGATTGGGCATAAAAGATCATATCTTGGCTTTGTTTTGACGCCGCGCACTTTGATTAGTTTTCATGAAACGCCTTTACGTGCGCTTGAAGTTGGTAAAAACCGCGCGTCAACACGAATAATTGGCGCAAAAACAGCCACAGATGCGCTTTTACTAATTATTGAAGCTATTATAGAGCGTCAGTCTGAATTATTGGCGCGAATTGGAATTGAACTTGATGTAGTTTCACTTCCAGCGATTGCCGATAGGCGGATTTTAAAGGCCGAACCAAGGTTACGCAAACTTGGTGCATTGGGTGCAAACCTTGCACTTTCGCGTGATTGTCTCGTTGATTTAGGGCGGGCAATTAATTTTCTTTTGCAAAAAGCTACAGAGCATGGAATTGATGCAAAAAAACTAAAAAGCTTTTTGCTTGATATTTCGACATTACAAAGACAATGCGAAGCGCAATCAAATGATTTGACTTTCCTTTTAGATGCGACCTTGGGCCTTGTTGGTGCGCGGCAATCGCGGGCATTAAATTTTATGGCGGTTGTGACATTGCTTTTTGCCCCTGCGACTTTGATCTCATCAATTTTTGGTATGAATTTTGGACATTGGGATTTTCTTAATACGCCGCATGGTTTGCAATATGCATTAATTGCAATGGGCGGCTCGGCAATTTTGGTTTTGGCAATTGCAAAATATGCAAGATTGTTCTAGCTTTGTTCTATGAAGCAGATTCTTTGTGCAAATTATAATTCGCCAATTGGCGCTTTAAGTCTTTTATTTGATGAAAATGGCGTGATTTATTCATTGCATTTTGGTGAGAATAGATTTGATTTGCCAAAATCGCTTATCGATAAAGAAATTGAATTAATCCAAAGCCAATTAAGCCTTATAATCAAAAACGCATTGGATGAATATTTTAATGGTTCGAAAAATGCCTTTGATCATTTGCAATTGCTATATGAAGGAACGGATTTTCAAAAGGCGTCATGGGATGAATTACGAAAAATCCCCTATGGCGAAACTATTTCCTATCAAGAACAATGCAATCGGGCGGGTTCACCCAAAGCATTACGCGCAGTAGGCCAAGCCAATAATAAAAACCCAATTGCAATAATAATCCCCTGCCACCGCGTAATCGGCAAAAACGGCACAATGACAGGCTTTGGCGGCGGTATTGATATTAAAGTTAAATTATTAGAATTAGAACAAAAAACCAACTTTCATTTGTTCTAATAAAAAATTTGCTATGGCAAATTTTCAAAACAATAAAGTCATTAAAAAATAAAAACCACGCTTTTTATTTTTTAATGTCCGCTTAAAACCAAGTTTCTGAGTGACGAGCGAAGCGAGGAGGGTGGAAACTTGAACCCCTATCTCTCATACCCACCCCAATTTGGTACTTCTGCTTCTAATTGGGCGACTTGTGAAAAATCTTCCCAGCACATTGCAACCAAATTATGGGTATAATTATTTTTGCTTTTGCGTTTTTTGCCATTAATACGTGCGCCCAAATCTTCGCAAAAACGAATGCCAATATCATTCGCCTCGTGAACCCACACACCGCCAGTGAATAGGCCGCGGCTAATAAGCCAACGCGCATTAGCAAGCATTAAAGCTTTCCCAAGGCCATAACCTTGATGTTCGGGGTCAACATGAAGCAAGAATATTTCACCATCGCCCAAAGTTTTTGCCGAACGTGTCTTTGCCGCGCCAGCAATTGAAAAGCCAGTAATTGAACGATCTTCATTTTCAATAATGAAAATCGATTTATCAGAATCAGCGATTTGCTCAACAAATTCGTTGCGAAACTTCTTTACCGCTTTTTGAATATTAATTTCTTCAAGCGCTTCAGACGGGATGATGGATTGATAAGTATCAAGCATACAATTGCAATAGCAGACCGCAAGACCTTCTATATCATTGATATTTGCATTTCTTAAAACAAATTTCATGGCTCATTGTCCGCAATCTGTGAATAATATGCAAGTGCATTTTGCTTTTATCACGCATTTATTAATAATTTGGGGTGATTTGCGAAGGTTTCAACCTATTTTTCGTCTTTTTTTTGCAAAGAATTCTTTTAAAATCACCGAACACTCATTTTCGAGTATGCCATGCGTAATTTTTGGACGAAAATGACAGTTTTCACTTTCAAAAAAAAGCGCCCCATTTACAATTGCCCCGCCCTTTTTATCATAAGCGCCAAAAATCACATGTTCGATACGTGCAAATGAAATTGCGCCTGCGCACATTGTGCAGGGTTCAAGGGTTACATAAAGGCGTAAATTCGGTTTGGTACGATAATTTTCAAGTTTTTTCGCGGCATTGCGAATTGCAATTATTTCGGCATGTGCACTAGGGTCATGTTCGGCAATGGGGCGATTAAAACCTTCGGCAATTATTTCATCATTTTCATCAACAATTAAAGCGCCAATTGGCACTTCGCCAATTTCTTGCGCCTGTTTTGCAAGCTCGAGGGCGATTTGCATGTATTTTTCGTGATTTGGCTTATCGGTCATTTTCTAAATAAATTTCATTTGCGCCAACTATTCCTATAGATTATTGCGCTTTTGACAATATGCATGGAGATATAAATGGCAATCAAAAAACTGGGCACTAGATTCCTTTGTTGGTCGCGTTTCTTAACCGAAAACCGCTTCACACTATTCGGGAAACGCTCCGTACTGGCAATCGCGTTTTCAATTGGCGCTTTGAATTGCCAGAACGCCTTCGCTTGGAGTGATCCAGGGCATCAAATCATTGCCGCCCTTGCATATTCATACCTTACCCCAGAAGCGCAAGCAAAAGCCCAAGCAATCCTTGCACAAGATACAGATACTTTAACACAAACAGATTTTGTATCCCGCTCGGTATGGGCCGATAAATATCGCGAGGCAGGGCGCCCAGATGGTGCATCATATATTGGAACGCGCGAATGGCATTTTGTTGATATTCCACTTTCAACAAATGGCGATAAAGCAATGGTTGAATCTGAAGAAGAAAAAATCTGCCCAATTGTTGATTTAAAAGGTGGTGTCGCAAGCCTTGGCGCGCCTGCGCAAGATTGCATTGTTAATAAAATCAACCAATTCACTGCCGAACTTGCCGACCCAAAAACTAGCGTGCAAGAGCAAGTATTTGCGCTAAAATTTCTAATCCATTTTGTTGGTGATATTCATCAACCACTCCATACTTCGGATAATGACGATCATGGCGGCAATTGCGTTTGGGTTGCCCCAACAAGCCATGACCCAATGCGCCTTCATGGTTTTTGGGATTATCAGGCGGTTTATCTTTTAACCAAAGGCGCTGCACCTGCTGATTATGCAAAGATTTTGCATGATGAAATTACCGAACAACAAATCAAAGATTGGCAAACTGAAACACCAAAAGATTGGGCCGCCGATTCATTCGAGCTTTCAAAAAATGCCGCTTATAATTTAGGAACAACAACCCCACATTGCGACGCCGAAAACAAAACCACCACAATCAAACTAACCCCAGACTACGAAACCAACGCCTCAAATATTTCCAAAATCCAGATGGAGAAAGCGGGTGTAAGATTGGCAAAAATTTTGAATGAAATTTTGAGGTAAATTACGAATTCAAGGAAAACTGCTATATTTCTATTGTAACTTTAGCGAAAATTGGCGTAATTTGGCCAAATATATTTAGATAAACCAAAACTAAAATAGTAAGCTAATTAACAGGAATTTTTATAATTATAATTGTGGCGCTTCCCTTTGGGTTGAATGTGGATATTCCAAGTGAAGATGGAAGTAAGATTAGATTTCCTTTTTGAACTTTTTGGTCAATGTTGCGATATTTAATTGTTCCCTTGCCTTTTAGGCAAAAGATTATGGTTGGCGCATCAACTTCCCCAATTTTAAATATATGGCTTGCTTTAATGCGCCAAACTATAAAAAAGGGGCAATTGAAAATTTGTTCGCGTAATATTGGAAAAACAACTTCGATTTTTGGCTTTATGGGTGCAATTTTACCTTGTTCAAAATCAATACATTTAATTGCATTTTCAATTTGCAGTGGGCGCGGCTTATTTGTTTCTATATCAATACGTCCCCAGTCAAAAAGGCGAAAAGTAACATCGCTATTTTGTTGAATTTCTAGCATTGTAATATTGTTTTGCGCCGAATGAATTGTCCCAGAATTTAAAAATATTGCTTGATCGGGCTTTGCCTTAAAACTTGGGACAAATTTGTCGATATTTTTCTTATTTATATTTCGAAGATTGTTGTCATTTATATTTGGGTTTAGGCCGGCAAATATTTTGCTTTTTGCTTTTGCTTCTAAAATTACCCACCCTTCTGTTTTCGCATTTTCCCCATTGGGAATAAGCGCAATATTTTTTTCTGAAGGGTGAATTTGAAGTGACAAATTCTTTTTCACATCTAAAATTTTAATCAAAAGGGGAAATTGTTTAAATTCTTCACTAAATTTACCAAGGATTAGTTTAGGGAAGTTTTTGATTATTTCACCTAAAGATTTGCCTTTTAAACTTCCGTTTTGAACAATGCTTTGTGCGTCATTTCTATCGCTTAACAGCCATGCTTCGCCAATTTTTCCATCAGGCATTGGGCTTTTAACCCAATTACTAATTTTGCGCCCGCCCCATGTTTTGGTTTTAAAAATGGTATTAAAAAGCAAAGGGTAGGGCGAAACTTCGTTAATAACTAAGTCTGAAACATCTTCATAAATCACGGTTTTATTTATTTTATCCATAAAACAAAACATAGTCACATGCGTTGGTCTAAATAGTATCGGAAATCACCTAGGTACGTGACTAAGTAGTTTCCCCATGTTGTTTTTACATAGACAAGGGCGCGTAATGTTTTTGATGAAAATTCTAAAAAGGAGCGCGTTATGGATAAGAATATTATTTATGGAAAAGCCAAAGTTGTTCGTGGAGCAATAACGAAATCTGTTGGTAAAGTTATCGGTTCTGAAAAAATGCAGATTGATGGCGCAAAAGACCAATTTGTAGGCGCGGCACAAAGTGCAATGGGAAAAGTCAAAGATATCATTACCGATAAAGATAATAATCCAGACCGCAGTGAAGCCGATAAAAAAATCGAAAATAAGAAAAATGAAAAATTCTTCCAAACTCTATCAGAGATGAAAGAAGAAGATAGTTAAATCAAGTTTTGCAAGCAAGGCAATTAAATGAACAAAATAAAAAAAATCGCCTTTATTGGTAATTCGTTACCAAGGCGATGCGGCATCGCTACTTTCACAAATGATATTGAAAGCGCAATATCAGAAAATCTGAACCTTAATACATCAGTTTTTGCAATGACGGATAGCGGGCAATCATATGATTACCCTGAAAAAGTGATATTTGAAATTCATTCAGATATTAAAAGCGATTATCTAAAAGCTGCAAATTTTATTAATAATAATGGGTTTGAAATTGTATGCCTTCAACATGAATTTGGCATATTTGGTGGCGAGGCAGGTGAAAATATTTTATTACTTTTAGATAGCCTTAAAATACCAATTGTCACCACATTACATACAATAATTGAAAACCCACTACCAAAATATTCCGAGGTTTTCCAAAGAATAATCAAAGCCTCGGCTAAATTAATTGTCATGGCACAAAAGGGCAGCAATATTTTACAAGAAATTTATGGCGTTAAGGCTGATAAGATAGAAGTAATTGCACATGGCATCCCTGATTTAGAATTTATAGAACCCGAAATTGCCAAACATAATTTGGGACGTGATAATCAAACCATTATTTTAACTTTCGGCCTTTTATCTGCCAGCAAAGGCATTGATTTGGTTATTGATGCAATGCCGCAAATTTTAAAATCTTGCCCCAATGCAACCTATATAGTTTTGGGCGCTACGCATCCAAATTTAGTTCGCAATGAAGGCGAAAAATATAGGAATGAATTAATCAAAAAAGCCGCTGATTTAGGTGTTTCAGAAAATGTTATTTTCATTGATGAATTTGTAAATCTTAAAAAATTGGTAGAATATTTAAGTGCGTGCGATGTTTATATAACGCCTTATCTGAACGAAGCACAAATGACATCTGGAACTTTGGCTTATAGTTTTGGATTGGGAAATGTGGTTGTTTCGACACCATATTGGCACGCAAAAGAATTGCTTGATGGCGATCGCGGAATTCTTGTCCCCTTTAATGATTCACATGCGATTGGCCGCGAAGTTTCAAAAATCCTAAAAGATGAAAAAAGACGAAATAAAATAAGAAAAACCGCCTTTATCGCAGGGCGCGCAATGATTTGGCCATGCATTGCACAAGATTATATGAAAGTCTTTGAAAGGGCTGTTATTTATAATTCTGTTATAGATTTCAGGATTAATTACGAAAAATCCCCGCTTGAACTTCCAAGAATTAAAACTGACCATTTAAGCGAAATGTGTGATGATACAGGGATAATACAGCATGCAATATATCGTATCCCTGACCGCTCACACGGTTATTGCGTTGATGATAATGCGCGTGCTTTATTATTATCTTGCCAGCTTAACGAAGCTAACCTTCCAAATATTGTAAAAGCAGGCACTTTTTCCTCTTTTGTTCAACATGCATGGAATAAAGATACAGGCAGATTTCGTAATTTCATGAGCTTTAGCCGTAATTGGTTAGAAGATATGGGATCAGAAGATAGCCATGGTAGAACACTTTGGGCACTTGGTAATTGTGCCAAGAATGGCATTGATGATTCACAAAAAAATTGGGCCAAAAATTTATTCAATGAAGCCTATAAATCGGTTATTGATTTTACCTCGCCGCGCGCAATAGCATTTACTTTATTGGGGTTTGAAGCATATCCTATTGATAAGTTTTTTGCCAAAATGCTTGCCACGCGCCTTATGTTTCATCTTGAAAAAAATAGTAAAGAAGGTTGGTATTGGTTTGAAAAAGGTCTTTCGTATGAGAATGCACGCCTTTCGCAAGCGCTTATTTGTAGTGGCAAATTTCTAAACATGCCGCAATTTATCGAGGCAGGTTTGAAAACGCTAAAATTCATTATGGATGTTCAAAAAAGCAAAAATACAAATTTTAGACCCTATGCAACCGAAGGGTTTTTCGAGGCTGGAATTTCAAGCGCAAAATTTGATCAACAACCTGTCGAAGCACAAGCAAGCATCTCGGCTTGCCTAAGCGCCTATCAAATTACCAATGATGAATTTTGGTATGAAGAAGCAAAAAGGGCTTTTAGTTGGTTTTTAGGCAAAAATGATCTTGGGATTGCATTAATTGACCCTAAAAGCGGTGCTTGTTTTGATGGCCTTCATGTTGACCGCGTAAATGAAAATTGTGGCGCCGAATCCGTCCTCGCCTATCTATTAAGCTTGTGTGATATGAACATTTTCGCACAAATAATGCCAAAGGCATTAAAAAAGGAAAATATTGCCCCAATTAGAAATATTGAAACGCCAAGAGCTTTCACTTCGTCCTGACCCGTCGCGCGTAATTTTGCGCCCATTTAAACCTGCAATTGAACCGCGTGATTTAATGCCAACTGATAAAAAGCGGGCCAATCATATTGTTGATAGAATTATGGGTTTGGGTTCTGATGATGCAAATATACTTCTTGCCGATGTGCTTGAAAATTTTCAAAGCCGGCATAGTAATTTGCTTGCAAGGTTTGAAGCGCGCGCCGATGAAATGGAAGAAGCATTTCAAAGCCATGATGATTTTAACAACACGCAACGTCAATTAATTGGGGCATATTTTTTAAATGAATATGCCTATGAAGCGGCGGCATTATTTAACCCAAGCATTATTGCACACCCTGACCAAACAAGCGCACCAACAGGTGGGTTGCGATTTATTCTAAGCTTAAGGGCGGTGGGTGAAGGGCATGTTTCATCACTTGCTTTTCGAAATGGAACAATTGCGATAGATGGGCGCGTAAGCCTTGACCCAATTTCAAAGCTTGCAATTTTACCAATCATTAAGTGCCGTGCGCCATGTGAAAATGGTGATGAAATTGATTTATCTTTTGATGCATCAAGCGACATAAGTGAACGCGTAATATTTCCAGTTACACTTGCGCAAAGCAATGGTATTGAAGACGCACGTTTTGTTACATTTCAAGATGGCGAAACAATTACGTATTGCGCCACATTCACGGCCTATGACGGTCGAATGATACGTTCCGAATTAATGCAAACAAGTGATTTTGTAAGTTTCAAGCTAACGCCGCTTCTTGGTAGTGCGGCCATAAATAAGGGAATGGCGCTTTTCCCACGTAAGATTAATGGCAAATATGCAATGATTGCGCGGCGCGATAATGAAAACCTATATTTAGTTTATTCAGATAATTTATTTTATTGGGATGATGGTATCGAAATTGTTGCCCCACATTATGCGTGGGAATTTGTTCAAATTGGAAATTGTGGCGCGCCAATTGAGATAGATGAAGGGTGGCTACTTCTTACGCACGGAGTAGGGCCGGTTCGCAAATATTGCATTGGTGCGGTTTTACTTGATAAAAGCGACCCAAGTAAAGTTTTGGCACGCTCACAATCACCATTGGTTTATGCCACGCAATCAGAACGTGAAGGCTATGTTCCAAATGTTGTTTATACATGCGGGGCAATAAGGCATAATGAAATGCTAATTATGCCATTTGCTGTTGCCGATACATTTACAACATTTGCAACCATAATAATCGCGGATTTATTGGCAAGCCTTCATTATCTTTAGGTATTTTCCGAACCTTGTCGGCTGCTGGTTTGCGGCGCATTCATAATTTCCTAATCGCCAAAATTGCGAAATTTTTCGCAAGGCAGAAATTGGATAAAATGAAAAACGAACTTATAGATAAGCCAGAAATTGCCATAGCAGTTTTTAAAAACCACATTGACGCAGAGCAAGCAATTCGAAAATTGCATTTTGCTGGCCTTGATATGAATTCACTTAGTATTGTTGGCCAAGGTTATCACCCAACGGAAAAAGTTATTGGTTTTTACAATATGGGCGAACGTGTTGCCTTTTGGGGAAGTCGTGGCGCTTTTTGGGGTGGCTTATGGGGAATATTTGCTTCTGGCATGTTTGTAACTACGACATTAGCGGCGCCAATTATAGCATTGGGATTTTTTGCGGTTACAATTATTACCGCCCTTGAATCAGCGGCTGTTATTGGTGGACTAAGCGCAATTATTGCTGCGCTTTATAGTTTGGGTATCCCAAAAGATCGGGTGATTGTTTATGAAAATGCCCTTAAATCAGATAAATTCATTGTTATGGCTAATGGAAGTTCGCAAGACATAATTTTGGCAAAAGAACTTTTAAAAAATATGATTACAGAAATAGTTGCAAGCCATAAAATTAAACAACAATCACATGAGGATATTGAAAAATTGAATAATTCTCATTCGGTTGCTTAAAAAATATAAAAATAAATGCCAGTGATTTTCATCTCACTGGCATTTTTAAATAAGGCAATAAATTAGTTTGAAATTATAACCTTCAACGCATTTGTTTTTGCCGCATTCCCAAATGTTTCATAAGCTTTGAGAATTTCATCAAATTTAAAATGATGGGTTATAAGGTTTTTGGGTTCAATTTTTTTAGCCACAACAACATCAAGTAACATTGGCGTGCTTGAAGTATCAACAAGGCGCGTGGTGATTGAAATATTCTTGCTCCAAAGGGTTTCAAGGTGAAGGTCGACAGGCTTTCCATGAACCCCAATATTTGCAATTGTACCGCCTGGGGCAATAATATCTTGGCAAATTTGGAATGTTGCGCCAATTCCTACGGCCTCTATTGCGGTATCGACCCCAATATTATTCGTAATTTCCATAAGCTTTTGTGCTGTTTTGCCATCTGAACTATTAATTACATGGGTTGCACCAAATTTTTTCGCCATTTCAAGACGATTATCATCCAGATCAATCATAATGATTTTTGCGGGCGAATAAAATTGCGCACTCAAAAGCGCAGAAAGGCCAATTGGCCCAGACCCAACGATTGCAACATTGCTACCGGGGCTGATTTTCCCATTAAGGACGCCGCATTCAAAGCCAGTTGGCAATATATCACTTAGCATTACTAATGCTTCTTCATCTTCGCCTTTTGGAATTGGGTAAAGGCTTGTCTCTGCATATGGAATGCGAACATATTCGGCCTGCGTGCCATCAATTGTATTGCCAAGTATCCAGCCACCATTTATGCAATGCGAATACATTTGGCGCCTACAATAACCGCATTTGCCACAAGCGGTAATACAAGAAATCAAAACCCTGTCGCCGATTTTAAAATTCCCAACACTTGAACCAATTTCTTCAATAATTCCCACGCCTTCATGGCCAAGAATTGTTCCAGGGGCACATGTTGCAACATCGCCTTTTAGAATATGCAAATCAGTTCCGCATATTGTGGTCTTGGTGATTTTTACAATTGCATCGGTTGGGAATTGGATACTTGGTTTCACACGTTCTTGCACGGCTTTTTGACCGGGGCCTAAATATACTAAGGCTTTCATAGCTATAATCCTTGTTTTCCGAAATAAAAGCCAACCTGTATGGAAGGGGCAGGTTGGCGGAGTTATTTATTTTTTGGGATGAATTCTTGTGATTTTTGTGCCTTCAATACCAAGACCCGCCATCAAACCTTGCTGATTATAAATAAAAGCATAAGCGTCATCTTGCGCAGTAGAGGTTGAAAGGTTTGCTGCCATTCCTTGATTAACCAATACGATTGTTGGCCCAATACCAAATTCCCAACCATCAGTATTATGAATATAATCAACGGCCTTTTCATTCATCAAAAAGACAACATAACCATAAGATTGCGCGCCCGCTTGCAAGCCCCAAGAGCCAGTGAATGAATTAAAATATGCGGTTGGTTTTCCGTTTTCGGTTAATTCACCTTCACCAAATGCAGCGCCAAATACAAGGCCAGCTTTTGTAATCCTTGGGAAAATCAAAATTGCTTTGGCGGTTCGGGCAAGATCTCTTGCGGCTGAATTATCACGCAAAAGCATTTTTAATGATTGTTGCGATTGGCGGTT
The DNA here is from genome assembly GCA_020161405.1 of Pseudomonadota bacterium. Lineage (GTDB taxonomy): Bacteria > Pseudomonadota > Alphaproteobacteria > Caulobacterales > Aquidulcibacteraceae > Pseudaquidulcibacter. The sequence continues at coordinate 83,410 of JAIUOD010000005.1, read as the reverse complement.
CAATTCATTTGCACTATCAGCAAAAGCAGGGGCAATTGTTGCAACATTGACCAGTGTGCCGCCGATTAATAGGCTTAGTATAAGCGCGGTTTTAAATATTTTCATGATTATGTTTCCATTCTTTTGGGGGCCCCCCACCGCATGTTTGAGTAAGCAGTGGGGGCTTCTGGGGGCAGAAGAAAATTAGTTTGCAGATATGACAGCGCTAATTTGGCCGCCATTTATATTGATAAGTAAATATTGCTGGTGGACATGAACCCATCTTCGCCCAATTGGGGGGCGGTTTAGGCCACGATTTGCCCAATCATCTATATAAAATTGATTATTGCGATATTTGCGCGGTAGATATTCGCCATAGCCCCAAACGCGATAATTATTATTATTTTCATTTATAAAAACTTGCGAAATTATCCCGCTTGCAATTGCAATAAGCAAAAATTGATTATCATCATTTCGAACCCAACGATAACCCCTAGGCGGCGTACTTAATTTGCGAGTTTGCCAATCATTCACATAATATTGTGGTTGGCGATATTGCCAAGGGGCACGTTTTCCGCGTGCAAATCGTGTATTTGAATTTGCCAAACGCCCCTGTTGATTTTTAACGCCATTATAAGCTGGCGGTATAATTGCCTTTTGATTTGCTTTATTACGATTTTCAGTTGCAGTGTTTGGCGGTATGGGCTTGTTGGAATTATATGAATTTTCCTGTGCGGAAACATTATTCGCAAACATGAAAATAGTAGCAAAGCTTATGCTTAGAATGTGTTTCATCATATTAGCTTTTCTAGCTTCGCGTATTTTTCGAAATGTTTTACTGGCGCAGCATTTTCATCATCCGTGAATGGGATTGGGCAATGCGCATCCAAGTGCAAGCTAAGCCTTCGCAGGGCAGCATCAGTTATTTTTAAAATGTTTGAAAATACTTCTGCGGTGGTGAAATCATGGATTTTGGTTGAGGCGGCAATTGCGCTTGAAACGGCTTGGCTATATGCCGCTAAAGAAGCTGAAACTGCAAAACCGTGTTCAATTTCTGGGCAGACACCAATTTCATAAGGTATCAAAACCGAATTGTTTGATGAAAATTGAATATTGCCAAAAACATGCCCGCCAAGTGCGCTAATTCTTTCGGCTATTAAGTCTTCAAACTCTAAAGCAGATTTGGAGTTTATGTCCAATAGGCGTTTTATATTTATCAAACCCGTGATTTGAACATTCCAAAATGCAGTTTTCAATTGGGCGTGTAGGTCAATTGCATTGGCAAGATTTTGGTTCAGAAGTTCAATGCTTTGAATGCGAACTTTATCTGTTAATGCTTGGTGGTTCTGTGACATATTTTTTGCTTTCAATTTTATTTGATGAAAGTGCGAACACCCCAAAACCCAATTGTTACTAATAAAATACTTGAAATTATTGGGCGTTTTTGAAATTCATGGATTATATTGCTGCTTGGTTTTGCAAATATTTTTTCAAAATTATTTTTTGCATCATCGCCCATTTCATGCACTGCATCATGCATGTCTGATTTTGCGCCTTGACCGCCTTGACCCATGTGCTTGAAAAGAGAATTCACATCATTACGCAATTCTTTAAAGTCATCTTGTAATGCGTTGAAATCTGCGTTTAAGTCATTTGATTTGCTCATTTTATTGGCTTTCATTCAATTTGCCGGGATTGATTTCACGGCAGTTTATAAAAGCATTTATAAGCTTATTGGATTTGTTCTTAAGACTCGGAAAATACCTAGAGTAAATAAGAATTAGATATGTTATAAAGATTTTGCCCTAAATTTGGGGTCGAAAGTAAATTATGCCTGCGCCAATAATGCCGGGCTCACTTGGTGTTGCTTCTTCAAATGAAACCAATTCAATTGAAACCAATAACAAGCGCGCCATTTTACCCGTTAATCCAAATGATTTGGGTTTTAGAATAGTTGCAATTGGTGCGTCTTCAGGCGGGCTAAAGGCAAGTATTGATTTATTTGACAATGTTAATTTGCCAACAAATATGGCATTTATACTAGTTCAACATTTAGAGCCAAGCCGTGAAAGTCTTCTGGTCGGCCTTATGCAAGAGCATACGAAACTTAAAGTGCTTTTGGCCGAAAATGAAATGCCAATTTCCCCAGAGTTTTTATATATAATCCCCGCAGGTGCTTATCTAACGATTAAAAATAATTGCTTTAAAATTACGCGCCCTGAAAGGGATAAAAAATCAAAAAATGTTCAAATTAGAATGCCATTTGATTTATTGCTTAAATCTTCGGCACAAGAATATGGCAGTCGAAATATTGCGATAATTCTTTCAGGTACGGGCAAAGACGGCAGTGTTGGCATAAATTCTATTAAAGAGGCAGGGGGCTATATAATTGCGCAAAACCCCGATGATGCAACAAGTGATGGAATGCCCAAAAGTGCCATTGCAACTAATTTAGTGGATGAAGTTTGCAATGCTTCGCAAATTGGTGAGCGTCTAAAATCTTTGCCGCATGTGAATAATGAAATAAAGAAAACTCAGGCTACTGCGGATATGCCTTTGGGGAAAGATGATTTTCTAAATCAAATAATAAATCTTATTAAAATTCATAATGCGCATGATTTCACACAATATAAATTAGGAACCCTACAGCGCCGCATAGAACGGCGAATGACAATGATTGGTGTGTTTAATGCAAATATGGAAGAATATTTAGACATACTTAAAAATAATAGCGAAGAGCGTGAAAAACTTTGTGATGATTTATTGATAAATGTAACTTCATTTTTTCGTGATGAAGAAGTTTTCGAAGATTTAAGTGCGAATATTATAAGCAAAATAGTGAATGATTGCCCTTTAAATTCTACAATAAGGGTTTGGGTTGCAGGCTGTTCAACTGGTGAAGAAGCTTATTCACTTGCAATCTTGTTTCGTGAGGTAATGGAAAATCAAAAGAAACAAGTGAATCTGCAAATCTTCGCTTCTGATCTTGATACACAAGCGATCGCAATTGCGCGTGATGGTCAATTTAATTCAACAATAAAAACCCAAATTTCACCCGAACGATTAAAACGACACTTCCGAAAGGAAGGCCAAGGTTATCGAATAAACCCTAACCTACGTTCAAAAATTATATTCACTGTTCATAACGTTCTTACTGATCCACCATTTTCTAATATTGATTTTGTGTCATGCCGAAATTTGCTAATTTACCTTACGCCAATTGCGCAAGCTAAGATAATTGCAAGATTTCATTTTTCGCTTAAGGACAATGGCCTATTATTATTAGGTAAAGCAGAAACTGCCGGACATGCTATTGGTCGTTTTGAGGTTATTTCAAAAAACTATCGTTTATATCGTCGAATTGGAAAGCATGAGTGGAATGAAAATTCTCAAAATAGTGGCTTAAGCACAAGTTTGAAAAAGCTTGCGAATGAAAATAATGGCTTTGGTGCCAAAAATCACTTGGATGATTTGAAGCAAGAATTAGAAGATACAAAAGTTCAACTTTTAGGCGCGATGAATAATCTTGAGCTTTCGGAAGAAGTTCAAAAAACCATTAATGAGGAAGCGCTTTCCGTAAGTGAAGAATTTCAATCCGCAAATGAAGAATTGATTACTTCTAAAGAAGAATTACAAGCACTAAACGAAGAATTGAGCGCGCTTAATTCACAATTGCAAGAAGCTTTGGATGTTCAGCGGATTTTATCTAACGATCTTCAAAATGTTTTATATAGTACAGATATAGCAACGCTTTTTCTTGATAAAAACCTTAATATACGGTTTTTTACACCTGCAACACGGGCAATTTTTAATATAATTGCAAGTGATATAGGGCGTCCACTTTCCGATTTGAATTCATCAGCTAGTGATCCAAGCCTGCCTAAAGATTTGAATGCTGTCTTAAATGGTGATGCAAAACACGAACGTGAAGTAAGGACTAATGATGGCAAATGGTATCTTCGACGTGTCTTGCCTTATTTGAATGATAAGACTTCAATCGAGGGCGTGGTTATAACTTTTGGTGATATAACCGAACGTAAACATACATCGAAAGCCTTAGATGAAGCAAGACTAGAAGCCGAGCGCGCCAATCTTGCCAAGTCGCGCTTCTTAGCTGTTGCAAGCCACGATCTTCGTCAGCCACTACAATCCTTGGCCTTGTTGCAGGGGCTTTTGGCAAATTTGGTAAATTCCCAAGAGGGAAATCAAATAATAACTCGCCTCAATGAAACACTTGATGCGATCACTTCAATGTTAAACTCATTACTAGATTTAAACCAAATTGAATCAGGCCTTGTTCAAGTTACAAGAACTAATTTTTGTATCGGCGATTTGCTGCAAAGACTTTATAATGAGTTTAGTTTTCATGCGCGCGCCCAAAATCTTGAGTTAAGATATGTAAAGTGTGACAAGATTATTTTTTCTGATATGCGCCTTTTGGAGCAAATGATAAGAAATCTTATTTCCAATGCTTTCAAATATACGCCAAATGGAAAGGTTCTAATTGGGTGCCGTCAAACTGGTGAAAATTTAAGAATAGAAATTTTGGATACTGGCATTGGTATTGATGTCGATAATCTTGAAACGATTTTTGAAGCATATAATCAAGTGGCAAACCCTACAAAGGCGAGTAATCGTGGCCTTGGCCTTGGGCTGTCTATTGTGCAGCGCTTAAGCCAATTATTGCACCTGAAAATTGACGTAAAATCAAAATTATATCGCGGTTCGGTTTTCAGTGTTGAAGTGCCATTAGCAAAGCAAAATGCTAAAGATGAAAAAAAAGGTGCAGCATTAGTACCTGTTTCAGAAGTGGGCACAAAAAGCCAAAATAATAATTCAATGATAATGGTAATAGAGGATGACAGCGACGTAAGGGAGCTTTTATTACAACTTCTTGAAGCGCAAGGCTTTGATGCCGTAGCATTTAAAAATGGAATTGATTCATATGAATGGGTTACGAAAACAAAAATAATTCCAAACTTGATTTTGGCTGATTACAATTTATCAAATTATTTAAATGGTGTAAGCTCTGGGGAGCGAATAAGAAAATTTTGCAAATCCCAAATTCCAATTATAATTCTTACAGGTGATACATCTAAGGAAACAATTCACGATGTTAATATCCATAATTGTTTGCAACTTAATAAGCCCGTTAAACATAGTGATTTAATAAATTTGATTGCCCAACAATTGGGCGTTCCAATAAAATCAAGATTCTTACAAAATACGCCTATTCCCAAAATAATGCCAAAAACTAATCCAAATTGGATTTATATTGTTGATGATGACAATAATCTTCGCCATGCAATGCGTCAGACATTTGAAAATCAATCTTATAATGTGGCCGATTTTGAAAATGCCGAAAGTTTTTTGAATTCTGATTTTGCAAATATGGCAAATTGTATTTTGATAGATGCTTATCTGCCAAATATAAACGGTTTGGAAGTTCTTGAAAATTTGAAAAATGCAAAGATTAATATTCCAACGATTATGATAACTGGCAATGCTGATATTGCAATGTCAGTTAAAGCAATGAAGGCCGGTGCTATAGATTTTCTTGAAAAGCCAATAAAATCGGATGATTTGCTTCAATTTGTTGAGCTTGCAATAGAAAGAAGTAAGGATAAAAATAAATTATCAGAATGGCAAAAAAATGCTGCTTCTATAATTAAAGGGCTAACGCCGCGCCAATTGGAAGTAATGAATAGCGTTATGGCGGGTAAAGCCAGTAAGGTTATCGCTTATGAACTTGGAATAAGTCAAAGAACAGTTGAAAATCACCGCGCATTAATAATGCGAAAAACTAATGCAAAATCCATACCCGCACTTGCGCGCCTTGTCCTTGCGGCAAACCAAAATCCAATAATAGAATAGACCCCGCGCGGAGGGGCGCGGGGTCTATCTGCCTCGAAGAAAGGGTTTAATTGCCTGGTTGTTTCAATAAAGTAATTTCAACACGGCGATTTAATTGGCGACCTGATGGTGTAGAATTTGTCGCAACTGGTTTTTCATAGCCAGAGCCAAAAGTTTCAATCCGATCTGAATTCACATTCGAATTTGTTAGGATGGCTTTGACCGAATTGGCGCGCGCCAATGAAAGGCCCATATTATATTGCGACCCACCAACATTATCTGTGTAGCCTTCAATCCTTACGCGTGTATTCGGGCTAAGGCTTAGGTAATTAATAAGCGGTTGAAGGCGATTGACCCCACCTTGTAAAAGTTCTGAACGACCAGTTTCAAAACTTACATCTTGCAAAACCATTGTCGAACCAAGTTCGGTGGTTTTCATGTCATAATTTCGTAATTGCTCTTGCGCATCCGCCAATTGCTGGTCACGCGTTGTCAATGTGTTATTCATTGCATTAATCTGTGAATTTTTGTCGGCAATTATATTATTGCTTTTTGCCAGTAGAGCTTGGCTTTGCATTGAAGTGTTTGACGCCTCTACTTTGGCCTGCGCGCCACGGGTTTCCGCTAAATCAAGATAGGTTTGCGCCATGAATAATTGGTGGTTTGATTTTTCAGTTTCGCCATTATCCCAAAGTGTTTGCGCCAAAGCTAAAGCAGATTTGGCATTTGCCAAATCACCCTGTCCACGTTCTGCGGTTTTTTTATCGTTATAATCCGCAGAAAGACGCATTTGTGCATCTTGAATGCTTTGATTTGGTGCCATAGTTGCGCAAGCAGATAGTGCCAATATCGCCGCCCCTAAAAAGAATGGCTTTGTAAAATTCGTTTTCATATCTATTTCCTTTAATTGGCAGTTATTTGTGCATTTGATTTTGAAATGGCTTCATTGCTTGTTTTAAGTGCGGCAAGCTTTGCTTTCTCGCCTGTCAGTTCGGCAAGTAATGCCGCTTCATCGGCCAACATTTCTGCACTATCATAATTGCCTTTGCTCAAAGCTGATTTTGCCGTTTCAACACGATCGCGTGACATATTATAGCTTTGATCGCCTTGATTTCCTGCAAGGCCAGCTTGGCGTGTTGCCATTTCAATTTTAGCTTCTGCACGGGCAATGGCTTCATTTGCCTCGCTTTGCCCTGCAAAGGCATTGCTAGAAAATAGGAAAAAACTAGTGGCAAAGAATGCCACAAATAGGTTTTTTCTTATCGGCTTAAAATTAATTGTATTTAAAATTGCTTTACACATTTTGCACCCATTATTTCGATTGCAAACGGCAATCCCAAATTAAAGGTCAGCATTGATTAGCTGCCTTACTCAATGGTTTAAAATCAGAAGAGCATAAAGAACAGATTCGGAATCTACCTAGATTTAAAGTAACATCCAAAAAATATTTTTTTGTTTTAAAACTAATAAGGGGTTTTTGGTATAATATTGCAACCTATCACTTATTAACAATTTGCTGCCTATGGCTTTATTGAACAACAAATAAATGGCGGACAGAGAGAAAGTATAATACGTATAAATATCCGTCAATATCCATAAATATTTATAATAAAATCAATAATTTAATTGAATTTTTCATAAAAATCCATTAAAATATATAAACTCACTTTTACATCCAAAATGGGTATAAAAATGGGTAAAAAATAATAATATTTTGGAGAAAAGATGGGAAAATTAAACGTAAAAAAAATTGAAAATGACAAGACAACAAAAATATTAATTGATGGCAATGGGCTTAGGTTGAAAAGAAAAGGGAAATCAAGGCATTGGGTACTTAGAGTGCAAATTGAAAATAAAATAAGCGAAATTGGACTTGGCGGATACCCATTAGTTGGACTAGCCGATGCAAGGGATAAGGCCTTTGAAATTAGGCGAAAAATTAAATCAGGTATTTTAGACTATCAGCAAAAAAATAAAAAATACACAAGTATTAGTTTTGAAGAAGCATCAATTAAAAAATTCAATGAAGTTAAAACGACATTTAAGAATAAAAAGCATAGTGACGGTTGGATTAATTCTCTTAAAATTCACGTATTCCCATCAATTGGAAAAATGAATATTAAAGATGTTCAAGCAAATCATATTATCGATGTCTTAGAAAAAATTTGGGTGAAAAAGCACGACACTGCGGCAAAAATAAAGCAAAGAATAGGGCAAATTATTCAATGGTCGACGGCGAAACATTTTCGTGAAAATTCAATTGATATGAAGATTATTGATCAGGCACTTTCAAATTATAAAGTTAGGCCAGTACATCAGAAGGCATTAGATTATAAGGAAATTCCAGACTTTATAAAAAAGCTAAATTCAAACTCATCGCCAACGAATTTGGCGCTAAAGTTTGCAATATTAACAGCGTCTAGAACAATTGAAGTGCGTAGTGCCAGCTGGGAACAAATAGATATTAAAAATAAAATTTGGAATAAACCACCTTCAATAATGAAGAATAATAAAGGCCATCATGTTCCGCTTACTGACGAGATGATTGAAGTGCTGAATAAGGCAAAAGATCTGCAGGTTAATACCAATAGCCACCTAATATTCCAAGGTAATTCAAAAATTAAATATTTTGATGTCGCAACTCAAAAAGAAGTTGTTATAGATGGCGCAATAAACGAAAATGCAATGAGAAATGAAATCATTAAAATAGTTGGCAAAGGAAATGCCACTACTCATGGCTTTCGTTCTTCATTTGCAGATTGGGCATTAGAATTGTACGAGGCAGACAAGAAACTCGTTTCAAGGTGCTTGTCACACAGTGATGAAAATAAGTTAGAATCTGCGTACATGCGAACAGATTTGTTAGAGCGCCGTAAAGATATTATGTTGAAATGGAATGAATATTGTTCAAAAAAAGTCAAATAAAAAACTTGACTTTTTTATCTAATTGTGTTAAGATTTACAAGAATATAAATACTTATAAAAAATATATTCAATTGTTATCAACTGGCATCCAGTGAGTTTAAGTATATTATGTATGGTTGCCCTAGTTTTAGGGAAAACTATTGTGGATTTAAATAAAGAAAAGCAACTGTTTACTATTTCAGAAACAGCCAAGATTTGCAGCATGTCTGTTCCGACTATCTATAAATTGTCTAAACTCGGAAAGTTGCAAATTGTGAAAATAGGTACTTGTTCGCGAATTAGACGATCTGAAATTGAAAGAATGATTAATAGTTCGCCAACATTACATTAGGTTTAAAAATATAAACTTTGATAAGAAAAAAGCGAAGAGAGTAATAGTGAAGCCATCTATGCATCACTGTTACTTTTCGCATTTGTTTATTTTAAAAATGGTTTCAAAGATATTCTAAATTTTTCCGATTTCCTAACTCGTTCGTTGATCATTAGAAAATTTTCAAATACCAATTTAATAATAGTTCAAAACAACAATAAAAATAAAGAAATGAACAAATGTCAAATATAGAAAACTTTATAAGCGCATCATCAAACTATCTAATTAAAGGTGCAACTTCAGAATACGTAATTTCGTTGGCGAAAAATATAGCTAATCCAATTGCGCTTACCCTAACTTTTAAACAATCAAAATTAACGCCAAACAAAACGTTAGAAAAATTAAATAGGGAAATAGCCTCAAAAGAAGTGAGAAAACTATATAATAGACTAAATAAAAAATACTTTAAAAATAAGTACCATCGAAAGCGAAAAGGCCAATCAGAAAGTAGGTTTCGTCTAGAATATATTTCCTGCGTTGAATTAGATAATAACGAAAGAATTCACTACCATATTATAATAGGCAGGCCGAATTTCATCACATTTAAAGAGTTTGAGATTGACATTAAATCAAATTGGAGAAGCCTAGATTGGGCAGATTATCAAGTAGACGTTAGCGATGGATATACTGAAGCTTGGGCTCAGTATATTACAAAAAATTGCAACAGTAACAATTTAAAAGGTGAATTTGATCCTTTGAATACAAATATAAATTCGCATTCAGCTAAATCACATATGAATGATAAAATAGATAAGCATAAGAAAAAAACTTTAAGCAAAATTAGTCAAGCTGGGCTTATTGAGCAAAAAAAGAAATTTAAGAATTCGTCAATTTCATTTGTAAAAACTGAAATTCATTAAATCAAAGAAATACTAAATATATTTAGTACCATCAACCTGTTATTTAGCTTAAGGGAGCAAGCGTCCTATTTGCAACAAGGCAGTCTCATATTTTAGTTAGGAAATTACGTTTATTATTTCCCTTGATGATTACTATTAGCCAAAATTGGCATAATTAAAAAATACTTATTTCAACAATTATGAAATATAAAACCAAAAATAAAAACATTAAAATATAATCAATTTATCTAATTATCTTTTTATATATTGCAATTAGCGAGTAAATTAAGCAATTAAGTTATTAATTGTTTTTAATAACTTAATTATTCATAACGTACATGCATTCCATATAAGAAATTATATTCAAAATAACTTATTGTTAATTTTCGAAACATTGCATTTTAAATTTTTGACTGGGTTTATTATTTATAATTGCTATATCGCAAAAATAAAAATTATTTTAGATTAACATCTGTAATTTTGATAATTTTATAAGAGCAATTCTAATATCAATTACTAGTTTATACTCTACTTTTTAATCTACTTTTTAATCTACTTAAAATATTTTTAAAATAATTTCTTGCTAAACATTAATTAAATATTTATTTGATAATTTTCACAAGTTATTTGATTAAAGTTTACCATGTATATTTCAAACATTAAAATAAACAGTTTTAGAATATTTAAGGATTTGAGTTTAGAATTTAAATCTGGATTAAATGTTATTGTAGGTGAAAATGATTCAGGTAAAACTTGTCTTGTAGATGCGATAAGATACACATTAGGTACTAATTCCAGCGAGCGAATATTTTTAACTGATGCGGATTTTCACAATGAAGAAAAAGAACTTTCAATCGAATTAAAATTCAAAAATGTTGAAAAATACGCCCATATTTTTGTTGAGCATCTAACATACGAAAAAAATCCTTCAGATGAATCTAGTTTAGTTCCAGTTTTATATGTTAATTTAGTTGCTAAACTTACTGGTAGGGAGAAAAGAGGATACCCATACATTTCAACTGAAATCCGTTCAGGTAAAGCCGCAATAGGTGGAATTCTAGAAAGTGAGATTAGGGAATTCCTTGCGGTCACATACTTGAAACCTTTACGTGATGCTGAAACCGAATTATCGGCTGGCAGAGGTTCAAGGCTGTCGCAAATCCTAAACTCCGCAAAAGAGATAAACAAAGAAATTGATTCAATTCTAAGTCCAATTGCTGAAGCGAATGCTAAACTGGCACAAGATGGTACGGCAATTTCAAATGTATCTAATAACATCGATAAGAATTATCTCCAAAATCTAATCCTTGAAAAAGATAAGCCCAAACTCAAAGCCAAGATTGATTTAATTGCCTTAACAGACATTGTAGGAAAAACTAATCAGGAAAAGAAGAGGCATTTAAGAGCCATTTTGGAAAGCCTGAAACTATCATTAACACAAGAAAGATTTGGGCACGGCCTCGGCTACAATAACATATTGTTTATGGCAGCTGAATTGCTTTTGATGGAACAAGATTTAGAAGAAGAATTTCCACTTTTATTAATTGAAGAACCTGAAGCCCATCTTCATCCGCAACTTCAAATGAAATTATTGGATTATATAAACTCTAAGACAGATGATACTGAGGGTGATAATATTCAGTGCTTTATTACTACCCATAGCCCAAATTTAGCTTCAAAAGTTGATGCTAGAAAATTGATTTTAATGGTTCAAGGACAGGCCTATTCATTGAATTCGAAAAATACTAAACTTTCGAACGAAGACTATATTTTTCTAAATAAGTTCCTTGATGTCACTAAAGCAAATTTATTTTTTGCTCGTGGAGTTCTTATAGTTGAAGGTGATGCTGAAAATATTCTGCTTCCGACAATCGCAAAAATTTTGGGGCGCCCACTAAATGACTATGGTGTTTCTATTGTAAATGTCGGAAGCAAAGCTTGGCGAAGATATGCCAACATATTCCTAAGGAATAGTGGCGGTTCAATTGAAAATTTACCAGTTGCATGCGTTGGCGACAAAGACGAAATTCCGCCTCAAATGAAAGAAGTTCATGGGGAAGATTACAAGAAGCAAAATAGTAGCGGGCAGGCCGCTATAGAGGAGGGCGTAGTAAAAACTTTTGTATCTGACAAATGGACGCTTGAATATGATTTACTTTACGGAAATGGTACCGATGCTAATTTAGCATTAGATATGCTTCACGTGGTTTTTGGGGATTATGATTTTGGAAACGAACCGCAGCTAGACGATAATGCCAAAACAGCAAATCAATCCCAAAAAAGTAATTCCGAAAATTTATATGAAGCCATTAAAGCAAGTTTCACGACGTCAAGTAACGTCGACTATGTAAAAGTAGCGTGTCAATTAATGTATATGTTTGAAGAGAATACTAAGAAGGACGGTTTCAAAGAGCTAACTCGAGTCTCAAAAACTGATATGGCAATGCAATTGGCTATTATTTTAGAGCATAAATACAAAGACAAACCAAATGAGCTAAAAAAGCGACTTCCAAAATATTTGGTCAACGCAATCGAACACGTAACTGAATCTCTAAGCGTATTGGATTAAGCGATGCGGTTAAGTGATATTGATATTACAGATGATGATATTGATAAGCTTTGCACTAGCGAAGACTGGGTTTTTGATTCTGATAGACGCGATATTCTAAAAAACTTAGATTCAATTGATGTTCAGGCTTGTCCTGGAAGCGGTAAAACCACATTAATTGGCGCAAAGCTATTTCTTTTAGCAAAAAAATGGAATTCTCTCCATTCAGGTATTTGCGTGTTATCACATACCAATGTAGCCAAAGATGAAATTATAAATCGTCTCAAAAATTCCAAATCGCCAGACAGTGAAAAGCTATTAAGATATCCACATTTTATTGGAACAATACAGGAGTTTGTCGATAAGTTTCTAGCTTTGCCATACCTCCGCAATCTCACGAATAACGTTTCCCTAATCAGTGATGAAGAACTTGAAAATCAATTGAGCGCACAATACTGGGGCAAGGCAAGATTTACAGATGGAAAAGACAAGCAATTGATATCCCTTTTCCACAGAAATAAATTATCTTTCAAAAATTTTAAAATTGTTTTCAACGAAAAGGAAAACAGTTTTAGTATAAGCGAACGGTTTTTTGAGGAATTGCACAAAAATGTTGTTCCCGACAATTCTAGGGATACCAACTACTTATCAAGGAGATTCAATCTTATTAAATTTGGTTTCGTAACATATTCCGAAATGTATGCATTCGCAAATTACGTATTGAGTCAAACTAACAATTTATCTTGCTATCTTCAAAAACGCTTCCCGATGCTTTTGATTGATGAAATGCAAGATACTCAAAAATTCCAAGATGATTTGCTCCAAACAATTTTCCAAAACGATCCAAAAAAGAGCAACATTCAACGCTTTGGCGACCCTGACCAAGCCATATATGACAGTTTTGGCGATGGAGAACCAAACAGCACTTACAATAATAAGCCAAAAGCCGAAATGTTTAGAGTTATCGACAGAAGCCACAGATTTAACAATGACATTGCAAATCTAATAAAGGGCTTTAGCTTTAATGAGGTTGAACTTGAATCCGAGGATGAAAAAGTAAAATCGGAAACATTCTTTAATAATGGGATTGAGAAGCAAAAGCATACTATTTTTCTTTTTGACGAAGGGAAAGAAGAAGATGCAATAAGTGCCTTTGCAGAGCTTTTGAAGAGCCAATTCAATCTTAGCTATTTGAACTCTGGCAATTTCAAGGCAAAGGCATTGGGTGGTGTAGGTCAAGTTAGAAAAAATGCTGATGAGCAGAAAAAAAAGAAGAGCATTATAAATTATAATAAAAACTATAGCCTTGATAAAGCACCCAAAAAATTCAAACCTGCTAATTTTATAGAAGGTATTTTGTTTGCTCGGTCTAGCACAATAAATAACTCTTCAACAGAAGCAGGAAATAGTATAATTAGTGATGCAGTTTTGAAATTACTTAAGTTAGCAAATGTCACCTGCGAGGGTCAAAAATTTCATACGATTAGATCATTAAAGGAATTTCTAAATGAAAAGGGAAAATACTCGGATTTCAGGAAATTGGTTTTTGATTGTTTAAACAATAAAATTGCGCCTAATAAGTATAAAAACACAATTGAAAGATTTTTGGCACTATTTGATTTAACGACTGAAAGTGACTCCGTTGATTTTAAAAAATTTCTTGAATTTGGAGATGTTCAAGATGGAAATAAAGCGATTGCTCTGCACAATAACATTATGGACATTGATGGTGTTAAAATTGAATTTTCGACTATTCATGGCGCTAAAGGAGAAACTCACGACGCAACATTGGTTGTGACGACTTTTAATTATATTGATGACTTAACTTGCATGATTGAGTACCTTTTGAAGTCAAAGCCAACCCTCAGCGTACCAAATACTAAACTTTCAGAAGGTAGGACGGCGAAGCCAAACAAGAAGTTCATGCGCCAACTATACGTGGCAATGAGCAGACCAAAGCATTTACTATGTCTGGCAATGCCAATTTGTTCTGTCAGCCCTATCCAAAAAAAACAACTCATAGAAATGGGATGGAACGTCGAAGTAGCTGGCGGTTAAAGATTTTAATTATTTCTACATATAAACTAGTATAGCCTAAATTATTCAATTCTAATTTCTCATCAAATTGAAATTTCAAACATATCGAAAACGTTCGTTTATGAGATAAGAAATTATATTTATCTGAAAAGTAAATATTTGGAACGAATAATATCTTATTACTATATCTTGAAATATGTATCTTAATATGCTAACGACTAGTTGAGTTTTAAGATACGAAAGGGATTTAATGAATATTGGCTATGCGCGTGTTTCTACAAATGAACAAAATACAGATTTACAAATAGATGCTTTAAAGTCGTCAGGTTGCGATAAGGTTTTTGAAGAAAGAGCATCTGGTGCGCAAAGAGATAGGCCAGAACTTAAAGCTGCACTGGAATATGCACGTGAAGGTGATTGTATAGTCGTTTGGAAATTAGACAGACTAGCGCGTTCGTTAAAGCAGCTAATAGAAACTGTTGAAGATTTAGAAAAACGTGGAATTGGATTTAAATCTATTACAGAATCCATCGACACTTCAACTTCAGGCGGTCGATTGATTTTTCACATATTTGCTTCACTTGCTGAATTTGAACGAAGTATTATTCGCGAAAGAACACGCGCAGGACTAGATGCGGCTAAAGCGCGTGGTAAAACTGGTGGACGCCCATCAAAATTATCTGAAACAGATATACAAGTCGCAAAGACGCTTTTAAAAAACCATGACATCACTGTAGCAGAAGTTGCAAAGAAAATGGGGGTTAGCTTTGCAACTTTATATAGACACATTCCAAAAGCGCGAGAAAGTACGTAAAACAATAAATTGACAATCAGCGCTAAATTGTAAATATTTATTGTTATATTTCAATAGTTTATTGCGCCAAAATTCGTCTTTTTTCACGATTATACTGTTTCTTGCTAATTGCGCCAATCTGTCTAAATCTTTGCAAATATTCCAAAGTTAATAAAGTTGCTTTTGGCAAGTTTTGTAGTTCGTTAGGAATGTTAGGTATTTGCTGAGGAACAATATCGACAGGTTGTTGCAATGTTAAATATTGCTGACGTGGGTTTTGATTGAAGTGGCGCACTTGTGATAAATAGTCCAAATCAGATTGTGCAAAAGTATGTCCACTTGTTCTGCGACCTGTGCCTGTTGGATTATTTACAAATGGGTCTATTAAAGTTTTTTCTTTGGGCCATATTGACCATACAAAAATGAGAATCCAGAGTACACCAGTCCATCCACCAAATAAGTTGCAAACAAATATAATCCATTTGTAATGGTGGTTTCTGAAAAATGAAATGAATGTCGGCAAAAGATAAATCGTCAACGCCAATAAGATTAGAATTAGATAGGACGCTATTATAGTGTCTTCAGATGAAGTGATTAATAACATAATTATTTTACCTTTTTGAATACCATTGTGTCACATTGAAAATCCCAATCGCTAGTTCCTGTTTCTTGAACTTTTAATTGGGCATTTTTCATTGCAAAAAGAGAAATGATTGGAAGGCACAGAGCTTCACCCTTTAACCAAACTAAAAACGAACGTTTAAGTGCTAGGCCATAACTTAGCTTTTCACCTTTATTGGTATAAACCCGAAGACCGAAAATTGACTTTCCAATTGTCGTCCCAAATAGTGTTAGGAAAATCGGTTCAACAATTACATTTAGTAATAGTAACAAAAGTATGATTGAAGTTTCTGTGAAACTTGCGCCTTTATTTGCAAATCCAAGTATTAAGTTCGCAAAATCATCTGAGGCATAAGCCAATGACATTTCTGTGACCCAAATGAACAAGCTATGATCAATAGTTCGTGCAGCAAATCTTTTCCATGTATGCTGGTTCGGGATTAGTTTTATTTTTCCACTTGCTAATATTTCGATGGTCTGATTATCAATTGGACTTATTTCATCATCATTTGAAATTACAAATTGGGCTTCATTTATTTTGACTACAGGTTCACAATTAAAGCATTTATTAGATGCTTCATCTATTTCATTTCCGCATATTTGACAAAACATAATTAGCCTTTCTGTTTATGCTTTAGGTTTGCAAAATAATATTTCTATTAAACCTACATAAAGCAAAAAAACTAAATATGGAATAATTGCGTATGGAAAAAATGCATACGCAAAAATTACATATATTTATTCGCCTTGATTTGGGAATCAGGCGGTGCAATGTCAAAGACGATTTTTACTGGCAATCATAAGAAGTTGATTGATGTGCTTATCGAAGCACGAAAAAAGGCGGGTTTAAAACAATCAGAACTGGGCGAAAGGCTTGGAAAAGACCAAACATTTGTTTCATTAGTTGAACGCTACCAAAGAAGGATAGACGTTGTGGAATTTTATGAGTATGCATTGGCACTGGGAGAAAAACCAGAACGCTTATTTTCGAAATTTATTGCATTAGTAGTGAGCTAGGTTAGTTAGGCGTAAATATCGAGCTTTGTTTTTATAAATTAATTATAGTTCTCAATTTCAGAGTAAAATTTATTAGCTAAATCATTTAACTTTCTCGCGAAAATATACTTAGGTTCGAAATAAATTAATTTTTATTTCTTCATTTAAACTAAATATTGTTTTCGTTACTTTCCACGAAGAAATAAAATTACGAGCCTTTAGCCATTTTACAAACTCGGAATTTGCGTCATTGTTATCAATACGCGGTGTGTTCCAGCCAGCTTTAATTTGGTTAAATGGTGTTGGTAAGTTCGAAATTAATTCGCGGATTTCATTGTCAGATAATTTGGATTGAAATTTGTTTAGTAGATATATCTTACTATGGATCTCATCTGAATTATTGACCAGCGCGCTAATACTAGTTGGAGTTAGGTCTTTGATATCAGCTGAATTTGAATTGACCAATATGTCACCGATAATAGAGGCCCTGTCAGGTAAACTATCGATTGTTGACAAGTCCATATCATTTATAATTTTCAGCTTATTTTCATCACTAAGTTCTGACCTTAATAGCTGATCCCTTAAATCATCATCGATTTCAATTGTATTAGCAATTTCTAGATATTCTTCAATATTTCTAACTATAAAGAGCGCTTGAAGTTCTTCGCTTACTTTCAATGCTTCCATATTGGTTTTGGAAAATTTGACCGCTTTCTCTTCGATGATTATCCTTACTTTTTCTTCATCGATATCATTCGGGAACTTTAAAGATTTATATGGTACCATTCTAATGTATGAGCGATAAATGTCATTTGGCAAATCATTGTTATTTAGGATAAATTCAGCTATAAGGAGAGCTTCGTTTCCAGCTGGAATCCGAGAATGCGAAAGTACTTTTATAACGCTTTCATCTTTTAGATATTCAGTCAACAAATGAGCATCAAATACATCACTTGATAAGAATTTCAAACAATTATTCCAAGTTGGTTCAACCTTTTTCAATCGAAATATCATACCAAAAAGATTAGTTGGAACTTTATCTAAAGTTGGCAATCTAGCTATTTGATTACTTAGAAATTGTTCAAGATTATCTAAATTGATATCTTTTTGGTTGACGACTTTAAATATTGTGTCCACACCTTCAAAAGAATTTTCGCTAAGACGCAATAATACGTTTTCTAGATAAATTCCAAAGTTTTTCTCTAAGTTTTCAATTAAAATAGAGTTATTGGAAGCGAGCACAGAAGTATAGTGCTTATTTTCTAAATTTGGCTTGGTAGGTGAGCTAATCATGGTTCGGAAGATAAAATCTATATTTTTTATATTAATGAAATAAAGTCCTTCTTCAAATAGCATTTTTGTTATTGCAGGGTAATCTTCTAGTGTGGTTAGATCTACGATCTCACATTGAATTGACTTAAGTTGTGAAGTTTCAATGTGTATGCCTAGTGCCAATATATTTGATAAGTTATCTGAAATGTACTGAGCAAAGCCTAAGTATTTGGGCTTGAACGTTCTTAAGTATTTTTCTGGAACGTACGCAAGAATATGGCAGACATGGGTTACATTGTTTGGACTAGAAATTGCCTGATTAACAAATTCATCCCATTTTTCAATTAAGGTTGTCAAAAATTTGCTAACATATTTTCCAGTAGTATAATACTTTAAAAAAAATGCTTCACTTTCCTTAAAATTTAGAGAAATAAATTTTACAAACTTTGCGATTTCTTTTTGATATTCTAAAGGGGTGCTGAATAATTCATCGGCAAGTATTTTATTAAGACAGTAGTTTTGATCAAAGTCTGTCTCACGCATTTCCGCAATGACTTCCTTTGGATTATCAATCTGAAAGTCAGGTTCTGGGTTTATAAAGCTTCGGATTTTTATTAAAAACTTGTTGTCATTGTGTGATAAACGACCTTTGTGGAATAAAGAAGTATATTGGTAATGTGTGTCATCAAGATAGCCTTCGAAAACCAAAAACCTTAAAATTTCCATATTGTCGCCAAATTTTTTAAATAATTCGTCAGTCTCTCTAGAATTCGCACGGATAATTTCATTAGACTTGGAAAGTCTGAGCCTATTACACTGGTTTCTGAGTTCTTGAATTTTTGCTAAAATTTGCACTTTGTAATCATTAGCTTTATTTATAACTGCATTTTTTCGTTGTTGATATGTATTATTTGAATTTACCTCCTTTTGTAGATTTGAAATATCGAGATTGTGAGAATTATTATTTGGGTTTTTTAAGTATATCGTTTTTGCTTCAATAATAGTTTCGAAGTCTGGATGAGAAGTAAGTTCGTTAATAGTAAAATAGCTACTTCTGTCATAACTTAAGTAATAATAATTTAGGGGAATTTTATTTATCAAAGTCATAGCATAAATTTTACGAAGCTGGTCTAAATCATCTGGTAGCTGCTGTTCCGCTAGATCAATTTGTACCTCAAGACTTGCTATTTGTTTATTGTATTCCTGCTCTGTTAGTGAAATATAAGTGTCGTGTTTATTAAAAATCTCAGCTAATATACCTTTCCCTTCATGCAAATCCTCAAAATCGCTGGGCATTATGTTTTTGTAAATTAGTACTGATAATAGCTTGTTAGCATCCAAATTATTTTCGTTGTCACTTTCCAGATTCTTAACGTAAATAGCATATTCATTAAAGATATTTTGAATAAGTCTTAAGTCATTTAAATATCTAGATACTTCTCGTAAGAACTGTCGATTAAGTCTTTCATTCAGTGATAATCGCGCGCCGTTCTCTAGTATTTTGTCAATTGAATTCGAAGAGTTAATAATTGGAATAACTGGAATAATAAATTCAAAGAACTTAGTTCTCTCTGTGTTCTTGAACATATCGTCTCGAAGGGCATATAAAAACCGTATAGTTCTTTTAACGCCTTGGTTTGCATTTATTAAGCTATTAATCTCACGCAAAGTTACAAAAATTTCGGTGTTGTTGAACCGATCTAAATCTTCAATTATAACTAGATCGTATGGTGTCGATTGGAAGAAATAGATTATCTCATCAAGATGGCGATTAAGAATAGATTCTTCCTTAGCGGTTTCTGGTGTAAGTTCAACGCTGTTAAGCGATAAGCTTTTTAAGGAAAGTCCTAGGCTCTTAACATAAATATACCTAATTGCCTGCCAAAATAAAATAAACCCTAATATAATGCATGATAGATTTAATGAGTTTGAAAAGTTAAAAGGTAGGAAAAACTTGCCGTTTAAAATGATAGATTTATTTTCGATAAGATACCAAAGATCAAGTAAGCCTATCATTATAATTAGTGAGTTGAATTGTGACTTTATTTTATTTGGCGATTGTATTCTTTTAAATCTTGAAAGAGGCAGTTTGTTTGCATCCGCGCCATAAAGTAATTGTTGTAATATACTACGTTCGATTTCGTGCTTATTTGACTTATCAGTTTCTGGGGCGTCGTTTGAATTGAAGGCGGCAAGCGAGATCTGTAACGCGTGCTTTTTTTGAGACTTAAGAAAAGTCTTTATAATGCTACTTTTGCCAGACCCATATGGCCCAGTAATGGCAATGTTTTTTATATTTTTACTAGTCGTGGCATGCTTAAGGGCACTAGAATATATGCCTTTTTCATCTGCATTATCAGTTGGTGCTAGATCAACGAATTCAGAATTATTTGATGCAGTATTAACGTTAAAATTAAACTTTTCCAGTATATTTAATATTTGATGTTTAAAAAAAGTCTTAATTGTTATGACTATGTCTGAGTTTTTTCGTCCATAAGTCGAATTTATTTCGCCGCTTTTATTAGTTGAAGCATATTCATTTACTTCATAGTTTGTAAATTCTTTTTGTAATTTATTGGTTTTTAATTGATCAACAATTTTACGAATAATTGAAGTATATTTGTTCTTTGTCAAAGAATTTTTCAAATTTGCCAACCTTATCCAATTTTAAAATTATTATTTGTTTTGGTGTATTATAAAGTCAGTCTAAAATATGACAACTTATAATTTTAATTTTATTGTTTATTTTTAATATTTGAAAATTAGATTTGTGACTTGTTGATTGTTAATTATTACGACTTTAAAATTGTCATATCCAATTTTATATTTTCTGCAGTATAACTATTTTGAATACAAGTATCTTTAATTAGATCAAACTAGTTTTTTATGGCAATAGGTCAAGCGATAAGTTTATGCAAAATACGGTCGCAAAGAAATTATTATTATGAAAAATTGACTCGACTATTGCATAAACAAGTTATAAAAGAGAACAAAACATGAACATTTATGTTAAGTATGAGAACGATATGCATGACATTTCTAATTTAAAAAGCCAAATACTTAATATTGAAGGTCGTTATAATAGACTTAGCGATGGAATTTGCTTTATAAAAACTGGCGAGAAATTGTTTGATGATGCTTTACGCGGTGGCATTTATGGTGGGCAAGTTTGTGAAATTGTACCGAAAACTTATTTGGATGAAATTTCACAGATTGAATTCGCATGTTCACTTGCTGGTATAACACTTCAACAAAGACAGGGTGATTTCATCATTATTAGTGACGGTTATTTTGATAACGAATGGGGAGAATTTTACCCAGTTGGATTTAGAAGATTTGGCGTAAGCGAAGACCGTATTTTAATTATAAATGTTAAATCTAAGAATGAAATTCAGTCTTGCTCTATTGAAATTGCCAAAACAATCGGAATAGGGGCATTCATGGTTCTTACCTCACGTAAGAATGCGTTTGATTTCTCTTCTGCAAGAAAATTACAAATAGCTTCTAATATTGGTGGCACACCTGTTTACTTAATTTCAGCTTATGGTTCTACGCCATTTTCACCTGCGCATTTAAGAATGAGTTTAGAATCTATGCCAAGCAATTTACCCAATTGGGCGCAAGGAATTTCGAATAAGAAAATTACGCCTTTGGGATTTCCCGCATGGCATGTTGAGATTTTAAAATCAAGAATTGGGGCAATTGGAAACTTTAATTTGGAATTTGATTATGAAACGTTTCATTTGCGTAGCTTTTCCGTTTTTTCCAACAGACAGATTATGCCAAACGGAGGCCACAAAATATCTGCCTAAAGATGCACCAATAATAATTGCTAAAGACAATCATGGAGCGAAAATTGTAAAATCTTGTAATAAAATTGCCTTTAATATGGGAATTAGAATTGGTTTCGGTCTAACGCAGTGTCGCGTCATTTGTCCTGAAATTCATGTATTTGAGGACACTCCTGATGATGATTATAAAGCATTAATTAGACTAGCAAATTGGGCCTTAAGATATAGTCCAGCATGTTCCCTTCAAGCTAATGACCCTTATTATAGCTTATTAATTGATATTACTGGTGCTGCACATTTAATGGATGGCGAACAAAACGTATTAAACGATATAATCAACAAGTTTAAACTAATAAATATAGAAGCAAAGGCCGCATGCGCAGATAATTCAACCTCGGCATGGGCGTTTGCTTTTTATAATAAAAATGCAAGAGAAGGTTTGATTTTAAAAGGCGACATAAAGGATAAAATTGATATCTTACCAATATCCGCATTGAGATTAGAAAAAACCACCCAAGAACAATTATATTCATTAGGTTTAACTAGAATTGGACAATTAAAGTCTTTACCAATTAAGTCATTAGTTAAAAGATTTGGTGCATATTTAGTTCGTGCCATTAATCGCATATATGGCGATGAAATTGAAGTGATAAACCCTGTCAAAGAAATTGTTCCTGACATAATAGTTCATCATTTAAATTATTCTATTTTAAACCATGAATGTCTTGAGTTAGAAACCAATATAGCAATTGATAAATTTTGTTCATTCATGAAAAAATCAAATCGTGGCGCAAAAAAAATACGCATTTGTTTTTTTCGCGTTGATGGATTTACGTTTGAAATTAGTGCAATTTCAGCAAATAGCAATTTCAACCCTAAGATATGGAAACAGCTTATAAAATATCGTTTAGAAACTGTCGAAAACAAAATAGATTACGGCTTTGGTATTGATCAAATAAATATATATATTGAACTATGTGAGATCATTAAACCCCAGACAACGAGTTTGGATGAGAATCATTCAAACAAACTTCAAACAGAAGAAAATATCAATAGATTGATAGAAAGATTAAGCTCCAAAATTGGCAGTGAAAATGTTTCTCGCTTCCGATTAATTGATGATTATGTTCCTGAAAGGGCGCATAAAAAGCAACCAGCAATTAGCAATAATACAAACTCAAATATTGCTATATTTAAAGAAAAGATAATTCAACAAAATCGCCCTTTATTCTTGTTAAAACAACCGCAGGAAATTGATGTAATCGCAGAAGTTCCAGATGGTGCCCCCCTAAGGTTTATCTATCGAAAGCGCACCTACAATGTAAAATCTGCCACAAGCCCAGAGCGAATAGTTGAGCCATTAAACCATAGAAATACTAAATTCATACCTATTAATTCAAAGCAATTACGTGATTATTACACAATTGAAACTGATAAAGGACTTCGTTTCTTTGTTTTTAGACGCGGCCTCTATGGCAGTGCTACTTCTCCCAAATGGTATATTCATGGTGCTGGGTGATTATTATGGAAATATATGAACCCATAACAGCGACAAACTTTTCATTTTTACGTGGTGCATCGCATCCGCATGAGATAGTAACTCAGGCGAAAATGCTTGGCTTAAAGGGAGTTGGAATTGCTGATAAGAATACTTTATCTGGCGTAGTGCGAGCACATGTTAAAGCAAAAGAGTTGGGAATTAAGATACTAATTGGTGCAAGGTTAGTTGATAAAGAACAGCATGAAACGATAATTTATCCCAAAAACAGACAATCATATGCCGCCCTTTCAAAGATAATTTCAGACGGAAATCGGAGAACTAAAAAAGGTGAATGTGATCTAGAAAAGAGTGATATAATTGAAGCGATGAATGATGCATCAATTATATTCATGCCCGATAGAAAATTTACAAAAAAATGGCAAAACGAAACCATAAAACGAGTAGCCAAAGCACCAATCAATGCTTCACTATATATAGCTTTAAAAAGAAGATATGAGGCAGATGATTTTGAATTAAATTGTAAAATCACACAATTTGCAGAAAGAAATAATATTAAAATAATTGCGACAAGTGATGCATTAATGCATTCATCGTCTCGGCGGTCTTTGTGCGATATACTTACTTGTATACGGGAAAAGACAAGCCTTGATAACGCAGGTTATTTGACCCTTAGAAATGCGGAACAACATCTAAAATCTCCTCATGAAATTCTAAGAATATTTTTCGGTTTTGAGGATGCGATAAATGCTCAATCAATATTGTTTTCTGAAACTAATTTTAGTCTTGATGAACTAAAATACGAATATCCAGACATAGATCTTTTTAAAGAAAATAATGGCAAAAAAGATATAGATATTTTACGCCATTTTACTGAAATTGGGGCAAACAAAAGATATCCTAAAGGCATACCCGATAAGGTTAGAAAAGCTTTAGATTATGAATATCAATTAGTTGATGAAATGGATTATTCGAAATATTTTTTAACTGTTTTTGATATGGTCAATTTTGCACGTTCGGTTGGCATATTGTGCCAAGGTCGTGGTTCGGCCGCAAATTCATCAATATGTTTTTGCCTAGGTATAACTTCAGTTGACCCAACAAAAGTAGACTTACTATTTGACAGATTCATTTCGAAAGAACGCAATGAACCACCAGATATTGACGTTGATTTTGAGAACATAAGACGCGAAGAAGTTATACAATATATTTACAATAAATATGGTCGCGAACACGCAGGTATTGCAGGCGTTGTAGTAACATACCGTGCAAGGTCTGCGTTACGTGAAGTTGCAAAAGCACTGTCACTTTCTAATGACATAATTAACGCACTTACAAAGGCCGCCTCTTCATGGGGAAGTACTATAAATAGTGAAATTATAGCACGAATGTCTGGCTTGGATTTGAATGCTCCAAGAATTAAAGAAACTATAGAATTAGCACAAATTTTATTGGGCTTTCCAAGACATTTATCACAACATGTTGGCGGATTTGTAATAACGAAATCGCGCCTTGACGAAGTTGTACCATTATCTAATGCAGCAATGCCAGATAGAACATTTGTTGAATGGGATAAAGACGATTTAGACGCCCTAGGGATTTTAAAAATAGATGTATTGGCATTGGGAATGCTTACATGCGTTTCAAAATCATTTGAAATTCTAAAAGATAAATATTCAATTGAACATGACATGTCGACTATACCACAAAGCGATTTGGCAACTTATGATATGATATGTAGGGCAGATACTATAGGCGTGTTTCAAATTGAAAGTCGTGCGCAAATGTCAATGTTACCTAGACTAAGGCCAAGAGAGTTTTACGACTTGGTGATTGAGACAGCAATTGTACGACCAGGCCCAATTCAAGGCAATATGGTTCATCCCTTTTTGTTAAGAAGGCAGGGAAAAGAGAAAGTTACTTATCCATCAACAGAACTTATGGAAGTCTTACATAAAACATTAGGTGTGCCTTTATTTCAAGAACAGGCAATGAAAATAGCAATAGTTGCTGCGGGATTTACCCCTTCTGAAGCCGATAAGTTACGACGTGCAATGGCAACTTTTCGACGAACTGGAATTATCCATGAACTTAAAGAGCGTTTTTTAGATGGAATGATTAAAAACGGATATTCTGAAGAGTTTTCACATAATTGCTTTTCGCAAATTGAAGGATTTGGTGAATATGGATTTCCAGAATCTCATGCAGCCTCATTCGCTTTAATCATTTATGTTTCAGCTTGGTTAAAGTGTCACTATCCAGACGTATTTCTTACAGCAATACTTAATTCACAACCAATGGGTTTCTATTCACCATCACAACTTATAGACGACGCAAAAAAACATGGCGTTACAGTCCTTCCTATTGATATTAATTACTCTGATTGGGATAATAAATTAGAGATGAATAATCAAAAATACGCTGTTAGGTTAGGTATTCGTCAAATTGTTGGTTTCCACGAATATGATGCCTTCAAAATTATTGCAGCTCGTGAAGCCAAGAATTTTGATTCAATAGAAGATTTAAAAAAGCGTGCAAAGTTAAATGCACGCTCAATGGAATTGTTAGCAAATGCTGATTCATTTAGTTCAGTAAAAACAAAACGTAGAGATGCTTTGTGGATTTCAAAAGGCCTAAAAGAAGGCGAATTGCCACTATTTAATTCAGTTTCTGAATACGGATTTGAAGAAATTGCTAATCTTCCTGAAATGCAATTCTGCGAAGAAGTAAAACACGATTACATAAACACTCATTTATCTCTAAAAGGACATCCTGTTCAGTTTTTTAGAAACGAACTAACAAAAAAAGGTATCTTCTCTACAAAAGATATACCTAACATTAGCAACAATAATTTTATTTCAATATCTGGTTTAGTTCTATTAAGACAAAGGCCTGGTACTGCTAATGGCGTAATGTTTATGACAATTGAAGATGAATTTGGAACCGCAAATATCATTTTTTGGACTGACGTACTAAATAAATATCGAAAAGATGCTATTTTAAGCAAGTTTGCTATTATTCACGGTCAGATGCAGACAATTGCACCAGAAAAATTACCACAAGAAATTTCTATTAATCCATTTAATTCAACCCCAGTAACCCATATAATTTGCAGGAGAATTACAGATATTACACCTTGGTTAAGCGAAATTAATATTAAAAGTCGCGAGTTTCACTAATTGACATATCAGCAACATCATACAAAATAATTCAATGTGCACTTTATACAAAATCACCACATCTGCATCTGCAATCCGAGAAGCATTCAAAGCAAAAGAAACTGACTTCAACCCAAATATTGAAAAATCCAGTTTTTACCCAAAAAGCAAGGCACCAATAGTGATTAGTGAAAATGGCGACTTGAATATCAGGCTTGCCAAATGGGGCATCCCACCGCCACCTAATGTAAATGCCCCAATAGTCAACGTTAGAAACCTAAACAGTCCTTTTTGGAGACCACTACTCAATAATCCAAATAAGCGATGCTTAGTACCAGTTAATACATTTTGTGAATGGTATGGCGAAGTCGGAAGCAAAAAGCAGGCTTGGTTTTCTCTAAAAGAACAAGAAATTTTCGCATTTGCAGGAATTTATGATGTATATGAAGGCGAACGAAAAATGGCCTTTCTAACATGCGAACCAAACGAAATAGTAGGCAAATACCACCCCAAAGCAATGCCTGTGATATTGGACAAAGATAATTATGGGAAATGGCTTGAGGACGAAGATTTTCATTTAACTGAAATTGCAGTACCATACCCCACAGGTTCGATGAATATCGTCATTTGACAAAAAAAGCAGTGAAAATGAATTATCTAAAATGGGTATAAAAAAGGGTAACTACCCATATCACTTTCTCAATATAATTAAATATTTCAATGCTTTACGTCAAATAAATGGCGGACAGAGAGGGATTCGAACCCTCGTTAGACTTGCGCCTAAACACGCTTTCCAAGCGTGCGCCTTCAACCACTCGGCCACCTGCCCATTATTATTTTTGCGTTCAGAAAACATCTTGGCAAAGCCAAGATTTTTTCTATGGCGCCACGCAGGCTGGCTCGCTCAATGCTCGCGTGGGGCTGCGTGTTTACGTTCTGGACAACGTAAAAAATATATGAGTGGTCTGAATAGTGGTAAATTGTTCAAAAGCAAGATGGTTTTACAGGGTTTTTCCTAAACCTTCATATTCATACAATGTGCCACATCATGGTGGGGCCACATGAATTCTTCGCAGGATTGGATTGCTTTGGGGGCATCGGTTCGAAGGGCATGGCGGAAGCCAAGTTTTTCAAAGAAATTTTCGGCATTATTGGTAAGAAGCCAGATTTTTTTTAAACCCACGTCTTTGGCTTCTTGAATAAGCGCTTTTACCAAAATACTTCCTGCGCCAGTTTTTCGAAGGGCGCTTCTTATGACAACTGATCTTAAAACCGCCTGATTATCATAAATTTCAAGACCGCCCCAGCCAATTCGCGCGCCCGTATCTGTTACTAATTGAAAGAATGTAATTGGTGCACTTAAGACAGTTTCAACAGGAAGCCCTTCGGATAAAAGAACAGTCCGAATATCTGAAAGCTCCCGATGGGAGACTTTTTGTGCGCTAATTTCCATCCGTCCCTCAATTGTTTTTTATAATTGAACATTAATTTTATGATTTGGCAACCCAAATTCAATCTAAACGCGAATATCGAGAACCATTCCTTTTCTTATATTGGTTGTTGGTGCTTCATCTGGGATTTTTATATTATTTATATTTTGCGGCGCTGCGCTTGTTTGCACTTCTGTTTGTTGCGTGGCAGGTTTTGCTGCGCGCGCCTGTTCAAGTGCTTTAAGAAAAATTTCGCGCCCATTATTTGTGTTAGTTGGGCGTGCATTATTTGGAAAAAGGTTTGGGCCGATATTATTCATTCTCAAAGCATGATTTGCTTTGATTAATAAAAAGTTTTTATTGTGCTTTTTTCAATAATTCGGGTGCATCTTTTGGCGTTATTGGGCCTTTGTGCTTGTATTTGATAATACCATCAGCGCCAACAATATATGTTTCAGGGACACCAGAAAGCCCAAGGCTTGCGCCAATGCCACCTTGGCGGTCAACAATTATGTCAGAATAGGGATTGCCAAGTTCATCAATATAATTGCGGGTTTCCTTTGGATCGTCGCGATATGCGATGCCAATTATTTTAACCTTTGTTGCACCCGCCATTTGTAAAATTTGCTTGTGTTCGTCGCGGCAAGGGGCGCACCATGATGCGAAAAAGTTTAAAATTAATGGCTGACCACTTGTATTATCAAGATTAATTGTGCCGCCATCTAATGTGCCGCCCGAAATTGCGGTTAAAGGTTTGCCAATAAGGGGGCTTTCATCTTTTGAAACGCGTTTGCCATACATGCCCCAAAGAAACATTGCACCAATTGCGATAAAAATTGCCAAAGGAATAAAGGCGAATAGATTTATCTTTTTCACTTCTTATTTTCCTTTTTGACGCAATTCTTCAAGTGATTTTAACCGCTCATTGGCCTTTTGCGCATTCGCAAAACCCAAAATAGTAAGGCCAATAATAAGCGCAATTGAAATTCCAAACGCACTAAATACATAGCCCGAATGACCACCCATATTTAAAAAATCTTGTAAATTGGCAAATTGTGGTTTCATTTAATTTTCCGAATAAAGGCGGGTTTCGATTGCGCTTATACGCTTTTTGATAATTTCAGTGCGCAAATTCAAAAGCATTAAAAAACCAAAGAATAGCATAAATGCCAAACCATTAAATAATAATGGTTTCAAAAGTTCAGGGTGAAGGCTTGAACCACCTTTACGAATAACCGCCGCAGGTTGATGAAGCGTATTCCACCACACAACCGAATAACGGATAATCACAATATTAACCGAACCCACAAGCGATAAAATCGCCGCCGCTTTCGCAGCCTTTGTTTGATCCGAAATTGCGCCGCGCAATGCCAAATAGCCAAGATAGATAAAGAATAGAACTAAAACCGATGTTAATCGTCCATCCCATTCCCACCATGTTCCCCATGTTGGACGCCCCCAAATAGAGCCGGTAATAAGGCAAAGCGCAGTAAAGGCCGCCCCAATTTTTGCCCCAACAAAGGCCGCAGAATCCGCCAAATTGTGCCGCCATACAAGGAATACAATGCTCGCAATTGCCATCATGGCATAGGCGCCCGTTGCAACCCACGCACTTGGGACGTGAATGAACATGATGCGCGCAGTTTCCATTTGTTGATAATCGGCAGGGGCATAAACCAATGCCCAAACATAGCCAATCACCAAGCTAACAAATGCCAACACACCAAAAATCGGCATTGCGATTTTTGAAAAGCGCATAAAACGTTCAGGATTGGCAAGGAAATTTATCAAATACTTTCCCCATTTGCTTTTTCCCATTCAATTACCGCCTCGGCATCGCGCGGGGTAATATCTGGGTAATTAGGGTTTGCACTTGATGGGTCAAAATATTTCCAAGAGCGGGCGCATTTAATGCCTGTGGCACGAATGAATTCAACGCCCACACCTTTGACATCATCAAGGGTGAATACTCCCTCTGGGGCATCGCCTTTGATTAAATCAATGCCTGATGTGATGCATAATTCTGCCAAATCTTCATCCCCCAATGCGCTTTCGATTTCGGCATTGTTTAAATAAACTTTTGGTGCGGCCTCTAAAGATGAGCCAATTTCCTTGGCTGCACGTTTCAATTCAAGCGCACCAGTGATTGCTTTACGCAATGCGCGAAGTTTTTCCATGCGGCTCAAGGTCGCGTCATTTGACCATTCGCTTGGAATATCTTGCCATGTTTGGTGGTGAATAGATGGTAATTCAGGATAAAGCGTTAGCCATGCTTCTTCGGTTGTGAATGGGCAAATTGGTGCAAGCCAACCAAGGAAACGACCGAATAATTCGCTTAAAACGCTTTGCGCAGCGCGGCGTTTTTTTGAATTTAGTGGGTCGCAATAAAGCGTGTCTTTGCGTACATCCACGTAAAATGCCGATAAATCCAAATTCGCAAAATCGGCAATTGCGCTTAATGCACGTTTGAAATCAAAATCTGCATATGCGGCGCGAACTTCTTTATCAACTTCGGCGGCGCGCGCAAAAACCCATTGTTCAAGGAATGGCAAATCTTTGAAGGCAACTTTGTTTTCAGGTTTGAAATCTTTGATAGATGCCAGCATATAGCGAATTGTATTGCGCAATTTGCGATAGGTTTCGCTTGCTTGGTCAATCATAGTCTTACCCAAAGCCAATTCTTGGGTGTAATCGGCGGCGGCGAATAGGACACGCAAAATTTCAATACCATTTGATTTTGCAATATCTTGCGGTTCCATACCATTGCCCAAAGATTTAGACATTTTACGGCCCTTATCATCAACCGTAAAACCATGTGTGCGAACGGCTTTATAAGGTGCAACACCGCGCGTTGCGCAGCATTCAAGCAATGAAGATTGAAACCAACCGCGATGCTGGTCTGTGCCTTCAAGATACATATCAGCAGGGCGCGGAAGTGTATCGCGGGTTTCAAGTGTGAATGCATGGGTTGACCCACTATCAAACCAAACGTCCAAAATATCGTGAACCTGCTCATAATCATTGGCATCATATTTTGGCCCGAGGAAATCAGAAGCAGGGCGGGCATACCATGCGTCCGCGCCTTCTTTTTCCATTGCGCAAATTATGCGATTATTTACTTCTTCGTCTTTCAAAACTTCGTTTGTTTCTTTGTGAACGAATAAAGCAAGTGGAACGCCCCATGCGCGTTGGCGTGAAATAAGCCAATCGGGGCGATCTTTAACCATTGTTTCGATGCGTGCCTTGTGGCTATCACCACCCCAATCGGTTTTATTGATTTCGCGCAATGCAACTTGGCGCAAGGTTTCGCCATTTAATGCATCAACTGGTCTATCCATTGCGATAAACCATTGCGGTGTGTTGCGGAAAATAATTGGTGCTTTTGAACGCCAAGAATGTGGATATTGGTGTTTCAAACGTCCCATTGCCAAAAGGTTTCCGGTTGCTTTTAATGCATCCAAAACGCGCGGGTTTGCATCACCTTCTTTACCAATATCTTTGGCATTGCCTTCGATACGCATAACAAGTGCACCCTCAAAACCTGGCGCTTCTTTGGTAAGGCGGCCTTCTTCATCAACAGTGAATGGGATTTCTGATTGTGGTAATCCTGATTTCATCCAAACCAAATAATCGTCCGCACCATGTGAGGGTGCAGTATGGACAAAGCCTGTACCTGCATCATCGGTTACGTGATCGCCCGCAAGCATTGGGACGTTAAATTGATAACCGCCATTTGCATCCGCCCAATTTTTCAATGGGTGCGCACAGATAATGCCATCAGGATTTACATCTTGAAGGCGTGTATATTTGGCAATTTTGGCACTGGCGAAAATGCCTTCGGCAAGTGCATCGGCCACAATGATTTTATCGCCAATTGTTGCAAATGGGGTAAATTCTAAACCTTCTTCAATGTCATCAATCGAATAAAGGCCATAAGCGATTTTCGGACTATAGGAAATTGCGCGGTTTGCAGGAATTGTCCAAGGTGTTGTGGTCCAGATGATTACAAATGCACCCTCTGGCCCGCCCGAAACTACAGGGAATTTTACCCAAATTGCGGGTGAAACCTTCTCTTGATATTCAACTTCAGCTTCTGCCAATGATGTGCGCTCAACGGGTGACCACATGATTGGTTTTGAGCCGCGGAAAACTAATTCGTTTTTAACAACGTTTAAGAATTCACGTTCAATCACCGCCTCGGCATTATAATTCATGGTAAGGTATGGATTATCCCAATCGCCAATTACGCCCATACGAATGCGGTCAAGTTTTTGAACTTCCACCCATTTTTTTGCATATTCACGGCACGCTTTACGAAATTCAACCGCAGAGATTTCTTTTTTATCGCGCCCTTTGGCACGGAATTCTTCTTCAACTTTCCATTCAATTGGAAGGCCGTGACAATCCCAACCTGGGATGTAATCAACATCAAAACCCGCCATTTGTTTTGAACGGATCATGAAATCTTTAAGAATATTATTCAAAGCATGCCCAATATGCATCGCGCCATTAGCGTATGGAGGGCCATCATGCAAAACCCATTTAGGGCGGCTTTTAGACGCTTCACGAATTTTTTTATATTCAGTGGTTGAACCCCAACGCCCGATAATTTCGGCTTCTTTTTGTGGTAAACCTGCGCGCATAGGGAATGCAGTGTCTGGCAAAAAGATAGTTTTTTTATAATCGCGTTTTTGGGTGGTTTCGGTCACTTTTATACTCTTTTAAAATTCGAATTTATATTGCGCTTAATAATGGTTTTGCGCGTAAAATCAAACAATTTAGGCAAAAATACGATTATGCTTGACACATGATATAAAAATGATATCATATTTATATCAGTTCGAGAGGGGCATAAGATCATGTCTAAAATTTCACGTACCCAAGAGAAATTAACTACAACAATGTCAGGGCTTTTGATGCTGCTTGTTGGTTTCTTACTTTTTGTCGCTTCAATAATGCTATTCTTTAATGGCGCGCAAAATGACAATGTGTTTGAAATAATTTTTGCGGTTTTGGTTTTTACCGCTTCGGTATTTGGTTTAGGTGGGCTTTATTCATTACAACCAAATGAAGCTATGGCTTTGACAATGTTCGGCCAATATAAAGGCACAGATAGAAATGAAGGTTTACGCTGGGTATTGCCATGGATTACACGCAAGAAAATATCACTTCGTGTGCGCAATATCACTTCTGATACTTTGAAAGTGAATGATAAAGACGGTAACCCAATTGAGATTGCGGCAAATGTGGTTTGGCGCGTAAAAGATAGCGCACAGGCACTATTTGATGTTGATAATTATGAAAGCTTCTGCCGTATTGAAATTGATACTGCGCTTCGTGATATAGCGGCGCATTATTCATATGATCACGCAGCAGAAGGTGAATTGACTTTACGTGGACATGCCGAAGAAGTTGCCGAATTATTGGGTGAACGCCTTAATGCCCGCCTTGATGTTGGTGGCATGATGGTTGATGAAGCGCGTATTTCACACCTTGCCTATGCCCAAGAAATTGCGGGTGCAATGTTAAAACGCCAACAAGCACAAGCTGTATTGGCGGCGCGCGCATTAATTGTTAATGGTGCGGTTGGTATGGTTGAACAAGCTTTAGTTCAATTATCAGAACGCGGCGTTGTTGAACTTGATGAAGAGCGTAAGGCACAAATGGTTGCAAACCTGCTTGTGGTTCTTTGTTCTGATAAGGATGCACAGCCTGTTCTTAATACTGGTACAATTTATTAGGTTATAAAATGGCCGCGAAACCTAGAAAGCCTTTCCTATTGCGCATAAACCCCAAAACAATGGCGGCAGTGGAAAGGCTTGCGGCATCTGAACTTCGTTCAACCAATGCGCAAATGGAAATCCTTATTTTAGAAGCGCTCAAAAAACGTGGTGTAAGTATTGAAACTTCAAATTCAGAAGACACTGAAAATTAAGCATTTAATGCAATCTTTAAAAAAAAATTAAAACTCCATTAACCAAATCTGCCAAAAACTTAATTTGTAGTTTCCCTATTGTTTTTCTAGGGCGGGGTTTGTTTTGTTCAATTTGGCAAAAAATTTACTATTGATTATAGCATATTCGGCGCTAGGAGTCGCTATAGGTGCTTATGCATGGAATAGTGGCAGTTATTCAATAGTCATTTCTTCTTGCTTGGGCGGTATGTTTATTCTTGCATCTGGTTTATTGCATGTTGCTTTATCACCAAAAAGAGCAAAACTATCAAAAGCTGAACAAGAAAAAATAGGCAGAAAATTTGAAGAATTAAAAACAATTCAAGCCAAACAAGCCGACGATTTAGAAAAATTCAAAAACGAAATTTATGATGAAGTTCGTGCACGTGAAGAAAAAATCACAAATGAATTAAGGGAAATTGCAATTGGTATTTCTGAATTTGCATCACGTATGCAAAAAGCACAAGCGCAGAAAATTGCCAATCCAAATAATGCGCCGCGCCGTTCGGAACGTAATTTGCTACAAACAGTCAAAGATTCAATCGAGGCTAATCGGGTGGAACTTCACCTTCAGCCAATCGTTTCATTGCCACAGCGCCGCATTGCATTTTATGAATGTTATACACGCCTTCGTGATAATTCAGGTAATTTAGTTTTACCAGGTGAGTTTTTGCGTGTTGCCGAGCATTCAGGCCTAGTTGCCGAAATCGACAATATGTTATTGCTTAAATCGGTTCATCTTGCCCGTAAAATGGTAAAACGTGACAAAAGAATTTCGCTATTTTGCAATTTATCACCAACATCTTTGGCAGATGAATCATTCTTTGGTCAATTTATTGATTTCTTGCGCGAAAACCGTGATTTATCAGGTTCAATAATTTTTGAATTAACCCGCGATGCCTTTGATAGATTATCAATGACCGCAGAACGCAATATGGGCCGCCTATTTGATTTGGGCTTTAGATTTTCAATTGATCGCTGCGACAGTATTGATCTTGATTTACGTAAACTTGAACGCATGGGTGTTCGCTATGTTAAAATCGCGGGCGAAAGATTAGTTGAACAATTGGTCCGCGAGAATGTACGTCCAATCACTGGCCTTGCACGTGAATTTGAGGCAGGCGATGTTGCGTCATTATTTGCGCGTTATGGTGTTGATTTGATTGCTGATCGTGTTGAAAGCGAACGCACAATTGTTGAAATTCTAGAACTTGATTTAGGCTTTGCTCAAGGCATGTTATTTGGTATGCCAAAACCAGAAATGGAATATATCCAAGGTGGGGAACAAGTCCAAACCCCACTACGCCGCCACGTGGCTTAAATAATTACATTTAAGGGCTTTTTGAATTTGCTTATTATTGCTAAATGGCATTATGCAAATAAAATTAATCGATACTTTAGCGCAAATTTCAAATCAATATGACGCAGTTTTTTGCGATATTTGGGGCGTAATCCATAATGGACGCGCCCAATTTTCAAATGCAATTATTGCGCTCAAGGCTTTTCGTGAACAGGGGAAAAAAGTAATTTTAATTTCTAATTCCCCACGCCCAAGCCCGCATATTCCGCCGCAATTAGAAACAATGGATATTGATAATTCATGTTATGATGCAATCGTAACATCGGGTGATGCAACAATAATGACTGCACGCGAATATGGCCAATTTGCCTATCGCCTAGGGCCGCCAAAGGATGATATTTTCTTTAATGCCATTGGCGTGAATTATGTTGATATTGATAAGGCACAATATATTATTTGTACTGGCCCGCGCGATGATTTAAATGAAAGCGCCGAAAGCTATCGTGATGAATTATCTGGCCTTGCTAAACATAATCTACCATTCATTTGCGCCAATCCTGATAAAATGGTGCAGCATGGTGATAAGATTATTCCATGTGGCGGCGCACTTGCCGATATATATGAAGAATTAGGCGGAAAAGTTGTAATGGCAGGTAAGCCATATTCACCAATTTATGAAATGGTTTTAAAAGAAGCCACAAAATTATTAGGCCATTCACCTGATAATTCAAAAATCCTTTGTATTGGCGACGGTTTAAAAACCGATGTTTTGGGGGCGAATAATCAGAATTATGATTGCCTCTTTATCGCCGATGGTATTCATGCCAATGATATGAAGGATGAAAATGGCCTAAACGCCACAAAAACCCAAGCATTCCTAGAAAATGCTGGTCTTCAAGCAAAATATGGGATGGAATTCTTAAAATAGGGGGCAAGAATGGCACCAGAAATGTCATTAAGCGAGATTTATTTAATCGCTATGCTTATAATATTCACTGTGCCTTATTTGGTGTGGCGCGTATTTAAAACAGATTATTATGCGCCGCTTGTTGTGGTTCAGATTATTGGTGGCATTTTACTTGGCCCTGGTATTTTGGGGAATGTTTTCCCGCAATATTACGAATTTGTTTTTAATCCCAAGGTCATTGGCGCGCTAAATGGCATTGCGTGGTGGGCGGTTATGATATTCGTCTTTGTTGCGGGTATTGAACTTGATATTGAAAAAGCATGGGAAAATCGCCGCGAAAGTTCAATAACTGCGGGTCTTGCGCTGGGAATGCCATTGGTTTTTGGTGCAATTGCGGCAATAATTATGCTTAAACTTAATGCCAATTGGATTGGTGCAAAGGGGCAAGAATGGCAATTCATTCTTGGTATTGGTATGGCTTGCGCCGTAACTGCATTACCAATCTTGGTTTTATTCATGGAAAAATTGGAAATCCTAAGAAAGCCAATAGGGCAACGAATTCTACGCTATGCAAGTATTGATGATATTATGATTTGGGGCGTTTTGGCTATTATCCTTCTTGATTGGAATAGGGTAGGGCGTCAGGCGGGTTATTTGGTTGGCTTTGCATTTGCGGCCTATTTAATTCGCAAATTAATGGCTAAAATTGATGAAAAAGACAGATGGTATGTCGCCCTTATTTGGCTTGCCGCAAGTGGTTTTGCCGCCGATTGGTCAGGGCTTCATTATATGGTTGGTGCATTTTTGGCGGGTGCAATCTTGGATGCCAAATGGTTTAATCAAGAAAAAATGGATATGTTCCGTTCGCACATTTTGCTTGCGATAATGCCTGTATTTTTCTTATCAACTGGCCTTAGAACTAAATGGGATGTTGGCGGCGTGATGGTATTTGGCGCTGCATTCATTCTTTTGTTTGCATCTGTTACTGGCAAATTATTTGGCGTTCAAATCGCAGGCAAAATCCTAAAATGGAAAAAGTGGGAGGCCTCAATCATTGGATGGCTATTGCAAACTAAGGCTTTGATAATGATTATTTTTGTAAATATCCTTTTGGATAAACAAATAATTACCAATGAAACCTTTACCGCAACACTACTTATGGCAGTCATGAGTACGATGTTATCAATCCCAATGGTAACGCCAAAATTAAAAGCGATTGAAGAAAATAATTAATGAAATTATTCCATCACGCTTCGCATGCTTTTGTTGCCGCGATTGGTGCATTTTTTGCGATATTTATAATTGCGATTGCAAGCAAATATTTAGGGCATGGCCTTAAAATTAATATTGCGATTTTTGCCCCAATTGGCGCAAGCGCGGCATTAGTTTTTGGCGCGCCTTTTAGCGCATATTCACAACCTGCTAATGTGATTATTGGCAATATTATTGCCGCCTTAAGTGGAATTATTGCCTTTAAAATATTTGGCGATAGCGCCATTGGTTTTAGTTTTGCTGTTGGTGCGGCAATATTATTCATGATGCTTTTGGGCATGATGCACCCACCAGGCGGGGGGTTAGCCTTATTAATGGTTATAACCCATCATTTAGACATAATATATGTTTTGATAGCTGTTATCTTAAGTTCTGTTTTGTTGGTCTTGTGCGGCATAATTTATCATAGATTGTCAAAGCATCATTACCCACACATTCATAAACCCTAATTCTATTCAGTAAATTGTAGTTTGTTTGTTGCTTTTATAGCCATTAATAGCTAAGTCACTGCCCATCTATGAGTACAAAATTACCAGTAACGATTGATGATATACGCGCCGCACAAAAATTAATTGCGGGGCAAATTTCACGCACGCCTTTATCTTATTCTAAAACCTTATCCGAAATAACGGGTGCAGAGGTTTGGGTTAAGTTTGAAAATTTCCAATTTACCGCTTCTTTCAAAGAGCGTGGGGCATTAAACCGCCTTCTAAATCTAAATGAAGATGAAAGAAAACGCGGTGTTATCGCCATGAGTGCGGGAAACCACGCCCAAGGTGTTGCATATCACGCGGCCCGTCTTGGCGTTCCTGCAACAATTGTTATGCCAAATGGAACGCCATTCACAAAGGTTGAGCATACGCGCCGCCATGGTGCGCGCGTAATCATTCATGGACAGAGCCTTGTTGAAGCTTCTGATTATGCGCATGAATTATGTGATAAAGAAAATTTGGTATTTATCCCGCCTTATGATGATGCATTGGTGGTTGCAGGGCAGGGCACGATTGGCCTTGAAATGCTTGAGGATAATCCAGATTTAGAATGCCTAATCGTGCCTGTTGGTGGTGGTGGCCTTATTGGCGGTGTTGCGGTTGCCGCAAAAGCAATTAACCAAAATATTGAAATTGTAGGGGTTGAACCTGCCATGTATCCATCAATGGATGCAGCACTTCGCCAGATCAAAGATGTGAAATGTGAAGGCCAAACAATTGCTGAAGGTATAGCGGTTAAATATGTTGGTCAAATTCCAACCGATATTTGCCGTGAATTGGTAAAAGAAGTTTTGCCAGTTGAAGAGGCTGATATGGAACAGGCCGTAACCCTATTTTGCAATGTTGAAAAAACTGTTTCTGAAGGGGCGGGTGCTGCGGGGCTTGCTGCATTGCTTGCATATCCTGAAAAATTCTCAGGCAGGAGAATTGGCCTTATTCTATCGGGTGGAAATATCGACCCGCGCCTTCTTGCAAGTGTTTTAACGCGTTCATTAGTGCGCGAACAACGAATTGTTCGCTTAAGAATTATTGGTGATGATCGCCCTGGCCTTTTAGCGCTAGTATCCAAAACTATTGGAGATTCAGGTGGTAATATTATTGAGGTTGCGCATAATCGCCTTGCACTTGATGTTCCTGCAAAAGGCGCTGAATTTGACATTATGGTCGAAAGCCGTGATGCATTACACACACAAGAAATTATTGATGCACTAACGCGAATTGGTTATCCGCCGCGCGCATAAACAAAGGTTTTAAGATGTTAAAAAAATATGGTGTTCTTGCTTTAATTTTTGGTTTCAGCTTTGGCTTAATATCATGCAACAAAAAAGACGAGGTAATTACTTCCCCTGAAGCTACAAAAAATCTTCAGGATGCAGATAATTTTCTTGCGCAAAATCAAGCCCAAAATGGTGTTATGACCACTAAAAGTGGCCTTCAATATATTATTATTAATAAGGGTAATTCATCAGCAAAATCGCCATCTTATGATTCAATGGTGCGCGTAAATTATGAAGGCAAACTTGCCAATGGTAAAGTTTTTGATTCTTCTTATGAGCGTGGTGTTGCCGCCGAATTTCCAGTTTCACAATTAATTCCAGCATGGACAGAGGCATTACAATTAATGCACCCAGGTGATGAATGGACAATTTGGGTGCATCCAAAACTTGGATATGGGTCAATGGGAATGCCAATGGGATGCGGTAGTGCAGACAGACCATGCGAAATTCCACCAAATTCATTGCTTATATTTAAAATGCGCCTTGAATCTGTTGTTGGCGCTGATAGTGTGGACAGCGAAGTTGGAAATGAAATTGTCAATTCTATTGACGGAAAAATTCCAGAAGGCGAAATAAAGAACCATTAGATGCTACATAATCAAGCAATTGATATTTTAAAAACCTTGGTCGCCTTTGAAACTGTTTCGCGCGATTCAAATCTAAAATTAATTGATTGGTTTGAAGAATATTGCGTTTCTTATGGTGCGCGCACAAAGCGTATTTATAATCAAGACAAAAATAAAGCCAATTTAATAATTTCCTTTGGGCCAGATGTTGATGGTGGAATTGTTTTATCTGGCCATTCCGATGTTGTGCCTATTGATGATCAAGAATGGAATACAAATCCGTTTGAACTTACGCAAATTGGCGATAAATTATATGGTCGTGGCACTGCCGATATGAAGGCATTTTCGGCCTGCTTCTTGGCATTGGTTCCACGGATTGCGCGCGAAAATTTAAAACGCCCAATTTATTTTGCACTTTCTTATGATGAAGAAATTGGCTGCCTTGGGGCGCCGTCAATGGTTGATGATTTGGCGAATAATTATCCAAAAATTGATGCAGTAATTGTTGGTGAACCAACAAATATGAAAGTGGTTTCGGCACATAAATCAATTTCAACGTTTAAAATTGAAATAACGGGCCATGAGGCCCATTCAAGCCGCCCCGACCAAGGGGTTTCGGCAATCATGGAGGCGATTGATTTGCTTAGCTTTATCAAAGAGCTTTCAAATTCGATTAAAAACCCAAATAGTATTTTTGAACCTGATGGCGCAACATTAAGTGTTGGTATTATAGAAGGTGGCACGGCTGTTAATATTCTTGCCCATTATTGCCGCTTCCTTTTTGATATTCGGTGCGAGCCTGATTTTGATAATTCAATTTTAATTGATAAAATCGCCCAAAAAGTTACCCAAATTGATGCGCAAATAAAAAAACGCGCGCCAAATGGCGGCGCAAAAATGATAAGAAGATCAAATACGCCAGGTCTTAAATATGAAGCTAATTCAAATTCTGAAAATATATGTCGCCAAATTACGGGCGATAATGATGTTTTTGGCGTTGCCTATGCCGCCGAGGCAGGCTTGTTTCAACGTGCGGGCTTTAATGCAGTAATATGCGGCCCTGGTTCAATTTTACAGGCACACCAACCAAATGAATTTATAGAAATAATTGAAATTGAAAAATGCATCAATTTCTTAGAAAAATTATTAGAAAATCATTTTTTATAAACGCTTTTGTGCAAAAATAGCCAAAATAAAGATTTTGTTCATCTTATTTCTACCTGATGTTAATCCTTCGGGTTTAATTGGGTGGCATAAATTCATTAGATGGTGTTTGAATGTTCTTTGTAATTGGTGTTGTTTTAGTATTTGCGACAGTTTTCGGCGGCTTCATTGCTGCGGGTGGTCAGCTTGATGCAGTTATTGAAGCTGCGCCAATGGAATTGGTAATTATCCTTGGTTCTGGTGTCGGGGCAATGGTGGTTGGTAATTCTATGGACACCCTAAAAGGCGTTGGCGCAGGTTTTGGTAAAGTGGCCGCAGGACCAAAATGGAAAAAGCAAGATTATCAAGATTTATTATTGCTTTTATTCTCTTTAACAAAACTTATGAAGTCAAAAGGTGTGGTTGCCTTAGAGGCGCATATTGAAAAACCACACGACAGCCCAATTTTTTCACGTTATCCAAAAATTGCAAAAGATCACCATGTTACTGATTTGATTTGCGATACTTTGCGTATGATGACCATGAACCTTGATGATCCACATCAAGTTGAAAACAACATGGAAAAGCAATTAGAAAAACATCACCACGAGGCGCATTCACCTGCCCATGCAATTCAAAACCTTGCCGATGGTCTTCCTGCGCTTGGTATCGTTGCGGCGGTTTTGGGTATTATTAAAACCATGGGTGCAATTACCGAGCCTCCTGCTGTTTTAGGTGGTATGATTGGTCACGCTTTGGTTGGTACATTCTTGGGCGTTTTCGTTGCTTATGGCTTGGTTGCACCAATCGCGGCAAGATTGGGTTCAATTGTTGATGAAGAAGGCCAGTTTTATAAAATCATACAAGATGTCTTAGTTGCCCATCTACATGGTAATGCGGCGCAAGTTTCTGTTGAAATTGGTCGTGGCTCTGTTCCAAGTTCAATGCAGCCTTCTTTTGCCAAATTAGAAGAGGCAATTGGTCAATTACCTAACGATTAGGTTCAAAATAAATTTCATTTCGGCCTAAATTCTTGATAAATTTAACTGTGGTAGATTTGATTCTTTGTCTATTTGGGTCAAGCATTTGCAATAATTTCAGTCATTAATGATTTATCAAAAAAAAATTACACATAATTGTAATGCAAATTAGCTGTTGAAACCTCAATAGTTACGCAAATATTAACCATAAAAATCTTGTTGAAAATTTTTGTATTAATTGCACTCATTAATAGAAAAATCGCATTAAGTATTTGATAAAAAAAGGAAAATTGATAATATTTTGCGTATGAAATATTAAGAAAACTTAATAATAATCGTAAGCTATGCCTTTTTCTTGGCAAACCAATGGTAAAGCTATGCAAAAATGCATGAATGCGCGCGCATTAATTGATGATTTTGGGGCTTGCGCGATTATCAATTTCCGCTAAATCGGCATTAATGCGTGCAATTTTTAGGGGCTCGCAGAGAAACTAAATATTGAGGATGTTTTCAATGAAAAAGATTTTCGCTGCTACTGCTGTTGTAGCCCTTCTTGGTGTTGCTGCTTGCGGCAAACCTGCTGAAACTGCTGCTAACGTTGCTGCAGACGCAACTAACTCTGTTGCAAACGTAGCTGCTGACGCAACTAACACTGTTGCTGCTGCTGGCGCTGACGCAACTAATGCTGTTGCTGCTACTGCTTCTGAAGCAACTAACACTGTTGCTGCTGCAGGCGCTGACGCTACTAATGCTGTAACTAACGTTGTTCACTAATAGCGACAACTAAAGGTTTTGAGGCCGTCCTTCGGGGCGGCCTTTTGCTTTTTAGGGACATTTTTTGAATTATGTTTGAGGGTTGAATTGTCCAAGCTAGTGCCACATATTGAATTTGATGAAAATAATATTCCTATAAATTTGGATTTTGGCGATTCTTATTATTCAAAATCAGGCGGTCTTGATGAAACTTTAGAGGTTTTTATCAAAGCATGTAATTTACATGAAAAATTCACCACACAAAAAAATATTATAATTGGTGAAACTGGCTTTGGAACTGGCCTAAACTTTCTAGTCGTTTGGCAGGAATGGCAAAAACACAGATCAAAAAATGCAATTTTGCATTTCTATACTTTTGAAAAATTCCTTATGCCAAAGGAAGTTGCCGAACAGGCACTTTCAAAATGGCCGCAATTAAACGAGGAAATCCAAAAACTTTTAAACAAATGGCCGATTGCAACTTCTGGATTGCAACGTATTTGGCTTGATGAACAAACCGCATTAAATATTATAATTGGCGATGCCAATGAAACAATGCAAAAGCAAAATTTTAAAGCCGATGCATGGTTTCTTGATGGATTTGCGCCAAGATCTAATCCAGATTTTTGGAATGATAATATTTTTTCCCAAATCGCGCGATTAATTAAATCAGATGGAAAAATAGGCACTTATAGTGTGGCCAAACTTGTGCGCGATGGCCTTGAAAATGCTAGTTTCGAATATAGAAAATGCGAAGGATTTGGCACAAAGCGTGAGCGTTTGGAGGCGTGGCCAAAAGCCACTATTGCAAATGAGACAACAAAATCACCAACCAAAATTGCAATCATTGGCGGCGGTATTGCAGGGGCCGCATTATGCCATGCGATACAAAAGCGCGGCGTAGAAATTGAAATTTTCGATAATGATATAA
This sequence comes from Pseudomonadota bacterium, assembly GCA_020161405.1. Taxonomy (GTDB): domain Bacteria; phylum Pseudomonadota; class Alphaproteobacteria; order Caulobacterales; family Aquidulcibacteraceae; genus Pseudaquidulcibacter. Next base: position 39,727 of record JAIUOD010000005.1, on the reverse strand, counting down.
AGGGTGAATATAAAGCATCAAATAATCCGCGTGGCCTTGTAATGCCGCGTATAGACAAACTTGATATTCCTGAAGCAAGATTATTTAAACTTGCCTATCTTTATGCGATGCGGGAATTAGAAAATTTTGAAAATAATGGTTTTGATAAAACAATTATCAATGAATATGCAAAATCAAAGCGCGATATTGAAAAATATAAAACTTTTAAATTACAAAACCCAATTGATGATGCGCTTCTACAAATCGAAGATGAATATTTAATTCATAATGCCGCAATGGTATATCCGTCGCAATTATGCGAAAAATTGCGCGCTACAAGCCCAATTATTAATGCCGACATAAAATCAATTAATTTTGATGGCGAAAAATGGCATTTATTAGACGAAAATCAATTTGAACATATTGCCGATATCGTAATTCTTGCCAATGGAAATGGCATCAATAAATTATTGTTTGACGCCTTGCCAATTTCGGGACGTATGGGGCAAGTAAGTATTTCCAAACAAAAATATTGCGAAGATAATATCCCACGCGCTGCAAGTGGTTATAGTATTCCATATCAAGATGGGTTCTTATTTGGCGCAACATTTGAGGTTTGCGAATTATCGAAACCCGTACAAATTACCACCCAAGCTAATCAAGAAAATATAAGAATATTATCAGAATTCCTGCCTAATCTTGCTAAGAATATTGATGAAAATGAATTAGAGGCGCGTAGCTCTATGCGCGTTGTTTCGGATGATATGCGCCCAATCGCGGGTCCAATTTATAATGAAAATAAACTTTTTGCCCTTGGTGCATTAGGTTCACGCGGGTTTTCCTTGGCATTGATTTTAGCTGAAATGATTGCCTGTGAAATTTTTCAAGAGCCAATACCATTTGAAGATGAAATAAGAAATCTTGTTTCGCCACATCGGTTTTTCAATGCAAAGTAATCAAAATTAAATCAATTTATGATTTAATAAGGCATGACACAAATTACTATGATGGAAGATAATTCCCTTTTATTAGATCGCCGTGATAATGCGCGTAATGTTGAATTTTTGGGCGTAGTATTTACGCCATTAAATGCACAGCAGCTTTTGGAACGTGTAGTTCAAAGGGCAAATTCAGACGAGAAGTTTGGTTTTCTAATTACCCCAAATGTTGATCATTTTGCGCGTCTTTCTAAAGATGACACCTATAAACACATTTATGAAAATTCGTGGATGAATGTCTCTGATAGTCGGATTTTGGAATTATTCGCCAAATTTTCAGGGTTTGATTTACCCGCATGTCCAGGTTCAGATTTAACGGCAAATCTAATGAATGATGTCATTAAAGCGGGTGACGATATTACATTAATTGGCGGCGATGCAGGAATTGTGGAATTTTTGCAAAATAAATATGCCGTTAAAGTTCATTGGCATGAACCGCCAATGGGTCTTAAAAACAAACCTGACGCCCTTGATGAGGCCGGCAAATTCATTGCCAATAGCCCAGCAAAATATCATTTTGTTTGCGTTGGCTCACCGCAACAAGAGTTAGTTTGTGAAGCAGCTATGAAATATGAAAATGCAAAGGGTGTTGGCCTTTGTGTCGGTGCATCAATGGACTTTTTGGCAGGTCGCGCAAAACGAGCACCAAAAATTATGCAACAATTTAGGCTTGAATGGCTTTATCGCCTTTTAAGCGAACCAAAACGCCTATGGAAACGTTATTTAATCGACGGGCCACGTATTTTTTCGGTTTGGCTTAAATGGCGCAAAGAAAAATAAGATAATTATTGCATTATTTTCACTTCTAAAATTGTAAAAAATGGGGCATTAAGGTTTTATGAAAGATAAAATCTTCTTCCCCATTGCCGTATTGTTGGCAATAATTATGATTTATGCTTCAATAAATATTGGCGCACGCAAAAAACCACATGCAATTGATGCCAAGCAAATTGGTGAAGTTTTGGTGGTAAGCCCCAATGATTTGAATAATGGCTTTTGGGCAGATGGCTTTGCATTCACACGCGCCGAAAAAGTACCGGGTGGCGGTGCGGGGCCACATATGATTGCATTGAAAAAATTTGATGAAAAGCCTGCAATTGTTTATCAATTGGGTAGTTCAACAATTGCCAAGACCCAAAATAAAGCGGTTAAAATTGTAATTCTTTGCGAACCTATGAGCCATCAAGAAGCCAAAGAAATCGCAATTGGTATTAAATCTGGCGATAAAATAATATGGCAAAATGCAAAAATGCCACAAAAAATTCAACCTCTTATTTTTAATTTTCCGCCTTCATCAACCCCAATTGATGCAATTGTTATAAACCCCGCAATTGAGGGTGAAGAACATGGTATTGAATTGCAAGCACTTGCAATGAAGCTTGGATAGGAATTATGTCAAACAAATCTTTTATGTTTTTAGGCGCAACAATTTTTGCGGGTGTTTTATCTTTCGCTGCCTGTGCGCAAACACCCGAAGGGCCATATGTTCCGCCTGCGTTCAAAACCTCTGGCAATATTGATTTTGATAATTGGCGCACTGATTTTGCATCACGCGCAGTAAATGGCGCAAAAAAAGACCCCGCCATTATAGAGGGGATGCTTAATAATCTTACCCCAAATTCGCAAACTATTGCTTTAAACGAGGCGCAACCAGAATTTGTTAAACCCGTTTGGCAATATATTAATTCGGCGGTGAATGCCCAAAGAATTCAAATCGGCAAAGAAAAATATGTTCAAAATATCAATAAATTATCTGATATTTCAATAAAAACAGGTGTTCCACTCGAATTTGCAATTTCAATTTGGGGCATGGAAACTGCCTATGGTACCAATAAAGGCAATGTTGATGTTGTGCGTGCACTTGCAACCTTTGCTTATAAGGGGCGCCGTACACAATTAGGTGAAACCGAATTATTGGCAATTGCCGATATTTTGAAAAATAATTATGCCACACGTGAAAAATTAGTCGGTTCTTGGGCAGGGGCAATGGGGCATACGCAATTCATGCCGTCATCATACCTTGCAAAGGCCATTGACGGCGATAAAGACGGTAATAGTGATATTTGGAATAATCAAATCGATGCATTGGCATCAACAATGAATTTTCTAAAATTATCAGGTTGGCAGAATAATGAGCCATGGGGTGTTAAAGTTAAAGCATCTGATAAATTTGATTTCACACTTGCCGATGGTCAAATGCGCCCACTTTCTTTTTGGAAGCAAAATGGAATTAGTGGGGAATTTGTCGGCGTAAATGATGATTGGCAATCACGCCTTCTTATTCCTGCGGGCGCAAATGGGCCGATTTTCTTGGTTGGTGCTAATTATAGTGCAATACGCGCCTATAATGCCTCTGATTCATATTCTTTAAGCGTTGCATTTTTGGCGGATATTATCGCAGGCCATGGAAGCCTTCCAACTGATTGGCCCGTAAGCGATCCGCCACTTAGCCGAACCAATACAATTGAAGTTCAAAATTACCTAATCAAACTTGGCCTATTAAATGGTGATGCAGATGGGCAGGCAGGTTCTAAAACCCGCGCGGCATTACAGACATTCCAAAAATCACGCGGTCTTTTGGCTGATGGTTATGTCAATGCAAAGGCATTGAATGATATGCGTTTTGCAATGGGCGTTGTTCCAACTAATCCAAATGTTGAATATGCAAGTTCGGTTAAGAAAATCGACCCCGCAAATGTCGTCATTGAAAACCCCGAAGGCGAAAATGGAATGCCCGTTAAAATGAAATGGCCGAAAAAAAACTAGGATTTGAAAAACTAGGCTTTTTCAAATTCTTTAAAGCTTTCCAATAATGCCTTAACGCTTGCCTCAACAATCTTACCGCCCAATTCAATTGTTGCGGTGGTTGGGTCTGAACCAATTCGACCATCTGGGAATTGTTTGCGATAATCAAGGGCATCGCGAATGCTACCGCTTGGTGCGATTTTGGGTTCAAGTTTTAATTGATTCAAACTTTCACGCTCTTTGAACCGCCAATAAGTAAGGGCAACTTCGGATGCTGTGGCATGGCTTCCGTGACCTACTGGAAATAAATCCATACAGAATTTGGTAATCCCCGGTAATTCCCACCAATTCATCAACAAGTGTTTGAATGGCGCACTTTCACCTTTCATTGAATATTGATGATAGGTTTCACAAAATGCCGCATTAATGGTCGCGCAATTTCCGCCATGACCATTAAGCCAATAAATATGGGTGAAGCCATGATGGGCTAATGAATTTGTCCAATCGACAATTGTGGCAATCATTGTGCTTGGGCGTAATGTCATTGAACCTGCAAATGCCATGTGATGCTGTGCCTGACCAACGCCAAAATTGGGGCCAATTAGAATGTCAGCTTGCTTTTGCGCTTCATCCAAAATTATTTGCGGGCACATTGCATCAGTTCCAATAAGACCAGTTGGGCCATGTTGTTCGTGTGAACCAATAGGAATAATTATTGATTTTTTGCCCGATTTAATGCGCGCTTCAATTTCTTGCCATGTTGCCGCCGATAGATACATTTTAAAACCTCTTTATTGTTTTTTATCGTGAATTTTCAAAAATGATACACATTGCGCAGAATATTTTTCATTTTAATGTTTTTGCACGAAAGTCGTAATTGACTATAGGCGGGCTTTTTGACCAAATGCAGCCAATCGATACAAGGTTTGAGGAAACTATAAATGACCAAATATGCCCCACCAGCAGAACTTGCCGCAAAAGCACATATAAACAAAGCAAAATACGAACAAATGTATAAAGAATCCATCACTAATCCTGATGCATTCTGGGCGGAGCAAGCAAAATCGCTTGATTGGTTCAAAGAGCCGACACAAATCAAATCAACTTCTTTTGATGAAGACACATTCGGTATTGAATGGTTCAAAGACGGCGAAATCAACGTTTCTTATAATTGTATTGACCGCCACCTTGAAACCCGTGGCGATCAAATTGCAATCATTTGGGAAGGCGATAACCCTGATGAATCAAAAACCTATACTTATAAACAATTGCATGTTGAAGTTTGTAAATGGGCAAACACCTTACGCTCTTTGAACGTTCACAAGGGTGACCGCGTAACAATTTATTTGCCAATGATTCCGGAGGCGGCATTTGCAATGCTTGCTTGTACACGCATTGGCGCAATTCATTCTATCGTTTTTGGTGGCTTCTCTCCTGAATCACTTGCGCAACGTATTGAAGATTGCGATTCAAAACTTCTTATCACTTCTGATTATTCAATGCGTGGTGGTAAAGCCATTCCATTAAAAGCCAATGCTGATATTGCCGCCGGTATGTGCCCAGTTTTGGAACATATTTTAGTGGTAAAACGCACTGGTGGTGAAGTGAATATGGTTGAAGGACGTGACGTTTATTATGATGATGCGTCAAAATACGTTTCCCCAAAATGCGAACCAATTGCATATCCTGCTGAAACACCACTTTTCATTCTTTATACTTCGGGCTCAACGGGTAAACCAAAAGGTGTGTTGCATACTACTGGCGGTTACTTGCTTCATGCATCTTTGACCCATAAATATGTGTTTGATTATCAAGAAGGCGATATTTATTGGTGTACGGCGGATGTGGGTTGGGTAACTGGGCATTCTTATATTGTCTATGGCCCGCTTGCGAATGGCGCGACAACATTGATGTTTGAAGGTGTTCCATCATACCCTGACGCATCACGTTTCTGGCAAGTAATTGATAAGCATAAAGTGAATATTTTCTATACCGCACCAACCGCAATTCGCGCCCTTATGCGTGATGGCGATGGCCCAGTTAAGAAAACTTCGCGTGCAACCCTTCGAGTAATGGGTTCAGTTGGCGAACCTATTAATCCAGAAGCTTGGCGCTGGTATTATGAAGTAGTTGGCGATAGCCGTTGCCCAATCGTTGATACTTGGTGGCAAACAGAAACTGGTGGTGCGATGATTACGCCACTTGCGGGCGCAACAGATTTGAAACCAGGGTCTGCAACCTTGCCATTCTTTGGTGTTCAACCTGCATTGGTTGATGCCGAAGGTAAAGAATTAGAAGGCGCAACCGAAGGCAATCTTATCATTAAAGATTCTTGGCCTGGTCAAATGCGCACAATTTATAATGACCACTATCGTTTCTTTGAAACCTATTTCACGACATATCGTGGCAATTATTTCACTGGTGATGGTGCGCGCCGTGACGAAGATGGCTATTATTGGATTACAGGTCGTGTGGATGACGTTATCAACGTTTCCGGTCACCGCATGGGTACTGCAGAGGTTGAATCAGCACTTGTATCACATGGTAAAGTTGCCGAGGCTGCGGTGGTTGGTTATCCGCATGACATTAAAGGGCAAGGCATTTATGCTTATGTTACTTTGAACACTGGTGATGAACCATCAGAAGAATTGCGCAAAGAATTGGTTGCATGGGTTCGCCAACATATTGGCCCAATTGCAACGCCTGATAAAATTCAATTTGCAATTATTGGCCTTCCAAAAACCCGCTCTGGTAAAATTATGCGCCGTATTTTGCGTAAAATTGCCGAAGATGATTTTGGTGCATTGGGTGATACTTCAACCCTTGCGGATCCAAGCGTTGTTGATGATCTAATCGAAAATCGCCAGAATAAGAAATAATTCAAATCTTTTTCAAAATGCCGCCTAATTGGCGGCATTTTTTTACAGAAAATTTAATTTGCAAAATTTAAAAACTTGCCATAGTTTCCGATTATCGAAAAACAATAATTGATAATGGGAATTATAATATGTTTAATCGCAGGGATTTTTTACAAGGCGCAGGCGCAATTGGTTTTGGCGCAATTGGAACATCAATGGGGCTTGTTCGTGCCGCCAGTGCACAAGATGCGGCAAACCCTGCATTAAAAGCGGTTTTTGATACGGCATTTAATGATTTGCTTAAATTATCCCCTGGCCTTTGTACTGCAATCGGCTCTGATAAAGGGGAGTTTGCGTATCAAAAGTCAAAACTTGATCATTCTGATAAAGCCGCACGTGATAGGGCGCAGGCATTTGTTGAAAAGACTGTATCAGCACTAAAAGCAATTCCGCGCTCAAGCCTTAGTGGCATGGATAGAATTAATTATGATACCGTAAGCTGGGATTACACAACCCAATTAGAAGGTATAAAAAAATTCAAAGGCACGGCAAGTGTTGGCGCGCCATACGTGGTTTCACAATTAACGGGTGCATATCAATCAATCCCTGATTTCTTAAATAGTCAGCATTCAATTGAAAATAAGGACGATGCCGAAGCTTATATTTCGCGCCTTGATGAATATGCAAAACTTTTGAATGAAGAAACCGCAAATTTTGTACAAGATGCCAAAATTGGCCTTTTGCCACCTGATTTCGTTCTTAAACGTGCGCTTGAACAATTAGGGCCAATGACCAAAACTAAAGCAGGTGATAATGTTCTTGTCAAAAGCCTTATTGGCAAATTAAAAGAAAACAATATTGCGGGCAATTATGCCGCGCGCGCAACCAAAATCGTTGATACTCAAATTCGCGCGGCTTTAACAAAACAAGCGCAAACTTTGAAATCATATTTGCCAAAATCAGTACATGATGCAGGCATTTGGCGCCTTCCAGATGGGGAGGCACGATATGCCTATGCCGCCAAAGTTGGCACAACATCATCAATGACACCTGATGAAATTCACAAACTTGGCCTTGCAAAAGTTGAAGAATTAAGTGCCCGCATTGATGAAATTTTCAAATCGCAAGGCGTTACAAAGGGTAGTGTAGGTCAAAGAATGGCTGCGCTTAATAAAGACCCAAAACAGCTTTATGATAATAATGATGCCGCCAAAGAAGATTTGCTAAAATATCTAAACACTTTGGTTGATGGCGTTTATAAAAAAGTTCCTGATTATTTCAATGTTCTGCCAAAGGCAAAAGTGCAAATCAAACGTGTTCCAAAAGAAATTGAGGCGGGTGCACCGGGTGGTTATTATAATGCGCCTGCATTGGATGGTTCGCGCCCTGGCATGTATTATATCAATTTGCGTGATACAGCAGAGCAAGCAAAATGGTTATTGCCAACTTTGACCTATCACGAGGCTGTTCCGGGGCATCATTTCCAAATTTCAATCCAACAAGAAGCGCCATTGCCAATGGTTCGTAAATTGTCTGGCTTTAATGCCTATGTTGAGGGTTGGGCACTTTATTCCGAAGAATTGGCAAATGAAATGGGCATGTATGAAAATGATCAATGGGGTAAAATCGGCTTCTTGCATGATGCAATGTTCCGCGCGGTTCGCCTTGTGGTTGATACAGGTATGCATTCAAAACGCTGGAGCCGTGAAAAAGCCATTGCCTATATGAGTGAACATACAGGTGATGCACCAAGTGCGGCAACAACAGAAATCGAACGTTATTGCGTATGGCCGGGGCAAGCGCTTGGCTATATGGTTGGTAAAATTCAATGGCTAAAAATCCGCAGCATGATGCAAGCGCATATGGGCGCAAAATATTCAATCAAAGATTTCCATGATGCAGGCCTATTGGCGGGCGCTGTCCCGCTTGATGTTCTTGAGCAGGTTTATCGCGATAAAGGCTATATTGCCTAAAAATCTGCCAAAATAATGGTTTAGATGAAAAATTGCATTGCCTATTTTCAAAAATAGGCGATGCTTTTTTTATTGGAGAGATTGATTTGACCAAGCCCATACTTAGTGTTCAAGATTTACACATAGATTTCACCACACCTGATGGAATTATCAATGCCGTAAAAGGTATTAACCTTGAAATAAACGCTGGCGAATGTGTGGCTGTGGTTGGTGAATCAGGTTCGGGCAAATCGCAAACTTTTTTGACCGCAATGGGCCTGCTTGCACGAAATGGCAAAGCCACAGGTTCTATCAAATTCATGGGGCAAGAATTATTGGGATTAAAAACGTCCGAATTAAATAAAATTCGCGGCGCCCAAATGTCGATGATTTTTCAAGATCCCTTAACATCGCTTACGCCGCATATGAAAATTGGCGATCAAATGCTTGAGGTTTTAAATCTTCATACTGAATTTCGTGGTGAAGCGGCGCAAAAAAGATGCGTTGATTGGTTAGAGCGTGTGCGTATTCCCGAAGCCATTAGGCGTATGAACCAATATCCGCATGAACTATCGGGCGGAATGCGTCAAAGGGTAATGATTGCAATCGCCATGCTTTGCGAGCCGAAACTTCTTATCGCCGATGAACCAACCACAGCGCTTGATGTAACAGTGCAGGCTCAAGTGCTTGAGCTTATGAGTGAGCTTCAAAAAGATTTAGGTGCGGCAATTGCCTTAATTACACATGATATGGGTGTCGTCGCGCGCCTTGCCGACCGCGTTCAAGTTATGAATAAAGGCGAATATGTTGAAGGGGCAAGTGCGCAAGAAATATTCTATTCACCGCAAAATGAATATACAAAAAAATTGTTAGCGGCTGTTCCACGCCTTGATAAAGTAGATAGGCTGGGGGCAAAACTTGCGCCGCCACCTACAAAAGATGATGAAATAATCATTGAAGCAAAAGATATAAAAGTTCATTTTCCTGTAAAAATTGGCGGTGGTCTATTTCCAAAAATCAAACCTTTAAAGGCGGTTGATGGCGTTGATTTAATCGTTCGCGCCGGTGAAACAATTGGTGTGGTTGGCGAATCTGGTTGCGGTAAATCAACTTTGGCGCGTGCGGTTTTGAAACTTATTCCACCTTCATCTGGCGCTGTGGCATGGCTTGGCAAGGATGTGTCAAACAAAACTTCCAAAGAATTACGTAAAGAGCGTAAGGATTTAACCATAGTTTTCCAAGACCCACTGGCAAGCCTTGACCCACGTATGTCGATTGGCGCATCAATTGCCGAACCATTATTGGTTCATTATCCACTTTTAACTGCTAAAGAGCGCGATGAAAAAGTAAAAGAAATAATGGGGCGTGTTGGTTTAGATCCCAATTGGATAAACCGCTATCCACACGAATTTTCGGGCGGTCAAAATCAACGTGTTGGCATTGCACGCGCTATGATATTACGCCCAAAATTTGTAGTTTGTGATGAGGCGGTTTCGGCGCTTGATGTGTCAATCCGTGCGCAAATTATTGATTTATTACTTGATTTACAGCGTGAATTTAAACTTGGAATGCTATTCATTTCGCATGATTTGGCAATTGTTCGTGAAGTTTCACATCGCATAATGGTTATGTATTTGGGGCGTGTTGTTGAATCAGCCGACAGGGATGCAATCTATAATGATGCACGCCATCCATATACAAAGGCTCTAATCTCTGCTGCCCCAATCCCTGACCCAAAAATTGAGCGTGCAAGGCAGCGCGTAAAACTTGAAGGCGACCTTCCAAGCCCACTTGATGCCAAGGCGCAATTGCGGTTTTTAAAATCAAAAATTGATGATAATTCTGATGAACAATATCGCCCAAAACTTATGGAAGTTGAAAAAGGCCATTTAGTTGCAGAGTTTGAATAATCAAATTTAAAGCTTAATTGTGGCAATCATAAATTGCGTCATAGTTTCAATAGAGATTTCTTTGCCGGCAGCGCGCATATTGATTGCGCCCAAATAAGTTGCATAAAGAATATTGGCGCGTTTGTCCGCCTCAATTTGATTATGGCCGATTTCAATTAATTTTGCCAGTAAAAAACCAATACGCGCATCATCAATTTTTGATATTTTTTCATGTGCTTCAACATCCCATCTTGCCCAATCGCGCACCGCAAGTTCGGCATCACGCCCGCCAATATCATTATTAGGCGGGGAAAGCGCAGAACGAATCGTAAATAACAAACTTTCAATCGGGGTTAGTTTTTGATTGGCGATTATTATTATCGCCTCTGTTCCTGCGGTTTTATAATGATCAAGCATTGCAGATTTTAATGCTGCCAAGTCTTTGAAATGCCAATAAAAACTACCCTTTGTGGACTTCAATTCGCGTGCGATTGGTTCAATGGCAATTGCATTTGCACCACCTTTGCAAAGGGCGCGAAACCCCGCATTTATCCAATCAATTTTTCCAAGTTTTGGCGTTTTTTGCATTTTTATAATCTAACGCATTGACTTACCATACGCAAGAGTATAGAAAACATACGCTATAGTATGGAGAAATATAGTGAACTATTGTTTTTTAATTGCAGCGCTTATTAGTTTATTTGGTACGGGCGTTCACATTTTTGTTGGTAATAAAAAAATTGATAATGTGATTTTTGCAACTGATTTAAATATAAATATAAGAACCATAAGCCGCGTAGTTTGGCATTCTGTAACTTGCGTTTTGGCAATAAGTTTTGCGTTTTTGTTTTTTGGCGCATTTAAAGGCTTGAGTAATGATGCGGCATATTTTATCGCCGCCTATATGTTAGGGTTTAGTGCTTTATTTATTTATTTTTGTGCCTACCATCTTGGAAAGCCATTTAGTTTTCCGCATCCAATTGTTTTTTTTATGATGGGCAGTTTGGTTATTTTGGGAAGTTTTAATCATGCATAGAATACCATTTTTAATGTTAGGCGGGGTTTTATGTGTGATTGCCGCAGTTTTGCATTTGGCGATTATTATTGGTGGTGAAAATTGGTATCGCTATTTTGGCGCTGGCGAAAGAATGGCATTAATGGCGGCGCGTGGCGATATTTATCCTACGATTGTTACAATTTTTATTGCGTGTGTTTTATTTGTTTGGTCGCTTTATGCTTTTGCAGGGGCGGGACTAATTCCCAAATTACCATTTACGAAGTTTTGCCTTTGTGCAATTAGCGCAATATTTTTTGTGCGTGGTTTTGGTGCTTTGGTTGCAATGCCATTCATGCCGCAAATCCAAACCACATTCATGTTTTGGTCAAGCCTTTTGGTATTATTTTATTTCATTGCCTTCGCATTTGGAACATATTTTAATTGGAAGAGGCTATAAAATTACCCTTTATATTAGATTTCCCTTGATTTTCATTAAATTATACGCAACCCATAATAATTGCAAAATGGGCGCTGAAATGGGAAGGGTGCAATGAAAATCAATTATATAATTTTAAGCTTGGCTTTGGCTTTTTCTTTATCAGTCAATGCAAATGCCGCCCCAAAATCAAATAATAGTGGCAAAATAGATTGGGACGCCGAATATAACAAAGCATATGATTTAGAAACCACAAAAAAATATAAAGCGGCAAATGAAATTTATTCAAAAGGTTGTGATGATAATCATTCACTATCATGTTTGGGGATTGCCAATGCTTTGTCGCTTGGAAATGGCGTTCCAAAATCAGATGCGCAATCATTCACAAAATATATGAAATCTTGCAATCTTGGAAATGCTATTGGTTGTTATTCTGTTGGCGTTTTTTATGATGAAGGGCGCGGCGTAAAATTATCGTCTGAACAAGGGCGTAATTACTGGAAAAAAGCCTGTGATTTAGGCGATGGCTTAGGTTGCTTTGATTATATTTACGAAGAAGATGAAGCAGGCAATCCAAAAAACCCAAAAGCAATGATGCCATATTTACAGAAATCTTGTGATTATGAATATGCCCGCGCTTGCACAATTTTGGGTGTTTTTTACTTAAATACGCAAGGTGTTGAAAAAGACGAGAAAAAGGCATCAGAATATTTTGAAACCGGTTGCATATTAGAAGATGCCGATTCTTGCGAACTAAATGGCCTTTTATATGTTGGCGGCCGTGGTGTCGAAAAAGATTTGTCAAAGGCAAGCAATTACTTCCAAAGAGGTTGTGACCTTGGCTCCGATGCATCTTGTAATGACTTTGCCGAGTATAAAAAGGACTAAATTTCAATCTTTATTTTGCCATATTTATAAATTACACATATATTTATTGACTATATTTCGGGTTTTTAAATGTGGAAAAATAGCTGCAAGATTATCATTGGTTTAAGCATATTAGCGTCAAGCCCCACTTTTGCGTTTGATAAAAATCAAGATTGGGATGCCGAATATAAAAATGCCAATATATTTAAGGCTGTTAAGCGTAATGATGAAGCCAACAAAATATTTGAACGTGGTTGCAAAGCAAATCACGCGCCATCATGTTCAAGCCTTGGGGATTCGCATGCCTATGGAATTGGCTATGTAAAATCAGAAGAAAATGCAAAGAAATATTACAAAAAATCTTGTGATTTAGGCGATGGCAAGGCTTGTTTTGATTATATTTATAAAGAAGATGCAACCGGCCATTCAATTAATCCAGCAAATATTACAATGCCATATTTGCAAAAGTCATGTAATTTTAACTATGCACGTGGTTGCACAGTCATGGGCACTTATTACATTCTAAATGATGAGGTTAAACAGGATTTACCACTTGCCGCAGAATATTTCACCAAGGCGTGCAGTTTAAAAGATTCTGATTCATGCGAATTGATTGGCAAACTTTATATCAAGGGCGCAGGTGTAGAACCAAATCTTCCAAAAGCATTGGGATATTTAAAACAGGCATGTGAATTGGGAAAAAATGAATCATGCCAAATGCATGAAAAATACTCTAAGGATTAAACTTCCGCGCTAAATGGCGTGAAATTTGTACCTTCATCATAGACATCAAGCCCTTCTTTGCGTTTCAAAAAGCCAATTACTGCGTAGGTTAGGGGCGTTAAAAAAATTTCCCATAAAACCTTAAGCGCCCAATTGGTGAAAAGCACGCTTATAACGCCTTGATGCGTCCAGCCTTCCGCGCCCCAAAAGGCAAGGGGATAGAAAATCAAACTATCAATAAATTGCCCAAAAATCGTGCTTCCGATTGTGCGGCTCCATAATGCTTTGCCTTGGGTTAGGATTTTCATGCGCGCAAGAACGAATGAATTAACAAATTCACCCGCCCAAAATGCAATGATTGATGCCAAAACAATACGCCAAACCTGCCCAAAAACTACTTCATAGGCCGCCTGATTTCCCCAAATGTGCGCGGGCGGAAGGCTTACAACAACCCATGACATAATCGCCATAAATATAAGCCCAACAAAACCCGCCCATATACAACGCCGCGCGCGGGCATAGCCATAAACCTCGGTTAAAACATCGCCCAAAATATAGGAAATTGGGAAGAACATAATACCCGCCCCAAAAATAAAAGTGCCAAAAATTGGCATTTTTACCTCAACCAATTTTGCCGCCCCAATCACATTGGACAAAAGCAAAATCGCAACAAAGGCCGCCATTATGAAATCAAAATATTTCATTGGCTTATCGTGAAGTGAATTGGCGGCAATATGTTTTGGGGCTTCATTTGTCATTCGAACAATTTAACGCCCATTTAAAAACGCGCAAGTATAAATATGCCTTTGAATTTTACGGGATTTGTTATAGTCAAAAGTATGAATGAAATTTCGCATATTTTCACATTTCTTGATTACGCGGGCACATTTGTTTTCGCGGCAACGGGCGCTTTTGCGGCGGCAAAGAAAAAGCATGATATTATCGCCTTTTGCTTCTTTGCCGCAATCACGGGTGTGGGCGGTGGCACATTGCGCGATTTATTGATTGGCGCACCAGTTTTTTGGATTAATCAACCCGCCTATATTGCAATAAGTATTTTTGCGGCCTGTTTTGTATGGGTTTTGGGGCGTGTGGTTTGGAAGTTTGATATTCTTTTATGGCTTGACGCCATTGGCCTTGCCGCATTTTGCGTTGTAGGCGCAAATAAGGCCATGAGTTTTGGCGTAAGCCCGCTTAATTGCATAATTATGGGGATTATAAGCGCGGTTGTTGGCGGAATAATTCGCGATGTTTTGGCAAATCAGCAAAACATGCTTTTGCGCCGTGAAATTTATATAACTGCCGCCCTTGTTGGCGCATCAAGTTTTGTAATTCTTTCGGTCTTTAATATTGGGTTTTGGATAAGTGCAATCATTGCCTTTACACTTGCATTATCACTTCGCGCCGCCGCGATTATTTATGGCCTTACGCTTCCGGGGTTTAATAAAAGGGTTGAATAAAACTATCTTGCAATAAAAATTTATATAATTCTTCGCCAATATGTGGGGGGATTATTGTTCCTGAATTGCGCGGTGTCCAATATTTGGATGGGTGGCGATCTTTTAAATAATCAAGGGAGATAATGGGGTTTTGCGATAATGCCTCAAACCTTATGTCGGTTGATCGAATTTGTTCGCCATTTTGCGCGCGGGCTTCATCCCAATGAAGGCGAAACTTGGGATCTTTGATAATTGTTCCGCCGCCCGCAATTCCTTTTTTATTGGGACCAATATTGCCAAGTTTCATAAGAAAGAATTTATCACCAATTTCAATATCTTTGCGCGGCCCACAGGTCCAAGAATCCAAATATTCCCCGCCACGCGCAACAATTTCCACCGCCTCATCCAAATCCGCCCAATGCCAAACATTCGGATTCCACAAATAAAGAAAATACTTAATCGCCATATTGGCAATTTATAGAGTTTAAATAGACGCGCAATAAATTTTTATTGAAAATGCGCATGGGTTGCGTTATAACTTTGGTTATAACAATTAAGGTCACGCAAATGTCAATCCGCAATTATTGCGGCCTTGATGGAATACGCGACATTGGCCTTTTACAAAGCGCATTAGCCCGCCCACAAAACATCGCCGCCAATGGCGCTGCCGATGTATATTTACTTGCGGCCGCATACGGTTTCGGCATCACCCGAAACTACCCATTTTTAGACGGCAATAAACGCACCGCATTTCTATGCACAATCGCATTCCTACGAACCCACAACACCCCCTTCAAAGCAACACAAGCAGAAGCCGCAGCCGCGTTCTTAGAATTGGCGGCAGGGAATTTAAGTGAAGAGGGTTTGGCGGGATGGTTGCGGGGAAATTGTAATTAACCCCTTCCGTCTTTTGCCTACGGCAAAATCCACCTTCCCCATATTGGGGAAGGAGACGTGATATTGACATTTTGCTTTGGAACAAATAATGAACATATATGGCAAATTTTTACGCGCGTGAACTTAGGCAAAAAATGACACTCGAAGAATTGCGGGTTTGGGGCGCGGTTCGAAGAAATGGTTTTGGTGTCAGATTTAATCGCCAAGAACCAATTGGAAAATATATTGTAGATTTTATTTGTCACAAGGCGCGATTAATTGTTGAAATTGATGGTGAACATCATCTTCACTATGGTAATGATAAGATTCGCGATGAGTATTTGCAATCTCAAGGCTATTCAATTTTACGTATCCAAAATATCGAAGTTCGCCGTGATTTTAATTTAGTATGCGATAAAATCGCCACTGCCCTTCAAATTTGCGCCGCACGTCTCCTTCCCCAAAATGGGGAAGGTGGCAGGGCGAAGCCCTGACGGAAGGGGTTAAGCAATAAATAATATCTTGGAGTAATTCGTAGATATAAGCCTTTTATGAATGGACTTAAACATGGAAGAAATCGGCAAGCATATAGAAGAAGAATATAAATCACATTCACTCTATGATTTAGAAATGTCTAAGGTATATACAACTCTAGCAGCAAATGATGAGAGCAAGTTTACTTGGTACCTTCTTAACGGGAACGTTGCTGCAATCGCAGGTGTTATTACGCTTCTAGTTGCTGTGAAAGAGGCAACTCTAATATATAGCCTTTTCGCTTCATTAATCTCATTTTGCCTCGGAAGTTTTTTTGGGATTATAGTTGTTTTTGTTGGAATACAAGCGAGATACAAAAATGCGCTTTCATTATTATTTGATAGCTTGCAAAGCATGTATATTTCACGTCATGCTACTCAAGTGCCTTCGATTCACAACAATTTGGCAAATTATATAAATGAGGATATGAAAAAGGAAATTGAACGCAGTCAAAATTACGAAGCTGCTTCGATTGAGACGAATAAATTAGTGAATAGGCTGAATAATTGGTGCTATCTGTTAGGGGCGACATCTGCATTTGCTTTCTTTTTCGGAATGTTTAATCCGCTATTTGTAGAGGTTTTTGGCGTTATTATTCCGTTTAAGTTGGAAGGATTGGAGCGACTTATCTTGTCAGTAAAATAGCCATTACACCTTAGTAGTTTTAAGGTTCCCCTTCCGTCTTTTGCTTCGCAAATGCCACCTTCCCCATTTTGGGGAAGGAGACGCGCAACGTTGAAATGTTCTGCACAATAATTTCGCACCCTCCCATAAATTTCCCCTTGCAATTAAATTCCCACATGTTACTAGGGCGCTGGGCCATCCTATCCCAACGTAGGACGCTCATCTGTGAGGATGATTGATTATGACAAATGAAAATAACGCCGGCGCGGGCGTGAATATTATTGCGCAACCTTCTACCAAACCTGCTGATCCACGTTTTTCTTCTGGGCCAACTAAGAAGCGCCCGAATTGGTCGGCTTCAAACCTTGCCACGGAAAGCCTTGGGCGTTCGCATCGTTCGAAAATTGGTAAAAACCGCCTTGCATTGGCGATTGATTTAACCCGCGAAGTTTTAAATGTTCCTGCTGATTATCGTATCGGTATTGTTCCTGCGTCTGATACTGGCGCGGTTGAGATGGCGCTTTGGTCAATGCTTGGGCCAAAACCTGTTGCGCTTGTGGCATTTGAAAGCTTTGGCGAAGAATGGGTAACTGATGTTGTTAAACAACTTAAAGTGCCAAATGAATTACACAAAGCGGGCTATGGCGATTTGCCTGATTTGGCCAAAGTTCCAACTAGAACCCATGACGTAATTTTCACATGGAATGGCACAACATCGGGCGTAAAAGTTCCGAATGCTGATTGGATTGCAGAAGACCGCGAAGGTTTGGCGATTTGTGATGCAACATCGGCGGCATTCGCCCAAGAATTAGATTGGGCAAAATTAGACGTAATCACACTTTCATGGCAAAAAGCCTTGGGCGGTGAGGGTGGTCACGGCATTTTGATTTTATCACCGCGCGCAGTTGAACGCTTGGAAACCTATTCCCCACCTTGGCCTTTGCCAAAAATTTTCCGCATGACCAAAGGCGGCAAACTTATTGAGGGTATTTTCAAAGGCGAAACCATAAACACCCCATCAATGCTTGCGGTTGAAGATTATATTGACGCATTATTATGGGCGAAAGATTTGGGCGGCTATAAAGGCCTTATGGCGCGCGCCGACGCAAATCTTGCGGCAATTGAGGCATGGATTGCCAAAACTGATTGGGTGGAAAACCTATCTTCGCGTGATGATACAAAATCAAATACTTCGGTTTGTATCAAAGTTGTTGATAAGCGCGTAACATCGCTTGATGCCGATGGGCAAGAAGCCTTTGCCAAAGCCTTGGCCTCTGCGCTTGAAAAAGCGGGCGCGGCATTGGATGTTGGTGGCTATCGCGCTGCCCCTCCTGGGCTTAGGATTTGGGCGGGCGCAACCGTTGAAACTTCGGACATTATTGCCCTGCTTCCTTGGCTCGATTGGGCCTTTGCGACCGAGGTTGCGAAACTTTCATAATTTAAAGCCACCCTTCAGTCACCTTTGGTGACAGCTTCCCTCAAGGGAAGCAGTTAATTCCTTCCCTTGAGGGAAGGTGGCTCGCAAAGCGAGACGGAAGGGTGGCTGTTTTCCCAAATATTTTCCAAATTCAAGAGAAACCAAAATGACAAACAAAGTTCTTATTTCAGACAAAATTTCACAAGCAGCAATCGACATTTTTAAAAATCGTGGTGTCGAAGTTGATTATAAACCCGGCATGACCAAAGACGAATTAATCGCTTGCATTGGCGAATATGCAGGTCTTGCAATTCGTTCAGCAACCAAAGTTGATAAAGACGTTTTGGCGGCGGCAACAAATTTAAAAGTTATTGGCCGTGCAGGTATTGGCGTTGATAATGTTGATATTCCAGAGGCAACAAAACGCGGCGTTATCGTTGAAAACACGCCATTTGGTAATGCAATCACGACCGCCGAACATGCAATCGCATTATTATTCGCCGCAGCCCGCCAAATCGGCGCGGCAGATGTTTCAACCCAAGCAGGCAAATGGGAAAAAAACCGCTTTAATGGTGTTGAACTTTATGCAAAAACCCTTGGTTTGATTGGTTGCGGCAATATTGGTTCAATCGTTGCCGACCGCGCACTTGGCCTTAAAATGAAAGTGGTTGCATATGACCCGTTCTTATCACCAGAGCGCGCAATTGAACTTGGCGTTGAAAAAGTTGAATTAGAAGAATTATTCAAACGCGCCGATGCAATCACAATGCACGTTCCATTGACCGATAAAACCCGCAATATTTTGAGCCGCGAAAATATCGCAAAACTGAAAAAAGGCGTGTTGATTGTAAATTGTGCACGTGGTGGTTTGGTTGATGAGACCGCTTTGGCAGAAGCACTAAAATCAGGCCATGTTGCGGGCGCAGCCTTTGACGTATTTGTAACAGAGCCTGCCAAAGAAAACGTGCTTTTCGGTTGTCCGAATTTCACCGCAACCCCGCATTTGGGTGCATCAACCACCGAAGCACAAGAAAATGTTGCTTTGCAGGTTGCCGAACAAATCGCCGATTATTTAACAACGGGTGCGGTTACAAATTCATTGAACACACCATCAATCACTGCCGAAGAAGCACCAAAACTTAAGCCTTGGGTGGCTTTGGCAACCAAACTTGGTGCATTTGCGGGGCAAGTGGTTGATAAAGATCTTGAAGCCGTTGAAATCGAATATGAAGGCGATGTAACGGGTCTTAAAACTGCGCCATTAAGCAGCGCAATCATTGCCGAAGTTTTGCGCCCAATGATGTCAGACATTAATATGGTTGCTGCCCCTGCAATTTTGAAAGAGCGTGGAACTTCATTATTAGAAGCAAAACGCGAAACTTCGCCAATTTATGATTCTTTGGTTCGCGTTAAAGTGAAAACAGAAGGCAAATGGCGTACAATTGCGGGCACAATTGTTGGCGGTCAACCAAAAGTGGTTGAAGTGAAATCAATGGATTTAGAGGCCCAATTCCACCCGCACATGCTTTTCATCAATAATACAGACAAACCAGGTTTCATTGGTGCATTAGGAAGCCTTCTTGGTGAAGCGGGCATAAATATCGCAACTTTCCACTTAGGCCGTGAAGGCGAAGGCCAAGACGCAATCGCCCTTTTAGGTATTGATGCAGACGTACCAGCCGATGTTTTGGCAAAACTAAAAGCATTACCACAAGTACGCTATGCCAAAGTTTTGAAATTCTAGAATTTACAAAACCAAACATAAAAAGCCTGCCAATTCCATTGGCAGGCTTTTTTATATAGAATGTAAATGATTTTTAAAAACCACGCTTTTTAAAAATTATTTTTAAATTGAATCTAAATTGCTAAGCGAGCAAAGCGAGGGCGGCAATTTAAGGGAAAAATGGTGCCGGTTGCAGGAGTCGAACCCGCGACCATTCGATTACAAATCGAGCGCTCTACCTACTGAGCTAAACCGGCATCTAAAAATGTTTGGCCTAAATGGCGAATTTTTTTGATTGTTTCAAGTACTTTATCAGCATTTTTTACACAAAGCGCAGAAACATGTATTGCTTGCACTTTATATTATGGTTTGGCATCATTAATTTATAATATAATAAATTTATCAGGGACAATTAAAATGACGAATTTCTATGATTTTGAAGCAATTTCATTGCAAGGTAAGAATGTCAAAATGTCAGATTATTCTGGCAAAGCGGTTTTGGTAGTAAATACGGCATCAAAATGCGGCCTTACCCCGCAATATGAAGGATTGGAGGCGCTTTATAAAGAATATAAAGACCAAGGTCTTGAAATTCTTGGCTTCCCTTGCAATCAATTTGGTGCGCAAGAACCGGGAAGTGCCGATGAAATCGGTGAATTTTGCCAAATAAATTATGGCGTTTCATTCAAGATGTTTGAGAAAATTGACGTAAATGGTGCAAATACCCACCCAATTTTCAAATTTCTAAAAGAAGAAAAAGGCGGGATTTTGGGTGATGATATAAAATGGAATTTCACCAAATTCTTAGTTGGCAAAGATGGCAATGTAATTAAACGCTATGCGCCAACTACTGTGCCCGCTGATTTGAAAGATGATGTTGAAAAGGCTTTGCAAAAATAATGAAAATCTAATAAGAAGCGCGCATGACAAAGCAAAGATTTCTTATTACTTCGGCACTTCCTTATATCAATGGCATAAAGCATTTGGGCAATTTGGCGGGTTCAATGTTACCTGCTGATGTTCATGCACGTTTTCGCCGTATGCAGGGGCATGAAGTATTATTTCTTTGCGCCACCGATGAACATGGTACGCCCGCCGAACTTGCCGCCGCAGAGGCTGGCAAATCTGTGCAAGATTATTGCCTTGAACAGCATGAAATTCAAAAGACAGCAGGTGAAGGTTTCCACCTTTCTTTCGACCATTTTGGTCGTTCATCTAGTTCGCAAAATTATGAATTAACCCAACATTTTGCCCATATTCTTGAACAAAATGGCTTTATAGAAGAGCGGGTTTCAAAACAAATCTTCTCAATTGATGATAATCGCTTTTTACCTGATAGATATGTTGAAGGCACATGCCCAAAATGCGGGTTTGAAGATGCGCGTGGCGATCAATGTGATAATTGTGGTACTTTGCTTGACCCAATGGATTTGATTAATCCACGTTCAAAAATTTCAGGCTCAAAAAATGTTGAAGTGCGCGACACATCGCATCTTTTCCTTTGCCAACCAAAACTTGAAAAAAATATTGGCGATTGGGTGGAGGCATCAAAGCCAAATTGGCCGCACCTTGCTTATTCAATTGCAAAAAAATGGCTTGATGAAGGTTTGCAAGATAGGGCGATTACACGTGATTTATCATGGGGTGTGCCCGTTGCTTATAATGGCAAAGCGCGCCCTGGCTTTGAAAATAAGGTTTTCTATGTGTGGTTTGATGCCCCAATTGAATATATTGGCGCGGCACAAGAATGGGCACAAAAAACCGGTAATGATTGGCAAAGATGGTGGCGCAAGGATAAAGGTGCTGATGATGTCACTTATGTTGAATTTATGGGCAAAGATAATGTTGCCTTCCACACTGTTTCATTCCCCGCAACAATTTTGGGTTCGAATGAACCTTGGAAATTGGTTGACAGGCTAAAGGCCTTTAATTGGGTTACTTGGTATGGTGGTAAATTCTCAACCTCCAATAAGCGCGGAATTTTCATGGATGCGGCGCTTGATTTAATGCCAGGGGATTATTGGCGTTGGTATTTAATGGCAAATGCACCTGAAAGCTCTGATGCGGCCTTTACTTTGGAAGGTTTTCAGGCCGCGGTTAATTCGGATTTGGCAAATGTGTTTGGTAATTTTATCAATCGTATCACAAAATTTGCGGTTTCAAAATTCGATGGCGAAGTAAAATCTGGCGGCGAATATGGCGACATTGAGCATGAACTTTTCAAAAATATTTTGGAAAAAATGGCGCAAATCAACCAATGCCACGAAGAAATGGAATTTCGCAAAGCTGCCGCCGAAACCCGCGCAATGTGGGTTCTTGGCAATGAATATTTGCAAACCAAAGCCCCTTGGTCGCTTTTCAAAACCGATTTGGAACAATCGGCACTTGGGGTGCGCGTTGGCTTAAATCTTTGTGCATTATTTGCCATTGCGGCAATTCCATTCATCCCTGAAACTGCAAACAAGGTTTTGGATGCATTGGGCATTCCGAATGAAAACCGCAATTGGTGGGATGGCGCAGGCGTCGAAGTTTTTGACGCTTTACCACACGGCCTAAAAATCAATGCACCAGATTTGCTTTTCCAAAAGATTGAAGACGCAACGGTTGCCGAATGGGCGGATAAGTTTGGCGGGGCATAGGCCCAATTTGCTTGATATGAATGATACACATATTTTATTTTAGAAACATGTACTTATCAGGATATTGACTTTTAAAACATCTAAAATTGCTATCAAATGCTATCATTTAAAATGTTAGGATTGCTAGCATCAAAATTAATTGCATTAATCATTATAATGCATATTAATTTGCGTGGATAAAAAACAACAATATCCTTAATTCATTCCCGCACTAGACATAGCCACAAAACTTATTATCATTTAACAATAAGCAAAAAGCCAATTGGGGTAAAAATGAAAAAACTAATATTAGCTGCATCAATCTTTTCTTTAATGCCATTCATGGCAAATGCGCAAAATTCGGCGCCAATGGCTTTGCCAATTGTTGATACAATTCCGGCGGCAAAAGATATTAAATTTAATGGCACGATTTCATTAAATGTTGATGCAACAAATATTGAACAAGCAATTATTAAAATTAATGAGACTATTCCCGTTCAATCGGCGGGGCATATGGTTTTGCTTTTCCCTAAATGGCTTCCGGGTAATCACTCACCACGCGGCGGTATTGATAAATTGGCAGGTTTAAAAGTCTATGCCGATGGTAAATTACTTACTTGGACACGCGACAAGGTTGATGTTTATGCGTTTCATATTGACGTTCCTGCGGGCGCAAAAGAGATAAGGGCCGAATTCCAATATCTTTCACCGACAGACAAAAACCAAGGGCGGATGGAAGTTACAAACGAATTAATGAGCCTACAGACTAATAGTATTTCGCTTTATCCTGCGGGTTATTATGTGCGAAATATTCCAATTTCATTTTCGGTAACTTTGCCAAAGGGTTGGAAAGCTGCAACTGCGCTTCGCCCTGCTTCAACCAATGGTGATACAATTAATTACCAAACGGTACCTTATGATGTTTTCATTGATTCGCCATTATTAGCAGGTCTTTATTCAAAATCAGTGGCATTAAGCGATAAAGTAACTTTGGATATTTTTGCAGATAGCCCAAAATATCTTGAATATAAGCCAGAACAAATGGCGGCGCACAAAAAATTGGTTGAGCAAGCTGTGAAAACTTTTGGTGCACAGCATTATGACCATTATAATTTCTTATTTTCGCTTTCGGATAATCTAGGCGGCATCGGCCTTGAACATCATCGTTCATCTGAAAATGGTGTTGCGGCAGGTTATTTCACCGACTGGGAAAATAATCTTAGTGCGCGCAATTTATTGCCGCATGAATATAGCCATTCATGGGATGGAAAATATCGCCGTGGCGCCGATTTATGGACGCCAGATTATAGAACCCCTATGCAAAACTCATTGCTTTGGGTTTATGAAGGTCAAACCCAGTTTTGGGGTTATGTTTTGGGCGCGCGCTCTGGCCTATATTCTAAAGATCAAACTTTGGAGGCTTATGCCGCAATTGCCGCCGAACTTGATGTTCGTAAAGGGCGTGAATGGCGTGATTTATTGGACACAACCAATGACCCAATCATAAGCGCACGCGCACCAAAAGCATGGGTTTCATATCAACGTTCCGAAGATTATTATAATGAAGGCATGTTGGTTTGGCTTGAAGTAGATGCCAAAATCCGTGAATTATCAGGTGGTAAAAAATCAATCGATGATTTTGCCAAGGCATTTTATGGAATGCGCGATGGTGATTATGGCGAATTAACCTATACAATCGAGGATGTTTCAAAAACTCTTGATGGCGTGGTTAAAAATGATTGGGCAAAATTGCTTAATTCAAGATTGCGCGAACATGAAGCGGGCGCGCCATTGGGCGGCTTTAATGCAAGTGGCTATAAATTGGTTTATACTGACAAACCAAATGTATATATCAAAGATGTTGAAGGCAGCCGCAAATTCATAAACCTTCTTTATTCATTGGGTATGAGCGTGAATACAGATGGCGCAATTTCCCAAGTTTTATGGGATGGTTTGGCATTTAAAAACATGCTTGCGGTTGGTGATAAAGTGATTGCAATAAATGGCAAACCTTTTGCCAAAGATGTAATCTTGGAAGAAATAAAAGCCGCCAAAGGCACAAAAGAGCCAATCCAATTCATTATTCAAGCGGGTACAAAATACAAAATCGTGAATATTGATTACCATGACGGCCTAAAATATCCACATTTTGAAAAAACTGGCACAAATGATGGCGCGATTGATAAATTATTGAAGCCATTGGATTAATTCTGCTTCCCCATGAATGGGGAAGCTCCCGCCAAAGGCGGGTGAAGGGGTTGAAAACTTTTCAGCCAATAACAAAGGTCTGAGAAAAACCCCTTCCGTCTGCTTTGCAGCCACCTTCCCCAATTTTTGGGGAAGGAGACTACCGCCTCTCCAACAAAATCCTTATTGCCACGAAACCCAATATTGAACCCATTATCCATTTTTGGATTTTTATCCATTGTGGGTTTTGGTTTAGGAATGATGCAATTTTGGCGGCGCTTAATATTACCATGCTATTTATCAAAAGGCTGGCGGCAATTTGGATTGCGCCTAATGCGGCGAATTGGGAATATAAATGGCCAAGTTTTGGATTGGTGAATTGTGGTAAAATGCTTATGAATAAAATCATTGCCTTTGGGTTTAATATATTGGTGAAAAGGCCCATTGAATAAAGCTTCCATGCATTATCCTTATCAAGGTGTCGCACTTCAAAAACCGATTTTGCTGTTGGATGTATCGCCTGATAGGCAAGATATAAAAGGTAAAATGCCCCACAAAATTTCATAATTTCAAAGGCAAAGGGAATGGCAATTATAAGCGCACTTACCCCAATTGCCGAAAGCGCCACAAAAATAATTGTTGCTGTTTGCACACCAAGCATGGAAACAAAACCCGCCGCGCTTCCTTGTGAAATGCTGCGTGATATTAAATACATCATATTCGGCCCTGGGCTCGCGCTCATGGAAAGGGCAATGATTATATAGCTTTGTAAAAGTGAAATATCGAACATGAAAACCAAAAAGGCCTTGGAATTATCCAAGGCCTTGAAAAATAAAACTTTGAATAATTCTATGTCAATGAAGCGCAAAACTTCTGAATTCGCTCACAGGCTTTGGTCAAAGAGACTGTATCAGTTGCATAAGAAATGCGGAATGCAGGACCAAGGCCGAAGGCAGAACCATGAACAACTGCAACACCTTCTTGTTCAAGAAGTTCGGTTACGAATTCCTCGTCATTTGTAATGACCTTGCCAGATGGTGATTTTTTACCCATTAATTCGGCGCATGATGGATAGACGTAAAACGCGCCTTCTGGAATTGGGCATTTAAGGCCTTTTGCTTGATTAAGCATTGAAACCACCAAATCGCGGCGCTCTTTAAATGCTGCTTTACGCTCCTCAAGGAAATCTTGTGGGCCGTTTAATGCCTCAACAGCCGCATATTGCGCGATAGAGCATGGGTTTGAAGTGGTTTGGCTTTCCATATTGCCCATTGCTTTGATAAGCCATTGCGGTCCACCTGCATAACCAATACGCCAGCCGGTCATGGCATAGGCTTTGGAAACGCCATTGCAAGTTAATGTGCGATCATAAAGTTTTGGCTCAACTTGTGCGATAGTTGCAAATTCAAAACCATCATAAAGCAAATGCTCATACATATCATCGGTCATTACCATAACATGCGGGTGTTTTAATAAAACATCCGCAAGCGCACGCAAATGCGCCGCCGAATAGGCCGCGCCCGTTGGGTTTGATGGGCTATTGATTACAAGCCATTTGGTTTTTGGCGTGATTGCTTTTTCCAAATCTTCGGCAGTTAAAAGATAATTATTCTCCGCCTTTGTTGGAATGCAAACAGGCGTGCCACCCGCAAGTAAAACCATATCAGGATATGAAACCCAATAAGGCGCAGGAATAATAACTTCATCACCAACATTTACACTTGAAGCCAGTGCATTGAACAAAACAGGCTTTCCACCCGGTGCAACATGAATTTGTGCGGGAACATATTCAAGGCCATTTTCACGTTTGAACTTTTCGCAAATCGCCTTCTTAAGTTCAGGAATACCATCAGGGTCAGTATATTTGGTTTTGCCTTCTTGAATGGCTTTGATTGCTGCGTCTTTAATATTTTGTGGTGTGTCAAAATCAGGTTCACCCGCGCCAAGACCGATAACATCGCGACCTTCTGCCTTCAAAGCGCGTGCTTTTGCAGAAACGGCGATGGTTGCCGATGGTTTGATTCTTTTTAATGTGTCGGAAACTTCGAATGACATAGTTTAAGGCCTTCTTTTTGAACGCGCCCTCTATAGAACCATGTCAAAAGGATTGCAAAATATACTTTAGGTGGATTGCAGTTAGACTTTTAATCCTGTGTTCAGATTGGATTTGTATGATTGCGCAACACATAGGGGTATTTATGAAAATTGCTAAATTTGGTTTCTTATTCGCATTGACTTTGTTTAATTCTTCGATTGCATTGGCGCAAAATTCCACACCAAAAGAAGAAGTCTATTACGCACAAGAAACCACAAATGAAAAACAAGCGGCATCAATTAAAGGCTTTTTACAAAAATATCTAAAGAATGATCTTCAATTCATTGAGCCAGAAAATAGAAATTTTAGCTTTTATGCAATTGATATGAATGGCGATAAAAAGCCTGAATATTTTGTTTCAATGAAGGGTAGTTATTTTTGCGGTTCGGGCGGTTGTAATTTCTTGCTACTTTCAAACGATTTTAAATTAATCAATAATTTCACCGTCATGAATGAACCAATTTTCAGAAGTTCGCACAAAACCAAAGGGTGGAATGATATTATCCTTTATGGTGCTTATGATAAAAATGGCGGTGTGAAATCTTGGGTGCATTTAAAATATGATGCAAAGCGCAAAAAATACCCTTCTAACCCATCAATTGTAAAACCAATTCCGATTGCACCAAATGGTCATGATTTTACAATGTGGTATAAGGATTATGCACCCGCCAAAGAATTTTCATATGATGTTAAAACATGGCCAAAATCATTACCAGTTTTTGGTAATGGCTATCCAAAAAAAGGTGATGCTTGCCGTAATATTGGTGAAAATCCACTTACCAATAATTTCCTTGATGATAGTGCAATTCTTGTTGGCTGCTTAAATAAAGAAGATGCAGCAAAGCTTGGCGGCAAAATTTTAAAAGAAATTGATGAGGTGACTTTGGTTTCTGTTCCAAACAAGCATTAATTCAGTTTATTCGTCATCATTTTTTAAGAAAGTCGACATTTTATAAATCTTCATTGCTTTATTATAATGGAAACAGGTTTCCTTACCCTTTGGTTCTGTCGTAAGAATGCAAACCGATATGTAAAATCTTTTTGAATTATTTGTATAATGACCATCCCTTTCAAGACCTAAATTATCAATTCTCTTTATCAACGCATTGCGCGAAATTGTGTTTTTGATACCAAGTGGCAATTTTTTTGGAAATTTACCTTTCCTATCAGCTTGCATAATTATTTCATAGATTTTACCTTTATCATCAATTCGATAAATCAGGCCATCTTTGGTTTGATATCGGCAATTAATTCTATCATCTAATAAAGCAGGCTTTGCACAAATTTGTTCATTTGGTTGTTCGGGCGAACCATTAAGGGCAATTAGAGGCTTTGGTAAGAATGAAAAATCTTCGCCTAAATTTACGGCACCAATTAGTTTTTCAGGGTTCGATTTTGCAATTTGTGGATTGGCAAGGCTTAGGCTTGGATAAAATAAGCATAAGCCGATTAATACTGCGATTTTTGCGGTTTGAGATTTGCACACAAATCCAATTTTTGTTTGCTTCATATAATTCTAATTCTTTAATTCTGGCGCGAAGCGCCAAATTGAAATGCTAAAGCTTGAAATCTTTTTGTTTTCATCAAATCCGAAACATGCGGTTTCGCCTTTACCATTTTTCAATTGATAACAATTGGGGGAGTTTTTAAGTTGCAAATGCCCAGATTTTAAAATCTTTTTTTGAACATCTTCCATTTTATCATTAGGCTTGACACCGATTGGAAAGGGTTTTGCCCATTTATTATTTGCCCCTCTATCCATATCAATTCTATAAATGCGCGACTTATAATCTATGTAATAATGAAGACCATCGGCGCCAATATATTCGCATTTTCTTGTGGCAATTAAAGAGTTAACTATTATTCCATCATCATCTTTATTTTCGCATCCAGTGGGCATATTCATTTCTGGCGAGCCATCGATTGCGATTATTGGTGATGAAATGTTTGAAAATAAATTGCCAATTTCAAAATCATCATTAGGGCTTTTGTCATTTTCAAAATTTATTGCTTTGAAAATTTTTAAATGATCAATTTCTTGAGTTTTGTTATTATAGAAAAAGCAAATAACACTATTGCTTGATTTTTTTGAATAAAAGCAAGTATCATCGTATTCTGTCTGATATCTTATAGTTGAACCCATAATAGTGCTAAAACCATTATTGAGGAATTTTGATTTTACTAAATTTGGCGCGCTTGTACTTTTAATTCCAAAAGGCAAGGGTTTTGGCCAATTGCCATTTGCATCTTTGTATATTGCAATTCGATAGATTTTTGCATCTTCACCTAAATAATAATTTATTCCATCTTTTGCTTTATATTCGCATTTTGCTTCGGTATTATAAAAACCTTTTGACGGCGTTGTGCAGCCAATAACATTGGGCGGATTCGGAGGTGCTTTATCTAAAGGCTTAAAAGGAATTGGCATCTTTGTATAATTTTCGCCAATTTTAACCGCCCCAACTAGTTTTTCAGGCGTTGAATTTGTAATTATTGGATTGGCATTGGAAGGGTTTGGATAGATTAACCCTATGCTTAAAACAATTGAAGCATGAATAAATATATTTTTCGAAGCATTGAATTTATAAAACATTATTGGTCTCAATTCTTATTGGAATTAGCAATGCTATTATCTTGCTTGCTTTTGAAAGTTTCAAATTCCCATGACGAAATTTGAAAATAAGAAATTTTTCTATCTTCATTATAAAAAAAGCAGGCCATTTTCTTGAAACTATTATTTTGTTCGTAACAAGGCATATGGTCTTCATAAGTGGCAGTAATTCCTACATTGTCATCCTTATAGTTTAGGCCAAGTTTTTTTAACTTGGTTTCAATTTTATATGGTGAATCAGTTGGATTTATCCCGAATGGCAATGGTTTTGGAAATTTACCTTTTGCATCTGCCATCATTCGTATTTTATAAATAATACCATTTCTATCGATATAATAATTAATCCCATCACCAGCTTTATATTCACACTGAAATTGTGGCCTCATACTTAATACACCTAAGCGCATACATTTACCAAAATTTGGCGCTTCTGGTGCGCCATTAAGTGGTATTAGCGGTTGTTTTAGTTCGGAATATTTTGAACCTAATAAAGGTGAATTTATTAAAGTTTCGGGTTCTTGATTTTCTTCTTGTGCATTAACATTCGCAGGAAATATCACGCAAAGCACAATAATAGCGCAATATGAAAAAATTGATTTTATCGTGCTTTGCATGTTCATCTTCAAATAGTTTATTGACGTGCAATTCCGTCGCTAATTTCAAATTCTTCTAATGCGCCGCTTCTATCAAAGCTAAAACAGGCATATTTTGGTTTGTTTTTATTAGGATAAAAGCAAAGCGAATAATTATAATAATTAGGCTCATCAACTTTTGATATTTTTGGTATTTGACCGCCTTTTTTGATTTTTGCGCTAACTGCTGCCGGCTTATCATTTGGGCGTACACCAAAAGGTAGCTTTGAATACCAAACATTTTCCGCGTCAGGCGTTACACGAATTGCAATTATTTTTGTGCCATCAATATTGTAGATAATATTTTTGAAATCTTTATACGAACAAGAAACGGCATCACTCTCTTCGCCAAGCGGCACGCCCCAATCACATTTTTCTTTAGACGGTATGGCGGGCGCAGAATCAATCGACCAAAGCTTCCCAATTTGCGTATATTGCGCACCAATTCGCGGTGCACCAATTGCATCCTCGGGATAATATTCACTATTTTGGTCTTTTGCATTGGCAATATTTGCGCCAAAGGTGAAAATTAATAAAATTGCGGCGGTTTTGATTTTCATAAATTACTCCTTATTCGTGAATTGGATTTATAATCATTCAGGTTGTTGGCTCATAATCATCATTCTTTCAATCTGATTATTGGCATCAAACCCGAACCAGACTTCAAGATATTGCGGTGCGCGTGTTTCATACATTACATATGGGTGTTGCTTTTGATTTTCATTTAGATGTCCGCTTAGGGGAATTAAATGCAATTCAGATAATGTTTTTACTATTTGTTCATTATTATCAGAAGATTTTATCCCAAAGGGAAGCTGTTTAGGCCAATCGCCATTTTTGTTTTTTAACATTTCAATAGATGTTATTTTTGCGCCCATTATTTCATATATAAGGCCATCAGATGCTTTGTATGCACAGCTTTTTTTGCTTTGGCTTCCAATAGAATTACACACTTCATTAGTAGGTGTGTCGGCTGTGTCATATAAATGCTCAATAGGTAAAGGTATTTTTGTAAAATCTTTGCCAATAAGCATATTATTAATTACATATTCCGTAAAATTTTCACGCATCTGATATTGCGGCTTTGCATACGCAATTATTGGAATAAATCCAAAAAATAATAATACATAGGCAAAAAGCGATTTCATTTTATATCCTTATAATCACAATATGGTTATAAAATTGGCATTTTTAAGGCGTATTAAAAATCATGCAAATCATCAATACTTGCCTGAAATGTCTCAAAACGCTAAAAGCGCGCCCATGAATAATGTTGTGTCAAAAAAAATCGGTATTGTTTCACTTGGCTGCCCAAAGGCATTAGTGGATAGCGAGCGCATAATCACCAAACTTCGGGCTGAAGGCTATGAAATTTCGCCTGATTATCAGGGTGCTGATGCGGTTTTGGTTAATACTTGCGGCTTTTTGGATAGTGCGCGCGCAGAGAGCCTTGATGCAATTGGCGAGGCAATACGCGAAAATGGCAAAGTGATTGTTACGGGCTGTTTGGGCGCAGAGCCTGATGTGATTATGGCAGAACACCCAAAGGTTTTGGCAATCACGGGGCCGCAGCAATATGAAAATGTAATGGCGGCAATCCATGATGCATTACCGCCACAGCATGAGCCTTTTCAAGATTTAGTGCCAGAATCAGGTATTCGCCTTACGCCGCGCCATTATGCATATTTAAAAATTTCCGAAGGTTGCGATAATCGCTGTTCATTCTGTATCATTCCATTTTTGCGTGGTGATTTGGTTTCGCGCCCTGCTAATGCAGTAATTGCGGAAGCGCAAAATTTGGTGCGGGCAGGGGTGAAAGAATTACTTGTGGTTTCACAAGATACATCGGCCTATGGGCGCGATATTAAATATGCGACATCAAGCTTTAAAGGCCAAGAATATCGCGCAAAATTCTATGATTTGGCGGTGGCTTTAGGTGAGCTTGGGGTATGGGTGCGTATGCATTATGTTTACCCATATCCGCATGTTGATGAAGTAATTCCATTGATGGCGGAAGGTAAAATCCTGCCTTATTTGGATATTCCATTCCAGCACGCAAGTCCGAATGTTTTAAAACGCATGGTGCGCCCAGCAAACATTGAAAAGCAGGCCGAGCGTATAAAAAAATGGCGTGCAATCTGCCCTGATTTATGTATTCGTTCGTCTTTCATTGTTGGCTTCCCTGGTGAAACCGAAGAAGATTTCAAACAATTAATCGACTTTGTTTATGAGGCAAAAATTGACCGTATTGGTGTTTTCAAATATGAAAATGTTGTTCACGCCAAATCACGCGAATTTGAAGATCAAATCCCGCAAGAAATTATTGATGATCGCTGGAATAGATTAATGGAAGTTGCCCAAGAAGTTTCCGCAGAACGCCTTGCAACCAAAATCGGCCGCGAAATTGATGTTATAGTTGATGAAATTGACGAAGAAGGCACAATAATCGCCCGCACAATCTGGGACGCCCCCGAAGTTGACGGCAATATTTTCATCGACCCGATTGATGGGGTAAAAGTCGGCGATGTCTTCAAAGTAAAAGTCGAAGATGCAAGCGAATATGATTTGTTTGGAAGCAAGATTTAAAAGCAAAACACATAAATAAAATAACACCCCCAAGCATGGCTTGGGGGTGGTTTTCTTCAGAAGCTATCAGGAAACTGAAGGAGAAACTATATTTTAGTTTGCGCGTTGTGCGATATAAGTTGCGCTATTGCCGATTGCAGTTGCAGAACCGATAATCATACCAGCAGAGCCAACATTGATATTTGTTGTCGCGCTTACTGGTGCATAATTATATTGCGCTGAATTACCTTGCATTGAAACGCCGCCACCTGCGCATGAAGAACATGCAAAGCCAGTGATTGTGTTGCCTGCCGCGAATGATGTTGCCATGCCAACGCCGCCAGTTGAAGATGAACCAACAAGGTTAGCAGTTGCAGAGATTGCACCGCCACCAAAATTGCTTTGTGCCATGTCAATACGACCATCAGAGCCAATGTTTGAAAGTAAAGCTGAATTACCCATTGCTGAAGCTGCTGAAACTGCAGAGCCAGTGAATTCTTCATTTAGAACCAAAGAATGGGCATCAACATTGCTATTATTTTCTTGATAACCACCTAATTGCGCATAGCCCCATTCATTGGTTACGTTCGCATTATTTGCAACTGCAGTAGCTGATGCAAGATTATTGGTTGCTGAATTATTCAAAATAACCGCATTGGCAGAAACTGGGCCATAATTTTTTTGCTCAATAGCTGAATAGATTGTTGCATTTTTTCCAGCGATTGAATTAGTGTTACCAGTTGCAAGGGCAGAAGAAGTGATTGAACCATTATTGCAGCAAGCAACAACAAAAGAAGATGAATTAACCACTGCCGAATTATATTGGCCAATGCCGCTTTCAACATAGCCATTTTTAGACGCAATCGCCCAATTATTCGCCGCAGTTTGCGCATTTGAAATTACAGTGTCAGAAGAGCCAACATTTAAATTTGAAAATGCTTCAACATTTGTGCCATAATTTGCAACTTGTTGCGCTTCAACATTAATATTAGAGCAGCAAGCCTCAACTTGACCTGCATTACCCTGTGCAATTGCATTAGAGATTGTTGTGCCGCGTGCTTCATTGATTGTGATGTCATTTTGTGCGCCAACATTGGCATCAAGGCGTTGCAAAGAATAAACATTAAGACCAGTTTCAACAGTGCGTGCAGACATTGCATTTCCTGCTGCTGTGCTGCCTAATTGTGCGCCTTCTGAATAATTTGCCAAAGTTTGAACATGGCCATAAATATTGCCATTTTGATATTGGTCATTATTGATGACTGGTGTTGAAGTTTGGCAAGCAGGTGTTTGGTTGCATTCAGCCATTGCAGCAGCTGGTACGATTAAGGCCAATAAAGATACTGATAAAAGGTTTGCGATTTTCATAATTGATAGCTCCAAAAAATAATTTCCTGATGAAGCTACAAGCGCGAAATTCATGCCAATTGGGGAAAATCAATTGTTCAATTTTCTTATTACGGGGAAAAATAAAATCTATTTTTACGAATAAAAACACATAAAAACAAATACTTATACAAAGTGATAAAATGTTTATTATAATCCAAATAGATAGATAAATACTATTTTAACCATTATAAATGGCTACAAAATTAAATAGAAAACCAATTAAAATGAGAATATCCCCAAATTGGGAACAAAGCCTTGTTTCAAAATGACACAAAAAAGCACCCAAATTGGGTGCTTTTTAAAAATTAATTTTGAAGAATCATTTTTATTTTATACTTGTGCCATTTTGGGCAATGAAAGTTGCGCTATTTCCGGCGGCAAGGCCATAGGTTTTAACGCCACCTGTGCCATAAGTATTGAAATTCACATTTGCATTTACGTTGGCATCATTAGTTTGGCTTGTATCACCTGTGATTTGAATGCCTGGGTTGCCGCACGCTGAACATGCAAAGCCAACCAAACCATTGCCAGAAGCCGATGCAACCACACCACCAACACCGCCATTTGTCATGCCGTAAAACTCAGCCGTCGCAGTCACAGTTCCAGTTGCACCAATATTTTGATCGGCAAGAAACAGACCTTCTGAACCAATTGTTGATAAAACCGCACTATTGCCTTGTGCAGCTGCGCCGACTGTTGCGCTATCATTATACCAAATAGCGCGTGTGGCGGCATAAGAATTTATGTCACCATTCGAATATTGATACACGCTACCTTGTGTATAGCCTGAATTATTATATTGCAGATTTGAATTGCCAACAGATTGCGAAGTTGTGGAAAGATTGCGCCCATCACTTGTCATTGTATCTGACGAAGATTTAACTTCACCATTATTATTTTGACTAACCCATTGATAAGCACTAGCCGAATATGTCGAGCTTGCAGAAGAATTACCAATTGCAAGGGCATTTTGTGACGCAATAAGATTATTACAACACATTGAAGTTTCGGTAATAGACGAAATTTGCGATGCATTATTTTGATTTATAACTTGGCTAATAAGGCTGCTTGCGCCATCGCCACTTATTGCAACATTATTACCATTTGCCTGTGAATTTAAAACCATAGTGCCAAGGTCAGGCGCCAATGTAGCTTTTGAATGTGCTGAAACAATTCCAGTATTTTGATTCTGGTTGGCGATAAAATCCATCGCTGAACAGCAAATTTCGGCCTGTGCGCTATTACCGTTTGAGGTTGTGATTAAATTTACCATCCCACTAACAGAAGCAAGTGTGGTTACATCATTAGTGGCAGACGCCGAACCCGTTGAAGTCTGACTAAAGGCATAATTCAAAGGCGTGCTATCAGCGGATTTTGCCGAAATCGTATTATTAATCGCACTTGATGTTGATGAAATCGCCGACGCACTAACGCTTGCGGGTGGATTATTAGGATCAGACCCTGGAACATTAATATTTATAACATTACCAAGAATATTGATATTTGCACTTACATTTGATGATTGGTTTTGCGTCAAATCCAATGTGCGATTTGGTGGGCAATATAATAAATCTTGATTGCACGCAGAATCTTGTACCGCTTGCGATTGGGCTTGTGCATTTTTGGGTAATGATATGATTATGCACGCAAAAGCACCAATTAGAATTGGTGCATATTTGATTTTGTTTTTATAATTTTTGTGTGACATAAATCACCTGCATATATATTTATTATTGCCTTAAACGGATTACGGGCGGCTATTACTAACCGCCCGCATAAAATTAGTTTCTTGAACCGCGTAGGCCGCCTTTATTAGACGAGCTTGAAGAATTGCTATAGCTACCGCGCCATGCGTTCGAATCTTCACGAACATCGCCATTATTAAAGGTTGCTTCTGTGCGTGGGATGAATGCACCAGTTGTTCCAATTGGGCCCATTGGGTCGCCATTCGGGCCAAAAGCATTACGGCAAACACTTGCGCCAGGAACGCCATAAATATTTGACATCATTTCAACAACCGCGCGCTCTATAACTGAACGAACTGCAAGTTGAACTGGCTCTTGCGATCTTTCACCAGCGCCAAGGTCAACAGTTAGATTGTCAAAGAAGCGGAAATAGCCAAGGCCAACTTCACGACCAACAATTTGTTTTTGGTATGAAATTACATCAACAACTTCCAAAGTTTTTGTGTCAATCAAACGAAGGTCAAGGCCAACATTCATCACATAAAGTTTACCGTTTACAATACCTTTTGCTTTGCTTGCACGGCGATCACCGATAAAGTCATCTGTACCAACAGAACGGATATTATAATTAAGCTCAGTAATGCCACCAATTAAATAGAAATCAGACCCAGGAACTTGACCAGCAAGAATTTTGCGGAAATCTTGGCCTTCATCACCGATAAGACGGTTATTGGCATATTTTAATTCAAGTTCAGAAACCGAAGTGTCAAAACGCTCAACAAGGCGTGCACCTGATTTACCAAATGCAGATATTGCCATTAATGAACCACCTTGGGTTACTTGGCGACCACCTTCAAAATCAGATTTACCAGTATAATCAAGAATACGGCCAACCGCGATTTTAGGGCCACGAATATTGTTTGCGCGTGCATAATTACCAAGGCAAACCAAAGCCGAAGAATAAGGTGTAGTGTTAGCTGTAACAGGCGAGCCGCCAATTGGCGTTGCATAATTGCCATTGTGAATTGCAACAGGTGCAACGCAACCGCTTAAAGCGACAGTAGAGGCTAAAGCAATCGCAGCAATAGATTTAGAAGAAAATTTGTTCATTAGAAGTCTAACCCCCCGTTAAGGACTTGTGTTTGATTGGTTTGTTGCGTTGTCGCTACTGGCGTTGAAGCAGATGCAGCGCTTAGGCATGACGTTGACCCACACGAAGACGAACCATTGATAATTACTGTTTGATTGCCATTATTAACTTGCGAAGAATTAACAACGACAGTGTTGAAAGAACCCGATGTGTTGACATTTAATTGGTTACCAATTGCATAACCAGTAACACCAGAATATCCCATGCCAGTTGATGACGCGTTATAAATACCAAGTGGCAATGAAGATAAATCCGCACCAGTCATGATAACGCCATCAACAATAACGCGGTTTGCATTCAAATCACGTGTGCCTGCATCATATGGCATCATCATTGACGCTGAACTTGCGCCATAAGGTTGTGAAAACTGATTAGCATATCCAGGAACAGTTTGTGCCTTCGCAGATGATGCGGCAAGAATTGCAGCGCTCGCTAAAGCAACGCCAGCCAATGCAAAGGCAGCCTTAGCAACACGAGCTTTATCAAGCTTTTGCCCCAAATCCACTAATTTTATGCCAAAATCGGCTTTAATCATAATTTGCTCCTCTAAGGTACATCACTAGGCAAGAATGACCAATATTAATTAAGCTGTCTTAGCGCTGCAAATACTGTGCCAATTTTAGAAAACATTCTTAATGGCATGCATTTTAATTAAATTATTCCCATTTTTTATGGGCTTGCAGACTGTGCAAATGCTTTGCTTTGTGCAAATTGCGCTTAATTGAATTTTAATCTCTACTAATAAACTGGCCCTTATTGTTAATCAAAATTACCAAAATCATTCATAATCTTGGTGTTTGTGCCATTTTAATTTAATGAGTTTTAGATAAAGTAAATTTTAGAAAATATTTGCTGTAAAAAGCATATTATTTATAGTGTAATAAAATTGGTGGTAAAAATGTCTGAAGGTGATTCAATTATTCAAAATTCAAATACGGATGCACTCAAAGACGAGCCGTTTTTCAAAAATATGCCAATTGGGACATTTTCTATTGTCATATTGTTATTATTGATACAATTGGCACGAAAAGCACTTCCCGTTGATGCAACTTATTCACTGGTTATTTCAAGCGCATTAATGCCAGATAGATTTTATGCATATTACAATCAGGGCGAAAATGCATTCGCGACTTTTTGGCCATTCATTGGATATCAATTCCTTCATTCTGGCTGGTTCCATGTTTTTATGAATTGCGGAATGCTATTACAAGCGGGCCCAATCGCAGAAATTAGCCTTATAAAAGGCGGTAATCTTCTAAATTATAGTCATCTTAAAGAAATGCCATCACAAAGAGCCAATCTTGCAAGGGCAACTTTTTGGTTCGTAATATATTATATTTTGTGTGGCATTGGTGCTGCTGTCGGTTTTATGATGGTGAACCACGAACCTCATGTTTTGCTAATGGGTGCATCAGGCGCAATTAGTGGCGTATTCGCCGGCTTCTTAATTGGTGCATATAAAATGGTAAGGGATGGGCGTAAGATTTTAAAATTATTATCTGGCTCCGCGCTTGTGTTTTTGATTCTAAATGTGGGCGGCGCATTCGTTGCAAGATTAAGCAATACAATTCCAATTGCATGGGAAGCACATTTATTCGGGTTTTTGACTGGCTTGGTAATCTATCCGTTCTTCTATTGGCTTGTGAATTTAGAAATGAAAACAGAATTAAGCTAATTGCTTCAATATTTTTATTGCAACATCACAATTTTTGATACATCCTCACTAATATAATTATAGGGAGGGTGTGAAATGAACATTCAATCAATCATCGCCAAAAGAAGTTCAGACGTTGTAACTATTTCACCTGATGCAACATTAAAGCAAGCAGCCAATCTTCTTAATGAAAAAAGAATCGGCGCACTACCTGTTGCAAGTGAGGGAAAATTAGTTGGAATAATTTCAGAGCGCGACATTGTAAGAATCTGTGCCAGTTCCGAATCTAACCCACTGGAGACATTGGTTAAGTCAGCAATGTCAACAAATTTAGAAATAGCATCCCTAAAAGATACTATAGATATGGCGCTTGCCCGTATGACAGATAGGCGTATTCGACACTTACCAGTTGTTGAAGCTGAAAAGCTTGTAGGAATCGTTTCAATCGGTGATTTGGTAAAAAAACAAATCGATAATGTAATCGCAGAGGCAGATGCAATGCGCGCTTATATACATTCATGAGTAACTGCATTCTTCTGCATTAAGATTTTTGGGATTTTTCTATAATAATCCTTGATTTATAGCGATATGAAAAAATGCCTATGGGGTATGCGCAATAAAAGCTGATATTGCACTGCAACGCGCTATTGCCAAATTTTTTTTGCGCCTCTAAAAGCCGCCCATCGACGCGGTTCGCCGCGGCCTGAAGCTCTCGGTAACGGTTGAAGCGGGCGGGTTTAACCCTTTGATTAATTAGCAAGAATGGCGGTTTTTGGTGTCGCCCGCAAGGGACACAAAAACTTGTTTTCGAAAGATTTTCTTGCTGATGACAACTGCAGAAATGCTGTTGACAAAAATGGCCTTGCTAGATACAAGTGCCGCCCTCAATGAATGAGCGGTTCACAATTTAACGAGACGGGTTTAACGCCTCGCTAGTGAATTTTGCGCTTCATTGTTTGCTGTTTGAAAAGTGAATAAAGGAAAGGGAGACGCAGGCGGAGGCGTATTGAAAAATACGACGCTGACAATTGCGTTTTTCTGGATATTTTATACCGAATTTGGTAGCTGCGAGGCTATTGAATTC
>JAIUOD010000004.1 GCA_020161405.1 Pseudomonadota bacterium | reverse complement strand
GCCTTCATCGGTTCCAATTACGACCAACACGTCGTAAAACATCTTTATCGCGGGGTGGAGCAGCCCGGTAGCTCGTCAGGCTCATAACCTGAAGGCCGCAGGTTCAAATCCTGCCCCCGCACCCAAATATTACAATAAAAGCAACAAATTAAAAAACAGCCCCATCATCAGAGTGGGGCTTTTTTGCGTTAAAATCGCTAGCACATAATTAGCACACTT
This sequence comes from Pseudomonadota bacterium, assembly GCA_020161405.1. Lineage (GTDB taxonomy): Bacteria > Pseudomonadota > Alphaproteobacteria > Caulobacterales > Aquidulcibacteraceae > Pseudaquidulcibacter. The sequence goes on along the minus strand of JAIUOD010000004.1, from coordinate 339,132 downwards.
TTGACATATCCCAAAAACCTGATAGACTCTATGCAATTTCAACTCTTTTAAGGGTTATGTGAAGGATTTTTGGCATGTCAAATCATGAGATATTGGGTGGCAGGGTGCAGCTATTTCAGCGCCCAAATAGCAAATATTGGCAATGCTCTTGTTCGGTAGGTGGGCAACAATATCGAACAAGCACTAAGGAAGAGCGTCTGGCTTCCGCCAAATCCTTTGCTGAGGATTGGTTTTTAGGACTACTTGGTGCTGAGCGCACTGGCGAACTTGTTAAGAAAGATGCACCGCGTGAAATTACATTCGCCGATGTCGCTGAGCAATTCATGCTTGAATATGAGACTATCACAGAAGGCGAAAGAAGTAGGAAATGGGTTGAAGGCTATGAGATTAGATTGCGGCTTCATCTATTGCCATATTTTGGTGATATGCCAATTTCGCAAATTACAGAAGGTCGTGTGCAAGATTATAGGGTACATCGCGCCACACAAGCTGGTCGGCAGCCAAAGAATGCCCCTAAAGGCTATATTAAGCCGCCATCACGTTCAACAATACATGATGAGATAGTTGCCTTGCGCCAAGTGCTTAAAACGGCTGCAAGACATGGTTGGGTTAAGCATGTTCCGAATTTAACGCCACCTTATAAATCACAAGGCAAGATAGTTCATCGGGCATGGTTTAGTCCTAATGAATATAAAGAATTATATCGGGCAACCCGTGAGCATGCCAAAACCATTTCGCCACGTTATAAATGGAATGCCGAACAATTACATGATTTCGTGCTATTTATGGGTAATACTGGTCTTCGTCCAGATGAAGTAAAATTATTGCAACACCGTGATGTTGCAATTGTTAAAGATGGTGCAACTGGGGAGCGCATCCTTGAAATAGAGGTACGTGGTAAACGTGGTGTTGGTTATTGCAAATCAATGCCTGGGGCGGTTCGTGTGTATGAGCGAATGTTGGCAAGGCCAATGCCGCAGCCACAAGGTCGCTTACGCAAAGGAGAAGAACCACCACCTGCTATTTTACCAAAGCGTACAGATTTATTATTTCCGGGCAGCAATCTCAAAATGTTCAATCAGGTCTTAGATAAGGCAGGTCTTAAATATGATCGTGATGGCCAACCACGAACTTCTTATAGTTTACGTCATACATACATCTGCCTTCGTCTTATGGAAGGTGCAGATATTTATCAAATCGCCAAGAACTGTCGCACATCAGTTGAAATGATAGAGAAGTTCTATGCGGCGCACATCAAGAATACTCTTGATGCCAGAGCAATCAATGTCCGCAGGTCTGCCCAATCGCGTGATAAATATGAAAATCACGATGAAGATGACGAATACTAGGTTGCAGAACTGAAACATTCGGAAATCCCTATTTTGCCAGTCTAAAAGTTGAACCACTTTTATGCAAAATCCCGAGCAAATTGCCCGCCAATTTAGCGACCGCCTTTACGGCACAAATCTACCACTCAGCTAAGCCTAGTGGCACTTCGTTATTCGGCGGCTCTCTCTCTTAAGCACATACAAGCAATAATACCTGCCAGTAATCTCTCCAAGCCATTGTGACTCTTCAATCAGAACGAAAAGCTAATTATGTGAACTTGTTCGCCTTATAAATTCCCATTAAATTAGTATGCTATGCCTCAAATTAGCGCACAGAATTATTAATTCCTTTCGCAGGTTCGAAATGTAGCGTGTGCATCACCCTGATGGGTGAAGGTGCCAAAGCGATTAGTGGATATTCGTCATATAAATCAGCAATGAATGGCGACAGTTTTTGCGGGACAGCAAAAAATCTACCCAAATATCTCCAATCCCAGCCACCGAATAAACTAACTGAATATGGCGACCTTCGCATCGGTCACTCACTAATGCCTTCAAGCATAAACGCTGCGAGGCAAGCTCGTGCGTTGAAGGCGTGAGTTGCCGCTGCCCTTTGTCTTCATCAGTCGTTCAATCATGCGGGCTGAAGATAAGGAGACTTAAAATGGGACTAGATATGTATGCTGTATCACTTGCAAAAGACGATAATCGTCCAACAACTGATTTCAAATTAGACGAAGATAAATACACAGACCTTCACTATTGGCGCAAACACCCAAATCTTCACGGCTGGATGCAAGACCTATATTTCCAAAATGGCGGCGAAAACGAAGATTTCAATGTCGCGACGGTGCTATTGAACGAGCAGGACATTAATCGGCTCGAAGAAGATATTAAGGCGAAAGACCTTCCCGAAACTTCAGGTTTCTTCTTCGGCGAAACCACAGGCGAAGAGCTTGAAGATGACCTCGAATTCATAGCCAAAGCACGGGAAGCGCACGCCCAAGGCCGCCAAGTCGCCTACTACGCTTGGTGGTGACACTCACCGATACGCGGCTTGGTTAAAATCAAGCCGCATTTCATAAATCTTGAAAATTTCGGAGAGCGTTATGAATAAGCCATTTGAAAAATATGAAACTTATCAAATTATTTGGCAAATTATCCAAATTGAAATTCGCTATTGCGATTATGTTGCCAATGTCGATGAACAAACCACGATTGTCCATCTTGAAATTATGAGCATGACACACCAGCCGTTGCCAATTACTGAAACTGGCTATAAATCTTACTTCACCGCAAAAAGCCTTATTGAGGAATTTGGCGGCCCAGTCGAATATGCCAAAATGTGGCTTGATGGCGAAGCCAAAGATAATATTGCTTGGCAAAATCATGTTTCCAAATCTCGTCAATTGTCTCTTTTTTGAGGGGCGATTTCCTTTAATAAATTTGTTCTTGTGCTTTGAGAATTGACCCGTCCAAAAAAAATCGTGGTTTGGGTTTTGGGGTAAGATTATTTGGCGTGAGTATTTAGCCTCTGAAACAACTTCGACTATCAAATCAACTTCATCTTGGTTTTATAATTTCTTTTCCATTTGCAAAGCGAGGGCGATAGGCATCGATTATAGCTTGCCATAAATTGCCGTGCCTCATCAACCTAATTAGCGATTTGAGATTTGCGATAAAGACATTCTATTGCGATTTGGGGTTTCGAGATTTTCATAATCATCGCTCGAAAGCTGGCTTGCGTGTCCATTACAATTGACGTGTTTGGCAGGTTGGATTTGCTTGGCAACGGGCAAGCCGTTCCCCGATGGTGACAATCAAATTCTAAAAACCTGCCGCAAGTGCCCCGTCAAATGGACAATCAATGCAAATTTGTTGACGCGCAATTTATACGAAAACCGCTTTGCACTTTTCAGATTGCGCTTGGCGGAGGCAGTTATGAAAAAAGACTTCTCAATCACTCGCAAAATTTGGAATTGGCCCAAAGGGGGATATTGCTATCGAAATCCGCTTTGATCGCTATTTTATACAATTTGATGATGGCAATTGGCAAGCCCGTGTGGAAATCGAAAGCCTTAATCGTAGTTCACTTCCAGATTGCAAAGGCGGCTATAAAGAAATTATAACAAATGCCAGTGAAGTTGATAATTTTGATAGTGTCGGAGAATTTGTCTTTTATTGGCTAAAAATCATTATTATCAAACCTTCTTCAAACCCAATTCAAAGCCCAAAAACCACTTCCAAACCAACCCGCCCTTTTTAGGGGTAGAGTAATTTTGCAGTCATATGGGCAGATTTTTCTATATTATAAGTTGCTTAATCTCAAGCTTGCAGTTGCATCAACTACATCTGCAATTTTATAGTTCCTAATATTTGTATCAATGCTCACGCTATCCTTAAAAATATTAATTAGGTATTTTTGCACTTCTTTAGGAAGTTTATCCCACCAATCAGGCGATAAGTATATGTTTTCGCAATTTGCGAAAAGAGTGCTTATTATAGCATTTGCGATTTCTGTGTCATTTAACTCTGTCAAAGATTCAGCGAATTGTTTAGCGGCAGTACTCACTTCGTTTATCCAAACCATGCAAAATACGCCCTTATTTTCGGAAGCAAAAGATGAATAAAAAATTGTTTCAGCGGCAACATTTAAGTTCGATAAATCTTGTATTTTCTTGCCAGTTAAATCATATACGGGAGTGAAACCGCCTGACCCCATTACTGGTAATGGTTCTTTAAACTCAAACCCGACATAGTTAATTTGAGAAAAATCCTTTTCTTTTAAGTAAATTTCAAATTTTGATTTAATTTGATTAATCTCTTCAAGGGCTATTTTAGTTCCAATAAACAAATCTGACATCATTTTTTGAATTTCAATCTGTGTATATAGCGGCTTCCCAGCATCTAAAGACTTAAAATACTCTTCTTGTTCTAATAACATCGACTTTGCATACCATTCATACGCAAGTCCACGATATGCAACTAATAGAACTTGTTCCATCTCCCAGGAGAATCTTTTATTTTCTATTGGTGAGAACAAATCCCTATCATGCTTTTGGCAAAATCCGGTAAAAGTTGAAGCAACATTTATACCTACAAGTTTTGGGACAAATTGTCCGTCGTTGGTAAGTATTTCATTTGCAATTTTTGACATGCTGTAAATATGACTATTTCTAGCAATTGTTTTGAGGCTGGAAGATTTTGAAACAGTATGCGCCTTTATGATTTTGCCGGCGCATTCATTTAGATAACTATCCGACATTGCACAGAGTTTTCGTTTTGAATTTTCAAAATTTGAGGCCGCGTGGAAATTGCTTTTTTCAGTCTGTCTTTCACGATCCAAATGACACTTCTTATACTTTTTTCCTGACCCACACCAACATGGGTCATTCCTTTTTATTTTGCTAATTTTTGATATATCAATATTGAATAGCGTCTTCATTATATGTCTTTAAGTGGGTTATGGTTGTAATATATTTAGTTGTCTAAATAATATTGGCAAGTAAAACAAAGTGATTTTTTTGGGAATTAATCATATGTAGTTTCTCCGATTTACATTGTGAATTAGCCCGGTGCAAATATATAAATCCATTGCGGAAAATGATTGAGGCGGGTTTGCTTTAGCTAATCAATTGGGGAATGGGCGATTAAGTATCGTTCAGTGCTTTTCGATTTTTCGCCTGTAACTGGTTGACCGTTTGGCATTCGGTCTGTTGTTCGTTTCCTCTCGCATACATCTCCCTTAAGCCGATTAAGGGACTAATTCCTCGTGCATACATTCATGGGTTTTGACCATCCTCGCTGGAATGGTTCAAGGCTGCTCGCTTCAGTGCCTTGCAGCTCTGCCCATGTTTCGTTTCACTTCAGCCTTTGAACCACCCGACTTAGCGGCTGGTCTTTTTATTCCCATGAAGCCCGACGGAATGGTTCAGACGGCTTCTTAAATGGAGATGAAAATGACTAAAGAAACTAAAACTACCAAACCTTCTCACCGTCTTTACACCGTTACCGGTGAAGGTGAATCCGCAAGATGGAACGACATTGGCGTCGCATGGCCTACCAAAGATGGCAAAGGCTATTCCCTAAGCCTTAATTCAATGCCGCTTAATGGACGCATCATCATGCGCACCGCCGAAGCTAAATCCTAAGCAATAGGGGGCGAAAGCCCCCGTCACTTTCCAAAAAAGGATAACGCTATGACTTGTCTATTTGCACAACCTTATGATTTCACCGCTAATGGCTTCTATTTCCACAGCCTTGATGAATACATCACCAAATCATTCAATCTCAATGGCCCGCTTATCGAAGAATATGAAATCCAGTTTATCGACGGCGAAGGTATTGATTGCAAACTCTTCGAAGCTCTCAACATCACCCAATGCAATATCGGCGCATATTTTAACGCCGCCTTAAATTGGGATGAAGATCAAAAGCTCAAAGCCATTATCGCAGTTGGTGAATGCGGTTATAAATTCGACCTTGCCAAAGATAGCCCGGATGATTTTGAGGTTGATATTTATCAACTCGATACAATGCGCGAACTTGCAGAGCATTTTGTTGAAGAAGGCTTATACGGCGCTATTCCAGAAAATATCAGATTCTACCTTGATTACGATTTGATAGCCCGTGACCTATCAATGGATTATTCCGAAATCACTATCGACGGAACCAGCTATATTTATCGATGCGCTTAGGCGCGTCGGTTTGGGGCCGTGTAGAAGAATGCAAATCTAATATTTTCTGAGAAACCAACTTCGTTAGCCCCAAAAAGAATCCCCCGCCAAGCGAACTTGACGGGGTAATCCTTCAGTATTTTACCAAAGTAAAATAATTTACCGTGGTTTCACTACCGATCTTCCTAGGTGGTTACAATTACACGTTGACAATAATAATGCAATAGTGCGAAACATATATTTGCAAATAAAAATTGTGACTAGTGAGTAATTATGCAAATAGCGGAAAATATTGTTCTTGGTTTTGATTTGGGGATAGCTTCTATTGGTTGGGCAATAATTGACGAAGTTGAGAAAGTGATTCTCGATGCTGGTGTTTGGACATTTAATGCGCCAGAGACGGACAAAGAAAAAACACCAAAAAATCAAATTCGACAGGCAATGCGATCAATGCGCCGAACAATCAAACATCGCAGACAAAGAATGAACGATGTTCGTGATTTTCTATTTGCGCAAAAATTACTTCCCGCAAATTCTAAGTCAATAGCGCATGAAATTGCTGCGCGCTTTAAGACTTCGCCTTGGGAATTACGTGCAGAAGCTTTGAAACGCAAACTAACAGATGAAGAATTGGGATTGGTTCTTTATCACATTGCACGCCACCGTGGTTTTCAATCAAATCGTAAAGGTGGCGAAAACGCCGAAGCGGGCGAAGATCAAAAAGCACTAAAAGCAATGCAAGGCCTTGGGCAATCAATTGCTTCATATAGCACTTTTGGCCAAGCTCTTACCGAAGATGACGAATTATCAATTCGCAAGAGGAATATTAGCGGTGATTATGGCCGAACCCCAAAACGTGATTGGTTAAGGCAAGAATTGGCAATTATTACCGAAAGGCAGAATAGTTTTGGCGCTTCATTACCTTCTCACATTATTGAAGAATTTATCGCAAAGGCATTTACACAACGCCCGCTTCAAGATGTTGCCGATAGGGTTGCAAATTGCCCATTTGAAAAAGATCAAAAAAGATCCTCAAAACACGCGCCTTCATTTGAATATTTTAGATTTCTGCAAAAGTTAAATCATATTTCATTATGGATGCCGGGTGCACCCGATCGAACATTAACACCAGAAGAGATTCAAAAGGTTGCAAAGGAATTTGGCAGCCAAGTAAGCTATACTTACAAATCACTTCGCAAAACTTTGGATATAGACGTAAATGCTCGTTTTAGAGGGGTAGCAAAAGAAGATGAATCCCAAGATATAGCTACCCGCAAATCAGGAAGCGCGATTGGCACTCGCGCTTTGAGAACTGCCTTAAGTGGCCTTTATGATACTACTGATATTGCCCAACTTGATGATGCAATGTTTGCAATTGCATTCCATGAAACCACTGAAAGTGTGGGGCGCGCTCTTTCCAAAATTGGCTTGCCACAAAATGTCTATGATGCCTTGATGATTGCGGTTGGTAATAATCAATTCAAAGATGTAAAGGGTGCGGCGCACATTTCCGCCAAGGCGTGTCGTAATATTATTCCAGGCTTGCTAGATGGATTGGTTTATTCGGCTGCTTGTGAGCGTGAAAATTATGACCACACTGCACCAGACGCATCACCATTAGTGAATCTGAAAAAAGAATTGGTTGGAAAAACTCCAAGTGAAATTCGCAAGGCGTTTTCCGCACTTTTAAGCGATAAAAACCAGCATTTAATTGGCTCCCCAGTTGCCAAAAAAGCTTTGATTGAAGCGGTAAAACAATTTGTGGCAATCGTTAATAATCACAATGCCTTGGGCGGAAAATTACCAGGCAAAGTTCATGTTGAAATGGCACGCGACGTTGGCAAAAGTGCCGACGAACGTCGCAAAATTGAACAAGGCATTGAAAAGCGCAATAAAACGCTTGATAATGTTGCAAAAGATTTTGAGCAAACATTTGGGCGGCAACCTCGTCGTGGCTCAAATGATATTTTGACTTTTGAGCTTGCACAAGAACAAGGTTGGAAATGCGTCTATACTGGTGATGCTGTTAACCCACAAAATTTATTTGATGGCATTTCCTATCAAATCGATCATATTCTTCCTTGGTCACGCTTTGGCGATGATTCATATGCTAATAAGACACTTTGTTCGGCGCGCGCAAATCAAGCCAAAAAGCACCGAACTCCTGTTGAGTGGGCGCAGTCTGGCGAAAACGGCGCACCAAATCTTGATGAATATTTGGCACGCGTTGAAGCCTGTAAAGAAATGCGCGGCATCAAAAAGCGCAATTATACACTTAAAAACGCCAAAGATGTCGAAGATAAATTCCGCACGCGCAATCTTAATGACACACGTTGGGCATGCCGTTTATTCCTTCAGTCTCTGGATTTATTCTATGAAGACACGCAAATGAAAAACCCCGACGGCAAGGAAATTCGCCGTCTTTATGCGCGCCCAGGCTCAATAATTGCCAAAGCGCGTCAAGCGTGGGGCGTTGAAAGCCTTAAAAAGGATGAAAATGGCAAACGCCGAGAAGATGACCGCCATCACGCAATTGATGCGATTACCATTGCCGCAATGTCTGAATCCATGCTGCAAGCCCTTACCAAAGCACATCAACAAGCGGAAGACAGGGGATCTGCGCGTGCATTTGAAAAATTTGAAAAACCTTGGCCAATGTTCCGTGACGACGTCGTAACAGGTATTGACAAGGTTTTGGTGGCGCGCGCGGAAGATAGAAAAGTTTCAGGGCAAAAGCACATGGAAACTGTTCGTGCGCTTGATGAAGAAACAGGCGTAGTTTTTGAACGCCTACCCCCTGAAAAACTATTGGATCAAACCACCAAGAAGGTTGATGAAAGCAAATGGTACGAAGCGCTAAGTGCGCGGTTTGAACGCCCTGAAAGATCAAGTTTTGTAATCGAAGAGCTCTTGAGGTGGGAACGCGAAGGAAGGCCGCAAGACAGACCTCCACTTGCAACAAATAGGAAAGATGGTGAAGCTGCCGATAAAATTGGCAAAATTCGCGTGATTGCAACGGGTTCAAAACCTGCGGTTCGGGTTCGTGGCGGCACCGCGGATAGGGGTGATATGGCGCGGGTTGATGTGTTTTCTAAGGTAAACGCCAAGGGTAAAAAACAATTCTTCCTTGTGCCAATCTATCCGCACCAAGTAGCAGGTGATGAAAACCCACCGAATAGGGCGGTTGCGGCAAATACGCCTGAAGAAAATTGGCCAGAGCTGGATTCATCTTTTGGTTTTGAGTTTAGTATAGTTCAAAAGTCTTGGATTGAAGCTATTAAGACTGACGGAACGGTGATTGAAGGATATTTTAGGGGAATGGATAGAGGAACAGGCGCAGTTAACATTTCACCACATATTACAAACTCTACCTTAGTTGGCCGTCCGGGTGCGAAAACGCTACTTTCATTTGCTAAATATACAATCGACCGCTTAGGAACTAAGCATAAAATTGAAAAAGAGGTGCGCACATGGCGTGGCAAGCCTTGGGATTGGCCGCAATAATATCCCTGTCATGCCGCAAAACCAACTTGTCATGCCGCACTTGTTGCGGCATCTTATGCAATAAACCACCAATACCGCGCCATAAATTCGTGGTGAGAGATTTAACCTGTAAAGGACAAAATAAAGTATTAAAAATTTCTTTAACCCATTTTTACCTTATTTTCTTAGTTTTACTGTATATCTTAAAATAAAGATAAATAAATGGGGTAAATATGGCGTGGCGCGGGGTGCATATTTCACAGGCCGCAAAGATTGGCTTAAAACAAAGCCAATTATTAGTGGCAATGAATGATAATGAAGTAACAATTCCAATTGAGGATATTTCATTCTTGGTTTTGGATACACCACAATGTACTTTAACTGGTGCAGTAATTACGGCACTTGCCGATGCTAATGTTGTGATTATTCAATCCGATGATAAACATCACCCGACTATGATGGGTCTACCATTTCATGGGCATCATAAACAGGCCGAAATTGCACATTTGCAAATTGGCGTAACTGAACCATTCAAAAAACGCGCTTGGCAAGCAATAATTCAAGCAAAAATAAATAATCAAGCCGCACATTTGAAATCAATAGGGCGCGACGCGGGTGCTTTACCCGCTATGATTGGCCGCGTGAAATCAGGCGATACCCAAAATCACGAAGCCCAAGCGGCGCGAATTTATTGGGGTAAATTATTTGACAATTATCGCCGCGCCGATGATTCCGATTTGCGCAATGCAATGTTAAATTACGGCTATGCGATTGTGCGCGCATTATTGGCACGCACCATTACCGCATCAGGTCTTATCCCCGCTTTTGGATTGTTTCACAATTCGATTTCCAATGCCTTCAACCTTGCAGATGATTTAATCGAACCATTCCGCCCCAGTGTAGATGCGCTTGTATTTCGTTTGATGAAGGATTGCGATGATGAAAATGAATTAACCCTTGCGCATCGCCGCGCATTGGTTGGAATAATGAATGAGCCAGTGCGATTGGGTGCAGAAGTTATGACCCTTCAGGCCGCGACCGAACAATGCGCACAAAGCCTTGTAAGTGCAATGCGTCAGAAAAATTACGAAATTTTGAAGCTGCCAATTTTTGAAAATTATCCACAGGCAGCAGCAGCGGCATAGGGTTTAGGGGCAATAAATGAAAATTGAGGAGGCAAGATTTATGTGGTTAATGTGCTTTTTTGATTTACCAGTTGGCACAAAACAGCAAAGGAAAATGGCATCAAAATTCCGTATCCATCTGAAAGATGACGGTTTTATTATGTTGCAATTTTCAGTTTATGCGCGATTATGCCGTGGTGAAGATGGATCGACTAAGCATATTGAGCGAATCAGGTCAAAATGCCCAAAAGAAGGCTCAATTCGTTTGCTTACAATAACCGATAAGCAATATGGAAGAATGAAATTGATGCTTGGAACCGCAAAAAAAACGGAAGAAATAGCAGGAGAACAGCTTGTTTTGCTCTGATTTTTCCGCGGTTAAATTGGAAAAATCAGAGCAAAATCAATCTTTTATCGAAAGGCCAGCCTACCACAGGAAGATCGGTAGGGAAACCACGGCCCAAGAATAATGCTTTTGCACAAGCCCTTAAGCCTACCACAGGAAGATCGGTAGGGAAACCACGGCAATTGAACATGATTCAAAATATTATGTTTAAGCCTACCACAGGAAGATCGGTAGGGAAACCACGGCGTTAGATTCAAATTCAATATATTGTGGATTAGCCTACCACAGGAAGATCGGTAGGGAAACCACGGCTTTGTGCGCAACGCGCCGGCGGATAATAAAAGCCTACCACAGGAAGATCGGTAGGGAAACCACGGCTATTTTTTAAAGTTGCGCAAATTTCCGAATAGCCTACCACAGGAAGATCGGTAGGGAAACCACGGCCTTGAATCGCGCTTGCTTGGTTAGAGGCAAAGCCTACCACAGGAAGATCGGTAGGGAAACCACAGAGCCTTCTCGATTTAACAACTCATGGGTTATTAAATATGGCCATTTTAAGGATGGATAATTTATATTGCATGAATTTTTAATGATAATTCTTGCAATTTTAACCTTTATACCTTAAGTTGGGAATTGAAGGAAGTGATATGAGCGCATTAGAAGACCTAAAACAGCATTTGAAGCAGGGCGAAGTATATAGACGCGCTGACCTTGAAGCATGGTCAAGCGCGGTTGATCGCCATCTTAGACAATTAGTTGAAGATGGTTCATTGGTTAAATTATCGGGCGGCCTTTATCTTTGCCCAAAGAAAACATCATTTGGTGTTGTCCCCGCTGATGATGAAACCCTCGTTCGTGCGTTTCTTAAAGATAATCGTTTTATGCTTACATCACCAAATCTATACAATTCGTTGGGGTTAGGGACTACGCAGCTTTACAATGAAACCGTGGTTTATAATCATAAACGTCATGGAGTATTTAAGTTGGGCGGTCGTAAGTTTCGCTTTGCTATGAAACCTTATTTCCCTTCAAAACCAACCGAAGAATTTTTATTGGTTGATGTCGTGAACAACCTTGCCCAATTAGCTGAAGATAGCGAGTTGGTATTAAAACAAGTGAGCAAGAAAGCGGCACAAATGAACAACGAAAAGGTTGCAAATGCCGCGCTGGAATATGGCGGCGTAAAAGCGAAGAAATTCTTTGCCAAATTACTACCAGACGCTACACTAAATTATGCCTGATAATGGATTCTTACATAACCATTCTGAATTTAGCGACCTAATCCGCATTGTTTCCGAAGAAATGGGGATTGACCCCGCTTTGGTCGAGAAAGACTATTGGATTATGCATTGTTTGTATGGACTACAAACAATGGGCTTAAAGTTTGAACTTAAAGGTGGCACGTCATTGTCAAAAGGTTTAGGCTTAATACACCGCTTCTCCGAAGACATTGATATCCGAATTGAGCCACCGGCAGCACTTGAAGTAAAAACGTGGCGAAACCACGACAAAGAACCCCATATCCAAAGCCGCAAGAATTTCTATGACTGGCTTGCGAGCGAGATTAAAATTGATGGGATTGAAAGTGTCATTCGGGACATTGAATTTGATGACGAGAAATATCGTAGCGGCGGAATTCGCCTAATTTACAAATCAACAACCAATCAAATCGCGGGTCTTAAAGACGGCATTTTATTGGAATTAGGTTTTGATGATATTACACCCAATTCCCCAAGAACTATAAGTTCATGGGCGTATGATTTTGCCGAAGATAAAGTCGATATTATCGATAATAGGGCAAAGGGTGTTGCCTGTTATCATGCGGGATATACTCTCGTTGAAAAGCTACAAGCCATATCAACCAAGTTCCGCAAACAGCAAGAAGATGCCACAATGCCGAAAAACTTTATGCGCCATTATTATGATGTTTATTGCCTATTACAGGATAAAGATGTTTTGTCATTCATCGGGACAGACGAATATAAAGCCCATAAAGAGCGTCGATTTCCAAAAGCTGACAATCAAAACATCGCGGAAAATGAGGCCTTCATTTTGAGCGAAGAAGCTACTTTCAAATTATATGAAGCCGCATACAATTCTACCAGTGCGCTTTATTATAGGGAACAGCCAAATTTAAAAATTATAATAGGTGAACTTCGGCAACTTTCGGCGCGTCTGTAGTATCGGTTTCGAATTAGTCTATTGCGCAATAATTCTATGAAAAAAGCAATCTAAAAGAACTTGCCTATAATCGCGCAAGCTACAACAATTAATGATCCACTGGCCGCAAAAATCGACCAATTTCTTGCTTTCTTCGCCTCGACCGCCGCTTTGTTTGCTGCATCAATTTGCGCGGCTAGCATACTTGACGTGCTAGCAGCAATTCCATCTGCGGCTTGTTGCATTTGATTGGTCAGATATTCCGCGGCCTGAGTGACGACTATTTCAGCGCGGTTGCTTGCTTCGGATAAATGCAAAGCATTCATCGTCTCCAATCGTTTCAAATGATTTTCAAATATCGATTTGATTGCATCATCAACCTTAGCAATTGCCTCCTCATTTAGGATGTTGTCGATAATAGGTATCTCTTTTTCGAGTGTTTGGGGCTTACTTTTTGCGTCAATAATTTCAACAATCTCTTGTGCATTCGGTTTAGAATCCAACTCATTTAGAGGCGGAAAAATCAGATCCAGTTGCTCAAATATTTCACGTTGAATCATCTTCAATCTTTGTTTGGAAATGATATAAAATTCCTCCGATCTAATGCCTTCTTCGAAGGTCATTTTCAGAGCATTTTTTTTGAGTAAATCTGCTTTGAAAAGGTCAGAATCTTGATCCCTTATTTTGATAATTCCATGAATTTTTCCCTTGTTATTTTCATAGATTTTGAACTCTTCAAATGGCTTGCCATCGACTGCTATCGGACCAAAAAATTCATTTAGCCACACCACTATTTTTACCTTAGGAGGTAATTTGTTGCAGAGTGTAACTAGGCCATTTATAGTGTCATCAAGTCTGTCGCCACCTGCGATGACGGTATGAAATATTATCTCTTTTGTGTTTTCGGCGACCAAATCATCATCCCAATTTTTGACAAAATATTGCACTATGGGTTCGAAAATATTGGCTCCAGTATCTACAACTGCTCCTTCATTTTTAGCAATTGCCATGTCAAAAAACTTGCCAAATTCCATTTGGCAGGCAGCTGGATTCTTATCCAGAAGTTCGACTGGTTCAACTTTTAAACCACTAAACTTTGCTAAGGAATTTTTGGAATTCTCTGTGTCATAGGCGCAAATCTTGCTACCTTTTGATTGAAAATATTCCGTCAATATTGACGCAATATAGGTCTTTCCGACGTCATTTTTAGCCTGCAAAATGAGATTTATTGATTTCATTTTCAATGCTCCCATCAATAGACTTCGTCACGATTTTGCAAAGTTGGGCTGTGGAAAAAACTTACTTCTTTTCGCTTAGGAATGGGTTCAGAAGTTGCTTCGACGGGCCTTGTTTCCGCTAATTTTTTTGGCGAATGAAGAGGTTTCAAAAGTTCCAATTCCTTCACATAATAGCAAAATTGACGATAGGAAATTTCGCCATTTTGGAAATATTTATCGTGAATGTCTTTAAGAAATTCACGGGCTTCAATCATTGATTTGATGTCACTAAGCCTTGAATGAAATGCAACTCTAGGGCGGATTTTCTGTGCCATTAAATACTCCCAAACTATCTGAATTTGAGTGATTTTTGCGGAATTTTAAATTCGTTCAAAAATTCGCACTAAACCACCTAATAAAGCTCATTTCCGCAATTAACCGCCACAATTAGCAATTAAGCAAATAGTTTCAATTATTTGGGGAATCTGGTCGTAAAAGGCGGAATTTGTGGCAAATTGTAGGGCAAGATGTGTAATGTAGCCCTACAAAACGAGTTTTTGCGGGCTAATTACGGCCTCTTACTCGCAGGCCTGCTCGACGAAGATTGCGCCTATTAGGCGCAATTGGGGTTGGCGTCTTGGCGCGGGTTTTGGCTTGGATTAGCAATGACGTGATTCCGATGTTTTGTAATTAGGAGCTTTGGTAATGAAATCTCTGAATGTTAATCGGGAACGGGCTTTGAAGGTCTATCTTTCGGATATTGATAGATTATTGATTGAAGAAAAAGCTGGAAGCCATAATCTTTCGGTGTCGTCATATTTGCGCAAGACAGCTTTGGGCTATCGGCCCAAGCCATTATTAGATCACCAGATTGCTTTGGAGCTAATCAAGGTAAATGGTGATATTGGCCGCTTGGGCGGTCTATTGAAATCATGCCTGAGCGAGAAGCAATGCGAGGGTGCAGATGCTTTGGATATTAGCTCAGTCCTAAAATCCATTGAAGAGACTATGGATATGGTTCGCCAACGGGCCGCCAAATTATGATTGCCAAACGGGTCATGAAGCGCACCAACACTTCGTGCATTTCACGGCTCACCGGATATATAATTGGGCTATCTGAAACACGCCAACCAGCAGACTGGCCACCCTTGATTGACTATATAACGGACGCAGTAAGTGATGGCGCAAGGGTCGATTTCGTTCGCATTAGCAATCTTCCTAGCAATGAATTACGCGATGCTGTGCTTGCAATGATGCACACCCAGGAAATGAACACACGCTCAAAAACTGATAAGACATATCATTTGATATTTTCATTTCCAAAGGGCGAAATTCCAAGCCGCGAAATATTGAACGACATTGAAGATCGACTAGTTGCGGCAATTGGCCTTGGAGAGCATCAACGAATTTCCGCTGCTCATGATGACAAAGACCATTATCATGTCCATGTAGCAATCAATAAAGTCCATCCGACAAGCTATCGCAATATTGAACCATTTTATGACCAAAATGCGCTTATGAGAACTTGCGCCGAACTTGAAATCAAGCACAGTCTGACCATCACTAATCATGGCGAAATTATCGATATGACTGGGCAAGTGTTAGGGCAAGAGAGCAGACCCGAAACTCAAAATAATTTACGTTTTGATAGCCTCAAAGATTGGATAAATAAAAACGCAAAAGAGCAATTATTTGAATCTGTGACAATAGCGAAATCATGGGAAGAATTGCACATAGCCGCAAGTGAATTCGGCCTTGAATTTCGCGCCCGTGGTGCGGGCCTTGTCATCAAAGCAATTGACCAAGAGGTCGCGGTCAAGGCTAGTTCCATTGATAGGCAGTTTTCATTCAAGGCCTTGAGCGATAAGTTTGGTGAATTCAAGCCATGCAGTCACATTACTGCACAACCTACCAAAAACTATTCAAGTGACAGTCGAGCGGAGAAGGGCGCAGCTTCTGCGCTTTACCTAAAATACCAAGTAGAGCGAAGTGCAGCTTTGCGGGCGCGCGGTTCTGCCCGCGTTACGATTGACAAGCGCCGTATAGAAGCCGCCGCTTCAATCAAAGCAATTTTTAACGCTCAAAGAGAAGCGATTAAGACTAATCGCGGCATGAAGGCGGCAATGAAACGGGCGGCTTATTCACAGCTTGCAATCGACCGAATGAAGGTATGGGAGATTCACACTATCACCGTCAAACGAGAGCAAGAGAAATTCAAAGCAAATCACAAAGTCCCGAACTGGCGCGGCTTTCTTCAAGATGAAGAAAAGGCCGGCAATGGCATAGCGAAAGGCTTGCTTCGTGGACTTGAAAATAAAGATAAATCCCTAGCCAAGAATATACTCGATTGCGCGGATATGGCTAAAGCGAAATCTATTGTTTTCGAAAATCTATCCCCATTCATCAAGCGCAATGGCGACGTGATTTACAACATCAAAGACGGCGGGCGGGTTGTCGATAACGTCAAATCTATAAGTGTCGAAAACCTAACAACTGGTTCTGTTCTGCTTGCATTGTCACTTTCACTAGAGCGGTTTGAAGGTCAGGCATTGCGCGTGAATGGGACGGCTGAGTTCAAGCAAGCAATTCTTGAACTTGCGGCTTCAAAATCATTGGACATAAAATTTGGAGATAATGATATGAATAAATCTTATCAGGAATTTCGACAAAAGCAAAAGGTGCAAGAGCCAGCGTACGAAAGCCAATCCCACCCTCCGATGCAAAAACCGCAACCGCAACTGGCCTCAGTAGTATTAAGCGCCATAGACGATTTCATTCAAAGCAAGAATGTTCAGAACCCAACCAATGGCTCGGATAATCTGTCAAAACTAACCTACAGAAAATGGGCAATCAATGATAATGGAAAGTTTGAATTTCAGGGAATAGTTTCATTAAGCGACCGAACCAATATCGCGCTCTTAAGACAAGGCTGCGAAGTTATAGTAAAACCCGTTTCAATTTCTGATCTTCTAAAACTCTCCAAAATGCAGACTGGCAAGATTATTGCACTAGACAGGAAAGGGCAAATTGCAAGTATCGGATTGAAACGATGAAGCAGTACGTTGACAACCAAAGGATTTCATATTCCAACCTAATTGGGCTACCACTGCTTGTTGTTTATTTAGTGCTTTCCAATCTGTATGCCACTCAATATTTAGCCGCACGCCTTGAATCAAACTTTCACCTTGGAAATCATTTATGGAGGGATTATTATGCGCCCTTCAATTGGTTCATCTGGATGTTCCAATATGGAAACCACGCTCCCAAACTTTTCACAATGGTTGAAGTGTCGCTAGGTGCAGCAATGGGATTTGGTTTTGTATTCTATGCTGTTGTCAACGGCCTAACCAACCGAAAACTAAAACTTCACCACGGTATTCACGGAACAGCACATTGGGCGAGTGAAGCCGAAATCCACGATACTGGACTATTGAACAACAATGCTGGAGTCTATGTCGGAGGCTGGACTGATAGACGCGGAGCTGTTCATTATTTACGCCATAATGGCCCGGAGCATGTTTTAGTTCTAGCCCCAACTCGTTCGGGCAAAGGTGTAAGCCTAATTGTGCCAACATTACTGTCGTGGGGTGAAAGTTGCGTCATACTTGATAGCAAGGGTGAGCTTTTTAATATGAGCGCAGGTTGGCGCGCCCAAAGTGCAAATAATGTTGTGCTTAAGTTTGACCCAACATCGGAAGACAGCGCGTGTTACAATCCATTAGATAGTATAAGATTTGGAACGAAGCATGAAGTAGGTGATGTCCAAAACACCGTAAACATCATTGTTGATCCAGATGGCAAAGGTTTAAATGACCACTGGTCTAAAACCGCTCATGCATTTCTTGTTGGTGTGGTTTTACACGAGCATTACAAAGCTAAAGCACGAGGCCATAAAACTACATTACCCGATATAGCATTGGCATTGTCCAATCCAGCACGTTCGATAGATGAATTTTATGTCGAAATGCTTTTTAATCAGCATCATACTGGAATTGCAGTTCTGCCGCCAGTAAACCCATTTGAAAATGAAGCGGTTGCAGAATGGCAGGCAATTCACGGCGATAATGTCCATGTCGCAGTCGCAGCCTCCGCACGCGATATGCTCAATCGCGCCGAAGAAGAGCGTGGGTCAGTGCTTTCAACTGCGATGTCATATCTCGCTTTGTACCGTGATCCATTGATAGCGGAAAAACTAAGCCGAAGTGATTTTCAGCTTGAAGACCTAATGGATGCCGAAAAGCCGCATAGTCTCTATCTAATAATACGCCACGAAGATAAAGACCGCTTAAAGCCATTGGTTCGTCTTCTGCTAAATCAAATAGTGCGTGTATTGCTTCGGCCAGAGTTGAAGTTCGAGAATGGTAAGCCATTAGCGCCGCATAAAAACCGTCTTTTATTAATGCTTGACGAGTTTCCAAGTTTTGGACGTTTGGAAATATTCCAAGAGGCGCTGGCCTTTATCGCAGGCTATGGCATTAAAGCCTATATCATTGCCCAAGATATAGCCCAGCTTCGCAGCCAAGAAAACGGCTACGGAAAAGATGAAACAATTACCGCTAACTGTCATATTAAAATAGCCTTCGCGCCCAACCGTCTTGAGACCGCAGAATATCTCAGCAGCATGAGCGGTACAATGACTGTAATCAAAGAAGATTTCACAACATCAGGCGCACGTTTTGGCGCAGTATTGCAAAATGTAAACCGTGCATATCACGAACTATCGCGCCCTCTAATAACAACCGACGAAGCGCTAAGACTAAAATCTCCCAAAAAAGACGGTCGTGATTTCATAGTCGAAGCTGGCGAAGTATTAGTTTTCGTTGCGGGTAGCGCACCGATTAAGGGAACGCAAACGCTATTTTTCCTAGACCCAGTATTTTCAAGGCGTGCAAAGGTTCCACCGCAAATTCTTTCGACAACTAGCGAAGGGGAACAATAATGGGATTAGATGCAATCATAGCGCAATGCGCAATAAACACGCACCCGGAAACGGTAAAAGCTATTATCCGAGTTGAAAGTAACGGCAACCCGTTTGCAATTGGCGTCAACCAAGCTGGAGTTCACCTGCGCCGGGCAAATACCGCCGCAGACGCCTCTCAAATCGCCGCCGAAGCCATAGGACGAGGCATAAATATCGACATGGGCCTCATGCAAATCAATAGCGCAAATATGAGGAGATTAGGCCTGACAACAAACGACCTATTTAATCCATGCACAAACATTCGTGTCGGAACCCAAATCCTATCAATTAACTACTCTAATGCAGTCCAAATCCACGGACAAACCGAAACAGCACTAAAAGCTGCTTTATCGGCTTACAATACTGGAAATATGACGCGAGGTTTTAGCAATGGTTATGTTGCGCGGTATTATAGGAGGACTGTTTCAACGAGCAATGCGTCTCTAACCGAGCTGAAAGATGCTGAAGCGCAAATAGGCGCACCAACGACTTTAAAATCGAATGGCACCCAACACGAAGAAATCGTGAATGAACTTAACCCTTTCACAATGGAGACGGCCGTCTATAAAAGAAGGAGATAGCCAAATAAAGGGTAGCACCATCACATTTGAAATTTTTTGTAACACTGAACCGCCTCGATTGTTTCGGAGGGTGTTTTGTTTAAGTTATGCGGCAATTGATTGGTTGTCGATAGCTGAGTAGTAGTTTATTTCTGCCTCAGCTGGTGGAATGTTTCCGATTGGCTCAAGTAATCTTTGATGGTTGAACCAGTGAACCAATTCGAGGGTTGCAAATTCAATCGCTTCGATTGATTTCCATGGTCCATTTCTGTGAATGACTTCTGCTTTGTAAAGTCCGTTTATGATTTCAGCCAAAGCATTGTTATAGCTATCGCCGACGCTGCCAACTGATGGCACTATTCCCGCCATTGTTAGGCGTTCGGAATATCTGATTGAAACATACTGGCTGCCGCGATCTGAATGGTGAATAAGGCCCATTTGGTGCGGCCTACTTTCATGAAGCGCCTGTTCCAACGCGTCTAGCACAAAGTCAGTATTCTGCGATTGGCTTGCGCGCTAACCAACTATTCTTCGCGCAAAAACATCAATTACAAAAGCAACATATACAAATCCTTTCCATTTTGAAACATAGAGCATTTCAAGGAAAAGTGGATACTGGTTTTCCGATAAGAAATGCGGCAAGGATAAATTTGAAATCGGACACCCAAAGCATGTTCGGCGCAGTTGCACGGAAGTTACGACTTACTTGGTTAAGTGGGCAAATTGCCTTGCTGTCGCTAAATGTAGTTTTTTGACGCTTGCCTCGAATTACACCATGAATACCAAGGGTTTTCATAAGACGCTCAACAGTGCAGCGAGCAATAATAAAACCTTCACGCTTCATCTGGTGCCAAGTTTTCTTTGCGCCGTAAACTTTCTTATTTTGCACAAAACTCGTTCTATTTCTTTCTTGAAATAAATATCACGCCGTGCACACATCGACAATTTGGACGTATCAACTCGACAGGAAACATGCTTGTAATAAGTAGATGGGGCAATCGGCAGAACTTTGCAAATAGGCTCGACCCCATAAGTGTCACGATATTCATCAATGAAATAAATTACTTCTTGAACGGGCCGCCCCGCTCCGCCTGCGCAAAACACGCCGATGCTTTGCGTAATATCTCATTGGCTTGGCGAAGTTCCCGAGCCTCACGTTCCAAGGCCTTCATCTTCTCCGAAACATCCGTGGCAATGCCAACCCGCTTGCCGCCATCAACCTCAGTTTTCTTGACCCATTCATTAAGCGATTGCGCAGCGCATCCAATCTTTGATGAAACTTATAAGATAGTTTCCCAGCGTGATTTATAATTCGTCTTGTAAACGGATTCGCGAATTCTTAGGGTGCGACAAATTGCCATCGGGGGTTGTTGAAATACCCCATAGGGTATATGTTGTCTATGAAACTACGAGGTATCAATGTCTAAACACCCATCACATATCAAGAAAGTGCCAAACATAAATCGGGCAATTGGACAGCTTGAAGCAGTCAAGCGTATGATTGAGTCCGAAAATTATTGCATTGATATTTTAACCCAACTTCGCGCAGCGCGAAATGCAATTAAGTCAATCGAATTGGGGGTTTTAGAAGTCCATATGCGAGCCTGCCTGCGCCGCTCGCTTCATGATAGCGTTGAACAGCAAGAGTTGAAACTCGCAGAAATTGTCAATTTGCTCAAGAAATATGAATAGAGCCTTAAATGGATAACCAACATCATTCTTGTCACACAGGCGAAGCGCACGAGCATCGCGTCAGCGCGGTTCCTATGGGCGATGCAACCGATACTCAAACCTACACCTGCCCAATGCACCCGCAAATTCGCCATATCGGACCAGGGAGTTGCCCTATTTGTGGCATGGCATTGGAGCCTGCCGAATTTGCACTATCTGACAAACCCGACCCCGAATTGGTCGATATGACCAAAAGATTTTGGGTGTCTTTGGCCTTGTCTTTGCCATTATTAACAAAAGTAATGGGTGAACATTTTATCCCTTGGATACATGAGAATCTAAACAATGATTGGGCGCGTTTTGCACAGATGGCATTGGCAACGCCAGTAGTATTGTGGGGCGGCTGGCCATTTTTCGTGCGCGGGTGGCAATCTTTGCGGACGTTAAAGTTAAACATGTTCACTTTAATAGCTCTAGGCGTAGGTGTCGCTTATTTCTATAGCTTGGCGATAACAATTTTCCCTCAAGCCTTCATGTCCTTGATGGGGCAGAATCGCCCGCCTGAAGTCTATTATGAAGCGGCAGCAATTATCACAACCTTGGTATTATTGGGGCAGGTGTTGGAACTCAAGGCACGCTCACAAACCAATAGTGCTTTGCGGGCATTGTTTGACCTCGCGCCAAAAACCGCCCGCTTAATTGGGGCTGATGGGCAAGAACGCGATGTCGCTATAAGCGAAGTCATGGTAGGCGATAAATTAAGGGTTCGCCCAGGCGAAAAAATCCCAGTTGATGGCGTGGTTATTGACGGCCATAGCTCGGTCGATCAATCAATGCTGACAGGCGAATCCTTGCCCGTTGAGAAAAATGAGAATGACAAAGTTACTGGCGCGACCCTTAATGGAACAGGTGCGCTGGTAATTCGCGCTGAGCGTGTTGGTCTTGATACAATGCTTTCGCAAATAGTGGCGCAAGTTGCCAAAGCACAAAGATCCCGCGCGCCAATTCAGCGCATGGCGGATATTGTATCGGGTTATTTCGTGCCGATTGTTGTTCTGGTGGCGCTCACAACTGCTCTAATTTGGGGCGTTTGGGGGCCAGAACCAAGGCTTGGTTTTGCTTTATTAAACGCGATTGCAGTTCTAATAATTGCTTGCCCCTGCGCCTTGGGCTTGGCAACGCCAATGTCAATAATTGCGGGGACAGGCCGCGCGGCACAAGTGGGCATCTTAATCCGTGACGCTGCGGCTCTGGAGAGCTTTGAAAAAGTCGATACTCTGATTATTGATAAAACGGGAACTCTGACTGAAGGCAAACCGCGTTTGATTGAACTGGTGGCTTTTGATGGGTTTGAATATGACGAAATCCTGCAACTAGCAGCTTCCCTTGATGCTTTGAGTGAACATCCCTTGGCGCAAGCAATAGTAAATGCTGCAAAAGAAAAATCGCTTCAGTTGTTGCAAGTTGATAATTTCCAATCAGTAACCGGAAAAGGTGTAACTGGGACTATAAATGGCCGCAAAATCATGATTGGCAACCGCGCTTTGCTCGAAGCTGATGCGGTAAATTGCGAAGAGCTTATTGCTCGCGCCACCCCATTTAGAGAACAAGGTCAAGGCGTAATCTATTTGGCAATTGCAAATGTCGCGGCCGGCCTAATTGTAGTTGCCGACCCAATTAAACCAACAACAAGTCAAGCACTAGAACAACTAAAGGCGCTGGGTATAAAAATTGTAATGCTGACTGGCGACAATGTAACCACCGCCAAAGCGATAGCTGATAAATTGAAAATCGATGACTTCCAAGCCGATGTCTTGCCAACCCGCAAAGCAGAAATTGTGCAAAAATTAATGAGCCAAGGCCGTTTAGTTGCGATGGCAGGTGATGGCGTAAACGACGCTCCCGCGCTTGCATCCGCAAGTGTTGGCATTGCAATGGGCAATGGTACCGACATTGCAATGGAAAGTGCGGGCATTACTTTGATTAAGGGCGACTTGTTGGGGATTGTTCGCGCCCGCCGCTTAAGCCGTTCCGTGATGAAAAATATTCGCGAGAATTTGTTTTTCGCTTTTATTTACAACGCCTTGGGCGTGCCAGTCGCCGCTGGGATATTATACCCTTTTTTCGGTATTTTGTTGTCGCCAATTATTGCCAGTGCCGCGATGGCATTTAGTTCATTTTCGGTCATAGCCAATGCTCTGCGCCTGCGAAGTGTGAAAATATGAAGCAGAGTCTATTGCGAGAATAAAGCAACATTAAAAAGGAGACTATAATGACGAGTGACCATAGAAAAAATCATATCACCAAAGGAAGATTGGTGTTTTACGGTTTCTTGGCAATTGCGGGGGTTTTGTTGTTTACCGAACACCGTGCGCACGTCCTCGGAGCCCTTCCATTTCTTTTATTGCTTTCGTGCCCATTAATGCACTTATTTATGCACCATAATCATGGCACTCATAACGAAACCAATCCCAATGATGCGGCGCCCAAAGGAGACAATAAATGAACACTTCGCTCCCAGCTTATGGACTTTGGTCACTTGTAATAATCAACTCACTGGTTTTCATCATTTTTGCTTTTAGTTTTGCCAAGCCAAAAACATCGACTGATTGGCGTTCGTTTGGCATGTTTTCAGCGTTTATTGTCGCACTTTTCACCGAAATGTATGGATTCCCATTAACAATCTATTTGTTGATGCCATGGCTATCAAGCCAATTTCCAAGCGTGAATTTTTTGTCACATGATGCAGGGCATTTGCTTGAAGTAATTTTTGGTTGGCGTTCCAATCCGCATTTTGGACCATTTCATATCCTTAGTTTTCTATTCATTGGGGGTGGATTTTGGTTGCTGTCTGTTGCTTGGTCGGTGCTATATACCAACCAACTACATGGGACGCTTGCCACCACTGGCGTCTACGCGCGCATCCGTCACCCACAATATGTTGGATTTGCGTTGATAATGTTCGGGTTTCTTCTGCAATGGCCTACAATCGTAACTTTAGTTATGTTTCCAATTTTAATCTATATGTATGTCAGGCTTGCCCGAAGTGAAGATGAAGCCGCTCTAAAGGAGTTTGGCGATGAATATTCAGACTATGCAAAGCACACACCAGCATTTTTTCCAAAGCAATTTTCCACAAATATTGGGACATGAAATAATGCAAAGAACTCAGCATTCGCATTATTACGAAACAATCCATAGTATTATCGCCAATCTAGGAAAGTTTTTTTTTAATTCCTTGATTGTCAAATAAAAATGCGATTTTTTAAGTTTCGGTCATCGCAAAATCAATCCTGATGATGCGATGATGGCTCACTGATTTTTGCCATTCGGGCCTTTACAAAAGGGTGGCAATGAAAACCTTAGGAGGTTATTATGATTATGTATACAATGCATATTGGGATTGCACTATATGCAATCGGCTTCGCGGCTGGACTTGTCGCCTTGCATTATGGCGAAGCCTTAAAGGCCAAATTGATAAAATGGGCGGGTTGGTTTTTAACCGTGGTTTCCGCTTTAGGCTTTTTGTGCATTCTCTATTATTCAAGCGCGTATTTCTTTAGTGGAAGTTTCAAACAGGCGTATGGACCAGCGATGGCACATAATTGTCCAATGGGTGGCATGATGAATGGCACAAATGACGGTTCGCACATGATGAATAATGGAACCATGATGGAAAATGGCATGATGAATGGGGCAACAGCAAATCATACACAAAAGTAATTTGCCTTTTGCTAACAAGAATGGTAGGTATTTGCAATGTTTCAGCGCTTCTTAACATGTTTTTCGGTGTTGGTTTTTGTCTTTACGACAATGACTTCACCCGCGTTTGCGCAAGACATGCTACCAAGTGCTGGCACAAATGCAGTGGCAAGCCAAAATATTCATTCGGATAGTGGAAATTCAGATTGTGCGCACATGGACAAAGCTGAAATGGCGAAAATGGCGCAAAGCAAGATGCCTGCTGCGCCAAGCAATTCAGATGATTGCTGCAAGCAAAAATGTGACTGCAAAATGGCACATTGCTCCACAAGCGTTTTGTCATTTGGAACTGCTGGCTTCACAAGTCAAATAATGAAAATTGTGAAAGCTGGTCTGCCAAAGGCGCAAATCCTTGCTTCGATTAATCTCGATCCGTTAAAAAGACCTCCGCGAACTTAGTTGAAATTAGGCGCGCAGTGGCGCGCCCAAAGGCCGCACGAAATCCCTTGTCATAAACGAGGGAAGTTGTTCAGTGCAAAATGATTTCAATTTAATTTCAGGAAAACCAAATGAAAATACCTATTTTTAATTTGCGTCGCAGGGAGTTCTTATCTTCCTCGGTCGCATGCCTTACGCTAGGCGCTGTAGGGATTAACTTAGCCAAACCAAGTTCGGCACAGGCAAAAGTGCGCGAGCATAGCCTTACAATCGCCAAAGAAAATGTGCGAATAATCGGCGGCGAAGCCCCCAAAATAACTATCAATGGCACTATCCCGGGGCCAGTCTTGCGCTTCGCTGAAGGCGAAGATGCAGTTGTTCATGTTACCAATAATATGAATGAAGACACTTCGGTTCATTGGCATGGCCTTGTTGTTCCGGGCCCAATGGATGGAGCGCCCGGCTTTAATGGCGCAGTTCCTATCAAGCCTGGTGAGACCTTTACATATAGATTCCCAATTGTGCAGTCAGGCACATATTGGTATCACTCGCATTCGGGCGGACAGGAGCAAGATGGTCATTATGGTGCAATAATAATTTCCCCAAAAAGTCCAGAGCCGCAACCTGCTGATCGCGATTATGTAGTCATGTTGTCTGATTATAGCCGCGAAACTTGGGCACAAATATTGGGTCATCTGAAAATGGATTCCGATTATTACCAATATCGCCGCCGAACTTTGGGCGATTTGGCAGATGACATAAATGAACAAGGCTTAACCCCCGCTTTGCGCAATGCTCGCCAATGGGGGCAAATGCGAATGCTTGAAACCGATTTATCAGATGTTTCGGGCTATACATTTTTGACCAATGGCAAAAGCCCCGCGCAAAATTGGACTGGTCTATTCAATCTTGGCGAGCGTGTAAAATTGCGCATTATCAACGCTGGCACCATGACTATGTTTGACGTGCGCATTCCGGGGTTGAAAATGCTGGTTGTCGCCGCAGATGGGCAAGATATTGTACCAATCGAAGTAGATGAATTTCGCATGGGAACTGCCGAGACTTACGACGTCATTGTCACGCCAACCGAAAACAAAGCCTACACCTTTGTCGCCGAATCTTTGGATAGGGAAGGTTTTGCTTTGGGGACGCTTGCCCCGCGTGAAGGCATGAAAGGCGAAATCCCAAGCCACCGCCCACGCGCCCGCCTAACTATGGCCGACATGAACATGGAGCAAATGATGAAAGACGATCCAAATATGGATATGTCTAACATGGATATGAATAGCGGCTGGTCAGTGATGAATGCGCCTGAAGGCACTAAAGTTCTAAACTATGACGAGCTGGTAAGCCTTAGGCCGCACACGGATTTACGCGAGCCAAGCCGCGAAATTACGGTAAGGCTTGGCGGCAATATGCAACGTTATATTTGGACCATGAATGGGCGAACATTTAATCCGATGCATGGAATTGATGTTGGCTTTAACGAGCGGGTTCGCATTATTTACATTAATGAAACCATGATGGCGCACCCAATCCACTTACATGGAATGTTTGTGCAATTGGATAATGGGCAAGACATAGCGCGAATGCCAAATAAACACACGGTAATCGTGCCACCTGGCCAAACTGCATCTGTCATATTAACGGCGGATAACACAGGCGCTTGGCCTTTTCACTGCCATTTACTTTATCATATGGCAGTTGGCATGATGACGACATTGAATGTGTCAGAACCGCAAGCAATGCCAGTCTCGCAACCAAATACTCCTCCTGAGGCCCCAAATTCGAAAGGGCACAATCATGTCCATTAAGAAAATAATTCTAGTCTTTGGTGTGGTATATGCCACGCCTGCACTTGCCGAACCAGCCATGAATCACGATCATGGTGGCGCAAATTACCATGCTTTTCGTCTTGAAACCGATTTTGGCCAATTCAAAGGCGAGAATATTGCATCATGGGATTTAGACGGTTGGTATGGCAATGATTATGATAAATTGTGGCTAAAATCTGAAGGTGAAATTGCTGGCTCGAAAACTGAACAAGCAGAGATCTGGGCGCTTTACAGCCGCAATATCGCAACCTTTTGGGATGCACAAATTGGATTACGACAAGATTTTAAGCCACAAAGCCATAGCTATTTGGCGGCGGGTTTTAATGGCCTTGCACCTTATTTCTTTGAAACTCAGGCACATTTATTTGTGCGTGATGACGGCGCTATAAGCGCAAGATTACGCCAAGAGAATGACCTTTTGATAACCAATCGTCTTATCGTGCAACCCTATGCTGAAGCCAATTTCAATGGGGAAGCAGATAGAACGCTGGGTTTAGGCAGCGGACTAAGTGATGGCAATATTGGTCTTCAAACTCGCTATGAGTTTTCGCGCGAATTCGCGCCATATTTGGACATAAAATACGCAAGTAAGTTTGGGCAAACCAAAGATTGGGCAAAACTCAACGGCGAGAAAGCCCAAGCCACAACATTTAATATCGGCATTCGATTAAAGTTTTAATTTGAAAAGGAATTTAGAAATGAAAAAAACTATCGCCTTGATTGGCACAATATTCGCAGCAATATCACCATTTATATCTAACCATGCCTTAGCACATGGTCGCATCACAAGCGCTATGCCTAGCGCAAATCAAGTGGTGACGGCTCCTCGAAGCATCATGTTACATTTTAACGAACGGATCGAACCTCGTTTTTCGTCAATTGAATTGGTAAAACCTGATGGAACAAAAAATACGCTGGCATCATCTGTAGTTGGCGGAGGGTTGATACTAAATGCACTAATCTCACCTGCGCTTCCGCCGGGTCTATATACTGTCAATTGGCGAGTTGTGACCAAAGGCGACGGCCACCCAACAAATGGCACTTACAGTTTTACAATTAGATAGGATAATAGGCCATGTGGTTAACAAATTTTGCAAAATTTTTGCAGTATGTTGGAGCGTCTGGACTGTTTGGCATAGCATTCTTTCTTATCGCTTTTGTACGGCCACATGGCCAACCCTTTGATCAAATATTGCGTTTGGTGAAGCGCTTATTTGCGGTTGCGTGCGTGCTTGTTTTGGTCGGTGCTTTCATTTCACTTATTGGCTATGCAGCAAGTATGAATGATTTGCCGCTAAATAAACTCACATTCTCTCAAGTAGCAGAAATTGCCAGCACAATGGATGTTGGTCGGTTTACGAGTTCGAGGATTGTAATTAGCGTGGTTGCTCTATTTCTAATTTTTTCAATGCGTCGCGCTACTTATTTCCTCAAATTGCAATGTTCGATAGGTGCAATTATTTTGGCAAGCCTTGCTTTCACCGGCCATGGTGCCAAGGATGAGGGGGTAAATGGTATTATTCACCTTGGCGCTGATATAGCGCATCTGCTTGGTGCAGGCTTGTGGATTGGTTCTTTATTCGCCTTTTTAACTTTATTATTGATGGAAAAAACGAAAGAAGTTCAATTGCTTATGTATGACACTCTTTCAAGGTTTTCAGGTTTGGGGTCAATAATAGTTGCGACTATCATTTTAAGCGGATTGGTAAATTCATATTTTTTGATCGGAATTGCCAATATCACACGGGTTTTTACTTCACCTTATGGAATTTTGCTTTCAGTGAAAATTGGATTATTCTCAATTATGGTAATTTTGGCTGCCCTAAATCGGTTTGTCTTAACCCCCAATTTAGGCAAGTCATTCGATGATGGAGTTATTAACTCGAATATTATGAAACCTATCAACAAAAGCATTATTCTTGAAACATCAATTGGGCTTATTGTAATTTTTCTGGTTAGTATTTTTAGCTCCCTTGAGCCACTATTATAGGTGTTAAATGCAAGAACGAAATAACAGCAACAATATTCGCCAGAGATTATTGCGAGGGATTATTCTCTTGATAGCAACGTTAAGTATTATACTGTGCACCTTTACAAGTGCGAGTGCGAATGATTATTTAATAAATCCGCCAATCGTTATTACTTCTTCATCGATGGATTGCTGCCCTAAAAACTCTGTATCAGAAAAATCTTGCAATAGATTATATTCGCCTGTCTGCCCAGAATATGAGTTTGTTCGGGTAAAATCTTTAAGCAGCGTCATTAAATATGTTATTTCTGAAATCATATTTTCAGGGCGTGACATTAAACCAGATACACCTCCACCGCGATATTTTCATCAATAATCAAAATATTTATTTTTAACTATTTATAAAAGGAATTTATTATGAAAAATCTTATTATGTTTTCATCTCTAGCGATTGTCTTCGCGGCTAGCTCAGCTTTTGCTTCAAGCCCCGAAGCATTCACGCATGCAATACAAACATGCTGTGATGCAGCTTTGGCTTGTTGCCAAGCTGGTTTGGCGTGCTGCGCGAAATAATCGCACTTTCAACCAATACGCTCGCGCAAAGGAAACTTTGCGCGGGTTTTGGTTAATAGATGTTTCAATCCTTAATTTCTCCATTACGCATAGACTGAAAATTGCTAATAATGTTTCATTTCAGAGCTGCTGAATAACCATATCCTTAGTCACATCAACATTAAACCGATACCCCGCCCTTATTTGGAGGGTTGGATGTGGTGTTAGGCTTCGCGCAATAACTTGACTTCCCGTTTGCCCTAATTGTTGACCAACTGCTCCCGCTATTGTTTGCCCAGTCGTTATGTTTTGGCCGTTTGTAGCTTGCGGTTGGGAGACTTGTATTCCTGCTGCGAAAATCGACATCAGAAGCGCCGAACCAAACGTTTGGCGGTAATGGTTGTTGACCCTGTCATTGAAACCTGCGTATCCGCCTTGATCAGATGCGGGCATCATATTCAAATCCATTGACGAAGCGTCTGGGAATATTATTCTGTTCCAAGCTACCAGCACGCGGCTTTGACCCGTTGTTACCGCATTATCGTAAGTGCCCACAAGCCTTGAACCCTGCGCGATGAGTAAGTGTTGTCCAGTTGCGGTATCATATACATTTTCAGACACTTGAGCTATTATCTGCCCTGGCAAATCCGAATTTAGTCCACTAATCATAATTGCTGGAATTACTGAGCCTGCCTTTAATTCATATGGTGATATGGCTGGTGTTCTTGTCGCAGATGAATAATTGGTCGCATAAATCCTTTGTTGGATGAAACTGCGCTTTGCAGCTTGTCCGTTAAAATCAGAAACGTTGTCAGCACCATATTGCGAGGCATCTCGATCATTTGGTGTTGTTTGACTATATCTTTGGTTGCCAGCTATCGAGCCAATTGTATTAATTGGATTGTCTTGCAAATTTGAACTAGTGCTGTGTCCCGATTGAACATTCGTCGGTGAATTTAACGCGGCCATTAATGCCGCTTCTCGTGACTGATTAGCCGACGTTTGTTTTTGTTTATAGGTAGCCCATTGCTCGGCGTAGCGCGAAGGAGTTGGGTTAGAGTTTGTATTTGTTGCTTGGACTGTTTGCTGGGGCGGACTTTCATTAATCTGCGACACTTGCGGGCCTTGCATTTCGCTTGGCGCTTCAATTAAATTGGTCTGGATAGGTGCTTCCGGTCTTGCAACGTTTTGATCTTGCGCCAGTTCTCTTGGCGGCGATGAGGCTTGAGAAGCTTTTAGAGATGTATCTGTCTTCTTGTATTGTTGGTTGCCGCGCGCGACAGTTGCATACATCATAAGTGCAACGACCAAGACACCAAGGCCAATTGCAATGTTTTTAGGGACATCGTTCAAGCGTCGACCGCCGACACCGCGAGAGGGAGCGCGCCCTAATAACGAAGGCGACTCTTCAGGTGGGTCAATAGTTTGATTTACATTGCTCATGGATTTGCCCTTATAGTTAGAGGTGAAGCGGGGACAATCGAATTATTTTCGCCTTTGCTGAAAAGGCGCGTTGCTTCGCGATTATCGGCGCGAATCCTGATAAGGATATTGTCATCGATTTCGCTGACTAAATACCAAACTTTCATGTTGGTAGTGTCTGTAGTCGTAGCGATTTTAAACCCATTGCTTTGCAGTTTTGACATTACTCTGGTGCTAATAGTTTCATTGGCATTTGAAGACATGCTCGTTGAAAATTCAACATTTTGAGCGCCAGCCGCTTGAGCTTCTTCGCTAACCCAATCTGCAATCGCCGTTGATATGTATTCGGACCTATCGTTTATTGTACTCGATATTGAAGGCTTTTGAATATTGGATTTTAGTTTGTCGATCGAAGCGCAGCTGGTTAGACAAAGACCTGCCGCCAATAGTGATAAGATTTTCTTCATGGCCTAATCTCTCCTAGTAATTGTGACTTTGGTTTGGTGATTACCCGTGCCGCCAATTAGCTCGGCCCTGTCAAAAATCTTGTCGACTATATATCTTGTTCCAATCACTCGATAATTCACCAATTGCTCTTGATGACCTTCACCTAAAACCAACAAGGCAGGGGCTTCGGAAGTCGCTACCGCTTCAGGGAATTCGATGTAGGTTTTATTGCTATCGCTATAAACCCGAGTTGGTAGCCAGCGAGGCTTAGCGCCAGTTATGCTGTAATTGAAATTTAGCGCGCTTTGCGATGGCATATTTGTATTACCAAGCGGTGTTACTCTTTCGCGATAATTGCGCCATTGCTCTTGGCGGTCATCGCCATAAGTGAATGAAATTCGCGCCATATAATCAGTGCGGCGGCTCACAAGTTTCAGAACATAAGTTCTACGGTCAGTTGTGATAATTGCGTTAGTTTGCAAGGCGGCATCGGTTGGTTTTACAATAACATGAGTAGTGGTTCCCATGCCGGAGCCACTGGTCGCAGGTGTTAATCGCCACCTTACCGCATCGCCAACATTTATGTCGTTTACCACTTCGCCTGCTTGCAGAGTTATGTCGCAAACTATCAAAGGTGCGCAAACGATTGACGGCATGGTTTCGCCAAATGGAAATACGATAACCCCTTCAGCCCCTTGGGTTGGCATCACGTGATTGTTGGAATAATTTCGCGCCATTGCCATGCCAATGCTTTCCCTTTGGGTCAGCGTAGCATTGCGCCCCGACATTAGGTTTGCAGGTGGAGGCGGAACAGTTCGGCGCTCAATTGCAACTGGTTCTGTCACTACGCTATCGGGCGCCGGTGGTGTTACATTTGCTTGGGGCGCGTCATTTATACTTTTGGTACTTGCTCCGATTGCTGGCACTTGAGGCCTTGGCGAAGCCTTCGCTTTAGTACGCGCGCTTTGTGGTCGTGAACTATGCGAAGCTCTACTCGCTCTGTTTTGACTGTCATTTGTCCTTGATGTTCCTGCTTGTGCGCTCGAATATAATATAAGTGCAAATGCAGAAATTGATAATATGAATTTGTTACGCATTTTCGCCTCCCTAGATTCTTTGTGACCAAGAAATTGCGTTTATTATTATCCCCATTGGGTTGATGAGCGCGTGCGCTTCTTCGGTAGGTGGGACAATTGATATCCCAACTTGGGCTTGCCAATTGGCATTGCTAACTAATCTGCCATCACGCTCGCGGATTTCTTCACGCCATTCTATTCGGTAGCTATCGGGCGTGATCGGTAACACCGATTCAACTGAAATTGAGACGCTTTCAGTTTTAGCTCGCTCAAACGGTTGAAATGTAGTGTGAAAATCTGCCAAGGTTCTAAATGCGGGCGAATTATTGCCAATCAAAGCATAAGCATCATTCACCGCCTTATTTTGAGCAGCCGCGTCAAAATATACGCTTCGGGTATTAGTAATCCAACTTGCCAATTGGGCGCGAATTATTCTTGTGTCAGGTATCGCAGCTTTTCCTGCAACACCAACTGCTACCGAATCGCCCAGCTTATCAACTTCAACTACATAAGGCGTTATTTTGCTTTGCGCGCCAACCCAGGCTAGACCGCCAACCGCCGCACCCGCCACACCAAGTGCGAAAATAGCGATTAATTGCCAGTTTCGTGTTTGCGAGATATAGCTTCCATAACGCTCATTCCATTCGCGCCTTGCCGATAAATAAGGATTGGTTTGTTCGTTGCCGCTCGGCGCGGCTGCTTGTGCTAAAGGTACATTTTGCTTTATTTTAAACATGGTTGCTATCCTTTTTGAATGAATTTTACTTCGCTAGTTATTCTGTGCTTATGCTATTTCCTTGATTTGGTTCTACCTGTTCTTGGTCTTGCAATTGGGTTTGGATTGGGCTTTTCGTGCCGTTTTCGTTGCCACTTGCTATTTCGCTTGCGGCACGACTTCCGTTTAATTGGCCAGCTTGGAAATTCATGTCGGCAGACATACGCCCGCCCATTGTGCCATGACCCATGTGCTGACCACTTAATCTTGACCCAATGTCCGCCATTGCAGCTTTGGCGAGATTGCCAGTTGCCATTGCAGCCGAAGTCATAAATTGTGCGCCCGTGCCTTTTGGGGCACTTTCATTGTTCGAAGAGGATTTAAGCTGTTCACTTGCAAGTTTTCCTGCACTATTCATTGCCATGCCAGCGCCTATGGCAGCTTCGCCAGCGCTTGACATTGCCGACATAGCGCCACCTGCGCTGGCAGCCATGCCTCCCATTGCGCCAACCAATGCACCGCCGCCCGTGAATGAAGCGCCAGATATAAGTGCTTGCACCATGTCTGGAATTACCTTGACCAAAGCGAGCATAACAACCGCAAAGCCAAGCATTATTATGCCATCATTAATGTCATCTATCCCGGTGGCTGCGAAATCAGCAAAAAGTGTTTGACCTACGCCAACGATTATCTGCATCACAAATAATTTTGCGCCAACACCAAAGACACCAATAATAGCTTTATAAGCAACATCCTTGGTCCAACGTGAACCAGCAAACCCAAGGAATAATACCGACATTGTCGATATCCCCCACGCCGCCACTAATGTCATAATCATCATTGCCACGATAAGGGCGAAGACTACCATGGTTACGATTGCAACTATGCCCATGACTATCGAATCGCCAAGCTCAGTAATCGTCATTTTATCAAGCATGGCTTGTCCAAGTGCCATGCCAGAGCTGAATATATCGGCAGGACTAAGACCAGCCGAGCCACCTACCGAGCTTGCAGCACTTCCGCCTGCTTCCCCAAAACTTTGCACAATGATATTGCCAAGATTGGCACCATTTTGGATTATGAAGAGGCCAAGGCCGATGAATAGAATTTGTTGAATAAGTGCTGCTGATATATCGCCTAAGTCACCGCGTTTAAAGGCAATAGAAATCATAGCATAGCTAAATTCAATCCCCGCCAAAATCATAAATAAACTTCGAGCATATCCAAGAAGTGTACCTTGCATTCCTTGAAATCTTGCTTGGAATAAATCGGGAATTGCGTTCAAGGCTTCCGGTGAAGCGGTTGCAGCTAATGCTAGGTGAGGCGCAAGCGAGATTATCGTAATTGCTGCAAAAGAGCAGAATTTCCAATGTTTAGGAACACCGTTCTCCATATCAATACCGCTTCCCGCCAGACGTTT
Source organism: Pseudomonadota bacterium (assembly GCA_020161405.1). Lineage (GTDB taxonomy): Bacteria > Pseudomonadota > Alphaproteobacteria > Caulobacterales > Aquidulcibacteraceae > Pseudaquidulcibacter. Next base: position 304,031 of record JAIUOD010000004.1, on the reverse strand, counting down.
TGAAGGTGCGTGATTGATGCAGGCGGCCACTATTTGCAGCTCTCACATCGGCTTGATCTTGCTGGCTAGCCATCCAATTGGCTTGCATTTGGGTTTGCAGCATCATTAATTGGCGGAGTTTTTGGGTTTGCCTCACCCCTTGCGCCGCCATTTGATTACCTATTTGTGCCGCTTGCATCCGCCCTTGCGCTGAATTACCCATCTCTTCGAGTTGGTGCATTAATGCGTCTTCGTCGTCCAATTGATTATTCTGCAAACCAATTGCGCCGAGAGTTGCAGCAACCGACGATTTAGTTTCATTGCTCCATTGGTTATATTTACCAGCAATTGAGTTTGCACCATTGCCAGAATAGGTGGCATAACCTTGATACCTTTGGCGAATTTGCTGCTCGATATCAGTGCCTTGATAGGATAGTGATTGCACATTTTGCATTAATTGATTGACGCGGTTTATGCTCTGCATTGTCTGCCCCCAATGTTGCGCGGGTAGAGTTGCAGTATTCACTATCATGTCATTCAATTGTCTTTGGGCGATTTGTAATTGTTGAAGTTGCTGATTTAGCTGGTCAATTAACCGCGCGACTGCCACAGGATCATAGACTATTGAGCCAACGGCAAGGGCAGGGGCGGGAAGGCTTATTGACGACATTCCACTTAGCAATGTCATAATCGCCAAACCGATTGAACGGTTCTTTCTAATTGAGATTTTCATATTTAACATTCCTTTCTTCCATCCAAACGTATGGCCAATTATCGCCGTGAATTTGGTGGAGTTCGCGTACGCGTGCTAATTGGGTTTTATCCGATACCCCTACAAATGAGAGCGCAATTGGCCCAAGGTTAAGGTCAAACAGTCTTCGCCCTTCGGGTGAGACATAATAGTAATGCTGCTTTTTGCTTGCATTGCGGATAATCTCGATTTGGGCATCATTCATGCCAAACATCGTGTAAAGGTCGTGTGGCCCGACTATATTATCGGTTCCAGCTTTATCTGCTTCTTCATTGGGGAGCAGGATTTTAGTCGGACAGGCTTCTAGGAGAACATCAAGAATTCCAGATTTAACAGCATCTGATAATGATTGCGTGGCAAGCACTACAGTGCAATTTGCCTTGCGCAAAACCTTAAGCCATTCGCGGATTTTTTCGCGGAAAGTCGGGTGTCCCAACATTACCCATGCTTCGTCAAGGATAAGCATTGCCGGCGAGCCGTCTAATGACCGCTCAAACCTTCTAAATAAATAAAGCAATACTGGAATAAGGCTCTTTTCGCCCATTCCCATTAATTCTTCAATTTCAAAGACCGCGAATGCGCTGTTTGATAATTCGTCTTTCTCGCTATCAAGTAAAGCGCCTAATGAACCCTGCAAACTATAAAAGCCGAGAGCCGCGCGTATTTCTTCGTCTTGGACGGTTGCAAGGAAATCCGTGATTGTGCGACCATCTTGATTTGAGCGCATTAGCGTCAAAGCACGATGTATAGCTTGTCGTTGACTTGGGCTAGGCGCACGATCGGCTTGTAATTGAAACAAAATAGCTAACCAGTCATTCGCCCAAGCTGCATCATTATCACTTTCAAGATGAGAGAGTGGACACATGCCTATAGGGTTTTGGCCTATTTGGTGATGATCGCCTGCAATGTCGTAATGCTTTCCGCCAGTTGCAAGTACAAGCGGCATCATTGATTTCCCTTTGTCGAATGCAGTTATTCGGGATTTGGGATAACGTCTAAATTGCGCAGCAATTAGGCCAAGCAAAGTTGATTTACCCGCACCTGTTGGCCCAAATATCAATGTATGGCAAACATCACCAATATGCAGGTTTAATCTAAATGGTGTCGTGCCACTGGTTGCAGCATGAAGTAATGGCGGTGAATTGCTTGGGTAAAATGGACATGGATTAAATTCACGCCCCGCCCAAACCGATGATAATGGAACCATATCTGTTAGCGAAAGCGTATGAAGTAAAGGGCGTCTGATATTGGGAATGGCGTGACCAGCAAGCGAACCTAGGAAGGCTTCCATAGCATTTACAGTCTCAATCCTTGCGCTAAAGCCTTCGCGCCGAATTTGCTTTGCAACTATGCGCGCATTTTCATTTGCAGCTTCTGCGGTATCGGCATAGATTATTACAACAGGAGTATAATAGCCATAAAGCACCACACCACTATTGGCATCTGCAATTGCGCCTTCGGATTCGCGTTGCATCATTAGCGCGTCTTCATCAATGACTCCACCCTCGGTTTTGAACATTTGTGACCAGAAACCGCGAACTTTCTGCTTCCATTGCCGCCGATATTTATTAAGCTCTATAACCGCTTCATATTGTTCCATGTATATGAAACGTGAAGACCAGCGATATGTAATTGGTAAATGGTCGAGAATATCCAATATTCCGACATAAGATTCTGCAGGAAAGCCATCTATCGCCACACAGGCAATATAATTATCGCCAATCTTTGGGGTGTCGCCAACATAGGTTTCGACATTGCCAATATAGGCATCCATATACATAGGGATTGGCGGGATATTAACGGGATTTAATTCGCCAGTCAGTGAGAATTGTAGGTAATTGCCCAAATCGTCGCGTAGATGCTTTTTACCATTCGCATCAATGCTAACGTTGCTTTTCATGCGCCGAAGAGAGATATAATTACCAAGCCTGTCTTCGATTTCATTTATTGATTTTTTGAAGGATTCAAGGATTTTAGACGCAGGCGAAATCCCCTTCATATTTTCATCTTCATCATAAAGATAATCTTGGATTTTACTGTCTCGTCTAAGTGGCGGCGTATACATCAATATTAAGACATATTCGCTCTCAAAATGGGCGCCTTCAGCCATAAAGTCCTTGCGCCGCTCTTGATCGATTAATTTCGATATTGTGTCTGGAAAATGGGAGCTATTTTCAGCTGGATAGTCTGCAGCAGGTAATCTAATGGCATCATGCCAAGTTACCCACCCTGAACCTAATTGGCACATAGCCGCATTTATTCGTGCGCTAATATAGTTCTTTTCGGCCGGGGTCGAACTTTGTAAGTCCGAACCCCGATAATAGAACCCAGCCATAAGCGAGCCGTCTTTACCGAGTACAATCCCGTCGTCTATAAGTGCCGCCCAATTTAATAGGTCTGGCATAGCTTTGGCAGTGTCTTGGAATTGTTTTATCGCTAACATTGGTTTTGCTCATTTCTTGTAGAATGGCTTTGGTTTCGCCGAATAATAATTTTGGTATTTGATACTTCGCAAATAGATCTCGCTCATTTGAGGGTCGGCTTTTGCCATTTGCCGCAAAGCTGCAATCGACCCAAACCAAATTATGATTGCCGCAATTGTTGTGAACCAATTAAGAGCTGAGAAAATAAGTGCGAAGCAGATTAAAGCCGCCAGCAAGACTAGCTTGCGCTCGCCACCTGCAATCAGGTTAGGGCGGCCTAAGGCGCGTGATAATGGGGTTTTGCGTAAGGACATATTGCCGCTTAGCCTGCAAAAATGCCAATGATGCTATTGGCACCAACAATTACCGCAACCACAAGCACTATGAAAACCATAGTTCTGGCAAAGCCGGAGATTTCTCCGCCCCAGATTAAGGTCGCGCCTGCCGCCACGATCGCGATTACGGATATACCAGTTGCAACTGGACCAGAAATAGATTGTCGAACTTGTTGTAGTGGAGATTCCCACGGCAGCGCGTTTGCGGTGCTGGCGATGAATATGCTTGCGATAAACGCAATCATTAAATTGAAAGCAAATTGTAAAATGCGTGGCTTGCTTATCCAAGCGTTGCCTTTAACTGGTTTTACTATATTTTTCATTGGTTTCTCCTATTCTATGAGTTCGAGGTCGTATCCCTTCGTGGTGAACCCTTTAACGCGAAGGATTTCTTTTACTCGCCGCCCGTCTTTGGTTTTGGCGATAAAAACTATGATATTAATGGCCTCTGCGATTACGCTTGGCATTGGCGTGGAAGAAGTTTCGGCAACCAGCGCTTCTATGCGAGTTAGGCCAGATTTGGCATCATTGGCATGAACGGTCGCAACGCCGCCCGCGTGACCAGTGTTCCATGCTTTCAATAGTGAAAGTGCTTCACCACCGCGAACTTCACCGACAAGTATTCTGTCTGGCCTTAGGCGCATAGTTGCTTTCAAGAGCCGCAGCATATCGACGTTAGAATCTGCGCGCAGAATAACTTTATTGGGCGATCGGCATTGGATTTCGGCTGTATCTTCGATTATGACCAAACGGTCTTCGGGAACGGTTTCAGCCATATAATCAATAATTGCATTAGTAAGTGTAGTTTTACCTGTACCCGTGCCGCCAACAACAAGAATGTTCTTTTTATCGACAACTGCTTGCTTAATGACCTCAGCTTGTGCTTCTGTCATAATCTTGGCTTCAACATAATCAGCCAATGCGAAAATGCGCGAAGCTTTGCGGCGAATAGTGAAACATGGCGCAGAAACAATCGGTGGTATCATCGCCTCAAAGCGGCTTCCGTCAATTGGTAATTCACATTCAATAATTGGGTTTTCGCGGGTGACAGTAGTGCGATAATGTGCAGCAACTGTCCCAATAAGGCCTTCAGCACGGGTAGCAGAGAAATGCTGTTCCACCAACTCAATGCCTTCGCCAAGCCGTTCAACCCATAATGTGCCATCTGGGTTAAGCATGATTTCAATGACGTGGGGTTCATTAAGAAAGCCGCAAATAGCTGTGCCTAATTCGCGCGACAATTTCTCTCGAAGGCGAGCCGTCTGAAGTTCTTGCAATGACACAGTATTAGCAACCATGACCCACTCCGCACAAAGGCACGGCAAGACTTAAATGTATCCAACAATGGAACAAATCCGCCGTTATATCGTCTATCGTGCAACTATCGTGCCAATTTGATATATTATAGACGAATAATTGGGGTGCGGGGGTGTGTTCGGACTAAAAGCCTTTAACTTCAGGGTATTGGGAAAACAGAAAACCTGTTACTTGCTCGAGTTTTTATTTAAGTAATCGCCAATATCACTAATGAATTGCCCATAGCTCAGTGTGTCGCTATCAAACAATTTTGAATGGATATCTTGAAGAAGGTTCTTGTCATTATAAAGTGGACGATTAGTTTCTTTACTTTTGGCGGAAAAAAGTAACTGCCAAGCGTCGACCCTAAGAGCCCTTGCGAGCCTTTCCACACTATCAATAGTTGGGTTTCGCAATTCTCTTTCAATATCAGAAATATAAGCCTTACCAATCCCAGCGGCGCGGGCAAGATCAGATTGCGACATATTTTTTGACTTGCGGTAAGCGCGCAAGTTATTGGCAAAGACTTTTACAATCGGCGAATGTTCAATAATATCTGGCATGGGATTAACACAATTTCTTAAAATCGAGTCTGTTCACTATACCACAGAGTAAGGCAAATTAATATAGTGATAAGGGTGTGGCTAAGGGATCAATTAACCGTTAGCACAATATCAAATTAAGCGGTGCGAGTTAAATTTCACAAGCGTATTTAAGATTAGTTTTATAATTTGACATAAAGATTTTCGGCGCAATTTTATCCTTTTTGAATAATCTGCATATTTGCATGTCTAGTTTCGCAACAGATTCAAAGTAGATAGTTATTTTCATTTTGCACTCGCCTATAATTTCACTAATGTAAATTTAAAGGACGTTGCTTTTTTGTTTCCCATTTCGCGCGTGAGTAATAAAATCTTGCTTTATGCCTCACAATATGCAATTATTTGATTTATAAAGAGAGGGGTTATAACTCATGGTTTGGAACTGGCAGCATAAAGATTGGCCGAATTTTCACTGGAATGCAGACGCATTGGTAGTTTTTGAAGCGCAATTCTTACAAAATACAGGTATCCAAATCGGGTCAGCAAAACACCTTGATAATGAAACGCGCCAATTGGCATTGGTTGATATGTTGACAGGCGAGGCGCTCAAAACTTCTGAAATAGAGGGCGAAATTCTCAATCGCGATAGTGTGCAATCCTCAATCTTGGGTCAGTTTGGTTTATCATCCGAACAAAATCGTGTTCCGCCAGCTGAGCGCGGTATCTCTGAATTGATGATTGATTTGTATCGTAACTTCGCAAGTCCGCTTGATGACAAAACCTTGTTTAACTGGCATCGCATGGTAACAAATGGGCGTAACGATTTGCGGGAGATTGGCACTTACCGCAGCCAAGGCGACCCGATGCAAGTTGTGTCCGGTATTATTTATAAACCGACGGTGCATTTTGAAGCCCCGCCAGCAAGCAAAATGCACGACGAAATGACGGCATTCATCAAGTGGTTTTCTGATACTGCGCCCAATGGGATAAATCCGTTGCCGCCGCTTACCCGCGCGGGTATCGCCCATTTATATTTTGTTTCTATACATCCGTTTGAAGACGGTAATGGACGGATTGCCCGCGCGCTTGCTGAAAAGGTGCTCGCCCAAGGCATGGGGCAACCAACTTTATTGGCATTGTCACAAACAATTCAGCGCAAGCGCAATGCTTATTATGATGCACTTGAGCAAAACAACAAAGATTTAATAATCACGGGGTGGCTGGAATATTTTTGTCGGGCAGTGATAGAGGCGCAAAGACAGAGCCAAATCGCAATCGATTTTCTGATAGAGAAAACTAAACTCTATGATCGGTTGCGCGGCCAGTTAAATGAGCGTCAAGATCGCGCGCTTGCCCGACTATTCCGCGAAGGTCCTGATGGTTTTAAGGGTGGATTAAGTGCCGCCAATTATATCACAATCACAGGCGCTGCACGTGCAACCGCAACTCGTGATTTGAGCGACCTTGTTGAAAAAGGCGCGCTAATTCAAACGGGCGCCTTAAAATCCACACGTTATTGGCTTCCTATCCAAACTTCAATCAACCCAAATCAAGACCTCGATCGCGACGGTGATTAGGCGTTTGTTCACGCCCTTCACACATGCGGCGGAATATGGCAGCATCGAGATATAGTGCAAGCTGGTATGCCTCTAGTTTACTAGATATTGTTTATTTTGCTTAAATGCAGAATTTCCAAATCAATTAGCGAAAGCACTCCATTTTTTGAGTGCTTTCATTTTGGATTGTCGGCTATTTCAATGTAATTGAAATATCGGTTCGCGCCTCAGCCTCAGCTTTAGTTTTATAGGTTTTCCGCAGAATGCAATTGGGGAATTTAGCACACTTTACACCAAAATGGAGATTGTATTTGTATTGTCTAGCGCATAATTTAGCACATAAGGAAGAAAATAAGTTAAAAAGCATATAAAAACAACATATTATGCCAATATAATTCAGGCTCATAACCTGAAGGCCGCAGGTTCAAATCCTGCCCCCGCACCCAAAACTCTATATATTACAACGAATATCGACGGCGCTATCACAAGGTAGCGCCTTTTTTTAGCCATAATTCATAGGCACACTTTGGGCGCACTTTAAGGCACACAGTGGGAGGTGGGTTGTGGAGGCAGTTAGACATTCAATTTTGGCTGGAAAGGTTCAGCTTTTTAAACGCGCAAGAAGCCAATATTGGCAAGCGGACACTTACGTGGGCGGTCAGCGCTTCAAGGTGAGCACAAAGGAAGATAGTTTAGCGCGGGCAAAGTCTTTTGCGGAAGATTGGTATATGGGTTTACGTGGTCAATCCCACGCTGGTATCCTTAAGCCCCGCGAAATAACTTTCGAAAAGGTGGCTAAACAGTTCTTGCTTGAATATGAAGCCATCACTGAAGGGCAGCGTAGTGAGAAATGGGTGGAAGGCTATGAAATACGCCTTAGGCTTCATCTTATCCCATTCTTTGGCAAGCTTGGCATTTCAGAAGTTACTTCTGGCAAGGTGCAAGATTATCGTGTGATGCGTGCAGGGCAGGCGGGTAGGCAGCCTAAGGCCGTTAGTGGAGTAAATAGTCCAAGTGACGCCAAGGATGATGTAAAGGACAAACCAAAGCCGCCATCGCGCTCAACCATTCATGATGAAATAGTTGCACTTCGGCAAGTTTTAAAAACTGCTGTGCGCCATGGTTGGCTTGCTCATTTACCTGATTTATCGCCGCCCTATAAAACTCAAGGTAAGATAGTGCATCGCCCTTGGTTCAGTCCAGCCGAGTATAAGCACCTTTATAAAACTTCGCGTGAATATGCGAAGACCAAAGAAGGGCGTTATAAGTGGAATGCGGAACAGCTTCACGATTTTATTCTTTTCATGGGCAACACTGGCCTTCGACCTGATGAGGTCAATAACATTCAATTTCGTGATGTGAGCATCGTGAAGAATGTTGAAACTGGCGAGCGCATATTGGAGATCGAAGTGCGTGGTAAGCGCGGTGTTGGTTATTGCAAATCAATGCCAGGTGCAGTTCCAGTGTTTGAGCGATTGAAGTCGCGTCCAAAGCCTAGGAAGCATATAAGATTGCGAAAAGGCGAGGAGCCTCCAGCGCCAACTTTGCCGAAATCCACTGATGTCTTGTTTCCGACTAATAATCTGAAAATGTTCAATGAAGTTCTTGGGCTTGCAGGTTTAAAGTTGGATCGTGACGGACAGGCACGCACCGCCTATAGTTTGCGTCACACCTATATATGCCTTCGTCTTATGGAAGGTGCCGATATTTATCAAATCGCAAAAAACTGTCGCACGTCAGTTGAAATGATTGAGAAGTTTTATGCGGCGCACATCAAGAATACCCTTGATGCAACCGCAATTAACGTCCGCAGATCGCAAAAGCTCGGTTTCCAACCTGAGAACCCTAGTGACTACTTTGGTGGTCATTATGAGGATGAAGATTAAGCAACAGAACTGGGGCGTTTCATCCTCTCTCAAAACCAGTCCGCCTGCCGAGATGGTTTCCCGCCTTTACGGCACAAATCAACCAATAAACCAAGCATCGCTGCAACTTTGCCATTGCGGCGAGCATTTACTCGCTCGAAAGCCAGAATGCCTGCCAGTCTGGCCTCCAAGCCTTTGCGACTTAAATCCGGACGGATAGCAATCATGGGAACTTGTTCGCCTTCTGAGTTATTCAATCAATTAGAGTGCTCTGCCTTCAATGAGGGCTCAAAACAATTTAGTCTCGTCACCGTTCTGAAAGGCAGCGAGTTTATCACCCTGATAGGTGAAAGCGCCAATTTGAATGTTGGATATTCGTCATATCAATCAGTAATGAATGGCGAAAGTTTTCGACGTATAGCAAATATTCGTCCTAAACATCTCCAATCCCAGCCTCCGAATTAGCTAACTGAATATAGCGACATTCGCATCATCCCCTCACTAATGCCTTCAAGCATAAACGCTGCTCGCAAGCTCGTGCGTTGAAGGCGTGAGTTGCCGCTGCCCTTTGTCTTCATCAGTCGCGCAATCATGCGGACTGAAGATAAGGAGACTTAAAATGGGACTAGATATGTATGCTGTATCAATCGTAAAAGACGATAATCGTCCAGCAACTGATTTCGATTTAGACGAAGAAAAGTATAATGACCTTCACTATTGGCGCAAACACCCAAATCTTCACGGCTGGATGGACAATCTTTACACTAACAAAGGCGGTGAAAACGAAGATTTTAATGTCGCAACCCTCCTTCTAACCGAAGATGACATCGACAATCTCGAACACGACCTAATCGTAAAATGCCTCCCCGAAACTGAGGGCTTCTTCTTCGGTGAAACCACTGGCGAAGAGCTTGAAGATGATCTCGAATTCATTCGCAAAGCACGGGAAGTGCTCGCCCAAGGTAGGCAAGTGGCCTATTACGCTTGGTGGTGATTAATTTGCCAAAATCAAAACGGCTTGAGCTTAATCAAGCCGTTTATAATTTTCCATTCATCTTTAATTATATTGGTAACCATTGCGACAATCGCGATTATTTCTGCTCTATGTGATTCTTGATTCATTTATCCAAAATTTATACCACGTGATAAATCAATAATTATTTCACTGTATAAAAGTATTATAAACTGTATTCAATTGAATTTTTAATTTAGCATGTTATATTATATTAGGTTGGAGTTTCTTAATGAGTGACAATGGGAAATATAATGCTAGTGCCTCACTAGTTGGATATTTATTTCAATGTCGCCTTGCATTATTGCGAGGTCTGGAACTTGCTAAAAAGCTCCCCAGCGCAACTATTTCAATAGAAAAATTCGATGACATCTCATTTGAAAGTATGGATTACGCGCAGTGTCTCATTCAAGCTAAGCACCATGTAAAACCTAAGTCTCTAGATGATAAAAGCGTAGACGTTTGGAAAACTCTATTAATCTGGATAGGTATATATAAAGAAGGTATATTTCAAGCTGATAAGACTCGTTACTTTTTAATTACTACGTCCTTTGCTTCTAAAGACTCCGCAATATCTAGGCTCCGTGAGGAGGCGACTTTAGAGCAAAGAAAAGAGGCACGCACGCTACTTCGTAATGCGGCAAATTCCTCGAAAGACAAAACGACGGAATTGGCACGAAAACTCTTCCTAGACCTTTCTGATGAAGATGCTGATATCTTCCTTTCGAATATTATTGTTATTGACAATCATCCGAATCTAACAGACGTTTTTAGTCAAATCGAATCTGAACTAATTCTGGTTGCTCCGAAAAATACAGAACTAGCTGCGGAATATCTCGAGGGTTGGTGGCTCAATGTTGTTGGCAAACATCTAGTTGAAGAAAAGCATTCCACAATCCACGTACAGCACATCATTACCAAGGCAAATGAAATTGGACGGTCGTTGCATAAAGATTCGCTTCCTCTTGATGATCCAAAATCACTAGCAATCAAAGAGTATTCTCAAAGTGACGAAGACCGAATTTTCGTCAGACAGATGCGGGCAATCAATTTACCAAATTCAAACATCCAAAGCTCTGTGTATGACTACTACAGAGCATATGCGCAAAGATCAAAATGGGCGCGGGAAAATCTTATTTTAGAAAATGAGCTTGGTAATTACGACGATAAACTTGAAGATTCTTGGAAGCGGAAATGTAGTGGCGAATTGCTAATTTCTAATCCGAAAAATGATACTCAAAAGCTTGATTTTGGACTAAAATTGTTTGTTTGGGCTATTCAAGAATCAATTCCTTTACGTAATATTGTTGAAAAGTGGATTACTGCGGGTTCGTATCATAGTCTTGCCGACCAGCTCCGCGTGGGGTGGCATCCAGAGTATGTTGATCTTTTCAAAGAACAGGAACTGCAAGATGGCTGAACGCTGGAGCGATAGACCTCGAGAGGAAGCTTTTCTTTTTAATCCCGCGTTTTTAAGTTCCATCATGTGTGAATTCACCCGCGAGTATTGCAAAGCAAAGAAGGTGGGCTGCCCAGTTACGCTGAACTTCCTTGCTCCAGCCATTAGTCTTCACATACAGACACGTGAAAGATTGCCACATTCTACAGTTTCGTCATTATATGAATGGATTCAATACAATGAGGATGTACTAGTCGATTTGCCTCGAAGATTACGCGGGCTTCTTCCGTTTCTAAGAGAAGCATTAATGTTCTCACTTCATCAGCAGACACTTGAATTTGATAACCCACACACGCTTACTGTTGGCGAAAAGAATGGTTACTTCACGACTGGATTGTTAAAGGGTGTTACTAAAGATATGGCTGATGCAGTTCAAAGCACGCGCTTTCTTGCACGCTGGTTCGCAAAATCAGGTTCTGAAACATCTATTCTGTCAAGTTGGGGAGTGCAACCATGAGTTTTATAATCAAGGCAATAGTACTTTATAGCCATGGAGACAAAATCAGAACTTTGCCCTTCAATCCAAGCGGACTGAACATCATTACAGGAAAATCCAAGACTGGAAAATCGGCAATCATAGATATAGTTGATTATTGCATGGGACGCGATACATTTGATGTCGCCGAAGGGGAAATTCGTCGGAGGGTGTCTTGGTTTGGACTTCACATTGAAAGCCAAGGTGACGAGATATTTGTTGCGCGAGATAACCCCGGTCCAGGTGCATCGTCTGGCTCGAAAGTGTACTATAGACGGGGCAAATTTGATGGGTATCCCCAGCGTGATGAATTAGAGAAAAACATAACCGCGAGTAGTTTGAAAACACTAATGACCCAGTTTGCAGGTATAGTGGAGAATGAACACCGCCCCACTTCTGGCACGCGCGATCCGCTCAGTGCGAATATTTCTCATGCACTGTTTTTGTGCTTTCAGCCGCAGGGGGTGATTGCGAGCAAGGACCAACTTTTCAATAGGACAAGCGACACATTTCGAGCTTTGGCGCTTCGTGATACTTTTCCTTATTTCCTTGGAGCAGTAGATGAGGAATACTTCAAGCATCTTAATGAGCTGGACGAGCTGCGAAAACGCCTAAGAGTCCTCGAAGCTAACGAAGCGAAGAAGATTCAATCTATAGAAATCAATCGTAGTAACGTTGTGCGTTTAGTAAATGAGGGGAAGAGGCTCGCATTTATCCCTCAGGATTATCAGGCAGTTGATGACACTGTTTTCAGCTATCTTAGAAGGGTTTCACAAACCGAAGTTGACCAAGCGCATATATACCAAGACTTTGGAACCACAATATCGCAACTCGAAGGAGAGCGCGCCGCTCTTTGGACAAGAATTTCAGAGCTAAACCAAGACCGTAAGGCAGCGCAATCGTTTATGTCTGTGCAAAGTGATTTTGGGCGCGAAGTCGCTGAGCAAAAGGCGCGCTTGAGTAGTATTGGATTGTACAAGGAAGACATTGGAGACAAGACGAGATGTCCAGTTTGCGATTCTTTGCAGGCTTCGCCTGTGGCCAGCGTTCTGGAAATTACTAAAGCTCTTGCTTCCGTAACCAGTCAACTTGCCTCAGTTCACAAAGAGAGCCCACATCTTCTGAATCACATTAACAATCTTGATATTGAAATTGAGCGCCTCAATGATCAACTCAAGGAAGTTTCAATGGAGTTGCGTGCGGCGATTATTTCCGATGAAGCGGCCAAAGCCGCGCAAGAGCAACTTGTATCAAGAGCACGATATATGGGTCGATTGTCAAATTTTCTTGAGACTACATCTCCAGAAGAAACGGAACCACACGCCGTCAATGATATCGAACGTATCAAAAAACTGTTAGAAGCCGTACTTGGAAAGGTCCGTTCGGATGAAATCGATTCACGCGTGGACACATTCCTCGATTTAATCGGTAGCAAGATGACGCTATACTCTGATGAACTTGACTTAGAACATAAGGGAAGTTCATTGCGGCTGGACATAAAAAAATTAACAGTTGTCGCCAACACAGAAGATGGACCAATTCCGCTTAGTCGGATGGGTAGTGGCGAGAACTGGGTTGGTTACCATGTGCTGGCCCATCTTGCGCTTCACTGGTGGTTCAGGAGACGTGGGCGACCTGTTCCTTCATTTTTAATACTAGACCAGCCAACCCAAGCTTACTATCCACCAGATGCAGAAAACGGAAGTTTGGAAGAAATTAAAGATGATGATGACCGCACAGCAGTTCTTTCACTTTTTAAGTTGATGCACAAGGCTTGTTCGGAAATATCTATGCCGTTTCAACTAATTGTGCTCGATCATGCTCATTTGCGAGAAAAGTGGTTTGAAAATGCTATTGTTGAAGAGTGGCGAGGAGACCGTGCTTTGGTACCTCGTGATTGGCCATTAATTTAGTCCGAATTTCTTAAGGTAATTAGAGTGTTTTCAACAACTTATCTACAATAAAATCATGGTAATTTCGTTTTTCCTATCCCAATCGCTTCCTCTTGAGCCATAGTCGAACCCATAGTTTGAGGTGATGGGTGGTCAATGGGCGGCTCGCTCCATTCGTTGCAATCTTTGATTTCCACTCCCGTATTGCCCATACGCCCTGCCTAAGCATTTTGCAAAAAAGTGGATACCGGTTTTTTTCCCTTAAAAATGCAACAATTAAAATTGGCAGGGTGACAGCCCATCTATTCCCCAAACTGTTTTGTGTCCGTCCTCAAGAGAAAAGGAGATGGACATGAAAAATCAATCTAAATCTCAATCTTCAAATCAACGCATTGACGTTTACACTTCAATCACCAATCAAATTATTGCTTCAATTGAAAATGGTGTTGGCGAAGTTCAACTTCCTTGGCATCGCAAAGGCTTTTCAATCGTAAGACCTTCAAATGTTCAATCTAAGAATTCCTATAATGGCGTGAATATCCTATCCCTTTGGATTGCCGCCTATATCAATGGCTTCGAGCATGGCCTTTGGGGCACTTATAAACAATGGCAAGAGCGCGGTGCACAAGTTCGCAAAGGTGAGCAATCGTCTTTAATAGTCTTCTTCAAAGACATTGATGTCGAAAATGAAAGTGGTGAAGAAAATTCTCGCTATTCAATTGCCCGTGCATCACATGTTTTCAATGTCGCGCAAGTTGACGGATTTGAAATTGATATTGGCGAACCGCAAATTGATAAAATCATTGCTTGCGAAAATGCCGAACGCTTTGTTCAAGCTACCAAAGCTAAAATTGAAATTGGTGGAATGCGCGCATTTTACTCGCCTTCATCAGATAGTATCAAAATGCCAGATCGTCATCGTTTCATTGGAACGGATACTTCAACACCTACTGAAGGCTGGTATTCAACACTTTGCCATGAATTAACCCATTGGTCAGGTGCTTCCCATCGTTTGGGTCGTGAATTCGGTAATCGCTTTGGCGATAATAAATACGCCATGGAAGAGCTTGTTGCCGAACTTGGAGCTGCCTTCCTTTGTTCCAAACTTGGCATCTCGATAGTGCCGCGTGATGACCATGCATCATATATCAATAATTGGCTTCAAGTTTTGAAAAGCGATCCCAAAGCTATTTTTACGGCTTCGAGCAAAGCCTCTAAAGCTGCTGATTATCTTATCTCATTTCTCAATCAATCAACACTTTCCGAGGCGGCCTAATGGTCGCCTCTTTTCGTTTAAATCTATTATTTCGGAGAGTGTTATGAATAAGCCATTTGAAAAATACGAAACTTATCAAATTATCTGGCAAAATATCCAAATTGAAATTCGCTATTGCGATTATGTTGCAAAGGTTGATGAACAAACCACAATCGTGCATCTTGAAATCAAAAGCCAAAATTGTGAACCTTTGCCGATTACTGAAACTGGCTATAAATCGCATTTCATCGCGAAATGCCTAATTGAGGAATTTGGCGGCCCTATTGAATATGCCACAATGTGGCTTGATGGCGAAGCCAAAGATAATATCGCTTGGCAAAACTACGTTTCCAAATCACGTCAATTGTCCCTATTTTGAGGGGCGATTGATTTTAATGGTGGTGTTATAAATAATAGGTAATTGCCCCACCCTTAGCGGCAAGCTGGTTTGGGGTTATGGGCTTAATGTTTGGGCTTAAGTTCGTGTCACTCGTCTTGCGGTCTCTCTGCTATCGATTCAACTTTCGGCTTCATATTGATGATAATTTCTAGCGCATTCGCATTTTTTGGTGCGACGGCTGTCGATTGTTCCTTGCCACTATTTGCCCATTGTCAAATTAAATAGCGATTAGATTGGCGGATAATTATGCCATTATATTGCTGAGGAGTTCATCGAAGTTTTCATTTGTTCGTTCCCAATTGGGGTTTTGAATATCCATTACAATTGACGTGTTTGACAGGTTCAACTTTCGTGTCAACGGGCAAGCCGTTCCCCTTTGGTGACACCTAAGTTCATACAACCTGCCGCAAGTGCCCCGTCAAATGGACATTCAAATCCAATCGGAGGCAGGCATGAAAAAGGACTTCTCAATCACTCGTAAAATATGGAATGGCATCAATATTGAAATCCGCTTTGATCGCTATTTTATTCAATTTGACGACGGACAGTGGCAAGCCCGCGTAGAAATCGAAAGCCTTAATCGTGCATCACTTCCAGATTGCAAATGCGGTTATAAAGAAATTATCATTGAAGCCGATGAAGTTGATTGTTGCGACAGAGTCGAAGAATTCGCCTTCAATTGGCTAAATACTCACGCATGTGCCAGTCAATTTAAAGCCCAAAAACCACTTCCAAACCATCCCGCCCTTTTTTAGAGGGCGCTTGAATAGAATTTGCTAAGCACGAGTTCGCATTGAAGAATGTGCTTCTCTGTTATGAAATGATCGCAGATTAGCCCCCGTCATCTAATCGATCATGGGCTGTAGCAATATGGCTTTATCATATTAAGTTAACAAAGTTAAGCTTATTGGAAATGGCAATTTAAAAAGTAGCATCCAAAAATTTATAATAAAAGACAAATATATTACTTCGGCACAGAAGAGGAAATGTTAAAATAGTTCACAAATATTATGAATCATGGGAATGAAAGATTTCGAGGTCTCCCCTCGCATACGCGCTGTTGTAACTGCGGCGTAAGAGTAAATGTCATTTCAAGGATCGTGTTGCGCCACTGATCTTCGGATTATCTTGGCGTGATTGGAAGGGAGACCTCGTGCTGAACCCTAAGACGATTTTTGGGTATACTCCTCGTGTCAACATCCCACCTGAGTTTGAGGATACTGCAAAGCTACTTCTTTATTTGGGCATGTCAAAATCTGAACTGAAAAAGATATGGTTTTATAGGGAGCGCATGTATCATAACTTCAACGTTTCTGGTGCAAAAGAAACGAAACGATTGATTAGCGCGCCAGACCATCGCCTTAAAATGTTGCAGCGAAAAATAGCCGCCTCGCTGGATACTCTTTACTGCCCCAGAAAATCTGTGCATGGTTTTGTCCGTCATCGCTCCGTTAAAACTAATGCCGCTTCGCATTTGAGTGCAAAATATCTTCTAAACCTCGACTTGAGCGACTTTTTCGGCTCCATTTCGGAAAATCGAGTTAATGGTCTTTTTGTATCTTTGGGGATAGACAAGGAGGTAGCTTTAATACTGGCTCGCCTCAGCTGCTACAAAAATCACTTGCCACAAGGTGCACCTACCAGTCCTGTTATCTCTAATATGATATGCTTTCGGCTTGACAAGGAATTGCTTTCAATTGCCAAACAGAACCGATGTATATATACCCGATACGCGGATGACATAACATTTTCCAGTTATAAGCCATTAACCGTTTTGTTTGACGGCGTAACACCAAATACTGGGAAGTGCGACATAAAATTACTGGGGGGAAGGCTTCTAACAACATTTCAAAACAACGGACTTATTATAAATCCGGAAAAAATGTATTATGCTGATAAAAGCGCAAGGCAGACTGTAACTGGGCTGCGCGTTAATGAGCTAGTAAACGTCGACCGTAAATATGTCAGGAATGTTCGATCGGCGCTACATGTAGTGGAAAAATCAGGTGTTTTGGAAGCTCAGCGAGTTCTAAAGGATAAATATCTTAGAAACAGCACTATAGAGGCCCATTTGCAAGGAAAGATTGCTTGGTTGGGGCATGTTAAGGGGAGAAGTGATCCTGTATTTCGGAAACTTGCCGCCAAATATAATAACTTATTTCCTAAAAA
Source organism: Pseudomonadota bacterium (assembly GCA_020161405.1). Taxonomy (GTDB): domain Bacteria; phylum Pseudomonadota; class Alphaproteobacteria; order Caulobacterales; family Aquidulcibacteraceae; genus Pseudaquidulcibacter. Next base: position 286,622 of record JAIUOD010000004.1, on the reverse strand, counting down.
GGCAATAAAACTTGAACCAACTAAGGAAGAAGTAAGAAACCGTGCAGTTTGGATTGTTGAATATTCTGACCATGAAAATTACTCACAAGGCAGCGCTTTTTTTCTAAAGGGTGTCGGTTTGGTAACTGCGTGGCATTGTGTTAATGGGCATGAATCATATGATTTATACCATCCGAGCAAGCCTTCGAACAAGTTTACAGTAACAGTTTCAAGGTCATGTAAATCTCGAGATTTGGCTTTATTAAATCACAATATCCCATTTACTGAATTTTACGAGTTGTCGCTTCCTGACCGAACGTTTCACGTGGGCGAAAGCTTGTATGCCGCCGGTTATCCGGGTTTTGGTCCTGGCGATAAATTGAATGTTAGACTGGGAGCGATTAGTTCTTTTCCTATAAAATTCGGGATACAAATGGTTGAGGTAACTCAAAAGTTGCCGTCTGGAATGTCTGGTGGCCCACTTGTTGATAGCGCTAATAGGGTTGCCGGTATCATTCACAAAGGTGGTGAGGACGAGCCGCGCGATTTTGCAGTACACATTGATGTTTTGAAAGCTTGGGTTTCGTTACCATAGCAACTAAGTTGTTTAATGTGTTGAATAAAGCTTTGAAGTTCTCATCGCCTATTTTGATTGGTTAAGTTTCGCATTTGTGAATTTGCAATAGTCTTTTACAGTTGACAATTGTTGGCTGTGACTAGATTTGGAAACTCATGGAGGGTTGGGGCGATTAAATATCGTTCCTTGCGGTTTGATTTTTCACCGGCAAGTTTCCAATATTCGTGGCTGGTTTGCCTTTCGTTCCCCTCACATACATCTCCCTAAAGCCGAATACGGGACTAATTTCTCGTGCTTGCATTCATGGGCTTATGACCATCCTCGCGGGAATGGTTCAAGGCTGCACGTTTCCGCACCTTCGGTTTGTGCAACTAAGCACGCCAGTTCGCTTCGCTCTGCCTTGAACCACCCGACTTAGCGGTTGGTCTTTTTATTCCCATGAAGCCCGATGGAATGGTCCAGACGGCTTCTTAAATGGAGATGAAAATGACTAAAGAAACTAAAACTACCAAACCTTCTCACCGTCTTTACACCGTTACCGGTGAAGGTGAAACCGCAAGATGGAACGACATTGGCGTCGCTTGGCCTACCAAAGATGGCAAAGGCTACACCCTAAGCCTCAACTCAATGCCGCTAAATGGACGCATCATCATGCGCACAGCAGAAGCCAAATCCTAGCAAATCAGGGGGCGAAAGCCCCCGCCATTTTCCCCAAAAGGATAATCGCCATGACAACACTATTTGCACAACCTTATGATTTTACAGCCAACGGCTTCTATTTCCACAGCCTTGATGAATATGTAACCAAATCATTCAACCTTAATGGCCCACTTATCGAAGAATATGAAATCCAATTTATCGACGGCGAAGGCATTGATAGCCAATTATTCGAAGCCCTAAATATCACCCAATGCAATATAGAAGCCTATTTCAACGCCGTTGAAACTTGGGATGAAGACCAAAAGCTAAAAGCCATTATCGCAATCGGTGAAGTAGGCTATAAATTTGACCTTGCCAAAGATAGCCCCGATGATTTTGAAGTTGACCTATATCAACTCGATACAATGCGAGAACTCGCCGAACAATTCGTCGATGAAGGCCTATACGGAACAATCCCGCAATCGCTGCAATCCTATATCGATTACGACGCAATCGCCCGTGACCTTGCAATGGACTATGCACAAATCACAATCGATGGAACACGCTATATTTACCGATGCGTTTAGGCGCGTCGGTATAATTTAGAATTCTAAGTGTGCTCACGCGGATTTTTGCACGAATATTTTTCGGAATTTTATTTCTTGTTAGATTTGCAGATTTTCTTTCAATAGTTCCAAATATTCATTATGCTTGTTGGAATTGGTTGATTTTAGTTTGTTTATATTATTCAACTTCCAATCAATTGCAGGAAGAGTTTTTAATAGTGGATTATCGCAAAGTAACCAATCAGGTTCACCTGATTTAAAACTTAGTAAGAATGCCTTGTCATTTTCATTGAGTGATTTTGAAACTGCTTCAACCAATTCAGTTCTCGTTTTTTCAAAATCGTCATAGTCAAATTTTATTTGCGTCATTTCAGAAAATTGATTTTGGAAGGCAGCTTTTTGGTCTTTAAAAGTAGGGCGCAACATTTCATGCAAAGGCCTACCATGACTCAATAGACCTGCTAAAAATCCTGTCTTGATTTCATTATTTATGCCTTCATTGTCCAAAAGTAAGCGAACGTCAAATAAGTCCCGTGGATGTTGGCGGTCAAGTGCAGCACATATTTTTCCGCCATAAAGTTCACCTTGCGCCAATACTTGCATTTGAATAAATGCTTCAAATTCATCTTGCACAATTTGGGACGTTGTCATTTTTCTTATCGGTAATAAATTTCCCCTTAAAACAGGATTTACCTCTATCTTTATTTGCGTGCGCCCACGTTGACAATGTAGTTTAGCCTCTACACCATTGCCTTGCTCGACAAGTGTTATCCGCACATTTTTGATATGGCTTTCAATATCGCCTTTTATGCGCAATAGAGCCTCGGAGATTGATGTTAATGCCGTTGCCCTGTCATTCATCGAAAGGAAAGTGAGGTCAATATCAACCGATAATCGCGGGAGATTACGCTCAAATAAATTTATCGCTGTACCGCCTTTTAGAGCAAATACTTTCTCTTTCGCGACATAGGGCAAAACATCTAACAATAACCTTACTTGGCTTTTATATTTTTCATGCATTTTGCGCCAATCCTTTCGGTAGTATCAGCTTGTATTTTGCATCATAAAAACCGTCCTTAATTAGTGCACGAGCGCCAGAACCTAGCTCTAGCCTCTCCGTATCTAAATGTTCGAGTATCGGAAGCTTCGCTTTTTCAGCCATAAATAGAAATAGTCGTTTTACTTTTATAGATTGGCACGATTCCAAGAGCTGTTGCATTATGTTTGGGCGCATGGAGCGCATACCTTCTAATATTTCATAGGCTTCTATTAAATCTAACTTTTGAGGAGCAAGATAAAGGCATTCAAGGATTGCGCGTTCCTGGCAAGACGATTTTATTTCAAATCCTTTTATATTGCTTGTTCTTATGCCAAGAGCTTTTGGCAAAAAGCCTGTTTGAATCTGAACTATCTTTGCGCCCCAAGAACTATTTTTGAACCATGTGGGGAGTTTTTGGTTGTGCTCTGAAAAGAGCTGGACAGCTTCTTCCCCCATCCTCAGGTACTGTGTGTGTCCTTCTTCTTCTAATGCGCTCAATCCCCCTAAATGTATATTTAGTTCTGTTTGGTTTTGGAGTGTATATAGTGCCCCCTGCCAGCTTACGCTCTCATTAGCTTTTATGAATGCGCCGCTACCCACAGGCACAACCCATCCGCTTGCAACATACTTTTGCATGTGTTGTGGCGTTATATTCATGGAGCGCAATGGTGCATAGGTCATGACGGTATTGGGCTTCCATGAATATAGTAGGGTTTTCAGTTTGTCGCTTGATTCTATACTCATGGTATATTTATAGCATATATATTAATAATTTTCAATGAAAATTTGGGTGAATTATTCTTTCTAATGCCATTGATATACCTGCGGTATATTGTTGGGAGTTTTATTAATAAAAGCCTTTAAAAAATTGCATGAATTCTAAATGAAGTTTCATGCATATGATGGTTACGTCATATTTCAGATTTATGATGATTAGATCGTAAGTACACATGGCAAATTGAGAGAAAGATACAATATCTATTCATCTGTCCTAATGCAGGCATTGCCAATTAAGTGGGCACCAAGTGATTTTGTGGTTAGTAAGATAGGCTATTTATACCCTTATAATTGAGCGGCGAATTTTTGAAAGCCGCGAAATTTCAACAAGGAAGTCCCTTAAGATAACCTCGCAATGTTCGCAACATCTGCAATGACTGAACTATAAGCTCATTGATAATGAAAGTTGCAGACTTACCTTCAAACCCTATTTTCTTTAGATGCTTTTTATACTCGCCTCCCTTACTATGAGCCGAACCGCTCGATCTTAAAGACTGTATGTTTCTCAATAGCTTAATGTCCCTATCTTTTGTTTGGTATGACGTGTGCAGGAAAAATGCTTCCAAAACGGCAATACTCATTCCAGCATCAATTTTTTCGTTACAAAACTTCAAAAGCTCTACACTATTTATCGAGTTCACAAGTATTTTAGAAAGTGCAATGATTTGAGAATCTAATTCAGCGGGATTATCGCTTGATGGGACGTGTAACTTATCTAATAGATAGTTATCGCCTTCAGAAAGTGGGCGAAATAGATTCCAACCGTATTTTTCAAGCCACTCCTCTTGCAACCGCTCATATTCGATTTTGAATTGATGTTCTGGTTGTTCACTATCAGCAGCCATCGCCTTGAAATCTCTAGCGAATGCGGTTTTGCTTGCAGAAGCTTGAGGAATAATATTTTGCGAACGCCAATATAATTGCTCTTCATATGGAAGGTCACGCCCTAAATCACCCAAATGGACAAGTACAACTTCCTTGTGGTCATTATCCATTCTTAATAACCAACCATTTTGGGAACGAACAACGCCGTCGGAAACGCTAAATTGACCTGGGTTGTGATAATATTTATCTAGCACTTCTTTTCTGAAGCAAATACATTTCAAAAAATCTGGTGCATCTGGATTTTTTCCGAAAAGATTACTCAAGCCAGATGGGTCGCAGGAATACTCGATTTCATTCCCACTTTCATCGCACCCTACAATAAACTCAACAAATTTCCTTTCGAGTTTCGAAAGCATCTTTTTGATAGGCTCTGGTTTTATTAGTATCTTCCCTTGAAGGCCTGACATCAAACAATCATAGTCTGCACAGGAGCCAAATATCCAGCATCTGTCCAATGAATTATATGAAACCTCCTGCTCATCTTCAGGCAAAGGGTTCTCAAACAATTCAGGGAACCTCGAAATATGGTCAAAATAGAGTGCTAAATATTTTTGACGAACTGAAATATATTTTAAAAGTAAGGATTTTTGAACTTCAATTTTAGTCTTAGTGATTTTAACAACAACTTCATTATGATGATTGTTTGCATTTCTATATAGATTACCCTCGTCGTTATAAAATAGATTGAAATACAATCTGAAATCTTCCGCCAATTCCACTATTAAATCTTCGTTACCAATTGATCTTTCAAATACTAAAGGTTCAATTCCATCGCGTGCATATTTTTTATATGTATATTTGTCCGAGTTCGAATAAGAAATTAATTGAGGACGAACTTCTTCGGGATGCAAATCCCAATCACTTCTTTTCAAAGCTTCTTTTGCTTTCGATTTATCAAGTAAAGCACAAAACCAGCGTTCGCCTTCAATTCCGTCATATTGAAATATTGTCACCCAAAAGCCATCAAAAGCCTTTTCTATTTTTATACGTCGCTTATCTTGCCTAATTTGAGACATAAGTTCATATGTAATATTCATTGCTAGCTCTCATTTGAAAAATATTTTAATTTATAAAGTGACCGATTCAAAGAAATAAATAAGAAAAGAGCTTCTGCTGTTATATTAAATTAATTTGATTTGAACTGAGTATCTTGCACAAACTATTGAAAAAAAGTGATAGCTATTGCGGCAAAGAGTGGCGCGCACGCCGCAAAAATTGCCCAATTTCGAGAATTTTTCGCTTCCGCTGCCGCCTTAGTTGCATCACTAATTTGTTCGGCTAGCAGCTTTGATGTGCTAGCGGCTATTTCATTTGCAGCCTGGTTTAATTGCTTGGTTAGGTATTCTGCGGCTTGGGTAATGACAATTTCAGCATTTTTATTTGCTTCGCTAAAGTGCAGGGCATTCAATGATGATAGCTGTTCTAAGTGCTTTTCAAAGAGTGCATTTATTGCAAATTCATATTTTGCAAGGGTTTCTTCATTTAGGCTTTGGCTTAGAATTTGAGTGTGATTTTCAGTCTTATTTGGAGAAGCCATTTCCTCTTTTGTTTCGTCGATTTTCTGCGCTTTGGTTCTTCCCTCAGACGTTACATTAGCAAGAAAAATTTCATCTAGTTGCTCAAAAATTTTGCCTCGATATTCTTCAAATCTTTGCTTAGAAACTTTCGAAAATTCGTCTGATTTTTTACATTCATTGAATGTCATTTTTAACGCATTTTTCTTGAGCAAATCTGCCTTGACAAGGTCAGAATTTGGCTCGCATATTTTGATAATCCCGTGAATTTTTTCACGGTTATTTTCATATATTTTGAACTCTTCAAATGGTTTACCAGCAACTTCAATCGGGCCAAAATATTCGTTCAGCCACACCACTATTTTCATATTAGTCGGTAGTTTATTGAAGAGTGTGACAAGGCCATTTATGGTGTCATCGAGCCTGTCGCCACCCGCGATGACCGCATGCACAATTATCTCGTTTTTGCTTTCAGCGCTTAAATTATCATTCCCATTTTTGACAAAATATTGAACTAAAGGTCCGAAAGCATCTACGCCAGAATCTAATATTATATCTAGATTTTTGGCAATCGCATTCTCCCAAACCTTGTCGAATGCCTCAAGTTTGAAATGATGATCTGTGTCCACAACCTCGACCGGTTCAACTTTAAAATCTTCAAATTTGGCAAATGAGCTTTCCGATTTGTCGGCATCATAGCCGTGAAATTCGCTACCTTTTGCCTGAAAATATTCAGCCACTATTGACGCGATATATGTTTTTCCGACGTCATTTTTAGCCTGCAAAATGAGGTTTAATGAGTTCATTTTCAACGCTCCCATCAATAGACTTCGTCACGATTTTGCAAGGTTGGGCTATGGAAAAATGTGGTGCCTTTTTCCTGGGGAAGCACTTCAGAAGTCTCTTCTGCTAGTCTCGCTGTGATCAATTTTTTGGGTGAATGAAGCGGTTTCAAAAGTTCCAATTCCTTCACATAATAGCAAAATTGCCGATAGGAGATTTCTCCATTTGGGAAGAATCTTTCGTGAATGTCTTTAAGAAATTCACGGGCTTCAATCATGGATTTGATGTCAATAAGCCTTGAATGAAACGCTACTCGAGGACGGATTTTCTGTGCCATTAACTACTCCCTACCTGTCTGTATTTGAGTTATTTTCGTGGAATTTTAAATTCATTCAAAAATACGCACTAAACCACCTAATAAATCTCATTTCCGCAATTAACCGCTATAATCAGCAATTACGCAAATTGTTTCAATTATTTGGGGAATCCTGTCGAATTCTTAGGAATTTGTGGCAAATTGTAGGGCAAGATGTGTAATGATGGCCATCAAAATGAATTTTGCCACCACATTACTATTCTTACTCGCACTATGTGCTCGACGATTATTTGAGTGCTTAGTTTGAATAACAATTTGCCGTGAATTGGATTTGCCATGATTAGAGAAAATGTCAAAGATCGCAATAGACCGATAAAGGTTTTGGTATCGGAGCAAGAACGCAATGAATTACTTTCACGTTCGAAAAAGGCGGGAATTCCAGTCTCGACTTTTCTGAGGTCAGCTGGACTTGGATATAGGCCGAAGAGCAAGTTGGATAGTAAGGTCGCTATGGAATTACTACAAGTAAATGGCGACCTTGGGCGTTTGGGCGGATTGTTAAAATTGTGGTTGAGCAAAGCAGATAGTTCTGAGGTTTCAGATATTCGTGCTGTTCTTAAAAAGATTGATAGCACTATGGATGAAATCAGAAGAAAGGCGGCTTCAGTTTGATTGCAAAGCGTGTCACCAAAAAAGTGAACACTTCAAGCATTTCAGTCTTGGCTGGATATATAGTTGGCCTGCCTGAAACTCGGCAGCCACAAGATTGGCCTCCTTTGATAAATTATATAACTGATGCGGTGAGTGATGGTGCAAGAGTTGATTTCGTGCGGGTCACTAATTTGCCAAGCGATGAATTGCGTGACGCAGTTTTGGCAATGATGATTACTCAAGATATGAATACAAAGTCAAAGACCGACAAGACCTATCACATGATATTTTCGTTTCCTCATGGCGAGAAGCCAGGTCGTGAAATTTTGAATGATATTGAAGATAATTTAGTAGCTTCAATCGGGTTACAAGAACACCAAAGAATTTCAGCCGCACATGACGATAAAGAGCATTACCATGTCCATATTGCCATCAATAAAGTGCACCCAAAGACCTATCGCAATGTCGAGCCATTTTATGACAAAAATGCTCTTATGAGGACATGTACAGAGCTTGAGAAAAAGCACGGATTAATGATCACCAATCATGGCGAATTAGCGGAGGCGCAAACGCATAATCGAGAAGCGAAATTTGAAAGCCATGCAAATATTCAAAGTTTGCATTCTTGGATTAATGCTAATGCCAAGGAACAATTAATTGAAGCGTTTGAAGCTTCAAAATCTTGGGATGAATTTCATGGCAAAGCCAATGAGCTTGGCCTTGAATTTAAATTGCGCGGGGCAGGTATTGTAATCAAGGCGGTGGGGCAGGAGGTGGCGGTTAAGGCTAGTTCTATAGACCGAGGCCTATCGTACAAATCGCTGACCACCAAATTAGGTGAGTTTACTCCACCACAAGTGCCGCAGAAGGCCCTGGCAATAAAAACCTACGCTAGGGAGCCTAAAATAGATAAAGCGGCCGCCGACGCTTTTTTTGCTCAATTTCAATCGCAAAGAGTGGAAGCAATCGCGAACCGACGCGATGCTAAGGAGGAGTTGCATAATAAGCGAGAAATAGCGGCGCAGGTCATCAAAACCGCATTTGAAACTAAAAGAACACTAATTAAAACAAATCGACACCTTGGGCGATTAAACAAAAAATTGGAATATCAGAAACTCACAATAGAACGTGCGCAAGTTTGGCAACTTCATAAAAATACTTATGCCAAAGAGAAGAAGGACATAGAGAGGGCAAGTCCATTGCTAACATGGTCTGAATTCCTTCAAGCCGAAGTGACCAATGGCAATGAAAAAGCACTTGAGGTGTTACGCGCGCACGAACGAAACCGAGGTCGCATAGTTTCGAATATTCTTGACTGCCCTGATGTAGTGAAGGCCAGGAATTTTATATTGAAAGACTTGAAACCAATTGTTCAGCGCAATGGCGACATAATTTATTTCGTAAAAGATGGCGGAAAAGTTCTAGATACGGGTAAGGCCGTCAATGTAGAGGCCGTTTCAACGGGTGCGGCTTTTCTTGCTTTATCATTGGCGCAAGAAAAATTTGAGGGCAAGGCGTTGCACATTAATGGAAGCGATGCGTTTAAGCGTGAGATTGTAATAGTCGCGGCATCGAAGGATTTTGGAATTAGATTTGCCGATAAGGCGATTAATGATGCGGTTGAAATACTAAGGGCTGAAAAAGCACAAAGTAAAAATGACCAATCCAAAATTGAACAATCAAACCCCGCGAATAATAAAATAAAACCCGTTAGACGAGGGCGCTAAATACTTGGCCTAATTTTTGCGTAGTTCTTTATAATTTTCTTTTTTGAATTGGAATGAAGCATTTATGTAAATCGGGGGCAAATGATGGCAGCACATAATGAAAAGCCAAAAACTTCATTTGGAGCCTTGATTGGTATTCCATTACTGATTGCTTATATTTTGCTTTGTAATTCATACGCCACCCAATATCTCGCCGAAAAATTAGGCTATCAATATGCACTTGGTAGACATATCTGGCACCAATTTTACATGCCATTTAATTGGCTCATTTGGGCATTTAAGTTTGGCAATCAATATCAAAAACTTTTCACTATTGTTGAATTATATTTGGCATTGGCCTTGATAGTCGGATTTGTGACCTATGCTTTGTCTATGGGACTGAATTCGCGAAAACCGCGCCAGCATGATGGCATTCATGGCACGGCACATTGGGCTGATGAGAAGGAAGTTAGAGCAACGGGCTTATTAAATTCCGATGGCGGTGTTTATGTTGGTGGTTGGACTGATAAAAAGGGAAACATAAATTATCTCCGCCACAACGGCCCAGAACATGTTTTGCTCTTGGCGCCAACACGCTCTGGCAAAGGCGTAAGTCTGATAGTGCCTACATTGCTGAGTTGGGGTGAAAGTTGCGTTGTGCTTGATAGCAAGGGCGAGCTTTTCAACATGAGTGCAGGTTGGCGAGCTCAACATGCCAATAATGTAGTTATTAGATTTGACCCAGCATCTTCAGAAAATGGCGCTGGTTACAACCCACTTGATTGCATTCGCTTTGAAACCAAGAATGAAATTGGTGATGTTCAAAATACAATGAATATTTTGGTGGACCCCGATGGAAAAGGCTTAAATGATCATTGGTCTAAAACTGCACATGCTTTTCTAGTTGGAGTTGTTTTGCATGAATATTACTGTGCCAAACGCAAGGGCAAAAAAGTGAATTTGGCTGATGTTGCATTGGCACTTTCAGACCCAACGCGTTCGATAGATGAATATTATTCGCAAATGCTTTTTAATCAGCATTTGATTGGGAAGGGCGCAATTCTACCCAAAGACCCTGATAACAAAATTGAAATGCAAAACTGGCAAGAATATTATGGCAAGAATGTTCATATTGGTGTGGCAGCTGCAGCACGCGACATGCTTAATCGCCATGAAGAAGAAAGAGGTTCGGTATTATCAACTGCAATGTCGTATCTTGCTTTATATCGTGACCCATTAATAGCGGCGAATATTAGTAGAAGTGATTTTCAAATTGAAGATTTAATGGATGCCGATAAGCCGCATAGCCTATATTTAGTCATTCGTCAGGAAGATAAGGATCGCCTAAAGCCATTAATTCGCATGATTTTAAATCAAATCGTTCGCGTGCTTTTGCGACCTGAATTAAAATTTCAGAATGGCAAACCATTAGCGCCTCATAAGCATCGCTTGCTTTTAATGCTAGATGAGTTTCCATCATATGGGCGATTAGAAGTGTTCCAAGAATCTTTGGCATTTATCGCGGGTTTTGGCATCAAAGCTTATATTGTGTGCCAAGATATGGCGCAGCTTAGAAGTCGCGAGACTGGCAATGGCACCGACGAAACTATCACCGCTAATTGCCATGTTAGAATTGCATTTGCACCTAATCGGCTAGAGACCGCCGAATGGATTAGCGGCATGAGTGGAACTATGACAGTCATCAAAGAGGATTTTACAACATCAGGTGCAAGATTTGGCGCAGTACTTCAAAATGTTAATCGCGCCTATCACGAATTATCACGACCGTTGTTGACAGTGGACGAGGCACTAAGACTTAAAGCTCCAAGGAAAGATGCACGTGACCAAATTGTAGAAGCTGGTGAAGTATTAGTGTTTGTGGCGGGGCATGCTCCGATAAAGGGCACTCAAACTTTATATTTTCAAGACCCGACATTTTCACGTCGCGCAAAGATTGAGCCGCCAATTGCGGTGCCGAGAAATATTAACTCAAATAATTCGAGGCCAGATAAAATATTAGACGGTTTCAAAGTCGATTTTCAGAAGGGGATTTGAATATGTTAGACGCACTAATTGCGCAATGCGCATATAATACCCATCCTGACACTGTGAAAGCAATTATCCAAGTTGAGAGTGCTGGTAATCCTTATGCGATTGGCGTTAATTTTGGTGGCAGAAATGGACATAAACCAAATAATGCAACTGAGGCGGCACTTGTTGCAAGAAACTTAATTGCCAATGGTAAAAATATCGATATGGGATTAATGCAGATAAATAGCGCCAATATGCGAAGGTTAGGTCTAAGCACCGAAGCAATGTTTGATCCATGCACTAATATTAGAATTGGCACTAAAATTCTTTCAACTAACTATGTACAAGCAGTCGACATTTATGGCCCCGGTGAAAATGCGCTTCGTGCTGCGCTGTCCGCATATAACACTGGAAGTATGGTTAAAGGATTTCGCAACGGTTATGTTGCAAAATATTATAAAGGCAATAGCGCTGCGCGCCTATCAAAAGCTCAAGAGGTCAAAATAAAAAACGCTAGTGTCACATTGAAAGCTCCCCCGCCTGACAATTTCAAAGAAATCTTGGTTGAAGTCTTAAATCCGTTTACTGCGGAGACAGCGGTTTATTCGCGAAGGTAGAATTTCAATCGCTATATAGAATTTAATAGTATCTAAGAAATGCCTATTAATTATTAGGAGTTTGAACGCTTTTTAGTTGTTTATTAGACCTAAAAGTGCTATTTTCCTTCAATGAATAATATTACAAAATCCGCATTCAACTTATTAAATCGCGTTGCAGTTTTTGCAATTGTTTGTGTGGCTTTCGTCGTCTGGCAATTGGTTGCACTGGTAAATTTTCTTGTCTTTTCTGCATCAATTTTAGCAATAATTATTTATAGTTTTGTGCCGTTATTAAATGGAAATTGGTCAAATAGTTTTTCTCACATTTTTGCTTTCGGAATTAATACGCAAACTTGGCAGATAGTTTCAGTTCATGGTTGGTTTTATAGTTTTTTGTTTAGTGCCCTTGCAATGAAGTATTTTCCAATAGTTGGGATGCTGCGAGCAAATACGCTATTTGATAACATAAAGCCAAGACAAAAAAGCGAAACAAAATATGTCTTTGTTTCGCCTCCAAAAATTGGATGATATTCTCTAAGATGAGCTAGTTTTGGACAGGATTAATAATAAAATCCTTTGTGACGCTCACGTTGAACCGATAACCCGCCCTAATCTGCAAAGTCGGTTGCACCCGAATATTGCGTTGCATTATTTGGCTTCCAGCTTGCCCTAATTGTTGCCCAATTGCGCCTGCTATAGTTTGACCGCTGGTGACGTTCTGACCATTGGTGGCTTGGGGTTGGGAAACTTGCACACCTGCAGAGAAAATTGACATAAGAAGTGCTGAGCCAAATGTTTGGCGATAATGATTATTCACCTTGTCATTAAAGCCTGCATATCCACTTTGGTCAGTCGTTGGCATTAAATCTAAATTTAGCGATGAGCCATCAGAAAATATGATCCTATTCCATGCTACCAACACACGACTTTGACCTGATGTGACCGAATTATCATAAGTGCCAACAAGTCGGGCACCTTGCGGAATAAGAAGATGTTTGCCAGTTGCACTATCATAAACATTCTCCGAAACCTGCCCAATAATTTGGCCTGGTAAGTCTGAATTTAAACCCCCTATCATTAGCGCAGGTATAATTGAACCAGCCTTTAATTCATAGGGCGAAATAGCGGGCATTTTCGAAGCAGAAGAATAATTACTTGCGTAATTTCTTTGTTGCAGGAAATTACGTTTGGCGTATTGACCATTGAACTCACTATCATTGTCACCCGCTGAATCGCTTGCGCCGCTTGGGTTCTGCCCGGCGCCAACACTTGTTCCAGCGCCATACACTAAGTTTGAAGCCGAATTTGAATTATTTGACGATGAAGATTGAACATTCGTTGGCGCATTTAATGCAGCCGTTAAAGCGCTTTCGCGGGTTTGATTAGCCGATGTCTGCTTTTGCTTATATGTCGCCCATTGATCCGCATAAGGCGATGGTGGTGGAGGTGAGGGACTTGGCGTTACGTTTGAATTTGATGGAGGGATTTGTTGTTGCTGGGGGTCATTTATCGAAGGAACTTGATTGCCCTGCGCTGTATTTGAAACTGCCACATCTTTGAGCGGTAACGCAGTTTGCGCGATATTGGGGTCTTGGGTTTGTGCCACTTCTCTTGGCGGTGTTGAAGATTGTGAGGCTTTAAGCGAAGTATCCGTCTTCTTATATTGCTGGTTACCTCTGGCAATCGTGGCATACATCATCAATGCCACAACCGAAACCCCAAGCCCTATTGCAATATATTTAGGCACATTGTTTAGGCGCCTTACACCAACTCCACGAGTTGGCGCATGACCCAATAATGAAGGTGATGCATCAGGCGCATCTATATTTTGAGAAGCGGTGTTCATGGATTTGCCCTTATTGTAAGTGGTGAAGCGGGGATTATTGAATTGCCGTCACCTTTAGTGAAAAGGCGGGTAGCTTCGTGCGTGTTTGCGCGAATTCGTATCAATATTTTATCGTCAATTTCACTCACAACATATTGCGCTTTCAAATTTGAAGCATCATTATTAGTGGCGATATTCAAACCGTTATTTTGTAATTTCACCATGATAATAGGTTTTAGTATATCGTCATTGCTTGAGGTTTTCATTTGCGAAAAATCAATATTCTTGGTGTGACTTGAATCTGCTTCTTCACTTATCCAATCGGCAATTGCAGTCGAAATATAATCAGAGCGCTCATTAATTGCCGACGAAATTTCTGATTTGGTAAAATTTTGTTTGACGGCATCAATTGAGGCACAACCACCAAGCGTCATTGTAAAAGCAAATAAGATCGAAAATCGTTTTAGCATGACTAATCCCTCCGAGAAATTGTGACTTTGGTTTGTTTATTGCCAGTGCCGCCGATTAATTCTGCGCTATCAAAGATTTTATCAACGACATATTTGGTGCCAAGCACACGGTAATTGACCAATTGTTCTTGATTGCTATCATCTAAAACTAAGAGGGCGGGCGCTTCCGAATTTTTGATGGCTTCAGGGAATTCAATGTATGTTTTTTTATTGTCATTATAAACCCGAACTGGCTTCCACTTTGGTTTTGACCCTGAGATTTCATAATTGAAATTGAGTTCACTTGAAGGCGCATTTTCACCATTTGCTTGAACCCCAAGACGTGCACGATAATTGCGCCATTGTTCTTGTGTGTCATCGGCATAAGTAAAGGAAATACGCGCCATATAATCGGTGCGTCGACTTACCAATTTCAAAACATAAGTGCGCCGATCAGTGGTGATTATGGCGTTAGTTTGTAAGGCAGCATCAGTTGGTTTGACGATGACATGAGTAGTAGTGTTCATACCAGAACCACTGGTAGCAGGGCTTAATTTCCAACGCACAGCGTCGCCAACATTAATATCATTTACCACTTCACCAGCCTGCAATGTGATATCACACACGATTAAAGGTGCGCAAACAATGGAAGGCATGGTTTCGCCAAAAGGAAATACTATAACTCCTTCATCACCGCGAGTTGGCATGACTTGATTGTTGGAGAAGCTTTTAGCGATTGCCATTCCAGCATTCTCACGATGGGTAAGAGTGGCATTTTTTCCCGACATTAAATTGGCAGGGGGAGGTGGAACCGATTTGCGCTCGATTGCCACTTTTTCCGTGACGACACTATCTGGCGCTGGTGGAATTGGATTTGATATCGAAGCATTAATCATGTTCGCTTGCGCTCCAATTGCCGGTACTTGAAGCCTTGATTTTGCTTTTGCATTTACCTTTGACATTGACTTGGATGTGGCATTTGAAACCGATGATTTTTGTTTTTGCACTTTTTGTTTAGTGTTTGAATTATTGGTTTTAGCTTCGGCATTGGAGAAAGCCATTAAGGCGCACATTGAAATTACGAGAATATATTTATTTTGCATGGCAACCTCCTAAATTCTTTGAGACCAGCTAATGGCATTAATGATTATGCCCATAGGATTGATAAGGGCATGAGCTTCTTCGGTTGGTGGCACGATAGAAATGCCGACTTGGGCTTGCCAATTGGTATTGCTTAAAACTCGCCCATCACGTTCGCGAATTTCTTCGCGCCATTCTACGCGGTATGAATCCTTGGTTATTGGCAATACCGATTCAACCGAGATTGAGACACTTTCAGTTTTTGCGCGCTCAAAAGGTTGAAATGCTGTATGGAAATCAGCCAAAGTGCGAAATGCTGGGGTGTTATTGCCAACCAAAGCATAGGCGTTATTGACCGCTTTATTTTCGGCGGCAGCATCGAAATAGACACTGCGGGCATTAGTTATCCAATTTGCAAGTTGGGCACGAATTACTCTTGTATCAGGAGTGGCAGCTTTATCAGCTACACCCACGCCAATGGTGTCACCTAATTTATCGACTTCAACCACATAAGGCGTGATTTTGCTTTGAGAGCCAACCCAAGCGAGGCCGCCACAAGCAAGTCCTGCTACAGCCAATGATGCAATCGCGGCGATTTGCCAATTCCTTGTTTGCGAAATGTAAGAGCCATAGCGTTCATTCCATTCTCGTCGTGCCGATAAATATGGATTGGTCTGTTCATCGGAATTGGGTATTGCCGAGGCTATATTTGGGTTTCTTGCTTTGCTATGAAACATGATCATTACCTTTCGCTTAGTTGGGTTTTAATTATTCAATTGCTTCACTTTCGTATTTTCACTTTAGTTTGGGTTCGGGTTTGGTTTGTAGCACTTCTAATCGGCCTCGATTGAATTCTCCTCTTGCGGTTTCTCTTGTGATTGGGTTTTTAATTGGGTTTGAATTGGGCCTGAATTGTCACCAGATGCTGCATCATTAGCGATTTGCGATTGTTGCAATTGGCTTGTCTGATTATCCATATCGGCAGACATGCGACCACCCATTGTGCCGTAGCCCATATGTTGACCGCTCAAACGTGATCCAATATCTGCCATTGCCGCTTTAGCTAAGTTACCAGTTGCCATGGCCGCTGTGGTCATAAATTGTGAAGCTGTGCCTTGAGGTGCAGTCTCAGAATTAGATGAGGATTTTAATTGCTCACTTGCTAATTTGCCTGCGCTATTTGCGGCCATGCCAGCACCCGCAATAGCTTCACCTGCTGAACTTAGTGCCGCCGCAGCTCCAGCACCGCCTGCAGCAATGCCACCCATTGCACCAACCAATGCGCCACCACCTGTGAAGGTTGCGCCACTTATAACTGCCTGCACCATATCAGGAATGATTTTGACTAAGGCAAGCATTACAACCGCAAAGCCAAGTATAATGATGGCATCATTAATGTCATCAATGCCCGCAGTGGCTAAATCAGAAAATAAAGTTTGCCCGACGCCAACTATGATTTGCATCACAAATAATTTTGCGCCAACTCCAATCACACCGATTATAGCTTTATAAGCAACATCCTTTGTCCAGCGAGAACCCGCAAATCCAAGGAATAGAACCGACATGGTTGAGATACCCCATGCAGCCACTAAAGTCATAATCATCATGGCAACAATAAGTGCAAAGACCACCATGGTCACAATGGCAGTTATGCCGATAACAATGCTGTCAGCAATTTCCGTGAGCGTCATTTTATCAAGCATCGCCTGACCAACGCTCATTCCAGAGTTGAAAATATCGGCGGGGCTAAGGCCCGCACTTCCACCAACTGAACTTGCAGCTCCGCCACCAGCTTGCCCAAAACTTTGTACGATAATATTGCCAAGATTTGCGCCATTTTGGATTATGAATAATCCTATGCCGATAAATAAGATTTGTTGAACAAGTGCGGCAGCAACATCACCAAGATCGCCACGCTTAAATGCAATTGAAATCATGGCATAGCTAAATTCAATACCAGCTAAAATCATAAAGAGATTTCTTGCATAGCCCAATAATGCTCCTTGCATTCCTTGAAATCGTGCTTGAAATAAATCAGGCACAGCATTTAGAACTTCGGGTGAAACGGTTGCCGCATTGGCAAAGTTTGGAATAAAGGCAATTGCAATCATATTGCCAATTATCAAATATGCGCTAATTGCCCTTATATTTTGTTCCATTAATATCTCTTTCCACCAGTGGTTTTGAATTCACGAGATTTATGAAGACGACCGCTTGCCGCAGCTTTGACATCGGCTTCGTCTTGTTGGCTTGCATACCAATTGGCTTGCATTTGAGTTTGCAGCATCATTAATTGGCGTAATTTTTGAGTTTGGCGAACCGCTTGCGCCGCCATTTGATTGCCCACTTGTGCCGCTTGCATGCGCCCTTGGGCACTATTGCCCATAGCTTCTAATTGGCGCATCAACGCATCTTCATCATCCATTTGACTATTTTGCATTCCAAGAGCCGCCATAGTGGCTTGAATAGAAGAATTGGTTTCATTGCTCCATTGATTATATTTTCCGGTAATGGAAGTTGAACCGCTTCCAGAGTAAGCACTATAGCCTTGGTATCTTTGGCGAATTTGCTGTTCAATATTATTTCCTTGATAGGACAAAGATTGAACATTATTCATTAATTGATTGACGCGATTGATGTTTTGCATTGTTTGCCCCCATTGTTGGGCAGGCAAGGTCGCAGTGTTCACCACCATATCATTTAATTGTTGTTGCGCGATTTGCAATTGTTGCAATTGGCGGTTTAACTGATCAATGAGACGCGCAACCGCTGTTGGATCGTAAACGATTGAGCCGATGGCATGGGCTTTGGTTGGGGCAAAATCGGGGATTGCAATACCCAATGCCGCCATAAGGCTTATTGTTGAAACGAAAATACGGCGCTTTGAATTTATATTTGCAGAAGTTTTCATAATTTAACATTCCTTTCCTTTAACCATTGATATGGCCAGTCATCGCCATATCTTTGCGACAACTCACGCACGCGTGATAATTGTTCTTTGTCGGAGACACCTACGAATGAAAGCGCAATCGGGCCTAAATTAAGGTCGAATAATCTGCGTCCTTCGGGTGAGACGAAATAATAATGTTTCTTCTTGGTGGCACCGCGAATAATTTCGATTTGCGCATCATTCATTCCGAATGTTTTATAAAGATCGCGCGGGCCAACGATATTTTCAGTGCCAGATTTATCTGCCTCTTCATTGGGAAGAAGAATTTTAGTAGGGCAGGCTTCAAGCAAGACATCTAAAATACCTGACTTGACCGCATCCGATAAAGATTGAGTTGCAAGAACCACCACGCAATTGGCTTTACGCAATACTTTAAGCCATTCACGGATTTTTTCACGAAATGTTTGATGACCTAGCATTACCCAGGCTTCGTCTAAGATTAACATTGCTGGCGAGCCATCAAGTGAACGTTCAAAGCGTCTGAATAAATAGAGTAAAACTGGAATAAGGCTCTTCTCTCCCATTCCCATTAATTCTTCAATTTCGAAAACCGAAAATAGGCTGTTTGATAATTCGTCTTTTTCATTATCAAGCAAGCGCCCCATCGAGCCTTGCAAAGTATAGAAACTTAAAGCTGAACGAATTTCTTCATCTTGCACGGTTGCAATGAAATCGGTCATGGTTCGCCCATGAAGTGATGGATTGCCAAATTCATCCTGATTATCGCGCATTAATTTTATGGCGCGATAAATGGCTTCTCTTTGGTTGGGACTTGGTGGGCGATTGGTTTGCAATTCAAAAAGTGTTGCTAACCAATCATTTGCCCAAGAAACATCATTTTCATTGTCCAAATGAGCAAGTGGGCACATGCCAATATGATTATGGTCTCCCGCGATATCATAATGCTTTCCTCCTGTTGCTAAAACCAATGGCATCATTGATCGGCCTTTATCAAAGGCGGTAATTCGAGCTTTGGGGTAACGGCGAAATTGCGCGGCGATTAAGCCAAGTAGAGTTGATTTACCGGCACCAGTCGGTCCAAAAATCAGAGTATGCCCAACATCGCCAACATGAAGGTTCAAGCGAAATGGTGTCGTGCCCGAAGTCGCAGCATGAAGTAAGGGGGGTGAATTGGTTGGATAGAAAGGGCAGGGGTTGTTTTCACGTCCTGCCCAAACTGAAGACATTGGAACTAAATCAGTAAGTGATAGAGTGTGAAGGAATGGTCGTCTAATGTTTGGGATAGGATGACCAGGAATTGAGCCAAGATAGGCTTCCATTGCATTGACGGTTTCAATTCTTGCTGAAAAGCCTTCACGTCTGATTTGCTTAGCCACTAATCTTGCATTCTCAAGCGCGATTTCAGAGGATTTGGCATAGACCACCACAACTGGCGTGTAATAGCCATAAAGCACCACGCCGCTATTAGCGTCAGCAATCGCGCCTTCGGATTCACGTTGCATCATTAGTGCATCTTCATCGATTACCCCGCCTTCGGTGCGAAACATTTGCGCCCAAAAACCACGCACCTTTTGCTTCCATTGGCGGCGATATTTATTAAGCTCTATTACCGCTTCATATTGCTCGAGATAGATAAAGCGTGAAGACCAGCGATAGGTAATTGGCAAATGATCCAATATATCAAGAATTCCAACATAGGATTCAGCTGGAAAGCCATCTATGGCTACAGAGGCTATGAAATTCTCACCAATTTTTGGTGTGTCACCAACATAGGTTTCGACATTGCCAATATAGGCATCCATATACATTGGAATGGGAGGGATGTTGACTGGATTTAATTCGCCAGTCAGGCAGAATTGCAGATAATTGACCAAATCATCGCGTAAATGTTTGCGACCATTTTCGTCTTCAAATTCAAAGCTCTTCATTCGGCGCAACGATAGGTAATTGCTCAATCTATCATGCATTTCATTGATGGCTTTTTTGAATTGATCAAGGATTTTAGAAGCCGGTGAAATTCCTTTTAGATTTTTATCTTCATCATAAAGATAATCTTGGATTTTACTGTCGCGCCTAAGGGGTGGAGTATACATTAAGATAAGAACATATTCGCTCTCAAAATGTTCGCCTTCGGTCATAAAGTCTTTGCGGCGTTCTTCATCAATTAGTTCTGAAATCCTATCAGGAAAATGTGAGCGATAGGCTGCAGGATAGGTTTCAGCGGGCAATCTTATGGCGTCATGCCAAGTTACCCATCCAGAACCTAATTGGCACATAGAAGCATTTATTCTCGCTGAAATATAATTTTTCTCTTCAGGTGTGGCACTGGCTAAATCTGAACCGCGATAATAAAAGCCAGCCATAAGTGAGCCGTCTTTGCCCAAGACAATCCCATCATCTATAAGGGCCGCCCAATTTAATAAATCTGGCATGCCTTTGGCAGTTTCTTGGAATTGTTTGATTGCTAACATTGTCGCCTCACTTTTATTAAATGGCTATTTATGAAAGGTCTATTTTTGAAAGGGTTTTGACCTCGCTGGGTAATATCCTTGGTATTTGATGCTTCGCAGATATATTTCGCTCATTTGCGGATCAGCTTTTGCCATTTGTCTAAGGGCGGCAATTGAGCCAAACCAAATTATGATTGCGGCAATGGCCGTAAACCAATTAAGTGCAGAGAATATAAGTGCGAAGCAAATTAGGGCGGCTAGTAAAACTAGCTTGCGCTCCCCGCCCGCTATTAAATTCGGACGGTTCAATGCGCGTGAAAGTGGTGTTCGTCTTAGGCTCATAACTAGCCTGCAAAAATACCAATGATGCTATTGGCACCAACTATTACTGAAACCACCAACACAATGAAAACCATGGTTCTGGCGAAGCCATTAATCTCGCCACCCCAGATTAGAGTTGCGCCAGCCGCAACAATGGCGATGATTGAAATGCCCATTGCAACTGGGCCTGAAATTGATTGGCGAACTTGTTGGAGGGGGGATTCCCAAGGAAGTGCGAAGGCCGCACTTGCAATAAATATTGAAGCTATAAAAGCGACCATAAGATTGAACGCAAAGTTCAACATTCGGTGACTTTGAAGAAATTGGGAAATTTGATTTACATAAATATTCACTCTTTTCATATTCGAAGCTCCTATTCACAAGTTCGATTTAAATGGGTTCTATGTCATAGCCATTCGCGCTAAACCCTTTCACACGAATTACTTCTTTCACGCGCCGACCTTCTTTGGTTTTGGCGATAGAAATTATGATATTAATTGCCTCGGCGATTACGCTTGGCATTGGGGTGGAAGAGACTTCAGCAATCAAAGCTTCTATTCGCGTCAGTCCAGATTTTGCGTCATTGGAGTGGACTGTAGCGACACCGCCTGCATGACCTGTGTTCCAAGCTTTTAGTAAGGATAATGCTTCGCCGCCGCGTACTTCACCGACTAAAATTCTGTCAGGTCGTAGGCGCATTGTGGCTTTGAGAAGGCGCAACATATCGACATTGGAATTTGCGCGAAGTATCACCTTATTAGGTGAGCGGCATTGGATTTCGGCGGTGTCTTCAATAATGACTAAGCGGTCCTCAGGAACGACTTCAGCCATGTGATCAATAATGGCATTGGTGAGAGTAGTTTTACCTGTACCTGTGCCGCCAACCACTAATATGTTTAGTTTATTGATGACAGCTAGTTTGATGACTTCGGCCTGTGCCTCAGTCATAATCTTGGTCTCAACATAATCAGCTATAGTGAAAATGCGAGTGGCTTTGCGGCGAATTGTGAAGCAAGGAGCAGAAACTACTGGTGGTATCATCGCTTCAAACCGACTGCCATCTAAAGGCAGCTCGCATTCAATGATTGGGTTTTCGCGTGTAACTGTTGTGCGGTAATGGGCGGCAATGGTGCCGATTAGGCCTTCGGCGCGGGTAGGGGAGAAATTGCTCTCAACCAGTTCAATACCATCGCCTAATCTTTCCACCCAAAGACTGCCGTCAGGGTTGAGCATTATTTCAATAACATGCGGTTCTTTTAGAAAGCCACAAATTTGAGTTCCAAGTTCGCGAGCCAGCTTCTCTTCAAGTCGTGAAGCCTGTAAGCTCTGCAATGAAACCATCTGTTCAGCCATCCAAAAGCCTCCTTGATTGGAACCAACCTAAGTAGCTTTTGAGCGGGGAGCTTGGGAGCTACGGGATGGTAGGGGCAAGGAATGTGCCAGGTTTAGTTGAAAGTATTTAACTTGATAAAATTTGCGTGAATATTTTGAATTGAAACAGGGTTATAAATTAAGTTAGTTTATTGATTCTATGTGATAAATTAAATTGCATAACGAGAAAGTAATTGAATTCTGTGATAATTCTATAACGAACAAAATTGTAATTATATTAATTGAAGTATTAACAAATTATTAGCTATAACTACGTGGCTTTGTGCTATTTTGATATTAAGTGTATCGGATTGGGACAATATTGTTTTATGTACAAGGAATGCTCATAAAAATATAAATTGTCGTAGCAATGCTATATTAAATTACTAAACCCTATCTTGAAGGAAAAAGACGGGGTGCAATTATGAAGGTGGCGATGACAACGATTAGTGAGCGATGGCGCCAGAGTTGATTTCGTGCGGGTTAATAATTTGCCAAGTGACGAATTGCGAGACGCTGCTTTGGCAATGATGATTACGCAAGATATTATTACTTTGATAATACGCCCCTAGAAAACTAGGGGCATATCACCGTAAAAGTTAAACCAAACACACTCTGAGATAATTGAGGCAGTTCATTTTATATGTTATTTTTTGCGCAATGTTTTTACCACAAAGGTTGGTAAAACAATAAGCGTTAGGATTGTTGCGCTTATAAGTCCGCCAATTACAACAGTTGCGAGTGGTTTTTGTACTTCTGCTCCTGAGCCATGGGCAATTGCCATTGGAATAAAGCCAACAATTGCAACCAATGCGGTAGTTAATACCGCCCTTAGCCTTGAAGAAACCCCTTCAATTACAGCTTTTTGCGGTTCTAACCCGCTTTCAAGCTTTTGCCGAATTGACTGCATCAAAACCAAACCATTTAATGTTGCGACACCAGAAACTGCGATAAATCCAACTGCCGCAGAAATAGAAAACGGCATTCCGCGCAACAGCAAAGTTACGGCCCCACCAACTAATGCCAATGGAACACAGGCAAAAACCACGCCCGCTTCTGCCATTGACCCAAGTGCCATGAAAAGCAACAGGAAAATCAAAATACCCACAACGGGTATAACAATTCTTAATCTTGCCTCTGCGCGTTGTAGGTTTTCAATCTGCCCACCCCATTCAAGGCGAACCCCTGCCGGGAGTTGAACTTTTTCACTTACTTGTTTTTTTGCTTCTGTAACGAAACCGCCCAAATCGCGACCTCTAATATTGGATTGCACCACTATGCGGCGGCTTCCATTGTCACGGCTAATTTGGTTTGGACTATCAACAAGGTTTAGTTTTGCAACCGAGCCTAAATTAATGCTTTGTCCGCTTGGTGTAGGTAACGGCATTGAGGAAAGAATTTCAGGATTGTTTCGTTCATTTTCACCCAAACGGATTGAAACACTGAAACGTTTATCACCTTCAAAAATTTGCCCAACATCGCGACCACCAATTGCCGTCGCGACACTTTCAGTAACTTCACTTGCAGGAATACCATAAGCAGATGCGGTCAATCTATCGACATTTACCACCAATGTTTGTTGACCACCAATTTGTTCAACCCGAAGGTCGGCAGAACCTTCAATTGAATTTAATACTTTTGAAATGTCATTTGCGGTTTTGGAAATAGTTGCAAAATCTTCACCATAGACTTTGATTGCCAAATCGGCACGGACGCCCGAAATAAGCTCGTTGAACCTTAATTCAATTGGTTGGCTTATTTCAAAATTCATACCCAATTGTTTATTTGCGGTTGTTTCAACTTTTTCGATTAATTCTTCCTTTGAAAGACTTGGGTTGGGCCATTCTTTTCTGGGCTTTAAAATCATTACCCCATCGGAAACATTCGCTGGCATTGGGTCAGTTGCGGCTTCGGCGGTGCCAGTTTTCGCAAAATAACGTTCAACTTCAGGAAGTTTTAGTATTGCCTTTTCAAGTCCTTTTTGCATTTCAACCGATTGCTCAATTGAAGTGGAGGGGATTTTCAACGAAACCATTGCCAAATCCCCTTCATCAAGTTTTGGAATAAATTCGCGCCCAAGCATTGAAAATGATCCAAAGCCTATAATCAATGAAATAATTGCAATCCCAAAAATTTGTTTTGGGCGGTTAATTGCCCATAAAATCGCGGGATCAAGCACAGCTCGCATTTTTTTTATAATAAATGTTTCATGTTCTTCGCCATGATTTTTTTCATCAACTTTTGGCTCTTTGACAAAAATTGCAACCATTGCAGGGATAAAGGTAAAAGAGAAAATAAACGCACCCAAAAGGGCAAGCATAACTGTTGCTGCCATTGGTTGGAACATTTTCCCCTCAACACCTTCAAGGGTTAATAATGGTGCATAAACCAACATGATTATCAATTGCCCAAAAAGCGTGGGCTTTACCATTGCTTTGGCACTGTGGCTTGCGGCCTCTATGCGTTCTGCGATTGATAAAGAGCGCCCAAGTCTTTGTGCTTTTTGCGAAAGTGCAAGCAAGGTTCCCTCAATAACAACAACCGCGCCATCAACCAAAAGCCCAAAATCTAAGGCGCCAAGGCTCATTAAATTGCCACTTATATTGAAATACCGCATTCCAATAACAGCGGCTAAAAATGATAATGGAATCATTAAAGCGGTTATTATTGCCGCGCGAACATTACCCAAAGCAAAAAATAAAACTGCAATGACTAATAATGCGCCTTCAAACAAATTGCGTTCTACTGTTTTAATAGTTGAATTTACCAATATGCTTCGGTCCATAATTGGGGTTGCCGAGATATTAGGCGGCAGTGATTTTCCCAATTCAACAAGTTTTTTTCTTGCTTCTTGTGCAACCGTTCGGCTATTTGCCCCAGTAAGCATTAATGCAGTTCCAATTACAACCTCGTGCCCGTTAAGGGTTGATGCACCCATTCTTGGGGCTTGCCCAATTGCAACATTTGCAACATCGCCAATTTTCAAAATAAGTCCATTAATTGGTTTAATTGGCGCATCTGCAAGATCATTAATTGATTGAGCTTTGCCATCAGCACGAACAATTAAAGCTTCCCCTGATTTTTGAATGTATCCTGCCCCTGCTTGAGTGTTGGCATTTTCAAGCGCATTTGCCAAATCATCAAATCCAATATTGTAAGACTGCATTTTCGCAATATCTGGCGAGACTACATATTCTTTGACATAGCCGCCAATGGTATCAATGCCGGCAACATCTTTGGTGCCGCGCATATGCGGGGCAACCAACCAATCTTGTAAAGTTCGCAAATATGTTGCTTTTTGAACTGGCGTTGAAAGTAATTCACCTTCTGGGGTTAAATAGTCATTTTGATTTTGCCAGCCAGCTTTGCCAATTTTAATTTCATTTGCATTCTTGGGCGGCGTAAAATCAAGTGTCCACATGAAAACTTCACCTAGGCCAGTTGTAATTGGTGTAAGTTGTGGTTCAATGTCAGCTGGCAGACTTCCTTTTGCTTGATTAATTCTTTCATTTATCTGATTTCTTGCAAAATAAATATCGGTACTTTCTTTGAATACCGCAGTAACTTGCGAGAAGCCATTTCTGGAAAGCGATCTCGTGCTTTCAAGACCTACAATGCCTTGAAGTGATGTTTCAATAGGATATGTTACCTGCTTTTCAATTTGTTCAGGTGATAATGACGATGTAGTTGTTGTAATGCGTACCTGTTTATTGGTTATGTCAGGAACGGCATCAATTGGCAATTTGGATAGTTGAAATATGCCAAAACTTGCGATAGCAGCGGTGAAAATAATTATAAAGGCGCGGAATTTAACCGACGCATCAATGATTTTATCAAACATAGTTACCCCCGTCTATTCTTCTTCCAATTCGCTTTTGGCGAGTTGTGATTTTAATAAAAAGGCGTTTTTAATAACGATGATTTCATCACCTTTAAGGCCACTTATGATTTCAGTTTGCCCACTGAAACTATTGCCAATAATCACAGAAACAGCACGATAGCCTTTGTCTGTTTTAACAAAGACTTTCTTTGCATCACCAATGGAATTAATTGCATCGTTTGGCACAATAGGGCGCAGGTTTTGAGCGCCATTTTGGGAAACAATACGTGCATTAATTACTGTGCCGACTGCAAGGCTTGCACCTTCGATTTTTGCGCGAATAATGGAATTATTCGCCCCAGCATCAATTCCAGGAGCAATCGCTTTAATTGTTGCGCTCAATAGCCTGCCATCATTAGTTTCAAAATTAATTCGAGTGCCGATTGAAACTTTTTCAAGAAGATTTGGTGCGATCTGAAACACTGCTTCAGTATTATCAACATTGGTAATTTCACCAGCCATTGCACCTTGCGGAACAAATCCACCGACTGAAATAGGCATGTTATTTACAATGCCTGTAATAGGCGCACGTATGATAATTGCGCCATTTGCGCTTGGTGCGCCTGCTGCACCTACTTTTGCATGTGCGGCATTTGCATAGGCCGATTGGGCTGCGACATTTGCATTTGCACTAATTGCACTCGCCTTTGAGTTTTCTAATTCGCGGCGGGAAATAACGCCTTTAGCATAAAGGAATTCATCCGAACTATATGCACTTTGCGCAGCATTTGCACTTGCGCTTGCCATATTTACATTGGCGTTTGCGGCCCGTGCATCAGCAACGATTCCTGCGCCTTCTGCACTAATAATTTCGAAAAGTGGCGTGCCTTTATTTACCATTGATCCAGCCGCAACATAGACGCGCGAAACGCGCCCAGATATCGGCGCGCCCACCATTATTTTTGCTTCTGGTGCCGCCATAACGCGCCCCAATATGCGAATTTCACTTCCTGTTCCGAAATTTATTTTGGCGGTTTCAATACCCGCCGACTTTGCATCATTATCGTTTAGTTCGACAATGTCGCTTGCCTCATTGTGTTCTTCTTTTGAAGTAGCTCCTGGGGCTTTTATAGTTTGAGATTTATTACCATTTTTAGGAAGCATATAGCCAATTCCCAAAGCAGCAATAACAGCAATGATGCTTATTATATATGACTTATTTTTCATTTTTCACCTCAAATATAAGGCGGTTTTCAATATAGGAGAGTTCGATAATTGCATTCGCACGTTCAAATTTCGCAACACGTAATTTGTCTTTGGTGTTGAATAATTCGTTTCGTGCTGCTTGCACTTCTAATAGGCTGATTTTACCAGCTTTTAGCCCGATTTTTGATAAATCATAGACTTCTGCTAATGGCGCAAGGTTATTATTCAATTGCGCAATTTCACGGCTTTTTGCATTAGTTTGGGCAATTAGTGCCAATCTTTGCGCTTCTGTTGTGCGGACAAAATTATCAATAGCAAAAGAGTTAGCGCTAGCTTGTAAGTTTCGTTGCGATAAAATTGCCTGATTTTTACGGCCAAGTGGAATTGTAACGCTTAGGCCGCCAACCATGCTTATTGCGTTGTCAGCAGCATGATGACGTGCCCCCATATATGAGCCAAAATTCGGTTTGCTCTCAGCTTTTGCAATTTCTATTGCCGCCTTACTGATTGATTGTTTTGAAACTAGCAATCGGTATGTTGTATTATTTGCAACGTTGAAGTCGCCAAAATTTCCTAATTTCTCCATGAAGATAATTCTTGGATTAATCGCGCCATTATATTGGGATATAATTGCCAAATTGTTCTTTGAATTGGCAATTTCATTTTGTGTTTTTATTTTTTCCAATTGCGCATTTTTCAAATCCGCTTGGGCTTGTAATTGGCGAAGTTTTGGTTCTCTGCCGCCTTCGACTAATAGAGAAACAAAGCCCAAATCTTCCTTTGCTGCCGCTATTTTTTCGTCTTCAAGATTTGATTGATAATTTGCATTTTCAAGCGCAAGCCACAATTTTGCAAGATCTCTTATATATTCTTGCTTTTTAACTTCTATCTCTTGCTTTGAAGATTGAGCACGTGATTTCGCATAATTTATATTTGCTTGTTTGCGACCAAAAAGTTGCAAGTCTTGTGAGACTTGCAATGTTGTTTCTGCTGAGTTTAAACCTTTATAAGGTGAAGAACCAAAGAAGTTTTCAACACCTATTGATATTACAGGATTTGGGCGAGATGAGGCAATTTTCACTTCAACTTCATCTGCAAGTGAAATGGCATTTAGTTGAGAATTTAATGGAAGGTTTTCAAAATTTTCTATTAAACCCTTAAGATCGATTGCCTCTTGGGCATTTACCTGAATTGGTTGCGATATTGCGAAGAGCAATATCGCGCAGCTGCCAGAGGCAGCGTAAAAATTTTTATTCGTCATGATTTTTCCGTTAGTTATTTGATTTATTAATTAAAAAACAAACAACTAATTGCGCGGCGGCCGAATTAGCTTTGACGATAAATCATAAGAAGGGGGCGCAATATAAAATGTTTCTATTATTTCAGTTTTTAACAATGGCGTAGTATGAACTGTAATCGCTTGATAATATATACTATTATTGTGGTGGCATGAAGAGTGAAAACAAATGCCACCAATGTGCCCAATTTCTGAGGTTTTTTCGTTATCGTGCGAAGCCTCAACAATTTGAATTTGACTGATTTGTGCATTGTATATTTCTTCTGCATGAATATCAGATGCAGAAAATACTGAAAACAGCACGGCAACCACCATAAATATGGCGGCAATATATCTTGTAAAATTTATTACCTGCTGTTGCATAACTTTATCACTATCTTGATTCTGTTGAAATAGAATTAATTCTTAAATTGCATTTTTTGTATTCGCACGGCATTGAAAATTGCAAGCAAAGCCACGCCAACATCGGCAAATACGGCCTCCCACATTGATGCCATGCCGCCCGCACCAAGTATAAGCACAATTATTTTCACCCCAAATGCAAGACAGATATTTTGCCAAACAACATGCTTGGTTGCTTTTGAAATTGCAATTGCGGTTGCAATTTTTGACGGCTGGTCGGTTTGAATTATCACATCTGCGGTCTCGATTGCTGCATCGGCCCCAAGGCCGCCCATTGCAATTCCTATATCGGCGAGTGCTAATGCAGGAGCATCATTAATGCCATCACCAACGAAGGCAATTACTCGTGTTTTATCTTGTTTTAATTCTTCAATTTTTTTGACTTTATCTTCAGGCAGCAAATCACCAAATGCGTTTTGTATGCCAAGCCCATTTGCGACTTCTTTGGTTATTGCGCTTTTATCGCCGCTTAGGACAAATATGTCTTTTAGTCCTAATTTTGATAAATTAGCGATTGCTGATTTTGCGTCCTCTTTTGGGGCATCGGCAACAATTACATATCCTGCAAACTTATTATCAATTGCCATTAGAACAATTGATTGCACAATTTCATCAATTTCTTTTGGATACTCAATGCCGAATTTTCTTAAAAGTTTGCCATTACCAACCAAGATTTCTTTGCTATCGACCTGTCCTTTAAGGCCATGTCCTGAAATTTCATGCACATTTTGGGCTTCTATAATGTCTGTGTTGCTTTTGGCAAATTCAACTATTGCTTTGGCAATCGGGTGGTTTGATTTTTGCTCAATCGCACAGAGGACAGATAGAAATTCAGCTTCATTCATTTGGGTTTTTATTTCCCGAACAGCAAAAACCCCCTCGGTCAAAGTGCCAGTTTTATCTAGCACAAGCGTATTTAGTTTGACCATTAAATCAAGATAGTTACCACCTTTGAATAAAATTCCATTTTTTGAACCTGCGCCAATGCCGCCGAAATATCCCAAGGGAATTGAAATCACCAAAGCGCAGGGGCAAGAGATCACCAAAAATACCAAAGCGCGGTAAAGCCAATCATTAAACACATAATCAGCCACAAAAAATTTCGGTAAAATTACCAAAACAAGCGCCAAAAAGAACACGATTGGCGTATAAATTTTGGCAAATTTACGAATAAATAATTCAGTTGGCGCTTTTCGTGCAGCGGCATTTTCGACCAATTCAATTATTCTTGAAATTGAACTATCGGCAAATTTCTTTGTAACCTTTAGTTCGATAACATTGCTAAGACTTATCATTCCTGCCAAAAGACTTTCGCCTTTTCTGATTTGTCGAGGCACAGATTCACCTGTTAATGCAATTGAATTGAAACTTCCATTTTCGCTTAATAATTCGCCATCAAGAGGGACTTTTTCACCTACTAAAACTTGAACAATGTCATCAATTGCAACGTCATTTGGGTTTGTTTCAATCACGGCATTATCTTGCAAAACCCTTGCAATTTGCGGGCGGACATCAAGTAATGATTTAATATCACTCTTTGCTTTATTAATCGCTGCATTTTGGAATAATTCACCGATTGCGTAAAAAAGCATTACTGCAACACCTTCGGCATATTGCCCAATTGCAAAAGCGCCAATTGTTGCAACGCTCATTAAGGTGAATTCATTGAAGAAATCACGCTTAGCAGCCGCCTCAAACCCTTCGCGCATCACCGGGAAGCCGACCGGAAGATAGGCAATAAGATACCAAATAAAGGCAATATTTTTTGTGAAAAATGAAAATTTGAATAAATGCTCAAATGCTATTCCAAGTAAGAGCATTGCAAAACTAATAGCCGCCAAAAAATACGGGGTATTGCCTTGTTCGTTTACATGATTGTGATCATCATCTGCGTGATTTTCCTCTATCGGTTTAACTTTAGTATCGCAAATTTCATCGTCGCAGCAGTTTGCCATTTTGATTGCCTTTTTGTGTTTTTCACTTTATAAACCCTGAAGTAAATATAGGGTCAATTGGAAATTTACAGCATGAAAATCGGTGATATTGCAAACAAAACAGGGTTTAGCATTGAAACAATCCGTTTCTATGAAAAACAAAATCTGGTTAAAAATGTTGGGCGGCACATAAATAATTATCGTGATTATGGCGATGAACAAATTGCACAATTGGTTTTTATAAAACAATGCCGAAATATCGGCCTTAGTAACAAAGAAATAAAAATACTTCAGTCACATCTTGAAAATCCACAAAGTGAATGCGGCGAAGTTAATCAATTAATTGCAAGTGCCCTAAAAAAAATTCGTGAACAATTGAAATTACTTCACGAAACCGAGTTGCAATTAAACTACCTAAACAGTCTTTGTAATCATAACGGTGCTTCGCATGAATGCGGGATAATGAATGAATTGAGAACCACTAGACATTTTTAATGCGAATGTCGATGATGCAAATCGGGAAAATGCTTATGTGAGTGAACTAGCTTTTTATGCTTGTGGTGGTGGCTTTATGGTGTTTCCCGTTTGGTAGTCCAATGGAAGTAAATTCTTCTTCCTGGTAATTTATTTGGGTGACACTGGTTACATTTGATTTGAGTTTGTTCATTTTTGGCATGTTTTTTCTTTTTGTCGAACAATTTCCTAATTTTATTAGTTAGGAAATCTCATATCTCGATAACTTAGCGCAAACGATAGGCCAAATTTGTGTTAAATCGGCGTTCATTTAGAATGTTAGATGTCACATCAATGGCGAGACTTAAAAGAAATTATTAGTTGGTATTTTCAAGCCCAACTAATAACTTAAACGCATGTTATCCAAATTGAAGGAAAATATAATTTTTGTAGGTTATTGAACGCTAAGTATTAATTTCTTCGTAACAAGCATGGTAGATTAATTTAAAATAAAACTTCATTCCAATTATTCAAATGTTAACTGAAATTAAAGCAGAACAATGTCAAAACTATGATGCATTTTGATAGCAAGAATCGTCGGATTTTGGAACTAGATAGGAGCACTATTGGGAGCGCTAAGGTCGATTTTGTAAATAAAAATACATTAAAACAATTAGTTATAGTAACTGCAATCCGTCTCATAACCTGAAGGCCGCAGGTTCAAATCCTGCCCCCGCACCCATATTACACCCCCGCAAAAACGCACGGCTTTCTCAGTTTCTACCTTGAACCATAGGTGAGGCATTTTCCATTTTTTTTAAGTCCCAACATTAAATACGTATTATTCTTAAATCCATTCGTTAAAACTAATTGTTGCACAAAGAGATTTTGTTTCTAGCAAGCAATGGAGTGGTAATGCCCGCATGCCTATCACATATATTTTTATCCTTATCTAAGAATAAAGAAAAAGGTAAGGCGGCGCTATAATTGCCTAGACTTCGGAAGAATGTTTGTCGTGATTGAGGAATGACAACAATATCAGAAAATGCAGACTTCTGGTTATTTAAAATTATGCGATCTCTTTGTTCATATGAAGTGACAGCCAAAACAAGATTTTTTGCAATATTGTCATTAGCTAAATTGATTATTTCTACGCGACATGGCGGGCAATTTTTGTCCCAAAATATAATTGCTTTTTCATTGGGTTTTGACACATAATTTTCGCCATTAAGTCGGGTCATTTGACCAAGTATATTTCTATTCATAGCCTCGGCATTGGCAGCATTATTTCCGATAAAAGAAATAATGCCGCAAATAATTGATATAGATAATGAAAAAAACTTATTTTTGAACATTAGAAATTGATTTTAATCCCCGCATATATATATCGACCGCGGTTTGGTCCCCAGATATGGGTAACGTCAATACTACCCGTTTCGTCAAGCCACAAAAGGCTTTCTTTGTCCGATTGTTTATAATCTGTCAAATTATCGACACCTGAATAGATTGTCCAATTGTCATTAAGCTCAAGTGAGATTTTGGCATCAAATGTTGCATAAGAGGGCGATTTATCCATTTTTTTAGTGCCATTAAGATTATAACGTGGTGTATTCGCATAATCATAGAATTTCGCCAAATCCTGCTCTCCTATGTAAGTGACGCGGGCAAAGGTATGAAGGTGCATGTGGTCACTTAGTTTTTTCTCGTAATCAATTGATGAGTAAAGTGATAGTTCAGGCCTTGAAAACGCTAATGTCCCTGGTGCGAAATCAAAATCCGTTTTTTCCAAACCGAGTGATAAAGCAAAATCTTTGGCGAATTTATAACTTGCTTGGAAATCAAGGCTTTGAATTGTTACATCATCAGTTGATGATGTGAATAATGTTATGGCATTTCCATCATCATCTGTTGCGCCAGAATCTAACATTGCCATGTTTTTTACAAGATTGTAATTGTAAGAGGCTTGCCACACAAATTTAGGACTTGAATAATTGAGCGCATAGGTAAGATTATTGGATTCCTCAACTTTGTTTACTTCACGAACTATGCGGCTTGTGTCCAATATACCGTGATCTTGCTCAAAAAAAGATGTCGGCGCACGGAATCCTTTCCCCATTGAAAGGCGGGAGTTTAGATTGTCATTGTGGTGATATAGAAAGTTTGCGCGTGGGCTTATAATTTCGCCATAAACATTGTGATCATCATAACGGATTGAAAAATTGGTTTCTAATTTTTCGTCCATAAATGGCTTATAAAATTGAATAAAGCACCTGGCGTTTTGTATTCGTAATTATCAATCCCATTATTTTCAACTTTGTTTGCGTCATTGCCCACAGAAACCAAATCTTCAAAACGATAATTAAGGCCTATCGTTGCAACACCATCAAAGACTGGCTTTTTGAATGACGTTTCTAAATAATATTGATCGCCTTCGGCATTATAATTTGCTTTTTCATAATAGGATTCTTGGTCATTGTGGGCATAGCCACCTGCGAACCGTAATGTACCGA
The DNA here is from genome assembly GCA_020161405.1 of Pseudomonadota bacterium. Classification (GTDB taxonomy): domain Bacteria; phylum Pseudomonadota; class Alphaproteobacteria; order Caulobacterales; family Aquidulcibacteraceae; genus Pseudaquidulcibacter. The sequence goes on along the minus strand of JAIUOD010000004.1, from coordinate 252,531 downwards.
AATCAAAAGTTTTTTCTAGGGTTGAAATAACTGAATGGCGTTTGGTGAAAATAATCTCCGAAAAACCACCGCGCCCATCGGCATATTCTACAAAGCCCGAACCATCTGGTGCGTCCCAGCCATTTATTTGTGATGCGCCAAGTTTTGTCCAATCAAAAGGGTTACCACTTTCCGATGCGGCTATGGCTGCATAATCATCGCCAATTGCGCCACCACTACGTTTTTCATCAACATAATCAAGGCGTGACTTTGACAGCCAGCCATTTGGTTCCAAAAATAATGCTAAGCCATAGATTTTTCGGTCATAGCCCGTGAATTGGCTTATTCCTGCACCTGTTTCATCAACGCTGTCATGCTTGGTAGCTAGGGCAGAGGCAGTTATTGCGCCTCCTTCAAATGGCAAAGCGCCGAAAACACTAAAAGTGTTGGAATTATAATCACCGCCTTCTAAGGTTGCGCTTATCTCTTTGTCCAATGGACGCTTTGTGATAATATTTACAACTCCTGAAAGCGCCTCTGGTGCAATCAAGGAAGCGCCTGCGCCCCGTGAAATATCAATAGATTTTACGCCCGCAACATTAACGCTATCAAGACCATAAGATGTTGATAAAGAAGAAAATAATGGAACACTATCTATCATTAAAGTAGTAAAGCGCCCTGGCATATTGTTCAGTGTAACATTGCGAACATTGCAAATAGAGCATTCGGTTTGCACCGAAATCCCTGGGTTCTTATCGACCGCTTGATTAATACTTGTTGCGTTTACCGCTTCAATTTGCGCCGCAGTTACAACTTCGGTTCGAATAATATCTGTCTTCAAAGCGCCTGGCAAATACTTTACTATCCGCGAACCCTTAACCACTATGGTTTCTCTATTTTCCTGTTTTTCCCCATCAGCATATGCAATTCCAGCGATGAGGGAGAGGCTGGCGGCGGACACATACAATAATTGTTTCATTTATCACCTGACTTTTTGTGTTATAGTATAACAATCATTATCTTTATTGATAATGCTTCGCAATAGAAAAAATGCTATTTTGCATCACTTCCCATGCGACAAAAAGTTGCATTATTTGCCTTGCGGTAATTCCTATAACTTATAGCGTAATCTGAAAGTGACAGAACGTGGTGTGCCAGGGGTTAGCCATGCGCTATCATATGAGTTTTCTATATATTTTTCATCTGTAAGGTTTTTGAGTTCAAGCGAAAAATCGGCATTTTCATTTAATTTATAGCCAATGCCAGCATTCAAAGTTACATATGACGGAAGCTCAAAACTTGAACCATATGGGTCGCCTGCGCGGTCACCAATGTAATTTAGCCCAATATTATAGCTAAAACCGCTAGTTTTTGGCGTATAATTATAGAAAATCGCCCCCGAATGGGTTGGGATATTTGAAAGACGCGTGCCAATAAGGGCAGGTGTTGTGTCTTTAGTAATTTCACTATCAATATAAGCATAGACCATTGTTACATAATGTTTGCGGCTGAAATAATAATTGCTTTCAACCTCTATGCCTTTTGATTGTGCTTCACCTAATGCAAGTTGATATGCTGAATCCGTTGGATCGGTTGAAAGAATATTTTCTTTGATAATGTCAAAATATGAAATTGTGCCGCGTAATTTATTTCCCAATATCGCATATTTCATGCCCGCTTCAAATGAGGAACCAAGTTCTGGTGCAAAGGCCTTATTTGCTTTATCCGTGCCTTGGTTAAAGCGGAATGATTTGCCATAACCTGCATAAATGCTGAAATCATCATTGAATTTATAAGTAATTGCGGCGCGCGGTGAGGTTTCGGAAACTTCTTGGGTGGTGAAACTATTATTGGTCAAATTTATGACTTTTTGATCAACCTTATCATGGCGCACCCCAAGCAATAATGACCAATTATCGCCGATGCTGATTAAATCTTGGACGTAAAAACCTTTGCCTTTTAAGTCTTCATGATTATCAGTATTCAAAGTGGCGATTGGTTTGGCTTGATTATAAATAGGGTTGAAGACATTGATTGCATATGGGTTTGCCGCACTTGGGCGGAAACGCCAAAACTTACGATATTGATTATATTGATATGCATCAGCACCAATGCGCGCATTATGTTTAATTGTGCCAAAAGTTTTTAGGAAACTAAGCTCGGCACGCCCGCTTAGATCATCCCAAGCATAATCGTGAATGCGCAATTGGCGGCGCATCATGCCATCAATAATGGTTGCAGTATTATGGGTTGATTGCCCAACCATTGAACCATCGCGATATTGAATGCCGGTTTCAAACGCAATGCCTTCGGCAATGTCTTTGGTTAGGGATAATTGATGTTGCCAAATATCTTGTGTGATTTGCCCATCATTGGGTTCGCCCAAAAAGCGAGTGATAGGAATGGCGAGGGAATTGCCATTGATTGCCGCAATCCCCCTGTCATGGGTAAAGTTCACACGATTATACTCACCTTGATAAAGAATGCGCAGATCATCTGTTGGGTTTAATGCCAATGATGGGGCAAATAAAATTCTGTCTGAAGGGGTGAAATCGCGGTAGCCGTCAGATCGTTCAATCGCAACCACCAATCTTGTATCGACTTTATCGCTTACTGGCATGCCCATATCAAACGCACCACGAATTGTGTCAAAACTACCTGCTGACACATCGACACTAAAGTGCCTTTTGCCATTTGGTGCTTTGGTAAGAATATTGATTGAACCACCTGGCTCACCTTTGCCAGATAGTGCCGAAGCAGGGCCTTTTAGGATTTCAAATTGTTCAATGGTTGCAATATCACGGCGCGCATTAAAGCCACGATTGGCGGTAAAGCGATTGATTAATAGGTCAGGGCCTTGATTAATATCACCCGAAAAGCCGCGAATTGCATAGGCGTCCCATGCGCCACCAAAACTATTTTGGCGCGACATTGCCCCCGCAAGATCATATAAATCGCCTAATTTGGTGAAGCCAGCATCATTAATCACACTATCATCAAGCACGCGCACATTTTGTGGAAGGCGCAATGGTTCAATTTCAAGCCCTTTAATACTGGCATTGGCAATACGCGAACCAGTTACAACAATAGTTTCAGAATTTTTGACTGGCGCTTTATCTGCAATTGCAGTCGTACCAATTAAGGCCGAAAGCGCGGAGAAAGAAAGGAGTGAAGTTTTTAACACAAATGTCCCCAGTAAGATTTTAACGTTATGTTATAATGTAACATTAACTTGACGCGGTCAATATGATTGTTAAGAAACATTTGCAATAAGAAATTACAGGTGGCTTAGATGTTGGAGTTAAAACAAATAATTGCGGGTTATGGGCAGAATATCGTCCTAAATGGCCTAAGCCTTAAGGTTGAAGCGGGTGAGGTTTTTGCGCTTTTGGGCGGAAATGGAGCGGGCAAGTCAACAACAATCAAGTTAATCTTAAAACAGATTAAGCCGCAATCGGGCAAAGCAACTTTTGATAATATCGGCATTGAAAGCGCCAATGCTTACATTGCTTATATTCCAGAAAATGTCGCGCTTTATGGGCATTTAAGTGCTGTTGAAAATATCGAATATTTTATGGCTTTGCGCGGTGAAAAGCCCACACAGGATTCTATACGCAAAGCCTTGTTTACTGCGGGCCTGCCGTCAGAATTTATTGGGCAAAGAGTAAGCGGTTTTTCTAAAGGCATGCGCCAAAAAACCGCCATCGCTTTATCAATCTTGCAAAATGCCAAATTGCTTTTGTTAGATGAACCAACTTCGGGCCTTGATCCCAAGGCGATTGAGGATTTTCACAATATAATTGAGACTATGTGCAAAAATGGTGCGGCAATTTTAATGGTAACCCATGATTTATTGGGCGCTTCAAAAATCGCGGATAAGATTGGTTTTCTATATAAGGGTAAAATTGAGAAAACCATTGATAGAAAAAATGGCGGATTAAATCTTGACGAGCTTTATGCTGCTTATAACGAAATTGGGGCGGTAAATGCCTAAGGTTATTTTAATTGCGCTTGCGGAACTCAAATTTATTTTGCGCAATAAAGCCGCATTGATTGCGGCATTATTATTTGTTTTGATGAATATATTTTCGGCAAATGTTGCATGGAATAATTATAATCAAGCGCAAAATGAGATAAAATCATATCAAAATTTTGCCAATGAAGATTTTGCCAATCAACCAAATCGCCACCCGCATCGCATGGTGCATTATGGTCATTTCGCCTTTCGCTCGCAAAACCCACTAGCAGCATTTGATAGAGGTGTGGATCAATTTGTCGGCAATATGATCTATCTGGAAGGGCATCGGCAAAATGGTGCGAATTTTTCGGACGCGTTGCAAAGCGTGAACCTTTTGCGCATTGGTGATTTTACGCCCGCCTTTATGTTACAATTATTTTTGCCGTTGCTTTTGGTTTTTATCGCGTATTCTTGTGTCTCACGCGAAAGGGAAGGGGCAACATTACCAATCATTCTTAGCCAGAATATAAAGCCCGCACAGATTTATTGGGGCAAATTATTGGCACTTTTTGCTGTGGCTTTGGTTTTGGCGCTTCCTTCAATAGTTTTCATCGCTATAATTACAAAATCACAAATCTCGACGGCTTTAATATTGATATTGGCAATTTTTGCTTATTGCCTAATTTGGTGCGGTTTGATTGTTTTAGTATCGCTTAATTCAAAAACCAACAATATGGCGCTCTCTTACTTATTGGGGCTTTGGGTAATTGGTGTAATAATGCTACCGCGCCTGGGAAGCGAAATAAGTGGTTTTTTGGTTCCCAATTTTTCGCGCGTGCAAATGGATTTGGAAACCCATGCCGAGCTTCGGAAAATGGGTGATAGCCATAATCCAAATGATCCCTATTTCAACAATTTCAAAGCTAGTGTTTTGAAAAAATATAATGTCAAAACCGTTGAAGAATTGCCGGTCAATTATAAAGGTCTGCTGGCGGTAGAGGGTGAGAAAATGACCTCGCAATTATTTGATAAATATAATCAAAAAATGTTCAACGCGCATGAAACCCAAAATGGAATCTATTCGGCTTTGGGGCTGATTGATCCTTTCATAAGTTTTCAGAAACTAAGCAATTCAATGAGTGGTACTGATTATAAATCCTATCAATCATTCATCGAACAGGCCGAAAAATATCGTTATAATATGGTGCAGCATTTAAACGGCCTGCAGGCCAATGCCCTAAGCTATAAGGATGACACCAATAAATTGCTTGAAAACCGTATAAGCAATGAAAATTGGTTGAAATATCCAAAATTTGAATATGTAGCGCAGGATTTCAAAGAAAGATTTTCGCGCGCCTTGCAGTCCCTTATCCTGCTTTTACTTTGGTCAATTGGGATAATTTGGTTAGGCCTTAGCCAATCAAAAAAACTTGGAGGGGCGAATGTCTAATTATCTTGCCCAAGAATTCAAACTATTATGGCGCAGCAATAGTTTTAAAATCCTGACTTTAATTTTGGCGCTTTTAGCATTATTCGCAATTGGCCGCGGCATTATTCTTTCCAATCATATAGCGCGAAATTTTGCAAAAATTGAACAATTACAAATTAAAGAGCGTGAAAATATTGCGAAAACTTATGCTGCTGCTGGTGATGCAGGTTCTGCGGCTTATTTCGGTTTTGAATTAATAAAGCAAACACCAAATCCATTTAATTTCATCACCCAAGGGCAAAGTGATTTAGGCCCACAGGCAACAAGAATTCGTTCGCTTGCGCTTATCCCGCAAATCTATGAATCTGAGATAATAAATCCTGAAAGCCTTGTAAAAGGGCGCTTTGATTATAGTTTTCTGGCGGTTTTCCTTTTGCCATTATTCATAATTGCCGTATTGTTTGACCTTCGCGCAAGTGAGACCGAGGCAGGACGTGAAGTGTTTCTGATTGCCAATGCGAAATCTTTTTCCCGAATTTTGATAATGCGCGCAATATTGCGTATGGGGATTTTGTTATGCGCGATTTTGCTCCCATTATTCATGGGGGCATTAATAAATAGCGCACCAATGGCGGCAATCTTCAAAATTGCATTTTATATCGTCCTATATAGTAGCTTCTGGGTGATAATTTGCGGAATTTTCATAATCTTTGGCGCAAATTCACGCCTAAGCGCATTGGGGCAATTGGCAATCTGGTCAGTTTTATTAATTATAAGCCCAATAATGGTGCGAAATTGGGTTAATTTCAAAATTCCCGCCAATCAAGGTTTCGCGCTTTCACTTGAGCATCGCGAATATCTGCATGGCGCTTGGGAAAGAGATAGACAGGCAGAGGTTGATAGATTCCTAAAATCCTATCCTCAATTTTCCAAAACTCCAAAATTAGGTAAGACTTTTGAATGGAAATGGTATCTGGCATTTCATAATAATGCTGACGAAGAAATGGCAAGTAGCGCCAAAGAATATCGAATGGCAATTGAAAATCGCTATAAATTAACCAAGAAAAGCGCCAGTTTTTTACCGCCAATCGCCTTGCAATTGGCAATTGAAGAAACAACAAATAATGGCCTTCTTAATCACCTTGAAAAGCAAGATTATATTGCAAAGAAACATAAAGAATTGCGCGAAGCCTATTATTCACATTTATTCGATGGCGCATCTTTTAACCTTACCGAATATGAAGCTAAAAAGCGAATCCTAGGGGATTAAGCCATAAGAAATGCGACAATTCGCTAGCACAAAACCTAACACAAAGTTTTGCAGTTGTTGTTTTAGTTAAATAAAACAAGGAGTATTGCGAGAATTGCAATCCGTCTCAGAAGCCTTCCGGACGCTAGGTAGCAAATTCTACCCCAGCACCCAAATTACAGCCCCGACCAAACGCGGGGCTTTTTTTGCCAATGCGTAAATAGCTTCTAGAATTCAATAAATGGAGACGTTGAATTTGCACAATATATTGTGTAATTTCGTCCCATGCGGCGATATGTCTTGGACAAAATGTCCAATGTTATAGGGTTATAGTCAGGAATATTAGCGTTCCCTAAGTTAGATTGAGGGGATGTCATGTCTAAAATTTCGATTATTAGCGCGCTATTATTAGGTGCATCTTTGCCGACTTTGGCAATTGCGCAGGATGCCAAAAAAGGCAGTGAAACAATAATTATCACCGCGCCGCGTCCACAATTACCAAGCCAAAATGAAGTCAAAGGCACGAATATTAATAATGATGGTGCTTATGATGCGGCTTCAATTCTTGATAATGCGCCGGGTGCAGCAGTCATTAAAAACGGCACGCAAACCGGAATTATTCAATTGCGAGGTCTGTCGCAAGATCGGGTTAAAGTGGTTGTGGATGGCGTTGAAATCAATCCTGCTTGTCCAAATCACATGGATCCGCCGCTTCATTATGTTGAGCCACATCAAATAGCGCAAATCGCAATTATTGCGGGTGTGACCTCTGTTGTTAATGGTGGTGATTCAATTGGCGGAACCGTGATTGTAAACACCAAAGCACCTAAATTCTCAAAATCAGGCAAAGACGAAATTGGCGGAAATCTATTTGGCAAATATATTGGCGCAAATGAAGGTTATGAAGGCTCAGCTTCTTTGAATTTGGGATTAGAAAATGCCGCTTTCTCAGTCTCAACCGCAAAGCAACATGGTGATAATCTGAAATATAAGGGCGGCAGCGCAAGCAATACCGGCTTTGATATGCGCAGTCATAAAATTGAAGGCGCTCTAAAATTGGGACCGCAAGTTTTCGGTCTTGAACTTGGACTAAGGGAATCACGCAATGTCGGTACTGCACCGCTTGGCATGGATATGGTGATTGATAATTCAAGCAATGCTATCCTAAGCATGAAGGGCGATTATTCATTCGGTAAAGTCAATGCGCGCGCCTTTGTGAATGATATTGATCACGTAATGGATAATTACACCATGCGCAGCTATACTGCGGCGGCTTCTAAAATGAAAGCGCCGGCAAAAAGCCACGACACAGGCTTTGCAATTGGCAATGAAATGAACGCCTTGGGTGGCACTTTGCGCTTTGGTTTAGATGGACATCAAAATATTTTTAACGTCACTGGCGAAAATATTACCACCCATGCTTTCGGGCAGACTTTTGTAAATAGCAAGCGCACTCGTCTGGGGGCTTATGGCGAATTAGATCGCAATTATGGTGATAATTTGCGCGGTGTCTTGGGTGTTCGCTTTGAAAATGTTGAAAGCAATACCGATAATATCGCAATCGTTATGATGCCAATGATGCAAAATGCGGCAAAGAATGCCTTTAATGCACTTAATAAAAAGCGCACCGATAAAAATTGGGATGTTACCGCAAGCGGTCGTTACAAAATCAATGATAATCTAAGCCTTGAGCTTGCTGCGGCACAAAAAACCCGCAGCCCAAGCCTGGTTGAGCGTTATATTTGGAATCCATCCTCAACCTATGGTGCTGCGGATGGGCGCAATTATCTTGGTAATGTTGATTTGAAACCGGAAGTTTCGCATCAAATTTCTCTATTGGGTGATGTTTCAATCGGCCTATTGCGTATCAAGCAAAGTGTTTTCTACAATAAAGTTGATGATTTTATTCAAGGTGTCGCAATGACCGCCGCACCGGACGCAATTTTGAAATTTAGTAATGTGAATGCTGAATTATCAGGTGCGGAAACCACAATTTCCTATATCCTGTCAGATAATTTGCGCCTAGATGGCAATATTTCTTATGTTCAAGGTAAGAATACCTCAAGCAATGATAATCTATATCGCATAGCGCCGCTTAATGGTAATTTTGCACTTACCTATGAATTAGGCAAATTTGAACTTATCGGCGAGGTTAAATTTGCCGCTAAACAAGATAAGGTTTCAAAATATAATAGTGAGGCCCAAAGCCCAGCTTGGTCAATTTTAAACCTGCGCGGAAGATATAATCTCAATGAAGAAACCCGCGTCACCTTTGGTGTCGAAAACGTCTTTGACAAATATTATTATGACCATTTGTCAGGTCTCAATCGCGTTAATAATGCGGCACTTGGTGGCGATTTGGCAATGGGTGTTCATGTGCCAAACCCGGGACGCTTTGGTTATATTGGCGTTAATTATAGTTTCTAATTACCCACCCCTCAAAATTGGGTATTCAATGGGAAAATCGCGGAAGTCAGCTTCCGCGATTTTTATTTTACGGGTTGCTTTTGCAGTTTTCGCGCCAAAGTGCGGCGATGAAGGCCAAGGCGGCGCGCAGTTTCCGATATATTGTAATTTGTATCTATCAAGGTTTCTTGAATTCGTTCCCATTCAAGGTTTTTAATTGTTGATGGTCGATGCGTAATTTCCACGTCGGTTCGACCTTTTGACGCGCCAAAAGCGTCCAAAATATCGTTGGCATTTGCGGGCTTTGCAAGATAATGACACGCGCCTAATTTCATTGCCTCAACTGCAGTATTTATGCTTGCGTAGCCGGTCAATACAACAATTTTCATGTCTGGTCTTATGGCGATAAGTTCTTTTGTAACTTCAAGGCCATTGCTTTGATTTAGGCGTAAATCAACTACTGCAAATTCGGGTAATTGCTCAGCTGCAATAGTTTTTGCGCCATCCAAATCTCCAGCAATTAACGCCAAATATCCGCGCTTTATAAATGAAGATGCTAATGCGCTGGCAAGGGAAACATCGTCATCAACAACAAGAATTTTATTCATAAATTAGACCTCAATTGCCGACTTTGGGATTGTCAGTTTCACTATGGAGCCAGACGCTTTTGGCTTATTCTGCACCACGATTTTTCCATCCAAATATTTTAAAGTATTTGCGACTAAAAACAATCCTAAGCCATGTCCATTCTTACTTTTTGAAGTATTAAATGGCGTGCCAATTTTGTTGATTTTGTCCTGCTCAAAGCCATTCCCAAAATCTTCAATCTCAATTCTAAATTCAGTCTCGGTTTCAGATGCGCGCAAGATTACAATTGATTGATTGTTACCGCGTGATGCCTCATATGCATTGTTTAAAACATTGGTGATTGATTGCCCCAAATTCTTATCGCAAAAGCAATTAATTGGCGCAATTTCTATTTCGCGCACAAGCTGCGGCACAAAGGCGTTCATCGTCTGCCATTCATCAGCCGTCTGATTTATAAATTCAGAAATATCACACGCCTTGGCACTTTCTGCACGCATTGCACCCGATGAAGCTAGAATGTCAGAAATACGGGTTTTGCATAGATTTAACTGAATAAGCATACTTTCGATTTCAATATCGCGTTCGATTTTCTTCTTAGGTGGGCCAAATTCTTGCCAATCAGAAAGAATAACGGATAAAGTTGCCATTGGTGTTCCTAATTCATGCGCTGCGCCGGTTGTCAAAAGTCCAAGTCGAATTAGTTCCTGCTCTTCAAACGCCTTTTTATTTGCATCCCGCAATAGCGCTTCTTTTGTACGCAATGTCTCGGAAATTCGGTTTACAAAAAACACTAGGAGTAGTGAGCTTAAGAAATATGCGAACATCATTCCTTGAATATGCATATCAAAGAATGAAGTGTGCCGCATATTATGCACAATCATGGGGCTTTCAAATAATTCAAGCACCAAATAAACTAGAATATTAAAGGCAAATACGCCCCAAGCCAGACGGCGGGGCAACATCAAGCTTCCAAGCATTAGGGGAACAATTAATAGCCCAGCAAACGGATTAGATGGACCGCCTGTTTGGGTCAAAATCATGAATAAAAAGGCAATGTCAACCAATAGCCAGACAAAAATATGAAGGTCAGATAATTTGGATTTTCCGCGCCCCATTATAAATGAATGGACGTTGAATAAAGCAAAAATGGCAATTTCACCATAAATAACGCGCACCGGCATCATAATATCTGCAACAAAATATGCGATTGATACTATTATCAAATAGCCAACAATCGAAAGTGTCCGAAATAGTGTAAGCAGTTTAAAATTGGCAATACTCGCAATCGAGTCTGCATCAGTTGTTGGCACAAGTTGGTCTTTGGGAAGCATAATATCAAATAGCATCTTGTTAAGCCTTTGCCAATAAAAGGCGGTTCCTAGCTGAAAATCTTATTCCCACTTTTGTAGAGTACATAGGCCGCGACAAAAAATATTAGAATTGCGAAAATTCGATTTAAAGTATCTTTTTGCGCGCCGAGTTTGGTCGATAATTTCATTCCTAAAAAACCGCCAAAAACGCCGCCGCCAATCATTTCTGCGGCAATTGTCCAATCCACCATTCCATCAAGCGCATAATTTATTGCGGTTGCAAGTCCGAATGTGCCGACTGCCAAAAGCGATGTGCCAACGGCGTTTATTGTTGGCATTCGGGTGGCAAATATTAGGCCGGGAACTATTAGAAAGCCACCACCTATCCCAAAAAAACCCGAAGCAAAGCCCGCTGCCAAGGCCACAATTGCGGTTTTGACACACATTTTTGTATCAATGCCACAGGCTTCACCGCCAAAGTCTTTGCGTGGTCGCAACATTAACGCACCCACAATAATCATCACAAAGCCAAACAGAAACATCAGCAATTGACCATTCATGGCCTTACCAATAGTTGAACCAGCTAACGCGCCGATGGTGCCGATAATTGCAAAAACAATCGCGCAACGCCACCATACATTGCCTTTTCTGGCATGGCTAAAAAGATTGGCATAGGCATTTGCCGAGACCGCCAATGCGCCTGTCCCAATGGCTATATGTGGTTGTGCGACACCGACGACATATAATAATAGAGGCGTCGCTAAAATTGAACCGCCCCCGCCAATAAGACCAAGGGTGAAGCCAATTAATCCGCCTGAACCTATCGCGCCAATTGCTTGATTCATAATAATGTTTCTTTCGGCTAAAATAGGTTAATCGGCAATTTTAAATAGATTGTACCATTATCATCTGCTTCTGGGAAATTACCTGCACGCATATTAACTTGCACTGAGGGCAAGATAAGGCGCGGCATTCCCAATGTCTTATCACGTTCTGAGCGCATTTTGATAAATTCATTTTCGGTTATTGTCTCTTTAACATGAATATTATTCGCAAGTTCATCGCCAATTGTGGTCTCAAATTTAATTTCGCGCCCATTTGGTGCATAATCATGGCACATGAAAAGGCGCATTTGAGGTGGAAGGCTCAAAAGGGCTTTGATTGATTTATATAATTGCTTGGCATCACCGCCCGGAAAATCGGCTCGCGCCGTGCCTTGGTCGGGCATGAAGATTGTATCGCCAACGAAGGCGGCATTACCAATAATATGCGTCATACAGGCAGGCGTATGCCCAGGGGTGGCCATCGCAATTGCATTCATATTGCCGATTTTATAGATTTCATTGTCTTTGAATAAATGGTCAAACTGACTGCCATCCATGGCGAAATCTGAACCAGCGTTAAAAACTTTGCCAAAGACATTTTGTACAATTGTAACTTTTTCTCCAATCGCAATTTTGCCGCCCAATTTTGATTTCAAATAGGGGGCGGCGGATATATGATCAGCGTGTACATGTGTTTCAATTAGCCATTCAAGCTTGAGCGAATTGGAATTGATAAAGGCAATTATTTCGTCAGCACCTTCAAAACTTGTTTTGCCCGATGGTGCATCAAAATTCAAAACACTATCAATAATAGCGCATGAGTTTGAGGTGGGGTCTTTCACAACATAGCTGAAGGTATTTGTATCCTCATCATAGAATTTCATGACTTCAGGAGTTGTTTCCATTTCAAGAATAAATGTGTTTTGCATAACTAAAATTTTCCCGATATATGAATATTCTTATATGCTAATATAAGGTATTTAAGAAAATATGCAAGAGTTCGAAAGAAATAAATAGCTTAGACAATTAATCGGCGCTTGCGCAATTGCAATTGCATTTGTGACTGCCGACATTGTGGTCGATACTCATAATAGGCAATCGTTGTCCATTGTCGATAAAATCGAAAATTGCGTTTGTTATATTGGAAGTTTGGGCGATACTGGCCTTTATTCCGCGCTGTGCCATTTTGCGTGCAAAACCTTCGCCAAATGAAGCCGAAATCAAAACATCAATACCATCAATAGGGTGCATTTCACCATTAAAATTGTGAAATGCCATTTCTGGGGCCAAATCATGGCGTTCAATTTCAATAATATTGTCAGGTGAAGTGACATCATACACAATAAAGCGCCGCGCTTTACCCGCATGATTGGTGACGGTCTTGAAGTTTTGAGAAGTGACAGCGATTTTCATGTTGAAACCTTTAGAGAAAATATAAGGCGAGCGCGGCCATTAAAGCCAATATTGCCGCAAAACCTGAAAATAATAATTTTAATATTTGAATGCTTGGAATAAATCCCACCCCGCGAATAATGCTGGCCGTCATTGACCACATCAAAAGCATTAATGCCCAATGATCGACTTTCCCCATCCGATCGGCAAGCGCAAAAGGATAGATCGTAACGCCTAGCATTATTGTCAATCCAAAAAAGAGGGACGGCCACGACATTTTAGATGACGGGGGCGATGACTTAAGCCCCGTATTGGCCGTCCCATTCTCGGGGGGAGAGATTTCATTCGGCATTGCGGCGTTCTTCTTCACTTTCGCCCCACATTGCATTCAATATTGCAAGCAAGACGGCAAATCCAACGCCTAACATCCATGCGAAATACCACATTTTATTTTCTCCTTAATAGACGCTATGTTTATTGTCTTCGATATAGTTTTTGGTGACTTTGCCCGACATAACCTTGTATGCCCAAGAGGTATAAATGATTATTATCGGCATAAAAATCACGACCGCCCAAAACATAATTCCAAGGGTTAAATGGCTAGAAGCACTATCCCAAACCATAAGGCTTGAGTTTGGGTTACTAGAAGAAGGCATAAGGAATGGAAACATTGATATGCCCGCCGTGCCGATAATTCCTGCCATCATTAGGGATGAAAATACAAAGGCCGCACCCGCTTTTTCAATTTTCGCCAAAAATATTGCTATAATTCCTGAGATGAAAGCTAATGCGGGAATTGCCATTGTGATTGGCATTTTCGAATAATTTTGCATCCATGCGCCAGTTTGATGGGTTACTTGTTTATCCAATGGATTTGGCAATGCGCTAATGTCATAATTGCCGACTATTGCATATCCGCCTATGCCTTTTGCGACCCAAATTCCTGCAATTGCGAATAAGCCAAGTGCTAAGATGCCAAATATATTGGCGGCAATTTTCGCGCGTCTGTGAATATCGCCTTCAGTTCTAAGCATTAAATAAATCGCGCCGTGGAAAGTAATCATTGCACTGGAAACAAGGCCAGCAAGCAAGGCGAATGGGTTTAAAAGTGCCCAAAAGCTGCCTGTATAATGCACCAAAAGATTTTCGTCAAAATAGAATGGAACGCCTTGCAAGAGGTTTCCAAAGGCAACACCAAAAATCACGGGTGGGATGAAGCCGCCGACGAATAGACCCCAATCCCAAGTTTGTCGCCAGATTTTATTTTCAATTTTGCTGCGATAATCAAAACCGACAGGGCGAAAGAATAATGACCATAGCACCGCCATCATTGCCCAATAAAAGCCAGAGAAAGCAGTAGCATAAATCAAAGGCCAAGCCGCAAATACCGCGCCCCCAGCGGTAATGAACCAAACCTGATTGCCATCCCAATGCGGGGCGACGGTATTGATTACCACACGGCGTTCTGTGTCACCCTTGCCAACAAAGGGCAGCAAAGTACCAACACCCATGTCGTGCCCATCCATAATGGCAAAGCCAATCAGCAATACGCCAACCAACACCCACCAGATAATTTTCAAAGTTACATAATCTAACATCGTCTTTTCCTTTGGATTAGTGTTGTTCAGAATATTGGGTTGGGCCAAGGCGCGCGAATTTGAACATTAAATAAAGTTCGACCACCAAAAGCAGTGTATAAAATCCGATAAAGCCTGCTAATGAACCATAGACGTTTTCAACACTAATTGCTGAAACAGAAAGATGGGTTGGTAATACGCCATAAATTGTCCATGGCTGACGACCATATTCTGCAACAAACCAACCAATTTCACAGGCAACCCACGGCAATGGCAGCGACCATAGTACTGCACGCAAAAGCCATTTTTCATGCGCGCATTTACCGCGCAATGTGTAGTAAAATGATGCCGCGAATAATAATAGGAAAGTAAAACCTAAACCAACCATCGCGCGAAAACCCCAAAACATCGGTGTAACCGCAGGGATTGTGCTATCAACCGCCTTTTGAATTATTGCAGGTGTGACTTCATCCATATTGGTGACATATTTGCGCAATAATAGGCCATAACCCAAGTCTTTTTTGATAGTTTCAAACCGAGCAACCATAGCTTTGTCGCTTGGATTTCGGCGCAATTGCTCAAGGGTTTTCACCGCTTCAATACCAGCAATAATACGTTCACGATTGCGCTCTTTAATTTCTGTTATTCCTTTTACTTCTTTGCTTAAAGAACGCGTCCCGATAATTCCAAGAGCATAAGGAATTTGAACTTCCCAATTGTTTTTTTGCGCCTTTTCATCAATCGATGCAATTAAGTTTAAACCAGCAGGCGCTTTTTCAGTGTGCCAAATAGCCTCCATTGCCGCTAATTTGGTTTCTTGGGCTTCACCGACTGTATAGCCAGATTCATCACCCAATACGATAACGGAACAAGCCGCCGCAAGGCCAAAGGCCGCCGCAATTCTAAAACTACGTTTGGCAAACTCAATATGCTTATTATTCAAAAGATAATATGCCGAAATTGACAACACAAACATTGCCCCAACCACATATCCCGCTGAAACCGTGTGAACGAATTTAGCCTGTGCAACAGGATTAAAAATCACATCCCAAAAATTTGTCATTTCCATGCGCATGGTGACATAAGAGAAATCAGAACCAACAGGATTTTGCATCCAACCATTGGCAATCAAAATCCATAATGCTGAAAGGTTGGTGCCTATCGCCATTAAAAGTGTGACCAATAAATGCTGTGCTTTTGGTAATTTATTCCAACCAAAAAAGAATAAGCCGATAAAGGTCGATTCCAAAAAGAATGCCATCAAGCCTTCTATTGCCAAAGGTGCGCCGAAAATATCGCCAACATAATGGGAATAATAGGCCCAATTAGTTCCGAACTGAAATTCCATTGTGATGCCAGTTGTCACACCAAGGGCGAAATTTATGCCGAATAATTTTCCCCAAAATTTGGTCATATCCTTATAGATCGTCTTGCCAGTCATGACATAGACACTTTCCATTATGACCAATATCCATGTCATCCCAATGGTCAGTGGTACGAATAAAAAGTGATACATTGCGGTTGCCGCAAATTGTAATCGTGAAATATCGACTAGCTGCTCTTGCATTCCAAGGCCTTCTCTATTGATTTTGGGTTTCGAAGTGTCGCGCCACAGTAACAGGAGATACTATGGCGCGGCTATTAGAAAAGAAAAATGACCAGATGAGAGCAAGAACCACAAGTTTGACACTTACGGCGATAATGATTTTCGTCACTAGCTCTCTATCTGGCATTTAGCGCAAACTTCCAATAATTGTTGTATTTGAGGGGCAACAATTAATTGTTGTATAGCGCGTGCAACAATTAATTGTCAAATAGTTTTTCGATTGACCAAAGCATAATGGCGAAATTCAAAGAGGTAACATCTTGATTATTAAGGGTTTATGGTGGGACAATTTGTCCAATTAAATGCCCTATCAATATCGGCTGGCGCAACGTTGAAATGCCATTAAATGCCTGTATTTGGATGCGTCCCTTAAATTTTGGAACACAAACTTTATATCTTCATTGTGACCAACCATCGGAAGTAGTTTTTTATCATATAATGATGCATTTGCAATTTCCGCATCTACGCCCGCTTGGCAGGCAAGTTTTAAACTTGCAGGTGCAATTGGTTTGTTCGGGTTTGATAGATATTTATTCTGCGGCACTTGGATTTGATATTTGTTCAACAACGTTACCAAAGCATCAATGTGATTTTGTTCGGCTTGAATGATGTTTGAAAAAGGCCGCGCTTCGCCGAATTTCTCTATCATTACATAATATGTCGCATAGGCTTTATATTCATCGTCCAAAGCCATCAATAGCGCATTTTTCACGTTATTTGTTGTGGCTGCGGCGGGGGTTGATGCCATGATTGCCATTGCAAGCAGGCTTATTAAATTAGTATGATTATTTTTCATCTTTTTTCCCTTTCAATATTAAAACGTTTGATTGGGCATTCTCCATCTGTGACATTTTGTCGGGGGAGGGATGTGAAGTAAAATTCAGGGCAATTTGACAATTTTTACCCAAATGGATAATAATTGTTGTATAGTACATGCAACAATTAAATTTCTAAGGGTTATGGAATGCATCTTACACATTACACAAATTATGCGCTTCGCGTTTTGATGTATCTTGAATTGAAAAAAGAACCTGTGAGAATACAAGATATTGCCGAACGTCACCTAATTTCGCGCAATCATCTAATTAAAATTGTGCATGAATTATCTAAAAATGGTTATGTAAATACCACTCGCGGCCCAGGCGGTGGGGTTGTACTCGCAAAACCTGCCAATACAATCACTGTGGGCGAGATTGTTAGGCTTACCGAAGATCACATGAATTTGGTCGAGTGTTTTGGTGCGGTCGAAGTTGAATGCAAAGTGAAGAAAATCTGTCGCTTGCGCAATTTATTTGGCAAGGCGCTTCAAGCTTTTATGGAAATTCTGGATAAAGCCACAATTGCGGACATATCATCGAATAAAAGTGAAATCTTACATGCATTAGGCATCCCAGCATAAAATCTCACAGGATGCTAATTTAATGAATATCACTTTTTAGAGCATTATTAATTCAAAATCTAACACAAAATTTTCTGCATTTGTTATTTTTATATATAAAATCAATTCATTGCATGAATTGCACTCAGGCTCAGAACCTGAAGGCCGCTAGGTGACAAATCCTGCCCCCGCACGCAAATTACGGCCCCGCACAAACGCGGGGCTTTTTTAATTTTGTTATAGAGTTGCGGAATTGAAGCTTTAAACAAGGTCTATGGAGAGGGCTTCGCACGCGCACATGGTTGGACTTTCGCCTTTCGAGCGGCTTGCGCTGTCAATAACAAGTTTTGAATATTCATTTGGCAAAACACTATGAGCAGAGCCTGTGGCACCAGTAAATTGCATTGTGAAGAATGCTTGGGTATTGTCTTCTACATTTTTTTCGAAATAAGTTGTGCCAAAGACATATTTTAATCTTTCGGCTTACTCAATTGTTTGGAATTATTGGCTATACATGTCTTGAACGAATTTTGTCTTACTCATAAGTGAAAGTTGCTGACAAGTGAAAATGCCAGAAGATTGAGTAAGTGGCATTGTTGTTCCTACTCTACCATTTTCAGACTGCCCTTGTTCCATATAGCGAACTAAGGTGATTACTTTTTATTTTAAATTCGTTTCCAGCCAACAGTTTTGCATAATAAGCCGCCAATTATACATCCCTTGGTAGTCATTTTATTGCCTTCGATATTTAGTTTAAATTTCAAATTCAAATTGCGCTGGGGATCATAGGCGGTGCCTAAATAAAGGCCTTCGCCTTTATTATTTATTTTCATAATTAAAACATCACCGACTTTTTCGGTTTTCCAATTTGGTTTTATCCAAATATTTTTTGCGCAAAAATCCTGTCCACATTTTGAAATTGCAACATGTGCAATACCGTCAGATCTTGCCCAATTTCCAAACATTGAAATTTCATCCGCTTTAACAATGGTCGGTGAGATTATAGCAATAAGAATTGATAATTTAAGAAACCTAATATTTTGCATTTTTTTCACTTTCCTAAATCATACGTACGAATTTCAAATTTAGATTTAATGAACCATATTTCTATTGCTGCCGTATAAGCTTTCAAAGGGCAAATAATGGAAAATTTTTACGTCATTTCATTTCTTGGTTCGTCACTAATAATGGCAATAGCATTTTTTGTAGAAAATAAAACCGGTTCAAGTGGTTATATTGATTCAATATGGGCTTTGAATATTGGTTTTTTTAGCATTTTGACGGCCTTTCCATTTAATGATTTGCGTGACTTAATTATTGCTTCTTTAGTTGTCTTTTGGGCCATAAGGTTGGGTGGATATATTTTTAGAAGAACCCAAAAACTTCCAGATGATCCGCGTTATAATGAATTAAAAAAATCGTGGGGTAAAAAAGCTGCATTGAATTTATTCTTATTTCTGCAAATACAAGCTGTTTGTGCCTTTGTATTGATATGTGCGGTTAGATTGGGTGTTGAGCGAATTAATAGTGATTGGCAATTAATCGATACAATTGCATTATTAATAGCCATAATCGGACTAGCTGGCGAAGCGGTTGCAGATAATCAATTAAGCCAATTCAAAGCGGCAAATCCGCCAAAATCTATATGTAATATTGGCCTTTGGCGATATAGCCGCCACCCAAATTATTTCTTTGAATTTGTTTTTTGGTGTGGATTAAGTCTTTTCGCATTTGATTTTGTATCACTTAATTCATGGGCGATAATGGCATTATTTGCCCCAATCATGATGTATTATTTGCTTAATTATGCGTCAGGAATTCCACCGCTTGAAGCCTATATGCTTAGAAGTCGTGGCGAAAAATTCGAAGAATATATGAAAACTGTCCGCCCATTTTTCCCGTTCCCAAAATAGAGGTGATTTCATGAATATGATTTCTAATATTATTAAAACCGCAGAACGCGCGCCTTTACCTGATGCTGTTATTGCGGCAGGTATAGAGTTTTTAGTTAATCGTACAAAAACGCGCCTTGAAAATACACCAATTAATGAAGAAAAATTCGCGCGCGAAATGGCAAATTTTCCAATTGCAACTCATACAGATGATGCCAATAAACAGCATTATGAAGTTCCTGCGCGCTTTTTTGAATTATGTTTGGGGAAAAATAAAAAATATTCTTCATGTCTTTTTAAGAATGCAAATGATTTAGATGATGCAGAAATTGAGGCATTACAAGAAACTTGTAAAAATGCGCAATTAGAAGATGGGCAAGATATTCTTGAGCTTGGCTGTGGCTGGGGTTCTTTATCGCTTTATATGGCAAAGAATTATCCAAATTCACGCATTATTTCGGTTTCAAATTCAAACTCCCAACGCCAATTCATTGAGGGACAGGTTAGAAAGTTCGCATTGAAAAACCTTGAAATCATAACTTGCGATATGAATGATTTTGCAATTGAGAAAAAATTTGACCGTGTTGTTTCAGTTGAAATGTTTGAGCATATGTCAAATTGGGAACAATTATTAGGCAAAGTTCACAATTGGCTAAAAAATGATGGGCGCTTATTCATTCATATTTTTACCCATAAATCGCATTCATATAGGTTTTCGGTGGATGACCCTGCCGATTGGATTGGTCAATATTTTTTTAGTGGCGGTATAATGCCATCACATGATTTGATTAATCACTTCCCAAATCTTTTTAAAGTTGAAGAAAGCTACAAATGGGAAGGAACAAATTATGCAGATACTGCTTATGGATGGCTTGAGAATTTTGATAATAATCGAGATGAAATAGATAAGATTTTTAAATCAACCTATGGCGATGATTGGGTAGTTTGGATTAAAAGATGGCGTTTATTCTTCTTAGCTACCGCAGGACTTTTTGGATATAATAAAGGGCAAGAATGGTTCGTGTCGCATTATAGGCTTATCAAGGCCTAATTAATGCTTGAGGATGATTTTGGTGTTGGTGGTTTGGGCTTTAAAAATATTCCTTTAAATATAATTTTTAATGCTTCCCAATGAATTCCAAAAACTACCTTAAGGGTCATGAATGGCAATTTGAAGAACAATTTTATAAGTTCATTATCGTCAAATTTTAAAGCATTTGCTTTAAAACTAGCGAATAGGTATTTAGTTTTTTTCTCATTTTCAACTTTATTTAGATTAATAGAAAGTTGGAATTTTTCATCGGGCAAATGCAATTTAAAACTATATTCCATCCCTTTTGTATCCATAAAGGGGGAGACGTGAAGTTGCTTTTTCGCTTCATGCATAATCATATTTTTTTGGGTTTTTATAATGTAAGTGTGACGATCACCAAAAGTATTGTTAACTTCATATAAAATTGTCCGAATTTCACCCAAAGAATCTTCAACAAAATAAATACTTATAGGATTGAAAACAAAACCTAAAACCCGTGGCATTGCCATAAGATAAATTTTGCAATCATGATTTTCGATATTATTATTATCTAGAAAAATTCTAATTCGTTTTGATAATATTTGTATATTATCGCCTTGGACTGGCCCATGATCTTTGTCGTAAAAACTAAAAAGATTAAATCGATTTTTTGAAAAATATTTAAGCCCAGATAATTCATCGTCTAAATCAATAATGATTTGAAATATTTGATAACGCAATTCATGAATTTTTGGAAAAAATCTTTTGTGGTAAGTTTCACCAAAATATATTGATGGCTTAATCATTTATAGTTTCCAAAATTGGGGCAAATGGTATTCGGCTTTTTGAAAAATCAAATTCCCACGGGCGTTTTACGCCGCTTACCATTTCGGCGGCTAACAAACCTGATTGCAAGGCATCTTCATGAAAACCAAAACCAAAATATGAACCGCAAAAATATGTGTTTTTAACACCTTGGATGGTTGGTAATTTCTTTTGTGCCTTAAGTGCGTTGGTATCAAAATACGGATGTTCGAAAGTAACGGATTTGATAATCTTTTCTGGTTCAATTTCACGAATAGGATTTAATGTTACAAAATAATCCATATCGGTTTTAAGGCATTGTAATAAATTCATGTAATAGCTTACGCATAATTGGTTTTTGCTATTTTTGTTTTGCGATAAATAATTCCAACTTGCCCATGCATTGCGCCGTTTTGGCATAAGATTTGTATCTTGGTGAAGCACAACCAAATTTTTTGTATAAGTGAAATTATCAAATATATTTTTTTCATCTTCGGTTGCATCATCACCTAAAATTTTGCGTGTTATATCGGCGTGTGTTGCGAATATCACATCATCAAATTCATAAGATTTATTGTCAGCATCATATAATGTTACTTTTGAATTTTCACGTTTTATGCGTCTTATTGGGCAATTTGTATAAATATTGCCCTTAAAATTTGCCATTAATTTATTGATATAAGCCTGTGCGCCGCCAATTACAGAACGCCATAAAATTCGGTCTTTAATTTGTAAAAGCCCATGATTTTCAAAAAAACCGATGAATGCGCCAAATGGATAATTCATAATTTCATCCGCGCTACATGACCAAATTGCCGCTGCTTGGGGTAATAAATGGTCATTTATGAAAACTTCGGAATATTTATTATTCAATAAATATTGACCAAGCTTCAAATTACTATCATTACGTGCATCAAAATCTTTTGGGGCGTTTTTATTAAATTTAAGAATATCAAATATCATTTGATACATTCGCGGGCGAAAGATATTGCTAATTTGTGCAAAAAGACCTTTTAAACCAAGGCTTGAATATTCAAATTCGCCAGTGCGCGCGCTTACCCCAAATGACATATCACTTAATTGGTGTGGTGCGCCAATCTCTTTAAAAAGTGCCACTAAATTTGGGTAACATGGAATATTAAATACTATAAATCCCATATCAACCCAAAGCGGATTTTGCGCATTACCAACATTGACGCTATGTGAATGGCCACCAATTTGGGCTTCTGATTCAAAAATTGTAATATCGCAGATATTTTTTAAGTGCCATGCACATGAAAGCCCCGCAATACCGCTTCCAATGATTGCAATTTTTTTGCGATTTTGAATTTTATTTTGGGAATTATAGCTTTGTGTACTATCAATCATTGAAAACCTCTTTATATTGGGTTTTACGATTGAAGCTTGAAATAAGTTCACTGAAAAAACTTAATTCAAATATGGTCCAAAAGTATGGCGCGCTCGTAATAGTCTTAGAATTACAAAAAGGCTATGGAAAACGCGATGATTTATGCAAATGTGGTAAACATGAAAAGCGAAGAATTCGAATTGCGTGATCCCACTAAATCCCATGAAAACGCAGAGCAATTAATTTTAAATATTGCGCAAAATAATTGCCGTGAATCTTATAAATTGCTTTTCACCCAATTTGCCCCAAAAATTAAATCTTTCATGATAGGTCAGGGTGCAAAGGCGAATGAAGCCGAAGACATAGCACAAGATGCAATGTTAAAAGTTTGGCGCAAGGCGCAATTATTTGACCCCAAAAAAGCAAAAGCAAGCACATGGATTTTCACAATCGCGCGCAATTTGCAAATTGACACAATACGCAAGCAAAAGCGCCAAGATAGATTTAATAATGAAATTCAGGCCGAAAGCTATGAAGCCGACACTTCAGAAAAAATGATTTCTGAACAATCAGCTAGCCAAGTCAAGGAAGTAATAAAACAGCTTCCGCAGGAGCAATTACAAGTTTTGAAATTATCATTTTACGAAGATTTATCCCATTCACAAATCGCACAATCGCTTTCAATTCCAGTAGGAACAGTGAAATCGCGCTTAAGATTAGCGCTTGGTCGCTTAAAAGCGGTTAAATCAATTTTTGGAGAATTTTAATGAACCCCCAAGCAATCGCCCATCATTTGGATGATGAAATAATTTGGGATTTTGTTTGCCATAAATTAGAATTTGGCGAAAATCTTATTGTGCGTACTCATATCTCTTTATGTGCTGAATGTGCCAAAACCCTTGCGGTTTTTGAAGCTGCTGGCGGCGAATTATTAAATGATATCAATGGTATTGAAATGAATGATGATGCACTTGATTTGGCATTGGCGCGCATTGAACTAAAAGATGTTGAAATACCAAAAGCGAAACCTTCAAAATCTGAAGCTTTTGGTTTTGATTTGCCGGCAACTTTATCGGGTATTGAAATAAAAAATCGCCATTTTCTTGGGCCAAATGTTTGGATTGCACCAATTGAAGAGGGTAAAAATAAAAGCCAAACCTATCTTTTATGGATAAAGGGTGGTCAGGATATATTGCCCCACACCCACACCAAGCGTGAGATGACGCTTGTATTAAGTGGCGGTTTCAAAGATGGTGATAATTCTTATAATGCCGGTGATTTTGTGGTTTGTGATGACAGCATAAGCCATGCACCAATCATGCTTGCCGATGAAGATTGCCTGTGTTTGGTATATCAAGACGGCCCAATTAAACCACAAACAATTTTGGGGCATTTGCTTAAACCATTTGCGCGTATTTAAATGAACAAGAAAAAAATTATTGCTTTTATATTAGTTTTATTGGCGCTTATTATTGCTGATACATTATGGTTTATAATAAGTCTTGATCGCCTTTATAAGCCTATTATGGGCGATTTATTGGCAAAAAATCCAAACCTTTATGCTGCTTTGGGTTTTTATCTTGTGTATTCAATTGGCCTTTGCCATTTTATAATTTTTCCAAGACTAATTGAAGCTACGGTCAATATTGCGAAATTAGCACGCGATGCAGCCATGTTTGGCCTTGTGGCATTCGCAACATATGATTTAACCGCACTTTCGGTTATTAAAGATTTCAGCTCAAAGCTTGCATTCATTGATATGATTTGGGGCGTTAGTGCGGCAACATTTTCATGTTTATTCGCAGTTTTACTTACTAGAAAGCTAATAAAATAAAAGGGGCATTTGCCCCTTTTTTATTTTGATAATACTAAATGAACTACATCGGTTCGCTGTGACTTGAAGCCAGCAGCACAATATGCAAGATAAAAATCCCATAATTTTTTGAAATTCATATCAAAGCCGATAATTTTACCTTCGTGCCATGCATTTTCAAAACGCTTGCCCCATTCAATAAGTGTTTTATAATAATCGAAACCAAAGTTACGGCGAATATATGACGTAAAATTATGCGCCTTGGCAAATTCATGAAGTTTTTCAATGCTTGGTAACATGCCACCAGGGAAAATATAATTTTGGATAAAGTCGGTATTATTGCGATAATCATCAAATAAATCATCGCGAATTGTAATTATCTGTAGGCCAGCTTTGCCATTTGGCTTTAAAAGGCTTTGTAATTTTGCAAAATATATTGGCCAATAGGCTTCACCAACCGCTTCAAACATTTCAATAGAGACAATCGCATCGTATTGCCCGTCTATGTCACGATAATCTAATAATTTAAGTGAAATCCTATCTTCAAGGCCGCGTGATTTAATCAATTCTAATGTGTGATCATGTTGCGCTTGGGAAATTGTAACGCAGGTTACATTTGCGCCAATATATTGGGCCGCATAAGTGGCAAAACCACCCCAGCCGCAGCCAATTTCCAATACATTATCACCTGATTTTAAATCAACACTCTTGGCGATTTCCTCATATTTGCGTAATTGTGCGCTTTCCAAATCTTCGGATTTATCGAAAATTCCAGCAGAATAAGTCATGCTTTTATCAAGCCATTTTTCAAAAAAAGAATTTCCGATATCATAATGGGAATAAATATTCTTGCGTGAACCCTTTTTACTATTTGGGCGCAGCCAATGAAGTGCAAGATTAATTGTTGTTTTTAAAGGGGCATTATTTTGAATTTTGCTTATGCCATCAAGATTTGATGAGATAATATTTAAAAGTGCATATAAATCCTTGGTTTCCCAATCATTATTCTTATAACCTTCAAATAGGCCTATATCACCAGAGAATAGGATTCTTCGGATAGCGCGAAAATTATTGATTTTTAAATGCGCAAATTGCGGCTTATCGCTTTCATACTTGCCTTCTAAAATTGTTGTTCCATGACCTGTGATTTCAATTTCTAAAGTTCCAACGTGCCAATTTTTATGAATTTGATTTATGAATAATTCCCAATAAAATGGAATTTTTTTTTGCCCGTTTTCAAACTTAATCATATTTATAATTCCTTGATTATAAATTCTATACGATTAAAATTCAAAATTGGATTTGGTGATTTTCCTGATTAATCCCTAAATTTCACCCTTTGGTGATAGGGATGAGCTTTCGCGCTCTATAATAGAATATGGTAAAACATGACGGAGTTGAACATCACTTTCCGATGATTTTTCACGCATATGTGCAAGAACGCTTATGGAGCGTCTTGCCATTTCTAAATATGGTTGGCGTACTGTTGTAAGTGATGGCCATATTGCCGTTGCAAGATATACATCGTCAAACCCAACAATTGCCATATCTTCGGGAATTCTCAACCCTCTTTTATGGGCCGCAGAACAGGCCGCAGCCGCCGTTTCGTCATTACATGCAAAAATCGCGGTTGGTAAATCATCAGTATTTAATAATTCTTCGGCAATTTTTAGGCCGGTTTTAAATTGAAAATCACTTTGAACAACATATTCATCACGCGGGCGCGGAAGATTATGTTTTTCAAAGGCTTCATAAAAACCTTGGCGCCGCAATAGTGAAGCTGCGTGATCAGGATGACCTGAAATATGTGCTATTTTACGGTGTCCTATATTAATGAGATATTCCGTTATCTCGCGCGCGGCAAGTCGTTCATCCATTGCAATTGAAACAAAGTCATTATCAAGATGTGTGGGCGATATTAAAACGCAATTGACATTATTTTCCCTTAAAAAATCGCGCAAAGGGCCAAAATCGCATTGTGTTGGTAATAATATCAAATCAGAAATATTAGAATCTTTTATAAACCTTGAAAGATGGGTTTTCCAATTATCTTGTAAATGTGTGAAAAGCTCTACGGATAAATAACGCCCAGCTTCCATGGCGGCGTGAAGCATCGCACTTTGAAATCTGGTTTGGTATCCACTATCAGGGTCTTCAAGTAACAATCCAATACCTGACTTTCCGCCAAGTCTTAATTGACGCGCCTGTTGATTAGGCCTGTAATCTAATTGGCGCATTATTTCTAAAACTAATTCGCGCGTTGATTCTTTAACTTTAGAATCACCATTGATGACACGTGAAACGGTCTTTGATGAAACTTCTGCTTTTTTTGCTACGTCGTAAATAGTGGCCATGCGCCGTAATGCCGATACTTTATTTTATATTGTCTGTGTAATATCCACTACACAGCAAAAATTATATGTCAAGGACATTTAAAATGACATCGATGACAATTTAGTTGACATGATGAAATTTATGCTACATATATTTTTCAACAAATAACAAAAAACGGGAGGAGATTTGCCAAAATTTTCAACTGCGCGTTGAAAATAGGCCTAATTTCCAAGGAAAATATTAATTGTCTGCTGGACATTTTCGTGTCCTGTGCGTTGCTATATTTGGTATTTGTTTAGCTGTGGCGTAAAGTTCATGGCGAAAAAATGTATCAGGGGAGATAAATGAATAAACTTTCTGAAAAAAAATACGCCCACTTAAAGCTTGTAGCTTTAATGGCTTCAGCTTCGGCAATTGCAATTGTCGGAAGCGCGAGTGCGCAAGACGCAAAAACCAAGGAGCAATCTGATACTGTAGTGGTAAAGGGTGTTCGCGGTTCGCAATTACGTTCAGTTTCTGCAAAGAAGAATGCAATCGCGCAAGTAGAAGCAATATCAGCTGAAGATATTGGTAAATTGCCAGATGTTACAATTGCAGATTCATTGCAGCGTGTACCAGGTGTTCAAATACGCCGTGATGCAGGGGAGGGTTCAACTGTAAACCTTCGTGGCTTGGCGCAAACTGTTACCCTTTTCAATGGCGAGCAATATTTATCTGCTGGCAATATTGGTCAGGCGCAAGCAAACTTCCTTGACGTTCCATCACAATTGATGAGTGGGGTTTTGGTTTATAAATCAACTGACCCGCGCACGCCGCTTGCTGGTATTTCTGGTACAATTGATCTTAAAACCCGCCGCCCATTCCAATTTGACCAAGGTCTTACCTTAACAGGTGGCGCAGATGGTACCAAAGGTAAATATTCTGATGGTAATGATTTTGCGGTAAATGGTCTTGCTAATTGGCGCAATGACAAAGTTGGCTTTATGGCTGCTGCTGCTTATAGCGACAATACTTTGGGTGACAATTACTCTGGTTATGGCGGTGGTGTATTCTCTGAAAATGATTGGGGTGCTGGTAAAGCAAACAATTATATCGCGCCACATGGTTTTGAGGTTTATAATCGACAAATTCAACGTAAACGCCTTGGTGTTTCTGGTGCATTTGAAGCGAAATTGGGCGAAGGCTTTACGCTTACTGCTGAAGGCTTTTATACAAAACTTGAAGAGCATAATCGCTCTGTCGGTTTGAATATTTCAAACCGTTGGGATGGTGCTGTATTCTCTAGCTGGGTTACACCAACTGCATCAACGTCAACTGGCTTAAAAGATGCAAATGGAACGCCTTGGGTAAATGTTTCGCAATATGATATTAATGCACAATGGTTGAATTCATTCACTGTTAATCGCACAAATAATTCAGAAGCAAAAAATTACAATCTTGAATTAAAATATGACAAAGGTGGTAATTTCACAGCAGAAACACGCTTCATTAAGGCAAGTGCAAACCGCCTTAGCATGAATGGACAGGTTCAGGGTGATTTGTCTAATTGGCAAATTGATCCAAACGATCCAAACCGCTTTACTTTGTTCCGTAATGGTGCAGATAGAACCCGTGGCCCATTCTATTCAGCGGCAATTGCGGCGAATTTTGCTGGTCAATATTCAAACAATGTTGTTGGTTCACTTGGTGGTCGCTACATTAATCCAAATCCTCTTGGTATGGGTTCAAATGCTCAATTGCATGTGAATTTTGGTGGTAAATCACCTGTGTTTTCAGGTTGGGATAAAGTTCTTACAACGCCGGGTGGTCTTGGCGCAGGTAAGACAACTGCTGACTATATGAAAAACCTTGATTCATATCGTGTTGCTGCTTTCTCTTCTGAGGGCAATAATGATGCAAGCACTGACATGGATATTGCACGCGCCGACGGTCACTATCGTTTTGATAATCCATTGTTTGGTTTTATCAAAAAAGTTGATGGCGGTGTTCGTTATTCAAATCGCGATACATCAATTACACAATTCCACTTATTCTCTAACTTCTATGCTGGAACAGGCATCCAAATGTCTGGCGCGCCAGTTCCTGCAAATGGTTGTCTGGCACAATGGAAAGCAATTGACGTTGTAATGAACCAATCACAATGCTCAGCAGGTGAGTGGGTAACTGATCCTATAAGTGGTCAAAGAGTATTCCAAGGATATACAGTTAATCAACCAACACCATTGAACAAATATAATAATGTTCAATTCATCACTAATCTTGGTGGTGGTGTTGCATCTGGCATACCTGGTTTCTGGGCTGTCGATCCGCATGATTTCGATGATATCGTGGCATTCCAAGAGAAAGTATTTGGAAAATCTGTACGCGTTATCATTCCTGGTCAATCTTATGATGTTCGCTTGTCTGAAAAATCAGCTTATGGCGCGGCAGAATTTGAAAAAGGTATAGTGTCTGGTAATTTTGGTGTTCATGTTATTCAAACAACATTGACTGCGCGCCAAAATCTAACTGGTGCAACTTTGGCTTATGGTGATACAAATGCCGATGTTGGTGATTATGTTGATACAAATACTTATACCGATATTTTGCCATCTTTGAACGTGAATGTTGATTTGAAAAACAACATGAAACTAAGATTTGCGGCAAGCAAAACCATGCAACCGCTTGATCTTGGTAATTATGGCGGTGGTGTTACAATCAATACGGTTGATGACCCACTAAATAATCGCCGTATTGTTTCTGGTGCTTCTGCATCTGGTAACATTCATCTTGATCCATGGCGCTCAACTGATTTTGATGCATCATGGGAATGGTATCTTGGTAAAGCAACCATGGTTCACGCGGCTGCATTCTATATCAGTATTGATAGTTTTGTTACTGGTGGTCAGATTTTATCAACCCCTGGTCAATTCAAAAACTCTGATGGAAGCCCTGCGGCGGCTGTTCCTATATTCCTTCCTGTTCAAGGGGATGGCGGCAAGGTTTCAGGCCTTGAACTTGGAACACGCATTGCATTCAAAGATTTGAATGTTCCAACAATGCTAAGCAATTTTGGTGTTGATACGAATTATACTTATTCACCTTCGTCGCAACGTGATAAGGCTTTAGATGGTAAAAAACTGCCATTTAATGACAATTCTAAGCATCAATATAATTTGGTTGGCTGGTATCAAACAGACAAAGTTCAATTGCGTTTGGCATACAATTATCGTTCTGAAAGATTGAATAATGTTGTTACTATGACAGGTAATAGCCGCGTTCCAATCTATGCAGATGCGACAAATTTTGTTGATTTTAACGCAACATACAATGTTACTGACAAAGTATCAGTTTATTTCAATGCATCTAATTTAACGGGTGAAATTGAAACTTATAAATATACTTTCTCAAAAGACAGCAAACAATTTGCGTTCCAAAATGAATTTGAACGCAGGCTTACACTTGGTGTTCGCGCCAAGTGGTAGATTTTGAAATCGCCCACAGCAAAACTCTTCTTCCCCAGTAAGGTTTGTGGGCAGTTTCTACTTGAAGGGTGATAGTGAGCCCAGATCATTATCACCCTTTTATTTTCCTTTCGGTTGATAATTTAAATTGGTTGTTTGTTGGCATTTATGACTTTAATAAATCATCATTTTAATCGTATTCATGGGAAATTTTTGTGGCTGAAATAAAAAATATAATAATTGTAGGTGGTGGCACTGCGGGATTTATGACTGCGGCAAGCCTTCTTAATTCATACGCAAAAGCAAATATTAAAATTACCTTGGTCGAATCCTCTAAAATTGGCACAATTGGTGTAGGTGAGGCCACAATCCCGACAATACGGGCTTTTTATAATGAATTGGGTATTAGTGATGCTGAAATAATTGCAAGAACTGGTGCAAGTGCAAAACTTGGTATTCAATTTAATGGCTGGAAAAATAAAGATTCAAGTTTCATCCATCCATTTGGTGGTTTTGGGCATGATTTCAATAATGTTGGTTTCTGGCACTATTTAAACGCTTATTCACCTGAAATATTAGATGGCGGCCTTGATAATTTGGCGCTTGGCGCGGCTTTGGCAAAAGCAGGTAAATTTGCACTTCCTGACCCTTTAAAAGAGACAACACCAATCTATGCAAGGTTTGATTGGGCACTTCACATTGATGCAGGGCTTTTTGCAAAGACTTTAAAAGAATATTCTTTGGCGCGTGGTCTAAATTATATTGATGCAAAAATTGAAAATATCGAAATAAATCAAGATAATGGATTTATAAAATCTATTATCCTTGAGGATGGAAAATCAATTGAAGCAGATTTATTCATCGATTGTTCGGGCTTTGAAGCCTTATTGATTGGCAAGGCACTTGGTAATGAATTTGAATCTTATGACAAATACCTTTTAACCAATGCCGCATGGGCAATGCCAAGTAAGAAGATTGAAAACCCGATTGCCCTTACCAAAGTTACTGCGCATTCTGCAGGTTGGCAATGGCAAATTCCCCTTAATCATCGAACAGGAAATGGGCATGTTTTTGCGCGCGATTTTATGAATGATGATGAAGCTTTAAAGATTTTGGAAGAAAATCTTCCAACTCAAAAACTTGATGATGCACGTCTTATAAAATTTACCCCAGGGCGCAGAAAATCATGGGATAAAAATTGTATCGCAATTGGATTAAGTAGCGGGTTTTTAGAACCATTGGAATCAACCGCCATCGCGCTTATTCAAAATGGCATTGAACGAATTAAAATGTTCTTTCCCTTTAATGGAATTGATGAGAAAATCATCCATGAACATAATCGCATCGCGCAAAAAGAATTTGAACGGGTTCGTGATTTCATAATTCTTCATTACAAACTTAATCAACGCGGTGATAGTGAATTTTGGCGCTATGTCGCGCAAATGGATATTCCAGATACTTTAAGCGAGAAAATAGAATTATATAAAAAACGCGGGCATTTTGTGCGCTATTCTTGGGAAATTTTCCATCATATTTCATGGCTAGCAATGTATTCAGGTTTTGGGATTTTACCACAAAATCACGAGCCATTGGTTGAAAATATGGGGCGTGAAAATTTTAAAAACGCACTTTCACATATTAATTCTGATGTTCAAAATATCGTTTCGCGTGCGCCGTCACATGCCCAATTCATCAATCATTGTAATAATATAGCGGGTTAATTTCATGCAAAATAATGAAATAAAAAAAATAATTATTGCAGGTGGTGGAACCGCTGGTTGGCTTGCGGCGGCATTATTTTCAACCCATATTCCAAAAGAGCGTTTGGAGGTCATTCTTATTGAATCCGAAGAAATCGGTACAATTGGCGTTGGTGAATCAACAATTCCACCATTTCTTGGCCTTATTAGAAACCTTGGAATTAATGAGCAAGATTTTATTCAAAAATGCCATGCAAGTTTCAAACTAGGTATTAAATTTGATGATTGGTATAAAAATGGCGAAAGTTATTTTCACCCATTTGGTCAAATTGGTTCAAATATTGGCAATACTGATTTTTATAATGCATGGCTTTTTGCAACCCAAAACGGTCTTGATACACCTTTACAGGATTTTGCACCCGCAAGTGTTATGGCGCGTGAAAATCGCTTCATGCTTCCGAACAGGGCGCAAGGTAGCCCAATAACTAATGCTGCCTTTGCATTACACCTTGATGCAAAATTAGTGGCAAAATACCTACGTAATCATGCGCAAACGCGCGGCGTAAAACGTGTTGAAGGTATGATAGAGCGTGTCGAAACACACGAAAATGGTTTTGTGAAATCATTAATTACCAAACGTGGCGAAATTCTTGATGCCGATTTTTTTGTAGATTGTACGGGGTTTCGTGCGCTCTTAATTGGTAAGACCCTTGATGTTGATTATATTTCTTGGGCTGATGAATTATTATGTGATCGCGCAATAGCGGTTCAAACAGAAAATATTGGCGAACCTGATGCTTTTACAACATCTGCGGCGCAAGATTTTGGATGGCGTTGGCAAATTCCTTTACAATCGCGTTCTGGTAACGGCTATGTATTTGCATCCAAATTTATTTCAGATGATGAAGCTATAGCAACCTTATTATCGCAAATAAAAGGCAAACCAATAACCGACCCTATGGTTGTTCCGTTTCAATCGGGGATGCGTAAAGAAATTTGGGCGAAAAATGTTTTATCATTGGGGCTTGCATCGGGTTTCATTGAACCATTGGAATCAACGGCAATTCATTTAGTTTATCGTACACTTGATTTCTTCTTTAGATATTTTCCAGATAAAAATTGTGATGAAGCGTTGGCGCGTGATTTTAACCGCCGTATTGCTGATGATTATATCGAAATCAAAGATTTCATTATCGCCCATTATTGCCTTACAATGCGTGAAGATACTGAATTTTGGCGTTGGTGCAAAAATCAAAAAATCCCGCAAAGCCTTAGTGAGAAAATTGAAGTTTTCAAAAAATCTGCCGCGCTTCGTGAAACTGGGCCAGAAGAATTATTTCGCGCCCCTTCTTGGTATTCAATTTTTGAGGGAATGGGCGTTCGCCCCGCACGCTATAATTTCCTTGCCGCTGCATTGGACGCCAAAGAATTAATTCCATTTTTAAACAAAATCAGTCCCGAATTGAATGATTTTGTCAAAACATTACCAACTTTAAAGCAGTTCATAGAGAAAAACTGCAAAGCATAATCAAGGGAGTGAACGTGAAAAATTCAACTACAAAACAATTACTTGCAAGCTGTGTTGCAATTATCGCTATTGCAATATCGCAAAATGCGAATGCACAAAATGCCGCACAAAATGCCAATGATAAGAAAGCGCAAGAACTTGTAAGCAAAATGACACGCGAAGAGAAATTGCAAATGCTTATGGGCTATTTCTCAACTACTGCTGAATGGTTGAAAAGCACGGCGCCAAAAAATGGTATGCCAAATTCTGCGGGTTATATTGAAGGTATTTCACGCCTTGGAATACCTGCGCAATCACAAACTGATGCTGGTGTCGGTGTTGCAACACAAAGATCGCCAAATCCGCGTGGAAGAAGTGCATTGCCATCAGGAATTGCGCTTGCGGCAACATTTAATGATGAAATTGCCTTTAAAGGCGGTGCAATGATTGGAAGCGAAGCAAGACTTTCGGGATTTAACGTTATGCTTGCGGGCGGTGCAAACCTTCTTCGTGAACCACGCAATGGGCGTAATTTTGAATATACTGGCGAAGATCCACTTCTTGCAGGAAATATTGCGGGCAATGCAATTAAAGGCATTCAATCAAATCATGTGATTTCAACTTTAAAGCATTATGCATTAA
Source organism: Pseudomonadota bacterium (assembly GCA_020161405.1). GTDB lineage: Bacteria > Pseudomonadota > Alphaproteobacteria > Caulobacterales > Aquidulcibacteraceae > Pseudaquidulcibacter. The sequence goes on along the minus strand of JAIUOD010000004.1, from coordinate 218,340 downwards.
ATGACCAAGAAACTAATCGCTTTACAATTGACGTTAAAATTGATGAGCAGGCGGCACGCCAATCTGATTTATTGGCATTTGAAATTGCCAATGAAATTGGAAACCCTGGTTCTGTAATGTGTTCATATAATCGTGTTAATGGCGATTATGCATGTGAAAATGACTGGTTATTAAATCAAGTTTTGAAAAAAGAATGGGGCTATAAAGGTTATGTAATGTCTGATTGGGGTGCAACCCATTCAACAATACCTGCGGCAAATCGCGGCCTTGATCAGCAATCAGGTTATCCGTTCGATAAATCACCATATTTTGCGGGCGCATTGGATGAAGCGGTGAATAATAACCACGTCTCAGAAGCACGTTTAGATGATATGGTTTATCGTATTATATATGCCATGAGTGAAAATGGATTGTTTGAAAATCCGCTTAATGGCGACCAATCTGATAAAATTGATTATGCCGCAAATGGTAAAATAACCCAAGCTGCAGCAGAAGAAGGCATTGTTCTTTTGAAGAATGAACGCAATCTTTTACCAATTGCTAAAAATGTAAAAAACATCATTATAATTGGTGGTCATGCTGATAAAGGCGTTTTATCTGGCGGTGGTTCTTCCCAAGTTTATCCTGTTGGTGGGATGGCAGTTCCAAATGAAGGGCCAAGTGAATTTCCGGGGCCAATGGTCTTTTATCCCTCATCGCCTATGAAAGAATTACAAAAACTAACCAAAGCACAAATCACTTATTATGATGGTAAAGATTTAAGCAAAGCTGCAGAGCTTGCAAAAAAAGCCGATTTGGCAATTGTTTTTGGCAATCAATGGACCGGTGAAAGCGTTGATGTCACCAATTTAAATCTTCAAAATAATGCCGATGCGTTGATAGATAAAGTTGCATCAAATAATGCAAACACAATTGTGGTTTTGCAAACTGGCGGCCCTATTATTATGCCATGGCTTGATAAAGTTGGCGCAGTTTTAGAGGCTTGGTATCCTGGCTCTTCTGGCGGCGCTGCGATTGCGCGCGTTTTAAGCGGGGAGGTTAATCCATCTGGCGCACTTCCTGCAAGTTTTGTTCAATCAGTTGACCAATTACCGCGCCCAAAACTTGGCGGTGATGAAGTTGGAATTGCCGTTAATAACCCAAGCCAATTAAAGGGGCGCGTAAGCGTTGATTATAATATTGAAGGGGCAGCTGTTGGTTATAAATGGCTTGATAAAACCAATCAAAAACCACTTTTCCCATTTGGTTACGGTCTTTCATATTCAAATTTTGAGATGTCAAATTTGATGGTGAAAGCAAACCAATCAAAAGTAAGTGTTAGTTTTAGCGTGAAAAACACTTCAAAAATTGATGGTAAAGCAATTGCGCAAATTTATGCCGCGCCAATCAATGGCGGATGGGAAGCGCCAAAACGCTTGGTTGGATATAAAAAGCTTTTGGTCAATAAATCGCAAAAACAAAATGCGATGATTGAAATTAATCCAAAAACCCTTGCTGTCTATGACACTAATTTGCACAAATGGGTAATTAAAGGCGGTTTATATGATATTTCTTTGTCAAAATCATCTGCGCAACCTGTTCAAACTATACGGGTAAAACTTGACGACATTATCCTAAATTAAAATATGGCTAGAGCGTGTTGGAATATTAAATCCACACGCTCTAGCATCATGATTAAATATAATATAAAAGAATCAAGGTGTGGAAACGTTTACAAGGGATGGATAATGCAACTATATCGCCAGTTTGCACTTGTGATTTTGTATATATATTATGCAATCCTATTATCCTCTGTGGGCGCGGTAATATCACAATCAATATTATCTTTGGGTGTTTCAAAAAATGCCGCCTCAATCCTTGATGGTTATAAAGATATTCCTGCCGTAATTGTAAGTGTCTTTGCGGCGGGTATTGCGCTTCGTTTTGGTTATAAGAAAATCATTATTGGCGCTTTGATTACTACTATTTTGGCATGTATAATTATGCCGCTTTTCCCATCATTCACTACCGCAAAAATAATGTTTGTTTTGGTGGGTATAAGTTTTGTTTTCATCAAAGTCTCTGTTTATCCATGCATCGGATTGATTACTAAAGATAAAAAACAACATGCCGCACTTACTTCAATCGTTGAGGGCATGTTTATGTTTGGCGTTTTAATCGGCGCATGGATTTTTGCGCATTTTGTCGACGATATAAATCAAACATCGCTACATTGGCTTAATGTATATTGGCTTCTTGCTGGCATAAGTGTTTTTTCAATAATTATTTGGCTTTTCAACGAGCTTCCGGTCTATGAAAAAAGCGACAAAATCGAAGCTGTTAACTTTGTAAGCGCAACAAAGGAATTAATGGCTTATGGCTTTACGATATTTTTCCTACTTGGCGCATTTTTATATGTTCTAGTGGAGCAGGGCATATCAACATGGCTTCCGACATTTAATCGCGAAATCTTAAAACTTGATCCAAGCCTTGCAATTGAAATTGGATCAGTGATGGCGGCCGCATCTGGTTTGGGGCGCATATTATATGGCATAATTTTAAGGCGTTTTAATTGGTTTATGCCAATATTGCTTTCAGTAATTATTGCAATGCTGCTTATAATATTATCTGTAATATGGCCGCCACATGTTAATCATAATATTTCGTCATGGTTACATGCGCCAATTCAAACTTATATTATTCCGGCGCTTGGCTTTTTTATTGCGCCAATATATCCAACATTAAATTCAATAATCCTATCATCACTTCCAGAAAAACAGCATGCATCAATGTCTGCCTTAATAATCTCATTTTCAGCAACAGGAAGCACAGCAGGAAGCATAATAGTTGGTAGGGTTTTTGGCACAATTGGCGGCGAAGGGGCATTCTTAGTATTGCTTATACCGCTTGCATTGCTTGCAATAGTTCTGACAAAACTAAATAGGAAAATTCAAAATTAATATAAATACTAAAACGGGAGAGGCATAGATGGCAAATATATCAGGTACAATAGACGAAAACCAAAGCGATGAGGGGCAGCATATTGATGCACCAGAACTTCGCCTTTTTGTGATGGCATTATTTTTTATTTTTGGCGGCATCACAAGTTTGAATGATGTAATCATTCCAAAATTAAAAGACCTATTCACATTAAATTATGGCCAAGCGATGTTGGTTCAATCGGCATTTTTTGCGGCCTATTTTGTGATTTCAATTCCAGGCGCAGCATTGGTAAAAAAGATTGGTTATATGCGCGGCGCTGTTGCGGGGCTTTTGACCATGATGGCGGGATGTTTATTGTTTATTCCAGCATCAAAAAGCGCAACATTTTCTGTATTTTTGATGGCACTTTTCATTCTTGCAAGTGGTGTTACGATTGTTCAAGTGGTTGCAAACCCACTAATTTCATTACTTGGGCCGCCAAAAACCGCCCATAGTCGTCTTACATTTGCACAGGCTTTCAATTCATTGGGAACCACAATTTTTCCTTATTTTGGCTCAATCGTGATTCTTGGAAGCCTTGCTACAATCGATCCAAAAACCCTTGATGCGGCTGCGCTTGCAGCTTATCGCATGGCTGAAACACAAGTTGTTGTTAAGGCATATCTTGGCCTTGCGATTGCGCTTTTGATTGTTGCGGGCGTGGTTTGGATGAACCGCAATCGTTTAAAAGGTGAAAAACATGAAGAAAGCTCATTTTTCAAAAGCTTTGATTTATTAAAACAAAAACGTTTTGGCTTTGGCGCGGCATGTATTTTCCTTTATGTGGGGGCAGAGGTTGCAATTGGCTCTTTCATCGTAAACTACCTAATGCAAAGCCATATTTTAGGCCTTTCTGAGCAAGCTGCAGGTAAACATATTCCACTTTATTGGGGTGGCGCACTGGTTGGACGCTTCATTGGTTCATATTTCTTGCGAATTTTTAGCCCTGGTAAAATTCTTGCAAGCGTTGGAACAGGCGCAATTGCATTGATTTTGATTTCGGCGAATTCAACAGGTGTTGTTGCGGGTTATTCATTATTGGCAATTGGTTTGATGAATTCAATCATGTTTCCAACTATCTTCAGCCTTGCCTGTGAAGGGCTTGGAAAACGCGCTGCGGACGGTTCGGGTATTATTTGTGTGGCAATTGTTGGGGGGGCGATTATTCCGCCGCTTACCGGTGTTGCAGCAGATATGACACATAGTATTGCACTTGCACTTACAATTCCTGCGATTTGTTATGCATTAATTGCTGCATACGGCTATTACGCCCGTAAGCCTGCAATAGCATAATTTAAACAGCACTTTATAAAAGATTTAAGGCCCCATGAATTTGGGGCCTTTTTGTTATATCCTTTTTCATTTTTCTTACCAATCAGTAGCTGTTCTAAAGAAAAATAAATTAAAAATCACATTGCTATAATGAAATGCAAAGTATATTTATTTCAAATAGAGGGAAAAATTAATGGGCAAAAAAATTGATATTTTCACTGAGCCAGAGGATGTAGATTCAAATACATTGGCAAATTTAGGGCCATTGGTTAGACTTGCAGGAACATGGGAAGGTACAAAAGGCGTTGACGTAAGCCCGAAAGAAGATGGCCCCGAAACACGCAAATTTAAAGAGCGTATTGTCATGGAGCCGATTGACCCCCAAGCCAATGGGCCACAGCTTTTTTACGGCCTAAGATATCATTTAAAGGTCAATACAGATGAAGAAGCAATTACGTTTCATGATCAAGTTGGTTATTGGCTATATGAACCAGAAACAGGTTTGATATTGCAAACAATTGCTATCCCGCGCGGCCTTGTTGCGATTGCGTCTGGTTATGCAAAAGCGGGTGATAAGAAAATAAAACTAAGTGCAAAACGCGGTGAAACCGAATATGGCATTTGCGCCAATAGTTTTCTTGAAATGGCGTTTAAGACCGAAGAATATACAATTGAAATCACTTTTAATGATGATGGTACATGGTCTTATGTTTCCGATACAATGTTAAAGGTAAAGGGGCAAAAAGAACTTTTCCGCCACCGTGATACAAATATATTAAATAAAATTGCCGAACCAAAGCCAAACCCTTTGGAAATTTTAGAAGGTGATAGATAAATAAACCCCGCAATTGCGGGGTTTATTTTTAAATTCGTTAAGTGATTATTGGTGAATTGATATTCATAAAATCGCCTTCATTTTCAATTTTGACAGGCTTTGCACTTATTTCGTTCAAGAACCAATAAGCCCCAAGGCCTTTATCACTTAACTTCAATCTATTTTCTAAAACCGAAATATAGGTAAGTGGGAATTTCGCGCATAATGGATAATCACGTTGACCACTATAAAAAGTTGCCGTCTCGCTATCATAATTAATTAGGCGTTTAACATAATTATTTGGCAATAATGGCATGTCGCATGGTGCACTAAGATAAATTATGTCGCGTTTTTTCATTGCCATTTTTTCCAATGAATATTTCATGCCAGCCAATATTCCACTCATCGGGCCAAGGTTTTGAAATTCATCAAAAACCATATTCAAATCATATTTTTGTAATATCGGGATTATTGGGTTTTGTTTGTCATTAATTGATAAAATGATTTCATCACATTGGGGCGTCAATATTGCTATTGAATGTTCAATTAATGGGGTGCTTTTATATGGATATAATGGCTTATTGCCACCGATTCTTGCTCCTTGTCCGCCGCATAATATGTTTAAAATGACATAAGGTTTACTCATAAAATGATTATAAATAAATTCCAATTGGATAAATAGTGGTCTTTTGGATTAAAAAATCAAATCATTAATTGATATTGATTGGAAATATACATATTGATTTGAAATACTAAAATTAAAAGCAAAAAATTAAAAAGGGAAAGCGCGTGAACAGACGTAAATTAATTATCGGCGGTGCTTCACTTTCTGTTTTGGGAATTGGGGGCTTTATAGCGTGGAGAGCGAAAGCAAATAAAGACAAAATTGGATTTGAACCAAATGCCGAATTTATCGAAAAGGCAAAAAAACTAATCAATCAAAATCCAATGATTGACACACATGCCCATCCTGGGCGGTTTTTTGTAAAAGATTCAAAAAATACGTCTTTGCCATTTTGGATAAGAACCCTTCTTAGAAACACATTTGAAGAGAAGGCGATTGCCGATATTCAAGAGACAAAAATGTCCGCTGTCGCATTCGCCGGTGTTGCCGATATTGATATATTGGGAATGAAGAAATCTGGCAGTCTTTATAATGCGCGCAATTTTGCACAAGGTGAAGCATGGGAAAGCTATGGGCGCCAAATAAAACACATAAAAGAGGTACTTACAAAGAATAAAATAAATATTGCGCTAAATCCCGATGATATAAGAGCAGCCATAAAAAATCATGCTTTAAGCGCAATTCTAACTTTTGAAGGCGCAGATTTCCTTGAGGGTAAAATCGAACGTATCAAAGAGATTTATGATAATGGCATAAGGTCGGTTACAATTGTTCATTATACTGCAAGCGAGATTGGCGATATTCAAACCCAAACTCCAATTCGCGGTGGCCTTACTGAATTTGGAATTGCCGCGGTAAAAGAAATGCAAAATCAGGGTATAATAATTGACTTAGCGCACGCAGCAGAACCTACGGCATTTAAGGCTTTGGAGAATGTTTCCGTGCCGGTTATCTGCTCGCATACACATATTAATGGTGGTGCTTCGGGGGAATTTCCACGCTTTATTTCAAATGAATTAGCGCAAGCAATTGTAAAAGGCGGCGGTATCATTGGTGCATGGCCGACAGGCGTGAAAATTTCAACAATTAGTGGCTTTGTCGATAGAATATTTGAACTTTCACAAAAAGTTGGAACTGATGCCATTTCAATAGGGACAGATATGGGGGCCAATTACAAACCAGTTGTAACCAAATATGTTGATCTTATATTGGTGGTTTCAGAATTATTAAGGCGCGGAATGAATGAAGCTGATGTAGTTAAATTTATGGGTGGTAATTTTCTTAGGGTGTTTGATAAAATCCAAGCGGCCCGTAAAGTCTAATGAATTATTTATAATCCAAAAAAATGGGCATAAAATTTAGGGCCATCAAGAAATGTTTGCATTTTATCGCAAATGCATAATAATGCTTTTACGAGGATGGAATGGAACCCGATAATAAAATAGCGATAAAAAATATAATTGAAAAATATGAAGCTGTTCAATGCTCCCTAAACCCGATTTTGCACGAAATAATTCATGAAAATGGTATAATTGAAAAAGATGATATTGAAATTATCGCAAAATATTTAAATCTGTCGCGTGCAGAAGTTTGGGGTGTCGTTAGTTTTTATTCAGATTTCAAAAAAAAGCCCCAAAAGTCGCATATCCAAATATGTTGTGGCGAGGCGTGTCAGGCACAGGGAAGTGCGCAAAATGCTGATGAGTATTTAACACAAAATGGTCTTGTATGGGGCGAGAACTCAAATGGTGTTTTGGTTGAAAAAATCTTTTGCCTTGGCCTTTGTTCGCGTGGCCCTGCGGCATTGGAAAATGGTCAATTGATTGCAAATTTTGGGGGTGATGAATGAAAATCTTTATTCCCCAAGATAGTATTTCACTTGCACTAGGTGCAGATTTAATCTCGAAAAAAATTACGCAATCTGGCCATGAAATCATTCGCAACTCATCACGCGGCCTTCATTTTTTAGAAGTTTTGATAGAGGTTGAAATTGATGGCGCACGTCATGGTTTTGGCCCAATTTCGTCCAAAGATATTGACCAATTAATCGCAAATGGCTTTTCAAAATCCCATTCAAAATATTTGGGAATTGTCGATGAATTACCATTATTAAAAAAGCAAAATCGCCTTTCATTTTCGCGCTGCGGAATAAATGCGCCATTAGATTATGATGTCTTTTTATCACTTGGCGGCGCGCAAGCTTTAGCAAAAGCCAAATCAATAGGGGCGCAAAAGACCATTGATGAAATCAAAATTTCAGGTCTTAGGGGGCGCGGCGGCGCAGGCTTTCCTGCCGCAATAAAATGGCAAACCGTAAAGGATGTGCAATCAAACCAAAAATACATAATCTGCAATGCCGATGAAGGCGATAGCGGTAATTTCGCCGACCGCGCCTTTATGGAAGGCGACCCATTCGGCCTTATTGAGGCAATGGCAATTGCGGGTTTTGCTCTGGGCGCATCTGTCGGCTATATTTATATTCGATCCGAATATCCCATTGCAATCAAACTATTAAAAGCGGCAATTGAGATTGCAAAAGCACGTGGATTATTAGAAGATTTTGACCTTCAGGTCTTTGTTGGCGCTGGCGCTTATGTGTGCGGCGAAGAAACTGCGCTTTTGGAATCCATAGAGGGTAAGCGTGGAATGGTACGCGCCAAACCGCCAATTCCTGCTTTAGAAGGCCTATTTGGCAAGCCAACTTTAGTGAATAATGTCCTTAGTTTTGCCGCAATTGCACCAATAATTTTAAATGGCGGCGCGCATTATGCGGGCTTTGGCACTGGCAGAAGCCTTGGCACAATTCCAGTTCAATTATCGGGCAATGTAAAAAATGGCGGTTATTATGAATTACCATTTGGCATGACATTGCGCGAATTAATTTATGAAATTGGTGGCGGTGTTAAATCAGGGCGCGAATTTGGCGCGGTGCAAATTGGTGGCCCATTGGGCGCATATTTCACAAGTGAAAATCTTGATTTGATTTTTGATTATGAAACCTTGGCACAGGCAGGCGGAATTTTGGGTCACGGCTCTTTGGTTGTGTTTGATGACACAATTGATTTTCTAAAAATGGCGCGCTTTGCCTTTGAATTTTGCGCCCATGAATCCTGTGGAAAATGCACGCCCTGCCGCATTGGTTCAACGCGCGGTGTTGAAACTATGGACAGGATTATTGCAGGCGAAAACCAATATGAATTGGTTGATGACCTATGCGAGACTATGAAGTTTGGCTCGCTTTGCGCGCTTGGCGGTTTCACACCTTATCCAGTGCAAAGCGCAATCAAGGCATGGAGGGGTAAAAATGTCTAATATGAATACAAAGGACAAAGGAACCCCCCATATTGATGGTGAAATGGTCGATTTTACCATTGATGGCTTTAAAGCGCGCGCACCTAAAGGCACATCAATTTTGCGCGCGGCATCCGACATTGGCATAAATATTCCCAAATTATGCGCAACCGATATTGTGAAACCCTATGGTTCATGCCGTCTTTGTTTGGTGGAAATAGAGGGGCGGACAGGAACGCCATCATCTTGCACAACGCCTATAGCGGCGGGAATGGAAATAAAAACCCAAACCGAAAGATTAAAAAAACTAAGGCGTGGGGTGATGGAATTATATATTTCCGATCATCCACTTGATTGCCTAACCTGCGCGGCAAATGGCGATTGCGAACTTCAAGATATGGCGGGCGCGGTTGGCCTTCGTGATGTGCGCTTTGAACAGGGTCATAATCATTTGGGGCAGGCCAAGGATATATCAAACCCATATTTTGATTTTGACCCTTCTAAATGCATTGTCTGTGCACGCTGCGTTCGTGCCTGTGAGGAGGTGCAGGGGACATTTGCACTTTCAATTGATGGCCGTGGTTTTGCATCACACATTAATGCAGGTGTGAATGAGGATTTTTTTAATAGCGAATGCGTTTCATGCGGCGCATGCGTTAATGCCTGCCCAACTGGCACTTTGATTGAAAAATCGGTTGTAGAAATTGGGCAGCCAGAGCATTCAAAAATCACAACTTGCGCATATTGCGGCGTTGGCTGCACATTTGAGGCACAAATGCGGGGCGATGAATTGGTGCGCATGGTTCCCTATAAGGATGGCAGGGCAAATCGCGGGCATTCATGCGTAAAAGGGCGCTTTGCCTATGGCTATGCTGAACATCAAGACCGCATATTAAAACCCATGATACGCGAAAAAATTGGCGATGCTTGGCAAGAAGTAGATTGGGATTATGCCTTTGAATATACCGCCAAAAAATTGCGCGAAATTGAAAGCAAATATGGCAATAAGGCCATTGGCGGCATTACTTCATCACGCTGCACCAATGAAGAAACTTTTTTGGTGCAAAAACTAATTCGTGCTGGTTTTAGTATTAATAATGTTGATACATGTGCGCGGGTTTGCCATTCGCCAACTGGCTATGGCCTAAAACAGGCTTTTGGCACATCGGCGGGAACGCAAGATTTTGATAGTGTTGAACATGTTGATGTTGCAATTATAATTGGCGCAAATCCGACAGATGGGCATCCTGTTTTTGCCTCGCGCCTTAAAAAGCGCATAAGGGAAGGGGCTAAATTAATTGTCATTGATCCGCGCCGCATTGATATGGTGCAAAGCCCGCATATAAAGGCCGATTATCATTTACCATTGCGCCCTGGAACTAATGTTGCAATGGTAACTGCATTTGCGCATGTGATTGTGACTGAAAATTTGGTTGATAGGGATTTTATCAATCAAAAATGCGATATTGATGAATATCAAGCATGGGCAGAATTTGTATCAGATGCCCGCCACAGCCCTGAAAATATCGCGCCATTATGCGGCGTTAATGCAGAAGATATTCGCGCCGCCGCACGGCTTTATGCAATATCAGGCAATGGCGCAATTTATTATGGATTGGGTGTTACCGAACATTCGCAAGGTACAACAACGGTCATGGCAATTGCCAATCTTGCAATGGCAACGGGCAATATTGGGCGCAAAGGGGTTGGGGTTAATCCATTGCGCGGTCAAAATAATGTTCAAGGTTCATGCGATATGGGTTCTTTCCCGCATGAATTTTCAGGCTATCGTTCGGTTAGTGATGATGCGGTTCGCGCCACATTCGAAGAAAAATGGGGCGCAAAATTATCTAATGTCGCTGGTCTAAGAATTCCTAACATGCTAGATGAAGCGGTGGCAGGGAATTTCAAGGCGCTTTATTGCCAAGGCGAAGATATTCTTCAATCAGACCCAAATACACATCATGTTTCATCGGCACTTGCCAATATGGAATGTGTGATTGTGCAGGATTTATTTTTAAACGAAACCGCCAATTATGCGCATATTTTTCTGCCAGGTTGCACATTTTTGGAAAAAGATGGCACTTTTACCAATGCCGAAAGGCGCATTCAAAGGGTGCGCAAAGTCATGCAGCCCAAAAATGGCCTCGCGGATTGGGAAGTCACACAAAAACTCGGCTTAGCATTGGGAATGAATTGGCATTATAATCACCCAAGTGAGATTATGGATGAAATCGCCGAATTAACGCCATCATTTGCGGGTGTGAATTACGAAAAACTTGAAAAATTGGGTTCGGTTCAATGGCCGTGTGATGATACACATCCCGAAGGGTCACCAATAATGCATATTGACAAATTCGCCAATGGAAAAGGTAAATTTATCATAACCGAATATGTGCCAACCTTGGAAAAAACTGGGCCAAAATTCCCGCTTTTACTAACTACTGGGCGGATTTTAACGCAATATAATGTTGGGGCACAAACAAGGCGAACACCAAATCAAAAATGGCATGATGAAGATTTATTGGAAATAAACCCAATTGATGCCGAAATTCGCGGAATTATTGACGGCGATTTTGTAAAACTTCAAAGCCGTTCTGGCGAAACTGCATTGCGCGCAAAAATCACGGATAGGGTATCGGCGGGTGTGGTTTATACAACTTTCCACCACCCCGATACACAGGCTAATGTGATAACCACTGAACTTTCCGATTGGGCCACAAATTGCCCCGAATATAAGGTAACGGCGGTGCAAGTTTCCAAAACCAATGGCGAAACCGAATATCAGAAAAAATATTCAAAATTTTCCGATGAAAATCGCCATATAGGCCACGCAAAATGAATTCTTACAAGGAATTTGAAAATACTAAATTCATCATTGGGCAGGGTTGGAATAACGCAAAACGCAATCTTGCAAATGAAATTGCAATCGCCATAACCTATAATGGCACGACCCACGCCATAATGATGGCAAGCCCCAATGATTTAGAAGATTATGCAATCGGTTTTAGTTTTTGCGAAGGCATAATCAAAAATAAAGATGAAATAGAAAAAATTGAAATCATCAATCATAATAAGGGGTTAGAGCTTAGAATTAGATTGCAAAATGATGTTGCCGCTAATTTTACACGTCAAAGAAATTTGAAACTTGGCCCTGTTGGTTGTGGACTTTGTGGAATTGATAGTTTGGATGCGGCATTGCCAAATCTTGAAAAATTAGAAACCAATAAAAGTTTTGAACCGCAAATAATCATTAATGCAATGGCAAAAATGCGTGAATTTCAAATTATAAACAAAGCCACAAATGCCGCCCATGCCGCAGGTTTTATGGATGAAAATGGTGACGTGATTTTAGTGCGCGAAGATATTGGGCGCCATAATGCACTTGATAAATTAAATGGTGCATTATTGGTACAAAATATAGATGCGCAAAAGGGTGCAATTTTAATGACATCGCGCCTTTCAATTGATTTGGTGCAAAAATGCGCCGCAATTAAATGCGCCAATTTATGCGCAATCTCCGCCCCCTCAAGGCTTGCAATAGATGCGGCAAGGCAAGCAAATATAAAAATCTATGCCATTGTACGCGATGATGGGCTTGAAGTGTTTTAGGGTATTAAAAAGTGCACTCATTGATTAAATTTGCAAACTTTGTAACATAAAGCCAATGTATGATATTTTAGGCCGCAATATTGATTATATTCGCCTATCGCTAACCGATAGGTGTGATTTAAGGTGCCAATATTGTATGTCGGAAAATCAAAATTTTCTACCGCGCACCGAAATTCTAAGTTTTGAAGAAATTATAAATCTTGTAAAGTTTTTAATCCAAAATGGCGTTAAATATTTACGCCTTACGGGGGGCGAACCATTGGTTCGAAAAGATGTTTTGAAATTAATCCAAAGCCTTGGATTATTTTTGAAGAATGGTGAATTACAAGAAATTACAATTACAACTAATGGTACAATGCTTAGTCATTATGCCAAAGATTTGGCTTTGGCAGGTATAAGGCGAATTAATGTTTCACTTGATACATTGGATGCGCAAAAATACAAAAAAATCACGCGTGGTGGCGATATTGCAAAAGTCTTTGCAGGTATAGACGAAGCAATAAAGCAAAATATTCACGTTAAAATAAATTGCGTAGTTTTAAAGCAAGATAATTTTGATGATTTACCCAAAATAATTGAATATGCCCATTCAATTGGCGCCGATATTTCATTAATTGAAACTATGCCAATGGATGAAAAAATCTTAGGCCGTGAAGAGCAATATGTACCAATGAATATTGTTCGCCAAATGATTGAAAATAAATGGCAAATCATTCGTGATGAATATAAAACTAACGGACCATCACAATATTATAGAATAATGGAAACCGGCGGTCGGATTGGCTTTATCACGCCACTTTCGCATAATTTATGCGCTTCTTGTAACCGTGTAAGAATTACATGTACGGGTAAATTATATATGTGCCTTGGCCATGATGATTATTATGATTTGCGTCCTGCGCTTTTAAATAATAATTTCAATGAATTGTACAAAATTTATTCCGACGCACTGAATCACAAACCCAAAGCGCATGATTTTTTAATTGGTGGCGGCTATGTTCCAAAGCGCCCAATGTCCTTAACTGGCGGATAGATATAAATATTATTTATAAAAAAATAAATTTTACTTTTACAGAAAATTACTATTGCCACCGGTGTCATAAACATATATCTATAAGAAAAAAATAAACCGGAGGGAATATGTCGAACCAAGAAACCAGTCCTTTGGAGGATCAAAAGGCAAGCAATTATCGCTGGATGATTTGTTTTTTATTGCTTGCGGCAATGGCGATTAATTATGTTCACCGCCAAACTTTAGGGCTTTTGAAAAATGACTTACAACATGTTTTTCACTGGGATGAAAATGGTTATGCCAATGTAGTTTTCTGGTTTCAGGCTGCATACGCAATTGGTTATGTAAGTTTTGGGCGCATTATTGATAAAATTGGCGCCAAGGCTGGTTATGCAATCGCATTCACCCTTTGGACTTTGGCACATACTTTCACAGGGTTTGCAAGCAATATAGTTCAATTCACATTGGCGCGTGTTGCCCTTGGATTAGGTGAGGCAGGTTCATTCCCAGCAAGTTTAAAGGCAATTGCCGAATGGTTCCCGCAAAAAGAGCGTGCAGCAGCAGCAGGTGTCTTTAACGCAGGTTCAAATATTGGCGCAATTGTTGCCCCATTGGTTGTGCCGCTTCTTACGCTTACTTTTGGTTGGCAATCGGCGTTTTTTGTAACAGGTCTTGCAAGTATGGCATGGCTTATTGCGTGGCAATTAATTTACAAACACCCAAGTCAAGCCAAACAAGTTAATGCGCAAGAATTGGCATTAATCCAAAGTGATCCTGCTGATACTTCTGAAAAAACACCATGGGTGAAATTGCTTTTTGTAAAAGAGACATGGGCATATGCAATTGCAAAATTCTTGATTGACCCAATTTGGTGGTTCTATTTATTCTGGCTTCCTGATTTTCTATCCAAAAACTACCATTTTGATTTGAAATCATCATCGGTTGCATGGTTTGCAATTGGCCTGCCATTGGTTGTTATTTATTTGATTTCTGATGTTGGTTCGGTAATTGGCGGATTTGTTTCTTCAACTTTGATTAAAAACGGTTTGTCGGTAAATCGTGCGCGTAAAATCACGCTTTTGATTTTTGTGCTTTGTGTTTTACCAATTTTCTTTGTTACCCAAGTTTCAAATATGTGGGCTGCTGTTTTGATAATTGGCATCGCAACTGCGGCGCATCAGGCATTTTCGGCAAATATTTATACTTTACCATCTGACATGTTCCCACGTTCTGCAGTGGCATCAGTTATTGGGATTGGTGGCATGGTCGGCGCGATTGGCGGAATGATATTCTCTAAAACCGTTGGTGCGATTTTGCAGGCGACTGGCTCTTATCATATATTATTCATTATCGCGGGTTCGGTTTATTTATTGGCGCTTGTGGTTGTGCAAATCCTTAGCCCCAAATTGGAACAGGCAAAATTATGAAACGCTTAATCGCATTTTCATTTGCGTGTTTGCTATTTTCATCATTTGCCAATGCCCAAAGCCTTGCACAAATTGATAAAGAAGCGCGCGCGGCACATAAACCAATATCTGCGCGCAAAATAATCTTAGTTGGCGATTCAACAACCCAAGTATTATCAGGCTGGGGCGGGCAATTTTGTGCAAACCATTTGGTTTCAAGTGTTGCATGTATTGATTTGGCGCGCGGTGGGCGTTCATCTTTTTCATATCGCGCCGAAGGTTCATGGCAAATTGCATTGAATGAAATGAAAACCCAAGGCTATCAAAAAACCTTTGTCCTAATCCAATTAGGGCATAATGATATGCCGGGGAAGGCGGGGCGTTCAACCGATTTAGGAGGCGAATTTCCTGAATTTATGCGCCAATATGTTATTGAAACCAAGCAGGCAGGGGCAATCCCAGTTTTTGTAACGCCATTAACGCGCCGTATGTTCAAAGATGGTGTGTTGAAAAATGACCTTGTGCCTTGGGCTGATGCGATACGCAAAATTGCCAAGGAAGAAAATGTGGCTTTGGTTGATTTAAACGCAGCTTCGGCACAGGCCGTTCAGGAAATGGGTGCTGTAAAATCGCTAGAATTAGCGCAAATAATGCCAAGCCAAGATATAATAGATGCCGCAAAAACTGGTACAACAAAAGATACCCCAAAATCTGTTGCGCCCACCACACCAATGAATTGTATTCAAGCGCCAAGCACGCAAAATTGCATTTCTGAAAAACCAAAATCAAGCGGCATTCCAAATGGCAAAGTGAATCTTAGCTTTGATTACACGCATATTGGTGAAAATGGTGCAAAAGTATTTTCGGCAATTATTGCGCGCGAACTTGCCAAATCTGTCCCCGAATTATCAGATTATCTTATTCCATAGGTGAGAAATGAATAGACGCGAATTAGTTGGGGCGATGGGAATTTCAATGTTTGCCGCCCCCGCCATTGGCGCGCCAAAATCATCAAAGGTTTTGACCAAAACTGGCGTGATTAATGGCAAATTTGAAAATGATATTTTTGTTTTTAAAGGCATTCCATATGGCGAAGATACATCAAATCATAGGTTTCAAGCGCCAAGGGCAAAATCATGGAATGGTGAATTAAACGCCTTCGAATATGGCAAAGCAAGCCCGCAATCAAGCAATGAACCAAATCAGTCCGAAGATTGTTTATTTTTAAATGTTTTCACGCCCGCACTTGATAATAAAAAACGTGCAGTGATGTTTTATATTCACGGCGGCGCTTATTCTAACGGTTCGGGTTCAGACCCAATGTATGATGGCACGAAATTATGCCATGATTATGATGTTATTGTGGTTTCAATCAATCACCGCCTTAATGCTTTTGGTTATTTATATTTATCGCGTTTGGAGCGTGAATTAACAGGGAATTACGGCAAATACGCGCAATCGGGAAATGTTGGGCAGCTTGATATAATATTAGCACTAAAATGGGTTAAGGATAATATTTCCCAATTTGGCGGCGATGCCAATCGAATTATGGCTTTTGGGCAATCGGGCGGCGGTGCAAAAATTGCAACCTTAATGGCAACGCCAAGTGCAAAAGGGCTTTTCTCACGCGCCCTTACAATGTCAGGGCAGCAGGTTACGGCATCGGGCGGTGGCAATGCCACCAAACGCGCAATCTCGCTTTTAAATGCACTTGGTTTGAAGCCTGATTTGAATGGTTTAGATTTAATATCAAAAGCGCCACAAAGTGAAATTATCGCGGCATTAAAAACGATTGACCCAATAATAGGAAACGGCGGCCTTTATATGGGGCCAGTTTTGGATGAAGTTATTTTATTCAATCATCCATTTTACCCAAATGCCAATGGATGGGGGGTTAATGTACCAATGATAATTGGCAATACGCATGATGAAACCAAATTGTTTCTTGGTAATGACCCTGCCAATCATAATTTAACATGGGATGATTTACCAAAAAAATTACCTTCACAATATCGCGTTGATATTGATCCCATTCTGGTTATCGAAACCTATAGAAAAATATATCCCAATTACTCTGCATCCGATGTTTTCTTTGCCGCAACAAGTGCAGGGCGTTCATGGCGCGGCGCAATCATAGAGGCCGAGGAGAGGGCAAAAACTAATTCCGCATGGGTCTATCAATTTGATTATCAATCAAAAAAAGATAATGGCAAATGGGGCGCGCCGCACACAATTGATATACCAATGGCATTTCAAACCACAAATGCAAAATCATCTTTAAGTGATGATGGGGCAGGGGCAAGGTTAGTTGCAAAAATATTTTCCAAAAGCCTTGCCAATTTTGCCAAATTTGCGAATCCGCAAACCAATGAATTGCCAAAATGGGAAAAATATAAATTACCAAATCGCGCAACCATGATTTTTGACACAAAATGCATGATGCAAAATGATCCGCGCGGGCAAGAACGCAAATTATTTGAAAAAGTTCCATTCATTCAACAAGGTACGTAAATGAACCGCCGTGACACTTTAAGATTATCTGGCGCAAGTGCGCTTGGCCTTTTTGTTAATCCTGCATTTGCCGATTGTACGCCACCTGTAAAATGGGCGGGTGGAATTGAAAATCAACGCAAGGCAGATTTGGGAAATGGCTATTTCTTAAATCCAATTATTTCAGGCGATCATCCCGACCCATCAATTTTGCGTGATGGTGATGATTATTATCTAACTGTTTCAAGTTTTGAAGCCTATCCTGGCTTGGTGATTTATCATTCAAAAGATTTGATAAATTGGGTGCCAATATCATATGCCTTAAACCAATATGTCGGTTCAGTTTGGGCGCCAGATTTGGTTAAGATTAATGGGCGATTTTATATTTATTTTGCCGTCAAACATCCAAAACAAAATACAATTTATGCAATCTATAGTGATAAAATCGATGGTAATTGGTCAGACCCAATTGATTTAGGGCTTCATAATCATATAGATCCAGGGCATGCAATTGGTGAAGATGGCAAACGCTATTTATTCTTATCAGGCGGTGACAGGGTTACACTATCAGATGATGGCCTTAAAGTTCTTGATGAACCTAAAAATATTTATAAGCCATGGAAATATCCCGATGATTGGGATGTTGAAGGTTTTTCCCCCGAAGGGCCAAAAATCTTTAAACATGGGCAATATTATTATCTTATAACCGCAATTGGCGGAACTGCAGGGCCGCCAACGGGGCATATGGTAATTGTGGCGCGGTCAAATTCAATTCACGGCCCATTTGAAAATTGCCCACAAAATCCATTAGTACGCTCAAAATCAAAAAATGAAATGTGGTGGTCGCGTGGTCATGCAACCATTTTCCAAACCAAAGATGGTGAATTTTGGTCTGTTTATCATGGCTATGAAAAGGATTTTATAACATTGGGGCGTCAATGCTTGCTTGCGCCTGTTTCGTGGTCAAAGGATGGCTGGCCAATTTTTGGCGGTAATGATTTATCAAAACCGATTAAAGCGCCAAAAACAAAATTTAAATCACCCAATGGAATTGCTTTAAGTGATGATTTTTCAAAATCAAAATTTGGTATTCAGTGGAATTATATTGGGCAAAATAATGATGCCAGCCGCCTTAATATAAAAGACAATGCCCTTGAACTAGGTGCAATCGGAAATGCGCCATCAAATAGTGCAACACTTGGCTTTATTGTCGGTGATAGAGCCTATGAAATTGAAGCACAGATTGAAATAGAGGATAATGCATGGGGTGGGCTTTTGTTATTTTATGACAAAATGCTTTATTGCGGCCTTGGCTTTAATTTGACAAATTTCATAACGCACCAGTATGGGATTGAACGCGGCAAACCTAAAAACCCCTATGGCAAAAAATTATTCATGCGCCTTCGCAATTTTGAAAATATAGTTTCTTTTTTTACATCATCAGATGGCAAAAATTGGAAACGCTTTGATAGGGGAATGGAAGTTTCAGGTTATAATCATAATGTTCGCGGTGGATTTATGATGTTAAAACCCGCAATTTATTCATGCGGACAAGGCAAAGTGACTTATAAAAATTTCATATATCGCGCCCTATAAAAATGCCCCGCTAGAATTTCATTTCGCTTTAACGAAATGGAATTCTAGCTTTTTTGTTTATCGCGTTTCTATCCAAAAACCGCTATACATTTTTGGTAAACGCTCTAAGCGGGGCAAGTTTGTTTCGAGGCATTTTCTTGTTATTAATGTTCCATTCCAACCTTCGGAAAAAGGCTTTGCCAACCTGCTTTGGGCGACATATCGTCTAAATTCCAATCGGCTTCGTTAAATGGTTTTGAAACAGGTGCATATTTTGGATAGCCGATATAATTTTGCTCTTGGGTATTTATAATTTGCCCGCGCCCTTCGGCAACATCGGAAAGAATTTTAAAATCAATTGGGTCACGTGCCCATGGTCGCGCACCAACCGTAAAATAGATTTGATCTTCTAATTTATTTGATGGAATGATTTTAATGTCAGGCGATAAATATGGCGCTTTCGCATTGATAATTTTTGCACCGCCATCTGTATAGCTTCCAACCTGTGGTAAGGCTTTACCATTAAAATCCTTGGCAATATTGTCTTTCATATAAAGTTCAACATCACCTGCGCCGCCCAAAGTGAATAATGGTAAATCCTTTTTTGTATCAGGGCCTTGACGGTATATGTTACCAATCAAAGTAATCACTCCATTCTGATATGGAACATTTTCCCATTCATGGGCAATCAAATTATAATGAATTGCCTTTTGCCCAGGGTTGAAAATTAAATTATTAATTTCAGCGGCATGAACCCCACCTTTGAACAAGGCGTTTCTTTCCATATTTGATGCATAGATATTGCCATAAAGCAAAATGCCAGTGGCATTATCATGTATCAAACCACCTTTAGAATGTTCGCCCTTTGGATGGATTGAATCGGCAAGACCTTCAAAAACTAAATTGTTTGAATAAGTTATATTATGGGAGGTGTTTTGACGCCATTCATTAACATCTTTGCCTTTAAAGCGTTTTCCAGAAGCAGAAAGATTTTCATCTGTGCCCCATGAAAAACTGCAATGGTCGACAATAATATTATATGAACCTACTGATGAAAAACTGTCCATATCACCGCCTGATTTAATCGCTTTTCCCAAATCGCCAGAACGGAACATAATGTGTTGTATAATAATGTCATGACTGTTTGATGCATTGGTTTCACCGCGAATTAATGTGATGCCAGGGCCGGGTGCGGTTTGCCCTGCGATTGTTATGTATGGGTTTTTGATTGAAAGGGTTTTACCACCCAAATCAATTACGCCGCCAACTTCAAACACAACAATTCGTGGCCCCGTAGCTTCGATTGCTTCGCGCAATGAACCTGCGCCATCACCATTTAGATTGGTTACACGAATAATGCGCCCACCTTTGCCGCCCTTTGTATCTTTTGCCCATGCCGTAAAATCATAAGTGGCGCGGTTTAATTTTGGGGTTTCAATTGGCTTTGCATTGGCAATCAATGGAACGGTCATCATTGCACTTGAAATAGTGATGTAAAGGATTTTTTTTGCAATATTACGCATTTTCATATTGGGCTTCCTTGTAACTAATTGCTTTTATATATTTTGATTTTAGTGTGTCGATGAAAATTTGGCTTTGGCGCAGGGTTTCATCAAAAATTCCTGTCGCATCTATTAATATATCGACATCATAGATGTCGCCTTTTAAGCCTTTGCCAATTTGGTTTAATTTTTCGCCAATTGGGTCGATGATTTTGGTGTTTGATTTTGCCATTTTTCCAATGAAAGCGAACCAGCAGGCAATTGCAAAAGCCATATTTTCAAATGGCTTATTTTGGCTGATGGCCTCAATGATAGATTGCAAAAGACGTACAGGTAATTTCTTGCTTCCGTCCCATGAGATTTGTGAAATTTGATGGTCAATTACGGGGTTTTCAAACCTTTTCAAAACCGAATTGGCATAATTTTCAAGTGAGAAATCGGCATTTATTAAAGGTATAATTTCATTAAAAATCATATCTTTAATCAAGGACATTATTTCTTTATCTTGGGTTGTGTCATAAACATTTTTATGACCTTTTAAAATGCCAAAATAGGCCATTGAAGAATGCGCCCCATTTAGGATTTTTAATTTTGCCCGTTCATATTGTTTAATATCTTTAGTTATTTCGACACCGATTTTTTGCCACTCAATCTCATTGTTATTTTCAAAATCTTCAATAATCCATTGGGTGAAGCTTTCGCGTGCAATTGGCCAATTATCTTTGGCGCCAATTTTTGCGGCAACTCTATTGCGTAATGCATCATCGGTTGCGGGTGTTATACTATCAACCATTGTGCACGGGCATTGAAGGTTTTTGATATAATCAAGCATTTGGCTATCGCTTTGGCGTGCAAAATCAATGATTGCGGCTTTTATTAAATTGCCATTATTTGAAAGATTATCACAGATAATAATTGTAAAGGGTGGCAGGCCCTTAACTTTCCGCGCTCTAAGGCCTGCCATAATAAAACCAATATAGCTTTTTGGGTTGTTTGGGTTTTCTAAATCGTGCGCAATTTCGGGTGCACTAAAATCAAGTTTTCCTTGATTATCAAGATAATAGCCTTTTTCTGTAATTGTGCTTGTAACAAATTTTATATTTTCATTTGCCAAGACATCAATGACTTTTTGCGGATTTTCAGGTGCAACCAAAAATCCCATGATTGAACCAATGATTTGCATTTTGGGTTCTGCATCAATTTGCGCAATTGTGTATAAATTATCTTGCGGCAAAATGGCATCGCGCACATTGGTTGAATGAAGCGAAACTTCGCAAATCGCATAATTTGGATTGATCTCAAGCAATTTATCAAAATAATATGCCTGATGTGCGCGGTGGAATACACCGGGGCCAAAATGAACCACACCAATTTGGGTTTCATCACGATTATATTTTGGCAAAATGGCATTTTGCGCAATTAATGGCAAATTTTCCTGATTAAGGGCAATCATAATGTTACCCCATTTTTCCATAGCGCAAATTCACGAATTTCATTGATTTCATTCTTGGTTTTTTCACCATTGGCAATTGCAATTATTTGGCTGATTAAATTATTTTGCGCATGTTCAAATTCGCCGCTTTGCAAAATTTCACCAGCATCAAAATCAATCCAATGGCTTTTATTTTTTGCAATCTCACTATTAGAGGCGATTTTTAAAGTTGGAACAAAAAAGCCAAGAGGCGTTCCGCGCCCTGTTGAAAATAAAATTATATGCGCACCACTTGAAGCAAGGGCGGTTGATGAGATTGCATCATTCCCTGGGGCATTTAAAACACTTAGGCCATTTTCTTTTACGCGTTGCCCATATTCCAAAACATCAGTAATAATTGCGCCGCCGCTTTTTTGAACCGCGCCAAGTGATTTTTCTTCCAATGTACTTATCCCGCCATCCTTATTTCCGGGGGAGGGGTTTTCATAGATTTTCTGACCATTTTTAATGAAGTAATTTTTGAAATTCTCAATCATTGTAAATAGGTTTTGATAGGTTTTTTTGTCTTTGCAATTGGCAAATAAAATATCTTCGGCGCCAAAAACTTCGGGGATTTCGGTCATAATAACTTTGGCGCCAATATTGGTGAAATATTTGCTTATGCGTCCGATTAATGGGTTGGCGCTTAGACCAGAAAAACCATCGGAGCCGCCACATTTAACGCCAATTACAAGTTCGTTTAATTTTGCTTTTTGGCGCTTAACATCTTTTTGTTCATTTGCAATTTCATTCAAAAGTGACATTCCAAATTGATATTCATTATCAATTTTTTGGGCTTCAAAACTTTTGATTTTATAATGATATTCTTGTGGTATCGCCTCAAGTAATTTTGATAAAAGATTGTTTTCACATCCTAAACCAATAATCAAAACCCCGCATGAATTTGGATGCATCGCAAGGCTTGCGATTATGTTTTTTGTAGCTTCCAAATCATCCCCTAATTGGGAACAGCCAAATTGATGCGAAAAGGCATGTATTGCATCAATATTAATATCATTTGGCATTTTAAAATCGCGCGCTAATTTTTGCGCTAAAGCGGCAACGCAGCCAACAGTTGGAATTATCCAAATTTCATTGCGAATACCGATTTTACCATCTTTTCTATGGTAGGCGTTGATTTCTATATCGCAATTTTGCACGGGTGAATTTATTGGTTCTTTATAGTCAAAATCAATTTGACCATTTTCAAGATTGCTTTTTATATTATGAACATGAACCCATTCACCAATTGAAATTTCATTCGTTGAATAGCCAATTGGAAAACCAAATTTATATATTTGTTGTGATTTTTTAATTGGAAGGGTAGCGAATTTATGTCCTTTTTTAATAGGTTCAAAAAGGCGAAAATTTTCGCCATCTATTGAAATTTCTTCCCCCTTTTGTAAATCAGATAATGCGATTGCAACATTATCTTGTGCCGATATTTTTATATATCGTGCATTTTCAAAAGTTGGATTTTTTTGTTGCATTTCAAGCGGCATTAAAAATTGAAGCCTTAGTAATATTTTATAAAGACACCGGTGTCATATTACAATCAATAGCGACTTGGCAAGTTAATTTATCATGCTATTAGTAAAAAAGTTAAATCATATAAAATTAAATCGCGGCAAATCCGAAAGCAAAATAATGCAGCAAAGCCAAAAAGAAGAAAAGATAAAACCATTGGAAAATGAAGAAATCATTCTTGATGCCCAAACTTTAAAGGCGATTGAGGATTTGTTGCAAAACAAAAATAGCCCGACGATTAATGATGTGGCTTCAATTTCAGGTGTTTCAAAAAAAACGGTTTCGCGAATCATAAATAATTCTGAAAATGTTAAATCTGAAACCCGCGCATTGGTTAGTGAGATTATAAAGAAAATTGGTTTTAAGCCTAATCCACAGGCGCGTGCACTTGCGTTTAGGCGTTCATTCCTGATTGGGATGATTTATGACAATCCAAATGCGCAATATGTTGTGAATATGCAATTGGGTGTTCTTGACGCTTTGCGTGGCACGGGAAATGAATTGGTGGTTCACCCATGCGATAGGAATGCACCAAATCTTGTAAATGAAATTGAAGATTTCATTTTGATGCAAAGATTGTCGGGCATAATAATTTTGCCCCCAATTGCCGAAGATAGACAATTATTAGCATTGCTTGATAGGCTTGATGTTCCTTATGTTCGTATTAGCGCGCGTGATGGCGCAAAATATGACCCGCCAATTGATTCAAATCAGATTGTTTCGGTTGATAAAATTGGCTGCGAAATGGCGGCGGTGCATTTGGCGCAAATAGGACATAAAAGAATTGGCTTTATACGCGGTAATCAAATTTACCCATCCGCACATGAAAGGCGGGCAGGTTTTTTGGCTGGCCTTGCCAAATATTCAATAGAGATTGATAGCGAAATTGATGTTGCGGGCGATTATTCATTTGAATCTGGATATGAAGCGGCAAATATTATTCTTTCAAATAAGAATCGCCCAAGTGCAATTATAGCCAGTAATGATGAAATGGCGGCAGGGGTTTATAAGGCCGCCTATGAACATGGCTTGAAAATTCCCGATGATTTAAGTGTGGTTGGTTTTGATGATAGCCCGCTTGCGCCGCGCCTGACACCTGCCTTAACAACGGTTAGATTGCCGACCCGCGATATGGCGAAAATGGCGGCAAATATTGTATTAAGTCCACAAAGTGAGGTGGCAAAAACCATATTGTTTGATTCAAATTTAATCCTAAGAAATTCAACAAAAGCTCCGCAATAATTCATTAACTGCAAAATTGAGATTTACATTGCATTTTGTTAATGACACCGGTGTCTATTTATTGTAAGCGTAAGAAAAACAAGGGATAGGGAATTGCCACAGGTAAGCATAAAACAATATGCCAATATAAAATCGCCCAAAATGGTGTTTAGCGAAGATAGACTATTCTCACCAATGGATGTCGAGCGTAAAATTGCGCGCGATTTGTATGAAGCAGTGCGCGATATGCCAATTATTTCGCCGCATGGGCATACAGATCCTTCATGGTTTTCTGAAAATAAAAACTTTACCAATGCAACCGAATTATTTTTAGCGCCAGATCATTATGTTTTTCGTATGCTTTATTCGCAAGGCATTGATTTGGATGATTTATGTGTTTCATCGCGCACTGGAAAACCTCCAACTGACCCGCGTAAAGCATGGCAAACATTTGCTAAAAATTTCTATTTAATGCGCGGTACTGCAAGTCATATTTGGCTTAATCACGTTTTTGCCGAGGTTTTTGGTTTTGATATTATCTTGGATGAACATTCCGCCGATTTTTATTATGACGCAATAAACGAAACATTGGCGCAAGATAATTTTAAACCGCGCGCTTTGTTTGAACGTTTCAATATCGAAGTTATTTCAACCACTGAAAGCCCAATTGATGAATTAAATCATCATAAAGCCATATTGAATTCTGGCTGGAATGGGCGGATTATTTCGGCCTATCGCCCCGATAATGTGGTCGATGCTGAACATGAAAATTTTTATAATGATTTGCCAGTTTTTGGTGAATTATCTGGCGAGGATTTGGGTGATTTCAAATCTTATTTACGCGCCCATCAAAATCGCCGTGCTTATTTTAAATCAACAGGTGTCACGTCAAGCGATCATGGGCATCCGACTGCACAGACCGCAGATTTAAGCGGCGCACAGGCGGATGCCCTGTATCAAAAAATCTTGACTAAAAAGCATGATGCAAAAGATGCATCATTATTTCGCGCGCAAATGCTTACTGAATTTGCCAAAATGAGCCTTGAAGATGGCTTGGTTTTGCAAATACACGCTGGTGCTTATCGCAATCATAATAAAAAGCTATTTGATAAATATGGGCGTGATAAAGGTGGGGACCACCCAAGCCCAACCGATTATATCTACTCATTAAAGCCATTATTGGATAGGTTTGGTAATGAAAAAGACCTGTCAATTATTCTATTCACGCTTGATGAAACAACTTATGCGCGCGAACTTGGGCCAATGGCGGGGCATTATCCTGCATTAAAACTTGGCCCTGCGTGGTGGTTTAATGATTGCCCAGAGGGGATGTTGAAATTCCGCGAAAATATAACGCCAAGTGCGGGCTTTTATAATACAATTGGTTTCAATGATGACACGCGCGCCTTTTTATCAATTCCTGCGCGACATGATATGGCAAGGCGTATTGATGCACGCTATCTTGCAAGCCTTGTTGCAAGTCATCGCCTTAATATGGATGAAGCCCACGAAATTATTTCTGATTTAACCTATAAACTGCCAAAAGCGGCATACAAATTATAAAGGTAGCAAAATGTGCGATAAACATTCAATTTATACAAAAACCTATTATGCGACACATCCCGATATGATGATTGGCGCGGATAATGAAGAATTACGCCAAAAATATTTGCTTGATGGCTTGTTTGGTGAAGATGCGGTTGTTCTACATTATACACATTTTGAACGCTTTGTAATTGGTGGCGCGTTCCCAAAATCTGCACAAGTTGAATTACCTGCACAAACTGAACCAGAAAGCGCAAAGGGGCATCCATTTTTAGAGCGTCGTGAATTAGGTGCAATTAATGTTGGTTCTGGCGCGGGCATTATTGAGGTTGATGGCGTTGTGTTTGAACTTGGGCCAAAAGATGGGCTTTATATTGCAATGGGTTCTGAAAAAGTGGTTTTCAAATCTGTTGATACATCAAACCCTGCGATGTTTTATTTAACTTCAACACCTGCACATGCGCGCTATGAAACTAAAAAAATCTCAATTGACGCGGCTGTTCCTTTAGAGCGCGGCTCACTTGAGCAATCAAATCAACGCGTGATTTATCAATATATCGTGCCAACAACGGTTAAATCTTGCCAATTGCTTTTGGGCATTACCATTTTATCACCTGGTTCGGTTTGGAATACAATGCCGCCACATTTGCACGATAGGCGTTCAGAAGTTTATTTCTATTATGGCTTGGGCGAAAATGACCGTGTTTTCCATTTTATGGGTGAACCTGATAATTGCCGCCATATTGTAATGCAAAATAATGAAGCGGTGGTTTCACCGCCTTGGTCAATTCATATGGGCGCAGGTACATCTAATTATAGTTTCATTTGGGCAATGGGTGGTGAAAACCTTGATTATACCGATATGAAAGTTCTTGATATTTGCCAATTAGCATAGATAACGGGAGTGGCAGAATGACTAAATTATTCGATTTAACAGGCAAGGTTGCGCTTGTTACTGGCGCAAATACTGGCCTTGGGCAGGGTATTGCCTTGGCACTTGCCGAAGCAGGCGCAGATATTGCGGCGGCTGGAATTTCACCTGCGGATGACACCGGTGTAAAGGTGAAAGAGTTGGGGCGCGAATTTATAAATATCGATGCCAATCTTGGAAGTCTTGAACCTATTAATGATGTTGTTGAAACAACTTTGAAAAAATATGGCCATATTGACATCTTGGTCAATAATGCGGGCCTTATTCGCCGCGCCGATGCGGTTGATTTTTCTGAAAAAGATTGGGACGATGTAATGAATGTGAACATAAAGGGTGCATTCTTTATGGCGCAGGCAGTTGGTCGTCACATGATTGCTAATGGCGGTGGTAAAATTATCAATATTGCCTCTATGTTATCTTTCCAAGGCGGTATTCGTGTTCCTTCTTATACCGCATCAAAATCTGGTATTGCAGGTATTACGCGCCTTTTGGCAAATGAATGGGCGTCAAAAAATATTAATATTAACGCAATTGCCCCTGGCTATATGGCGACAGATAATACGGCACAATTGCGTGCAGATGAAGCACGCTCAAACGAGATTTTAGGGCGTATTCCTGCGGCACGTTGGGGCTTGCCCTCTGATTTAGGTGGCGCTGCCGTATTTCTTGCGTCTTCTGCTTCTGATTATGTGAATGGCGCGATTATCCCTGTTGATGGCGGATGGCTTGCAAGATGATGGATGCAAAGGAACTTGCAAAAATTTTGGTTGAAGCGCGCAAAAATGGTGGTGCTTTTGCCAAATTTCCAACAGATATTCCAAAATCACTCGATTATTCATATCATGTGCAAGATGAAGCAATAAAATTATATGGCGATAAAATCATCGGCTGGAAAATTGGACGCTTAGCACCTGATTTACATGACTTACATAGCACGGAGCGTTTAACAGGGCCAATTTTTGAATGTAATTTTCAAAAAATTGCAAAAACCAATGAGGTTAATTTATTCAATGGCGGTTTTGCCGCTGTTGAGGCTGAATATGTTTTTGAAATTGCAAAAGATGCAGATCCGTCAAAAATCCAATATTCGCAAGAAGAAGCCGCCCAATTAATCAATGCAATTTATGCGGGGATTGAAATGGCAGGTTCGCCAATTTTTGACATTAATTCATATGGCCCAACAGTTGTTGCATCGGATTTTGGCAATAATTTTGGTTTGATTCTTGGTGAAAAACTTGGCGATATTGAAAACGCAGACCAATTAAGTGTGCAAGAATGTAAGAAATACAATGCCCAATCATTTGTTGATGGCTTGCTTGTTGGGAAAGGCGGATTGTTTTCAATGCCAAATGGCCCGCTTGCTGCAATTGCTTGGCTTGCTGGGCATTTGGCGGAACGAAAAATGCCTTTGAAAAAGGGGCAGCTAATATCATCTGGCGCATCTACTGGCATACATGACGTAAATATCGGTCAAGGTGCTGAGGTAAGGTTTGCAGTAGAAGATAAAATCATGTGTATTTTCAATATTGTAACAAGAGAATTTAAGCCAATTTAATTCATAAAATCGGCAATGCAAAAAGTTTGCGCCACCGGTGTCATTTTGCTTGATTTTTTAGATTTGTGAGTTTATCTTGGCTTCTATAAAGATTAGCGCTTTAAAATGACACCGGTGTCTTATTTGATTAAATTATGAATAAGATTGTGTGTGAAAAATTAAAACGCGCAAATTAATATATGCCGAAATCATAAAAACCAGATGCGGCATCAAAAAGAATTTTCAATATCCATAAAAATGGATATTCTGGGAGGAAGGAAATGAAATTGAATAAAACGTCCAATCGCAAGGGCGCGATTTTGTGCACTGGTGCATCGCTTATGGCGATGGCTTTTGCGAGTGGTGCAATTGCCCAAGAAACCAATTCAAAAAATTCAGAGACTGTTGTTGTAACTGGCTTTAAGTCTTCTGTTCGTTCTGCAATTGCCGCAAAAAAACTTGAAAATGATATTGTTGATACAATCAAAGCCGAAGATATTGGCAAATTCCCAGATAATAATTTGGCAGAATCTTTGCAACGTATCCCAGGTGTTGCAATCGACCGTGACGGCGGTGAGGGCAAGTCAATCACTGTTCGTGGTCTTGGCCCTGATTTCACACGCGTTCGTTTGAATGGCCTTGAAGCAATTTCAACAACAGGCGGTAAAGATAAAGATGGTGGCGCAAATCGCGGCCGTGGTTTTGACTTTAATGTTTTTGCTTCTGAATTGTTTAATTCTTTGACCGTACGTAAGTCACTTTCTGCGGAAGTTGAAGAAGGCTCACTTGGTGCAACGGTTGATTTGCGTTCTGCGCGCCCATTTGATTTTAAAGAAAACCAAATGGCGGCCTCGCTTCAAGCTGGCTATAATGACCTATCTGAAAAGGCGTCGGGCCGTGGTACTTTTATGGCGTCTAAACGTTCAGAAGATGGTAAATTTGGTGCTTTATTTTCTGTTGCTTATACTGGTCGTAAAATTGTTGAAGAAGGTTCAAACTCTGGACGTTGGCAAAATGCATATTCTGCGGGTAATGCGGGTCGTTTCCAATCTTATTCAACAGATGGCGGCGTAACTTTTAATGCAATCACGCCATGTACAACGGCAACAACACGCGTTTGTTCAACTACAGAAATAAGCTCAACTAACCCTACTTTAACTGGCGAAGCATTAAATGTAACACAGGCAATTTACCCGCGTTTCTTGCGTGATTCACGTTTTGAAACCGATGAAAAACGCCTTGGCCTAACTGGTTCATTGCAATATCGCCCAAGTGAAGACACGACTTTCACTTTTGATGTTTTACATTCTGAATTTGGTGCCGATCGTATCGAATATAATATGGAGCCTATTTCTTTTTCAAGAAATACCGCAGGTGTTCCACAAACCGATATTTATAATTACACAATTGATAGCCGCAAAGTAATAACCAAAGCTTCTTTCAATGATGTTGATATGCGCTCTGAAATGCGTTTTGACAAACTTAAAACCACGTTTGATCAATATGATTTAAACATGGAAAGTAAAATCACCGATAAATTAAGCACAAATATCACTGTCGGTCATTCAAAATCATTCCTTGATAATTCGGAACAAACAACTTTCACTTTTGAATCATATAATGTGAAAGGTTATTCGTATGATCTAACCGATATGGCAAATCCAAAGGTGAATTATGGTACAAGCTCCACTGGCTGTACAATCGCACAGGCTTGCTATTGGCAATATGCGGCGGCATCTTCGGCAACTTCATCAACCAATGCCAATGGTGACGCTTCATTAATTCGTCTTCGCCCACTTACAGTTGAAAATACTTTTGATACTGGTTCGGTTAATTTCAAATATAATATGAATGATAATATCAAATTGAAATTTGGTGGTTCATATAAACAATTTGGCTTTAAAACTACTGAATTGCGTCGTTACACAACCGACCCGCTTACAAATAATGAAGCTGCGGCACCGGGTTCTGGTATCGTAACCGAAATTAACGGCAATATGGGTTCGTATTCAAAACTTATCAATGTTGCGGGCACAACTTATTTAGTTCCAGATCTTGATAAAATTCGTGCTAAGTTTGATTATAATTGTAATTGCGTAAATTCTTGGGGTGCGTTCACAATGAATGCGACCAATAATAACGCAAGACCAAATAATCGTAGTGCCGAAGAATCTGATACTGCGCTTTATTTGCAATCGGATTACCGTTTTAATCTTGGTCAAATGCCAGTTCGTGGAAATCTTGGTGTTCGTTATGTATCAACTGGCGAAACTGTGAATGGCTATATCGCAAAAGGCGGCTTAATTACGTCAACCACTATTAATCGTTCTTATGAAGACACTTTGCCTTCATTTAACGTAACAATTGAACCACAGAAGAACCTATTGGTTCGTTTTGCTGCATCAAAAGTAATGTCACGTCCAACACTTGCAAGCTTGTCACCAGGTGGTTCAATCAACACATCAGGGCAAACTTTGAGTATTGGTAACCCATATCTTGATCCAATTCGTGCCAAAACATATGATATGAGCGTGGAATGGTATCCAAATAAAGATACTATGATTGCGGTAAGCGTATTTAAAAAAGAAATCGATACATGGATTCAATCTTTGGTTCGCACAATTCCATATTCTGAAACTGGATATGATTTGTCATTGCTTGATGGAACTGGGCAAACTGGCGCAACAACTTATACTGTTACGCAGCCTGTAAATACAAAAGGTGGTGATTTAACTGGTTATGAAATTTCACTAAGCCAGCCATTCACCTTCTTACCGGGTTTCTTATCTAAAACTGGCGCAATTTTGAACTATACGCATGTTGATTCAAAAATTAATTATGTGATGACTTCGAGTGCAACAGCGACAGTTTATAAAGAATATAATCTTCTTGGCATGTCGCCAAATTCTTATAATGCAACGCTTTATTATGAAGGTGACAAATTATCAGGCCGCGTTTCATATTCGCACCGTGATGGTTATATGTCGGTATTGCTTCCGGGTTCTTCTGCTGATTTCTGGGGCAAATTGGATGTGAATTCGGTTGATGCACAGATTTCATACAAAGTGAATGATCGCCTAAGCCTTGTTCTTGAAGGAATTAATTTGACTGATGAAGAACAAGATAGCCGTATTACATACGATACTGCACAAGGCAATAAAGCAAGTGATTTATTGTTTGATATTGCCCATTCAGGTCGTCAATTCTATCTTGGTGCAAGATACAAATTTTAAGCACCAAAATGTTTCCCAGTAAAACATCCCCAGTGTTTTGCTAACTGAAGGGTGCTGCGTAAGTAGCGCCCTTCATTCAATTTAAGACAATATGGAAATAATAATGCGCAATAATTCTAAAGTGGTCTGTTTCGGTGAATTATTAATTCGACTTACATCAATAAATGGCCAGCAAGCTGGCGATTTAGGTGATTTGCGCCCTTATATTGGCGGTGCAGAGGCAAATGTTGCGGTTGGACTTTCATCACTTGGAAATAATGTAGAATTTGTTGGTGCTGTCGCCGATAATGATTTGGGCAATGCCGCACTTAATGAATTGCGCAAATATGGCGTTAATATCGATAATGTCGCCAAGGAAAATGGGCGCATGGGGCTTTATTTTTTAAGCCCAGGGGCAATGCATAGACCAAGCCAAATTATCTATGACCGCGAAAATTCGGTTTTTGCAAAATATGATTTTTCAAAAATAAATTGGGAAAAAGTGCTTGAAAATTGTGATTTACTTCATATTTCTGGCGTTACTGCGGCATTGGGAATTGAGCCTTATGAAGCAGCATTAAAAGCTATGGAAATTGCGCAAAATAAAGGCGTGAAAATCTCTTATGATTGCAATTATAGGCCAAAATTATGGGAAAATTGGTCAAATCAAGCGCCAAAAATGATTTTGGAATTAATTAAAAAAGCCAATATATTATTTGCTTCACATCGTGATATTCAATTGGTTTTTGGCGAAAATTTTGAACAATTTGGCGAAGATAAAGAGCAAAAAAGCTCACAATTTTCTTTTGATAAATTGAACAATCTTGAATTAATCACTTCAACACCACGCATACAAATAAGCGCAAGTAATAATAAATTAGGTGGAATTGCATTCACTAAAAACCAAAATTACAAAACTGATTTTTATGATTTAGATGCAATTATCGACCGTATCGGAAGCGGGGATGCATTTGCCGCGGGAATTTTAAATGGTCTATTAAATGATATTGAAATTCAAGATGCGCTTTTGATGGGCGTTGCTTCTGCTTGTTTGAAACATTCGCAATTAGGTGATTTATGTTTGAACACATTGCCAATGATTAAGAGTTTTATGAATGGCGAAGGTCTTGATGTAAAAAGATAATTTATCATTCGATTTTATCGAAATAACATTTTACGTCATAAAATTCATTGAGAATCGATAAACTACTTGTTAGGGTGCAATGAAAGGTAATTGTTGTGCGTTTCCTAAAAGTTTTTTCTGTCTCGATTTTCCTTATTTTGGGTATTAGTGCGTGTGGCAATAAAGCCGAGAATAAACAAAATGCACCCAAAGAGCGCCCGCCACAGGTCGTTTCATTTATAAATGTCGAAACACAAACGCTTGAATTAAAACAAGAATTATCAGGTCGTGTAACGCCATATCTTGTTTCCGAAGTTCGCCCGCAAGTTTCAGGAATTATCAAGGAACGCAGGTTCATCGAAGGCTCTAGGGTTTCGCAAGGCCAAAGCCTATATTCAATCGATAGCGCCCTTTATAACGCAAGTTTAAAATCAAGTGCCGCAACTTTGGGGCAGGCGGGTGCGAATTTAGAAGCCGCAAGAATTAAACTTGCCCGCTATGAAGAATTGATAAAAATCAATGCTATAAGCAAGCAAGAATTGGATGATGCACGAACCGCCGTAAAGGTTGCAAGTGCAAACATGAATTTGCAAAATGCCAATCTTGATATTGCCAAAATCAACCTACGTTATACTAATGTTTTGGCGCCAATAAGTGGGCGAATTGGGAAAAGCAATTTCACCAAAGGCGCTTTGGTAACTGCCAACCAAGCTGCACCACTAACAACAATTCAAGATATTTCGCGCGTCTATGTTGATATTACACAATCATCATCTGATATTTTGCGCCTTAAAAAACAATTTGCAATTGGCGCGTTAAATCAACCGTCAAGCACAATGGTTAAATTAATCCTTAGTGATGGAAGTGAATTTGACCAAACGGGCGTTTTGGAGTTTTCTGATTTAACGGTTGACCCATCGACTGGAAATGTAAACCTTCGGGCATTATTTCCAAATTCGAACGGAACTTTATTGCCCGGTATGTTTGTGCGTGCAATAATTTCAAAAGGCACAATTGCAAAAGGAATTGAAATTCCGCAAAATGCCGTAACAATTGATAGTGCAGGAATTGCAAGTGTATTTTTGGTTGGGCCTGATAATAAAGCAATAAAAACGCCAATCGAACTTGGCGAAATGATTGGCGATAAATGGCAAATTATATCTGGCCTTAAAGTTGGTGATAAATTAATTGTTCAAGGCGGCGCAAAATTAAAACAAGGCGCGCCAATTAAACCAAAGCCAGTTGAAAATCAAAATGCCCCACAAACAGATAAGAAGGGGCAATAATTGTTATCACGCTTCTTCATAAATCGGCCAATTTTTGCATGGGTAATTGCAATTTGCATTATGCTCGCGGGGGGGCTTTCAATTTTAAAATTGCCGATTGCCCAATATCCAAACATTGCATTGCCGCAAATAAGTGTTTCGGTTAATTATACTGGCGCATCTGCCAAGGCGGTTGAGGATAGTGTTACCCAAATCCTTGAACAAGGTATGACGGGGCTTGATGGCCTAAAATATATGACATCATCAAGTCAAAGCGGGCAATCAAGCGTAAATCTATTTTTTGAAGCGGGAACTGACCCAGATAAAGCACAGGTTCAGGTACAAAACCAAGTTCAAAGCCGCCTTCGCCAATTACCGCAAGAAGTGCAAACCCAAGGTGTGCGGGTTAATAAATCCAATAATTCAACCCTTATTGTGTTTTCATTTTACACCGAAGATAATTCACTTTCCAATTCTGATTTGGGTGATTTTATCTTCAACACAATTCAAGATCCAATAAGCCGTATTGATGGTGTTGGTTCAACCCGAATTTTTGGTTCACAGCGCGCAATGCGTATTTGGCTTAATCCAAGTCAATTGCAATCATATTCTCTTGTACCGAACGATATAATCAATGCAATTCGCGCCCAAAATGTACAGGTTGCAAGTGGTGCGCTTGCCGATATGCCAATCACAAAAGATGCAAGTTTTAATGCAATAATTTCAATTCAATCGCGTTTTCAAACCCCTGAACAATTTGAAAATATCATTGTTAAAAATAATCCAAATGGTTCGCCAATCCTATTAAAAGATGTGGCAAGGGTTGAAATTGGTTCCGATAATTATGGGACAATCGTGAAATTTAATGGACATCCTGCTGCGGGTATTGCTATTAATTTGGCAACTGGTGCGAATGCGTTAAAAACCGCCGATGCCACAATTAAATTGGTCGAAGAATTACAAAAATCATTTCCACCTAAAATTAAATATGCAATCCCTAATGATTCAACCCAATTTGTGAAAATTTCCATCAAAGAAGTTGTTAAAACTCTTATCGAAGCTGTACTTTTGGTGTTTTTGGTTATGTTTGTATTCTTACAAAGCATACGCGCAACTTTAATCCCTGCGATTGCGGTACCAGTGGTTCTTTTGGGAACTTTTGGGGTTTTGGCGATTTTTGGTTATTCAATAAATACTTTGACACTTTTTGGTATAGTTTTGGCAATCGGGCTTTTGGTTGATGATGCGATTGTTGTTGTCGAAAATGTCGAACGCCTAATGCATGAAGAAGGGCTTTCACCAATTGAAGCAACCCGCAAATCAATGGACACAATAAGCGGTGCATTAATTGGTGTTGCGGCTGTATTGGCGGCAATGTTTGTGCCAATGGCGTTTTTTGGTGGTACACAAGGCGTTATTTATCGCCAATTCTCTGTAACCCTTATATCGGCAATGGGGCTTTCAGTTGTGGTTGCCCTTGTGCTTACACCGCCATTATGTGCACAGATTTTAAAGCCGCAAGATGCCACGGGCCATAATAAAAACAAGATTTTATCAGGTTTTAATCATGGCTTTGAAAAATTTTCAAACTGGTATCAAGCTGCGGTAAAAAAAATACTTTCGATGCGTTTGGCCTTTATGGGCGTTTATCTTATCATTGTGGGTGCAATGGTATTTTTGGCATATAAATTACCAAGCTCTTTTTTGCCAACAGAGGATCAGGGCATAATAATAACCCAAATCCAATTACCAACCGCAACCACAAGTGATAAAACCCAAAAAGTCGTTGAGCGCGTAAAAAACTTTTATGAAAAGCAACCAGGTGTAAAATATACTTTTGCAACAACTGGAGGCGGGCCTGGTAATGGCTCCAACGGGCAAAATACCGGTTCGGTTATTGCGCGTATGGCCCCTTTTGAAGAACGTAAATCAAAAGATATGTCGGTTGATTTGATTGTTGAAAAAGCAAAAAAAGAATTTGCAAAATATAATGATGCACAAATTAATCCGACAATCCCACCTGCTGTTCGTGAATTGGGCAATGCATCGGGCTTTAGCTTTGTAATTACTGATATTGAGGGGCAAGGTTATGATGCCCTTGTTGATATTCGTAATCAATTTTTGGCAATGGCGAATGAAAGCAAAATCCTAAGTAATGTTCGTTCTAGCGCACAAGATAATTCACCGCAATTAAATATAGATATTGATAAGGAAATGGCGGGCGCTTTGGGTGTTCAACTTGCAGATATAAATTCACTTATGGCAAGCGCACTCGGAAGCACATATGTGAATGATTTTATAGATAGGGGGCGTGTAAAGCGTGTTTATGTTCAAGGCGATGCCCCTTATCGTATGCACCCACAGGACATTCTAAATTGGAATGTGCGCAATAATTTGGGCGAAATGATACCAATAAGCGCATTTGCCAAACCACGTTGGAGTGCGGGGCCACCAAGCCTTGCACGTTATAATGGTTTATCATCAATTGATATTTCGGGAACCCCTGCAATCGGTGTTTCAAATGGCGCGGCAATGCAAGAAGTTGAAAACATTTTCAAACAAATGCCACGCGGCTTTGGAATTGAATGGACTGGCCTTTCCCTACAAGAGCGTGAAGCAGGGGCACAAGCACCCGCACTTTATGCCATAAGTGTGATTTTCATATTCCTTTTATTGGCGGCCCTCTATGAAAGCTGGTCTGTGCCATTTGCGGTTATTTTGATTATTCCACTTGGTGTTTTTGGGGCATTTTTGGCGACCTATATTCGTGGTCTAGATAAGGATATTTTCTTTCAAGTTGGTTTACTTGCGACAATGGGGCTTTCTGCGAAAAATGCGATTTTGATTGTTGAATTTGCCAAAAGGCTTAATGAAGAAGGCCATAATTTATTTGATGCCACTTTGGAGGCCGTACGCGTGCGGCTTCGTCCAATAATTATGACATCACTTGCCTTTGTATTTGGTATTTTCCCTCTTGTTATTGCAAGCTCTGCGGGGGCAAAGGCGCAACATGCTATCGGAACGGGTTTGTTTGGCGGCATTATTGCGGCAACATTTTTGGCAATTTTCTTTGTGCCTCTATTCTTTATTTTTGTAAGCGGGGCATTAAGGAAAAAGGAAAAGATAAAAGAGGTTGCAAAATGAAATTAAAATATTTCACTTTAACTTCTTTGTTGGTTTTGGGTGCATGTTCGCATTTTGAAAAGCCATTAGTTGAAAATAAAATGGCGGATAATAAAATTGCCCCTTATTTTCCAAACCTACCTGATGCAAAATATATTGCCGCAAGTGGTGTGAAATGGCGCGAATTTTATAAAAACC
Source organism: Pseudomonadota bacterium (assembly GCA_020161405.1). Classification (GTDB taxonomy): domain Bacteria; phylum Pseudomonadota; class Alphaproteobacteria; order Caulobacterales; family Aquidulcibacteraceae; genus Pseudaquidulcibacter. Next base: position 180,630 of record JAIUOD010000004.1, on the reverse strand, counting down.
AAAATCTTATTTTTGCAATTGATTATGGCCTAAAACAAAATAAAGATTTGAAAATTGCCGCTATAAACACCCAAAAAGCGCAAAATACTTTAGAGCTTGCAAAAATTGCGCGTAAGCCATCTTTGCGTGGTGTCGCAAGTTCGGATTTAAGTGGAAAATCGGGCGATATTTTAACCGACACTTATACATTTGGCGCATCTGTTCCATCATATGAAATTGATTTTTTTGATCGTTTAAAATCTCTTCAAAAAGCCAGCGAAGAGAATTTTTATTCGGCGCTTGAGAACCAAAAAGCGATAAAGATTGCCTATATTACGACACTTGCAAATGCATGGGTAAATATAGCAAGTGATATGACGCAAATTGAGATTTTAAAATCCAATATTGCATCGCTTCAAGAAACCGCAAAAATCGTAAAGGGGCGTCAAAAATATGGCGTTGCAAATGATTTAGATGCTAATTCGGTTGAGGCGCAATTAAATGAATTAATTGCAAGCCTTAAGGCAACGCAAACCAAATTGGAAAATGATAAATCAACATTGGTTTTCCTTGCAGGTGGGCAGGGGGTTTTGGAATTTTTGCCAAATGGTCTTAAAAGTGATTTTACAATTGCCGAAGTTGCAATTGGTCTTCCGTCTGATGTGCTTTTGGCGCGCCCTGATATTATGGCAGCTGAACATGCATTAAGTGGTGCAAATGCCAATTTGACCGCGGCACGTGCCCAAAAGTTTCCAAGTATTAATCTTACGGCATCCTTTGGCTTTGCAAGTAATGAATTACTTAATTTACTTGCTGGCCCAAGGTTCTTAATCACACCAAGCATTAGTGCGCCAATTTTTGATAATGGTGCAAGTGATATTAATATAGATAATGCGCGCCTTAATCGCGATGCATTAATCCATCAATATGAAAAAGCAATAAATTCGGCCTTTAATGATGTATCGCAGGCTTTGAACACACGCGCGCAAATAGAAGCGCGAATAAAAGATCAAAGCGCAGCGGTTGAGAATTATCGCAAAAGCGTTTTCCTTGCAAAACGCCGTTTTGAAGTTGGCATTGATAATTATCTTCCGCTTTTACTGGCGCAAAGAAATTTGAATAATGCACAGGCCACATTGCTTAATTTGCAAACTTTACGCGCAAACAATTTGATAGGGCTTTATTCTGCTTTATCAAATGATGATGATTTTTAAATGTCGCGCGTTAGTAATTTTTCATAAAGCTCGGCATATTTTTTACCCGATTTATTCCATGAAAAATCAGCTTTCATGCCATTACGTTGTATTTGTGCCCATTGCTTTTTGTCATTATAAATTTCGGTTGCACGGGCGATGGCATGATATAATTCATGCTGCGTGACTTTATTGAATTGAAAGCCCGTTGCCAAACCCGCGTTTAATGCCGCTTCATTGGCGTCAATAATAGTATCGGCAAGGCCGCCAGTGCGGGCAACAATTGGAACACAGCCATATTTCAAACCATATAATTGGGTAAGGCCGCATGGCTCAAAGCGCGATGGAATTAAAATTCCATCAGAGCCACTTTGTAAAATATGCGATAGATTTTCATCATAGCCAATAATTGTACCAATCTTACCGCGAAACTTTTTTGAAGCAGCAACAAAGGCGTTTTCAATTTGGGCTTCGCCAGTGCCAAGAATGGCGACGCGCACCCCAATATGGGTAAGGGCTTCACAAATATCGACCAAAATATCCATGCCCTTTTGCCATGTAAGACGCGATACAACACAATAAATTGGGCCGCGCGCACGCTTTAGTCCAAAAGCTTCTTCGATTTTACGGCGATTTTTAACCCTTGCAGTAAGTGATTTTGCATCATAATTTTCAGGGATTAAATTATCGGTTTTTGGGTTCCAAATTTTATCATCAATCCCATTTACAATACCAATCACATCGCTAAAACGCGCGCCAATTAAGCCTTCTAAACCCATGCCAAATTCTTGTGTTACAATTTCTTGGGCATAGGTTGGTGAAACAGTTGTTATTATATCGCAAAGTGCAAGGCCACCTTTAAGGAAGCTTAAATCGCCATAATATTCAATGCCTTCAATGCCAAAGGCTTCGGTGGGTAATTCAAGACCTTCAAAAATATTTGCACCATATCTCCCCTGAAATGCGATATTATGAATGGTTACGATTGATTTGGTTTTTTTTGCGCGCTCATTGCCATAACGCATATAAACAGGGGTAAGGGCGGCCTGCCAATCATGGCAATGAATTATATCGGGCGCATAAGATTTTAAAATTCCGCCGGCAATATCACTTGCCGCTTTTGAAAGGGCTGCAAAGCGTTTCCAATTATCGGCAAAATCAATTCCATTTTCATCAATATAAGGCCCGCCCGCGCGATTAAAAAGGGAAGGGGCATCAAGCGCAATAATATCCAACCCATCATGGTTGAAAGCCATTAATTTGGCCTTTTCACCCAATAGATTATCATATTCGAAAAGTAATTTTCCTTTACCAAGCTTGGCGGCAATTGATGCATAAAGTGGAATAAGGGTTTTTACCTTAACACCATTTTTTTCCAATGCCTCTGGCAATGCGCCCACCACATCGGCAAGGCCACCAGTTTTGATTAAAGGATATATTTCCGATGCTACGCTTAAAACCTGCATTATAATTCCAAACGGTTAATCATGTCCTGTGTTACAAGGCATACGCCATTTTCGGTACGCCTAAATCTTTGTTTGTCTAAAACTGGGTCTTCGCCAATCACCAAACCATTGGGGATTTTTACACCGCGGTCAATGATTGCCTTGGTAATGCGCGCACCTTGACCAATATTGCATGATGGAAGCACAACAGCTTGATCAAGGCTTGCATAAGAATGAACATGGGCGTGCGAACTTAAAAGGCTATTGCGAACTGTTGCACCTGATACAATACAACCACCAGAAACAAGGCTTGAAAGTGCCTGCCCACGTCTGCCATCAACATCATGAACGAATTTAGCTGGTGGCGTGATTTCCGAATGCGTCCAAATTGGCCATGCCCTATCATATAAATCAAGTTTTGGGGTTACATGGGTTAAATCCATGCTTGCTTCCCAATAGGCATCAACCGTTCCAACATCGCGCCAATAACTTTCGGCCTCATTTTCAGCGCGAACGCAGCTTAGTGAAAATTCGTGTGCAACTGCTTTGCCATTTTTAACAATTTCTGGGATAATGTCTTTACCAAAGTCACGGCTTGAGTTTGGATTATTGGCATCTTCAATTAATTTTTGCGCCAAAAAGCTGGTTTTGAAAACATAAATACCCATTGAAACCAGTGCAATATCAGGCTTTCCTGGCATTGGTGGTGGATTTTCCGGCTTTTCAATAAAGTCAGTTATAATGCCATTTTTATCAACATTCATAACACCAAAGGCGGTTGCTTCTTTAAGTGGCACTTCCATACAGGCAATTGTTACATCAGCTTGCATATTTACATGCTGTTGTAACATTACTTCATAATCCATTTTATAAATATGATCCCCCGCAAGGATAAGCATATATTCAGGATTATGGTCTTGGATGATGTCTAGATTTTGATAAACCGCATCCGCCGTTCCATCATACCATTGGGTTTCTGATACACGTTGTGAAGCGGGTAAAATGTCAAAACTTTCGTTACGCTCTGGTCTAAAGAAGTTCCAGCCATATTGGAGGTGACGAATTAATGAATGGGCTTTATATTGTGTGGCAATGCCAAAGCGGCGAATACCAGAATTTAAGGCATTGGAAAGTGCAAAATCAATGATACGCGATTTGCCGCCAAAATAAACCGCAGGCTTGGCACGAACTTGGGTTAATTCCTTAAGTCTTGAGCCACGGCCCCCTGCAAGAACATATGCCATTGTATCGCGTGATAATGGTCTTGTAACCAAAGATTTCATGCACTCCCCCTTTTGAAATTTCAATCATGTGAAATTTTCGAATATTATTGTTGATAATGCTGGAATTGTTAATTGTAAAATCCCATTTTCGCAAATCACACTGCCTAAATTGCCGCAGTTAGATCCGCCATAAATTTCGCTATCGCTATTAAGTATTTCGCGCCATTTTCCTTCTATTCGTAAGTTCATTTGATAATTATCAAGTTTTTGACCACTGAAATTTGTAACTACTAAAATAGGCATTGAATTTTGCGCAAAACGCAAAAAAGCAAACACGCTATTTTGGCTATCATTTACAACAACCCATTCAAACCCCGATGGGTCGCAATCGCGCGCGTGAAGGGCGGCAAAAGTTTTGTAGGTTTTGTTCAAATCCTTAACAAGGGTTTTAATTCCATTATGTTTTGCATCATCCAAATGATGCCAATCAAGGCCGCGTGCTTCTGACCATTCACGGGCTTGGGCAAATTCTTGCCCCATGAATAAAAGTTTCTTACCAGGATAGCACCACATAAGGGCATAATAAGCGCGCAAATTGGCAAATTTTTGCCATTCATTGCCCGCCATTTTATTTAAAAGACTTCCCTTACCATGCACCACTTCATCATGCGATAATGGCAAAACAAAGCTTTCAGAAAAAGCATAAGTAATTCCAAAAGTTATGTCATTATGGTGATAAGATCTATGAATGGGATCGCGCGATAAATAGCGCAATGTGTCATTCATAAAGCCCATATTCCATTTGAAATTAAAGCCCAAAGCCTCACGATTTCCTTGATGGGTTACGCCCGGCCATGATGTGCTTTCTTCGGCAATAGTCAAAAAGCCTTTGGCATTTTCGCGTAATTCTTTATTGGTGATTTGTAGGAAATTTACCGCTTCCCAATTTTCGCGCCCACCTTCAGAATTTGGAAGCCATTCACCTTCTTTACGCGAATAATCGCGGTAAAGCATGGATGCCACTGCATCGACACGAAGGCCATCAATATGGAATTTTTCGGCCCAATAAAGGGCGTTGTTTACAAGATAGGATAAAACCTCACGCCGACCAAAATTATAAATAAAGGTCGTCCAATCTGGATGAAAGCCAAGGCGTGGGTCTTCATGTTCATAAAGCGCAGTGCCATCAAAGCGTGATAATCCATGCGCATCACTTGGGAAATGCGCGGGAACCCAATCAAGAATAATTCCAAGCCCTGATTTGTGGGCATTATTTACAAATCGTGCAAAGGCTTCAGGGCTGCCAAATCTTGCACTTGGTGCATAAAGGCCAGTGGTTTGATAACCCCATGATTCATCAAGTGGATATTCAGAGATTGGCAAAAACTCAATATGCGTGAAACCCATTTCAAGAACATAGGGTATTAATGTATCAGATAATTGATCCCAATTTAAAAATTCGCCCTGATAACCACGCTGCCATGAACCTGCCTGAACTTCATAGATTGAAATGGGTTTGGTTCTGGCATCATTATTTTTCCAAAATTGACGGTGATTTTCATCATCCCATTCAAATTCAATTGGTTTGGCAACTATCGATCCTGTATTTGGTCTTAATTCACTTTGGAATGCGAATGGGTCAGCTTTTAATGGTAATGCGTTGCCATTTTTATCAATCACAAGATATTTATAAATTCGCCCATCACTAATATTTGGAATAAAAATTTCCCAAATTCCAGTATCATGGCGCGCGCGCATAATATGTTTGCGCCCATCCCAATCATTGAAATCACCAACAAGGGCAACCCTCTGTGCATTGGGCGCCCAAACCGCAAAATGAATTCCATCATATCCTTGATGATGCTTTACATGCGCACCCAAAATGTCAAAAAGCCTTAAATGGCGGCCTTCATTGATAAGATAATCATCAATCGGCCCAATGATTGGCGCAAATGTATAAGGGCAGGTTACAAGCCATTCATGCTCACCCGATTTTGCGCGATAAGTAATTGGTTCGAAATTCTTAGTTTTAACCTCACCCTCAAATAAGCCGTTGGGGTGGATTTGATTCAATTCACCAAGCTTTTTACCTTTGGCATTAAAGGCAATCACAGATTGCGCACCCATAATATAGGTGCGCGCAATCATTTTATTTTCAATCTTCTGAAGCCCCAAAATAGAGAATGGGGAATTATGTGTCCCGTTTACAATTGCATCAATTTCAGACGGGTTTAAAATCAAATCACTCTCCAGATGTCCGAAGCATATTCAGATATTGTCCTGTCGGAAGAGAACCACGACATATTGGCAGTATTATGAATAGCTTTCTTTGCCCAAGAAGACTGGTTTTTCCATGCTTTGTCAATATTGCGTTGCGTATCGTAATAATCTTCAAAATCTGCCATTAGCATGAACCAATCGGAAACATGCAAATCATGCACCAAATCCTTATAACGATTGACATCATCAGGAGAGAATAGGCCATCATTTATTTCATGCAAAGCCTGCGCAAGTTCGGCATGGGAGTTGATGATTTCAGAAGGTTGATATCCATTATGGCGTATATCAGCAACTTGCTGTGCGGTTTTGCCGAAAATGAAAATATTATCAATTCCAACATTATCTTTAATCTCAATATTGGCGCCATCCAATGTACCAATAGTAAGCGCGCCATTAAGCGCAAGTTTCATATTGCCTGTGCCCGATGCTTCAAGCCCTGCGGTTGAAATTTGCTCTGATAAATCGGCGGCTGGCACAATCATTTCAGCCATTGAAACATTATAATTTGGTGGGAAAACCACTTTTAGTAAATCACCTACACTTGGATCTGAATTAATACGGCGCGCAACATCATTGGCAAGCTTGATGATTTGCTTTGCACGATAATAAGAACTTGCGGCTTTGCCAGCGAATAATTTTACGCGTGGTATCCAATCACGTTCGGGGTGATTGCGAATTTGATTATATAAAACAATGGTTTCAATAATATTCAAAAGTTGGCGCTTATATTCATGAATGCGCTTAATTTGCACGTCAAACATTGCATTAGGGTCAAGTTTTACGCCCGTCAATTTGAGCAAATATTCCGATAATGATACTTTGTTTTGATACTTAACTTCCATAAATTTCTTTTGGAACTCACTATCATCGGCGAATTTATTTAAATCGGCAATTTTGGTTAAATCAGTTAAAAAGCCATCGCCAATTGCTTCTTTGGTTAGGTTCACAAGGCCAGTGTTGCATTGATAAAGCCAACGACGCGGTGTTATCCCATTGGTTTTGTTATTAATACGTGTTGGATATAATTGATGAAGCCCAGAAAACACGGTTTTACGCATTAATTGTGTATGAAGCGCGGCAACCCCATTTACCGAATGCGAACCAACAAAAGCCAAATTCGCCATACGAACGCGGCGTTCGCCATGCTCATCAATCAATGAAATTTGCGATACAAATTCGTTATCATCAGGTTTTGCAATGCGCGCTTCACGCAATATTTTGGCGTTAATCGCATAAATAATTTGCATGTGGCGCGGCAATAAACGCTCGAATAATGGTAAAGGCCAAGATTCAAGTGCTTCTGGCAATAAAGTATGATTTGTATAGCCAAAGGTTGCGATGGTGATTTTCCATGCCTCATCAAATGTCAAATTATGCACATCAAGCAATATGCGCATCAATTCCGCCACAGAGACCGCAGGGTGGGTGTCATTAAGCTGAATTGCAACCTTATCTGGCAAAGTGCGAATATCGCCCGAATATTGAATGTGACGGCGCACAATGTCCTGAATAGAAGCTGAAGAAAAGAAATATTCTTGACGAAGGCGTAATTCTTGGCCCGCAGGGGAGCTATCGGCAGGATATAAAACGCGGGTTAAAGATTCGGCGCGGTTTTTACCTTCTAATGCACCAATATGATCGCCCGCGTTAAAAGCATCAAGGCGAATTGGATCAATTGCATGCGCAGTCCAAAGGCGAAGCGTATTAACGCGCTTACCCTGATAACCGACAACAGGCGTATCAACCGCCGATGCAATAACAGATTCGCCAGCAATCCATTTTGTAAGGCCGGTTTCATCGGCCTCAACACGGCCGCCAAATGATACTTTATATGCACTTTCACGGCGTTCAAATTCCCATTGATTGCCATATTCAAGCCAAGTTTCAGGCAATTCAACCTGCCAGCCATTATCAATCCTTTGGCGGAACATACCATTTACATAACGAATGCCATAACCATAAGCAGGTAAATCAAGCGATGCCAAGCTTTCCATAAAACATGCCGCAAGACGCCCAAGGCCACCATTACCCAAAGCTGCATCAGGTTCAATTTCACGAATTACATCAAGCTCAACGCCAAGCGCATCAAGGGCGGTTTTGATTTCTTCCATGACGCCAAGGTTTGAAAGACTATCACGTAAAAGGCGACCGATAAGAAATTCTAATGATAAATAATAAACCCTTTTTGCCCCTGCGCGGTGCGCGGCGCGGGTTGATGCCATCCATTTATCAATAATACCGTCACGAATTGTAAGAACGGTGGCTGCAAGCCAATCATGTGGGCGCGCTGCCTTTGTGTCTTTGCCGATGCGATACATTAAGCAATCGACAATTTTGTCCGCCAAAGGTGGCAATTTTACATTTTCTTCCAATTCAGGAGATAGTAGATTATTCATTAGAACGCCCATAATTTACATAGTTTTTGCAAATGAAATCGATTGCGCACGATTCAAACCGCATAATTTAGAATTATTAACTGCCACAAAAACATATGGTTTGGCAAATCGTAAAATCGCTTTTTTTGCTATTTTTATATAAATAGCGCATTTTACCTGCCATTTAATTTCATCGCTTTTATAGTTTTTTGAGTCAAAACATTATTTTCGTTGAAAATTTCGCTTATATTTTTTTCAATTTTTCTTTGCCAATTAGGCCGCTCTTTATCAGTTCCAGGAAGATTTACCGAGGTGCTTTCGCACGCTAAATCTTCAATTTGGATGATGGCGATTTTGGCATCTGTTATCGCAATATATTTGTGAATTGCTATTATTATGTCATCATTTAAATCTTGATTGAAATTACTTTCATTCAAAAGATTATTGTCTTTTAAAGCTCTGATTAGTGAATGAATATCGTTTTTTCGATCTTTCCTTGCATTGTTTGCTTCTTCTTTGGTGAATATATCTAAAGTTTCACGCTCATCAATATCGATACTATTCCACCAACCCTCAAAAGGTGGCAAATCATGGGTGAATGCGCAGGTAAAACTATTTTGCGGATAGTTTTGTGGCGGTTTAAATTCATCATTCTTACGTTCAAATGGTAAAACTTTATAAGAGAAAATATTTTGGCTTTGCATGTTTTCGCTAAAGCCATGTGGCACTGTTCCCAAATCTTCACCGATTATAAGGCATTGGTTTTGATGGCTAAGAAGTTTTAATAGGCGTAAAATGTGTTCAAATGGATAATTAACATAAGTACCATTGGCGCCGCCCATCCCATCTGGAACCCAAAAAAGGCGCATTAGACCCATTGCATGATCAATCCTTAGTGCGCCCGCAAATTTCATATTGGCATTAAATATTTCTTCTAATTTGCACAATTTATCTTCAAGCATTTTGTGCGGAATATAGGGTGGTAAACCCCAAACTTGCCCCTGTGGGCCAAGTGGGTCGGGCGGCGCGCCAATTGAAATATTTTCTGCGATTAAATTCTTATTGCACCAATTTTCAGCACCCATTGGGGCGGCACCTATTGCCAAATCAAGATTTAAGCCTATCGGCAATTTAATGTCGCTTATTTCGCTTAATTGTTGGTGGGCGATGAATTGAAGATATTTTTGAAATTCAATTTCTTTTGAATTTTCTTGTTTGAATTTTTCAATTGCGCGAGGTGATTTTTGTTTTAAATCTTGCGGCCAATCTGCATTATAAACAGTTTCAATAGCTTCAAAAAGTGCATAATCATCAAGGTTTTGCGTGTTTTGTTTGCAAAAATCATTGAACTCTTGCCAATTATTTTTTTTATTAAATTGATTTTGCAAAATCATACGTTTTTTTGCCCACACATCTTGGTACAAAACATTTGGGCTTTGCTGTTCTTTTGTGAAATCGCAATTTGGTTTAAATTTTGAAATATCAATATAGATTGGGTCAATAAAGCGTCTATCCGATGGATAATATGGGCTGTTCAAATCCCTTCGCGCACCAAAAAGTGCGTGAAGTGGGTTTATTGCCAAAATACTTGCGCCGCTTTGTTGGCAATTTTCAAGACATTGTTTTATGCTTGTGAAATCGCCAATTCCTTGGTCATTTTCGCGTTTCAACGAATATGATTGAACCGAATATCCAAATACATTTTTGCGTTCTAAAATCTTCGGTAAAAATGCTTTTTGCGGGGCGATTATAAGGCGGCAAACATTGTTTAAATCATTTTCAAATGCAATTTCATAAATACCGATTTCAAGTGGCTTTATTTTTATTTCAAAAGAATTTGCCCGTATTACATTGGCAAGAATAATTTCATTCTGCGAAATAATTTCATATTCAATCCTTTTGCCATTTAATAAAATCGCTGAAACATTGGGTTTTTCACCAGCTTTACTAATATGATTGATTTTGATTTCATCCCCAAAGTCAAAACTTGCAATATGGGGTAGGGGGCGTAATTGCTTTTGTGAATATTCGTAAATTGAACGCAAGCCATCTTCATAAGTTTCGCATTCAATCCCCATGGATTTTAGAATTGCTATTTTTGAAGCAGGTGAAACTTTGGTTTCATTGCCATTCACATCCCACCACGAATTAGCAATTGCATATATTTCACACAATTTATCCAAGGTTTCATCATCAATAGGGCGCAATTTAGGATCTGATGATTTTGATTGTTTTAAAACCAATATTGATTTTGCTTTTATTGAAACATCTTCTTTTTCAATTTCGCCAGAAACTAAATCACAAGTATCAATTTCAACATGCCATGATTGATTTGAACGATTTGGCGGAAGCTCAATATTAATATCATTATCGCCACGATTAATTATCAGGCAAAAGGCTTCGTCATTATGGTTTATTTGTATTTTTATACAATTACAATCTGGGCTATTCCATTCCCAATCATTTAAAGGCTGTCCATATTGGTTTTCGAAAATTATATTTTTGAAAATTGGGTTTGGATTTGCGCTATAAAAATCATCACTTGCAAATGCATTATTATTTTTACGCAATGCAATAAGTTTTTTTGTAAAATCCAAAAGTTCGGGGTCGATATTTTCCCAATCAATATAATTTATTTCATTATCTTGGGCATAGGAATTATTATTTCCCTTTTGCGAATGCCCAATTTCACACCCCATTGCAATCATTGGTGTACCACGCGCGAGAATAAGGCTTGCAAGCAAATTTCGCATAGCTTTTTTGCGTTTTGTGATTATTTCAATATCTTGGATTTCGCCTTCAAGCCCATGATTATTTGAATGATTATCACTGCTACCGTCACGGTTTTGTTCGCCATTGGCTTCATTATGTTTTTGATTATATGAAACCAAATCATTTAGGGTGAAGCCGTCATGGGCGATAATATAATTTATTGATTTGTCTGGTGATTTATTCCCAAATATATCTTGAGAGCCACAAAAGCGCGAAACAAATTCCCCAAATCCAATTTCATTTTTAAGCCAAAATTTGCGCATACAATCGCGGAATTTGTCATTCCATTCAGCCCATTTTTGTGGAAATTGTGATAAATTATAACCCGCACAATCCCATGGTTCGGCAATTAATTTGCAATCTTTTAAAATTGGATCATTTGTGATTAATTCAAAAATTCGCGCATTGGCATCAAAACCATTTTTGCCCCGCCCAAGAACACTTGCAAGGTCAAATCTAAAACCATGCACCCCGCCATAAAGCCGCCATGCGCGAAGTGAATCTAAGACCAAATTTATTGTGGCCTCTTCATTACAATCAAGAGCATTGCCGCAGCCTGCGTAATTTGAATATTCGCCATTATCGTCGCGCATATAATAGGTTTTATTATCAAGCCCACGTAATGAAATATTGGGGCCAAATTTATCACCTTCACCACTATGGTTGAAAACAACATCAATAATTGTTTCAATGCCATTTTGTTCAAGGGTTTCAACGCATTCGCGAACTTCATTCCAACCATCTGGTGCAAGTTTTGGGTCGGGTGTTAAAAAACCAATTGTATTATAGCCCCAATAATTTTTAAGCCCAAGTTTTCTAAGGTGGTTTTCATCAATCCATGCATTTGATGGTAAAATCTCGACTGCATTAATTCCCAATGATTTTAAATATTCAATCGATGGTTGGGAGCCTAATGCTTTAAAGCGCCCACGCCAATCAACTGGAATGTTTTTTTGCTTTCGCGTGAAGCCTTTGATGTGCAATTCGTAAATTATCAAATCTTTGAATTTTAAATTTGATTTTGGATTTGCTAAAATTGGTTCAAATACAATCGCTTTTGGCATTTTTTTTGCGCTATCGATGCCATATTCAAGCATTTCATCACAAAGTTCAAACGGCCTATCTATTGCCAAGGCAAAGGGGTCGAATAATAGCTTGCTTGGGTCAAACCAATTTCCGTTTTGTGGGCAATATTCACCATAAGCACGAATTCCATATTTTGTGCCTTTATTTAATCCCTTCACAAAGGCATGAAAAATATCATTGGTTTTATACTTTAAATCAATTTTGTGAGTTTCAATATCGCTTTCATCAAATATGCAAATTTCAATTTTGCTTGCATTTTTTGAATAAACAGCAAAATTCACACCATTATCATGAAATTGCGCCCCCAAAATATCGGGTTTGCCTTTTGAAATCTCTATTTTCGCGCCCATATTTTTGTGTGTAATAATTCATCTTTAATGTCAAAAACCTTTTGAATTTTTGCATGTTATTTAGGCAATTGCACAAAATGTAAGCGGCGATTATTTTATTCAATAAGTATTTAAAAAAACTCATAAAATTTTAATTAATTTGAGTCAGCTATCTCTGAAAATTCAGGCGGATAATATGTTCAAATTTATGCATCAAAAATTTTCAATCGCTCAAAGACTAACTTTAATTGCTGTGGCAATGTTAATACCAACAGTTTTTTTGGCACAAATATTTGTTTCAAAAATTAATGCTGATGTAGATTTTAGTAAAAAAGAACGCGATGGCGTTGAATATCTAAATGCGGTTTGGCCGGCTTTTTCTGCGGCAGCAAATAATTCATTTCTAGAACTTGACGATAATTTCAACAAAACCCGTCAAAAACTTGATGGTGAAATGAAAACAAAAGAGGCGGCAGACGTTTTTGCCGATGCAAAAAAAACTGACAAAGTTTCGCGAATGGCAAATGCATCAAGCCTTATTGCAAAAATTTCTGATGGTTCAAATCTTACTTTGGACCCTGATTTAGATTCATATTACATTATGGATGTTGTGGCGTTTAAAATGCCAAATTTCATGATTGCTGCTAATGAATTAAGTGATCTTGTAAATAAACAAAATGGCAATGGCGCAAGAAGTTTTTCTGAAGGCGCTGCAATTGTTATGGCAAAATCAAAAGTTGAAACTGCTTATGGCGCTTTGACTGGATCTTTAGATACTGCAATCGGTGCAAGTGCAGACGGTAGCTTGAAAAAAGCATTGGAGGCGCAAAAAACTATTGTAGCCGAAAAAATGAATGCTTTAGTTGTTCAAAGCGATGCAAGTGTAAAAGCAATTGGTGAAGGTTCAATCGTAACAAATGCGCAAGAATTAAGCGCCGCGACATTACAAGTTGAAAATCAATCATCTGTTTTATGGAATTTGTCTTCAAAAGAATTAGATAGATTATTAAAAGCGCGTATCGCAAAGAAATATAATGAATTATATACTGACCTTGGGGTTGTTTTATTGCTTTTGATTGTTGCTTCTGCACTTGCATGGTGGATTTCAAATGGCCTTAATGCACGTATCAAAGCGCTTGTTGATGCGATGCAGGAATTGGCAAAAAATAATTCAAAAGTTGAAATTCCATTTAATGATGACACCAATGAAACAGGTGAAATCGCGCATGCACTTGAAGTTTTCAAACGTAATCAAATTGAAACCGAAAAATTACGTGAGCAAGCAGAATTGCGTGATGCAGAACTTCAAGCGCAAAGCCGTGCAAACCTTTTAAATATGGCAGATGGTTTCGAGGCATCAGTTATGGATGCGATTGAAAATGTTGCAAGTGCCGCTGATCAATTGCAATCTTCATCACAATTCTTGCGAGAAGCAGCAATGAATGCATCAGGTAGCGCCCGCGAGGCATCGCACGAATCATCTTCATCAAATGCCAATATTCAAAGTGTTGCGGCTGCTGCTGAACAACTTTCAAATTCAATTGATGAAATTGCAAACCAAGCCTCACGGTCAGCGCAAATGGCGGTTGAGGGGCAAAATCGTGCGAGCCAATCATCGCAAAAAGTTGAAGAATTAAGCCGTGCGGCGGAAAAAATTGGTTCAGTCGTGCAATTGATTTCAGAAATTGCAAGCCAAACCAACCTATTGGCACTTAACGCAACAATCGAAGCGGCAAGGGCCGGTGATTTGGGCAAAGGCTTTGCAGTTGTAGCATCAGAAGTAAAATCTTTAGCAGAGCAAACTTCAAAAGCGACAGAAGAAATTCGTGAAAATATTGATGCAATCACGCATTCTACAAAGGATGCAGTGATTTCAATCCAAGATGTAACTAATGCGATTAAAGACATTACCGAAGTCGCAGGTGATATTGCATCATCAATTGATCAGCAAAAGCAAGCTGTGCGCGAAATTTCATACCGCACAACAGATGTTGCACGTTCTGCTAATGTTACTGCAGATGCAGCAGCAATTGTGCTTGAAGCATCAAATCAAACGGGTGAAACGGCATCTGAATCTTTGGGTGCTGCGCAAAACCTTGCTAATCAAGCTGTTAAATTAAAACAATCAGCAAGCGAGTTTTTACAAAAAATTCGTGCATAATAAAATATTATTGCCATTTTTACCTTTGCTGTTAATTTGACGATAGAGGTAAGAATGGCAAAAAATATTGAGGAATTTCCCAAGCCTATAATTTCACTTTTTGATAAATATGTTCATGGCGATATTGATCGCCGTGGCTTTATTGAAGGGGCGGCAGGTTTTGCAATAAGTGCAAGTGCGGCGGGCGCAATGCTTAATTCGCTTTTGCCCGATTTTGCCAATGCCCAAAAAATTGCGCCCGATGATAAACGCCTTTGGATCGAAGATATTCACATTCCATCGCCTAATGGTTCGGGTGTGATTAATGCTTATTTGGTGCGTCCAAAAAAGCTAAAATTTTTACAGAAACTTCCTGTAATTATTGTGGTTCACGAAAATCGTGGCCTAAACCCGCATATTAAAGATATAGCACGACGTATTGCGCTTGATGGTTATATTGCCATTGCCCCAGATGCTTTGACGGCTTTGGGCGGCTATCCAGGGGATGAAGATACGGCGCGCGCAAAGTTTGCAACATTGGATCAAAATAAAATCAAACAAGATTTCATAGCTGCCGCCAAATTTGCCCGTGTTACTGAACATGCCAATAATAAATTGGGTGCAATTGGCTTTTGTTATGGCGGTGGAATGGTGAATTATCTTGCCACACAGATGAAGGAATTAAATGCGGGCGTGGCATTTTATGGCGCAGCGCCAAAAATTGAAGATGTTCCAAATATCAATGCCAAATTAATGCTTCATTTTGCCCAAGATGATGAAAGATTTAATGCAATGTGGCCACCCTATGAGGTCGCGCTTAAGGCTGATAATAAAACCTATCAAGCCTTTAATTATGATGGCACGGTGCATGGCTTTAATAATGACACAACGCCGCGTTATAATGAAAAAATGGCCACGCTTGCGTGGTCGCGTTCAATGGAATTTTTTGCACAAGTTTTAAAATGAAAATATCTGAAACCTTAAATTCACTGCTTGAAAAAAGGCAAATTCCGGGCGGTGCTTACGCCCTGTTCAAAGGTAAGGATACAATTGCAAAATCTGCGATTGGAATGGGGCAATTTGGCAAAGATTTGAATCTTGATTCAAAAGTGCGCGTTGCATCAATTTCAAAACTTTCAACTGCAATCGCGCTTTTAACCCTATCACAAGACAAGAAAATTGATTTAGATTATGATTGTACACCACACTTAGGTTTTGCGCTAAGGCATCCGCTTTTCCCTGAAAGCCCAATTACGCCGCGCTTGTTACTTTCACACACCTCGGGAATACGTGATGGTGATAATTATATGGGCGTAATTGGTGAAACTCTAGAAGGGTTTTTTGTAAAGAATGGCGCGCAATATAAGGATGGTGAACATTGGGCCAAGGGTGCAACACCATTGGGTGGCTTTTGTTATTCCAATCTTGGTATGGGGGTTGTTGCACAAATTATCGAAAATATTTCAGGTGAGCGTTTTGATAAATATGTAAAGCGCGTCTTGTTTGATGATTTAAATATTGATTGCGGTTTTAATTGGTCGGGAATTTCGCAAGTATCGGTTGAAAATTCATCCCCTCTTTATCGCCGTAAGAATGATAATAATGAGTGGATTGTGCAAGTTGACGGCAATATGATGTCAAAGAAGCGCCCAACCATTTTCGCCCAAGAGGGTAAGGCAATTGAAGATTATAAAATTGGCACTAATGGCCTTTTATTTTCACCCCAAGGCGGCCTTAGGGCAAGTATCAATGATTTAATAAAAATCGCCCAAGTTTTAATGGGTAATCATGGAATTTTGCGTGATGAAACAATTGAAAATATGCGCCAAATTGTCTGGCATCACGAAAAAATACAAGTTCAAGATGGCGGCGAAGATGGTTCTTTCCAAGCGTTTGGAACGGGGATACATCATTTGCTTGCCGATGATAATTGCCCAATAATTGGCCTTAAATCCGACATGTTGGGCCATTATGGCGAAGCCTATGGCCTTTTAGGTGGTCTATGGTTTGAACCAAAAAGCCAAAAAGGTTTTGTGTATTTCATAAATGGCAGCCAAGAAAACCCACAAAAAGGGCGCACAGGCCTATTCGCAATCGAAGAAGAAATCATGCAATCTGCGTGCGAGGATTTGGGATTAGTGGTGAAATAAAGCCCATAATTGCCACAGGCCAAAGCCAACGAAAAGTGCGCATGAAATATAGCGCACAGTTTTAAGTGGGATTTTGGTTAGGATTGTTTCGCCGAAGATTACGGCGGGAACATTGGCAATCATCATGCCTAATGTTGTTCCTGTAATGACCTGCCATAATGGTTTTAAATCTGCGCCAAGGGTTATGGTTGCTAATTGGGTTTTATCGCCCATTTCTGCCATAAAGAAGGCGATTAAAGTTGTTACAAATGCGCCATATTTAGGTTCGTGATTTTCATCTGGTTCATCGTCGGGAATTAAAATCCAAAGGCCAATAGCAATAAAGGCGATTGCGGCAATTAAATTAACCCAAAAACTTTGTGCAAAACCCGCGATAAAACTTCCTAAAAAGGCCGCCAATGCGTGATTGAAAAGCGTTGCAATCAAAATTCCCCAAAATAATGGCCAGAATTTACGAAACCGCGCCGCCAAAATTATTGATAATAATTGTGTTTTATCGCCAGTTTCGGCAATGGCAACCAAAATTGTTGAATGGAATAAAGCGTCAAACATGACGCGCTTTGACTATAATTTATGGCTTAATGCAATAGCTGTTCTGCAACCAGTTTTTATCGCCGACGACAAAATTGGAAAGGCGAACGCATTTTGCGCACCTTCTTCAATGGCCTGATTTTTATGGGCTATTTCTTCTTCTTTGAATTTGATTATTACCTGTTTTAAATCACAATCATCAATTTTATCTTCTTGCTCTTGATAGTGGTTTTCAATCACTTCTTCTACGGCTTGGGTACATGCATGGGCCGCATTTATTCCCATTAAGGCAGTAGAATAACCAAGGAATTGCGACAATGGCTTCCAAATTGGTTCAAGGATAGTTGGGGCGATTGCGCGATCTAATAATATTTTATCAAAACTGGTTTTGTGGGTGATTTCTTCTTGTTCTTGATGGGCCAAAATTTTGGTTATTTTACCGTCATTTTGTGCCGAATTAAAAACTTTTAGTTGTGCTTTATAGATTTCAACCGCCGCCATTTCGCCGGCATGATCCACCCTAAGCATTTGCGACAATTCGCTATTTTGCGTATTGATTGATGTTCCAGGGCGTGGCGGGCGTGGCTTGCGCATTATGCATCTTCCTTGCTGTCATTGAATGAATTAGCGCCAGTATCGCCACGAAGTGCACAAATACATGACCAAATTGCAAGTAAAATCGACAAAATCATATTATAATTTGCCATTGAGAGCCCAAACATTGACCATGCAATTTGATCACATTTTGGAATATTCATAGGTTTTGAAAGCGCAGATAATAAATCATCTGCAACCTTTGCATTCGCAGCACCTGAGCATTCAGGAAGCCCATTCCACCAATGAAGTTCAACACCTGAATGAAAACCTGCAACCGCCGCGCCCGCTAAAAAAATCACCGCAAGCAATGCATCAAGTGCACGCGCCATTGACGCATTATCAAAGAAATGGCGCAATATTATTGCAATAGCACTTACACCAAGCGCAACCCAATATACTTCACGCTGATGCAAGCAGAGCGGGCAGGGGTATAAATTCATAAATATTTCAAAAGCATGCGCCGCCGCAAGCATTAAAATAGAAATTGCGCCCGCAAACCAAGGCCACTTATCTTGCAAAATGCGAATTAATCTCAACATGTTTTCATTTTTATATAACATGGACTATTTATACAATAGTTTGTTGTAAAAGTTACGCAGATTTTAGATTATTTTGGCGCGTCACGTGGTCGCTATATATTTGAAATAAATGAAGCTGTAATTCATGCGTAATTTGTTATTGATAATTGCGCAATAAATTTGTAACACACGCAAACCAATATCTGTGTGCCTCTGTGGTGAAATTGGTAGACGCGCTCGACTCAAAATCGAGTATCGAAAGATGTGCCAGTTCGAGTCTGGCCAGAGGCACCATGCTACCGCTTAAATTGCCGCCCTCGCTTTGCTCGCTTGGCAATTTAGAATTAAGCGGAAAACAATTTTTAAAAAGCGTGGTTTTTAAAAATTCTTTACATATTGTTTTTTACTTACTTTGTTTTGCTTTAACTTAGCTAGAAATTTCAACCATATACCGCATTTGGGGTATGATGGGTTTGGCGAAATCAATAATAATTGCGATATTGCTGTTTTGCTAAATGGCAAAATATCGTGAGGTTGAGATGAGGGAAATTCGTTTTGCTTTGATTTTTGCGTTTAGTTGTGGGCTTGCAAATTCGGCAATTGCACAGGATTTATCGAAAAATAAAATCAAAAAGAATAATGTTGTTAAACAGCAAACAATGCCTGTTATCGTTGATTTTGGTGATAAAAAACCTGAACCAAAGCCAGTAACAAAAGAAGGCGAAAGCGATAATTGGCGTCCGCCGCCAATCCCACCATTGAAAGATGCATCCAAGGTTCAATCTGAATCTGGTTCGGAAAGTTGGCGTCCGCCACCAATACCGCCATTAAAAGATGATGCATCTAAAATACAAACTGAATCTGGTTCTGATGGTTGGCGACCGCCGCCAATTCCGCCATTGAAAAATTAATTGTCAGGGAAAAATAATGAAAAAAAATATTTTAATCGGCTTAAGTGCCATAATTATGATTAGTGCATGTTCGAAAAAAGCGGATGAAAAGGCTGCAACTTCTGAAGCCTCTATTGCAAGTCAAGTTCCATCAACTAGCCCAGTCGCCACAAGAAGTGATGGTGGAATTGGTGAATTTTCCCCAGCAGACGTAACGCGTATAAAAAATGCACAAGTAATTAATAAAAAGACTGGAATGCCAATGACCCCTGCGGATACGGCATCTTCCCCAGAAACAGTTGAGGATTTCAATAAATCATATCAATTGTCATTAATGGGGCAATGGTCAAAACTTCCTGAGGCTTGTGGTTGGGATAAAGCACCATTTGCCGATATGAAAAGCAAAATCTATGCAGGCAATAAACTTGATGCAAGCTATGATGATTTTTGGAATAAGGGCGTAATTGAATATCTTGAAAAGGTTCAAAGTGGATATAATTACAAAACTGATGGCACTTATTGTTCCGATAGCTTTAAGGCACAATTAATTAAAAAATTAGATAAAATTTATAAAGGTGACCTTGGAAATATGGCATCTGATTAATGAATGTTTCTTCTTTAAGCTTATTTATCCGCTAATTGCAGAAAATGTGCCGTAGCGTAAGCATTTGCAACAGATTGAATTATTCTCTTACTTGCAAAATTACGACACATTTCCCAAATATTAAACAAATCAATAAATATTGAATTGTAAAGCATATATGGGAGTTTTTATGGGTCTTTTAGCGAAAATTAAAGAAGAAATAGATTTTGCGCTTCTGGCACGAAAAACAAACGTATGGCTTGAAGAACTTACGCCAACCCATACTAACTTGCTTGCCGATGATTGGGAAAGGGTTTGTGACCAAAATGGTTCACGAACCGCAATTATTTGTGACAATAAAAAACTTACCTATAGTCAGTTTGATAATCTTGCAAACCGCTATGCAAATTGGGCTTTTGATTCAGGTCTTAGGGCGGGTGATGTGGTTGCGGTATTTATGCAGAATCACCCTGATTATATTGCTTGCTGGTATGGTTTATCAAAAATCGGCATTGTAAGCGCGCTAATAAATCAAAATATGGTCGGGCAGCAATTGAGCCACTCGGTAAGTGTTGCCAAGGCAAAGGCCGTTATCGTTGATGAAGAATTGGCGCCAATTTGGGCATCCGTTGCAAGTCAAACCCCTGATGTTGAAGGTTTCCAACGATTTGGAACAACAATTGCAGGTCTTGGTGATTTAGATAGGGCGCTTAATGCCCAGACCACAAGAAGGCCGAACCGCATCCATCGTTCGCGCCTTATTGGCAAAGACCCATGTCTTTTCCTTTATACTTCCGGAACAACAGGAAGCCCAAAGGCAGCCGTTATAAGTCAATCACGTGTACAAGGCATGAGCAGGGTTTTCATTGCGGGAACGGGTGCGGGTCATGATGATGTGGTTTATCTGCCGCTTCCTTTATATCATGGAACGGGCGGCATTTGCGCAGTTGGCTTAGCGCTTAATACAGGCGGCACATTGGTAATTCGCAAACGCTTTTCAGCAAGTCAATTCTGGCCTGATATTGTGAATCATGGATGTACAATCTTTGTTTATATTGGCGAAATGTTCCGTTATCTGGTTACGCAAGAGCCAAATGAATTTGAAACTAAGCATAAGGTTAAATCATGCTTTGGAAACGGCCTTCGCCCTGAAGTTTGGGATAAAGCCGAAGAAAGATTTAAAATCCCAAAAATCATGGAATTTTATGGCTCGACAGAGGGGAATGTATTCCTTACCAATCTTACGGGCAAAAAAGGTGCAATTGGGCGCAAGCCAAAATATTTAGAAAAGAAAATCAATATTTCGCTTGTGAAATTTGATATTGAAACTGAAATGCCGGTTCGTGATGAAAATGGTTTATGCATTTTCTGTGGCTCTGATGAAATTGGTGAAGCGGTTGGAAGCCTTGATCCAAATGATCCGCGCGGTCAATTTGACGGTTATGCCAATGATAAAGAGGCAACCAATAAAAAAATCCTTCGCAATGTCAAAGTAGAAGGCGATATGTATTTTAGAACGGGCGATTTAATGCGCCAAGATAAAGCAGGCTATTTCTATTTTGTTGACAGAATTGGTGACACTTTTAGATGGAAATCTGAAAACGTATCAACCGCAGATGTTGGCGGCGCGCTTGGAACTTTTGATGGTATCGAAGAAGCAAATGCCTATGGCGTAAGCGTTCCAAATCATGAAGGCCGTGCAGGTATGGCGGTTCTTGTTATTCCAAAACCAATTGATTTTGACGCTCTTCTGGTTCATTTAAAAGCGCAATTGCCAAATTATGCATTGCCATTATTCTTTAGAATAAGAAAAGAAATGGAAACAACCGCAACTTTCAAATATAAAAAAGTTGATTTGGTTCGTGAAGGTTTTGACCCTGAAATGATTGAAGATCAAATTTATTGGCTTAACCCGCAATTGCAAAAATATGTTCCAATGTCAGATGCAGATTATGATAATATAGCTGCTGGAAAAGTCAGGTTTTAGGAATTCTTTTTAATGTGTTAATTTTTTGATAACGCAAATTAGTGCATAGCGTTATTTATGAACACGGCAATTAGTCATATTGATGATTTTGATTTTCTGGATAAGGAAATGTTGGCGAAGGCCAACATAAGTCCAAAAACAGGATTTGCCACTGATTATCTTAATGTTTTCAATGAAGCTGTAATGTTGTTTGGGCTTCTTGCTGATATGCCTGAAATGATTGATGAATTGGTCATTTGGGAACCTTTATCATATGAGGAGCATTTTAGACGTTCCAACTTTCATGCTAAAGAATTGGCAATTGCTGTTTATCATTTAATTCCGGAAGAGCGCAAAAAGCCATTTGATGAATTATCACATGAATTAGGTCACATGGTAAAAAATGCCATAAAAGACGCAGAAAACTTGATTAATGAAAATGGTGAATTGGCTGAATATTGTTCTGAAACATGCTTTGCGCTTCAGTCTGCAATAATGATGCTTGATGGTATGATACATGGCCGCGCCGCAGAATCTAGCCAAGATGAGGTTGATGCACTCTTTGATTAATTGGCTATTTGGCTTATTAATATTGAATGAAAACAGATTCGCAAAATAAAATCCAACTTAGTGATTATAAACCCTATCCTTATTATATTCCAAGCCTACAGCTTTCTTTTGAACTTGAAAAAGAACGAACAATAGTAAGTTCAAAAATGCGCCTTGATTTAAAGTCAGGCTTTGATGAAAATGAGAAAATAATTTTAAATGGCGAAGGCTTGGAAATTATTTCCATTATACGAAATGGCGAAACTTTAAACGAAAATCAATATTCATATAATGATGATTTGCTAATTATTGAGGGCGCAAATCGGGTTGATTTGGCGATAAAAGTTGCGATTAATCCTTTGAAAAATACTGCTTTGTCTGGCCTGTATATTTCAAGTGGTCGTTTTTGTACGCAATGTGAGGCCGAAGGTTTCAGACGAATAACTTTCTGGCCCGATAGACCCGATGTAATGGCACGTTTTTTTGTGCGCTTACAGGCGGATAAAAAATTATATCCAACACTTTTATCAAATGGAAATTTGGTAAGTTTTGGTGATTTTGGTGATGGTCGCCATTTTGCTGAATGGGATGATCCATGGGCAAAACCATCTTATTTATTTGCCCTTGTCGCAGGTAGTTTTGATAAAATAAGCGATAATTTCACAACAATGAATGGCAATGAAGTAGAGCTTAATATTTATGTCGAACAAGGCGATGGTGAGCGCGCAAAATATGCAATGGACTCGCTAAAACGCTCGATGAAATGGGATGAAGAAAATTATCTTCGTGAATATGATTTGGACATTTTCAACATTGTTGCGGTTCGTGATTTCAATGCGGGTGCAATGGAAAATAAGGGGCTAAATATATTCAATTCATCGCTTTTATTAGCAGATGAAGAAACCGCCACAGATTTAGATTATGCCCGTATTGAGGGTGTGGTTGCGCACGAATATTTCCATAATTGGTCAGGCAATCGCGTAACTTGCCGTGATTGGTTTCAGCTTTCTTTAAAAGAAGGTTTTACGGTCTATAGGGATCAAGAATTTTCTGCGGATATGCGTTCTCATGCTGTTAATCGTATACAGAATATTATTGCATTGCGCGCGCGCCAATTTGCCGAAGATAATGGCCCAAATGCACATAGTGTTCGCCCGCATGAATATGCGGCAATTGACAATTTTTATACTTCAACAATCTATGAAAAAGGCGCAGAAGTTATAAGGGTTGCAAAAAATATATTAGGCGAAGAAGCATTTCTTGCAGGGGCAATAAATTATTTTGAAAAAAATGATGGAAGGGCTGCAACAATTGAAGACTGGCTTGCCGCTTTAAGGGAAACGTCACAAAATAATTTGGACGGTATTGAAAGATGGTATTCGCAAGCTGGAACGCCAATTGTTACCCTTAAAACCAGTTTTGAAAACAATGTTTTAGAGTTAAAAATTAGCCAAGAAACTAAAGATACACCAAATCAAACCAATAAGGATTGGGTTCCAATTCCAATTGAATTGGCATTCTTTGATAATGGTGGAAACCGCCTAATTCTTGATATGGCGCATGGCAAAAAAGCTAATTTAATTTCCATAAACCACACTGGAAAAGAATTGATTTTGCGCTTTGAAAATATGGCAAATAAACCAATTGTTTCTATGATGCGTGGATATAGCGCCCCTGTCATACTAAATTGTGATCATACAGATGAAGAATTAGCGGTATTGGCGCAATATGATGATGATTTTTACGTAAAGTGGGAAAGCCTACAAACAATTGCGCGTAAAAATTTGGTTCTTGGTGCACAAGAAATTGGAAATGGTAAAGAATATGCTCCGTCAGATGTTCTAATTAATGCATATGGTAATGCATTGAAAAATGCACAAAATGACCGCGCTTATGCGGCACTATTATTACAATTGCCATCAACCAATGATTTGATGCAAATAATCCAAGATTGCGTACCTGAAAATATTTTTGCGGCCCGTGAAATATTGGCAAAGGCAATTTGTGATAAGCATGAAAATATTATCCAAGAGATACATAAATCATATAATCCATCTCAAAAATTTGTTCCAGATGCCGAAGGTGAGGGGCAGCGCGCACTTAATGCACAATGTCTTTATTATCTAAGTTTTGGAAAAAATGGCGCGCAATTTGCCGAAAAAGCCTATGATAATTCTACAAATATGACCGATAAAATGGCAGCTCTAAATTCATTGTCACGCATTGGCGGCGATGAATTTGCAAATGCTTTGACGAAATTCAAAAATAGATTTGAAAATAATGCGCTTGTTATGGATAAATATTATTCATTACGCGCAAGTTCGCCAAAAGGGGATATTATTTCAAATCTTGAAAGCCTATTGAAGGATGAAGGCTTTGAAATAACAAATCCAAATCGTGTGCGCGCAATAATTGGGGCTTTTTCAATTAGTAATCCAATTGGATTTCACCAAAAAGATGGCAAAGGCTATAAGGCGATTTGTGATTTTCTTTTGGAATATGACAAGGTCAACCCATCTGTTGCCGCACGCCTTGCCACTGCTTTTGAGCGCGTAACAAAGGTTGAAAAATCGCGTCGTGATTTAGCTAAGCAACATATTGACGCAATTGTGGTGCAAGGCGTTTCAAAACAATTGCATGAAATCCTTGGTGGAATTATCAAATCACTTTAGCAATTATTTCTAGGGGCGATTTACGCGGGGGCAAAATTGCCTTCACCTATTATTTGGGTGAAGAAATATTGCTAAGGTTGGAAGCATAGAATAACTTTACGTCAATTCTTTATATTGACAGCAGTGTTATTTATATTACCAATTGCTGTATTAATTGCCACTTTGGCTAATATCTTATCCAAGGATTTAAGGTTTGAATACTAATATGGCAAAGCGCGATATACAGGAGAATGGGCAATGGCCTATTGCTGTTACGCTTTTGCTATGCGCGCTTTTTATTGCTGCAATTATTATAAAAGCAAAAAGTGATATTGATCATCAAAAATCACGAATTTTTGATAATTCATATTCAAGTGCACGCCTTATTTCATCTGATATTGACGCCAGCTTAATTAGTTTAAGATCGACAATGTCTGCCTTTGCCGCCCAAAATGCAAGTGAGGCAGCAGGGCGCGCCGCCGCAAGTGATATTGTCGATGTGGTTGCAACCTTTGGCCCAAATGGTGAAGCAATTTCATCAACTTCGACCGATGCAAAATCTACAAATGCACTGGCTGCGGCATCTCAACTTGCCAATGATATTGGCTGGGTTGGTGCAGTTGCGCGTGAGGGCGGTCATTTTTCCCCTGCAATATCTGTTCGTGATGCAAAAAACCAAACTGCAGTTGCTTTAATCAAGATAAGCCCAAGCCCACTTTTAAAATCAGGGCAAAACATGGTCGTTACCGATAAAGACGGTGCGATTGTGTTTTCTGCACCAATTTTGAAACTACAGGGCTTTAAAAATATTCGTGATGCACTTGGTTTTTCTTCTTTACCGGCTGAAAATCAAAATTGGGGTCAGTTTGTAAAATCAAATAGTGGTGAACAATATTTGATAGGCGGCAGCCATAATAAATCTGGTTTTATCGTTTTCGTACTCGAAGCCCGTTCAAATGCTGAAGGCGCAATATATAAAACTATGTTATTTTATGCGCTTCTTATTCTTGGGCCTGTTCTTGCATTTTTTGGAATATGGTTTGTTGTTAAAGATCAAGGGCAAAAATCAACCTATGCTGAATTGCAAATGCGCGAGGCGGAAAAAAGATTACGAATTGCAATTGATGGGGCAAAATGTGGTGTATGGGATTGGAATATTACTGATGATAATGTTTACCTTACTACCCGCCTTGCAAGAAGTTTTGGCCTTAGAGAGGCTGGGCGCTATCCCACCGAAGAATTGCTTAAGTGCCTAAGTTCTGATGATAAATTAAGATTAAGGTCGGCCCTTCGTGCATGCGTACAAATTGGCGTGATTGATTTTCATGTTGAAGTTCATCACCCTGATAGTAAGAAAATCAAGCCAGTTTTCTTGCAATTTCGTGGGCGCTCAATCGGCCAAAAAGAAGATGCGCATCAGGTTCGCATTATTGGTGTTTCGATTGATATTACAGAACAAATGCACACTGATATGCGCGCCAATAATGCTGAAAGAAGATTGAAGGATGCAATAAATAGTTTTGCGGGGCCTTTTGCTTTGTGGGCACGCGGCGGCGGCATTATAATGTGGAATGATGCCTTTATGAAAGTTTTCAATATCGATGTTTCATTATTGAAAATTGGTACGAAATATGATGAAATTTTTGCTTCGGCATCGCAAAATATCGCATCACGCCGTTCTGATAGAAGTGACCCACAGGCGCAGGAAATTCAACTTCAAAATGGGCAATGGCTGCGTTTGATTGAACGTCAAACTTCTGATGGCGGCATGATTTCACTTGGCCTTGATATTTCGCCACAAAAACAAAGCGAAGATAGTGCAAATGAAAATAATAAACGCCTATCAGAAGTAATTGAGGCGCTTCGTGCCTCTGAACGTGAAGCTGCTGAACTTGCAAAACGTTATGAAGTTGAAAAAAGTCGCGCTGAACAAGCATCAAAATCAAAAGATGCCTTCCTTGCTAATATGAGCCATGAATTAAGAACCCCGCTTAATGCAATTATTGGCTTTTCTGATATGATGATGCGTGAAATGTATGGCCCGCTTGGAAACCCAAATTATCGTGAATATATTCGCGATATTAACGAAAGCGGTGTCCATTTACTTGAGCTTATTAATGGCGTTTTGGACATGGCAAAAATTGAAAGCGGAAAATTCAAAATCTATCCGCAAAATATGTCTATGGAAGAAACAATTGAACAGGCCGTTCGTATTGTTCGCGTAAAAGCAGAAGAAAAAAATATTAAAATTGAACAAGACATTGAGGGCGATGATTATATCGTTGCTGATGCACGGGCGGTACGCCAAATTTTGATTAATTTGCTTTCAAACGCAATTAAATTTACCGATAATGGCGGGCGGGTTTTGGTTCGCACACGCCGCGATGATTTGAATATTACCATTTCAGTTATTGATAATGGAATTGGTATAAAGGGCGATGATATACCACGTCTAGCGCGCCCATTTGAACAAGTTGAAAATGAGCATTCACGTTTGAACCAAGGAACTGGTCTTGGCCTTGCTTTATGCAATTCATTTGCCCGTATGCATGGTGGTTCGATGACCATAACTTCCAAAGTTGACGTGGGCACAAAAGTTGACGTAATTCTCCCGCTTATTGCAACCCCGCATGAAGAAGTTGCGGCTTAGGGTCAGGACTTATTAATTAACAAAGTATGATTTGATTTTGGCTAAAAGCTAGAGTGAAAACAAGGTTTTTGTGATGTGAACATCACAAAACACCTTTTTTCGCTGTAGATTGACGCCAAAATCAAGCCTGAAGGGTGAAATAGAAATGGCTTTATGGAGGCACGGAAAACCTTGAAATATAACCAATATTACTGCGGTTTCCCGCGCCACCCTAAAACCATTTCTATTTCATCATACTTTATTAATTAATAATTCCTGACCCTAAATAAGTAATAAAAACGATAAAATCTTTGCCAAATAAAATGTTTTGTTAATATCAAGCGATTAAGAATCACAAGCTGAAAATTTATCAGAAAATGGTTGAAGTTTAATAATTCAATCAATTACGGCGAGTGAGTTATGGTTGAAACAAATCAAAATCAAGATGGCACAACACCAGATGCACCTGCTCTAGCTAGCGAAGGCTTGCTTGAACAAATTAAAATGTTCATGAGTGAAGAGCAAAAAGCAAGGCTTTATAATGCAAATAATCAACTAAAACCTTCTAATGTGCGCTCTAATGCAATCCCGCCTAAAGCTGCAGTTCCGCCAGTTTTAAACGATAATTCGAACACAAAACCTGTTGAAAAAAAAGATGTTTTCACAGATAAAGATAGAGCTGCACCAATCACAGCCACGACAAATTATGCAAGTGATAGACGCTCTCAGGCGCAAAGTGCAAGTAGGTCAATTGGGCGCGTAACTTGCTGTACTGGTTCAAAAGTTATCATATCTTCAACAACTGATCATGAAAACATGATGGATGAAGAAGCTTGGTCTATCGGTCAAATGATTTCAATATCAACGGCACACGGGCGCGTCGTCTGTATGATTACCGAAATGCGCACAGAAATTGGTCATTGGCGTGAGGAATCGATAAATTCAATCATAATTCTTGCCGATATATTTGGCGAAGTTAATGAAACCAATAATGTTACAAGTTTTAAGCGTGGCGTAACTAAATTCCCACCTGTTGGCGCAATCGCACACAGAATTCGCTTTAAAGATCTTGAATGTATTTATGATTTAGGTAATAAAAATACTATTGATGTTGGAACCTTAAGTCAGAACCAACATATTACTGCATCGGTTGGTGTTGATGATATTCTAGGTCGTCACGTTGCAATCATGGGTACAACAGGTGTTGGTAAATCATGTGCGGTGGGTCTTGTGGTTTCGCGCGTTATTGAAGCTGAACCAAATCTTAGGGTTGTAATGCTTGACCCGCATGATGAATTTGCAAGTGCCTTTGGCGATAAAGCAAATAATTTGGACCAAAATTCACTCGAATTACCTTATTGGTTGCTAAATTTTGACGAATTAATTGATGTTGTATTCCGCGGCAATATTAATGATGATGAAATCGAAATCCTGCAAGAATTTGTTGTTCAAGCAAAGCAAGAACGCCAAGCGCAAATGCAATCAGTTGGAACCGCAAACGGGCATAATGGCATTATAGTTGTTGATACGCCTGTTCCATATCGCATGAGCGATGTTCTTAAATATATCGAAGAGACTTTGGGCCATCTTGAACCAAAGTTTGGACGCCAAGCGCTAAAATCCCTTAGAACACGTTTAGATATATTGGAAAATAACCCGCGTTATAGCTTTATGTTTGCGCGTGGTGGCCGTGAAGAGAATTTTTCAAAAATCATTGGTCATATATTTAGATTGCCTGCAAATGGTAAACCAATGACGACAATAAATCTTGCGGGCCTTCCGGGCGAAGTAATTAATTGTGTTGCAGCGGTAATTGCACGCCTAAGTTTTGATGTTGCGCGCGCAAGTCAGGGCGCAATAAAAGTTTTATTAGTTTGCGAAGAAGCACATAGATATGTTCCAAAAGAACGCGAACTTGGCTTTATTCCAACACGCTTGGCGATTTCAAGAATTGCAAAAGAAGGGCGTAAATATGGATGCTCTGTCGCAATAATTACCCAAAGACCGGGCGAACTTGACCCAACAATCCTTTCACAATGTTCAACAGTATTCGCAATGCGCCTTACAAATGATTATGACCAATCAATCATTAAAGCAGCAATTTCTGATTCATCAGGATCAATCATAAGTTTTATGTCTTCGCTTGATAATCGTGAAGCCATTGCATTTGGTGAGGGTGTTTCTGTGCCGATGCGCCTTAGATTTGATGATCATGATTTGGCAAAATTACGCAATAAAGCACTTGAAAATATTGTTGTGAAAAAACCGAAGAATGCCGATGAGATAAGCGCCCAAGATCTTGTGGTAAATATTCACGGTATTCAACAACAAATTATCAATAAAGGTGATGGCGTTCCTTCTAATAATGTGTCCAATGCAACTTCATCTGAAAATCCTATTCGCCCTGGAATGATACGCCCAAGCCTTCTTAAAAAAGATGTATTGGAAATACTTGCCAAGCATGAAAAGCCAGCGCCAACTAAAATCGAATCACCACGTCCAATCCTTCCCGTGGGTAAGCCAACAACAGTCTCTGGGACTCAGCTTAGGAAAGATTTGTGGTAAAAAATTGCATCCATCTTTATTAATGCAAGGTTAAAGCCTTATTTTACAGGCGATTTCGTTGATTTTATTGATAAAAAGTAAATGCACATTCTTAAAAAAAATAACCTTTCGTTCACCGACACACGCGAAATTGAAAAAAACAAATCAGGAAATACTAAGTGCAAACACAAGTTTTCGATAATCTAAAGGTCGCAAACCAAAATAACATCTGTAACTCCCTTGTAAAAATGGCAGGTGTTAATAACGAGCGTCTATGTTGGTCAATGCTTTCAGAAGTAATGAAAGTTATAAATTTATCTAATAGCGATATAATTGAGATTGCAGGTGTTGGTGCAGCTTCCCATATTGCACTTTTGGCGCGTCAATTTCCAACACTATCATTTGCATTGAATGGTGAGCATGGGGAAAATGATGCAAGCCGTATCCTATGGCTTTGCGATGAAGAAATTTTTGCAAATACAAGTTTTGATATAAATAATTATGATGCAATAATTATTTGCCATAGGCCTGAAAATGCCCGTAAAATAATTTGTGACTTTGACGGTTTTGCCCGCATTGCGGCTAAACGTGAAATTAGTGAAAATCGCGCATTAAGTGTTTTTGGGCGCGGTCTTTTGCGCGACTTATTTAAACCAAAGGTTCGCGGCGAATTAGCGGCATAGTTTCGGGGTATCGATTGCAAGAAAAGAAACCCAATTTGATTTTTAAACTTATTGGCGATTTGTTTGACCGTGGTCGCGCTATAGTAAATTTTTTA
Source organism: Pseudomonadota bacterium (assembly GCA_020161405.1). Lineage (GTDB taxonomy): Bacteria > Pseudomonadota > Alphaproteobacteria > Caulobacterales > Aquidulcibacteraceae > Pseudaquidulcibacter. The sequence continues at coordinate 149,422 of JAIUOD010000004.1, read as the reverse complement.
ACGTCGAACCCGAAAATCACAACATTTTCATCTTTAATAATCTTCTTGCTTGCTCTGCGCCTGATTAATAAAGAACTTAATCAATTTGCACTTTCAGATATTGCGATTGCATTTGATGGTGTGCGTATATCAAACACTTTGCTTGCAATATTAGGTGCTATAATTTCTTATGGTGCATTATCATTAAGCGATAGGTTTTGCCTTTCAATGCTTGGAAAGCAAATGATAATATGGCGCACAATTCGTGCATCAATCGCGTCATATTCATTGGCAAAAACATTGGGATATTCATGGGCAATTGCGTCAACTGCGCGATCAAGGCTTTATTCAAAATGGGGGCTAAATAATGCGGAAATTGGCGCATTATCAATGTCCACAGGTGTAGGGGTACAAATTGGGGCATTAAGTGCGGCGGCAATTGGCTTAATCCTTGGTGCACCTGAAATTGCACGTCATTCGCCATTTAATACGGGTTTTTGGTGGATATTGGCAATTATTGCAATTATTCCTGCCGCACTTTGGTTGTATTTTTGTGATTATGGCGGCGCTTTTATAAAGTGGGGCAGCGCTAAATTATATAAACCAAACACGCAAATCGCCATAAAGCATTTAGTTATTTTATTGTTTGATAAAATCGGTGCGGCACTTTGTTTATATATGCTATTACCCGCGCATGGTGGCTGGAATTTTCCCGCGTTTTTGGCGGTCTTTATTTTGGCGGGTCTTTTGGGTGCTTTATCTGGTGCACCGGGCGGCCTTGGCGTATTTGAGGCGGCAATTTTAAAGCTTGCACCTAATTCGCAAAATATACCGGGGGCGGCGGTTGCACTTTTGGTTTATCGCTTGATTTATAATATCATACCGCTAGTTGGGGCGACTATTATTCTTGGCCTTCATCATGCAGAACCAGTTGCAAGACCTGCGGCGCGGGCAGCAAAGAAAGTTGGTCTTGTTGCTATTGATGTTGCGCCTCAGATTTTGGCGCTTTTGGTTTTTGTTTGTGGTTATTTATTAATTGGCGCATCTGCACTGCCAAACCCAAGTGCGCGCATGATTAGGATAGAGGCAATTCTAGACCCAATAATAATAGAAGTGGCGCATTTTCTTTCGGCAATTACAGGCATAGCATTAATGCTTAGCGCGAATTTTTTATGGCGCGAAAGCAAGTCTGTGTTGAATCAAGCATTAATATTAATTTTCATTGGCGCAATTTTATGCCTTGTAAAAGGTATCGCATGGGAAATTGCAATTTCTTTAATTATGGTTTTTGTGCTTTTATTGGGCGCACGAAAAGAATTTATCGTGCCGCATGCCGATATAAAACCATATTATTCATATCGCTTTATTGCCGCTATTATTGGCTCTTTGGCGACTATGATTTGGCTTACCGCATTCTCTTATGATAAAATGTTATTTGCACCGCAAACATGGCTTAAAATTGGGGCTGATGCCCATGAAGCGCGCGCATTTCGTGCAATCATAGGCGCAACAGTGTTTTTTATAATTTCAATTTTTGTAAATTGGCTTGTGAATAATTCAAAAGATTATGATTAAATTATCGCCTCAATAAGCCATGGTTCATTGGCATTAATTGCATTTTCCAATGCCGCATCAAATTCCACGCAATTTGTAGCACTAATGGCCTTAATACCCATACCTTGCGCAATTTGTACATAGTCAAGATTTGGATTTTCAAGGCTTAGCATTTGGCTTGGTTCACCACTATTAGATGCACCAGTTCGCGCCATTTCGATATTTAGAATGCGGTAATTACGATTGGCAAAAATAATTGTTACAATCGGTAGTTTTTCGCGCGCCATTGTCCAAAGGCTTTGGATGCAATACATGCCCGCACCATCACCAGAAAGCGCAAATACTTTGCGCGACATATCCGCCATTTGCGCGCCAAGCGCAACAGGAAGCCCTTGACCAATCGCACCACCAGTTAGGCATAGCCAATCATGCGTTGCAGCACCCTGTAAGGCAATATAATGTGGCAGGCCTGATGTTACTGCATCATCAGAAATCACTGAATTTTCAGGCATTAAGCGCGCCAATGATTGGGCGCAAGTAAAGGCATTTAATTTACCTTCAGGCTTTGCAATTGGTTTTGCATCGGGCAATTGCGGGGCAGGGGGCGCATCAAGCGCGCCAACTAATTGTGCCAAGGCCTCAATAGTGTTTTCGTATTTTTCGGTTAATTGTAGTGTTTCGCAGCCTTCAGGCACTAAAATTGATGGGCGGTTTGGATAGGCAAAGAAGGCCACTGGAATTTGCGTTCCCGCAATAACCATTAAATCAACGCCTTTTAAATCTTCAAGCGCCATTTCGCCGAAATATTGCATTTTATCGGGCGCAAAGATTTTCGCGCCACGCTTTTGACGTGCAGGGAAAGTGTCAATCAAAACCCTTACACCCGCCGCTTTTAAACGCGCCATATTTTCAAGTGATGCATCATCAAATAAAGCATCGCCACCCACAAGAATTACTGGCTTTTGTGCCTTTTTGATTGCATGGGCGCAATCATCAATTCGCTCGCCCTCAATTAAAGTTGGTGTGTGTGGATTTGCCTTTTTGCCTTCAATTGTTGCACTATTCCATGCACTATCGGCGGGTAGGATGATTGAAGCTGGGGCTTTGGGGTAATTATTTGTGGCTTCAAATGCTTCACTTGCGATTTGTCCTGCAATATCTGCGCTTTCGACAATGCCAATATGTTTTGAATGCGGTTTGATAAGGGTTTCTAAATCACAGGTAAGCGGGGCATCAAATTTGCGGTGATAGGTTGCATGATCGCCAATGACATTAATCATCGGAACATTACCCTTCATTGCATTATGAATATTGGCAATGCCATTACCATAACCCGCACCAAGATGAAGCAATGTCATTGCAGGGCGATTGGAAATACGGGCAAAACCATCGGCTGCGCCAGTTGCCACACCTTCAAACAAACACAAAACGCTTTTGATACGTGGTTCACGCTCTAAAGCTTGAACAAGGTGCATTTCGGATGTACCAGGATTGGCAAAACAATGGGTAACGCCATTTTGCGCCAAAGTTTGAACCAATATGTCCGCGCCAGTTTTTGTCATCTATCCCTCGAAAATTTCAATTGCTTGAGCATTATATAATTGTTTTACAAAATCTGCACGATAATCACGGCAGCGCCCTTGGTTTAAATAGCCTTTATCGGTTATTTCGCCTTCTTCAATGCTTGGTGAATTAGGCAATATTACGAAATTTGTGACTTTTTGGGTTGCCGATTTGCCATCAAATAATTTTGCCAAATTATTTTTAATTGCGCCAATAATTTCATGATTTTGCGATAAATCAGCCAATCCAAGTGGTTCGCCAATAAATTTTTGGCAATTTGCAAGATTAAGGAAAATTAGCGCGCCTAATTTTTCCATTCCTTCGCCGCAAATCACCGCATCCGAAACCAAGCCATCACAGGCATTAATTATCCCAAGCCTAATTGACGAGACCTGCACGAATGAGCCATTAAGCATTTTAAATTCTTCGGACAATCTACCATTGAATTTTAAACCAAGTTCGGGTTTTTGCGCATCATAAAATGCCAAGGCATCGCCAAGGATATAAAAGCCTTCATCGTCAAATGCTTCTTGGGTCTTTTGCGTGTTATTCAAATAATATGGTGTAATTCCGGGGCCTTTTACGCGCGCCTCTAATTTGTCATTATGCGGCAAAAGTTTCATAATAACGCCAGGCACTGGCAGCCCAACCAAACCCATAATTGTATTTGGCCAATGAATATTGCAAGCCGTTGGTCCAGTTTCGGTTGCGCCATAACCCGCTGCAAAGCTTATTGTGTCGCCGCAATATTTACGGGCAAGTATTTGTAATCTTTCGTATAAATCTTGGGTTAAAGCGGCGCCGCCATATTGCATTATTACAAGATTTTCGAAAAGCGCACGTGCCAATTCTTCATCATGCTCAAGCTCATTGGCAAGAAGTGACCAACCAAGCGGAACAGTATTATGATAATTTGGTTTTACCAATTTAATCGCTTCAACTGATTTTTTAATACCATCAGGGGTTGGCGCCCCCTCATCAATCCAAAGTGTTGCGCCCGAATGGGTAATCATGTGCAAAATCGCATTACCACCCAATGAATGTGACCAAGGCAAATGATTAATCATCACAATCCCATCAGGCCAGATTTGCGCTTCTTTAATAGGGTCGAAAGTTGACCGAATTTGCGCTGCATTTTGCGATAAATTAAAATGCGTAATCGCCACCGCCTTTGGCACACCCGTTGAGCCAGAGGTTAAAAGAACTTTGCATAAATCTTGCGGTTTGATTTTGGCGATTGCGGCATCACCATCGAATGATAATTCAGAAATATTATCAAGCGCCAAATTAGTTTTCGCGTTTAATTTATTGGTCAAAATAACCAAACCATCATCTTTTACCCAATCAAGGGCGCGGGCGAAATTTTCGCCTTCAAAATAGATTGCCTTTGCACCCAAAACCTCTATTGCGCCGCGTAATCTTCGCGGGTCAGATGCCTTTAATGAATAGGCGGGTGTGATAGGGGCGGGAATACAGCCGATTAATGGCAATGCATAAGTTAGGAATGCATGTGTCAATGAATTACCTGATGCAATCGCAACCACAGAACCGCGTTCTAAGACTTTCTCTAGGTTTGCGGCAAGGTTTTGAACGATTTGCCAGCCTTTTTCATAGCTAATTTTTTGCCATTCGCCATTTTCAACACCGCAAAGCCAGATTTTATCAGGTGTTTCGCTCGCCCAATGGGCAAGTGGGGCGCAGACATTATCAAATGCCATTTGCAAAGGGTGCGGATTGGTAAGAATTAAAGCGCCATCTGCGCGTGTTTCAATGTCAATTCTTGTCGGGCTTACATAGGGTGTTGGGCGCATTATTAATGAATATTCTCTTGAAATTGAATAGGTTTTCCAAGACCTTTAGCAATAATTTCCCCATTTGTCATAACAATTTCACCGCGAACAATTGTATGTGTAGGGAAACCTGTAAGAGTTTCACCATCAAATGGCGTCCATTGGCTTTTGGATGCGATAATATCATTTGTGATTTTTACTTGTTTCTTCAAATCAACAATCGTTAAATCGCCATCATAGCCAATTGCCATGCGCCCCTTATTTGCAATGTTGAATATGCGATTTGGCCCATGTGCCAATAAATCAACAACCCGCAAAAGACTTAAACGCCCTTTTGAAACCGCATCAAGCATGAAAGGTAACATAGTTTGCACCCCAGGTGTGCCAGATGGTGATGCAGGATATGGTTTTGATTTTTCTTCAATTGTGTGCGGCGCGTGGTCTGAACCCATAACATCAACAAGGCCATTTTGAACCGCCGCCCATAAAGCATCATTATGATGTTTTTCACGAATAGGTGGGTTTTGTTGGGCGAAAGTACCGATTTTGTGATAAATATCAGGGCCATAAAATGCTAAGTGATTTGGTAAAACTTCGATTGATACCAAATCCTTATGTACCGCCAAAAATTCCATTTCATCTTTGGTAGAGACATGAAGAACATGAATACGTTTTTTGTATTGGCGCGCTAAATTTACAAGGCGGGTGGTGCAAGATAATGCCGCACGTGCTGACCGCGCTTCATAATGCGAACTTGGATCATTGGCGCGTACATATTTTTTTTCTTCTTCAAGAATGAATTCATCTTCAGAATGGAAAGCGGCGCGGCGCGTGATTTTTGATAGGATGCGCCCAACATTTTCATCATCTTTTACAAGCAAATTACCAGTTGATGAACCCATGAAAACCTTAATACCCGCACAACCATTTTGGCGTTCAAGCTCGGAAAGGTTATCAATATTGTCATTGGTTGCGCCCGCATAGAATGCAAAGTCACAAGACATACGCCCAGTTGCGCGATTTACCTTATCGTCAAGGCACTCATTGGTTGATGTGGTTGGGTTGGTGTTTGGCATTTCAAAAACCGAACATATACCGCCCAAAACTGCCGCATTTGCACCAGTTTCCAAATCTTCTTTATGCTCAAGGCCAGGTTCACGAAAATGAACCTGCGTGTCAATTAGGCCAGGGAGGATATGTAATCCAGTGGCATCAATTACTTTATCAGCACTTTGGGTTTTTAAATCGCCAATGGCGGTGATTTTCCCATTTTTAATTCCAACATCACCTATGCCAATGCCATTATGATTGACCAAAGTTCCATTTTTTACAATTAAATCAAACATTTTATACCTTTTGCAAGGTTACGCATCCTGCTGAATATCCTGCACCAAAGGAACAGATTACCCCAATATCACCTGATTCTAAATCCTTATTGTGTTTATTGAATGAAATAATTGAACCTGCCGATGATGTATTGGCATAAGTGTCCAATATTGTAGGGCTTTCATCGGGGCTTGCTTCATGGCCAAGGACGCGCGACGAAATAAGGCGGTTCATATTGGCATTGGCCTGATGTAACCAAAGGCGGCGTACATTTTCGGCCGGAATATTTTGTGCCGCTAATCTTTCATTGATAAGGGCGCCAACCATTGGCACAACTTCTTTGAAAACTTTGCGACCTTCTTGAACGAATAATTTATCCGGTGCGCCAATGCCTTCAGGGCTAAAGCGGTTTAGGAAGCCAAAATTATTGCGAATATTATTGCTAAATTCGGTAACGGCAACCGTATCAAGGATTTCAAATTCGCCTTCATCTTCGATTAAGATTGCGGTTGCAACATCGCCAAAAATAAAATGACTATCACGGTCTTTAAAATTTAAGTGACCGGAGCATATTTCAGGATTAACCACCAATGCCGATTTAACCGCGCCAGATTTCACCATTTCGGCGGCAATTTTAATGCCAAATGTCGCACTAGAGCAGGCAACATTCATGTCAAAACCGAAAGTGCCATCGCGCATGCCAATTTCTTTTTGAATTTCAATGGCGATTGCTGGATAGGCGCGCTGCATATTGGATGCCGCGCAAATAATACAATCAACGTCTTTAGCGTCACGACCGGCAGCTTTTAAACAATCAAGAACCGCATTTTTACCAATTTCCGCCAAGATTGAAATTTCTTCATTTGGGCGTTCTTTCATGCGTGGGGTCATAATATTGGGATCTAAAAGCCCATCTTTGGCAACCACATAGCGCGACTTAATGCCAGAGGCTTTTTCAACAAATTCAACCGAAGAATGACCAAGGGCGGCAATTTCACCTTTTTCAATTTGTTCGGCATTTTGGGCGTTAAAAAGGTCAACATAGGCGTTGAACGCGCTGACCAATTCTTCATTTGTGACTTGATTAGGTGGGGTATAAAGGCCAGTGGCTTTGATATATGCTTTTTTCATGGCGCGTTTATAGCGCGAAATTTCATGAGTTCAAACCACAAAAAATTGCGAATTATTTCTTTGTAAATTCATTCTTACGCGATGGTAATTCAACCATTATTTCATCACGCTTTTCATCGCTATAGCGCGTCCAATATTCAATTTCTTCGATTGATCTATTGCAGCCAAGACAAAGCCCCGTGTCAGGATTGACAAAACAAACCTGAATACACGGGGACTTGATTGATTTCATTGATAATTATTCACAATTGATAATTAAGCGCCAGGGAATGGCATTGTTGCAAATATACCAAATAAAGCGCCAAGCTCAATTACAAGACCCAAAGCTTCTTTAACATTGATATTATCAAGATGATGGCGACATTTTGTTAAACTAAAGAAAAGACTCGCGGAAATGCCAACGCCGATTAATGCCCCGACAATTGTTCCTATAAATCCACCTAAATTTGCTAAAAAGCCAGAACTAAAATCGCTCATAGTTACTAGGAATATAACGCCAGCACCAATAAGTGCACCAATAATCATTGAAGTTGTGGCGTCAATTTTACTAGGTTGCGATGCGCTATCAGAAGATGTGAATGCCATTAATTGTACCTGAACAGCGCGCCCCAATGCAGATGCAGCGATTAAAGCTGCCCCAGCTTGAAATGGGTATGCAATTTCTGCGACAAGAAATATCTTTAAAAGAACAACAATCATTGCGCCAATTACACCTGCAACAAGGCCGGCTTCTTCATCATGACCATCTGCTTCACCTGCATCAGCAGTTGGATGTGGTCTTAATGAAATAACTTTTGCAAATCCAATTTCTTCAGATGCACCAGAAATTACTATTTGCGCACTAACTGCTAAAACTGCTGATAAATAAACAGGGTTGCCAGGTAATGAATAACCCAAAACATATGCAAGTGCGGCAACAAAACCAACAACTACACCTACTAATGGTGCGGCACGATAGGCTTTACCGATTTGGGCAATATTAGCTTGCAGGTCAAATTTTGTACCATCTTCATTTTTTGGCAATGGCACGGGAAGGCGTGTCAAAAGCGCTAAACAAATTCTTGCATCATCGAGCAGTTTTTTCATTTTCTTAGCTTTTCTTCTTAAAAATTAGTCTTCTATATAAAGTAATTGATGTGACGTTTAATAGTGTTAAAAGTTTAGTTGCTACCAAGAAAAACTAAGTGTGACTAAAAAACCTCACATATATGGGTGATAATTGCTTACCAGGAATGTGATTGAGTTTTTATTTTTGTATATTCATGCAGCCTTTCGATTGTTGCCCTTGTTGTACCCTTTGGTAAATTATCAATTGTGAAAAAACCCATTTCTTTTATCTCATTTTGGTTGAATTTATTCGTCTCTTCAAATTTGCTGACTTCAAATAAAATCACATGATCGCCTTTGAAGTTTATAAAATTAGTATGAATTGAAATTAGTTTTAAATCTTCTATTTGGGCAATTATTCCTGCTTCTTCACGTATTTCTTTTATCGCTGCTTGATATGATGATTCATTTTTTTCAATTCCGCCACCCGGAAGGTGCCAGCCATCAATATATGTATGTTTAATAAGGCAAAATTGATTGTTTTTAGTAATTATCACGCGAACACCCAAAGTCATTGGTCGCGATATTCGAAAATATGTTTGGAATATAAAATTTCTTATAGTTTTTATCATTAGTTTTGACTTTTATTACAAGCGCGAATTAGCAATTGCTGTCTTAAGCTTGTAGTTAAAAATACTTCATAATTATAAAATATGGCATAAGTGTGTGTAATATGGGTTTAGCAACTGTAATTTTAGTTTAATTTAGACCATTAAAGCATTTGAAAATTACACAAAAAAGCCTAGAGAGAAATCAGGTTTATAGTATTTTATACAAACTAAAATTTATATGGGGAATTATAATGTCTGCAGTTTATGCGATTTTGGTTGTTTTTGTTCTTTTTGCTGCGCTTAATGCTGCTGAATATGGTCGTTTAGACTAGACTTAACTAAGCGCTTTTTTGGGTTTGGTTGTTTTGCATTTTAAAATGCGCAACCTCGCTTATTGCTGCATGAAGCTCACCGACCATAAGCGGTTTTGTTAAAAAGCCATCCATACCTGATTCTATTGCTGCTTTCCTTGCTTCGACACGTGCGTCAGCGGTTAAGGCAAAAATTGGAATATCATTTCCACTTTTTCTAATCTGCCGTGATGCTTCATAGCCATCCATGAATGGCATATGTAAATCCATTAATATTAGATCAAAATCTTGTGTTTGAAGTGCCTCAACGCATTTAGCGCCATCATCAGCAATTGTAACGCTATGCCCCAATTGATCAAGAATTAGGCTAACTACTTTTTGATTGGTTTTATTATCTTCGGCGACCAAAATATTTAATTTTGTTTCATCGACCTCAAGATTTTGGTCATTTGTTTCTATTGCTTCTAATTCGAATGGCAAATAAACATAGGCAATAACACCGCTTGGCTCATTGTGAGTGATTGATAATTCACCACCAAGATTGCGAACAATTGCGCGCGTTAATGCAAGGCCAAGGCTAAGGCCGCCAATGCTTCTATTTACAGGGTCAATATCAAAGACGAATGGTTGAAAGATTTTTGCAATCTTTTCATCGCTCATACCAATTCCGGTATCGCTTATTTTCAATATGATACCACGATTATCTTCACCAGTTGAAATATTAATATCGATATTGCCGAAAACAGTATAATTAATCGCATTCTCACCTAGGTGGCGGATTATTCGTCTTAATGCAGATGCAGACGCCATAAAGCTTTGATTTAATGCGGGTTCTATATTCACATTTAATTCGATTGATTTCTTTATTGCCTCAAATCTCAATAATTCTATTACTGGCTCTACGATATTTGCTATTACACAAGGTTCAAGTGGCTGTTCAATATTGCCGCTTTCTAATTGGGAATATTCAAGAACGTCCTGAATTCTATCAAGCAATTCTTGGGCTGAATCTTGTGCCACAATAACCATTTCATCTTGGTATTGATCAAGGTCGGTAGAACGCAAAAGATGTGAAAGATTAATCAATGCATTCAATGGGGTTCGCATTTCATGTGATACAGCCGCTAAAAAGCGTGAGCGCGAATTAGATGCATCTTCATATGATTGTTTGATTATTTTATGGGTTAGTAAATCATCTTTTTTTGCTTCGCTTAAAATTAAACATTGCGCAGAAAAAGAATTCCAAATTATTGGGAAATGTATTTGTTCGCACTCTACAATGCTGCCGTCATTACGATAATAATTCGCGCAGTCTTTGTCACCATCTTTCCCTAAGGTATAGGCAATACTTTTAAGTGATAATATGTCTTCGGCTTTGGAATATCCAAAAAGTTTTGCGCAGGCATGGTTAGCAAATAATGCCCTATCTTGCATATGCACTATAATTGGGAATGGTAGATTTTCTACTAAAGATTTGAAGCAATCAGCCACAACATCACCCTCACTTTTATGCAACTATAGGGTGAAATGGTTGATTTTCTACTAATAAAGCGCAGCGCTCAAATAAAAAATAAGTCAAACTACAAATAACACTTAGTATTATATATTTTTAAAGCCATTATTTTGGTGTTACTTAATAAAAACGATGGTAAATTACATGCTTCTAACTATTTGTATTTAGAAGGTTTAAACCACATGGAAAAAAATCTATATTGCCTTTAAATCCCATTTAAAGTGAGCAATTCAAATATAAAAATCATAATATGCGCAAACTATATGAATTATTTTGAAAAATATACTAACCTATTTTTATGAAAAAAAACGACGAAATTGATAAATCTATAGTAATTACTGGAAGTGCAAAGCGCCTTGGGCGTGTGATTGCGATTGAAATTGCACGGGCAGGGTTTGAAGTGATAATTCATGCTAATAATTCTTATGAAGATGCCCTTTCATTGCAAAAAGAAATCATTGATTTTGGCGGCGTCGCAAAAATTCTAATTGGTGATTTAGAAAACGCGGATTTTTGCAATGGCTTTATTGAACAGGCAAATAATATTGCCGATAATAAATTATACGGCCTTATTAATAATGCATCTGTATTTGAAAATGATAGCGCGTCTGATTTTAGTGATGATTTATTTCAAAAACATATGAATTTAAATTGCTTAATACCATTAAAATTGGCCCGCGATTTTGCAAGGCTTATCGGTAATAATTATGGAAGCATTATAAATATTCTTGATCAACGTGTTTTAAAGCCCAATCCATATTTTTTTACTTATAATATTTCAAAAATGGCGCTCTTTAATGCCACAAAAACAATGGCGCAAAGTTTCGCGCCAAATATACGTGTCAACGCAATTGCGCCGGGCCCAAGTATGAAAAACGTGCGTCAATCAGATGAAGACTTTGAAAAGCAATATAAAGCAACACTATTACAATCACAAAGCGCACCAGAAGATATTGCACAGGGCGTATTATATTTGCTAAATGCAAAATCAGTCACGGGGCAAGTAATTGCCGTTGATTGTGGGCAAAACTTAACATGGCAAACCCCTGACATTGTGGGAATAATTGAATGAAACCTTCAAATTCGATTACGGAACTTGGCGTAATTATGCGCCCTGGAATGTATGTTCGCCGCGCTAAAAAAAGCGTTGAAGGTGATAATATTCCTAAAGAAAAAGAAAACACAATTTCAAATATGAAAATTGGTATAAAACAACTTGAAATACAGGCTAAAATTGGTGTTTATAATCACGAAAAAAACGTTACGCAGCCCTTGTTTCTTGATATTATAATTACAATTGACCAAAATCATAAAATCGAAAATGATGATTTATCAACTACAATTGATTATGATACATTATGGAAATCTGCCCAAAACTTGGCCGATAGCGCGCATTTCAATTTAATTGAAACTTATGTTGCAAAGCTTGGCAATATTATCCTAAATGATACAAGAATTTCGCATGTAACAATCAATGCGCAAAAGCCACAGGCAATAAAAAGCGCGCAAGCAGCCTTTGTAAGCATCGAATGCGCGCGCTCTTAATTATGCGGCTTTAATATTGTTAAGGAAGACTTGAACTTCTGCGCGTAAGACTTCTGCTTGTCGGCTTAATTCTTCTGCTGCGGTGACTACTTCACTGGCAGCGTCACCTGTTTCATTTGCACCTTGTTGGACATGTGTGATATTGCGCGAAACATCCTGCGTTCCAATTGACGCCTCTTGCGTGTTGCGTGTAATTTCTGATGTTGCGGCTGACTGTTCTTCTACTGCGGCATTAATTGCCATTGATACAGAATTGATTTCGTCAATTGTTCTTTGAATTGAAGATATGGCTTCTACGGCTGAACGTGTTGCATTTTGCATTTCATTAATTTGGCGCGAAATATCCTCAGTTGCTTTTGCAGTCTGTCCGGCAAGTGATTTAACTTCTGAAGCAACAACTGCAAAACCTTTACCTGCTTCACCGGCGCGCGCACTTTCGATAGTTGCGTTTAAAGCAAGCAAATTAGTTTGGCCTGCTATATCACTAATCATTGAAACGACTTCACCAATTTTATCTGCCGCTTGCGATAAATTATGAACTGTTGCAGCTGATTCATTTGCCAAAATTACCGCTTGCCCTGCGACACGTGTTGATGTTGAAACTTGTTGGGCAATTTCTTTAACCGATGAAGACATTTCTTCTGTTGAAGCTGAAACAACAGATACATTTGATGTTGCTTCTTCTGCTGCGGCTGCAACAGTAGTGGCGCGATTTGATGTAGCTTCGGCAATTGAAGACATAGACCGTGCAGTAACAGATAATTCGGTAGATGCAGATGCAACGCTTTCAACAATTTTTGCAACACTTGCATCAAACGCATTTGCAATATTATGTACGACCTCGCAGCGTTTCGCTTCTGACACTTCAAGATAAATTGAAATTGCAAAATCCATATCTAGCATTGCAGCTTTGGTAAAGGCCGCTACTTGTTTTTGAACCTTAGCGACAGTTTCAGCATTATTAGCCATAAAGCCTTTAACTTCTGTTTGCGCAATTATAAGTTTCTCGACCTCAGAAATAATATAGGCATAACCACCAATGTACCAGCGTGGTTCAAGGCCAATGCGCGCGTGCGTTTCACCAATTTTTCGAACACTTGAAACATAATTCTGTGAAAATGAGCCTTCAATAATCGACATCCAATGCTTTATTTGCGCATTTTTTGCCATATCCATATGACCATCATTTTGGAAAAAATTATTTGTGTTTGGCCATTTTTTAACTATTTGGTAAAAACCAGTAAGAACTTGCGGAAGTGCAACCTCAAGCATGGGAAACATTTCACGCAAAGTTTCCTTAGTCTCTGCATCTATTCCCATAAAGTCTAGGCGTTGTTCTGTATTATCATTGCTCATTGAAGCACTCACAATTCTTTGTCTTAATGTGCGCACTATCTGATAAAATGGTTAATTTTCATTTTATTTTAAGGTTTTTTTTAAAATTTTGTTATTATTATAAATTATATTTTTGTTTTCTTTTTAAACGCCAAATAATATTGGTAGCCAGTATAGATTGACATTATTGCACCAATAAAAGTTACAATTGCGCCGACATAATAGGCAGGTGCAAGATTATAAGGTTTTGCCGCCAAGAAAATTGAAATACCAACTAAAATCACCGCAGTTTTGGTTTTCGCAATAAAAGTTGCGGGCATTTCAAAGCCGATTGCCTTTGCTTTTTCGCGCCATTTCGTAACCAATAAATCACGCCCCGATGTTGCATAGGTCAAAAACAGACCCGCCACGATATAAATTACAAAATTTGAAGGATTACGCACTATTTCGGCCAAAATTATCGCAGGGATTGTAAGGCCAACCAATAATTTATCGGCAAGTAAATCAAGGCGTGCGCCTTCTTCTGATTTTGCATCTAATGCGCGCGCCAAAAAGCCGTCAAGCCAATCGGTTGAGGCCGCAATCACAAAAAGCCAAAACGCATACATAGGGAAGGCGGCAAATTCCTTATTGTTAAAAGCCCCTAAAACTAATGCCAAAGCCAATGCAGGTGAACAAAAAATTCTAAGATAAGTTATGATATTTGGTAGGCTTTTCATTATGTCTATTCGCTTTGAAAATGGGCATGTATTCTTATTGCAAGGTCTTGGGAAATATGCGGGGTTTCCGATAATTCTTTTACGCTTGCGCTTGCAACACCTTTGGCAGAACCAAAGCGCGCCATCAATGATTTTTTACGCAATGGCCCAATACCTTCAATAGAATCTAATGGATTTTTCACCAATTCTTTGCCGCGTTTTTGACGATGCGCGCCAATTACAAATCTATGCGATTCATCCCTAAGTCTTTGTAAATAATATAAAACTGGGTCCTTTTGCTCAAGGCGATAAGGGGCTTTGCCAAATTCGTGAAATTCTTCGCGCCCTGCATTCCTATCAACACCTTTTGACATTGCGATGATTTTTATATCATCAATGCCCATTTCTTTGGCAGCATCCAAAACCACCGCCAATTGTTGTTGCCCGCCATCAATAATCATTAAATCAGGATGCAGGCTTTCATCGCTTTCTTCGTTTAGACGCGTGAAGCGACGGGTTAAAACTTCGCGCATCATGGCAAAATCATCACCGCCGCCTGCGTCTTTTATTGACCATTTGCGATATTGGTTTTTCATAAAACCATCTGGCCCTGCAACAATCATTGCGCCTACTGCATTGGTTCCTTGGATGTGGGAATTATCATAAACTTCAATACGTTCAGGGCGTTTTTCAAGACCAAATCTTTCACCCACTTGATCAAGAATTTTGCCAATTGTTGCGCTGGTTGAAAGGCGTCTTCCCAATGTCTGTTTGGCATTATTCATGGCAAAATCGACAATATCTTTTTTATCGCCACGCTTTGGATTGATAAGATTTACACGTGCACCGCCGCCATTAAGCATGGTTAGGGCATCTTCCAATACTTGGGTATTTTCAAGTTCATGTGAAAGTAAAATCAAGTCGGGCGGTGGGTGGCTTTGATAAAATTGACCTATGAAACTTTCCAAAATATCATTTTCAGAAGTGCCTTTTTCTGAGCGTGGGAAATAAGCCCGATTTCCCCAATTTTGCGCCGCCCTAAAGAAAAACACTTCAATACAAGTTTCGCCCCCCTCTTGATGCATTGCGAAAACATCGGCATCGGTGAAACTTTGTGGATTAAGGCTTTGGGAATTGCGAATTGATGCAAGTGCCTTGATGCGGTCACGCAAAATGGCAGCTTTTTCATAATCTAAAACTTTTGCCGCCTCACTCATTTGTTGAGCTAAATCATCTTGTAGGGCATTGGTTTTTCCGCGCAAAAATAGACGCGCCCCGTCAACTAATTCCCGATAATCATGGGGATTTATCGCATCAACACACGGCCCCGCGCATCTTTTGATTTGATAAAGCATACAGGGGCGTGAACGATTTTCAAACTCGGCATCAGAACATGTTCGAAGCATAAAGGCTTTTTGCAAAATCGTAAGGCTATGATTTACCGCCATACCGCTTGCAAAAGGGCCAAAATAATCAATGCCCTTAGAACGCGGCCCGCGATGCTTGGCAAGATAGGGTGATGGGTGGTTAAGGCCAATGGCGATAAAGGGGAATGATTTATCATCGCGCATTAAAACATTATAACGCGGCTTGAGGCGACGGATTAGATTGGCTTCTAATAATAATGCCTCTGCCTCCGTGTGCGTTATTGTAAATTCCATTGATTTAACTTGCCCCAAAATGCGGGTAAGTTGGTTTGTATGGGCGGCGCCGCGCGCATAGGTGGCAACGCGCTTTTTAAGTGATTTGGCCTTGCCGACATATAATATCTGCCCGCTTTCGCCAATCATGCGATAAACGCCGGGCTTATTTGGTAAATCCTTGTGATATTCTTGGATAATTTCTATGCCAGTTTTTAAATCAAGGCGCACTTCGGGCGTTGCCGCTTTTGGCAATGCACTTAAATCATCTGTTTTGGGCTTATTGGCTTTGACCATATTTATTAAATAATGCGTGTTTCAAAATTTGCAAAACAGGTTTGTCAAAATTTCAAAACTCTTTACATAGATAATATGAATTTGAAAAATATTTTAAAAATCATTGCGGGTGGATTTTTTGCGCTTGGTTCGGTTGGGGCATTTTTGCCATTATTACCGACTGTACCTTTTTGGATTTTGGCGGCAATAATCTATCTTAAAGCCGACCCCGAAATGGCACGTAAAATCTTTGCCCATAAAACTTTTGGCAAAATGGTGGAAGATTTCGTGGTTCATGGAATAATTCGCCGTAAATCAAAAAAAATTGCGTTAAGTGGTTTATTGATTGTTGGAATAATATCGGGTTATTTCACTTATAAAATTATTTGGGTTTTTTGTGTGCAATTGGCGGCAATGTTATTTGGTGCGTGGTTCGTTGCCACAAGACCTGAAGAAAATTTAACTGAAAATAAGCTCGAAATAAAAAAATAAGCTGATAAAAGAAATATATATTGGGGCGGACAATGCAAGAAGTGATTTGTATGAAATGGGGCACAAGATATGCCTCTGAATATGTCAATAAAATCTATGGCATGGTTATGCGTAATACAAATCGCCCAACACGCCTTACTTGCTTTACTGATGACACAACAGGCATCCGCCCCGAGGTGAATTGTCTGCCACTTCCAGAAATTGAATTGCGTGAAGATATTGCGTGGACACCGTGGCGTAAACTTGCGCTTTGGCAAAAGGATTTGGGTGGCCTGTCGGGGGATGTTTTATTCCTTGATTTAGATTTGATTATTACGGGCAATATTGATTGCTTTTTTGACTTTCACCCTGGCAAATATTGCGTTATCGAAAATTGGACCCAAATGGGGCAGAATATCGGTAATACATCGGCTTTTAGGTTTCCTGTTGGCAAATACACCCACATCTATGATGAATTAAAAACCCGCCAAGATGAGATTGTAAAAAAATACGTAATCGAACAAATTTATATCTCACGCGAAATTGATGAAATGTATTTTTGGCCTGCCGAATGGTGCGTAAGTTTCAAACATTCGCTTTTACCAAAATGGCCAATGAATTTCTTTAAAGTTGCACAGCTTCGCCCTGAAAATCGCGTAATTGCTTTCACTGGTAAACCCGACCCCGATGAGGCGGCAATTGGCGTATGGCCAGTTAAAAGCCTGATTAAGAAAATCTATAAGCATGTTCTTCCAACCCCTTGGATTAATGAACATTGGCGCGAATAATGGGCACGAAATTCTTTGAAGACATTGGTGTCTGTATCCTTTCGTGGAAAGGCTATGACACATTACGAAATTCGCTTATTTCATTTCGTGATGGTGGTTTTTTTGATATTTTCAATGAATTCAAAGTGGTTTTACCCGAAGCGTGCGAAGAAGGCATAAATCTTTGCAAAGAATTTGGAATCGAACCTTTATGCTTTGAAGAAAATCTTGGAATTCTTGGTGGTTTCGAAGCCTGCGCCAATGCGCTTTCAAGTAAATATGTAATTATCTTGGAAAATGATTTGCAATTGGGCGTGAAAATTGATGAAGCATATCGCCAAATCAATGATGCATTAAATGCATTGAACAATGGCGAAATTATCAAGGCAACCTTCAAACACCGCGATAATCCCGATGTTTTCGATAATTTATTTGCTAAAGCAACACCATATTATCCATATGAAAATGCCAAAAAGTTAGAGAAAATAAAAGCATTCTTTCGCCGCATGGTGCGCCCCGGCAAGGCGTTACGTAAAGTTGGCGCAACCGTTTATTATCGAAAAGAAGCCGATAAAATCTGCCCTAAATATATAAAATCACATAAAAGTGGTGCTTTCATCCTTGATGCTAAAGTGGTTAATTGGACCAATATGGCATTTTTAATCGAGCGTGAATTTTTCCTTGAAAAAATCATTGGCTTTGCCAAACAGGCCAAAACTACGCGCCGCGTCAATGGTTTTAAAAATCTTGAGATTGAAATGAATGCGCCCTATTGGCGAAATTCAGGCTGGAAAGTCATGATACATGATGGCATTTTTAAGCATGAACGAAAATCATATCGCGGTTATTAAAAAATGCATTTTTAAGTGACGGAATATTCAAAATGAAACGTTAAATATATGTTTCATGGATTTTTAAATCAATAATTTGTGAGACGCCAAAAGAAGAAGCTAAAAAGGCTCACAAATGACATCTAAATATTATTTTGATGACGTTGGTGTGTGCATTCTATCCTGGAAGGGATATGATAGTTTGCAAAACGCACTAATGACATATCAAGAACGTGGTTTTATTTCTATGTTCGCGCAGTTCAAAGTCCTACTCCCTGAGGGCACAAATGATGGTGTTGAAATTTGCAAAAGTTTCAATGTTGAACCCATTGTTTTTGAACAAAATCTTGGCATCCTTGGCGGTTTTGAGGGAATGGCTAATGTTTTAAGCACAAAATATGGTATTTTTCTTGAAAATGATTTGCCACTTTATGAGAATGCCGGCGAAGCTTACCGTCAAATAAATGATGCAAGAAATGCATTTGAAAATGGCGATATTGTTCACGCAACATTTAAGCATCGTGATAATCCCAATACTTTGAATGAATTAATTGCCAAAACTTCAAGATATTATCCGCGCGAAAATGCAACAAATTTTGAAAAATTTGTGGCAAATCTGCGCCGAATTTTACGCCCTAAAAAAGCATTGAGACTAGTTGGCGCAACAGTTTATTATCGCAATGATGCGCAAGATTTATGCCCGCAATATATAAAAAAATGCGAAAATGGCGCTTATATTCTTGGTGCCAAAGTTTTGAATTGGTCTAATATGGCCTTTATGATAAACCGCGAATTTTTCCTTGAAAAGATTATTAATTTTGCAAAAGAGGCCAAAACAAAACGCCGCATAAATGGTTTCAAAAACTTAGAAATCGAGATGAATTCACCATATTGGAAAAATTCGGGTTGGAAAATTATGGTGCATCAGGGGCTTTTCAAACACGAACGTCAAAGCTATCGAGGATATTAAACAATAGAAAGTTTAATAATGCTTACCCTTGCTGATTTGCCAAAAGTTCGTGGAAAAATTGAAGAAAATGTCGCCCTTGCGCCTTTTACATGGTTTCGCGTTGGCGGCCCTGCGCAATTTTTATTTCAGCCAGCCGATGAAGAGGATTTGGCGCAATTTTTAAAAGCATTGCCAATTGAAATTCCCGTTACAATTATTGGGGTTGGATCAAACCTTATTGTGCGCGATGGCGGGGTAAAGGGCGTTGTTATTCGCCTTACACCAAAAGGTTTTGGGCAGGTTTCGGTTGATGGCCTAAAGATTACTTGTGGTACAATGGTTTTAGATGCGATTTTGGCCAAAAAAGCAGGTGAGGCGGGGATTGCAGGGCTTGAATTCTATCGCGGTGTTCCGGGAACAATTGGCGGCGCACTTCGCATGAATGCAGGCTGTTATGAAAGCGAAACCAAGGATGTATTGGTCGAATGTGTGGCACTTGATCGCCAAGGCAATCGCCATGTTTTCAAAAATGCCGATATGGGCTTTGAATATCGCAAATGCGCATTACCAAATGATTTAATCTTTGTTTCAGCAACATTTGAAGGCACAAAGGATGAACCATCGGCAATTTTAGAACGTATGGACGCAATCACAGCCCGCCGCGAAAATTCCCAACCAATCCGCGAAAAAACAGGCGGCAGCACCTTCAAAAACCCCGACCAAGTCCAATCAAATGGTCGCAAATCATGGAAGGTAATCGATGATGCCGGTCTCCGTGGTTTTACAATCGGTGGCGCCCAAATGAGCGAAAAACATTGCAACTTTATGATAAATACAGGCAATGCCACGGCAGCAGATTTAGAGGCGTTGGGCGATTATGTAATCGCCAAGGTTAAAGAAACACAGGGCGTTGATCTGCACTGGGAGATTAAAAGGATAGGGGATAAATAATTACGAATTACGAATTACGAATTAAAAAGGCTTGAAACAAATGTTTCAAGCCTTTTTCAAAACAAAAATGCCAATAAAAAACAAAAACCACGCTTTTTGTTTTTTATTGTCCTAATCAAACCAAAAGCATGAGTGAGGATTTCGAAGAAATCCGAAGGTGGGCTTTTGATATTTTTAAATTCCCGCCGCTGCCATGCGTTGTTCTTTGCGATCTTCGCGTAATTTGCTGGCAATCTCGAACGCTAATTCTAAAGATTGGTCGGCATTTAGGCGGGGGTCGCAATGGGTGTTATATTGGCTTGGTAACATTTCTTCGGAGACGCCAATATTGCCGCCTGTACACTCGGTTACATCATCACCAGTCATTTCAAGGTGAATACCGCCAGGATAGCCACCATTTGCGGTCACAATTTCCATGAATTGTGCAACTTCGGATGCCACGCGCTCAAATGGGCGGGTTTTAAAGCCGTTGGACGATGTGATAGTATTGCCATGCATTGGGTCAGATGACCAAACTACATTTTTGCCAGCTTCGGTAACTTTTTTGACCATTGCAGGTAAATGCTGCGCAATTTTATCGGAACCGAAACGGGCGATTAAAACCAATTTACCAGCTTCATTTTTCGGATTTAAACGCTCAATAAGCGCTAATAATTCATCGGGTGATAAAGATGGGCCGCATTTAACGCCGATTGGGTTGGCAACACCGCGACAATATTCAATATGCGCATCATCAAGGCCACGCGTTCTATCACCAATCCACAACATATGCGCAGAAGTGGCATAAAATCCGCCTGACCCGAAAAGATTATCTTTGCGTGTCAATGCTTCTTCATAACCAAGCAACAATGCCTCATGTGATGTGAAGAATGAAACAGTATCAGTTTCAACCGAGCCCTTACCCATTGAGCCAATAAAATCAAGGCTTTCTTCGATATGGTGGCAAAGTTTTAAATAATCGGTTGCTGTTTTACCTTGTTTTTTTACAAAGTCCAAATTCCAATTATTTACATAGGCCAAATCCGCATAACCACCAGTTGCCAAAGCGCGCAACAAATTCATGGTTGATGCCGATTGATTATAAGCCATCATCAAACGTTCAGGATTAGGAAGGCGGCTTTCTTCATTAAATTCAAGGCCATTGATATTGTCACCGCGATATGATGGTAAAGTAATGTCACCTTGGGTTTCGGTTGCGCTTGAACGCGGTTTTGCAAATTGCCCTGCAACGCGGCCAACTTTAACAACATGTTTGCCGCCCGCGAATGTTAGAACAACCGCCATTTGAAGGAAAACACGGAAATAACGAATGATACGATCTGCTTCAAATTCAGAAAAACTTTCGGCGCAATCGCCGCCTTGAAGCAAGAATGCCTCGCCACGTGAAACTTTGGCAAGTTCTTTTTTAAGTTTTTCAATTTCACTTGCGACAACCAAAGGCGGCTTTTTTGACAAAGTATTTTCAACTTCTGCCAATGCTTCTGCGCTTGGGTAATCGTTTGGAATATGTTTGGCATTTTTTGAACGCCAGCTATTCGGTGACCAATTCATTTTGTTAAATCCTATTATCGGGGTGGGATTTAGTCACTTATGGATAAAAAAGCAATTGAAAGCGCAAAATTTTGCCACCTACTTTCGAATAAGATGCAGTTGTCGCACTTAAATATTCAAAACCCGCTATGAAGCACTAACATGTTTTGCTATTTAACATTTGAATCAAAACAAGGGGCTTTATAATGGTCAAAAATGCTTTTTATGCGCAATCTGGTGGTGTTACGTCGGTTATTAATTCATCGGCTTGCGGTGTTATTCAAACTGCGAAAAACTTTCCTGATAAAATCGGCAAAATATATGCAGGTCGTAATGGCATTATTGGCGCATTAACCGAGGATTTGATTGATGTTTCCCAAGAAAGCGATGAAGCAATCGCAGGGCTTCGTTACACACCATCGGGTGGTTTTGGTTCTTGTCGTTTTAAGTTAAAATCTTTGGAACAAAATAAACGCGAATATGAAAGATTAATCGAAGTGTTCAAAGCGCATAATATTGGCTATTTCTTTTATAATGGCGGTGGTGACAGTGCCGACACTTGCTATAAAGTTTCGCAATTATCGGAAAAAATGGGCTATCCAGTGCAGGCAATTCACGTTCCAAAAACAGTTGATAATGATTTGCCAATCACTGATTGCTGCCCTGGATTTGGTTCGGTTGCCAAATATATTGCGGTTTCAACCCGCGAGGCTTCTTTTGACGTACGCTCAATGTGTTCTACCTCAACCAAAGTATTTGTAATCGAAGTTATGGGGCGTCACGCAGGTTGGATTGCGGCGGCGGGCGGCCTTGCGGCGGATGCAGATAATGATATTCCTGTTGTAATTCTTTTCCCTGAAATTGAATTTAACCAAGAAGAATTCCTTGCAGCCGTTAAAGCGAAAGTTGAGCAATATGGCTATTGCTCTGTTGTTGTTTCCGAAGGTTGCCATTATCCAGATGGTAAATTTATTGCCGAGCAGGGAACACGCGATGCGTTCGGACACGCCCAATTGGGCGGCGCGGCACCTGTTGTTGCCAATATGATAAAAGAAGCCTTTGGCTATAAATTCCATTGGGCAGTTGCCGATTATTTGCAACGCGCGGCAAGACATTTGGCGTCAAAAACCGATGTTGAACAGGCTTATGCGTTGGGCAAGGCTGCGGTTGAATATGCGGCGGCAGGGCATAATTCAGTTATGCCAACTGTGGTTCGTAAATCATCAACGCCATATGTTTGGGAAATTGGAATGGCTAATTTGGCCGATGTTGCCAATGTCGAAAAATTCATGCCCCGTGATTTTATTACTGAAGATGGCTTTGGAATTACCCAATCATGCCGTGATTACCTAACAGGTCTTATTCAAGGTGAAGATTATCCGCCTTATAAGGATGGTATGCCAAATTATGTTACTTTGAAACTTGCAAGTGTTGAGAAGAAACTTCCAAAATTTGATTTGTAAATTAAGGGGCTAAACGCCCCTTAAAAAATTTGTGAAACCATTTTCCATAATTTCTTGTGGAACGCCAAATGAATAAACTGATGTTACCGCAAGTCTTGCAAGCGGTGTGAAAAAGCTTGGTAGGGCAAAAACCGCGAAAATTATAAAAGCAAATGCCAATGCACCAATTTTTTGGGCTTTGATTTGGATATCTGGCGGCAAAAATACCGCCAAGGCGCCAAAGCCATCAAAACTTGGAATTGGTAATAGGTTGAATATTGCGCTGTAAAATTGGAAAAATGCGCTAATTGCAATTGCGCCTTTTAAATTTAAAAATTGTGAACCATCAGGAAGTGCAATAATCAATAAGCAAAGCACAATGCCCAAAATTATGTTTGCAAATGGCCCCGCCAAATAGGTAAGGGCTATATGAGTGCGCGTTTTTAATAAATCATGGCGCAGATAAACCGCCCCACCAGGTAAAGGTAAGCCGCCAATCAAAAGTATGATTATTGGGAAAATAATTGAAAGGCGAAAATCAGAAAATAATAATGGGTTTAGGCTTAAATAGCCTTTGTCAATTATAGAAGTGTCGCCAAAAATATATGAAGAAAGCGCATGTGAAAATTCGTGAAAACAAAGTCCAATTACCCAAATGCCAATGACAAAAATAGTCGCACTGATTTTCAAAATCATTCCATCTTGTGGCAATGTTAGGGCAAAGCCCAATGATGCAACAAATGCAAGCAATAAAAGGAAAATATTACTTACTTCAATGTCCTTAATTTCGCCCATATTTGATACCACATATAAATTTAATTTTAGTTTTTATGTTATTTAGAGTAAAATAAGCTTACGTCAAATAGAGGTGATAGATGCGCAAATTTTCAAAAAATATTTTTTATATAATTGGCCTTTGCGTGATTTCAGCAAGTGGTGTCAATGCGCAAGCACAAAATCCAAGTTTTGTATCAACAAATATAATAAAAACTACAGATGTGACATCTTGGGGAATTAGTGATCGCGAGGTTGAAACCCTTGGCGATGTTGCAATTCTAAAGAAAATAAATTTTGCCCAAAATCGCCAAATAATTGAAGCGGCGGCTAATAATAATGATTCGAATGCCCAATATTTCATGGGCCTAAATGCTGGAAATGGCGCAACAGGGAGTGCAGATAAGGCGCGAATTTGGTTTAAAAAGGCCGCTGCACTTAATAATAAATACGCTTTATACGCCCTTGGTTTCGAAATTATGGGAAGTGCTGGAAATGTTAAACAGGCAATGCCCGCAATTCAATATTATGAGAAAGCGGCAAATCTTGGGCATTTAGAAGCCATGGTAGAACTTGGGCGTATTTATAATAAGGGAACTGAATTACCAATTCCTGCCAACCCTACCAAAGCATTTAATTATTATAATAAAGCCATTGTAAGCGGTTCTGAACAGGCAAAAATTGATGTTGCATACGCATATCTTGAAGGTAAAGGCGTGAAATTAGATAAAGCAAAAGCCAAACAAATGCTTATTGAAATTGGTCGTGCTGATACTGAAATTGGTGAATTAGCACGTAATTCTTTATTGGAAGAATTTAATCTGGATTGTGCCAAATCCCCAAATCAATGCAAATAATTAGGCGTGGATTGCGCTTTCTTTACCATTTTCTAAAACATGAAAATAGTTTTGCGATATAGAAAGACCAAGCATTTTATCCTGTGAAAGCCCAAGATAGAGACCGCGTAAAATTGACAAAGTAACGCCATGCGAAACCACAATCTTATTTTGCAAAACCGACCTATCAAGCCACCTTTGAACACGATCACGCGCATCTTTAAAGCTTTCCCCTGATATGCATGAATTTGCCCAATTAACGCGCGTGCAAACCGAGGTGTCATAATCAAAATTATCAATTAATTCTTGACGCGTTAAACCTTCCCAATCCCCAAAACTTACTTCACGAAGGGATGGGGTGAAATTAATCTCACCCTTATATTCAAGGCGTTCTTTAATAATATTGGCGGTTGTAAAGGCGCGCCCTTGTGGGCTTGCATCAAAAGTAAAATTTGAAACATCATAAAGTTTTTTTATGTGATTTCCAATTATTTCGGCCTGCATTTCGCCGTGTCCAGTCAGAGGGCTATCCATAGAGCCTTGAAGCCTGCTTTCAATATTAAATTGGGTTTCGCCGTGTCTAACCAAAATAAGTGTCATAATGCTTTTTAACAAAAATATTCGTGATGAAAAGTGCGGCGCATTGCCCAGATTATGCCCAAAAACAGACTTAATGGTTGTTTATAGTTTTTTTTGAAATTATATTAGAAAAAAATAATTTCGTATTTACGATTGTCACGTCGGGAACATTATGAAGAAAATTTTTATCTTTCTTTTGCTTTTGCTCGCCCCAAGGATTGCATTTGCGCAAACTTCGGTAAAAGTTGATTTTGGCGATACGCCAAAGGCTGAAAGAGGTAATTTAGATAAATTACTTGATGAAGATACAATTGGCAAAAATTATCGTAAATTATCAAAAATACTTGGTACTGCGGTTAAGGTTGATGGTCGTAAGCGCGATTATATAATCGATAATTGCAAAGTAAGATTATGGGTTTTTCGCAATGAAGGGCGTGTAAACCCGCAATATGACGGTATTATCGAGGCTATGGAGGTTGAAATATCACCGACATGCACATTCAAATTCACCGATATTTTCCATTCACTATCACCCCAAAAAACCGCAAATGAAATTATTATAAAAGATATTTCAAAGCCTGAAACCGAATTTTATAGCAAATGCTTTGTTGAATGTGGTGAGGCTAAATTCGAACCTGTCGAGTTTCGTTATGGTCTTAAAAAAGAAGATGGATATCTTGCAATTGATTTTATAATTGACCCTGCAATTAACGAACAAACATCATTGGTTGCCAATAAATTATCCGCCGATTTTAAAAGCGAAGGCGCAAAAATATCTGACGATATAAATTGTAATGAGGCGCGAAATAAATCTGCAATCAAAGCATTCGCAGATCAAAAAATCACCCGCATACGCTTTGGTATGGAAGATATGGATAGGGAAAGCCTGCCAAGCTGTAAGGTTATTAAGGAATAATTACCCCACCTGCGCCCTGTGCATTAATTTCATATCAGCAAGAACACATGCCATCATAGCTTCGGCCACTGGAACGGCACGGATGCCAACGCATGGGTCGTGGCGGCCTTTGGTAATTATGTCGATTTCTTCTTGTTTGCGATTTAGGGATTTGACGGGGGTTAAAAGGCTGCTGGTTGGCTTAATGCTCATGCGAACAACAATATCTTGGCCTGTTGAAAGCCCTGCTAAAACACCGCCATTATTGTTTGATTTAAAAGCAATTTTGCCATTTTCATCCAAATACATTTCATCAGCATTTTCATGGCCCATTAATTCAGCCGCACCAAAACCTGCGCCAATTTCAACGCCTTTAACCGCATTGATTGACATCATGGCAGATGCAATTTCGCTTTCAATTTTGGCATAAACGGGCGCGCCCCAACCAACGGGAACGCCACTTGCCACAACTTCGACGACTGCGCCAATTGATGTGCCAGATTTGCGAATTTCATCCAAATATTCTTCCCAAACGGGAACAATAGAGGCGTCAGGGGAAAAGAAAGGGTTTTGATTGATTTGGTTTAAATCAATTTTGGTACGATCAATTTCATGCTTGCCAATTTTGGTAAGATAGCCAGTGATTTTAATTCCATCGCCCAAAATCTTTTTTGCAACCGCGCCCGCCGCAACCCGTGCCGCAGTTTCGCGTGCCGATGTTCGCCCGCCGCCGCGATAATCACGAACCCCATATTTGGCATCATAAACATAATCACCATGCCCAGGACGCCATGCTTTGGCAATTTCGCCATAATCTTTGGAACGTTGGTCTGTATTGCGTATCATTAGGCTGATTGGCGTGCCAGTTGTAACTTGCCCATTGGTATCATCATCTTCAAAAACACCAGAAAGGATTTCAACCAAATCATCTTCACGCCTTTGGGTTACAAATTTATTCTGCCCTGGTTTGCGCCTATCCAAATCCCCCTGAATATCAGAAGCGGTAAGGGGGATATTTGGCGGGCAACCATCAATCACACACCCAAGCGCCGGCCCATGCGATTCACCCCAAGTAGTAACACGAAACAAATGACCAAATGTATTATAAGACATAAGGAAGCTTTAAGCCCAATTGTTTAAAAAAGGCAATTATTTTTGCTTAAAAGAAAAAAATAATTGATTTGGCGATTAATTGTAAGGCTATTGCATTTTTTCAAGGTATTTAAAAATTGCCTCAGAATCTTCTGCATAGTGCTTTGCAGAGACCCCGCGCGCAGTTTCACGTTTATTTTTATCATAGAAAATCGTCTGCGGCATGAAGTGACCATAAAACGCGTCTTTTTGCGGAACAGTTTTAAAATAATAAGATTTAAACCTGCCTTTTGTTAGCTCGGCAAACTTTTTGTTTGCGTATTCGCGTTTATCATCCTCATCTAATGATATAAATATTACGGGTGCATATTTGGTTTCATATTTTTGTGCAAAGTTTACAAATTCTTCCATTTCTGCAAGGCATGGTGCACAATTAGTGTCCCAAAAATGAATAGCAGATTTTGATTTTACAATATCGTTAAGTTTCACAATCTTTGAATTACTATCAAAAATTTCAATATTAGGAATTGTTGTTTTGTCTTTTATTCTAATAAAAGGACTATTTTTGCCAATAATTTCAATTTTATTTTCAATAAGAATTGATAGGCCACTCTTTTTAGGGATTGGTTTATTTGGCGTAATTTTAACTGTTTTACCCTCGCTATAACTAGGGGCTGAAAAACAACTTCCAAAAAGTATAATGGAAATAATAGTAATGTATTTTCTATTTATAATCTTCATATCGCCCTCTCTTTCCCTTATGTGCATAGCATAGATTTAATATTGGGAAATGCTTTTATAATAGTTTCTAAGTTTTATTGCTGAATATTAATAAAAGTGTTTGTATAGGGTCGATAAATAAACAAAAGCCCCGAAATAAATTCCGGGGCTTTCTAAAAAATGATGTCTAAAAATTATAAAAACCACGCTTTTTATAATTTTTAGTCCGCTTAAATCCAAGTCGCCGAGTGAGCCCGAAGGGCGAGGGTGGCGACTTGAGTTCCTAGAACTTTACTTTTCCTTCAAGACCATAAACGCGCGGTGCATTTACGAAGCCTGTTAGATTGTTAAAGTCGATACCGCCAACAAGGGCAGCTTCATTTGTGATGTTGCGACCATAAGCTGCGATTTCATATTTGCCATCATTAAGTGAAAGTGCTGCGCGTGCGCCGCCTTCCCAATAGCCTTCTTGAGAGAATTCAACAGATTTATAAAGGAAGAAATTAGTTTCGCCTTTATATGCCCAATCAGTTGAAAGCGTAAGTTTTTTGCCATCGCCCAATGGAAGAACATATTTTGCGCCAATATCCAAAATAACTTCTGGTGCATTCGGGAAGGCATTACCATTAATAAGTGCCAAACCACCAACCACAGGATTAAGGACAGTACATGGTGCGCCGCATGGTGCAACCGCTGCATTTTTGTCTTTAATTTCAGTGCGGTTATAAGAAGCACTTAAGTTTGCACTTAAACGATCTGTGATAATATATTGGAATTCAGCTTCAAAGCCATGTGCAACGCCTTTATCAATATTGATAAGTGTGTTCACATTGCCTGCGCCGCCGATTGCGGTGAATTGTTGATCATCAATTTGATAAGCAAAAACCGAAATATCTGCACGAAGGCGTTTATCAAACAATACAGCTTTCATACCGCTTTCGATTGAAGTTACAAATTCAGATTTTGCACTTGTAACTGCTGTACCGAATAATAGGCGGCCTTGGATTGCAGGGGCGCGGAAACCACGTGCAGCGCGTGCATAGAAGTTTACATCTTCATTTGCTTGGTAAACTGCAGATAAATCCCATGAAAGGGCACCATCAGAAGTCGATGCCTTAATCGGTGCAAGATTTGCGATGCCGCCTTTAGCAACCAAATCTTTGCTTTCATCAGAATAACGAAGACCCGCAGTTAATGCCAATTTCTCAGTTGGTTTGAAAGTGGTTGAACCAAATACTGCCCAAGCCTCTGTTTTTTGGGTTTGGCGCGCATCAGAGAATACACCAGTTTTAGAGAAATAAGCCAAAGAATAAATGCTAATATCTTCATTGAAATAATAAGCACCCGCCTGCCAGCTTAGATTTTTTGATTTATCAGAAGCAAGACGGAATTCTTGTGAGAATTGGTCAAGATTATCAATGCCATCCGCAGTATCAGAATTAAACGGAATAAAGCCAGGGCCCATGGTCAAAGAGCCGCCATCAATATCGCCACGACCATAGAAATCCAAAGTTTCATAACCAGAAATAGAAGTGAAAGTTAAATCACCAAATTTATAATCAAATTTGAAATTTGCGCCTTTTGATTTCAAGTTTTGTGGATTGCCATAACCATCATCATAATAAACTGCATCACGTTTGAAGTTTGAATTCAAACCTTGTTGACCTTTTGTCATTGCATTGGCGCGGAAAATTTGTGATGTGCCATTAAGTTCACGTGCATGAAGGTTTAAATTTGCATCCAACGCATCATTAGGCCTAAAACGCAATTGAATACGCCCCGCTTTTTCTTCAAAGCCGCCAAGATCTTCTGAACCACCTGCTGGGTCTAAATCTTTAATATAATCGCCTTGTTTTTGGTAAAGGCCAGAAAGGCGAAGTGAAACTGCTTCACTTAATTTTGCTTCATATGCGCCTTCTGCGTCATAACCTTCAAGATTGCGAACGCCAGCTTTGAAATAAGATGCGCGGCCTTGACCTGGTTTCACGCTATCAAATTTAACAACGCCAGCAGGGGTATTACGACCAAATAATGTGCCTTGTGGGCCACGCAATACTTCGATACGGTCCGTATCAAAAACAGGGAAACCTTTAAGAACAGGGTTTTCGAAAACCACGTCATCATAAACCAATGAAACAGGTTGCGATGCGTTCAAGTCGAAATCAGTATTACCAAGACCGCGAATATAAAAGCGCGGGAAGGTGCGGCCGAATGATGATTCGACAACCAATGATGGTGTGCGCGCAGAAAGTGCGTTCATATCACCCGCGCCAGATGTGATTGCAGTCAAAGCATCACCGCGAAGCGCGCTTACAGAAATTGGAATATCTTTTGTGCTTTCAGCTTTTTTACGTGCTGTAACAATTATAGTTTCAACTTGTTTTGAATTTGCATCTTGTGCAAATGAAGCGATTGGCGAAAATGATGAAACGCCAAGTGCGATAATAGAAGTTGCAAGAAGTTGTTTTTTTGAAAAACGGATTTTCATAAAGTGGCTTTCTAAATTTGTTGTTGAAAGCACAATCTTCCCAAGCTGCCACAATTGGCGTTCAAAAAGATTTGCTTGGGACGTTGAGTTAGACATGAAATTCATTTCAATCTATCGCAATGGCGAAAAAAAAGACATTTTTGACGCATTGCAACAAAAATTGTTGTAACATTGCAACAAAATTGTCATGTTTTGTATCAAAACTAAGCATTTTTTCTTTCTGATAATGCTTTAAATGGAAATTCGATTCTTTTTAGATTTGTTTTTTCTGAAAAGAATTTGCCAATTACTGTTGATTTGGCGCTTCACACTATTGCACTTTTTGTAATTGTTTGGCATAGGCGCAGCTTCGCACCTGTGGCTTTGGTTACGGGTGCTTTGTGTGCTTTGGTGAAATCGCTATTCATATGCATTCATCAATAGGGGTTTAGCTCAGCTGGTAGAGCATCGGTCTCCAAAACCGAGGGTCGTGAGTTCGAATCTCTCAGCCCCTGCCACACAAAGATGTAATTTATGGGTTTATGGGGTTTAAATTAAACAACATACTTCCCAAGTAGGAAAAGTATAAGTCTTAATTATTGAACTGGTCACTTTGAAAATGAGCGAAGAAAATACTAAACCCGCGCCAAAAAAAGCAAATCTTGGTCAATTTATCCAAGATGTGCGTTCAGAAGCGCGTAAAGTGACATGGGCAACAAGAGGTGAGGTTCAAACTTCATCTATAATGACTTTTGTAATGGTTATTATTGCGGCGGCATTCTTTTATTTTGCAGACGTGATTATGAAAACTGGCGTTGGTGCTCTTTTGAGTATGGCGACAAATATTGGTAAATAGGAT
The DNA here is from genome assembly GCA_020161405.1 of Pseudomonadota bacterium. Taxonomy (GTDB): domain Bacteria; phylum Pseudomonadota; class Alphaproteobacteria; order Caulobacterales; family Aquidulcibacteraceae; genus Pseudaquidulcibacter. The sequence continues at coordinate 117,941 of JAIUOD010000004.1, read as the reverse complement.
TTGGTGTTAAAATGACAAGTGCAGCTAAATGGTATATTGTTCATGCCTACTCAAATTTTGAGAAGAAGGTCGCTGAATCTATTAAAGAAGGTGCGGCATTAAAAGGGCTCTCTGATAAGATTGAGCGTATTGATGTTCCGTGTGAGGAAGTAACCGAAGTTGTACGCGGTAAAAAACGCGTTTCAGAACGTCGTTTCTTCCCTGGTTATGTTTTGGTGAAAATGGTAATGGATGATGATACTTATCACCTTATCAAAGAAACCCCGAAAGTTACTGGCTTCCTTGGTTCGGATCATGGCAAACGCCCTGTTCCTGTTCCGCAGCGTGAAGTTGATGCAATTCTTAACCAAGTTGAAGAAGGTGTTACACGCCCTAAAGCGCAAATCACATTCGAAGTTGGTGAAAAAGTTCGTGTTATCGAGGGGCACTTCCAATCATTCGAAGGTGTGGTTGAAGAAGTTGATAATGCAAAAGAGCGTTTAAAGGTTGCGGTTTCAATTTTCGGACGCGCAACGCCAGTAGATATGGAATTCAACCAAGTTCAAAAATTGAGCTAGGTTTTCGTCGTTCTCAACTTTGTTGGGAACTTAACCCGTGGTAGAAGCAATGAAGTCCAGTTGGCTTCGCACCACTAAACTCAAATGCCTTAATCGGCATATTGGAGTGAACACATGGCAAAGAAGATACTTGGGCAAATCAAGCTCGAGATTATGTCTGGTGAAGCAAAACCAGCACCTCCGATTGGTCCAGCTTTGGGTCAACGCGGTCTTAACATTATGGAATTCTGCAAAGGTTTCAATGCTAAGACACAAGAAATGGAAAAAGGCACACCGTGCCCAACCGTAATCACTTATTATCAAGATAAAAGCTTCACTTTCGAAATTAAGACTGCACCTGCATCTTATTATTTGAAAAAAGCGGCTGGCGTTTCTAAAGGCGCAACTAAGCCTTCACGTGATAAATTTGGTTCGGTTACTATGGCTCAATGCCGCGAAATCGCACAAAAGAAAATGGTTGATTTGAACGCAACTGATTTAGAACAAGCAACTAAAATTATTGCTGGTTCTGCGCGTTCAATGGGCTTAGAAGTTAAAGACTAAGGGGTAGTAAGATGGCGAAAATTGGAAAACGCTTGGCTGCTGCTCGTGCGGCTATTGATAGCGAAAAACTTCACACTGTTGAAGAAGCAATTGCTTTGGTAAAAGCAAATGCAAAAGCAAAATTTGACGAAACAGTTGATTTAGCGGTTAATTTGGGTGTTGAACCTAAATATGCCGATCAAATGGTTCGTGGCGTATGTAACCTTCCAAATGGTACTGGCCGTGACGTTCGCGTTGCAGTATTTGCACGCGGTGCAAAAGCTGATGAAGCTAAAGCTGCTGGTGCTGATATCGTTGGTGCAGAAGACCTTATGGAAGAAATGCAAGGTGGTCGTAATGACTTTGACCGTGTAATCGCAACCCCTGATATGATGGCAATTGTTGGCCGTTTGGGTAAAGTATTGGGTCCACGCGGCCTTATGCCAAATCCAAAAGTTGGAACAGTTACTATGGATGTTGCAACTGCGGTTAAAGATTCAAAAGGCGGCGCCGTTGAATTCCGTGTTGAAAAAGCAGGTATTATCCATGCTGGTATCGGTAAAGTTTCTTTCACCGAAGAAGCATTGGTACAAAATGCCCGCGCATTGGTTGACGCTTTGGTAAAAGCAAAACCAGCTGGCGCAAAAGGTACTTATGTACGTGGCGTTGCATTGTCTTCAACAATGGGCCCTGGCGTTAAAGTTGATACTTCATCAGCAATTAACGCTGCTTAACAAGTTTTTGGGGGCGGGAAACTGCCCCCTTAAAGCCTCTTAGGAGGCACCTGTCCGAGACCTTAGATGTCAAGGTTAGTTTTTCTCCATCGTTAAGGCTGTGGCCCGCGATGAGCCCCAAAAAGTTGTAGACTTTTTGGATAAGGCGAAGAGACAAATTAAGCCCTTGGCTTAATTTTCTAAGTATGATGGGAATGAAAATATGAACAAAGCGATGCTTTGCGAAGGTTTTCGTCCCAACGGCAGATTCACCGTGGGGCTTTTTTTATTTTTAAAAAGGGCTTCGCAAAATCGGTTTTGGGAATTGTCCCAAAACTTAACCTAAGGAGACCGTAATGGATCGTGCAGAAAAAGCACAAGTAGTCGAAGAGCTTAAAGGCTTATTCGCCGAAAATTCAGTTGTAGTGTTTGCGCACTATGCTGGCCTTACCGTTGCGGATTTAACGAACCTTCGCCTTGAGGCTGCTAAAGTCGGGGCGGGCGTAAAGGTGGTTAAAAACCGCCTTGCAAGGATTGCGTTACAAGGACATGAAGGCGAAGCCTCTCATGAACTTTTGACCGGCCCAACAGCTATTGCATATTCAGTTGACGCAACTGCGGCACCGAAAGTTATGGCTGATTTCGCTAAGAAATTTGATGCTCTCAAAATTACTGGCGGTTTCATGGGCGCAACTGTTTTGGACACTGCTGGTGTACAAGCTCTTGCAACTTTGCCTTCTTTGGACGAACTACGTGGCAAAATTGTTGGCCTACTTCAAGCACCTGCTTCGAAATTGGCATCAATTACACAAGCACCTGCTGCTCAACTTGCTCGCGTATTCAATGCTTATGCAACCAAAGACGCTGCGTAAAAATCGTTAATTTCGCTTTTGTATATTATTTAAATTATAGGAAATATTAAAATGGCTGATCTAGCTAAAATCGTTGAAGAATTGTCTGCGTTGACTGTTCTTGAAGCTGCTGAACTTTCAAAAATGCTTGAAGAAAAATGGGGCGTTTCTGCTGCTGCGCCTGTTGCTGTTGCTGCTGTTGCTGGCGCTGCACCTGCTGCTGCTGCTGAAGAGCAAACTGAATTCACTGTTGTTCTTGCTGCTGCTGGCGACAAGAAAATCGAAGTGATCAAAGAAGTTCGCGCAATCACTGGCCTTGGCTTGAAAGAAGCTAAAGACCTAGTTGAAGCTGCACCTAAACCAGTTAAAGAAGGTGTATCTAAAGACGAAGCTGGCAAATTGAAAGAACAACTTGAAAAAGCTGGCGCAAAAGTAGAACTTAAATAGTTTTATTTTTTACGTAAAAAATTAAACCCCGCATTGGTTGCCAGTGCGGGGTTTTTTCTGATTAAGGTTAGTAATATGTGAAATTAATTCACTATGAGTGAATTCTTCTTGCTGAATTAGCGAATCAATAGTATAAGGGGCACATTCAAAGGTTTCATTGGAATCTTGGAAGTAAAAGTCTTCTAAATCTTAGGGTTGCGAAAGCAATCTGTGGGGAAATTCCCTTCCGCTTGCTGCGAAAAGGTGAGACTCGAGAGAGTGTTACCGAGGCGCTAAGCAGACACGTCCGAAGACTGGACGTGTCAGGTACAGGATGGCGAAGCTGTTGTGTCCGTCTTTGGGTTGGCGAAGACATCTCATCAATTCAGGTGAGAGCAACCCAGAGGAGAAGTAATATGACTTCTAATAACATTGAATCACAGCAGCGGCGACAAAGCGATAAGGAAAAAAGATGGCCAAAGTGGCTACGGTCTAAGTTCCTTGTTCGTGGGCTCCTACGGTTGGGGCCACTGATTTATAGTTTAATACGATTTATTTATCGTATTTGGAATAACGAAGATTGGTAAGTCGCTAGCCCTTTTGTATGAACTTATTCAATAGGAAATAAAAATGTTATCAGAAACTCTTAGGTTATTGCGTGTGTTTCACGATTTAAAGCAAGTAGAACTTGCTGAACGTCTTGATGTTTCGCGTTCATACGTTTCTGAACTTGAAAACGGTAATAGAACTCCATCTCTTGACGTTATTAAGAAATACAGCGAATTTTTCAAAATACCAATATCTTCAATAATGTTTTTTTCGGAAAATCTCGGTGGCACGAAAACAGACGAATCGATTGGCGAAAAAGCGAGGAATGCGATTGCTTCAAAAGTAATTCAGTTTTTGCAACTAATCGAAGAAAAGACTAATTAATATGTCTGCAAAGAAATTAAAATTTCATAAAATGCATCAGAGCAGATTGTTTAGGTTGCCTTCGCCAAAAAAATTATCTGAATTGTTGTTTTTGTCTGAAGATGGATTGCAGCACTTTACAAAAAATGATGAAAAATACAAATGTTGGAATGAGCCGAAAAAGAGCGGCGGCGAACGTTTGATTGAGGCGCCATTCGACAGGTTAAAGGTTGTTCAGAAAAGAATAGCCGAATTGTTATATAGAATTGAGACGCCAGATTATGTTATTTCGCCTGCGAAAAACAAATCTTATGTCATGAATGCGGCAGTACATAGAGGGTCAAAGCAGTTTTACCTATTAGACATTGAAGATTTTTTTCCTTCTTGCCGTGCGGAAAGGGTATTTTGGTTTTTTAATAAAATCTTACAATGTCCAAGAGATGTTGCGGCTATTTTGACTAAAGTAAGCACTTTCCAAGGGCATTTGCCTCAAGGTAGCCCTTGCAGCCCAATTTTGGCTTATTATGCGTATTCTGATATGTGGAATATTATTAACAAAATAGCAATTGAAAATGGATGCAAGCTAACAATTTATGTAGATGACATAACGGTTTCAGGGGTGTCGTTTTCTTTGCGCGCTATATCTCAAATTAAATCCGTTATTAGTAAATTTGGACTATCTATAAGCCTAAGAAAAGAGCGTGGCTTTGTAAATAAGGCGGCAGAAATTACTGGGGTTATTGTCGAAGGCAATCAAATAAAGCTTCCAAACCGACAGCACTTCAAACTAAGGTTGGCAAAAAGTTCGTTTAGCAAGTGTAAAACTCAGAAAGAAAGAGATTACATTGTGAGGCAAATTAGTGGCCGAGTAGCCCAAAAGACTCAAATTGAAAGCTATAATATTTGATGCTCGCAGTCGTTTGTTATGGTATTGAAATATTCCTGCAATCTCCCCCTTCACAAATCCCACCAATTCCTATAAGAACACACTTGTCTGACTGATTCAGGACGAATGTTGACTCATGCTTTTTGGTATGGGTCAATTTTGCGTCTATTGTTTACGGTGGCCAAGATTGGGTTCAGTCGCCCGGAATTGCCGCGCTATAGAATGTAAATATTGTTATTTTTCAAATCATTATAAGCTGAATTTAATTTGGCGTAAAATAAGGAATACACGATGACGTTGTCGTTCACAGGCAAAAAACGTATTCGTAAATCGTTTGGTAAAATTGTTGAAACAGTTACAATGCCAAACCTAATTGAAGTTCAAAAATCTTCATATGATCAATTCTTACAAATGGACGCAGAACCTAATGCCCGCAAAGATGAGGGTATAGAGGCTGTTTTCCGTTCGGTTTTCCCAATCAAAGATACCCAAAACCGCGCAACTTTAGAATATGTTTCTTATGAGTTCGAGCGTCCTAAATTCGACGTTGATGAATGTATCCGTCGTGATTTAACATTCGCTGCACCTTTGAAAGTTAAACTTCGTTTGGTAACTTTCGAAGTTGACCCAGAAGGCGGCGAGCAGGCGGTTCACCTTATCAAAGACATCAAAGAGCAAGATGTTTATATGGGCGAAATTCCTTTGATGACTGACAAAGGAACTTTCATCGTAAATGGTACAGAGCGTGTAATCGTATCGCAAATGCATAGATCACCTGGTGTGTTCTTTGACCATGATAAAGGTAAAACCCATTCGTCTGGTAAATTATTGTTTGCGGCGCGCGTTATTCCTTATCGCGGTTCATGGCTTGATTTTGAATTTGATGCCAAAGACGTAATTAACGTTCGTATCGACCGTAAACGTAAATTGCCTGCAACTTCTATGTTATTGGCACTTGGTTTAACGCCTGAAGAAATTCTTTCAACATTCTATAAATCAATCACTTATTCTAAAAATAAAGATGGTTGGTCAAAACCATATTTGCCAGAACAATGGCGTGGTGAAAAACCAAATGCTGATTTGATTGATGCGGCAACTGGCAAAGTTATTGCCAAAGCTGGTGCAAAAATTTCTGCACGTGCGGCAAACAAACTTGCTGAAGAAGGCGTGAATGCACTTTTGGTTGCTGATGAAGATCTAATTGGTCGTTATGCTGCGTTTGACCATGTAAACCCTGAAACTGGTGAAATCTTCATCGAAGCTGGTGATGAAATTACCCATGTTGCATTGGTTGACATGAAAAATGCGGGCATTGAAGAAATTGATGTTCTTGCAATCGATGGTCAAAATACTGGCCCTTGGATTCGTAACACTCTTGCGCTTGACAAAAATGACAGCCGCGTTGGTGCATTAACCGATATTTACCGTGTTATGCGCCCTGGTGAGCCGCCAACCCAAGACACAGCTGAGGCAATGTTCAATTCATTATTCTTTGAAAAAGAACGTTATGATTTGTCAAATGTTGGCCGCGTGAAAATGAATTCACGTCTTGGCCTTGAGTGTGATGATGAAGTTCGCGTTCTTCGCAAAGAAGATGTAATTCAAATCTTGCGCGTTATTCACGACCTACGTGATGGCAAAGGCGAGATTGACGATATCGATAACCTTGGAAATCGCCGCGTTCGTTCGGTTGGTGAATTGATGGAAAATCAATATCGCATCGGTTTGACGCGTATGGAACGTACAATCAAAGAGCGTATGGGTTCAATCGAAATCTATACTGTTATGCCAAACGATTTGATTAACTCAAAACCTGTTACGGCATCGGTTCGTGAATTCTTTGGTTCTTCGCAATTGTCACAATTTATGGACCAAACCAACCCACTTTCAGAAATTACCCATAAACGTCGTCTATCGGCATTGGGCCCTGGTGGTTTGACACGTGAACGTGCGGGCTTTGAGGTTCGCGACGTTCATATCACTCACTATGGTCGTATCTGCCCGATTGAGACACCAGAGGGTCCGAATATCGGTCTTATCAACTCATTGGCGACATTTGCGCGTGTAAACAAATATGGCTTTATCGAAAGCCCATATCGCAAAGTAGAAAATGGCAAACTTCAAGACGAAGTTGTTTATCTTTCTGCAATGGACGAAGCGAAATACACAATCGCACAGGCCAATTCGATTGTTGATAAAGAAGGAAATCTAGAAGAAGAACTTCTAGAGGCACGCGAAGCCGGTGAGGCGACAATGGCGCACAGAGGTGATGTAAACCTTATGGACGTTTCGCCTAAACAGGTGGTTTCGGTTGCTGCGGCACTTATTCCATTCTTGGAAAACGATGACGCGAACCGTGCATTGATGGGTTCAAACATGCAACGCCAAGCCGTTCCTTTGGTCCGCGCCGAAGCGCCGCTTGTTGGTACTGGCATGGAAGCCGTTGTTGCGCGCGATTCAGGTGCAACAATCGTTGCCCGCCGTACTGGTATTGTTGAACAAATCGACGGTACACGTATCGTTATTCGTGCAACTGCTGAAACTGACCCAACTAAACCTGGTGTTGATATTTATCGTTTGATGAAATTCCAACGCTCTAACCAAAATACTTGTATCAACCAACGCCCATTGGTGAAAGTTGGCGATGAAGTTAAAGCTGGTGACATTATTGCTGATGGTCCATCAACTGATTTGGGTGAATTGGCTTTGGGTCGTAACGTTCTTGTGGCATTCATGCCGTGGAATGGTTACAATTTCGAGGATAGTATCCTGATTTCAGAACGTATCGTTCGCGATGACGTTTTCACATCAATCCACCTTGAAGAATTCGAAGTTTCAGCGCGTGATACTAAATTAGGCCCTGAAGAAATTACCCGCGATATTCCAAACGTTGGTGAAGAAGCACTTCGTAACCTTGATGAGGCTGGTATCGTTGCAATTGGTGCCGAAGTTAATCCTGGTGACATCTTGGTTGGTAAAGTTACGCCAAAAGGCGAAACCCCAATGACGCCAGAAGAAAAACTTCTTCGTGCAATTTTCGGTGAAAAAGCTTCTGACGTTCGTGATACTTCTATGAAGGTTCCGCCGGGCGTTTCTGGTACTGTTGTTGAGGTTCGCGTTTTCAATCGTCATGGCGTTGAAAAAGATCAACGTGCAAAACAAATTGAGCGCGAAGAAATCGAACAATTGGCAAAAGACCGCGATGACGAGTTGGCAATTCTTGAACGTAACATTTACGGTCGTATGAAAGAAATCCTAACTGGTGCGGATGCTGTTTCTGGCCCTAAAGGCTTTAGTGGTGGCAAAATCTCGGAAGATGATTTGCGTCAATTCTCTAAAGGTCAATGGTGGCAATTTGCGCTTTCAGACGAAGCTGTAATGGCTGAAATCGAAGCGATTAAATCACAATATGATTCATCAAAACGCGAATTGGATTCACGTTTTGAAGATAAAGTTGAAAAATGTAAACAAGGTGATGACCTTCTTCCTGGTGTGATGAAAGTTGTTAAAGTGTTTGTTGCGGTTAAACGCAAACTTCAACCTGGTGATAAAATGGCGGGTCGTCACGGGAATAAAGGTGTGATTTCTCGCATCAACCCAATTGAAGACATGCCATTCCTTGAAGATGGTACATATGTTGATATCGTGTTGAACCCACTAGGCGTTCCGTCACGTATGAACGTTGGTCAGATTCTTGAAACCCACCTTGGTTGGGCATGCGCAGGTCTTGGTAAACAAGTAACTGAAGCATTAGAAGCATATCAACGTGCTGGCCAAAAAGATCAATATATCGCAACTTTGAAAGATATCTATGGCGAAGACCAAGAGCTTCCAACTTCTGACGAAGAATTGATTACCTTGGGTGAAAACCTTGCAAAAGGTGTTCCGATTGCAACGCCTGTATTTGACGGTGCAAAAGAAAGTGACATTCGTCATTATCTTGCGAAAACTGGCAATAAAGAGCATGGTCAATCAACTCTATATGATGGTCGCACAGGCGAAGCCTTCAGCCGTGAAGTAACCGTTGGTTACATTTATATGTTGAAACTTCACCACCTTGTTGATGACAAAATTCACGCCCGTTCAATCGGTCCATATTCACTTGTTACGCAACAGCCATTGGGCGGTAAAGCTCAATTCGGTGGTCAGCGCTTCGGTGAGATGGAGGTCTGGGCACTTGAAGCTTATGGTGCAGCTTACACCCTTCAAGAGATGCTTACAGTTAAGTCGGATGACGTTGCTGGTCGTACAAAAGTTTATGAAGCTATTGCACGCGGCGAAGATAAATTCGATGCTGGTATCCCTGAATCATTCAACGTATTGGTCAAAGAGATGCGCTCTTTGGGTATGAATGTTGAATTAGTTGAAGCCCCAATGGCTGGCTTTGACGAAGATGATTTGGGAATTATCTAGTTTGCAATCCGATGAGTGGCGGGGATAACCCGCCATCTCAAAACTGTTTAAGAACAGTAAGTTAAAAAGTTTTATTAAGATTGATTTTCAATCATTGATTCGAGGAAAAGGTTTATGAACCAACACGTATCGAACAGATTTGGTGTCCCATCTGAATTACCACCATCATTTGACTCAATCCGCATTTCTCTTGCGGCACCAGAGCAGATTTTGGCATGGTCACATGGTGAAGTTAAAAAGCCAGAAACAATTAATTATCGTACTTTCAAGCCAGAGCGTGACGGTCTTTTCTGCGCACGTATTTTCGGGCCTATGAAAGATTATGAATGTTTGTGCGGTAAATATAAACGTATCAAACACAAAGGTCTTACCTGCGAAAAATGCGGTGTTGAAGTTACTTTGCAACGCGTTCGCCGCGAACGTATGGGCCATATCGAATTGGCATCGCCAGTTGCGCATATTTGGTTTTTGAAATCATTACCGTCACGTATTTCAACCATGCTAGACATGACATTGAAAGATGTTGAGCGCGTTCTTTATTTCGAAAAATATATTGTTGTTGAACCGGGCATTACCCCATTCACAGAAAAACAATTAATTGACGAACATGAACTTTATGAAGCCCAAGAAATGTATGGCGATGATAGCTTTACAGTTGGTATTGGTGCCGAAGTTATTCGTTCAATGTTGGCATCAATCAATCTTGAAGAAACTGCAAAAAATCTTCGTGAAGAGATTGCGGCTTGTACAACTGAATTAAAACCTAAAAAACTTGCAAAACGCTTGAAACTTATTGAAGCGTTCATGGTTTCTGGTAACCGCCCTGAATGGATGGTTATGACAGTTGTTCCGGTTATCCCGCCAGAGCTTCGCCCCTTGGTTCCACTTGAAGGTGGTCGTTTCGCAACATCTGATTTGAACGATTTATATCGCCGTGTAATCAACCGTAATAACCGTTTGAAACGCCTTATAGACCTTCGTTCACCAGACATCATCATCCGTAACGAGAAGCGTATGCTTCAAGAAGCGGTTGACGCCTTGTTTGATAATGGTCGTCGTGGCCGCGTTATCACTGGTGCAAATAAACGCCCACTTAAATCTTTGGCAGATATGCTTAAAGGTAAACAAGGTCGTTTCCGTCAAAACTTGCTTGGTAAACGCGTTGATTATTCTGGTCGTTCAGTAATCACGGTTGGCCCTGATTTGAAATTGCATGAATGTGGCCTTCCAAAGAAAATGGCTTTGGAATTGTTCAAACCATTCATCTATCAACGTCTTGAGGCAAAAGGTTTGACCACTACGGTTAAACAAGCCAAAAAAATGGTTGAAAAAGAAAAACCAGAGGTTTGGGATATCCTTGATGAGGTTATTCGTGAACACCCTGTAATGCTTAACCGTGCACCAACGTTGCACAGATTAGGTATCCAAGCGTTCGAACCAAAACTTATTGAAGGTAAAGCAATTCAGCTTCACCCATTGGTTTGTACCGCATTTAACGCCGACTTTGACGGCGACCAAATGGCAGTTCACGTTCCATTATCAATCGAGGCGCAACTTGAAGCGCGCGTATTGATGATGTCAACTAATAACATTCTATCGCCTTCAAACGGCAAACCAATTATCGAGCCTTCACAGGATATCGTTTTGGGTCTTTATAACATCTCAACTGTACGTGATGGCGAACCTGGCGAAGGCCGCGCTTTCCGTGACATGGGTGAGATTGAGGCGGCAATGGATGCGCATCAATTAACTGTACACGCAAAAGTTCGTGTTCGTTGGTATGGTGTTGATGCCGATGGTAATGATATTCGTCGCACAATTGAAACCACCCCAGGTCGTTTCATGGTAGTGGATTTATTGCCGCGCCATCCAAAATTACAGCCAGAAATTTGTAATGTGGTTCTAACTAAAAAAGAAATCGCAAAACTTATTGGTGAAGTTTATCGCTATTGCGGTCAAAAAGCGACTGTTATATTCGCTGACCAAATGATGAAACTTGGTTTCACCAAAGCATTTAACGCAGGTATTTCATTCGGTATGGCCGATATGGTTGTTCCTGCCAAAAAAGTTGAATTGGTTGAAGCGGCTAAAAAAGAAGTTTCAGAATTTGAAAATCAATATTCTGATGGTCAAATCACCAAAGGTGAGAAATACAATAAAGTTGTTGACGTTTGGTCAAAATGTACTGAAAAAGTGGCTGATGCGATGATGGAAGAAATCGCAAAACCAAAAATCGGACGTGATGGCACACCACAATTAAACTCTGTTTACATGATGGCTCACTCTGGTGCGCGTGGTTCGCGTAACCAAATGAAACAGCTTGGCGGTATGCGTGGTCTTATGTCTAAACCTTCTGGCGAAATTATCGAAACACCGATTATTTCAAACTTTAAAGAAGGCCTATCGGTTCTTGATTACTTTAATTCTACCCACGGTGCGCGTAAAGGTCTTGCCGATACTGCGTTGAAAACTGCAAACTCTGGTTACCTAACCCGTCGTTTGGTTGACGTTGCACAAGATTGCATCATCACCGAAGAAGATTGCGGTACTTCACATGGTATCGAATTAAAACCAGTTATCGAGGGTGCGGACATTATCGTTTCACTTGAAACACGTATCTTGGGCCGCGTATTGGCCGAAGATGTTGTTGATCCTGAAAGCGGTGAAATCCTTTATACTCGCGATACTTATTGCGATGAAGATATTTCAACTGCAATCGACAAAGCAGGTGTACAAACTGTTAAAGTTCGCTCTCCACTTACTTGCGAAACCCGTAATGGTATATGCGCAAGCTGCTATGGTCGTGACCTTGCACGTAATACACGCGCTAACCTTGGTGAAGCAGTTGGTGTTATCGCTGCTCAATCAATCGGTGAGCCGGGTACACAGCTTACAATGCGTACGTTCCACATCGGTGGTGCGGCAACAGTTGCCAATAACTCATCAATGGATGCGGGTATTTCTGGTAAAATTAAATATCAGAATTCTGCAATCATTAAGCGTGAAAATGGCGAAATCATCTGTATCGGCCGTACAATGAGCGTATCGGTTGTTGATAGTGATGGCAAAACCCGCCAATCGCTTAAACTTCCGTTTGGTGCGCGCGTTCGCGTTAAAGATGGTGCAAAAATTGAACGTGGTGATAGACTTGCGGATTGGGATCCATACGCAACACCAATCATCTCTGAAATCTCTGGTCATGCAAAACTTGAAGATTTGGTTGATGGCGTTTCTGCACGTGACGAATTGGATGAAAACACTGGTATTTCTTCTAAAGTTGTTATCGACTGGCGCGGTGGCGCGAAAACATATGCTGATTTGCGTCCTTCAATCGTTGTATTGGATGCAAATGGTGAAGTTGCGAAATTGCCAAATGGCAAAGAAGCCCGCTACTCACTTCCGATCGGTGCAACACTTTCAGTTTCTGAAGGCCAAGAAGTTACCGCAGGTGACACTCTTGCCCGTGTTGCTGCAGGCGGCGTAACATCACGCGATATCACGGGTGGTCTTCCACGCGTTGCCGAATTGTTCGAAGCACGTCGTCCAAAAGATCACGCAATTATCGCTGAATGCGATGGTCGCGTAGAATTTGGTAAAGACTACAAAAACAAACGTCGTATCAAAATCGTTCCTGATGATGAATCTTTAGAGCCAATCGAATATATGATTCCAAAAGGTAAACACCTTCCGGTTCAAGATGGCGATTGGATTAAACGCGGTGAACATATTCTTGCAGGCAACCCTGCACCACAAGATATTCTTGCGGTTCAAGGTATCGAAGCATTGGCAGAATATTTGGTTGAAGAAATTCAAAAAGTTTATCGTCTACAAGGTGTGGGCATCAATGATAAACATATTGAAGTTATCGTTCGTCAAATGTTGCAACGTGTTGAAATCACTGATCCAGGTGATACAGATTTCATCAAAGGCGATGCAATCGATGAGATTGATTTGGCTGATGAAAACCGTCGTATGGAAGAATTAGGTCTTAAAGGCGCAACTGCGGCACCGGTTCTTCTTGGTATTACCAAAGCATCATTGCAAACACGTTCATTCATCTCTGCGGCTTCGTTCCAAGAGACAACACGCGTTCTTACTGATGCAGCTGTAAACGGCAAATATGACACCCTTGATGGTTTGAAAGAGAACGTAATCGTGGGTCGTCTTATCCCTGCTGGTACTGGTGGTGCACTTCGTCGCCTCAAAGCGATTGCGGCACACCAAGATACACACGCAATCACCAAAGATGACGGAACTGAACATATTGAAGAAGGCTTGCCTGAAGGTATTTCAGAAGACTTTTAATAGTCTCAACCCCAAAATATCAACCCTTCGGGTTGAAACCTTTTGGTGTTGGATTCAATTAGAAAGAAAAAATCAAAAAGCGTGGTTTTTGATTTTTTCTTGCTTTTTGGTTTTGAAAAAAGGGCATCATTTGATGCCCTTTTTTTCTTCTTACCCTCTTGCGGGGAAGGTGGCATCGAAGCTGACGGAAGGGGGACGGCGGTTATTGCAAGTGCAGAGTTTTTTGTATAATTCACGCCTATGTCCAAACCTACACAAGAAACACTAAATCCCACCAATTACCCATTCAAAATCACAATTCCTACGCGGTTTGTGGATGTGAATGCGGGTAATCATATTTCTAATATTGCGATAATTGCGATGTTTGAAGATGCGCGGGCAAGGTTTTATGATGGTTTGGGGTTTGAAATTGTCTGTGACGAATTTGTTTTGATGATTGTTTCAAACACAATTGACTATTTTGCCGAAGCCCATTGGCCGCATGATTTGGAAATATATTGCAAAATTGACAATATTGGCAATTCTTCATTCAAAGTGCGCCAATTGGCAATTCAAAATGGCAAAGCCGTTGCAAGTTGTTTGCTTACCACGGTTTACACTCAAAACGGCCGTGCCGCGCCAATAAATGCCAATCTACGTGATAAATTGACAATTACGGGCTAATTGCAGAACCTGCCAAAAGGCCGCCATCAATATTAAATTCGCTACCCGTAACATATCCCGATGCATCGGATGCAAGGTAAAGCGCCATAGCGGCAACTTCTTCTTTTGTGCCAAAGCGTTTTAACGGCGTGTCTTTAACAAAACCAGCCATTTTCTCTTCGCGATCCTCACCATCGCCAATTATCGCCTCCCACATTGGGGTAAGGATTGCTGCGGGGTGTATTGAATTGCACCTAATTTTAGTGCCAATTTGTGCACAATATAGGGCAACGCTTTTGCTATGATTGCGCACCGCCGCCTTTGAAGATGCATAGGCACAAGCATTAGGTATCCCAACAAGGCCCGAGCGTGACGAAATATTGATAATAGAACCCACGCCTTTTGGCTTCATAGTTTTGATTGCATATTTACAACCCAAAAACACACCATCAAGATTAGTTTCATGGACTTTGCGCCAATCATCTAAACTTGCATTTTCAGGATCATGTGGAACAAAACCATCCTCAAAACCCGTTATTCCTGCATTATTAACAAGAATATCAAGCTGTCCATATTTTTGCGAAATATATGAAATTACGTTTTGCCAATCATTTTCTTGGCGAACATCAAGCTTTATATATTTTCCCTTATCTATGTTTTTCGGGGGCGTTTCGGGTAAATCACTATAGATTACAATTGCGCCATTATTTTCAAAACATTCACCAATAGTAAGGCCAATGCCACGCGCTGCACCAGTTACAAGTGCGATTTTATTTTCTAAATTTTTCAAGATATTTCTCTCAAGTAAGTGTGTATGCGCATCTGCGCATTTATTTAAACTAATAATTTCAATTGTTTATGAAATCACAACACATACTCCAGATATGTTTTTATCATCTATATTTTAGAAATTTTGTCAATAATTGGGCGCATTAAGCGCCCAATTCATTCTGTATGTTTAATTTTGGTCTTTGTGTTATCCAGACACAGGCGGCAATAATCCATATTGCGTCAAACATTGGGATGCCCGATTGTTTCAAACCTACAACACCGATTGACGTAAAATATATTCCAAATGCCAAATCCAAAACCTGAATTAATGCCATTGCGCGTATCCAAAAACGGTGCTTTTCAATATTATTTGAAATTATTATAAAGGCCACACCAATAACTAAAAAGCGCGATGCAAGCATTCCAAGTTGATAATGTAAATCACTTGGCGGTACACTTTGTCCCATTGATGATAAGATTAAATCAGGGGCGAACGCAAATGCAATTCCAAGTATAATTTGCAAAGCCCCGATTAAAATTAAAAGAATTCGTTTCATTTTCTTTCCTTTTTCTAGTTTTTTTCGCGTTTCTATCCAAAAACCGCTTCACACTTTTTGGGAAACGCAACATTTTTTGCCGCGTTTCTTACCCAAAAACCGCTTCACACTTTTTGGGAAACGCAACATTTTTTGCCGCGTTTCTTACCCAAAAACCGCTTCACACTTTTTGGGAAACGCTCTTGACTAATTTATATAATCAACTATAAAAAAGGAAGTAGTTACAAAAAATATAGTTATAAATTTTTGGTGCAAAAATGAAATTACTTAAAAAACATGTACAAAATCAATGTGATGATAACTGCCCAATTTCTGCGGCAAGTAATGTTATTGATGGTCGTTGGACCACTTTGATATTACGTGAACTTATGAATGGTAAGAAACGCTATAATGAATTATTGCGTGCATTGGCTGGAATTTCGCCGCGTATGCTTGCCTTAAGGCTTAAAATGCTTGAAGAAAATAATATTGTATCGCGCAAAGTTTTTGATACAAACCCACCGACAACTGAATATGAACTTACAAATTTAGGGAATGAATTTTCAATTGTACTGAATGCAATTGCGCAATTTGGAATTAAATTACAAAATTATAAAAATGAAAAATAAAACAATACTTTTTGACCTTGATGGCACAATTATCGACCCTGGATTTGGGATTATTAAATCATATTGCAACGCCCTAAAAGCATTGGGGCATGAAGATAAAATCCAAGATGATATGAATTGGATTATCGGCCCGCCATTACGCAAAAGTTTTGCGCAAATCTTGCCACCTGAATTGGTTGAGGCTGCAGTTGCCAAATACCGCGAATTTCACGCATCGGGCGGATTAATCGAGGCCACTTTATATGATGGTATTCGTGAAACTATTATTGCCCTTAAAGATAATGGTTTTGAATTATTTATATGTACCGCCAAAAACGTGCCATTTGCTACAAAAAATATCGAACAATTTGAACTAACCCAATATTTCACCGAAATTTACGGCTCGCACCTTGATGGAACTTTCGATGATAAGGGCGAATTAATCACCCATATTCTACAAACCCATAATCTTGATGTGCAAAATACATTCATGATTGGCGACAGGGAACATGATATGATTGCCGCGGGCAAGAATAATGTAACAGGCTATGGCGCATTATGGGGCTATGGCACGCATGAAGAATTGATTGCGGCGGGGGCGGCGCAAACTTTTAATAGTCCTATAAGTTTTTATAAATATTTATTGAAATAGCACAATTTAGAAGAAATAATATCACACCCAAGTTTAAATGATTTCATCGGGTCAGAAGTGTAAAAAATTTCATTCATAATTCCAGAGATTTCAACTTTAACAGGAAAAGAGGCTAATCCGTTTTCGTTTTTGGGTAAAATATTTACGCTAAAATCTAATAAAGTATCACCTATATATTCTTCATAAATTAAATAGGCTTTTCCATAAAATTGTGCGTGTAATTTATTTTCAAATTGCGCAAATCTATTATTCACGAACAAGGAATTTGTTACTAGGCGATTTATAAAATCAACCCCTTGGCAAAATGCTAATAATGGGTCGATTTGATAGGTTTCCCTAAAACCAGAACCAATATTTACAAGGCTATAATATTCTATGTGGTTTTTTGTTTCACAGGATTTTGCTTCAAATTCAATTTCTGGTTCATTTTCGCTTAGATAACCACGCCCCCGATAATTGCCAAATATTTGCATTTTGAACCTTTACAAAATAAAATTACAATTCATTTTATCCTTATGTCACATGCCCCAACTTTCCAAGATATAATTGATGCAAAATCGCGCATCACGCCTTTCATAAATCAAACACCATTTCTTTCATGTCCACCATTAAATGATTTAATTGGCGCGAATGTTTTTGTGAAAGCCGAATGTTTACAACCGCGCGGTGCATTTAAAATTCGCGGCGCAACAAATGCGATTTTGAAACGTAAAGATGAAGCCATAGCAAAAGGTGTAATCGCTTTTTCAAGCGGCAATCACGCCCAAGGTGTCGCGCTTGCCTGTAAACGCATTGGCGCAAAGGCAACTATAATTGTGCCCCATGATGCACCCACAATAAAACTTGAAAATGCCAAACAAGATGGCGCGCAAATAATATTTTATAATCGTCAAACCGAAAGTCGCGAAGAAATTGGCGCCGATTTACAGGCAAAAACTGGTGCAATTTTGGTTCCGCCTTATGACCATGAAGACGTAATCGCGGGGCAGGGGGCAATCGGGCTTGAAATTGCCGGTTTTGCCAATCAAAAAGAAATTGAATTTGATTATGTGATTACGCCTGCTTCTGGCGGTGGTTTGGCATCAGGAATTGCGCTTGCATTAGAAAAATTATCACCAAAAACAAAAATGCTTATTGCCGAGCCTTTGCATCATGAAAGATTAAAAAACTCACTTGAAAATGGCGCACGCATTGAAAATGCAAAAGGTTTGCCGCTTTCAATCCAAGATGCACTTATGTCGCCAACATGTGGGGAATTAACTTTCCCAATTCTCTATAGAAATGGTGCCAAAGCATTTGGCGTAAAAGATGATGATTGCCTAAAAGCTATAAAATTTGCGTTTGAAAACCTTCAAATAATAATCGAACCGGGCGGCGCGGCGGCACTTGCGCTTGCTATTTTTGGTGAAATTGACCTTAAAGGCAAAAATATATGTATTATCGCATCAGGCGGGAATATTGATGCTGACTTATTTTATAAGGCAATAAAATAGAAATTATTGATTTTTCTTTGCAACAAATAATTTTGCTACTTGCTTTTGCAATATTTCGCCAAATTGGTTTTTGGTTTCACTTTGCATGGTAACAAATCCATGCGATGGCCTTGAATTTATTGGTTTTATATCAATTACTTTACTAGTAACTTGAAGTATGTGGCCCGCGCGTGTTGGCATAGGCCATGAGACTTCAACACCTGCGCCTATCATGCCACCTGCGACTTTCATTTCGCTTTCAACCTGCAATTTCATGCTTATGGAAGCTGTATGCCAGCCACTTGCGGCAAGGCCGCCAAAGAAAGTTTGTTTTGCACTTTCTTCATCAGTATGAAAAATTTGAGGGTCAAATTTTTTGGCAAATTCAATAATCTCTTCTTTAGTTAATTCATAAGTTGAGCTTAAAAATTCTTGCCCAATTACGAAATCTTCAAAATAAAAAACTCTTGAATTTGCCATTCGAATTATACTTTTTTCACAAATTCGGTGCGCAATACAAGACCGCGTACTTTTTCAACATTGCATTCAATCTCATCTGGATCATCAGTAAGGCGGATGTTTTTTGCAACAGAACCGCGCTTTAAAGTTACACCACCAGAGCCTTTAACTTTAAGGTCTTTGATTAAAGATACGCTATCGCCATCTTTTAAAATATTTCCATTACTATCGCGTACGATAATTTCGTCGTCTGTACTCATGATTTTATTCCTAATTTTGAATTCTTGCAGGTTCTTTTGATGTAACAATAATTGCCCATATAAGTGATAAAGTAATTAATATCGATGCCAAAATCATCGCCGTCCCTGGGAGAAGGAATAATTGCCCCTTTGTCACAGAATATTCAAATACATGTGAAAATAAAGGTGGGCCAAAAATTCCTGCGGTTGCCGTCATGGAACCTAATGCGCCTTGAAGGCGACCTTGCTCCATTGGGCTGATTTTCGATGTTAAAAAAGCCTGTACTGATGCCCCATAAACACCCCACAAGGCAGCAATGCCAATTGAAATATAAACCATAGTTACTGAAGCTGCGATACCATAGCCCAAAAAGCCAATTGCGCCGCAAATAAGCCCGAAATATAATGATTTTTTCTCCCCAAATGCACCGACAATACGTTTAATTAATGCGCCTTGAACAATCACGCCTGAAATTCCAACAAACATCATTAGCATTCCAGCGCGTTTTGGTCCCCAGCCAAAGCGGTAATTTGCAAAAAGTACAAAAGTCGCTGGAAGGGCGATATGAGCAATATCATTTAAATATTTAACTATAGAAAGAGCAATAATTTTTGGGTTTTCCATAAAAAATGACAATGTAGATAAAGGGTTTGCTTTTGCAAAAGTGAATCTGGTTCTTTTATCCTTAGGAAGGCTTTCTTGAAGAAAAATGAGGCCAAAAACAAAGCTTACAAACGAAGTTATAGCCGCAAGCCATAATGGAAGCTGCAAATTAGTTTCGCCCAAAATACCGCCAATTGCAGGCCCTAGAATAAAGCCAAGCCCAAAAGCAGCCCCTAAAATACCAAATTTTGATGCCCGATTTGATGGTTCAACAGTATCGGCAATATAAGCATAAGCAGTAGATATGCTGCCTGATACTATGCCTGATAAAATTCTTGAAAGGAATAAAACCCATATACTTGGCGCAAGGGCACCAATAACAAATGAAATTCCTTGGCCAAAATTAGAAATCAAAAAAATTGGCTTTCGCCCATAATGATCAGATAAAGAGCCTAATATTGGTGACGAAAAAAATTGTGCAATTGCCCAGCCAGTTCCAAACCAGCCAGAAATTAAAGCGGCATTAGCAATATTGCCACCTTCTAATTTTGTAACCAAATGTGGCATAATCGGAATAATAATCCCGATAGAAAGCATATCAAGCGCAACAGTAAGGAATACGAATATGAACCCTGATTTATTATTTTGTGTTTCCATCAAAGCGCTTTGCCCAAATTTGCCGATAAAAGCAATATATTACCCGATAATTAGTGTGTTTTAAGCATTTTCAACCTTAAGGCTTGACATTAACACTTCTTTGCTTCAAAGAGCCATTTCGCACATGCGAAATCGTATAAAAACTGGCGTGAATTGGCGGCACAAACAAAAAGGAATTCGAATGAATTCTAATGGTGCATAAGGCCAAAAGGTTTTCCCTTTTAATCGTATTCCCCTTCCACGCAGGGCAAATACATAGATAAATGCGTGGTTTTTGGGTGTGCGATTGTGCGCGCCCCGATATTCGCGCTTAAGAAAAAGAATAGTTGTGAATAATTTTGAAGGCTTTGGCCTAAATGAAACTTTAATTCGTGCAATCGAAAAAAAGAAATATAAAACCCCAACCCCAATCCAAATTCAGGCAATTCCTGAAATTTTGAAAAATAAAGATATTTTGGGTATTGCCCAAACTGGTACTGGTAAAACTGCGGCATTTGCTTTGCCGATTTTGCACAAATTGCTTGCTAAAAGAATTGATCCGCCAAAGCGTGGTGCGCGGGTTTTGATTTTGGCACCAACACGCGAACTTGTAAGCCAAATAATGGATAGTTTCAAAACTTATGCCGAAGGCACAAGTTTGAAAATTTTCGCCCTTATGGGCGGCGTTGCGCACAAACCGCAAATTGAAAAACTTATCAAAGGTTTGGATGTTTTGGTTGCAACCCCTGGTCGTCTTATGGATCATATTGATGACAATAATTTCCGCCCAAAAGAATGTGAAGTTTTGGTATTGGACGAAGTTGACCAAATGCTTGATATGGGTTTCATCGGCTCTGTTAAACGCCTTGCAAAGCGTTTACCACAAGATCGCCAAAACCTTTTCTTCTCGGCAACTATGCCAAAAGAAATACAATCTTTGGCCGATGAATTATTGGACAATCCAACCCGCGTTGAAGTTGCCCCTATCGCAAGCGCACAAGAATTAGTTGATCAAAATATCATTTTTATCGAAGCAGGTAAGAAAAAATCACTTTTGGTTGATTTGTTCGAAGGCGAGCATTTGTCAAAAGTAATGGTATTTACCCGCACAAAATTTGGTGCCGATAAAATTGCCCGTCACATGTCGCATTTTGGTATTACCAACGTAATTATTCATGGCGGCAAAGCGCAAACCCAGCGTTCAAAATCATTTGAAGCCTTCCGCGCAGGTAAAGTGCGTGCAATGGTTGCAACCGATGTTGCCGCACGCGGTATTGATATTAAAGAAATTTCGCATGTTATCAATTTTGATATGCCAACCACACCAGAAGCCTATGTTCACCGTATCGGTCGTACGGCACGTGCGGGTATGTCAGGCCATGCATATTCACTTTGTACCCAAGGTGAAATGGGCTTGTTATACGCAATCGAAAAAACAACACGACAAAGCATTAATAAAATTGACCGCCGTAATGATGTTGGCCTTATTGCCGATAAATTGGTGGCATTACCTGAATTAAAACGTGAAGAGCGTGAAGAAGGTGGCCGCGGTCGTGGTCGGGGTGAACGCGGTGTTGAGCGCCCTGAACGTCGTGGTAAATTTGGTGACCGTTCACGCTCTGACCGTGGTGAGCGTTCAGAACGCCGCCCTGCGCGTCGTGATTTCGTTGAAAGCCAAGAAGATAAAGCGGCATGGAATGTTGTTGAGGCGGCCTTAGGCGGCGAAAGCAAACATGAAATCGTTGAAACAGGCTCGTTCACACGTAAACCACGCCAAGATGGTCGTAAATCACGTGATAATGCATCTAACCCACCACGCGAATTTAACCGTGAAGGTCGCGGCGAAGGTCGTCGTCCTGAAGGTCGCTCTGGGGCGCGTTCAGAAGGCGGATATCAAGGTCGTTCTGGTGGTCGTTCGGAAGGCGCACGTTCTGAACGTCCTGCACGTTCTTTCGAAGATAGACCAAAACGCGATTTTGGTGACAGACCACAAAGAAGCGAGCGTCCGGCACGTTCATTTGATGACCGCCCTAAACGTGACTTTGGCGATAGACCACAAAGAAGTGAACGTCCTGCACGTTCATTCGATGATAGACCAAAACGTGATTTTGGTGACAGGCCACAACGTAGCGAGCGTCCTGCACGTTCATTCGATGACCGCCCTAAGCGTGATTTTGGTGATAGACCACAAAGAAGTGAACGTCCTGCACGTTCATTTGACGATAGACCAAAGCGTGACTTTGGTGACAGACCTGCACGTTCGTTTGATGATCGTCCTAAACGTGATTTTGGTGATAAGCCAAAACGTGATTTTGGTGCACGTTCTGAAGGCCGTTCTGACAATCGCTCTGAAAAACCGCGTTCATTCGGTGGAAAACCTTCATTCGGTGATAAGCCAAAAAGCTTTGGCGATAAGCCGCGTGGCTTTGGTGGCAAACCGTCGGGTGGCCGCCCATCATCTAGTCGCCCAGCCGGTGGCAATGATAGGCCGAAACGTCGTACTTTTGCTTAAATAATTGAGAAACGCACTCTGATTTTAAAGTCAGGGTGCGTTTTATATATCTTTGAATTGCCCAGATAAAAATGCTGGTATAATTGATAAGAAAATTCCACAAATAATTAATGCTAAAAGTGGAAAAGCGTAAACGCGCCAATTATTAATTCCTGATGCAATCCTATATAATTTAGATTGTGATTTTAAATAATAAAACACGGGTAAAATAAGCATTATTATCAATATTAATAATGCGATTAAGGCATGTCCAACGCTCGTGTTTTCATTAAGATAGTTCAATTTAGTAAGCCTATCAAAAACTATATCACTTGCAAAAGAAAAGAATGATAATGGGGCAACTATTAACATGCTACTGAATAATGGTGGCCTAAAAGTTTCTTTTGTTACGCCGCCTGGTGTGATGATTTCAATTATAACTGCATTGATAATTGATAAGGCTATATAAAAAACCGATGTATCGATAATCGGAACGAAATTACCAGGTACATTAAGCATTTTTGTAAAACTTGAAAAGTTTAGAAGAATTTCAATTTGAAACTTATTTCTAAGTAAAATTTCAATTCCAATTGTTATAAATAAAAATAATGGACCACTAAGAATTGGTATGGCAATTTTTCTGCGTCTTTCGCATAACCAATACCATTTTATTACATTATTGGTTCGAAAATATATCATGAATAATGTGTATGGATAAAAAATACCCCATAAACAAATTTCATAAATTAAATTTTCGAGCGACTCGCTAATATTGAAATTTTTCATTCTATTTTCCCAAACCGGCTTTAATTATTTTCACATTCGCTACAAAAACGCAACAAATGTGTTGTTTAAAAATTTGCCCAAATTCTGACAACAATTTGTTTTTAACTAAATTGCGCTAGTGGTAACAAAAAAGGAAAAAATATTGCGGTCTTTTTTATTTGCGGTTTTTTATTGGGTTATTTCGATAATCTTTGGTATTTCATTGGCAATTTTGGGTTTATTTAGACTTTCAAAATTAGCGCGCGGCTTAACTGTTTTATATGCACGCTTAATGCGCCTTAATATGAATTTAGTGGCGGGCATAAAATTTGAATATCGCGGGCAAGAACGCCTTCCAAAGGGGCCATATATTATTGCCGCCAAGCATCAATCATGGGGTGATGGTTTTGGTGCAATGGGCTTTTTTGGCGATGTTGCCTTTGTAACTGGTGACCATCTTGAAAGATTTCCACTTTTGCGCGGGGTTTTAAAATCACTTGGCGCGATTGTGGTTGATAATTGCGGTGGTCATAAAATGCGAAACCGCCTAACGGAGGCGTTTGACGTTGCCGCAACTGAAGGGCGCAATGTCCTTATTTATCCTGAAGGTCATTTGGTTAAAATTGGCCATCGTATCAAATATAAAAGTGGGGTTTATCACCTTCAACAAGCCTGTGGCTGGCCTGTTGTGCCTGTTGCCACCAATCTTGGATTGTTTTGGGCGCAGGAAAGTTTCGATAAAGAAGGTGGAACGGCAATTGACGAAATTCTTGATCCAATCCCTGCGGGCCTTTCCAAAGAAGAATTTATGAGCCGCCTAGAAACCGCCCTAAATGAAGGCTCCAAACGCCTATGCGAAGAAGGGCAGGCGAAGCATCCATATTTGACGCAGGCCAATGTAAAATGGCCTGATGAGATAAATAAAGTGATGTAATTTCTCCTTCCCAATTATTGGGAAGGTGCCCCGAAGGGGCGGAAGGGTAAGCGGTTTTTTAAAACCGCTTTGCCGCAAGGCAAAAACAACAGCATAGCTATTTGCCGATAGGTTTTACCCCTCAGTCACCTTCGGTGACAGCTCCCCAATAATTGGGGAGCAGAATTGCGCTTTTCATAAAAAAATCTAACCCATTACAGCCTAATAGCTTGCAACAAATCGCGCTCTAGTATAGGCCAAAAACATATAAATCAGGAAGAATTCATGTCTGTAAATGAAAAAGATGTGCGCAAAATTGCAAAGCTTGCACGCTTTGCAATCGCGGATGAAAAAGTGCCAGTAATGGTTGATGAATTAAATGGCATTCTTAATTGGATTGAAATGCTTGGTGAAGTGAATGTCGATGGTGTCGAGCCTATGACTTCGGTGGTTGCCAAGGATTTGCCAATGCGTGAAGATGAAATCAATGATGGCTTTATTCAGGAGCAGATTGTCAAAAACGCGCCAAAATCTTCGCATGGTTTCTTTATTGTTCCTAAATCGGTTGAATAGATGTCTGACTTAACAAAACTTAGTTTAAAAGCTGCCCTTGATGGCATGAATAAAGGCGATTTTACGTCTTTGGAATTAACAAATGCGTTTTTGGACAAAATCGATGCGCAAAATCCAAAATTAAACGCCTATACTTTGGTCACCCATGACCACGCCCGCGAAATGGCAAAAGCATCGGATGCACGCCGCGCCAAAGGGCAGGTGGGTGCTTTAGAAGGTGCGCCATTAGGCATTAAAGACTTATTCGCCACCAAAGGCTTCCGCACCGCTGCATGTTCAAAAATTTTGGGTGAATTTAAACCTGAATATGAATCTACGGTAACTTCACAATTATGGCGCGATGGCGCAATAATGCTTGGCAAGTTAAATATGGATGAATTCGCAATGGGTTCATCGAATGAAACTTCGGCATTTGGTAATGTTATCAATCCGTGGCAGATTGAAAAAAAATTAACCCCAGGTGGTTCATCGGGCGGTTCGGCATCATCGGTTGCCGCAGACCTATGCCTTGGCGCAACCGCAACTGATACGGGTGGTTCAATTCGCCAACCTGCGGCCTTTACTGGAACAGTTGGGATTAAGCCAACTTATGGGCGTTGTTCGCGTTGGGGTATTGTGGCATTTGCATCTTCACTTGATCAAGCAGGTCCAATCACTAAAAATGTTGAAGATTGCGCAATCATGCTTAAATCAATGTGCGGATATGATGCCAAAGATTCAACATCATTGGAAGCCAATGTTCCCGATTTTGCATCATTCATCAATAAAGGCGTTAAAGGCCTTAAAATCGGTGTTCCCAAAGAATATCGCATGGATGGAATGCCCGAAGAAATCAACCAATTATGGGAAAATGGCATTGAATGGTTGAAGGCGGAGGGTGCGGAAATTGTTAATATTTCACTTCCGCACACTAAATACGCGCTTCCAACCTATTATATCGTTGCCCCCGCGGAAGCCTCAAGCAACCTTGCGCGTTATGATGGTATGCGTTTTGGCGCGCGTGTTGATGGCAATGATTTGAATGACACTTATGAAAAAACCCGCGCCGCTGGCTTTGGGCAAGAAGTGCAACGCCGTATTTTAATCGGAACTTATGTTTTATCGGCGGGTTATTATGATGCTTATTATCTAAAAGCACAAAAAGTGCGCGCGCGCATTTTGCAAGATTTCACCGATGCATTCAAAGTATGCGATGCAATCTTGACCCCAACTGCGCCGTCTGCGGCATTCCCACTTGGTCAAAAGCAGGATGATCCAATTCAAATGTATTTGAATGACGTATTCACTGTTACGACCAATTTGGCGGGGCTTCCTGGGCTTTCATTGCCTGCTGGGCTTTCAAAAGATGGTTTGCCACTTGGATTGCAAATTATCGGTCGTGCACTTGATGAAGAAACCATTTTCAGCGTTGCAGGCACAATCGAGGCCGCCGCAAATTTCACCGCGAAACCATAAGGGTAAATATAATGAGTATCGCAGCAGAAGCATCTGAACCAGTTTTCACCGCTTTTAAAACCGCGCGCCCTGACCAATGGGTGAAAGGCGTAACAGGTGATTGGGAAATTATCGTGGGTATGGAAGTACACGCCCAAGTTGCCGCCAAAGCCAAATTATTCTCTGGCGCAAGCGCCGCTTATGGCGGTGAGCCGAATTCACACGTGTCATTCGTTGACGCGGGCATGCCGGGCATGTTGCCAGTAATAAACAAATATTGCGTTGAACAGGCGGTTCGCACAGGTTTGGGCTTGGGCGCGAAAATCAATTTGTGGTCACGTTTTGACCGCAAAAATTATTTCTATCCCGATTTGCCACAAGGTTATCAAATTTCGCAATATCTTTATCCAATCGTTGGGCAAGGGGTTTTGGAAATTGAATCCGATGACAAATCAACCATCGAAGTTGGAATTGAACGCATTCACCTTGAACAAGATGCGGGTAAATCCGTGCACGACCTTGACCCAAATGCAACTTATGTTGATTTGAATAGGTCGGGCTGTGCATTGATGGAAATCGTGTCAAAACCTGATATTCGTTCACCTGAAGAAGCGGCGAATTATTTCAAGGCTTTGCGTTCACTTGTGCGCTATCTTGGCACTTGTGATGGTAATATGGATGAAGGCTCAATGCGTGCCGATGTGAACGTTTCGGTTCGTAAACCGGGCGGTGAACTTGGAACGCGTTGCGAGATTAAAAACGTAAACTCAACCAAATTTGTGGCGATGGCGGTTGCTTATGAAGCACGCCGTCAAATCGAAATTTTGGAAGATGGCGGCACAATTGACCAAGAAACACGTTTATTTGACGTAAAAACTGGCCAAACACGCACTATGCGCTCTAAAGAGGATGCGCATGATTACCGCTATTTCCCTGATCCTGATTTATTGCCATTGGTAATCACCCAAGAATTTGTGGACGGTATAAAGGCAACATTACCAGAATTACCAAGTGATAAACGCAAACGCTTTATCGCTGATTATGGCCTATCTGCCTATGATGCGGGTGTTTTGGTGGCGGATAAAGAATTTTCGGATTATTTTGAAGAAGCCGCCAAAGGCACAGATGCCAAAATGGTCAATAGCTGGATGACGGTTGAATTATTCGGCTATTTGAACAAAAATGGCATTGAATTTACCGCATCACCAGTAAGTGCGCAAAATCTTGGCGGTCTTGTAAAACTTATTCAAGATGGCACAATTAACGGCAAAATCGCCAAAGATGTATTCGCCAAAATGATTGAAAGCGGCGATGATGCGTCAACAATTGTTGAACGCGACGGCCTAAAACAAACCACAGACACAGGCGCAATCGAGGCTGCAATCGACGCTTTAATGGCACAAAGCCCAGAAAAAGTTGATGAAGCCCGCGAAAAACCAAAAATGCTTGGCTGGTGGGTCGGTCAAGTTATGAAATCAACGGGTGGCAAGGCCAACCCTGCGATTGTGAATGATATACTTAAGCGGAAGCTTGGGATTGAGTAATTAGTAATGCTTATCCCGCGAAGCTGAAGGCGAGCTTGATCTAATTATTAGTTTTGGCGGCCTGTTTGGGTCGCCATTCTGTTTTGTGGCTAATGTTCTACTTCCGCAAGTTTTGATAGGCGTCAGCGAATTGGCTGAAGTGGTTAATGTGATGATAAAAATTTTAAAAAGTGATGATTTTTATTATAAAAAGACATCGATTGAGGGAAAATTGTTAGTTCTTTCATTAATAAATGTGTATCCAATTGCAATTCCAACGCTAGTTAATTCTAAATTTGAAATGCCCTCACCTGAATAAATTTTGTTGACTTTGGAAATTGTGCCACCAAATTGAATTATCTGATTTAATAAAACTTCAATGGTGCTGGTTTTTAAGAGATTAGGCAAAAATGTAGATATTACATTCTGCATCGTAACTGACGCGATGCTTGTGTTTGCGCAATTTGTACTTGACATATGAAGAATATCGCCGCGTGAAACTTCTATTTCATTAATCCACGGCTCAAGCAGCATCTTATAAAATTCATTTTGTTGGTGCAAATTTTCTACTTGCTTAGAACTCACATGCCTTACAACAAAATTTAATGCAACAATTTTGATTTGATTATCAGTTAATTGGCTGGCGCACTTTATTGCTTCGTTGATAGAAATCGATGCAATACTTCTATGCTTCGCTTTTGATGCTTCTTTTATTGCCGTAACTAAAAAATTCTTAGTTGTTTCATCTCCTGTCATAGCATATGCTTTTTGTGCATTGAATAAATTTTCTTGCATGATTGGTTCAGAAAATGAACTTAAATTTGCATTCGCATTTTTTCGTAGTTCCTCAAAGAGTTCTTCACGCATTTTGTTGACGCGTTCTTCTACAGTTTTTCTTGCTTCTCCGACTAATGAAATCATGTTTTCTTCAAAAACATCTTTTGCGATTGATTTGGCATCTTCATAACTCAATCCAGTGACAACTGTGCCGATATGATTAAAGTTTTCTGTTTGAATATTTGTTGACCCAAAGCCGCCAGATTGTTTCTGATTCATTTTTCGTTATAATTCCCGATTTGTATGTTTGTTGAATTGTTTCCGCCTTTTTGATTTTGTGTTATTTTGCTTACAGAATTATTTTTTGGCTCGAAAAATATTTTCTTAATTGCGAAGCCAATTGGTGAAACAACTAATGCAATAAATAAAGGAACAGCAATTGTTAGAAAATGTTGGTTATTTGAACTGAAGGTTTCGAGTGTTTTTGTAATATTTTCCATGTAGAAGTTTTACCACATATTTATTAAATTTAAAGCGAAAATATGTCAGAAATTTGATACACTTGTCGACACAGTTTAGTTTTATAAACTTCCAACTTATTCTTACTGTTCCATTATCTGAGATTTCCATGTCCAAAATCGAAAAAATTTCAATCGCGCATACCCCTGACGTGGCGGCAAATGTTAAGGAGCCTGTGGCGGCGGGGGAGTTTGCTTCTTCTAGTGAAGTTATACGCGCTGCTTTGCGTGAATTTCAAGAAAACCGCGAAAAGAAGGCACTTATTCTTGAGCAAATTGGTAAAGCATGGGATGAGGGGATATCAGGCGAATTTTATGATGCCGATGATGTTTTTGCTGAATTGGACGAAATAATCGCCAAAGACCAAAAAGGTGGCAAAGCTGCTTGAGGTTACGAATAAGCTCAAACGCACGTCGCGAATTGAAGAAAATAATCACTTACATTGAATCTGACAAGCCAATTGCAGCCATAGATTGGCGTAACGGTTTTTATAATAAGTGCAAACTTCTTAAAAGGCACCTGAAATTGGGACCATGCGTAACGATATAAGGCAAGGTATGCGTGTTTTGCATTATGGAATTTACCTTATATTTTATAGAATTCATGAAGATATTGTTGATGTGGTACGCGTCTTTCATGGCGCACAGGAATGGCAAAATCTGATTTAACCCCACTTTGCTTTTGGTTCAAAAACTATAAGGTAGCCTTAAGGGGAATCAATATGATAAAGAAACTAATTGCAATGTTTGCGCTTTGTGCAATTCCAAGTTTTGCACATGCCGAAGTTACCGAAGTTAAATTGGGCGTTTTTGCGCATAATACCAAGCTTTTGAATCAAAAAAATGGTGGCAAAGAAAAAGGGCCTGATATTGAGGGGCAGGTGATTTTTTCGCCGATTGAAAAACTAGATTTCATGGGAAGTCCGCGCCCTTTGGTGGTTGCAAGTTTGAATACACAGGGTGAAACTTCTTTTGGTGGCGTTGGTCTTACTTGGGAATTTAAACCAACAAAAAAAGTAACTTTTGAACCATTCCTTGGCCTTGTTTATCATAATGGCAAGCATTTGGATAATCCGTATGCGCCATCTGATTCAGTAAATCGCGCCTATGCCAATGCGCATTATTTAATGCTTGGATCGCGTGAATTATTCTGGCTTGGCGTTTCTGCGGGTTATGAAATAAAGCCTGATTTAAAAATCTATGGCATTTATGAACATTTAAGCCATGGTCAAATCCTACATTCGGGTGTGAATGAAGGTGTTGATAATATTGGCATTTTAATTGGTAAAAAGTTTTAATTGTCTTTCTTGAAAACTTTAATATTGGCGGGTTGTGGCCTTAATTTTTCATAATCCGTCAATTTTGCTTTGATTAAAAGTGGCAAAGTTTCCCATTCATAATCTTTTGTATAAACTGAATAATTGCCATCAATAAGCAATATTATTATTGCATTTTTTGAACCAATATCAAACCAAACCTCTGCCTCATCCGAACCGCATGAATGTGGTTTGCAACCAGAAGCGATAATAAAGTTATCATAATAATAAATTGGCGGTTGAACGTTTAATCTTGGTAAAACTGATTTTTGTAAATCCGATGGAACAACGTTTGCAATAGCTTTCCAAACAACAGGGTTTTTTATAAATCCTGTATTGTCATATTTATTTACATAATTGAAAAATACGGCATCCTTTTTGGCAATCCCTGATTCAATTTTTTGCGCATTGGCAAGATTTGGCGCGATTGAAAGAAAAATTAAAGAAGTTGCGATAAAATTCTTGTGTTTCATTTCATACTCCAAATATTTTTGTGAAATTTGTTTTTAGGGCTTGGTCTAAATCAGACATATTAATGCTTTTATTTATCGAATTAATCGAAGTAACCCCAAATTCATCAGGGGATAGACCGCATGGCACAATTCCGCCAAAATGCGATAAATCAGGGTTCAAATTAATTGATGCCCCATGAAATGACACCCATTTACGTATCCTAAGGCCAATTGCGGCGATTTTTTCTTCGCGTGTTGTGCCATCGGGAAGGGGTGTATCAACCCAAACACCAACCCGCCCATCGCGAATTTCACCTTTAATTCCAAGCGTGTCCAATGTTGCAATAATCCATTTTTCAACATTGCAAACAAATTTTCGAACATCTTGCCCATGCTTTCGCAAATCAAGCATTAGGTAAATTACACGTTGCCCAGGGCCATGATAGGTAACCTGTCCGCCGCGTCCTGATTTAATTACTTCAATACCATTATTGCCGATAACATCTGTTTCATTTGCACTTGTACCAAGTGTGTAAACGGGTGGATGTTCCAAAAGCCATACTAATTGTTTGGCGCTGCCTTCATAAATTTGTGCAACCCGTTTTTCCATGAAATCGACCGCATATTGATAAGGCACGACGTCATTGGAAATCTTCCATTCAATGTCATTCATTAGTTTTCAACAATAACCAAAGTTTGGGACAACCCAACTTCATCAACCAAATCATAAAAAGTTTTGGCATTTGGCGTTGTAACTCGAACACAACCATGGGAAGCTGGTTTTCCTAATTGACTTAAAGCGGTTGTACCATGAACTGCATAGCCTTCATAGAAGAAAACCGCAAAAGGCATTGGCGCATTATCATAAGTGCGTGAGCGCCATAAGACATATTTACGCTGCCCATTATAATAACCTGGCGGTGTTTCAAATCCTTTTTTGCCTGTTGATACTGACCATTTATAAATAAGCTCGTTATCAAGGCTTATAAGTATGGTTTGCTTTTTTATTGATACTTTTGCGATTAAACGCTCAGTGCCGCGGGCGGGTTTTGTGATTTTTGGGGTCGGTGGTTTTGGTGTTGGATTTGTCGCAATTGGCGGCGTTTCAACAGGTGCAACCTGATTTGAAATCGCGTTTGTTGGCTCAGCTTTAACATCCTGTTTTGCCTGTATGTTATTGTTTTGATTGGGCATATCCCAAGTAGGCGCAGATTGTTGCGCCATTGCAGCAAAAGGCATTAAAGAAAAAGCGACTATTACCCATAATTTACGCATATTTTTCCCCAAATATATAGCGTCACTAAATATTCATAATTAGACGTGAATGCGGAAAATTCAACTGTCTATTGCCTCAATCTAAGGGAAATTGTGTTAAATTTATGGTGATAAATGCGCATAAAAAAGATTTTTGCAATCATTGGCATTTAGATAACAATCTGTTCACTCTTTTTCTATAATCTGACTTTTTAAAGTTTAAGGTGGCACAAATTGCAAATTAATAAAGTTGGAATTGATATTTCGGTTTTGGTTGGTCGTTCATCGCTTGCGATGCACCAATTATTGCGCATGGGTCGTGGTGCTGTTATCCCTTTAACTGCAAGCCCGAATGATCCTGTATGGGTATTGGCGAATAATCATCCGATTGCGCGTGGTGAAATTTCACTTGATGAAGATAAAATCAGTGTTGAAATTGTTGGCCCTGCCAATGTTCATGATTATTTTGCAGGCGCATAAGCCTAGGGTCAAGCCATACTTTATTAATTAACTAGTGTCCTGACCCTAAGCTGAAAAAAAGGCTTTTCACAATCAAAATAGTGGATTAAGGCGATAATCAATCGCGCACGTGGCGGAACTGGTAGACGCGCAACGTTGAGGTCGTTGTGGGGAGACCCGTGGAGGTTCGAGTCCTCTCGTGCGCACCAAAAAATCGTAAGATTTTTTGGTTTCTTTATTTGGCGTTCAGCTCGCATAGCTCGCTTTGGCGGCACGCGGCCTGCACGCCTCAATGGCGTGTTCAAACTCCACCTTCGCGGCTTTGCCGCTCACTCGGAGTTTTGGATGCACGAGGGCAATAAAAAACAAAAAGCGTCGTTTTTGTTTTTTATTGACATTATAATTAGTTTTTTCGCTTTGCGAATTTTTGAGGATTAGTACGATGACAGGGGATGGTAGTAGTGGAAAATTTGACCAAACCTCGTCATGGGGAAGCATCCGAATTTAAATCACAATCAGATGAATTGCGTGAAATCGCGCAATCAGGCGAAAAGCGTAAGCATTTTATCGCAACAATAATTGGCGCGGCGGGGGATCATGACCCTATAAGTTTGCGCAAATTACTATTGCCACTTCACCCTGCCGATTGCGCAAGTGTTTTAAGTGAATTACCCGAAGAAAGCGTTCGCACCATTATTAAATATATTGGTGAAGAACTTGATTCAGAAGTTTTTGCCGAGCTTGATGAGGACACACGTGAATTATTTGTTGATATCCTACCGACTGCTGCCCTTGCGCGCGCAATCGAAGATTTGGATTCCGATGATGCGGTGGCATTCGTTGAGGAATTGGATGAAGAAGAGCGCGCCGAAGTTTTGGCACAAACTTCACCCGAATTTAGAACTAATATCGAAGGTGCATTAAGTTTCGAAGAAGAAACCGCAGGTCGCCTTATGCAGCGCGAATTTGTGGCCGCCCCCGAATTTTGGGATGTTGGGCGCACAATTGATCACATGCGCGCCGTTGGCGAGGATTTACCCGATTTATTCTTTGAGATTTATGTGGTTGACCCAATGTTTAAACCCATTGGTGCGGTTGCGGTTTCGCGCCTTATGCGTGCGCCGCGTAATAAATCACTAAAAGATTTGATGGAAAACCTCCATGTTGTGGTTAAACCTGAAACCGACCAAGAGGATGTGGCACTTTCGTTCCAAAAATACCACTTGATTTCCGCACCCGTTGTGGATGTCGCGGGTCGCCTTAATGGTATGATTACAGTGGACGATATCGTTCAAGTACTTCAAGAAGAAAACGAAGAAGATATGCTCGCCCTTGCTGGTGTTAGTGATGCTTCTACAACCGATGACGTCTTTGAATCTGTTAAGTCACGCCTGCCATGGCTTATGATAAATTTATTTATCGCACTTGTTAATTCAACGGTTATTTCAAAGTTTTCAGGGCTTATTGAACAAGTTGTGGCATTGGCGGTTCTTATGCCTGTTGGTTCGGCTTTGGGCGGTAATGCGGGTACGCAAACATTGGCGGTTGCGGTTCGCGCCTTGGCGCAAAAAGAACTTACAAGCGAAAATTCGATGCGTATTGTGTGGCGCGAATTTTTCACGGGCACATTAAATGGAATTGCAATTGGCCTTGTTTTTGCAACGGTTGCGGGGCTTTGGTTTCATTCATGGA
This sequence comes from Pseudomonadota bacterium, assembly GCA_020161405.1. Lineage (GTDB taxonomy): Bacteria > Pseudomonadota > Alphaproteobacteria > Caulobacterales > Aquidulcibacteraceae > Pseudaquidulcibacter. The sequence continues at coordinate 83,570 of JAIUOD010000004.1, read as the reverse complement.
TTATTGCCCTTGCCGCGGGCGGTGTGATTGTCATTGATTTCGTTGTTGCAGGCTTGGTTGGTATTTTGGTGCCATTGGGTCTTAAAAGATTGAATTATGACCCTGCGGTTGCATCAAGTATTTTTGTGACCTTCATAACTGATTTAGTTGGCTTTTCGGCATTTTTAACAATCGCATTTTTCCTATTGAAATAATGTCATAATTTTTTCGATAAACATACAGATTGTGTTTCGTGTATTTATATATGCAATTGTGTAATATAAGGTTTAACTAAATTAAAATCTAAAATCTAATAGTCGTTTTAAATTTAAATTAGTAAGAGTTAATATATGCAAATAAAGTTAATTAAATTACTTTTTTTAGTTTTTATTTTAGGGTTTGTTCCTGATGCAATTGCTAAACCAGTTGACATCATTGTTTTTAATGCGAAAAAAGAAGCAGACGATTTTTTTTATTCTGATAGATTTGATAAAGGTATTGAAACTATTAAAAATAGCCTAATCGAAACTGAGCGTAAATTCGGAGAAAACAGTATTGAAGCAGCTTTATTGCGGCAAATAATTTTTGTAAAATCTTATTATTCAAAAACCGGCATATTTGAAAAATTTTATCCTGAAGAAATAAATAGGAATTCAAAAATTATTAAAGAAAAAATGCCCGTAGGAAGTCCCGAGTTTTTAGAGGCAGAATTGCTCGATGAATTATTAAAATTCGAATCTAAAAATAGAGTAAAAAAGTTGACTCGGCTAATTGAATTAACTCAAGCTGTTTTTGAAAATGGTGGTGATAAAGAATTTGCTTATGATGTCTTATTTTCAGTTTCAAGTGAACTAAGAACCAATAAGAAATTGGAAATTTCAAATAGCGCGTCAAGAATAAAAGTTGCGCAAAAATTGGTCAATATGGCTGATAGAATTCTTAGTACACGTTATAGTTTGAAAATGAAACACTTGATTTACAAAGCTTATTTGGTTCGAGGCATGGAATTATCATTTGCCGGAACGGATGTTATCCCAGGCGTGTTTATAGAGCGTAGCGATAAAATGGCAAATGATTATTATTTATCACTTTTGGACATAAAGAAATATCGTTTATTAATTGGTGACACCTCAAAAATAAATGCTGAATCTTATTTTAAACTGATTGCCTTAGAGAATTTTGTTAGAGCTTTGTTTCTTGATAGGGCAAATAAATTAAAATATGACTTTGATAAGACTAAGATTGAATATTCCAAAAACGAAGAACATTTTGTGAATCCAAAAAATTTTTATGAGTGCCCAACTCTTTCACCAAGTCAAATGGAGAAAATTTATACGCAAATTCCAGAAGATTTTGCTGATATGTCAGTAGTGGTTCTTTATGATGTTTTTGAAAATAAAGCAATTAATTTTAGATATGTAGCAAGTTTTGAGCCTGGTTTTATTAGTAATAGGCCGATAGCAGTAGTTGAAAAAATTAGTAATATCTCAGACATTGCTACTATTCCATCAACTACTACAACTTGTGATAAAGATAGAGTTTTGCTTATTACACTAATCGGCTCTATGGATTTGCATTAAGCATCATAAATATAGAAAATAAAATGTGCTTGCTTAATTTTATGGCACAAATTTCGCTTTGATACTGATAGAAATTTATTTTTCGTTCTATTTTGGAACAATTTGTGGGTAAAAAATGTCAAGGCTTGAAATTTCACGCTCTGGATTGGATTTAATTGAAAGTTTTGAAGGCTTTCGCGCCAAAGCTGCACGTCTAAGTGATGGAAAATACACAATAGGCTTTGGTCACACAATGACCGCGCGTGATGGTATGATTGTAAATCGTGAACAAGCCGAAGAATTATTAAAATGGGATATTGGCCCAATTCAAGATTTTATCCGTCAAAATACCCTTACAACACTTACACAAAACCAATTTGATTCCCTTGTTTCATTTGCATTTAATATTGGCATTGAAAATTTCAAAAATTGCGATGTTTTGCGCCATCTAAATCAAGGTGAGCCTATTTGTGCGGCAATCGCCATGAGTGCTTGGCGTCGTTCGCATATTAATGGTCAACAAATTGTGGTTGATGCATTGGTGCGTCGCCGTGCACTTGAAACTGCAATGTTTTTGGACACAATCGGCCCAAGACCTGCTGCGCCAAGCCCAATTATCATTCCATTGCTTGATTATTCAGCATCATTACTTGCGCCAAAGCCAGATGCAATAAGGGCGGTTAAGTTTGAAAAAGCCAATCCTGCGCCAGTTATAGAAGACGCCAAACCTTCGGAAGAAAATGTCGTTGATAATAATGGTATTACGCAATCCGAAAAAGATGAAATCATTGGCAAAATGCTTAAGGATGATGAAAAAAGCCTAAGTGGTGAAGTTTTACAATTTCCTGGCTTTGTTTCAGAAAAACCACTTGTTGAAGATGTTAAAAACGAAATAAAACAAATAGATACACCAATTGCTAATGTTGCAGATTTAACAAAAGAATTACCCGCCAATGATGCACCAAAGCCTGCTGCAATTGTAAATCCTGCGCCAGAAGCAATTGTAGGTAATGTAAAAACTGCCGATAAAAATATTTTTGACCCTTTTACAATTTTCGTAATAATGGTCGGCCTTGTGGCATTTTGCGCGGGAACATATGAAGCAATTGGTCAGGGTATTTTCAAAAATGGCCTTATCGGAAGTTTCAAAGACCCTGGTAATATTTTTATAATGCTAACAATTTTTATTGGTGCTATAACATCGATATTTGGTACATTCTCTTTATTCTTTGGTGAAGAAGAGAAGCAATAATTTCGCGCCTATTTAAATTTAATTGGTAATTATAAGCAAAAAATAGTTAAATGATGCAATATTGATTTGCTCAAATTATGAAATAAGCTAATAATTTGCCTGTAATAAGAGTAGGGCAAATGTCAAATTTTTCACAATTAGATTATGATATCGGGGAAACCGCCGAAGCAATCCGCGAAATGGTTGCAAAATTCGCAAGCGCAGAAATTGCACCGCGCGCCGCACAAATCGATAAAGATGATGCATTCGCCCGCGACCTATGGCCCAAATTGGGTGAGCTTGGCCTTTTAGGCATAACTGTTTCCGAAGAGGATGGCGGCACTGGCCTTGGCTATCTTGAGCATGTGATTGCAATGGAAGAAATTTCACGCGCTTCGGCATCAATTGGTCTTTCTTATGGTGCGCATTCAAATCTTTGCGTTAATCAATTGCGCCGTTGGGGTAATGCCGAACAAAAGGCAAAATATTTGCCAAAACTTATATCTGGTGAACATGTCGGCGCCCTCGCCATGAGTGAGGTGGGCGCAGGCTCAGACGTGGTTTCAATGAAATTACGCGCTGAATTAAAGGGCGGGGTCTATGTATTAAATGGGGGCAAATTTTGGATAACCAATGCCAAAGAAGCCGATACTTTAATAGTATATGCCAAAACCGATATGGATGCACATCAAAAAGGAATTAGTGCCTTTATCGTTGAAAAAGATTTCAAAGGTTTTTCGGTTGCCCAAAGTTTGGATAAACTTGGAATGCGCGGTTCGCCAACGGGTGAATTGGTTTTTGAAAATTGCGAAGTGCCTGTAGAAAATATGATGGGCCCATTAAATGGCGGCGTTGGCGTCCTTATGTCTGGGCTTGATTATGAACGCGCCGTCCTTGCGGCGGGGCCACTTGGTATTATGCAGGCATGTATGGATGTTGTTGTGCCTTATTTGCATGATCGTAAGCAATTTGGTCAAGCAATAGGCGAATTCCAACTTATGCAGGGCAAACTTGCCGATATGTACGTATCGCTTTCGACTGCGCGCGCCTATGTTTATGCGGTCGCCAAAGCCTGTGACAAGGGCAAAAACACCCGCAAAGACGCAGCAGGGGCAATCCTTTATGCCGCCGAAAAGGCAACCCAAATGGCACTTGACGCAATTCAATGTTTGGGCGGCTCTGGTTATGTCAATGAAAACCCAACAGGGCGTTTATTACGCGATGCCAAACTCTATGAAATTGGCGCGGGCACATCGGAAATCCGAAGATGGTTGATTGGGCGCGAAATTTTCACAAGCACAAGGCCGTAATTATTTAATCTCATGATGGTTTTTCATGTCATCTCAATAAAATGAGGCATATACGCCGCTAATTTAAGCCGTAGTTGTGTCGAATTTTCTGTCGATGGACTGGCTCTATTAGTCCTCGGCGACCTTTCGCTTGTGCGTTAGCATTTTGCTAAAGGCGACTAATATCCCCACTAGCATCAAAACTAAGGCGAAAATGCTGCCTTCTGGCCCTTCCGCCCCACCCGTAAGGAATATCGGCCCTTTGGGTTGCAGTTCGGCAACTAATGCTGGGACTTTTGTGTCAAAGCCTGTGATAGGCACATCGAATGCCGTTCCACCGAACCAGTTCCAACCAGTATGCCATCCCATTGCGCCAATAATGGATTTTGATTTGATAGCGAGGGCACATGCGAATACCGAGAAAGCAAATGTGAATACAATGCTCAAAATTGGCTGACCACGCGAAAAATGCAAAAGGGTGAAGGGTATTGATGTGGCAATAATGCCCACTATAACATTGGATCGCCTAGCGACAGTCGATAGCAACCAGCCGCGAAATATAAACTCTTCTACGCTAGCTTGTAGCGCAAAACATACTAATAACGCAAAAATCCATCCAAGCGAACGAATATCGGAAAATGCAGGTGCCAAGCTTACAAGATGATATCCGCCAAAGGCCGCAATTAAGCCGACAACCCCACCCATCATAAGAATTCCGAGCATTAATCCTGCGGCAAAGCGGTGAATGGCTCGGTCACCTGAAAAGCCAATTGTTGCAAGAGTGCGCCTTTCCACAATCAGCAACCAAAGAAATACCGCGCCGCCCATTCCGGCGAATGGAAGCAAGAGCAACAAGCATAAACCGAGCGTACTAGTCGGTTCCCCCTTTGAATCTGTGAAGTGCATGAACTCTAGCCAAATGTCGAAGGGCATGCTTCCAATTACGACAAGTAATAATGCCAAAAATGGGCTCAAAATTGGCCAAGGCAACCAGCCCTTGGCAGCTTGATTGGAGTAAATAGTATTCATTTGTAGGAGGGTAAAGGCGTGCGGGCGCAATGTATAGAATGATTGTGCTAGGAAATTTTGACACAAAATCACCTAAAATCTATTTTCAACACACCCTAAAATAGCGCAGATGCCCGCCACGAGGCCGGGGTCAGGCCGACGAAGTTTCTGAAAATCCTGGTGAAATGACTTTGGTCGGCAAAGCCAGAAGCATATGCGGCTTCGGCAAAGCTCTCGCCAGCACGGAGGAGCTTTTTAGCATGCGCAATTCTTCTATATTGTAGATAGCGATAGGGACTTGTCCCAAGTATGCGTCGAAAATCACGGCACAGGTTCCAGCGATCACGACCTGTGATATTTTCCATTTGTTCTAAGTGGGTTCCGCCCTCTGGCAGCTCATCCAGATATTGTTGTGCGGTCAATACTGCCTTGATGTCGGGTCGATGGCGCGGCCTACGCAATCCCGAAACCCTCTCAATTGCACAAGCAAGCTCAAAAATAGCATCCTGATAATCGTTAGCATCATCGGCACAACCTGGCGCCACGACCCGCGCGACCGCCGCCACTAGCGCCGCATCGGATGAAACAGCCTCGGCAACAAATGGCAGGTCAACACAGCCAAGGATGGTTTGGATATGGCTAGGCGGAATATAGGCTACACAATAACCAAATCCTGCTTCGTCACAAGGTTTACCGTCATGTAATTCATCAGGGTGCAGTATCAAGGCTTGCCCTGGCAAAGAGCGCCTTAGTGCACCGCGATAGTTGAAGGTTTGCGTACCGCGTGTCGTTAGAGCCACTGTATAGGTATCGTGGCGATGCGGGGAAAATCCCGAATGATTGATATTGTTCGACGCGCGTTCAATTAAGTGAAATTCATTCCGGGGGCATTGCATAATTGATGCCTGATGCGCTTCGTTGTTTAAATGCATAGATTTTTTTAGGCTTTAAATAAACAAAATGGAAGTATCAAGGATGGATATATATGTATTTCGAGGGCATGATATTAAATAGTTCATTATCTCGTTACATATTATGCAACATCTTCTTTACCCAAAAATTGGGGAAAGTGGCGCGCGCTTTGGCGCGTGACGAAAGGGGTTTTTCTCTAAACTCAATTATATGCTGAAAGGTTTTAATCCTTTCAGTCACCTTTGGTGACAGCTTCCCCATTCATCGGGAAGCAGGGTTGCACTATTTCTATCCAGCTTCAATAAACTTGATTTATAATAGTTTATTCAAAGAATGAAAATTCTTGATTGTAAATTTTGCTATCAAAATTCAAAATGCCAGCACATTGATTTCAAATGTGATTTTGGTGAAAATGATAGCATTTGATAACATTTTTAAGGAAATATAAGGGGGCGGTGCTAATTAATTGTTTTTATTAAATATTTTCTTATTTACCCTCGGCTAAAAGTCCTTATATCACCTGTTTCAGGATTGGCGGCAATGCAGGTTTGGGGGGCGGATGGTAGTTTTAGGCAAATTACGGGGGCGCTTTGGGCGCGGATTTTTTCATAAGTTGCTTTGTCAAATTCGGTGCCGAATGGTTTGCTTTCATCATTTTCCCATTTTGGATAGGCATTGGCACGAACCGCAGAATTTGGAAGCGCATTATTAAGTGCATTACGTAAATTATCGACATTACTATTTGCACTCATGCCAAAATCACGTGCAGGGGCGCTCATGGTGAAAAGTGATTTTCCTTGGTTTGATTTGATTTCAATTCTTATTATGGCGCTTTGGCAATCATTGCCTTCTGCACTTGCACTAACACTGCCTTTATTGTTCCAATCATTGATTGAAATAGGTTTTGCAACGCTTACGGCACAATTTGATGATGCCTGCGCCGATGCCATTGCTTCTTGAGACGCACTACTTGTGGCAATTGCGGTGTTTGGCTGCTCAATTACAGGTGATGGTGGCAACATTTGTGCAGGGTCAAATGCCTGATCTGTAACTGAATTAGTGCTTGCAATTTCAGCTTCAATTCCTGCCATTTGTGGTTCTTCGCCAATTCTGGCGGGGCCAAGTTTGAAAACAAAGCGCCCCATAATTACCGCAACTCCAATTATAGTAACAATAGCAAAAACAATGGTCGAAACCTTAAGTGCACGCATCAAATATTCACCTTCGGGCTATATTCTATGTAAAGATAATGTCCAAATATAGGCAAATTCATCAAGCTCAAAAACTTTCTTCAGAATTTTTTAGTTTTTCAACAGTTGCCTTATATCCTGCCTCAACTGCCCTATCAAATGCCTTCCAATCGCGCAGCTCAATATCGCCCAAATCTGGTACTATTGTTATGTCTGATTTATGGGTGTTTTTAAGTGGGGCAAGTGGTGCGGTTGCCGTTCGCATTAATAATTCGGCAATTGGCGGTGGTGAATGATGGCCTTTTTTAAATATCCATTCAAAGAAACTTGGTGGATTTTTAAATTCGGCGGCATTAAGGGCATGTTGTCGGCTTACATCAACCCCAATATTTGGGCCACGATGTAATGATGCCATAATCTCAACGGGGAAATTGTTTAAAACTGCACCATCAACAAAGACGCAATCATCTTCAACAACAGGCGGCAAAATTCCAGGAAGGGCAATTGAAGCGCGCAATGCTTGGCGCAAAATTCCAGTGCGATGAACTCTTACTTTGGCTTCGGTTAAATTAGAGGAAACACAAAAATAGGGGCGTATTAAATCTTCGATTAAAACATCGCCAAAATGCTCTTTAAGGCGGGTTTCAACCTTCTTACCAGATGTCATTGCAACAACCGGAAGCATATAATCATTCAATGGATTGGATGCCACAAAGGCATCCCAAATATGGCTTTCAATTTCCCTATCATCCCAACCCATTGCGGCACAGGCGGCAATAACCCCACCCATTGATGTGCCACCATAAAAATCAAAGTCATAACCCGCTTCACGCAATGCACGTATCGCACCAATATGTGCATAAGCGCGCGCACCGCCGCCAGATAAAACAAGACCAATAGATGTACCAACAATTATTCGGGCAAGGCTTTTAAGATCAGATTCATTGCCCTCCCTAAGTGTCAAAAGCCGTGTTGCATTCGCGGCATTAAGCCATTCTTTGGCGCTGCTTATTGGGTTTCGTCCAACTTTTTTTACCAAAACCACATCAACCAATTTAAATTCTTGAACTGGAGAAATATTTTGCGGCAATAATGGATATGATGGTTTGGCATCTGTTCGTCCAAAAATCCAAATTCTATCGGCTTGCCGTAAACAGGTTTGTTCCCATGTGCTTTCGCCCAATTGGCTGGTAAGGATTACAAAATCATTGGTTCGTTCGATTTCATCAAACCAGCTTGCATCTTTGGCTTCATTTTGTTCATCAATGATTGCAACACTTTTGCCTAAGGAACGAATTGCCTTGACAATTTCGCGAGCACGGGTTTCAATTTCAATTGTTGGTGAGGCTGAAATAAAGCTAAAAACTTTGGGATTATTTAATGCGGCTTTGCGGCGGTTTTGCTTGCTTCTAAAAAGGATTGTTCGCGCCAAACCTTGCATCAAGTCGGGATATTTACGAACAAGGCGGTTAAAGGTTGCCTTATCAAGGGCGAATAATTCACTATCGCGTAATGCATAGACAGATGCAGAATGTGTGTCACCTGAAATAAGTGCCATTTCACCAACGGGTTCACCCGCGCGAATATGGCCGATTAATTCATTCTGCCCAAATGAATCACGGCGAAATGCGCCAAGAGAGCCAGAGCGCACAAACCACATAAAATCTGCAACATCGCCTTCGGTAAATAGTGGTGTGCCGCCAGGGATTGAATACCAAATTGCATTTCTCGTGACTTCGCGTAATGCCGTTTTATCAGCATTGCGTAAAAACGGAATATTGGCAAAATCGGGCGGAAGCATGAATTAAAACTTCATTCTACCCATTACTGTAAGGGCGGGCCAATATTTTGCCTTATCAAGGTCGCTTGAAACTTTTGCTGTTTCTTTGGCAAGATTGGCTTGGAATGTTGGATCAGATGCAATCGGGCCAGTTACTTTTGCGCTTACGTTTGGTTTACCTTGGTAATAAACGCCGCCTTCTGCCGCAAGTGCCAGTGACCCAATCTGAAATTCAAGGCCAAGGCCACCGTAAAGTGCGGTTGGGTCAAATTCTGCTTTAGATGTTAAAACGCCAACTTGCGCGCCTGTATAATTAGTGCCGCCAATATTGTATGTGCCTGTTGGGACAGCTGTCATATTGATTTTGTTTGAATTTGAATAAATGCCACCTGTTAAATAAAGCGGCATAAGCGGGGGGTGAATATCAAATTGAACGCCATATGATTGCAAGCCAACGCGCCCATCATATTGAATACTATTGATGCTTTTATTGTAATTATAATTATATTTTTGCCCAATGCCGCGAACAACCACTGTTGGAATAATTTCAAAACCAATTTCAGCACCAAGACCCAAAGTCCCCGCACGGGCGCTTACTTGTTCAAGCTCAATGGCATTTGCATTATTTGTGCTTATTGCAAAAGTTCCAAATGCCACAAGGCCAAGGTAAAATAATTTATATTTTTTTTGGTTATTCATTTATTCCCCCAAAATTTTCATTATGGTAAAAGGAATAAGTTTATTTTTAGTGACTATATTTTCTTTGGTTTCTTACTATTGAAACCACTTGCAAAACTTGCGTAAATTATTCTAATGTCGATATAGCGAGGAAAAATGCCAAAAATTGAATCAAATTTCGATAGAAGTTCTAATGTAGCGCTAAATAATAAAAAAACTATGCGCGATTTAGTTGAAGTTTTGAAAGAAAAAACCAAAATTGCATCATTTGGCGGCACAGAAGAAGCGCGGCAAAAACATATTAAACGCGGAAAAATATTACCGCGTGAACGCGTTGAACAATTGATTGACGCCGGAAGTGCATTTCTTGAATTAAGTGCACTTGCGGCAAATGGCATGTATGACGGCGATGTGCATGGGGCAGGGCTTATTTGCGGCATTGGTTTAGTATCGGGGCGCGAATGTATGATTATTGCCAATGATGCTACGGTTAAAGGTGGAACGTATTTTCCAATGACGGTCAAAAAACAGCTTCGGGCACAGGAAGTTGCCAAAGAAAACCGCCTGCCATGTATATATTTGGTGGATTCAGGCGGTGCAAACCTTCCGCATCAGGCCGAAGTTTTTCCAGACCGCGACCATTTCGGGCGTATTTTCTTTAATCAAGCCAATATGAGTGCATTGGGAATTGCGCAAATTGCATCGGTTATGGGTTCATGTACGGCAGGTGGCGCTTATGTTCCTGCGATGTCGGATGAAAGTATTATTGTTAAAAATCAGGGCACAATTTTCCTTGGTGGCCCGCCACTTGTGAAGGCGGCCACAGGGGAAGATGTATCTGCCGAAGATTTGGGCGGTGCCGATGTTCATGCCAAAAAATCGGGTGTTGCCGATCATTATGCGCAAAATGATAATCATGCATTGGAAATTGTGCGCGAAATTGTAAAAACCCTAAAGCAAGGCGATGAAAAATATATCACGCGCGAAATTCCAAAACCGCCACAGCTTGATGAAAGCGAAATTTATTCAATTATCCCGTCCGATTTACGCACACCATATGATGTTCGTGAAATTATTGGGCGTATTGTTGATAATTCTGATTTTCATGAATTTAAACCACTTTATGGTGAAACATTGGTTTGCGGTTTTGCACATATTGATGGTTGGCCTGTGGCAATTATTGCCAATAATGGAATTTTATTTTCGCAAAGTGCGTTAAAAGGCGCGCATTTCATTGAACTTGCCTGCAAACGTAAAATCCCGCTTTTATTCTTGCAAAACATCTCTGGCTTCATGGTTGGCAGGGATTATGAGGCGGGCGGTATTGCCAAGGATGGTGCAAAACTTGTTACCGCCGTAGCAACCGCAAATGTGCCAAAAATCACGCTTGTAATTGGTGGTTCTTATGGTGCGGGAAATTATGCAATGTGCGGGCGCTCTTATAGCCCGCGTTTCATGTTCCTTTGGCCTAATGCGCGAACTTCGGTTATGGGTGGCGAACAGGCGGCAAGCGTTCTTGCAACTGTAAAGCGCGATAATTTTGACCGAACAGGTCAAGAATGGTCAAAAGAGGATGAAGAAAAATTCAAAGCCCCAATTCGTGAAAAATATGAACAAGAAGGCAATCCATATTATTCAACCGCAAGAATTTGGGATGATGGAATTATCGACCCTAAAGATACACGTGCGGTTTTGGCACTTTCGCTTTCAGTAATTGCCAATTCACCAATCCCTGAGCCTAATTTTGGTGTGTTTAGAATGTAGGCGAAATGGTCGCACAAAATTCACTTTTTAAAACCAAAAACAGGCGTAAGATATAAAAAACAAAAAGGGCACGAAAATGGAAGAACAACAACCCGTATTATTAAATCTTACTGAAGAAGGCGTGGCTTTTGTGGTGCTTAATCGCCCCGAAAAACGCAATGCGTTTGATGAAATTATGATTGCCGCTTTGAGCGATACATTCGAAACCATTCGCGCCAATGATAATATTCGCGTAGTTTTCATAAAAGGCGCAGGCCATCATTTTTGCGCTGGCGGCGATCTAGGCTGGATGGAGCGTCAGGCAAGGCATGATTTAGAAGATAATGAAGCCGATGCATTGGATTTGGCAAATATGCTTCATGCGCTTTATACTTTGCCACAAATCACTGTGGCATTAGTGGAAAATGGTGCTTATGGTGGTGGGCTTGGGCTTATTGCATGTTGTGATTATGCAATTGCCACCGAAAAATCGCATTTTTGCTTTTCTGAAACCCGCCTTGGTTTAGTTCCTGCAACCATTTCGCCATATGTTATTGAGGCAATTGGCGTAAGAAATGCGCGCGCATTCTTTAATACTGCAATGCCATTTGATGCGCATACTGCCAAAGAAATTGGCCTTATTCAGGAAATCGCGCTTGATGAAGCCGATTTTGCAAAACGTGAAGAAAGAATTGCCGATTTGGCATTCTGCGTTTCGCCAGCGGCAGTTGCAAAAACTAAAGAGACAATTGATATGGTCAAAGATAAGCCAATTGACCACCATTTAATAAAAGAAACCGCAAAAGTAATTGCCCATGCCCGAGCAAGTGTGGATGGCAAAGAAGGTTTGCACGCATTCCTTGAAAAGCGCAAACCTTCTTGGGTTGCAAAATAATACATGAGTTGGGAGGCTCAATGTTTGAAACAATTTTAATCGCCAATCGCGGCGAAATCGCATGTCGAATAATTAAAACCGCAAAAAGCATGGGAATAAAAACCATTGCTATTTATTCGGATGTTGATGAAAATGCGCGCTTTGTACGGCTTGCGGATGCTGCTTATCCGCTTGATGGCGTGGATGCCCAAAGCACATATTTGAACATTGAAAAAATCATTGAAATTGCCCAAAAATCGGGTGCGCAGGCAATTCACCCTGGCTATGGCTTTCTATCAGAAAACCCAGTTTTTGCCAAAACTTGCGCCGAAAATGGCATTGTTTTCATTGGCGCAAGCCCTGATGCGATTGAGGCAATGGGCTTGAAAGATAGCGCCAAACAAATTGCAATTGCGGCTAATGTGCCTGTTTTGCCGGGTTATATGGGCGATAATCAGGAAGTTAAGCATTTAAAAAGCGAGGCGCAAAAAATTGGCTTCCCACTTTTGATTAAAGCAATCGCAGGGGGCGGCGGGCGCGGTATTCGCCAAGTTGACGATATTGATGGCTTTGAAAAAGCCCTTGAAAGCGCAATGCGTGAGGCCAAATCGGCCTTTAATGATGATAGGGTAATGCTTGAAAAATTGGTGTTAAAACCGCGCCACATTGAAGTGCAGGTTTTTGGCGATAGTCATGGAAATATTGTGCATCTTTTTGAGCGTGATTGTTCGGTGCAAAGGCGCCGTCAAAAGCTTATTGAAGAAGCGCCCGCGCCAAATTTACCGCAAGATGTGCGCACTGCAATGTTTGATGCGGCCTGTAAACTTGCAAAACAGGTTAATTATCAAGGTGCGGGAACAATTGAATTTATTGTTGATGGCAATGGAATACCAAAACTTGATGGTTTCTGGTTCTTGGAAATGAATACCCGCCTTCAGGTTGAACATCCTGTTACCGAATTAATCACAAATCTTGATTTGGTTGAATGGCAAATTCGCGTGGCCAATGGCGAAAAACTTCCACTTTCGCAAGATGAAATCAAATGCCAAGGCCATGCCATAGAGGCGCGCATCGTTGCCGAAGACCCAAATAATAATTTCATGCCAAGTTCGGGGCGTTTTTATCGGGATGATATTGATAATATCGGGGTTCGCGTTGATTATGGCTTTGAACAGGGCGATATTATTCCATCAAATTATGATTCACTAATCGAGAAAGTAATTTGTTGGGGCTATAGTCGTGAAAGCGCGATTGATGAATTAAAATCACGATTAATGGGCGCAAATTATCGCGGTTTTGCCAATAATGGCGGTTTTGTAAAACGTATTTTAGATTTGGAAGATTTTGAAAATGCCAATCTTTATACTGCGATAATAGATGAGAATATTGAAGCATTAAAACGCAAAGCAATAGAAGAGATTGAAATTATTGGACTTGCTGCGATGGCAAATTATCATCATGCAGGCTTGGATAATGCGTCATTCAAAAACTTTGGCAATTTTAGAGTTAATTCGGGGCAAGTTTCAAAATTTTCATTTAAAATAAATGATGCAGTTCAAGTGGTTTCTGTTTCTTCAAATGGCAGCGAGCTTAGGGCAAAAAACACCAATGGCGATGTATTTTCAATTTTAAAAAATAATATTAAAACTTATGATTATGAAATAGAAAATATGTTTTGTTTCCAAAATGATTCAAAATTTAATGGTTCGTATATTGATATAATTGTCAACGACAATTCCACTAGCCTTTTCATCGATGGCGAACATTATATTTTCGAAAAACCAAATCATTTTGGTAAAGAAACTGCCGCAGCACATAATGATGAAATCGTTGCAAACCTGCCAGGGAAAATTGTTGCAATAAATAATGTATTAGGTGATAAAGTCAAAAAAGGGCAAGTTATTGTAGTGCTTGAAGCCATGAAAATGGAACATTCACTTAGCGCCCAAATGGATGGCGAAATCATTGAAATGAGCGCAAGTTTGAACGCACAAACCAAACTTGGCGATTTATTGGTAAAGTTGGGTTAGATGGCAAATTTTGGTTCACTTATAATGGGCTTTGCCGCCGTTGGTGCAATTGGTATTGCATCATATGCGCTTGGGCAAAATAAAAGCCGTAAAATAAATAGTTTTGATGATGTTTATGATGTTATTCATTCAGCTTCACCTGATTTTGACTTATCTGAAATTCTTATAAGTGAAAATGGCAATTGCGCGCTTATTAAAGGTAAGAATGGCGAATTATTTTTTGCTAAATCAATGGGCGATGAAATTGCAATTCGCGGCATTACTAATGCGCAAATTAGTCAAAATGAAAATCAAACAAAAATAAGTTTCAATGATATAACATTCCCTGATTTTTCGGGTGTTTTGACGGTAAGGGGCAAATAAATGAAAGAATTTATTCCATTAAATTTACCCGACCCCGTTGAATGGGCGGTTCCGCTTTTTGCGATTTCAGTGATTGGGGAAATGCTTTATTCACGCTGGAATAAAAATATTTCCTATGAAACCAAGGATACAATGGCATCATTGGCAATGGGGCTTGGTAATCAAATTGTTTCAATAATAATGCATGGCATGATTGTTGCCACAATGATTTTTGCCTATCAGCATAGATTATTTGATATTGGCGTAACGCTGCCTGTATTCATTGCATGTTTCTTCCTTGAAGATTTAACTTATTATTGGGTTCATAGAATTGGGCATGAAGTGCGCTTTTTTTGGGCGTCACACGTAATTCATCATTCAAGTCAGCATTATAATTTATCAACCGCCCTTCGCCAAACTTGGACAGGGAATTTGGCGCTTGGCTTCTTATTTTGGGTGCCATTGGCATTTTTGGGCATTCACCCATCCATTATATTCTTTTTCCAAGGTCTAAGCCTTGTCTATCAATTTTGGATTCACACAGAGGCAATTGATAAAATGCCAAAATGGTTCGAGGCGGTGTTTAACACCCCAAGCCATCATCGCGTTCACCACGCTACAAACCCCGAATATTTGGACAAAAATTACGCAGGCGTTCTAATTATTTGGGACAAGATTTTTGGAACCTTTATCCCTGAAACCGAAAAGCCAAAATATGGCATTGTTTCAAATCTTGGAACTTTTAACCCATTCATTATTGGCTTCCACGAATGGATTGGAATTTTCAAAGACATAAAATCTAAAGGCATATCAAGCGCGAAAAATTTCTTATTCGGCCCACCAGGTTGGACACCAGATAATAGCCGCAAAACTTCAAAAATGATAAAAGAAGAACATCGGGCAAGGCAAAAAACTTAAGTCATCATTTACCCTATTGATTTAATATTGGGGCATGAAATACCAAAAACTTGCCCCATCTTTTTTGATTATTGCATTTATCATGTCTGCAAATGGCGCAAATGCGCAATCTTTCGGCTCGTTCACGACGGCACAGACTGAACAAAACAAAGCCAATATTGAGGGGAATAGGGTCACAACAATAATTTATGATACGCCCATTAAAGCGCCGCCAATTACTCATGATGCAACACCTGTTGCGCCAAAAACGCAAACAATTTCAAATCCAGAAAATGTAAAACTTGGCGAAATTTTGCCACAGCAAATAACAATTGTTGAAAAACCTATTGCGATTAACAATCCAATAAATACAAATAATATCAGTTCATTAGGGCATAATGATAAAATTATAGCTTCAAAACCTGTTGAAGAGAAAAAGCGCTCATTATTTGCAATTGGGAAAAAAGATAAAACTAAACAGCGCCAAATCTTTGTGAAAAGTGAAAGGCCGCCGCTTCGGGCGCATGTAAACACATCACCTGAATATATGGCAAATCGTGGACCGATAAAGGCAATATATCAAGATACCAAAACCGCAATAATTCATGATGCCCCAAGGTCATTAGCGAATACTTTGCCATGGGTTGATAAAGACAGAAAAAATCAACCGACCGATGTGGTTTTAAAAAATGTAAGCGATAAATTGGCGCGCGCCAATGCTGCCGACCCTGAATGGGTAAAACCTGCACGTGAGCAATTGTTTGAATTATCGCGCAAGCTTGATACTTTGCCAAATGCCCCACAATATAAAGAAGAATATCAAGCACAAGAAATGCAGCAAGATCCAAATTCGCGCGCTTTTAAGCCGCGCCCAGTTTGGCCAGGCGCAAAAATTTCCTATGAGCCGCAAAATCGCCCAATTACAATTACAAGCGATGGTGTTGAAGGTTCAAATCCAAGGCTTTTAATCGCGCAAAATATGGAAAATATTCAAGAAACGCCAATTGTTTCGACAAAAATTGAAGATGATGAAAAGCCTAAAGTTGAAAAGAAAAAAGCTAAACCTGTTAAAAGGGTAAAGGTTGGTTCAACTAAAAAATCTGCAGCTAAGTGTTCATGTTCCTTGCGCGCGCATAAATAGTTTCGCAAATTACCATTAATAATGATTCTAAAAACCATTAATGGGGACAATTTTGACGCAAATTATAACAATTGGCAATGAAAAAGGCGGTGCAGGTAAATCCACAATATCGGTTCATGTCGCAATTGCTGCCCTAAAGGCGGGGCACAATGTTGCTGTGCTTGACCTTGATATTAGGCAACAAAGCTTTGCGCATTTTTTAGAAAACCGTCAACAATGGTCAGAGGCTAAAGATATTCAACTTCCGCAACCCGACATTTTCAAACTTGATGAAAGTAAGATTGAAGATGAGGAATTTATAAAAAACGTTATAGAAGAAGCCGTTTCAACCCATGATTATTTAATAATTGACACGCCAGGTGCAAATTCAACGGCTTCAAGAATCGCACATGGGCTTGCAGATAAAATTATAACGCCAATGAATGATTCATTTGTTGATTTTGACCTACTTGCAAAAGTTGACCCTGTAAGCGGTGAAGTAACAGGGCTTAATTTTTATGCAAATCAAATTTGGGAAGCGCGTAAAAATAAGGCGATGCAGCATAAAAAGCACCTTGAATGGTTCATATTACGTAATCGTCTTTCAACTGTTGAAGCGCGCAATAAACGCAAAGTTGGCGACGCATTAGATTCAATTTCAAAACGCCTTGGTTTTAAAATTGTTCCAGGGCTTTCAGAGCGTGTAATTTTCCGTGAATTATATCCAATGGGCCTTACTTTATTGGATTTAGAGGCAAAAATCCCCGAAATTACAATGTCGATAAGCCATGTCGCAGCTAGACAGGAATTGCGCGATATGTTGGCAATGATTGGAATTTAATATTCAACACAATGATTTTGTATGTTTCATTCTTAATCTAAGAATGTTAATTGTGTGAATTCATAAAATTGTGTCATTTGCTTTTTATAAAATGTTTGATTAAACAATTTATGGGTAATGACACTAATGTCACAGTTTAAAAATGCGCAGGTTTTGAATTATAAAATGACGAATTCTTACATTGAAGATTCTGAAAAAGCTTCAAAAACGCTGCCTGTTTCTACAAAAAGTGGCGTGAAGACTATTTTGATTGGTCGTCACGGAAAACCTGCATTGTGCCGCAAAGTCTGGCTTACCTCCGATGGTTATAAAAATTGGTGGCATTTATATGATGAGGGTGGTCTTGCTGAAGGGCAAAAACCGCCGCGCAAATTGCTTAATGCTGTAGCAAAAACAAAATTCATTATCTCAAGCCCATTACGCCGCGCCCATGAAACAGCGATTGCAGTTGCGGGTGAACGTAATATTGCAATTGACGAGATTTATATAGAAGCACCATTACCACCCCCACCATTACCAGATTTTGTTAAATTTCGCCCGAAAATTTGGGGTTTTATATCGCGTTGCACATGGTTTGTGGGTTTAAATTTAGGTGCTGAAAGCCATGATGAAGCCAAAGCTCGTGCACAAAGTGCGGCAGGTAAATTGGATTCTTTGGCGCAAGAACATGGAACAATTGCACTTTTTGCGCATGGTTGGTTTAACCGTATGATGCGCCCTTACTTGAAATTATTGGGCTATAAATGCATTGAAGATGGTGGCGATTGGCATTGGTCTTATCGTATTTATCAAAAGCACGATTAACTGCCTGCAATTTAGAAAAATATGTAAGATTAGTTGCTCATGAATTGAATGGCGTCTAAATAGAATTCGGAGCAATTTTATGAGTCATTCAGAAGAAATAAAAACAGACGATATTTCTAAATTAAGTTTTGAACTAGCCCTTAAAGAGCTTGAAGATTTGACCCGAAAATTAGAGGCGGGGGACGTTCCATTAGAAGCGTCAATAGGCTTTTTCGAACGCGGCGCAGCATTAAAAGCGCATTGCGAAAATATGCTTAAAGCGGCACAAATGCGGGTTGATCAAATTGTTGAAACCCAAAATGGCATTAAAACTGAAACCTTTGACCAAGGAAGCTAATAAATGCCAGTCAATGCGCAATTAGAAACACTACTTAACGAGAATGCCGATCGTATAACAGTTGCGCTTGATGCATTATTGCCGCCTGTTCAAGGCCCTGAATCAGAACTTATGAGTGCGATGCGTTATGCCGCGCTTGGAAATGGTAAATGTTTAAGGTCTTTTTTAGTTTTGCAGACAGGTCGGCTTTTTGATGTGGATGAGCGCGCACTTTTGCGGGTTGGTGCGGCGCTTGAATGTGTGCATTGTTATTCATTAGTTCATGATGATTTACCATGCATGGATAATGATGATTTACGCCGTGGGCAGCCAACAACCCACAAAGCATATAATGAGGCGATTGCACTTCTTGCAGGTGATGCACTTTTGACACTGGCGTTTGATATTATAGCTGATGAACAAACCCATATGGATCCGCATATTAGAATTTCACTTGTTGGCAAACTTGCCCATGCGGCGGGTGCTAAGGGTATGGTTGGCGGTCAAATTATGGATATGTATGCCCAAAATTTGGGCGATGATATAGCGGCCGTAACGCGTATGCAGCGACTTAAAACTGGTGGGCTTTTTCAATATGCCGTAGAAGCAGGTGCGATTTTGGGCCGTGCAAGCACAGAGGCCACACATGCATTAATTGGTTTTGCTCATGATTTTGGCCTTGCTTTCCAGATCACTGACGACATTTTGGATACAATTGGCGATGTAAAAAAAGTTGGTAAAGCAGTAAATAAAGATGCAAATCATGGAAAAGCCACATTTGTTAGTTTATTAGGCCTTGAACCTGCAAAGGAAAGGGTGAAAATCCTTTGCGAGCAGGCGAAGGGACATTTGCGTATTTTTGGTACTAAAGCCGAAATTCTGGCAAATTTAATTGATAAAATCGAAGTTCGGCAATCATAAGGTAAAAAAATGCCCAACACCCCAATGCTTGATAAAATTCACTTACCGCGCGATTTAAAAGGTTATAATTCAAAAGAATTACAGCAAATTGCCGATGAATTACGCCTTGAAACTATTGATGTGGTTTCACAAACTGGCGGGCATTTAGGTGCGGGGCTTGGCGTGGTTGAGCTTACGGTGGCATTGCATAATGTTTTTGATACGCCCGATGATATAATCATATGGGATGTTGGGCATCAGGCCTATCCCCATAAAATTCTTACTGGTCGCCGCGATAGGATGAAGACATTGCGTCAAGGTGGTGGGCTATCTGGTTTTACAAAACGCTCCGAAAGTGAATATGATCCGTTTGGCACGGCGCATGCCTCGACATCGATTTCTGCGGCACTTGGTTTTTGTGCGGCACGTGATCAGATTGGAAAAGATAATAAGGTTGTTGCGGTAATTGGCGATGGTTCAATAACTGCGGGCATGGCCTATGAGGCAATGAATAAGGCCGCCGAAACTACTGGTCAATTGACGGTTATTTTGAATGATAATGATATGTCGATTGCGCCCCCTGTTGGTTCAATGTCAAATTATTTGGCAAAACTTGTATCTGGCGGCGGCTATCAAACACTTCGTAAAGTTGGCAAACAAATGGCAAGTGTTTTGCCGGAGCCGATGAAAAATGCCGCCAAAAAGGCCGAAGAATTTGCACGTGGCATGGCAACAGGTGGCACATTATTTGAAGAACTTGGCTTTTATTATATTGGCCCAATTGATGGGCATGATATGGATGTTTTGCTTGAAGTTTTGGAAAATGCCAAAAATATTTCAAACAAACCTGTTTTAATTCATTGCGTTACGCAAAAAGGTAAAGGCTATGCGCCCGCCGAAAATGCTGCCGATAAATATCATGGCGTCCAAAAATTCAATGTAATCACCGGTGAGCAATCAAAGGCGATTTCCAATGCTCCATCATACACCAAGGTTTTTGGTGAAACCTTGGCGCGCCTTGCCCATGATGATGAAAGAATAATGGGCATAACTGCTGCAATGCCATCAGGCACAGGCATGGACATATTTTCAAAGCACCATCCAGCAAGAATGTTTGACGTCGGTATTGCCGAACAGCATGCAGTTACCTTTGCGGCGGGTATGGCCGCCGATGGGTTGAAACCATTTTGCGCAATTTATTCAACCTTCTTACAACGCGGCTATGACCAAGTTGTCCATGATGTTGCCTTACAAAAACTTCCTGTCCGATTTGCAATGGATAGGGCAGGGCTTGTGGGTGCCGATGGCGCAACCCATGCTGGTTCATTTGATATTGGCTTTATGGGTGCATTGCCAAATATGATTTTGATGGCCGCCGCCGATGAAGCTGAACTTGCACTTATGACCGCAACCGCCCATGCAATTGATGACACACCAAGTGCGTTTAGATATCCGCGTGGTGATGGTTTTGGCGTTGAAATGCCACAAAATCTTGCGCCATTGGAAATTGGCAAAGGTCGCATTATTTCTGAAGGTTCAAAAATTGCGATATTATCGTTTGGAACACGCCTTGAAGAAGCAAAAAATGCGGCGCAAAGATTGGGTGCACTTGGCCTTTCAACCACTATTGCCGATGCACGTTTTGCCAAACCACTTGATACAGATTTAATCAAACAACTTGCCAAAAACCACGAAGTTTTAATAACAATCGAAGAAGGCGCAATGGGCGGCTTTGGTGCATTCGTCCTGCAATATATGGCGGGTGCTGGCCTATTGGAAAACGGCTTAAAAGTGCGCACAATGCACCTTCCAGACATTTTCCAAGACCACAATAAACCCGAAATCCAATATGAAGAAGCAGGTTTAAACGCCACTGGCATAATCACAACTGCCCTTACGGCATTAGGGATAGATGCGGCAGAGCAGGTGAAGATGCTCGCGAAGTAAATCAAAAACAAAAATGCCAAATAATTTCGAAAACCACGCTTTTCGAAATTATTTGTCTAATTGAAAACAAATCGCTAAGTGAGCGAAGCGAGGGCGGCGATTTGAGGGCTTATCCCTTCACATATTCCCCCGGTGCATCGCAGATTACAGGTAATTCGCCCGTGCCTAGTTTACGGGCCTTAACCATTTTGCCAGAGCGTACCGATAGCCATTTATCCCAATCATTCCACCAAGAGCCTTTGAATTCTTCAAGACTATTTTGCCAATCTTCAACATTTTCAGGAAGTTTTTTATCTTTTGTCGGAAGCCAATGTTGGTATTTATTGGCGTCGGGGTGATTAATAACCCCCGCAATATGGCCCGAACCCGCCAAAATCATGCGTACATCACCGCCAAATAAACGTGCACCGCGATAGATTGAACGATATGGCGCAATATGATCTTCTTTTGAAGATTGCATATAAACGGGTATATTAATATCGCCTAAATTCAAAGTCTTACCTTTGATTTCTAATTTCCCCTGTGAGAATAGGTTTTGGCGATAATATTTATCAAGATAGAAAGTATGCAAAGCCTCTGGCATTCTGGTTTGATCTGAATTCCAGAATAATAGGTCAAATGGTTTTGGATTTTTGCCCATCAAATAATTATTGATGACAAATGACCAAATCAAATCATTTGGTCGAAGGGCATTAAAAGTATCCGCCATAATCGCCGAATCTAAAACCCCGCCTTCGGCCTTCATTTCTTCACGAATATAGTGGAATGCTGCATCATCGGTAAAGATTTTTAAATCACCTGCCTCAACAAAATCTTGTTGGGATGCAAAGAAAGTGGCAGCATTTATACGCTTATCACCAATTTGCGCCATATAGGCCAAAGATGTGGCAAGTAATGTTCCGCCAATGCAATATCCAACACAATTTACTTTTTCGATATTGTCGGTTTTTTGAACGGCATCAATGGCCTCGAATACGCCATGAACCATATAATCTTCGATTGAATAATCTTTAAGTTCGGCGGTCGGGTTTACCCATGAAACCACAAAAACACTATAACCTTTTGAAACCATCCATTTAATCATGGAATTATCTTGGCGCATGTCCAAAATATAGAATTTATTTATCCATGGCGGAAAGAATAAAAGCGGGATTTCATAGGTTTTTTCTGTTGTTGGACTATATTGAATAAGTTCAAATAATTTGCCGCGATAAACAACTTTGCCAGGGGTAACGCCAATATTTTCGCCAACTTTGAATGCAGATATATCAGTTTGCGATAAAGCAAGCCGCCCACGACCACGTTCTAAATCATCGGAAAGATTTTCAATGCCTTTGATAACGCTTTGCCCCTTGGTGTCATACATTTCCTTAAGCGCAACAGGGTTAGTCATAAGAAAATTAGCGGGGGAAAAGGCGCTTGCCATCATATTGGTTACAAAATTTGCCTTGCGCTTGGTTAAATCATCAAGACCCTCAACATTATCAACCAAAGATGATAGCCAATTTGAAGTATGCAAATATGTGCGACGCATAAGGTCAAACATTGGGTTTTGATCCCATTCATGCGCTTGAAATCTTTTATCGGGGAATTTGGGTAATTCTTCGCCATTCATGCGTTTAATATTATCTTGAACGCTTTGGTTCCAAATTTCGATATAGCCTTCCCAAAGCTTGCGTTGCGCCTCGATATATTTTTCGGGGGTTGCAAACATTTTTGCTGAAACTTCGGCAAGATAGGGGCTAAAGCCGATTGGGTCGATGCCTTTGTGGCGCTCTACAAATTCTTCGGTGTTTTTAGTAAGGGTTTCGGAAAGGCGCGAACTTGCGGCAGTGGCCTTGCGCAGATTTTCCGATAATTCTTCTAAATCTTCGACGCTTTGGTGCGCAATAGTATGTGCCAAGTCTTCATCTTTGGTTTCTGGAACATCTTTAATTTTTGCATTTTTCTTATGCTTAGACATGTTTCCCCTCACTTTAAATGTGCCAAATTTGAAACCAAATTTCAGCAAATTACATTTTTATACTTGAAATTGTCCCGCAAGCAGCCCATGAAAATTATGTTTTATATTTATACATTTCTTATTTCATCATATTATCAAAAGCGCAATTGTAAAATGAAATTTATGCTCAGTATGTCAAAATTATTATCAATTGCGACAATATGCGTGGCGTCATTTTCAATAAGTGCGTGTGCAGTTTTGGATACGCGTTCAATTTCTGAATTACCAAAAAATTTCACTATGGCTGTTGAAAATGCCAAGGGTGAAGATTATCCAAAATTGGTAAATATACCTGCGAAACGGCGTGAAATGTACAGTGATGCGCAATGGAATTCACAGCAAAATTCACTAGAAAAAACTGGAAAAATTATTGCTAATAACCCTAATTCGCGCGATTTAACCGTTGAAGAAAAGAAAACTGATTGGGCGAATGCGGCAATTGCTGATTTTGATACCAACCCAAAATCACAAACTCCAGTTGTAGCTGAAGATGCAGAAGTATGGGCGGCCCGAATGCGGGCGATACTTGATAAAAATACTGCATTCAAAAACTGAAAAATCTTTCATTTCCACATAAGTTAATCTAAGGACTGCATTGAGAATTTCTGCAGCCCAAATTCATAAAGGTTTATTCCCATGCGTGAGGAATTTTATAAAATAAAACGTTTGCCGCCATACGTTTTCGAACAAGTAAATAAGGTTAAGGCAAAGCTACGTAATGAAGGCGCAGATATTATCGATTTTGGTATGGGTAACCCTGATTTACCTGTGCCGCAGCATATTATTGATAAATTATGCGAAAATGCCAATAAGCCACGCACCAATCGTTATTCGGTATCGCGCGGTATTCTTGGACTGCGCAAAGCGATTGCGGGTTATTATGATCGCCGTTTTGGGGTTGAACTAGACCCTGAAACCGAAGTTGTGGCAACTATGGGTTCAAAAGAAGGTTTTGCCAATCTTGCGCAGGCAATTTGTGCGCCGGGTGATGTTGTGATTGCGCCAAATCCATCTTATCCAATTCACGCATTTGGTTTTATTATGGCGGGCGGGGTTATTCGTCATGTGGAAGCCCATTCACCTGAACAATATCTTTCCGGGATTGCGCGCGCGTGCCGTCATAGTGTGCCGCCGCCAATTGCAATGATCCTATGTTACCCTGGTAATCCAACGGCGCAAGTTGTTGATTTGGATTTTTATAAAGAAGCGGTGTCGATTGCTAAAAAGCATGATTTAATCATCATTTCTGATATGGCTTATTCGGAAATTTATTTTGATGAAAACAAGCCAACGCCATCAATCCTACAAATTGAAGGGGCAAAAGATTGCACGGTGGAAATAACAACCCTATCAAAAACCTATTCTATGGCGGGTTTTAGGGTCGGTTTCGCACTTGGAAATTCGCGCATCTTGAATGCATTAGGTAGGGTTAAATCATACCTTGATTATGGCGCTTATACGCCTGTTCAAGTGGCGGCAACTGCGGCACTTAATGGCCCACAAGAATGCGTTGCGGAAATGCGAAGCATTTATAAATCACGCCGTGATGTATTAATTGATAGTTTTGCCAATGCAGGTTGGAAAATCGACAAACCAGAGGCGTCAATGTTCGCATGGACGGCAATCCCTGAAAAATATCGTCATATGGGTTCGGTTGAATTTGCCAAAATGCTTTTGGAAGAATGTTCAATCGCCGTTGCGCCGGGCGCAGGTTTTGGTGAATATGGCGATGAACATGTTCGCATCGCATTAGTAGAGAATGAACAGCGCATCCGTCAGGCTGCGCGTTCGGTAAAGAAGCTTTTTGTTTAATTTAAGACTGGGAATGAAATGAAACCTCTCAAGATTGGTATTTTGGGTCTTGGCACTGTTGGTGGCGGGTTATTGGAAATGGCATTGGGCAATGGCCCATTATCGAAAATGGTTGAAATTACGGGCGTAAGCGCACGTAATAAAAACCGCCCACGTCCAGTTGATATAAGCAAAATCGCATGGTTTGATGATCCAAGTGAATTGGCGAAACATGAAAATGTTGATGTTATTGTTGAATTAATGGGCGGCGCCGATGGCCCTGCTTATCACGCTGTAATAACTGCCTTGAAAGCTAAGAAAAATGTTGTGACCGCCAATAAAGCAATGCTTTCGGCACATGGCGTTGAACTTGCAAAACTTGCCGATGAAAATGGCGTTCAAATTCGATATGAAGCGGCGGTTGCGGGCGGTATACCAATCGTAAAAGCGCTTCGTGAAGGAATGGCAGCCAATAATATCAAAAATATTATGGGCGTTATGAATGGCACATCAAATTATATTCTTACCGAAATGGCTAAAACTGGCCGTCCTTTTGGCGATGTTCTAAAAGATGCCCAAGCCCTTGGCCTTGCCGAGGCTGACCCTACGTTGGATATTAATGGCGGCGATGCAGGACATAAATTGGCGCTTTTATGCGCACTTGCCTTTAATGGCGAACCAAAGTTTGAAGAAATTGAACTTGAAGGTATTGAGCGCGTTGAACCCGTTGACCTTGAAAGTGCAACATTCCTTGGTTTTGCGGTTAAATTAATTGCGTCTGCTGGTTTGAATGACAATAAATTATCACAATCGGTTCGCCCTTCATTGGTGGCATTGGCAAATCCATTGGCGCAATTAGATGGCGCCCTTAATGCAATTCTTGTTGAGGCTGAACCTGTTGGAACTTTAACCTTTATTGGCTCTGGTGCAGGGGCGGGACCAACGGCATCTGCGGTTGCGGCTGATTTGGTTGATTTATTCTATAATGACGTGCGCCCATTATTCGCAGGGCCATGCATAACCAATAGCAATATTGAAATTGCACCAAAAAAATCACTTAATGCAAAATTTTATGTGCGCTTTAATGTTGCCGATAAACCTGGTGTTATTGCAAAAATTTCTGATACTTTGGCGCGCCATCAAGTTTCAATCGAAAGTATTTTACAAAAACCACCAACCAAACCTGATAATGTTGCAATTGTGCTTACAACGCAAAAATGCGATGAATTAATATTGATTGATGCAATCGATGAATTATCAAAATATGATGAATTCATCGGCAAGCCATTAATCATGCCAATCTTAAATTAATAGGCACAAAATGGGTAAAGTATTGACATTTGAAATTGAAGCGGGCGCACTTGCCGCGGTTGAAAATGCCGCGATTGCTTCATACAAATTTGTTGGCTCTGGCGATGAAATAGAGGCAGATAAGGCCGCTATTGATGCCATGCACAATACAATTGATGCAATGGCGATTGATGGGCACATTGTTTTTGGTGAAGGTGATGAATTTGAATCGCCAAAATTATTTGATGGCCAAAAACTAGGCGCGGGCGGTAAAGAATTTGATATTGCCCTTGATGCTATCGAAGGTACAACATTGGCGGCAAAGGCAATGCATGATGCTTTATCTGTTCTTGCAATTGCGCCAAAGGGTGGCCTTTTTCATGCACCAAATCTTTATATGGAAAAGATTGCAATTGGCGCAAATTATCCAAAAAACATCGTGGATTTAGATAAAAGCCCCCAAGAAAATGTCAAAGCTTTAGCGGATTTTAAAAATGTAAGTCCAAATCAAATTGGGGTTTGCGTTCTTGATAGGCCGCGCCATGCAGGCTTGATTGCGGCACTTCGTGAAGTTGGTGCAAGGGTTTATCTTATCCCTGATGGCGATGTTGCGGGCGTTATTTTCACCACAAAATCAACATCCGATGTTGATATGTATATGGGAACAGGTGGTGGCCCTGCAGGTGTTTTGGCGGCGGCTGCAATTAAATGCCTTGGTGGCCAATTTGAGGGGCGTTTTATAATAAAATCAGAAAGTGACAAACAAATTGCGCTTAAATCTGGCCTTGAGAATTTGAAACAAAAATTAAGTGTTGATTACTTAATCAAAGGGCCGGTTATTTTTGCGGCATCTGGCATAACAAATGGTACATTATTGCGTGGTGTTCATATGCGCAATGGTGGCTATGAAACCCAATCAATGCTTTTAAATTCTGAAACTAGAAAAACGCAAAGGGTGAAAACTTTGCGCCCATTTGATAAATAAGATGCAAAATAAGCGTGGTATTTTTGGTTCTGCTTTAAAAAGAAACTGGCAATTACCAGAAATAGATGCGCAAATAATTCAAGAATTTATGCGAAAAGACCTTGATGTCTTAAGTTCGCAGATTTTGATTAATCGCGGCGCACGCCTTGATGAAGTCGATGATATTCTTCACCCTAAATTAAAAACCCAAATGCCCGACCCCAATTGCCTTAAAGGTATGGAAGGGGCGGTAAATGCGATTATTGATGCGATAAATGGCAAAAAGAATATTGTGATTTTTGCCGATTATGATGTGGATGGTGCAACATCGGCGGCAATTTTGCTTAGTTTATTTGAAAAACTAAATGCCAATGTTGAGGTTTTTGTTCCTGATAGAATAAAAGATGGCTATGGCCCTAATCCGCAATTGATGCGCTCGATTAAGGAAAGTGGTTGCGAAATCCTAATCACTGTTGATTGTGGTGCTGCTGCATACGAAGCGTTGCAAACCGCTGATGAAATTGGTCTGCCAACAATAGTTTTTGATCATCATTTGATGGAAGAAAATGCGCCGCCCGCTTTGGCATTGGTAAATCCCAATCAATTTGGTGATAATTCGGGTCTTGGGCATCTAACTGCGGCGGGTGTTTGTTTCATGGCTGTGGTTGCGCTTAATCGTGAATTAAAATTGCGCGGAATTGAAACCAATTTTAACCCGCTTGACGTGCTTGATTTGGCGGCATTAGGTACGGTTTGCGATGTTGCGCCATTGCGGGGCCTAAATCGCGTAATCGTGGCGCAAGGGCAAAAGATAATATCCAAATTATCGCGCATTGGCATTGCCAAACTTGCCCAAGTTTCAGGGCTTAAAAAAGCCAATAATGTTTTTGCACTTTCATGGGTTTTGGGGCCAAGATTGAATGCAGGGGGGCGGATTGGTAATTCGCGTTTTGCCACCGAAATCCTAACCACAAATGATGAAAAGCGCGCCCATGAACTTGCCCTTACTTTAGAGCAATTGAACCAAGAGCGCCGCGCAATCGAACAATCCGTCCTAGAAGAAGCCATTGATATGGTGCAAAAAACCAATCAATCGCAAAGTGATTTAATCATAGTTGGCAAGCAAGGTTGGCACCCCGGGATAATCGGCATTGTCGCAGGGCGCTTAAAGGAAAGATTTTCACGCCCCGCAATTGTT
This sequence comes from Pseudomonadota bacterium, assembly GCA_020161405.1. GTDB lineage: Bacteria > Pseudomonadota > Alphaproteobacteria > Caulobacterales > Aquidulcibacteraceae > Pseudaquidulcibacter. The sequence continues at coordinate 54,885 of JAIUOD010000004.1, read as the reverse complement.
CTTGGTTCTGTTGAAATGGATGATAAAATTGCCAAAGGTTCTGGGCGCTCTATTGATGGCGTGAACCTTGGCGGGCTTATAAAAGAAGCGGTAAATCGTGAAATCCTTTTATCTGGTGGCGGTCATAAAATGGCGGCGGGGCTTTCGTGCGAATTTTCAAAAATTGATGAAATCCGTGAGAAGCTAAATCAATTGCTTGCAACCAATGAAATCGCGGCAATTGAGAATCAAAATTATATGATTGATTCCATAATTTCATTGGGATCTATCAATATTGATTTGGTTGATCGGCTTGATAGGCTTTCGCCATTTGGGGCAGGGTGGGATGAACCACGCTTTTTGCTGCAAAATGTTAATGTGGTGAAATTCGATTATCTAAATGGCGGGCATTTGCGAACTTTTATCAAAGATGAAAATGATAATTCAATAAATGCAATCTGTTTTGGCGCAAGTGGCGCAAAATTGGGCGAAATTTTGGTTTCAAAACAAAAATTAGACCTAATTGTGCGCTTCAAGCGTGATGATTTTAGGGGGGCAAATAGCGTCTCAACTGAAATTATTGACGCTTCATATGCAGTTCAAGCATAAAACCCCCTTGCGCGAAACTAATTGCCTGTTTATAGAGCGCTCCTCGACGACAAATTGAATGATTTGCTTGTTTGTGGCTCCTTCGTCTATCGGTTAGGACATCTGATTTTCAATCAGGAAAGACGGGTTCGATTCCCGTAGGAGCTGCCACTTTATTTCCCCTATAATTTAGAAATTTAAACCTAAGCGTGTGTCTTGGGGTTTTTGCTTTTGTTTTTGTCATAAAAACGTCATAAATTTTGCTGAAAATTTGGGCAATAAATTTCCTTAGGTCTTATTTTTAAACCTTTTTTTTGTCTTATGTAAAATTGTCATAACAATTTTAGTTTTTGTTTGACCAATCTGAATTCGGTGATAACTTCAGTTATCAGCGAGTAAGAGGGGATAATTTCACCGCTGATACGACGCGCATTCAAAACTAAGATTTTGAAATGTATTCGGAATTGCTGTTTTGGTTTTCAAAACAGTTTGAGGCATAATAAATGGGGGCATAAATGGCAGACCATGAAGTAAATGACGACGTAAAAACGTTGCACTCAATGGGCTATGCGCAGGAATTAGCGCGCACGATGGGGCAATTTTCAAATTTTGCAATTTCTTTTTCAATTATATGTATTTTGTCGGGCGGTATTAACTCGCTTGCGCAGGGTACGTCAGGGGCAGGTGGTGCGGCGCTTTCAATCGGTTGGATTGTTGGCGGCGTTTGCGCATTGCTTTTCTCTTTAGGCATGGCGCAAATTGCGTCTGCTTTCCCGACTGCTGGTGGTCTTTATCACTGGTCATCAATTCTTGGTGGTCGTGGTTGGGGCTGGGCAACTGCTTGGTTCAACCTTATTGGATTGATTACGGTATTGGCGGCAATTAACGTTGGTACTTATTCATTCTTTAATGGGGCATTTGGTGCCGCTGTTGGTATTCAAGCTCCCGCAGATGGTGCGCCATTCTATGCGACAACCCAATTTTGGTTTGTGGCAATAATGACGGCAACCCATGCATTGATTAATCACCTTGGAATTAAATTAACCACTAAATTAACCGACCTATCAGGTTATTTGATTTTGGGTGGTGCGGTTTTGCTTGCTGGAACATTATTCTATTATGCAGGTAATGACCCTGGTGAAGTTCGTGATTTTTCACGTCTAACTTCATTCCATAATTATTCGGGTGCAGCGGGCGGTGATGTGTGGCCTGAAACTAAAAGCATGTTGATGGTTTTTGGTCTTGGTTTATTGCTTCCGATTTATACTTTGACTGGATATGATGCATCTGCGCATACTTCAGAAGAAACAATTGATGCGGCAAAGCGCGTTCCAAAAGGCATTATTTATGCTGTTTTCTGGGCATCTTTGTTTGCTTTGATTTTCTCTTGCGCTTTTGTTTTGGCAATTCCAAGCATGGATGAAGCAGCGGCACAAGGTTGGAATGTATTCTTCTATGTAATGGATAAACAAGTTCCAAATGGTCTTAAAGAAGTATTGTATGCTATTATTTTTGTTGCACAATATCTTTGCGGCCTTGCAACTGTTACCTCTATTTCGCGCATGATTTTTGCTTTTGCACGTGATAAAGGTTTGCCTTTCTCTGCTGCTTTGGCAAAGGTTGATCCGAAATGGCGTTCGCCTGTCGCGGCAACTTGGGTTGGTGCTGGCTTGTCTGTAATCTTTGTGGCTTGGGCGGATGCTTATTCTGTTGCGGTTGCGGTTACTTCAATCACACTTTATTTGTCGTATTGTATGCCAATTGCGGCGGGTCTTTTTGCCTATAATAAATCATGGAAAAAATTCGGTCCATTTGATTTGGGTTCAAAATTCCAAATTGTTGCCGTGCTTTGTATGGTTATTGCGGCTGTAATTTTCTTTGTTGGTGTACAACCGCCTAATAATAAAGCATTGGTATTCATGGGTGTAATTATCATTGTTACACTTGCGCTTTGGTTCGGTCTTGAAAGCCGCCGCTTTAAAGGCCCACCTGTTGGTGCAGATATTGAAGCACGTCAAAAAGCAATCGAAGAAGCCGAAAAAGCACTTCAAAAAGCTTTAGATTAAAACAATCTGTCATCCTCGGAATTTGCAAAGCAAATATCGGGGATCTCGTTGAATATTCCACGAGACCCCGCAATAAATGCGGGGTGACACTATAATAATAAATAAGAGGAAAAAATGGCACGCCCGATAATAAAAAACGCCCAAGATGCGATTGATTATGTAGTTCAAAATAATATTGAAAATGTGAAGCTTGGAATATTTGACGTTGATGGCGTGTGTCGCGGCAAATATCTTAATCGTGATAAGTTTATATCTGCCGTCAAAAGCGGCTTTGCATTTTGCGATGTGGTTTTGGGTTGGGATAGCAATGACCAATTATATGATAATGTGAAATTCACTGGCTGGCATACTGCATACCCCGATGCGCCCGCAAGAATTGACCCAACAACAATGCGTCTTTTACCTGATGAAGGGAATATTCCGTTTTTCATCGGTGAATTTGCCGATAAAGCCGAACCACTATGCCCGCGCGGTATTTTAAAACGCGTCCTTAAAAAAGCTGACGATATGGGTTTAAAAGCAACTGCAGCAGCAGAGTTTGAGTTTTTTGTTTTTGAAGAAACACCAGATAGTGTCCGTGAGAAAAATTATAAAAATCTAAAATCACTAACACCCGGATATTTTGGTTATTCAGTTTTACGTTCTGGTGTTCATTCTGGCCTTTATCATGACTTTCTTGAAATGTGCCGCGATATGGACATGGAAATTGAGGGTTTACACACCGAAACTGGCCCTGGTGTATTAGAAGCGGCAATCAAATATGATGAAGCCTTGGCAGCAGCGGATAAAGCTGCACTATTCAAAACCTTCACCAAAATAATGATGCAACAACGCGGCCTTATGGCAACTTTCATGGCGCGTTGGTCTAATGATTGGCCGGGCCAATCGGGGCATTTACATATGTCCCTCGCCAAAAAAGACGGCGAGAGTGTGTTTTTTGACGAAAGCAAAGAATATGGCATGTCTGATACAATGCGCCATTTCGTTGGCGGGCAACAAAAATTATTACCCGATATTTTGGCAATGATTTCGCCAACTGTGAATTCTTATACCCGCCTTGTACCGGGGCTTTGGGCGCCAACTTCTGCCACTTGGGGCTATGAAAACAGAACAACTGCATTGCGCGTTATCGGTGGTAATCCAAAATCGCAACGTGTTGAAGTTCGTATCGCCGCTGCCGACATAAACCCATATATTGCAATTTCCGCAGGGCTTGGGGCAGGCCTATGGGGTATTGAAAATAAAATCGAGCCAGAGGAGGCAATGGTTGGTAATGCCTATGCTTATGAAGAGAAAAACCCTGCAAGGCGTTTGCCAACAACTTTAACCGATGCCGCATATCGTTTGATGGCATGCGAACCTGCCAAAGAGATTTTTGGCGAAGATTTTATCGAACATTATGCACAAACCAGAATTTGGGAAGACCGCGAAGCAAGAAAAGCCATTACAGATTGGCAATTAGCGCGCTATTTCGAAATTATTTAATAAGGCGATGGCAATGAATAAAGTTGTTGGAATTGGTATTTTTATACGCGCCAAAGATACTAAAATATTACGTGAATGGTATCTTGAAAATTTGGAGATTGATTTCCATCCTGATTATTTATTTACCACTTTTGCGCCAAGCGATATGGCGGTGGTAAAAAATTCAGCGCAAATGCTTTCATTACTTGATGAGAATTCACAATATTTTGAGCCGTCAAAAAGTGGCTTCATGCTTAATCTATGCGTCAATAATATTGCTTATTTTGTCGAAAAGCTAAAGGCAAATAATGTTGAAATTCTATGGCAGGATTTAGAAAGTGAACATGGCAAATTCGTTCATATTCTTGATATTGAAGGCAATAAAATAGAATTGTGGCAGCCAGTCTAAAAAGTCGCGAAATTAATTATTGAATCAATTTGCATTTTGTTATAACAAATTCGCAAAGCAGGAGTTTTTATGTCCGAAATTATTTGTACCTCCCCGATTGATGGCTCTATTTATAATCGTCGCCCGACAATGGCGGCAAATGTTATAGATGCTGCAATTGCAAATGCACGCGCCGCACAAAAAGAATGGCGTAATGTTGATGTGGCGACACGCGCGAAAATTGTTTATGAATTCAAAGATGCAATGCTTGCTATGGCTGCCGAAATGGTGCCAGAGATTGCGTGGCAAATGGGGCGACCGGTTCGTTATGGCGGTGAATTTGGCCCAATGACGGCGCGCGTTGACTTCATGAGCCAATATGCTGTTGATTTTCTTTCGCCAATCATCCCACCCGATGAAATGGCGGGTATTGAGCGTTTTGTGGCGCGTGACCCACTTGGTATTGTTTTCACCATTGCCCCTTGGAATTATCCATATTTAACGGCGGTAAATTCAATCATTCCTGCTTTGATTGCGGGTAATGCGGTGATTTTGAAACATGCGGCACAAACCATTTTGGTTGGCGATAGATTTCAACAAGCCTTTGATAAAACTGGCCTTCCAAAGAACCTATTCCAAACTCTATCATTATCGCATGATGATACGGGGCGTATTATTTCATCAGGTTTGGTTGATTTAGTCTGTTTCACAGGTTCAACCGCCGCAGGGCAGGTAATTGAGCGCGCAGGGGCGGGCACTTTCACCAATATTGGCCTTGAATTGGGTGGTAAAGACCCTGCCTATGTTTGCGCCGATGTGAAACTTGAACATGCGATTGAGAATTTGGTTGATGGCGCGTTTTTCAATAGCGGGCAATGCTGCTGCGGTATTGAAAGAATTTATGTTCACGAAAGCCAATATGATGCCTTTGTTGATGGCTTCCAAGCATTAACAAGTCAATATGTTTTGGGTAATCCATTAGATGAAGCCACAACACTTGGCCCAATGGCGCAAGCTAAAACCGCCGATATCGTTCGTGCACAAACTAAAGAGGCTTTATCAAAAGGCGCAAAGGCACTGATTGATACATCAAAATTCAAAGCTGATATTGGCTCTGGCACTTATCTTGCGCCGCAAGTTTTGGTGAATGTTGACCATTCAATGAGCGTTATGAACGAAGAATCATTTGGCCCCATAGTCGGCATTATGAAAGTTTCATCAGATGAAGAAGCAATTAAATTAATGAATGATAGCCAATATGGTTTAACCGCATCAATATGGACCACTGATATTGCGGCTGCAAAATCAATTGGTAGCCAAGTGGAAACGGGAACAATTTATGCCAATCGCTGTGACTATCTTGACCCTGCATTGGCATGGACTGGTGTGAAAGACACAGGGCGCGGCGCAACATTGTCAAAAATTGGCTATGAAATGCTAACAAGGCCGAAATCATTCCATTTGAGAAGTGTGTAATTCCTTCCCTCGAGGGAAGGTGGCACGGGCAAAGCCCGTGACGGAAGGGTGGCTGCAATATTTATCTAAAATTGCGGCCTTTGTTGGGGTGGAAACATCCACCCTTCAGTCATCTTCGATGACAGCTTCCCTCAAGGGAAGCAATTAGAAGGTTAGAAAAATGAATTTAGTAGGAAATTGGAATTATCCAACTGCGGTGAAATTTGGTGCGGGGCGTATATCGGAATTATCATCGCATTGCAAAGCATTGGGCATGAATGCGCCATTAATTGTTACTGATAATGGCCTTGTAAACCTTCCAATGATTAAAGATGCATTGGCGGCGCTTTTGGCTGATGGCCTAAAGGCAGCAGTATTTTCAGATGTTCGCCCAAACCCAGTTGGTGAAAATGTTGATGCAGGTGTTACGGCATTTAAAGCGGGCAATCATGATGGCGTTATCGCTTTTGGTGGTGGTTCTGCATTGGATGTTGGCAAAGTCATTGCCTTCATGTCAGGGCAAACCCGCCCATTATGGGATTTTGAAGATGTTGGCGATTGGTGGACGCGCGCCGATGTAAATGGCATTGCCCCAATTATCGCGGTTCCAACCACTTCTGGCACTGGTTCAGAAGTTGGGCGGGCAGGGGTGATAACTGATGTTTCAAATCACACCAAGAAAATCATTTTCCACCCAAAAATCATGCCAAGCATTACGCTTTGTGACCCTGCATTGACCATTGGTTTACCGCCAAAAGTGACTGCGGCAACTGGTATGGATGCTTTATCACACCTTTTAGAGGCTTATTGCGGCCCATTCTATCATCCGCAGGCCGATGGTATTGCCATTGAAGGTACGCGCCTTGTGAAAGAGAATCTGATTGAAGCCACAAAAAATGGCGCAAATATTGAAGCACGTGCCAATATGATGGCGGCGGCAATGATGGGCGCAACTGCATTTCAAAAAGCACTTGGCGGTATGCATGCAATGGCGCATCCAATTGGCGCGGTTTTTGATGCCCATCACGGCCTTATAAATGCGGTGGTTATGCCATATGTATTGAAATTCAACCGCAGTGCAATTGAAGAAAGAATTGCACGGCTTGCGGCTTATTTAGGGCTAGAGGCATCTTTTGATGCGTTTTTGGCATGGGTTTTGGAATTACGCGCAACTTTGGAAATTCCGCATTCATTGGCGCAAATTGGCGTTGATATTGCGCGCATTGATGAACTTGCAAAAATGGCAATTGCCGACCCATCGGCGGGGGGCAATCCAATTGCTTTAACAATTGAAAATGTCACCCCATTATTCAAAGATGCAATTGAAGGAAATTTATAATCTTAAGCCCGCCAAAAGCGGGCTTAATTTTTTTTCACATTATGGTTTTGCGCATTGTTAGAAGGCATTTTGCCTGTTATTAATTGGTCATGAAAAAAATTATTTTATCAATAATAGCCGCCTTATGCGTATTTACATTTTCGGCAATGCCTGCGTCTGCACAATATGCAGATGTAAGTAAGGCGCAAACTGGCCTTAGAAAAACACCGCTTTCAATTGTAAGCAAAAATGGCAAGCATGAATTTACCGTCGAAATTGCCGATACTTTTGCCAAGCAACAAATTGGCCTTATGTGGCGCACACAAATGGCTGATAATGCTGGTATGTTGTTTGATTATGCAAAATCACCGCATCGAATGGCCTTTTGGATGCGCAATACTGTCATTCCGCTTGATATAATTTACATTAGCCCAAAGGGCAAAATCGTAAGTATTTCGGCAAATGCAATACCTTTTGATGAAACGCCATTATGGTCAAGCGGCATTGCGGCGGGCGTTCTTGAAATAAATGGCGGCCTTAGTAAAAAACTTGGTATTCATGTTGGTGATTATGTTTATCACCCAATTTTTAAAAATGCGCGTTAGGATTTAACTTATAAGGCTTTGTGAAAAAAGTCTGTATTTTGCTGTAATCTTTGCACAAAGCTTATTGAGTTCGTGCAAAAATTATATATAAGCGCACCACCTGTCGGGGAGTAGCTCAGCTTGGTAGAGCATCTGGTTTGGGACCAGAGGGTCGTAGGTTCGAATCCTGTCTCCCCGACCACTTCTCTTTTTATAGAGACTTTTTGTCTCTTGAGAGGATTGGTCATATGTTTCGACGATTGGAAAAGTTATTTTCAATTTTTAGCTTTGTTGCAACCAACAAGTTGCTTGTTCGAGTCTACAAACCTCGACCACTCTTCTTTTTACGTAGACTTTTGTCTCCAAAGAGGATTGGTCATATATTTAAATGAGCGGTGAAATAATTTCCATTTTTTAGTTTTGTTTCAATCAACAAGTTGCTTGTTCGAGTCTACTAAGCTCGACCATTCATCTGAATGGAAATATTGGTAAAAACAAAGTAGGTTTCGGTTTCGAACCTACTTTTTTTATTGGCCAAATTTGCGTTGCAAATTTTTAGCGCGGTTCGAACCCTATCTCCCCGACTATTCATCTGAATGGAAAAATTGGTAAAAAACAAATTAGGTTTCGAACCTACTTTTTTTATTGTCTCAACTCATCTAAAATAAAGCTAAATAATAAAAATTCTAATCCCAATTAACATCTTATTTAAGAAAATCATGTGAATGATTTTAGAGTAGGGGAGAATTTCAATGCGGATGCGTGCGCTTTTTTTATTAGTGGCTGGTTTCAGTAGCTTCATCTTGACTGCTTGTGCAGGCGGTGGCGGCGGTGGCGGTACAATTGTAAGCCCACCACCAGTTTCACCACCTCCGCCACCACCTCCACCCCCGCCACCACCGCCACCGCCACCGCCGCCAGTCGCTGGGGTTGATTATCCTTCACCAACTTCTTCGGAATTTACGCGTTCTTGGGGGCTTAATGCCATTGGTGTTCAAACCGCATGGGCGCGCGGCGCTTATGGAAATGGAATTGCGGTTGGTGTTGTCGATACTGGCGTTGACCCAAATGCAACAGAGATAAGCGCCAATCTTCGATTTAATAAGGATATGGTGACAACGCGAACCACAGCAACCGATTGGTCAAACACTTTAAAAGATAGTAGCAACAAAGATGTAGCTAACCCTCAAAGACATGGCACAGGTGTGGCCGAATTTATCGGCGGCGTTTTCAACGGAAGCGGAACAGTTGGCGTTGCCTTTAAGTCAAGCATTCTGTCTTATCAGGTGAATAATGATGGCACGTGCACTTTGGCAAAAGACTGTGCAATGAATGAAAGTCTGATTACGAAAGCGGTTGATCAGGCTATCGCTGATGGCGCGAAAATTATAAACTTCTCTTTAGGTTCTGGTACTGACCCAACTGGCGCTTTATTTGAACAGGCGCTTTTGCGGGCAACAAATGCAGGTATTATTGCGGTAATCGCCTCTGGCAATGAAAGCCTTGCCGAACCTGGTTGGCCAGGAAAATTTGCAAATGACCCAAGATTTAAGGGGCGCATAATAATTGTTGGCGCAGTCGATTACCAAAATAATATGCCCGCATTTTCAAATAAAGCAGGCATCTACGGCAATTATTATATAAGTGCCCCTGGAACTTCAACAAAAGACCCAAGTGATCCAAGTGGTAACACTTACATAAGTGGGGCAAGGCTAATTACAGATTGTGCAAATGGTAGTTGTTGGATAACTTCTGGCACGTCTGATGCTGCGCCGCACGTTTCGGGGGCATTGGCATTGGTTTTACAAGCTTTCCCAAATCTTACTGTTGATCAAGCGATTTCATTAATAATGACAACTGCAACAGATATTGGGGCAACTGGTATTGATACGACCTATGGGGTTGGCTTCCTAAACCTTGCCAAGGCTTTTGCGCCAGTTGGCGTTACTACAACAAGCCTTGATAATGGAATGATGATAAGCATTAATGATTTTAATGCGGTTTCGGGCGCATCATTTGGTAATGCTTTTCAAAATTCAGACTTAGAAACTGGGGTTTTGGATTCGTATGGTCGTAGTTTTAATGTTAATCTTGGACAAAGATTTGTAACACAAAAGACCCAATTGTTCGCTGGTGGTCAATTAAACCAAATGAATTCACAAAACATTATGACTTCAAATGGTTATTATTCCTTCACGCCAAAATTTGCCGATTCAAAAGCATGGGGCAAAACTTCTACAGATGAAAATATCGCAAGTATTTCTGCAATGAATGAAATTGGCGAAATGGGGAAATTGGGCAATTTAAAAATTGCCTATGGCATCAATTCAGTTTCCTTATTATCACAAACCCAAAAACCAATGAATGAGTTTGAAAAATTTGGTATTCACGCATTAAATGCATCAAACTCAAATATAGGTATTGGTTTAACCAAGGGTGCATTTGGAATTAATTTCATAAATTCAAAAGCAAATGAAAACCCTTATGGTGTATTATCAAGAAACCAAACTAATACTTCATCAATCGAATTTGGCGTTAAAAATCCAAAATTTGGAATTGATTTTGAACTTGGGCAAATGAATGAAGATGGTAAAGCGTGGGGAACAAGATTTTCCGATTCAAATGGGCAGGCCAGTGCGCAAACAAAATTTGTTGGCTTTGATGCTTCCTTCAGGCCGCAAGCAAATTATTTAATTGATGTACGCGCCCAATTTGCGAAAATGCAAGATGCAAATTTAGGTCTTGTTTTTGACCAAACACAGACAGTGCGCGCGAATGCCTTTGGCGTAAATTTATATAGATTTGATGAAAATGGAAATTGGCGTTTTGGGTTTGAGCAACCAATGCGCAATTATTCTGGGGCGTTAAATTATAATTTTGCCGACCCTTATAGCGATTGGCTTGCACCGCAAACGCATTCATTCCGTAATATTTCGCTGGTTCCTGACGGTCGTGAAACACGCTTTACTTTTGCGCGTGATTTGTGCCTTGAGAGTAATTCCAATTTATCGTTTGGAATTGGTCAAATAAGTGAAGCAGGACATTCCAAAGAAAGTTCAAAAATTTTGCATATTTTCATAAGAGGCGCGCGTAAATTTTAGGCAAAATAAAAATATAAATGAGTTTTAATATATTGTTTTATAATAAATATTGCAAAAAAATATTTGTTGTATAATTTGCGCAACTCAATGCGAAAATTAAGGCACAGATAAAATTGCAAACTATAATGATATATGGAAAAAAAGGGCAATTATCCCAATGTCTTGTGGTAAATGCCCTTAAATATGGTTTTCGTCCAATAATTATAGGACGACCAGAAACATCAATCGATGATTTTGAAGCAATTTCAAAAAGAATAAAAGAATATCGACCCGATATTTTTATTAATGCTTCGGCATATAATGATGTAGAGGGTGCTGAAACCAATTATGATACAGCATATGAAGTAAACGCAACCGGCCCCATGCTGATGGCGCGCGCTGCGAAGGCATCTGGCATTCCAATTATTCATGTTTCAACGGATTATGTTTTCTCTGGTGGTAAGAATTCACCTTATAATGAAGATGATGAAACAAGACCAATCAATAAATATGGTAAATCAAAACTAGCAGGTGAAGAAAAGGTCAAAGAAGAAAACTATCATCACATAATTATAAGAACATCGTGGGTTTTTTCGCCTTATGCCAGTAATTTTTTAAAAACTATCATTAATAAGTCGGCTCTATCATCAGAAGCGCTTAATATGGCTGATGACCAATATAATATACCTACTTCTGGTCTAGAACTAGCAAAAATCATACTCGAAATAAGTAGGAAGATAATCGCAAATAAAGTGGATTCGGAATTATTTGGCACGTTTCATGTTACTTCGGCGGGGGTAATTAACAGATTGGAATATGCCCAATTTATCATGAAAAAAGCTAAGGAATTAGGATTGCATTATAGCGAAGTAATCCCCGTAAAAGCCTCATATTTTAATTCAAAAGCCATAAGGCCTTTATATTCGGCTTTGGATACAAGTAAGGTTATCAATACTTTTGGCGTAGAAATTGTTGATTGGCGTAAAGCAATTGAAGATGTAATGAACATTATTGCTGCAAAAAAAATATAAAATATAAAATATAAAATATTGTATTTGAATGAAATAGTTTTTTATTTGTTATGTTGCGCTGCACAAATTATATGCAATTTTAAAATGAGGTTGAAAAAATATGATTAAAATCGGTGTTGCTGGCGCGGGTGTTTTTGGGAATAATCATGCGAATAAAGTAAAAGGCGATACACGCGCTCAATTAATCGGCATTTTTGATCTTCACCTTGATAGGGCGCAAGAATTAGCTGCAAAGCACGACGCAAAAGGCTTTGATAATCTTGAAGAATTTTTATCGCAAATTGATGCGCTTGTTGTTGCAACTCCTGCGGTTGCGCATGGCGGCGTTGCCCGTGCAGCATTGAATGCAGGCAAGCATTGCTTGGTTGAGAAGCCACTTGCGGCAAGTGCTGAAGATGCAAAAATCCTTTGTGAAATTTCCGAGGCCAAGGGGCTTATATTACAAGCAGGACATCAGGAACGTTATATTTTTAAAGCAATGGGTTTGCTTGATGTTAAAGAAACGCCAATTGAAATCGTGGCATCACGCATCGGCCTTCAAAGTGTGCGCGGTTCGGATGTTTCGGCAACGCTTGATTTGATGGTGCATGATTTAGATTTAGCATATTTATTGTTCAAATCTGAACCAAAGGAAATTGATGCAAAATTATTGGCGGGTGATAAATCAAAACCTGATGCAATAGAAGCTAATATAATTTATGAAAATGGCGCAAAAGCCAAATTTATCGCTAGCCGCGCAGCAGAAGAACGTGATAGAAAAACCAAAATTATATATAAAAATGGCGCTGTTGAAATTGATTATATTGCGCGCACCTTTGAAGATACAACTTCATTTGGCTTACATAAAGATTTTGCAGAGCGCATAAAAGACCCAATGCAGCAAGCCATGAGTGATTTTATTTCTGCAATCCTTGGTGAAATTCCTGTTGCCATTCCTGCGCGTGATGGTGAACATGCGGTGAAAATTGCACAGGCAATTGATAATTCAATTTTATAATACAGGCGAATTATAACTTTTTTTATCCTTATTGCTTAGATTATAAGCAAAATTGGATGAAATAATGATAAAACAAATTGTGCTTTTAGTAGGCGGTAAGGGAACACGTTTAGGTGAATTAACCAAGGAAACACCAAAACCATTACTTGAAGTTGAAGACGGCATTCGCTTTCTTGATGTCGTTATTGAAAATTTCGCGCGCCAAGGCTTTAAAGATATTATTCTGCTTGCAGGGTTTTGCGGCGAACAAATTCAAGAGGCTTATAAAAACAAAGAAATTTATGGCGCAAAAATTCGTGTCATTATAGAGCCTGAGCCACAGGGGACGGGCGGCGCATTATTATTTGGCAAAGACATTCTTGATGAATGGTTTTTGATGGCCAATGGCGATAGTATTTTTGACTTTAATTATCGCGAATTTGTAAAAAATACCAATGGTGAATTTATTGCAAAACTTGCATTGCGCGAAGTTCCAGATCCAGCACGTTTTGGCGCGGTAACACTCAATGACGAAAAAATAATTGGCTTTAAGGAGAAAAGCGAAACTCTAAAAGGGCCAGCTTTAATAAATGGCGGAATCTATTTAATTTCTAAGAATATTTTGGAATTAATGAATGGCCCATGTTCTATGGAAAGTGAAATTTTCCCAAAACTTGTTGCGATGGGGAAATTGCGTGGGGAACAATTTAATGGCTATTTCCTTGATATGGGTTTGCCAAATACTTATGAACAATCAAGGCGCGAAATTCCACAATTTAGAAAAAAGCCCGCATTATTTCTTGATAGGGATGGGGTTATAAATGTCGATAAAGGCTATACTTACAGGCCAGATGATTTGGCGTTTATTGATGGTATTGTTGATGGTATTAAAACAGCCAATGAAGCTGGCTATTATGTAATTGTTGCAACCAATCAAGCAGGTGTTGCACGTGGATTTTATGGCCTTGAAGATGTTGATATTTTCCACAATCATATTCAATGCGAATTGGGAAAAAAGGGCGCATATATTGATGCTTTTTATTCATGCCCGTATCATAAAGAAGGCAATGTTCCAGAATTTACAATTGATAATCATCCAGATAGAAAACCAAACTCTGGAATGATTTTAAAAGCATTTAATGATTGGCCAATTGATAAAGATAAATCATTCCTAATTGGCGATAAAAACCATGATGTAGAGGCTGCCGAACGCGCAGGCATAAAAGGCATTCTTTATGAAGGCCAAGATTTAGCTAAACTAATAAAAACAAATTTAATATAGCGGGCAAAATGACAAATATTGAAATCACCAAACAAAGCGCAAAAAAATGGCTTTTTGAAATTGCGGCACCAATTTGGTCAACCAAAGGTGTCCATAATGATGGAATGTTTGTTGAAGAATTTAATCATGATGGAAGCCCGATTGATAAATTCCGCCGTCTAATGGTGCAAGCGCGCCAAATTTATTCTTTTTCGGAATTAGGGCGCCTTGGTTGGCAGGGTGATTGGAAATCAATTGTCGAAAATACGATGCCCCATTTTTTGCGTGGCATAAATTCAGATGATTTATTCATTCATACTTTTGATCAGCAAACTCAAATTCAAGACGCCCGCCTTGATTTATATAATCAAGCCTTTGGACTTTTCGCACTTGGTAATGCAGGTGATGCTTTGGGCCGTGAGGATTTGTTTGAACAGGCTGTTAAAACACTTGAAGTTTTAAACACAAAATGGGCGCGTGATGTAGGCGGTTATTGGGAAGGCGAGATAACGCCATGCCCACCATATCGCCAAAACCCACACATGCACATGTTTGAAGCGGCATTGGCAAATTACAATTTCACAAAAAATCCAATTTGGCTTGAAACGCAAAAGAAAATTATGGCAACTTTTGTTGGTAAATTTCAACAATTATGCGACGCAGTTACCGAATATTTTGATGAAAACTGGAAACCATTGGACGGATTGCAAGGGCAAATTGTTGAACCTGGTCATTGCTTTGAATGGGCATGGTTATTTGATATTGGTTTCGAAAATGGGGAAGGCGTAAAAACTGCCGACGAATTAGGTAATTTTGCACGCAAATACGGTATTTGCCCAATTCGCAAAATTGCAATCAATGAAGTTTCAACAGCAGGTGAAATCATTGATGCAAAAGCACGTCTTTGGCCACAAACAGAGCGTTTAAAGGCAGCTTGCGCGCGTTATAAGCGCACTAAATCTGGTGAAGATGCCAATGAAATTGTTGAATCCTATAATGGCCTTGAAAAATATTTTGCAACCGATGTCGATGGTTTTTGGCATGATAAAATGAACCCTGATGGCACTTTTATAATTGAACCGGTCAAAGCAAGTTCATTTTACCATATTACCTGCGCAATAAGCGAATTATTGCGTCTTTAAAAAACTAAAAAGCCCAAGTGGCAACGCCATAATTGGTAAGGTTGCATTTATTCGGAATTGCATTTGTTTGTTCGGCAATTGCCTTTTCAAGTCTTGGGCGAATATCAGGATCAACCAAGAAAAGCGCAAAGCCGCCGCCGCCTGCACCTGATAATTTGCCTGCTGTTGCGCCATTGTTCATTGCAACATCAAACAGATTTTCAACTTCGGGTGTTGAAACACTTGAAGAAGTGCGTTTTTTTGCTTCCCAGCCAGAGCGTAAAATTCCTGACATTCTAGCAATATCGCCAAATAATAGGGCTTCTTTCATTTCCTTGGCTTCGCATTTCAATTGATGCATTGCCTCTAATGATTTGCCGCCTGAAGATACTGATTTTGATTGGTTTTCGATGATTTTAGCGCTTTCGCGTGATGCGCCAGAGAAGGTCAAAAGAATTGAGCTTTCAATTTCATTCATGATGCGTGGGCGCATACGAAGTGGATTTACAATTACGCGTTCATTGGCCTCAAATTCCATATAATTAAAGCCGCCAAATGTTGCCGCATATTGATCTTGACGACCACCTTGAAGCCCTAAATCAACGCGTTCAATATCAAATGCAAGGCGCGCCACCTCATATTCACCCAAAGGCAAAATCAAATATTCGCGCATAACTGCAACCATTGCGACCATTAGTGCCGATGATGAACCAAGCCCCGAACCCATTGGCGCATCAACATGGGTTGTTAAAGTAAAACCAGAAGAGCGAGCAAAGCCATATTGTTTGAACATACGATTAAAAATACCGCGATGTAGTTTTAGTTTTGAAACATCAGGTATTAATTGCCCAATTGAAAATTCTTCGGTTTCATTTTGGTCGACTGATACGAAAACTACTTTATTATCTGCGCGCAAACGAATTGATGCATAGGCGTATCTGTCAATTGTTACATTGATAATTGCCCCACCAAATTCATCGCAATATGGCGAAACATCTGTACCACCACCAGCAAGCCCAAGTCGCAATGGTGCACGTGCGCGAAAAACTGTATTTGTCAAACCCTTACCCCGTTTGTATAGCCTTTATTGTTATTAATTATATTGGATTAAGTTTAAATTTTAGTGAAATTATAGTGTTTTTAAACATGCTATAAAAATTGCAAAATTGGCTTTACTTTTTAAGGCAAATCTGTTGATAAGGCTTTGAAATAGGAATTTATTATGACTGCACGTATTTATTCACCGGCAAAAAATCCAATGCAATCTGGACGTGGAAAATTGGGTGTTTGGGTTTTGGAACATAGTGCATCTTCTGCACGTTCTATTGACCCTTTAATGGGTTGGACATCTTCATCAGACACACAATCACAATTAAGAATTAAATTCCCGTCAAAAGAAGCGGCAATTGAATATGCACAATCAAATAATATTGATTATGTGGTTACTGAACCAAAACCAGTAAAACGCATAATTCGCGCCTATTCTGATAATTTCAATACAAACCGCAAAGAACCTTGGAGTCACTGATTTATAAAATTTGCCAAAGGCAAATTTATTCTTCACCTTATCCAAAAAGTCTGCAACTTTTTGGGGTTCATCACGGTGTCTTACTGCACAATTTCAATAAATATTATTTGAGGTGTGGTTTTCAAAAATAATTGACACTATTTTATGTTATTTGGGTTTGGGTTGAATAAAGTTTTTCTGCTAAACGAATTCATCATTATAATGGCTGCGTAGCTCAGTTGGATAGAGCATCCGCCTTCTAAGCGGACGGTCACAGGTTCGAATCCTGTCGCAGTCGCCATTAATTTTAAAAAAAGGCTTGGAGAAATCCAAGCCTTTTGTTTATTTAAGCTTTGTGGTGAATGGTGTCGTGCTGCCTGCGAGGCACTTTTTTAACTCATCACGTGCAAGCAGGCCTTTATTCCATTCTATATCGGCAATTTGGTTGCCATTATATTTAATCACAAATCTATAATTATCTTCCATTCCATCCATAAGCGCTTGAATTGTTGGAACAGGTAAAGAAATTACGCCCATTTTTTCACCATTTGGAAGTGCCACGCTTGTATTAATTGCCGTAATATCAACAGGGGATTCTTTGCCCTGCTTGAAATTGATTTTCATTTTTTCACTTCCGTTTGGCGTAGGGAAGGCACTTTTATCAAGGCCCATGAAGTTCAACAAAGCCATTTTATAATTACCACCAGGGCCAGAAAGTGATACGGACATATCCTTTCTTACAAACAATGCAGTGCAATATTCACCCTTTGGCGCACCCGATTTACCTTGAGAAATTGACCAATAGCCGTTTTCAATATTTTGCATAATGATGGCCAAAGTTTTCTTATCAAGTTCAACGACATTGATTTCAGGTGCCGATTTATCAATTAAACTTTTTACCGGATCAAAATTTGAAGTTACGGTGATTTGTGCATTTGCCGTTCCACAAATAAGGGCAAATGCCATAGATGCGGAAAGTAATATTTTAATTTTGCTCATAATAACAAGCCTTTAGTATTTGAATTTGATAATATAAATTAATTTGGAACTTCGAATAATGATTGGCAAACGCGATGCGAATTTCCCGCTCTATTTTCTTCGGCTGTAATTCTTACATCTGCAATTCTAAATGTGCCTTGGTTATCTGGAATTGTAATAAAATTAATATCACAACTTGCATAAGCGCCTTCTTCCCATGTTGCGCCTGTGTTTAAATCAGTAACCAGTGAAGTATTATCATAGGTATTACCATAGGTTAGAATATGGGTATTTCCGCTATTGATAAAATGTGGATTTCCATATTTTCTTAGAATATCGTCTTCGGTTTTGCTTTCCCAAACTTGGATAAGTAGCGATTCACTTTTCGACTTTTTGCGATTACCGCGTACTTGTGCCGCTTCATCACGGAAAGCAAATTTTTGTTGTGCATCTTTTATTTGTGGCAATAACTCTTTTTCAGCTTTGCCCCTTAATTCATTAAGTGTCGCTTGATTTTTTGCCATTTGGGCATTGTATTTTTCAATATCTTCTTTGGTTGGCTTTGTATGCCATGCACCTGTTGGGTCTGGATGCTCATTTTCAAGCCAAAATTGACGCCATGTATTTAATATTAAATCTGAGGCCTGACCTTGTGGAAGAATTACAACATCATTACTCATATTAAGTTTGGTAAGGCCCGCGCGAAAATAATTAATATCAAATGATTTTTTGGCCTCACTTTGTTTGATTGTATTGCGAAACAAAGTGTCAATCTCATAATTATAGCACGCATATTGATGTAATTTTGTTAGCACAGGCGTGTCAGAGGTTTGCCACTGGCTTTCAGGAATTGCTTTTGTTGTTTTTAAATTTTCACGTGGCAAAATATAACTATGTGCACCAATTTTAAACTTAACAGGGCCACTAATAACTAATGGTTTTACATTATTCTTTTTATCAATGCGTGAAATTGCAGAAGGGCATTCAAACTGAATATTCATGCTTGCCATTTCGGGCTTTTGCGCACTTTCATATATAGTTGTAACCGCCAATTCTTTTATGGCAACTGCACCAAGTATATTGTTTGTGTCTGTTCTGTCCCAAACTATCCATGATGTAATATAATATGCCTCGCGGTCGCCTGTTTTACCTTGCATATGCACCAATGCATCTTTTGCAAATGCGTTTGCCCCAAACATGAGTGATGCAACAAGCGCGGTGCCGAATAACTTAATTTTATTTGCCATTTGTGCTTCCAAAATTCATTATTGATAATTTATATGTGCTTTTTATATATAAATTTGTCAATAATTAGGCAAAGCAATTACATATTTCAAAATTATATGTTCCACGCCTTTTTGTGGAAATTCCATGCATCTTTTAAGATTGTTTCAATATCGCTTCTTATTGGGTTAAAGCCGATTGTTTGGCGTGCCTTTGTGCTATCGGCAACTAAGAATGGTGGGTCACCTGCGCGGCGCGGGCATATTTCGCGCGAGCAGGGAAGACCTGTCACACGCTCTGCGGCCTGCATGATTTCAAGTACTGAATTACCGTTTTTGGTTCCAAGATTAAGGTCAATGGATTTGCCATTTTCAATAAGATATTTACAGGCCGCAACATGGGCATCGGCCAAATCACTTACATGGACATAGTCGCGAACGCAGGTTCCATCTGGCGTTTCATAATCATCACCAAAAATACTAAGCATAGTGCGACGCCCTGCAATTGATGCCAAAACATTGGGGATAAGGTGGGTTTCGGGATTATGTTCTTCACCTAATTCGCCATCTGGATCTGCGCCGCAGGCATTGAAATAGCGCAAAATCGCCGAATTAACGCCATGTGCTTTTCCTAAATCAATAAGGATTTTTTCAACCATTAATTTGGTGCGACCATAAGTATTTATCGGCTCTTGTGTGTGGTTTTCATCAATATATTTTGATTGCGGAACGCCAAATGTTGCCGCCGTGCTTGAAAACACAATATTTTTAACGCCGTTTTCAATTGCCGTATCAAACAATGCAATGGAATTGGCAACATTATTTTTATAGAATTTAAGCGGGTCTTTTTCACCTTCACCAACTTCAATAGATGCGGCAAAATGCATTATAGCTTGGGGATTATATTGTTTGATAGCGTCCGTAATTGCCGCTTTATCATTCATATTGGCTTTGATTAATGGGCCGTATTTAACATTATGCGCATGCCCCGCCGATATATCATCAATCACAACAGGCAAAAAACCCGCATTTTTAAGCGCTTTCGCACTATGTGAACCAATATAACCCGCGCCGCCAACAACTAAAACTGCAATATCAGACAAAGTATTTTCCTATAAAAATCTATAATTGCCTTTAGCATAATGCTATCAATTTAAAAGCTAAATAAGCGATAAATACTATCATTTGCTATCAAAAATTGAGGTTGTGATTTTGTAAAATTATATAAAATCAAAACCTTGGTGTTTTTCGCCCTTTAAATTAGCCAAAATGCTATCATTTGCTATCATTTCGTATTCTATTTATAAGCGAATTATATATTATATAGATATAGCGTGGATAATTTTATTTAGTTTATTATAGTATTAATACTTGTTGAAAGTAAAAGAGTAGTTTTTAGTTATGCTAAATGCAAATAATAATATAATGCAATCTGCTGGATATGAATTATTAGTTGAGCCAATTGATAATGCTTTTTCAAAATTACTTGTTGAAGGCCGGCTTAAGCCAAAACGCGGATTTAATTTACATCATGAAGCAAGCTATGCTGGTTTAGGTAATTATTTTATCTGTTTTCTTCTCGAGGTTTTTGCAAGTGAAAATTTAAACATAGTGTCTGCTTTTGTTTTGGGGGTAATCGACAGCGAAGAAATTAAACTTAAAGTCAAGCCAAATGACATATTGGAACTTTGGGAAGGTATTAATTTTATAGGGTCTGTCAAAATTAAAGAAGTGAAATATGTTTGAATAATTTTTTTACACAAAATATGATTTTAGGCCTTATATTATCAAAGTTGTGAATTCTGCATTTAAGCAACCAAATCTATTAAACCAAACCTTAAAATCTCAATCACATCATTTGGAATTACCCCAACCAAAAGCCCGCGTGCGCCGCCGTTTATAAGCACTTCATCAAATAAAATTGCGGTTTCGTCGATAAAGGTTTTTACTTGCTTTCTTTGACCAAAGGGGGAAATGCCGCCGACTTTAAAGCCTGTCATGCGTTCGGCAGCATCAGGTTTCATCATATTTGCCGATTTGCCGCCAAAGGCTGCGGCAAGTTTTTTCATTGAAACTTCGCAGTCGGATGGGATAATCACGCATGCGGGCGCTTTATCAACTTCGCACATAAGGGTTTTGAAAACCTGTTCTGGCGCTTTGCCCAATGCATTGGCGGCCTGTATGCCGATTTTATCGGCGTTTGGGTCGTATTCGTAAGGATAGGGGGTGAAGGCAATCCCTGCTTTTTTTAATGCCAATGTGCCTGCGGTTTCTTTTGCCATAATTATGCGTAGATAATTTTTACCAATTCCTCAAGGCCGTGCGCATCAATTTCATCGAATGCGGCAAATTCGGTTGAATCAATATCTAAAACCGCGTGTAATTTGCCATTTTTGAAAATAGGAACCACGATTTCAGAATTTGAACGACTATCACAGGCAATATGATCGGCGATTGCGTGAACATCATCAACAATTTGGATTTTGGCTTCGCGCGCGCATTTGCCGCAAACACCTTTGGTGAATGGAATACGTAAACAACCCATTGTTCCTTGATAGGGGCCAACCACTAATTCATTATTTTTGGTTTCATCAACCATATAAAAACCGCACCAAAAAAAAAGTTCACCAAAGGTACTTGTCAAAAGGCTTATAAGAGTTGAAAGGCGCGCAATTTCATTGTCTTCGCCATCAATAACGGATTTATAAACATCCAAAAGCGCGGAATATGCCGCGCTTTTGTCCTTTGTATCAATTAGAAATTGTTCAGCCATTTGGCTTATGCATCTTTCTTTTTAGTGGCTTTCTTTTTTGGCGCTTCTTCGGCAGGTTTTTCACCTTTTAAAGTTGCGATTTCAGCCTCAAGGCTTACCACTTTTGCATTTAATTCTTCGATTTGTTTGTTTAGAGCGAAAATATTTATCGGTTCAACCGCGTCCGTAAAGCTTTTTCTAAAACCTGCGATTTTTTCATCATTTAGATATTCTTCGCGGAATTTTTTGGCTTGCTCTTCGGCTTTTTTTGCAAATTCTTTTGCCGAAGTTTCCGCTTTTTCAGCGAATTCTTTGGCTTTTTCGGTTGCGTGGGTTTCTTCCATTTTTTCTTTCAAAGTTTCTTCAACTTTTTTGCCTTGCGCAACCAATGTTTCAAAAACTTCTTGGGCTATGTCGGCGATTTTTGTGAAATGACCTTGGGCTTGCTCAAATAATTTTGAATAAGCGCCCGCATTAGCAGAGAAGAAATCTTCATAAGATTTGCGCGCATCCTTGGCATTATCAGCTTCTGGTGCTTCAACATCAGGTGGGATAGTTTCGCCCACTACAATTTCTTCATTCACATCTGATTTCTTCTTGGCCATGATAAACCTCCAATTGGATTATTGCCTTAGTCATAACATGGTTATTGTTATTTATTTTTCAAGTGCGACTTTTGTGGATTATAAAACAGCAACGATACATTGTTATAAAGAGTGCAATTTACTATATTAAAATTATAGATGAAAAGGGCACTAAATTGAAAATTGCAATCGCTGGTATTGGTTATGTTGGTCTATCAAATGCAGTTTTATTGGCACAGCATAATGAAGTTGTGGCTTTGGATGTTGTGGCGCAAAAAGTTGATGCCTTAAACAATAAAATTTCTCCCATAATTGACCCAGAAATTGAGGGCTTTTTAAAAAATAAGAAGCTTAACTTTCTGGCTACAATGTCCAAAGAGGATGCATATAAGAGTGCTGACTTTATAATAATTTCAACCCCAACAAATTATGACCCCGATACAAATTATTTCAATACATCATCAATTGAAGCTGTAATCAAGGATGTTTTAGAAGTTAACCCTAGCGCAACAATGGTAATAAAGTCAACAATTCCAGTTGGTTATACGCAAAGAGTAAGCAATGAATTCAATTGCAAAAATATAATCTTCTCGCCTGAGTTTTTACGTGAGGGTAGGGCGCTTTATGATAATTTGTACCCATCAAGAATCATTATTGGCGAAAAGTCAAAACGTGCAAAAGTTTTTGCAAATTTATTGGCGCAAGGCGCAATGAAGCGAGATATTCCAATTCTATTCACTAATTCAGATGAAGCCGAAGCTATAAAATTATTTGCCAACACATATCTTGCAATGCGCGTTGCATATTTTAATGAACTTGATTCATATGCAGAGGCTTTGGGACTAAATTCGCGGGAGATTATTGAAGGAGTGTGCCTAGATTCACGCATTGGCTCGCATTATAATAACCCAAGTTTTGGATATGGGGGCTATTGTTTGCCAAAAGACACAAAACAATTACTGGCAAATTATAAATCGGTTCCGCAAAATTTAATTCGTGCAATTGTTGATGCAAATACCACACGCAAAGATTTTATTGCCGATTCAATCATTGCCAAAAAACCAAAGATAGTTGGAATATACCGCCTTACTATGAAATCCAATAGTGATAATTTTCGAGATTCCTCAATTCAAGGTATAATGAAACGAATTAAAGCTAAAGGCATTGAAGCCATTATTTATGAACCTAGTTTGCAGGAAGACAACTTCTTCAGCTCACGCGTAATACGTGATATTGATGAATTTAAACAAGTTTCAGATGTAATTATTGCCAATCGTATTGGACATGATTTGTTGGATGTTCGGGATAAAGTATATACACGCGACTTATTTGGAGTAGACTAGTTGCTTTTAACAAAACCTAGATATTTCGTTCATTATCTGTTCTGTTGTGGGTGATTAATGATGAGAGATAGTTTCCATAATCGCTATTTTTAAACCTTTTAATAAGATTGTTGAATTGATTATCATCAATAAAGCCTTTTCGCCACGCTATTTCTTCAGGGCATGCAATTTTTATTCCCTGTCGTTTTTCGATAACTCGCATAAAATTTGCTGCGTCTAATAAATTGTCCGGTGTTCCAGTATCGAGCCAAGCAAAACCACGTGAAAGCGTTTTTACCATTAACTGCCCTTTTTCTAGGTAAATCCTATTAATATCACTAATTTCATACTCATTGCGTGCCGATTTTTTTAGTGACTTAGCAATTTCAACAACTCGATTATCATAAAAATAAAGACCTGTTACAGCCCAATTTGACTTTGGGCTTATAGGTTTTTCTTCAATTGAAATTGCATGTTTATTTATATCAAATTCGACAACACCATAGTCCTGCGGATTAGCAACATGGTAGGAAAATACATTTGCACCACATTTTAAATCTGTAGCAGCTACCAATAATTCTTCAAGGCCATTACCATAATAGATATTGTCACCAAGAATTAGGCATATATTACCATCACTAATAAACTCTTCGCCAATTATAAATGCCTGCGCTAAGCCTTCTGGATTTGGTTGTTCTTTATATATAAGATTAATTCCCCAATCTGATCCATCGCCCAGTTGGCGCCAGAATAGCGGTAGATCGTGCGGTGTCGTTATAATCAAAATATCACGGATTCCAGCCAACATAAGCGTAGTAAGCGGGTAATAAATCATTGGTTTGTCATAAATTGGCATTAATTGCTTTGAAATTGATATGGTCATTGGATGCAATCGAGTGCCAGAGCCACCTGCTAAAATTATGCCTTTCATTTTAATCCCTTTGATTTAAATATTACGATTATTATTTCACTAACGATGTTTTGCCAACCCCAAGTTATAAATCAAAATATTTGTATCTAAAATGATTTTTGTATTTGATTTATTTGTATAAATTTATAAATTCAGGTTGTTTTTTATCTTTTTCAGATACTACTGCAACGTGGTTGATTGGCCATTTAATGTTCAATTTCTCATCATCATAAGCAATTCCTGCATCATGATTTTGGGAGTAATATTGCGTAACTTTATAAGCAACTACACATTCGCTTTCAAGCGTACAAAAGCCATGCGCAAAGCCTTGTGGTATCCATAATTGATATCCATTTAATGCACTTAATTCGGCGCTAATCCACATACCAAAGCTTGGCGAGTTTGCGCGAATATCTACTGCGACGTCAAATATTGAACCTTTTGAACAGGAAACCAATTTTCCTTGTTCAAATGGTTGCTTTTGAAAATGAAGACCACGAATTGTATTTTTTATGAAAGAAAATGATTGATTATCCTGTACAAATTCAACATCAGCAATATTTTCGCGAAACCAATTTTCACGAAATGTTTCCATAAAATAACCGCGTGTATCCTCATAGCGTTTTGGTTTAATTAATGCTGGCCCTTCTATCGCGAACTTTTCATATTCCATCAAATTAAACCTAATCTCTCACCGTGATATGAACCGTCGCGGATTGATTGCCACCATTTTGGATTTTTTAGGTACCATTCAATTGTTTTGCGAATTCCGGTTTCAAAATCTTCTTGTGCAGTCCAGCCCAATTCTGCTTCAATTTTTGTAGCATCAATTGCATAGCGCGCATCATGTCCTGGACGGTCAGTCACATAATTAATTAATTTAGAATATGATGCATTATTGGGAAACTTTTCATCTAAAATTTTGCAAATCACTGAAATAACTTGATTATTAGTTCGCTCATTATGGCCACCAATATTGTAAGTTTCACCAATTCGCCCGTTTTCACATAGTAGATATAAAGCGTGTACATGGTCGTCAACATAAAGCCAATCACGCACGTTTTCGCCATTCCCGTATATTTGAATATTTTTACCTTCAAGTGCATTTAAAAGATTGAGTGGTATAAGCTTCTCTGGAAATTGATAGGGGCCATAATTATTAGAGCAATTAGAAATAATGCATGGCAAACCATAGGTGTGAAACCATGCTTTGACTAAATGATCGCTGGCAGCCTTTGAAGCAGAATATGGGGACGAGGGAGCATATGGGGTAGTCTCTTTAAATAGTCCTTCAGGCCCTAACGTGCCATAAACTTCATCGGTGGATACATGGATAAAGCGAAAGTTTGGCTTTTTGTTATTTCTTAAATACTCACGCGAAATTTCTAGAAGGTTGTACGTACCTATAATGTTTGTATCAATAAATGCACTTGCCCCCTCAATTGATCTGTCAACATGTGTTTCGGCGGCTAAGTGATATATTTGGTCAGGTTCAAAACTATTAAATGCCTCTTTTATTGATAAAAAGTCACAAATATCTGCTTTTAAAAAATTAAAATTTTGATTTTTCCAAACATCTTCAAGCGAATTTAAATTGCCCGCATAAGTAAGTTTATCAATTACGAGAACTTGGGCATTAGTATTATTAATAAGATACCGCGTGAGAGCGGAGCCAATAAAACCTGCTCCGCCCGTGATGACAATCTTTTTCAATGACTTATCCATGAATGTAATAGATTATGCCGTATATTTAATTTCGGTAGCCTTATCGTGGAAGTTTTGATACCATAACTCAAGGCTTAATAAACCCCATAATTTACGTGAAAATGCAGCATTATTATCAAGATTTGCAATAATTTCTTTATGATTTGTGTATGGTCTATTAGCAGATTTTTGAGAATTGAATGTATCTCTTATGAAATCAGACATCTCATTTTCAAACCATTCTTTAATTGGGTAAGGAAAACCCATTTTATCTTTTCGATTCAAAATTGATTGTGGCAGTATATCTGAGAAGGCGTTTTTCAATATTATCTTAGTCTCGCCATGATTTAGTTTTTCACGCATTGGCAAACTCGCAGCAAATTCCACAATTGGTTTGTCAAGAATTGGAACGCGACTTTCAAGACCATGTGCCATTCCCATTCTGTCCTCAACTTGTAATAAAGCAGGTAGAAGGTGATTGTAATCAAAGCGTGTCATCTTATCAAAAACAGCATCTTGTGATATTTTGGGACCATTAAAAGAAGATTCAAAACGTGTGAAAACGTCATCCATTGGCAAATCTTCAAGGGCAATTTCATTTTTCAGATCCGCGGCGCGACCTTGTAACCTATAATATCGATTTGCAAATGGTTCAAAAAGGCCATTAGCAAAAAACATTTTCATCATTGGCTTGTATTGTTTCAACATTGCTAAGTTTCCAATCAAATCTTTAAGTGCGATTGGTGTGCTTATCTCATTTGCGGTACCATCAATTTCAGCTTGTAATGCGTGTTCTAAATATCCAATAACATAACGCGTATAGCCGCCAAAAATTTCATCACCACCTTGTCCGCCAAGAACAACTTTTACATGTTTCGAACAAAGGCCAGATACCATATATTGCGGGAACGAGCCGTGCCCAGCAACAGGTTGATCAAGATGATAAATAACTTTGGAAACATTATTAATCATATCATCTGCATTTATATCGATTTCATGTAATTTCCCATGTGCGGCCTTGCTTACATCTCGTGCGTATTGGCTTTCGTCATATCCAGGCAAGCACGTAAATTTTCCATGAAAAAAATCACGATTTTGTTCAGATGAATTTGCTGATAAAAGGGCGATTAAGCTAGAATCGACACCACCAGAACAATATGCACCAACTGGCACATCAGAGCGAAGATGAATTCGCATAGAATCTTCAAGTAGGCTTCTTAATTCTTCTTCAAATTCTTTAGATGATTTATTGGCTTTTGAAGAATAATCTACATCCCAATATTTATTTATTTTTATTTGGCCATTTTCAATAATGATTTTATGTGCCGGTGGTAATTGTTTTATATCTTTGAATAGCGTTTGTTCGTGAATTGGAAATTGGAAAG
This sequence comes from Pseudomonadota bacterium, assembly GCA_020161405.1. Classification (GTDB taxonomy): domain Bacteria; phylum Pseudomonadota; class Alphaproteobacteria; order Caulobacterales; family Aquidulcibacteraceae; genus Pseudaquidulcibacter. Next base: position 27,209 of record JAIUOD010000004.1, on the reverse strand, counting down.
CAACATAATCAGCAAGGCCATGTTCGTCGGTTTCGATTGCAGGTAAGAACGGTAATATTGCCTTCATTTCAGATGCAAAATAGAATTTATCATCTACTATCGCATAATATAGTGGCTTAATACCGAATGGGTCGCGCGCAATGAAGGCGCGCCTATTTTTATCGTCCCACCTCGCATATGCAAACATACCGCGAAATTTTTTAACTGCCTCATCGCCCCATTTTGCGTGTGCCGCTAAGATAGTTTCAGTGTCAGAATGACCTTTGAAATTCCAAAAATTATTAAGTTCCTTATGCATTTCAACATAATTATAAACTTCGCCATTATGAACTAATGCCATACCATCATTGCCAATCATTGGCTGTGCACCTGTTGGTGATAAATCAATAATTGCAAGGCGTCGATGAGCAAGACCAGCGGTCTGGGAAGCTGAAATATGTATGCCGTCACCGTCGGGGCCTCGATGGATTATTGCCTTGTTCATTACTTTTAATCTACGGTCTAAGTCATGGATTGGTTGATTAATAAGTGAAAAAATTCCCGCAATACCGCACATAAAATAAACCTATCAATTAAAATATTTTGATTACATCAAGAAGTTTTTTTTGTCATTATTTTAGCTGTGAAAATTTGTGACTATCAGTTGTAAAACTATAACTAAATTTGGTAATTATACTATTGTAAAAAATAATTAATATGAAAATTATGACATGGCTAATAAAACATTTGAATTGTTTGAAGATAATTTTTCGGTTGACGGCAGTGCTTTAGCAAAAAGAATAATGAAGGAAGCATATAATTCAGCATATGCTTTGGATATTATTTTTAATTCAGGAAATGATGCATTAAATAAGCCGAATTATTACAAAAACAAATATATGCGATATGCGGCATTATATTGCATGAAATACGTGAATGCGATTCTTTCTGCGCCGCTTTTCCTAAGTCGCGCTGAAGATAAACGAAATTATGTTAATCCGCAAATGTCGCTTGATCAGGGTTTTGGTTTATGTGGGCAAATTGTTTCTGCGTATATATATATAGCTGAAATGATAGGAATTGAGTGTCGATATTTGCAACTTTTTAAACAAGATGCAAAACGTACAGATGCTGGTCATGTCGCAGTAGAAGTCAAAATTGATGGAAAGTGGTGTTACATTGATCCAAGCTATGCTTCTTATGCAATTAATCCATCCAATAAAAATGAAATAATATCTGCCGATGATATGATTAACGGTGCAAACTTTGAAATTATTTCTAACCTTACAGATCCGTGGTTACAAGAATGGGTAAGAGAATATGGAAATCCAATTGAAAGCATTTTTGATGATCAACACTTAGATATAATTTATGACGGTAACGGCACATGCAAAATACCATTAGATGGGTTCGAGTATAATTTTTTGGGTAAAATAAATTCAATTGGCAGAAATGTTGTCTATGATAAGAAAGTAGGTAATATATATCTTAATTTTGATGTTCCAGCAGATAAAAAATTAAGATTAGATATTGCAATAATTAAAAACAATGATGGCACTAATGTCTTGAATGTAGAGAAAAATGGAATAATTACTGAAGTTATACAATTAAATGAGTGTATGGAAATTATGAATATAAAGACTACCGGACTTATAACGTTAAAAATTAGTAATTTTGAAGTTCAAAAAATAACTATAAATCGTGCGATTTTAGTTTGAATAATCTGTTAAGATATAGCATATAGACGAAAATTTATTTACCGTGTTCTTGGTAGATAATGCTTAGTTTTATTAATAATTATGTGAGGATTTTTATGAAAGTTTTTGTTACAGGCGGTTGCGGTCAAGTTGGTTCACTTACGACTGAAATGCTACTTGCCAAAGGCAATGAAGTAATTGCAATAGATAATTTAGAGACTGGACGACGTGAACATCTTGCTCAAGAGGCGGATGGGCTTACATATATTAATGGTTCAATAGCTGACAAAGACCTTGTTGATTCTCTTTTTGAAGAGCATAAGCCAGATGTAGTTGTTCATACTGCTGCTTCTTATAAAGATCCAACAGACTGGTACTCTGATGCAATGACAAATGTTGTTGGCGGCGCAAATGTAGTGAAGGCATCAGTTGATCACAAAGTAGGAAGATTTATTTATTTCCAGACTGCGCTTTGTTACGGCACAAAACCAACTGAAAGCCCTATTTCACTTGACCACCTTAAGTTCCCTGCTAATTCTTCTTACGCAATTTCTAAAACAGCGGCAGAAGATTATTTAGCAATTTCCGGTCTGGATTTTGTAACTTTCCGTCTAGCAAACGTAGTTGGTCCTAGAAATGTTTCTGGTCCGTTGCCGATTTTTTACAGCCGCCTTCGCGATGGTAAAAAATGTTTTGTTACACCTGCGCGCCGTGATTTCGTTTATGGCGGCGACCTTGCAAAAGTTACTGTAGAGGCTGCATATGGGAAAGGCAGCGGCACATATCATTTTTCTTCTGGTAAAGATATTGCGATAAAAGAGCTTTATGATGCTGTTGTTAAAGCGATGAAGCTAAATCATTATCCAGCTCCTGATCAAATGCCTTTGGGCTCTGATGATGCTGCTTCAATTCTATTAGACCCATCGCGTACCTTTAAAGATTTTGGCGAAATAGAGTTTACACCACTCGATGATTTTGTTCATAAGGCTGTTGAGTATTACAAAGAGCACGGTGTTCATGGCGAATATACTCACCTTAAATTAGAAGATAAAAAGGCTTAGCTAAATGACAAATCAACGGGTGCTTATTACCGGCGGCGCAGGCTGCCTTGGGGCTAATATTATTGATCGATATGGTGAAAATGGTAATCAATATTTGGTGATTGATAATTTTGCTACTTCTGACCGCGCTGTACTTGAGGGATTTTCTAAATCAATTCAAGTTATTGAAGGTTCGGTATATGACCGTGAATTGGTAGACAGTGCTTTTGATAAATTCCGTCCTACACATGTTGTTCATTCTGCGGCGTCATACAAAGATCCTGATAATTGGCAAGAAGATGCAAACACTAACATTGATGGCACTATTAATGTTGCCAAAGCTTCCATAAGGCATGACGTTAGAAGGTTTATTAACTTTCAAACTTCGCTTTGTTATGGCATACCAAATGAAACCCCAATTCCTATAACCCACCCTGTGCAGCCTTTTTCTTCTTATGGTATTTCTAAGGCTGCGGGTGAGCAATATTTGTTGATGTCTGGATTACCTGTTGTTTCTTTGCGTCTTGCAAACGTTACGGGCCCGCGTCTTTCAATTGGACCAATACCTACTTTTTATACACGCTTAAAAGCTGGAAAAGGTTGTTTTTGTTCGGACAGTGTGCGCGACTTTTTGGATATGTCGGACTTTTTCTCATTGTTTGATCTTGTACTACAAGATGATGCGCCAACAGGCGTATTCAATGTTTCAACTGGTAAAGGCAATACAATCAAAGACGTATTTGATGAAGTTGTTAAATATCTAGGAATAACGCTGAAAACAGAAGTTCCAATAATTCCTGTTGGCGCAGATGATACGCCAATTATGGTGCTTGATGCAACTGTAACTGAAAAGACATTTAATTGGAAAGCCAAAGTTGATTTTGAACAAACCATCAAAAAAATGTTACAATGGTATGATGTGAATGGCGTGGCAACTGTATACTCGCATGTAAAGAAACCTGAAGGTCAAGAATAATGAGTGATTTAAGTTTTAAAGGTCAAAAAGTTTTAGTTGTTGGTGGAGCAGGCTTTGTTGGTTCAAATCTTGTGAAAATGCTACTAGCAAACGATGTAGAACGGGTTTTAATTATTGATAATCTTCTTAGTGCCGACATGGTAAATGTACCATCAGATGACAGAGTTTCAATAATACCTTATTCTGTTGCTGATGAGCGTGTTCTGGCGCAAATCCCTAATGATTTGGACTATGTTTGGCATTTAGCTTGTTACCATGGTAATCAGTCTTCAATACATGACCCTATTGCGGACCATGACAATAATACTGTTACTAGTCTACGCCTTTTTGAGCGTTTGAAAGATATTAAATCAATCAAAAAAGTAGTTTATGCGGCGGCTGGGTGTGCAGTAGCGGAAAAAACTTTTGATGCTCCATCTGCAACGCCGGAAGATGCACCAATATCGCTTTTCCATGATAGCCCATATTCATTGTCAAAACTTTTCGGCGAATTTTATGGAAACTATTATTATACACGCCATGGCCTTCCGTTTGTGAAAGCACGTTTCCAAAATATATATGGCCCAGGTGAGATTTTGGGTGCGGGGCATTGGCGCGGCACTGTGCACACAGTTTGGCGTAATGTGACACCAACTTTTATATTCCGCTCGCTTCATCAAGAAGCATTGCCATTAGACAATGGTGGTGATGCAAGTCGTGATTTTATTTTTGTAGATGACTTAGTTCGCGGCCTGATGATTTTAGCTTTAAGAGGTGAGCCTTCTGAAGCGTATAATTTAGCATCAGGTGTTGAGACTTCCATTTTACATTTGGCTGAATTAATAAATAAGGAAGCGCAAAATCCGACTCCGGCTGCAATAAATCCAAAACGTGATTGGGATACATCAGGTAAGCGTTTTGGTGATCCAACAAAATCGCGCGAAAAACTAGGTTTTGTTGCCGAGGTTTCAATAGAGGAAGGTATTAAACGTACCGTTGCATGGACCAAGGATAATCTTGATTACATTAAAAAAACAATGGCTAAACACATTAAAATGGTTCCTGAAATCGAGAAATATTTATGAGTTTTAAACTTTTAACAATTGTTGGTGCGCGGCCTCAATTCATTAAGGCTGCCGCGGTTTCACGTGTATTAAAAAAATTTCCTAACATTGAAGAAACTATTGTTCATACAGGTCAGCATTTTGATGCGAACATGTCCGATATATTCTTTGAGGAATTGAATATTCCTATACCTAAACATAATCTTGGAGTAGGTGGCGGCCCGCAAGGTCAAATGACTGGAAGAATGCTTGAAAAACTTGAAACTACCATGATTGAAGAAAAGCCAGATGCGGTATTAATTTACGGTGACACTAATTCGACCCTTGCAGGTGCATTAGCTGCTGCAAAACTTCACATTCCAATCGTGCATATTGAGGCAGGCTTACGCAGTTTCAACAAAAGAATGCCAGAAGAAATTAATCGCATTGTTGCCGATAGTGTATCAAGCCTACTACTTTGTCCGACAAATTCGGCCATTGATAATTTAAAAAATGAAGGCGTTAATGCAAAATATCTTAAAGTCGGTGATGTTATGTTTGACGCAACAATTTATGCAAAAGAATTTGGTGCTAAATTTGCAAATGTTTTTGCAAACCAAGAGATTCCAAAATCAGGTTTTACATTATGTACTTTGCATCGCGCTGAAAATACTGACGATGAAAAGCGCTTTCTTGAAATTATAGACTATATAATTGAAAAATCTAAAGCGCAAAAAATAGTGTGGCCTGTACATCCGCGCATACGAAATCGTATTAAAGAAATTGTAGGCACTGATAATAATGTTATTTTGATCGACCCAGTTGGATACTTTGATATGCACGCTTTATTGGCAGCATGTACTGATGTTATGACTGATAGTGGAGGCCTCCAAAAAGAAGCATATTTCCATGAAAAACTATGTGTGACTATTCGTGATGAAACCGAATGGGTTGAGACAATTAATTCAGGTTGGAATCGCTTATGGACTATGCCTGAATTTAAGTCACCGCGAACTAAAATACCTGATTATGGTGACGGAAACTCTGCGCAAAAATGTGTAGAGGAAATAATATCTTTAATTCAAACTATATAGGTTTATTGTGCCAAAACTGGTTCAGATTTCTTTTTCGCCAATTTTAGATGATCCAAGAGTAAGGCGAAATAATGATGGCCTAAAAAAATTAGGCTGGGATGTATGTGCTATTGGTTTTGGTTATGGTAAATCAAATAAACCTGAATGGGAAATTTACTCTCCGCCAGTCAATGAGCATGCTGAAAATATCAATGATCCTGAATTAATAACTAATCCTCCCGCAAAAGGGATTTATAAAAAAGCTAGAAGAATAATCTGGTTTTCTTTCGCGTTTTTTTTATCATATTTTATTTGTTTTTTTGCTTTCTTCTTTAGGCTTTTTAAACGAAATTTGTCAGATTTTTTATTCGAAACTGCAAAAATTATTAGGCGAGATATTGGCTGGCCTGTGCGAATATTGCGTTCATTAAAGGTGCTTCCAAATCGTTTTAAGGAAGATGCTCTGGAAAAACTAAAACGTAGATTGCCGATAGATGAATTTATAGATATTGGAAAGAAAATTGGTGCTGCTGATATATACGTAGCAAATGATTGGACTGCGCTTCCCGTTGCTTTTGCACTACAAAATGAATTTGGTGGGAAAGTTGTGTATGATAGCCATGAATTCGCGCTTGAAGAATATGCCCAAAATTGGGCTTGGCGGACTTTTGAACGCCCAATAGCAATGAATATTGAAAAAAAATTTATTAAACAAACAATGGCCTTAAGTGCAGTTTCTTTATCAATAGCGAAGGAATTGCAAAAAACATATGATTTAAATGTGCCATGCATAGAAATTTTAAATGCGCCAGAATATAAAGAAATTAATGAAAGAGCTCCTGAAGTTGGAAATGAAATAAAGGTATTATATCACGGTATTGTTGCGCCGGGGCGGGGGCTAGAAGCAGCAATATCAAGCATTGCTAATTGGAATAAAGAATTCACATTTTATGTTCGCGGCCCTGCGAGCACAGAATATTTGGAAAGCCTAAAGGATTTAGTATCATCGCTAAATCTAGAAAATCGCGTTAATTTCTTATCTCCTGTGCCCATGATTGATTTGGTTGCATCTGCACGCGAATTTGACGTTGGTTTTTTTGCGCTACCTAATTATTCAGCACAAAATCGTTTTGCACTACCCAATAAATTTTTTGAATATATTCAGGCTGGACTTTGTCTTTTAGTTTCTGATTTGCCAGAAATGAAAAGGTTTATTGATGAATATGGTTGTGGCACCCTAATTGAAGGTGCTAGTGAAGCTAATATTGCAAAGGCCATAAATGCCTTAGATAAAAATAAAATCATGCAAATGAAGTTAAATTCTAGAGTTGCGGCAAAGATTTTGAAAGGGCAAAACGAGGCAAAAAAACTTGATGAGCTATATAAGGGAGTTCTTACGTAATGTGCGGTTTATATGCTTCTGTCGGAATTGAACCAGACAAATTGCGCCTTGATAGAATTTCTCATAGAGGGCCAGATGGCGAAGGATGGGCGCAATATTCGACACCTTCTGGCATTTTATGCCTTGGTCATCGTAGGCTTTCGATTATAGATTTAGATGCCCGAGCAAACCAACCTATGGTTGCGCTTGAGGGTTTTTATACAATCATTCAAAACGGGGAAATTTATAATTATAAGGAATTGCGCGAAGAGTTAGAAATTGCTGGTGTTGAATTCAGAACAAGTTCTGACACTGAGGTTTTACTTAACGGATTCATGTTTTGGGGCGATGAAGTTTTTAATAGAATTCGCGGTATGTTTGCATGTATAATTTATGATAAAAACAATAATAAACTATATGCTGCACGTGACGCATATGGAATTAAGCCACTATATTTTGTAAAAACTAAAGATGGTTTTGCTTTTGGTTCAGAAATTAAGCAAATATATGATTTAGACGGTGTATCTAGAAGATTAAATTACCCTAGAACATGGGATTTTTTGATGTCTATGACCACAGACCATACGGAAGAGACTATGTTTGACGGGGTTAATCAAATTCGCCCTGGCCATTATGGCGTACTTAATTTAGAAGATTCAAATCCTGAGCTTATTTTAAAGCGCTGGTTTGAAATACCTAAGATTAAGAAAAAAAAAATTAGCCTAAAGCAAGCGGCTACTTTGTTTCGGGAAAAATTTATTAATTCTATTAAAATCCATTTGCGTGCTGATGTTCCCGTTGGCTCCTGCTTGTCTGGTGGTTTAGATTCTTCATCTGTTGTTGGGGTAGCATGTAAACTACTTGATGAACCTCAAAACTTTAGAACTTATAGTGTAATCTTTCCTGAAACAAAAGTTGATGAAAGCAAATATATTAATTGCGTGAATTTATACAATAAATGCCGTCCGAATTTAGTAAGTATAGATGAAGATAGGCTTGAAAATGTTGCAAAAAAACTAATTTATATTCAAGATGAGCCGTTTGGCTCAACATCTATTTTTGCACAATATTTTGTTTTTGAAGCCATAGGCAAAGATAAAATAAAAGTTGTACTAGACGGGCAAGGTGCAGATGAACAGCTTGCTGGTTATCATGGTATTTTTGATTTTTATCAGCAAAGCCTCTGGAAAAGACGAAAAATATTTTCGTTAATGCGTACAATCATTGAGCGGAAAATCTGGCATAATGTCTCTTTTTTTTCGATTTTCCAAAAATACTTTGCAATGAAATTTCCTTATTTGTTTAAAGGAAAACAGATATCAAATAGTGTTAATATTGCCTTAGATGCGGATTTACAAAAATTCGCTCCCAAATCAGGAAGCACAATGAATGAGGCCTTGCTACGTGATAATTTAGGTCAAATAGACAATATTGGTGATTTATGTCTTGCGCTTACAGTTGGTACGAATTTACCGATGCTATTGAGATATGAAGATAGAAATTCAATGGCACATTCAGTTGAAGCAAGGGTACCATTTGTAGATATTGATTTAATTGAATTTACTATAGGATTAGGGGAGCAGCACAAAATTTTTGGCGGTGATACTAAAAAAGTTTTGCGTGAAGGCGTAGGTGATTTTTTACCATATGAAGTTTTGTTTCGCAGGGATAAATTAGGATTTTCTACTCCAGAAGATAGCTGGCTACACGAGCCTTTGAAAAAATTTGTTAAAAAAGGTGTCGAAATTTGTTTTGATAGATTTCCTACGCTTCTTAATCGAGCAGAGGTAAATAAGCTTTTAAGTTCACTAGATAGCAAAGAGCCTGTTAATGGGGTATTGTGGCGAATTGCCAACCTTGGACATTGGGCCGAATATTATGAGATAGGCGAGTAAATTGAAAATTTTGCTATTAACACGTTACTTTGCACCAGAGCCATCGGGTGCTGTAAGACGCTTGTTACACATGGTAAATCAATTGGAAGAAGAAGGCCATGAAGTTTTCATCGGTGGCCCTGAAGGTATTGATTATAAAAACTCAATATGTGCAAAACATCCGGATTTTCCGTCAAAAGCATACTCAAGCGATTATATTAATATCGAAAATAATATTAAAAGCATAGGTTTTTATTTAAGAACATGGTTTTTGTTGCCTGATCCAGAAATTAGATGGGTATTAAATCTTACTGATGAGATTCTTAAATCAGGAAAAAAATTTGATTTAGTTATATCAACTTCTCCGCCAGAATCATTACATATTGCTGCATACATTTTAAAAGCAAAAACAGGTGTGAAATGGTGTGCTGACTTTCGTGACCCATGGATTTCTCCCTCGCAGCGTGAAATTCTAAATAATCCATTTAGGGCATTCATTGAAAATAATATTGCAAAATTTATTTTTAAAAAATGTGATGAAATTAACGCAGTATCTCAAGCAGTTATGAATGACACTTATAGATATGCAGGCAAAAAAATAAAAAGATTAGTAGTTGGGCACAAAGCTTTGAAATTTGATGGTGCGCCATTTAATTTTCCAAAAGATACTTTGAATTTGGTGCATACTGGCTCTATTTCATTGTCAAACCCTTTATCAGAATTTGCGCCATTATTGGATGAGTTTGAAGTTTTTGCATCTGTACGCCCTGAAGCACGGTTATGGCTTGCAGGTAGATTGTCGGGCGACGAATTAGATCAAATAGATAATTTTAAATATAAAGATAAAATTATCTATCTTGGCCAGAAAAGTATTGAAGAAGCGAGAGCATTACAGCTTGGGGCGGATGCGCTAGTTTTGGTTTCCGGAAAAAAATCACATGCGCTGCCTGGAAAATTTGCGGAATATATCCTTACTAAAAAGCCAATACTCTTGGTAAATACGGGGGATTGGTGTAAGTTACTTCCTGATTTGCCAAATATTCATGATTTTAAAGATGCTAATAAAATTTTATAAGAAACAAAATCAGATTAATTGGGTAGAACAACAAATAAATTTCAAAATAGAAAACGCAAATAAAGAATAATTTGAATTAAGGTAAGGATTTAGTTTTATAATGTCGTATTTTGCTGATAGACCTACTTTATTAGGTAGACGCTTGGATCGTAAGATTGAAAAGTTACTATTGGTTTCATGGTATGATCCAAGTGGAATATCTACTGTTAAAGAGACAATTGCAAATATTCAGAGATATTCAGAATATGAAATAATTCCACTAAATTTATTTGAGCATAGGCCAGATTCAGGGTATTTAAAAATTCCATCCTATATAAATTTAAGCGATTATAAAGGCATAATTATACATAACACTGTTTCATACAGCGTTTTAAACCTTCAAGAACTTGATAGCTTAATTAATCCTAATTTCACCCAGTTTGAAGGGGTGAAAATTTTAATGAAACAAGATGAAAATCATAATTTCAGAGAAATATCTCAATGGATTGCGAAGGTTAGTTTTGATATTGTGTTAACATGCCTTCCTAATGAAGAGATTTCTAAAATCTATCCAGATGTATCTAGAGATACAACGAAATTTATAAGGATGCTGACAGGTTATGTTACACCAAAATTAAGGAATTTAAAAAGTTCTGATAGTGATAGACCTATTGATATCGGATATCGGGGTTCAATTCAGCCGTTGAATTTTGGTCGTCTTGCATATGAAAAAAGAACTATTGGTGAAGATGTAAAGTTAAAACTACGCAATTCAGGTTTGAAATTGGATATTTCTAGTCGTTGGGAAGACCGAATAGGTGGACAATCTTGGTTTGATTTTCTAATGAGCTGTAAGGCTACTTTAGGTGCAGCTTCAGGGGCAAGCGTATTTGACTTGGATGGAAATCTCGAGGTGATTTGTAGGCAAGCTGAGGCTGATTTAGGGCCTTATAGAGACGATCCTTTTTATTGCGAACAGTTTCTTTCAAGAATTGAACATCTTGAATATAATGTAAATTATCAACAACTTTCACCACGGCATTTTGAAGCTGCTGCTGCAAAATGTATGCAGATACTTTTCAAGGGCGAATATTCTGATGTTTTACAACTTGGAACGCATTATTTTGAGTTAAATAGGGATTTATCAAATTTAGATGAAGCCGTTGAAATACTTTTAGACAATAATAAACGAAAAGAATTCACTGAAAGGGCTTATAGTGACATTATAGAAACTAAAACCTATTGGATTGAAGAGTTTGTCAAAAATATTGATATTGAAATAAAGAACGTAATTGAAATAAAAAACTTAAATCAGAAATCAAATTATAATTCTTGGCCTGCAGATACAAATATACTGCTTGTTGCTCCACATGAACCCACATTAGATCCAAGGCTACATTGGATTGAATCCCAAGTGCCAACTTCAATGGTTGTCCATCAAATTGGTTCTGTTGGTGGTTTAAAATCTGACATTATTAAAACAACTAAACGTGGTGGCCTTTTATATTCTGTAACAAGAGATTTATGTAGTGATGCCGATTTAGATCAAATTGGTAAAATGATTGGCACTAAAGAAGATGCATGTATTTGTTTAAATGAGTTAAGACAATTAAATAGATTATCTAGTCTTTCTCATGAAGATCTTGCTAGTTACTTCGGGGCACCAGTAGGCCATGAAAGAATTCCAGATTTTTCATGGTATTTACACTATATAGTAAGTACAGCATATACTTTGGTAAAAAAAGCATCTGAAATCCGTAATATAGATGCAATTATTGCAACAGATTTTGGTGCGCTAATTCCTTCAATAATTTTAAAAGATCTTTTTGGTGTACCAGTTTTATACGATGCGCATGAGTATTGGCCAGAAATGGATGTTCGTGCATTAGAATTTGAGGCTGAGTTTTGGCGCAGCATTGAAAAAAGGATTTCTAAATTGACTGATTCAAGAGTCACCGTTAGTAATGGTATTGCCAAAATAATGTCGGAAGATTATGGAAATAGTTATGATATCGTTCCCAATTGTGAGCCTTTGAGCTCTAGGTTAGAATTTAAAGAAAGAGGGCAACACAGTGGGCGCATTAGGTTTTTATTTCAAGGGTCATTCTCCGCTGGGCGCGGTATCGAGCTGCTGATTGATGCATGGGAATTAACTAGTAACAACGCACATCTGTATTTACGTGGGCCTAACAATGAATTCAAATCTCAAATGGAAGCGCTTGCGCTTGGGACGGGGCTTTTAAACGATAGAATATGGTTTTTAGATGCTGTTAGAGAAGATGAATTAGTAGCAGCAGCTTCTGAATTTGATGTTGGAATAATACCATATAGAAAGGCTGGAATAAATTATACAAATTGCAGTCCAAATAAAACCTCTCAATATATGGCTGCTGGAATTCCTATATTAGCCAATGATACACTATTTGTAAGTTCAATAATTAATGATTCAAAAGCAGGCATTGTATGTAAATTTGAAAATTCTCAGGAGCTTGTGAATACTGTAAATTTGTTTGCAAGTGACAGCAAATTAAGAAATGAAATGGGCAATAATGGGAATCAATACTTCGAAAAAACTTATAATTGGAACAAGGTTTCAGAACCAATTTATAATTCATTGATTAGACTTGTAAAGGAAAATAGAAAAAATATTGAAAATAGAAATACATTTACTCGAAAGGGAATAAGCTTGTATAAGAATGTTAGCCTTTAATAATTCTTTGTCGGCTTTGTTTGCGTTTATTTAAAAATATAAATTATCCATGTTTGTTTTTTTTTGAGGGTTTGAGTTGAAAAAAATTTCAAATAAAATTAATTCACTTTATAATGATAAGAGCATTGCGGTTAAAAAACAAGAATTACCCCAAAGTGCAAACAAATTTGGACTTGCGCAAAGGGTAAGAAGTCTATTAGAACAATCTTCGGCTGATGTTACTGAAGGCACTTATCGAGGTGGACCAGTTTCACATGTTTATTACAGACATAATGTAAAAAGACCAAATCCTCAATTTGAAACAACTCCAATAGAAATTATTGATGGAATCCCAGTTTTTTCAAAGATGGATGCTTATGTTGAAAATTATGTAAACATAGCACATGACCATGTTTCCAGTTTAGATTTAAATGGCGAAAATCCATTCATGGCAACTGAATTAAGTGAGGAATTAGAAGAAAGTACAAGGAAATTGATACGCCGCTTTGCAAAACCAAATTATAATATACTTGATGTAGGTGTTGGCACGGCAAGATTAAAAAATGGACTCGATAATTATAATTGGTATGGCATTGATATTTCAATGGAATACCTTAAGATTGCAAGAGGCATGAACGTTGAAGTAGCCATGTCAAGAATTGAGGACATGCCATATGTTGATAATTGTTTTGACATGATTACTTGTACAGATGTTCTAGAGCATGTATTGGATTTAAATTATTGTACTGCACAATTACTTAGGGTATTAAAACCTGGAGGCGTAATAATAATACGCGTTCCACTTGAAGACTATTTAGACGTTTATTTGGATAATGATGTAGGATATGAATTTATTCATTTGCGTAAATTCGATATTGCCTCATTAAGACTTCATTTTGAGAAAATATTTAATTGTAGCTTTGTTACTTCTTCAGAAGTAGCGCCTGTATTCAGAGGTGCGCATACTTTAAATATTGCTAGTTTTGCAGCTGATAATCCGATTAGAAATTTTTGTGCATTAAACCAAGATATTAGGCTTGATTTTCTTGAACCGTTTATAAAAAATTCTAAGGAAAATATATCGAATTGGGTATCTGAATTACAGATAAATTATCCAGATTTATATAATTTTGTTAAAAAATGGCTGGTTAAATCGTTAGAAATTAATGTGGTTTTTCTTAAAAACTAACCGAATGTTATAGAAATTTGAGGGAAATATGAATTTAGTTAATGATAATAAGCATGGGCCAAGATGGTTTCTTTTAAAAGATGTTTTACTGCGACTCGAAGAGCTAAAACGTATAGTTGAAGGCAGGTCACATGAAAATACAAATATAGCATTATCCCTTCATGGGGAAATAGCATCTAGTTTGTTGAAATTTAGTTCTGATTTATCCGTGTTTAAATCTGATATAATTGATTCGTTATCTTCATCATCATTGATAGAGACGGTGATTGATGAACTGAAGTCAAAAATTGAATTTTTGGAAGTTGGTGTTGTAAAAACACTTGAGGCTGTAGAAAATAGAAATAAAAATGATGCTACATGCGAGATATTAAAAGAAGTAAACCAAAATTCTTTAGATATGAAGCGCGATGAAGCAAAAATCTTAGGATTTATCGAGAATATAAATCAAGTTTTAACTGAGTATAAAGCCGAAAATAATTTTACTGATAACTTAACCTCAATAGCAAATGAAATCAAGATTAAGCTTGATTTAATTGAGGTTGGTGTTGGTAAAGCAATAGAAGTTAATGAAAGCAAAAATATTCACACGGTTATAGATTTAATGAGAAAAACTAACCAAACTATTTTGGAAAACAAAGATAATGATTTGGTTCACTTAAATCTTCTTCAAACTATAAATAGAGCCTTACTAGATAATAAGGGTGAAAATGAGTCAGCAGCCAAAATAACAGAAATTGTTGATGAACTTAAAGTAAAGTATGGAGTAATGGAAGTTGGGCTTGCTAAGATATACGAATTAGCAGAGACTAATAATAGTTCCCTACAAAATATTAAATCCCTAAGTAATGCAATTGATAAAATCAATAACAAGTACGATGTTATTGCTGAAAAAATTGATGATATTGGTGAAGCCATATTGGTCATAGCAGACAAACTGGCTAGAAGTTAAATCTTTATTTAGATTTGAATATAGATTTGTAAATGTTAATAGCATAATATTTGAAACCAAATTTTTTGCTATTATTTATTATTGGTGAACAATTCTTGAATTTAGCTTCTATTGCTGCAGACTTGTTTATTAAATTTGAAAAATCAAAATTAAATTCAATGTTTTCGTTAACTGGAAAGCTGCTATTATAATTTTCTAAAATTAAAGACCAGTCATCATTAACAAAATTTGAATAATGATTTGCAAACTCTATAATGCATGATTGTATATGATTTATGATTATTTCATCTAGCCCATCATATTTCATAGTGTTGAATAAGATAGAAAAATGATAAACTCCTATTTTATAACTTCTTATTTGTCTTTGATGCAAGAAATCACATAATTTGATTGTAGCTTTGTGAATTTTTCCAAGTGCAAGGTTGCTTCTTAACCATTGGCAAAGGCAATCTGCCATTATATCTGTAGAGAAATAATCGATTTTGTCACTTTCAAGGCATCTTTGGGAAACTAATAAAGCTAAATAATATCTTTTAGCGCAAATTAGCATCTCTGCTGCTCTAACTAAATTAATTTGGTAGCTAGCATCACGTCGACCTCTATATTTATGAATACCTTTTGCAGAAAGCAAATATGCAATAGAAGCAGTTTTATTCATACCGTAACTATTGGCAATAAAAGCAATTTGATCATAGAGATAAGCTTTGTTTTCAGAAGAGATTTTCAAATAGTGAATATTCTTGAAGGCGAGAAAAAACATTTTTTTTGCTTCGTCTTTTTTTTCAGATTGTACATATAAAACGCCTGCTTTGATTAAAAGTTTTATATATACTTCATTTTCAATTATAGATTCACTTTTGCTATATTTGTTTAAGACTACAATTAATTCTTTAGCAGCAAGTAAAAATTCACCCCGTCTTTCTAGTATTAAAGCTAGCGATATACCAACATCAATGCATGATGAATTTGAACATTTTTCAAGAGTGGCTCGTGTGTTTACAATATCTAATTTTGCCGAAATAGAATTAAGGTAAATTTCACGATACAAATCTGGCGATAATGATTTTATATAGCCTTTGTGTTTTGATGAAGTATTAGACAATCTCTCAATTCGGGCCAAATCCCATCCTAAGCCCCATTCATTATAGTTTTTATAAATTTCTTCTTTTAGATTTGCCGCAATAGAAGCAGATGGACGTACTCCATCATCCAATAAAAGCCATGAATATAGATAACCAATTTTCAAACTTTCACATTTTTTCAAAATGGTACAATTTGTAGAAATTAAATCATAAACTTTATCCACAGCACGGTTCGTCAAAATTGACGGCGTAATAAAGTCTATTGCTTGGCTTAGTTTGTCATTGTTCTTTTGCAATATATCGAAAGTTTTTTCAAATGCTCCTTCAATATTCCATCCTGATAAATCAGAACGAATTTTCTGTTTGTTTTCATTAATACGTTTTAAAGATGGCCAATTTTCTAAATTTCTAGACATAGTTTGTTATATAAACTGTTATTATTTGTTGTCAAAAGTTGTTAGCAAGTCGATAAGATGAATGAAATTACATAATTAAATACTAAATTCAGCAAAAAAATGAAAACAATTTTGATTCTTCATGCCTTAGGTGCTAATAGCCGCCTTACTAATATTGATCATGTATTGAGTATTCCAAGGGAAGATTCTAACAACATATATTTACTTCACCACATCTTTGCACCAATAACTAATGAACTAAAGGAAATAAAATTTGATGCAGTTATTTTGAACTATTGTTTTCTATCTTATCGTGTATTACAAAATATTGAAGATATAAAGAAAAGATATAGTTTTATAAAAAAATCTGGAGCTAAGATTATTGCTATTCCTCAAGATGAGTATACCGCTAATATCATATTGGACAAATGGTTTGATGAGTGGAATGTTGATGTAGTATTTTCAAGTATAACAAAAGATACCAAATATTTATACCCAACAGTATTTGATAAAATGAAATTTGAATATGTATTAACTGGATATTTTCAGACGGAACGTATTGGACAAATTGCTAGCTTCGGAAAAAGATTTCACGAACGTCACTGGGATGTTGGAACGCGGGTAAATTTCATACGGGCTTATTTAGGCAAAGGTGCTCAAAAAAAAGGCGAAATTGCTTTAAAATTTAGAGATTTAGTCAAAGAAGATGATTTAAAAGTAAGTATTTCAACCGATCCAAAGGATGTTCTAATTGGTGATGATTGGCTTCGTTTCTTAGGTGATTGTAAGTATACTATAGGATCTAGAGGCGGTGCTAGTCTTATGGATAAATATGGTGACTTGAAAAGAAAAGTTGATGATTTTTATGCGCTTAACCCCACGGCAGTTTTTGAAGAAGTTGAAAAAGTCTGTTTTCCAGGTGAAGACATATATGATTTTAGCGCGATTGGCCCACGTACTATCGAGGCAGCCGCATCAAGAACATGTCAAATTCTTATTGAAGATGATTATCTAGAGGGTATGAAGCCTTGGATACATTACGTTCCATTAAAAGAAAATTTTTCAAATTTAAATGAGGTTAAAGAATTTATTAAAAATACTGAGGTTGGCTCCAAAATGTCTGAGGAATGTTATAACTTACTGATTGAAAGTGGCTCCTATTTTTATGGCGCATATGCAAAAAAAGTACTTGAAGAGATACATGAGATTCACGGAAATGATGGCAAACAAAATTTGAAATTAATTAAGGCCCACTTAAAAAAAATATCCTTTTTTGAAAGTTGTAGGAATTCTATGTCTGCGCCTAATGATTTTGGTATTAGGCTCACGCTTTTTCTAAACAAAATGGGTTGTGGCCTATCAGGAATTTATACGGCTGCAAAGTTTGCCGAAAACTTAAATCGCAAATTACATGTTGAAGATATGGAATTTGTTTGCTATCCACTTAGGCCACACACTAAACATACCCAGCAAATATTTGTTGTCTATATCAATGAGTTAAAATCTAATGGTCTGATTATAGATTTTATAAAATTCATTGAAGTTGCAATCCAGGATGACTGGCTAAGGGAATCATTTACTGAGTGGGATTTTTGTGACTATTGCAGTCCTATTTAAAGTATTTATAATTGTATTTGTTTGGAATTTTAAATATTTTTCTTGGAAAATTTAGGTAAAAATGAAAAATAAACTTATTACTTCTGCCGTTTTAGTTTTTGTTTTGGGCATTGATGGCTGTGATAGTATGGAGCCAAAGCCTGTAGGTATGCCAATTGATTTTGCCAAGAATGAATGCACTCAAGTAGTTGATTGGGCGCCAAATTATTTAAGAGATAAATCAGGTAATACTTTCTGGAACCTAACACCTTATTTGGCCAAAGCTTCAACTGAAAATGAAGATTTGGTAAGGGTTGGTCTCCTATGTAAAGTTACTGCCTCAAAGGATAAAGATGGCGATATTACTATCTATTTCCCTAAATTTTCTGCACATATATTATCAAAGGGTGGTGATGTATCGAGTTTTGGTGCTGGCGCATTGTTATTTAGAAACTTCCAAGATGCTAAGCTTAAATATAGTGATAATATGGGGGGAGAAGAACAATATTTTTCAAGAACCGAGTTGATTAATAACGTCCAAGACGGAAATAGTATTACAAACTATGATTATAAGCCTAGCAGGATTAATATTAGCGCGAAAAAAGGGCAGGATATTGCAATTCTGTTTTGGCTTGAGGAACCATGGGATAGTGCGCGTGCAGATGTAGAATTTAATGCACCTTTAGTCGATATAAAATAATTTATATAATGTTTTAAAATTTGATTGTATTATGCTGACTAATATTTTTTCTATCTTTACCGCTACATATACCATTTAATATGAGAATAGGCTATGCCGACAAAAAAAATCCGCATGTTAGTCGGATATAGTGTTGATAACGTAAAGTCAGTGACGGGTAGAGCCTATATTGAATCATGGGCTGACTTTAGTGATTTTGAAGTTTATTATATACCTGCGATTAGAGATGATAAGATCGAAATAGATTTTAACGATTTTGATATAGTTTTTAATAATTATTGTCTGCGCCATTGCTTTGATGATTATGTATCTAAATCATGGTCTCAAAAACTTAAAGAATACAGAGGTTTAAAAGTACTTAGTATTCAAGATGAATATGATTTTGTAAACAAAACTAAGCAAAAGATTGAAGAATTAGGTTTTGATATTGTGCTTACATCATTGCCCGATGCTGTTCTTCCAAAAGTATATGGGCAAAACTTATTAAATAAAGCAAAATTTGTATATTGTCATACTGGTTTTGTGCCTGACAATTTTCCAAATGATATTGAAATAATTCCAGTAAGTGAAAGAAAAATATTTCTTGGTTATAGGGGGCGAAGAATTGGCGCAAGATATGGCAGACTTGGATATCTAAAAGAACAAATAGGCGTAGAATTTAAGCGTGCTTGTAATGAAATAAGATTGAATTGCGACATAGAAGTAGATGAGGAATTTAGACTAAACTCAAATGAGTGGTTGGAGTTTTTAGCTAATTGTAGAGCAGTTCTGGGCTCTGAATCTGGGTCTGAGGTTTTTGATTTTGATGGTGAAGTTAAACGCAAATACGATGAATATATTCATACAAATAGGGTCGAGCCAAGTTATGAAGAGTTTAAGTCAGTAATTGAAAAATATGGAATTAAAGTACAAATCGGCGAAATTTCACCACGCATTTTTGAAGCTGCATTTTTGAAAACGCCGTTAGTGCTTATTGGTGGTAATTATTCTGGACTAATCGTTGCAAATGAAGACTATATTCCTGTTAAAGATGATTTTTCAAATATAAATGAAGTTTTTGATAAGCTCAAAGATACTAATTATCTTGAGAAAATTGCAAATAATGTCCATAAAAAATTAATTGGTAGCGGAAATTTTACATATAAAGCAAATATATTGCGTCTACAGAGTATATTTACAGAAAAATTACTTGACGAGAAATACAATAGAAAAAATCATGGTCCATTATTTGATACAGAGGTTTTTACAAAAAAGCCGTTAGAATATTCTAGATATGAAGTTTTAAAATTGGCTTCTCAGATTAATATTTTCAAATCTCGCAATTATAAAATTGTGAATATTAAGTTGCTAATAGAAAATAGAAAAAGAGCTTTAAAGCGAATTGCACGAATATTACAAAAGAAAGAGGCACTAGATTATAGCAAATATTTAGCTGACCTGAGCTTTATTGAAACTGAATTTTTAAGAGCATATGACTGGTATAATAGGCAAATGAAGCTAATTTCTTTTCAGAAAATGGAAAAGCAAATAATAAAAGACGCTGTTTTTTCTGCCAATATTCAGTCGCATGATATTGTTGAATCTGCATTTTTAAAAGTATTGGAAAATTATAAATACCATATAAATCAATGTGCTTCATGGGGATTATTAGAAAAATTTGAAATATTTAGGGATGTAGAGAGTTCAGGTTCAAATTTAGCGGCAATTTTTAAACTTACTAATACATTATATAAAAGGCTGAAATTTGTTAATTAGGCATTGGTTGACAAATGTTCATCATGCAATTGTTTCCATTCTTTTGTATCGCCAAAAAATTTAACTTTTCCACGATCCAACCATAGAACTCTTGATGTCATTTGTTCGATTATATTTGTAGCATGTGATGCAAGTAAAACTACTTTTGCATTGTTTACAAAATTAGTAACACGATTATTAGCTTTTGTAATAAATGCCTGATCACCTGCACCAAGCCACTCATCCAAAATTAAAACATCAGGTTTAAAGCTTGTTGCCACGGCGAATGCTAATCTTCCCAACATACCCGTAGAATAAACCTTTACAGGCAACTCTATATAGTCGTTCAAGTCACAGAAATCGATAATATCTTCTACAATAGGGTCTGTAGTTTTTATATGCATACCCAGATATGCTGCCATAAGAACTATGTTTTCTAGTCCAGTCGCCTCAGGGTCAAGTCCTATTCCTGCCCCAAAAAGTGCAGTGATTTTACCATCAATAATAACTTTTCCAGCGCGCGGTTCAAAAACACCTGCTACTGCACGAAGTAGTGTTGTTTTTCCGGCACCATTATGGCCTACAACGCCAACTCTTTCACCATCATCTACTTCGAAACTTACATTATCAATCGCACGAATTATTAAATCACCCGACTGTTTTTTCATGAATTTGCCACCAACGGCAAGGTTAATAATTTTTCTACGTAGTGAGTTAGCACTAACATCTATAAGAGGAAGATCGATTGTTAAATTTGAAACACGTATAGACATTTTAAATCCAATGAACAATTTTGCCGCGCATTTGGGCAAATAGGCTAAGTGATAAAATTGATCCAATTGCAGACATCACTAAAACTACAAGCCATATTTGTATATCAACTAGCTCACCAAGGATTGGTTTTCTAACAATTTCTAACAAATAATAGAAAGGGTTTACATGAAGTACCCACTCTCTACCTGGTATCATGTTAGGTTGCCAATAAACTGGCGTCATTATAGTTATGAATGTCATCGCGTTTAAAACAATCTGTGGGACATCTTTATATCGAGAAGATAAAGAGCTGATGATTAAAGACATCCAAGTTAAGTTAAATAGTAATAACAAAAAACCAGGGATAGCAAGCAAACTAAATAAGGAAACCTTTACTTTAAAAAGAACCATTACAAAAACTACAATCACAAAATTATGTGCAAATATAAGAAGATTTCTAAACACTAATCTTAGTACGTGCCCACTCTTTGGCAAAGCAGTTTGCTTAATTACATTTGCCGCTACAACGAAAACAGAAGATGCTTCAACTAGTGAAGTTTGTATTAATGCCCATATAGTAAGTGATATTGCAATATATGGTGCAAAAGTGTCAATTTTAGTATGTAAGAGTCCTGAATATAAAACCGCTATACCACCCACAGTTACACCAAGCGCAATAGTAATCCATATTGGACCTAAAACAGACCCCCTGTATCTGGCCTTTAAATCGTTGAAACCAAGCATCCACCATAAATTTAACCTTGCAAATGATTCGGATATATCAAAGACCGCCATTTTGAGAGGTTTACTGTAATCTGACATTACATAACTTTCTTTCTAAGGTGTAATTAATCTAAATTTGGGCTAAATGCCCTAAAAGATATTTAATTAACTGTTTAAATCATAAAATATATCATTATGTAAACGGGCTAACTTACATCTGCAAAACTAAATTTCCATCGACTAATTTATAAATCTCGCCAGTGCGTGGACATTTAAGATCTTCGCTTAATATATCACCTGTCCTAGATACCCATCCAATTTGGCGTGCAGGGACACCAACCATAAGAGCATGTGGTTTAACATCTTTGGTTACAACTGCGCCAGAACCTATAAAACTATATTCACCTAGAACTCTTGGGCAAACTATAGTTGCATTTGCTCCTATTGAGGCACCTTTCTTAATCAAAGTATTGCCGAATTCTGATTTACGACTAACAAAAGCGCGAGGAGTTGTTACATTAGTAAATACGCATGAAGGTCCACAAAATACATCATCTTCAAGCGTTACACCTTCATAAAGTGAAACGTTATTCTGGATTTTGCATCCGTCTCCAACATTTACTTTTGGGCCAATGGACACGTTTTGACCAATTGAAACGTCACTGCCAATCTTAGAGTTTGGTAAAATATGGCTAAAATGCCATATTTTAGTACCATCGCCAATTTCGACATTGTCATCCACATACGAAGATTCGTGCACGAAATATTTTCTATCAGTCATTTTAATTCCTATGATTTAATAATTTTATCTGTGAAATTCGCATAAATATCGCCCGTCGCATTGCGTGTATCAATAATAAAAGGTGTTAATTTAGCTAATTTAACATAATCAACATTGCGATGTTCAGTAGTGATTATTACACAACTAATTTCTTCGAGGTTTTCTGGTGTTAATTCTAATGACTTCATACCATTCATGCTTGGATGTTCATGGAAATTTTCTACGAATGGTATATAAGGGTCATGGTATACAACTTCAGCGCCACGGGCACGGAGTTCATCTATGATATGTAAAGACGGGCTTTCGCGCATATCATCAATATTTTTTTTATATGCTAGGCCACAAACCAAAACCTTTGCGTCAGTCAAATCAGATTTAAGGCGCTCTTTAAGATTTTTCTCAGCTAAATCAACTACGTTTTTTGGAAGACTACGCATAACGCGCCCCGCATGCTCAATAAATTCTGAACTAACGCCAAATTCTTTTGCTTTATATGTCAAATAAAATGGATCAATCGGAATACAATGTCCGCCAATTCCGGGGCCTGGATAGAAAGCTTGGAAACCAAAGGGTTTAGTTTTTGCGGCCTTCACAACTTCCCATGTATCAATACCCATTTCTTTGAACACGACATTTAGCTCGTTGATAAGTGAAATATTAACAAGGCGATAGATGTTTTCCATCAACTTTACTGCTTCAGCGGTTTTTAGGTTTGAGACTTCAACAGCAGTTGTAACCTTAGAATATAATGCAATTGCCATATCACGCTCACCACGTGTGTTTGCACCTACAACTTTTGGAATATCAGTTGTTCCATAGTTTTCATTGCCTGGGTCTTCGCGTTCAGGCGAATATGCAAGTGCGAAGTCTTTATGGGCTTTTAAACCTGACAATTCCTCAAGAATAGGCCGCATAACTTCTTCAGATGTTCCTGGCCAAGTTGTGGATTCTAAAACTATCATCTGCCCCTTGCGAAGATGTGGTGCAATCATTCTGCATGAATCTTCAACATATTTAAGGTCTGGACCATATTCTTCATTAAGTGGAGTAGGAACACAAAGCAAAATTGCGTCTACTTTACTTATCGCATTAAAATCAGTAGTCGCGCTAAAGCGCGACGAATCAACCATGCGCGCAATTTTTTCGTCTGAAATATGGCGTATATAGGATCTTTTATTATGTAATGCATCAATTTTGTTTTTATCAACATCAAAACCTACAACAGTTTGACCACGGCTTACAAATGCATCAGCCAAAGGAAGGCCAACATACCCTAGCCCTAAAATACCAACGACAATTTCATTACGCTCTGCGCGATCTAACCAATCAGAGGCCATAGCCTCAATTTGAGGTCCATAATCATCGAAATTATTAATTGACACGTACTAACCTTTGCAAAATTCTTTTACAGTATTAATTATGTAATCCTGCGTTTCTTCTTCTAAATATGGATGCATTGGCAATGAAATTACATTGTTTGCAGCAGCATCTGAAACAGGTAAGAAATTGCCACCGACTGGGAAATTCTTATAAGGGGCCTGATGATGGATTGGTATTGGATAATACGAAGCAGTTGGAACTCCTTTTGTTTTTGCAAATACCGCAAATTCATCACGATTTGGCATTTCAATTGTATACTGCGCCCAGTTAGATATTCCATTTTCAATTACTACAGGGGTTTTAACAATACCATTTAACGCCTCATTGTAGCGCGCAGCAACTTTATTGCGTTTCACGATTTCATCAGCATAGATTTCCAATTTTTCAAGAAGTATCGCCGCTTGTATTGTATCAAGGCGACTATTCATACCAATTCGAACATTTAAATATTTTGTATCATGTTCAAATGCACGTCCTTCTAGGTCAGATTTAACCGCCTTGCCATGAACGCGTAAACTGTCCATAATTTCAAGTAAGATTGGATCATTTGTAACCACGGCGCCGCCATCACCATAACAGCCAAGCGGCTTAGCTGGAAAAAAGCTTGCAGTTTGACAATCTGCCCATTCAATTGGGTGTTTACCATTTAAAGTACACCCAAAACCTTGGGCAGAATCTGAAATAAGTTTAAGACCATATTTATCGCAAATCGCGCGAATTTTTGGATAATCAGCAGGCTGACCAAATAAATCAACTGCTATAACGGCTTTCGGCTTTAATTTACCTTCAATAAGGATTTGTTCAATAGCCTGTTCAAGCCTAATTGGATTCATATTAAAAGTATCTGCCAAAACATCAACAAATACAGGTGAAGCATTTGTCCACGGAACTACTTCAGCAGTTGCCGCGAAAGTGAACGAAGGGCAAAAAACCGCATCACCTTCGGCCACACCCCATGCCATAAGTGGAAGGGCAATGGCATCAGTGCCATTTGCACAAGATAGGCCATATTTAGCACCACAAAAATCCGCTAGCTTTTTTTCAAACTCTTTAACTTGTGATCCCATTATGAAAGCACCAGAATTAACCGCCCCCATAATTGCATCGTCAATTTTTTGTCCTAAGCGCTCGCGTTGCGCCTTGAGATCAATGAATTGAATGTTTGAATTTGCCATTTATTTTCCCCTTAAGCCACCAATATTAGTTATTAGATGAATTTTAACTGAACCAAATTGCGCTTAGTCTATGCTTTTAACACTTTCAATACAGCAATTGCTTCATCTGCATCGGTGCGAGTTTTAACTATGCCAGACATTGCGTCTAAGAAATGTTGACATTCTTGTTTTAACGGCTCACCATTTCCAAATTCTATATATTCAACATCCGCCTTAATAGGATTTGGAACTACGCCTGAAGTATCAATTTTATGGCGATAAAGACGCAATTTCTCTTGTCCCTGCGCACTATCTTCAAATACAGCTGATGCCTTATCACCAATTATAGTGAGTCGCTGTTCTTTGAATGGATGAAGCCATGACACAAAAATATGTGCCCTACCGCCATCTGGAAACTCTAAGTCAAGGCGACATTCATCTTCAACGCCTTTAGTTATAAAGGCGCTGCCAGTTGCTGTAACTTTATAAGGCTCCTCGCCAAATAAAGCTAGAATCATTGAAGCGTCGTGTGGCGCTAGGGACCATAGTGCATTTTCTTCTACGCGAAATTTACCAAGGCTTAACCGGTGGGAATATGCATATTGCAATTTTCCTAATTCACCTGCTTTAACCATAGATAGCAGTTTTTCAAAAGCAGGATGATATTGCAATAAATGCCCTACCATTAGTATTTTGCCAGCTTTATTGGCGGCAGCTTTAGCTAATTCGGCGTCATTAACTGTAAGGGCGATTGGCTTTTCAACATAAATATGTTTGCCGGCTTCAAAGCCCCTTATAGCAAGTTCAGCATGAATTTCAGCTGGAGCAGCAATTACAAGCCCATCAATCGAAGCATCGTCTAAGACTTCTTCAAAAGTTTTCACTGGAACATTATAGATCTCAGACATTTTCATTGCACTTGGTTCATGACCATCAACTACAGCCGCAAGTACACCAAGTTCCGAAAAATTACGAACTAAATTTTTACCCCAATAACCGCAACCAACTACCGCTATTTTTAAATTTGTTACTGTGCGTTTCATAAATACCCATTTTAATTCATATGAAGGAATTCGCCCGCTGATTATAACAGTTGGAATGAGATGTAAATAGTTGGTATGGCAAAAGTTATTATATAATGATTGTTGCAAAAATGTAATTGAGGCCGCAAATTAGACTAAATTTATAGATTTTAATAATTATTAAGCTATTCTATTTAGCTGTTCTTTTTTGAATTTCTCAAAGAAGCAAAACCTGAATTGACAATTATTTTTTAAATTGGCTATTTCTAAGTAATTTGCAATAAATTAGTAAGTATTTATTAAAATCAGTATTTTTTAATAATTTTTACTCGTGGTAAAATTAATTTTAAACCAGTCCATTTTGCCTCATTTCTTCAACTTGCATCCTATAAAAAGTTATAATCCCAGGCTCACGCCCATGTTCCTTGAACCATTCAATAAACTGCGATGTTGAATCGACCTGGTCATCATGCTTAGTGCCAGGAAAGCCAGTAAGCTCAGCAACATAATCTTTTAGCCAAGGTGCTTCTTTCGGTAGAAATATTGCACCATTTTCAAACGGTAGTGATGCTGCTTCTAGGCGCATGGCCTTGTCACAACCAGCAGGGCGCTGAATGCCCTTGAGGCCATAAAGCTGGTCAGCTTTTAAGTCCTGAATTAACTGAGTGCCCGATGCTTTGTCTTCAATAAGTATGACTTTGGCATTATGATGCTTTGAATGCTCAACGATGGTACGCTTTAAGGCTGGGTATTCAAGCTTGCGACGTAATACATGTAATAAATAGGCGCAATTTTCTTTGATTCCCCATGTTGTGCACACGCTATAATCATTAGTCTCACCAGTTTTGTTGGCAGTATCCCAAGATTGAACTATCCTTTCAAAGTCTGATGGTTGTTCGCCTTCAACATAATATTTCAACCAATCGGATTTGATAATATTGCCACCCTTAGGCTGAGGGTTTTGCT